>NZ_DLNQ01000005.1:0-47014 GCF_002479495.1 Brevundimonas sp. UBA7506
CAGCAGCCGCACCGCATTGGCGCGCAGGCGCTCGTCTGGCGGTCTTTGACGATGAAGGGTCAGGCGGCGGCGCCTGGCGAGGTCCCAGGGCGAGGGGCTTTGAGCGAGGCCGTTCGTCTAGACGAGGCCGGCGTAGGCCCCGCCGTCGAGCTGAAGGTTCTGGCCGGTGATGTAGCCGGCCCGGGACGAACAGAGGAAGGCGCAGGCGTCTCCGACTTCTTCAGGCCGGCCGAAACGTCCCGCCGGGAGCGAGCGCGCCATTTCCGCGCGGGCCGCGCTCTCGTCGACGCCTTTCAGGCGGGCCAGGGACCGCGTCATCCGCTCAAGGCGATCCGTGTCGATCTTCTCCGGGAGAAGGCAGTTCACCGTGACGCCGTCGCCGGCGACCTCCCGGGCCAGGGCCTTGCAGAAGGCGGTCAGACCGGCGCGCGGACCCGCCGACAGGGCCATGGGCAGCTGCGGTGACTTCACCATGGCGGAGGTGATGACGACGATCCGGCCTGATCTCCGGGCGCGCATGCCGCCGATCAGGCTCTGGATCAGCAGGATGGGGGAGACCATCTTGGCAGACACGGCCTCGGTCCAGGCGGCTTCATCCCACTGGTCCATATGGCCAGGCTTGGGCCCCCCGCTGTTGCAGACCAGGATGTCCGGGGCGGGGCAGGCCGAAAGCGCCGCAGCGCGGCCTTCGGCGGCGTCGATGTCACCGACCACCGTATGCGGGCGGCGACCGACGGCGTTCTGGATTTCATCCGCCGCGCGGGCCAGCCGCTCTTCATCGCGTCCGTTGAGCCAGACCTCGGCGCCCTCGCGCGCCAGAGACAGGGCGCAGGCCTTGCCCAGGCCGGCGGAGGAGGCGCTGACGAAGGCGCGTTTGCCCTGGAGGCCAAGGTCCATGATTCTGCTCCGACGACCGCCCTCAAAGGGTGCGGGCGATGATTTCCTTCATGATCTCGGATGTGCCGGCGTAGATGCGCGCGACCCGGGCGTCGACCCAGGCGCGGCCGACGTCGTATTCGCTCATGTAGCCGTAACCGCCGTGCAGCTGCAGCAGTTCGTCCAGCAGCTGGCCATGAAGTTCCGCGCCGGTAAGCTTGGCCATGGCGGCGGTCTCGGGGGTCAGCTCTCCGTCCAGGAGCTTCTGCAGGCAGTCGTCGACGAAGACCCGCAGCATGGTGGTGCGCGCCTTAACATCGGCCAGCTTGAAGCGGGTGTTCTGGAACTCCAGCAGGGGCTTGCCGAACACGATGCGCTCGCGGGTATAGGCGATCGTCTTGTCCAGCATGGCCTCCAGCGAGGCGGCGGCCCGGATGGCGATGACCAGACGTTCCTTCGCCAGCTCCGTCATCAGACATGCGAAGCCTTGGCCCTCCTCGCCGAGGCGGTTCTCCACGGGCACCCGCACGTCGGAGAAGAAGAGTTCCGAAGTGTCCTGGCCGCGCAGGCCGATCTTCTCGAACTTGGCGCCCTTGGTGAAACCCGGCGTTCCCTCCTCGACGCAGAAGAGGGTGATGTCCTTGGGATTGGCCTGCCCCTCCACCTTGGCGGCGACAATGGCGAGCCCGCTGTTGACGCCGTTGGTGATGAAGGTCTTCTGGCCGGACAGGATGTAGTGGTCGCCCTCGCGGCGCGCCTTGGTCCGCATGCCGCGCAGATCGCTGCCGATCTGGGGTTCAGACATGGCGATGACGGCTATGAGCTCGCCGCTGATCAGCCTCGGCAGCCAGCGCGCCTTCTGGTCCTCGGAGCCGTAGTTCACAAGATAGGGCACGGCGATGTCGGAATGGGTCGTGAAGCCCACAGCGGTCGCATTGACCCGCGCCAGTTCCTCGATCAGCACGGCGCTGTGGCCGAAGTCGCCGCCGGCGCCGCCAAAGGCTTCCGGCGCTGTCACGCAGAGCAGGCCTTCTTCTCCGGCCCGGAGCCAGAGGGATTTGGGCACGATCCCGTCCCGTTCCCATTGGGCGTGATGCGGCGCGATCTCGGTCTCGACGAAGCGTCGGACCTGATCGCGGAACATCTCGTGGTCCTCGCGGAAGACCTTGCGCATTTTGAGCTCCGTCTAGCTGTCAGTGAAGCGCGCGGGACGCTTTTCAAGCATGGCCGCCACGGCTTCTGCATGATCGGAGGTATGGTGCGCCAGCGCCTGGTAGGCGGCGGACAATTCCAGCAGGGCGCCGAGCCGCATGTGTTGCCCCTCGTGAAGCAGCCGCTTGGTGAGGCGCAGGGCATGGCCGGGATTGCCGGCGATACGGTGCGCCAGGGCCATGGCGGTCTCCATCAGCGCATCCGGCGCCGTCAGCTGGGTGACCAGGGTCCAGTCCAGCGCAGTCTTGGCGTCCAGGGCGTCGCCCGTCAGGGCCATGTGGCTGGCGCGCGGCATGCCGACGATGCGCGGAAGCAGCCAGGCGCCGCCATCGCCCGGGACGATGCCGAGCTTGACGAAGCTTTCCGCAAACGTGGCCTTCTCCGAAGCGATCCGGATGTCGCACATGCAGGCCAGGTCCAGGCCCGCGCCGATCGCCGGCCCGTTGACGGCGGCGACGATCGGCGTCTCCAGCTCATAGAGGGCCGTGGGAATCCGCTGGATGCCGTCGCGATAGCGATTGCGCAGCTGGTAGGGCGAGCCTTCGAAAAGACCGGTGCGGTCGCGCATGGCCTTGACGTCGCCGCCCGCGCAGAAGGCAGAGCCTGCTCCGGTCAGGACCACGACGCGGATGGAGGGATCGGCGCGGACCTCCTCGCAGGCGTCCTCGAAGGCGTACATGTCCTCGGGGCGGCTGAAGGCGTTGCGCTGTTCCGGTCGGTTCAGGGTCCAGACGGTCACGGGGCCGTCGCGAGACTTCAGAAGAAAGTCGCTCATGGCTGAGGGCGCTCCTTGAGGGTTTCAGTGATGAAGGGCCACAGGCCGTCCTCGCCAGCGTCGGCGATGAGGCGACCGAGCCGTTCGGACCATCGCGCGTCGGATCCGTACTCCGTCCGCCAGGCCCAGAGGCGTCGTGTCAGGAAGTGCAGGCTGTGTTCGTGGGTGAAGCCCAGGGCGCCGTGAACGGCATGGGCGATGGCCGCGCCCCGGCCCGCGGCTTCGCCGGCCACGGCCTTGGCCGAGGCCGTGGTCGCGAAATGCGGCGTCCGCCGGGCCTGCATGAAGGCGGCTTCCGCGACGGCGCCGGCCGCGGCCGCCTGGGTCGCTAGCAGGGCGAGCTGCTGCTGGACCGCCTGGAACTTGCCGATCGGGCGGCCGAACTGGACACGTTCGTTGGCGTACTGGGCGCTCATCTCGGTCAGCCGTCCGAGTGCGCCGGCTATCTGGCCCGAGCGGATCAGGGCGCCGCTCAGGCGCACCGTGTCGGGCGGGCCGTCGAAGGCCGCGTCCGAGACCAGGGAGCCGGACGCGAGGACGACGGTGTCGCGCGGCTCGCCGGCGACGTTCACGTCGTGCTCCACGGCGGCGCCCGTCATGTCGTGCAGGCCCAGGCGTCCGCGCGTCGTGTCATGCAGGACCAGCCAGCGCGCCTGACGGCCCCAGGGCAGGTCGGGCAGGACCGAGAAGGCGTCGCCCGCCGCGAAGACAGTCACGCCGCTCTCCGGCGGGGCGATGCCGCAGGCGGACAGAAGGGCGTTGGCGACGAGGGTTTCCGGCAGGGGGGCAGGGACGGCGCTGGCGCCGCAGGCCCGGATGACGGGAAAGAGGTCGGTCCAGCTTGCGCCGATTCCTCCCAGGTCCTCGGAAACGGCGGCCAGGGGCAGGCCGAGCGCCTCCATCTGAGCCCACAGGCTGTCGGACCAGGCGCCGGTCTCGGCGAGGCGCAGCGTCTCGGCGTCGACCGCGTCCGCAAACAGGCGCTCGACGCTCTCCTGGAACATGGCGCGCATCAGCGGACTCCCAGACCGCGCGCAAGAATGCCGCGCAGGATTTCGCGGGTGCCGCCCCGCAAAGAAAACGAGGGCGCCATGCCCTGGGTGACGGCCAGGACCCGACGCGTGGTTCGCGCCTGATCGGCCTCGGGCAGAGAATCAATCAGGCGGATTGCTGTCTCGACGGTGTCCTGCTCGTATCCTGTGCCCAGGTCCTTGACGCAGGACGCCGCCCAGACCGGGTCCTGTCCGCCGGCCAATTGTCCGGTGACGGAGATGGACATGGCGCGCAAGGCGACCAGCCAGGCCCCCAGGCGGCCGATCTCCACCGCCTGGCGGGCGTCGGGGGAGACCCCGACCGCCTCCGTCAGGCATCGGAACAGCGTCAGGGCGCTCAGGAACCGTTCGGGGCCGCTGCGTTCGAAGGCCAGCTCCGAGGTCGCCTGCGCCCAGCCTTCGCCTGCGGTTCCCACCAGGGCGTCAGCCTCCAGGATCACGTCGTCAAAGGTGACTTCGTTGAAATGTTCATGGCCGGAAATGTCGCGGATGGGGCGGATGGTCACGCCGGGCAGGTCGAGGTCGACGATCACCTGGGACAGGCCTGCGTGTCGTTCGCTGGCCGGATCCGTGCGAACCAGGGCGATCATGGCGTGGCACCGGTCGGCGTTGGTGGTCCAGACCTTGCGGCCGTTCAGCCGCCAGCGGCCGTCCGACTGACGGTCGGCGCGGGTCCGGACGGAGGCGAGGTCGGAACCGGAATCGGGTTCGCTCATACCGATGCAGAAGTACATCTCCCCGGCGGCGATGGCCGGAAGATAGCGCTGCTTCTGGCTCTCGGCGCCATGACGCAGGATCAGGGGCGCGCTTTGTCGATCCGCGATCCAGTGCGCCGAGACCGGCGCTCCGGCGGCAAGCAGCTCCTCGCTGACGATAAATCGCTCGAACGACGTCGCGTCGTGTCCGCCGTATTGTTTGGGCAGGGTGAGGCCGACCCAGCCCTGCCTGGCCAGGGCCCGGCTGAATTCGGGGTCGAAGCCCATCCAGGAGAGGGCGCGTTCTTGAGCAGGATAGTCGGCCAGCCGCTGCGCCAGGAAGGCGCGGACCTGGTCTCTCAGTGGCTCAAGGCCGGGGGGGAGCGCTGGCGCGCCGAACTGATCGAGGAGATTCACTGGTGATTCCGGGATGTTGGCCCGCTTCCCTGGGAAGCCCCAAATCCATACATCCGAGAATATGGTTCTGACCAGAGAATTTTGGGCGACACGCGAACCGTCTCGACCCCGCCCGGCCTCAAGGTGGCCGGAGAGGGGCGGCGCCCCGATGCACTCCGGACCCGGGGCGACGCCGTCGAGGGCGGCGCGCCAGGGCTTTTGGCGTCGGTTCCGGTCCGGCGGCGTCGAGCGCCTCAGAATCGACCTTCAGGGGATGGACTAGATTCAGAATGAAATTTTAGTGTGAGAAAATTTGTTGACTCGGTGAAGTCCATATCCGAGTGGGAGACGACAAGCGGCCGTGTCGGCGGGGCGACCTCGCGGCAAAGGTCGCGGGCATGGCGGGTCTCCCCCGTCGCGCCGGACATTAGGGAGAGTGTCGTTGACCGCTGTTCATTGGAAAGCCCTGCTTTGCGCTAGCGCATCCGTGCTGGTTCTGCCCTCCGCCGCCCTGGCCCAGACGACGGGCGCGTCGCCCGAGCCTGAGGCGCCTGCGAGCGGACCGACGGGTCTTGAGGATGTGATCGTGACCGCCCAACGGCGCGAGCAGCGTCTGCAGGACGTGCCGGTCGCCGTGACCGCCTTCGGGGTCAAGGAGCTGGAACGCCGCCAGATCACCGACGTGCGGGCCCTGACCGAGAATGCGCCGTCCATCACCTTCACGGCCACCCCCTACGGCAACAATGACCTGATCCTGGCGATCCGCGGCGTCGCGCCGGGGGGCGTGCTTCCCAACGTCGACCAGGCGGTCGGCACCTATGTCGACGGTCTGTATTACGCCCGTCCTGAAGGCAGTAATTTCGCTCTGGTGGACGTCGCCTCGGCCGAGGTCCTGCGCGGTCCCCAGGGGACCCTGTTCGGACGCAATACGATCGGCGGCGCGCTGAACATCACCACGAACAAGCCGAACTATGAGTTCGGAGGCTCGCTGAAGGTCGGCTACGGCAACTACGACGCCCTGAGCGCCACGGCCATCGTCAACCTGCCGCTCGTCGAAGACAAGCTGGCGGCGCGCCTGGTCTACGGCCATGTCGAGCATTCGGGCTACGGCCGCAATCCGACGCTGGGCAGCGACGTCGCCGACCAGAACGACGACTTTGTTCGCGCCTCGGTTCGGGCCGACATCGCCCCCGAGCTGCGGGTGGATCTGAGCTTCGACCACTACTGGGGCTCGAACCACCAGCCTCTGTGGGTGCTGAACACCTATCAGGCCGGTTTGAGCCCGGCCATGTACGCCCCCTATGTGGCCGAGCCCGGGTCACGGATCAGCCAGGCCGGCATCAATCCGGTCAACGACTCCAGGGTCTATGACTTCAACGGGACCATCACGGCGGAACTGCCGTTCGGCGTGCTGAAGTCGATTTCCGCCTATCGCAACGTCTATTTCGAAGGCGCGTCCGACCTGGACGGCACGCCCCTGCCGACGGCGGATGTCCGCGAGTTCGTCCTCGACGGCGAACAGGTCTCCCAGGAGTTGCAGCTCTCGGGCGCGAGCCTTTCCGATCGTCTGAACTGGACGGTGGGCGCCTACTATTTCCACGAACAGGTGCGCAATACGCCCCTGACGCGTATCCCCGCCGCCATCCAGGACAATACGATCCGGCCTGACAACAAATCAGTCAGCGTTTTCGCCCAGGCAAGCTACGAGATCCTCCCGAGCCTGCGGTTCACGGCCGGCGTCCGCGCCGTCAAGGACACCCGCGGCATGACCTATACGCCGGCGCGCTATGTCGTGACGGGCAATCCAACCAATGCCGAACCGCCGGCTTCGGCGATCACGCCGGGGCCCTGTCCCTTCACGGCCATGGGTCTGAATGAAGCGCCGGGGAGTTGCCTCTACACGCCGGACGACATCAGCTTCGAGACCGTGCCCTTTACCGTCGGCCTGGACTACAGGCTTCCCGGCGACGGTCTGCTGTACGCCAAATACTCCAAGGGCTTCCGCACCGGCGGCTTCCAGCAGGCCAGCGGCACGACGGCGGCCTTCTTCACGCCCTTCAACGAGGAAAGCGTCGGCAGCTACGAGATCGGCGCGAAGCTGGCCCTGTTCGAGAACCGGCTGCGGTTTTCCGCCAGCAGCTTCTTCTCCACCTTCGACGACATCCAGCAAAATGCTGTCCTGCAGACGTCGCCGGTCGTCATCGCCGTGCTCAACTCGGGCACTGCTGAAATCTACGGCGCGGAGTTTGAAGCCACGGCCTTGCTCGGCGACCTGCGCCTGCACGGGTCGCTCGGCCTGATCGAGCCCAAGTTCACCGACGGCCCCTACAAGGGCAGCGAGGTGCCGACGGTGGCCAAGACGACCTGGTCGGTCAGCGCCGACTATCCCGTCCAGTTCAACGCCGGACGTCTTGACCTGCATCTCGACTACAACTGGCGCTCGGACGTCTACTTCCTGAACACGGTGACGATCACCGGGGCGGGGCCGGTGGACCTGACGGAGTTCCAGCGGAAGTCTATCCGCCAGGACGCCTATGGGCTGCTCAACGCCCAGGTGTCGTGGACCTTCGACGCCCGGCCGATCACAGTGGCCCTCTACGGCAAGAACCTGACGGACGAGTATTTCGCCGCAAGGTCGGGCTCGTTCGCGGGGGCGAACTTCAACAGCATCGTGGTCGGCAGCCCACGCACCTACGGAATGTCGGTGTCCTACGCCTTCTGAGGCGCGTGTAAGTCTGGGGGTTCCAGCCCTCTATCCTCGGGGCGCGGTTCAGTGCGACCGCGCCCCGCCTTTTTGCTTCGGTCGACCCTTTCCCAGGGTCGGTCTTGCCGGGGAGCATGGCCATGTCGGCATCGCTGGACGGGCGCCGCATCATCATCACCGGCGGCTCCAGCGGCATGGGAGCCGCCATGGTTCGCGCCTTTCCCGCCATGGGCGCGCGAGTGGCGTCGCTGGACCTCCAGTCGGTTGACGGCGCGCGGATCGTCGATGAAGCCGGGGCCGTGGCCTTCTTTCAGGTCGACGTGGCCTCGGAAGCCTCAGTGATCGCGGCCGTGGAGGCCGCCGTCGGGGCTCTGGGCGGGCTGGACGTTCTGATCCATGCCGCCGGCGTCGCGCCCTTCGCCGCCGCCGCCGAGACCACGCTGGATCTCTGGAACCATGTCATGGCGGTCAATGCGACCGGCGCCTTCCTGACCAATCGCGCCGCCTACCCGCATCTGAGAGCGCAAGGCGGGACGATCCTCAACTTTGCGTCCGCCGCCGGCGTGAAGGGGCATCCCGGCAAGGCGGCCTATGCGGCGGCCAAGGGCGCCGTCCTGGCGTGGACGCGAACCATCGCCGTCGAGTGGGGGCGGGAGGGCGTCAGCGCCAACGCCGTGGCGCCGGCCATCTGGACCCCGATGTACGACCAGACCCGCGCCGCGATGGACGAGGACCAGCTGGCGGCTCACGACGCCGTCAAGGCGCAGACCATCCCGCTCGGAGGGCGGCTGGGCGACGTCGAGCGCGACTTCGTGCCCGTGCTCGCCTTCCTGGCCTCAGACGGCGCCCGCTTCATCAACGGCCAGGTGATCGCCATCGACGGCGGCATGCTCATGGTCCGCTAGGGATCAGGGCCGTCAGCGGTTCCGGGACGGACGCACCGCGCATGGCTGCGTCGAAAATATTCTATTATGTGAATGCTATTTCGATATCAAAACAATTCTTGACAGCCCCTGTGACGACGCAGGTATTCTGTCCGCTGCTGTGCCCGCTTGCGGCCAGGACAAGAAAGCGCCGCCGGTTTCAGGCGAAGGCGCCATCGGCCGGGATCGACCGGACAAGAGACGAGGGAGAGATTGATGGTCGGGACCACACACAAGCCAGGCGAGAGGTCCGGCGTCGAGCCGCCGTATCCGCCGCTCAAATATGCCTGGTATGTGATTGGCGTCCTGTTCGTCGCCACCCTGCTGTCGCAGCTGGACCGGCAACTGCCTGCGCTCCTGGTCAAGCCTATTCGCGCCGAGTTCGGCATCTCCGACACCCAGTTCAGCTTCCTCCAGGGCTATGCCTTCGCCCTCTTCTATACCGTCGCGGGCCTTCCGTTCGGATGGCTGATCGACCGGACCGTGCGGCGCAACCTGATCATCGTCGGCATGGTCGTCTGGAGCGTCATGACGGTCCTCTCGGGCTTTGCGCAGAACTATAACCACCTGGTCCTGGCCCGCATGGGCGTCGGCATCGGCGAAGCCGTGCTGGCCCCCGCCGCCTATTCCATCATCGCCGACTATGTCGCGCCCCATCGGCGGGGCCGCGCCTTCAGCGTCTACTATCTCGCCCTGGCCATCGGCTCGGGCGCGTCCCTGATCCTCGGCGCCCTGATCGCCCATCTGGTGCCCGAAGCCGGGCTGGCCCTGCCCTTCGTGGGGCAGATGGAGCAATGGCGGATGACCTTCCTCATCGCCGGCGCGCCAGGGGTGATCCTGGCCTTGATCGTCCTGACCATCCGCGAACCAATCCGACGCGACCAGGCGTCTGGCAAGAGCAGGGCCGAAGGCACCTGGATGGAGTTCCTTCGTCATCTGGGGCGTTTCAAGTCCACCTACAGCCGCGTGCTGACCTATCCGGGAGTTGTCGCCATCATCGGTTACGGCAACCTGGCCTGGGCCCCGACCTTCTTCGATCGACGCTTCGATATCCCGACCAAGACCTCGGGTCTGATTATCGGCGTCCTGGTGGCTGTCGGCGGGCTCGCCGGCACCCTGGCGAGCGGCTACATCAGCGACCGATGGGCGACGAAGGGCGTGCCGGCGGCCCGCCTGCGGGTCGCCATGCTGGCCTGGCTGCTGGTGCTGCCGACGGTCTGCGCCTGGTCCCTTGTGGGAACGCCCTGGCTGAGCTTCCTCTTGCTGACGCTGGTCGTCACCGGCTTCGGCATGGCTCAGGCGGCGGCGCCGACGGCGGTTCAGGAAATCACGCCCAATCGCATGCGCGGCAAGGCCGTGGCGCTCTATCTCCTGTTCGGCGGTCTGGTGGGCATCGGCTTTGGCCCGATGTCCATCGCCCTGGTCACCGACCATGTGTTCAAGAGCGACGCCGCCTTGCCCTATGCGCTGGCCCTGGTCGGGGCGCCGGTTTCCCTGCTCGGCCTGTGGATTACCTGGTCGGGGCTCAAGCCCTATGAGCGTACGGCCCGGGCCTTGCGCGCGGAGGACTAGGGATGACGGCTCTGCGCGGCGGCCTACGAGGCCCGGGATGAAGGTCGGCTGGATCGGGCTCGGGCAGATCGGGGTCCCGATGGCGCTGCGAATTCTACAGTCCGGCCATGACCTGAAGGCCTTTGTTCGAAAGCCGGCGGAGGGCGAAGACGTTCGAGCCGCAGGGGCAATCGCGTGCGGGTCCGGGGCGGAGGCGGCTATCGATGTCGATATCCTCGGCGTCTGTCTGTTCGACGATCATCAGATCCATCAGGCCTTGATCCTTGATGGCGCGCTGGCGGCGATGCGGGCGGACAGCGTGGTCATGGTCCACACGACCGGAGATCCTGAACTCTTTGGGCGGCTGTCCGCCCATGCACCCGCCGGCGTGAGCCTGCTGGACGTCGCTTTCAGCGGCGATAGGGACGCCGTCCTGGCCGGTCGTATCGCTGTCATGGCTGGCGGGGAGGCTCAGGCCCTCGCGGCGGCGAGACCTGTTCTCGAGTCCTATGCCTCGCGCATCCTTCACGTGGGGGCTCTGGGCGACGGGCGTCGGGCGAAGCTTCTGAACAATCTCCTGTTCGCCGCGCAGATGTCGTTGGCGGCTGAGGTCCGGATCCAGGCCGATCATTGGGGTCTGGATCCGGACCTGACGGTTCAGGCCGTCATGACCTCCAGCGGCGCCAGCTACGCCATGTCCCGGTTTCAGGGCGGCGCCACGGCGCCCGACCTCCTCGAGCGGATTAAGCCCTATCTCGACAAGGACGTCGCAATGGCCTGCGCCGCCCTCGGAGACGATCACAGGCTTCCGCTCACGATCGCGGCGGCAGGAGCCTGGAGTTAGGCTGCAAACCCCGGCCTCACCGTCGGCGTCGCTCCGCGGCGGGCGATGGGAGGGCTGGTGAATTTCAATCCGTCCGCGCCGCAAGCCGGCCGGTCTTGCATCAGGACGATTTCATGGCCGGGACGCGCCGCCCCTCGCGCAGGCGAGACCTTCAAGGACTTACGATCACGGAGCTTGCGAGACTCGCCGGAACGACGGCGCGCGCCTTGAGGTATTATGAGGAGTTCGACCTCCTGACGCCGCATCGCGGGGGGCGCCAGGAGCGCTTCTATTCGCCTGCTTCGGTGGGCAGGGCTCTGCAGGTGGTGAGGATGCGACGCCTCGGCGTCCCTCTGGCGGATATCGCCAGGATCCTTAAGGACGGCGACACGGGCGGACTCAGGCGGATCATCGAGGAGAGGCTGGCCGACGTGGAGAGCCAGCGCGAACAGCTTTCGGCCCTTCTGGACCGGCTCAAGTCCGACGAATCGGCGGGATGGATGCGGGAGGCCGCCCCTCGAGGCGTCGATCTTGCGCTTCGAGAGGCGTCGGACGTCGCCCTGGGTTGACGCCTCGTCACACCAGTCCTGGCGCAGGTACCAACGAGAGGAAGGGCGCGGGCCGGAGTGTGAGGGCCGGCGACGCCGCCTTCAGGCCCGACCCGGCCCTGTCGAAGTTCGAAAGCCGCCCGCAGCCTCGTGCTCGCCCAGCATCGGCGGGCGCTGGAGCGGCGGTCTCCCGTCGCCTAGCCTTATCGGTGAAGCGAGAATCCTGACGGACCCCCCCGCGGTCGCCGGATGGGGGAGGCTTTGAACCAGATTTCGGGCGCAGACCTGAGGATCAGCCATGACCTCTTCGTAGCTGTTCACGGCGGCGCTGGGCACGCCAAGGGCCACCAGGCGTTCGAGCAGGCGTGCCCGGGGCAGACGCCGGAACCCGTGTCGCAGGGCGGTTTCCAGAGGCGATGCGCCGGGGTGGTCGTCGGACGCGGGATGTTCGCCCGCGAGCTCTTCGCCCAGAATTGTCAGGGCGTCGAGGTGGCGGGGGCGGCTCGCGGACAGGAAGATGGGTCCGTCCAGGCACTGGTAGAGATCCGTTGGCGATGGACCGACCCGATTGCCGCGTCTCGGCGGCTGGACCCCGGTCTCGAGATAGGCCTGAAGACTGCCGGCCTGCATGGCGACCGCCACGTCGAGCAGGGCGACGTCCACATGCTGCCCGGGGGCGGCGTCTGCGAAGCGTTGATGGAGGGCGGCGACCGCCGCCAGGGCGGCGAACTGACCGGTAGAAACGTCCATCAGGCTGGGACCCGTCTTCAAAGGGCCGCCCCCCGGCTCGCCGTCGGGACGCCCCGTCATGGCCATCAGGCCGCCCTGCGCCTGGAACACAGCGTCGTAGCCGGGTCTGCCGGCATAGGGACCGAACTGGCCATAGCCGGTGAGAGAGACATAGATCAGCCGGGGATTGAGCGTCGTCAGGCTGGCCGCGTCGAGATCAAAGCGCGCCAGGTTGCCGGCGATGAAGTTTTCGATCAGCACGTCGGCTTCAGCCGCCAGCGAGCGAACGCGCGCCTGTCCCTCGGCGGAGGCGAGGTCCACGAGGATGGAGCGCTTGTTGCGGTTGGCGCAGAGATGGAAGGCGGATTCCAGGGTGCGGGCTCCGGTCGCATCCGTCAGGGCGTCAGGGCCGTAAAGGCGCGCGTCGTCCCCGCGACCGGGCCGTTCCACCTTCAGGACGTCCGCGCCAAGGTCGCCGAGCACCTGCGACGCCCAGGGCGCGGCCAACACCCGACCGAGATCCAGGACCTTGATCCCCTCAAGCGGCTGGGCTGGACGGACGCTGGGGGCGGGCCGGGGCGGGAGGCGACGCGGTCGGAGCCAGGAGTGATCCTGACCGTCGGCTCCGCCGGGCTGTGGCGGCGCGGGATAGGTCAGGGGCGAGCGCGGCAGACGGAGCGGGCTGGCGACGCAGGGGAGCTCGTTTTCGTCCTGGTTGACGAGGGCGCGGGCCCTGACCTGGGGGTCGGTCGCCAGATCGGCGTAGGTGTTGATGACGGAGCAGGGTACGCCCGCCTTCACCAGAAGATCCATCAGGGCCTTGCGCGCAAAGGTCCTCAGGATCGGACCGAGAACGGCGTCGATTTCGGCGCGGTTTCGATCCCGGGCGAGGACATTGGCGAAACGCGCGTCGTGGATCATCTCCGGGCGGCCGAGCGCCTCGCACAGTTTGGCGTAGTGCTGATCCGTCCCCGCAGAAATATAGATCACGCCGTCCGCGCAGTCGAAGGTCTGGGCGGGGTGGCCGCCGTTGCCGGCGTTGCCGCGGCGTTGCGGCTGGCGGCCGGCGACGAGGTAGTTCTGGACGACGTGCGACTGCATGGCGACGGCGACGTCGAACATGGCGACGTCCACGAAGGCGGGACCCGCATGACCGCGGAGGCGGCCGATCAGAAGCGCGATCACGCCGGTGGCGGCGTTGATCGCAGACAGGCCGGTGACAAGCGGGACGCCGATCTGCATGGGGCCGCCGCCCTCGGCGCGGTCGTCATGGCCGGTGATCGCCATCAGCCCCGCCTGCGCCTGCAGCACGCCTTCATCGGCGTCCTCGTCCCGTCGGGGGCCGGACAGCCCGTAGGGGGTAACGGAACAGACGATCAGATCGGGGTTGCAGGCCGGCGGCTGGGTCGGGTCCAGGCCGGCGAAGGCGAGGGCGCCGTCGTCCACCACGACATCCGCGTCGCCAAGCCAGGCCTCCAGGGCAGGGCGGTCGTCCGGTTCGAAGGTGATCCGCATCGAACGCTTGTGGCGGTTCAGGGCACGCCGCTCCGCCGTGTCCGCCTCGTCATGGCGCACGAGGCGCACGACGTCGGCGCCCAGTTCGGCGAGCAACTGGGCTGTGCGGACGGCCGCCGGTCCCTGTCCGAGATCAATGACCCGCAGGGCGGAGAGCGCCCGGCCGTTCGTCGAGTTGGTGGTGGTCACGCGCCGCATCTCCCTGACTGCGAACGAGGGTGTCGGAACGGCGAGGGGGCGGCAATCCATCCTCGGGAAGCACCGCATATGCGTTGCGCCGGCCCGCCTTCGTCCCCGAAATCGTTGACAATCGCTTTCTACCTAACGGATGGTAGTTAGAAACCCTCAAAGAAGGGATGCAGGGAGTGAAGCTATGGATGCTTGTGCCTATCCCGCGGCGCCGACACGCGCGCCTCGTCGATCTTCGACCGCCAGCCGGGCTTCCACGCTCCTGGCCTCAGACGCCAAACGCATCAAGTCGGCCGAACGGGTCCTTCAGGTGCTCGAGTATTTCGCGACCCGACAACAGCCGGAAGCCACCGTCATGGACATCGCCAAGGCGCATGGCCTGCCGCAGTCCTCGACGTCGGAACTGCTCAAATGTCTTACCGCCCTGGGCTATCTCGCTCATGATCCCTTCCGGCGCACCTATGTGCCGACCGCCCGCGTGGCCTTGCTGGGGGCGGGGGTTTCGCCCCTGCTGCTGCGCGGCGGGCCGCTGATGGACATGCTGACCGATCTGAACGAGCAGACCGGGGAGTTCGTGGTTCTGGGCATGCCCGTCGGCCTGGTCGTCCGGTACGTCCATGTTCTGCCCTCGACCCGCCTGGTCACGACGATTGTCCCCGACTGCAGCGCCTTCCCGCTGCACACGGCCATGGGGCGGGCGCTCCTGTCGGCTTTGCCCGACGACGCCGTTCGCAAATTCGTCCACCGTCTGAACGCACAGGTTTCCGAGAAATGGCGCGTGGCGCCCTCGGCGGTCCTCGCCGAAGCGGTCGAGATCCGGCGGCTGGGCTATGCGGTGACCTCCAACTCCGTTTGGCGCGGCGGCGGCATGGTCTGCGCGCCCTTACCCGATTGCGGCGACGGACAGTTGCTGGGCGTCGGCATCGGCAGCGACGCGCAAACCACGCTCGAGCGCGCCGCGGACTTCGCCGAACGGATCCGGGCCGCGACGGCCCGACACCTGTCGGGCCGCGCGACGGAAACGCGGTTCAGGCGAAGTGCAGGCGTCGATACCGGCCGCGGAAATAGAGGAGCGGATCCCGTCTCGGTTCGAAACGCGCCCGTATGACCTCGCCGACGAAGATCCGATGGTCGCCGCCGTCGTGAACGGCGTGCTTGCGACAGAGGAAGACGGCGAGCGATCCTACGAGCGCAGGTACGCCGTCATGCCAGGGTTCGAACGCGGTCTCGGCGAAACGGTCTTCGCCGGGGCGTGCGAACCGGTCGGACGTCGGCTGCTGGCCGATGTGCAGGACATTGACGGCGAAGGTCGACGACGTCTCGAAGGCCGCCAGGGAACCGGCGCTCCGCGCCAGGCAGAAGAGCAGGAGCGGGGGGGCCAGCGACACCGAGGTGAAGGAGTTTGCGGTCAGGCCCACCGGGGTCCCGTTCCCGTCCGTCGTGGTGACGACGGTGACGCCGGTGCCGAAGCAGCCCAGGGCGTCGCGCAGGGTCCGCACATCCGAGCCCGATTGATAGGCCATGGGGTCGCGCGGGGCCTCGGTCTCGAGGAACTCCAGAAGGAGGGCCTGGAACCGCTCGGGTTGATCGGCCGCGACATCATGAGACGCGCCCTCAATCTCCACATGGCGGGCGTTCGGGGCCCGGCGCGCCATGGACTCACGCGCCTCCAGGCTGACCAGCCGGTTGTCGGCGCCGTGAAGGATCAGGAGCGGCAGCCGGACCTGGCCCAGCACCGACTCCAGCGTCTGTTGCAGGGTCGCCATGTCCAGGCCTGTGGTCCAGCGCGGGTCGGCGCCCTCGTCCGGCCGCGGGTCCCGCGCGAGGCGGCGGACCGCCTCGGGATCAAGGTCTGGCGCCACGCCCGCCGTGACGACGCCCGCCGCCAGGTGGGCGCCGTCGTCCGCGATCGCTGCAAGGGCGATCGCGGCGCCCAGGGCGACCCCGACGATCACGGGGCGCGTGGGCAGGGCGCGCAGGAGGGCGCGAAGGTCCTCGGCGTAGGCGTCCAGGTCGTAGCGGCCGTCCGCGGGGCGTGCGCTCCGGCCGTGGCCCCGCAGGTCCGGGCAGAGAACATGCCGGCCGGCGGCCACCAGCGCTTCGGCCGTCTGCCGCCAGGCGACGGCGCTCTGGCCTCCCGTATGGACCAGAACCACGCCGGGGTCCTCGGGAGAGCCGTGGCGCTCGACCGACAAGACGACGCCGCCAAAGCCGCGAAAGGTCTCGGTTTTCATCTTGGATTCTCCCTGCGCACCGGCGTCGGTCCGCAGGCCAGGCTAGAGGGCCCGGCCGCGGATCGCGCGGGGGCGAAGCAAACATCGCATCCCCGATGCTCCAGCCGGGACCGGGGATGCTATCGGTCTGTCAACGACAGAGGAGCGAGATGATGGGCAAGTGGCTGGATGCGCCGGAGACCCTGCTGTTCGAGGTGCGCGGCAAGGTGGCCTACATCACCTTCAATCGCCCCGAAAAGCGCAATGCTCAAAGCGCGCGTTGTTTGAGAGAACTCAACGACGCGCTGCGGGAGGCGGATGATTTGCAGGCCGTTCATTGCGTGGTGCTTCAGGGGGCGGGCAAGGACTTCTGCTCGGGCGCTGACATCTCCGAGGGCATTGAACCCGGCGCCGACGGTCGCCGTCCCTATGATCCTGCAGACTATCGCGGACGGACCGCCTTCGAGGATGATGTCTGGCACACCCGCTACGGGTCCAACCTTCGCCTCGACATCTTCCGCATGCACAAGCCGGTGATCGCCAAGATCCAGGGCAATTGCCTGGCGGTCGGCACGGACATCGCGCTGAACTGCGACATGGTCGTCGCCGCCGACGACGCCCGCATCGGTTTTCCCGCGGCCCGATCCCTGGGGTCGCCCGCCAACCATATGTGGCTCTATCTGCTGGGACCCCAGTGGGCCAAGCGCATGCTGCTGACGGGCGACGTGCTGCGGGGACGGGACGCCGCGGTCCTGGGTCTGGTCATGGAGTCGCATCCGGCCGCTCACCTGGACGACGCCGTCGCCGCACTGGCGGACCGCATCGCCCTGGGCGATCCCGCCTTGCTGGCGGCCCACAAGCGCGTGGTCAACATGGGCCTGGAGTTGATGGGCTGGGAGACGCTTCAGCGCTTCGCCGCCGAGAACGACGCCCGGGCCCATCTGGCGGAGGCTCCGCGGGCCTTCTTCGACCTCGTCAAGGCAGAGGGCGTCAAGACCGCGCTCCATCGCCGCGACGCGCCCTATGGCGACGACGAGATCCGCCTTCGCGCGGCGCGTGACAACCTGGAGATTTCCCATGACTGAAGTCATCGACGGACTGGTCGTGCAGCGCCGCGGATCGGCGCTAGTCCTGACCATGACCAACCCTGGACGGCGCAACGCCTTCTATCCCGAGATGCGCGGCCGGATCGCCGAAGCGATCGCGGCCGCGGCGAGCGACCCCGCCGTCCGGGCGATCATTCTCACCGGAGCTGAGGGTCATTTCTGCTCCGGCGCCGACCTGCGCCGCGTCAGCGACGCTGACAACGGACCGCTCGCCGTGCGCGAACGCCTCAAGAGCGTCCATCGACTGCTCGAGCTGATTATCGGCGGCGCCAAGCCGACGATCGCGGCGGTGGAGGGGGACGCCTTCGGCGCTGGCATGTCTATGGCCGCCGCCGCTGACGTCGTCGTCGTCGCCCGCGGCGCGCGCTTCGGCGCCTCCTTCGCCAAGATCGGCCTGCTGCCTGACATGGGGCTCTTGTACACCCTTCCGCTCCGCGTCGGTCTGGCCAGGGCGCGGCGGTTGATGATGACGGCGCGGACGATTGACGCGGAAGAGGCCGTGGCCATAGGGCTGGGGGACGAGCTGACGGCCGAGGGCGCAGCCCTCGACCGGGCGTTGGAGGTTGCGGCCGAGTTTGAAGCCTCCGCGCCCCTGTCCCTGGCGGCGATCAAGGCCGCGATGGCCCAGGGGCTGACCGGTCTCGACGACGTGACCCGCTTCGAGCTCAACACCGTTCCAGGCCTGGCCAATACCGAGGATCATCTGGCGGCGCGCAAGGCCTTCCTGGCGAAGGAACCGGTGGTTTTCGTGGGGAGATAGGCTGGCTTGCTTCGGTCTTTCATCGCATCTGCGGTGTTGAGAGGCGTCGTATTGAGTTCGCATTAGATATGCCGAAGTCTAACCCCAATGCTCGTCAAACAAGAGCAATCAAGGGGAGAAGACATGAAGTATCTGCTACTTGGAGCTGTCAGTGGTGTTTGCGTTCTGTCTGCCGGAAACGTCCTGGCGCAGGATATTGTTTCGACGTCGCAACCGGCGCCGTCGGACGGGCCGTCCA
The DNA here is from genome assembly GCF_002479495.1 of Brevundimonas sp. UBA7506. Taxonomy (GTDB): domain Bacteria; phylum Pseudomonadota; class Alphaproteobacteria; order Caulobacterales; family Caulobacteraceae; genus Brevundimonas. The sequence continues at coordinate 18,306 of NZ_DLNQ01000005.1, forward strand.
CCCTGGACGACATCGTCGTGACGGCGCAGCGCCGGTCGGAGCGCCTGCAGGACGTGCCTATTTCGGTGACGGCTCTCTCCAGCGAGCGCCTTGAAGACGCCGGGATCGTTTCGACAGAGGACCTGACGACGGTCACTCCGGGACTGGTCTTTGCGCGCTCCAACCAGTTCGCCCAGCCGACCATCCGCGGCGTCGGTTCGCGCAACGGCAGCCAGGGCGACGAATCCAGCGTCGCCATCTATATCGATGGCGTCTATCGGCCCGAGCAGTTCAGCAATCTGTTCGAACTGGAGGGGGTCGAGCAGATCGAGGTCCTGAAGGGACCGCAGGGCACCCTGTTCGGCCGCAATGCGGCGGGGGGCGCCATCAATATCACCACGCGGATGCCGGACGCGGATCCCGACCTGACCATCGCCCTGTCCGCCGGGGATTTCGGCTACTGGAAGGCCGCGGGCTATGTTTCCGGGCCGCTGACCGAGCGTCTGAGCGCCAATCTGGCGGTCACGGCGCTGCAGGACGACGGCTTCGTCCGCAACATCTTCCTGAACAAGGACAGCGGCAGCCGCGAGCTCCTCGCCGCCCGGACGAAGCTGGTGTTCGACATCGACGACGCCAGCCGCCTGTGGCTGGGGCTCAGCTATCAGGATGGACGCGACAACACCAACCAGTCCGGACAACCCCTGGCCGGGAACAGCCGGGGACGCCGGGTTCCCGGGTCGGTGACGCCGAGCGAGCCCTGGACGACGGCGACCCAGTTCATCCCGATCTCCAAGGGCGAATCCTTCGCCGCCGATCTCCACTACAGCCGGGAATTCGCGGGCTTCGACCTGCGCGCCGTCCTCGCCTACAGCGAGGCCAGCCAGTATAATCTCACGGATTCCGACAACACCTCCGCGGCCGTCTCCGGCAACGACACGACCTTCAAGGCGTCGACCTACAGCTTCGAGGCGGTGCTGGCCTCGAGCGGGGGAGGGCGCTGGAACTGGACGCTCGGCGGCAATCTCTTCTCGAACGAATCCGTGCTGGATCCCTTCATCTCGGGGGCGACCAATTTTGCGGGTCGGCAAAAGGCCCAGGCCGCTTCGGTCTTCGGCGAACTGGTCTTCGAACCGGTGACCGGCCTCTTCCTGACCGGGGGCCTGCGCGCCTCCTATGAGGAACGAAGCGCCCGCTTCAACCAGAGGACGCCGACGGTGGTCGCCGCGGAAGGCGAGGACCAGTGGTCGGATATCTCGCCCCGGCTGGTCGCGCGCTACCAGTTCGCCAGGAACGCTAACGTCTATGCCTCCTATACGCGGGGCTTCAAGAGCGGGACGTTCAACTCGACCTCGGCGGTCGGAGCGTCCGTGCCTGCGGATCCGGAATATGTCGACGCCTTTGAAATCGGGCTCAAGACGGATCTGGCGCAGCGGACGCGGCTCAGCCTTGCGGCCTATCACTATGACTATCAGGACCTGCAGGTGACCGTCCCCCTGTTCATCAACGGCGCGACCACCTTCGCCCTGTCCAATGCGGCCCAGTCGACCATTCAGGGACTGGAGGCCAATATCGAGGCGTCGCTGACGGATCGGTTGAATCTGAGGTTCGGCGGGTCCCTGCTTGACGCCCGGTATGACGAATTCCCCGATGCGGTGGTGCTCGAGCCGGATCCGGCCCTCTTCTTCAACGGCGCGCCGGCCGGCAACCGGCAGGTGGTGCGCGACGTGAGCGGCAATCGCCTCTCGCGGTCGCCGGAATGGACCTGGAGCCTGGGGCTTGACTACACCCTGCCGCTCTACGGCGGCGACCTGCGCCTTGGCGCCGACGCCTATGGCAGTGCCCGGTGGTACTCGGACCCGCTCAACCGTATCGTTCAGCCCGACTACGCCCTGGTCAACGCCTCGGCGCGCTGGACCTCGCCGAGCGGGCGGTGGTCTGCGCTGGTCTCCGCCGAAAACCTCACGGACGAGGCGGTCTATTCCAACATGTTCACGTCGGCCCTGGGTGATTTTGTCGCCTACCAGCGGCCGCGCTTCGTCTCCTTCACCCTCAAATTTGATCTCTAGGAAGGACGTTCCGAATGAGCGTTTCCGAAATTCTCACGCCGCCCAAGGACCCTTTCTTCGGCGAGCGCCTGGACGCGGACGGCCACGTCTATCCTGAGCCCGACCTCATGCGCGAAATCCTTGGAGACCTGGGGCGCGATCCCATCTCCGACTATATCGCCGCCTATTTCGGCTCGGAGGAAGACAGGGCCAGCCGGGCGCAGAATCGCGAGGATATCTGGTCGATCAAGGGCATCAGCGCCCTGGGCGCCTCCTTCTCACGCGCCGAAGAACGGGTGGAAGCGCTCGAGATGATGGGCCTGCGGTCGCAGCTGGTCTTCCAGAACACCTTCGGCAAGGAGCTTCGGGTGGATTCGCCCTCGGCCCGCGCGGCCTGTCGCCGCTACAACGACGTGGCCCTGGCCTGGGGCGCGCAGACCGGAGGTCGCGCCCGGGTCGCCTGCATGATCAACATGGGCGACATCGCCTGGGCGCTCGAGGAGGTCGACCGCGTGATCCGCGGCGGAGCGAAACTCGTCACCTTGCCCTGCGCTGCGCCGCCCGCCGGCCTTTCCCCCGCCCATTCGGCCTGGGATCCCTTCTGGCGGCGCCTCGAGGAGGCCGATGTCGCGGTGACCCTGCATCTGGGCGGCGGCGGCATGCTGAGCGGCGAGGCGGCCGATCCGATCCTGCCGGGACGGGAATGGGGCCAGGCGGAGACTCTCAAGGGAACCCCGGCCTCGCGCCCTGGCGGCGAGGAGGCGATCAGCCCCTACTTCATGCTCGTGGCTCACATGCCCGCCGAGCTCTATTTGCAGATCCTCGTCATGGGGGGGGTCTTCGAGCGCTTCCCCCGCCTGCGTTTAGGCATCATCGAATATGGTTCGGGGTGGGTGGGCCCGTGCGTGGAGCGCATGGACCTCTGGACGGGATTCCTGGCCAAGGTCGGCCGCTCCTATCCGATGAAGCCCAGCGAATACGTGCGCCGCAACGTGCGCGTGGCGCCCTTCTATCACGAGAACCTGCCCCTGATGATCGACCGCTACGGCATGGAGGAAATCTATGTCTTCAGCACCGACTATCCCCATCTCGAGGGAAGCCGGGATCCGGTCGGCAAGTTTCAGAAGTGGCTGGATCGCCTCGATCCAACCTACGCCAGGAAGTTCTTCGTCGAGAACGGCGCCCTTCTGTTCCCCGGCCTCTAGCCGCCTCCCGACTGCCGGGTCGGGCCGCGCCCGACCCGGACATTTTCACGCCAACCGAGAGGTCCGATGACTGCGAGCAATCCCGCCAGCGCCGTACTGACGCGGACGACGAGCGCCGCCTGGCTCGCCCTCCTGCTGTTGACCCTCGTCAACGCCTTCAGCCTGATCGACCGCAAGCTGCCCTTCATCATGCTGGAGAGCATTCGTGCGGAGTTCGCTCTGTCCGACACCCAGGTGGGGCTCCTGGGCGGGGTGATGTTCACGGTCATCTATTCGCTGCTCGGCCTGCCGCTGGCGCGACTGGCGGATCGGACGTCGCGCAAGCTGGTCGTGTCGGGCGCCCTGGCCTTCTGGAGCCTGATGACCGCTGCCGGCGCTCTGGGCCAGAGCTTCGCCCATCTGGCCCTGGCCCGCATCGGCCTGGCCGTCGGCGAGGCGGGGGCGGTGCCTCCCAGCCAGGCGATCCTGGCGGATTATTTCCCGCTACGCCGCCGCGGCGTCGCCATGGCGGTCTTCCAGGCGGGCGGCGCGCTCGGCGTCATGGGCGGCCTCGCCCTTGGCGGGCGCCTGGTCGAAGCCATGGGGTGGCGCCAGACCCTGGTGCTCGCGGGGATGGCGGGCCTCGCCCTCACGGCGGCGATGCTGATCGGTCTTAAGGAACCGAGGCGCGGGCAAAGCGACGAAGTGCGCCGGGTCGAGGTCAAGGCCACGCTCGGCGAGGCCCTGGTCGCGCTCTGGCGTATGAGATCGTTCAAATGGCTGGCGCTGGGCGGCGCCCTGTTCACGCTCGGGACATCCGCGATCATCACCTTCGGCCCAAGCTACCTGGTCCGCGTTCGTGGCTTTTCCATCGCCGACGCCGGCGCCTATATCGGCGTCGTCACAGGCCTGGCCGCCGGCGCCGGCGTCCTCGTGGGCGGGTGGGTGTCGAGCTGGAACAGCCCGCGTCGCACCCTGATCCTGGCCGGGCTGGGCCTGGCGGTCAGCGCGCCCTGTCTCTACTTCGCCCTGAACACGGACAGCCGCCTGGGCCTGCTGGTCCTGCTGGCGGCGCCGCTCTTCCTGGGATCGCTCTACATGGGGCCGAGCTACGCCTTCGCCCAGACCATGGCGCCGGTGCAGATGCGCGCCCTGACCGCCTCGGTGATGGTCTTCATCATTCACGGCCTCGGCACCTCACTCGGCCCGCTGATCGTCGGCGCCGTCAGCGACGGCCTTGCGCCCAGCCGCGGCGTGGACGGTCTTCGACTGGCGTTGATGATTGCGCCGATCGCCTATGTCGCGGCCGCTGCGGCGATCGCCGCCGCAGCCAGCCGCATTGAAGGCGACCTTCCGGCAAGCCGTGTCAGAGCCGCTCGATGATCGTGACGTTCGCCATGCCGCCGCCCTCGCACATGGTCTGCAGGCCGTAGCGGCCGCCGCGTCGGCCGAGCTCATGGATCATCGTCGCCATGAGCTTGGCGCCAGACGCGCCCAGCGGATGACCCAGCGCGATGGCGCCGCCGTTGACGTTGAGCTTGTCGGGATCGGCGGCGAGGGCCTTGCGCCAGGCCAGAGGAATGGAGGCGAAGGCTTCGTTGACCTCGTAAAGGTCGATGTCGTCCAGACGCAGTCCCGCCCGTGAAAGGGCGCGTCGCGTGGCTTCGATCGGCGCCTCAAGCATGATGACCGGATCGCCGCCGAAGGCCGACATGTGGTGGATACGGGCCAGGGGCGGGCGGCCCAGGGCCTTCAGGCCCGCCTCGCTGACGACGAGCAGGGCCGAGGCGCCGTCGCAGACCTGGCTCGACGTCGCGGCCGTGAGGCGCCCGCCGTCCTTGAGAAGCTTGACCTGGGCCATGGCCTCAAGGCTGGCGTCGTAACGGATCCCTTCGTCCGTCTCATGGATCTCGAGGCCGTCGACGCCTTCGATGTCGAGCGGCAGGATTTCTTCGCGGAACCGGCCCGCCCCGGCGGCCGCGGCGGCGCGCCGGTGGCTCTCAAGGCCGAAGGCGTCGAGCGCCTCTCTGGTCAATCCGTGTTTGGCGGCGATCATTTCCGCGCCGTCGAACTGGCTGAACTTCACGCCGGGATAGCGGGCGGCCATGCGCATGCCGCGGGACACGCCGAACCCGTGTTCCGCCGGAAGGGCCGAAGGCAGGCCCATGGGCACCCGTGACATGCTCTCGACGCCGCCGGCGATGACGGCGTCGGCGTTGCCGGACAGGATGGCCTGGGCCGCGAAGTGCAGGGCCTGCTGGGACGAACCGCATTGACGGTCGACGGAGACGCCGGGAACCGTGTCCGGGAGATTCGACGAGAGCACCACATTGCGGGCGACGTTCTGGGACTGCTCGCCGACCTGTCCGACGCAGCCGAAGATCAGGTCATCGACAAGGGCCGGATCGGCGCCGACGCGGTCCAGGACGGCGTCGACGACAGCGCCGCCCAGGTCCGCCGGATGCCAGGCCTTCAGCCTTCCGTTGCGGCGGCCTCCGGCGGTGCGGACGGCGGATACGATATAGGCCTCGGCCATGGGGGCTCCTTTGGCGCTAGCGGCGCCGGATCAACAGTTCTTGGGAGGTGGAAGCGGCGAGGCCGCCGTCGCTGGCGTACAGGCGGCCGAAGCTCAATCCCCGGGCCTGACCCGCCCAGGGACTTTCGGATTCATGGAGAAACCAGTCGTCGGCCCGCACAGGGGCGTGGAACCAGATCGCGTGGTTCAGGCTCACGCTGGTGAAGCCGCCGTCGAAGGCCGAACGGGTATGAGGCAGCATCGCCGCTACAGGCAACATGAAGTCCGAGAGGAAGGCGACGGCGGCGTAGCCGCAGGTGTCGGGGGCGACGCCGACGCCGCGAAGCCAGAAACGTCCGTGCGGTTCCGCGGGGTGGGTGAAATAGTCATGCGGCTGCAACAGCCGCGCATCGATGGCCCTGAGGCCGCCGACCCCTTCGGCGTCCGCCGATGCGATCTCGTCCGGATAGAGGCGGCCGAGGTCTGCCAGACGGGGCAGGTCCTGGGGCGTGTCCGCGACCGACGATCGCGGGCGAGCGTGCGAGACGCCGTCCTCAGGCGCGTGAAAGCTGATCATGGCCTCGAAGGCCAGGGGCCCGTCGCCCTGACGGGCGGTGACGCGTCGTTCCGAGAATGAGCGTCCGTCCCGAACGGTCTCGACCTCGTAGTCCACGGGCTGGTCAGGGTCGCCGCCCGCCAGGAAGCGGGCGAACATCACGCTAGGCGGTCGATCCGGCGTCGTGGCCCGGGCGGCGATGATCGCCTGCCCGAGGAAACAGCCGCCGAATATGGCCTGGCTGTGATTGCGCTGGAAGTCAGACGCGCGGAACCGGGTCTCGTCGAGGCGGGACAGGCGCAATATGTCGCCTGCCGGGACGACCGGTCGATCGGCGGCCTTCATTCCCGCGGCAGCCGCATCAGGTTGGCGATGTTGGACCGCTGGATGGCCGAGGATCCGCCGAAAATCGGCAGGACCAGGGCGTCGCGGACGTACCGCTCCATGGCGAAGCCCTGGGCGTAGCCGTAGGCGCCCATCACCGTCTGGCAGTCGAGAGCCACGCCGCGAATGGTTTCTGCAATGAAGAGCTTGGTCATGGAGGTCTGTACGGCGCTCGGCTCGCCGCGCTTCACCAGGCCGGCGGCGTGGTCGAGCATCAGGCGGCAGGCTCTCAGACGGGTCTGAACGTCGGCGAGCGTGTGGCGCACCGCCTGGTGGCCGCAGATGCGCTTGCCGAACTGGGAACGTTCCTGGCTGTAGAGCCAGGCTTCCTCGACCATGGCCTCGCCAAGGCCCATGGCCATGGCCGAGGGCTGCAGCTTCTCCACCTCAAGCGTCGGGCCGGCGAGCTGGCTCCACCCCTGGTTCCAGCCAGCCTCCTCGCCCATGACGTCGCGCACCGAGACCTCGACGTTCTCGAAGACGACGTCGTTGGTCGGCACGCCGCGCACGCCCATGGTTTCCGTCGTGGTCATGCTGACGCCCGGCGCATCCCGGGGGATGATCAGGAAAGAGAGGTTGCGATGCCGCTCCTCGGGCGGGCCGCTGCGCACCAGGGTGTAGATGTAGTCGGCGAATTCCGCGCCGGAGCACCAGCGCTTCACGCCGTTGACGATGATCTTGTCGCCAGAGCGCTCGGCGCGCGTGGCCACCGCGGCGAGGTCGGCGCCGACGTCCGGTTCGGACAGGCCGAGAGCGAAGAGGAGGCGGCCCTCGGCCACGCGGGGCAGGAGGCGGGCCTTCTGGTCGGGGCTGCCGAGTTCGCCCAGGTTGAGGCCGGCGTAGCTGACGCACATGACATAGAGGCCGGCCAGAGCCATGCTGCGGCGGGCCAACTCCTCGACCACCATGAGCAGGGCGGGCACGTCCACACCCAGTCCGCCATGCTCTTCCGGGACCGCCAGGCCGCAGACGCCCAATTCGGCGAGGCCGTGAATGAGCTCGGGAGGCAGGCGGTCTTCGCGGTCCCACCGGGCGATGGTTTCGGGCGGTGCGATGTCGTCGAGAAGCCGCCGTAGGCTGTCCCGCAGCATGAGAACCTCTTCCGACAACAGTTCGGACGCCATGGACACTCTCCCCGATGAATCTCGTCGACGATCGACTTGCAACCGTCGTCGTATGCGCGTTAAATCTAACGAACGTTCGACAGGTGTCAAACGTCTTTGAATGTAATTGGAAGGCGCGGACGACTTGTCGGCGCTGGTTGGAGGCGACGATGAGCGATCCTGTCCTTTACCGCCAGAACGGCGGCGTGGTTTCGATCATCCTCAACCGTCCGGACCGTCTCAACGCCATTGATCCCGCGCTCGCCGAGGCCTTTCTCGCTGCGGCCGAACGGGCGGCCGCTGACGATTCTGTCAGGGTGGTGATCGTCCGCGGCGAGGGCCGCGCCTTCATGGCGGGCGGCGATCTGGCCTATTTCAGGGAGGCGGGGGCGGAGGCGCCCTCGGCCGCCCTGCGGCTCATCCACCCGCTTCATCGCGCCATCGCCCTGCTAGCGGACAGCCGTCTCGTTACGCTTGCCGTGCTTCACGGCGCCGTGGCGGGCGGGGGCATGAGTCTGGCGATGTCCACCGATCTGGCCGTCTGCGCCGACACGACACGTTTCGACATGGCCTATCTCAAGGTCGCGGCCAGTCCGGACTGCTCGGGCTCCTGGAGCCTGGTGCGCCACCTCGGCCTGCGGCGCGCCATGGGCGTGGCCTTGCTGGGGCAGACCTTGTCCGCCTCCGAGGCCCTGGGGCTCGGCCTGGTCAACGCCGTCTTCCCGGCCGACCAACTGGAGGCCGAGGCCCGGGCGATCGCAGATCGTCTTTGCGACGGACCGCGTGAGGCGATCGTCTCGACCAAACGCCTGCTGCGGACGGCGGGGGACAAGCCGCTCGTCGCGCAGATGGAGGACGAGGCGGCGGGTTTCGTCTCGGCGGCGGGGTCGGAGGATTTCCACGAGGCGATCGGCGCCTTCTTTGAGCGGCGACTGCCTCTTTTCAAATAAATCTAACAAACGATAGACAGAAACCGTGGCGCTGGTTAGCGTCAACGACGAGGCTGCGAAGACAGCCGGGGAGGCGTCAATGGATCAGTTTCCGCGTGGAGCGGCCGCAATCGTCGGCGCAGCCACCTTCGGCGTCGGGGAGGCTCCCGGCTATACGCCGAACGACATGGCGGCCCTGGCCGGCCTGGCGGCGCTCAAACAGGCGAACATAGGGCTCGGCGAGGTCGACGGCCTCTTCGTCTGCACCTCGAACGACGCGCTCTCCGGTCTCGGCGTGGCCGAGTATCTCGGAATTCGTCCGGCCTTCACGGACAACAACCGGACCGGCGGGTCCGCCTTCATGAGCCATGTGGTCATGGCGGCCCTGGCTCTGGACGCCGGCTATTGCGACGTTGCGCTCGTCGTTCACGGCAGCAACCAGCGTACGGGCGCCGGCGGCCTGGTGTCGATGCGGCAGGCGTCGCCTTACGAGACCCCCTATCGCCCCCTGAATCCGCTTTCGTCCTACGCCCTGGCGGCTTCGCGTCACATGCATGAGTTCGGCACCACGCGGGAGCACCTGGCCGCAGTGGCGGTGTCGGCCCGGGCCTGGGCCAATCTCAACCCGGAAGCCTTCGCCCGGGGGCCGTTGACGATCGACGACGTGCTCGCCGCACGCATGGTCTCCACGCCGCTGACGGTTCGCGACTGCTGTCTCATCACCGACGGGGCGGCGGCCGTCGTTCTCGTCCGGGCGGACCGTGCGAAGGACCATGCGGCACGCCCGGTCTATGTCCTCGGCGGGGCGGCCGAAACCTGGCATTCCGACATCGCCTCCATGCCCGACCTGACGGCGACGGCGGCCTCGGCCTCGGGGCGACGCGCCTACGCCATGGCCGGGCTTGGACCGGCTGACATCGATGTGGTGCAGCTCTACGACGCCTTCAGCATCAACACCCTTCTGTTCCTGGAAGACCTGGGGTTCTGCAAGAAGGGGGAGGGCGGCCCCTTCGTGGCGAGCGGCGCGATCGCGCCGGGAGGCGTGTTGCCCGTCAACACCAACGGCGGCGGCCTGTCCTACGCCCACCCCGGCATGTACGGCCTGCTCGCCATCGTCGAGGCCGTGCGCCAGCTCAGGGGCGAGGCGGGCGACCGCCAGATCGCCGACGCTGAAATCGCGCTCGCCCACGGCAACGGGGGCACCCTGTCCAGCCAAGCTACTCTGATCCTGGGCGGCGCAGCCGCCCTCTGACTTCAAGGAGACCATCGTGCGCTTCGAAGACTATAAATCCATCAGCTTTTCGCGTCGGGGCAAGGTCCTCACCGCGACCCTCAACGTCCCCGATCAGCTCAATGCGATCGCCGGCGCCCTGCATACGGAACTGGCGCATCTCTTTCCGGATGTGGCCGCCGATCCCGACACCGACGTCCTGATCCTGACCGGCGCCGGACGCGCCTTCAGCGCGGGCGGCGACCTGTCGCACATAGAGGCGATGAGGAACGATCCGCACGGCTTCTCCGAAGCCGTGCGGGAGGCGAAACGCATCGTCTTCGGAGCGATCGACTGCGACAAGCCGGTGATCGCCAAGGTGAACGGCGACGCCATCGGCCTCGGCGCCACCGTGGCCCTCTTCTGCGACATCATCTTTGCGGCCGACACCGCTCGCCTGGGCGATCCCCACGTCAAGATCGGCCTGGTCGCCGGCGACGGCGGCGCGATCATCTGGCCGCAGATGATCGGTTACGCTCGCGCCAAACACTATCTGCTCACGGGCGACCTGGTGCCCGCGCCCGAGGCCGCCGCCATGGGGCTGATCAACTTCTCCCTGCCGGCCGAAGAACTCGACGCCGCTGTGGACGCCTACGCCGACCGTCTGGCGGCCGGCGCGACCAAGGCGATCCGCTGGTCCAAGGTGACCATGAACATCGGCCTCAAACAGCTGGCGCACCAGATGATGGACGTCGGCATGGCCTATGAGGCCATGGCCAGCATCACCGCCGACCATGGCGAGGCGATCGCCGCCATGCGCGAACGTCGCAAGCCCGACTACACGGGGCGCTGAGATGGCCGCTGTTCCCACGCCTTCGGCCTCGCCTGCAGGCCTGCCCGCAAATCCCATGTCTCTTGAAGGCCGGACCATCGTCGTGACCGGCGCCGCCCAGGGCATCGGCCGGGCGATCGCTGAACGCGCGGTGAGCCTTGGCGCCAGGGTGGCGCTCGTTGATCTGCAGGACGAGGCCCTGAAAGCCGTCGAGGCGGCGCTGGGCGACCGCGCCAAGGCCTATGTCGGCAGCGTGGCCGATCCCGAATTCGTGGCGGCGGCGGTCGCCGACGCCGACGCGCATTTCGGCGGGCTTCACGGTCTGGTCAATAATGCGGGGATCACGCGCACCGCCCTGATCGAGAAGATGACCCTCGACGAGTGGAACGCCGTCGTCAGCGTTCACCTTACCGGCGCCTTCCTCTTCACCCAGGCCGTCGGACGCACCATGATCGCGCGGGTCAAGGCGGGCGATCCCGTGGCCGGGGCGATCGTCAATATTTCGTCGGACGCAGGCGTCCAGGGCACCTTCGGCCAGATCAACTACGGCGCGGCCAAGGCCGGCATGCTGGGCGCGACGATGAGCGCGGCGCGAGAATGGGCGCGGTTCGGCATTCGCGCCAATTCGGTGGCCTTCGGAGTGGTCGAGACGCCGATGACGGAGACGGTGCGCGGCGAGAAATTCCGCGACGCCTATCTGGCCAAGATCCCGCTGGGACGCTTCACTCTCCCGGACGAGGCCGCGACCCCGGTCTGCTTCCTCCTGTCTGACGGCGCCTCCTACATCACCGGCCAGAGGCTGTCGGTGAACGGCGGCTTCCACATGGGGGCCTGAACCCGTTGCAAACGCCGGACACCACCCTTCGGGACATGCTGTTGCGCAACGCGCTGCGCTACGCTGACGAACCCGCCTTCGTATGCGGGGGGCGAAGCCTGAGCCATGGGGAGTTCCTGGCGTCGGCCCAGCGACTGGCGTCAGCGCTACATCAGGCTGGCATGGAGCGACAGGATCGCGTTGCGGTCCTGTCGATGAACTCCCTGGAGCTGGCGACGGTCTACGGCGCTTGCGAGCTCCACGGCTTTGTCGCGGCGACGGTCAACTTCCGGCTGGCGCCAATGGAGATGCGCCACATCATCGAGGACAGCGGCGCCAGGATCCTGATCTTTGAAAGCGTCTTCGCCGATCAGGTCGCGGCCATCCGCGCGGCTCTGGAAGGGGTTGAACGCTTCGTCGTCGTCGGCGAAGCCCTCGACTGGGCGGAATCCTGGGACGCCTTTCTCGAAGGCGGGGCGGCGAGCGGTCCTGACCTTCCGCCGCCTGGTCCGGACGACCTCTGCTATCTGATCTACACCAGCGGCACCACCGGTCGTCCCAAGGGGTGCATGCTGGAGCACAAGGCCGAAGTGGCCACCGCCTCCATCATCGCCGCAGCCATGCAGCTGGGGGGGCAGGATCGCACGTTGCTGATGATGCCCCTGTTCCATATCGGCGCGAAGGCGATCGCCCTGGCTCAGCAATGGGTGGGCGGCGTGGTCTATCTGCACAGGACCTATGATCCCGCAGCTATTTTGGCGGACATCGAGACGCACCGCATCACCGCCACGCATATGGCGCCGACCCTCGTCCAGGGGCTGCTCGACTGTCCCGATATCGAAACGCGGGACATCTCGAGTCTGCGAACCCTGCTCTATTCGGCCGCCCCCATGCCGCCCGTGCTTCTGGATCGGGCCCTGAGCGTCTTTGGACCTATTTTCCAGCAGATGTACGGACAGACCGAGGGGATCGGAACGCTTCTGCCGGTGTCGGCCCATTCGCTGTCCGAAGACGCCACGGCGCGTCGGCGCCTCTATTCGATCGGTCACGCCTTCATCGGTTGCGAAATCGCCATTCTGGACGAGGCCGACCACAGTCTGGCGGCCGGGGAGATCGGCGAAATCTGCATCAGGAGCCCGGTCGTGATGCGCGGCTACTGGAACAACAGCGCCGCCTCGCTGGCCACCCTGCGCGACGGCTGGCTGCATACCGGCGACGTCGGCCACATGGACGCTGCGGGCTACGCCTACCTGGTCGACCGCAAGAAGGATGTCATCATCTCTGGGGGCGAGAACATCTATTCCCGCGAGGTGGAGGACGCCATCCTCGCCCACCCCGACGTCCTTGGGGCGGCGGTGGTCGGCGTCCCTGACGCCAAATGGGGCGAGGCGGTGCTTTCGGCGGTGGTGACACGACCCGGCAGCACGCTGACCGAGGCCGATGTCGTCGACCACTGCCGCACGCTTATCGCCGGATACAAGCGGCCGCGCCGCGTCGTCTTCGTCGATAGCCTGCCCATCCTGCCCAGCGGAAAGATCAACAAGCCGGCGCTGCGGGATTCGCTGCGTCAGGGGGAGACCGAAACATGACGCGCAACAAGGCCTTCGAGACCGGAGTCGCTCTCGTGATCGGCGGGGGAGGCGGGGTCGGCGGCGCGGTCGCCCGCGCCCTGGCGGCGGACGGGGCCGATGTGGTCCTGACCTATCGATCGAGCCATGCGGCCGCCGAAGCGACGGCCGAGGCTGTTCGCGCGCTAGGGCGGAGCGCCCGCTGTCTCGCGCTTGATCTCACCGACCACGCGGCTGTCGCGGATCTGGTCGCCGAGGTTGAGGGGACGGCCGGCGCCATCCATACGGTCATCTATGCAGCCGGGCCCATGCTGCCCTTCAAATTCCTGTCCTCGGTCACGCCCGAGGAGTTCGCCGGCTTTCTCACGGGCGACACCCTGGCCTTCTTCGCCCTGATGCATGCGGCGATTCCGGCCTTGAGGCGCTCGCGGGGATCCGCCGTGGCCATCCACACCACCGGACTCTACCGCTGGCCGATCAAGGACGGACTCTCGGTCGTGCCCAAGGCCGGCGTGGAGTCCATGGTGAAGGGGTTCGCGCGCGAGGAGGGCCGCTTCGGCGTGCGGGTGAACGGCGTGGCGCTGGGCGTCCTGGACGGCGGTCTGTTCGACAAGATGATGACGGCGGGTCAGATCAACGACAAGTTCGTCGATGCGACGATTGCGGCCGTTCCGCTCGGCCGGCTCGGCCGGCTTGAGGAGATCGGCGACGCGGCGGTCTTCCTGGCCTCGTCCCGGGCGGCTTATGTCACGGGGCACAGCCTCGTCGTGGACGGCGGCTTCCACCTCTGATCAGTGGAAGCTGCGCCCGCCGTCGACGGCCAGAGCCACGCCGGTGATGAAGGCGCTGTCGTCTCCGATCAGAAAGCGGATCGCCGTTCCGATCTCCTCGGGGCTGGCGATCCGACCCAGGGCGTAGCCCGCCCCTACCGCCGTTTCGGCCTCGATCGCTTCGCCGGTCATCTGCGAGAACATCGGGGTGCGAACGGCCCCGGGGCAGACGGCGTTGACGCGGATTGTCGGGGCCAGCTCCCGGGACAGGGCCTTGCTCAGCATCACCACGCCCGCCTTACTCGCGCTGTAGGCCGCCCCCGCGAAGGAGGGGGTCAGGCCGCTGGCCGAGGCGAGATTGACGATCGCTCCCTTTCCGCAAGCCCGTAGCGCAGGGATGGCGGCGCGACAGGTGAGGAAGACCCCTGTCATGTTCGTGTCGACCAGGCGTCGCCAGTCCGTCAGGGAGGTGTTCTCGAGCGTCTGGACAGTCGCTGTTCCGGCGCAGTTCACCAGGCCGTCCAGGCCGCCTAGCGCGCGGACGGCGGCGTTGACCGCCGTCTCCACCGCGGTTTCGTCCCTTACGTCGGCCTGAAACGCATGTGCATTGAGTACGCGTCCCAGGGCGCGGGTCTCGGCCTCGACAAGATCGACCAGCCCGAGTTCGGCGCCGGCCTCGGCGAGCATTCGGGCGGCGGCGGCGCCAATCCCTGAACCGGCGCCGGTGATGATGATCCGCTTTCCCCTGACGCTCATGTCTTGGCCTCTTGATCCCAGTCGGCGACCAGACTCGGCCAGAGCCGATCCGTGGTCGGCAGGTAGCGCCGCGCCAGGGCGTCGCCCCAGGCGACCTCGCCGCCGGCGACGTCCCGCCATCGCCACATGGCCATCGTCAGGCGATGCAGGGGATATTCCTCGGTCACGCCGATGGCTCCGTGGATCTGGTGTGCGCACGCTGCGCCGATCCTGACGGCGCGCGACGCACGGCTCTTGGCGACGCCGGCGGCCAAGATGGGATCGCGCGGCAGCAGACGAAAGCCGAAATCGGCGGCGGCGCGGGCGGCCGCCGCTTCAAGACCCAGATCCGCAGCGAGCCGCTGAACCGCCTGGAACTTGCCGATCGGTCGGCCAAACTGCGCGCGCGAGGCGGCGTGGTCGATGCTCAGCTCCAGCGCGCGCTGGAGGGCGCCGGCGATCTGTGCGGCTGTCGCTACCGCGAGGGCCGCCCGCGCCAGGCCGACGGCGACAGGACGCGTCTGCGTGAACCCTTCAGGCGAGATCAGAGACAGCATATCCCTGCCATCGCCGCTATGGGATGTCAGGGTCCAGGCGCCGGGCGGGACGGGGACGCCGCCGCCCAGAACCACGGGCGCTTCAGGGGCGGGGAGACCGGCCTGACCCAGAAGCCATCCGCCGATCAGCACTTCGGCGAGCGGGGCGGGCGCCGCATAGCCGCCCCAGGCGACCAGGGGGGCGGCGACATCTGTCCATGCCAGGCCCTGTCCGCCCGCCTCTTCGCCGATCATGGCGCGGTCGAGGCCGAGATCCAGAAGGCTTGACCAGAGGCCGGCTCCGTCCGGCGCCGGGCCCGCTTCGTCCATGAGCCGTCGGATCTGATCCGAAAGCAGTTCGCCGATGTCCAATTCGCTCATCTCAGACCCAATCCTCGCGCCACGATGCCTTGCATGATTTCCCGCGTGCCGCCGCGAAGGGAGTAGGTGGGGGCGATCTCCAGCGTGGCCTGAAGCAGCGCCACCAGGTCCGCCGGCGCAGGGGCGTCCTCAGGAAGGGCGGCGAGAAGGGTTCGCGCCAATTCGGGCACGGACTGCTCGAATGAGACGCCCAATTCCTTCACAACCGCAGCCTCGAGGTTGGGCGTTTCTCCGCGAGACAGCCGCTCGGCCAGGGACAGAGACATGGAGCGAAGCACAGCCACGTCGCCCAGCGCCTGACCGATCTGGCTTCTCACGCCCCGGTCGGCGGCGCAGGCCGGGTGCCGGGCCAAGCGGTCCAGCAGGGGAAAGGCGCTCATGAACCGGTCTGGCCCGCTGCGTTCGAAGGCCAGTTCGGCGGTGACCTGGGCCCAGCCGTCGCCAGCCTCGCCGATCAATCCCGCGTCCGGAACGAAGACGTCGTCGAACGTCACCTCGTTGAAATGGGCTTGCCCCGACAGGTCCCGAATGCCCCGGATCTCGATCCCGGGCGACGAGAGGTCGACCAGCAGTTGCGACAGGCCTTTCTGGCGATCGCTCGCGGTCCCTTCCGTGCGGAAAAGACCGAGCATATAGGCCGACTGATGGGCGTTTGTGGTCCAGATCTTGCGCCCGTTGAGGCGCCATCCGCCCGGAGCGGGCTCGGCGCGCGACCGGATGGCGGCGAGGTCGGATCCTGCGTCCGGTTCGCTGAGGCCGACGCAGATCGAGATCTCGCCCCTGGCCAGGCGAGGCAGGACCGCCCGCTTCTGGTCCTCTGTGCCCAGCCGCAGCAGGAGCGGACCGGTTTGACGATCGCCCGTCGAATGGGCTCCGATGGGGGCGCCGACGGCCATCATCTCCTCGAGAACGACATAGCGTTCGAGCATGGATCGGTCCTGGCCGCCGTAGGCCGTGGGCCAGGTCATGCCGATCCAGCCGCGGGCGCCGACCGCGCGGGTGAAGTCCCGGTCGAAACCGACCCAGGACTGGGCGACCGATCGGGCGCTCCAGCTGGCCTGATGATCCGCCAGAAAGGCGCGAACCTCCAGGCGGAGCGCTTCCGTCTCCGGCGGCAGGGGGGCGTGGGGGAAGTGCAGCGCCGCAGGCATCAGATCGCTCCCTTGTCGCGCAGCGTCGCCAGGGCCATCGGATCGAGGCCGAGCAGGCTGGAGAGGACCTCCTGCGTGTGCTCCCCCATCAGGGGCGGCGCCCGTCGATAGGCGACGGGAGAGCGCGACAGCCGTAGCGGACTGGCGATGGTCCTCACGGGGCCCAGCTGGGGGTGATCGAGAGCGATGATCGTGTCGCGGGCCTGGACATGAGGATCATGCTCCAGGTCGGACATGGCGTTGATCGGGCCGCAGGAGACCTTGGCGGCGTTGAGGGTTTCGACCCACCAGGCGCGCGGTCGCGTGCGAATGATGTCGCCGACCGCGGCCTTGATGGCGGCGCGATGGCGCACGCGTGCGCCGTTGGCGGCGAACCGGGGATCGGTCTTCCACTCCGGTTGACCCAGGACGTCGGCCAGCCGATTGAATTCCCGATCATTGAAGGTGGCGATGATCACGTGACCGTCCGCGGCCTCATAGACGCCGTAGGGCGCGGCGCTCGGATGGTCGTTGCCCGTTCTGCCGAGTTCCGCTCCGGCGTTCAGCCAGGCCGAGGCCGTGTTCAGCAGGGACGAAACCTGGGAATCGAAAAGGGAGATATCGACCAACTGGCCCTCGCCGGTGCGGTGGCGATGCTGCAGGGCGGCCAGGACGCCGATGGTCGCGTTCATGCCAGCGAAGATGTCGACGAGCGGGATGCCCACACGGACCGGTCCGGCCCCGTCCTCTCCATCGCGCGGTCCGGTCACGCTCATGACGCCGCCCATGCCCTGGATGAGGTAGTCGTAGCCGGAACGATCCGCATAGGGGCCCTCCTGCCCGAAGCCGGAGATGGCGCAATAGATCAGGCGAGGGTTTACGGCGCGAAGGTCCTCATAGCCGAGGCCGTAGCGGGCGAGGGTGCCCGGACGATAGTTCTCGATCAGGATGTCGCTGATCGCGGCCAGCCGACGCAGGGCTTCGGCGCCTTCGGGGACGGCGAAATCCAGGGCGATGGAGCGCTTGTTGCGGTTCACGCTCTGGAAGTAGGTGGATTCCTCGAGGTCCTCTCCATCGCCGTCTTTCATCCATGGCGGGCCGACGCGGCGCACGTCGTCGCCTTCGCCCTTCCGTTCGACCTTGATGACGTCGGCGCCCAGGTCGCCGAAGGTCTGGGCCGCGAACGGACCGGCGACCACCCGGGTGAGGTCGAGCACTCTCAGGCCGCTCAGCGGCGGGGGGACGATTTCAGAGGAGGTCATGACGGCATTCCCAGCACCGCTCTGGCGAGCAGGTTGCGTTGGATTTCATTGGTCCCGGCGAAGATGGCCTGCGGACGCGACATGTAATATTGCCAGGCCAGGTCGACCGGCACGCCGCCGACCTCGCAGGCGCCTTCGACGGCGACCCGGCCCTGGCCCAGGTCCAGGTTCAGTTCGCTGGCGCGCTGCTGCAGCTCGGACGACAGGATTTTCAACATGGAGACTTCGGCGCCGGGTTCGTGTCCCTCGCCGATCGCCCTGCATATCCGGCTGTAGAGGGCGCGTATGTCATGCAGGTCGACGGCGCAGCGCGCATAGCGATCGCGGAGTTCGCCCTCGGCGTCGCCCGCCTCCAGCAGGGCGCGGCTCAGCGTCAGCGCCCGGGCCGCGAGGGCCGGGCTTCCGATCCAGACTCGTTCGTAGCCGAGCAGGGATTTCGACACCGACCATCCCTGGTCGATCTCACCGACGATCTGGGAAAGAGGGACCCGCGCTGCGTCAAAGAACACCTCGCAGAACTCATCCTCTCCGGCGAGGTTGTTGATGGGCCGCACGGTCACGCCTGGCGTGTCGATCGGGATCAGCAGGAAGGTGATGCCGTCCTGACGGCGCTCCTTCCGAGCGGTTCGGACAAGGGCGAAGACATGGGTGGATTCATTGGCGTGGGTCGTCCAGATTTTCTGGCCTGTGACGAGGATGTCGTCGCCGTCGATCACGCCCGTCGTCGAGAGGGAGGCGAGATCGGAGCCCGCCCCTGGTTCGGAATAGCCCTGGCACCAGAGGTGCTCGCCCGAGAGAATCTTCGGGAGGTAGAATTTCTTCTGCGCCTCGGACCCATGGAGCATGAGGGTCGGACCCAGCTGAACTTCGCCGAGGTCGATGACCCGCGCGGCGCCGATGCGCTCGAGCTCTTCGGCGTAGATCACCTGCTGGGCGAAGGTCAGGCCCAGGCCGCCGTAGGCCTGGGGCCATGACGGCGCGCGCCAGCCGCCCGCATTGAGCATGTCGATCCATGCCCGCACCTGGTCGCCCCGAAGGCGTCGGAAAGGCCGAAGGCTGTCCTGTCGCCAGGCCGAGGGATAATGGGCTTCCAGCCAGTGGCGGAAGCGCAGGCGGAAGGCCTCGTCGGAGGTCGTCGGCAAAGCGTCAGGCATCAATGTCGCCTCCCAGCATGAGGAATCTTCGGCGGTGCGCCAGGGCGCCGCCGAAGCGAGGCGTGAGGCCCAGAACAGCCCGGACGAAAAGGCTGACGTCTGATTCTTCGGTGAAGCCGATCGCCCCATGCATCTGGATCGCCTCACGGCTCGCCAGAGCGGCCGTCTCGCAGGCCCGCGCCTTGGCGGCGCTGACCGCCGCCAAGGCGGCGGCGCCGTCCGGATCGGCGTCATAGAGGGCGGCGGCGTGTTCCACCGACGCCTCGCCCAGGGCGGTCGCCATGTGAAGGTCCACGGCGCGATGTTGCAGGGCCTGGAAGCCGCCCAGGGGGCGGCCGAACTGTCGCCTCACGCCGAGATGGTCCAGCGTCAGGGCGTTCAGACCCTCCGCGACCCCCAGGAGTTGAGCAGCCGTCGCCAGCGCCCCCATGGCGAGGGCGCGCTGCACCGCCTGACGCGCAGCCGGACCCTTCAGGACGATTTCCGACGTCGGGGCGTCGCGGAAGAGGATGTCGGCGATCGCGCCGCCGGCCAGATCGCGACGCGTCTTCACGCTGATGCCTTCGTCGCCGCAATGAATAGCGGTCAGGACAGGGTCTCCGTCGGCTTCGGCGACGACGAAGAGGCGGTCGGCGAGGGGGGAGAGCTGCTTTTCTCCCGCAAGACGCCCCGCCGTCAGCCGGGTGCGGCTCGGCCAGGCGTCGATTGCGTCGCCTGCTTCCTGCCAGCACAGGGCCGAGGCGTCGCCCCTTGCCGTCAAACCGTCCACCGCGCCCTGGCGATGGCTCCCCGCCGGCATGGCGGCGACGAGAACGGATGGAACCAGGGCCAACTGGACGAAGGGCTCCGGGAGCAGGGTCCGGCCGAACAGGCGAGCTAGCTGGACGGCGCCGGCCGCGCCAATATCCGCCCCGCCGTCGTCTTCGGGCAGGAGGGCCGCAGTCAGCCCCATGTCGACCAGTCCGGTCCACAGGGACGGGGAGGGGTTCTTCAGACGATCACGCCGGTGGTGATCATCGACGAACGCCTGGGCCGAATCCTGCACCATCGACAGGAACTCGCCCTTGCGGGTGTCCTGGTTCACGTCTGCATCCTCCTGCCGTCGGCATAGGGCCGCGCGGCGCGCTTGCGCTAGAAACTAACAAACGTTTGGTAGTGCGCGCGTGGAGGGATGGCAAGAGGCCTCAGGCCAGATCGAACACCACATTGGGGGCGCCGTGCAGGTCGGCGATCCGGCTGATGACGCGTTGACCGATCTTCAGCGCGTCGGGCGCGACGTCTTCGATCCGGCTCATGAGGCGAGGGCCTTCGTCCAGAGCGATGATGGCGACGTTGTAGGGGGCTTCCGGCGGGCGTGGATGCACGATGGTCAGGGCGTAGATCTCCCCGCCGCCGCTCGCCTCGACCCATTCCAGATCCTGCCGGCCCGTGCCGGGTTCAGCCACTCTCGGATAGAAGACATGGGCGCCGCTGGAGGCGCTGCGCTGGATCATGAAGCGGCCGGCCGCAAGGTGCGCCCGGAACTCCTGGTCAGGCTTGGTGTGGGTCATGAATGAACTCCGCCAGGCCGTGCGAAAGAACGACAAGGTCCCTGTCGACGGCGCGTACTTGGAAATGGACGCGATCCTGTTCGCGCCAGAGGTCGGTTGCGAGCCGTTCGCCGGGAAAAACGGGGGCTTTGAAACGGCAGTCGAGCCGGCCCAGGGTTTCCGGCGGAAGGTCCAGCTCGGTCAGAAGACTGAAGGCGGCGACGCCATAGGTCGCCAGACCGTGCAGGATCGGCTTGGGGAAGCCGATGGAGAGGGCCACCTTCGGGTCGGCGTGAAGAGGGTTGAGGTCGCCGCTCAGGCGATAGATCAGGGCGGTCTGGGGCAGGGTCTGCAGTTCGAAGCTGTGTTCCGGCGGCCGGTCAGGCGTCGACGTCATGGCCGACGCCTCCTCGCCCACAGAGCCGATCCCGCCGTCGCCCCGGCAAAAGAGAGTCTGGCCGACGGTGGCGGCGAGCCGGCCGTCGATGGTCAGGGTGCGCTCATAGGCGACGATTGCGCCCTTGCCCTCGCCCTTGTCCCGGACGCCCTTGATGCGGGATTGCGACCTGACGACGCCACGCGCGGGAAGGGGGCGGTGAATCTGCAAGGTCTGCTCGCCATGGACGATGCGCGCCCAGTCCAGGCCCGTGTCGAGATCGCGCGGCCAGAAACCCGGGTGGCCGAGGACCGCAGCCATCGACGGCAGGGGCTTCAGGCCGTCTTCATAGGTGTAGGCGAGGTGCGCCGGGGATGTCGGGTCGCCGCCGACGCCTACCCCGAGCGCATAGAGGATCGCGTCGCGTTCGGCGTAGGCCTGTTCGACATCCGGAATGGACAGATTGATCAGGGCCTGAGCCGACGCCCTCATTTGCGCGGCGCCGCGCGCATGCCGTTCAGGAAGAGCTCGGCCGCCATGGCGCCGAGATCCTCGAAGGACTTCTTCTCGGGGTCCAGCCATTCGCTGGTCCAGTTCAGCGACCCCAGGAGGAACAGGCGCGTCAGGCCGAGGTCGGCGTCGCCTGCCAGGATGCCGGCTTCCACACCGTCGTGAAGCAGGTTTCGCCAGAGATCGTCGTAGCGGCGCCGCATGCCGATATGCTTGTCGTGCAGGGATTCCGGGATGTGCTTGAGCAATTGCCGGCTCGCCACCGTATAGGTTCCGTATTCCCACACGGTCTTCAGATGCGCGGTCGTCGCCGCCTGGATCCGGGCGTCGAACGTGGCGTCGGCGGGGAGGGCGGCCATCGCCTCTTCAAAGCCCTTGATGGCTTCGCCGATGCCGCGCTCCAGGACGCCGTCGAGAATCTCGTCTTTCGAACTGAAGTGATAATAGAGGCTTCCCGCCTTCATTCCTCCGGCGTCGGCGATGTCCCGCATGGTCGTGGCGGCGTAGCCATGCTCGCGGAAAAGGTCAGCCGCGAGCTCGAGAAGCCGGCTGCTCGACAATTCGCCTTTCCGCGGTGTGGTGCCTGCCGTGGAAGCCATTCGTTCGTCCTTGCCTGATGCGGCCATTCAATCCGCCCCTCCATCATGGCGGACCTGTCGGTCCGGCACAAGAAAATCGAACGCTTGACAGGTGAAAAAACCTACCGAATGTTAGGCCGGTTATGACGCGCGGGCTCGGAAACCCGAAGACCCTCAATCGGCGCGCATCGGGAGGCTAAGGGTATGAGGAAGTTGAAGGGGGTCCTGTATCTCGCGACGGTCGCGCCATGCGCCTTGTTCGCATCGGGCGTGCTGGCGCAGTCGGCGGGGGCGCCGGCGTCGCAGGCGGCCACGACCATTGAGGACATCGTCGTGACGGCGCAAAAGCGCGAGCAGGCGGTCAACACCATCCCGCTGGCGATCACCGCGGTGTCGTCGCAGCAACTCGAAAACCGCGGGATTGAAACCGTCGCCGACCTCCAGAAGGTCGCGCCCGGCTTCAGCTTCGCCGACACGGGCGTCAATGCGCCGGTCTATTCGCTGCGTGGGGTGGGCTATTTCGACTACAGCCTGGCGGCGGCCCCGGCGGTCAGCGTCTATCTGGATGAGGTGGCCCTACCTTACCCCGCCATGACCCAGGGCGCGATGATTGATCTGCAACGCGTCGAGGTTCTGCGCGGCCCTCAGGGCACGCTTTTCGGCCAGAACGCGACCGGCGGCCTGGTCAATTATATTCCAGCTTCGCCGACCGCCGATCCCTCCGCGGGCTTCAAGGTCAGCTATGGACGGTTCAATCGCACGGAACTGGAGGGCTATGTCAGCGGCCCGCTCACCGACACCCTTCGCGGACGCCTGGCGGTCCAAAGCCTCCAGAGCGACGACTGGCAGTACAGCTACACCCGCGACGATTCGACGGGCGCGGCCAACCGGACCAGCGCCCGGGCTTTGCTGGACTGGGATCCGACATCCAATCTCTCGGTGACCTTCAACCTGAACGGCTATGTCGACCGCTCGGAGCCGCAGGCGACCCAACTCATCGCCATCACGCCGCTGACGCCGGCCCGTGTCCGGCCCGAAGTGGCCAACTATCCGCTGGCCCCGCATGACGCCCGCGCCGCGGACTGGAGCGACCAGCGCGATCCCTTCCGCGACGACCGGTTCTGGCAGGCGTCCGCCAAGGCGGTCTGGGACATCAACGACGCTCTGACCCTGACCTCGATCACGGCCTATTCCTCGCTCGACACCAACGACTACATCGACCGTGACGGGATGAGCAACGACAACAGCCAGTATGGACTCGACGGCAGCATCGAGGCCTTTTCGCAAGAGTTGCGGCTGTCTGGCGACACTGATCGACTGAACTGGGTTCTCGGCGCTTCCTACTCCAGCGCGGACACCGAGGAAAATTCGACGGTCAACATCGAGAGCTCCTCCAACGTCCAGAACAGTTTCGGGGTGAAGTTCAGCGACGCCTCCAGTCGCGTGAACAATGAGATCAAATCCTCGGCGATCTTCGCTTCCGGAGACTGGAAGCTCACGGATTCCCTCACTCTGACCACGGGTCTGCGCTACACCAAGGCCGAACTGGACTTTGTCGGCTGCACCAATGTGACGGAACCGGCTGCGATCCAGGCCTTCTCCAACATCAGCGCCTTCTTCCGCAACGCCAACGGCCTGCCGCCCGCTCCCTTCATTCCGGTCAACGGCTGCGTGGTTCTGGGGCGGGATTTCCTGGCCACCGAACCGCACAAGATCCTGGACGAGGACAATGTGTCGTGGCGCGTCGCCCTCAACTGGGAGGTGGCCGACGACATCAGGTTGTTCGCCTCGACGAGCCGCGGCTACAAGGCCGGCAATTCCATCACCGTCGCCGGGTCGTTCGACACCCAGTATAATCCGGTCCGCCAGGAAGAGCTGACGGCCTACGAGACCGGAGTCAAAGCCACCCTGTTCGATCGAACCATGCAACTGAATGCATCGATCTTCTACTATGACTACATCGACAAGCAGGCGCGGTCCAAGATCGTGGATCCCGTCTTCGGGCCGCTTCAGGCGCTGGTGAATATCCCGAGCGCCAACGCCAAGGGCGGCGAGATCGAGCTTCAATGGCTGCCCATGACGGGTCTGACAGTCAATGGAGGGCTGGCCTATCTCGACACCGAGATCGAGGAGTTCATCGGGTTCGATGCGCTTGGCGTACAGAGGGACTTCGCAGGCAAGCCCTTCAGCTTCGCCCCTGAGCTGCAGACCAATCTTGACCTCGACTATGTCTGGCCGCTTTCCAATGGTCTCGAAGCCTTCGTGGGCGGCAGCGTCGCCTATCGCAGCGACGCGAGCGCCGACTTCGACAGCAATCCCCTGTTCGACATCGACGCCTACACCCTGGTGGACGCCCGTCTCGGCGTGACGTCAGCCGACGGCCGCTGGCGGTTTTCGGTCTGGGGCCGCAACCTCACGGACGAATACTATTGGCATAGCGTGATCCGCGTCCAAGACTCGGTGGTGCGGGTTGCCGGCCAGCCCCGGACCTATGGGGTTTCCTTGGGCGTCGAGTTCTAGGTCGGACCTCCTGTTCGCGACCACGGCCCGTGCGCAAGCCGGGCCGTCCTTTCTTCTGAGGACAGTCCATGCACGCCCCTGTTCACCCAGCCGCGCCGCGCGGTCTGACCGGTCTGACCCAGCGGCCCAATTTCGTTCTGGGCCTGCTGATCCTGATCTACACCTTCAATGTTCTGGACCGGCAGATCGTCTCCATCCTCGCCCAACCGATCAAGGCCGAGATGGGCCTGTCTGACACCCAGCTTGGCTTGCTTACCGGGCTGGCGTTCGCTCTGTTCTATTCGGTCTTCGGCATTCCCGTCGGCTGGATCGCCGATCGTTTCGGGCGCGTACGAACGATGGCCGCCTCCTGCGTCGTGTGGAGCGTCTGCTCCATCGCCTGCGGCTTTTCGCAGAACTTCGGGCAGATGGCCGCTGCGCGGATGGGCGTCGGGATCGGCGAAGCCGGGGGCGCGCCGCCCTCCTATTCTCTCATATCGGACTATTTCCCGCCCGAGGCTCGCGCCCAGGCCCTGGGGCTCTTTTCTCTGGGCGCGCCCCTGGGCATCCTGCTGGGAATGACGCTGGGCGGCTGGGCGGCGGTCGAGTTCGGCTGGCGATCGGCCTTCTATGTGGTCAGTCTTCCCGGCGTCTTTTTCGCCCTTCTGCTCTGGCTTCTCGTCAAGGAACCCCGGACCGGCCGCCTTGACGTTGCGGCCGCGACAATCGAACCCCAGGCGCCTCTGGGCGTCGCGGTGCGGGAATTCTTCGCGACGCCGTCGCTCTGGCGCGTGGCTGTGGCGGGCGGCTTGTCGGCCTTTGTGACCTACGGCCTGCTGAACTGGCTACCGTCCTTCCTCATGCGCTCGAAGGGCATGGCCCTGGGCGAGGTCGCCCAGTATCTGGGCTTCGTCAATGCAGGGGCCATGGCGCTAGGTCTCTGGTTCGGCGGCCGACTGGCTGATCGCCTTGGACGCCGCAATCCCGCCGCCTACGGCCTCGTGCCTGCGACCAGTCTGGTCCTGGCTGCCCCGGCCTTTGTGGCGGCGATCATCGCCCCGGGCTGGGCGGCGTCGCTCCTGCTGTTCGCCATCCCGATCGCTCTCAATATCGTCTTCATGGGGCCGGCTCTCGCCGTGGTCCAGAACGGCGCGAAGCCCGCCAATCGCACGGTGGCCTCGGCCCTGTTTCTATTGATCAATAATCTCGTTGGTCTGGGCGGCGGGCCGCTGTTCGTCGGCTTCATCAGCGATCTCGCGGCGCCGAGATATGGAGATGGCGCCCTCACGGTCGCCATGCTGTGCTTGACGCCCTTCTTCCTGCTGGCCGCCACGGCGCACTACATGGTCGCGCGCGCCTTGCGCAAGGAAGCGGCGATCCGAGCGGCGGCTGCATGATTCTCACCGAAACCCAGACGATGATCCGCGATGCGGTGAAGACCTTTGTTCGAGACCGTGTGACCCCGTACGCCAGGAAATGGGAGGCCGAGGGCCGATATCCCGAGCCGCTGTTTTCCGAACTGGCGGCGCTGGGGCTGATGGGCATGACCGCGCCGGGCGTCTATGGCGGCGGGGAGGCGGACTATGTCTCCTATGCGCTCGCCCTGATGGAGCTGGCGGCGGGCGACGGGGGGCTTTCGACCGTGGTTTCCGTCCACAACGCGCCCGTGGTCGCGGCCCTCCTGAGTGAAGGGTCGGACGACCAGAAGGCCGCCTACATGGCCAGGCTGTGCAGCGGCGAGATGATCGGGGCCTTCGCCCTGACGGAATCCGGCGCCGGTTCGGACGCGGCGGCCCTGAGCACGCTGGCCGTCAGGGAGGCCTCGGCCTGGCGCATTAACGGGTCGAAGCAGTTCATCACCTCCGGTCGGATCGCGGGTCTGACGATCGTCTTCGCCGTGACGAATCCCGCGCGCGGCAAGAAGGGACTCTCGGCCTTTCTGGTTCCGGCAGGAACGCCGGGTCTTGTGGTCGACAAGGTCGAGCACAAGATGGGGCAATGCGCCTCCGACACCTGCGCCCTGAAGTTTGATGACATGCTTCTGGACGACGGGCTCCTGCTGGGCGGGGAAGGGGAGGGCTATCGTATCGCGCTCGCCAACCTCGAGACGGGACGGATCGGGATCGCCGCCCAGAGTGTCGGCATGGCCCAGGCCGCGCTGGATGCAGCGGTCGTCTACGCCCGTGAGCGGAACACCTTCGGCAAGGCGATCATGGAGCATCAGGCCGTCGGCTTCCGACTGGCTGACCTGGCCGCTCGGCTCGAGGCGGCCCGCCAGCTCGTCCTTCATGCTGCGGCGACCAAAGACGCGGGCAAGCCCTGTTTAAAGGAGGCGTCCATGGCCAAGCTGGTGGCGTCGGAAACGGCGGAGGCCGTCTGTTCCGGGGCGATCCAGACACTCGGCGGCTACGGCTACCTGGAGGAGTATGGTCTGGCAAAGATCTATCGCGACGTCCGCGTCTGCCAGATCTACGAGGGCACCTCCGATATCCAGCGGATGGTGATCGCCCGCGCTCTCTGAGGGGCCAAGGGACTTCTTGGCCCCCACTGGCCCGCCGCACGACGTCGGAACTGAGAACGCGCCGGACGGTCTCCCGTCCGGCGCGCTTCATATTCAGCGTAGAGGCAGCCCTTAACCGAGGGCGGCCATCAGTTCCGGCACGGCGGTCTTGTAGTCGGCGACCAGGCCGTAGTCGGCGACCTGGAAGATCGGGGCGTCGGCATCCTTGTTGATGGCGACGATGACCTTGGAGTCCTTCATGCCGGCCAGGTGCTGGATGGCGCCCGAGATGCCGATGGCGATGTAGAGGGCCGGGGCCACGACCTTGCCGGTCTGGCCGACCTGATAGTCGTTGGGGGCGTAGCCTGCGTCGACGGCAGCGCGGCTGGCGCCGATGGCGGCGCCCAGCTTGTCGGCCAGGGGCTCCATGACGGCGTGGAACTCGTCAGCCGAGCCCAGGGCGCGGCCGCCCGAGACGATGATCTTGGCGGCGCCCAGTTCGGGGCGGTCCGACTTGACCATTTCCTCAGAGACGAAGGCGGTCTTGGGCGCTTCACCAGCGGCGACGCTCTCGACCGAGGCCGAGCCGCCTTCAGCGGCGGCGGCGAAGGCCGTCGGGCGCACGGTGATGACCTTCTTGGCGTCGGCGGACTGCACCGTTTCCAGGGCGTTGCCGGCGTAGATCGGACGCACGAAGGTATCAGCCGAGACGACCTCGACAATGTCCGAGATCGGGGCGACGTCCAGCTTGGCGGCCAGGCGCGGGGCGAAGTTCTTGCCGTCCGTGGTGGCGGGCGACAGGACGGCGTCGTAGCCAGCGGCCAGCGGCAGGACGGTGGCCTCGACGGCCTCGGCCAGGCCGTGAGCGACGGCGTCGCCCTCGGCCAGCAGGACCTTGCGCACGCCCGTGATCTTGGCGGCGGCGTCGGCCACGGCTTGAGCGCCTTGGCCCAGGACCAGAACGTCCACGTCCGACGACAGGGCCAGGGCCGCCGTCACGGTCTTGTGGGTGGTGTCGCGAACGGCCGAGCCGTCATGGTCGGCGATGACGAGAACGGCCATTACAGAACCCCTGCGTCTTTGAGCTTGGAAACCAGTTCGGCCGCGTCGGCGACCTTGACGCCCGCCGAACGCTTCGGCGGCTCCGTCACCTTCAGAACCTTGAGGCGATCCGCGACATCGACGCCGTAGTCGGCAACCGCCTTGACCGCGATCTCCTTCTTCTTGGCCTTCATGATGTTGGGCAGGCTGGCGTAGCGGGGGGTGTTCAGGCGCAGGTCCACGGTGACCACGGCCGGCAGGGTCGCCGCCACGGTCTGCAGACCGCCGTCGACTTCACGCGTCACGGTCGCCTTGCCGCCGTCAATGACCAGCTTGCCGGCGAAGGTGGCTTGCGGCCAGTCCAGCAGGGCGGCCAGCATCTGACCCACGGCGTTGTTGTCGCCGTCGATGGACTGCTTGCCCATCAGGACCAGGTCCGGCTTCTCCTCGTCCACGACCGCCTTCAGCAGCTTGGCGACGGCCAGCGGCTCCAGGTCGGCGTCCGACTGGATCAGGACGCCGCGGTCGGCGCCCATGGCGAGGGCCGTGCGGATGGTTTCCTGGGCTTGGGTCACGCCGATGGAGACGA
>NZ_DLNQ01000005.1:47202-194857 GCF_002479495.1 Brevundimonas sp. UBA7506
ACCGGGACGAGTACCTTCATGACGGGGGCTCCTTGCCGCAGTTTGCGGCGGTCGTGTTGTTGGTCTTAAATTTGTTTACCGATGAGTAGGATGTCTTAGCGCGGCGCCAGGCGTACGGCCCCGTCCAGGCGGAAGGATTCGCCGTTGAGATAGACATTTTCGATGATGTGGAGCGCAAGCGCGGCGTAGTCCTGGCCGACGCCAAGCCGTTTCGGGAAGGGAATGTCCGCAGCCAGGGCTTCCTGAACCTTGGCGGGAAGGCTGTCCATCATCGGTGTCTGGAAGATGCCCGGAAGAATGGTGTTGATCCGGATGCCTTCGCCGGAGAGGTCGCGGGCCGTCGGAAGGGTCAGGCCCACGACGCCGGCCTTGGAGGCGGCGTAGGCGGCCTGGCCGATCTGGCCGTCTGTGGCGGCGACCGAGCCCGTGTTGATGATCACCCCGCGCTCGCCGTCGGTCAGCCGATCAAGCGTGGCCATCCCCGCAGCCGACTTGGCGATGCATCGGTAGGTCCCGATCAAATTCACCTTTATCGTGCGTTCGAAGACGTCGAGGGGGAAGTGCGAAAGGGCACCGGTTTCGCGGTTGCGGCTTACGGTTTTGGCCCCGGAAACAATGCCGGCGCAGTTAATCTGGATGCGTTCCTGACCGTGCGATGCGCGTGCGACTTCGAACGCTGCGTCCACTTCGGCGTCGGAGGTGACGTCGACCTTGCAGAAGACGCCGCCGATTTCTTCAGCGATGCGATCGCCGCGCTCGGCGTTCATGTCGAACAGGGCGACCTTGACGCCTCTAGCGGCGAGTGCGCGGGCTGCGGCTTCGCCCAAACCCGAGGCGCCGCCCGTGACGACGGCGGCGATGGCGGTGTCCATTGTCAAATTCATGTCGGTTCCGGGGAGGGCGGCGTGATCTTCAGGCCGGCTTCAGAGCGTTGGTGAAAAGGTCCGCATAGTGCTCGCCGATCTGTCGCGGCGAGCGCTCGCCGTCGTCTTCGAACCACAACGCCGCCGCATTGAGCGCGCCAGCGATGGCGAAGGCGGTCAGCTTGGGATCTGTGGGCGTCAGCGAGCCGTCGGATGCGCCGTCAGCCAGCACGGCGCGGATACGGTCGTCCACCGTGCGCTTCAGGCGACGAACCTCCTCGCGCAAGGGCGGGGAAAGGCTGTTGTCGGGCACGCGCGTCAGGCAGCGGCCATAGACGGAGAGGATGGCCTCGGCGTAGGCGACGATCAGGATCCAGAGCCGGGAAGCGCCGGAGGCGTCTCGCGGTCCCGTGCGTTGCGTCACCTCGTCCAGCAGGCCCAGGGCGGCGAGATAGCAGGCTGAAAGGAGGGCCTCCTTGCTCGCTCCGTAATAATAGACGGTCGGCTTGGAGACGTTCAGGCGGGCCGCAATGTCATCCAGAGACGTGTTGTGGAAGCCGTTCTCGTTGAACGCCGTGGCCGCCGCGAGCAGCACGGCCTCGCGCTTGGCGGACCGCTCCTTGGAACGATCTTCCTTTGGCTTCCAAGGGGAGTCCGGCTGAATCATGATGCCTCCTACTGGTCAGTAGAATAGCGAACTGATAGTAGATGTCCATCTCAAGATGAGGTTGGAGGGTGCGTGATGAGCCTTAAGGGAAAGACGCTGTTTATTACCGGCGGATCGAGAGGGATCGGTCTGGCGATCGGGCTGAAGGCAGCGCGCGACGGGGCCAATGTGGTCATCTTCGCCAAGACGGCCGAACCCCATCCCAAATTGCCCGGGACCGTCTATAGCGCCGCTGCCGAGATCGAGGCGGCGGGAGGCCGGAGCCTGGCCATCATCGGCGACGTGCGCTTTGAGGATCAGATCGCAGCAGCCATGGCCCTGGCCGCCGAAACCTTCGGGGGCATCGACATTCTGGTGAACAACGCCAGCGCCATCTCGCTTTCGGATACGGCGGCGACCGACGCCAAGCGGTACGATCTGATGGATCAGATCAACGGCCGCGGCGCCTTCTTTTGCACGCGCGCCGCCGCGCCCTATCTCGTGGCGGCGAAAAATCCCCACGTGCTCAACCTGTCGCCACCGCTGGACATGAAGGCGAAATGGTTCGCGCCGCACGTGGCCTACACCATCGCGAAGTTCAACATGAGCCTGTGCACCCTGGGCCATGCGGCCGAGTACGCCGACAGGGGCGTCGCGGTGAATTCCCTGTGGCCATTGACCGCTATCGATACGGCGGCGGTGCGAAACGTGATCGGTACGGAGCGCGGGGCGGCGCGCAAGGCCGAGATCGTGGCCGACGCCGCCTATGTCATCTTCCAAAAGCCCGCGCTGTCCTGCACGGGCAACTTCTTCATTGACGAGGAAGTGCTCCGTGAAGCGGGAGTGACGGACTTCTCGGCCTATGCGCATGATCCTGCGGCGGACCTCCTGGCCGATTATTTCGTGCCCGAAGAGGTTTTCGAACGGTCGCCCACGAAGCTGAATCGCTTCTATTAACCTCCCCGCGCGGCCAGGCGGGGGCGGCGTCAAGGCGTCGGGAGGCGCCGCCGCCCCAGTCCCGGCCAGCGTCCGTGTCGTGCGTGGACAGCGGACGGAATCACGATGCACTCTCACGCCATGACGCAGAGCCAGCCGCAGACCTTCACGCCGCTTGAAAAGCGCGTGACCCTGATCGCCCTGATGATCGTTTTTCTTCTGTCGGCGCTGGACCAGACCATCGTCGCCACGGCCATGCCGCGCATCGTAGGACAGTTGTCCGGGCTGGATCTCTACCCCTGGGTGACGACGGCCTATCTGCTGGCCTCGACCGTCATGGTGCCGATCTACGGCAAGCTGTCGGACATCTATGGCCGCAAGCCGATCCTGGTGATCGGCATCGTCATCTTCATCGTGGGGTCGGCCCTGTGCGGCCTGTCGGGAGAGTTCGGCGATCTACCGCTGCTAGGTGGGGGCATGATCCAGCTGATTGTCTTCCGGGCTATCCAGGGCCTGGGCGGCGCCGCGCTGATCACGTCCGCCTTCGCCGTCATCGCCGACCTCTATCCGCCGCGCGAGCGGGCCAAGCTGGGCGGGCTGTTCGGGTCCACCTTTGGTCTGGCGAGCGTTGTCGGGCCGCTGGTCGGCGGGTTCCTGACTGATCTGCCGACCGTCCAACTGCTGGGCTATGAGGTCGCCGGCTGGCGCTGGGTCTTCTATATCAACCTGCCGCTCGCGGGTCTGGCCCTGTTCATGATCCTGGTGAAGACGCCGCGTCTGACCCATCGGACGGGCGGGCGTATCGACTTCATCGGCGCGGCGCTGTTGCTGACCTGTTTCGTGCCGCTGCTGTTGGCGCTGAGCCTGGGCGGTACGGCCGGCTGGGCGGCGCCGCACGTTCTGGGCTTGTTCGCTCTGGCGGCGCTTTCGCTGATCGCCTGCCTTGTCGTCGAAGCCAAGGTCGAAAACCCGATCATATCCCTGTCGCTGTTCAAGAACCGGACCTTCGCCACCGCCAACCTCTCGGCCTTCCTGATGTTCATGGCCTTCATGGGGATGGTGTCCTACCTGCCGCTCTACATGCAGATGGGGCTGGGCCTTCCCGCCACGACCAGCGGCCTGGCGATGACGCCCCTGACGATCGGCCTGATCGTGGCGGCGACGGCGAGCGGGTTTCTGGTCAACCGCATCGGCCGCTAAAGTGATGGTGGCCGGCGCGGCCCTCACGGCCCTGGCCGCCTTCCTTCTGTCGCAGACGCCCCCAGACGCTGAACTGCCGGACCTGATGTGGCGGGTGACGCTTCTGGGGCTGGGGCTCGGCCCGGCGCAGAGCGTTTTCAACCTGGCGTCCCAGAACGCCGTGCCGCGGGACCAGTTGGGCGTGGCCACCAGCGCGGGTCAGTTCTTCCGCCAGGTCGGCTCAACCGTCGGCGTGGCGGTTTTCGGCGCGGTCCTGACCCACAATCTGGCCGCTCCCATGAAGAGCGCGCCCGCTGCTGATCCGACGGCGCAGGTTCGCAGCCTGTCGCTGGCGGAGATCGAGAAGATGGCGGTGGGCGCGCATCAGGGCGCGGCGGGGGAGGGCGCGGTCGCTGTCGTCCAGCCGGAGGTTCGCGCTGCGGTGACCTCGGCCATTCTGGGCGTGGTGTTCACGGGATTCCTCGTCTGCCTTCTGGGATTGGCGTCGACGCTGCTGGTCCCCGACCTGCCGCTCCAGGCCAGCCGCAAGCCAGAACCTCTGGATGTCCGCGCGCTGGGCGAAGCGCCCGGCGAACCGCCTCAGCCTGATCGCGGCGCCGGTTGAGGCGGTTCGGAGGGGAAGATTACAGATCATGACATAGGTCTCGAAACTGGACCCGAGCCCTATTGCTTCGAAGTAGATATGCAGAAGGCCCGGTGAGAGGGAGGGCGCCCCAGATCGCCTGCGCCGCCCAGGCGGTGCGACCATCGGAGGAGGGGTCTCGTTGATCTGGCATTGAGATGCCGATCTACGCCAGACGACGGCGCGCCGTGCGGGCGTCGTCGGAGAAGCTGACGCTGGTCTCGGCGCAATCCAGCCGCCATAGTTGCGGGACTATGAGACCCGGCCGAGCATTCGGGTCGCTGGCGACAGGGACCTCAGCAACATGCGGTTAAATCAGTATTCGGCCTTTGGCCTCTGCATCCTCGTTCTCATCGTCGGCGTGGCGTTGGCCCTGTATTATCCGTGGCTGTGGTTTGTGCCCGTGATCGCCGGCGCGCTGGTCCTGCTGGGCGTCGTCGACCTGATCCAGCCGCAACACTCGATCCGCCGCAACTATCCGGTCCTGGGCCACGTCCGCTGGTTGGCCGAGATGGTCCGACCGGAAATCCGGCAGTATCTGATTGAGGCCGATCAGGAGGCTGCGCCCTTTTCCCGCAACCAGCGCTCGCTGGTCTATGCCCGGGCCAAGAAGGAAGGTTCGGAACGATCGTTCGGCACCCAGATGGATGTCTATAGCGTCGGCTATGACTTCATGGGCCATTCGATCCGGCCCGCGCCCGTTGCGGACCCCGCCACCTTCCGCATCCTGATCGGCGGCGACCAGTGCGCCCAGCCCTACTTGGGCTCGGTTTTCAACATCTCGGCCATGAGCTTCGGTTCGCTCAGCGCCAACGCCATCCGCGCCCTGAACAAGGGCGCGGCCATGGGCGGGTTCGCCCATGACACGGGAGAGGGCGGCTATAGCCCCTATCACCGCGAAAACGGCGGCGACATCATCTGGGAGCTGGGCAGCGGCTATTTCGGCTGCCGCACGGAGACCGGGGCCTTCGACCCCGAAAGGTTCGCGGCCCAGGCGGCGAACCCCCAGATCAAGATGATCGAAATCAAGCTGAGCCAGGGCGCCAAGCCGGGCCACGGCGGGATCCTACCCGCTCAAAAGGTCAGCGCCGAGATCGCGGCCACGCGGGGCGTGCCCATGGGACGGGACTGTGTCTCTCCCGCAAGCCACAGCGCCTTCTCGACCCCGCTGCAGATGATGGAATTCATCGCCAAGTTGCGTGAACTGTCGGGCGGCAAGCCGGTGGGCTTCAAGCTGTGCATCGGCCAGCCGTGGGAGTTCATGGGCATCGTCAAGGCCATGCTGGCGACGGGCATCCGTCCCGACTTCATCGTCGTCGACGGCGGCGAGGGCGGCACCGGCGCGGCGCCCGTGGAGTTCACCGACCATCTGGGCACGCCGATGCGCGAGGGTCTGCTGTTCGTCCACAATACGCTCGTCGGCGCCGGCCTGCGCGACCAGATCCGCATCGGCGCGGCCGGCAAGATCACCAGCGCCTTCGACATCGCCAGCGTTCTGGCCATAGGCGCTGACTGGGCCAATGCCGCGCGCGGCTTCATGTTCGCCCTTGGCTGCGTCCAGTCTCTGAGTTGCGGCACCAACCGCTGCCCCACCGGGGTTGCGACCCAGGACCCCCTGCGCCAGCGCGCCCTCGTCGTGCCGGACAAGGCCGAGCGGGTGCACCAGTTCCACCGCACCACCCTGAAGGCCTTGTCGGAAATGCTGGCGGCGGCGGGCATCCGCCACCCCAGCGACCTGCGCCCCCACCATCTGGCGCGTCGCATCAGCCAGACCGAGATCAAGCTGTTTTCACAGCTTCACGTCTTCCTTCGCCCGGGCGAACTCCTGACTGGCGAAGAGGGCCGCAGCTTCTATTCCGAGAGCTGGCGCCTGGCCCGGGCCGACCGTTTCGATCTCGAAGAGCCCGCGACAGCGCGGGTCTAGCAGGGCGGCCCCACGGTTTGCCAATCTACGTTCTTGAACGCCGTCCCAACGGGTTGATTTTGGTCTTGGGCATCGGACCGAAACCGTCCTGGAATTTTTAATGACGTAAAAAGCGAAATTTGGCGCAACAAGAAAAGCGAAATTTAACGCAGCCAAAAAAGCGAAATATAAAACGACATTAAAAGCGAAATTTGATACAGCATGAAAAGCGAAAAATAGCGCGTAGCTTGATTCAGCGATCGAAGCGCACGTTTTGGACGAAGGACGCAGACCCCTTGGCCACGCCGCAGGAAAAGCTAGCTGACGCCCTGGAGGCGCTGCACGCGCTTCAGGAGCAGGGGCGAACCGTCATTCGCACGCAGGATCTCACGCGGGTTCAGCGCGAACGTCTCACCAGGCAGGGTTTCATCCGCCCGGTCATCAACGGCTGGTACATTCCGGCTCGTCCAGACGAGACTGTTGGAGAAACCACCGCCTGGTATGCCTCCTACTGGGATTTCGTCAGCGCCTATCTGGAAGACCGCTTTGGAGACGCCTGGTCGCTTTCCCCGGAACAATCCCTGCTGCTGCATGCAGAGCAGTGGAGGGTGCCTGAGCAGCTTCTGGTCCGGTCTCCACGTGGCCGCGGTCAGGTCACGCAGTTCATTCACGGCTCAAGCGTGTACGATCTCCGCTTGCCGGGGGCTCAGGACCGGGACCAGACGGTTCTGAGAAACCTGCGGGTCTACAAGGTGGAGGCGGCGCTCATCGCCGCTGGGCCCGGCGTCTACGCAACCCATCCGACGGAGATGAGGACCGTTCTGGCTGGCCAGCGCGATTTCTCCGCCGTGCTTGAGAGGCTGTTGAACGGGGGGCATTCCGTCATCGCCGGTCGCCTCGCGGGCGCGTGCCGAAATATCGGCCGTGATGGCGAAGCCGTCGAAATTCTCGAAACCATGCGCGCCGCCGGCTATGATGTCAGGGAGACCGATCCCTTTGCCGGACGATTGCCCGGCTTTGTCTATCGCCGTGACGAGCCGCCGGCTTCCCGACGGATCAGGTTGATGTGGCAAACCTTGCGGGACGACATACCCGCGCGTTTTCCGGCGCCTGCCCACCAAGCCGTCGCCCCCAGGGACTATCTCCAGGCGGTGGAGGACCTCTACGTCACCGACGCCTATCATTCGCTCTCGATCGAGGGCTACCGGGTCGATGCGGCCCTGATCGATCGGGTGCGGCGCGGAGACTGGAATCCCGAGTCAAATGATGAAGACCGTCGGCAACGCGACGCTCTGGCGGCAAGGGGCTACCATGACGCCTTCCAGGCGGTGAAAGCCAGCGTCGCGCGGGTGCTGGAGGGCCAGAACGCCGGGCGCATCGCCGATGAGGACCATAGAGGCTGGTATCGCCAACTCTTCGGTCCGAGCGTCACGGCCGGGCTTATTCCTGCCGGCGCGCTCGCCGGTTATCGCAACGGGCCGGTCTATATTCGCGGGTCGCGCCACACGCCGCTGAACCCTGATGCGGTGAGAGACGCCATGGGGACGCTATTCGAACTGCTCGATGAAGAGGCCGAGCCCAGCGTGCGCGTGGTGCTGGGTCATTTCATCTTCGTCTATATTCACCCCTATCTGGACGGGAACGGCCGGATGGGGCGGTTTCTGATGAATCTGATGTTCGCCTCGGGCGGCTATCCATGGACCGTCATCCCGGTTCAACGGCGTCAGGCCTATATGGCCGCGCTGGAACAGGCGAGCGTCGATCAGAACATTGGGCCCTTCGCCGACTTTCTTGCAGGTCTGATTGGAGAGACGCCGCCCGCCGCTCCGGCATGATAGGTTGCGGGTCGATCATTCCTGAAGGCGTCGGGTCAGGCTGCTCGTTGGGGGAGGGACTTGCGCGAGCGCGTCACATCTCGAAGTCTCAGCCAGGAGAGCTTGGTGCATTCAGAGGCTGCTTGGCCACTATCTCACCGACTAACACGCTCCATGCTGCCAGCGCTGATCGCTTCTCCACCATGAAATCATAGAGGGCGTAGGTCGACAGGGTGACGGCGGCGGCTCCGCCCTTTTCGCTCGTGTGATTGAGGATTCGACCGATGACGAAAGGTGAGATCCGCAGGCGTTCGCTCGCCATGCTGGTCGCCGCCGTGCGTCTCAGGTCATGCGGGGTCAGGGCGGGCAACGAAAGAGCGCTTCTCACATCGCGCAGGGCGCGGCTCAATGCGGCGGGCGTCAGGGATTTCTCACGGTCCCAGCGGGCAGGGAAGATAAACTGCGTGGGTTCGTTGACGAGGGTCATGGCCTCCCGAATGAGCGCCACGGCCCCCGGCGACAGCGGCACCAGCGTAGGTCGGCCGTTCTTGGTTCTCGATCCCGGTATGGTCCAGACCGCCTGTTCGAGGTCCACCTCCGCTCGGGTCATGCATGCGACCTCGTGGCGGCGTTGCAGGGTGAGCAGCAGCAGCTTGATCGCAATGCCGACCGGACGGCTGACGTAGACGCGCTGGTTCTTGCGACGTGCGCTTTTCGCGCACGTCAGCGCAGTGGGGTCATCCAAGGCTCGCCAGATCGCGCCGATCTCCGCATCGCGCAATACGCGTTCACGAGGGGACTCGTCACCCAGGGCCGGCACTCTTGCGACAGGGTTCGCGGTTACGGCTTCGGCCTCGAGGATCGCGTAGTTGAACATCTGACGGATCTGGGCGCGGACTCGATTGGAGCTCGTGTCCTGGCCCTTTGTGATCAGCGCGCGCAGGAGCGTCTTGATCGCGGCTGGAGTGACGTCCTCAAGGCGAAGCGACCCCAGGGCCGGCTCGATGTGCTTGGTCCAAAGCCATTTCTCGCCAGCGATCGTGGACGCCCGCTTGCGCTTTCCGCGCGGCTTCCACTCGCCGCGCTCGGTGGCCTCGAAATAGGCGAGGCTGAGGTCCCGAAATGTCTTGATGGTCTGGGAGCGGCGCTCGACCTTCTTGCGGCGCTTCTCTCCTGCGGGATCCACCCCATCCAAGGCCTGAAGGCGAGCTTGAGCGCAGCGTTTTCGGGCATCGGCGAGCGAAAGGTCGGGGTAGAGGCCCAGACTGAAGCGGCGCTCGTCGCCGTCTTCCGTCCGGTAGCGGATCGCCCAGGTTTTTCTCCCCGTCTCGCTGACTCTCAGCATGAGACCCGCGCCAAGTGGGTTTTCATCATAGATCTCAATGCGTGCCCTGGCCGGCGCGACGACCGAAGCGACGAACTTGTCTGTCAATCTGACTTTGGGCATCCGACGAGTATGCCAGATTTGTCTGTGTCCCAAAGCGGTTTGGGACACATATGGGACACAGAAAGCAGAAGCAGCCTGAACACCCCTGACGACATCTGAATTAGAAAAGATAATAAAAACAGTGAGTACTGGATTATCGTGAAATGGCCTGAAACCCAATGAAATCAATATTTCGTCTGACTTTTAATCAGAGGGTCCTCGGTTCGAGCCCGAGGGGGCGTACCATCTCCCCTTTTTTCTGAAGTGCTGCGTTCGACCGCGGAACGACCGCTCGGCGCCCTTGGTTCTGTTCAGGAAGCCACGGGAGATCGGCCATGCCGCATCAGAACACCACCTCGTCCAAAGCCACGTCCCAGAACGCCGTGAACGACCCGATCGCGCCCAACGATCAGGCACGCGAGCAGAATCGGTCGGTGCACCCTGAGGCTCGTTCCTATGCCGCCCATGACGTCGTTGATTCGACCCTGGCGGGGCCGGCGGCCGGAGAGGTTGCGGACTATGCCGACGAGGGCGAGGCCATGGGGATGTCGGGCCAGCAGCAGGGCCGAAATCACAGCGTGCGCCCGATCCGCACCGAGTCGCACAACGGTCAGGGCCACAAGACGCGTCAAGCCAACCACGAGCGCTTCGGCCGTCGGCCGCAATAGCCTTCACCGTGGGGGAGGCTTCACCATGGGGGTGGGGCGTGGTCTAAGGCGGGATGCGCCAGATTTCCCATGCCGTCGCCGCCGTCTCCCTTTCTCTGGCCTTGGCCGGCTGCAACGCCGGAGCCTCGGCGCGCGGCGGCGCTGAACAGGTCGGCGCGGGGTTGGGCAACGCCGTCACGGCGCCGCTGGATGATCTGAACCTGCGTCGGCAGGAGATTCCAACCGTTTTGCTGCAGGCGGAGAGCAACCCCTATGACCTGCGCAATCTGAACCACTGCCGCACCATCGCCGCCGAGATCGCGCGTCTGGACGAGGCTCTGGGGCCGGATACGGATGCGCCGCCGTCGCAGGACGGATCCTACATGAGCGAGCGCGCCGCTGATGCGGCAGCCTCGGCCACGCTGGGGGCGGTACGGGACACGATGACGGATTTCATACCGGCGCGCAGCTGGGTGCGCCGTCTGACGGGCGCCGACGCCCACAGCAAGCATGTGCAGTCGGCTATTCAGGCGGGCCTGCGTCGCCGCTCTTTCCTGAAAGGCGTGGGGATGCAGCGCAACTGCGCCCCGCCGGCGGCTCCGGCGGGGTTCGTGCCGCGCCAGACACGCGGCGCGCGCTAGCCCTTCAGGTGCCGGGCGCGGAAGTCGCGCCGGAACTGTTCGAACCGGCCTTCGCTGATGGCGTCGCGCATGGCTGCGGTCAGGGCCTGGAAGAAGGCGATGTTGTGCCAGCTGAGCAGGATCTTGCCGAGGATTTCGTCGGCGCGGATCAGGTGATGCAGGTAAGCCTTTGAATAGTCGTTGGAGGCCGGGCAGGGCACGCCCATGTCCAGCGGGTCCTGATCTTCCGCGAAGCGGGCGTTCTTGATGTTGATCGGCCCGTCCCAGGTCCAGGCCTGACCGTGGCGACCGGCGCGGGTGGGCAGGACGCAGTCGAACATGTCGACGCCGCGCCAGACCGCCTCGACCAGGTCGATGGGCTTGCCGACGCCCATCAGATAGCGGGGGCGGTCATTGGGCAGAAACTCGGGGGCGAAGTCCAGGACCTCGCACATGGCGTCGTGCCCTTCGCCGACAGCCAGGCCGCCGATGGCGTAGCCGTCAAAGCCGATCTCCTGCAGGCGCTCCGAGGACTCGCGGCGCAGGTTCTCATAGGTCGAGCCCTGCTGGATGCCGAACAGGGCCTGCGTATCGCGCGTGCCGAAGGCGTTCTTGGAGCGCAGCGCCCAGCGGGCCGACAGCTCCATGCCCTGACGGGCGCGCTTTTCCTCGGCGGGCCAGGCGACGCATTCGTCCAGTTGCATGACGATGTCGGAGCCCAGCCGATCGGCCTGAATCTGGATCGAGCGTTCCGGCGTCAGGACGTGTTTCGACCCGTCGATATGGCTGGAGAAGGTCACGGCCTCCTCGGTCAGCTTGGAGATGCCCGACAGGCTCATGACCTGGAAGCCGCCGGAGTCGGTCAGGATCGGCTTGTCCCAGCGCATGAAGTTGTGAAGTCCGCCGAGGCGCTCCATCCGCTCCGGGCCGGGGCGCAGCATCAGGTGATAGGTGTTGCCCAGCAGGATGTCCGCGCCGGTCTGCTTGACCTGATCCACCGTCATCGCCTTGACCGTGGCGGCGGTGCCGACCGGCATGAAGGCGGGGGTGCGGATGTCGCCGCGCGGGGTCTTCAGCACGCCGGTGCGGGCGCGACCTTCGGTGGCGGAAATTTCAAACGGGAAGGGCAACAAAAACTCCGGGGAGAGGCAGGCTAGAGCAGGCTTTCCAGCATTTCGGCGCGCTGCAGGTCCTTGGGGCGGCCGAACAGGCGGCAGGTCTCGATCTGCTCATTGATAGAGGGTGTGAAGACGCTGAAGTCC
Organism: Brevundimonas sp. UBA7506; assembly: GCF_002479495.1. GTDB lineage: Bacteria > Pseudomonadota > Alphaproteobacteria > Caulobacterales > Caulobacteraceae > Brevundimonas. The sequence goes on from NZ_DLNQ01000005.1 coordinate 59,142, forward strand.
TCCAGCATGATCGGCACGCGGGTCGAGAAGGTGACGGGCGTCCAGTCGCCGCCGGCCCGTACATCCATGTTGGCCATAACGTCCAGAGGAACTGGAGTGGTCAGGATCTGGCCGAAGACCTGAGAACGGAACAGACCCTCGCCGGGATCGGGCGTGACCTCGCCGTGCAGGGCCTCGATAAGGCGACGCGCGTCGCGCGGGCTGCACAGGATGTCGATGTCAGGGGCGCGCCAGTCGCGCAGGCCCCACAGCACCATGGCCGCGCCGCCGAAGATCCACCACGGGTCCTGCATCTCGCTCGCCGCCGAGGCGAGGATATCCAGCGAGGCGGCGAAATCGTCGGGCAGATCGTCGGTCATGCGTCCTTCCTGAACAGCAGGCTCCCGTCGCCATAGGAATAGAAGCGGTAGCCGTTGTCGATGGCGTGGGCGTAGGCGGCGCGCATGGTCTCCAGCCCGGCGAAGGCGCTGACCAGCATGAAGAGGGTCGACTTTGGCAGGTGGAAATTGGTCATCAGCACGTCGCAGGCGCGGAAGCGGTAGCCGGGCGTGATGAAGATTGCGGTGTCGCCGTGGAAGCGCTGGACCACGCCGTCCTCGGTCGTGGCGCTTTCCAGCAGGCGCAGGCTGGTGGTGCCGACGCAGACGATGCGGCCGCCGGCGGCGCGCACGGCGTTCAGGGCGGCGGCGGTCTCGGGCGCGACCTCGCCCCACTCGGAGTGCATCTTGTGGTCGGCGGTGTCGTCGGCCTTGACCGGCAGGAAGGTGCCGGCGCCGACGTGCAGGGTCACGGCGTGGGTGGTGACGCCGCGCGCACGGATCGCGTCCAGCAGGGCGGGGGTGAAGTGCAGACCCGCCGTCGGCGCGGCGACCGAACCGTCATAAGTCGCAAAGACCGTCTGGTAGTCCTTCAGGTCGCGGTCGTCCTCGGGGCGCTTGGCCGCGATATAGGGGGGCAGGGGCATGACCCCGACGTCGCGGATGGCGTCGTCCAGCGCGGGACCGGCCAGGTCAAAGCGCAGGGTGATCAGGCCGTCTTCGTTCTTTTCCTCGACCGTGGCGTCCAGACGCCCCAGTTCGCAGGCGGCGTCGCTGTTGCGGCCGAAATGGATGCGGTCGCCCGGCTTGATGCGCTTGCCGGGCTTCATGAAGGCGGACCAGACGTCGGGGGCGTCGCGGTGGTGCAAGGTGGCCTCGACCTCGACGGTCAGGGTCTCGCCCTCAGGTCCGACACGCTGGCGCACGCCCGACAGGCGCGCCGGGATGACCCGCGTATCATTGAACACCAGGGCGTCGCCCGGTTGCAGGAAGTCCGGCAGGTCACGGACGATCCGGTCCTGCAACGTGATGTCCTTGACCACCAGCAGACGCGCGGAATCGCGCGGCTCGGCGGGGCGCAGCGCGATGCAGTCATCGGGCAGGTCGAAGTCGAAATCGGATGTCAGCATGAGGACGGGCAAAGGCCATGCCCGCGCCGCCGGGTCAAGGCGCACGGCGGTTGGCCCCGCCGCACGAAGCGACTATCTGACCTGCAGTTCGCATGAGGAAGACGACATGGCTGATCGCTATCTGGACGACCTGAGCGTCGGCGAGAGCTGGACGGGCGAGCCCTTCACCATCACCGAGGCCGAAATCATCGCCTTCGCGCAGCAGTTCGACCCTCAGCCCATGCATGTGGACAAGGCAGCGGCCGAGGCAGGGCGGTTCGGTGGTCTGATCGCCAGCGGATGGCACGTCTGTTCGCGCGTCATGCGTCAGTTCGTGGACGAGGCCTATTTCGGCCAGACGCCGCTGCTGGGCATGAACGTGGACGCCCTGTGGTGGGTGCGGCCTGTGCGGCCGGGCGACACCCTGACCGTCCGCCGCGAGATCATGGAGATCCGCCCGTCCAAGAGCCAGCCCGACCGGGGCGTGGTGCGCACCAAGACCTGGGTCACCAACCAGGACGGCGATCTGGCCATGAGCTTCGAGAACCAGATGCAGTTGCCCAGGAGCGCTGCGGCAAGGCTCTGATCCGCCCGCTGCGGTTGACCGCGGGCGTTCAAGGCTGCAAAGCCCGTTGATGCTTCAGAACCTTGAAACCCTGTCCCGTGAGGCCCGTTCGTGGCCGTTTGAGCAAGCGCGCAACCTGCTGGCCCACGTGCTCAAGAAACGGCTGTCGGACGCGGAGCGCGATGCGGCGAAACTGCTGATCGACGCGGGCAAGGCGGATGAGGCTCTGGCGACTTTCGAGGCGCTGAACCGGCCGGTGATTCTGGAGACGGGTTACGGCCCGTCGGGCCTGCCGCACATGGGCACCTTTGGCGAAGTCGCCCGCACGACCATGGTGCGCAATGCGTTTCGCGCCCTGACCGGCGACCACTGGCGCACGCGTCTGATCGCCTTCAGCGACGACATGGACGGTCTGCGCAAGGTGCCCGAGGGCGTGCCGAACCCGGAGATGCTGCGCGAGGACCTGCACCTGCCGCTGACCAAGGTGCGCGACCCGTTCGGCACCCACGACAGCTTCGGCGCGCACAACAACGCCCGTCTGCGCGCCTTCCTCGACAGCTTCGGCTTCGACTACGAGTTCATGTCCTCGACCGAGACCTATCGGTCGGGCCGGTTCGACGCGACCCTGCTGACCCTGCTGGAACGCTTCGACAAGGTCATGGGCATCATGCTGCCGACCCTGGGCGAGGAGCGTCGCGCCACCTATTCGCCGTTCCTGCCGATCAGCCCGATCACCGGCCATGTGCTGCAGGTGCCGACGCTGGAGCGCAACGTCGAGCGCGGGACTATCGTCTTCGACGACCCTGCCGGCGGCCGCACCGAGGTCCCCGTCACCGGCGGCCATGTGAAGCTGCAGTGGAAGCCCGACTGGGCCATGCGCTGGACCGCGCTGGACGTCGATTACGAGATGTCCGGCAAGGACCTGATCGAAAGCGTGCGCGAGAGCGGCAAGATCTGTCGCGCCCTGGGCGGCACGTCGCCGGAGGGCTTCAACTACGAGCTCTTCCTCGACGTCGAAGGCAAGAAGATCTCCAAGTCGAAGGGCAACGGCCTGACGATGGACGAGTGGCTGCGCTACGGCACGCCCGAGAGCCTGTCCTGGTACATGTTCCAGTCGCCGAAGTCGGCCAAGAGCCTGCACTTCAACGTCATTCCGCGCGCGACGGACGACTATCTGTCCTTCGTCGAGCAGTACAAGACGCAGGAGCCGGCCAAGCAGATCGACAACGCTGTCTGGCATATCCACTCGGGTCAGCCGCCCGAGAGCGCCTCGCCGGTGTCCTTCGCCCTGCTGCTGAACCTGGTCGGCGTGGCCAACGCCTCCAGCAAGGACCAGTTGTGGGCCTATTTCGCCAAATACCTGCCGGAGGCCACGCCCGAGAATGAGCCGGTTCTGGACCGGCTGATGGGCTATGCGCTGAACTACTACGAGGACTTCGTGAAGCCCTCGAAGACCTATCGTCTGCCCGACGACAAGGAGAAGGCGGCGCTGCTGGACCTGGCGGAACGTCTGAAGGCCCTGCCGGCCGACACGACCGACGGCGAGATCATCCAGGGCGAGGTCTATGCCGTGGGCAAGGCGCATGAGTTCGAGCCGCTGCGGGCCTGGTTCCAGGCGCTCTACGAGGTGCTGCTGGGCGCCTCGCAGGGGCCGCGCTTCGGGTCGTTCGCGGCCATCTATGGTCTGCCGCAGACCATCGCTCTGATCGAAGCGGGCGCGAACGGCGAACTGGCCGCCTAAGCAGCGTCATCCCGGCCGTAGCGCTCGCGCAGCGAGGACGCAGAGCCGGGACCGCCCAAGACGCTGAGGGCGGCGCTTCCTGCGGTCCCGGATAACGGCTGCGCCGTTTCCGGGATGACGGGGTGAATGGGCCTCAAGTAGCGCGAAGCGCGGTAGGCCCAAGAAAGATGAACCGAAAATAACGGCGCGGCGGGGGGAGCCTTCAGCTTCGCCGGGGCATTGTCTCCCCACGACACTCGATGACAGGAGAGAGACATGTCGAAGTTCTTCAAGGCGGGTCTGGCCGCCACCGCTATGTTCGCCGCTCTGGGTTCGGCCGCCGTGCCGATGACCGCCAGCGCCATGCCGCAAGCCAATGGCGTCACCAACTGTGACGCGCCGGGCGGCCGTCAGCGCGCCGGCGCCGCCATCGGCGCTGTGCTGGGCGGCCTGGCCGGCAGCCAGGTGTCCAAGAACGAGCGCGCCCTCGGCGCCGTGGTCGGCGCGGGCGCCGGCGCCGCCGCCGGTTCCTATATCGGCTGCAACCAACAGCGCGCGCGTTCGGCCAATCAGGCGGCCGCCAACTCCTACCGCGCCACCTCGAACCTGCGCATCCGCACGGGTCCGGGCACCAACTATCGCCAGACCGGCAGCCTGTCGGCCGGCCAGCCCTTCACCGCCGTGGGTTCGCAAGGCGAGTGGGTCCAGATCGCCGGCGGCGGCTGGGTGAACGCCCACCACGTCGCGCCGAACTAAGCGACTGACAGTCTGAATGGAGAGAGCCGTCCCTGACCGGGGGCGGCTCTTTCTTTTGAGCGCTATCGGCCAGTCGGCCTACTTGAGCGCAAGTTTCGTGGCTGTGCCGGCCTTGGGCTACTGGCTGACCCAGAGGATGCGGGCCATCCACAGGATGTCGCGGCGGGGCAGGGCGCGGGGCGGATAGGCGGGGTTGATCGATGCCAGGGTCACTTCGCGCGCATTCATCGCCGCGATCTCCTTGGCCAGGGTCTCGCCTTGAGCGGTCCGCACCGCCACCCGGTCGCCGCGCCGCACATCTGAAGCCTCCAGATCCACGATCACCCGGTCGCCGGGGCGATAGAGGGGGGCCATGGAGTCGCCGTCGATGGTCAGGCTGAACAGGCTGTCCTTGTGCGTCGGCAGGCTGGTCTGGTCCCAGCCCTCGGCCAGGGGCAGGCCGGCGTCGTCGAAGAAGCCGTCGGCGCCCGCCTTGGCCAGGCCCAGCAGGGGGATGGAGCGGTCTTCCGCCGGGGCGTCGTCGGCCAGGGCGGCGAAGGCGGCCAGGGAAAGGCCAGTCGCCTCCAGAACTCGGGTCAGGCTCTCGGTCGAAGGCCAGCGCGGACGGGGCGGCTCGCCGGGGCCGAAGCGTTTGGACGGATTGAAGCTGGTTGCGTCCAGGCCCGCGCGACGCGCCAGGCCGGACGGCGAGGTTCCCTCGCGACGCGCCAGGGCGTCCAGGGCCTTCCAGAGTCTGGCGTGAGAGAGGGGCAAGGGCGTTCCTGCAACGGCGACGCCAGCAATCTATCGCGGAGTGATAGGAATATCCACCTATTCGGCTTCGTCGCCGATGGCGCGGCGTTCCTGCCACGCCCAGAAGGTGCCGATGGCGATGGCCAGCATGATGCCGTAACCGGTCATGTTGACGACGGTGTAGAAGGCCGAGATGGGCGTGCGCAGGTCCGCCATGATCATGATGTGGCTGGTCACGGCCAGAAGCTGCAGGGCGCAGGCCCAGACCGGCCACGAACGCGGCGCCTTCCAGACCATGGTGCCGAAGACGATCAGCAGCACGACGTCGATTGCGAAGACGCCCCATTGCACGCCGAAATAGCCGCCCGAAGTTTGCGCCATCAGCGACGCAAACCAAGCGAACAGATAGGCGCCGGCGCCGATGCGCTCGGGTTCTCCGCCCTTGAGCAGGGCGAACAGGCCTACAATGACCATGAATCCGGCACCAACGTAGCCAGCAATGGTTTCAAACACGAAGGCCCCCACTGTCGCCATGACAATGGGGGCCAACATACAGCAGAGTTATCGAGAACCGGAGCCTCGATATCCTAGATTACGCCGAATTAAGCGACGCGCAGATGATCGCTCTTGCGGGTCATCGGGCGGTCGTCCCACTCGTCGGGCTTGTTCAGCGGGCCGGCGGCGTAGACGCCGTAGCCGAGGCGACGGTGATCCTTCTGCAACTCCGCGTGGCAGGCGACGACGGCGTCGCGGGCGGTGCTGAGAGCCATGATGGCCTCGATGGCCTTGGCTTGCGAAGCAGCGCCGGACACCGGAGAGATCGACAGGGCGGCGCGGGCGCCGATCATCGACTGAACCAGGGTGGTGGCGTGGGTGATGGCGTCATCCACAGCCTTTTCGGTGGCGTAGAGGTCGCCAGCGACGCTGGCGATGACTTCAGAGCGATCCATGGCTTTACCCCTCAATAAAGAAACACCGTCATTTCTTAACGCGTATTAAGGGTGTTTGGTAGGGGTTTGTTTACCAAGGGTTACGTTTCAATCCCAAGTTGTTTTCGCCACCCTAGATTGAGCCTTCATCGTCATCGAGCAGGAAGTGGGCGGTCAGGGCGGCGATGGGCTGGTCGCGGCCTTGCTGCCAGGCCTCGGCCACCACGTATGCGACGCGCCGACCGGCCTTGTTGATCCGGGCCTGGGCGAAGACGTCGTTCGGGCGTCCCGAACGCAGATAGGCCACGGTGACGTTGATCGGGCGGGGCAGACGCAGGCGCGGATAGGTGAGCGCCACCTGGGCGACGGCGGTCATCTCCAGCAGGGCGGCGGTCGATCCGCCGTGCAGGGCCGGCAGCATGGGATTGCCGATCAGATGGTCGGCAAAAGGCATGACGACCGTCAGTTCGTCCCCGTTCAACTGCGTCTTCAGCCCCAGGAAGCGGGCGTAGGGCAGACTGTCGAGCAGGGGGGCGCTCATGCGGCGTCTCCAGTGCGGCTGGCCCGAGGGCGCAGGTTGGCGCCGGCGCGGTGGTCGCCCTCGGCGCTGATGACATAGGCGGACTGGGCGGCCGCCACGGGATCGGCGGGGTCGTCCTCGAAAGCCCAGGCGCGGACGAAACCGATGCTGCGCGTCAGCCGGTAGCAGCGCGCCTCGGCGATCAGATCGCGCTTGGGCATGGCGGCGCGCATGTAATCGACCCGCAGATCGAGGGTGGCGATGGGTTGATAGGTCCCAAGGCCGACCCAGACCGCCAGGCCGCCGACATGGTCCAGCAGGGTGGTGACCAGCCCCCCGGCGAGGACGCCGGTCTCGGGATCGCCGACCAGGTCGTCACGATAGGGCACGCGCAGGCGCACGCGGTCGCCGTCCAGACCTTCATACTGAAAGCCCAGGGCATGGGTGTGAGCCGCGCCCGCGGCGAGCTGCGGCAGCAGGTTGGTCAAAAACATATCCGTCATCGAGACGCCCTTGGCTAAGGCTGTCGACGGTCAGGCCGAGCGTGACAGCGCTCGCCTTGGTGGCCCGTGGCGCGGGGGCTTGTCCAGTGGCCGTGGGTCAGGCCGCCGGAAGGCGAGGGATCAGGCGGCGGGACGTTTCCGCGCCGTCGGCGCGTCCGACGCGACGGCGGGGTCGGCGGTGAGAGCCGCGTTCATCGCCATGCGCAGGCGCTCCGGCTTGATGGGCTTTTCGACCACGGCGGCCATGCCGACGGCCAGATAGTGCTTGGCGTCCTCAGGATCGGCGTTGGCGGTCAAGGCCACGATGGGAATGTTCCGGCTGTCGCCGGGCAGGGCGCGAATGGCCTGGGTCGCCTGGACGCCGTCCATGCGCGGCATCTTGATGTCCATCAGGATCAGGTCAAACGGACGAATCTGAACGGCTTCCAGCGCTTCCTGGCCGTCCTCGACAGTTTCCGAGGTGCAGCCGAACATTTCGCACAGGGCCTGGGCCACGACGCGGTTGGTCGCGTTGTCGTCGGCGATCAGGACGTGCGGGCGGGCTTGCAGATCCAGTTCGTCCAGGGTGGAGACGTTGGACGGCTCTTCCTGTTCGATGACGGCGCGCGGCGCCGACAGGTCGAAGGCGAAGGTGGCGCCGCGACCGATATTGTTCTCGGCCCAGATGCGGCCGTCCATCTGCTCGATCAGGTGCCGGCTGATCGCCAGTCCCAGGCCTGCGCCGTCCGCGCCGTCCGTTTGTTCGAAAATCTGGTCGATGCGCGTCGAGTCTACGCCGGGGCCGTCGTCACGAACGCGAGCTTCCAGGCGCACATGGTCGCCGATGACCATGGCCTTGAGGCTGGCTTCCACCATGCCGTTGCGGGCGAATTTCAGGGCGTGGCCGATCAGGTTGTTGAACACCTGGGTCAGGCGCGCGCCATCCAGCACGCCGGCCAACTCGGTGTCGCCTTCATAGCCGACCATCAGGGTCACGCCGTCCTGGGCGGCGCGGGGCGCCCACAGAGCTTGAACCTCGTCCATCACGGCGCGCAGCGGCGTCGGCTCGGGCTTCAGTTCCAGCTCGCCGGCCTGGGCTCGGGCCAGGTCCAGGGCGTCCTGCAGTGTGTCGAGCAAGGTTTCCGAGGAATCGATGATGGTCTGGACGTGGGCGAGAGCGGCTTGGCTCAGAGGCTGGCGACGCAGCAGTTCGGCGACGGCCAGGACGCCGTTCATCGGCGTGCGCAGTTCGTGGCTCATCAGACCCATGAACTGGCTCTTGGCGCGGGCCGAGGCTGCGGCCTGGACCTCGGCGTCGTTGAGAGCGCGCACCTGATCGCTCAGGTCGAGGTTCTGCTGGCGCTGGATGGCGTTGACCGCGCGCAGCAGGGACACAGCCGTGCCGACGCCGCGATAGGCGCCGTTGCGGGTGACGATGAAGCCGCGCATCAGGGCACCGGGCCCGCTCTTCAGGATGATGTCGGAAAAGGCGTCGATGCGGACCCCGGCTTCGACCACGGCGGGTTCGGCGTCCATGACGTGGGTGACTTCGCGGGCGCCGTACAGACTCTGACCCAGCGAGCTGGACAGCTTCATCAGGAAGTCGCTGCGTTCGATCAGCCCCAGGGGGCGTTCGCCATCGACGACCGGGATGACCAGGGTGTCCGGTTCGCGCTCAAACCGAGCAAGGACCGCGCTCGCCATGGTGGCGGCGGTCACCGGCTCTACGCGCTCGGTCAGCACTTCGATCGTCGGCATACGGCCGGCACTCCAATATGGAGTTTTACATTCTGTGAGAACGCTTTGCGAAAGGGTTAAGGGCGAACCGAATTTGCTCAAACTGACGAAAAGGGTTGAGCGGTCGTGTTTTGCGGCGCGACGCCGAGTGGCGTATAGAGAGGGCTGATCCAATCCTTCCCTGTCTCCTTCTGGATGCGCGCGGCCGTCGGCCGACCGCAGGTTTGTCATGAGCGTTCCGTCGCAAGATACTGAAAAATCAGCCCTTGTCCTGTTTTCGGGCGGGCAGGACAGCGCCACCTGCCTGGCCTGGGCGCTGGAACGCTATGACCGCGTCGAGACCATCGGCTTCGACTACGGCCAGCGTCATGCGGTCGAGATGCAGGCGCGCCAGACGGTGCGCGAGCAGATGGTGAACGTCCTGCCGCAATGGGCCGGGCGGCTGGGGCCGGACCACGTCGTCGACCTGACCGGTTTCGGGGCCATCGGCGAGACGGCCATGACCACGGATCGGGCCATCGAGGCCGATGCGCGTGGCCTGCCCAACACCTTCGTGCCGGGGCGCAACCTGATCTTCCTGGTCGCGGCGGCGGCGTTGGCGGATCGCCGGGGGCTGGAGGTTCTGGTAGGCGGCATGTGCGAGACCGACTTCTCGGGCTATCCCGACTGCCGCAACGATACGATCCAGGCCATGAGTCAGGCCCTGACCCTGGGGCTGGCCAAGCCGTCGCCGATCGAGACGCCGCTGATGTTCCTGACCAAGGCCCAGACCTGGGCCTTGGTCGAGCGGATCGGCGGCGCGGCGTTGGTGGAGATGATCGTAGAGGCCAGCCACACCTGCTATCTGGGCGACCGGACCCATCGCCACGACTGGGGCTATGGCTGCGGCACCTGCCCGGCCTGCGAGCTGCGCGCGGCGGGCTATGGCGAATGGGCGGCGGGCGCGTGACCTATTCGGCCAAGGAAGTCTTTCTGACGGTGCAGGGTGAGGGCGGTCAGGCCGGGCGGCCCGCCGTCTTCCTGCGCTTCGCCGGCTGCAACCTGTGGAGCGGGCTGGAGCGGGACCGCGCCACCGCCGTCTGCACCTTCTGCGACACGGACTTCGTCGGGACGAACGGCGACGGCGGCGGCAAGTTCAAGACCGCCGACCTGATGGCTGACCACGTCGCCGGCATGTGGCGGGGTCGCGAGGGCGATCCCAAGCTGGTGGTCTGCACCGGCGGCGAGCCGCTGATGCAACTGGACGCCGCCCTGATCGAGGCCCTGCACGCGCGCGGGTTCGAGGTCGCCATCGAGTCCAACGGCACCCTGGCCGCGCCCGATGGGATCGACTGGATCTGCATCAGCCCCAAGGCCGACGCCCCCGTGGTCCAGACCTCGGGTCAGGAACTGAAGCTGGTCTATCCGCAAGCCCTGGCCATGCCCGAGCGGTTCGAGGGTCTCGATTTCGAGCGCTTCTGGCTGCAACCCATGGACGGCCCCGACCAGGCCGCCAACACCGCCGCCGCCATCGAATACTGCCTGACCCACCCGCAATGGCGGCTCAGCGTCCAGACGCACAAGTATATCGGGGTGCGGTAGGGTTGGACGGCTAAAGGTTGACGATCGGCGTTTTTTGAAGAACGGTGTGTTTTTCAAGGAGCGAACTGATGAGACACTCTGCATTGGGCTTCCTGATCTGCATGTCGGTGGGAGTGGTCGGTGCTTCGGCGCAAACTCAAGATCCGCCGGCTCAGCCCCTGCCGCTGCCGCCGCAGTCACCGCCGGTCGTGCGTACGATCCCCGATCCGAATTGGCGTAATGTCATGGAAATGCGGATCTCTGAATGGGAGATCGGTGTGCGGGGGAACCGTGAGGCGGTCCGTCATGAGCGTCAGAAATTCAGACGGGCTCAGCGTCTTGCCAGAATGGTCAATGACGGGCGCTGCCATGATGCATTCAAGCAAGCCCTGCTCGAAGAGGACCGCGATATGGCCCAGCGCATTGCCGATGTCTGCCGCGGTGATCGCGGATCTTGAGGTTGTCAGCGGCGATTGGCGGTTTCAGTCTTGAAGACCGCTTAAGGCTGTAAAAGCCGTGATCGCTCTCATCGCCCGCGTGACATAATCGGCCTTCTCCCCGACCGGGGCGACGTAGTGGATGGCGTCTTCGGCGTCTTGCACCGTCGCCATCCGGGCGATCATCCAGGCGGCGAGGTATTGCGAGGCGAGGCAGCCGCCCGCCGTTGCGACATTGCCGTGGGCGACGAAGGGGGCGTCCACGACATTGACGCCGGCCTCGATGACCCAGGGCTTGGTGGTCAGGTCGGTGCAGGCGGGCAGGGCGCCGATCAGGCCCAGCTTGGCCAGAAGCAGGGTTCCCGAGCACTGGGCGCCGATCAGTTGGCGCGACGGGTCCAGTTTCAGCTGTGACAGGAAGTCGGGGTCGGCGGCGTAGTCGCGGGTCCTGATCCCGCTGCCGATCAGGACGGCGTCGGCCTCGGCCAGGAACTCCAGCGGCTTCTGGCGCTGGATCGTGACGCCGGCCATGGAGGTGACCTCGGGCGTGGGGCAGGTGATGTGGGCCGCCCAGCCCTGGCTCTTCATGCGGTTCAGGATGCCCGCCGCAATGAAGCTGTCCAGCTCGTTGAAGCCGTCGAGGGTCAGGATGGCGATCTGCATGCTTGGCTCGCTTGGGGAGGAGGGCTCACCCTAGGCCGCAAATGGCGCAGTTCGACAGGGCCGGTTGGCGCGTGAGCGGCCTGATCACAGCCAAGGGGCTGTCAGAGGCCTTCTCTCGCAACGGCGATCAGCAGAGGGACAAAGATATAGGCGACCCTGCCTTCGTTGGCGGCGGCGTCGTCGGCGTGCAGGCGCGAGCCGTTTCTGTTGAGGGCCTCGCCTCTCGCGCTTCGGACGTTCATGGCCTTTGGAAAGTGGTCGGCACGGCATTGGCTGTAGGCGCCGTTCTGAATGATGCAGCTCAGTTCCAGAGAACGTCCGGGGCGACCGCCGACGTCGCCTTCGCGCGGAGGCCTTTGCAGTCGCAGGTCCGGCGCTGCCCTGGGTATGGCGTCCCGGTCGTCCACAAGCGGATATCCGCAGGCTGTCAGCACGCGATCGAGATTGGCGGACTGGGCTGGAAGATCGAACGCGGCGTTGATCGGTGCGCTGTCTCCGGGAGCGGACCGAAGCCGCAATCCGCCACCCGCGCGCAGGAACCGCGCATCGCGGGCAGGCAGGGTGCTGGTCAGGGAGCCGCCTTCATCCATGGTCCACGACTGGGTGTCGGTTGCGCCGCCTGAACGGGTGGCGGTGAGAAGGCGCGACGTCTCGGTGGTCGCCGGCAGGCCGGCCAACAGAACCCGGAGTTGGCCATTGGCGCACTGGGCGATGACGGCGTGGCCCGAGTCGTAGCGGACAGCGGCGACGGTCAGGCTGCGAGCGGCGTCCTCGGCGAATTCCCAGTCGTCATCGGCCTGAGCCGTCGCCGTTGTTGCTCCCCCAAGACCGAGGCCGGCGATCGCCAGCGCTGCAAGTCCGTGCCTTAATCCACGCATCGCCGATCCCCTCTTCCGGCTGAGGATTTGGGGTCTGGCGGGTGAAGTCGTCAAGCCTGTGAGATCGGCTCGAGCAAGGCCCTAGCAGTCCTTGCCCTGGCGCTGGCGTTGTTCGCAGCGGCGTTGTTCGCGTTCCCATTGGCGCTGTTCGCGCTCGCGCTTGGCCTTGGTTTCCTCGTCCGAGGTGGTGACGGCGTCGAAGCCCGCGCCGACCACGGCGCCGGTCGCCTTGACCGTGCCGCCGACGACGGCCGCGCCGGTTCCGACCACGGCCCCGACGACGCAGCCCTGCAGCATCAACGAACCGCCGATGACGGCCAGAAGGGCGGTCGCCCGCGCGAGGGGTTTGGTCATGTGAATCTCCCGAGGCGCCTATTCTGCGCGCAGGAAGTGAACAGAGGCTGACGGCGGGATCGTGGCCCACATCCTTTTGCCGTCATCCCGGGGCCGCGTAGCGGAACCCGGGACCCAGACGGTGGAGACGGGCGGGCCAGGGGGCGCGACAAGAGCCGCCGCCTGGATCCCGGACAACGGCTTGCGCCGTTTCCGGGATGACGGAGGGGTTACAGGCTGTCGACCATGACCAGTTCGGCGTCTTCGCTGGCCGTGATGGTGATGGTCGGCTCGTCGATGATGCCGGCGCCGTCGCGAGCGTTCAGCGTCACGCCGTTGACGTCCACCCGGCCCACGGCGGGGACCAGGTAGGCGCGGCGACCGGCGGCCAGGTCATAGGTCAGGCTTTCGCCCGCCTTCAGCGTCGCGGCCAGGATCCTGGCGTCGGCGTTGATCGACAGGGCCTCGTCCGCCGGATCGCCCGAGGCGACGACGGTGAAGCGGCCCGAGCGGTCGTTCTTGGGAAACTCGCGCTGGCCCCACGACGGCTGGGCGCCCGGCTTGTCGGTCTCGATCCAGATCTGGAACAGGGTGGTCGTCTCGTTCTCGAGGTTGAACTCGGAGTGACGCACACCCGTGCCCGCGCTCATCACCTGAACGTCGCCCGCGCCGGTACGGCCCTTGTTGCCCATCGAGTCCTCGTGGGTGATGGCGCCGGTGCGGACATAGGTGATGATCTCCATGTCGGCGTGGGGGTGGGGCGGGAAGCCCGACCGGGCGCCGATCTCGTCGTCGTTCCAGACGCGCAGGCGGCCCCAGCCCATGCGCTTGGGATCATAGTAGTTGGCGAACGAGAAGTGGTGCTTGGCGTTCAGCCAGCCGTGGTTGGCGCCGCCGAGGGTGTTGAAAGGTCTGACGTCGATCATGGTGCGGTCTCCCTGTGGCGACAGCCTATGCCGCGCCGTTCGAGACCTATATAGGTAACAATGACTGTTGCGAAAAGGGGTGTGACGCAAAGCTTGTCATCCCGGAAGCGGCGGAGCCGCTATCCGGGACCGCGAGAAGTGCTGACGGCGGCGTTCGTTGCGGTCCCGGCTCTGCGCTGCGCTTCGGCCGGGATGACGGAAGAGAGGGGGTGTTACCCCACCTGCGCACGGTGGCGGAGCATGGCGTCGGCCAGGACGATGGCGGCCATGGCCTCGACCACCGGGACGCCGCGCAGCGCGACGCAGGGGTCGTGGCGGCCCTTGGTGCGCAGGTCGACCTCGGCGCCGTCGCGGTTGATGGTCTGGCGCAGGGTCAGGATGGAGGAGGTGGGCTTGAAGGCCACGCGCGCCGTCAGCGGCTGGCCGGTCGAGATGCCGCCCAGAACCCCGCCCGCCTTGTTCGACAGGAAGACCGGCAGGCCGTCGTCGCCCAGGCGCATTTCGTCAGCGTTGTCCTCGCCCGTCAGTTCGGCGGCGCCGAAGCCCGCGCCGATCTCGACGCCCTTGACCGCGTTGATGGACATCAGACCCGAGGCCAGTTCGGCGTCCAGCTTGGCGTAGAGCGGCGCGCCCCAACCGGCGGGCACGCCCGTGACCTCCAGCGCCACGACGGCGCCGATGGAGGAGCCGGCCTTGCGCACGCCGTCCAGATATTCCTCCCAGGCCGGGACCACGTCCGCCGAGGCGGCGAACAGGGCGTTGTCATAGACGGCGTCGAAGTCGAGGGCGTCGTCGGCGATGCGGTGCGGGCCGAGTTGGACCACGCCGGCGCGGATGCGGACGTTCTCGCCCAGAACTTTTCTCGCCACGGCGCCTGCGGCGACGCGGCTGGCCGTTTCGCGGGCAGAGGAGCGTCCGCCGCCGCGGTGGTCGCGCACGCCGTACTTGGCTTGATAGGCGTAGTCGGCATGGCCGGGGCGAAAGGCGCGGGCGATCTCGCCATAGTCCTTGGAGCGCTGGTCGGTGTTCTCGATCATCAGACTGATCGGCGTGCCGGTGGTGACGGGGCCGTTTCCGTCGTCGAAGACGCCGGACAGGATGCGGACCTGATCGGCCTCCTGCCGCTGGGTGACGAAGCGGCTGCCGCCGGGCTTGCGTAGGTCCAGCAGGGGCTGGATGTCGGCCTCGGTCAGCGGGATCAGCGGCGGGCAGCCGTCGACGACGCAGCCGATGGCCGGGCCGTGGCTTTCGCCCCAGGTGGTGACGCGGAACAGATGACCGAAGGTGTTGTGCGACATGGAATACGGCTTAGGCCGCGATGCGCTCCGGCGTCCAGACCCGCGTGAAGCGAAGCAGCAGGTCTTCGGCCGCCGAGGGCAGGTCGGCGGACGCCTCCAGCTTGACGAACAGGTCGCCGGCGGGGCGGCTTCCACGCGCGGGCAGGCCCAGGCCTTTCAGGCGCAGACGCACCGGCTCGACCATGTCGGGCACCAGCCAGGACGAGCGCAGACCGGCGTGGGTCATGATCTCTATGCGGCCGCCGTCGTCCATCATCCGCTGCGGCACGGCCCAGGTCATGAACAGGTCGCCGCCCAGGACCGACAGGCCGTCGGCGGGCCGGATCAGGGCAGGCAGCAGAAGGTCGCCGCCGTTCGCGGCGCCGCGCTTCAGCCGGATCGTGTCGCCGCTGCGGACGCCCGGCGGCGCGTGGATCAGCAGGGTGCGAGATCCGACGACCACGCGGACGCAGCCGCCGCTGATCGCCTGCATCGGCGTCAAGGTCAGCAGGGGCGCTGGGGCGGGCGGCGGCGTGAAGGGCGCCGATTTGGCGTGCGATGCGGGGGCGGGCAGGGCCAGGGTCTGGGCCTGCAAGAGGCGATAGGCGGCGATGACGCGGCGGAACCTGTCGGCGTCGCCGCCGAGCATGTCGGGACGCGCGGCCTTGACCGCCGTGCGGAAGGCGGCGGTCAGGCCTTCAGGACCGACAGGCCCGGTCAGGCCCAGCAGCGACCGGGCGTGTTCAGGGGTAAGGGCGTCCGCGCACATGGCGACCAGCCTCGGGCCAATATGGTCAAGACTGGGTTAACCTTGTCGATTGAAACGAGAATTTCAGTTTATGGTGAAGCTTGGTGTCCCGCCTTAGTCTACGGCTGATGACGTAGGGGAAATGCGGGTGTAGAGAATCATGCATGACCCAGCCCCTGATCCCGCCCAGCCCGTCTGTTCAGGACTACGCCGCGCAACTGGCGGCCAATGCGGACGAGACCATGTTCGAACAAGTCGAGCCCTATGGCCTGTTCGCCGAGTGGCTGGAGGCGGCCAAGTCGTCCGAGCCGAACGACGCCAACGCCATGACCCTGGCGACGATCGACGCCGAGGGAATGCCGGATGCGCGGATCGTCCTGCTGAAGGATGTGGACGGGCGCGGCTTCACCTTCTTCTCAAACCAGGAAAGCGCCAAGGGCGAGCAGCTGTGGGCCCATCCGTCGGCGGCCCTGGTCTTCCACTGGAAGAGCCTGCGCCGGCAGGTGCGCGTGCGTGGTGTTGTCGAGCAGGTCAGTGTGGCCGAGGCCGACACCTATTTCGCGAGCCGTGCGCGCGAGAGCCGTATCGGCGCCTGGGCCTCGGATCAGTCGCGGCCGCTGGCCAGTCGGGCGATGCTGGAAGCGCGCGTGGCTGAAAAGACGGCGAGCTTTGACGGGCAGGAAGTGCTGCGCCCGGATCGCTGGACGGGCTGGCGAGTCGTGCCGCAGCAGATCGAGTTCTGGCGCGATCGAGCTTTCCGACTGCACGATCGGTTGCGGTTTGACCGCGAAGGCGAGGCCTGGCGCCGGACGCGCCTCTGGCCGTAAGGGGCTCTAGACGGCGTAGCGGGCGAGGAAGGTTTCGACTGCGTCCTCGGCGATCGCGCGCGGCGCACGTTCAGCGACGACGTCGTCGCCCGTGACCAGCGGGACGAAGAAGACGGGGTGTTCGATCATCCCCATCAACTGCCCCGCCGCCCATGAAGGCTTGTCGACCTTCATCTGGCCATCGGCGGTCATTTCCATGAGCATTCCGATCAGGACGGCGCCGAAGTCGTTTCGTCCCCGCTCGAAGAAATGCATGGCGATGGCTTCGAAGCGCGGGCGTTCCGCCAGCACCAGTCGAAACACGGAGCGAACGAAGGTGTCGCTCATGAACTCCGCATAGGCGCTCATGAAGGCCGCCAGCCGCTCGCGCGGCGTGCCGCTGACGATGGGCACGGCGCCCATGTGGCGGGCGAAGTCCTCCGAAGCGTCGTTGATCACCGCTTCGAAGAGCACCGCCTTGCTGTCGAAAAAGGCATAGAGGGTGGCCGTCGAGACGCCGGATTCCCGAGCGATCGGCTCCATTCGCGTGCCAGCGTAGCCTTCGTTGATGAAGTGCAATCGGGCCTGGCGCACAATGGCGGCGCGTCGAGGATCATCGAGATCTTGGGCCAAAGCAGTCATCGTTACATACCCGTAAGGACTATGGATAACGTGCCTTTAAAATGCCACGATTGCAACAGGTAACGAAGTTCTGCGAATCGAAATCAATTAATGATGCCAAGCCGCTAGGAGCGGGTGGGCGAGAACCGGAGCGGCGAGGCGAATGACCGCCTGCGGATCTTCCAGCCGTACGGCCGCCGTAGCGTCAGCGACGATGAAATCGGCGTGGGTGCGCGAAGGTTCCGTATGGCGCTCGTGCCCGGGCCGCACCGTCAGCAGGTACTGGTGAATGACGGATTCGGCGGTGCGGCCGCGCTCGGTCTGGTCGCGCAGCAGTCGGCGGATGAAGCGGATGTCGGCGGGGGTGTCGACAAAGACCTTGATGTCGAACAGGGCGGTCAGAGCCGGGTCGCACAGCACGTGGGTGCCTTCCAGAATCACCACTTCGGCCGCCGGGATGGGTTCGCCGCCCGGATCGCGGCCGTGGTGGATGAAGGAATAGAGGGGGGCGACGACGGGACGGCCGGCCTTCAACTCCTTCAGGTGCTGGAACAGCAGGTCGTGGTCGCGAGCGGCGACATCGTCGAAATCATGAGTCTCGGCGTCAAAGCCCGGCACGCTGGCGGCGTCCAGATAATAGGAGTCTTCGCGCATCAGCACGGCTACGCCGGCGGGCAGGGAGGCGACCAAGGCTTCGGCCAGTGTGCTCTTGCCGGAGCCTGAGCCTCCAGTGATGGCGATGAGGATGGTCATGGGGGTCTCCGTGCGTTCCGGCGGCTTTTAGGCGGATCGCGCGCGATTGACGACAGGCCAGGGCCGCAGAAGCGAGGAGAAGCGCGTTCGCCGAAGAAAGATCGTCAGACGCGCGGCGGCGGCCAAGGCGCGAGATCAGCCGTCGGGTTTGGCAAACCGTCGATAGAAACTGCGACTTTGTTTCCCTAACGGCACGTTGCTTATCGCTGTTCACCTAGATAGCGTCGCTGCAAAGCGCCACGTTCTAGAGGGTGCGAGACGAGGGAATGCGATGCTGGGTTTGATGCAGGACTGGCCGCTGACGGTCGACAAGATTCTCGATCACGCGAAGAATTGGCACCCGAACCGCGAGGTCGTGACGCGATCCGTCGAGGGGCCGATCGAGCGCACCACCTATGGAGCCATCCACGGTCGGGCCAAGCGGGTGTCGAACGCCCTGAAGGCCTGGGGCGTGCAGCCTGGCGACCGGATCGCCACCCTGGCC
Source organism: Brevundimonas sp. UBA7506 (assembly GCF_002479495.1). Taxonomy (GTDB): domain Bacteria; phylum Pseudomonadota; class Alphaproteobacteria; order Caulobacterales; family Caulobacteraceae; genus Brevundimonas. Next base: position 77,495 of record NZ_DLNQ01000005.1, read on the forward strand.
TGGAACACCGGCGACCACATCGAGACCTGGTACGGCATCATGGGCATCGGCGCGGTGTGCCACACCCTGAACCCGCGCCTGTTCCCGGAGCAGCTGGTCTATATCATCAACCACGCCGGCGACCGGATCATCTTCGTCGACCTGACCTTCGTGCCGCTGCTGGACGCCATCCTGCCGCACTGTCCTTCGGTCGAGCGCGTCGTCGTCATGACCGACCGCGATCACATGCCGCAGACCAAGCTGCCGGTGGTCGAGTGCTATGAGACCGTGCTGGAGCAATCCTCGGAAGACATCGAGTGGGGCGGCTTCGACGAGCAGACCGCCTGCGGCCTGTGCTACACCTCGGGCACGACGGGGAACCCCAAGGGCGTCCTCTATTCGCACCGCTCGAACTTCATCCACACCCTGCTGGGTCTGCAATCGACGGTCCTGGGCGCCACGCCCAAGGAAGTCATCCTGCCGGTGGTGCCCATGTTCCACGCCAATGCCTGGGGCATCGCCTTCGGCGGGCCGGCGGCAGGGTCCAAGCTGGTCATGCCGGGCGCGCGCATGGACGGCCCGGCCATCTATGAACTGCTGGAGACCGAAGGCGTCACCTTCTCGGCCGCCGTGCCGACCGTCTGGCAGGGGCTGCTGAACCACCTGCGCGAGAACAATCTGAAGCTCTCGACGGTCAAGCGCGTGCTGATCGGCGGCGCCGCCGTGCCGGAGAGCATGATCCGCGCCTTCCACGACGAGTTCGGCGTCGAGGTGTTGCAGGGCTGGGGCATGACCGAGACCTCGCCCATCGGCACCCTGTCGAACATGACGCCGGAACTGGCGGCCCTGCCGTTCGAGGAGCAGCTGAAGTGGCGCGTCAAGCAGGGCACGCCGCCGCTGGGCGTCGAGCTGAAGCTGAAGAACTACGCCGGTCAGGAGATGCCGCACGACGGCTCGACCTATGGCCGCCTGATGATCAAGGGGCCGACCATCGCCCGCGCCTATTTCCGCGACGAGGGCGGCGAGATCCTGGACAACGAAGGCTTCTTTGACACCGGCGACGTCTCGACCATCGACGACCACGGCTTCATGCAGATCACCGACCGCGCCAAGGACGTCATCAAGTCCGGCGGCGAATGGATCAGCTCCATCGAGATCGAGAACCTGGCGGTCGGCCATCCCAAGGTCGCCCTGGCCGCCGTCATCGGCTCGGCCCACCCGAAATGGGACGAGCGCCCGGTCCTGCTGATCAAGCTGAAGGAGGGCGAGGCCGAGGACAAACAGGAGCATTTGGACTTCCTGGTCGGCAAGATCGCCAAGTGGTGGATGCCGGACGACGTGGTCTTCCTGGCCGATATTCCGCTGGGCGCCACCGGCAAGATCGACAAGAAGCTGCTGCGCGAGCAGATGAAGGATTATCGTCTGCCGACCGCAGGCTGATCTTTCAGGAGGGCCGCATGGCTGAACCATCCCGGGCGCAGGCGCGAACGGCTGAAATCCGTCTGCGCTGGCTGACGCTGGCGGCGTTCGCGGCGCCTCTGCTGGTGCTGGCCGCCGTTTTCGGGACGCGGCTCGGTCTGTGGAGCGCCGGGTTCGGCCTGGAGGTGTTGACGCTGAAGATCGGACGCATCCTGGCCTTTGTCGGCCTGGCGGCGGCTTTGGTCGCCGTCATCGTCGCGATGAAGGACATGAGGCGCCGCGGGCTCTACGCCGCGGTTTCACTGGTCGTAGCGGGCGCGGCCGTGGCCCTGTTCACGGTGCAGGGGCAGCGCTTCGCCGTCCCGGCCGCCAATGACGTGACCACCGACGCGGGCGAGCCTCCCGCCTTCTCGCGTGCGGTGCTGGCCATGCGCGGCGGCCAGGGGGGCGCGACCGCATCCGTCGCCTGTCCTGATCTGGTTTCCGTTCCGCGCCAGGTGGCGCCCGAAACGGCGGCGGCGGCGCTGGAGGCGGCGGGATTCACGCCTCGCGGCGCGGCGGCTTTCAGGGCGGACGGCTCCAGGGAAGGCTTCTGGTTCGGCCTGACCCATGACGCCGCCATTCGCATTCGTCCGGGCCGCACTGACGTGCGCGTGGCCCAACGAGAGGGCGTGGCGGTCGGCGACGAGGCTTGCCGACTGGCCCGCGCCATTACGGACGGTCTGCAGCCCTAGTCGGCGGTCAGGCTGTAGCTGGCGGCCAGCGTCGGTCCCGGCGTGGCCGCGGCGCGGCCTTCCTTCAACAGCTTGATCAGGTGTGACAGCACCGACAGGCTGGCGGCCGGCCACAGCCGCTGATCGACGGCGGCATAGAGGGCCGGGACCATTTGGGCGATCGTCTCGTCGCCCGCCGCCAGCCGCGCCATGATCTGCGCCTCGCGCTCCAGCCGATGGTCGCGATAGGCCTTCAGGAAGGGCGCGACCTGAGTGATGGCGGGCCCATGCGTCGGCCAGATGGTCGAGAAGCCGCGCGCCAGCACCCGGTCAAGACTGGCCATATAGGCGGCCATGTCGCCGTCCGGCGGGGCGACGACGGTGGTGGACCAGCCCATGACGTGGTCGCCGCTGAACAGGGCGTTCTCCTCGCGCAGGATAAAGGCCATGTGGTTGGAGGCATGGCCGGGGGTGGCCATGGCCTCGAGGGTCCAGCCGTCGCCTTCGATTCTGTCGCCGTCGCTCAGGATGACGTCCGCCCTGAAGTTCGCATCGTCGTCCTCGTCCATCGAGGCCTCATCCATGGCGTCCGAGGCGTGGATGGTCGGCCCTTGCGGCGCCGCCGCCAGGATCGGCGCGCCGCCGACCGCCTCGGCCAGGGCGCGCGACAGGGGGGCGTGGTCGCGATGGGTGTGGGTCACCAGGATATGGCTGACGGTCCGCCCCTTCACTGCGCGCAACAGGGCGTGCAGGTGAGCCTCGTCTTCGGGGCCGGGGTCGATCACCGCCACACTCGCACCCGGCATGTCGCGCCCGACGATATAGGTCCCTGTTCCGGTGAAGGTGAACGGTCCCGGATTGTCGGCGATGACCCGCTGGATCAGCGGCGACACCTGAGCACGATGGCCGTAGGTGAAGTCGAACTGTCGGACATAGGGGATCACGGGCGGGCGTCCTCGGCGTGCAGCGGGGGCCGACGTGGCGCCGACCTTGCGTTCAACGCTTGTAATCCATTCAGGAGCCGTCGCCGTGATCCGAACTGCTGCTTTTCCTGTCTCAAATCGGCTTCCGGCCGTGATCGCCGCCTTGCTGTGTCTTGCGACGACGCAGTGGATCGTCGCCTCATGTACGCCGGAACCCGCGACGCCCTATGCGGCGCGGGCCGCCGTCCGCTAAAGCGGCAGGCGGCTCAGGTCGTAGCCCGCGGCCAGCGCCGTCGCTCGCAGATCATCCGCATTCGCGCCCCGCAGACGCTCGGCCATGGCCCAGGCGGCGGTGGATCTCATGCCTGACCGGCAAAAGAGAAGGATGCGTTCTCCCGGAGACAGGCTGTTCATAGCTTCAAGCGTGCGAAGAACAGCGGCCTGATCCGGAAGGCCCGAGACTGGAATTTCCAAGTAGCGCATGCCGGCCTTGGCGGTCATCTCCGCCATTTCCGCAGACGTGGGCTGATTTGGGTCTTCGCCTTGAGTTCGATGGCTGACCACGACCTTCACATTGGCCCTTGCGGCTTCCGCGAGGTCATTGAAGTCGATCTGGCCGGCGACAAATGTGGCTTCATCTAGGGGGTGCATTGCAACTTTCTTTGCTCAATGTGGCTAAAAATCAGCACGTTAAGTAATAGTGTGGCGAGGATGTGACGATATGACACACATCGTGCGACGAAGCAGAAATTTCCATGCGGCGCTTTCAGCGTCCCGCTAACATGGGTCTTTAGGGAGCGTGAGGGGTGACCGGCCCGGCTGCAGATGCCCATGAACTTTCCCTGATAGGGCGGGTAGCGGCTTATTGGATGCTTCCAGAGGAGGATATCTTGAAGATTAGAAACATTCGGCAGCGTCTGCTTCAGTCTACTATGATTGGCGGCACGGCGCTCATGGCGTTGACGGCTGTATCGGTCGGGACGCTCGCAGCGCCCACAGTTGCATCCGCACAGGATTACACCAGCGGCGTTCTGACCGGCACGGTCTCGGATGCTTCTGGCGCGCGGGTGGCGGGGGCCACGGTCACCACCACGTCGGCTCAGGGAACTGTGCGGACGACGACGACCGACGCCAACGGCTCATTCCGCCTGCCGGCTCTGGCTGTCGGCTCGTATGAGGTCAGCATTTCATCCTCCGCTGGCTCGGCCACCGATCGCGTGTCGGTGTCGCCGGGCGGCAGCAGCTATGCCTTTACCGTGGCCAACGCGGGCGGAGCGACGACCGTGGGTGACGTGATCGTCACTGGCGCACGCAAGACGCAGGACTTCAGCCGCACCGATACCGGCCTGAGCGTTGATGTGCAGGAATTCGCTGATCGGGTGCCTACCGGCCGCAGCATCAATGCTGTGACCCTGTTCACTCCGGGAGCCAGCGCCCCCGATGCCACGATCGCGGCGAGTTCGCGCCGCAACCAGTCGCTGGTTTCGCTGTCGGGCACTTCGGCTGCTGAAAGCGTCTATTATATTAACGGTCTGAACGTCACCGATCAGCGCAGCTTCCTCGGTTACGGCGAACTTCCGTTTGATTTTATCCAGACGATCGACACCAAGACGGGCGGCTATCAAGCTGAGTACGGCCGCGCTACCGGCGGCGTCGTCAACATCGTGACCCGCTCTGGCAGCAATGAGTGGACCGGGGGGGTCAGCACCTATTGGACTCCGAACGGTCTGCGTAGCTCGCGAGGCGTTTCCTACCAGGCTGGCGGCAACAACGCCGCTGGCATTCAGAACTTCAACCAGTATTCTGAGAGCGATGTGAAGGACTATACCGCCTATATCGGCGGTCCGCTCTGGAAAGATCATCTCTTCCTGTTCGGCGTCTACAACATTCGTGATGTCGAAACGGCCGGCGCTCGTTCGCGGACATATGCGTACAGCGCCGCGAACCCGGATGGCGTTGCCGGCGCAACGCGAACCCAGAGCTATGCGTCTTATGACGATCCCCGCTGGGCGGTGAAGCTGGACTTTGTTTTGAACCCGCAGCATCGTCTTGAAGCAACGCTTATCAACGACGAAACGACCACCACCACTGTCACCAAGACGTTTGACGCCACCACCGATGCATACCTGCGCGAAACTGCGCCGATCTACGCCGATGCCGGCGGTCTGACGCAGATTTACAAGTACACGGGCGTTTTCACCGATTGGTTCACCTTGTCGGCGCTGTTTGGTCGTCAAGAAAATTCTCAACTGGATTATGGTGATCCAATCAACATTCCGGGCATTCGCGACTATGTGGCGAATGGTGGGGGCTATATTACGTCAGGTATTCATGCTGGCCCCTACAATCTGGAAGGCGAGGATATCCGCAAGACCTATCGTGTGGATGCCGACTTCTACGTCAACCTGCTTGGCGAGCACCATCTCCGTGTGGGATATGACAAGGAAGATCTGACGTCCACGGCGCGCAGCGCCTATTCGGGCGGGGCTCTCTACTATGCGCTGGATCAGGCTGATTGCCCGGCCGGTACGCCCGCTGCCGGTTGCGTCGAAGTGCTGACCTTCGCCAACAACGGCCGCTTCACGGCTGAGCAGACCGCGCTGTATGTTCAGGACTCGTGGGACATTCTGCCCAACCTGACGCTGCAGTTGGGTGTCCGCAACGACCAATACGATTACAAGAACGTCGATGGCGAGAGCTATATCAAGGTCGACGACCAATGGGCTCCGCGTCTTGGCTTCAACTGGGACCCGCTCAGTGATGGCGTGAATCGTATCTATGGTTCGTTCGGTGATTACTATCTGCCGATCGCGACCAATACGTCCATTCGTGCTTCCTCGGGTGAAGTCTATACGGACGAGTTCTTTGATGCGACTCGCAATCCGAATGGCTCTCTGACCCTGAACGGCAACTACCCGGTTCTCGGTACGCGCCGTCAGATCGACTACCTCAGCCCTCCGGGCGCTCCGGATCCGCGCACGGTCGCCGAAGCCGACCTGAAGCCGATGTATGAGCGCGAGTTTGTGCTTGGCTACGAACACAGCTTCGTGGACGGCATGTTCGCCGACTGGTCTGCAGGCGTTCGTTATGTCAACCGCAACCTGGAAGAAGCGATCGAGGACACGGCGATCGGTGACGCCATCGTCCGCTATTGCATCCGCACCAATACGGCCTGCGGCCAGTCCGGACCGGGCGATGCTGATTTCGCTTCGCTGTTCCCCTATGTGCTGGTGAACCCGGGCGATGGAGCTTCGGTCTTCATCGACCTTCAGGGCGATACGCGTACGCTGGCCAATGGGGCGGCGAATCCAGCCTACAATCCTCAGCAGATCAATCTGACGGCGGCGGATTTGTCGCTGCCGGAAGTTGAGCGCAAGTATCAGGCTTTGGAGTTCACCTTCCAGCGTCCGTTTGACGGTACTTGGGGGCTCCAAGGATCGTACACCTTGGCCGAGTCCAAGGGTAACTACGAAGGCGCTGTGAAGTCCGACATCGGTCAGACTGATACGTCGATCACCCAGGACTACGACCACGCGGCCAACTCGTTGGGCGCCTATGGCTATCTGCCGAACCATCACGCCCACACGATCAAGCTGTTCGGTTCCTATGCGCCGAACGACTTCTTCAACATCGGTGCCAACTTCACGGCACAGTCGGGCCGTTATTATGGCTGCTTGGGCCGTGTGCCGGTGTCGGTCGATCCGCTGTCGCCTCAAGTCGGGACCCCGTCGGGTTGGTACTGCCCGATTGGCGCGAACAATGCCGTCATTTCTACGCCGCGCGGTTCGCAAGGGGAAACGCCCTGGACCTATCAGCTTGACCTGAGCATGAACTTCAACCTGCTCCAGGACGAGACGAAGGGCGCTCTGACGGCCTCGGTCGACATCTTCAACGTCTTTGACAATGACGAAGTCACGCGAGTCGTGGAGCAGGGTCTGGTCCGCACCGGCAGCAATGCCCCGAATGCTCGTGCGCCTTATTTCGGCATGGCGCGCAGCTACCAGGCTCCGCGTACGCTTCGCTTCGGTCTGCGCTACCGCTTCTAAGTTTGAGGTAGTCTGATCAGGGCGGCGAACTTCGGTTCGCCGCCCTTTTTTGAATTCGGTTGCGCGCGCCCGGCGTCAGATGGGACGACAGCTGACGCTCCGTGCGGTGATGTGGTCGAGAATGGGCTAGGCCGCCGTCTCACGCGCCGCTGTACTTGGATCGTAGTTGAGGATGGAGGCCAGCCAGCGTTCGGCGGTTTCCGCGTCCCAGCCCTTGCGGGCCGCGTAGTCCTCGATCTGATCGCGGTCGATCTTGCCGACGCCGAAGTAGTGGCTGCCCGGATGGCCGAAGTAGAGGCCGCTGACCGAGGCCGGGGGCGTCATGGCGTAGCTTTCGGTCAGGGCCATGCCGGCGTTGGCACCCGCGTCGAGCAGGCGGAACAGGGTGGCCTTTTCCGTGTGGTCGGGCTGGGCCGGGTAGCCGGGGGCAGGGCGAATGCCCTGGTACTTCTCTTCGATCAGGTCTTGCACCGAGGTCGCTTCGTCGGGCGCATAACCCCACAGTTCGGTCCGCACCTTCTTGTGCAGGGCTTCGGCGAAGGCTTCGGCCAGGCGGTCGGCCAGGGCTGTGGCCATGATCGAGGAGTAGTCGTCGCCGGCGTCCTTGAACTTCCTGGCGACTTCCAGTTCGCCGTGGCCCGCCGTGACGGCGAAGGCGCCGATGTAGTCCTGGACTTCTTCCGCGATGAAATCCGACAGGGCCAGGTTGGGCTTGCCGTTCGACTTCTTGATCTGCTGGCGCAGGGTGTGGAAGCGGGCGATCTCTTCGTCGCGGTCCTCATTGGCATAGACGGCGATGTCGTCGCCGACGGCCTGAGCGGGCCAGAAACCGACCACGCCCTTCGCCGTGAACCACTTCTCGTCGATGATCCGCTTCAGCATGGCCTGGGCGTCGTGGAACAGGTCCTGGGCCGCCTCGCCAACGATCTCGTCCTCGAGGATCAGCGGATAGCGGCCGATCAACTCCCAGCTGGCGAAGAAGGGGGTCCAGTCGATGTGGTCGGCCAGATCCTGCAGGTCCCAGGCGTCGAACGAACGCACGCCGAGGAAGGAGGGCTTGCCGGGCATGGGGGCGGCGGGATCGACGTTGAAGCGGTTCTCGCGCGCCTGCTGCAGCGTGGCGCGGGCCTTGACCTCCTGGCCTCGGGCGTACTGCTCGCGGATGCGGATGTATTCGTCGCGGGTGGCGGCTTCGTTATTGGCCTTTTCGGTCGGCGACAGCAAACCCGAGACCACGCCGACGGCGCGGCTGGCGTCGATGACATAGGTGGTTGAGCCCTTGCGATAGCCCGGCTCGATCTTGACCGCCGTATGGGTGCGGCTGGTCGTGGCCCCGCCGATCAGCAGGGGAATGTCAAAGCCGCGTCGCTCCATTTCGCGGGCGACGAAGACCATCTCGTCCAGCGACGGGGTGATGAGGCCGGACAGGCCGATGATATCGACCTCGTGCTCGATGGCGGCGTCCAGGATGCGGTCGGCCGGGACCATGACGCCCAGGTCGATGACCTCGTAGTTGTTACATTGGAGCACGACGCCGACAATGTTCTTGCCGATGTCGTGGACGTCGCCCTTGACCGTGGCCATCAGGATGCGGCCCGCCTGTTCGCGCGGCTTGCCGGCCTTTTCGGCCTCCATGAAGGGTTCCAGCCAGGCCACGGCCTGCTTCATCACGCGGGCGGACTTCACCACCTGCGGCAGGAACATCTTGCCCGAGCCGAACAGGTCGCCGACCACGTTCATCCCGTCCATCAGCGGGCCTTCGATGACGTGCAGGGGACGTTCGGAGGCCAGGCGGGCCTCTTCGGTGTCGGCCTCGATGAACTCGGTGATGCCGTGGACCAGGGCGTGGGCGATACGGGCTGCGACGGGCTGCTCGCGCCAGGTCAGGTCGACGACGCGGGCCGCGCCCTTCTCGCCCTTGTAGTTGGGCGCCATGTCCACCAGCCGCTCGGTGTTGGACACATTGGTCCGCTGCGGCCGGTTCAGGATCACGTCCTCGACCGCCTCACGCAGAACCGGGTCGATGTCGTCATAGACGGGCAGGTCGCCGGCGTTGACGATGCCCATGTCCATGCCGGCGTTGATGGCGTGGTACAGGAAGACGCTGTGGATCGCCCGGCGCACCGGCTCGTTGCCGCGGAAGCTGAACGAGACGTTCGACACCCCGCCCGAGACGCGGGCGTAGGGCAGGGTGGTCTTGATGACCTTCGTCGCCTCGATGAAGTCGACGGCGTAGTTGTCGTGCTCCTCGATCCCCGTCGCCACGGCGAAGATATTGGGGTCGAAGATGATGTCCTCGGGCGGGAAGCCGACCTCGTTGACCAGAATGTTGTAGGCGCGGGTGCAGATCTCGACCTTGCGCGCGGCGGTGTCGGCCTGGCCCACCTCGTCAAAGGCCATGACCACGACGGCGGCGCCGTAGCGCAGGCATTTGATCGCGTGTTCGCGGAAGGCGGCTTCGCCCTCCTTCATGCTGATCGAGTTGACGATCGGCTTGCCCTGAACACACTTCAGGCCGGCCTCGATAACCTCCCACTTGGAGCTGTCGATCATGACCGGGACGCGCGCGATATCGGGCTCGGCGGCGATCAGGTTGAGGAAGGTGCGCATGGCGACGGCGCCGTCCAGCAGCCCTTCGTCCATGTTGATGTCGATGATCTGGGCGCCCGCCTCGACCTGCTGACGGGCGACGTCGAGGGCGGCGGCGTAGTCGCCGTCCACCACCAGTTTGCGGAACTTGGCCGAGCCGGTGACATTGGTCCGCTCGCCGACGTTGATGAAGACAGGTCTCAACGCAACTCTCCGCTCATCCCCGCGGAGGCGGGGACCCAGGTTTGAGCCGCGCACTGGCGGTCAGCATTCTGGATGTCTTCAAAGCACTGGGTCCCCGCCTCCGCGGGGATGAGCGGGTGGGGACGCATCACGCCACCAGCTCGAACGGCTCAAGTCCCGCCAGCCGCATGGCCACAGGGCGCTCGGGGATTTCGCGCGGTTTCAGCGGCGCGACCTCTTCGGCGACGTGGCGGATGTGGTCGGGGGTGGTGCCGCAGCAGCCGCCGACGATGTTGACCAGGCCCGAGGCGGCCCATTCCTCGATGAAGTGGGCGGTTTCGTGCGGCTGCTCGTCGTACTGGCCCATGGCGTTGGGCAGGCCGGCGTTGGGATAGGCGGCGACCAGGGTGTCGGCCACGCGGCTCAGTTCGGCGATGAAGGGGCGCATCAGGTCGGCGCCGAGGGCGCAGTTGAAGCCCACGGCGAACGGCTTGGCGTGGCGCACGGAGTTCCAGAAGGCCTCGGCGGTCTGACCGCTCAGAGTCCGGCCCGAACGGTCGGTGATGGTGCCGGAAATCCAGATGGGCAGGGCGGGCAGGCCCTCGTCCTCAAGGTCCTTGATGGCCTTGATGCAGGCCTTGCAGTTCAGCGTGTCGGTGATGGTTTCGATCAGATAGAGGTCGATGCCGCCCTCGTTCAGGGCCTTCACCTGATGGCGATAGGCGTCATAGACCTGATCGAAGGTCACGCTGCGCGCGCCGGGATCGTTCACGTCCGACGACATCGACAGCATCTTGGTCAGCGGACCGATGGAGCCGGCGGCGAAGCGCGGCTTGTGCGGCTCTTTCGCCGTCCAGCGGTCGGCGGCGGCGCGGGCCAGTCTGGCGCCTTCCAGATTGATGTCCCAGACGGCCTGGGCGTCCAGATGATAGTCGTCCTGGGCCAGCACGGTGCCGGAGAAGGTGTTGGTTTCGCTGATATCCGCGCCCGCGCCGTAATACTGATCGTGCAGGTCGGAGATGATGTCCGGGCGGGTGATGCAGAGGATGTCGTTATTCCCCTTCATCTGATGCTTTTCGTCATAGCCATTGGCCGCCACGAAACGGTCGCCGCGGAAGTCGGCTTCCTCCAGCCCGCGCCGCTGGATCATGACGCCCCACGACCCGTCGAGGACCAGGATGCGTTCCTTGGCCGCCGCGTGCAGGGCTGCGATCCGTTCGGGACGGGTAAGGGGGGAGGTCATTTACGCAACAGCCTTGGTTTCACGCACGCCCAGCACCCGGCAGATCGCATAGACCAGCTCGGCGCGGTTCAGGGTGTAGAAGTGGAAGTCCGAGAAGCCCTCTTCCTGCAGTCGCGCGCAGGTCTCGGCGGCGATGGAGGCGGCCAGCAGCTTGCGGGTCTCGGGGTCGTCGTCCAGCCCGTCGAAGTGGGCGGCCAGCCAGTCAGGGATGGAGGCTCCGCAGGCCGCGCTCATCCGGCTGAGGCCCTTGAAGTTGGACACCGGCATGATGCCGGGGATCAGGGGGATGGTCACGCCCGCCGCCCGCACGCGGTCGCGAAAGCGCAGGAAGGCCTCGATGTCGAAGAAGAACTGGGTCACGGCGCGCGTGGCGCCTGCGTCGATCTTGGCTTTCAGGACATCGATGTCGTGGTCGATCGACGGGCTTTCCGGGTGCTTCTCTGGATAGGCGCCGACGGTAATGTCGAAGCCGCCGACGCGGCTGATGGCCCGGGACAGTTCTGTGGCGTTGGCGTAGCCGTCGGCGCGAGGGGCATAGGCGCCGCCGATGCCCCCAGAATTATCATGTCCGCCCGGTGGATCGCCGCGCAGGGCCACGATGTGATCGACGCCGATGGTCTTGTAGCCCTCGATGACCTCATCGACCTCGTCCCGGCTGGCCTCGACACAGGTCAGGTGGGCGGCGGGACGCAGGGTGGTCTCGCTGATGATGCGCTGGACCGTGCGGTGGGTGCGCTCCCGCGTTGAGCCGCCCGCGCCATAGGTGACCGAGACGAAGGCGGGGTTCAGCGGCTCCAGCCGGCGGATGGCGGACCACAGATTGGCCTCGGCCTCGTCCGACTTGGGCGGGAAGAACTCGAAGGAGACGTTGACGGCGTTGTGGTTCGAGCCGGCGCGCGCGACCGGGCCCAGCGGCGACAGCAACAGGGCGCGGGCTTCGGCGAGAGAGGAGGGAGCCATCAGGCGGTCTTTCGAGCAGGGACATCGGCGCGCTCGCCGGTCCAGATGTGAACGGTCAGGCCCTCGGTGTCGGGCGGCAGGGCGACCGGGGCGTCGGCGGTCAGGCCCGCGTCGGCCAGCCAGCCCTGGATTTCCTCGTCGGCGAAGCCCAGGCGGCGATGCTGGTGCGCCTCACGCAACTGCTCCAGCTGGTGCGGGGCGAAGTCGACGATCAGCAGCTTGCCGCCGGGCATGACCAGACGCGCGGCCTCGGCCACGGCGGCGGCGGGGTCGGCCAGGTAGTGCAGAACCTGATGCACGATCACCAGATCGGCGCTGCCGAGCGGCAGGCGGGTCGAGAAGATGTCGCCGTGGCGCAGCTCGACCTTGTCCAGCCCGGCCTTGGCGACATTGGCGCGGGCGATGTTGAGCATGTTCTGGCTGAGGTCGAGCCCGACTGACATCTTCGCCTTCTTGCCGAACAGGGTCAGCATCCGACCCGAGCCGGTGCCCAGATCGACGACGCGCTCGAACGGGCCGGGACCCGCCGCCTGCTCGACGGCGGTTTCGACCGCGCTTTCGCAAACATAGAGGCTGCGCATCTGGTCCCACTGGGGTGCGACCTGTTCGAAATAGCGGGCGGCGTCGATGGCGCGCTCCTTGCGCACCTCGTCCAGGCGGCGATGGTCGGCCTCGCCCTCGGCGTCATCCAGCAGGTCCAGCACCGTGTCGATCAGCCGCCGCGACAGGGCGTCGTGCGACAGGCGGTAGAAGACCCGCGCTCCGTCGGGGAATCGCTCGATCAGCCCGGCGTCGGCCATCAGCTTCAGGTGACGCGACACGCGCGGCTGGCTCTGGTCCAGAACCCGCGACAGCTCCATGACCGACAACTCCTCGGCGGCCAGCAGCGACAGCACGCGTAAACGGGTCGGTTCGCCCGCGGCGCGCAGGGCCTCGACAGTCTGGTCAGCAGTCAGTGTCATGAGGTCGTATAAAGATATCCTTATACGATTATGCAAGCAAAATCTGACCGCAAGCGGCCGGGGTGCGACGGCTAAGCCGCATGGATCATTCAGAGACCCGTGAGATCGTGCGGGCTCAGGTCGTGACGGGCGTCTTGAGCGGTTCGCCCGCGAAATGGGCGGTCAGGTTCTGCAACAGCAGCATCAGCATGCCCTGAACCGCCTCGGTCGTGGCTCCGGCGGTGTGAGGCGTCAGCACGGTGTTGGGCACGCTGGCCCAGCGTGCGGCGTTGGTCGGCTCGATTTCGAACACGTCGAGAGCGGCGCCGCCCAGTCGTCCGTCGCGGAGGGCGGCGATGACGGCGTCCTCGTCCACCAGTTGACCGCGCGCGACATTGACCAGCAGACCGGAGGGCCCGAGCGCCTCGATCACCTCGGCCGAGATCAGGCCGCGATTGGTTTCATCCGCGCGACAGGCGACGACGAGGACGTCCGAGGCGCGGGCCAGGGCGAGTAGACTATCGGCGCGGGGCCAGGCGGCGTCCTTCGCGCGGGGCGCCCACCACTGGACGGTCATCCGCATGACCTCGGCGCGACGGGCCACAGCCTCGCCGATGGCCCCCAAGCCTACAATGCCCAAGGTCTGACCGCCCATCGACGGGGTGATGGTCTTGGACGCCGAGGTCCAGCCGCCCGCGCGGACCTGGCGGTCGCCCTCGGCGATCTGACGGCGCGCGGCCAGGATCAGGCCGAGGGCATGGTCGGCGACGTCTTCGTGATTGATGGCCGGTGCGTGGGTGACCGGCAGGCCGCGCGCGCGGCACCAGTCCACGTCGATGCCGTCATAGCCCGAGGTGAAGCAGGCGATCAGCGACAGGTTGGGCAGGCGCTCGATCAGGGTCTTGTCCAGCTCGAACTCGCCCGCCACGACCAGGACGCGCACGTCGGCGGCGGCCTCGACCGGCGGGCCTTCCCAGAAGCGATAGACGTCGTAGGCGCTTTCGAGAAAGGCGCTGAGCGGTCCTAGGTGCCGCTGCATGATCAGGATGGCGGGGCGCTGGGTCATGGCGGCAGACTAACCCGGTTCCGCCACTTCGCCAGCGGCCAAAGAAAAACGGCCCCCCGAGCGGATCGGAGGGCCGTTTCATCTAGCTTAGCGCTGGATCAGCGACCGAACTTCTGGTGCTGGATGCGCTTGGGAATGATGCTGTCCGCGCCCAGGCGGCGCATCTTGTCCTGTTCGTAGGCTTCGAAGTTGCCCTCGAACCATTCCACGTGGCCGTCGCCCTCGAAGGCGAGGATGTGGGTGGCCAGACGGTCCAGGAACCAGCGGTCGTGGGAGATGACCACGGCGCAGCCGGCGAACTCTTCCAGAGCCTCTTCGAGGTTCTGCAGGGTCTCGATGTCCAGGTCGTTGGTCGGTTCGTCGAGCAGGATCAGGTTGCCGCCGGCGGCCAGGGTCTTGGCCAGGTGCACGCGATTCCGTTCACCCCCAGAGAGCTGCCCCACCTTCTTCTGCTGGTCGCCGCCCTTGAAGTTGAAGCTGCCGACATAGGCGCGGCTGTTAATTTCGCGCTTGCCGACCAGCATGATGTCGGTGCCGCCCGAGATGGCCTGCCAGATGGTGTCGTCCGGCTTCAGGTCGTCGCGCGACTGGTCGACATAGGCCAGCTTGACGGTTTCGCCGACCTTGATCGTGCCGCCGTCGGGCGTTTCCTGGCCGGTGATCAGCTTGAACATGGTCGACTTGCCGGCGCCGTTGGGGCCGATGACGCCGACGATACCGTTGGGCGGCAGCTTGAAGGTCAGGTTGTCGAACAGGGTCTTGTCGCCATAGGACTTCTTCAGGCCCTCGACCTCCAGCACCACATTGCCGAGGCGCGGGCCAGGCGGGATCTGGATGACGGCGAAGGACTGGGCCTGACGGCTGTTTTCCTGCTCCGAGACCATCTTCTCATAGGCGGCCAGACGGGCTTTGGACTTGGCCTGACGGGCCTTGGCGCCCGAGCGGACCCATTCGAGTTCGCGGGTGAGGGCGCGCTGGCGGGCTTCCGATTCCGACTGCTCCTGCACGACGCGCTTCTGCTTGGCTTCCAGCCACGAGGAGTAGTTGCCCTCGTGCGGGTGGCCCTTGCCGCGGTCCAGTTCCAGCGTCCACTTCGTGACCTGATCCAGGAAGTAGCGGTCGTGGGTGACCAGGATGACGCAGCCCGGGAAGTTTTCCAGGTGGTGCTGCAGCCAGGCGACGGATTCGGCGTCCAGGTGGTTGGTCGGTTCGTCCATCAGCAGCATGTCGGGCTTGCTGAGCAGCAGGCGGGCCAGGGCCACGCGGCGCTTTTCACCGCCCGAAAGGTTGGTGACTTCCCAGTCGTCCGGCGGGCAGCGCAGGGCGCCCATGGCCTGGTCGATGCGGCTGTCGATGTCCCAGACGTCGCCGGCGTCGATCTTTTCCTGGAGGGCGGTCATCTCCTCCATCAGTTCGTCGGTGTAGTTTTCGCCCAGCTCGTTGGCGACTTCGTTGAAGCGGTTGACCCACTGCTTCTCTTCACACCAGGCCTCGACGTTCTGGCGCACGTTGAGCGCCGGATCGAGGTGGGGTTCCTGCTCCAGATAGCCGCGCTTGACGCCATCGGCGGCGCGGGCTTCGCCCTGGAACTCGTTGTCCAGGCCGGCCATGATCTTCAGCAGGGTGGACTTACCCGAGCCGTTGACCCCGACGACGCCGATCTTGGCGTCGTTGTAGAAGCTCAGCCAGATGTTCTCGAAGATCTTCTTGCCGCCGGGGAAGGTCTTGGTCAGACCCTGCATCTGGAAAATATATTGCTGCGCCATGAGGTGCGGTTTCGCCCTGTCGTCTGATCTGATGGGGAGGTTGGCGCGGGATGTAGCCGTCGCGGACCCTTTGGGCAAATCTCTAGACGTAACGCGGGGCGGTTTGAAGGCGGTGCATCCGTTCCGGCCCGTGGCGGCCTCTACCCGTCAGCCCGCAGGGGGCGGGGGAGCGACGTTCATGAAGCCATGGTCGATGGGGGCGCTGCTGGCGACGGCGCTGGCCTGCACAGCTGGCGGCGAGGCAGGGGCGCAGGACCGCGCGACCTTCGGCGCGGCGATGGACGCCTTTGCGCGCCGGGCGATGCAGCGGGTCGAGGCGGCGCCCGGTTTGGCGCTGGCCGTGGTGGACGAGGGCGGGCTGGTCCACGCGGCAGGGTACGGCGTGGCGGACGTGGCGACGGGGGCGCCGGTGACGACGGACACGCGATTCTACGTCGCCTCGGCCACCAAGTCCTTCACGGCCCTGTCGTTCGCGGCCATGGCGCAGCGAGGCGAGGTGGATCTGGACGCGCCCCTGGCCGACTGGGCGCCGCCGTCCGGCGTGCCGGCCGACATCGCCGCGCGGATCACCCTGACCGACCTGCTCAGCCACCGCTCGGGCGTGGACAACGACCCTATCGCCTTTCGGGTCGCCTATTCCGGTGATTGGACGCCCGAGGTTCTGTGGCGGCTGACGGCGGAGACGCGACCGCGCGACACCTCTTATGGCCAGTTCGCCTACGCCAATGCGGGCTACAACCTGGCCACCGTGCTGGCGGAGCGCCGCTGGGGCCGCGACTGGCGCGCCATGGTCGAGGATGAGGTGCTGACGCCGCTGGGCATGACGGCCACGACCGCCCGTATTGATGAAGCGCGCGCGTCGGGCGCGGTGGTCGCCGCCGGGCATTTCGGCCGTATCCCCGGCCAGCCCGAGCGGTCGCCGCTGCAGAAGACCGACGCCACCATGCAGTCGGCGGGCGGGCTGATCTCGACCGCGAGCGACATAGCCCTGTGGCTGGAGGCCCAGATCAACGATGGCCGTGTCGGCGGGCGCCGGGTCTTTCCGGCGGGGCTGGTCGCCTCGACCCATGCGTCGCGGGTGGCGCAGGACGCGACCTTCGGCCCCTATATCCGCACCGGCTATGGCCTGGGCTGGCAGGTCGGGCGCTATGGCGACGACGTGCTGATCCATCACTTCGGCAACTTCTCGGGCTCGCGCGCCCATGTCTCCTTCATGCCCGGGCGTCGTCTGGGCGTGGCGGTCATGGTCAACGAAGACGCCTTCGCCGGCGACCTGGCCGATGTGGTCGCCAACTACGCCTATGACTGGTTCGCAGGATTGCCCGACATTGAAGCCGTCTATGGCGCCAGGCTGGATGCCCTGATTGTCGAACGCGACCGTCGCCGCGCGGGCATTGCAGGCGCGGTGGAGGCACGGGCCAAGCGGCCCCGCACCCTGTCGCTGGCCAACGCATCCTATGTCGGCGACTACGTCAACCTGGCCTACGGAACCCTGACGATCCGCGAGGCGGGCGAGCATCTGTCCGTCGCCATCGGCGTGCAGCAGGACCTGGCCGACTACCTGACCGAGCCGGAGGGACTGCGTGTCGAACTGACCCCGTTCCGGGGCGAGGGCGTCGTGTTCAAACTGGACGCCGATGGTCGCCCGAGCGCGCTGGTCTATCAGGACGCCGTCTTCGTGCGAAACTAGGGCTTGGCGGGCAGGACGGCCATCAGGGCGCGGGTGAAGCCGACCGGTGCGACGGTCAGATGGTCCTCGTTTTCCAGCACCGTCGACTGGATGCTCAGGCCCGGATAGGCGCGGGATTTAAGCGTCCGCTCCATCGCGCGCATGTCGCCGACCATGTCCGTCTCGTTGTCGTGCCGGGCGGTGGGGCCGGGGCCTTCGAAGGCTCCGACATACATGAAGACCTCGGCGGGCAGGTCGCGGTGGGTGCGCGCGTAGTCCGCCTCGACCTTCATCATATGGCGCTTGTCGTACCAGAAGGAGGGGCTGCCCAGAACGTAGCCGCTGAACAGCGTCGGGTCGGTGAACATGATCTGGGCGCCCAGCAGTCCGCCGTAGGAATGGCCCAGCAGGACGCGGCGCGTCGGATCGGTGCGGAACTTCTGATCCACGAAGGGCAGGGCCTGGGTCTTCAGATAGGTCTGATAGGCCGCGCCGCCGCCGTGGACCGCGTCGCGTGAACTGCGCGGGCCGTTTGGCGTGGGGGTGTAGTCGCGGCGGCGGCTGTCGGCCCCGCCGTCACCCTTGGCGTAGGACAGGCCGACCAGGATGAACTCCTCGATCACCGGCCCCGCCAGATTCACGCGCCGCGCGATCTGGCGGATGATCGGGAAGGCGTAGTCGGCGTCGGTGACATAGAGGACCGGATAGCGGCGGTTCGGCTCGGCCTCATAGCTGGCGGGCAGGCTGACGAAGACCTCGTAGTCCCGGCCGGAGACCGGATCGGGCACCGACCAGACCTGGGTGCCCGTCAGCACATAGGGCGCGCCCTCGGCGGGGGATACGGCGGCGTCTGCGCGAGGCGAACAGCCTGCCAGGGCGATGATGGAGGCTATCATCAGCGCGAGCACAGCATCGCCTGTGACGAATGACATACTGCGGTTCCCCAGCCCTAGCTTCACTTTGGTGGCCATAGCTGCGGATGAATATGGCGAAGGTGCGGCGTTATGCGTTTCGGCTTTTCAAAATTCAACTTGAAGTAGTAAGATGATTGTAGTCCCTTCGACCCGCGCGATCCTGCGCACCAGGAGGGAATATCGTGAAAATTTCGCGTCTTGCGGTTCTTGCCGCGCTTTCCGTGGCCGCCCTGTCCAGCGTCGCCAGCGCCCAGCAACGGCCGTGGCCAGGCCCGGTTGAGCAAGGCCACGTGTCGTACCATTACAATCAGGAGTTGGAGCCGCGGGTTCTTGTCGCCGTGTCGGGTCAGAACTGTGACGGCAGTTTTTACCATGACCCTCTGATCATGGGGCAGCACATCGAGACCTTCTATTTCGATTGCTGATGCCGGGCTGGGCGCTCGCACCGTGTGGTGCGGGCGCTTCAGGCGTAGTTGAAGCTGATCGAGATGCGCTGTTCCTCGGCGCGGTTGGCCGGGACCTCGTGGCGCAACCAGCTTTCCCACATCAGGATCGTGCCCGAGGCGGGCTTCAGATAGACGAAGGGCTTTTCGGTCTCGGTCGCTTCGGCGGTCAGACCGGGGCGGGCCATCATCATGACCAGGCGCGGGTCCTCGATCTTCAACGACGAGGCGCCGTCGGGCACGTGAATGTAGATGGTGCCGGAAATGATGGCGTGCGGGTGGATGTGGCCGGTGTGGCCGCCGCCGGGCATCAGGACATTGACCCACAGATTGTCCAGCTTGGGCTTGCGCGCCAGATCGAAATGCAGGGCCTTGGCGTAGGCGGCGGCGTGCTTGTCCAGCAGCTTCTTCAGCTCGGCGAACTCGGGGAAGCGGTGCGGCAGGTCGTTGATCGAGCCGTAGGAGGTGTAGCCCGGATAATGATTGGCCTTGCACCATTCGATGCCGGCCTCGTCCTCCTCGGCCATGACCAGGCAGAGATCGAGGATTTCCTCGTGCAGTTCGGGCCAGGCGGGCAGATCGGCCAGCGAGGCTTCATAGACCTGGGTCGGGAAGAGGGGGCGCAGGGACATGGGGCGGTCATACCTCTCCCTCCCCATTTTGGGGAGGGTGGTTGAGCCCGAAGGGCGAAACCGGGTGGGGGCGCGTCGGCAAACAGGTCGCCGCGTTTCGTATCGCCAAGCCCTCCCCACCCGTCTGACGCTGCGCGTCAGCCACCCTCCCCATGAAGGGGAGGGAGAGGCGTCATCACCAACCCAGCCCCGCCTCGCCGCGCAGGATCGCCTCGGCCTCGGGGCTGTGCTTGGCGTCGGTGCGGTCGTGCAGGACCAGGGGCGGCAGCAGGCGTAAGGGCGCCTTGCCGGTCTTGATCGCCTGGACCAGCACCCGCTTGGCGGGTTGGTCGGCGTAGGGCTGGATGGGGCGGATGGCGAAGGAGCCGGCCTTGTCGCCCAGCAGGGCCAGTAGGTCGGCCAGGCGGTCGGCGCGGTGGATGACCACGATCTTGCCGCCCTCGCGCACGGCCTTCAGCAGGAAGCTGGTCCAGGCCTTCAGCCCGTCGTCGGCCATCCATGCGCCCTGCTTGCCGGGAGCGGGCGCCCGCAGTGCGCCGGGGTCGTCGAAGAAGGGCGGGTTGCTGACCGCCCAGTCGAACGCCGGCAGGGCCAATGCCCGGAAACCCTGCGCCACATCGCCGCTGAGAATGGTGGTGCGGTCATCGACGCCGTTCAGGGAGGCGTTTTCGCGAGCCAGTCCGGCGGCGGTCGCATCGCGCTCCAGCCCGGCCAGGATCACGCCCGAGCGACGGGCGGCAACTTGCATCAGCACCGCGCCCGCGCCGCAGCCCGCCTCGATCAGGCGCTCGCCCGGCTTGGCCTCGACGGCGGCGGCCAGCAGGGCGGCGTCCATACCGGCGCGATAACCCTTCACCGGCTGGCGCAGGCGGACACGGCCGCCCAGCAGGGCGGATTCCGCAACATCAACTGCGGCAGTAAGGGCTGACCCGGCTTGACCCATCATGACGCCGCCACCATTGTGCGCCGCATCGCGTTCGGGCAAGCGGATGCGAGTGATTTCCGGGCGAATCTTCCCCTTCGCCCCCTGAGTTGAAAGAGATTTTCGTGGACGCAGCTCTCGTCGCCGCTCCCCGCCCCAAGGGCGATGTGGACGCTCTTGTTCGTCTGGCCAAGGACGACATGGCGGCGGTCGACGCCCTTATCATCGCCCGGATGCAGTCCGACGTGCCGGTGATCCCGCTTCTGGCCGAGCATCTGGTCTCGGCGGGCGGCAAGCGTCTGCGTCCGCTGCTGACGGTCGCGGCGGCCCGCGCCATCGGCGCGACGGGCGAGATCGAAGGACCCAAGAAGCTGGCGGCCTCGGTCGAGTTCATCCACACTGCGACCCTGCTGCATGATGATATCGTCGACAGCTCGGAGATGCGGCGCGGCAAGGTGGCGGCGCACCTGATCTGGGGCGCGGCCTCGTCGGTCCTGGTCGGCGACTTCCTGTTCGCGAGGGCCTTCGAGCTGATGGTCGAAACCGATTCCCTGCGTGCTCTGGGTATTCTGGCGACGGCGTCCAGCGTCATCGCCGAGGGCGAGGTGCTGCAACTGACGCGCGCCCACGACCTGAACCTGGATCAGGACACCTATCTGCAGATCATCCGCGCCAAGACCGCCGAACTGTTCGCCGCCGCCGCAGAGTCAGGCGCGGTGGGCGCCGGCGCGACCGAGGAACAGGTCAAGGCGCTGCGCGACTACGGCATGGCCCTGGGCATCGCCTTCCAACTGGCCGACGACGCGCTCGACTACGGCAGCGACACCGCGACGCTTGGGAAGAACGCCGGCGACGACTTCAACGAGGGCAAGGCCACCCTGCCGCTGCTGCTGGCCGTCCAGCGCACCAAGGGCAAGGAAGACCTGTTCTGGGACCGCGTCATCACCAAGGGCGAGCGCACGCCGGAAGACTTCACCCGCGCGCGTGAACTGATCCTGGGCACGGGCGCGGTCGAGGCGACGCTGGACGCCGCCGGCGACTATGCCGATCGGGCCAAGGCGGCGCTGTCGGTGCTGCCGGCCAGCGACTGGCGCTCGGCGCTGGAAGACCTGGCTGACTTCGCCGTCAGCCGCGCGGCCTAGTTTCGACGCCGCAGACCGCCTAGCCCCCTCAGAAGAGAACGCGCGGCGTCGCCGACGGTCGGCGGTGCAGGAACCCCGCGGTCCTGAGCGCGCGCGCCCTCGGCGCCGTCGCCCATGTCCATGTCCGACATGTCCATGCCCAGCATGGTGGTGGCGGTCGCGCCGTATCGCACCTTGACCACGTGCTCGATGTTCCAGGTCTCGCGCCGGTTGGCCGGGCGCGGCGGATAGGTGAAGTCGGCCTCTCCGCCAAAGGCTGTGACCTTCACCATGGCCTGGGGCGCGGCGGCCAGGACGGCGCCGGGGATCGGACAGCGCGTGGTCGTGGCGGGCAGGATGACCTTCTGCGCGATCAGCCGGTCCAGATCGCCAGGCGACAGGAAGTCGGGGATCATGCCGGGCGAGATGGCGATGTCGCTGGAACTCCAGATGACGACATCGCCGGCCTCGTTCGCGCCCATGGTCAGGGCGAAGTAGCCGCGCGCGTTCGGCACGCTCTGCCAGCCCAGGCCCGAGCCGTCGTTCGGCCCGACGCCCGTCAGTTGCAACGGCGCCAGGAAGTCCTGATCGCCATTCAGGCTGAAGGTGATGTCGGGCGTATAGTCGCCCTGAACCTTGTGCGCGCCGACCAGGGAGCCGTTCGGCGGCACGGCCTGGCTGTCGCGGCTGTTCGGCCAGTCGCCGTAGGTGCGGCCCGAGCCGGGCGAGGGCGGCGTGGGCGAGGACAGGCGGATGTTGTTGGCCAGGGCGCCGAACTGGCTGGCGCTGTTGCGAGACAGTTCGATCACGACGGGTTGGCCCGCGCCGGTCGCCTCGCCGCAGCCGTGATAGATCAGCATCCGGGCCGAGCCGCCATAGTCCTGCGGCGCGTTGCGGTCGTAGTCGGGGCCGCGCTCGGGCATGTCCGGCGTGATCAGCGGCAGGCTGGGGCCGACGCCCAGCGAGGCGGGCGGCAGGTGCTCGGCGTGGGGCGAGGCCGTGGTGCGGCTGGATTGAAGCTGCAGCGTCAGCGACTTGTGGACGCCGCCGCCGGACATCATGGCCATGGGGTTGAACCCGCCGCCCCCGCTCATGCCGCCCATGCCGGACAGGCCGCTGCTGGTCTGGGCCGTCATCCAGTAGGTGGCGACGGGGCCGGTTGTGGGCTGGGTTTGCGCGGCCGCGAGGCCGGACACGGTCAGGGCGGCGGTCAGCGCCAGGGCGCTGGCTGTCGTCAAACGCTTCATGAGACTAGCCTCCGAAGGATCGAGTATCGACGATCTTCGAACGCTACGCCTCTCGCGACGATCGCGCCAGAGACGCGACCGCCGCTCTATGAGGAATGCCTATTTCAGGCTGGCGCAGAACTTCTGGATACGGCGGCAGCCTTCTTCCAGCACGGCTTCCGAGGTGGCGTAGCTGATGCGGAAATAGGGGCTGAGGCCGAAGGCGGCGCCCTGGACCACGGCCACGCCTTCCTGGTTCAGCAGTTCGGCGGTGAAGACTTCGTCGTCGGTGATGACCACGCCGGCTTCCGTCGTTTTGCCGATCAGGCCCTCGATCGAGGGATAGACGTAGAAGGCGCCTTCGGGCGTGGGGCAACGCACGCCCGTCGCCTGGTTCAGCATGGACACCACCAGGTCGCGGCGCTTTTCGAAGGCGGCGGAACGCTCGGCCAGGAAGTCCTGCGGCCCGTTCAGGGCCTCGACGGCGGCCCACTGGCTGATGGACGAGGGGTTGGAGGTCGTCTGGCTGGCCACCTTGCGCATCAGGTCGATCAGCGGCTTGGGCCCGCCCGCATAGCCGATGCGCCAGCCGGTCATGGCATAGGCCTTGGACACGCCGTTGCAGGTCAGGGTGCGGTCGTAGAGGTCGGGCGCGACCTGGGCGATGGTGACGTATTCGAAGCCGCCATAAACGAGGTGCTCGTACATGTCGTCGGTCAGGATCCAGACCTGCGGGTGCTTGCGCAGCACCACGGCCAGGGCTTCCAGCTCGGAGCGGGTATAGGCGGCGCCGGTCGGGTTCGACGGCGAGTTGAGGATCAGCCACTTGGTGCGCGGCGTGATGGCGGCGTCCAGAACCTCGGGGCGCAGTTTGAAGCCGTCGGCTTCCTCGCCGATCACGGTGACCGGCTCGCCGCCCGCCAGCAGCACCATGTCCGGGTATGAAACCCAGTAGGGCGCCGGCACGATGACCTCGTCGCCGGGGTTCAGGGTGGCCACGAAGGCGTTGTAGATCACCGGCTTGCCGCCCGAGGCGACGTGGATCTGGTTAGCGGCGTAGGTCAGGCCGTTTTCGCGCGCGAACTTGGCGACGATGGCTGCCTTCAGTTCCGGCATGCCGTCGGCGTCAGTGTACTTGGTCTCGCCGCGGTTGATGGCCTCGATGGCGGCCGCCTTGATGTTGTCCGGGGTGTCGAAGTCCGGCTCGCCGGCGCCCAGGCCGATGACGTCGCGTCCCTGGCGTTTCAGCTCGCGCGCCTGAGCAGTCACGGCCAGGGTGGCCGAAGGCTTGACGCGGGCGAGGGAGGCGGACTGAAGGCTGGACATGTCTATCCCGTCTGGTGGATGTGGTGAGAGCCGGGGAGGCGAGGCTTGATACGCAACCCGGCGCGGGCGCACAACGTTTGTGCGTCCTGCGGACGATCAAAAGGCGATTTGGGCGAAATTTATGCGGCGGATCGTCGATTTTCTGCTGAATATGGAAGCCCAGCGGTGGCGAACCCTGCTGGTCAGCCTGCTGCTGCTGGCGGGAATCATCGCCCTGTTCGCCTTCGGCAAGGCTCACTTCACGCTCGGCGCCGAAGAGAAGCTGGAGGCCTGGCTGGCCGGATATCGCGTCGGGCCTTGGGGTCTGGTCGCGGCCATCATCGTCTTCACCCTGTCGGCCTTCCTGGGCGTGCCGCAGTTCATCCTGATCGCAGCCTGTGTGGTGGCCTTCGGACCGTGGTTTGGCTTTCTCTACAGCTGGATCGCCACCGTGGCCTCGGCGGCCGTCACCTACTGGCTGGGGCGCGGCCCCACGGCGCG
Organism: Brevundimonas sp. UBA7506; assembly: GCF_002479495.1. Lineage (GTDB taxonomy): Bacteria > Pseudomonadota > Alphaproteobacteria > Caulobacterales > Caulobacteraceae > Brevundimonas. Next base: position 102,056 of record NZ_DLNQ01000005.1, read on the forward strand.
GGCGCTGGAAAGGTTCGGCGGCGGAGTGACGGAACGGCTGCAGCGCTTCGTCGGACGCAACGCCTTTTCCGCCAGCTTCATCATTCGCAACGTGCCCTCGGCGCCCTTCATCGTCGTCAACATGGCGTTCGGCGCGGTGCGGGCGTCCTTCCCGGGCTATCTGGCGGGCTGCGCTCTGGGGGTTCTGCCCAAGACGGCCCTGGTCGCCTTCTTCGGCGGATCCTTCATGGCGGCGGTGTCCGGCGACGGGGTGTGGACCTCGCTGATCCTGGCGGGTGTCGCCGTCGTCTGGCTGGGGCTTATGCTGGCGGTACGCGAGATCGTGAAGCGTCGGGAGGCGGCGCGCGCGGACTGATACTGGCGCGAGGCGAGCCGCTTCTCGGCCGTTAGAGCGGCCTTTCGGCGTTCATCGAGCGGATCGTGTCCAGGACCCGAGGGCGCGACCGGCAAGCGGGGCCGAAAAAGCTTGAGCGGACAGGCTTTCAAGCCTTGCCGTGACAAGGCTGTGATCGACGAGTCATAGGCGCTTGCAATCGACGCGGCATGAGGGCAAACGGGCCTGTAGTCGGCCAGGCGAGGACGATCAGGACAGCGCTGTGCACACGGGTGCGCGGGGCAGGGGCGTCGCCAGAGCGGACGAACAAGACTCACGCCCTAGCAGGCCCGAACAAGCGGTAACCTACGCCCATGCTTTCACCCCTCTTCGGCATGATCTCCAACGACATCGCGATGGATCTGGGGACGGCCAACACCCTGATCTACATGCGTGGCAAGGGCATCGTCCTGAACGAGCCGTCGGTTGTCGCCCTGCGCAACGTCGGCGGCCGCAAGATCGTCCACGCCGTCGGCCTGGAAGCCAAGCAGATGCTGGGCCGCACGCCCGGCCACATGGAAGCCATCCGTCCGATGCGCGACGGGGTCATCGCCGACTTCGAAGTCGCCGAGGAGATGATCAAGCACTTCATCCGCAAGGTTCATAACCGCAAGGGCTTCGTGAACCCCAAGATGATCGTCTGCGTCCCCTCGGGCGCCACGGCCGTCGAGCGCCGCGCCATCAATGATTCCTGCTTGAACGCCTCGGCCCGCCGCGTCGGTCTGATCGACGAGCCCATGGCCGCCGCGATCGGCGCCGGCCTGCCGATCCACGAGCCGACCGGCTCCATGGTCGTCGATATCGGCGGCGGCACGACCGAAGTGGCCGTCCTGTCGCTGTCGGGCATCGTCTATTCGCGTTCGGTCCGCGTCGGCGGCGACATGATGGACGACGCCATCATCAGCTACATGCGCCGCAACCATAACCTGTTGATCGGTGAAACGACCGCCGAGCGCATCAAGAAGGACATCGGCACCGCCCGCATCCCGGCCGACGGCGAAGGCCTGTCGATTGAGGTCAAGGGCCGCGACCTGATGCAGGGCGTGCCGCGCGAAGTGAAGATGAGCGAGCGTCAGGCCGCCGAGGCCCTGGCCGAGCCGGTCTCGCAGATCGTCGAGGCCGTCAAGGTCGCGCTGGAAGCCACCCCGCCGGAACTGGCCGCCGACATTGCCGACAAGGGCATCATGCTGACGGGCGGCGGCGCCCTGCTGCGCGGTCTGGATGTCGAGATCCGCGATCATACCGGCCTGCCGGTCCAGGTCGCTGACGATCCGCTGTCCTGCGTCGCCATCGGCTGTGGCAAGGTGCTGGAGCACCCGTCGTGGATGAAGGGCGTCCTCGAGTCCTCGCTCTGAGGCTGATCAGCCTGTCGTAGGGACCAGGTTCTTCGGGAATCGGTTTTTGCGATAGGCTCTCACCATCGGCGGAGCAGACTTCGCCGGTCCCGGATCTCTAGGTAGGAAGGCTGGCCGTGGCGTTTCGCGACGGACCGTTCGAGAACATCAAGGTGCCGCTGGCCTGGACGGCGGCGGTCGTGGTCATTGTCGGCCTGATCGGCGCCGCCATGCTTCTGCTTGGCGACCGCCGGGGCGCTCAGGACGTTGACGGATACGCCCCCGCGCGGGCGGCTTTCGAGGCCGGCGCGGCTCCGGTCGGCGCCGGACTGTCCGCGCCCGTCCGTTGGACCGGCAACGTCGTTGACTACGTCAAGGGCTACTTCTTCGCCGTGTCGGAGAACCGGCGGCTGCGTCAGCAGGTGGTCGAGCTGAGCGCCTGGCGCGACGAGGCGCTGGCGCTGAAGAACATCAATGGCCGCTATGAACAGATGCTCGGCGTCAAGACCGAGCCGCCGATCCCCATGGTCACGGGCCTGGCCATCACCGACGCGCGCGGGCCCTTCGCCCGGTCGCGCCTGCTGAACATCGGCGCCGCCAAGGGCATCCGCGTCGGCAATCCGGTGTTGAGCGAGCACGGCCTGGTCGGCCGCATCATGGGCGTTTCGGGGGGCAACAGCCGTATGCTGCTGCTCACCGACGTGGCCTCGCGCACGCCGGTTCTGGTCGAGCGCACCGACGCTCGCGCCATGCTGACCGGCGACGGCAGCGGCAGCCCGCGTCTGGACTATGTGCGCGGCGCCGGGTCGATCAAGGAAGGCGACCGCATCATGACCTCGGGCGACGGCGGCGGTTTCCCGCGCGGCCTGCCCATCGGCGTGGCCGCCAAAGGCGTGGACGGGACCTGGCGGGTCAAGCTGTTCAGCGATCGCACCGCCATCGACTATGTTCGCGTCCTGTTGTTCCAGGATTTCGGTCAACTGGCCGACCAGAACGCTCTGAACGCGCCGCCGCTGGCCAGCCTGGCCGCCGCGCCGCCGCCGACCCCGGCCCAGGCCGCCGCCATCCAGGACGTGGCTACGCGCCGGGCCGCTGCAGCGGCGGCGACCGCTGAGCGCGTCCGCGCCGCCAACGCCGCGCCGCCGCCCGCCCCCGTAGCCGCTGCGCCGGCGCCGACGTCCACGGCTCCTGCGACGACGACCCGTCCCGCAGCTACCCGCCCGGCGACGCCCCAACCGCGTCCGGCCACGCCTCGGCCGACGGCGCCCGCGCCGGTTCAGCCCGCCGTCACGCCCGACGTCGCGGCGACCCCAGCGGGAGCGGCAGAGTGAGACGGGCGATCACGGTCCGCGTCGTCGGCCCGCTGCAATGGATCGTCTATCCGGCGCTGATCGCCATGGCGGCGACAGTGCTGTTGGCCGTTCCCTTCCGGCTGTTCGGTCTGAACCTGCCCGAGCCCGTCTTCCCCATCGTCCTCGCCTTCGCCTGGCCGCTGATCCGGCCCTCGATGCTGGCGCCGGCGGTCCTGTTCGGCCTGGGGCTGTTCCTGGATCTGTTCTGGGGCGCCCCCATGGGCCTTTGGGCGCTGAGCCTGATGGCCGTCTATGGCGCCGTCCTGCTGGCCTCAAACTTCATGGCGGGGCAGGCGACCATCGTCCTGTTCGCCCTTTACGCCGCCTCGACGGGCTTCGCCTTCTTGCTGGCCTACATCATCACTACCTTGAGCCTGGGGAATGCACCGAGCATCCTCGCGGTTCTGGGTCAGGTCGTGCCGACGCTGCTGCTCTTCCCTCTGGCCGATTGGTTGATCCAGCGGTTTGACGACGCCGACGTGCGGTTCCGATGAGCAGCGAACCTCATATCTTCTTTTCGGACGTCAATGAGCGGCAGGGGTCCTTCCTGCGGCGCACCTTCCTGCTGGGCGGGGGCATGGCGCTGGGGACGGTGGCCCTGGTCGGTCGCCTGGCGCAGTTGCAGATCGTCAAGGCCGAGGAATACGCCACCCTCGCCACCAACAACCAGTTCAACTTCCGCCTAGTCCCGCCGCCGCGCGGCCTGATCAAGGACCGCAACGGCGTGGTCGTGGCGGGAAACCGGCCCAGCTTCCGCGTCCTGGTCGTGCGTGACGAGACCAAGGATCTGGACCAGACCTTGGACCTGTTGGGTCAGTTGCTGCCGGACACCCTGGAGCGTCGCCGGACCTTGATCCGCGAGATCAACGCCGCCCCTCGCTTTTCGCCGGTGCCGGTCAAGGCCGACCTGACCTGGGAGGAGTTCTCCAAGGTCAATCTGCACGCGGCCGAACTTCCCGGCGTCATGGCCGACATGAACGAGGCCCGCTACTATCCGTTCGGCGGCGCTTACGCCCATGTGATCGGCTATGTGGCCAAGGTGTCGGACCGCGACGTCAAGGCGATCCGCGACAGGGGCGAACAGCCGCCCTCCATCCTGTTCAATCCGGGCTTTCGTATAGGTCGGCAGGGCATCGAGAAGGCCCTGGACACCGATCTGCGCGGCGAGGCCGGCGGCAAGCGGGTCGAGGTGGACGCGCGCGGCCGGGTCGTAGCCGAGGATGTCGCCGGGTCAAAGCCCCCTGTTCAGGGCGCCGAGGTCATGCTGACCCTGGACAACGACGTCCAGAACCGGGCGCTGGAAGTGTTCGGCGAGGAAGCCGGCAGTTGCGTCGTCATGGACGTGCGCAACGGCGACATCCTGGCCATGGTCTCGTCGCCGTCGTTCGATCCCAATCTGTTCGTGTCGGGCGTTCCGTCGAAGATCTATCGGGCGCTGGCCGACTATGAACGGCGGCCGCTGCTGGACAAGGCTCTGGGCGGCACCTTCGCGCCGGGCTCGACGTTCAAGCCGGTGGTGGGCCTGGCGGCGATGAAGCGGGGCTGGGACCCGAACCGCCGCGTGGTCTGCAACGGCAGCTTCTTCCTGGGACGTCGCTTCGCCTGCCTGGGACGGCACGGCGCGCTGGACATGCGCGGCGCCATCAAGGCTTCGTGCAACGTCTACTTCATGACCGTGGCGACCGAGTTCGGCCCCGACGCCATCGCCGAGACGGCGCGTGAAATGGGCTTTGGTCAGACCTTCGACATCGGCCTGACGGGACAGAAGGCGGGGCTGGTGCCGGACCGCGAATGGCGGCGGCGCAATCCCGTGCGCGGCGACGGCAAGTGGTATCCTGGCGAGACGCCCAGCTACGGCATTGGCCAAGGCGCCCTTAACGTCAACGCCCTGCAACTCGCGGTCTATACGGCCCGCATCGCCAATGGGCGAAAGGCGGTGACGCCGCGCCTGATCAAGTCGATCGGCGGCGTCGAGCAGACGGCCGGAACGGACTTCGGGGACCTGCCGTTCGACGCCGCCATGCTGCAGGTGCTGCGCGACGGCATGGAGGCGGTGACCGACGTGGGCGGCACCGGCTTCCGCAACAGCCAGCTGGGGCTGGGCGCCGTGCGCATGGCCGGCAAGACCGGCACGGCCCAGGCGCAGAACTACGGCGCGGGATCGCGCAAGGGGGCGGGGCGCCCCTGGGCCCAGAAGGACCACAATCTCTTCATCGCCTACGCCCCGACCGACAATCCCCGCTACGCCGTCTCCGTGATCGTGCAGCACGGCGGTTTGGGCGGAGGCACGGCCGGCGCGCCGCGCGCGCGTGAAGTGATGAAGGTGGCCCTGCTCAAAGACCCCGAGATCCGCGCCCGTATCGAACAGGCGGGCTTCGAAGCCCCCGAAGACGCCGGCGCTCGCGAGGCCGAGGCCCGCGGAGAGCCCGTTGACGGGCTGACGGTCGAGGCGCCGATCGTTGACCAAGCCGCCGCGCCGCCGGAGCCTGTACAGTGACCGCCTCCGCCCTGTCCCGTCCCGGTGAACGCGACCGGATCTCCAGCAAGCTGGCCGAACTGGACTGGCGGGTCATCGGCCTGCTGTGCGTCCTGGCCGGCATCGGCACGGCCATGCTGTATTCGATCGCCGGGGGCAGCTGGTCGCCATGGGCGTGGAAGCATCTGTTGCGCTTCGGCGTTCTGCTGGTCGCCATGATCGGCCTGGCCATGGTCCACCCGAAGTGGTGGTTCCACGCGGCCTATCCGGTTTACGGCGTCCTGCTGCTGCTGGTGCTGATGATCGAGTTCACACCGCTGGGTTATACGGCGGGCGGCGCCAAGAACTGGCTGAACCTGGGCTTCATCCGTATCCAGCCCGCCGAGTTCGTCAAGATCGGCCTGGTTCTGGCCTTGGCGCGCTGGTACCACGGCCACTCGGCCCAGGACGCGCGCTGGTCGTGGAAGCTGCTGATCCCGGCGGGCATGATCGGCGTACCCTTCCTGCTGGTGGCCAAGCAGCCGGACCTGGGCTCGGCCATGGTGATCGGCCTGACCGGCGCGGCCGTCATGTTCATGGCGGGACTGAGCTGGCGGGTCATCGCGGCGGGCGCCGCGGCGGCCGTGGCGATCATTCCGCCCTTCGTCATGTTCGTCATGCACGACTATCAGCGCAACCGGGTCCTGACCTTCCTGAACCCCGAGGCCGATCCCTCGGGCACGGGCTACAACATCATCCAGTCCAAGATCGCCCTGGGCTCGGGCGGGCTGCTGGGCAAGGGCTACGGCCTGGGCAGCCAGAGCCAGCTGGAGTTCCTGCCGGAACGCCACACCGACTTCATCTTCTCGACCGTGTCCGAGGAGTTCGGCTTCCTCGGCTCCTTTACCGTTCTGGCCTGCTATCTGGCGTTGATCCTGATCTCGCTGCGGATCGCTTCGCTGTCGCACAGCCATTTCGGCCGGATCAGCGCGGCGGGCATGACCGCCTTTCTGGCCATCTTCATCCTGATCAACGGAGCCATGGTGATGGGCCTGGCGCCGGTCGTGGGCGTGCCCATGCCGCTGCTGTCCTATGGCGGTTCGACCATGATGACGGTGATGATCGGCTTCGGCCTGATCCTGTCGACCCACGTGCACCGCTATGTCGAACTGCCGAAGGGGCAAGGACTGTTCTGATTGCGGTTTCAGGCGTTAGGCTGAAGCCATGACCGACAAAGCACCCGAACCCGACGCTATCCCTAAAGCCGATCCCTCGATGTTCTCGGACTGTGGCGACACGCCCTGTCCGCAGCCGGTCATGGCCGATCCCAAGAACGAGGCGGCTGCCCTGGCCGAGGGCGTGAGGATGCGCAACAATCCGGCCGAATGGGCCTTTGTGCGCCTGTCCAAGCTGATCGAGGAGTTCGAAGCCAAGCTGGACAAGGACGAGGAGATCGGCGCCCGCGTGGTCGGCCTGCCGGGCGAAGGCACGATGCAGATCGTCGATGTCGGTTTCTGGGGCCCGGACCTTATCATCTTCTTCGGGCGCAACGCCGACGGCAAGCCGGTGCGCCTGATCCAGCACTACACCCAGCTCAATGTGGTGCTGGCTGCGATCAAGAAGCCCGAGGAGCGCGAGGCCCGCCGCATCGGCTTCCAGCTGAATGAAATGGTGATGAAGACCAACCCGCAGCCGGCCGCATAGAACCGTCATCCCGGCCCAGCGGCGCAAGCCGCGCCGAGCCGGGACCGCCAAGGACGCGGCGGTTTGCCGTTAGCCGAGGTCAGGCGGCTGTGCTTCCGGCGCTCCCGGATAAGGGCTGCGCCCTTTCCGGGATGACGAGGGAGGCGGTGCGACGATCTAAAGCGTCGCCGCCCAGTCCGTGCCCTTGATCAGGCTGTCGATGATGCCCGGCTCGCTGGAGGCGTGGCCGGCGTCGCCGACGATGTCCAGCTTGGCCTCGGGCCAGGCGCGATGCAGGGCCCAGGCGCCCGAGATCGGCGTCACCACGTCAAAGCGCCCTTGCGCGATCCAGCAGGGGATGTGGCGGATGGTGTCGATGTTCTCGAGAATCCAGTGCTCGCTGTCGAAGAAGCCGCCGTTGGTGAAGTACCAGTTCTCGATCCGGGCGAAGGCCACGGCGAACTCGGGCTCGGCGAACTTGTCCGGCTTGCCCGAGGGGCCCTGGACGCTGACGGTTTCGCCTTCCCAGCTGGACCATGCCACGGCGCAGCGATTGCGCTCGGCGATGTCGTCGCCCAGCAGGCGCTTGTTGTAAGCGGCCATCAGGTCGCCGCGCTCGGCCTCGGGGATGGGGGCGACGAAGCGTTCCCAGGCGTCGGGGAAGATCATCGAGGCGCCATCCTGATAGAACCAGTGCAGCTCCTTCTTGGTCAGCAGGAAGATGCCGCGCAGGACCAGGGCCCGGCAGCGGTCCGGGTGCTTGATGGCATAGGTCATCGACAGGGTCGACCCCCACGAGCCGCCAAAGACGACCCATTTGTCGATGCCCAGCATCTCACGCAGGCGCTCGATGTCGGCGACCAGGTCCCAGGTGGTGTTGTTTTCCAGCGAGGCGTTGGGCCGCGACAGGCCGCAGCCACGCTGGTCGAACATGACGATGCGGTACTTGGCCGGATCGAAGTAGCGGCGCATCCCCGGATTGACCGCCCCGCCGGGGCCGCCGTGCAGGACGATGACCGGCACGCCGTGCGGGTTGCCGCTTTCCTCGTAATAGATCTCGTGGACGCTGTCGGTCTGCATCCAACCCGAGGCATTGGCTTCCAACTCGGGATAGAGGTCGCGGCGGGGGGTGTCGGTCAAGGGAAACGCCATGTCAGAAATGAGGGGTTTTCAGATTGGCCGGTCAGGCGTTGACGATGTGTGAGCGGAACGCCGCGATCGCCAGCACGATCCATCCGCCGATCATCAGGGTTCCGCCGATCGGAGCGACCATGCCCATGGCGGGCAGGCTGAGCAGGCCGATCATGGCCAGGGCCAGACTGAAGATCAGCCCGCCGCTCGCCGCCAGCCAGCCGGCGATCCGCGCGATCTTGCCGCCCGCGGTCCAGGTCGCGCAGACGACCGCCAGAACGGCGTGGACCATCTGATACTGGGCGCCCGTGGTCAGCAGGCTCTTGACCGCCGGACCGGCGCCGTGGGCGGCGAAGGCGCCGAGCGCCACGGCCATGGCCCCGTTGAAGGCGGCGAAGACAAGCAGGTTGCGGTCATGGCTCATGCCTAATGTCTAGACCACAACTTTACCGGAGTCTGCTATCGCAGCAGCGATGAAGTCCGCCCCGCGCATGGCCCTGCAATACGTCCTGCTGTTCGCCGCCAGCGGCGTGACCCTGCCGTTCGCCGGCCTGTGGTTTCGCGAGCAGGGGCTGAGCGGGGCCGAGATCGGCGCCCTGCTGGCCATCCCCATGCTGGGACGGGTCGTGACCGGCCCGCTGCTGGCGGTCTGGGCGGACGGGTTCAGATACAGGCGCACGCCGATCGCCCTGCTGGGGCTGGCCATGGCCCTGGGCTACGGGGGGGCGGGCCTGGTGCAGGGTTTCGCCGCCTGGGCGGTTTGCTGGTTCGTTGGAGCCACGGCGGCGGCGGCCCTGATCCCGCTCAGCGACGTCATGACCTTGCGGGTGGCCAAACGCGAGGGCTTCGACTTCTCCCTGCCGCGCGGCTGCGGCTCGGCGGCCTTCGTGGTCGCCAATATCGGCATGGGGGCCCTGCTGACGCGCACCTCGCCCGACGTGGTCATCATCTGGATTGCGACGGCGGCGGTTCTGATCGCAGCAACGGCGTGGCGCGTCCTGCCGGCCGAGTCGGTCACGGATGGTCCCCGCTTGCCGGGGCTGGAACGCTTCAAGGGATTGGGGCGGCTGGTCGTTGACCCTGTCTTCATGGCTGCGGTCTTCGCCATCGGCGCGGTGCAGGCGGCGCACGCCTTCTACTACGGCTTCTCGGCCATAGCCTGGAAGGCGCAGGGCATTGCCGAGAGCATGACCGGCCTGCTGTGGGCCTTTTCCGTTCTGGTCGAGATCGGCTTCATGTGGGTGGTCGAGCCGTGGCGACGGCGCGCCGGGATCGGACCGTGGCTCATGCTGTCCATCGGCGCGGGGGCGGCGGTCGTGCGCTGGACGTTGATGGCCTTCGCGCCGCCGCTGTGGGCGCTGTGGCCGTTGCAGACCCTGCACGCGTTCAGCTTCGCCGCCACCTATCTGGCCGGGGTGCAGATCGTTGAGCGCCTTTCTCCGCCGGACGATCATACAGCGGCGCAGACGCTGGGCTCCGTACTGTCGGCAGGACTGCTGATCGGCCTGGCGACGGCGGTGTCTGGGCCCCTGTATGACGCTTTCGGCCTCAAGGGTTATCTGGCCATGGCCGGGTTGGCGGCGAGCGGAGGGCTGGCCGGCGTGGTCGTGCAGATGCGACTGAGGAAGGCCTAGGCGGCGCTGGGACGGGGCAGGGGCGCCAGGTGACGCGCGATGGCCGAGGCCGCGGTCTTGACCGCCAATTGCACCTTGGCGTTGGTGACATCGGACGGCGCGCGGATCAGGCCGATGGCGGGCGAGGCCGGGCCGTCCGGCAGGTCGTTCAGAATGCGATAGAGGATATAGCTGCCCGCATCCTCTTCGGCGTCCGAGGCGGCCACGGCGTTTAGTCCCGCTGCGCTCAGGTCACGGACGATCTCGGCGGTCGGAGCAGTGGCGCGGGCCACGCCGGGGCCGGTGTGATCCAGCCGGTCGGCCCCGTCCAGACGTCGGTTTTCGGCCCGCATCTGCACGCGGAAGACGCCGGTGTGGGCGGTTCGCCCAACCAGAAGGAGGGCGCCGCATTCGCCCTTGGCCAGCAGGTCGCTGAGTTGGGCGGCCAGGGCGTCTGCCTCGGCCGAGCCGGCAACGGGCAGGGTGCGGGCGCCGATCGGGTTCCAGGGATCGCCCGACAGGTCCTCGACCGGGTCCCAGGCCGTGAAGCTCGGGTCCCAGGCGCAGATGGCGATAGCGGGGCGCCGATCAGGGCGAAGCCCGTTGTCCATATCCAGCAAGGAGTCCACCCTGTGTGACACTAACGCGACAGCGGCCGGAACGGTGCGGTCAAACCCGGCGGAAGGTCAAGCCCGCCGGGGCAAAATGTGACAGCTTTGCGGCAAGCTTAGCCGAGGTCGCCGATGGCGGCGTCCAGCAGCATGAAGGCGCGGCCCTCGTCGGTCGCCAGTCGCGCCTGCACGTCGTGGGCGTCGCCGCGGCGCGCCTGATCCTGCATTTCCAGACCGAAGGCGCGGACATAGGCGTCGGCGTCGGCGCGCAGTTCGGCGTCGGCCAGAATGCGGCGCGAGACGCTGCGCACGGCGGCGGGGGCGACGCGGCGCACGATCTGGCGGGCCCGGTCGGGGTCTTGTGCGGCCAGGGCGCGGGCGGCTTCCTCGATGCGGGCGCGCGGCAGCAGCGCATTGGGATCGACCCCCATGCGGCGTATGGCGGCGGTGATGCGGTCGGCGAGGGCGGCGGCGTCGACCGGCGCCGCGACAGGCGCGTCCAGCTCCAGCGGCGCTTCATAGGCCTCCTGATCGTAATCCTTGGCCAGATCGTTCCAGTCCAGGGCCTCGTCCTTGGCGGGCGTCGGCGCGGGCGGCGCGGCCGGGGGTTCGTCGCCGGTCGGCTCCAGCCGCAGGCGGCCGCGCAGGCCGAAGCCGCGCTCCTTGGGCTCAGGCTTGGGTTCGGGCTTCGGCTCAATCGGGCGCGGCTTGTAGCGCGGCGTTTCCGGCGCGGCCGCGGACAGCAGGGGCTCGCGGCGGCGGCTTGCCGGCGTGTCGCCCGACACTACGCCCATGACGCGGACGGCCTCGGTCAGCATCTCGTAGTTGCGGCGCACGCGGTCCTGGAAACCCGACTCCAGGGCCTCGGTGTCCTCAGCGGCCTTGCGCGAGGCGGCGGACAGGGCCGACAGGCCGCTCTCGACCGAGGCCCGCACGGCGTTGACGCGGGCGGCGGCTTCTTCCGGCAGGCGGCTGGCGCGGTCGTCCATTTCGGCGACGACGGTTTCGACCTGGGCCAGAGCGGCGGTCATGCGCTCCAGCGTGCCCTCCAGCCGCTCGATGACCTTCTCGCCGGTCAGATCGACCATGTCGGCGGTCTGGTTGACGATCTTGCGGGCGCCGTCGATGCGGGCCTCGGCGGCTTCGTCGGCCTTCTGGGCGGCGTCGAACAGGGATTCGCCCAAGCGATCAGCGCGAATCTGGGCCTGTTCGATGGCGGCGGTGGCGGCGGCGCGCTGCTCCTCGGCGGTGGCCTGCAGGGCCGAGAGGGCGCGGCGGGTTTCCTCGACCAGAAGATCGCGGGCCTCGGCGGCCAGGGCCTCAAAGCGGTCCAACGCCAGCTTGGTGGCGTGGTCGAAGCCGTCGGCCTCGCGCTGCGACAGGTCCACCAGGGCGCGGAACTGATCGGTCACGGCCTCGACCTGGGCCTTCAGGGCGTCGCTGACGTCGCCGCTGGTCTGGGTCAGCTCGCCGGCGGCGCTGCGGGTCAGGGACAACTGCTCAGTGAACTGGGCGCGTTGGCTCTCGATCTGGGCCGAGAAGTCTTCCTGATCGGTGCGCAGGGCGTAGGCGGCGGTGACCAGCGACGCGCGCTGCTGACTTAAGCCTTCCTCGACCGACTGGATCTGCTCGGCGACGCCGGTTCCGGCGGTTTCCAGACGCAGGGTCTGGCGGGCCAGGTCGTCGGCGGCGGCGCGAGCGGCGTCCTGGGCCTCGCCGGCGGCGGCGGCCAGATCGGCGGCGCGAGCGGCCAAGGCGGCCTCGGCCTCGCGCAGTTGGGTCTGGGCCAGGTCAGAGGCGTCGACCACCATGCGCGACTGGCGCTCGACGGCGTCGATGACGCCGGTCGCCTGGCTGTCCAGTTGCACGCCGAGGGCGCCCATCTGTTCGCGCTCGCGGCCCAACTGGTCGGCCAGACGTCGGGCGGTGCGGCCGGCGCTCTCGGCGGCCTCGTTCAGGCGGACGGTTTCCTGAGCCAGGGCCTCGCGCAGCAGGGCCATGTCGTTGCGGGCGCGTTCGGCGGCCAGGGCCGCCTGATCTATGTCGCCGCGCAGGCTGGTCAGAACCTGACCCGTCTGATGGGCGGCCAGGGCGGTCGGTCCGACCAGGGACTCGGCCATGTCACGCGCGCGACGGGTCTCAGCCGCCAGATTGGCGCCTTGACGCACGGCGTGGGCCAGCATGATGGCGAGGCCCGCAGGGGCGAGAGCGATCAGGGCGTAGACGGCCAGCCGCAGCGGCTCCAACTGTACCGCGCCCGATCCGAACTCATAGGCGAACCAGGAGGCCACGCCGCCGATCCAGAGGGCCGAGGCCAGGCCGGCGATCATATAGGCGTTGCCGCCGGGGCGCGCGGCGGCGGAGCGGCGGCTCGAAGTGGTGGTGATAGGGGCGGGGTGCGACGTGTCATCGACGACGGCGGGGGGCGCATCGGCCGAAATGGACAGTTCGGGCTGGGCGTGCAGCGCGGCGGCGCGCTCCTCGGCCAGACGCTGCTCCTCGAGCAGGCGGCGACGACGACGCTCGGACATGGGGCGTTCGGGCTCGAGCGTCCGCTCGAGTTCCAGCGAGTCGTCGGCAGCGAGCGCCGAATCCTCTTCGGACGTCACAAAGGGACTGGACTCGTCGTGACCCTCGCCCGGTTCCGGGTCGGAGAGGTTGAGCGGCGGCCGATGGCTGGACTTCATGGGGCGTCGATCTCGATCACTATTCGCCGGATACGCGGCGAGGGCGCGCGGAGGGATTGAACCCTAGCGGCTGGATCCGGTCGCGCAAAGGCTCGGACGCAGGGATTCAACGGGAAGATCGGGGATGATCGCCGCTGAAACGGCCGTATCAGCAGTCGCTGGGCGCGGCGACGGTGATGGCGGCGGCGGGCTTGTCCTTGCTGCAGTCCTGCACGCGCTGGATCTCACGATCAGCGTTGCGCGGGGCGTGCAAATCGACGCCGAACTGCGACAACGCCGCCGCAGCGAGCATCGCAATCAGGCCAGCCAGCATTTCCAGCAGCATTTGCATGGTCGGCGTTATGACAGACGCAGGGCCGTATTACAATGAGGCGGCAATATGAAGCGGAGCCATTGACCGGCGGTCGTGGAACGAAAATCGTGGCAGCGTCACTGTAACATCGGACGCTGGGCGGATCGTCACGCGAATCAGACAGCTAAGGCCGCATGCACGACCAGGGCGACACTTATGAAGGCAGCCTGCTCGATCCCGGGCGCGACTGCTGGCGCGTGGCGACAGCCAGCCGTTTCACACCGCTGATGGAGAATAACGCCTACTTCGACGCCCTGGCTTCGGCCTTGCAAAAGGCGACGACCTCCATCGTCGTCCTGGGTTGGCAGTTCGACCCGAGGACGCGGCTGGACCCTGAATCCCCGCTGACTGACCGGCGCGGCGAGATCGGCCATCAGTTGCGGATGCTGGTGCGCGAAAAGCCTGATCTGGACGTGCGGCTGCTGATCTGGAAGTCGCCGTTGCTGATCGCCGCATCCCAGGGCTTCTATCCGCACAAGGCCCAGCGCTGGTTCCGCAAGCGCACGGTGGAATTCCGCCTCGACAGCCCCGGCATCCTTGGGGCTTGCCACCATCAGAAGGTGATCGTCATCGACGACAGGGTGGCCTTTTGCGGCGGCGGGGACATCGCCACGGACCGCTGGGACACCGCCGAGCATCTCGACAACGACCCGCGCCGCTGCCAGCCGTCCGGCCTGTTCAGCGCCCCCCGGCACGAGGTCATGTGCGTCATGGACGGGCCGGCGGCCAAGGCTCTGGGCGATCTGGCGCGGGAGCGCTGGTATCGAGCCACCTGGGAACGAACCCTGCCGGACGTGGTCGAGAGCGACCCCTGGCCGGACGGCGTGGAGCCGAGCCTGATCGACGTGCCTGTCGGCATCGCACGCACCGAGCCGCGCGTTCGAGGGCGGCCCCAGGTGCGCGAGAACGAGGCCCTGCATCTGGAATCGATCCGCAGGGCGAAGCGGCTGATCTATCTCGAGAACCAGTATTTCACCTCGCCCGTCATCGCCGCCGCTCTCGCTGAACGGCTGGCCGAGCCGGACGGGCCGGAGGTGGTGCTGGTCTCGACCGGGCGTAGTCCCAGCTGGTTCGACAGTCTGACGATGGACACGGCCCGCGCAGAGGTCCTGTACCGGCTGGAGCAGGCGGATCAATACAACCGTTTCTTCGCCTTCAGTCCGCGCACCATCGAGGGCGATCGGATCATCGTCCACGCCAAGATGTCGGTCATCGACGATCGCTTGCTGCGGATCGGCTCGACCAATCTGAACAACCGCTCGCAGGGCCTGGATACCGAATGCGACGTGGCCGCCGAGCCGACGACGGAGGAGGGGCGCGAGGCGATCCGTCGCTTCCGCCAGCAATCCATCGGCCATTTTCTCGGTATATCGGGCGAGGACTTCGCCCATGCCGAGGCGGTCATGGGTTCGGTCGGGCAGGCGGTCCAGACCTTCGGCGCGGATCGGATGACGGTGCTGGGCTCGGACCCGCCCAGCAAGGCCCAGCGGATGATCGCCGAATGGCAGCTGGGTGATCCCGGCTCGTCGACGGATGCGTGGCGGCCCTGGAAGCGATTGAATCGCTCGCAGCGTCCCCGCCTCAAGGGGCCTCAAACGCCGGGCTGAAACTCGAAGTCGATCGCCAGCGGCAGATGGTCCGAAGCGGCCCGCGCCAGCGGGTGCAGGGGCGTCGTCGCGCCCGTCACCCGGATCTCAGGGCTGACGAAGCAGTGGTCGATGCGGATGGCCGGGAAGCTGGAGGGGAAGGTCTTCACCGAAGGCTTCAATCCCAGTTCGCGCTGGGCGTCGGCCAGCCGTCGTGTCAGGGCGTGATAGGGGCGGGTGATCGAGGTGGCGTTGAAGTCGCCGGTCAGGATCGTCGGGCCCTTGCAGGCCGGATCGCCCAGCCAGTCCCGTCCGACCAGGGCCGCCGCCTGCAGCCTCTGCTCGCGCGGCACCAGACCCAGGTGGGTGTTGAAGACGTTCAGGATGGTTCCGTCGAAGTCGATGGCCGACCACAGGGCGCCGCGCGGCTCCAGGCCTCGCAGATTGGGCAGGGTCGGCAGGGCGGCGGCGCGGATCAGCCGCTCTGGTCGCGCCGTCAGGATGGCGTCGCCGTACAGCTCGGCCTCAATGGTCATGGCCGGATGGAAGCGGAAGCCCATCGAAAGCCGCTCGGCGATGGCGTGGGCCTGATCGACGCCGTTGGTGCGGGCGCGGCCGACGTCCAGTTCCTGCAGGCAGACGATGTCCGGCTCGAGTTCGGCGATGACGGCGGCGATGCGCGCCACGTCCAGCTTGCGATCGACGCCGACGCAGCGGTGCACATTATAGGTGACGAGTCTGGGCATGGGTCCTTATCGGCGCGGTCGATCCCGCAGCCTGTCTATACGGCCTAGATGACAACCAGACGGTCGGGGACCTCGTTGATATCAGCGGCTCGCGGCGGAAACTGTTCCGCCAGAACCTGACCGCACAGGGCGATGGCCTTTTGCATGCCTTCGACCGGTTGATCGCGGCGCAGACCCTGGGTCAGGGCCGCGACGGCGTCGGCCCAGACCTCGGGGCTGACGCAGGCGTGGATGCCCTCGTCAGCGATGACCTCGACCTGATGATCAGCCAGGGCGGCGAAGATCAGCACCCCGGTCCGCGCCTGGGTGACGTGCAGGCCGTGGGCCAGGAACTGCTGCATGGCGGCGCGGCGCACGCGGGTGCGGCGCAAGGCGACGGGGGTGAGCAGCCGGCGCACGGCGGGGATGAGGCTCAGCAGGAAGACGCCGACGAAGACCGCCGCTTGCACCAAAGCATAGGCCGCCAGAGCCTGTCCGATCTCGGCCTCGCGCGCGGCGGCGTGGGCCGCCTGCCAGTCGGCGCTGCCCAGGCCCGCCAGATTGGGCAGCCAGTGAGCCCCGAAGCCCAGGGGGATCAGGCCGAGCGGCAGCAACAGGGCCGCCGCCGCCGCCCAGGCCAGGCTGACGTCGCGATAGGAGGACACCTGCCGCGCCACGACGCAGAAGATCTCGCCCGAGGTGTTCTCCTCGGCGCGTGCGATGGCCTCGGCGACGCGGGCGTGGTCGTCGGTCGTGAACTGCATCACCATCCCCCCGAGGCGCCGCCGCCGCCAAAGCCGCCGCCGCCTCCGCCAAATCCGCCGCCACCGAAGCCGCCACCGCCGCCCCAGCCGCCGCGTCCGCCCCCGCGACCCTGGTTCTTCAGCGCCTCGCTGGCGGCCCAGATCAGGATGGGGGTCAGGCCGTCGCCCTTGCCGTGACGTCTGCGACCGCCCGCCGCCGCCCCGACCAGGCTGATGAACAGGAAGAAGAAGATCAGGAAGATGATCAGGGCCGGCAGGATCGGCTTCGCGCGCTCGCTGGCCGCGCTCTTGGCCTCGGCCGCGCGGGCCTGGGCCTCGGCGGGATCGGCGGTCAGCTGGGCGATGATGGCGTCGGTCCCGGCGATGATGCCGGCGGCGTAGTCGCCCTGTCGGAAGGCGGGCAGGATGTCGTTGCGGATGATCAGCGAGGAGTAGGCGTCGGTCAGGACGCCTTCCAGCCCGTATCCGACCTCGATGCGCACCTTGCGCTCGTTCGGCGCGACGATCAGCAGGGCGCCGCCGTCGTTTTCCTTCTGGCCGATGCCCCAGTGACGACCCAGCTGATAGCCGAAGTCCTCGATCTCCTGATCCTGCAGCGAGGGCAGGGTGACGACGACCAGTTGATCGCCGGTCTGCTGTTCCAGCGCGGCCAGCTTGCCGGTCAGGGCCTGTTCCTGTTCCGGGCTCAGCAGTTGGGCGTTATCGACCACCCGTCCGGTCAGGGCCGGGAACTTGATCTCGGCGGCGAAGGCGGGCAGCGCCGCCCAGAACAGGACAAGGCCGAGCAGCAGCGCGGGGATCAGGCCCGACGCTCGTTTGTCCCTCACGGCGAGGGCGGAAGGGGTCATGTCAGGCGGATCAGGCCGCCGGAGCGGCAGCCGGCGCCGCTGCGGGCGGCGTCGAACCGGGCGCGGCCCCCGGCGCGGTCGCGGGCGCGCCGCCGCCCGGCTGGGCGCCTGGAACGCCGAGGTTGAAGTTCACGCTTGGCGCGCTCTGGGCCTCGGCGGTGGCGGTGAACAACTGCATGGGCTTGGAGCCGCCATGCAGGGTCTTGGCCCAGATCACGGTCGGGAAGGTGCGCAAGGACGTGTTGTAGTCGCGGACCGCCTCATTGTAGTCGCGGCGCGCCACGGCGATGCGGTTCTCGGTGCCTTCCAATTGCGACTGCAGGGTCAGGAAGTTCTGATTGGCCTGCAGCTGGGGGTAGGCCTCGACCGTCACCAACAGGCGCGACAGGGCGGACGACAGCTCGCCCTGAGCCTGTTGATACTGCTGGAAGGCGGCCGCGTTATCGAGGTTGGAGGCGTCGATGTTGACGCTGGTGGCCTTGGCACGGGCCTCGATCACCTGGGTCAGGGTGGTGCGTTCCTGAATGGCCGCGCCCTGAACCGTAGCAACCAGATTCGGCACCAGGTCCGAACGGCGCTGATACTGGCTCTGGACATCGGCCCAGGCCGCCTCGGCCCGTTCCTGCTTGGTCGGAATGGTGTTGTAGCCGCAGCCCGCCACGGCGGGGGTCAGGACGACGACGGCGGCGACAGCCGCGAGACGGGGCGAGAATCCAGCCATGAGATATGTCCTCTGGGGCGGTCGGCAGGACCGCTGATCCGGTAAAGACTATCGGGGCCGAAAGGCTCCGCTTCAAGGCTGGATTTTTCGAGACGTTTAGCTGTTCAGGTCTTCGGGCGTCACGCCTGCGGCTCGGCAGGCGGCGGTGTAGGTGTTGGCCAGCAGGCAGGCGATGGTCATGGGGCCGACGCCGCCCGGGACGGGGGTGATGCGCCCGGCGACCTCGACCGCCTCGTCGAAGGCCACGTCGCCGACCACGCGGGTCTTGCCCTCGGCGGCCTTGACCGGGTCCTTCGAGGGGACGCGGTTGATGCCCACGTCGATGACGGTGGCGCCCGGCTTGATCCAGTCGCCCTTGATCATCTCGGGGCGGCCCACGGCGGCCACCAGAATGTCGGCGGTGCGGCACAGGGCGGGCAGGTCGCGGGTGCGCGAGTGGGCGATGGTGACGGTGCAGCTTTCGCCGAGCAGCAGCTGCGCCATCGGCTTGCCGACGATGTTGGAGCGACCGACGATGACGGCGTTCAGGCCCGACAGATCGCCCAGTTGGTCCTTCAGCATCATCAGGCTGCCCAGCGGGGTGCAGGGGATCATGCCCGGGAGGCCGACGGCCAGACGCCCGACGTTGACGACGTGGAAGCCGTCCACGTCCTTGTCCGGGTCGATGGCGGCCAGGACGGCGGCCGAATCGATATGCCTGGGCAGGGGCAGTTGCACCAGAATGCCGTGGATGCCCGCGTCGGCGTTAAGCGCCGCGATCAGCGCCAGAAGCTCGGCCTGCGTGGTCGTGTCCGGCAGGCGGTGGGTGTCCGACCGCATCCCCGCCTTCAGCGTCGTTTCGCCCTTGTTGCGGACATAAAGCTGGCTGGCGGGATCTTCGCCGACGATGACCACGGCCAGGCCTGGCTTGACCCCGTGAGCCGCTTCCAGGCGCGCGGCGGCCGCGGCCACGCGCTCGACCAGGGTCTGCGAGAAGGCCTTGCCGTCGATGAGCGAGGCGCGGGCGGGTTCGTCAGCCATGATCGGCTCCAAGGGCTTGGGAACGTGAAAGCGTGGGCGCGATTTACAGCCGCTGCGGTTCGGCGTCTATGATAGCGCCAGCAAAGAGGTTTTCATGCGTCATTCTCAGTTCGCGGCCCTGTTCGGGGCGGTCAGCGCCATCGCCCTGCTGTCGTCCGGCTCCGTTTTCGCCCAGAGCGCGACGGACATCCGCATCGGCGCCGAGGTTCGCGGACGACTGGAAGAAGGGGATGCGCGAACCCGGGGCAGCGACGCCTACCGCTATGACGACTACCGGGTGCAGCTTCGTGCAGGACAGCGTCTGCAGGCCGAACTGCGCAGCAGCGACTTCGATTCCTTCCTGGCGATTTACGCGGAGGGCCGCACCTCGGACGAGCCGCTGGCGACCGACGACGACGGCGCCGGCAGCGGAATGAACGCTCGCCTGCGCTTCACGGCCGAGAGTGACGGGGTTTATATTGTTCGCGCACGGCCCTATTCGGGTCTGGAGACCGGGGGGTACACCCTGGCGCTAAGCGAGCGCGTGGCGCCGCGTCAGCCGCGTCCCGGCCGGATTTCCGTCGGCGGAGACGTTTCGGGCCGCCTCACCAACGGCGACGCCGAAGACGAGGATGGAAACACCTTCGACGCCTACGCCTTCCGCGCAAACGCCGGGGATCGGGTGGCGATCCTGTTGGAAGCGGATGACTTCGACCCGCTGGTACGCATCGGCCGCATGGTCGGCGGCTCCTTCGTCAAGCTGGCCGAGAACGATGACGGCGCGGGCAAGGGGTTGAACTCCTACCTGGTCTTCACCGCGCCTCAGGCCGGCGAATATGTGATCCAGGCATCATCGGTCAGCAGCGGCGCGGAGGGCGACTATCGCCTGTCGCTGGAGCAGGGGCCGCCCGCCCCCGAGGCGCGCAGCATCGCCATCGGCGAAGAGGTCAGCGGTCGTCTGGACGACGACAGCGCCCAGAGCGATGCCGGCGCGCCTGCTGACCTGTACCGCTTCACCGGTCGCGCGGGCCAACGCGTGGCGATCAGCCTGAAGGCCGACGATTTCGACAGCTTCCTGGAACTGTTCGACGCCAATCACAACAGCCTGGCCACCGACGACGACAGCGGCGGCGAACTGAACGCCCGCCTGACCTTTGTTCTGCCTGACGACGGCGACTATCTGATCGAGGCGCGCGGCTTCTCGGACGCCACGGGCAGCTACGATCTGAAACTGGAAGAGGTGGCGCCGCCGCCGTCGCCGACCGCCATCAGTTTCGGTCAGACGGTTCAGGGCGACCTGAAGGAAGGCGGCGCGGTCGACGATGAAGGTCGTCTCTATGACAGCTACGCCTTCAGCGGGACCGAGGGCC
This sequence comes from Brevundimonas sp. UBA7506, assembly GCF_002479495.1. Classification (GTDB taxonomy): domain Bacteria; phylum Pseudomonadota; class Alphaproteobacteria; order Caulobacterales; family Caulobacteraceae; genus Brevundimonas. The sequence continues at coordinate 122,660 of NZ_DLNQ01000005.1, forward strand.
AGCGCGTTCAGGCCATCATGCGCTCGGGCGATTTCGACGCCCTGCTGCAGGTCGGCAAGGCGGGCGACGAATTCGAGGAACTCGCCTCTGACGACGACGGCCTGCGTCAGGGCACGGACGCCCGCCTGACCTTCACCCTGCCGGAAGACGGCGACTATGTGATCCGCGCTCTGCCCTATTCCAGCAGCGGCAAGGGGCTCTATTCGCTGGAGTTCGCCGACCGTGGGCCCGAACCGGGCGCGGGCAGCCTGCTGGTCGGATCGACGGCGCGCGGCAGCCTGACCGACAACGACGCCATGAATGACGAGGGCGTTTCTTTCGACGCCTACACCTTCAAGGCCAAGGCGGACGAGAAGCTGCGTTTCACCATGATCTCAGCCGCTTTCGACGCTTTCGTCGAGGTGGGCGAGGACAAGGACGGCGACTTCCGCAGTCTGGCTGAGGACGACGACAGCCTGTCGGACACCCACGCCCGGCTGGATTGGACCGCGCCGCGCGACGGGACCTATGTCGTGCGCGCCCGCAGCTTCGCCGCCGCCTCGACTGGCGATTACGTGCTGACGGTCGAGCGCCAGCCCTGAGGCTGACGGGGAGGCCGCGATGAGCGACGATCTGATCCTGGGCCGCAAGGACCAGCACCTCGACGTGGTGCTGTCCGGCGGCGGGCGTCACGCCCTGGCAAGCGGCTTCGACGACTGGCGCTTCGTGCATGAGGCCTTGCCGGATCTGGACCACGCCAAGATCGACCTCGGCGCCGACTTGCTCGGGCGGCGTCTGCAGGCGCCCCTGCTGATCAGCGCCATGACCGGCGGACCGGCTCGCGCCGAGGCCATCAACGCCCGTCTGGCCGAGGCGGCTCAGCATCTGGGCATCGCCCTGGCCGTCGGCTCGCAGCGGGCGGCCATCGAGGGCGGGGCGAGCGGCGGACTGGATCGGTCCTTGCGTGACCGGGCGCCCGACACGCCGATTCTGGCCAATATCGGCGCGGCCCAGTTGACGCGCGGCTTTGGCGTCGATCAGGCGAGGCGGGCGTTGGACATGATCGGGGCCGACGCCCTGGTGGTGCATCTGAATCCGCTGCAAGAGGCCTGTCAGCCCGAGGGTGACCGAGACTGGTGGGGCGTGGGCGCAGCCCTTCAGGCCCTGATCCGCGATCTGGACGCGCCGGTCATCGTCAAGGAGACGGGGGCAGGCATTTCCGCCGTCACCGCCCAGCGCCTGATCGCCATGGGAGCAGCGGGGATCGACGTGGCGGGGGCCGGGGGCACCAACTGGGGGCTGATCGAGGGCGAGCGCGCCACTGATGCGGCGGACAAGGCCCACGCCGCCGCCTTCGCCGCCTGGGGCATCCCCAGCGCCCGCGCCATCGCCGAGGCCCGCAACGCCTTGCCCGAGGCCCTGATCATCGGCTCGGGCGGCGTCCGCGACGGCGTCGACGTCGCCAAGGCCGTCCGCCTGGGCGCCGACGTGGTCGGCATGGCCTCGGGCGTCATTCAGGCGGCGACTGAGTCGACCGAGGCGGTGGTCGCCCACTTCCAGACCGTGATCCGGCAGCTGCGCACGGTCTGCTTCTGCACCAACGCCGCCAGCGTAGCGGCGCTGAAACGCGTTCCCTTGTTAAGTGTAAAATAAATCAAGTGTTTAGGCGCTCGGGTTAGGGCGCTGTTTCGGACCCCACGGAGACTCCCCCTCTATGCGCACCCTTCTGATGACGACCGTTCTGGTCTCGGCTCTGGCCGTCGCCGGCGCCGCCTCGGCCCAGAGCACCATCCGCCCCGGCCAGACCATACAGGGCAACTTCACCGCCAAGGACGCCCGCATGGGCGACGGCTCGCACTACCGTTGCTACGTCGTTCAGACCAACCCGGACGAGGCCTATACGGTCACGCTCAGCTCGTCGGACTTCGACACCTATCTGTCGGCCGGCGCGGGGGCGGACTGCGACGACACCTCGATCACCAACGACGACGGCCCCGACATGGGCACCAACTCGCAGCTGCGTTTCGCCTCGAGCGGCGGCCTGTGGATCATCAAGGCCAATACCCTGAGCGAGGGCGAGACCGGCCGCTATGAACTGCGCGTCTCAGCGGGCGAGCGCATCCGACCGACGACCCAGGTGCTGCCGATCTCGGTCGGTGAAAGCCGCTCGGGGCGTCTGGAGTTCAGTGACCGTCGCGCCGACGACGGCTCCTTCTACGACTGCTACGCCCTGACCATCTCGCGTGCGGGTCAGGTCGCCCTCCGTCTCGATTCCGGCGACTTCGACGCCTACCTTGGCCTCTATGAAGGGCCGCAGTGCGACGGCGACTCCCTGGCCACCGACGACGACAGCGGCGGCGGCACCAGCGCCCAGATCGTCCAGACCCTGCGTCCGGGAACCTATTCGATCCGCGCCAATACGCTCGGATCATCGGAAGAGGGCGACTACACCCTCAGCGTCACCTCGCGCCGTTGATGACGCGGCGGCCTCGACCGTTCTAGTCGAGGCCGCCTTCGTCCCGGATGGCCGTGTCGGCGGCTGCGATCTGGGTTGGCGAGCGATCGTCCTCCCGCGTTTGAGCCGGTAGCGGCTGGTCGAAGCCGAAGCTGTAGTCGTGAGGCTCGAGTTGGATCGGTGCGGGGCGCAAGGTCCACACTAGCCCGCCTGTACGCTCGAGCGGCGGCTCCTCTACGGGAGGCGGGTCGGACCAACCCGCTTCGAGATAGGCGTATTCTGCATCGAGCACTGCGGGCGGCCGTAGCCGCTCCGGGTCATGAACATAGTCATCCCGCAGGTCGCCGACGGCCAGGGCAGTAGGGGGTGGAAGGTCCGGTTCTTGGGGCGCGACCACCTCGATATGCATGGCGGCGCCGACAACGTCGCGGTGGGCGATGGCCGTGGAGTTCCACGCCGCCCAACCCCCGGCTCCCAGCGTCATGATGCCGAGCGCCAGCCCGCTCAGAGCGACGACCTTCATTCAGAAGCCTCCCGTCAGCGCGACCAAAGCACCGCGCACGTCCTCAACGGGTCAGAGGCGGCTGAGGTTCACGCCGGAGTTTCTGCGGCCTTGCCAAGGGGGAGATGAAGAGGCGTCGTCCAGGCTCAGGCGCGCCATCAAGGGGAGTGTGCAAGCCCCGCACACGTCTGTCGTCGATGTGCGGGGCTTGGCCGATATCTACGCCGAGGGCAGCAGGTCGCCGGCGAAGGCCCGATAACGACCGGCCCGCACCCCGTCCGTGGCCCGGGCGATGTCCGGCGCGAAGTAGCGGTCAGCGGAGTAGGGTTCGGCCGCCTCGCGCACGATAGCGTAGGTCTGTTCCAGTTCCGGCGACGAGGTCAGCGGACGACGGAAGTCGATGCCTTGCGCGGCGGCCAGCAGTTCGATGCCGACGACGGTCGCCGTATTGGCGGCCATGTCCAACAGGCGGCGCGCGCCATGGGTGGCCATGGACACGTGGTCTTCCTGATTGGCGCTGGTGGGCACGGTGTCGATGACGCAGGGGTGGGCCACCATGCGGTTCTCGGCCACCAGGGCCGCCGCCGTCACCTGGGCGATCATGAAGCCCGAGTTCACGCCGCTGTCCTTGACCAGGAAGGCGGGCAGGTCGGTCATCTTGGGATCGACCAGGATGGAGGTGCGGCGCTCACTGATGTTGCCGATCTCGCACAGGACCATGGCGATCTGATCTGCTGCATAAGCAACAGGTTCCGCATGGAAGTTGCCGCCCGAGATGACGTCGCCGTCTTCGATGAAGACCAGCGGATTGTCGGTCACGGCGTTGGCTTCACGCTCCAGCATGGCGGCGGCGTTGCGCAGCACGTCCAGGGTCGCGCCCATGACCTGAGGCTGGCAGCGCAGCGAGTAGGGATCCTGCACCTTGGCGCAGTCGTGGCGGTGGCTGTCGCGGATGGCGCTGCCGGTCAGCAGTTCGCGCAGGCGGCGGGCCACGTCGATCTGACCCGGCTGGCCGCGCAGGGCGTGGATGCGATGGTCGAACGGGGCGTCCGATCCCAGAAGCGCATCGACCGACAGGCTGCCGGCGGCGATGGCGGCGGCGAAGACGTCCTCGGCCGCGAACAGACCGGCCAGGGCCAGGGCCGTCGAGCATTGGGTGCCGTTCAGCAGGGCCAGACCCTCCTTGGGGCCCAGAACGACCGGCTTCAGCCCGGCCTTGGCCAGGGCGGTCACGGCGTCCAGCGTCTGACCCTGATAGCGGGCCTCGCCGACGCCGATTAGGACGCAGCTCATATGGGCCAGCGGGGCCAGATCGCCCGAGGCGCCGACCGAACCCTTGGACGGGATCAGCGGCAGGACGCCCGCATTGACCATGCCGATCAGGGTCTCCAGCGTATGCCGACGCACGCCCGAGGCGCCCTTGGACAGGCTGGCGATCTTCAGCACCATCAGCAGACGGGTGACGTTCTCGTCCAGCGGCGCACCGACGCCGCAGGCGTGGCTGAGCACCAGGTTCTTCTGAAGGGTTTCAAGGTCTTCCGTCGCAATGCTGGTGTTGGCCAGCAGGCCGAAGCCGGTGTTGATGCCATAGACCGTGCGGCCCTCGGCCAGGATGGCGGCGACGACCGCCGCCCCCTTTTCGACATTGGCCCAGGCGGCGTCGGTCAGGCTGACGGCGACCGGGCCGTTCAGGGCGGCGCGAAGCTGGGCGAGGGTGAGCGGCGCGGCGCCGATTTCGATGGTGGTGGTCATAGGCTTACAGGTCCAGCGAGGGCAGGTTCAGGCCGTGTTCGCGCGCGGCGTCCTTGGCGATGTCGTATCCGGCGTCAGCGTGGCGCATGACGCCGGTGGCCGGGTCGTTCCACAGGACGCGTTCCAGACGCTTGGCGGCTTCCGGCGTGCCGTCGGCGACGATGACGACGCCCGAGTGCTGGCTGTAGCCCATGCCGACCCCGCCCCCGTGGTGCAGCGACACCCACGACGCGCCCGAGGCCGTGTTCAGCAGGGCGTTCAGCAGGGGCCAGTCGGACACGGCGTCCGAGCCGTCCATCATGGCCTCGGTTTCGCGGTTCGGGCTGGCGACCGAGCCGCTGTCCAGATGGTCGCGGCCGATGACGACGGGGGCGCTCAGTTCGCCGGAGGCCACCATCTCGTTGAACATCAGACCCGCGCGATGACGGTCGCCCAGACCGATCCAGCAGATGCGGGCGGGCAGGCCCTGGAAGGCGATGCGCTCGCTGGCCATGTCCAGCCAGCGGTGCAGGCCGGCGTTGTCGGGGAAGAGCTTCTTCATCGCCTCATCCGTCTTGCGGATGTCCTCGGGATCACCCGACAGGGCGGCCCAGCGGAACGGCCCGATCCCTCGGCAGAACAGCGGGCGGATATAGGCGGGCACGAAGCCGGGGAAGTCGAAGGCGTTGGTCACGCCCTGATCGAAGGCGACCTGACGGATGTTGTTGCCGTAGTCGGTGGTGGGGATGCCCATGGCGTGGAAGTCCAGCATGGCCTGAACGTGGACGGCCATCGACTGACGCGCGGCGGCCTCGACGGCGGCGGGGTCGCTGACGCGCTTTTCCTCCCACTCGGCGACGGTCCAGCCCGAGGGCAGGTAGCCGTTGACCGGGTCGTGGGCGCTGGTCTGATCCGTCACCAGATCGGGGCGGACGCCGCGCTTGACCATTTCAGGCAAAAGGTCAGCCGCATTGCCCAAGAGGCCGATCGACAAGGGTTTCTTGTCCTTGAACGACTGCTCCAGCAGGGCCAGGGCCTCGTCCAGGGTCTCGGCCATGACGTCGACGTAGCGGGTGCGCAGGCGGAACTCGATGCGGCTGCGCTGGCACTCGATGGTGATGCAGGACGCGCCGGCCATGGTCGCCGCCAGGGGCTGGGCGCCGCCCATGCCGCCGAGGCCCGCCGTCAGGATCCACTTGCCCGACCAGTCGCCGCCATAGTGCTGGCGACCCGCCTCCATGAAGGTCTCATAGGTGCCCTGAACGATGCCCTGGGTGCCGATGTAGATCCACGACCCGGCGGTCATCTGGCCGTACATGGCCAGGCCCTTCTTATCGAGCTCGTTGAAATGCTCCCAGGTCGCCCACTTGGGCACCAGGTTGGAGTTGGCGATCAGCACGCGCGGGGCGTCGGCATGAGTGCGGAAGACGCCGACCGGCTTGCCCGACTGGACCAGCAGCGTCTCGTCGGCCTCCAGCTTCTGCAGCTGCTCGACGATGGTGTCGAAGGCCTGCCAGTTGCGGGCCGCCTTGCCGATGCCGCCATAGACGACCAGGTCCTCGGGGCGCTCGGCCACCTCGGGGTCGAGGTTGTTCATCAGCATCCGCATGGCCGCCTCGGCGGCCCAGGTCTTGGCGGTCTTTTCAGATCCGTGCGGGCTGCGGATGATGCGGTTGTTGGGCGTAGCCATCGAATCCTCCATGCGGCGTCGGCCGCCGTCGTGTGTTGGGCTCAGTGTTATGTCTAGACATTATTGCGCGCAAGGGGCAGTTTCGATTCATGGATCAAGAGCCGCTTCATCGACGGATCGCCGGGGACATCGAGCGTCGCATCGCCTCGGGCGAATGGCGGCCGGGTTTCCGCATCCCGACCGAGGCCGAGTTGATGGCCGAGTACGGCTGCGCCCGGATGACGGTGTCGCGGGCCATGACGGACCTGTCGGCGCGGGCTCTGGTGGTGCGGCGCAGGCGGGCCGGGACGGTCGTGGCCCACCCGCCGGTGCATTCGTCGGCCCTGGTCGCCATTCCCGACATCCAGTCCGAGATCGAAGGCAGAGGGCTCGCCTATGCCCACCGTCTGCTGGGCCGAATCGTCCGCCCGGCGCGGCCCGAGGAGGGTCTGGGCCAGCGGGTGATCGAGCTGGAAACCTTGCATCTGGCCGACGACCGGCCCTTCGTCTTCGAGCGCCGTCTGATCTCCCTGACCGCCGCGCCCGAGGCCGAGGCCGCCGACTTCACCGCCCAGCCGCCGGGCGGCTGGCTGCTGGCCCACATGCCCTGGACCGAGGCCGAGCATCGCATCTCCGCCGTCGGCGCCGACCCCGAGACGGCGACCCATCTGGGTCTGGCCGACGGCGCAGCTTGCTTGCGGTTGGAGCGCCGCACCTGGCGCGACGGTCAAGGCGTGACCTGGGCGTGGCAGACCTTTCCCGGCGCGGCCTATGATCTGGTCGCGCGCTTTTCCCCGACCAAAGGATGACCCCGATGAGCCAACCGTCTGAAGCCCTGGGATGGCGCTCTGTCGGCGATCTGGTGGGGAACCATCCCGACGCCCCGGTCGCCCTGATCGGCGCGCCGCTCAACGAGCGGTCGCTGACGCCGGGCCGCTGCGACCTCGGCCCCAAGACCCTGCGCGCCGTCCTGCCGCGCCTGTCCACCTATGACGTCGAGACGGGGCTGGAGCTGGAGATCAAGGTCCATGACGCCGGGGACGTGGCGCTGAAGGCCGCCTCGCCGTTTGACGCCTTCGAGCATGTGCGAGACGCGGTGGCGGCTCAGGCTCACCGGGCCCTGACCATCCTCGTCGGCGGCAACAACGCCATCACCCGGCCCGGCGTCCACGCGTTCGGCCTCGACCGCGTCGGCGTCCTGACGCTGGATGCTCATTTCGACCTGCGCGACACGGATCAGGGCCTGACCAACGGCAATCCGATTCAGGCTTTGCTGGACGATGGGCTAGACGGCCGTCGCATCAGCCAGGTCGGCCTTGCCCCCTTCGCCAACACCCGCCGCGCCCATGAAAAGGCCGAGGCCGCAGGCATCAGCGTCCGCACCGCCCGCGAGTGCCGCCAGCGCGGTCTGGCCACCGTGGTGGTCGAGGAACTGGAGCGCCTGTCGTCCCTGTGCGAGGTCATCTACGTCGACTTCGACATCGACGTCATCGACCGCAGCCAATGGCCCGCCAGCCCCGGCGCCCGCCCCGGCGGGGTCTCGGTCCACGACTTCTTCGACGCCGCCCGCGCGATTGGGGCCTGTCCCAAGGTTCGGGCCGTCGACCTGACCGAATACGACCCGTCGCTCGAAGTCGGCGACCTCGGCTCTCTGACTGCCGGACGCTGGTTCTGTGAAATCCTCAGCGGAGTCGCCGCGCGATGATCTCCCTTTCCGCTCATCCCCGCGGAGGCGGGGACCCAGTGCTTTGGCTTGTAGACGCAGCCATTGAGATTGTGCGTTCGACTATCCTGAAACCTCTGCGCCTCGCTGGACAGAACTGGGTCCCCGCCTCCGCGGGGATGAGCGGAGAAAACTGATGATCCTCGCCGACCGCCTCATCACCGACTGCCACGTCGCCGCCATGACCGAGGGCGGCGCCCCCTATGGCGCGATCGAGGACGCCGCTATCCTGATCCTGGACGGGCGCATCGCCTGGGTCGGGCCGCGCGCCGACCTGCCTGTGCACAAGGCTGTGGAAACCGACCGTCTGGAGGGCCGCTGGGTCACGCCGGGCCTGATCGACTGCCATACCCATCTGGTCTTCGGCGGCGACCGTTCGGGCGAGTTCGAGCGGCGGCTGGAGGGCGCCACTTATGAGGAGATCGCGCGCGCCGGGGGCGGCATCGTCTCCTCGGTCAAGGCGACGCGCGAGGCCAGCGAGGACGAGCTATACGCCTCGGCCTGCAAGCGTCTGGAGGGGCTGAAGGCCACCGGAGTCACCACGCTTGAGATCAAGTCCGGCTATGGTCTGGACCACGACAGCGAGTTGAAGATGCTGCGTGTCGCCCGCCGCATCGGGAAGGATGCCGGGGTGCGGGTCCGCACCTCCTACCTGGGCCTGCACGCCGTCCCGCCCGAGCATAAGGCGGACCGCGCCGCCTATGTGGACAAGGCTGTGGATGAATTTCTGCCGGCCGCCCACGCCGAGGGTCTGGTCGATGCGGTCGACGCCTATTGCGAGCCCATCGCCTTCACCACGGACGAGGTCGCCCGCCTGTTCGACAAGGCCGAGCAACTGAGTCTGCCGGTCAAGCTGCATGCCGATCAGTTGTCGGACGGCGGCGGCGCGGCCCTGGCCGCGCGCTATCACGCCCTGTCCGCCGACCACATCGAGCACACCACCGAGCCGGGGGTTCAGGCCATGGCCGAGGCGGGTGTCGTCGCGGTCCTGCTGCCGGGCGCCTTCCTGATGCTGCGCGAGACCAAGGCGCCGCCGGTGGCCCTGCTGCGCCAGCACGGCGTTCGCATGGCGGTGGCGACCGACTGCAATCCCGGCACCTCGCCTGTCGCCTCGATGACAGCTGCGCTGAACCTGGCCTGCGTCCAGTTCCGCCTGACCCCGGAAGAAGCCATCGCCGGCGCCACCCGCAACGCCGCACGCGCCCTGGGATTGCAGGACGAGGTCGGGACCATCGAGCCGGGCAAGGCCGCCGACCTTGCCGTCTGGGACATCACCCGCCCGGCTGAGCTCTGCTACTGGCTGGGCGCGCCCCTGCTGCATCGACGCTACGTCGGTGATGAAATCACCTAAAAGTTGCATTTCATAGTTATGCTAATCTAAGGTTGTTGGCGGGGGAGGCCGACAATCCATGGATGCAGACGACTTCATTCGCCGCTGGTCAGAGGCGCCGATAAGCGAGCGCGCCCACTATCAGACCTTCATCGCACAGTTGTGCCGCCTGATCGGCGTTGCGGCGCCGGATGACGAGCGGACAGGCGACCTCGACTACTGTTTCGAGCGCCCGGTGAAGTTCTTGCACGAGGACGGCGGCAGCCACCCCGGCTATATCGACTGCTACCGGCGCGGCGCCTTCGTGCTGGAGGCCAAGCAGTCGGGCAAGCGCGGGGCGGGCGGGCCGCTGGACCCGCAGCCCCAACTGGCCTTGTTCGGCGGACGCGGGCGCAGGGTTTCGCCGCCGCCGACGCACACGCTTGAGGCTCTGATGCGCAACGCCAAGCGTCAGGCCGAGAACTACGCCAAGGCCCTGGATGAATGGCCGCCCTTCATCATCGTCGTGGACGTGGGGCGAGCCATCGAGCTGTGGTCCGACTTCGGGCGGCAGGGCAAGGCCTATGTCCCGTTCCCCGACCGCGCACGCTATCGCATCGAGATGGCGCAGTTGCGCGACGAGGCGGTGCGGCATCGGCTGAGGCGGGTCTGGTCCGATCCGATGAGCCTGGACCCGGCCGCTCGCGTGGCTGAGGTGACGACCGACATCGCCGCCCGTCTGGCCTGGTTGGTGCGCTCAATCGGCGGGCGGGTTCCGGCTGGCCAGGATGGACGGCCTGATTCAGTGGCCAAGGCGGCGCGGGCCAACCAGACGGCCCTGTTTGTCATGCAGTGCATTTTCGCCATGTTCGCCGACAGCGTCGGCCTGATCGAGGACAAGGGGTTCCGGCGCTTCCTGGAAAGCTATCGCGGCCACGCCGATCAGTTCCATCTGGGGGCGGGTGACTTCTTTCGGCGCATGGACGAGGGCGGGCATTGCTCGGCCATTCGCCAGACCCTGCGCCGGTTCAACGGGGGCCTCTTTCGCCATGCTGCGGCCCTCCCGATCACGGAAGACGAACTCGAGGCCCTGATCGCCGCCGCCCGGCGCGATTGGGCGTCCGTCGAGCCGGCGATCTTCGGCGCCCTGCTGGAGCAGGCTTTGGCGCCGGACGAGCGGTCTGAACTCGGCGCCCACTACACGCCGCGTGCTTTTGTCGAGCGCCTGGTCGAACCGACGATCATGGAGCCTTTGCGCGCCGATTGGGAGGCCGCCGAGGGCAGCGCGCTGGGCCTCTATGCGGCAGGCGACCAGAAGGCCGCGCGCAAGTTGGTGCGTGATTTCCACCGCGATCTATGCCGGATCCGCGTGCTGGACCCGGCCTGCGGCACCGGTAACTTCCTCTATGTCGCCATGGGCATGATGAAGGAGCTGGAAGGCGAGGTCCTGGCGGTCCTGGCCGAGATGGGCGAAGCGCAGGGATTGTTGGCGCTGGACGGTCATACGGTCAGTCCTGAACAGTTCTGGGGACTGGAGAGGAACGCCTACGCCGCCTGGATCGCCGAGATGGTGATGTGGATCGGCTATCTGCAGTGGCATTTCCGGGTCTATGGCGACGCCAAGCCATCGGAACCGATCCTGCGCAACTTCGAGAAGATCCGGCAAACGGACGCCCTGCTGTCGTGGTCGCGTGAGGAGTTGGTTCGCGACGCCGCAGGGCGGCCTGTCACGCGATCGAGGCCTCGACGCCCGAATGACGGGGCGCCGGTGTTGTTCGTCGCGGACCATGATGAGCGGGAGGTCGTGCGCCTGATCGATCCGCGTTCGACGCCATGGCCGGACGTGCATTTCATCATCGGCAACCCGCCCTTCATCGGCGGCAAGGACCTGAGGCGCGAACTGGGCGACGGCTACGTCGACGCCCTGTGGCATGTGCGCCAGGGGCGGTTCCGCTCAGCCGACCTGGTGACAGCCTGGTGGGATCGGGCGGCGGACATCCTGACGGAGAAGGGCTCCAGCCTGCGCCGCTTCGGCTTCATTACCACCAACTCGATCACCCAGACCTTTTCGCGGCGTGTTCTGGAACATCACCTGAAGGGCACGCCGCCGATGCGGCTAGTCTTCGCGATCCCGGACCATCCCTGGATCAAGGGCGGGGATCGCGCCGCCGTCCGGATCGCGATGACCGTGGCCGAACGCGGCGAGGCGCAAGGTCAAGGCAGGCTTTTGACTGTTGTCTCGGAGGCGGGCCTGCACACCGACGCGCCCGAGATCGTCTTCGCGGAGGCGCGCGGCGCGATAGCGGCGGACCTGACCGTGGGGGTGGACGTGACCGAGGCTGTAGAACTGAAGGCCAACGCTCTGCTGTGTTCGCCGGGGGTCAAGCTACATGGCGCGGGCTTTATCGTCGCGACGGATCGGGCGGCGGCCCTGCTGTCCGCGTCCGACATGGAGGCGGTCTCGCCGATCCGCGCCTATCGCAACGGTCGGGATCTGGCGGACCGACCGCGGGGGGGGAAGGTCATCGACCTGTTCGGTTGGGAGGAGGCGGAGGTGCGGCGGCGGCACCCGGCTATCTTTCAGCACCTGCTGGAGACGGTGAAGCCCGAGCGCGACCGCAACAACCGCCCCTCTTACCGCGACAACTGGTGGGTCTTTGGCGAGCCGCGCCGCGAGTTGCGCCCGGCGCTTGAGGGGCTGGAGCGCTATATCGCCACGGTCGAAACCGCCAAGCATCGGTGGTTCCGGTTTCTCGAGGCGGACATCCTGCCCGATAATCGGCTGATCTGTATGGCGTCGGATGACGCGGCTGTTCTGGGCGTCCTGTCGTCGCGATTGCATGGTGACTGGGCGCTGGCGCAGGGCGGGACGCTGGAAGACCGTCCTGTCTATACGAAAGGCCCCTGTTTTGACGCCTTCCCGTTCCCCGACCTTTCGGGGCGAGCCAGAGCCGAGATCGCGATCCTGGCGGATGAGATCGACGCTCTGCGAGCCCAGGTGCTGGAGCGGCACGATTTCCTGAGCATGACCGGCCTCTACAATGCTCGGGCGCGGTGGGCGGCCGACGGGACGCTGACCGAGGCGGAGCGCGCCATGCATGAGGCCGGCTGCATCGGCCTGTTGGATCACTTGCATCGACGTCTCGATGCGGCGGTGCTGTATGCGTATGGCTGGCCCGCCGACCTCCCGGCACAGGAGGCCGTGACGCGCCTTGTCGCCCTGAACCGCGAGCGGGCGGTGGAGGAGGGGCGCGGCGAGGTGCGGTTCCTGCGGCCTGACTTCCAGGCCGGGCGCGTGAAGACCTCCCGTCGCGCGGTGCAGGTCGAGGCGAATCTCGACGTCGCCGCCAGCTTGCCGCTCTTGCCCGAGGCGCCAGGGCCCATGGCTTCCGCCCTGCTAAACGCGTTGAGGCAGGAAGGCATGCCGGTCGGTCCCCGCGCTCTGGCGGCGCGGTTCAGCGGCCGTCGCGGGCGGCGGATGGAGGATCGCATCGAACAGACCTTGGCGGTTCTTGCCGTGGCCGGCTCGGTGCAGCGCACTCCGGACGGATGGTTCACCCCGCGTCGGGTGTGATGCTAGCGTTCGCTTCTGGAATCGGGGGCGGAAGGCATGACGCATTCACAGACGGATGTCGTCATCCTGGGCGGGGGGCATAACGGGCTGGTCTGCGCCTACTATCTGGCGCGGACCGGGCTGAAGGTGACGGTGCTGGAACGGCGCGGCGTCGTTGGCGGGGCGGCGGTGACCGAGGAATTCCATCCCGGCTTCCGCAACTCGACCGCCAGCTACACCGTCAGCCTGCTGAACCCGCGCGTCATCGCCGACATGGAACTGGCCCGACATGGCCTGCGTGTGGTGGAGCGCCGGGCGGCCAACTTCCTGCCCTTCGACGATGGGCGCTACCTGCTGACCGGCGAGGGGCGGACCCAGGGCGAGGTCGCCAAGTTCTCCACTCGCGACGCCGAACGCCTGCCCGAGTATGAGGCGCGGCTGGAGACGGTCGCCGCCATCCTGCGCGACCTGATCCTGACCACCCCGCCCAACGTCGTGGAGGGCGGCTGGCTGGCGGCCCTACCCGAAATGCTGAAGGCGGCCTCGCTGGGTCGGCGGGTCTCGGGGCTGGGTCTGGCGGCGCAGCGCGACCTGCTGGACCTGTTCGCCAAGTCGGCGGGCGACTGGCTGGACGGCTGGTTCGAGAGCGATCCGATCAAGGCCCTGTTCGGCTTCGACAGCGTGGTCGGCAACTACGCCAGCCCCTATACGCCCGGCTCGGCCTATGTCCTGCTGCACCATGTCTTCGGCGAGGTGAACGGCAAGAAGGGGGCCTGGGGCCACGCCATCGGCGGCATGGGGGCCATCACCCAGGCCATGGCCGCCGCCTGCGCCGAGCAGGGCGTCGACATCCGGTTGGACGCCTCCGTCGTCGAGGTTATGACCGAGCGGGGCAGGGCGGTCGGGGCTGTGACCGAGGCGGGCGACGTCATTCGCGCAAGCGCCGTCGTCTCCAATCTGCACCCGCGTCTGCTGTTCGACCGGCTGGTGGATCCGGCCGTGGTCCCGGCGGACTTCACGGAGCGGATGAGCCGCTACGCCTCGGGCTCCGGCACCTTTCGCATGAATGTCGCCCTGTCCGAACTGCCGCGTTTCACCGCCTTGCCGCAGGCGGGGGATCATCTGACGGCGGGCATCATCATCGCCCCGACGCTCACCTATATGGACCGCGCCCACGCCGAGGCGCGGCTGAACGGCTGGTCGTCAAAGCCCATCGTCGAGATGTTGATCCCCTCGACCCTGGACGACAGCCTGGCCCCGGCGGGACAGCACGTCGCCAGCCTGTTCTGCCAGCACGTCGCGCCCGATCTGGCGGACGCGCATCGCGACACGGTGGCCGACCTGATGATCGAGACGGTCGAGGGCCATGCGCCGGGATTCAAGGCCTCGGTGATCGGGCGGCTGGCGCTTGGGCCGCGCGATCTGGAGCGGCGCTTCGGCCTGATCGGCGGCGACATCTTCCACGGGCGGTTGACGCTGGATCAGCTGTTCAGCGCCCGGCCGGTGCTGGGCCACGCCGATCACCGGATGCCGGTGCCAGGCCTCTATCTGTGCGGCTCGGGCGCTCATCCGGGCGGCGGCGTCACCGGCGCGCCGGGCCACAACGCAGCGCGCGCCGTGCTGAAGGACATCAAGCCGCGCTGATCAGGCCAGGCTGATGTTCATCGCCTTCATCAGGGCGTCGCGGATGGCGCCTTCGGTAAAGGGTTTCTGGATGGTCGGATTGCCGCGCCAGTGTTCGGGAAGGCCAGCCTCGCCATAGCCGGTCGAGAAGACGAAGGGCACGCCGCGCGCCTTCAGCGCCTCGGCCACCGGAAAGACTTCGCGACCCGCGACGTTGACGTCCAGAAGGGCGGCGTCCAGCCCGCCTTCGGTCGTCGCGGCGCGCAAGCCGTCGTCGATGTTGGATTCCGGCCCCACCACGGCGCAGCCCATGTCGTCCAGTATGGTTTCCAGCAGCATGGCCACGAGGGACTCGTCTTCGATCACCAGCACGCGACGGCCCTGCAAAGCGTTGGTCATGCGGCTTCCTTGCTCAGGGGGATGGTGATCTCGGCGGTGAAGCCGTCGTCGCGATAGTGCATCTGAACCGTGCCCGCCAGATCATGTCGCACATTGCGTTCGATCAGGCGGCTGCCGAAGCCCCGGCGTTCCGGCTGGGCCACCGACGGTCCGCCGGTCTCGCGCCAGACGATGCCGAGATGCGGATTGGTCTGGTCCGCGACCGACCAGTCGACCAGCACCCGGCCTTCACCCGGCGACAGGGCGCCATACTTGGCGGCGTTGGTCGCCAGTTCGTGGAAGATCATGCCCAGAGACACCGCCATGGCGGGGTCCAGCGCGACATTGGGGCCGTTCAGCGTCAGGCGATGCAGGCCGTGGGCCGTCGTTTCGTGCTCCAGCACCTCGCGCAGATCGGCGCCTTCCCAGTGGCTGCGGGTCAGCAGGTCGTGGGTGTGCGACAGCGACAGGATGCGCGACTGGAAGGTCTCTGCGAACGAACGCGGATCCTCGTGCGAGCGCGCGGTCTGCATGGCGATCGATTGGACCGTGGCCAGGGTGTTCTTCACCCGATGGTTCAGCTCATCGATCATCAGCTTCTGGCGTTCGGCGGCCAGGACGGTGTCGGTGACGTCATGGCCCTGGACGAAGACTCCCACGATCTCGCCGCCGTTGTCGCGGATCGGCTGATAGATGAAGTTCAAATACCGGGTGGCCAGGGCGGCGTCGGGCGTTTGCTGCAATTGCATCGGGCTTTGGCGGCCGTGGAACGGCTCGCCGGTCGCCAGCACCTCGTCGAGAAAGTCGTAATAGCCCTGGCCCGCCAGTTCGGGCAGGGCTTCGCGGATGGGCTTCCCGACCACGTCGCGATGGCCGATCAACTGGCCATAGGCGCCGTTGTGCAGCTGGATCACGTGCTCCGGGCCGTTCAACACCGCCACGAACCCCGGCGTCTGCATGAACATGTCGAGCAGTTGTCGCCGCTCGGTCTCCAGCCGGCGATTGTCCGCTTGCACGCTCATGGCGCGGCGGAACATCCCGCCGCCGATCAGGCTGTCCAGAGCAGAGGTCGGTTCTTCGGGCCTCAGGCGCCCGACCTGACGGCGCAGCCGCTCCAGTTCGGTGATGTCGCTGGTGTGCTGCAGGATGTGGGTGACGCGACCCTCGGCGTCCTTGATCGGCGTGTGGGTGCAGCTCCAGTACCGATCGTCATAAATCGTCGTCCCGTCAGCCTGCGGCACCGGGATGGGATAGTGAAGCACAGCCAGATGATCGGGTTGGCCCGACGCCAGCACCTTTTGGAAGGAGGTCAGAAGCTGACGAGCGTTTTCCGTCGCTTCCTTGCCCGGTCCGGCGTCGTATTCCTGCATCACGGGTTGACCCAGCAGGTCCTCGCGCCGCCGATGGGTCACGTCGAGATAGGCCTGGTTCATTCCCGCATAGCGCAGCTGGGCGTCCAGCAGCATATAGGGGTTGGGCGAGGCGTCGAAAGCGGCGACCAGATCAATTGTTTTGGCGAGTGTACGCAACCTTGCCCCCGGCTTCGCTTCCCTAACGCCAGCCAGACAGAAAGGGTGCGTGTTCCTGCCGCAAAAACTTGCAGCTTGTCCAGCGGTGGCGCTCGCCAGGAGAAATGACGAGTTCTGACATCAGAGGTCAGGCGCTGGCGCCCAGGGACTCGTTCAGGGCCCAGTACATGGGCTTGGGGCTGTAGGCGTCGTCATAGGGCAGGCCGCGGTTGACGCCGTGTGCAGCGCGCACGTGGGCGTCCACCTGTTCGGTCAGCCAGGAGAACTTGTCGGTCAGGCCCCAGGTCACCACGCCGCGCACCTCGGGGAACGCCAGCATGACGTCGAGGTAGCGGCGGGTTTCGTCCGCGACCTTCTGATCACGTGCGGTGGTCGGGGCGGCGGCTTCCGACTCCTTGACGTCCAGCTCGGTCACCGTGATGTCGAGGCCAAGGTCGATCATGGCCTTGGCCATTTCCTGCAGGCCGACCGTGTCGATCGGCCCCTTGGACAGGTCGAGGTGGGCTTGAACCCCCACGCCGTCCAGCGGAACGTTCGCCGCACGCAGGCGACGGGCGAGGGCGACGAAAGCCTGGCGGCGGGCCTTGTCGACGGGATTGCCATACTCGAAGCCGTAGTCGTTGATGACCAGATGGGCCTTGGGCGCATGGGTCCGCGCCTCTTCCATCGCGCGCTCGATATAGGTTGGGCCGAAGGCGCGGAAGAAGGTGTTGCGGCGCAGGGTGCGGGCGCCGGCCTGGGTGTCGATGGGCTCGTTGATCACGTCCCATTCTTCGATACGCGAGCCGTAACGGCCCAGCACGCGCGAAAAGTGCTCGGACATCAGCCGCCAGTCTCGGCGTTCCAGCATCTCGTGCTTGGCCCAGTCCGGCGTGCTCTGATCCCACAGCAGGGTATGGCCGCGCACGCGCAGGCCGTTGTCGTCGGCGAAGGTCAGCAGATCATCGACGGGGACGAAGTGGAACTGGCCCTTGCGCCACTCCAGCGAGTTCCACTTGAGGTGGATCTCGGGAGTCAGCACCTCGCAGTCGCGCAGAATGGCGGCGCGCAGGGCCTTGTCCTGGCGCAGATGGTCGGCGCGGGCGGCGGCGCCATAGTAGCGGCCGCCGCTGCGGGCGGCGTGAGACAGGGAGGGCAGGGCGCTGGAGGCGTCGGGCAGGGCGGCGCCTTCTCCCTCAGCCCATGCGCCATGCGGCGCAACGGCGAGCGCCGGCGTCAGCGCAAGACCAGCCAATACAGATCGTCGTGACGGAAGCGTCAGCATACTACGCCTAGCCTTCTCAAGAAGCGGAGAAGAGTAAGCGTGATCGTTAAGCTCCCCGGGGATAACGCCGGGTTAACGATTGCCGAGGGGTGGTTTTAGGGCGGAAATG
Organism: Brevundimonas sp. UBA7506; assembly: GCF_002479495.1. Classification (GTDB taxonomy): domain Bacteria; phylum Pseudomonadota; class Alphaproteobacteria; order Caulobacterales; family Caulobacteraceae; genus Brevundimonas. The sequence continues at coordinate 140,484 of NZ_DLNQ01000005.1, forward strand.
CAGTCGCCGTTTGGCGACCTATTCTAAGGCTAAGCTTGTCGATGTCCGGTTGATCGTCAGGGATCAGAAGCTGCGGTAGAAGCCGACGCGAACATAGCCGTCGGAGTCGCGGTCATCCCCGTCGCTCAGCCCGGCCGAGATCTGGAACTCGGCCTCTTCGCCAATCTTGACGCCCAGAACGGGGCCGACGTGATAGGCGCTGTAGTTGGAATCCCCGTCGGTGGCGATTTCCAGGCCCGCGCGCAGGCGGCCCGAGGCGCCGACCGTATGGGTCAGGCTGACCAGGGCGTCGTAGTCGTCGAGCTGGAAACCGTAGGAGCCGTACCAATCAACCCGCCAGGGGCCGGCCACATGCCCGCCGTCCAGGCTGACCATGACCTCGCCCTCGCCGCCGTCGCGTTGATTGCCGGGGTCTGCCGGGCTGAGGTCGGTGTCGACATAGCGATAGCCGACGCCGACGCTGCCCCAGGTCGGGCCGGAGCCGTAGCGATAGATCAGTTCCGCCTGTCCGCCGGTGAAGTCCGCGTCGATGGTGGTCGGTCCGCTGCGATAGTCATAGCCGCCGGTATAGACAGCCCCGCGCACCGCCCAGCCCTTGCCGTCGACAGAGCCCGGCAGGCCGACCGTCGCGCCTGCATAGGCCGAATCCGCCACGTCCAGCTTGCCGCCGGCGAAGATCGTCACATCGCTCTGCGCCGCGGCGCTTCCGGCCCAGCCGGCTGCGCCGAGGATGAGCAGGGCCGCTGCGAAGAGGGTTTTCGATGCGAAACGACGGCGATGGGCGGTCATGAACTTTCCCTGACGATAGTATCGGCGCGTCGCGTTCTCGGCGGCGCAGAGGAAGGCGCTTCAGCTAAGCTCGATCATTTTGGTTAATACTTTCAGACGACCAGTTTTCCTCGCGCCAGTTCAGCCAGACTCTCGGCGCTGCGGTCGACCGGGGGCTTGGTGTGCGAGACCCAGTCGATCAGTTCCGCCATCCCGGTTTCCATGTCCCGCTCAGGCTTGAAGCCGTAGGCTTGCTCGATCCTGGAGATGTCGCCGAAGCAGTGGCGGATGTCGCCGACGCGATACTTGTTCAGCACTTCGGGCGCGATGTTCTTGCCCAGAAGGCGGGCCAGAACGCCGGCGATTTCATTCACCGAGATCGGGGTTCCGCTGCCGACGTTGAACACGTCCCAGGTCTGGCGATCGCTGTCGAGGACAGTCGCGAAGGCGCGGGCCACGTCCTGGACGTGAACAAAGTCGCGCATCTGCCGTCCATCCTCGAACACCAGGGGCGGCTGGTCGTTGAGCAGGCGCGCGATGAAGATGGCGGCGACCCCGGTGTAGGGGTTGCTCAGGGCCTGACGCGAGCCGTAGGCGTTGAACAGGCGCAGGGCCACTGTGGGGATCTGAAGCGCCCGCCCGACCGAGAGGAACATCTCTTCGTGGTCGCGTTTGTTCACGGCGTAGATGGAGTTGGGCTGCAGCAGCTTGTCTTCGGCCGTGGGGACGGGTTCCAGTTCCTCGCCGTCGATCATGACTTCCCACTGTCGCGCCTCAAGCTGGGCGTGCGGGCGGACATCGGCGGTGACGTGGGTGTTGGTCGAGGGGCGGATGTAGTCGCCCTCGCCATAGATGGACATCGACGAGGCCACGGCCATGCGCTGGATCGTGTGCGGCCTTTGCGACAGCACCTCCAGCATGACGGCTGCGGTCATGACGTTGTTGCGGGTGTAGTCGACGATATTGGTCATGCTCTGGCCGACCCCGACCGAGGCCGCCAGGTGGGCCAGGTGGGTGACGCCGTCAAGCGCGGCCTCGAACACGCCCTCGTCCAGCAGGTCGCCCTTGATGCGGCGGGCGCGCGGATCGAGGTAGGTGGGCCAGCCGTCCGCATCCATCTCGCCGTCTGCGTGGACCTGGGGCGACAGGTTGTCGAGCACGCTGACGCGATACCCGCGCGCCAGCATGGCGTCCGTCAGGTGCGAACCGATGAAGCCGGCGCCGCCCGTGATCAGGATATGCTTGTCCATGATCGATCCGCTCAATGGTCGTGGCGAAGGACGCCGTACTGGTCCAGCTTGGACCGGACGAGCGTGTTGTTGGCGTCGACCTTCTCGGTGCGTTGCCAGACCTGGCCGCTGTCCTTCAGGTACATGACGAAGCCGAGCGTCAGCGGAATGATCCAGACGCACCACCAGATCATCACGAACACCGGGTTGACCATCAGCAGATAGCCAATGCGGTCGGTCGTGCGCTCGAGCACCAGCCCGGTCCGCGTCCAGGTCCGCATGTAGAGGCCGACGATCAAGACGGTGAAGGCGATGATGTTGAAGATCGACAGGATCACCAGCCACAGGGGCAGGAAGTTGTCGCCATTGAAGAAGCGCCACGCGGCCCAGATCCCCAGCGGGATGCCCAGGGTGTTCACCCACAGGGACATGCAGGGCAGGAAGTTGGTCCAGGCGCGCAGGCGCTCGCCGAAGGTGAAGTCCATCTCCTTCAAGGGCGTGCCGAGGCTCTGGAAGAAGCCGGCGACCCAGCGTTTCCGCTGCGTGATGCCTTCACCGAAGGTTTCTGGCACCTCTTCGATCAGGGAGTTGTCGATGATGCCGAGCGTCTTGCCGTTCTTCCAGAAGCGCTCGCCGACCTCGGGGTCCTCGATGGTGATCCAGGGGTGGAAGCCGCCAAGGGCGATCAGGTCATCGACCTTGAAGAACAGTCCCTTGCCCAGGACCCAGAAGGGCTGCTTGGGGTCCGACAGGTGGCCGTACTTGGCCCCGTCCCAGGTCATGTGGTCGAAGGCGTGGAAGGCGGCGGGCAGGCTGGCCGTCAGATTGCCGGCGACGTTGCGGGCCTGAAGCACGTCATAGGTCTGAAGGCCGATGGCGGCGGCCTTGAAGTGGTCGGCCGGCGGACAGCTGTCGGCGTCGATGTAGTTGAGGGTCAGGTTCGCCTTGTCCCGATAGGTCTCGGCGACCTGATAGAGGGCGTAGATCAGTTGTCGGGTCTTCTTGGGCGGCAGATCCTTGACCCCGGAGCGCTTGCCGCGATGCCACCAGTAGGCCTTGGGGTTGGCGTCCCAGGCGTTCCAGACAGGATCCCAACGCGGGTCGCTCGTCGGCGGAACCTCAAGGATTTCGACGAAGGGGTAGGCCGCCGTCAGCCGCCTCAGACTGGCGATGGTCTCTGTGTCGTCAGCGTTGGGGATGGCCACGACGCGATACCGATCCCGCGGATAGTCCAGCTTGGCCAGGGCGGTGAAGGTGGTCTCCATCGTGCGCTCGAGTTCGCGCAGAACCGGATAGAGCAGGACGATGAACGGCATTCTCGCTTCGGCAGGCATGGGGGCGTCCATGTCCACGCGATTGACGCGCAGGGCGCGGAAATACATCTCGAGCAGGAAGCAGCCCAGGTAAAGCAGTTGGGATATGGCGAACAGCCAGATCAGGATCGTCGGAACGTTGTAGTTTTGCATCGAAAGGCCCGCCCAGGATTTCCGTGTTGGAGTGTCGTTCCAGTCGTTTCGTGCGTTTCTCTTAGGGTGCGTCAGGAGGCGAACGCGCTTGTCGGGCTGCGGCCGCTGTTTCTCATCTCGTCCATGAAGTAGGCGATGGTCCTGGACAGGCCGTCATGCAGGGGCACCTGCGGCGACCAGTTCAGGCGCGCCAGGGCGCGTGAAATGTCCGGCTTGCGTCGACGAGGGTCGTCCACCGGCAGGGGGTGATAGACGATCCTGGAGCTGGATCCCGCCATGGCCAGGATCTGCTCGGCCAGTTCATTGACCGTGGTCTCGTTGGGGTTGCCGATGTTGATGGGGCCGTCGATGTCGGCGTCCGCGTTCATTAGGCGCACGAAGCCCTCGACCAGATCATCGACGAAGCAGAAGGAGCGGGTCTGCTCGCCGCTGCCGTAGATGGTGATGTCCTCGCCCAGCAGGGCCTGGACGATGAAGTTCGACACCACTCGCCCGTCGTCGGGGTGCATCCGCGGGCCATAGGTGTTGAAGATGCGCACGATCCGCGTCGTCAGCCCGTGCTGGGCGCCGAAGTCCGTGACCAGGGTTTCGGCGAAGCGCTTGCCCTCATCATAGCAGGACCGGGGGCCGACCGTATTGACGTTGCCCCTGTAGTTTTCGGTCTGTGGATGAACTTCGGGGTCGCCGTAGATCTCTGACGTCGAGGCCTGGAAGAAGCGCGCGTGATCAGTCGCGGCCCTGTTCAGAAGATTGAGCGTGCCGAGCGAGCAAGTCAGGGCCGTTTTGACGCGATCATACTGATAGTGAACAGGAGACGCCGGGCAGGCCAGATTATATATTTGATCAACGGCAGGCAGATCGTCCGGAACAGGGTCGTTGATGTCGTGATGGATCAGGGTGAATCGACCCGATGATTCCAAGTGTTCGACGTTCTGCGGTCTTCCCGTATGGAAGTTGTCTATGCAGATCACTGTGTGACCATTTTCGATTAATCGCGCACAGAGATGCGATCCAAGGAAACCTGCTCCACCAGCAACAATGATTGTTGCTTTGTCGTATTTGTAAAAGGTCTCGTTACGATTGTAGAAATGACGATTTTCAACCATCTCTTACGATCCTAAGTGATCAGGCGTCTTTAATCTGTTCCGAGAAGATCTACGACTGCATTCATCCGGAGCGGGAATTCCCGAAAGCGTAAGCGGCACATTAAGAACCTGTTAACCAACGGTGCGGCCATGCGGTTCCGTCCGCATTTCGACGGAAATGCGGCGACGGTCAGGCGCTCGGGCGCCGGAAGCTCGGTGTGTGGACAGGATTGGACGCGGGGCGGACCGGAAGGCGGCGAAGCGCCTCAGGCGGTCAGGTCCGAGACGGCGGGGCCCGTCAGGCGGCTCGAACGTCACCGACGACGGCGATCACGCCGTGAACCAGCGGCTCGAACACATGCTCGGCCAGATGGCGCACGACCGGGGCCGCGACCCCGTCGCCGGTCAGGTGATAGGCGTCGCTGTATTGCCGGGGCAGGACATAGCTCTCCTTCAGCCCCATCAGCCGCGCGGTCTCGCGGGCCGAGATCAGACGCGAGCGGATGCGACGCCCCTCGACCACCAGGATGACCTGACGGCTGGACCCGCCCGAGGGGGTGCGCAGACAGCCAGCCACGTCGTCGAAGCGGACCTCGGCGCGCTGGACCTTGGCGCCGGTCTCGTCCACGCGGGTCCGGCGATAGACGCCCCCGACCATGCGGCGCCCGGCGCGCTTGGCGGCGGCGACCTTGGCCAGGTGGACCGGGGACATCATGTCGAGCAGCTTCCGGGTCTCCGCCTGGGTGTGCCAGGCCACGCTGGTGGGGCGGTCCTCGATGATGTCGGCGAAGGTGGTGATGCGGCGCTCGGGCGTCGGCACGTTCCACCACAGCAGGTGGTCACGCACGTCATCAGGCAGGTTCCCCACCGCGCGACGCAGGGCGCGGGTGTGGAAGGGCTCGATGGGCTCCGGCGACAGCAGGTCGGGCGCGACCTCGACGTCGGCACGCACGCCGATGACGAACAGGCGCGGGCGCGACTGCGGCACGAACAGATCGGCGTTGATGACCAGGGCGCCATAGCGATAGCCCGCCCTGGCGAAGGTCTGGCAGATGGCCTCGAAATCCTTGCCGCCGTGCGAGGTCAGGGCGCCGCAGACGTTCTCGACCGCCACCATGCGCGGGGCGCGGTCGTCCTTGATCAGGCCGTGGATCAGATCCCAGAAGGCGTAGAAGGTGCCGGACCGCTCGCCCTTCAGGCCCGCCCCGGCGCCGGCCAGCGACAGGTCCTGACAGGGGAAGGAGCCCCACATCATGTCGGCGGTCTCCGGCAGTTGCGCGGCCTCCAGCGCGCGGATGTCGCCGACCGTCAGTTCGCCGCCCGTGCCCCAGTTGGCTTGATAGGAGAAGCCCTTCTTGGCGTCGAAATCATTGGCGAACAGGCAGGTCCAGGCAGGCCCCAGACCGGCGCGGACCATGCCGCCGCCGGCGAAGAACTCATAGAAGCTGGGGGGCGAGGAGGACGAATCGCGCATCCCGGCACTGTGGCGCAGGCGGGCCTCCATTTCCACGCTCGGTGCACTCGCCCTTGACGTCAGCGGGCAGGGGTCTAGGAACCCCGGCCTTTCTCCCCGCAGGTTCTCCCCATGACGTCCGCGACGCCCGCCACCATCGGCATCGACTTCGGCACGACCAATACGGTGGTGTCGCTGACCCACGGCGACGGCCCGGCGACCCTGGTGCGGTTCCAGGTCGAGGAGAAGGATCTGTTCGCCTTCCGCTCGGCCTTGAGCTTCCAACTGCACGAGGCGCGCGACGGCGGCTCGCCCGAGCGCGTGATCGAGGCCGGTCCCTGGGCCATCGAATCCTACGTCGAGGACCCGCTGGAGACCCGCTTCATCCAGTCGTTCAAGACCTTCGCCGCCAGCGCCGCCTTCACCGAGACGCGGATCGACAACCGCCGCTATCGCTTCGAGGACCTGCTGTCGGCATTCCTGCTGCGGCTGAAGCACCACGCGGGCGGGGCGATGGACGACCTGCCGCCGCGCATCATCGTCGGCCGGCCCGTGACCTTCGCCGGCGGCAATCCCAACGAGGCCCTGGCGCTGGAGCGGTATGAGGCGGCCTTCGCCCGTCTGGGCTTCACCGACATCCGCTACGCCTACGAGCCCGTCGGCGCGGCCTTCTTCTTTGCGCGCGAGCTGAAACAGGACGCCAATGTCCTGGTCGCCGACTTCGGCGGCGGCACCAGCGACTTCTCCATCGTGCGGTTCGAACGAGCCGACGGCGCCTTGAAGTCCACGCCGTTGGCGCGCTCGGGCGTGGGCGTGGCGGGCGACGCCTTCGACTATCGGATCATCGACCAACTGGTCTCGCCGGAACTGGGCAAGGGCAGCCTGTACCGGGCCTTCGACAACCGCCTGCCGATCCCGCAGCGATACTACAGCGCCTTCGCGCGCTGGGATCAGCTGGCCTTGCTGCGGGCGTCCAAGGACATGCGCGACATTCGCGGCCTGGCCACGACGGCGCTGGAACCCGAGAAGATCGAGCGCCTGATCGAGGTGCTGGACGACAACCACGGCTATGCCCTCTACCGCGCCGTCTCGGGCCTGAAAGAGGCCCTGTCGCGCGACGAGGAGGCGGTCTTCTCCTTCGTCGCCGGATCAGTGCGGATCGAAAAGCCGGTGAAGCGCACCGACTTCGAAGGCTGGATCGCGCCTGAGCTTCAGGCCATGGAGGCCGCCGTCGACGAGGCTATGGTCCAGTCGGGTCTGGACGGGACGCAGATCGACCGCGTCTTCCTGACCGGAGGCACCTCCTTCGTCCCGGCGGTGCGCGACATCTTCATCCGCCGCTTCGGCGCCGACCGCATCGAGACCGGCGGCGAGTTCGAATCCATCGCCTCGGGCCTGGCCCTGATCGGGCGCGAGGCCGATCTGGACCTGTGGAGCCAGAAGGCGGCCTAGTCGCGATCAGGCGCGCCGAGCGGGAAGTAGGCGCGATAGGACCGGGCCTCGTCCACCGCCCGCGCCATCGACGGCCGCGCCAGCAGCCGGGCGCGATAGGATTTCAGCGTCGCGAACCGCTCGTCGATGGGGTGCGACCAGTCGGCGTAGAAGAGCGCGGGCGCGGCGGCGCAGTCGGCCAGGCTGAAGCCGTGATCGCTGGCCCATTCCCGCCCCGCCAGCCGTTCGTCCAGCCAGGCGTAGGTTGTTTCCAGCATCCGCTTCGCCTCGGCCACGCCATAGGGATCGCGGTCGCCCTCGGGCCGCAGGGCGTCGGCCACCAGCTTCTGCTGCGGGCTCGAGACATAGTGGTCGAACACCCGGTCCATCATCCGCACCTCGACGGCGGCGGCCGGATCGTCGGGGATCAGCCGCACCGGGCCGGGATGATGGACGGCCAGATGCTCGACGATGGCCGTCGCCTCGACGACCGTGCGGTCGCCGTCCTGCAAGACCGGAAACTTCCGCACCGGCCACAGCGCCGTCAACTCCGCGAAGGCGGCTTCGCCCTCCAGCAGCCGGAACGCGAACGGCGTGTCGTTCTCATACAGCGCGATCAGCGCCTTCTGGCAGTAGGACGAGAAGGGATGGGCGTAGAGCTTCATTGGGGGCTCTTCACTACTGATCGAGAGGTATCGCCACGACCTGATATTGAACGGACGTGTCCGAGCCCCAGCAACAGGCCGCCTCGACAAAAATGATGCCGTCCACTGGATCGGAAATCTGAAGGCCTGCCCAGGGCCGAAGAATGGGAACCTCTCCCATTGTCGCGGCTGCTCCTCGCGCGCGAGCAAAGCGCTCTTGCCCCACCGCGACCCAGCCATTGAAAGTCTCCACCAAGCCTGTGAAGGGCCAGGTCTGGCCGGAGCGATTGATTAGAGAGTTCGGCACGACGGGCAGCGGGGCGCTGAAGACCGGCGTGATCTTGTCGTCGCAAACCCGCAGGACTTCGCCGTACCGTCCATTCAGGTGCGCCAAGCTGGCCCCAACCAATACGCAGCCCGCGTTCGCGGCGTCAGGGATGATGCCGACAATCGGGGCGCACTCGGGATTCAGCCGTCCTCCGCACAGTTGGTCGCTCGTTTCTTTCACGATGGAGACCGTGCCGGTAGACACATCGACGCGACGCAGGCCACCACCCCATTCGCCCTTGTTATAACCGACGAACAGCACGTTTCCCGTCAGGGGCGAGACCTGTGCGTAGGGTTCGAGAGATGCGGCGAGACGCAGACGGGTGAAGCCCTGACCTGACGGAATCAGCACCGTCGTTGTTGTCAGGACGCCGGGGCCTTCGGGCGTCGAGAACAAAGAGATGGGACTTCCTTCGAAATAGACGCGCCGCTCAGGCAGATCAGTATCCAGAAGGTCTCGCACTAGGCTTTCATTCGCGTTCAGGGCGACAAGCGCCCAGAGGTGCGGGCCATCGGCCATCACATCGATGGCGTCGCTAGCGGCAACCACGCGTTCGCCGGTCCGTCTGTCAAATCGCACGACCTTTTTAGACGCCCCGCGAAGCCAGAGATCATTCCCCTTGCCGATTCCCTCGACTATGGCGCCGCCAAGGTCAGGGTCGGTCCAGGCTCGACGAGCCTCCATGCGGACTTGCGCAAACGCATCTCCGCACATCGCCAGAACCATGAGAACCGAAATGAGTATCGAGCGCATGGCGTCACCATGCGGTGAAAGCGCGAGCATGCCTAGAATCTTCGAGCGCAAGCGAGAAACTGGAATTTGACCCCTCCGCTTCCCGATGCCAGATCGCGGCCCTCAGCAAGCGAGGGAGCGCCCCATGACCATCACCCTGTACGGCATCAAGGCCTGCGACACGATGAAGAAGGCGCGTGTCTGGCTGGACGGGCAGGGCGTGGACTACGCCTTCCATGACTACAAGGCCGCGGGAGCGAACAAGGCCGATCTGGAGCGCTGGATCGCCGAGCATGGTTGGGAGACGGTGCTGAACCGCGCCGGGACCACCTTCCGCAAGCTGTCGGATGCGGACAAGGTCGACCTGAACGCCGACAAGGCGGTCGCCCTGATGCTGGCCCAGCCGTCGATGATCAGGCGACCGGTGCTGGACCTGGGCGACGGGCGGACCCTGGTCGGCTTCAAGCCCGAACGCTACGCCGAGGCATTTTCCGCCTAATCCTCGACTGCGGTTTCCGGGCGGTCGTGGCCGTCGGCGCGCTCGGTGATCCACTGGCCCGACGTATCCTCGAACTCGATCCACGAAGTGCGGTCCGGCACCTGCTGCTCGCGCGAGACGGCGACAGCGGCGGCGCGCGCGGCGTCATGGGTGGCGAAGGTCTCGGAGAAGCTGTCGCCCAGCTTGTAGGCCCAGCCGCCGTCGTGGGGGACGATGCGATAAACGATACGGGTCACGCGGTTTCCTTCAGGCAAGGGCCGTCGCCGACAGGCGACGACGGCGGGACAGAAGCTGCAGGGTCACGCCCAGGATCAGCAGGACCAGCAGGGTCAGCTGGAAACCGACCACCAGCGGGTCCTCGACGCCGGAGGCGACCGGATCGCCGGCCGGCAGTCGGGTCAGGGTCTCGGTGACGCTGGGCAGCAGCAGGGTGAAGTAGGAGACGCTGAGCGCGATGGTTTCGATCGACCAGCGATAGTGGGCCAGGGGCTTGATGAAGCCCACCGTCGCTCCGACCGTCAGCGAGATCAGGCTGAGCGCCGCGACGGCCGCGCCCGGCGGGGTCTTGATGACGAAAATGGCCGAGATGGCGCCGATGAACATGAAAGCCAGATAGGCCTTGCCCCACCGCGTGGCGGGGTCGATCCGTCCATGCATCAGCAGCAGGATCAGGCCGATGGGGACGGCGGGCAAGCTGCCGAGCGTATGAAACCAGCCCAGCGCAGACAGTTGGGGCAGCATGGCGGACACCTCAGGTTCAGGAGGAAGGATCAAGGCCACTGCACGCGCGAACGACGCCGCACAGCCACCGTTGACCGCCCTTGAGCCGCTGTCGAGTCACGCTGTGGTGACGTCAGCGCCACCTTACAAAGAGTTCATGCGCGATCCTGCATCTGATCGGCGCGCTCATCACCTCTTGTTATCAGAAGGCCGCAGCGTCACGCTCGGCTCCACTGTTCAAGAAGGGGCGAAACCCATGGAAGAGTTCATTCCCGTTGCATTCTTCATCATGATCGGTGCGATCGTGATCGTGCCGAGCTGGCTGAAGAGCAAGGAGCGCAAGGAGATGCAGGCGACTTTGCGCTCGGCCATCGAAAAGGGCCAGCCGCTGCCGCCGGAAGTCATCGACTCGCTGAGCAAGGACAACATCAAGCCCCCGGCTTCGGCGGCGCGCGACCTGCGGGTCGGCGTCATCCTGCTGGCGGTCAGCCTGGGCGTCGCCCTCTTTGGCTACATGGTCAGCTTCGCCGAGATGGACGCCTTCTATCCGATCGCCGGCAGCGCCGCGGTGCCCGGCATGATCGGTCTGGCCTTCATCATTCTGAGCATCTTCAACAAGAACAAGGGTTGAGGCGGGTCGAGAGGGGAGACCGTCATGGCCAAGCCTTTACGCGATCTGCACGATGTCGAGCTCGCCGCCCTGTCGGCGGCGGGCGGGCGTCGCGAGTTCGGGGAGCTGGTGCGTCGCCACGGTCCGGCGGTGCGCGGCCTGCTGCGGCGGATGGGGGCGCAGCCCGCCCTGGCCGACGACGTGGCCCAGGACGCCTTTCTGTTGGCGTTCGAGAAGTGCGCCGAGTTCAGGGGCGAGGGGACCTTCGGCGCCTGGATCAAGCGGATCGCCGCCCGTCTGTATCTGAAGCGTCGCTCGAAGGACGCCCGCTACGTGGCCGAGGTCGAGAACGACGAGGTCGCGCCTCATGTCGACAGCGCCGGGCGAATGGATCTGGACGAGGCGATGAAGGGGCTGACTGAACCGGAGCGCCTGTGCGTCTCCCTGTGCCACGGGGCGGGCCTGTCCCATCCCGAAATCGCGGCCGCCATTAATTTGCCGCTTGGAACGGTGAAATCTCATGTCAAGCGTGGTCTGGATAAACTTCGGGCCCGGCTCCAACCGGAACCGGTTGCTCACGGGAGCGCGTCCCATGTCGGTTGATGAGTTCGACCCTGCCATCGAGCGCCTGTTCGCCAAGGCTCCGGCCTTTGCCGATTCGGCCCAGTTCGAGGCCGCCCTGGCGGCGAAGCTGAATAAATCCTCGCGTTTCCGGACCGCGGCCCTGTCGATCGCAGGACTGGTCGGCGGCGTCATCGCCGTGCGCGAGGTTCTGAACGTCAATTTCAACTTCACCGAGTCGTCGGCGTCCGCGTCGACGGGCGCGCAGCCTGTCGTTCAGGGATTGAGCATGGCGGGCGTGGATGGCGCTCAGGCCCTCCAGTCCTTGCTGGATCGGGTCGGTCTGGCCGGGGTGGATATGAGCTCCATGGGCGGAATGCAGATGTTCTGGGCCACGGCCGGGGTTCTGGTCGCGCTGCTTGCGGCCGGGGTCGTGAAGCTGTCGCAGGAAATCTGAGCGCCGTTTTCCTGCCGAAGTCGCGACCTACTGCTGAAATTTCAGGTCGCGGCGCAAACGCCTGCGTTGCGGGCAGGACGACGACCCTCTAGGGTCGCGCCGGTTTAGCGACCAGTCTTGGCAGCGGTTTTTGGGGCGACGTTTCGTGGTTGATGTCTTCGAACAGGTCGAGGAGGAGCTTCGCTCCGATCGATACAAGCGTATGGCCCGCACCTGGCTGCCGATCGGCGCAGGTCTGCTGGCGGTCGCCCTGGTCGCCGCCCTGGGCTGGTGGGGCTGGCAGAGCTATGTGACGAATCAGGCCGACAAGGCCTCGGCCGCCTATGATCGCGGCATGATCGCCCTGCAGGCCAATAATCCGTCGGGCGCTGACGCTGCCTTCGCCGAAGCCGCCAAGTCGGGCAACGGCGCCTACAAGGCCTTGGCCCTGATGCAGCAGGCTGGAATCGCCGTTTCGGCCAACAAGACCGAGGATGCAGTCAAGCTGTTCGACGACGCCGCCAAGGCCGCCGGCGATCCGATCATCGCCGACGCCGCCGCGATCAAGGCTGTCTTCCTGCTGATGGACACCGCTCCGCTGGCCGATATCCAGAAGCGTCTGGAGCCTCTGGCGAACGACAAGCGCCCGCTGCACGCCTTCGCGCAGGAAGCCCAGGCCATGGCCCTGTTGCAGCATGGCAAGACCGCCGAAGCGCGTCAGATCTTCGTTCAGCTGCAACTGGGTCAGAACGTGCCGGACGACATCCGCCAGCGCGCCCAGGCGGGCGTACAGGCGGTGGACGCCGGCACGGCCGCTGGCCTGGCCGCCATCGTTCGCGCCGCTGTCGCCCTGCCGACGCCGACCGCCGCTCCGGCTCAAGCCCAGGCTGCGGCCCCGGCCGCCTCGCCTGCCGAAGCGGCGCCCGCCGCCGCTCGCCCGTAATCGACGCTTTCAGGACGCCCCGCATGAACCGAACGCTGAAAGTCGCCCTGCTGTGCGGTCTGGCCATGACCGTCGCTTCCTGCGGCACGGTGCGCAGCGCCTTGCCGTTCGGTCTGGGCGGACAAAAGGAAGACACCGCCAAGGCGACCGAAGGTCAGCGCATCTCGATCCTGGAGTTCGAACAGCAACTCGCGCCCTCGGCGGCTCTGTCGGGTCGTGACTTCTTCCTGCCGGGTCCGCAGGCCGCCACGGCCTGGACCCAGCCGGGCGGAAACGCCGAAAACGCGGTCGAACACGTCATCGCCGCGCCCGAGTTCACCGTCGCCTGGAAGCGCAACATCGGCGCCGGCTCCAGCAAGACGCGTCAGGTCATGGCTCCGGTCGTGGCCGACAACGGCAAGATCTTTGTTCTGGACGGCGAAGCCGGCGTGACCGCCGTCGACGCCGGTACGGGCGCGGTCCTGTGGAAGGCCGACGTCAAGGTCGATGAGGCCGACCGTGGTTCGCGCTTCCTGGGCATCGGCTTCGGCGGCGGTGCAGGCGGCGGCGGTTTCGGCGGCGGCGTGGCCGTCGGCGGCGGCAAGGTCTTTGTCTCCTCGGGCTATCGCTCCATGACGGCGCTGGACGCCGCGACGGGGGCGGTGGTCTGGACGTCGAAGGTCGATCTGCCGATCCACGGCGCCCCGACGGTCCAGGGTCAGCGCGTCTTCGTCATCGACGTCGACAACCAGCTGATCGCCTTCAATGTGAATACGGGCCAGCAGGACTGGTCCTATCGCGGCATCACCGAGCCGGCCCGCATCATGCGCGCCTCCAGCCCGGCGGTCAGCGGCGACACGGTCCTGGCGCCCTTCTCCTCGGGTGAACTGGTGGCGCTGCGAGCGTCGAACGGCCAGCCCGTCTGGCAGGAAGTCCTGTCACGCACCAGCCGCACCAGCGCCCTGTCGGAAATTCGCGACATCGCCGGTCGTCCGGTCGTCAGCCGCGGCTTCGTCTACGCTATCAGCCAGTCGGGCGTCCTGCAGTCGATGGACATCCGCTCGGGTCAGGCCAAGTGGTCGCTGCCGGTCGCCGGCGTCAATGCCCCTCTGCCGGTTGGCGACGTCGTCTATGTCGTGTCCAAGACGGGCGAACTGACCGTGGTCAACCGGGATACCGGTCAAGTCTACTGGACCCGCGACCTGAACGAGGGCCGCGTCCGCAAGGAAGGCGGCGTCCTGGGCTTCGGCAAACGCACCGTGCGTCCGACCTGGTCGGGTCCGATCCTGGCCTCGAACCGTCTGGTGCTGGTCAATTCGGACGGCGAGGCCGTGGCCTTTGATCCGAAAACCGGCGCGCAGCAGTCCAGCGTCCGGCTGGGCGCGGCGGCCTATATCGCTCCGGCCGCCTACAACGGCGCCCTTTATGTCCTGACGGACAAGGGCGAACTGGTCAGCATCCGCTGATCTTTTTTCTGAATTTGAGTTAGAAAGCCGACATGGCTCTAAAAGTCGCCATCGTCGGCCGGCCCAACGTGGGCAAGTCGACACTGTTCAACCGACTCGTCGGCAAGCGTTTGGCGCTGGTCGATGACCGCCCGGGCGTGACCCGTGACCGTCGCTACGCCGACGGCAATATCGGCGACATGGACCTGACGCTGATCGACACGGCCGGCTACGAAGACGTCACCGACGAAAGCCTTGAAGCGCGCATGCGCGAACAGACGGAGGCGGCCATCGAGGACGCCGACGTCATCCTGTTCACCATGGACGCCCGCGAGGGCGTGACCCAACTGGACCGCATCTTCGCGGACCGTCTGCGCAAGGTGCACAAGCCGGTCATCCTGCTGGCGAACAAGTCCGAGAGCCGCGAAAGCTCGGGCGGCGTGGGCGAGGCCCACAGCCTGGGCTTCGGTGAGCCGGTCGCCATTTCGGCCGAACACGGCGAGGGCATGGCCGACCTGTATCAGGCCCTTGTGGTCGCTTCCGAAGATGTCTTCATCGAGGAAGAGGAAGAGACCGACAAGCCGATCCGCATCGCCATCATCGGCCGCCCGAACGCGGGCAAGTCGACGCTGATCAATCGTCTGCTGGGTGAAGACCGCCTGCTGACCGGTCCCGAGGCCGGCATCACCCGCGACTCCATTTCAGTCGACTGGGAATACGAAGGCAAGGCGATCCGCTTCGTCGATACCGCCGGGATGCGCCGCAAGGCCCGCGTCCAGGAGAAGCTGGAGAAGCTGTCGGTTGCCGACACCATCCGCGCCATCACCTTCGCCGAGGTTGTCGTGCTGGTGATGGACAAGGACGACGCCTTCGACACCCAGGACCTGCAACTGGCCGACCTGGTCGAGCGCGAAGGCCGCGCCCTGGTCTATGTGGCGTCGAAGTGGGATCTGGAAGAAGAGCCCCAGTCCAGGATGGCCGAGCTGAAGCGCCTGGCCGAGGACAAGCTGCCGCAATTGAAGGGCTCGCCCTTCGTGGCCCTGTCGTCGCACAATGGACGCGGCGTGGATCGGCTGATGCCGGCCGTCATCAAGGCCTATGAAACCTGGTCGGTGAAGGTCAAGACCAAGGACCTCAACACCTGGCTGTCCATGGCCACCCAGAGGCACCCGCCGCCCGCCGTCGACGGCAAGCGCGTGAAGCCGAAATACATGGCCCAGACCAAGGCCCGTCCGCCGACCTTCGTGCTGATGGCCAGCCGCGCCGGCGACATGCCCGAGCACTACAAGCGCTATCTGGTGAACAGCCTGCGCGAGAGCTTCGATCTGCCCGGCACGCCGATCCGGCTGACGGTCAAGTCCGGCTCGGCCAACCCCTATGCCGAGGGCGGCGCCAAGTCCGGTCCCGAGCGCTACAAGGGCACGGCCAAGACCGCGCCGCGCAAGGTGCTGAAGGCCGAGAAGGCCGCGGAGGCCCTGTCCAATCTTCCCGGCAAGGCGCTGGAGCAGAAGAAGTCGGGCATCAAGCCCAAGGTGAAGGCCTTGGGCGGTTTGAAAGCCGGCGCCAGCAAGAAGGCTGGCCAGAGCATCGCGGTCCAGAAGGGCGCGCGTGGCGGCGCCCGACAGGTCTCGCGCTCTGGCCGCATCCGCACCGGTCAGAAGCACGCGCCCAAGAAGTAGGGCGCGCAGTCTGGGAAAAATTAGGGCGAGCGGTCAGCGACGACGGCTCGCCCTTTTTCTTTTTCGTGGCTCAACGGCGTAGACGGGTCGAGATGCTTCGACGGTCAGGCGGACCCTTGTCGTGTCCTGCGCGTCCGCGTGTTCGCCGGGACGACGCGGGCGGGGGAGTCCTGATCGCCGATGACCGCCTTTAGCGCCAGGGCCACGAACAGCACCCACCGGATGTTGTGCCAGTTCATGGTGATGCTCTCGGTCAGCATGGTCAGCGTGTAGGCCGTCATCATCGGCATCAGCAGCCAGCCCGATGGCCGGGCGTAGGCCGCCCACAGGGCCCGACCCCACATCTCGATCATCCAGGCCGCAAGCAGGATGACGCCGGGTATGCCCAGGGCCAGATAAACTTCCAGCCAGCCGCTGTGGGCATGGGCGGCGCTGAACCTGGCTTCGTGGGCGATCCAGGCCTTGGCCCCCCCGGGCGAGGCGTCGTCCCAGACCACGCCGTAGCCGAAACCGGTCCACGGTCGCTGTTGCATCTGGTGCATGATGCCGCTCCAGATCTCCGTGCGGCCGGTCAGGGTGGCGTCCTTGCCGAGCAGGTCGAAGATCAAATCGCTGCGCGTGGCGACGATCAGGAGGGCGGCGCAAACGACCACGACAGCCAGCCACGTGCCGACGATAGCGCGCTTGGGCCCGGCCTGAACAAGGGCGACGAAGCCCATGCTGGCGAAGGACAGCACCAGCACAACCAGTCCCGTCTTGGAGGTCGACAGGAGCACCAGGGCCGAGGCGATGGCGGCGCAGACCAGCCACAGCCGACGTCGCTGCGGGACCATGACTGCGGCGGCGGTCATGCAGATGGCGGCCAGCCCCATGTTCTCGCCGAGGGCGTTCTTTTCCAGCCAAAGGCCGCGCCAGGCCCCCGGGAAAAGTTCATGCATTCGGCCCCAGTCAGGCAGCAGGGCGCCGAGGAAGAGGGAGGCGACCATCATCACGGCCATGGCCGAGGCGAGAATCTCGGTCAGCGTGGCCCAGCGCCAGCGCGCCGCCAGCGCCACGCCGCCCAAGGTGGTGAACACAAGGGCGAACACCCGGCGCAGCGTCACGTCCGGCATGATCGACCAGGCCACCGAGGCGGTCGTCAACAGCAACAGCAGGATCAGCAGGGGAGAGCAAGCAAGCGCCCTCAGCGCCGTGCCGGGTCGGATCAGAAACAGTCCGACCGCCAGGGCGTAGGCGGGGTAGAAGCCGTTGCGCAGGAAGTCGGCCGACCTCAGACCATAGCCGGTCATCGGCGCAGCCCAGGCCTGGGAATAGATCAGAACGATCAGCACCGAGGCCAGAAAGGCCAGGATGTCGCTATAGGGGGTCGCGCGCGCCACGGGGGCGGGACGCGACGTCGCATCAGGCGTCAATCGAAGGTTTGGCCTCGTCGGTCCTGATAGTCGCCCCCCCGGCGACTGGATCGACATGGACGAGCCTAGACCAGGGCGTCCGCCGACCGGCCCAGCTTCCAATCCTTGAAGCTGATGGTCAGGGGCGGGGTGAGGTCGGGGCGGGCCAGTTGGACCATCAGGGGGCCGATCTCCGAAGGATGGGGCAGGACTTCGGGATCTTCGCCCGGGAAGGCCTGGGCGCGCAACTGGGTGCGCATACGGCTCGGATCGACCACGGCGACGCGGATGGGCGTGCTTTCGACTTCGTCGGCCCAGCATTTCACCAGGTTCTCGGCCCCGGCCTTGGTGGCGGCGTACATGCCCCAGAAGGCGCGCGGGTCAGCAGCGACGCTGGTGGTCAGATAGATGGCGCGCCCGGCGTCCGAGGCGCGCAGCAGCGGTTCCAGCGAGCGGATCAGGCGATAGACGCCAGTGAAATTGATCTTCTCGACCTTGGCGAACTCGCGCGGTTCGGCGTGGGCGACCGGCGTAAGACCCGACGGGCCCATGGTCGCGGCGGCCTGAACCCAGATGTCTAGCTTGCCGAAACGTTCGAACAGGGCGCCGCCCAGGCGGTCGATGGCGCCGCCGTCCACCAGGTCGAACGGGACCAGGGTGGCGTGCTGGCCGGTGGCGGCGAAGATGGCGTCGTCCAGCTCTTCCAGACCGCCTTGGGTACGCGCGGCGGCCACGACGTGGGCGCCGGCCTTGGCCAGAGCCAGGGCGGTCTCGTAACCGATGCCGCGCGAGGCCCCGACGACCAGGGCGATGCGGTTGGCGAGGGGGAGGGAAGCGTGTTCGGACATGGCCCGCTGATAGCGCGCCCCGACGTCGGGCGAAAGGCTCAGCCTCGCTTCAGTATCCCGGCGCCGGTTGCCACAGGCTGAAGCTGACGCCCTGATCGTCACTGGCGATGGCGGACAGGCCCGACGGGCTCTCGGCCGGCATGGCCGCGTGTCCACCCAGCGCCCGGACGCGGTCGCAGGCGGCGTGAATGTCGTCCACGCGGAAGTAGAGATGCGAAAAGGCCCGGTGCTCGCTCTTGGTGATTCCAAAGGCCGGGTCCGAGTCCTTCACATGGGCATAGGCCGGGTGCGAGGCGGCTTCGTCGAAGGTCCAGTCGAACAGGCCCGCGTAGAAGGCGCGAGCCCTTTCGATGTCAGGGGTGTCGAGGGTGAAGTAGCCGAGTTGGATCATACCGCCTTAAGCGGTCACCAGCAGGGAAAGTTGCCCGCCCTTCGCATCGCGGCCGCCTTCTTCGATTTCGCGGTCCAGCAGGCGGGTGGGATAGTCGCCGGTGAAATAGTGGTCCGTGAACTGTGGATTGGCGGCGTCACGCGGCCCGGCGCCCAGAGCGTCGTAGAGGCCGTCGATAGACAGGAAGCCGAGCGAATCGACCTCCAGGATGGCGCGCATCTCGTCCATGGTGTGGGTCGCGGCCATCAGTTGCGTCCGCTCGGGCATGTCGATGCCGTAGAAGTCGGGGAAGAGGATCTGCGGGCTGGCCGAGCGCAGGTGGACCTCCTTGGCGCCGGCCGCGCGCACGGCGCGAACCAGCTTCAGCGAGGTGGTGCCGCGAACGATCGAGTCGTCGATCAGGACCACACGCTTGCCTTCCAGCGCCGAACGGTTGGGGCTGTGCTTCATTCGCACGCCCTTTTGCCGGGCGCCCTGGCTGGGTTGGATGAAGGTGCGGCCCAGATAGTGGCTGCGGATGATGCCCACTTCGTACGGAATGCCGCTTTCTTGCGCGTAGCCGAGAGCGGCAGGCACGCCCGAGTCCGGCACAGGCACGACAATGTCTGCCTCGACCTCGAACTCGCGCGCCAGACGACGGCCCATTTCCTTGCGGACGTTGTAGACCGAGCGGCCGTTCACCACGCTGTCGGGGCGGGCGAAATAGACATACTCGAACAGGCAGGGACGGGCGGCGCGGGCGGGGAAGGGCTTGATCGAGGTCAGGCCGTCCTCGTCGATCACGACGACTTCGCCGTGTTCGATGTCGCGGATGAAGGTGGCGCCGATGGTGTCTAGCGCGCAGGTCTCGGAGGCCAGCACCCAGGCCTCACCCACCTTGCCCAGCACCAGCGGGCGGATGCCCAGCGGGTCGCGCGCGCCGATCATCTTGTAGCGGGTCTGGGCGACCAGGGCGTAGCCGCCTTCGATCCGGCCCAGGGCGTCGATGAACCGGTCGACGATCTTGGCCTTACGGCTGCGGGCGATCAGGTGAAGGATGGCCTCAGAGTCCGACGTGGACTGGAAGATGGCGCCTTCAGAGACCAACTGCGCGTGCAGGTATTTGAAATTCGTCAGGTTGCCATTGTGGGCGATGGCGATGCCGCCCTGATCCAGATCCGCGAACATTGGCTGGATGTTGCGCAGGAAGCTGCCGCCGGCGGTGGAATAGCGGGTGTGGCCGACCGCAGCGCCGCCGGGCAGGCGGGTGGTCAACTCGGCGTTGCC
This sequence comes from Brevundimonas sp. UBA7506, assembly GCF_002479495.1. Classification (GTDB taxonomy): domain Bacteria; phylum Pseudomonadota; class Alphaproteobacteria; order Caulobacterales; family Caulobacteraceae; genus Brevundimonas. The sequence continues at coordinate 160,388 of NZ_DLNQ01000005.1, forward strand.
GAAGGCCTCGCCGACGAGGCCCTGATGGCGCTCGGTGTAGAAGCGTTCGTCGCTGACGCTGGCGATGCCGCAGGCTTCCTGCCCCCGATGCTGCAGGGCGTGCAGGCCCAGTGCGACGATGGAGGAGGCTTCATTCTCGGGCGCGCCCCAGACGCCGCAGACACCGCATTCCAGCCGCAGCTGGTCATCCTCCGGCTCGCGCCAGTGTTCGCGGTGAACGATGGGATCGGCGATATGGTGGCGCATCGTCAGGCTCCGATGACCGGGACAGGATAACTCAGGCGGCGGCGCCGCGCACGTAGTCCGCCATTGCGTCGAGGGCAAGGCTATTGATCGGAAAACCCTTCGCGGACGGAAGAACCGACCACGGGAGTCAAGGCGTCGGCGCCCTTTCCGAGCGTCGGCAGGACGACCTGAATGGCCTTGGCCGAGCCTTCGCTAACGGGCGACAGGGCCGCTCCCGTCAGCCAGCGCGGGGGATTGTCGGACATGATCCCCATGACGGTCAGGTGCACTGCCCCGATCAGGGCCAGGGCCCGCACGGCGCCCAGCGCCAGACCGAAGACCTGATCGAAGGCGCCCAGCGCATTGCCGCGCGCGCCTTTGGAAACAGCAGCGCCGAGCAGGCGCAGGCCGAAATAGAGAATCAGAAACGTCAGGCCCACGGCCAGCACCGACCCGGCCCAGTCGGGATCGACCAGCGAGCGCCCGAACGGCGCGGTCCACGGCAGGGTGATCAGGGCCAACAAGCCCGCCAGGAAGAAGCTGAAGAAGGCCGTCAACTCGCGCACGCCGCCCCGGAACCAGCCGGCGGCGCCGGAGGCCAGAAGCACAAGGATGACAAAGACGTCGTAACCGGTCACGCGCGCTGCAATCGTTGAAGCAAGGGAGGCCGCCTCAATAGCGGTTTTGCGAGATTCGCTCGACCACCTCGGTCAGCAGGCTGGCGGTTGTCAGGGCCACGTCGCCCTTCTTGACCTTGTCCTTGGCCTGGGCCGGGGCAAGGGCGCGGTCGAAGCCCAGCTTCTTGGCCTCCCTCAGCCGGGCCTCGGCGCGATTGACGGCCCGGACTTCGCCCGAAAGGCCGATCTCGCCGAAGACGACGCAGCCCTGCGGCAGGGGCTTGTCCAGCGCGGAACTGATCAAGGCGGCGGCGGCGGCCAGATCGGCGGCGGGTTCGTTGATCCGCAAGCCCCCGGCGATGTTCAGATAGACGTCCTTGTCGCCGAAGCCGAGGCCGCAGCGCGCCTCCAGCACGGCCAGCAGCATGGCGAGACGGCCGTTGTCCCAGCCGACGACCGCGCGTCTTGGCGTGCCGTAGGCCGAGGGCGCGACCAGGGCCTGGATCTCAACCAGAACCGGTCGCGAGCCCTCGATGCCCGCGAAGACGGCGGCGCCCGGCGCCCGGTCCTTGCCTTCGCCGAGGAAGAGGGCGGAGGGGTTGGTGACTTCGCGCAGACCGACGTCGCTCATCTCGAAGACGCCGATCTCGTCGGTGGCGCCGAAACGGTTTTTGCCCGCGCGCAGGATGCGGAAAGGGTAGCCGCGCTCACCCTCGAAGCTGAGCACGGCGTCGACCATGTGCTCGACCACGCGCGGTCCGGCGATCTGGCCGTCCTTGGTGACGTGGCCGACCAGGACGATGGCCGGGCCGCCGTCCTTGGCCAGCCGCACCAGTTCGGCGGCGCAGGCGCGGACCTGGGTCACCGAGCCGGGCCCAGCCTCGTGGGCGTCGGACCACAGGGTCTGGATGGAGTCGATGATGACGATGTCGAACTTGTCGCGCTTCAGCGTCGTCAGGATTTCGCGCAGGGCCGTCGCGGACGCCAGCGACACGGCGGCGTCGGCCACCCCCATGCGCTTGGCGCGGGCGCGGATCTGCTCGATGGCTTCTTCGCCAGAGATATAGGCCACGCGGGCGCCGTTGCGGGCGGCCTTGGCCGTGACCTCCAGCAGCAGGGTCGACTTGCCGACGCCCGGGTCGCCGCCCAGCAGGATGGCCGAGCCTGGCACCACGCCGCCGCCGCAGACGCGGTCGAACTCGGTCACGCCGGTGACGATGCGGGGCGGCTCGGGCGTGTCGGATTGCAAGGTCTCGAACTGCAGGCCGCGTCCGCGCGACGTCGAGGCGGGCTTCATCGCGCCGGGCGGGGCCGACTTGGACTCCTCGGCCAGACAGTTCCATTCACCGCAGGCCGAGCATTGGCCCGCCCATTTGGAATGAACCGCCCCGCAGGACTGACAGACATAGAGAAGGGTGTCGCGCGCCATGGCTCCTGACCTAGCAGGAATCGCGGCGCGGGCGAGGGGGCATGCGCGGGCTTGCGTCCGGGTCTGACGCAGGGTGGGCGGCCGACTTGCATCCAGCCTCATATGCCCGTCATCCTGCCAAGCTATAGCGTCGTTACGACTCACCCCCGCCGAGGCCTTTCATGACCGCTCCCAACCCGCCCGCCATTGATCCGGGCCTCGTCGCCCGCGTGCAGAACATCCTGATGCGGCCCAAGCTGGAATGGCCGGTCATCGAGGCGGAATACGCCACGACGCGCAGCCTGTTCGCCCGCTACGCCATGATCCTGGCCGCCATCGGTCCGGTCGCGAGCCTGATCGGCGGGCAACTGTTCCCGATCCACATCTTCGGCTCGGTGATGCGCACGCCGATGGTCGGCGGCCTGCTGGGCGCCATCGTCACCTGGGGTCTGTCGCTGGTGTCGGTCTTCGTTCTAGGCCTGATCATCGACGCCCTGGCCCCGACCTTCAACGGGACCAAGGACAAGGTGCAGTCGATGAAGGTGGCCGTCTATTCGATGACGGCGGCGTGGACGGCCTCGATCTTCAATCTGTTCCCGGCGCTGGCCTGGCTGGGCGGGCTGCTGGGCCTCTACGGCTTCTACCTGCTCTATCTCGGCCTGCCGACCGTGATGAAGGCGCCGCAGGACAAGGCCTTGGCTTACACCGCCGTCGTCGTCATCTCGGCCATCGTGCTGTGGATGGTGGTCAGCGCCATCGCCGCCGCTGTCGTGGCCAGCTTCGTGGTCGGCACGATCGGTCTGGGCGCGCTGGCGCTGAGCTAGGGCCTAGCCGACGTAGAGGCGCGGCACGCGCGGCGTGATCGAGGTCAGCATTTCGTAGCTGATGGTTCCCGCCGCCGTCGCCGCGTCGTCCACCAGACGATGGGCGCCGAAGATCTCGACCGTGTCGCCGGCCGCCACATCCAGGCCGGTGACGTCCACCGCCAGCACGTCCATCGACACCCGGCCGATGATGGAGCGAAGTTGGCCCGCCACCCAGACCTGACCGCGCGGGCTGTTGCTGCGCATGACGCCATCAGCATAGCCGGTGCCGCAGGTCGCCACGCGGATCGGAGATTCGGCGCGATAGCCCTGCGAATAGCCGACCGTCTCGCCCGCAGGCACGTCGCGCACCTGCATGATCTGGGCGTTCAGAGTGGCGACGGGGGCTATGCGGCTGTCGGGCCTGCCCTCGGGCCCGCCGCCGTAGAGGCAGATGCCTGGCCGCACCACGTCAAAGGCGAAGTCCGGCCCCAGGAAACAGCCGCCCGAGTTGGCGAAGGATCGCGTCACGTCCGGATAGCGCGTAACCGCCGCGGCATAGGCGTCGCGCTGGGCGCGGTTCATCGGGTTGGCGGGCTCGTCGGCGCAGGCCAGGTGGGTCATCACCAGCTCGAGCCCCTCGAAGGGATCGGGCGCGTCCTCGATGCGGAAGCCCAGTCGGTTCATGCCGGTGTCCAGTTGCAGGCCGCAGGCCCCGCCGCCCGCCGCCGTCCAGGCCTCGATCTGGCCCGGCTGGTTCAACACGGGGCGCAGGTTCGCCGTCTTGATCAAGGCCGCCGATTGGCCGTGGCACCCGTCGAGCACATAGATGACCGGCTCAGGCCCGACGGCCTCGCGCAGCAGCACGCCCTCGGCCGCCCGCGCCACGAAAAAGGTCCGCGCGCCCTCGGCCATCAGCCGCTTGGCCACGGCGGCGGCGCCCAGGCCGTAGCCGTCGGCTTTCACGACCGGATTCACCGGCACGCCGGTCAGGCCCTGCAGGGTGTGGAAATTGCGCGCAAGGGCGCTGAGATCGACGGTGAGGGAGGCGGGGAGGGACATGGAGACCTTATGCCGCAAGATTTGTGCGGCGCCACGACCCTTGGGTCGAATTACTCAGGAATATCCGCATAGGCGCCGTAGCGATCATCGTGGGCCAGGTTGCCGAAGCGGACGGTGTCTGCGTCGAAGGCCAGCTTGACGATGCCGATGGGGCCGTGGCGCTGCTTGCCGATGACGACCTCGGCCTGGCCTTGCAGCCGGTCCATGTCCTGCTGCCATTGCAGGTGTTCTTCGGTGCCTTCGCGCGGCTCGGCGCGGCCCAGATAGTAGCTTTCGCGATAGACGAACATGACGCAGTCGGCGTCCTGCTCGATCGAGCCGGATTCCCGCAGGTCGGACAACTGGGGCCGCTTGTCGTCGCGCTGTTCCACCTGACGTGACAGCTGCGACAGGGCGATGATCGGCACGCCCAGTTCCTTGGCCAGGGCCTTCAGACCGCCGGTGATCTCGGACACCTCCTGCACGCGGTTCTTCTGGCCGCCGCCTTCGCCCGTCGTCACCAGCTGAAGGTAGTCGACGATGATCAGGTCCAGGCCGTGCTCCATCCGCTTCAGCCGTCGCGCGCGCGCCGCCAGCTTGGAGATGGAAATGCCGCCGGTGGCGTCGATGTAGAGGGGGCTCTCGCCGATCTCGACCGCCGCGTCGCGCAGCTTGCCAAAGTCCGAGGCGTCGATCTCGCCCTTACGCAGCTTGTCCGACGACACGCCGGACGCGTCGGCCAGGATACGCATGGCCAGCTGTTCGGCGCTCATTTCCAGCGAGTAGAAGGCCACGACGCCGCCGTTGACCGTCTTGCGGCCCTCGGGCGTCGGCTCCCACTGATAGGCGCGGGCGACGTTGAAGGCCATGTTGGTCGCCAGCGCCGTCTTACCCATCGACGGACGGCCGGCGAGGATCAGAAGGTCGGACGGGTGCAGGCCGCCCAGCTTGCGGTCCAGGTCGACCAGGCCGGTGGCCAGACCGGCCAGCTTGCCTTCGCGCTGATAGGCCTCGCCCGCCATTTCCACGGCGCCGGCCAGGGCGGTGGAGAAGTTGACGAAGCCGGACGAGGGCTTGCCCGTCTCGGCCAGCGAATAGAGGGTCTGTTCGGCCTGTTCGATCTGCTCGTCGGCGGGCGTGTCCGGGTTGGGCGCCTCCTTGATCATCTCGCCGCCGATGCGGATCAGGTCGCGGCGCAGGGCCAGGTCATAGATGACGCGGGCGTAGTCGGGCGCATTGGCCGCCGGGGGCGCGCGGTCCACCAGATCGGCGAGGTAGCGCAGGCCGCCGAACTCGTGGAAGGCGGGGTCCTGCTTGAAGCGCTCCATCAGGATGGTCGGCTCGGCCAGCAGGCCCTGACGGATGTGGTCTTCGATCGCGTCGAACAGTCGCTGGTGGAAAGGCTCATACATATGTGAGCCGCGCAGACGGTCGCTCAGCCGCTCGAACACGGCGTTGTCGAACATCAGCGAGCCCAGCAGCGCCTGCTCCGCCTCTAGGTTGTGGGGCATCGACGAGACGGAGACCTGATCGGCGTTTCCGTAGGGCATGGGGGCGAAGGCGTTCATTGAAATACGCATAGCCCTAACCGGCTCGTACGTCAGATGCGGCCGTCGCTGTCATGGGGACCATCCGACGCCGTCTGTGGACGGTCCTGAAAACCCCTGACGGATCAGCGGGGGTCAGGCCGGGCAGGGATGCTCCGCCGCCATCCATTCCCGCACGGCCTGGGTCACGCTGATGTTGCGCCGCGCCTGGGGGATGGCGTTGAAGCGGGCCAGCAAGGCGTCGGCGGACAGGCTGACCTTCTCGGGCATACAGGTGGCCGGGCGGCGACCTGCGGTCCGCGCGGCGTCCTGTTCGCCACGCACAGCGGTGAAGGCCTGCTTGACCTCGTTCATCAGGCGTCGCGTGTCCGACCGCAGCAGGGCGGTCGGATTGCGCGGGATTCGGTTGGCGGACGTCAGGAACTCCTGAACCGTCATGGCGCTGGCGCTGCCGGCCCACAGGCTGGCGGCGAGAGCGAGGACGAGCGTGGCCTTCTTCATGCGGACCCCTCCGATTGGAACGGCCCAGCTTCTCGCCCCTGCGATGAATGCTCGATGAACGCTGTCAGGTCTCTAGCGGAACCGTCGGCAGGGTGTTGGGATAGATCCGTTCGATGTCGCCGCCCGCCGCCTTGGCCGAGCGCGCCATGCGAAAGGCGTTCACCGGCTGCGTCTCGCCGATCCACAGGGCGTTGATCAGGTGGTCGGCATAGGGATCGTCGGTGTTGGGGTGGATCAGGATCTTCAGCCCCAGATGGTTCAGCATCAGCCACGGAATGACGGTCGGAACCTGTTCCTTGGCGAAGCCGAAGTAGAAGGAGGGCGTGGTGTGCGGGCCGCGCGGCCCCTCGTTCCACTCGCCCAGCTCGACCTGAAAGCGATGGATGACCCAGTCGCGCAGCTGAGCCGCGCGATAGGCCGTGTCCTCGTTGAAATAGATATGGGCGTGATAGCTGCTGATCTCGGTGTAGGCGCGCGGCGCAGTCGGCAGATCAATGCCGCGCGGCAGCGGCTCGGGCGGACCCTTGGGGCGCGCGCCCCATGGGCTGAGGGTGCTGTCGTCGCCCACCTGAACCGCCGCTTCGGCCGGGCGGGACGAGACGGCTGCGGCGGTCGCCGCCGCAGCCGCCACGCCGCCCCCGACCAGCAGGGCCCGGCGCGAGCCGGAGGGGAGAACTCCCTCGCGCTCGGGTCCCGCCGCCGTCACCACTTCACGCTCAGGCGGGCGTAGCCGTAGCGGCCGTTGAAGCCGAACGGAGAGTAGTAGGGGAAGCCCAGAACCCCGTTGCTGTTCAGCGTCGCGGGCACGAAGTCCGGGTATTCGTCGAAGACGTTGTCCACGCCCACGGCCAGGCCGACGCGGTCGGTGAACTGGAAACGGCCTTCCAGATCGACCGTGGTCTTGGCCCCGGTCGAGTAGTCGTTGGCCGGGGTCGAGCCGGCCTGCAGCACGTCGGCGTAGTAGGTCGCCCGCGCCGTTGCGCCCCAGCGGCCGAACTTCCAGTCCGCCGAGCCTGAGACCTTCGTATCCGGCGTGCCTTCCTCGATGGTGAGGATGCGGCTGCGGGCGAACAGGGTCGGCACCGGGTTCAGCACCGAGGAGGAGGTCGGCAGCCTGGTCACGCTGACGTCGTTGACGTTGGCGGCGACGGTGAAGTCCCAGTCGCCGACGCTTTCGGTGCGCAGGCGATAACGGCCCACCACGTCCACGCCCTCGGTCTCGGTCGTCACGCCGTTGAGGAAGAAGCGCGCCGCTTGGACGCCCAGCGGGTCCAGCAGACCCGCGACCTGGGGCGAGAAGCTGCGGTTGATCAGTTCGGACAGGACGATCTGGTCCTCGATGGTGATCTTGTAGGCGTCCACCGTCAGGTCGAAGTCGCCCAAGCGGACCACCGCGCCCAGCGAATAGTTGGTCGAGGTCTCAGGCTTCAGCGCCTTGGCGCCCAGGGCCGTGGCGACGGCGCTGGTGGCGGGGAAGGTGCCGGTTTCGACCACGGCGCCGTTCTGGATCACCGACGAGGTCGAGGTGAAGAAGCTCTGCTGCAGCGACGGCGCGCGGAAGCCGGTCGAGACCGAGCCGCGCAGGGCGAAGTTGGGGCTGAAGTCATAGCGCGCGGCCAGCTTGCCGGTCTGGGCGTCGCCGAAGTCGGAATAGTCCTCGACCCGCAGGGCGCCCTCGACCGTGAACTTGTCGGTCAGCGGGATTTCCACGTCGGCGTAGAGGGCGACCGCGTCGCGGTCTTCGTCCACCTCGTTCGAGGGCTGGAAGCCGACGAAACCCTGCGCGCCGCCGGCGAGGGCGGTGTTGCCGCCCAGCGGGCCGCGGTTCCAGGATTCCGGCTGACCGGCCTCGATCTTGTAGCCCTCGCGACGGGCCTCCAGACCCCAGGCGAAGTTCAGCGGGCCGCCGAGGCCGACCTCGAACTGACGGGTGAAGTCGGCGCCGAAGACCAGCTGGTCATAGATCAGGCTGCCGGAATCGAAGCTGGTCGGCGAGGCCGCGCCATAGGTGGCGTTCAGCGAGTCCTCGGTGCGGAAATCCAGGGCGTTGCGGCCATAGACCAGGCTGAAGTCGGCGTTCCAGCCAGCGATCTCGCCCTTCACGCCTCCTGCCAGGGACAGATCCTTCGAGTTGATGGCGATCTTGGGCAGGAAACCGTTGGGATAGACGGCGGGGACGTTGTTGGCGTTGTTGGCCAGGCGAGGGAAGGCGGCGCCTTCGCTGTCGCGGTCCTGATAGCCGGCCCAGCCGTAGGCGTCCCAGCCCGCGGCCAAAGGCTTGCCGGCGTTGGCGAAGACCGTCCACTGCTCGACCTCGGGGTCGCCCAGGCGGGCGGTCACGGCGTTGGGGGTGACGCGCGGATCCAGATCCGAACGGTTGGTCGGCTCGCGGTTCAGGTACTCGGCGGACAGGGTCAGGAAGCCGTCGGACCCGAGACCCAGGCCCTGCCATGCCGAGGCGGTGACGGTGCGGCCGTCGGTCTCGTCGCGCTCGCCGCGCGCGGTCTTCACGGTCGTGGCGTACTGGCCGTAGGTGACGCTGGCGCCGCCGCCCTCGCGGGCCTCCTTGAGGCGCAGGTTGATGACGCCGGCGATAGCGTCCGAGCCGTACTGCGCCGAGGCGCCGTCGCGCAGGACCTCGACCCGGTCCAGGGCGCCGGTCGGGATGGCGTTCAGGTCGACGGCGGCCGAGCCGCGCCCGACCGTGCCGTTGACGTTGACCAGGGCCGAGGCGTGGCGGCGCGTGCCGTTCAGCAGGACCAGGGTCTGATCCGGCGACAGGCCGCGCAGTGTGGCGGGACGGATGGAGTCCGAGCCGTCATTGGCCGAAGGACGGGCGAAGCTAAGCGACGGCACGGTCTGGGCCAGGGCGGCGGCGAACTCGGTGGTGCCGCGGTTCGACAGGGTCTCGGCGGTCACGACATCGACGGGGGCCAGGGTGTCGAGGCGCGAGCGGCTGGGCACGCGGCTGCCGGTGACGACGATGTCATCAACCGAGGTGGCGTCGTCGGGCGCTTCTTGAGCCGAGGCGGCGCCCGCGATCAGCAGGGCGGCGCCGGATGCCGCGAGGAACAGACTGGAACGATAGGCGAAGGTCATCTCGAGAGGTCAGCTTTTCTGATTGGACGCAAGGCGGCGGGCGGCGCCGTTGAGCGGCGCCGTGAGGCTGCGTCGATTGTCTGGGTGGTCAGGGCCGGCGGCGGACCGGCCGAAGGGCGATCAGCGGCGGGCTGGACATCGCGTCGGTCGAAGGACCGGGCGGTGTGTTGTGGCGTACAGGCGCATTCGCATCATCGTCTCCTGCCCATCGGGGAGGATGAGCCATGGCGATATTGCGGTGCGAAAGCGGCGTGGAATATCGAGAATATATCGCCTAATAATTAGAAAAACTAAATAATCGAGCCAAGAAAAAGGGGCGCGTCCCGAAGGACACGCCCCTTGATCGATACCGTCAGTCGACAGATCAGGCTTCGTCGCCGAAGCCTTCTTGTTGACCGGCGCCGCCTTCGATCAGTTCTTGGGCGGCTTGTTCGGCGGCGTTACGCTCGTCGTCGAACTGGGCGCGGATGACATCCTCGCCCTTCGCTTGACGCTCGGCTTCTTCAGCCGAACGAGCGATGTTGATCTTGACCGTGGCGCGGACCTCGGGGTGCAGGCGAACCGGCACTTCGTGGACGCCCAGGGCCTTGATCGCGACGTTCAGCACGACTTGCGAACGCTCGACCTTGCCGCCTTCGGACTGAATGACTTCAGCCACGTCGCGACCGGCGACCGAACCGTACAGGTGACCGGTTTCACCGGCCTGACGGATCATGACGTAGGTCTGGCCGTCGATCTTGTCGGCGACCTTCTGAGCTTCGGCCTTGTTCTTCTCGTTGCGGGCTTCGATAGCCGCGCGGTCGAGTTCGAACGCCTTGAGGTTGGCCGAGGTCGCGCGGCGAGCCTTGTCGCGCGGCAGCAGGTAGTTACGAGCGAAGCCGTCCTTGACGGTGACGACGTCGCCGATGGCGCCGAGGTTCTCGACGCGTTCCAGCAGAACGACCTTCATCTTACTTCACCACGTACGGCAGGAGGGCCAGGTAGCGAGCGCGCTTGATGGCCTTGGCCAGTTCGCGTTGCTTCTTGGCGGAAACGGCGGTGATGCGCGAGGGCACGATCTTGCCGCGTTCGGAAACGTAACGCTGCAGCAGCTTCACGTCCTTGTAGTCGATCTTCGGCGCATTGGCGCCCGAGAACGGGCAGACCTTGCGGCGACGGTAGAAGGGACGACGGCCGGCCGAGCCGGAGCCGGCCGGGGCGCCCGGGATGGGAGCGGTGGTGTCGGTCATGATCCGGTTCCTTATTCCGAGGCCGCAGCTTCGTCGGCGCGCGGGGCGCGATCGCGATCGCGCTCACGTTCACGACGGGCCAGCAGGGGCGACAGTTCCAGGTCGAGTTCCTCGACGCGGACGGTCAGCCAACGCAGAACGTCTTCGTTCAGCGACAGCTGACGCTCGACTTCGGCCACGGCGGCGGCCGGGGCGTCGATGGCGAGCAGGGAATAGTGAGCCTTGCGGTTCTTCTTGACCCGGTAGGTCAGGTTGCGCAGACCCCAGTACTCGATCTTGGCGACGCTGCCGCCGCCTTCTTCGATCAGAGCCTTGATGGTGTCGTTCAGCGCTTCGGCCTGTTGCGCCGAGATATCCTGGCGCGTCATGACCGTGTGCTCGTAAAGAGCCATGCGGTAGTCTCCCTTGTGGGCATCGGCGTGAATGGGACCGGGTAGTCCTGTCCACGATGGCTCCTGAAGCGGCGGCCGGGATGACTTCCCGAACCCTTTGGCGTTCCGCAACAGGACCGAAGCCCTGGAAAGGCGGCGCGTATAGGCGAAAAAGCCCGTCAGAGCAAGGCTGACCGACCCGCGTTGCCAAGCGCAGCCGAAACAGCGGATGGTCTGCGCCTGACCGGAGACGCCGCATGACTTCATCCGAGCCGAACGCCTTTCTGAAAAGGCGCTGGTCCCTGATCGGGCCCGGCATCGTCGTCGCGGCGACGGGCGTGGGGGCCGGAGATCTGGTGGCGACCCTGATCGCCGGCTCGCGCTTCGGCTACGCTCTATTATGGGCGGCCATCATCGGCACGGTGCTGAAGATCGCCCTGGCCGAGGCCGTGGGCCGCTGGACCCTGGCCAGTGAGCGCACGATCTTCGACGGCTGGTCCAGCCTGGGGCAGGGGCTGCTGCCCGGCGCCATCGGCCGGAGGCTGAACTGGGCCGGGCTTTATTTCGGCCTCTACGTCGTCATCTGGGGCTTTGTTTACGGGGCGGCGGCCATGACGGCGACGGCCCTGCCGCTGGCGGCCCTGTTCCCGGCGCTGGACCTCAAGGTCTGGGGCATGTTGAGCGGGATCGCGGGGCTGACCTTCGTCTGGTTCGGCGGTTACGGCCTGTTCGAGAAGGTGATGACCGCCTGTGTCGGGGTGATGTTCGTCACCGTCGTGGGTCTGGCGGTGATCGTGACGCCTGATATTCCGGCCCTGCTGACCGGCCTGTGGCCAAGACTGCCACAGGGGTCGGTCTTCTATACCCTGGGCCTGATCGGCGGGGTGGGCGGGACTATCACCATGGCGGCCTATGGCTATTGGCTGAACGCCAAGGGCTGGAAGGGGCCGGGCTGGATGGCTGTGATGCGGCTGGACAACCGGGTCGCTTATGTCGTGACCGGGGTCTTCGTGGTGGCCATGCTGATCGTCGGGGCCGAGCTGCTGCACGCGGCGGGCATCGCGCTGAAGAGCGGCGACCGGGGACTGCTGGATCTGGATCAGGTGCTGAGAGAGCGGTTCGGGCGGCCGGTCTCCATCCTCTTCCTGGTCGGCTTCTGGGCCACCAGCTTCTCCAGCCTGCTGGGCGTCTGGCAGGGCGTCAGCCTGATGTTCGCCGACTTCACCGCCCATGTGCGGGGCCGCTTTGACGATCCGAAGGCTCGGGGCGACAAGAGCAAGGCGTTCCGCGCCTATGCTTTGTGGCTGACCTTCCCGCCCATGTCCCTGCTCTTCATCGAGCGACCGTTCGGCCTGATCGTGGCCTATGGGGTGCTGGGCAGCCTGTTCATGCCCTTCCTGGCCGGGACATTGCTGTGGCTGTTGAACAGCGAACGCGTGCCGAGGGAATGGCGCAGCCACTGGGTGTCCAATAGCCTGCTGGCGGCCGCGGCGATCCTGTTTGCCGTTCTGGCGAGCAAGGAACTGATCGGTCTGATCCCGTCGTAGACGGCGCAATCCTCGCAGGAGTTTCACAAAAGCCCCGGCGAACCGTTGCATTAGGCGGCTACCTCGTCGCCCCAGACTATCGGGGAGACTTCCATGAAACTGTCCGCCGCCTTCTTGGCTGCCGCCGCTGTCCTGATGGCCGCCGCGCCGTCGATGGCCCAGACCGTCGCCCCGCCGGACCCCGATCCGCTGCCGCCGCCGCTGCACGCGCCGAACGGTCGCTGGGCCGCCAAGGGCTGGGCTGACCGCATTGTGCTGAGCCCCGCCGCCGACGCCGCGCGCGGCGCAGGCGTAGCCTGGCGCACCGACACGCGTCAGACCGCCGCCGAAGCCCAGATCGCCGAGGAGATCGACGGCCCGTTGCTGGGCTTTACCGCTCGCACCGTGGCAGGAACCACGGCCCCGATCCAGAACGAGAACGGTCAGGCCCTCTATCATCAGGTCCGTTTTGACGGCCTGAAACCCGACACCCGCTATGTCTATCGTGTCCGCGCCGCCGACGGCTGGAGCGAGTGGCTGCCGTTCCGCACGGCCAAGGCGGAGTTCGCGCCCTTCCGCTTCATCTATCTGGGGGACACCCAGAACGACATCCTCGAGATCGGCTCGCGCGTGATCCGCTCGGCCTTCAAGGAGGCGGGGCCGGCGGCTCTGGTTGTCCATGCCGGCGATCTGGTGGCTCAGCGCGAGGTCAAGGTTCACGACGACGAGTGGGGCGAATGGACCGAGGCCGGCGGTCGCGCCTTCGCCATGACGCCGCAGCTGCCGGCGACCGGCAATCACGAGTATATCGATCATATCCTGCCTGGCGGCGAGGAAACGCGCGTCCTGGGGCCGCACTGGGCTTTGCAGTTCGCCTTGCCGGATAACGGCGCCGAGGGCGTCAAGGCGACCAGCTACTTCGTCGACTATCAGGGCGTGCGCTTCATCGTTCTGGACGGCACGGCGGCGCTGGATCTGGGCGGGCTGGAGGCGCAGACGCGCTGGCTGGACGCGACGCTGGCCAGCAGCCCTGCGCGCTGGAACGTCGCCCTGTTCCACCAGCCCATCTACACCTGCGCTCGACCCGAAGACACGGAAGAGCTGAAGGCGGCATGGAAGCCGATCTTCGACGCCCGCAATATCGATCTGGTGCTGCAGGGCCACGACCACTGCTACGGTCGCGTCTCCAACCCGGCCGGGGCCGAGGCTTCGCGCGCCGACAGCGCGGCGGGGCGTCCGCAGGGACCGGTCTATGTCGTCTCGGTCACCGGCTCCAAGATGTACGGTCTGAACGACCGCGCGGACACCCAGCCCGTTCGTGCTGCCGAAAACACCGAGCTGTACCAGTTGATCGACGTGGAGGCCGACCGTCTGTCGTTCCGCGCCTTCACCGCTACGGGACAGCTGTACGACGCCTTCACCCTGACGCGGGGCGCGGACGGTCGTAATCGCCTGACCGAGAGTGATCAGAGCCTGCTGGCGTTGCGCCGTTGCGACGGCGCGGCGGGGCCGGACGACCGTCCCTGCACCGCTGAAATCAAGGACTGAAGAGGGACGATCCGCCGTTCTTCTTGCCGTAGGGGAGGGTTTCGCCTACCCCTCGGCGCCTTGAATCAACGGACCACGGATCGTTCCTTTATGACCCTCGCGCTTCTCTTCCCCGGTCAGGGCAGCCAGAGCGTCGGCATGGGCGCAGCTCTCGCCGAGGCTTTCGCCAGCGCACGCGACGTCTTCGCCGAGGTCGACGACGCGCTGAACCAGAAGCTGTTCGACCTGATGCGCGAAGGCCCGGAAGACCAGCTGACCCTGACCGAAAACGCCCAGCCGGCCTTGATGGCGGTTTCGGTCGCGGCGGCGCGGGCGCTGAAGGTCGAGTTCGGCGTCGATGTGACCAAGGCCGGCTTCGTCGCCGGTCACTCGCTGGGCGAATACTCGGCCCTGGCGGCGGTCGGGGCGATCAGCCTGTCGGACACGGCCCGCCTGCTGAAGCTGCGCGGCCAGGCCATGCAGCGCGCCGTGCCGGTGGGCAAGGGCGCGATGGCCTCGCTGATCGGTCCCAAGACCGACCTGGCCCTGGCCGAAGAAGCGGCCAAGGCCGGTTCGGAAGTCGGCGTCTGCGTCGTCGCCAACGACAATAATAACGGCAACGTCGTCATCTCGGGCGACAAGGCCGCCGTGGATCGCGCCATCGAGAAGGCCAAGGAACTGGGCGCGCGCGCCATTCCGCTGAACGTCTCGGCGCCCTTCCACTGCCCGCTGATGCAGCCCGCCGCCGATGAGATGGCCGCGGCTCTGGCGGACGCCAAGATCCTCGCCCCGGCCGTGCCGGTGGTCGCCAACGTGACGGCTCGCCCGGAAACGGACGCCGAGGTGATCCGCCGCCTGCTGGTCGAGCAGGTCACGGGCCGCGTGCGCTGGCGCGAGAGCATGGAGTGGATGGCTTCGGAAGGCGGCGTGACCCGTTTCGCCGAGATCGGCTCAGGCAAGGTCCTGACCGGCATGGCCAAGCGCATCGCGCCGGACGCCGAGAGCCTGGCGCTGAACACGCCGGAAGACCTCGAAGCGTTCGCGAAGTCGCTCTGATTTCATAGGGATAGAAACAATGTTCAATCTTTCGGGAAAGATCGCCCTGGTGACCGGCGCGACCGGCGGCATCGGCGGGGCCATTGCGCGTTCGCTGCACGCTCAGGGCGCGACGGTGGTGCTGTCGGGCACGCGCGAAGCCGTGCTGGCTGATCTGGCCAAGGAACTGGGCGAGCGCGCCTTCTTCGCCGCCGCCAACCTGTCGGACGCGGAATCGGTCGATGGCCTGATCGCGCGCGCCGAGGAAGCCGCCGGCGGCCCGCTGGACATCCTGGTCGCCAACGCCGGCATCACCAAGGACGGCCTGCTGATGCGGATGAAGGACGAGGACTTCCAGTCCGTCATCCAGATCAACCTGGAATCCTATTTCCGCCTGACCCGCGCCGCGGTGAAGGGGATGATGAAGCGCCGTTCGGGCCGCATCATCGGCGTGACCTCGGTGGTCGGCGTGACCGGCAACCCGGGCCAGACCAATTATTCGGCGTCCAAGGCCGGCATGATCGGCTTCTCCAAGTCGCTGGCTCAGGAAGTCGGTTCGCGCGGGATCACGGTGAATTGCATCGCGCCCGGTTTCATCGCCTCGCCGATGACCGACGTGCTGAACGACCAGCAGCGCGAGGCCATCCTGACCAAGATTCCGTCGGGCCGTCTGGGCACGGGCGATGAAATCGCCGCCGCCGCCGTCTATCTGTCGTCGGACGAAGCCGCCTATGTGACGGGCCAGACCCTGCACGTGAACGGCGGCATGGCGATGATTTAAGGCGTTGCGCGTCGCGATCACGACGCGCAACAATCTATTTCCCGCCCCGATGGCTGTGCTAAAGGGCGGGAACGCTTCGCGGCGGTGAGTCCCTTCGGGTCTTGCTTCCAAGGGGCTGCCGTGACACGGCGAACACTGAGACCCCGCCTTCACGGCGACAAACAACAGGCAGAGAGACACTCATGTCCGACACCCTCGAACGCGTCCGCAAGATCGTTATCGACCACCTGGACGCCGATCCGGACAAGGTCACGGAAAAGGCCTCCTTCATCGACGACCTGGGCGCCGACTCGCTCGACAACGTCGAGCTGGTCATGGCCTTCGAAGAAGAATTCGACGTCGAGATCCCGGATGACGCCGCTGAGCACATCCAGACCGTCGGCGACGCTGTGAAGTTTATCGACGAGAAGCTGGCTGGCTAATCCAGCTGCGATCCGTCGCACTTCCTGAGTGATGGCCGCCGTGGCGGGCCCCTAGCGGGACCGTCCGGCGGCCATTATTGTTTTCGGTCACGATTCTTATAGTCCAAGGAGCGCGAACCATGCGCCGCGTCGTCATCACGGGCCTCGGCCTTGTCACTCCGCTCGGTTCGGGCGTGGAACATGTCTGGCAAGGCATCGTCGAGGGCCGCTCGGGCATCGGTCCGATCACCGCCTTTGACACCGAGGGCTATGGCTGCACCATCGCCGGCGAAGTGCCGTCGGTGGATGGTCGCGGGCGCGGCGCGCCGGACCAGCCGGGCGTCTTCGATCCCGATCAGGTGATGTCGGCCAAGGACCGCAAGCGCGTCGACGACTTCATCCTGTACGCCATCGCCGCCGCCGACGAGGCCCTGGCCGATGCGAACTGGAAGCCCGAGTCTGAGGATGACAAGGAAGCCACCGGCGTCATGGTCGGCTCCGGCATCGGCGGCCTCGGTCCCATCGCTGACACGGCCATCGTGCTGAAGGAACAGGGCGTCCGTCGCGTTAGCCCCTTCTTCATCCCCTCGGCCCTGATCAACCTGGCCTCGGGCCAGATCTCGATCCGCCACGGCCTGAAGGGTCCGAACCACTCGGTCGTCACCGCCTGCGCCACCGGCGCCCACGCCATCGGCGACGCGGCCCGCATGATCGCCTTGGGCGACGCCGAGGTCATGGTGGCGGGCGGCGCCGAAAGCTCGGTCGTGCCGATCGGCATCGCCGGCTTCCTGGCCTGCAAGGCCCTGTGCACCGCCTATAACGACACGCCCGAGAAGGCGTCGCGTCCCTATGACCGCGGCCACGCCGGCTTCATCATGGGCGAGGGCGCCGGCATCATGGTCCTGGAAGAGTACGAACACGCCAAGGCGCGCGGCGCCAAGATCTACGCTGAAGTCGTCGGCTACGGCATGAGCGGCGACGCCTATCACATCACCGCCCCGTCGGAAGACGGCGACGGCGGCCTGCGGGCCATGAAGGCGGCGCTGAAGCGCGCGGGCCTGCAGCCCTCGGACCTCGATTACGTCAACGCCCACGGCACCTCGACCATGGCCGACTGGATCGAGTTGAAGGCCATCGAGCGTCTGGTCGGCGATCACGCCAAAGACGTCGCCGTCTCTTCGACCAAGTCGATGACGGGCCACCTGCTGGGCGCCGCCGGCGCTATCGAGAGCATCTTCTCGGTCCTGGCCATCCGCGATCAGATCGCCCCGCCGACCATCAACCTGGATGACCCGGAGATGGAGACGCCGATCGATCTGGTGCCGCACAAGGGCAAGCCGATGAAGATCGATGTCGCTATGTCCAACAGCTTCGGCTTTGGCGGCACCAATGCGGCTGTGATCTTCAAGAAGGTCGACTGATTTGGCCAAGGCTCCGTCGCGTCGTTCCGCGCCCAAGGTTCGCATCCCCAAGAACCGCGTGCCGAAGCGGGGCGGCGGCGGAGCCGCCAAGTCCGGCCTCGGCGTCGGCCTGATCACCGCCGCCGGGACGCTGGGCGTCTTCGTCCTAGCCGCCCTGATCGGCCTGTGGGTCGTCTATTGGGGACCGGGGCCCAAGGCGGCCGAGGGCGACGCCACCGTCGTCACCCTGCCGTCGGGCGCGGGCGTGTCGGCCATCGCCGCCAATCTGAAATCCTCGGGCGTGATCCGCTCGACCGACCTGTTCCGCGTCGCCGTCAGCCTGAGCGGCGCCGACCGCAAAATCCGCGCGGGCGAGTACGAGGTCCCGTCGGGCGCCTCGCTGGCCACCGTGGTCGACCTTTTGGTCGACGGCAAGGCGGTGCGCTACTACGTGACCCTGCCGGAGGGCTGGTCCTCGGCGCAGGCGGTCGACATCCTGATGAAACAGCCGGTCCTGACCGGCGAGGTCGAGGTCCCCGCTGAGGGCAGCCTGTGGCCCGACACCTATGAGGTCTCCCGTGGCGAGACCCGCGCCTCGGTCGTCGCCCGCATGCAGCGCGCGGCCACGAGCAAGCTGGCGACCCTGTGGGCGGCGCGCTCGCCCAACACCATCGTCACCACGCCGGAAGAGGCCATGGTGCTGGCCTCCATCGTCGAGAAAGAGACGGGGCTGGCCTCGGAACGGCCCGAGGTGGCGGCGGTCTTCACCAACCGTCTGCGGCTGGGGATGCGGCTGGAGAGCGACCCGACCATCGTTTACGGCGTGACCAAGGGCCGTCCGCTGGGGCGCGGCATCCGCGCCTCGGAACTGCGAGCCCAGACGCCGTGGAACACCTATCTGATCGACGGCCTGCCGCCGACGCCCATCGCCAATCCCGGCGAAGAGGCGCTGAAGGCGGTGCTGAACCCGCCGCGCTCAGAATATGTCTTCTTCGTCGCCGACGGGACGGGCGGCCATGTCTTCGCGCGGACCTATCCCGAGCACCTGCTGAACGTGGCGCGCTGGCGCGAGATCGAGCGCCGCAAGGCCGGCCTGCCGCCGGGCCAGGCGGCCTCGGTCCCCGGCGCGGCGCCGACGCCGATGGGCGAGGCTGCGCCCGTGGCCATCCCGCCGGGCGCCAAGGTCATCTCGGTTCCCACGGCGGTCGCGCCATGAGTGCGATCTCCGGCCCCATCTCTGGAATGACCGGCTTCGGTCGGGCCGACGGCGTGCTGGACGGCTGGACCTGGACGGTCGAGGCGCGCTCGGTCAACGGGCGCTCGCTGGAGGTTCGCTATCGCGGGCCGGGCGGGTTCGAGAACCTGGAGCGTCTGGCCAAGGCGGCGGCGCAAGCCCGTCTGAACCGGGGCCAGGTGACGCTGGGCGTCCAGGCCAAGCGGGCCGAAGGCAGCGAGCCCGCCCCGCGCGTCAACGAGGCCGTGTTGGCCACCTATCTGAAGCTGGCGAACCAGTTGGCGGAGGAGGGGGCGACGCCGCCCTCGGCGGACGGTCTGCTGTCCCTGCGGGGCGTCATCGAGGTGGCTGAGGAGGTCGAGGACCCTGAGGCCCATGCCGCCCTCGAAGCCGCCATCGCCGCGACCGTCGAACAGGCGCTGGACGCCTTGAAGCAGTCGCGTCAGCGCGAGGGCGAGCAACTGATCCCGGTCATCCACGACTTCGTCGGGACCATCGAAGCTCTGACGGCGCGCGCTGAACTGGAGGCCTCAAGCCAGACCGAGGCGATCCGCGAACGCTTCACGCGCCGGATCAGCGAACTGGCCCCCGATGCGCCGGGTCTGGACGAGCGAATCTTCCTCGAAGCCGCCGCCCTCGCGACCAAGGCGGACGTGCGCGAGGAACTGGATCGCCTGACCGCGCACGTCGCATCGGCCCGCACACTGTTGCAGCAACCCCCCGCAGGGCGAAAACTCGACTTCCTGATGCAGGAATTCATGCGCGAAGCGAACACGCTCTGCTCGAAATCCGCTACCACGCCGCTCACCGGAATCGGCCTCGAACTGAAGGCCGTCATCGAGCAGCTTCGAGAACAAGTTCAGAATGTCGAATAACCGCACCCCCCGCCGTGGCGTCCTGCTGATCGTGGCCAGTCCGTCGGGGGCCGGGAAAACCTCGCTGTGTCGCCGCCTGATGGCCGACCACAAGGGGCTGGAGCTGTCGGTCTCCATGACCACACGCGGCATTCGCCCGGGCGAGGTCGACGGCCGTGACTACAACTTCGTCAGCCATGAGGAATTCCAACGTCTGATCGACGCCGACGCCTTCCTGGAATGGGCCGACGTGCACGGCAACCGTTACGGCTCGCCTGCCGCGCCGGTGAACCGCGCCTTGGCCGAGGGCCGCGACGTCCTGTTCGACATCGACTGGCAGGGCGCCCGCGACGTGGCCGAGAAATGCCCCGGCGACGCCGTGCGCGTCTTCGTCCTCCCGCCGAGCCTGGAAGAACTGCGTCGCCGCCTGGTGACCCGTTCGCAGGACGCCGACGACGTGATCGAACGCCGCGTCGCCAACGCCAAGGGCGAGATCGAACACTGCGACGAGTTCGACTACGTCCTGGTCAACGAGGATTTCGACAGCAGCTATGCGGAGCTGGCGCACATCTATCACGCCGAACGCAGTCGCCGCGCCCGCAATCTGTGGGTCGAGGGCTACAAGGCCGCGCTGCTGAAGGAAGTGGTCTGACTTGATCGCTTTTCCCTCTCCCATTGGGAGAGGGCAGGAATCGAGACCTAGCGGAAGACCACGCGCACGCCCGGTTTGACCTTCGACGCCAACTGTTCGGCGTCCCAGTTGGTCAGGCGCACACAGCCGCTGGAGAAGGTCTTGCCGACCTTGGACGGGTCCGGCGTGCCGTGGATGCCATAGGTGTCGCGCGACAGGTCGATCCACACCGAACCGACCGGATTGTTCGGCCCAGGCGGGATGATGACCTTGCGGTCGCCCCGATCATAGCTGACCCGGTCAGGGTCGTAGGTGTAGTTGGGCTCGGGCGCGACGCCGACCACGCTCAGGTCGCCGGACGGCGCCGGGCGCGCTGAACTGCCGATGGTGGCCGGATAGAAGGCCAGAAGTTTGCCGTCGGCGTCATAGGCGCGGACCGAGCGTTCGGTCTTGTCCACCACGATGCGCGCCACGTCGGCGTTCAGGTCCGTCTGGGCGACGGCGGCGACGATGATGGTCTGGCCCGCCTTGCCGAAATCGACGCCGGGGTTGAGGGCGCGCAGCAGGCCCTCGGTCATATGAAACTTCTCGGCCAAGGCTTCCAGGGGCGTAGTGTAGCCGACGGTGGCCAGCTTCGACATGGCCTGAAGGTCGGACGGGACCTGCCCGATGAAGGGCCCGGTCAGGTCGGCGGCGGTGATGACGTAGTCGGCCATGACCTTGCCGTTGTCGCCTGCGGTTAGCCGCCGGAAGACCTCAGCGTCTAGAACGCCGTCCTCGGGCAGACCGGCGGCCTTTTCAAAGGCGGCGATGGCCTGACGCGTATTGTCGCCGCCCAGGCCGTCGATGACGCCGGGCGAGAAGTTGGCGCGGTCCAGCAGGATCTGGGCGCGGGCGATGGCGGGATCGGCC
Source organism: Brevundimonas sp. UBA7506 (assembly GCF_002479495.1). Taxonomy (GTDB): domain Bacteria; phylum Pseudomonadota; class Alphaproteobacteria; order Caulobacterales; family Caulobacteraceae; genus Brevundimonas. The sequence goes on from NZ_DLNQ01000005.1 coordinate 181,530, forward strand.
GCGGCGGGCGCCGTCTGGCCGTTCGGGGCGGGCGTCGGTGCGGCCTCGAACACCGCCGCTTCAATCGCCTCGCGCGTGAGCGCAGGCGCGGGTGAAGCGGCGGGCGGCTGTTCGGACTTTGGCGTCTCGGCAGGCGATCCGCAGGCGGTCAGAAAGACCAGGGCGAAGGGCAGGGCGGCGGAGGCAACGAGACGCGACTTCGACATAAAGGCTCCGAAGGTTTCGGGCCCTGACGAACGCCCCTAGGCGCTGAGGCGTTCCTCGGCGGCCGCTGTTCTGGCCGCGAAGAAGGGCTTGATCCGGGTCAGGGCGTCTTCGACCTGGGGCGTCGAGACGGCGAAGCTGAAGCGGATGAAGCGGTGGCCGTTTACCGGGTCGAAGTCGACGCCCGGCGCTGTCGCGACGCCTGTTTCCCGCAACAGGGCCTCGCAAAAGCCGATGCTGTCGTCGGTCAGGTGGCCGATGTCCGCGTAGATGTAGAAGGCGCCGTCCGGCGGGGCGATGGAGCGCAGGCCCATGGCCGGCAGGGCGTCGAGCATCAGGGCGCGGTTGGCGCGATAGACGTCGATATTGGCCTCCAGCTCCTCCTCCTCGTCCATGGCGATCAGACCGGCGTGCTGGCTGAGGGTGGCGGGCGTCAGGAACATGTTGCCGACGCGGGCGCGGGCCTGCGGCACCTCGGCCTCGGGCAGGATCAGCCAGCCCAGACGCCAGCCCGCCATGCTCCAGTATTTGGAGAAGCTGTTGACGATCAGGGCGTTCGGCTCGAACTGCAGCATGGACGGGGTTGGGCCCGTGTAGGACAGGCCGTGGTAGATCTCGTCCGAGATGACCGAGATGTTTCGCTCGCGGCAGACCTCGGCGATGGCCTTCAGTTCGGCCTCGGGGATGATGGTGCCGGTCGGGTTGGCCGGGCTGGCGATGATGACGCCCGCCGGGGCCGGGTCGAGGGCGCGCAGGGCCTCGGCAGTCAGCTGGAAGCGCACCTCGGCGCCGCAGTCGATCTCGACCGGGTCCATGTGCAGGGCCTTCAGGGTGTTGCGATAGGCGACATAGCCGGGGCGGGCGATGGCCACCCGGTCCCCGGGCTGAAAGCGCATCATCAGGGCCAGCACCAGTGCAGGCGAGGCACCCGCCGTCATGACCACCCGCTCAGGATCGACAGCGACGCCATAGCGGTCGTCATAGAGCCTGGCGATGCGGGCGCGCAGGGCCGGGCTTTCCCAGTAGCCGCCGGGATCGCTGTCGAGGATGCGGTGGGCCTGGGCGATGGCGGCGGCGGGGGCGCCGGTCGAGGGCTGGCCGAACTCCATGTGGATGATGGAGCGGCCCTGGGCCTTCAGCTCATGGGCCAGTCGGCTGACGCTGATGGCGCGGAAGGGTTCGATTTCAACGGTCATGGCAGGCTTACTTCAGGGCGTCGGCCAGGCGGAGGAAGCCGGCGATGTCGATGACCTCGGCGCGGGCGTCGGGTTCGATGCCGGCGGCCTCGCACAGGGCGGCGCCGCCGAGCTGTTTCAGGCTGGAGCGCAGCATCTTGCGGCGCTGGCCGAAGGCGGCGGCGGTGACGCGCTCCAGCTTCTTCAGGCGCTCGGGCGAGGGGCGCTCGGCGCGCGGGACGACATGGACGACCGCCGAGGCCACCTTGGGCGGCGGGGTGAAGGCGGCGGCGGGCAAGTGCATGACGATGCGGGCGTCGGCCACGGCCTGGGTGATGACGGCCAGACGGCCATAGGCGTCGTCGCCGGGCGCGGCCACGACACGCTCGGCCACCTCCTTCTGGAACATCAGGGTCAGGGCGCAGGGCTGCCACGGGCCGGTCAGCCACTTGATCAGCAGGGGGGTGCCGACGTTGTAGGGCAGGTTGGAGACCAGATGGGCGGGGCCTTCGACCAGGTCGGCCTCGCGGACCTTGAGCGCATCGCCCTCGACGATGGTGAGGCGGCCAGAGCCGTCGTCCAGTTCGCTGAGCAGGGGGATGAAGCGCGGGTCCTTCTCGACCAGCACCACCTTGCCGGCGTCGCTCTCCAGAATGGCGCGGGTTAGGCCGCCGGGGCCGGGGCCGACTTCGATCACGGCGCGGCCTTCGAAGGGACCGGCGTAGCGGACGATCTTGCGCGTCACGTTGAGGTCCAGCAGGAAGTGCTGGCCAAAGCTCTTCTTGGCCAGCAGGCCGTGGGCGTCGAGCGTCTCGCGAAGGGAGGGGAGGTCCGTCATACGGGACGCCTTAGCGCGTGGCGCGCGTCGCCGCCATCTCTGAAGCCAGTCGCACGGCGGCGATGAAGCTGTCGGCGCGGGCGATCCCCTTGCCGGCGATGTCGAAACCGGTCCCGTGGTCGGGCGAGGTGCGGACGATGGGCAGGCCCAGGGTGGCGTTCACCCCGCCCCAGAAGTCCAGGGTCTTGACCGGGATCAGGGCCTGATCGTGATAGAGGCAGATCGTGGCGTCGTAACGGGCGCGGGCCTCGTCGTGGAACAGGGTGTCGGCGGGCAGGGGATCGGTGATGTTGATCCCCTCAGCACGCAGGGCGGCGGCGGCGGGGCGCAGGACCTCGACCTCTTGCAGGCCGATCGAACCGCCTTCGCCTGCATGGGGGTTCAGAGCGGCCATGGCCAGGCGCGGGGCGGCGACGCCGAAATCACGCTTCATCGACTCGTGGACGACGCGGGCGACGCGCATGACGCGGTCCGCCGTGACCAGTTCGGGCAGTTGGTCGATGGCGACGTGGATGGTCACCAGGCAGGCGCGCAGATCCTTGGCGGTCAGCATCATGACCGGGCCGCGCGTGCCGCTGAACGGCATGTCGGCGGTCAGTTCAGCGATGAACTCGGTGTGGCCGGGGAAGCGGAAGCCGGACGCATACATCGGCGCCTTGGCGATGGGGGCCGTGACGACGCCTCCGCCTTCGCCCGAGATGACCAGATCGACAGCGCGCTCGATCCAGTCGGCGACGGCGGGCGCGTTGTGGGGATCGGGCTTGCCCGGCGTGACCTTGGCGGAGGCCGGGTGGTGCAGAACCGGGATAGCGCGACCGAAGACTCCGCGAGCGTCGGACGGGCTGAAGATCTGCTCGACCGGCGCGCCCTGGGACGACAGGACGTCGGCGTCGCCGATGACGACGAAGGGCGTGATGGGGGCGAGCGGGCCGGGCGGCGTGGCCAGAACCGGCCACGCCTTGGCGATGATCTCCGGCCCCACGCCGGCGGGGTCGCCCATCGTGACGATGAGCGGCCGTCCGGTCATCTTTGCTTGATTTCGATCAGGGCGTCAGCCCGCAGGTCGCGCAGGTAGCGGCGGCCCAGCATGGCGTAGTTCTGATTCTGCAGGCGGGATTCGACCTGCTGGCGCGAGGGCGCTTCGGGGCCGCCGAGGCGGCGACCGCAGACCGCCAGGATATGCACGCCCAGCGGCGTGCGCACGACGCTGCTGACCGTGCCGACCTCTGCCGAGCGGGCGACTTGCTGGAACTGCGGCAGCAGGTTGGCCACGTCGCTTTCGCCCAGGTCGGCGCCCTGCATGCCTTGCTCGGCGCGGGCGCGTTGCAGGATGTTGTCGCAGGTCGTTCCGCTGCGCAGTGTCTCCAGGCGCTGGGTCGCGGCGGCCACGTCGGCTTCGCTGGCGGTCTCCGGCAGTTCGATCATGACCTGCTTCATTTGAACCAGGCTGGTGGCCGCGCCGGAACGCTTGTCGCGCATGTAGAGGATGTAGACTCCGCCATCGACCGGAATGGGGTTGGAAAGCTGGCCGACCTCGAGCGCCGCCATCGCCTGCTCCAGCGCGGGCTGAACCGTGCCCTGGACCACCCAGCCGGCGTCGCCGCCGCGGGCGGCGGAGGGCGCGGCCGAGAACTGGCGGGCGACGGCCATGAAGGGCGCGCCCTGGACCATCTGCTGGACCAGCTGGCGGGCGCCGTTCATGGCTTCCTGCATACCGCCGACACGGCTGGCTTCGAGGTAGATCTCGCCGACCAGATACTGGGGCTTGGTGGCCGACTCGGTGAGCTGGCGCATGGCTTGGTCGACCTGGGTGCGGCTCACCTTGGCGCGATCGCGGAAGCGACCGCCGACCAGTTCACGCCAGCCGATCTCGGTGCGCAGCTGCTCGCGGAAGGCCTGGGGACGGATGCCGCCCTGTTCCAGGAAGGCCATGTAGTTCGGGCCGGTGGTGCCGGCCTCGCGCGCCATGCCGGCGATCTCTTCATCGACTTCCTGATCGCTGATCTTGAGCGATTCGAACTTGGCGATCTCGGCGGCCTGCAGGTGCTGTTCGATAAGGTCGTTGAGCGCCTGCTGCTGGATGGCGCCGATATTTTCTTCAGTGGGCTGGACCTGGGCCATGGCCATGACGACCAGCATCCGCTGGCGCAGGTCGTAGCCGGTGATGATCCGGTCGTTGACGGTGGCGATGATGCCGTCCGACAGGCGGAACTGCGGAGCAGCCGCGGCGCGTTGAGGCGCTTCCTCGGCAGCCGGGTTCAGCGTCCCGGCGGCAGGCGCCGGTTGGGTCGGGGCCGTTTGGGCCGCAGACTGACCGACAGCCGTGCCGGCCATGAGGGCGGCCATGGCCACGCCCGTCGTGTAACGCATCAAACGCATCGTCAGTCCTGATTCCCTAAAGCCGTCTCGTCCCCCGTTCAGCAGCGTCATTGACGATGCCGAGCCGTGGAGGGCGCGCGCCCCTGTACGCCATGCTTAGCGCATATCATCGCGTTCAATAGCCTGAACCTCCAAAAGTGGCGAGGTTAAGTCGAATATAGACCCCTTCGGAGGGACCGGTCGGGCGCACCCGGGTGTTGTCGCGACGCCATCCCAGCTCGACGCGGAAGCAATCGTCGTCGAACAGAAGGCCGACTTCGGAGCGGGTGATGATGTCGCGTTCCAGATCGGCGATGCCGTTCACCGCCACGCCCCACTTGCCATAGACGAACTGGTGGCCGGACAACTGGACGAACTCATAGTTGCGGTTCAACGGGCCGGCGACCGGGTTGGAGCGGTCGATGATGTAGCTCAGGCTGGCCTGGTTGCGGCGTCCCCAACGTCCGTCAACCGTCGTTTCCGCGCGGCGAACGTCGCCGTTGGGGTCGATGGTGGCGTGCGCCCAGCCGCGGATGCGGTCGGACGGAGCAAAGGTCGCCTGGACCACCCAGTCAGACGTGCGGTCGGCCAGGCCGGAGGGGTCGTAGAGGCGCGCGGGATCGTCCGGGATCGGCGTCAGGAACTCGTTCTGATCATCAGCGCGAATGCTGCGGCCGATGAACAGGCTGGCTGAACGCTTTTCGTCCCAGCGCAGGGTGGCGCGCGCGCCGGCCGTGAAGCGAACTCCACCTTCCAGCAGATCGTAGCCGGGGAAGCGGTCCATGCGGAACAGGGAGCTGTGGTCCAGTTCCAGCGTCTGACTGTCCTCGTTGGGGATGCGGCGATCCAGGTCGGCGTCGTTCGACACTGACAACTGGGCCATCGGTTCCAGGATCAGGTCGGCTTCGGCGCTGAGGCGGCGATAGAGCGGGTAGCTGACATCCACCCCGGCGCTGGCGCGCCCGCGCGTGAAGACGTCCGAGTCCACGCCCATCATCGGCGGCAGGTCATTGACCGAATAGACGTCGAGGCGGGCGTCCACGAAGGGCTCCCAGCGCAGCCCCATCGGCGAGATCAAGGTGCGGCGCCAGTCGACCTGCCCGGTCACGCGTCGGCTGTCGACGCCGGGCAAGCCGTCGGTCGGGCCGGGGGGGATCAACTCCGGCGGCAGGGTGGGGGAGCCGACATAGGCGTCGCGGAACAGGGCGACGGCGGAGCCTCTCAGGCGCAGTCGGCCGCCGAACACGGGATTCTGAGCTTCCCAGCGCGCGTCAATCAGCGGGGCGACCAGGGGCAGGGTCTTGTCGTCCTCGAAGATGTTCAGGGCCGGCGTGACCGGGTCGAACTGCGCGACCCGCAGGCTCTGCATCGAGAAGGCCGCGACCGAAAGATAGGACCTCTGGGTCTGCCGTTCGGCGTAGATCTGGCTGATCAGGCGGCGACGGTCGCCATAATAGAGGCCGTTGTCCTGATAGGTGTCCCGGACGTTGTAACGGTCGAAAAGGCTCTTGTCCGAGGTGCGTTCGGCCGTGAAGCCCCAGCGCCACGGCCCTTGAAGATCGAACTTGCCGTGCGCCAGCAGATAGCTGCGATTGGTACGGTCGCCGAAGCGCACATTGCTTTCAGCGTCGCCGTCGCCGTCCTGGTCGAAATCGCCGAAATCGCGCTCATAGGTGTAGCCGCCGCGCACGACCAGCGTGCCGCTGTCGAAGCGCCGACGCCACTGGGCGTTCAGGAAGGGCGCGATCTTGGTGTTGATCTGCGGACTGATGAGCAAGTCTTCGGACGGCGAGACGACGTGGAGGTAGGGAACCTCCAGCGAGGCGCCGCGGCCTTCATCGAAATCCGGGAAAGGAATCAGGAAGCCGGACGCCCGCTCGACGCTGGGGTCGGGGTGAGCAAAGGCCGGCAGGTAGAAGACCGGCACCCCTCCGACGCGGAAGACGACGTTGCGATACAGGATGGCGCGCAGGTCCTGGTCCTGCACCGCCTTGTCGGCCTGAATCGATACGCTGGGCTGCTTCGGTCCGTTCACGTCGCAGATCGGGCAGGGCGTGAAGATGACGCGGTTCAGTTCGCTGACGTTCTCGGAACGGCGCACCGCCGTCGCCGCCATCAGGCTGGCGCCATTGGCGAGGCGCATGGCGAGATCGGTCGCGACGCCGGCCTTGAGGTCCGCATCCAGTTCGATGCGGCTGGCGTGGACGACCGTACCGTCAGGGGCTGCGATTTCGGCGTGGCCGGCGGCGGTGGCGACGCCGGTCTTGAGATCGTAGGTGACCTCCTCGGCGCGGATGCTGTGGTCGCGTGTCCGGGCGTAGACGCGATTGTCGGGCGTCCCGTTGGCGCTCACGACGTCGCCCTCGCGGCTGGCCGCGTCAGCGTTCACATAGAGGCTGTCGGGGGTCAGGCCATCGGCTCCAGGTGCGTTCTGGGTGGTCGGCGCCGGGGCAGGCGCCGCGGCGTTCTGGGCCATCGCGGGCAGGGCCGGCAGGCAGGCGACGACGGCCGCACCGGCCAGGAGCCGGGCGCGCAGGGCTCCCTCACGGATTTTGCGGCGATCACTCATGCGGAATCCACTCTTTGCCGGGCGACCGGAAACCGTCCGATTAGCCGTCTTCGGTATAGAACAGCAAGGTGAAGGCGGCGAGCGCCGTCAGCACCGGCGGCAGCCAGGCGGCCAGAACCGGCGGCACGACTTCGGCCGAGCCCATGGCCGAGGAAAACTGGTTCACAAAGAAGAAGGCGAAGCCCAGCACCACGGCCGCCACCGTCATTCGCGCCAGATCGCCGAGCCGCATCAGACGCAGCGAGAAGGCGGCGGCCAGTATCGACATGGCGGCGAACATCAACGGCGTGGCCAGCAGTTGCTGAAGGCGCAGGCGATAGGCGGTCGAGGCGAAGCCGGCGTCCTCGATTCGCTGGATCTGGTTCGGCAGGGACCAGAAGGGCGTCGATTGCGGTCGGGCGAAGCGCTGGAAGGCCTCCTTGTCCGCCAGGTTCGAGGGGAGGTCGAGCGTGGCGTAGCGAACTGCGCGCTGGCCCGTTTGGGCGCCCGTTGCGTCGGTCAGGCGCCAGCGTCCGGCCGTCAGAGAGGCCGTGGCCGCGTCGATCCGCTCGGTGAAGGTGCGACGGCCGCTGGCCGTGGTCGTGTAGATGAAGAAGCTGGCGTCCAGAAGCCGCCCGCTGGCCGGGTCCTGCCGTTCGCCGCGAATGATCATCTGGCGGGCGGCGTCGCCTTCGCGCAGCCAGACGGCCTGCTGGGTTTCGGCGCCGGGCGAGGTGCCGGAGATGCGGCCACGTTCACGTTGCCACATGCCGTCGCCCGCCGCGGCCATGGGGCCGAAAACGGTGACGGTCAGTACGCCGAGCACCAGGGCGCACCCTGCGGCCGGCAGTACGAATCGCCAGGCCGAAACGCCCGCCGCGCGCATGGCGATCAGTTCGCTGCGCCGGTTCAGGCCGACGAAGGCCGCCAGGGTGCCGAAAAGGAAGACGAAGGGCAGCAACTGGATGACGACGCTGGGCGACTTCAGCAGCACCAGGCCGAAGATGCGGGCGCTGGACAGTTCGCCGGATGAGTTTAGCCCGCGCGACACCTCGACAAAGTCGATCAGCATCACCAGGGCGGAAATGACGGCCAGAGCGACGGCCAGGGCGCGCAGTTGCTGGACCAGCACATAGCGTTCGATGCGGCCGAGACGGATCCTCATGCGAACCTCGCCTTGAAACGTTCATAGGGCGCCCAACTACGTCGCCGATGCGGTTTGAGTGCGCGGAACAGCAGGCGCAGGGCCAGGAAACTGACACCCAGCGGCAGCAGATATTGAAGCAGGTTCAATGCGCCGTTCCAGGCGCTGGCCGCGACCAGACCATAGCCGAACACGCGCACGATCAGGAAGACGCCCGCCGCCTTGGCGATGCGACCGCTGTAGCCGGTGCGGCTGAAGGAGCCGCCGAGGATGGCGGTCAGCGCCAGGGCCATCGCCGCTAGCGCATAGAGGGGCGACGCCAGCCGAGAATGGGCCTCGGCCAGAAGTTCGCCGCGCGTGCCAGCGCTTTCCAGCAGGGCGGGCGTCGGGTCGAGCAGTTCTGTCAGCCACAGGTCCGACGGCTTGAAGCGGATGCGCTCGGTCGTCTTGGTGTAGGGCGAGAGGTCGAAGACCTGCTGGTCGAACGACAGCTGGTTCAGAACGTCGCGCGAGGAGTAGCGCTGCATCGACCCGTTCTGCATGGTCAGGACCGGCAGGCCGTCGACGCGGCCGAAGCGGGCGGACTCGGCGTCCCAGGTCGTGACCGTCTTGCCGTTGTCCAGATAGACGAACAGGTTCTTCAGCAGGCCGTTTTGCTCGATCTGCTGGACATAGACGGTCAGGCCGCCGGGGCCTTGAACGAAACGGCCTTCCTCGACCAGCAGGGCGGCCAGGTCGGTGCGGATTGCGAAGGCCTGGCGACGCGCCTCGCGTTGGGCCCAGGGCTGGACGAAGACATTGGTGATCAGGGCGACCACGGCGATGATGACGGCGATCTGGATCGCCGGCCGGATCAGGGACCAGCGGCTGACGCCCGCGGCGTAGGCGGCGGTCAGTTCCTGTTCGCGCTGCAGCCGCGTCAGGGCGATCAGGGCGCCGACGAACAGGCCGATGGGCAGGATGACCGCGATCAACTGGGGCAGGGCCAGAAGGGTCAGCTTGGCCATGACCCAGATGCTCTGGCCGCGCTCGACGATGACTTCGAGTTGGTCGAGGCTTTGGCTCAGCAGCCCGATTCCGGCCAGCGCCGCGCACGCCGCCACGACGGGCAGGCCGATCTGGCGAAAGAGGTAGCCTTGAATCAGCGTCATGGTCGGAAAGAAAGGGTTTCGGGGGCGAGCGAGTTGCAGCCGCGAGCGATGCGGGCCATGTAATACACATCCCAACGCGACGGTGGAACAGCCGCAGCGTTATGTCTGATTCAAGCACGACCGGGGCATGGAACCCTGGCCTGGAGTAGGTTTCATGAAAATCGAGTTCGTCGCTTCCCCCAGCGCCGCTCAAATCCTTGCCGTTCTGGTCCACGAAGGCCGTGCGTTGGCCGGTACGGGCTCTGCCCTGGACGCCGCCGCTTCGGGCGCACTGACCAAGGCCATGTCGAACAGCCGTTTCACCGGCGCCGCGAACAGCAATCTCGCCGTTGCGGCCCCTGCCGGCGTCGACGCCAATTCGGTGCTGTTGGTCGGCGCGGGCGCGGCTGACAAGTTCGACGATCTGGCGGTCGAAACCGCCGCTGCAGCCGCCTATCACGCGGCCAAACTGTCCGGCGCCGAAGTCCTGACCATCGACGCGGCGCACCTGTCGGCCGAACAGGCCGCTCGCGTCGGCTTCGCCGTGCGCCTGGCCGCCTACCGCTTCGCCAAATATCTGACCAAGCAGAAGGCCGACAAGATTCCGTCGGTCACGACGGTTCGCGTCGTCACCTCGGACGCCGCCGCCGCCGAAGCCGCCTTCCAGCCGCTGTCGGCCGTGGCCGACGCCGTCCTGTTCTCGCGCGACCTGGTGTCGGAACCGGCCAACGTCCTGTATCCGGCCGAGTTCGCGCGCCGTGTGAAGGAACTGGAAGCCCTGGGCGCCAAGGTCGAGATCCTGGGCGAAGCCGAGATGGAAAAGCTGGGCATGCACACCCTGCTGGGCGTGGGCCAAGGCTCGGAGCGTGAAAGCCAGCTGGCCGTCATCCAGTGGAACGGCGGCAAGGAGGGCGAAGCCCCCATCGCCTTCGTCGGCAAGGGCGTCTGCTTTGACACCGGCGGCATCAGCCTGAAGCCGGCTGACGGGATGGAAGAGATGAAGTGGGACATGGGCGGCGCCGCTGCTGTGGCCGGCCTGATGCACGCCCTGGCAGGCCGCAAGGCCAAGGTCAACGTGGTCGGCGTCCTCGGCCTGGTCGAGAACATGCCTGACGGCAAGGCCCAGCGTCCGGGCGACGTGGTCGTGTCGATGTCGGGCCAGACCGTCGAAGTCCTGAACACCGACGCCGAAGGCCGCCTCGTGCTGGCCGACGCGCTCTGGTACACGCAGGAGCGCTTCAAACCGAAGTTCATGATCGACCTGGCCACCCTGACGGGCGCCATCATCATCTCGCTGGGCCTGGAATACGCCGGCGTCTTCTCGAACAATGACGACCTGGCTGACGGCATCCTGGCCGCCGGTCCCAAGGTTGGCGAGAATGTCTGGCGCCTGCCGATCCCTGCCGCTTATGAGCGTCACATCGACAGCCCGATCGCCGACGTGAAGAACACCGGCAACGGCCGCGCCGGGGGCTCGATCACCGCCGCCCTGTTCCTGCAACGCTTCACCAACGGCGTGCCGTGGGCGCACATCGACATCGCCTCGACCGCCTGGGTCAAGGATAGCCGCAACCCGACCGTGCCGGACGGCGCCGTGGGCTATGGCGTGCGTCTGCTGGACCGCATGGTCGCCGACAAATACGAAGCCTGATCCGACGTATTCAGAGGGTAGGACCGGGTGTCTGACGCCAAGCCGGAAATCTGGTTCTACCATCTGGAGCGCTCGACGCTGGATCAGGTGCTGCCGGGCCTGCTGGAGAAGACCCTCCAGCGGGGCTGGCGCGCCCTGGTGCGCGGGGCGGTCTCGCACCGTCTCGACGACATCGACGAGCATCTGTGGAGCTATCGCGCCGACAGCTTCCTGCCGCACGGCCTCGCGTCAGAGGAACACGCCGTCCGCCAGCCCATCCTTCTGTCCGAATCGGGCGAGAACCTGAATGGTGCTCAGGCGCTGTTCATCGTCGATGAGTCAGAGCTGGGGACCACGGAAGGGTACGAGCGGTGCTTCATCATTTTCGACGGTCGGAACGAACAGGCGTTGCAGCACGCGCGCGAGCGCTGGCGCACGCTGAAGGCGGCCAACGCCAACCTGGCCTACTGGAAACAGACGGACGAAGGGCGCTGGGAAAAGGCGGCCTGATCGTCTCCCTGAGCGTCTTGGGGCTGCTGACGGTCGCCGGTTGCTCCTCGTCATCCCCCACGCCGACCGCGCCCCGCATCGTTGAGCAGGCGCGTCAGAACCAGCCGGTCGGCACACGCCTGCCTCAAAACGACGCCGACATGTGCAAGGCGGGCGAACTGCAGTGGCTGGTCGGGAAACCGCGGACCCAGATTCCCGTTCCGGTGGATGTGGTGAACCGGCGGGTGGCCTGCACGACCTGCCCCGTCACGGAAGACTATTCGCCTTACCGTCTGAATATTTTCTACAATCAGCAAACCGGCATCGTCGAGCGCGTGAGCTGCGGCTAAGCCCGGAACAAAGAGGAACGCCATGAAGACGATCGTGATGCTGACGGCTTTTGCGGGCGCTGTGACGCTCTCTGCCTGCGCTCCGACCCATGATGCGGCGCCGGGCGCTGAACCGACGCCTGTGGCCTGCAAGGCTGGCGACTATCAGGAATATGTCGGCCGCAATCGCTCGACCATTCCCGCCGACGCTCCGCGCGGCCGCATCTTCCGCGTCCTGTGCAGCAGCTGCGCGGCGACCATGGACTTCCGCGACAACCGCGTGAACTTCACTTACGACGACAAGACCGAGGTCGTGACGCGCGTCAGCTGCGGCTGACGTGATTCAGGGGGCGGGCTTGACCGTGACCCGGATCACGTCCGCCCCCTCGGTCCCGACTTCATAACGGGCCGTGCCGCCGCGCCGCATGATCATGCGCGGGGCGGCGATTTCCTCGCCGTTGCGGAACAGATTCACCTCGGTGACGAGCAAGTCCTCGGCGCCGTCACCCTGTTGGGCATAGACGGTGGTGTTGAAATCAAGCGCATCCTGGTCGCCGTTCAGGGTCAGGTTCGCCGTGCCGCCGACGGCGACGAAGGTGCTGGCCAGAACCACCTCCTTGCCCGCTTCCATCAATTGCAGCTCCACCGCGTAACGCTGAGGCGTCGCGTCCTGGGCCAGGGCGGGGAGCGCGATCAGCGCGGACGCGAGCGTCATCGCGGCGAACAGGTGGTTCATGTCGGCGTCCTTTCAAGCGAGCAGCGTCTAGGTGCTGTGATTCATGTAGAACGTCGATATGGAAAGGCCTCAGCGCTCCAGGCCGTAGAGGGCGTCGGCGACGTCCTCGACCTTTTGACGGACCACGATCTCGGCGTCGCGCAGACCGCGATTGTAGAACAGCCGACCGATGTCGCGCTCAATGAACTCGACCAACATTTCGGCGGGAAGCTGGCCGACCTCGACTTCCATGTCATCGCGCAGATAGGCGCGCAGGCGGCTGGCCGCCTCCTGCAACTCTTCACGGGTCAGGACGGAAGAAGGCGGCTTCTTCGTCATGCGACCTCGGCCAGGGCTTCCTCGGCGGCGATCCACTCGGCCTCGGCTTGATCGAGCTCCGCTTGGGTCTTGGCGCGGGCGCGCGTCAGGCCCTCTAGTTTTTTCGGGTCCTTGACCGGGGCGTTGGCCAGGTCGTCGTCCAGGCGGGCCAGGTCGGCGGTCAACTGGGTCATGCGATCCTCGGCCTTCTTCACCGCGTGACGCAGGGTGGACGGCGAGGGACCTTTCTTCTTCTCGACCTTGGGCGCAGCGGCGGGCGTGGGGGCGGCGGCCGTGACCTCCTCGCGCACCTGGGTCGGCTTCATGCCCGCCTGCTTGGCGCGGTCCAGGACGAACTTCTGATAGTCGTCCATGTCGCCGTCGAAGGGCTTCACCGAGCCGTCGGCGGCCAGCCACAGGCGGTCGGCCACCAGTTCCATCAACGAGCGG
>NZ_DLNQ01000005.1:195094-817089 GCF_002479495.1 Brevundimonas sp. UBA7506
GGGTGATCAGGATGACCGCGCCCGTATATTCATTGAGCGCGTCCAGCAGGGCGCGGCGGCTGTCGATGTCCAGGTGGTTGGTCGGTTCGTCCAGGATCAGGATGTGCGGCGCATCCATCGCCACCAGGTTCAGCAGCAGGCGCGCCCGCTCTCCGCCCGACAGGGAGCCGACCGTGGTTTCCTGTTTCTCGAACGGCAGACCGAACTGGGCCAGACGGCTGCGGCGGCTGCTTTCCGAGGCGTCCGGCATGGCGCGGCGGATGATCTCCAGCGGCGTGTCCGTCGGATCCATGGCCTCGATCTGGTGCTGGTGGAACCAGCCCACGCGCATCTTGCCGTCGCGATGGAACTCGCCCGTCTCGATGGTCAGGGCCTTGGCGATCAGCTTGGCGAAGGTCGACTTGCCCGCCCCGTTGACGCCCAGCAGACCGATGCGGTCGTCCAGGTCCATGCGCAGGTTCAGGTTTTTCAGGATCGGCTTGCCCGGCTCATAGCCGACGTTGGCCTTCTCCAGCCGGATCAGCGGCGGGGGCAGGGGGCGTTCGGGCGACGGCAGGGTAAAGGGGGCGACGCGCTCTTCCGGCGGCAGTTCGATGCGCTGCATCTTCTCCAGCCGCTTGACGCGCGACTGGGCCTGGGTCGCCTTGGAGGCCTTGGCCTTGAAGCGGTCGATGAACTTCTGCAGGTGGGCGCGTTCGGCGTCCTGCTTGGACTTGTTGGCCTCCATCAGGCGCAGCTTCTCGGCCCGCGTCTTTTCGAAGGTGTCGTAGTTGCCAGTGTAGAGGTCCAGCTTGCGGTTCGACAGCTGCAGGATGTGGGTGCAGACGCCGTTCAGCAGCTCGCGGTCGTGGCTGATGATCAGGGCCGTGTGCGGATAGCGCTTGAGCCGTTGCTCCAGCCACAGGGCGCCTTCTAGGTCGAGGTAGTTGGTCGGTTCGTCCAGCAGCAGCATGTCCGGCTCGGCGAACAGGGCGGCGGCCAGGGCCACGCGCATTCGCCAGCCGCCCGAAAACTCGGCCATCGGGCGGTGCATGTCGTCCTGGCTGAAGCCCAGGCCGACCAGGATTTCCGAGGCGCGCGATGGGGCGCTGTCGGCGTCGATCTCGATCAGGCGGCCCCAGATCTCACCCATCTCTTCCGGTTCAGCGGTCTCCAGACGGGTCAGCAGGTCGTGGCGCTCGACGTCGGCTTCCAGAATGGTGTCCAGCACGCTGACCGGCGTCGCGGGGTGTTCCTGATCCACCGAGCCGATGCGGGCGGTCTTCGGCAGGGAGATTTCGTCGCCGTTGGCGGCCAGTTCGCCGAGGATCAGCTTGAACAGGGTCGACTTGCCGATGCCGTTGCGGCCGACCAGCCCGACCTTGGACCCCGGGGGCAGGCTGACGGAGGCGTCGTCCAGGAACTCGCGGCCCCAGGCATTGTAGGTCAGGTTTTTGATCTGCAGCATGGGAACCGGAAAGAAAAAGGCTTACGCGCGGGGATATTGGAAAGATGTGCGGCGCTCGCTATAAGCCGCCGACCCTCAAACTCCCAAACAAGAAGTCACTTCCCATGACCGAACGTACCTTCTCGATCATCAAGCCCGACGCCACGCGCCGCAACCTGACGGGCGCCATCAACGCCGTGATCGAAGGCGCCGGCCTGCGCATCGTCGGTCAACGCCGCATCAAGCTGACCGAAGCCCAGGCCAAGAAGTTTTACGAAGTGCACGCCGAGCGTCCCTTCTACGGCGAACTGGTCGGCCAGATGATCGCCGAGCCGGTCGTCGTCCAGGTGCTGGAAGGCGACAACGCCGTCGCCAAGTACCGCGAAGTCATGGGCGCCACGAACCCGAACGACGCCGCTGAAGGCACGATCCGCAAGCTGTTCGCCCTGTCGATCGGCGAGAACTCGGTCCACGGTTCGGACTCGCTGGAAAACGCAGGCATCGAAATCGCCCAGTTCTTCACCGACGCCGACATCGTTGGCTAAGGTTTGAATAGGCCGCCCTTGCGCGGCCTAGCGAGAGCATAAAGACGGCCCGTCTCCGGAACCGGAGGCGGGCCGTTTCGTTTTCACGGTCCTGTTACCTGTTCAGCCACCAAGGAAGACCGCCATGAAGACGATCCTCAAACTGGCGCCGGCCATCGGCCTCGTGGGCCTTCTGGCCGCCTGCGGCACCACTACGGAACAACGTGCGGCTTCGGGCGCTCTCGGCGGCGCTGTCGCCGGCCAGGCCATCGGCGGCAATACGGGCGCGACCGTCGCCGGCGCCGCGATCGGTGCGGTTGCAGGCGCCGTGACGACCCCCAAGAAGCCGAACTGATTTCGCCCGAGCCTTCCAGATACAAGAACGGCGTCAGCTGCGGAGCTGACGCCGTTTTCGCGTTCGCTATCGGACGCGCCGCTTACCAGATGCGGGCGCGGCTTTCAGGGGCGATGTATTCCGCCTGATCCGGGGTGACGCCGAAGGCGGCGTACCAGGCATCGATATTGCGCGGCGGGGTGGCGGCGCGGGCGGCGCCCGGCGAATGCGGGTCGGTCGTCAGTTGCTCCTTGAGCGCCGCCTCACGCGACTTCTCGCGCCAGACCTGAGCCCAGCCTAGGAAGACGCGCTGGTCGCCGGTCAGACCATCGATGACCGGGGCCGGCTGGCCGTTCAGGCTGCGGTGATAGGCGTCCAGGGCCATCAGCAGGCCGCCCAGGTCGGCGATGTTCTCGCCCATGGTGAGGGCACCGTTGATGTGGACGCCGGGAACAGGCTCCTGAGCGTCGTAGAGGGCCCCCAGCACCTTGGCGCGTTCCTCGAAGCGGGCGGCGTCTTCGGGCGTCCACCAGTCGCGCAGCACGCCGTTGGCATCCGACTTACGGCCCTGATCGTCGAAGCCGTGGGTGATCTCGTGGCCGATGACGGCGCCGATGCCGCCATAGTTGACCGCCGGATCGGCGTTGGGGTCGAAGAAGGGCGGCTGCAGGATGGCGGCCGGGAAGACGATCTCGTTGCGCGGCGGGTTGTAATAGGCGTTCACCGTCTGGGGCGTCATGCCCCATTCCAGCGGATCGACCGGCTTGCCGATCTTGCCGCGCTTCCAGGCCCAGTCGAAGGCCGAGGCGCGTTCGACGTTGCCGTAGAGGTCGCCGGCCGACAGCTCCAGACCGTCATAGCTGCGCCACTTGTCCGCATAGCCGATCTTCACCCCGAACTTGGACATCTTGAGTAGGGCCTGCTCTCGCGTCGGTTCGCTCATCCAGTCCAGGGCCTTCAGGCGCTCGGTCATGGCGGCGCTGAGGTTGGCGACCAGGGCCTCCATCTGGGTCTTGGACGAGGCGGGGAAGTGCAGGCGGACGTATTCCTGACCCAGCACCTCGCCCAGCTGGCCGTCGACCAGGGCCACGCCGCGGTTCCAGCGCGGACGGTTCTCGGGCTGACCGCGCAGGGTCTTGCCGCGGAACTCAAAGCGCGAGTTCACGAAGGAGTCGGACAGGTAGGGGCCGGCCTGATCGACGATCTGGAAGGCTTCCCACGCCTTCAGCGTGTCCAGCGAGGTGTCGGCGAAGACCTGGGCGATGCCGGGGATGGCGGTGTTTTCCATCAGGACGACGGTCGACACATCAGCGATCTGGGCGCCTTGCAGGAAGGCGGTCCAGTCAAAGCCGGGGGCCAGCTTGGCCAGGTCAGCGGTCGAGGCCGGGTTGTAGATCTTGTCGATCTGGCGACGCTCGACCGTGGTCCAGTGCTTCTCGGCGACCTTGGTCTCGAAGGCCAGGATGTCGGAGGAGGCCTGGGCCGGGTTCGACCAGCCCGCAGCCGTCAGGGCGCGGGTGATGTAGGCGACATAGGCCTCACGCTGAGGCGCGAAGTCGGCCTTCAGATAATAGTCGCGATCGGGCAGGCCGAGGCCGCCCTGGCCCATATAGGCCGAGTTGAGGTTGGGGTTCTGCAGGTCCTCGAACACGTCGACGCCGAACAGAGAGCCGCCAAAGCCGGCGTGGCTTTCGCCCATCAGGCGGGCCATGGCGCTGTGGTCGGCGACGGCGCGGACGGCGGCCAGGTCAGCGGTCAGGGGCTGGGCGCCCAGTTGATTGACGCGGGCCTCGTCCATGAAGCTGGCGTAGAGGGCGCCGACCTTTTGCGCATTGGCGTTGGTCGGGTTGGCGGCGCTGGCTTCGATGATCGATTTCAGCTGGCTCTGGGCGTTTTCATACAGAACGTCGAACGGGCCGAAACGGGCCTTGTCCGAGGGGATCTCAGTGTTCTTGAGATAGGTCCCGTTGGCGTACTCGTTGAAGTCGTCGCCCGGCTTCACCGCCAGGTCGCGCCCGTTCAGGTCAAAGCCCCAGGGACGGATTTGCGGCGCGGCAGCAGCGGCGGCGTGGCCGGCATGGCCGGAGTGGGCGTTCTGGGCCGAGGCGGCTTGGGCGGAGAGCGTGAAGGCGAGCGCCAGGCCGGCGGCGCCCATCAGGCGGGTCTTGGACATCGGGTCTTCCCATATGGCAACATCAAGCGGTCGCCGGTCCACTCAGGCTGGACCGGTCCGATCGTTCGCGGGGAAACTGCTCCTGCCTGCGACCGCCTGTCGCATTAAAAATCGTTAAGGTGGACGTCGCCCTAGTGCGTCACGAAAGCCGCCAGTGTCTGCGGATACAGCACATGCTCCGCAGTCTTGACCCGCTCGGCCAGGGTCTCAGCCGTATCGCTCGCCAGGATCGGCACGCGGGCTTGACCCAAGACCGGGCCTTCATCAACGCCTTCAGTCACGACGTGGACGGTGCAGCCTGCCTCTGCGTCGCCGGCCTCAATGGCGCGGGCGTGGGTGTTCAGGCCGGGGTAGAGAGGCAGCAGCGACGGGTGGATGTTCAGCATCCGCACCGCCCACTTCTGCACCAGCCAGGGCGTCAGCAGCCGCATGTAGCCGGCCAGGGCGACGACCTCGACGTTCCGCTCGACCAGCAAGGCGTCGATGGCGCGCTCATGCACCTCGCGATCCTTGCCGAACGCCTTGTGCTCGACCGTCAGGGCCTCCACCCCGGCGGCGCGGGCCTTCTCCAGCCCCGCCACGTCGGCGATGTTGGAAACGACCACCACCACCTCATAGGGGGCGTCGGCGGCCTGACCTGCGGCGATCAGCGAGGCCATGTTCGAGCCGGAGCCGGAGATCAGCACCGCCACGCGCGTCTTGGGCTTGCGGGTTTCAGTCATGGAGCGGCTCGGGCGACGGATCGGGGAGGCGGGAGGGATGCGACCGTCGTCGCCTCTTGGCAAGCCCATGCCGCTGATCAGGGCGTCATAAAGTCCGTTGCCGGACGGCCCCGCTTGGCGTTAGCGTCCCGCCGCCGGGCTGTCCGGCGCGTGAGGGGGAGTTTCAAAATGCGTCATCTGCTTACTGCTGCCTGTGCGGCGGCCATCCTGGCCGTGCCGATGTTTTCCATGGCTCAGGAAGCCTCCGGCGGCGGTTCCGGCCCGGTTCGCTCGGCTTCGGACCGCCTGCGCAACGCCAATGCCGAGCAGATCGAGCGCAATTGGGCTCGCGCCACGCCGGAAGAGAAGGAGGTGACGACCAGCCATTCGATCACCGCCCACGGCCGCGCCATGCGCTACAAGGCCACGGCCGGCACCCTGACCATCCGCGACGACGCCGGCATGCCGACGGCCAGCCTCTTCTACGTCGCCTATACCCTGGACGGTCAACCGGTCGGACGCCGTCCGGTGACCTATCTCTACAACGGCGGGCCGGGCTCGCCGACGGTCTGGCTGCACATGGGCGCCTTCGGGCCGGTGCGGGTGCTGACGGACGATCCGGTGGTCGAGCGTCCGGCGCCCTTCAACGTCGGTCCCAATGACATGACGCTGCTGGACAAGACCGACCTGGTCTTCATCGACATGGTCGGCGCCGGCTACTCGCGCCCGCTGGCCGAGACGCCGGGTTCGGCCTTCTGGGGCGTGGATCAGGACGCCGACGCCTTCACCCGCGCCATCATGCGTTACACGACCAAGTTCAACCGCTGGTCCAGCCCCAAGTATGTGCTGGGCGAGAGCTACGGCACCCTGCGCACGGGCGCGGTCGCGCATCAGCTGGAAAGTCGCGGCATGTCCCTGAATGGCGTCATTCTGCTGTCGTCCATCATGAACTATGGCGTGCGCCAGCCGGGCTATGCGCAGAACTTCATCACCCTGCTGCCGACCTATGCGGCGACGGCCTGGTATCACAACAAGGTGCCGAACCGTCCGGCCACGGTCGAGGCTCACGTCCAACGCGCCCGCGACTTCGCCATGGGCCCCTATGCGGCGGCCCTGGCCAAGGGGCACATGATCTCTGACGTCGAACGCGCCCAGATCGCCCAGCAGATGAGCGAACTGATCGGCGTCTCGCCGACCTTCATCGACAACGCCAACCTGCGGGTCGAGCTGTCGCCGTTCCGCAAGGAGCTGCTGCGGGATCGTCGCGAGACCATCGGCCGTCTGGACACCCGCTATCTGGGCATGGACGCCGACGCGGTGGGCGGCGAGCCGGAAGAAGACCCGTCGAGCAGCGCCATCACCGGGGCCTATTTCGGCGTCTTCAACGACTACATCGCCAATACGCTGAACTTCCGCACCGACATGGACTATCGCCAGTCGGCGCGCGGCCTGCCGGGCTTCAACTGGAACTGGAGCCACCGTCCGCCGGTCGGCGGCCCGCAGACCACGCCGAACACGGCGGTCGATCTGGCCACGACCATGCGGCGCAACCCGCATCTGAAGGTGCTGGCGCTGAACGGCTACTATGACGCGGCCACGCCCTTCTTCTCAACCGAGTTCGACCTGGCCCAGATGATGCTGGAGCCCAAGCTGCGCCAGAACCTGGAGTTCACCTACTATGAGGGCGGGCACATGATGTACACGAGCCGCAAGGCGCTGGAGGAACTGCACGTCGATCTGGCCAAGTTCTACGACGAGACCCAGAACGGCGGGGTTCGCTGACAACAGCTCCAAAGAAAAAGGCCCCGGTCTCGCGACCGGGGCCTTTGTCGTTTCAGGCGGGGGAAGCTCAGGCGGCTTCCAGCTGTCCGCAGATGAAGGCTTCCTCGCCTGCGTTCAGCAGGGCGGCCAGGACCGGCTCGGCGTTCTCGGGCGAGACGATCAGGATGAAGCCGACGCCGCAGTTGAAGGTGCGGCGCAGTTCGTGGTCGGAGATGCCGCCCACCTGACCCAGCCATTCGAAGACGGGGGGCAGAGCCCAGGCGTTCCAGTCGAACGCGGCCTGCAGGCCCTCGGCGATGCAGCGCGGCGGGTTTTCGATCAGGCCGCCGCCCGTGATGTGGGCCGCGCCCTTGACCAGACCCGCCTTCATCAGCGGCAAGACGGGCTTCACATAGATGCGGGTCGGCTCCATCAGGGCCTGGGCCAGCGAGCAGTCCTTGGCGAAGGGGGCGTCGTCGCCCCAGGCCAGGCCGGACTTCTCGACCACCTTGCGGATCAGCGAGTAGCCGTTGGAGTGCGGGCCCGAGGAGGCCAGGCCGATGATGATATCGCCGGCCTTCTGCTGGTCCAGATAGGGCAGAACCTGACCGCGCTCGACCGCGCCGACCGAGAAGCCGGCCAGGTCATAGTCGCCGCCCGAATACATGCCCGGCATTTCGGCCGTCTCGCCGCCCACCAGGGCGCTGCCCGACTGGCGGCAGCCCTCGGCAATGCCGGCGACGACGCGACGCGCGGCGTCCACGTCCAGCTTGCCGGTGGCGTAGTAGTCCAGGAACATCAGCGGCTCGGCGCCCTGGGCCAGCAGGTCGTTGACGCACATGGCGACCAGATCGACGCCCACGCCGTCATGACGGCCGGTCTCGATGGCGATCTTCAGCTTGGTGCCGACGCCGTCGGTCGTGGTGACGATCAGCGGGTCTTCAAAACCGGCGGCCTTGAGGTCGAACAGGGCGCCGAATCCGCCCAGCGAAGCCTCGGCGCCGGGGCGGCGAGTCGACTTGGCCAGGGGTTTGATCGCGTCGACCAACATTTCTCCGGCGTCGATATCCACGCCCGCATCGGCGTAGGTGAGGCCGTTTTTCAGGGCTTCGGGGGTGTCGCTCATCGGTCACGGCTCGAAATCGGGGGCGAAAATCTGTCGCAGCGCTCTTGCCACGACGGCGTCGCGCGGGGCTATAGCATCGGAATGACGCCAATCACCACCAATGACGCGCTAATCGACTTCTGCGAACGGCTGGCCAAGGCCCCGTTCATCACGGTCGACACCGAATTCATGCGCGAGACGACCTACTGGCCCAAGCTGTGCCTGATCCAGGCCGCTTCGCCCACGGACGCCGCCATCATCGACCCGATGGCCGAGGATCTGGACCTCGAACCCTTCCTCGCCCTGCTGCGCGACGAATCGATCATCAAGGTCTTCCACGCTGCCCGTCAGGACGTCGAGATCTTCAACCGCCTGGGCGCCATGCCCAAACCCATGTTCGACACCCAGGTCGCCGCCATGGCCGCCGGCTTCGGCGATCAGGTCAGCTATGAGCAGCTGGTCCGCCAGATGCTGCGTCAGGAACTGGACAAGGGCAGCCGCTTCACCGACTGGGCGCGTCGCCCGCTGTCGGACGCGCAACTGGTCTACGCCCTCGGCGACGTGACCCACCTGGCCGCCCTCTATCCCAAGCTGCGCGACCGGCTGCAGAAGGAAGGTCGTCTGGACTGGGTCATGTCCGAAATGGGCGCCCTGACCGATCCGGCCCTGTATGACACCACGCCCGAGAACGCGTGGAAGAGGCTGAAGCCCAAGAAGTTCAGCGCCAAGTATCTGGCCGCCTTCGTCGCCGTCGCCGTCTGGCGCGAGCGCGCGGCCCAGGAACGCGACCAGCCGCGCGGCCGTATCCTGAAGGACGAGGGCATCGACGAGATCGCCGTTCAAGCGCCGACCGATCCCGAGGCCTTCAACCGTCTGCGTTCGGTGCCCAAGGGCTTTGGCGGTTCGCGCCTGGGTCTGGAGCTGGCGGCTGAGCTGAAGCGCGTTCTGGCCGACCCGGAAGCCCACGCGCCCAAGCTTGAGCGCCCGGCCCACAGCCAGCCGGCCCCGCCCTCGGTCGTCGAACTGTTGAAGGTTCTGCTGAAGGCCAAGAGCGACAACGCGGGCGTGGCGACCAAGCTGATCGCCAACGTCGCCGATCTGGAAAAGATCGCCAACGACGACAACGCCGACGTAGAGGCCATGAAGGGCTGGCGCCGTCAATTGTTCGGCGACGACGCTCTCAAGCTCAAGAAGGGCGAGATCGCCCTGGTGCTGAACGGCTCGCGCGTCGAAGTCGTCGAAATCGAGGGCTAGTCGGGATCAAGCCGGCGGAGACGCCGGCTCCCACAGCTCGATCGGATTGCCCTCGGGATCATGGATGCGCGCAAAGCGTCCGATCTCGGGGGTGGCGTCCCATTCCGGTTTGGTGATGACCTCGATTCCTGCTGCGGTCAGGGAGGCGATCAGGTCGTCCAGCCCCTCGACCCGCAGATTCAGCATCCAGCGGTGGTCAGCGGCGAAATAGTCGCTGTCTTCCTTGAACGGGGCGAAGACGGTCGGCCCCGCCTGCTGGTTCCAGATCCAGACGTTTTCCGGTGCCCCGACGCCTAGGTGGGTCAGATACCAGTCGGCCAGGGCCTTGGCGTCCTTGGAGCGGAAGAAGAAACCGCCGATTCCGGTCACGGGCATGGGATCGTTCCTCTAGATTTTCAGCGTCAGGTTCATGGCCTCGGCCAGAGCCTTGGCGCGGCGGCGAGTCTGTTCGCCCAGCAGCATGTCGGCGTAGCCCTCGGCGGCGGTGATCCGCAGCGCGCCCTTCTCGACGGTGGCGGCGGCGTTGGCCAGCAACTGCGGCGAGCGGCCCGACAGGTCGCAGGCCAGCCGCATAGCCAGGCCCAGGGCGCGGGCGCGCTTCTGGCCAGGCGCCGACAGCAGACGGTCGACGGCGTCCGGCGACGGCGTCTTGGCCTCGCCGCCGTAACGGGCGTTCATGGCCACCGCCAGGAAGGCTCGCTCGGCGTGGGTCTGGCCCGGAATGGGCGAACGAAGCACCTGATCGAAGACCAGATCCACCCGGTGGTCAGGGTGCAGGCGGGCGCCGAGGTCGGCCAGACGACAGACCGAGGCGGTCAGCAGGGCGTCGCGTTCCTCGCCAAAGGCCTCGGGCATGGCTGAGACGACGGGTTGCAGCCATCCGTCCAGGGCGCGCGGCAGGGCCGGGTCCACGCCTTGCCGTCCGCCCCAGGCGGAACAGCCAGCCAGCAGGGGATCGACCGCCGCCATCTCAGGCGACAGACCGGCGTAGAGCAGACCCTCGCGCACGCCCCAGGCGGAAAAGGTGATGGATCTCAGCCCCAGCGCCTCGATCAGTCCGTCCAGCACCAGGGCGGCGTAGGGCAGGGTTTCGGCCCGGCGCTTGGACACGCCCGGCAGCTTCTCCAGTGAGGCCTTGGACTGACGCGCCACCAACCGGGCCAGATCACGCGCATCGGCGGCGGTCATGGCGTATTCGTGGACGATCCGCAGCGGATGGTCCGTCTGGGCCATGTGCATCTGGGCCAGGCTGCGCCAGGCCCCGCCGACGGCGTGCAGTTCGGTCGTGGCGTAGGCATCGGCGATGGGCGCCAGCCGCTTGGCGATGCGGCCACGCAGGCGGTCGACGTCGAATCCCTTGGGGTCGACCAGTGAGAAGGGGCCTAGCGGCAGGGTCACGCCCTTATCGAGCGGGCGATTGCGTCCGCCGTTGCCGATCCGAGTCAGCTCCAGGCTGGCGCCGCCCATATCGGCGGCCACGCCGTGCGACCCCGGTGCGCCTGCCAGAACGCCAAGCGCCGAATAGCGGGCTTCCTCCTCACCGCTGAGCACACGAACCTGCAGGCCCGTCTCGGCGGCCACGCGGGCGCAGAACTCGCCGCCGTCCTCCGCTTCGCGCACAGCGGCGGTGGCGGCGATGATGGTCTGGTCCGGCTGGACGCCCTCAATGACGGCGGCGAAGCGGCGCAGCGCCGTCATAGCCGCGACGACGCCGGGCACGGACAGGCGCCGGGTCGCGGCCAGATCACGACCCAGACCGGCCAGGACCTTCTCGTTGAACATGGTCCAGACCGCCCGGCCTTCCAGCCGATACAGGACCAGGCGCACCGAGTTGGAGCCGATGTCGATGACGGCGATCTGGCGCGAGGGGTATTCGGCCTCGACGCCCATCAGCGATGCTTCCGGGGCTTGAGCCCTGCGTAGGACAAGGCGCCGGGCAGGGTCTTCACCTTGCGGCCGCGGCCCGACAGGCTGGGATTGGTCATGAAGTACTTGTGGGCCGAGAAGGGACGTTCAGGACCGGAGGGCGTCACGCGGTGATAGGTTCCGTCGGCGGCCAGGGTCCAGCTCTGGGCGTCATCCTTCAGGTTGGCGACCATGATCTGATCCAACACCTGATCGTGGACCGTGGCGTTCAGGATGGGTGTCATCAGTTCGACGCGGCGATCCAGATTACGCGGCATCCAGTCGGCGGACGAGATGTAGAGTTTGGCCTTGTTGCTGGGCAGGTCGTGGCCGTTGGCGAAAGCGACGATGCGGCTGTGCTCCAGGAAGCGGCCGACGATCGACTTGACGCGGATGTTCTCCGACAGGCCCGGCACACCGGGGCGCAGGCAGCAGATGCCGCGAATGACCAGTTCGATGCGCACGCCCTGCTGGCTGGCGCGGTACAGGGCGTCGATGATCTCCGGATCGACCAGAGCGTTCATCTTGGCCCAGATGGCGGCGGGCTTGCCCTTGGCGGCGGCGGACATCTCCTTGCCGATCATCTCCAGCAGAGAGGTCTTCATGTTCAGCGGCGAGACGACCAGGGCTTCCAACTCATCCGGCTCGGCATAGCCGGTGATGTAGTTGAACACCCGCGTGGCGTCCTGACCCAGGACGGGGTTGCAGGTGAACAGGCTGAGGTCAGTGTAAATCTTGGCCGTCGTCGGGTGGTAGTTGCCGGTGCCGAAGTGGCAGTAGGTGCGCAGGGCGTCGCCTTCGCGACGCACCACCACGCTCAGCTTGGCGTGGGTCTTGTATTCCACGAAGCCGAAGACGACGTGGACGCCGGCCCGCTCCATCTGTCGCGCCCAGCGCAGGTTGGCCTCTTCGTCAAAGCGCGCCTTCAGCTCGATCAGGGCGGTGACGTTCTTGCCGTTCTCGGCCGCCTCGATCAGGGCGGCGACGATGGGGCTGTCCTTGGAGGTACGGTACAGCGTCTGCTTGATGGCGATGACATTGGGATCGCGCGCGGCCTGTCGCAGGAACTGGACCACCACGTCGAAGCTCTCGAACGGGTGGTGGATCAGCATGTCCTTTTCGCGGACCGCCGCGAAGATGTCGCCGCCGTTGTCACGCACCCGCTCGGGGTAACGCGGCTCATAGCCCTTGAACTTCAGGTCCGGGTGCCCGCCGGGGATCAGTTCGGCCAGTTGCGCCAGCCCCAGCATGCCCTCGACCAGAACCACGTCCTGCGGCTGAGCGTGCAGTTCGGCGATGATGAAATCGCGCAGGTCCTCGGGCATGGAGGCCTGGATCTTGATGCGGACGACCGAGCCCATGCGGCGCTGCTTCAACGCCTCCTCGAACTCCATGACCAGGTCTTCGGCCTCTTCCTCGATCTCGATGTCCGAGTCGCGGATCAGGCGGAACAACCCCTTTTCCAGAATCTCACAGCCCGGAAAGAGGTGGTCGATGAACAGCAGCAGCATGTTCTCGAGCGAGACGTAACGCTTGCGGCCCGGCGCCGAACGGCCGTCGGTGGCCAGAGCCCAGAAGCGCCGCACCTGGGTCGGCACCGGCACCAGGGCGTAGAGGACGCGGTGGTCGCTGTTCCGGCGCAGCTTCAGCGCCAGCGAGAAGCCGAGGTTGGGCAGGAAGGGGAAGGGGTGGGCGGGATCGATCGCCATCGGCGTCAGCACGGCGAACAGCTGATTCAGGAACTCGGGTTCCAGACGCTCGCGTTCGGTGCGGGTGATCTTGGCGGCCTCGACCACCTCGATGCCCCCGGCGGCCATTTCCTTGCGCAGGACGCGCCAGCGGCGCTGCTGTTCGGCCATCAGGCCCCCGGCCGCGGCGTTGACCTGTTCCAGCTGTTCGGCGGGGGTTAGACCATCGGGCGAGACGACGCGGACGCGCTCGCGCACCTGACCCTTCAGGCCCGCCACGCGGGTCATGAAGAACTCGTCGAGGTTGTTGGCCGAGATCGACAGGAAGCGGACCCGCTCCAGCAGCGGATGACCCTCGTTGGCGGCTTCTTCCAGCACGCGCCCGTTGAAGGCCAGCCAGGACAGTTCGCGATTGATGAAGCGCTCGGGCGAGTTCATCAACGCCTCGGACAGCTCCAGCTGGGGCGCGCGCGAGGAGGGGACTTCCTCACCGGTGTTATCGACGGCGATGGGCGCGATTTCAGTCATTTGACTGTTGTCGCGCGGGCCTGTGACGGCTGCAACCGCGATATGAAGTTATCCGTCAGACAGTTCGTCGCTGTCGCCCAGAACCTGACGGGCCAGAACGCGCGTGACGGGGCGATGGTAGGCGTCCAGTTGATCGACAATGCGTTCGACCGCGTCGGCCGAGCGGTCGATGCGACGCGCCAGATAGTCCACGACTTCCTCGCCCGGCGTGATGTTGCGGGTGGCGAAGGCGCGCTTGAGCATGGCCCCCAGCACGACGTCGTCGGGCGCTTCGATCCCCACAGTGCGGATGGCGTTCAGGCGCGAGCGCAGATCCGGCAGATCGCAGGCCCAGGCCCCAGGCGGATCGCGTGACACCAGCAGCAGGGCGCCGCCGCCCGACTGCGTCAGGTTGATCAGGTGGAACAGGCTCTCGTCATCGGCGTCCTGGGCTCGATCCAGCAGGACGAACTGGCCTTCCAGTTCAAGCGGATCGACCAGGGCGGCCTCGGCGCCGTGCAGGGCGAGGGCGCCCGTGCGTTCGACCCAGGCGGCGGCCAGATGGCTTTTGCCGCTGCCGGGCGGTCCGAAGATCGACAGGATCGAGCCCGCCATCTCGGGCCAGGTCGCCAGCACCGATGTGGCGGCGGCATTGGAATCGGACACCGCGAAATCCGCCGCGCGTTGCGACGCCTCCTGCCGCAGCGGCAGGCGCAATTGCTGGATGTCGGAACCGAGGGCGGTCATGAACTGAACCATAGCAGAGGCCATCGGACGCGCTGTGGGCAGGTTCCCGGCGGCGGTGGACAACCGCGCGGCGCTGTGGATTTAGCCGCCAGCCTTGACTTTCCGGGGCGATGATGGGCCTTTCGCCCCTCCTAATTCACGCTGTTCTGCAGCCGTTTTCAGACGATATCCGATCATGCACGCCTATCGCACCCATACCTGCGGCGCCCTCCGTTCGACGGATGCGGGCGCGAATGTTCGTCTGTCGGGCTGGGTTCACCGCAAGCGCGACCACGGCGGCCTGCTGTTCATCGACCTGCGCGACCACTACGGCCTGACCCAGCTGGTGCTGCACCCGGAGACGCCGGGCTTCGAGGCCGTTGAGCGTCTGCGCGCCGAAAGCGTCATCAAGATCGACGGCGAAGTGGTCAGCCGCTCGGCCGAAACCACCAACGCCAACCTGCCTACCGGCGAGATCGAAGTGCGCGTCCTGTCGGTCGAGGTTCTGTCTGAAGCCGCCGAGCTGCCGCTGCCGGTCTTCGGCGAGCCGGAGTATCCGGAAGAGATTCGACTCAAGAACCGCTTCCTCGACCTGCGGCGCGAGACCCTGCACAAGAACATCGTCCTGCGCTCCAAGGTGATCCACTCGATCCGCCAGCGCATGGTCGAGCAGGGCTTCCTCGAGTACCAGACGCCGATCCTGACGGCCTCGTCGCCTGAAGGCGCGCGCGACTTCCTGGTGCCGAGCCGTATGCACCCGGGCAAGTTCTACGCCCTGCCGCAGGCCCCGCAGCAGTTCAAGCAACTGCTGATGGTCTCGGGCTTCGACCGCTATTTCCAGATCGCCCCCTGCTTCCGCGACGAGGACCTGCGCGCTGACCGCTCGCTGGAATTCTATCAGCTCGACGTCGAGATGAGCTTCGTGACGCAGGAAGACGTCTTCGCCGCCATCGAGCCGCTGATGAACGGTGTCTTCAATGAGTTCGGCGAGGGCAAGCCGGTTTCGCCCATCGACGGGACCCACACCTTCACCAACGACTTCGGCCAGACCTTCGAGCACAAGGGCTTCGAGCGTCTGACCTATGCCCAGTCGATGAAGTGGTACGGTTCGGACAAGCCGGACCTGCGCAACCCGATCAAGATGCAGGACGTGTCCGAGCACTTCCGTGACGGCGGTTTCGGCCTGTTCGCCAAGATCCTGGGCGCTGACGCCAAGAACGCCGTCTGGGCCATCCCGGCGCCGACCGGCGGTTCGCGCGCCTTCTGCGACCGCATGAACTCCTGGGCGCAGGGCGAGGGCCAGCCGGGTCTGGGCTACATCTTCTGGTCGGACGATCAGCAGGCTTGGGGCGGTCCGATCGCCAAGAACCTGGGGCAGGAGCCGACCGAGGCCCTGATGGCCTCCTTGGGTCTGGGCAAGGGTGACGCCGCCTTCTTCACCGCGGGCGACCCCGCCGTCTTCGCCAAGTTCGCCGGCCTGGCCCGCACCCGCGTTGGCACCGAGCTGAAGCTGGTCGATGAAGACCAGTTCAAGTTCTGCTGGATCGTCGACTTCCCCATGTTCGAATGGTCGGAAGAGGAGAAGAAGGTCGATTTCAGCCACAACCCCTTCTCGATGCCGCAGGGCGGCCTGGAGGCGCTGGAGACCCAGGACCCGCTGACCATCCGCGCCTATCAGTACGACATCGTGTGCAACGGCTATGAGCTGTGCTCGGGCGCGATCCGGAACCACAAGGCCGAGATCATGCTCAAGGCCTTCGAGATCGCCGGCTACGACGCCTCGGTGGTCGAGGAGCAGTTCGGCGGCATGCTGAACGCCTTCCGCTTTGGCGCCCCGCCGCACGGCGGTCTGGCCCCCGGCATCGACCGCATCGTCATGCTGCTGGCCAACCAGACGGCCATCCGTGAGGTCATCGCCTTCCCGCTGAACCAGCAGGGCCAGGATCTGCTGATGAGCGCGCCCGCGGAGGCCGCCGACAAGCAACTGAAGGAACTGTCGATCCGCACGGCTCTGCCGCTCAAATAGGCGGTGTCGCGGCGTTGAATTGAAAAGGGCGGCTCGCGAGAGCCGCCCTTTTTGTTGGTCTGTTCGGTAGGCCTAGTGTCCCGAGGCGATGACCAGGTTGCGCTGGCGCGGCGGGATGGGCGGCGCAGGCGGGGCCGGAGGCGCTGGCGGCTTGCGAATGACGCGGATGCCGCCGACGCCGCCGCACGACCGCACCGTCAGGCCATTGGGCAAGCGGGTCGCGCCGTCGCCGCAGGCGTCGTGGATCTGATCCTGGGTCAGGCCGCGCGCGCCCGACAGGTCGGCGCCGCGAATGTCCGTGCGGTTCATCGAGGCGCCGGAGAAGTTGGCGCGATCAAAGCTGGCGCCGGTCAGGCGGGCGCTGTCCAGTGAGGCGTTGTTGAACTTGGCGCCGTCGAACACGCCATTGCTCAGGTTGGACGCGTTGATCTCGGCATTGGAGAAGTCGGCGCCGTTGGCGCGGACATTGGCCAGGGTCGAGCCGAACATCTCGCTGCTGTTGAACTTGGCGCGGGTCAGGACAGCGCGGTTGAAATTGGCGCCGTTCAGCTCGGCCGAAGAGAGGTTGGCGTCCTGGAAGTTCGTGCCGATCAGATTGGCGCCTGTGGCCTCGGCGCCGGTCAGATTGGCGCTGGTGAATACGGCGTTGGTGAAGTTGGCGCCCATCATTTCCACGCCCCGCATGTCAGCGCGGCTGAAATCACTGCCGGCGAAGTTCGAGCCGAGCAGCTCGGCCCCGCGCAGGGTGGCGCCGACCAGGGTGGCGTTGGTGAAGCTGGCGCCGGTGAAGGTAGCGCCCGACAGGTCCCGACCCGACAGTTCGCAGCGATTGCAACTGCCGCCCAGCGAAACCATGCGGGCGACGTCGCGATCCTGCATCTGAGACAGGGTCATCGTCCCGGCGAAAGCGGGCGCAGCGACCAGCAGCCCGGAGAGGGCGGCGGCTGCGGGAGCCAGGGGACGGAGAAGGGCGAGCGGGCGTTTCATCACGATACCTAGATGCGCCTGTCGCCTGAAAAACCCTACTTAAATCGTGGTAACGATGGAGACCGTCAGCAGGCCGGAATGCGCAGGCCGCGCGGCAGGACCGTGGCGTCGTCGCCGCAGGCCTGATTGAGCTGGCCCTGGGTCAGGCCGACGACGCGCGCGAGCTGCGCGCCCGACAGATTGGTCCCGTTGAGCTTGGCGCCCGACATCGTGGAGCCGTCCAGATGGGCGCCGACGAAGCTGGCGTTGGTCAGGTCGGCGCCGGCGAAGTTGGAGCCCGAGAAGACGCCACCATAGGCTTCCACGTCGCGCATGTCGGCGCGCGAGAAGCGGGTGCGGTTCATGACCGACAGGCTGAGATCGGCCTGACGCAGCCGGGCGCCCGCCAGGTTGAGTCCGCGCACCTCCATGCCCGAGAAGTCGCCCTGGAAAAGGTTGCAGCCAGGGCAGCTGGCGCCGCCGCGCACGCGGGTGATCTGCGAGGCGTTCTGGGCGACGGCGGGCAGGGCCGTGGCGGCCACCAGCGAGGCGACGAGTGCGATTGCGAGACGGTTCATGCGAAGACTCCGGGCTTTGACATCGCCTCAGCAAGAAGCGGGCCGAAACAGCGTCTCAATCACCCCTGCATCTGCGGAGCCGCGCCGCAGGTGTCGCAAATCCAGCCCCCGCCGCGGTTCTGCAAGGCGAAGTCTCCGCATTGGGGACAGGCGACGGCCTCGGTCGGCGTGGCGGCGCGAAGGGGCTCGGGTTTGCGCCCAAATGGGACGACCACGAGGTTGTCGGGCGCGGCGCCGCGGGCGAAGCCCTTGGAGATGAAGCGCGCCGCCGGCACCGGCTCGGCGTCGTTGGTCGCGGCGGCGCCCAGGCCGTCGGGGTTGAGGCCCTCGGGTTCGGCGTTGGCCAGTTCCTGTCGCTCCAGATAGGAGACGCCCAGTTCGCGGAAGATGTAGTCGAGGATCGAGGTCGCCGAGCGGATCGAGTCGTTGCCCGTCACGCGGCCCGCCGGCTCGAAGCGGGTGAAGACGAAGGCGTCGACGAACTCGTCCAGCGGCACGCCGTATTGCAGGCCGATGGAGATGGCGATGGCGAAGTTGTTCATCAGGCTGCGGAAGGCGGCGCCTTCCTTGTGCATGTCGATGAAGATCTCGCCCAGTTCGCCGTCTTCGTACTCGCCGGTGTGGATATAGACCTTGTGCCCGCCGACGGCCGCCTTCTGGATATAGCCTTTGCGGCGGTCCGGCAGCTTGCGCCGGGTGCGGTCGCGCTCGATGACCTTCTCGATCACCCGTTCGACGAGCTGCGCCTCGGGCTCGATACGGCGCTGCACAGGCGCGTCGGCCTCGACCAGCTCGAGGCGGAAGTCGGCGGGCGGCGCGGCGCGCCGCAGGACCACGGCGCGGCGACCGTCGCGGGCGGCCTGACCCAGGGCGCGGGCGGCCTGAAGAGGTCCGGAGCGCCAGTCGATCAGGTCCGGCGTGACGTCGGGCGCATCGCTATAAGGTTCGATGGCGCGACGCAGCTCGGCTTCGAAATGTGCGGGGTCGGCGGTCAGGAGGTCACGTAGCGCCTCAGGCACCGCCGCCCAGCCGGACAGGTCGGAATGGCCGAAGGCGGCGGTTCGAGCCTCTTCGATCGCCTCGTCGTCAAAGCCCAGGCGCGGCAACAGGTCGTCCCCGTCTTCGACTGAAAGGCCCAGAACGTCGCCTATGAATCCCGCGTCCAGAACGGGCGGGGTAAAGGCGGCGGCCAGTTGATTTGTTTGCGACAGCGCGAGTTCGACCGCTTCAAGCTCGACATCAGTGAAGCCTAGATCCC
The DNA here is from genome assembly GCF_002479495.1 of Brevundimonas sp. UBA7506. GTDB lineage: Bacteria > Pseudomonadota > Alphaproteobacteria > Caulobacterales > Caulobacteraceae > Brevundimonas. The sequence goes on from NZ_DLNQ01000005.1 coordinate 214,027, forward strand.
GCAGGGCCGAGTGGTTGACGCCTGGCGCGCCCATCAGACTGCGGCGGCCGAACAGTTGGCGCTCGGCGTCCTCTATGTCGCCGCCCGCGCGGGCGATGGCCCGAGCCAGCGAAGGTCGCAATCGACGCTCGGGCTCGCCGTCTTCCGTCTGGAAGAGGTCGGTGGCGCCAAAGGGCGAGGCGCCGAGGCGCAACTCCAGCTCCGCATCGCGCACGAACAGGTTGATCGCGGCATGTCGACGCCCATGCTGTCTCATGACCTTGGTGTCGAACCCGCGCTGGCTGGCCATTTCAATGACTTCGTCGCCAATGACGTCCCATTCGGCGCAGGAGCCGCGTTCGGCGGCGATTTCGACCGAGACGGCGCTGGCGGCGGCCGAGACGCGGGCTCCGGCCGATGCCGCCAGGGGGATGGCGTTCTCGGCGTCGTTCGCGACGGCCCAGTCGGTCAGGCCGAACAGGCCGAGCCCGATCGGGCGCGCCGCGTCGCGGCGGCCGGTGTTGGCGGTGTTCGAGCCGATGTCGCCGCCGGTCTCAATCTCGAGAGCGATGACCCAGAGCCGCGTCAGGTCATCCAGGGCAGCGTTGAAGGCGTCGCCGGCGACGGACGCCAAGGTCTGCAGATCTAGTGCGGCCCGAGCCTCTAGTGCGGCGTCCGCCAGAGCGTCGGCGTCGCGCGGGGAGAAGGTCAGCGCCAGATCGCCTTCGAGCGCCGCCGCAGCGACGGCAAGGGCTTCGGGGCTTCCCGAGGCGACGGCGTCGCGATGAGCCAGAACGGGTTGGACCGGAGGGGGCGCGCGTTCGGGCAGGGCAATGGTGAAGCTCTGGCCTTCAGCCGCGCGGATGATGTCGGCGTCGCTCGCGCCACAGCGACGGGCGGTCAGGGCGGCGCGGGCCAAGGCCGGATTGCGGGCGGGATCGGCGCAGGCCGCCGGCGGGCCTTCGCAACGATCAACTGCGTCTGCAACGCCCCGCAGGGCGTCGGACAGCGCCTCGGCGGCGTGCGCCGACAGGCGTTCGCCGCGTCGAGCGGCGGTTAGATCGGCCAGCCGCTTGGCCGAGCCGGGGTCGTCCAGGGCGACGACGCCCGGAGCGCTTGCCTCTCCAAGGTTCGCAGCGCCCGGCGCGGCGACGCCCAGAAGGAGAGTGGCGGACAGCTCGCTGGCGAAGGTGTCGGCGTCCTCGGTCGCCACGAACAGCCCTTGCGCCAGTCCCCATGCGCCGAGGCGATGCGCCCAGCGCTCGGCGGCTCCGCCCAGCCAGGCGTCGGGGGCTTCCCCGAGGGGGAAGACGCCGACGGGCAGGTCGGTCGGGAGGCCTTCGCACCAGTCCAACCAGGCCTCGACGCGAACATCGCTCCAGTTCGCGGGAGCGACAACGGACGTCACGACGCCCGGACGTTCGATGGTGCGCAGCTCCAATGCGACGAGGTCGGCGAGCTCGGAAAAACGGGGCTTGATGCGCATCTGACGTCTCCGCGCGTGTCCTGATCGCGACATTAACGACGCCTCGAACGGCGTTTCAATAAATCTTGGGGCCTTGGCGCGGGTTACCCCCAAGATGTTGATGTCGGGCAGGGATACCGGAAACCGGTCTCGGGCTGGACGCGGGCGGCTCCGGTTTCTATGATCGCGCCGCGTCGCCGGACCTCCCTGGGCGACGGGATTCGAGTAGGTTCGACGACGTGCTGAGCAAGATCTTCACCTGGTGGAACGGCGCCACGATCGGCACCCTGTTCACCGTCGGCAAACGCGGCCAACTGGTCGGCACGGACGAGTTCGGCAACCGCTATTATCAGTCGCGCGATAGCGTCAGCTATGACGGCCGCCAGCGTCGCTGGGTCATCTATGACGGCTATGCCGAGGCGTCGAAGGTTCCGCCGGAATGGCAGGGTTGGCTGCGCTACACCTATGACGAGACCCCGGTCGAGAAGCCGCTGCCGCGCCGCGCCTGGGAAAAGGATCACCTGCCCAACCTGACCGGCACGCCGATGGCTTGGCGTCCGCAGGGTTCGCTGGCCAACGAAGGCAAGCGCCCCGCCGCCACCGGCGACTATCAGGCCTGGAGCCCGGAATGACCGCACGCCGCCTCCTGCTCGTCGGCGTGGCCGCAGCGGGACTGGCGGTCGCGGGCGCCGGCATGACCAGCGCCCTGATGGATCTGCCGCAGGACGCCGTGCCGGTTCAGGATCCGGTCGGCGATCTGCTGCGCGACACCAACCGCACGCCCTTGCAGAATCCGCAGGCCACGCCCCCTGCTCCTGCCACGACGCCGCAGGGCGCTACGCCATCGACGGCCGCTCCCGTGGCCGCGCCTGGCACGCCGGTCGTCGTGGTGACGCCTGAGGCTGAGATCGCCGCTGTTCAGGAAGATGTGCCGCCCGAGGCCGAAGCCGAGACGCCCAAGGCCGCTTCCGGGCCCGTCGTCACGCCTGGCCGTCGCCAACGTCGCCCGGTCGCCATCATTCACGCCATCGACAAGGTCACGGCCGAATCCATGCGATTCGAAGTCGAGGTCGGCGGTCGTCCGGTCCGCTTCAACAAGACCCTGATCTTCAGCGCCCGCGCCTGCGAGGTCTCGGCCTCGGACGAGCAGACCGAGGACGCCATCGCCTATCTGGAAGTCGGGGTTCAGCCGCGCGGCGTGGTCGTGCCGACCGAGGCGCGTCAGATCTTCAAGGGCTGGATGTTCGCCTCATCGCCCGGTGTTAGCGGTCTGCAACACCCAATCTACGACGCCTGGGTGATTGGCTGTAAGGCATAGTCCACGGCCTCTGCGCCTGTCATGGGTGCGGTCAGGAGGGACTTGTCCGGCGTCAGACGCAGCGCCGGCTTAAGCAACCGCAGGTAGGCCGCTTGCGGCGTCTCCACCGCACCGAACTGGCTCAGGTGCTCGGTCAGGAACTGGGCGTCCAGCAGGCTCCAGCCGCCTTTGCGCAGTCGCGCCACCAGATGCACCAGAGCGACCTTGGATGCGTCGCGCGCCCGGCTGAACATGCTCTCGCCGAAGAAGGCGCCGCCCAGCGTCACGCCATAGAGGCCGCCGACCAGAACCTCGTCCCGCCAGCACTCGATGCTGTGGGCGCAGCCGCGCAAATGCAGCTGCAGGTAGAGCGAGCGGATCGGGTCATTGATCCAGGTGTCCTCGCGACCCTCGGCGGACGCGGCGCAGGCGCTCAGGACGGCGTCGAAGGCCGTGTCGACGCGCACCTGAAACGGCTCGCCCCGAACAGTGCGACGCAGACGGCTGGGAATGTGAAAGCGATTGAGCGGGATGACGCCCCGCTGGTCCGGCTCGACCAGAAAGACACGCGGGTCGTCGCGCGCCTCCGCCATGGGAAAGACGCCGCGAGCGTAGCAGGCCAGCAACTCCTCGGGTCCGAAGACGCTGGAGGGGCTGCTGGCGCTGAACTCGGGTTCGTCCAAGAGGGGTTAGGCCTTGGCCTTCTGGGCGGCGGCCCACTTCTCCAGCCAGTGGATGTCGTAGTCGCCCGACAGGATGTCCGGCTCCTGCAGCAGCTTCTGGAACAGGGGGATGGTGGTGTCGATGCCGCCGATGACCATTTCGTTCAGGCTGCGCTTGAGGCGGGCCAGGGCCTCCTCGCGGTCGCGGCCGTGAACGATCAACTTGCCGATCAGGCTGTCGTAATAGGGCGGGATCGAATAGCCGGCGTAGATGGCGCTATCGAGACGCACGCCCAGGCCGCCCGGGGCGTGGAAGTCCGTGATCGTACCCGGCGACGGGGTGAAGGTCTCGGCGTTCTCGGCGTTCACCCGAACCTCGATGGCGTGACCTTCGAAGTGGATGTCCTCCTGGGTGAAGGACAGCGGCAGGCCCGCGGCGATGCGGATCTGTTCGCGGACCAGATCGACGCCCGTGATCATTTCCGTGACCGGGTGTTCGACCTGCAGGCGGGTGTTCATCTCGATGAAGAAGAACTCGCCGTCTTCCCACAGGAACTCGATGGTGCCGGCGCCCAGGTAGCCGATGGCGGCGATGGCCTTGTTGACCGTCTCGCCGATCTTCTTTCTGCCTTCAGCGGAAAGCGCGGGCGAGGGGGCCTCTTCCAGGACCTTCTGGTGGCGGCGCTGCAGCGAGCAGTCGCGTTCGCCCAGGTGGACGACGTTGCCGTGGCTGTCGGCGATCACCTGGATCTCGATGTGGCGCGGCTTCTGGAGGTAGCGCTCCATGTAGACGGCGCCGTTGCCGAAGGCGGCCTTGGCCTCGGTCTGGGCCGTCTGCACGGCCTCGACCAGGTCGTCGGGCGTCATGGCCACCTTCATGCCGCGACCGCCGCCGCCGGCGGCGGCCTTGACGATCAGGGGGAAGCCGATCGACTTGGACGCCTCGATGGCGGCCTCGACCGTCTCGACTTCGCCGTCAGAGCCGGGGACGACGGGGATGCCCGCGTCCTTGACCGTCTGCTTGGCGGTGATCTTGTCGCCCATGACGCGGATGTGGTCGGGCTTGGGACCGATGAAGGTCAGGCCGTGGGCCTCGATGATCTCGGCGAAGCGGGCGTTTTCCGACAGGAAGCCATAGCCCGGGTGGATCGCCTGGGCGCCGGTGATCTCCGCCGCCGCGATGATCTGCGGGATGTTCAGATAGGACTTGGCCGCCGGGGCCGGGCCGATGCAGACGCTTTCGTCGGCCAGCCGCACCCACATGGCGCCGCGGTCGGCTTCCGAGTGCACGGCGACGGTGGAGATGCCCATCTCCTTGCACGCCCGGTGGATGCGCAGGGCGATTTCGCCGCGGTTGGCGATCAGGACCTTGGTGAACATGGCTGGTCTCAGGCTTCCAGCAGAACCAGGGCTTCGCCGAACTCGACCGGCTGGGCGTCGCCGACCAGGATTTCCGACACGACGCCGTCGCGCGGGGCCTGGATCGGGTTCATGGTCTTCATGGCTTCGACGATCAGCAGGGTCTGGCCCTTCTTGACCTTGTCGCCCGGCTTCACGAACTGCGGGGCTTCCGGCGAGGGCTGCAGGTAGGCGGTGCCGACCATCGGCGACTTCACCTCTTCGCCCTTGCGCGAAACGATCGTGGCCGGGTCCGACGGCATCGAGGCCGGGGCGGCGGCGGCGACCGGCGCGGCGTGGGCGATCGGGGCCGGGGCGGCGGCGTACTGGATCGGGGCGGCGGCGACGGTGACTTCACGGGCGACGCGGATGCGCAGTTCGCCGCGCTCGACCTCGATCTCGGTCAGGTCGGTGTCGTTCAGGATGTCGGCCAGGCTGCGGATCAGGCCTGCGTCGATGGCGTCGTTCTTGTGCTTGTCGTCGGACATGGGGGTCTCTTCTACTTGATCTTCGTTCGGCGCGAGGGGGTCAGCCCTTGGCTCCGGCGCGGCGCGCCAGATCCAGAGCGGCCCGGACGGCCAGTTCGTAGCTGCGAGGGCCGAAGCCGGCGATGACGCCGGTCGCGGCCAGGGAAACATAGGAGTGATGCCGGAACGCCTCGCGCGCGGCGGGGTTCGACAGGTGGCACTCCACGACGGGGATGCTCAGCGTCTTCAGGGCGTCCAGCAGGGCCACCGAGGTATGGGTGAAGGCGGCCGGATTGATGACCAGGGCGTCGGCCTCGGACCGGGCTTCCTGAATCCAGTCGACCAGTTGGCCTTCGTGGTTTGATTGCTTGAACACCACGCGCGCGCCCTCGGCCGCCGCCTCGCACATGGCCTGAACATCGGCCAGGGTCTCATGGCCATAGATGTCCGGCTCCCGAACCCCGAGAAGGTTCAGGTTGGGCCCGTTCAGGACATACAGGGTCAGGGTTTCGGGCATTCGCTCGCAAAACAGGCGCGCCGTGTCCGCGCGGAATCGAGCGCGCGTTGTAGCTCAGGTGGCGCGCGGCGCAAAGCGGGTGGTTGAAAAGGATGACGTAAGGGCAGGAGCGGGCGACCGCCGTGGGTGGTTAGCGGACGTACCATGATCCGGCTTGAACCGCCGCGATGAGGTTGCCAACGGTCAGGCTGCGATAGGTTCGCTCGCCGCGCCATTCGCGAAAGGCTCGAAAGAGGTTTAGCCCGAAGTTATTTGTCACCTCGTTCGGTGCGTAATGTCTCAGGTCCATCAGGCTAAAGTCGGTGCCGAACGGCTCCCTAATCGAGTCTATGGCATCGCTCAAATCCTCACCGGCGAGACCCAGATCGTAATAGAGTTCCGTCGTTTCTGTGATTGCATCCCCTCGCATCGTGATGCGCTGCAGCGCGCTGATCACATGGTTGCGGATAGCCTCTCCTGATCGCGCGATGTTATCGGCCATCGCTTGAGTGAACGCCAAAGGGCGAATGTCTGCAACGGGTCGAAAGCAGACATAGGCTCGGGGATTTGATGTCTCTGGCCTGAACCCTCATTATTATGCGCGTCACTTGAGAGAGGCTAGGCCTCCGCACGCACCCTTGGAGCGAACAGTTTGCGTATCGAAGTCAACGGCGAGGGGCGGGACACCGCCGCCACGACCATTCTGGGCCTGGTTCAGGAGCTGTCGCTGGACCCCAAGAAGGTGGCGGTCGAGCGCAATCTGGAGATCGTGCCGCGCTCGCTGCACGGCGAGACGGCGCTGGCCGAGGGCGACAAGATCGAGCTGGTGCAGTTCGTGGGGGGCGGCTGAACGATCAAATCCGGCAACGCCGCTTCCCCCCGGCGCATGGCGGCGCTAGGTCAGGAGCATGACCGATACAGCCCCCCGCACCGACAGCTGGACCGTCGCCGGCCGCACCTTCAACTCGCGCCTGATCGTGGGCACCGGCAAGTACCGGGACTATGCACAGAATGCAGCGGCAGCTGAGGCCTCGGGCGCCGAGATCGTCACCGTGGCCGTGCGACGGGTGAACCTGACCGATCCGAACCAGCCGGTGCTGACGGACTTCATCGATCCCAAGAAATACACCTATCTGCCCAATACGGCGGGTTGCTTCACCGGCGAGGACGCGGTGCGGACCCTGCGCCTGGCGCGCGAGGCCGGCGGCTGGACCCTGGTGAAGCTGGAAGTCCTGTCGGACCAGCGCACCCTGTTCCCCGACATGGAAGAGACCCTGCGGTCGCTGAAGCTGCTGACCGCAGAGGGCTTCGAGGTCATGGTCTATTGCACCGACGATCCGGTCTATGCGCGCAAGCTGGAAGACGCCGGCGCGGTGGCCATCATGCCGCTGGGCGCGCCGATCGGCTCGGGCCTGGGCGTGCAGAACCCCATCAACATCCGCCTGATCGTCGAGCAGTCCAAGGTGCCGGTCCTGGTCGACGCGGGCGTGGGCACGGCCTCGGACGCCGCCATCGCCATGGAGCTGGGCTGCGATGGGGTGCTGATGAACACGGCCATCGCCGAAGCCCGCGATCCCATCCTGATGGCCAGCGCCATGAAGCACGCGGTCATCGCCGGTCGGGAATCCTATTTGGCCGGGCGTATGAAGAAGCGCCTCTACGCCGATCCGTCTTCGCCGCTGGCGGGCCTGATCTAGACCACGACGTAAGTCCGCGACCTTGGGGCCGCTTGCGGCCTAGCTGTCGGACGCGCACTCTCCCCGTGATTGAGGGAGTGGGACGATGCGTTTCGGATTGATGGCCTGCTCGGCCTTGGCGGCCTGCATGATCGGGCCGATGGCGGTGGCCGACGCGACGGCGGACAAGGCCGTGCGCGATCTGCTGGACCAGCCGCAGGTCTGCGGTCCCGGCGGTTCGGCCATCGAGGCGGTGCCGACCAATGATATCGTCATGGTCGAGGGCTTCGGAACCGGCGGCTTCAAGATCGACACGGCCAACCCCGAGGCCCAGGCCTGGTTCGACCACGGCGTGCGGCTGCGCTGGGCGTTCGAGCACACCGAATCGGTGCGCGCCTTCCGCAAGGCGCGGGCGCTGGATCCGTCGTGCGGCATGTGCGCCTGGGGCGAGGCCTGGGCCATCGGTCCCAACCTGAACGGCGGCGGTCAGGACAAGGCCTCCATAGACGCCGCCCGTCAGGCCGCCCGCGACGCCCGCCGACTGGCCCACGACGCGACGCCCGTGCAGCGCCAGATGATCGACGCCCTGATCCAGCGCTATTCCGGTTCGGAAAAGAGCCGCGCCGACCGCTTCGCCCAGCGCATGGACCGGATCGCGCGTCAAAACCCCGATGACGGCGCCATCGCCAACATCACCGCCGACGCCTGGCTGCTGGCCGCCGACGAATGGTGGGACGACGAGGGCAAGGCGGCCGATCCGGCCATCCCGCGCGCCATGGGCCTGCTGGAACAGGCGCTGGCCAAGGACCCGAACGATCCGGGCGCGATCCACCTCTATATCCATCTGACCGAATGGTCTGACGACCCGCACCAGGCCATCCCCTACGGCGAAAAGCTGGCGCTTCTGGCCCCGGCGGCCAGCCACCTGGTGCACATGCCGTCGCATACCTATTACCGCGTCGGCCGCTATCGCGATGCGATGGAGAGCAACGTCAACGCCGTGGCGCTGGACCGGCGCTATGACGCCTTGGCCAAGCCGCCGGGCGGGGTGCCGGCGATGCGGCTGCACGCCCACAACATCCACTTCGGCATGGGCGGCGCCCTGATGGCCGGGGGCGGCGAGGAGGGGCTGAAGCTCGCCGACTGGTTCCTAGCCACCTATCCGAACATCGGGACCCATGAATACTGGCGCCAGATCGTCGCCAACAACGCCTATGCCCTCTATGGCCGGTTCGGCGCGCCGGAACAGGTGGCGGCGCTGAAGGAGCCGCCGGCGACCCATCCTCTGCTGCGCATCAGCTGGCGCTATGCGCGGGGCGAGGCGGCCGCGAGGGCGGGCGCCGCCGCCGCCGTGCGGGCCGAGGCGGAGGCCATCAAGGCCCTGCGCGAAGCCACGCCCTTCACCGGGCCGATGGCGGAGCAGCGGGCGGTCTTCACCGAACTGTCCCAGCGCATTCTGGAAGGCCGGGCGGCCATGATCGAGGGCAATGCGAGCGCGGCCGTCGCCGCCTTCACCCGTGCCGCCCAGATTCAGGCCATGGACGACGAGGGCGGCGATCCGCCGATCATCTGGTATCCGACGCGCCGCAGTCTGGCGGCAGCGATGCTGGCCAGCGGCGACGCCGCCGGGGCCAAAGCCAAGATCGAGGAGCTGCTGAAAGACTGGCCCAGCGACCCCTACAGCTACTTCGTGCTGGCTGAGGCTGAGCGGAAGCTGGGGAACGCCGACGCCGCCGCCGAAGCGACCCGACGTTCGAACGTCGAGTGGATCGGCGGCGAACGGACGCTGGCGGCGGCCTAAACGTATCGAAGGTTAGGCGGAGGCTGGGGCATCCGCCGCTTGGTCCGCTGGTCTCGATGGCGCCTGTTCTTTGTGGTTGGCAGAGGGGCGCGATCCGCCCTTCGCTTCTTCGATCAGCTTGGCGACGGCGGCAGGCTCGATGCTGGCGCTGGCCTTGCCGTTGATGAAGAAGGTCGGGGTGCCCTGCAGGCCCAGGGTCGCCGCCGTGGTGTGGATGTCGGTGACGTGGCGGGTCATTTCGGGCGAGGCGATGGCGGCCTGGGCCTTGGTCATGTCGACGCCGTGCGCGGCCAGGATGGCGTCGATGGCCGCGCGGTCCAGGGCGCGCTCGGTCATCAGGGCGTCATAGACCTCCAGATACTTGCCCTGCTGATGCGCGGCCAGAGCGGCGCGGGCGGCGTATTGTGAGGTGACGTCGTCGCCACGGTCCAGGATCGGCCAGTCCTTGAACACGAAGCGGACGTCTGGGTGGGCGGCCATCAGGGCGCGGTAGTCGTGGGCGACGGCCTTGCAGCCCGGGCAGCGGAAGTCAAAGAACTCGATCACCGTCACCTTGGCGTCGGCGGGGCCGAAGCTGGGGTCGCGGGCGTCATGGGCCAATAGAGCCGGGTTTGCCTTGACGGCGGCGTTGATGGCCTGGACGCGGGATTGTTCTTCATTCGCCTGACGCGCGGCCAGGACCTCGTCCAGCACCTGCGGGTTCTCGATCAGATAGGCGCGGACGCGCCCGCCGAAATCACCGCCAGTCAGATAGGGTGCGACCGACACGCCCAGAGCCAGAACCGAGACGGCCAGAGCCGCGCCCGCCACGGTCTTGCCGGACAGAGACGACAGGATGCTGCCCTTCGGCGCAGGCGTTTGGGTCTGAGGGGCGTCGGGGCGGGCGTCGTTGGTCATTAAAGGTCTCGGTATCGGGAAAGGTGGGCGGGCGTCAGCCGTTGGGCAGGATGACGCCGCGACTGTTGCGCTGCTCGTTGCGGCGCTCCGCATCAGTGATGTCTTTTTCCGAGGCGCCCGACGACAAGACGATGTCGGTGGCGCGTCGCCATTCGATGGAGTTGCGGTCCAGCATGTCGCGAGCGCGCATGGCGAACTGGTTGGCCTGTTCGGTGCGGCCCAGGGCGAACCAGTATTCGGCCGAGGCCAGACGCGCTTCGCCTTCCTTGCCCTGGCTGGCGTAGGCCTGGCCCAGCAGGCGCCAGGCCAGGGTGTTATCCCTCTCCAACGCGACGGCGCGCTTCAGCTGATCGACTGCGGCGTCCAGATTGGCGGCGTCACTGGTTTCAATCAGGGCGTGGGCCAGGTTGATCTTCAGCAGGGGGGCGTCGGGCTTCAACTCGACCGCCTTCTGATGGGCGCCGATGGCCTCGGCCGGGCGGCCTTCCTCGAACAGGATCTGGCCCTTCAGTTCCCAGAAGTAGGGATTGGCGGGCTGCTCGATCAGCAGGTCGTCAACGGTGCCGAGGGCCTTGTCCGTCTGGCCGTCGCGATACCAGGCGATGGCGCGGGCGTAGCGGGCGGGCAGGGAGGTGTTGGACGATGGATAGTCGCGCAAGGTCGCGTTCGGCGTGTCCATGAAGGAGCGGATCTTGGCGACGACCAAGGCATGTTGGGCCATCCGCTCGGGGCTGTCCTGGTGATTGTAATGGGCGGCCGCTTCAACCGGGCGACGCAGGGATTCGATACGCTGCGATGACAGGGGGTGGCTGCGGAAATAGGGATAGCGGCGCTGGTCAGAGAAGACTTCCTGCGAGCGGAAGTTCTCGAAGAACTCGACCATGCCCTTGCCGGACTCGCCGGCGCGCTCCAGAGCGCGGGCGCCGGTGATGTCGGCCTCTCCTTCCTGGCTCTGCATATAGCGAAGGGCGCCAAGGGTGCCGAAATACTGGCTGGAGGCCAGCAGGGCTGCGCCGGCGTCCGGCGCGCCCGCGATCGCGGCCAGGGCGCCCAGGGCCATGGTCATGATCATGGGCTGCATGCCGGCGTTCTGGGCGCCGTCGCGCAAGGTGTGGCGGTTTTTGATGTGACCGGCCTCATGGGCGATCACGCCCAGAAGCTGGTTGGGGGTCTTGGTCTGCAGGATCAGGCCGGTGTTCAGGCCCATGATCCGCCCGCGCGTGGCGAAGGCGTTCAGGTCGTTGTCGTTGACCAGAAGGATCTCGACCTCGGTCGGGTCCAGCCCCATGGCGACGAAGACCGGTTCGGACCAGTCATGGATGATCCCTTCGATCTCGGTGTCGCGGATCAGACTCTGGGCCGAAGCTGATCCAGCCGCACCCAGCACCGCCACGATGGCCGTGGCGGTGGCAAGGATGCGGGATGCGACACGGGGAAGCCTGGTCATGGCGTGCTCCAGAGCGACAGTCTCCCCCGTGTCTTCAAGCCTAATCGTGTCCGATCAACGGCGCCACCAGCCGCGCTTCGGCTTCTCGGGCGGAGCGACGATCTGATTGGGATCTTCGGCGATCATGGCGGCCACGTCGACTTCCGGCGTCGGCGCGAGCGTCGGCTCGGCGACTGTGATCGGCGCAGGCGTCGGTTCAGCGGCCGGCTGGGGCGCGGGTTCAGGACTCAGGGCCTGCTCGATGGCGGCCTCGACCTTGGCGGCGAAGACCGGTTCCACGTCCAGTTGAGCGGGCACGACGACCGGCTCAGCCTCGGCCACGACTTCAGCCTCGGCCTCGGCAGGGGCTTCGATCACGGCTTCGGCGGCGACATCGGCGCTGACCTTGCGGCGGACGCGGCGACGCTTCGGCGCCTCGGCGGCTTCGGCGACGATTTCAGGCGCGTCAACCGCCGTTTCCTCGGTCGGGATGACCGTGGCGATGGGCGTGTCCGGCGAGCCGACGGGGGGCAGGCCTTCGTTGACCGCGCGGTCCTCGACCTTGGCTTCGTGCGGCAGGCCGCCACGGTCCCGACCACGACCGCGACCGCGACGACGACGCGAACGGCCGCCTTCACGTTCGGCGCGTTCGCCTTCCGGACGTTCGCTGGCGAGGGCTTCAACTTCACGAGCTTCCGAGACTTCGACCGGCGCGCGCTCGGCGCGCGGTGCGGGGTTGATCGGGTCGAACCAGACGTAGGGGTCTTCCAGCGACGGCGTGCGGCCGCGCACCCAGGTGAAGGCGTCGCGTTCGCCGTCCTCGCGCATCCGGCGACCGCCACGACGGCCGCGACGGCGGCGACGACCAGCATCTCCGTCTTCGTCCTCGCTGTCGGCGGAAACCGTATCGACCGAACCTTCGTCCAAGCCTTCCTCGTCACGGCGGCCGCCGCGACGGCGGCGACGGCGGCCGCGGCCGCGGCCTTCACCGTCGTGTTGCTCGGCGCGTTCACGGGCTTCGTCGTCGTCGCCGTCTTCGCGGTCCAGGTCGACGTCGTCCTCGTCATCGCTTTCGATGACTTCGTCGTCCTCGTCCTCGTCCTCATGGTCGAAGGCGCTGTCGTCGAAGCCGTCGTCCAGCTCGGCGGCCGAGATGTGGGTGACGACCGGGATGAAGTCCTCGTTGGTCGAGGTGCGCTCGATGGCGTGTTCGCCCTGGGCCAGGCTGTCGTCGATCTGGATGACCACGTTCAGCCCGCGCTGGTCCAGCAGGCGCTGCAGATAGCTGCGCTTGTGGTTCAGGATGTAGAGGGCGACGGCGGTCGAGACGCGCAGGTTGATCGAACCGGCGCCGTTGCGACCGGCCTCGATGTCCACGGCGCGCAGGGTGGTCAGGGCGGCGCTTTCCGCCGAACGGATGCGACCGGCCCCCTGGCAGCAGGCGCAGACCTCGGTGGCGCCTTCGATCACGCCGAGGCGGCGACGCTGGCGGCTGATCTCCATCAGGCCGAAGCCCGAGATGCGGCCCATCTGGATGCGGGCGCGATCCTTGGCCAGGGCGTCCTTCAGGGCCTTCTCGACGGCGCGGTTGTTCTTGCCTTCATCCATGTCGATGAAGTCGATGACGATCAGGCCGGCCAGGTCGCGCAGACGCAGCTGGCGAGCGGCCTCGACGGCGGCTTCCAGGTTGGTCTTGGTGGCGGTGGCCTCGACATTACGCTCCTTGGTGGAGCGGCCCGAGTTGACGTCGATGGCGACCAGGGCCTCGGTCTGGTTGATCACCAGATAGCCGCCCGACTTCAGCGGCACGACCGGCTGGTGAATCTGGGTCAGCACCTCTTCGATGCCGTTGGCCGCGAACAGGGGCTTGGAGCCTTGATAGAGGTGAATCTTCTTGGCCTGCGACGGCATCAGCACGCGCATGAAGTCACGGGCTTCCTTGAAGCCTTCCAGGCCCTCGACCTGAATGCCGTCGAAGTCCTTGTCGTACATGTCGCGCACGGCGCGACGGACCAGGTTTTCCTCTTCATAGATGACGGCCGGGGCGTTCGACTTCAAAGTCGTCTCGCGGATCGTCTCCCACAGGCGCAGCAGGTATTCATAGTCGCGCTTGATCTCGGCGCGGGTGCGCTTGGCGCCGGCCGTGCGGATGATCAGGCCCATGCCCTTGGGCACCTTAAGGGCCGCGGCGGCGGACTTCAGGCGGCGACGGTCCGAGGTGTTGGTGATCTTGCGCGAAATGCCGCCGCCCTTGCCGGTGTTCGGCATCAGGACGCAGTAGCGGCCGGCCAGCGACAGCCAGGTGGTCAGGGCCGCGCCCTTGGCGCCGCGCTCGTCCTTGACGACCTGCACCAGCAGGATCTGGCGGCGCTTGATGACGTCCTGGATCTTGTAGCGACGCATCAGGCGACGCTTCAGGCGCTCCTCGTCGGCCAGACCGCCTTCGGACTCGTCGTCGCCTTCACGGCCCAGATCGTCGTGATCGTCGTCGTCGGCGTTCGCTTCGGCCATGATGGCTTCGCGGTCGGCGACCGGGATCTGATAGTAGTCGGGGTGGATCTCGTTGAAGGCCAGGAAGCCGTGACGATTGCCGCCGTACTCGATAAAGGCCGCCTGGAGGCTGGGCTCTACGCGAGTGACCTTGGCGAGATAGATGTTGCCGCGAAGCTGGCGGCGGGCCGTGGATTCGAAATCGAATTCCTCAACCTGGCGTCCGTCCACGATGGCGACGCGGGTTTCTTCCGCGTGCGCCGCATCGATCAGCATTGTCTTTGACATCAAAAGTCTCTCTCTGGCGCGCCAGGCCGGGCCCTGCGGATACATCCGCGGACAAGGGGGCGGCTCGCCGAATGGAAATGGGGGCCAGGGCGCGCGTCATCCCCTCGCGAATGGCGAGAGCGGCATCAAATTGCCGGTCGGGAGCGCAGGCGGGTCGGCCCATGAGGTTCTGTCGGTCCTGGATCCGAACGCGCCGTTCAAGGCCGCGTCCCGGACCCGTTCTTCGAATCGTCGGCCAGGCCGGGCGATCCTCGGAATGAGGTGAAAGTCAGCGCCGCGAGGAGGGCGCGCCCGGCTCTGCAGGAAATACAGAGGGCGCGATCATTCGCTTGCGGACCAGATCATAGGCATATGTAGCGGAAAATAAAAGAACCACCGCCGTTACAGGTCTTAACGAAATCCTTAATCGCTCGGTGCATGCTGCCATCCGAACCAGAAGGGTGAAGTCCGTCCATGTATGGCCGGTGGCGTGACAATCTGGCCCGTTGGGGCGTGCGCGAATGGGCGATGACGGGCTTGGCCTTCGTCGTGATCTGCGGCGTCGTGCTGACGGCTGGGCGCGGCCTGGCCTTTGGACCGGACGGTCAGATTTCCGGCATCCGCTTCGGCGGCGACGCTCAGCGCACGCGGGTGGTGCTGGACCTGGGCAAGACCACGCGCGGACAGGTGATCGAGGACGGCACGACCGGGCGGGTGATCGTCGCCCTGTCGGACGTGGCGCCGGGCCGGGGTCTGGACGGCAACGGCTCCGGCCTCGTCCGCGGCTATGAGGTCGCGTCGGCCGGCACGTCGTCGCGCATCCGGCTGGACCTGGCGCGGGGCGCCGAGATCGAGCGCCGCTTCTTGCTGCCGCCTGGCGACGGGGTCCAGCACTATCGTTATGTCATCGACCTGAAGGCCACAGGCGCCGCCGCTGCGGTCGCCGCCAGCACGCCGCCGCGCCGCGAGCAGGCGCGCAAGGAAAAGCCGCTTATCGTTATCGACGCAGGCCACGGAGGCCGCGATCCGGGCGCCCAGGGCGTTCATGCTCAGGAAAAGGCCGTCACCCTGGCCGCCGCGCGTGAACTGAAGGCCGCGATCGAGCGCACCGGCCGCTATCGCGTACGCCTGACCCGCGACAGCGACGTCTATGTCATCCACGGCCGCCGGGTGCAGATCGCCCGCGACGCCGGGGCCGACCTCTTTATTTCTCTGCACGCCGACGCCGGGACCGATCCGGCCCTGCGCGGGGCGAGCGTCTACACCCTGTCGGAACAGGGAGCAGGCCGTGCGGTACGCGAGTACACGCGTGGCGACGACTGGCAGCGCGACCTGCGCCTGCCGGGCCGCGACCCCTCGGTCGACCGCATCCTGCTGGACATGACCCAGCGCGCCACCCAGAACCGCTCGGCCCAGTTCGCGCGGGTCCTGCTGACCCATCTGGAGGGCGACAATCATCCGCTGCTGCGTCGCAGCCACCGCGACGCCGGTCTGGCCGTCCTGCTGGCGCCCGACGTTCCGGCCATCCTGCTGGAGATGGGTTTCATCACCAATCCGGAGGACGAGCGCGTCCTGACCGACGAGCGTGCGCGTCGCCGCCTGATGCGCTCGGTCGCCGAGGGCATCGACCGCTACTTCCGCGAACCCTCGGCGCCGGTGATGGTGGCCGGCGATGTCACGGGCGGCGGCTGACCTAGTCGTCCAGCGCCAGCTTGGCGCGGTGGAAGATCTCCTCAAACATTTCCGGCGTCAGGCGCCCCGTGTTCGTGTTCAGCCGCGAGCAGTGATAGCTGTTGATGATGGTGTAGCCGCCGACCTTGCCCTCGACGCCATGTCCGGCGGGGATGGCCGTGCCGGGGTAGCCGAGCGTCCGCAGGATGCTGCGCCGGGACACGTCGCCCAGGGTCACGATGACCTTGAGCCGGGGCAGGGCGGCCAGCCGATCGATCAGGAAGGGGCGGCAAGTGTTTTCCTCATCGCCCGTCGGCTTGTTCAGCGGCGGAGCGCAGCGCACCGCGTTCGTGATCATGCAGTCGACCAGCGTCAGGTCGTCGTTTCCGTCGGGGTCGTAGGTCCCCTGTGCGAAGCCGGCTTTCCTCAGGGTGTCGAACAGCAGCCAGCCGGCATGGTCGCCGGTGAAGGGGCGGCCGGTGCGGTTCGCGCCCATTCGCCCAGGCGCAAGGCCAGCCACCAGCAGTCGTGCGTTCGGGTCACCGAAGGAAGGCGCGGGGCCGTTCCACCAGTCCGGGTTCTGGCGGATGTTCTCCTGACGATAGGCGACCAGGCGCGGGCACAGGGGGCAGTCGCGCGCAGGTTCGGGGTTCAGGGGGCGGCTCATGAACGGTCGTTCCGGTCGAGAGTGCGGGCGACGCCTTGATTCATGGTGGTCTTGGGCTTGCTGAAGTGGGTCATGACGTCG
Source organism: Brevundimonas sp. UBA7506 (assembly GCF_002479495.1). Lineage (GTDB taxonomy): Bacteria > Pseudomonadota > Alphaproteobacteria > Caulobacterales > Caulobacteraceae > Brevundimonas. The sequence continues at coordinate 230,767 of NZ_DLNQ01000005.1, forward strand.
GCCAGTTCGACGAAAGCGTCGGCCTGACGCCGCAATTCGTCGGCGATCTGGGGTGGCTGGGTCCTGGTGGTCGAGACGACGGTGACGCGCACGCCTTTCGCCTGAACAGCCTGCACCAGTCGGCGGAAGTCGCCGTCGCCCGAGAACAGGATCATGTGATCCAGCCGCGGCGCCAGCTCCAGCATGTCGACCGCGATCTCGATGTCCATATTGCCCTTGATGCGCGACTGACCCTGGGCGTCGGTGAAGCGTTTGACCGGCTTGGTCACGACGGTGAAGCCGTTGTAGTCGAGCCAATCGACCAGCGGACGGACCGGCGAGAACTCTTCGCCCTCGACCACCGCCGTGTAATAATAGGCCCGCACCAGCTGGCCCTTCTGGCCGAACCAGTCGGACAGCTTTCTGAAGTCGAGATCGACGTTGAGCGCGCGGGCCGCGGAATAGAGGTTGGCGCCGTCGATGAACAAGGCGATGCGGTCGCCCGTATGGCCGGTCATGAATATGAGTCCGTGGAAATGGTCGAGAATATGAGCGTCCCGACCGAAATCCCCGAAGGCGACCTCGATCTGGACGGGGCAGTCATCGTCGCCCTGGGCTGCAATGACAAGGGCGTCTGGGGGTCCTGCGAGGAGTCGCTGGAAGCGGCGCTGGCGCGCTTCCGGGCCGAGGGCGTCGACATTCTGGCCCGCTCGTCCTGGTGGTCGTCCAAGGCCTGGCCGGACCCTTCCGATCCCCCCTTCCTGAATGGGGTGGTGATCGTGCGGACCGAGCATGATCCCGGCGTGCTTATGAGCAAGCTGTCACGGATGGAGGACGTGTTCGACCGTCGGCGCAGTGTTCGCAATGCGCCGCGGACCCTGGACCTGGACCTGATCGCCTACGGTCGTCTGAGCGGTGATCTGGACGGGCTGATCCTGCCGCATCCGCGCGCGGCCGAACGTCTGTTCGTCATGGGGCCTCTGGCTGAGATTGCGCCGGACTGGAGGCATCCGACGGTCGAGGGCGACGCTGCGACGCTGGCGAAGCAAGCATCTGTCGGAACCGACGCGCGTCCTTTGCCCCGTTGACGCCGGCTTGCGGCCGGTTAGGTTCTTCGAGATGACACCGGAGGACATTTTGTGCTGCTGACCGCTCTTGCGCTGCTCGTCGTGCAGACCCAACCAGCGTCGCCGCCCGCCGGGACGGGGGTGGTGATCCGCGAAGCCGACACCATGGTGCATCAGGTTCCGCCGCATAACGGCGAGGGGATGAGCACGGCCTATCGCATTTCCGACGGCGTCCCCAATCGGGCGATGGAGTTCCGCAAGCGGGTGCTGCATCCCGGCGCGGCCATCGGTCTGCACCCCATCGCTCATGACGAGGTCTATTACGTCGTCAGCGGTGAAGGCGAGGTGACGTCGGACGGGGTGACGACGCCGATGCGGGCGGGCGACGCGGCCTACCTGTTCGACGGCAATGTCGTGGGCATCCGCCAGACCGGAGAGGTGGACCTGGTGCTGATCATCAGCTATCCGCTGGCCCAAAGGAAGAACTGAGGCGTTTTGCGCCGCATTCCGGCCTTCGCGGCGTTGCACAATCACGCCTAACCCTATATTTTGTGCGGTTCTCCCTGCCGCCAGAGGAATTTCATGGCCCGCGTCACTGTCGAAGACTGCATCGAGAAGGTTCCGAACCGCTTTGGTCTGGTTCTGCTGGCCGGTCACCGCGCCCGCAACATCGCCAACGGCGCCGCCCTGACCATCGACCGCGACAACGACAAGAACCCGGTCGTGGCCCTGCGCGAGCTGGCCGACGAGACGGTCGTCCCGGAAGAGCTGCGCGAAAACATCATCACCACGCTGCAACGCGTCGATGAGCGTACCGAAGCTGAGGACGAAGCCGAAGTCGTGGCCCTGCTGGCCGAGCCGCAGCACATGAACATGGCTGAAGCCGAGCTGATCCGCGCGCTGCAAAGCGACCGGGACGGCGGCCAGGAGGAACGCTACTGACGGCTGAGCCAGTCAACGGCGTAACCATTCTTCCGGCGCGGTCCCCCGCGGGCCCGTCGCCGGATCAAGTCGCGAATCAGATAGACCAGACGGCGTCGCCCCTGACCGGGGCGACGCCGTTGTCGTCTGAAGTCGCCGAGTCCCTGCCGTCCGTGTCCCAAGTGTCTGAAGCCAAGCGCGCGCCGATCATGCGCCAGTTCGAATTGATCGAAGCGGTCAAGGCCTATGACCCCACAGCCGACGAGGCTCTGCTGAACCGCGCCTACGTCTATGCGATGAAGATGCACGGTTCGCAGCTGCGGGCCTCGGGCGATCCCTATTTCGCGCACCCGATTCAGGTTGCCGGCATCCTGACCGACTACAAGCTGGACACGGCGACCATCGTCACGGCCCTGCTGCACGACGTAGTCGAGGACACCTCGGCCACGCGTGACGACATCGCCGCCATGTTCGGCGAGGAGATCGCCGTCCTGGTCGAGGGCGTGACCAAGCTGTCGCGGCTGGAGCTTCAGGCCGAGCACACGCGCCAGGCCGAGAACCTGCGTAAGTTCATCCTGGCGATTTCCAAGGACGTGCGGGTCCTGCTGGTCAAGCTGGCCGACCGCCTGCACAACATGCGCACCCTCCAGTACGTCAAGCCGGAGAAGCGCGAGCGCATCAGCCGCGAGACGCTGGAAGTCTATGCGCCGCTGGGCCGCTCCATCGGCATCCACTCCATTGCCTCGGAATTGGAAGAACTGGCGTTCGAGCATCTGAACGCCACGGCCCGCGTCGCCATCCAGCGGCGTCTGGAGGCCCTGAAGCTGGAGCACGGCCGCGCCATCGAGGGCGTGTCGCGCGAAATCGAGACGGTCCTCAGCGAGGCCGGCATCACCGCCCATGTGAAGGGACGCGAAAAGACGCCCTATTCGATCTGGCGCAAGCTGCAGAGGAAGTCGGTCGGCTTCTCGTCACTGTCGGACATCTACGGTTTCCGGGTGATCGTCGAGGCCGAAGACGACTGTTACCGCGCGCTCGGCGTCATCCACCGCGCCTGGCCCATGGTGCCGGAGCGGTTCAAGGACTTCATCTCGACGCCCAAGTCGAACAACTATCGCTCGCTGCACACCACGGTAGTCGGTCCCGGCGGCCTGCGCATCGAGATGCAGATCCGCACCGAGATCATGGACCGCGTGGCCGAGGACGGCGTGGCCGCGCACTGGGCCTACAAGAACCACTCCTACGGCTTCGACCGCGAGGCGATGGAAGCCGACGGCGGACGCGACCCGCTGCTGAACCTGCGCCATCTGGTGCAGGTCATCGAGCACGGCGAGGGCGGCGAGGACTGGGTCGAGCACGCCAAGCTCGAAATGTACCTGGATCAGGTCTTCGTCTTCACGCCCAAGGGCGCGCTGATCACCCTGCCGCGCGGCGGCATGGCCCTGGACTTCGCCTATGCGGTCCACACCGAGGTCGGCGACACGGCCGTGGGCGTCAAGATCAACGGCGAACTGAAGCCCATGCGCACGGCGCTGCAGAACGGCGACGTGGTCGAGATCATTCGCGGGACCAAGCGCGAGGTGCCGACCGACTGGCGCAGCCTGACCGTCACCGGCCGGGCGCGTTCGGCCATTCGCCGTCATATCCGCACTTCGGAGCGCGACGAGTTTGTGCGCCTGGGCAAGGCGACGCTGGAGCAGACGCTGGAGCGGGCGGGCAAGTCGCTGGCCGAGGTCTCGCTGAAGCCGGTCTTGGAAACCCATGCCATCGCCACCGAAGAGGATATGTTCGACGCCATCGGGCGGGGCCGTCTTGCCGCGACCAAGATCGCCGAGACCATGTTCCCGGCGCTGAAGGGCCAGCTGAAGGCGGGCCCCGAACGCAAGCGGATCGGCAATGACCAGGCCCGCCTGTTCGTGCGCGGAAGCGGCCTGACGCCGGGTGTCAGCATTCACTTCGGCGCCTGTTGCAGCCCGGTGCCGGGCGATCGCATCGTCGGCATCCTGGAGCCCGACAAGGGACTGACGGTCCATACCATCGACTGCCAGACCCTGGCCGACTTCGCCGACGACGACAGCGTCTGGCAGGACCTGCAATGGACGCCGCAGGCCGAGCAGGACGCGGTGGCCTCGGCCCGCCTGCGCGCCACCATCCGCAATGCGCCGGGCGTGCTGGGGCAGGTGGCGACCATCATCGGCGAGGCCGGCGGCAACATCCTCAACCTGTCGATGGCCCATCGTCAGCAGGACTTCTTCGACGTCGACATCGATGTGGAGGTCGAGGACGCCCGGCACGCCACCATGATCATCGCGGCGCTACGCGCCAATCCGTCCGTCGACACCGTGGACCGCGCGCGCGGCTGATCGCCGGCGCGTCTGACTGAAGGCCGAAATGTCTCCCGAACAACAAGCACTCGCCAACGCCGCTCAGCTGGCGTCGCCCTCCTATCGTCTGGCCGCCCTGGATCAGGACTTCCTGCTGGGCGAGTCCATGCGGGGGGTGCGCTTCCTGATGGAGTACGAGAAGGCCGAGGAGGCGCTGAAGGCCTGGGGCGTGCGCTCAACCCTGGTGGTGTTCGGCAGCGCCCGCGTCGGCGCCAACGGCGGCGGTCGGCACAGCTACTGGTACGAGCAAGCGCGTCTGTTCGGCCGCATCGCCTCGGAGCGGGGCGGGGCCTTCCGCGGCTCGCCGGGCGAGGTGCGCGACAACGTCATCGCAACCGGCGGGGGCCCGGGCATCATGCAGGCGGCCAATCAGGGCGCGCATGAAGCGGGCGCGCCGTCGATCGGCTTCAACGTCACGCTGCCGCACGAGCAGGTGCCCAATCCCTGGTCGACGCCGGAGCTGACCTTCCAGTTCCACTACTTCGCCATGCGCAAGATGCATCTGGCCATGCGGGCCAATGGTCTGGTGGTCTTCCCCGGCGGCTTCGGCACACTCGACGAACTGTTCGAAATCCTGACCCTGCGTCAGACCGACAAGGCGCCGCCGATCCCCATCGTCCTGTTCGACGAGGCCTACTGGCGGTCGGTCATCAACTTCGACACCCTGATCGAGCACGGCATGGTCAAGGCCTCGGACATGGAGTTGTTCGCCTTCGCCGACGACGCCGAAACCGTCTGGACCAAGCTGCTGGAAGGCGGGCTGAAGCCGAACTGCGACATCAAGTAGGTCGCTCGGCTTGAGGGGCGGAGATGCAGGGTCTAAGGGACGCTCTCATGAACACTGAAGACGTCCTCAACGAATTCCGCGACGCTGGCGCCCTGCGCGAAGGCCATTTCGTCCTGTCGTCCGGCCTGCACAGCCCGGTCTTCCTGCAGAAGAACCTGGTCTTCATGGACACGCGCCGCTGCGAGCGCCTGTGCAAGGCCCTGGCCGAGAAGATCGTGGCCACGGTCGGTCCGGTCGACGTGGCCATCTCGCCCGCCGTCGGCGGCATCATCCCCGGCTATGAGACGGCGCGGCACCTGAACGTGCGCTCGCTCTACGTCGAGCGCGAAGGCGGCGAGTTCAAGCTGCGCCGCGGCTTCACTGTCGAGCCGGGCGAGAAGGTCGTCATGGTCGAGGACATCGTCACCACCGGCCTGTCGTCGCGCGAATGCATCGCCGCCATCCAGAAGGCCGGGGGCGAAGTCGTCGCCGCTGCCTGCATCGTCGACCGGTCGGGCGGTCGCGCCGACGTGGGCGTGCCGCTGATCGCCCTGGCGACGCTGGACGTGCCGGCCTATCCGGCCGACGCCTTGCCGCCCGAACTGGCCGCCCTGCCGGTCGAGGACCCGGGCAGCCGACGGCTGGCCAAGTAAGCCAGATTAGGCGAGCGTAGTCCGATTGACGATTCAAGCGGCCAAACCTCAGGGGAGGCGTGAATGATTGGGCTAGTGACGTTTCTGGCCGTTGGCCTTCAAACGGCGCCGCAATCGCAAGTCGAAGATGCGCGAGATGTGAAATTCGACCAATTGGCGCCGGTGGTGGTGATAGAGGTCTCCCGTCACCCCCTGTCGGCGTTGGAAACCTTCAGCATCTACCCCTATTTCGCACAAGCGGGTGGGCGCCGTCATTTGGCCGCTCGTCGGGCGATCAACATGCGCGGAGGCCAGCGTGTTTCGTGGGCGGTCATTAGCGAGTGTCCGGGCGCGCAAGAGGTAGTTCTGGAGCTGGAGCGCCTGCCTGCTCCAGCGATAGACATCCCGGGGTTTGGTCGAGATGATGAGCAAGGTCCCGGCACGGACGGGGGCTCGTTCAAACTGTGGAGCCGTGGGCCAACCTGGCCGACTGCATATGGCTACGAGGTCGCGTTCGAGAGTAACTTCGGGTCGCCGCTGGCTGATTGGGCGAACCGGTTCAAGGCAACGCTTGCTGATTGCTGGCAGCCTGATCCACCCAGGACTATGGGCTCTTCTTGATGATCATGGAACGGTGCACCGGGATAGCTTTTGAGTGCATGATAAGAAAGGGATCGAGATGAAGCGCGAGCGGGTTCGTCTGGGCGTCAATATCGATCACGTCGCCACGGTTCGTAACGCGCGCGGCGGCGCTCATCCCGATCCGGCTCGTGCGGCCGAGGCTGCGCTGGCGGCGGGGGCGGACGGCATCACCGCCCACCTGCGCGAGGATCGCCGTCACATCACCGACGCCGACATTGACGTTCTGACGGCCCTATGCCGCCGCGCGGGCAAGCCGCTGAACTTCGAGATGGCGGTGACGGAGGAGATGCTGGCCATCGCCCTGCGCCACCGCCCGCACGCCGCCTGTCTGGTGCCGGAACGGCGCGAGGAGGTCACGACCGAGGGCGGCCTGGCCGTCGCCGGTCACGAGGCGCGCATCGCCCCCGTGGTGAAGGCGCTGTCCGAGGCGGGCATCCGCGTCAGCCTGTTCATCGAACCCTCGGAAGCCCAGGTCGAGGCCGCCGCCGCCGTGGGCGCGCAGGTGGTCGAGTTCCACACCGGCCGCTATTGCCACCTGACTGATCCGGCCGAGCGCGCCTTCGAGCTGGACCGCCTGGCCGCCGCCGCCGCCCAGGCCGACATTCTGGGCCTGGAGGTCCACGCCGGCCACGGCCTCGACTACGCTACCGCCAGCGTCGTCCTGGGCATCCCCGAGATCAAGGAGCTGAACATCGGCCACTTCCTGATCGGGGAGGCGGTCTTCGTCGGTCTGGACGCCGCCATCCGCCGAATGCGGACGGCGATGGACGAGGCCACTTCGGGAGCGAACCGGTGATTATCGGCATCGGCGCCGATATGTCGGACATCCGGCGCATCGAGGCGTCGCTGGATCGCTTTGGCGATCGCTTCAAGAACCGCGTCTTCACCGAGATCGAGCGCACCCGTTCGGACCGCAAGCCGGACCCGGCCTGGAGCTACGCCAAGCGGTTCGCGGCCAAGGAAGCCTGCGCCAAGGCCCTGGGCACAGGCATGCGCGCAGACGTCTATTGGCGCGACATGGGGGTGGTGAACCTGAAGTCGGGTCAGCCGACCCTGGCCCTGACGGGGCACGCCGCCGAGCATCTGGCCCGGCTGACCCCGCCGGGGCATGAGCCGCGCATCCACCTGACCCTCAGCGACGAACACCCTTATGCTCTCGCTTTCGTGGTCATCGAAGCCTTGCCCGTGGCGTAATCAGCCTTTACGCCTCAGGCATCCAACCCCGCGTTCTGCGGGGGATTCGAGCAGACCATGAGCGACGACCCCAAGGCGAACGGCGGCGCCGGCAATCCTGCCATCGACCCGACCGATCCGCGACCGATCTGGAGCGACGACGGCGACGCCCCCTTCGACATGGGCGACGATCCCGAAGCCCTCGACAGCGACAAGCCGATCTACGCCACGCCGCGTCCCAAGAAAGCCAAACGTGTGAAAAAAGAGAAGTCCGCGAGCAACGAGACGGTCGAGATCATCAAGACCATCGTCTTCGCCCTGCTGATCGCCTTCGTGCTGCGGGTGCTGCTGTTCCAGCCCTTCACCATCCCGTCGGCGTCGATGGAGCCCAACCTCTATGAGGGCGACTACATCGTCGTGTCGAAGTGGTCTTACGGCTACTCGAAACACTCGATCCCGTGGAGCCCGCCGCTGTTCGACGGCCGGATCATGGGCAAGGATCCCACGCGCGGCGACATCGTCGTCTTCAAGCTGCCGCGCGACAACAAGACCGACTACATCAAGCGCGTGATCGGCCTGCCGGGCGACAAGGTGCAGATGATCGCCAACAAGCTCTACATCAACGGGGCCCCGGTGAAGGACGTCGTGGTCAGCCGCGCCGAGATGGCCGACATGTTCGGCCCGCGTCCCGTGACCCAGGTCCGCGAGACCCTGCCGAACGGCAAGAGCTTCATGACCCAGGACTTCGGCCCCGGCGGCGATCTGGACGATACCCCGGTCTATGAGGTTCCGGCCGGCCACTTCTTCATGATGGGCGACAACCGCGACAACTCGATCGACAGCCGTGTCGAGATGTCGGCCGGCGTGGGCATGGTCCCGGCCGAGAATCTGGTCGGCAAGGCCGAGATCATCATGTTCTCCTGGTCGCCGGGCGCGTCGCTGTTCAACCCGGTCAGCTGGTTCGCGAACCTGCGTCCCAGCCGGTTCTTCAAGATCCTGGACTGATGGCGAACGTGCGGGCCGAGGCCGTCGCCGCGCTCCGGCGTCGGCTGGGCCATGAGTTCAGCGACCCGTCCCTGCTGGAACGGGCCCTGACCCACGCCAGCGTGGGCGAGGGCGGGGGACAGGCCGACGGCCGCCGTCCCGCTGACAACGAGCGGCTGGAGTTTCTGGGCGACCGGGTGTTGGGCCTGCTGGTCGCCGACCGCCTGACGCGCGAGTTTCCCTCGGCCGACGAGGGCCAGCTGTCCGCGCGGCTGCACGCCTTGGTCGACAAGAGCGCTTGCGCACGGGTCGGCGAACGTCTGGGCGTCGGCCCGGCCCTGCGCCTGTCGGCGGGCGAGACCAAGACGGGCGGCCGCAGAAAGGCCGGAGTCATCGCCGATGCTGTCGAGGCTATTCTGGCGGCTGTCTATCGCGATGGCGGCCTGACGGCGGCCAAGGCCATGTTCGACATCGCCTGGGCCGAGGAGTTCGCGTCGCCCCCGGCGCCGGCCGTGACCAATCCCAAGTCCGCTCTTCAGGAGTGGGCCCAAGCGCAAGGGCGTCCGCTGCCGACCTATCGGGTGGTGGAACGCACCGGATCAGATCATGCTCCGACCTTCGTGGTCGAAGCGACGGTGGTCGGCTTCGACCCCGTGAAACAAACAGGACGTTCGCGTCAGGAGGCGGAGAAAGCCGCCGCCACGGCGCTGTTGAAACGAGAAGGCGTAATTTGACCGAGACCCTCAACCCGAACCAGCGCGCGGGCTTCGCCGCCATCATTGGCGCGCCCAACGCCGGCAAGTCGACGCTGGTGAACCGCCTGACGGGCTCCAAGGTCTCGATCGTGACCCAGAAGGTCCAGACCACGCGCTTTCCCGTGCGCGGCATCGCCATCGAGGGCGACGCCCAGATCGTTCTGGTGGACACGCCCGGCATCTTCACCCCCCGTCGCCGTCTGGATCGCGCCATGGTCGCCTCGGCCTGGGGCGGCGCCGAGGACGCCGACGTGGTGGTCCATCTGATCGACGCCCCTTCGCACATCGCGTCCGAAGGTCGTGACGGCACCGCCGCCGACCGCAAGTCGGCCGAGGACACCGAGACCATCATCGCCAATCTGAAGGCGACGGGAACCAAGGTCATCCTGGTGCTGAACAAGATCGACGGGATGCGCCGCGACACCCTGCTGGCTCTGTCGCACCGCCTGTTCGAGACCGGCGTCTATGAAGAGGTCTATATGATCTCGGCCCTCAGCGGCGACGGCGTGGACGACCTGAAGCAGCGCCTGGCGCGCTCCATGCCCGCCGGGCCGTGGCTGTATCCGGAAGATCAGTCGGCGGACGTGCCGGTGCGCGTTCTGGCCGCCGAGATCACCCGCGAGAAGGTCTATCTGCGCGTTCACGAAGAGCTGCCCTATTCGGCGGCGGTCGAGACCACGGCCTTTGACGAGAAGCCCGACGGTTCGGTGCGCATCGAGCAGACCATCTATGTCGAGCGTGAGAGCCAGCGCCCAATCGTTCTGGGCAAGGGCGGCCAGACCCTGAAGTGGATCGGCCAGAAGTCGCGTGAGGAGCTGATCGAGTTGCTCGACCGCCCCGTCCACCTGTTCCTGACCGTCAAGGTTGATCCCAAGTGGCAGGACAGCCGCGCCCTTTACGCCCAGTTCGGGCTGGAGTTCGACGTCTAAAAAACTGGTTTAGTATCGTGTTTGTAGTTCCCAAGTCCGCAGGCGGGCGGCCCTGGTTCCTCGGATCCCTGGCCGCGGTCGCCCTTGCCTCCGCCGGCGCCGGCGCCTGGATCGTCCACGCCATCGCGCCTGAGAGCCAGGCCGCGACGGCGACCAAGGTCCGGCTGCCCGAGCGCCCGCCGGTCGAGGTGGTCGAGGCCCTGCCGCAGCTGAAGGCGCGGTTGGACTATCTGGGCGAGCGCAAGCAGTTCATGGGCGCCATTCTGGTGGCCAAGGGCGATCAGGTCCTGTTCCGTCAGGTCTATGGCAAGGCGAACTACGAAAACGATCAGCCGCTGAAGCTGGACACCCGCTTCCGTCTGGCCTCGGTGTCCAAGCAGTTCACCGCCGCCGCGATCCTGAAGCTTCAGGACGAGGGCAGGCTGTCGGTCAATGACCCAGTCTGCAGATGGATCGAGGCCTGCCCGGACGCGTGGAAGCCGCTGCGCATCCACCACCTGCTGTCGCATACCTCGGGCATTCCCGACCTGATGGCGCAGTCCGAGTGGGGCCGTATCCGCGTCACCCCGCGTACGCCGCAGGAACTGACCGAGACCTCGGCCCGCTATGGCCTGCAGTTCGAGCCGGGCACCAAGATCCGCTACGATAACGCCGCCTATAACCTGGCCGCCGAGATCGTCAGCAAGGCCAGCGGCAAGCCGTTCGAGACCTATCTGAACGACGCCATCCTGAAGCCTCTGGGCCTGAAGGACACCGGTTCCGACGCCCACGCCGACGCGCAGGGTCTGGCCATGGGCTACGCCAACTTCCCCGCCGGACTGGCGGCTCAGCCGATCGCCAACGTCAGCGTCGTCTTCGGCGCCGGGGCGCTTTATTCGACGCTGGACGACATGCTGGTGTGGAACCAGGCCCTGCATAAGGGCCATGTCCTCAGCGACGCCTCCTATGCCCAGATGATCGCCGACCATGCGCCCGAGGGCACGCCCAAGGAGCGGGGCCGCGCGCACCGGGCCTATGGCTACGGCATCTACGTCAACAGCCTGGGCGAGCAGGTGAAGCCCGCCTTTGACGACAGGCAGATCTATCACACGGGCAGCTGGGCCGGGTTCCGCAACCTGGTCCTCTATCAGCCCGAGGCCGATGTGACCGTGGTGGTCCTGTCCAACAATTACCACCAGCGCGACCTGGTCTTCATGCTGAGCCAGCAGGCCATGGCCGAGGCTCTGGGGCGTGAGTTCCCGACGAGCATGAACCGCTAGGGCAACTGATTTTCTCCCCACTCGTGGGGAGGGGGACCACGAAGTGGTGGAGGGGGCGACGCAAAGGGCAACTGTCGAGTCGCCCCCTCCGTCACGTCGCCTGCGGCTCCGCGCCACCTCCCCATGGAATGGGGAGGAAAGAGGACTTACCCCTTCATCGACCCCGTTTCGATGAAGCGCTGGTGCCAGGACAGGGCCTCGGTCAGCAGGTGCGGGGATTGCAGGCCGTAGGAGCCCTTCAGCGCGCGAGCGTAATAGTCCTTCAGCGCGTCGCGATAGTCGGGGTGGGCGCAGTTGGCGATGATGACCTGGGCGCGCTGCTTGGGTGACAGGCCGCGCAGGTCGGCCAGGCCCTGTTCCGTGACGATGACCTGGACGTCCTGGGTGATGTGGTCGACGTGGCTGGCCATGGGGACGATGGCCGAAATCTTGCCGCCCTTGGCCGTCGACGGCGTGACGAAGCAGGAAATATAGGCGTTGCGAGCGAAGTCACCCGAGCCGCCGATGCCGTTCTGGATGCGCGAGCCCATGACGTGGGTCGAGTTGACGTTGCCGTAGATGTCGGCCTCGATCAGGCCGTTCATGGCGATGCAGCCGAGGCGGCGGATGATTTCCGGGTGGTTCGAGATTTCCTGCGGGCGCAGGATGATCTTGCCGCGGAACTGCTCCATGCGGCTGTTCAGATCAGCGGCGGCCTCGGGGCTGAGCGAGAAGGCGGTGGCCGAGGCGACGGTCAGCTTGCCGCTGTCCAGCAGGTCCAGCATCCCGTCCTGCAGCACCTCGGTATAGGCGGTCAGGTTCTCGAACGGGCTGTTCTGCAGGCCCGCAAGCACGGCGTTGGCGACATTGCCGACGCCCGATTGCAGCGGCAGCAGATGGGCGGGCAGGCGGCCCAGCTTCACCTCGTGCTGCAGGAATTCGATCAGGTGCCCGGCGATGGCCGTGGCGCTGGCGTCCGGAGCTGCGAAGGGCAGGTTGCGGTCAGGGCTGTCGGTCTCGACGATGGCGGCGATCTTGGACGGATCGACGCGGAAGACGGTCTCGCCGATCAGGTCGGTCGGCTTGGTCAGCGGGATGGGCACTCGCGCGGGCGGCAGGGCCGTGCCGTAGTAGACGTCGTGCATCCCCTCCAGCGCCGCGTTCTGCCAGCTGTTGACCTCCAGGATGATCTGGTCGGCGCGGTCCAGCCAGGTCTTGTTGTTGCCGATGGACGACGAGGGGATCAGCGATCCGTCCTCGCGGATGCCCGAGACCTCGACCACTGCCGTCTCCAGCGGGCCGAGGAAGCCCTGCCAGGCGACCGGCGCCACCTGCGACAGGTGCATGTCGAGGTATTCCATCTCGCCCCTGTTGATCTTCTCGCGAGCGATGGGATCGGAGTTGTAGGGCAGGCGAAATTCGATGCCGTCCGCCTTGGCCAGGGCGCCGTCCAGCTCGGGCCCGGTCGAGGCGCCGGTCCAGACCTTCAGCTTGAAGGGATTGCCCGCCGCGTGCTCGGCCTCGATCCGCTCGGCCAGGGCCATCGGCACGACCTTGGGATAGCCCGAGCCGGTGAAGCCGCTCATGCCCACGGTCGAGTTGGCCGGGATCAGGGAGGCGGCGTCCTGGGCGGACATGATCTTCGACTGCAGGGCGGCGTTGCGGACGCGGGACATCGGAAACCTGACGGCTGCGGCCCAGTGAGGGCGCGGGGAAGTGAGGCGGACATAGGCGCCGCATCACCCTGATTCCAATACGGCTTTGGTCGTAACAGTCCGTGATCACAAAGGCGTCAGCCGCCCGGTTTCACTCCGTCGCAGGGTTGGTGTTGATCATCCATGGGATGCCGAACCTGTCGGTGAAGGTCCCGAAACCTGGCGACCAGAAGGTCTCGGCGAAAGGCATGCCGACCTTACCGCCTTCGGACAGGGCGTCGAAGACCTGCCGCGCCTTGGCGAGGTCGTCGGTGTGATACGACACGTCGAAACCGTTCTTGGGCTTGTCGATGTTCGGGGCGAACTCGGGCGGCATGTCGGCCCCCATGATGGCCTGATCTCCGACCTCCAGCCAGCCATGCATCAGCCAGTCCTTGTATTTGGCATCCACCGGCATGTCGGGCGGGCCGTCGCCGAAGGGAAAGGCGGCCGTGACCTTGCCGCCCAGCACGCGGGCGTAGAATTCCAGCGCCTCGCGGCACTGGCCCTGGAAGCTGAGGCTGGTGACGATCTTCATGACGACCTCTCCGGGTTGTCGGATGGAGGTCTGAACGCGCGGGGCGGTCGTCGTTTCCCTTAGCCTCCTAGGCTAACCCCCTCCACGCTCATCCCGGCGAAGGCCGGGATCCAGATCATATGACGGATCAGCGGGGTCCAAGGGCGGGATTGCGCCATCTGCAACAAGCCCCGCGTCTTACAAACTGGATCCCGGCCTTCGCCGGGATGAGCGGATGTGTGGGCGCTTCCCCCGCTGCAGGAACAGGACTAGAACAAATCCATGATCACCGCCGCCCTGATGATGCTCCAGGTTTCCGCCGCGCCGCTTCAGGCTGTGGCTGCCGTCGAAGCCGAAACCGCCTCTGTCGAGCGCACGCTGGACGCCATGCACGCCGCGGCGTCAAAGGCCGACGGCGAGGCCTATTTCGCGACCTTCACGACGGATGGCCGCTTCATCGGCACGGACGCGACCGAGCGCTGGACCCTGCCGGAGTTCCGGGCCTACGCCATGCCCTATTTCTCGCAGGGCAAGGGCTGGACCTATCGGCCCGTCACGCGGACCGTGACCATCGCCGCGATCGACTGCCGCTGCGTCGCCTGGTTCGACGAGGTGCTGGACAATGACGCCTATGGCACGACGCGCGGTTCGGGGGTGCTGCGGCTGACGGACGACGGCTGGAAGATCGAGCAATATGTCCTCAGCTTCCCCGTGCCGAACGACAAGGCGCGCGCCGTCGTCGGCGTGATCAAGGCCGACTGATGGAGGTTCAGGACGACGCCTTCGTCCTGTCGGCGCGGGCGCATGGGGATACCGGAGCCGTGGTCGAACTGCTGACCGAGCGGCACGGACGCCGCGCCGCCTATGTCGCGGGCGGGGCGTCGCGCAAGATGCGGCCCTTCTTGCAGGCCGGGGCGCGGGTGGTGGCCGATCTGCGGTCGCGAACGTCTGACCAACTAGGGTCTGCGCGGCTGGAGCCGGTGGGCGAGGGGCCGGCGGCCCTGTTCGACGATCCTCTGGCGTTAGTGGGGCTGAACGCGGCGGCTGCGGTGGCGCAGGGCGCCCTGCCTGAGCGTGAGCCGCATCCGGGAGCCTTTCTGGCCTTTGAGGCGATGATGGGGGCGTTTGCTCTGCCCGAAGTCTGGCCCGCCATCTTCGTGCGGTTCGAGGCGGGGTTGCTGGAAGACCTCGGCTTTGGTCTGGACCTGTCGCGCTGCGCCGCCACCGGGTCGATGGACGACCTGATCTATGTCAGCCCCCGGACGGGCCGCGCCGTCAGTCGTGACGCAGGCGCGCCCTATGCCGACAAGCTGCTGAACCTGCCGCCCTTCATGCTTGGGGCGCAGGCGGGCTTGAGCGAAGGCGACGTGAAGGCGGGGCTGGCCCTGACCGGGCATTTCCTCGAACAGTTCGTCTTCCACGCCCTGAACAAGCCGCTGCCGCCCGCCCGCGTTTGGATGATCGAGCGACTGGCCGAGGCGGGACGGCTCTAGCCAAAGGTGAAGGCGAAGACCTGAACCCCGGGGTCGAGGAACTCGATCTCGAACGTCCGTTCGCGGGCGCCGCCCGACTGGCGCACCAGTTGATACAGGCGCTGGCTGTCGATCCGGCCCAGCCCCTGCGCGTCGATGTCCACGCCGGCGTCGGCGCCGGGCGCCTGGCCGTCGATGCGGACGCGGAAGCGGACCGCCTTGCCCATGTTGCTTGGCCCCATGACCAGATGCAGGTCGCGGGCCTTGAAGCGGAAGGCCAGCTTTCCACCCGCCGTCTGCAGGTCGGCGTGTTCGGACCGCACGATCCAGTCGCCGCTCAGGCTCCAGTCGTTCAGTTTCAGCGGCGCGGCCGCATAGGTCTTGCGCACGTCGAAGCCGAAGCCGCCGGGCGAGACGAAATGCTCGGCGCGGGCATAGCCGACATAGGTTTCGGGCGAGGCGACCTCGGCCATGTCGGCGGCGGCCTCAGCGCCTTGGCCGCGCACCTGAACCACAGCCTGATCGACGCCCGTGGCCCCAGCCTCTTTCAGCAATTGCTGGATGACCCGCTCCGAGTGCTCGTAGTCGCCCTCGCCGAAGTGGTGGTAGCGGATGTTTCCCTTGGCATCGATGAAGTAGTGGGCGGGCCAGTAGCGGTTGTCGAAGGCGCGCCAGATGGCGAAGTCGTTGTCCATGGCCACGGGGTAGGTGACGCCAAACCGGCGCACGGCGTCGCGGACGTTGGCGGGGGATTTCTCGAAGGCGAACTCGGGCGTGTGGATCCCGATCACCACCAGGCCCTGATCACGGTATTTCTCGGCCCAGGCGCGGACGTAGGGGATGGTCCGCACGCAGTTGATGCAGGAGTAGGTCCAGAAATCGACCAGCACGACCTTGCCGCGCAGCTGTTCGGTGGTCAGGGGCGGACTGTTGATCCACTCGGTCGCGCCGGTCAGCGGCGGCATGGCGCCTTCGACCGGCAGGGCGTTCAGGGGCGCGGCGGGGGCGTTGGTCGGCTGACCCGCGCCGAAGCGGCTGAGCAGGCTCTGCTCGATCCGGTTCGTGCTGCTGCTCGACAGCCGGGTCAGCAGGCCGGTGTCGAGACCGAGCGCAATGGCGGCGACGCCGATCAGGACCAGAACGCCCAGTCCCCGGCGCACCCATTCGCCGACGCCCAGCGACTTCTTCATCGCCTGGAAGACCTTGCCGCCGATCAGCAGGGCCAGGGCCAGGGAGGTGGCGGCCCCGCCGGCGTAGGCGACCAGCAGCAGGGTCGTGCCGATGCTGGCCCCCTGAAGCGCCGCGCCCGTCAGGATCAGGCCCAGGATCGGTCCCGCGCACGGCGCCCACAACAGGCCCGTCGCCACGCCCAGCAGGAAGGAAGGCCAGACGCCGCCGCCGGATTGTTGCTCCGCGCTGGCCCTCTCGGTCAGGCGTGAGCCGAGCGCGACCAGAGGCCGGGTCAGCCGGTCCGCCAGAGAAGGAAACACCAGGGTCAGGCCCAGCACCGCCATGACCGCCAGGGCGATCCAGCGTCCGACCTGGTTGGCCTGCACCGCCCAGCCGCCGCCGACCGCCGCCAGCGTCGCCACCCCGGCAAAGGTCAGCGCCATGCCGAGCAGTAGGGGCAGGCCGCTTTTGACGAAGGGCTGTCCTGCGCGTGCAAACACAAAGGGCAGGACCGGCAGGATGCAGGGGCTGAGAATGGTCAGCGCTCCGGCCAGATAGGACAGCAGGATCAGGAGCATGGCGTCGTCCTTGGGCCTCAGACCCTGATGTTACGCAGTCCGGAACGTGTCGGATGGGGTCCGGTTACAAGAGCCGTTGCAGGTCGCGGACGGCGGCGCGGGTTTCCTGGGTCAGGACCTCAACCAGTTCGGCGGCGGGCAGGGCGCGCGTCAGGGGCGCAGCCTGACCGGCCCATTGCGGGGCGTAGCCGTCGTCGCCCTGCAGACTGGCGGCGGCGTTCAGCGCCTTGCCCACGTCGTAGGCATAGGGATAGGCGGCGGCGAGGGCCTCGTCGGCGCGCTGCATGAAGGCGTTGTCGATCCCGCGCGCCGGGCGACCGGAGATGACGGGGCTGACGCGGGTGCGCTCGGCGCGCGGACCGGCCAGGGCGGCGCGATAGGCGGGATTGGCGGCGGACTCCGGGCAGGAGACGAAGGCGGTGCCCAGTTGCGCGCCTGCCGCGCCCAGCGCCAGCGCCGCTGCGATCCCGGCGCCGTCCATGATCCCGCCCGCCGCGATGACCGGGATGTCCAGTTCGCGCGCCAGCAGGCGGGTCAAAGGCAGGGTCGCGAAGCGCGGATCATCGGTCGGATCAAAGACGCCGCGATGGCCGCCGGCCTCGAACCCTTGCGCCACCACCATGTCGATCCCCGCCGCCTGGGCCTGATGGCCTTCCTGCGGCGTGGTGGCGCTGGCGAGGAGGATGCACCCAGCGGCCTTCAGCGCGGCGATTTTCTCGGGCTGAGGCAGGCCGAAGTGGAAGCTGACCACGGCGGGCCCTTCCTCAAGCAGAACGGCGAATTTGGCGTCGTCGGTCAGGAAGCTCTGGTAGATCTCGCTCAGGGTCTCGGGCGGCGTGGCGCCGAACTCGGCGAAGATGGGCCGCAGGCTGTCGATCCAGACGCGCTCGCGCGTCGGATCGGGCGGCGTCGGGGCATGGCAAAAGACGTTCACATTGAACGGACGCGTCGTCAGGGCCTTCAACGCCTGTATCTGGCGTCGCCCCTCGACGGCATCGACCGAGGCGATGGAGATGGAGCCCAGCGCCCCGGCGTTCGACACGGCCGCCGCCAGTTCGGGCGTCGAGGTCCCGGCCATGGGCGCCTGAACGATGGGCAGGTCCAGCTTGAGGCGGTCGGTGAGGGCGGTCTTCATGCGCGGTTCCTGCCTTTTCGACGACGGCGCTCCACAGATAGGCGCGGATCGTCCCCGCGTCAGCCGCGCGCTGCGCTAGACTTTGTCGTTCAGATCACCGATTCGAAGTCGCATGACCATCCACACCCCGACGCCCGAAGGCGGCCGCATCGTTGAAGAGCCGATGGGCGATGCGCTGTCCAAGCGCTACCTGGCCTACGCTCTGTCCACGATCACCAACCGGGCGCTGCCCGACGTGCGTGACGGCTTCAAGCCGGTGCACCGGCGCATCATGTACGCCATGCACCAGATGCGGCTGAACCCGCAGGCGGCGGCGCGCAAGTGCGCCAAGGTCGTCGGCGAGGTCATGGGCGGCTATCACCCGCACGGCGACGCCTCCATCTATGAGGCTCTGGTCCGTCTGGCCCAGGACTTCGCCCAGCGCTATCCGCTGGTCGACGGACAGGGGAACTTCGGCAACATCGACGGCGATAGCGCCGCCGCCATGCGTTACACCGAGTGCAAGCTGACGCCCGCCGCCGTGCTGCTGCTGGACGGAATCGATCAGGACGCGGTCGACTTCCGCCCCACCTACGACGATCAGGACGAAGAGCCGCTGGTTCTGCCGGCGGGCTTCCCCAACCTGCTCGCCAATGGTTCGTCGGGCATCGCCGTGGGCATGGCGACCTCGATCCCGCCGCACAACGTCGGCGAACTGATCGACGCCTGCCAGTTGCTGCTGGAACGACCCGAGGCGACGACCTCGGAGTTGGTGCAGATTGTGCCGGGGCCGGACTTCCCGACTGGCGGCGTGTCGGTCGAGGGTCACGCCTCCATCCTGGACGCCTATGAGACCGGTCGCGGCGGCGTGCGTCTGCGCGCCCGCTGGGAGACCGAGGACCTGGGCCGCGGCGTCTGGCGCATCATCGTCACCGAGATGCCCTATCAGGTGCAGAAAAGCCGCCTGATAGAGGGTCTGGCCGACCTGATCGAGAACAAGAAGGCGCCGCTGCTGGGCGACGTGCGCGACGAGTCGGCGGAAGACATTCGCCTGATCCTCGAGCCCAAGAACCGCACCATCGAGCCCGAGATGCTGATGGAGAGCCTGTTCAAGCTGTCCGATCTGGAGGTCCGCTTCCCGATCAACATGAACGTGCTGGACGCCACGGGCACGCCGCGCGTCATGGGCCTGAAGGACTGCCTGCGCGCCTTCCTCGATCATCGCCGCGAGGTGCTGAACCGTCGCAGCCAGTGGCGGATTGAGCGGGTCGAGAAGCGCCTGCACCTGCTGGAGGGCCTGCGCATCGTCTTCCTGAACCTGGATGAGGTGATCCGCATCGTCCGTGAGGAGGAGCAACCCAAGGCCGTCCTAATCGCGCGCTTTGGCCTGACCGAAATCCAGGCCGACTTCATCCTCGACACCCGTCTGCGTCAGCTGGCGCGGCTCGAGGAAATGACGATCGAAAAGGAATTCAATGCGCTGTCGGAAGAACTTGCGGCGCTGAAGGCGCTGACATCGTCCGAAGGCAAGCAGTGGAAGGCCATTTCCAAGGAATTGGAGGCGGTCCGCAAGGCCCTGATCTCACCGCGTCGCACAACCATCGGCGAGGCGGTGGACGCTTCGGCCTTCGTCGCGCCCGAGGCCTTCATTCCGCGCGAAGCCATCACCGTCATCCTGTCGGAGCGCGGCTGGATCCGTGCCGCCAAGGGCAAGGTCGAGGATCCCTCGGAGCTGAAGTTCAAGGAAGGCGACAGCCTGGCTTTCCTGGTGCCGACCTTCACGACTGACAAGCTGCTGATCGGGGCCTCGGACGGACGCATCTTCACTGTCGGGGCCGACAAGCTGGCCTCTGGGCGCGGCCACGGCGAACCCTTGCGGCTGATGATCGATCTCGACGAAAAGGCCGAGATCATCAACGTCGTGGCGCACGAACCGAATGCCAAGCTTCTGGTGGCATCGAAGGCCGGCTACGGTTTCGTCGCACCGGAAAACGACCTTCTGGCCCAGAAGCGCGGCGGCAAGCAGGTGCTGAACGGCGATATGTTGGCCATGCTGCGCGTGACCGGCGACCACGTCGCGGTCATTGGCGAGAACATCAAGGCGCTGATCTTCCCCATCGCTGAACTGCCCGAAATGGGCCGCGGCAAGGGCGTCAAGCTGCAGAACTACAAGCAGGGCGGTCTGGTCGATGTGGCGGTGTTCAACGCCGAGGCTGGGCCGGAATGGGCCGACGGCGGCGGCCGTCGCCGCAACTGGCCCGACTGGAAGGACTGGTTGGGCAAACGCGCCGGCGCCGGACGCCAGGGACCGCGCGGGATGCGCAAGTTCCGCTGATGCAAGGTGACGGCGATTTCATTGGAGGTCGCCGTCAACCCTTGCGATAATCCTGCCCAAGGCCGATCCGGCCGGGGTTGGAGATTTCAATGATCACCTGGATCATCATCGGCGTCATCGTCGTCGTTCTGCTGTTCGTCGTCGTCGGCGCTTACAACAAGCTGGTGGCGCTGGATCAGACGGCCAATCAGTCGTTCGCCGACATCGACGTGCAGTTGAAGCAACGTCAGGACCTGATCCCCAATCTGGTCGAGACGGTGAAGGGCTATGCCACGCACGAGCGCGGCACCCTGGACGCCGTGACCCAGGCCCGCGCCGCCGCCGCCGGCGCTCGCACGGTCGATGAGAAGGTGCAGGCGGAGAACATGCTGACCGGCGCTCTGGGCCGCCTGTTCGCCGTGTCGGAGGCCTATCCGGACCTGAAGGCCAACACCAACTTCCAGCAGCTGCAGATGGACCTGTCGGACATCGAGAACAAGCTGGCCGCCGCACGCCGCTTCTTCAATAACGCGGTCAGTGAGTTCAACGCCGTGCGTCGCCAGTTCCCGACGGTCCTGTTCGCCGGTCTGTTCGGCTTTGGCTCGGACAAGCCCTTCTTCGACGTGGGCGAAGGCGAGCGCGCCGCGCTGAATGCGGCCCCGCCGACGGTGAAGTTCTAAGCCCCAATGGCGGTTTTCGGTCAGGCCGTCGGCCTCAAGACCCACATCTGGCAAAACAACACCCGGTCGACGATCCTGCTGGCCGGGTTTCCGGTGTTGCTGGTCGGCCTGCTGTTCGGCGTTCAGGTGCTGATGATGGGGTTCGGCCTGCTGCCCAACTCGGGCGGCGGTCTGTCGCAGGATCTGGCGCTGGCGGCGTCCATGCTGGGCTGGACCGTGCCGGCGGCCCTGGTTGCGGCCGCCGTCTGGTTCGTCATCGCCTACTTCGGCAATCAGGCGATGATCGACGCCATGACGGGGGCGCGCAAGGTCGAACGGCGCGTAGAGCCGGAGCTCTACAATCTTCTGGAAAACCTGGCGATCTCGCGTGGTCTGCGGACGCCGACGCTGCGGATCATCGAGAGCCCGTCGCTGAACGCCTATGCTTCGGGCCTGCACGAGGGCAACTACAGCGTCACCGTCACCCGCGGCCTGATGCAGACGCTCAGCCGCGACGAGATGGAGTGCGTCCTGGCGCATGAGCTGACCCACGTCATCAACAAGGACGTGCGGACCATGGTGATCGCCTCGATCTTCGCGGGCATCATCAGCGTGATCGCGGAACTGGTGTTCCGCAGCCTCTTCTACATGCGCGGCGGGCGCAGCCGGGACAACAAGAACGCCATGCCGCTGATCCTGATCGGTCTGGCCATCGGCGTGATCGGCTTTGGTCTGGCGACGGTCATTCGCATGACCCTGTCGCGGACGCGGGAATATGTGGCCGATGCCGGGGCGGTCGAACTGACCAAGAACCCCGACGCCATGATCTCGGCCCTGCGCAAGGTGTCGGGCCAGTCGAAGATCGAGGCGCCCGACGAACTGCGCGGCATGTTCCTCGACAACACGGCGGACAAGGCGGACTTCGCCGGCCTGTTCGCCACCCACCCGCCGATCGAGAAGCGGATCGCGGCCCTGGTGAAGTTCGCGGGCGGTCGTGACGAGGGGCCGTGGGGCCCTGCGCCTTCGGTTACATCCAGTACGGCCGTTCCAACGACCTGAGGCTTAGGGCAGCCGTTCCCAGCCCTGCGGGCGCAGGGCCTCCATGGGGCGGAACTTCGCCTTGTAGTCCATCTTGGGAGAGCCCTGGACCCAGTAGCCCAGATAGACGAAGGGCAGGCCGACCATGGCGGCCTGGCGCAGGTGATCCATGATGGCGAACTGGCCCAGGCTGCGCCGGTCCAGATCAGGGTCGAAGAAGCTGTAGACCATGGACAGACCGTCGTGCAGAAGGTCGGTCAGGCAGACCCCGACCAGGTCGCCGGGGCCGTCGTCGGTCGCGGGCAGGCGATATTCGATCAGGTGGGTGCGGACGGCCGTGTCCTCGACCATCGACACATAGTCGGACCAGCCCATGTCGCTCATGCCGCCGCCGGGGTGGCGGGCGGTCAGGTAGCGGCGCAGCAGGTCGAACTGCTCCATCGTCGCCTCGGCCTCGACCAGATCGCGCGACAGGTCGGCGTTGCGGTTCAAAATCTTGCGCTGGGAGCGCGAGAAGACGAACTCGGCCACCGGGATTCGAACTGAAACGCAGGCGGCGCAGGCCTCGCAGGCGGGGCGATAGGCGATGTTCTGGCTGCGGCGGAAACCGGCCTGGGTCAGGGCGTCGTTGACGTCGGCGCCGTCGCTGAAGGGCAGGTTGGCGAAGACCTTGCGCTCGAACTGACCCGGCAGATAGGGGCAGGGCGCATTGGCGGTCATGAAGAACCGCAACTGCCGGGTCGGGAAGTGCTGGGTCACGGCCTTACGTCCGGTCCCGATCGTGTCGGCGGATTTGCGAGCGGATCGTCATGTCCCGATTTGGCGCGCAACCGGAGGAATTCGCAAGCGCCGAGAGGCCCGGCGCGCGCGATCACAGGCTGGTGTCCGTGGGCAGGACCGGCGCCTCGCGCAGCAGGACGATGGCGATGCGGCGGTTGCCGGCGAGAGACGGATCGTCAGGGTAGAGGGGGTCCGAGCCCGCCTTGCCCGCCACCGAATAGACCCGGTCGGCGTTCACGCCCGCAGCCTGCAGCGTCAGGCGCGAGGCGTCGGCGCGCGCCGAGGACAGCGCCCAGTCGCCGGCGCCGCTGGCGCGGCTGGAGCCGGCGACGGCGCTGGTGTGGCCGGTGATCGAGATGCGGTTGGGCAGCTGGTTGATGACCTTGGCGATGGCCCTCAGCAGCATCTGGGCGCGCGGGTTGGGGCGCGAGGAGCCGTTTTCGAACATCGAGCGGCCTTCCTGATCGACCAGCTGGATGCGCAGGCCCTCGGGCGTCTGGTCGATGATCAGCTGTTTCGACAGCTCGGCCAGCTCGGGCATGGCCTGCATGGCCTGGCGCAGGCTCTCGGCGGCGCTGGCGAAGTCGGCGGCCTCGCGTCGGGCGATCTCGGCGCGCAGCGCGGACTCGCTGGCGGCAGCCAGGTTGGCGCTCTGGCCTGCGGTCTCGGAAGAATCAGGGGCCTCGGGCGCGAGCTGCTCGATGACCGACATGGAGCCCGAGCTCTTGGCTCCGTCGTCGCCCAGGGCCGTGCCGCCCAGAATGCCGCCCGAACCGGAGGTCGAGGCCGAGACGTTGGCCGGGGCGAAGTATTCGGCGATGCCGCGTTTCTGTTCCGGGTCGGTCGTGTTGATCAGCCACATCAGCAGGAAGAAGGCCATCATGGCGGTCACGAAGTCGGCGTAGGCGACCTTCCACGCGCCGCCGTGGTGGCCGCCGGCGGTCACCTTCTTCACCTTCTTGATAAGGATCGGGCGATCGCTCGCGGACATGGGCAGGCCAATCTTAACGTCGTTTGTTAGCTGTGAATCCCATGCGGCCGTTAAGAAGCGGTTGCCTTGCCGCCGCGTCGTGTTGTTCAAGCGAAAAATCCGGGAGGGGCGCGATGTTTCTTGAACTGGCGATAATGGCGGCGCTGGGCGGCCATGGGGAAGACGCTGCGCTGGCGCGAGCCGATGCGGAGGGCGCCCTGCGGCTGCGGGAGGCGGCGCCTGAGCTGGCGGCCATGCCCGAGGTCACGCTTGAGGCCTATCTGGTCGGCGGCCGCAATCCGCGCGCCATTCGGACGGCCATGAACGCGGTGCGTCCGGCCGAGGCTGACGGCGGCGAACGCTTCGATGCGGTAACGCGGTGGCGCTATTCAACGCGCTGGCGAGGGCGGGGCGACGTGCGCTGCGTGCCCGAGACGGCCGAGGCTATCGTGGCCATCACCGTCATTCTGCCGGACCTGGCCGAGGCCGACCGTCTGGGGCGTCGGGATCGTGAAGCCTGGGATCGCTACTTCAAGGCCCTGGCGACCCACGAGATGAACCACGCCCGGATCGCGCTGCATGGGCGGCAGGAGATCGAGAGGGCCATGAAGGTCGCCTCAGACTGTGAAGGCATGCAGGCGGCGGTCGCCCGGGTTTCGGAGGAGGTCAGCGCCGCAAGCCGTGAATATGATCGTCTGACACAGCACGGCAAACGCGAGGGCGCCGTCTTCCCTTGACGGCGCCTGGCAGCGTCCGTCCGGCCTTGCCCGCCGGCGCACCACGCCTTAGGTCAGGCTTGTGTCCGTGACCTTTTCTCCTTCCGAATTCGACGCCAAGGCCTATCGCAAGGCGCTGGGCGGCTTCGCCACCGGCGTCTGCGTGGTGACGGCCCATACGGCCGAAGGGCCGCTGGGCATTACCGTGAACAGCTTCACCTCGGTGTCGCTGGACCCGCCGCTGGTGCTGTGGTGCCTGGACGTGAAGTCGGACCGCCACGACGCCTTCGCCGGGGCCGAGCGCTTCGCCGTGCACATGCTGCCGGTCGAAGATCAGGCCATGTCGGACCGCTTCGCCTGGGGCGTATGCACCCTGTCAAACGACGAGTTCGAGGTCGGTGACCCGGCCCCGCCGCGCCTGCGCAACGCCGTGACGCGGCTGGATTGCACGGCCCACGACCGCATCGTCATGGGGGATCACCTGGTCATCGTCGGGCGGGTCGCCGCCTTCGAAACTCATCCCGGCGACGCCCTGACCTATTTCCGGGGCAAGTACGGACAGGCCGTCGATCCGACGGCGTGAGATGTCCCTTCTCCCCTTGTGGGAGAAGGTGGCAGCCGGAGGCTGACGGATGAGGGGTGCGAGGAAATTACCGCATGGCCTCATGTCTTGTGTCGAGCCGACACCCCTCATCCGAGCCCTTCGGGCCCATCTTCTCCCGCAAGGGGAGAAGGAAAAGATCAGCCCAGCAGCCTCGCCGCCTTGGGCGCGAAATAGCTGAGGACGCCCGAGGCACCGGCGCGCTTGAAGGCGTGCAGGGTTTCCAGGATGGCGCGGTCTTCCTCCAGCCAGCCGTTGGCGATGGAGGCCTGCATCATCGCGTACTCGCCGGACACCTGATAGGCGAAGGTCGGCACCTTGAAGGTGTCGGACACCAGCCGGACGATGTCGAGATAGGGCAGGCCCGGCTTGACGATCAGGGCGTCGGCGCCTTCGGAAATGTCCATCGCCACCTCGCGCAGCGCCTCGTCGGCGTTGGCGTAGTCCATCTGATAGGTCTTCTTGTCGCCGGTCAGCGACTTGGACGAGCCCACCGCGTCTCGATAGGGGCCATAGAAGGCCGAGGCATATTTGGCGGCGTAGCTGATGATCAGGGTGTCCGAGAGGCCGTTGGCTTCCAGCGCTTCGCGGATGGCCTGAACCCGGCCGTCCATCATGTCGGAGGGGGCCACGGCGTCGGCGCCGGCGTGGGCGTGGATGAAGGCCTGTTCGGCCAGGCGCTCCAGCGTCGGGTCGTTGACGATGCGGCCGTTCTCCAGAACCCCGTCGTGGCCGTGGTCGGTGTAGCAGTCGAGGGCGACGTCGGTCATGACGCCGATCTCGGGCGCGGCGTCCTTGATGGCCTTGATGCAGTCGGGGATCAGGCCGTCCGGGTCGCTTGCGGCCGTGCCGACGTTGTCCTTCAGGCTGTCATTCACGTTCGGGAAGAGGGCGATCATGGGGATGCCCAGATCGCGCGCCTCGACCGCGGCCTTGGCGGCCTCCTTCGGCGACAGGCGGAAGACGCCGCGCATGGAGGCGACCGGAACGCGGTCCTCGGCGCCGTCATGGACGATGATCGGCCAGATCAGGTCGGCGGGCGTCAGGGTCGTCTCGGCGACCAGACGGCGCACCCAGGGCTGCGAGCGCAGGCGACGCGGGCGGGCGTAGGGGAAGGCGGCGGGCTGGAACGGCATGGTCATGCAGGGCTCATAGTCCGGTAGGCGGGGCAGGGAAACGACCTTGGAGGTCGCATATCGGACCCAGGGTCGGAAAAAACAGAGTCCAATTCGTCTGAATCGTCTGAAATCGCGGCGTCGAGAGGCAGAGACTAGCGCTTGTCTGCGTCATCGGCGGGCGCAAGATGCGGCGCGGGGCGCTGGCGGGGTGACGTTTCTCAACCGCTTGGATAAAAGCAGCATGAACGCCCCGTCAGAGGGCAGACCACAGTCGGGAGTATTGATCATGGACTTCGCCCTCAACGACGACCAGCGCGCGATTCAGGACGCCGCGCGGGCTTTCGCCGACGCCGAACTGGCGCCGAACTCGGCGAAGTGGGACGAGGACAAGCACTTCCCCGTCGATGTCATGCGTCATGCGGCCGAGATGGGTTTCTGCGGCATCTATACGGGCGAAGAGCACGGCGGAATGGCCCTGGGCCGCGTTGAGGCGGCGGTGATCTTCGAGGAACTGTCGCGCGGCGACGTGGCGACGGCGGCCTTCATCTCGATCCACAACATGGCGACCTGGATGATCGACAAGTTCGGGTCTGACGACCTGCGCTCGCGCTTCGTGCCGTCGCTGACGACGATGGACAAGATCGCCAGCTACTGCCTGACCGAGCCGGGCTCGGGGTCGGACGCGGCGGCGCTGCGGACCACGGCGGTGCGCGACGGCGATCATCTGGTGCTGAACGGGTCCAAGATCTTCATCTCGGGCGCCGGGACGTCGGATGTCTACGTCGTCATGGTCCGCACCGGCGGCGAAGGCGCCCAGGGCGTCAGCGCCGTGGTGGTCGAGGCCGGAACGCCCGGCCTGTCGTTCGGCGCGCAGGAACGCAAGATGGGCTGGAACGCACAGCCGACGGCCGTGGTCCAGTTCGACGACTGCCGCATTCCGATCGCCAATCTGCTGGGTCAGGAAGGCACCGGCTTCAAATACGCCATGGCCGGTCTGGACGGCGGGCGCCTGAACATCGCCGCCTGTTCGCTGGGCGGAGCGCGGCTGGCGCTGGAAACGGCCCAGGCCTACGTCGCCACGCGCAAGCAGTTCGGCAAGGCGATTGGCGACTTCCAGGCCCTGCAGTTCCGTCTGGCCGACATGGCGACGGACCTGGAGGCGGCGCGTTTGATGGTGCTGCGCGGGGCCTGGGCCATCGACAATGACCACCCGGAAAAGACCAAGTGGTGCGCCATGGCCAAGCGCCTGGCCACCGACGCCTGCTTCCACATCGCCGACGAGGCGCTGCAGATCCACGGCGGCTACGGCTATCTGAAGGACTATCCGCTGGAACGGATCGTGCGCGACCTGCGCGTCCACCGCATCCTGGAAGGCACGAACGAGATCATGCGGGTGATCATCGCGCGGGAGCTGGCGCGATGAGCGATCAAGCGAGCGACGCTGAAGTCATCACCCGCGTCGAGAACGGCGTCGGCCGCATCACGCTGAACCGGCCCAGGGCGATCCATGCGCTGAACCGGGGCATGTGCGAGGCGATGATCGAGGCTTTGCTGGCCTGGCGCGGCGACGAGGCCGTGTCGTCGGTGCTGATCGACCATGCGGGCGAGCGCGGCTTCTGCGCCGGGGGCGACATCCGCATGATCGCCGAGAGCGGAGCCGGGGACGCGTCGGAGGCCAAGGCCTTCTTCAAGACCGAGTATCAGCTGAACCATCTGATGTTCGAATACCCGAAGCCGATCACGGCCGTCGTCGACGGCATCGTCATGGGCGGCGGCGTGGGCATCAGCGAACCGGCCGATGTTCGCATCGCCACCGAGCGCACCACCTACGCCATGCCGGAGACGGGCATCGGCCTGTTCCCTGACGTGGGCGGGGGCTGGTTCCTGCCGCGCCTGCCGGGGCAGACGGGGGTCTGGCTGGCGCTGACGGGCGCGCGGCTGAAGGCGGCGGATACGGTGGCCCTGGGCATCCACACCCATTTCGTCGAGAGCGGGGCGACGGCGGCCTTGAAGGACGAACTTCTCGCCAATCCGTCTGATCCCAAGGCCGTGGCTGACCGCGTGTCGGGCGAGGCAGGGCCGGCGCCGCTGGACGCGCACCGCGAGGCTATCGACCGGCTGTTCGCATTCGACACGGTGGAGGCGATCTTCGCCGCGCTGGAAGCTGAGGGCTCGGACTGGGCGCTGAAGCAACTCGACATCCTTAAGACCAAGTCGCCGCAGTCGCTGAAGGTCAGCCTGCGCCAGATCCGCACCGGCGCGACGCTGGCCTCCTTCGCTGAGAACATGGCGATGGAGTATGCGCTGGGCGGTCGGGTGGTGCGCACTCACGACTTCCAGGAAGGCGTGCGCGCGGTCATCGTCGACAAGGACAATGCGCCGAAGTGGTCGCCCGCTCAGCTTTCGGGCGTCAGCGACGCGACGCTGGACACCCTGTTCGCGCCTCTGCCCGCCGACGAGGCTTGGTCGCCGCTCTGAAAAGGTCGCTGCGGCGCAACATTTGTTGTTCCTAGACGCCTGTAGGGCTATCTAGGCGGCATGAGTAAGCGCTGGACCCCTGAATCCTGGAGAAACAAGCCCGTCGTGCATATGCCGACGGACTATCCTGACATGGCCGAACTGGCCCGTGTCGAAGACGAGCTGCGGGCCATGCCGCCCCTGGTGTTTGCCGGCGAGGCCCGCAAACTGACCCAGCATCTCGCGCAGGTGGAGGCGGGGAACGCCTTCCTGCTTCAGGGCGGCGACTGCGCCGAGAGCTTCAAGGAGTTCTCGACCGACAACATCCGCGACACCTTCCGCCTGATCCTGCAGATGGCGGTGGTTCTGACTTTCGCCGGGCGCAAGCCTGTGGTGAAGGTCGGCCGTATCGCCGGTCAGTTCGCCAAGCCGCGCTCGTCCCCGCTGGAAGAGATCGGCGGCGTCGAGCTGCCCTCCTATCGCGGCGACATCATCAACGGCATGGGCTTCACTGCTGAAGAGCGCGTGCCCGATCCGCAGCGCCTGCTGAAGGCCTACAACCAGTCGGCCTCGACGCTGAACCTGCTGCGCGCCTTCGCCGGTGGCGGCTATGCTGACCTCTACAACATCCATCGCTGGACCCTGGGCTTCGCCGACAACGGCGCGGGCGCGGCCTATCGCGAGCTGGCCGACAAGATCACTGAGGCTCTGGCCTTCATGGAAGCGGTCGGCGTCACGCCCGAGACCCATCCCGACCTGTCGCGCGTCGAGGTCTTCACCAGCCACGAGGCCCTGCTGCTGAACGTCGAGAGCGCCCTGACGCGCCTGGAAGGGTCGTCGGGCGAGTGGTTCGACACGTCGGCCCACATGCTGTGGATCGGCGAGCGCACCCGTCAGCTGGACGGGGCGCATATCGAGTTCATGCGCGGGATCTCGAACCCGATTGGGGTCAAGTGCGGACCGACCATGACGGCGGAGGACATCCTGCCGCTGATCGACGCCCTGAACCCGAACAATGTTCCGGGCCGTCTGACCCTGATCGGCCGCTTCGGTCACGACAAGGTCGGCGATCGACTGCCGGCCCTGATGCGGGCGGTGAAGGCCGAGGGCAAGCGCGTCATCTGGTCGATCGACCCGATGCACGGCAATACGCTGAAGGCCGCCAACGGCTACAAGACCCGGCCGTTCGACCGCGTCATGGGCGAGGTTCGCACCTTCATCGACGTGGCGGAGGCCGAGGGCGTCCACCCCGGCGGCGTCCACCTGGAGATGACCGGTCAGAACGTCACCGAATGCCTGGGCGGCGCCCAGGCCGTGACCGAGGACGACCTGTCGAGCCGCTATCACACCCACTGCGATCCGCGCCTCAACGCGGATCAGGCGCTGGAGCTGGCCTTCCTGGTCGCCGAGCGCCTCAAGGCCGGGCGTCAGGCCCGCGCCGAGGCCGCGTGACCACGCCGACCGAAGACGAAGGACCGGGCCGCGTCGCCTATCAGGGCGCGCCCGGCGCCTTCAGCCATGAAGCCTGCCTCGACCTGCGTCCGTGGGACGAGGCGGTCGGCTATGAGACCTTTCAGGGGGCCATTGAGGCCCTGCTCTCCGGCGACTGCCAGTCGGCGCTGATCCCGGTCGAGAACTCGACCATCGGCGTGGTCGAGCCCGCCGCCACCCTGGTGCGCGAGGCGGGGCTGACGGTGGTCAGCGAGGCCTGGCGGCCGATCCGGCTGGCTCTGCTGGGCCTGCCGGACGCTCGACTGTCGGACATCAAGACGGCGGAGAGCCATCCGGTCGCCCTGCAACAATGCTCCAAGGCTCTTGGGGAGATGCGGATCACCCCGGTCGAGGTGTTCGACACAGGCGGGGCGGCCGCCGCCGTGGCCGAGGCCGAGGACCTGACCCGCGCCGCCGTGGCGCCTGCCCGTGCCGCCGAGGTTTACGGCCTGACGGTCCTGCGCAACGATCTGCAGGATTTCAGCGACAACCGGACGCGATTTGTCCTGTTCACGGCCCCTCAAGCCTGATCGGCGAAACAGGCTTTCGGATAATTCTGGCGCGAATATCCGGGTTCGAATGTGAAAACATTCGAACCGATTTCGCTCTGAAGGTTGACCGCGCACGAAGTTTGCGTCTTTAAGGTCTGATCGGATCGACCCTGATCCTGAAACCGGACCGGATTCATGTCCTCGCTGCGCGCACAACTGACCCTTGAAACCACCACGCGCGCGGTGGCCGGCTTCTATTTTGGCTACGGCTATTACGGCTTTCGATACGCCGGCTGAGGCGTCGGGCTTCTAACCAACCCTGACAGTCTCGCTGGCGACCGCTTCTCCCGAGCGGCCCCTGCACGCGTCCCTGCCTGATGTTCGGCGGACGCGATCTCCCATCGAAATCCCATGCCGAAAGCCTGATCCCATGCCGCAATCCAACATCCAGCAAGTCTGGCCCGCTGAAACCGCCGACCTGAGCCCCGAGCAGAAGGCGCTGGCCGCCCTGCGGGCCGAGATCGACAGCCTGGACGACCAGATTCTTCAACTGTTCGAGCGCCGTCTGGCCGTCGCCGCCCAGGTGGGCAAGGCCAAGGACGCTCCGACCGGTCCCCACACCAAGCTGCGTCCCGACCGCGAACAGGCCGTTCAGGCCCGCGTCCTTAAGCAGTGCGAACCCGAGAACCGCGAGGCGGTCGAGCACCTGTGGCGCGAGATCGTCGGCTGGGGTCTGGCCCGTCAGGGCCGGCTGCAGGTCCACGTCTGGGCTCCCATCGATCCATCCAAGGCCGTGGACGGCGCCCGTCTGCGTTTCGGAGCCGCCGCCGACATCAAGCTGGTGCGCGATCCTCAGGCCGCTCTGGCCCACGCCGCCGAAGGTCATGGCGTGTCGGTGCTGTCCATCAACACCGAGGACGCCTGGTGGATGGGTCTGCGCCGCGAATGGTCGATGCTGAGCGTCTTCGACGGCTACGGCGGCGAGACGCCGACCTCGCTGGCCGTGGGTAAGATTGATCCGCCGGCCCTGCCGACGGGCCGCCGCGTGGTGGTGACGGTCGGCGGCGACGCCGGCGACGGCTCGGGCGCGCGGCGCTGGGGCCTGAACACCAACCACGGCTGGACCCTGGCCCTGACCGACGCCGACGTGGCGCCGGGCGACGTCGAAGGCTGCGTCGGCGCCATCGGCTGATGAAGGTGTGAACGGGCGTTAAGCCTGTTCCTCAACCCTGTCTCAAAAGACTGGGTTCAGCATGACGGTATGAACGCTTCCGTCATCCTGCGGTTCGGATCGGTCGGCGCCCTTGCGGCGCTGCTGGCCGGCTGCGGTATGGCGGAGGCTGATCCCCATCGGTTCGAGGGCGTGGCCAAGGACATCGCGGCCATTCCTCTGTCGTCCCGCGACGCCGAACCTCGACGTGAACCGTCGGGGCCGCGCAACGCCGAAGAGGCGGGGCTGAGGCCGTTGAAAGTCGAACTGCTGACCCCGCATCAACTCTGGGACGCCCGCGACGGGCTGACCGCCAAGGCTGCGGCTGTCTTGCCCGCCATGCCGGCTGTCTTCCACGACCCCGAGGCCCCGGCGGACGTGCAGGCCGCACAGCGAGCTGAGGCCCGGCCGTCGCGGCCCGTTGCAGTCGCCGCCTCGGCCGCGCCCGCCGTCCTGATCCAGTTGGGCGCCTACGCCAGTCAGGCTTCGGCCCAGGCGGCGTGGGAGCGTCTGGGGCAGGGGAGCAAGGGTCTGAACCCGGTCTTCGAGCCGGTCGAGGTCAATGGTCGGCGTCTGGTCCGGTTGAAGGTTCGCGCCGGATCGGCTCAGGCCCAGGCGCTGTGCGAGCGCGCGGCGGCGTCCGACCCGTGGTGCGTGCGGGCCGCAGAGGCGGCGTCGTCCACAGGCGCGGCTTAAGGTTTCGTTGACGACTGACGCCCTTGGCCCGATCTAGGGCGTCTGGGATGGATCGCGACCGCTTGAGTCGCGGCCGTCGAAACATCGGGGTCCAACATGGCGCAGCCTCAGGTCATCGTCATCGGCAATGAAAAGGGCGGGGCCGGCAAGTCCACCCTGGCCATTCACATCGTCACCGGCCTGCTGCATGCGGGCAAGAAGGTCGCCATCATCGATCTGGACCTGCGCCAACGGTCGATGGAGCGTTTCTTCTCGAACCGCGCGGCCTGGACGGCGGCCAACGGTCATGACCTGCCCCTGCCGATCGTGCCCGACATGGGCGACGGCAAGGCCCTGGCCAAGGCCGATGAGGCCGAGCAACTGGCGAAGTTCGAGGCGGCCTATGCCGAAGCGCAGGCCGTGGCCGACGTCATCCTGATCGACACGCCCGGCGGCGACACGGCCCTGTCGCGCGCCGCGCACGGCCGCGCCGACCAGATCGTGACGCCGATGAACGACAGCTTCGTCGACTTCGATCTGCTGGGCGAGGTCGATCCGGTGACGCTGGAGCTGAAGAAGCCCTCCATCTATTCCGAGAGCGTCTGGGAGGCGCGCAAGCATCGCGCCATCACCGAGGGGCGTCAGGTGACCATCGACTGGATCGTGGTCACCAACCGTCTGGCCGTGGCCGAGGCGCGCAACCGTCGCCGTCTGGAAGAACGGATGATGAAGCTGGCCAAGCGCGTCGGCTTCCGGGTCGGTCCGGGTCTGCGCGACCGGGTCATCTATCGCGAGTTGTTCCCGTTCGGCCTGACGGTCGCCGACCTGTCGAACGACATCCGGCCGGTGTCGGTGTCGCTGGCCCACGTCGCCGCGCGTCAGGAAATGCGCAATCTGATGCAGGCCATGGGCTTGGACGACGCGGCGGGCGGATCGCTGGCTCCGCTGGACGCGGCGGCGGCCTGATTTCCTCATGGGCCTGATCTGGCTGGCGCTGGCCGCCGTGGCGGTCTGGGCGCTGGTGCGGTTGGGCCGCCAGACCGAACGCGCGCGGCGTGGTCACTGGCGCATTTCCGCGACCATCCTCAGCACGGCCCTGTTCGGAGGCGCGGTTCTGGCTGCGTCACGCGGGGTCTGGTTGGCGGCCGTGGGCATGGCGGGGGCCGGGCTTTGGCTGGCGGTGCAGTCGCGGGTTCGCACCGTGCCGCCGCGCGCGCCTGTGGCTGAACGGCTGTCTGAGGCCGAGGCACGGGCTATTCTGGGCGTATCCGCCGAGGCGACGCCGCAAGAGGTTCAGGCCGCCTGGCGCCGCCTGATGGCGCGTGCGCATCCCGACCAAGGCGGGACGGAGGGGCTGGCCGCGCGCGTCAACGCCGCACGGGATCGACTGCTGAAAAGCTGAACCCGATCCTCCCCTGCGAAGCGGGGGAGGGGGACCATGCGAAGCATGGTGGAGGGGGCGAGCGCCACGCGCTTCGCTTCGAGGTTAGGCTACGGGTGGTTCGAGAGGCGAGGGCGGTGTCTGGTTCCGCCCCCTCCACCGCCTGCGGCGGTCCCCCTCCCCCGTAAACGGGGGAGGATTGCTAGGTTAAACGTCCAGATCCGCCATGGCGAAGCGGGCGTTGTCCTGGATGAACTGATAGCGGGCCTCGGCCTTGCGGCCCATCAGGCGCTCCACCAGATCCTCGATCTCTTCCTCGCTGTCGGGCAGGGAGACGCGCGCCAGGGTCCGTTTCTTCGGATCCATCGTGGTCTCCTTCAACTGGGAGGCCATCATCTCGCCCAGGCCCTTGAAGCGCCCGATCTCGACCTTCTTGCCCTTGAAGACAGTGGCCATCAGCTCGTCGCGGTGGGCGTCGTCGCGGGCGTATTCCGACAGAGGACCCGCCGAAATCCGATAGAGCGGCGGCAGGGCCATGAAGAGGCGGCCCTGGCGGATCGTCTCGGGCATGGAGCGGTAGAAGAAGGTGATCAGCAGGGCCGCGATGTGGGCGCCGTCCACGTCGGCGTCGGTCATGATGACGATGCGCTCGTAGCGCAGGTCTTCAATGTTGAAGCGGCTGCCGGGCTGGACGCCCAAAGCCAGGGCCAGGTCGGACAGTTCGACGTTGGCGCGCAGCTTGTCCGCCGTGGCCGAGGCGACGTTCAGGATCTTGCCGCGCAGGGGCAGGATGGCCTGGGTGGTGCGGTCGCGGGCCTGCTTGGCCGAGCCGCCGGCCGAGTCGCCTTCGACGATGAAGAGTTCAGTGCCTTCGGCGGCCTGACGGCTGCAGTCCGACAGCTTGCCGGGCAGGCGCAGCTTGCGGGTGGCGGCGGCGCGCTGGACTTCCTTGTCCTTGCGGCGGCGCAGGCGGTCCTCGGCGCGGTCGATGACGAAGCCCAGCAGGGCGTTGGCCTGCTTGGGGCTTTCGGTCAGCCAGTGGTCGAAGGGGTCGCGCAGCAGTTGCTCGGCCAGCTTCTGCCCCTCGGGCGAGGACAGGCGGTCCTTGGTCTGGCCCTGGAATTCCGGGTTGCGGATGAAGATGGAGATCAGGGCGCCGGCGTTGGCGATGACGTCCTCGGCCGTGATCTGGGCCGCGCGCTTCTCGTTGGTCAGCTCGCCATAGGCCTTGAGGCCCTTGACCAGGGCGGCGCGGAAGCCAGCTTCGTGCGTGCCGCCGTCGGGGGTCGAGACGGTGTTGCAGTAGGAGCCGATGAAGCTGTCGGCGTCGCCGAAGCCGATGGGCGACCAGGTGACGGCCCATTCCAGCGCGCCCGCCTCGCCCTTGCGCTCGGCGCGGCCGGCGAAGACGGGGGTGACGGTCTCCAGCTCGCCCACGCGCTCGGCCAGGGCGTCGGCCAGGCCGCCGGGGAAGTGGAGCAGGGCCTGTTCAGGCGTGGCGTCGGTGATGCGGTCCGCCGCGCAGGTCCATTTGATCTCAACGCCGCGGAACAGATAGGCCTTGGCGCGAGCCATACGGAACAGGCGCGCAGGCTTGAAGGCCGCGCCGACGCCGAAGATCTGCTCGTCCGGCTTGAAGCGGATCAGGGTGCCCTTCTTCTTTGACGGGCCTACCTGCTGGATGGGGCCGAGGACGTGGCCGCGGCTGAAGGACTGACGCCATTCGAAGCCGTCGCGCCAGACGGTGACGTCCAGCTGTTCGGCCAGGGCGTTGACCACCGAGACGCCGACGCCGTGCAGGCCGCCCGAGGTCTCATAGGCCTTGCCCGAGAACTTGCCGCCCGAGTGCAGCACGGTCATGACCACTTCCAGCGCCGACTTGCCGGGGTGCTTGGGGTGGGGGTCGACAGGAATGCCGCGGCCGTCGTCGCGGACCGACAGGAAGCCGTCGGCGTCCAGATCGACGGTGATCAGCTTGGCGTGCTTGGCGACGGCCTCGTCCATCGCGTTGTCGAGGACTTCGGCGAAGAGGTGGTGCAGGGCGCGCTCGTCGGTGCCGCCGATATACATGCCGGGGCGTTTGCGGACGGGCTCCAGCCCCTCCAGCACCTCGATCGAGGAGGCGGAATAGCCGGTGGCGGCCGCTGTCGCCGTGCTGGCGTGGCTGGCCAGTTCGACCTTGGGTTCGTGCGTGACGGGGGCCGGCGCGGGCGCTGCGACCGGCGCAGGAGCGGGCGCTTTTTCAGGAACGCTCGGTTGGGTGGGTTCAGCGTCGTCGAGCGTGGAGAAAAGGTCAGCCATCTACGCAGTCTGCGATGATTCGGGGACCGGACAGGTAGGCCCCGCGCCGCGCCGGAGCAAGCTTTGCGACCTTTTACACCCGCTATCCACTGATTGGCTGGACGCACAAGACCGCTGGTCGCAAGCTTGACGGAAACGACGCCCCGGAGCCGACCATGAACGCCAGCCTCATGCGCGCCCGCAGGGCGGGTGAACACGCCAAGGTCGGCTTCGTCGAGCTGTTCTTCGATCTGGTCTTCGTCTTCGCCATCACCCAGGTCAGTCACCTGTTGCTGGCGCATCTGACGCCGCTGGGGGCGCTGGAGGCGGCGATCCTGCTGGCGGCGGTGTGGTGGGTGTGGATCGACACCAGCTGGATCACCAACTGGCTGGACCCTGAGCGCGGGCCGGTGCGGTTGATGCTGTTCGGCCTGATGGCGGCGGGCCTGGTCATGTCGACCTCGCTGCCCTCGGCGTTTGGCGACAAGGGGCTGGCCTTCGCCTGCGCCTTTGCGGCCATTCAGGTCGGGCGCAGCCTGTTCACCCTGTGGGCCGTGCGCGGCTCGCCGGTGCAGAAGGCGAATTTCCTGCGAATTTCAGCCTGGTCGCTGCTGGGCGCCATCTTCTGGATCGGCGGCGGGCTGGCGGAGGGGCAGACGCGGCTGCTGATCTGGCTGGTCGCCTTGCTGCTGGAGTTCACCGCGCCGGCGGTCGGCTATGTCGTGCCGGGGCTGGGGCGGTCAAACACAGCGGAGTGGGATGTCGAGGGCGCGCATCTGGCCGAGCGGGTTGGGCTGTTCGTCATTATCTGCCTGGGCGAGTCGATCGTCGTCACCGGGGCGACGTTCGCGGGCCTGACATGGACGGCGCCGGTCGTGGTCGCCTTCGCTTCGGCCCTGACCACGGCCATCACCATGTGGTGGCTGTTCTTTAACGAGGCGCACGAAGCGGCGGCAGAAACCTTTGTTCACGCCTCCGATCCCGGCGCGATCGCGCGTCGGGTCTATACCTATTGTCCGATCATCGTGGTGGCGGGGATCGTGGTGACAGCGGTCGGCGACGAACTGGCGCTGGCGCACCCGCTGGGGGCCACGACCATGGCGACAACTGCGGTGCTGCTCGGCGGCCCGCTGCTGTTCCTGCTGGGGACCAGTCTGTCGATCCTGGCGATCTGGGGCAGGATCGCCTGGCCGCGCGTCGCGGGCATAGGCTTGCTGGCGGCGGCGGCCGTGGTCGCTCCGCTGCTGCAGCCCCTGGTTCTGACTTTGGTGTCGACGGTTGTTCTGGTGCTTGCTGCGATCTGGGAGTCTGTCGAGGGCCGCGAAAAGAAGGCTTAGGAAGCTTTCTCTACGAAGCTGTCGATGACCTTTTTCTCGCCTGCCTTGTCGAAGGCGACGACCAGCTTGTTGCCCTCGATCGCGCGAACGGCGCCATAGCCGAACTTCTGATGGAAGACGCGGTCACCGCGCGACCAGTTGGAGCCGGCTTTGGGGACGGTGGTGGCGATCAGGCGGCCGTCGCCCTCGATAATCGCCTTGCGGGCCGGCGTGGATGTGGAGCGCGCCGGCTGGCTGGAGGTGAAGCTCTGTGCGCGTTTCCAGCCTGGGCTCGAGTAGCCGCTGCCGAAGGAGGGGGTGTCGTCCCAACGGCTCTTGGCCTCTTTCATGCCGGTCGAGGCGCCATAGTAGCCGGTGTCGGACTGCGGATCGACGTGGGCCAGAGGCAGTTCGTCGACGAAGCGGCTGGGCAGTTGCGAGGTCCAGCGGCCATAGACCAGACGGTTGGCGGCGAAGCTGATGCGCGCGTCGCGCTTGGCGCGGGTGACGCCGACGTAGGCCAGTCGGCGCTCCTCCTCGAGGCCCTTCATGCCCTTCTCGTCGATGCTGCGCTGACTGGGGAAGACGCCTTCCTCCCAGCCCGGCAGGAAGACCAGCGGGAACTCCAGCCCCTTGGCGCCGTGCAGGGTCATGATCTGTACAGCGCCGCTTTCGGACTCAGGCGCGGCCCGGTCGAGGTCCATGACCAGTGAGACATGCTCTAGATAGGCTTGCAGCGTGTCGAACGCCTGCATGGCCTGGGTCAGTTCCTTGAGGTTGTCCAGGCGCGTCTGGCCGCTTGTGCGGTCGGCCTTCTGCATATCGGTGTAGCCGCTCTCGTCCAGCAAGGTCTCGGTCACCTGCCAGTGGGGCGTGCCCATGCTAGCCAGATCGCGCCAGCGGTCGAGGTCGCGCACGAAGTTGGCCAGGGGCGTGCGGGTGCGGGCCTGAAGCTCGTCGGTCGTGATCAGATGGCGGACCGCCTGCATGGCCGAGACGCCGTTCTCGCGGGCGATGTGCAGGATCTTCTGGACGCTGGTGTCGCCTATGCCGCGCTTGGGGACATTGACAATGCGCTCGAACGCCAGGTCGTCGTCCTCGGACTGGATCAGGCGCAAATAGGCGTGGGCGTCGCGGATTTCGGCGCGCTCGAAGAAGCGGGGGCCGCCGATGACCTGATAGGGGACGGCCAGCATGACGAAGCGCTCTTCGAAGGCTCGCATCTGGAAGGAGGCGCGGACCAGGACGGCCATGCCCCTGTACTTCATGCCCTGCTTGCGGGCGGTTTCAATCTCGTCGGCGATCAGGCGGGCCTCGGCCTCGCCGTCCCAGACGCCGCGCACGCGCACCTTGTCGCCGCTGTCGTCCTCGGTCCACAGGGTCTTGCCCAGTCGGTCCTGATTGGTCGAGATCAGGGCCGAGGCGGCGCCGAGGATATGTTTGGTCGAGCGGTAGTTGCGCTCCAGCTTGACGATCTTCGCGCCGGGGAAGTCGCGCTCGAAGCGCAGGATGTTGTCCACCTCGGCCCCGCGCCAGCCGTAGATCGACTGATCATCGTCGCCGACGCAGCAGACATTGCCGGTCGAGGAAGTCAGCAGCCGCAGCCACAGGTACTGGGCGACGTTGGTGTCCTGATACTCGTCCACCAGGATGTAGCGGAAGCGACGGCGATATTCCTCAGCCAGGTCAGCGTGTTGCGACAGGATGGTGAGGTTGTGCAGCAGCAGGTCGCCGAAGTCGCAGGCGTTCAGCGTGACCAACCGTTTCTGATAGGCGGCGTAGAGAGCATGGCCGTTGCCGTTGGCGAAGTCCTCGCCCGGCGGCAGCTTCTCGGGCGTCCAGCCGCGGTTCTTCCAGTGGTCGATCAGGTGGGCCAGCGACTTGGGCGTGTGCTTCTTGGTGTCGATGTTGGCGGCTTCGAGCAGCTGTTTCAGCAGCCGCTCCTGGTCGTCGGTGTCCAGGATGGTGAAGCTCGACTTCAGCCCGACTAGCTCCGAGTGCCGACGCAGGATCTGGGCCGCGACCGAGTGGAAGGTGCCGAGCCAGCGCAGGCCCTCGGCCGACGGGCCGATCAGGTGGGTGATCCGCTCGCGCATCTCGCGCGCGGCCTTGTTGGTGAAGGTGACGACCAGCAGTTCCCAGGGCTTGGCCCGGCCCGTCGCCAGGATATGGGCCAGACGGGTGGTCAGGACGCGGGTCTTGCCCGTGCCGGCGCCGGCGAGGACCAGGACCGGCCCCTCGGTCGTTTCGACCGCCAGCCTCTGTTCGGGGTTCAGACCGGACAGGTAATCGGCCGCGCCTTGCGGCGACTGGCTGCGCGCGAGGTCGGAAATGCGGGGGGCGGGCAGGTCGGTCACTGGATAAGCGGCTCACGCAAGGCGGATTCGGAGGAGAACATAAGCAGCACAGAGGCCAAAGTCAGGCCCCGATGGAAAATGGCTTGCGGGAACCGCCAAGCCTGACCCTCGTTCTCTCGACCTCAGGGAAGTCATGGAAGGGAAACAGATGGCGGAGAGTTCAAGCGGGGGAGGCAACGCGGGATTGGCCTTCATCGTCGGCGGCCTGGTGGTCGTGGTGGCGATTCTGGCCTGGTTCCTGTTGGGACGAGGCGGGGCGCCTGAGACCAAGAATGTCGATATCGACGTGAAGCTGCCTGAAGTCTCGGCGCCGGCCGTGCCGGGCAATCAGTAGAGAGGCGCGCTCAATGACGGATCCCAACATCCCGCCGCCGGAACGGGTGGTGCATCAAACGACCATCAATACCGCTGCGCCCGAAAGAAGGAGCGGCGGCGGCATGATGGCCTTCATCCTCGGCGGATTGATCGTCGCGGTCGCTGTGATCGCGTGGTTCGTCTATTCGGGTGGTCGCGTTCCTGCCGCGCCGGAAGCGCCTGAGGTCAACCTGGACATCAACGTCCCGGCCCCGAAGTTGCCGGAGGCGCCGAGGCTGCCGGACGTGCCGCGTCCTGCCGAACCGCCGACCGTCGCTGCCCCCGGCAACCCTGAGCCGCAGGGTTGATCTCTAGGGGCTACTTCAGCCTGTAGCTGATGGTGGTGACGACGCGGACCTTCTTGTTCAGCGAGGTCGCCTCGTCGCCGAAGCCGTCGCGGGGCAGGATTTCGAACGAGCCCTGTCCCGCCGACTTGATCGGCCCCAGCGGCGCGCCGGAGTCCTTGGCGAACTGGACGGCGCCCGTGCGGGCGGCGGCTGTGGCCTCTGCGATCATGGCGGGACGCACGTCGTTGAGCTTGGTGAAGATGTAGGACGGCCCCTGGAAGTCCTGCAGCACCACGCCCTGACGCACCAGGTCATTCAGGTTGCGGGTGGTGGTCTGGACCCGGTCAACGTCGTTGGTGCGCACGACGACCGTCTGGGTCAGGATGAAGCGCGGACCGCCGGTCTGGCTGGCGTATTCGCGTGAGCGGGTGTCGGCGACGCCGAGTTGGCCCAGATCGACCGAACTGTCGGGATAGCCCTGGGCCTTGAGGAACTGGCGCACGATAGCCAGGTCGCCGTCGATGCGAGCCTGGACCTCGGACAGGACGTCGCCCGAGGCGGTGAAGCGGATCGGCAGGACGGCCAGATCGGCCTTCACGTCCTTTTCCGCCAAACCGCGCACGGTGACGGAGCGGTCGCCGGCGCGGGCGTTGACCACGCCCTGACCGATCAGGGCGCCGCCGCCGATCAGGCCGACGGCTAGAAGGCCCCCGATTACGGCGGCGGGGATCAGGCGGCTGTCCGTGGTCATGCGTCTTCTCCGGCGAAGCTGCGGTCGCCGCCGGCCCACTGCAAGGCCAGAACCCGGCAGGCCGAGGCGAGGGGACGACGGCCGCGCCAGGCGTCGATACGGATCAACAGGGCGGCGCGGCCCAGGTTCAACTCAGCCCCGATGGCGTCCAGCACGGTCCAGAACTCCGGCTCCAGCGCCACCGAGGTGGCGTGGCCGGACAGGAGGACGGATCGCTTGGCGAGGCTGCTCACGGTTAGCGGACGCCGACCATCATGATATCGACCTTGTTCGGCGCGCCTTGTGTCAGGACGGAATGGCGGGTGTCGGTGGTGAAGCGCAGGGCCCCGGCCGGGTCGCGGATCTCGGCGCGAACGGCATAGGTGTGACGGGCGTCAATCTGGCTGTTCGGCACCGTCAGGGTGACGGCGTAGGGCGGGCCGCGACCGTCCAGCGGCTGGGTGGTCTGGGCCAGAACGCGGGCGGGCGCGTCCATCAGGCTGACATCCTCGACCTTGACCGTCAGCACATGGCCGGGCGGCAGCATGATGCGCTCGCGATAGGCGGCGGTGACATCGACCTGGGTGGAGGCGGCCTCGCCGCCCGGCATGCTGGAGCAGGCGGCGACCACAAGGGCAAGCGGGGCGATCAGCGGAAGGAAGCGCATGGCGGGAGTCCTGTGAGGGGGATAGCTTAGCAGAAACGCGCGAGCGTCACATAAGGCTGCAAGACGTGAGGCGCAGCGGTCGCGATCCGATGCTAACGGAGGTTCCGCTTTCGTTTTCATTGAGTCGACTTGAGGCCCCGCCCGTGACCGAGCCCGCGTCCAAGCCCCTGATGTCCCCGGCCGCCCTGGCTCTGGGCGGGATCGGCGTCTGCGCCCTGATCTGGGGCACGACCTGGTACGCCATCACCTTTCAACTCGGCGCGGTCGATCCGGTGGTGTCGGTGGTGCTGCGCTTCGCCATCGCGGCGGCGGTGCTGGCCCTGGTGGTCAAGGCGACGGGCGGAAAGCTGGCCATGACGCGGCCGCAGCATCTGATGGCCATGGGGCAGGGGCTGTTCTCGTTCGCGATCAGCTACGCCTTTGTCTATGCCTCGGAGGAGAGGATCGCCTCGGCCGTGGTGGCGGTGATCTTCGCGGCCCTGGCCTTCCTCAACCTGATCCTGTTCCGGGTGGCCTCCAAGCAGAAGGCGGCGCCGGCGGCCTGGCTGGGGGCCGGCATGGGGGTGATCGGGGTGGCGGTCCTGTCGGGCGGCGAGGTCATGGGCGCGGGCCTGGGCCTGCACGCGGTCGAGGGCGTGACCTTCGCCGTCATCGCCGTGGTGGCTTCGGCCTTCGGCAACTGGTTCGCCTGGAAGGGGCAGCAGGTGGGGGCGCAAGTCCTTCCCGGCACGGCCTGGGCCATGGCCTACGGCACGGGCGCGCTGGCT
The DNA here is from genome assembly GCF_002479495.1 of Brevundimonas sp. UBA7506. Classification (GTDB taxonomy): domain Bacteria; phylum Pseudomonadota; class Alphaproteobacteria; order Caulobacterales; family Caulobacteraceae; genus Brevundimonas. Next base: position 273,441 of record NZ_DLNQ01000005.1, read on the forward strand.
CTCTATGGCCTGGCGACCGGGGTGTCGTGGTCCGTGGCGTGGAGCCCGGCCTATGTGATCTCGCTGCTGTATCTGTCGCTGTTCGGCTCGGTGATCGCGTTTGGCCTGTATTTCACTATCGCCCGGGCGCGCGGCTATGCGCTGGCCAGCTATATCTCGGCCCTGACGCCGCCGATCGCCATGCTGGTGTCGGTGCTGTTCGAGGGGGCCAGGTTCGGCCTGATCGCCTTTGTCGGGCTGGCCCTGGTGCTGGCGGGCCAGTTGTTCCTGATCCGGGCGCCGAAGCGGTCGGCGGCCTAGGCGAAGCGTCATCCCGGAAGCCCATGGGGGCTATCCGGGCCGCATCAAGCGCGGCGTCTGCGGCGGTCCCGGCTCTCCGCTCGCTACGGCCGGGATGACGGGGGGAGAGGGTCTACTCCAGCTCGTCCAGCTTGTGGCCGTCCAGGCGCGCGGCGTCGCGGTCGCGCTCCTTTTGCGTCATCTGGCGTTCGGACTTGGTGCGGCCGAAGGTCAGGCGGTTGGCTTCTGCCGCGCGCTTGGCGTCAGCCTTGTCGCGGGCCTTGCGCGCCTTGTTCAGATTGACGACCTCGCCCATCAGACGTGGCCCTCGGGGCTGTCCTTGGCCCAGGCGCGCTTGAGGGCCGGACGACCGCCGATGCGCTGGGCATAGGCGTCATAGGGTTCTCCCGGCGGCATGGCGCCCCGGAACCACTGCAGCAGGCTGCCGAACAGGATGTCGAGCGCCGAGAAGTCGCCCAGGATGTAGCCGCCGTCCTTGATGGCGGCGCGCCAGCGGTGGTCCAGCGTCGCGTAGCCGGCCTTTCTCAGATCATTCCAGCTATCGGGCGCGCCGGAGGTCAGGACGCTTTCCAGCACATTGTTGTAAAGGCCCAGCCACGACAGATACTCGGCGCGGCGGGGATCATCGGGGCCGGGCGCCATCTTCGCCTCGGGGAAGCGGTCGGTGAGGAAGAGGAAGATCAGCACCGACTCGATCAGCAACTGGCCGTCGACGCTGACGGCGGGCGCCTGCTTCAGCGGGTGGGGGTTGGTCGGATCGGCGTGGCCGTGGCCGCCCTGTCGCTCGATGTCGACGTAGTGGATGTCATAGTCGGCGCCCAATTCCTCCAGCAGCCAGAGCAGGCGCGTGGAGCGGGACTGGGGCGCGTGATGGATGGTCAGCGACATCGTGAACTCCCTTGGACGGCGATTGTGATGAACCCGTTCGTGGCGCGGGCCGTTTCACCCTGACCTCGAACAGCAATGGAGAGCGTCATGATAGACACCTCGATGATCAAGGAACATCTGGAAGTCGTCGGTTCGGACGGCAAGCACGTCGGCCGTGTGGACCATGTAATGGGCGATCAGATCGAGCTGGCCAAGATGGATCTCGGCTCCGGCCTGAAGCACCACATGATCCCGGTCAGCTGGGTCGATCATGTCGATGAGCATGTTCACCTGAACATGACGAAGGACGAGGCCAAGGCGCGCTGGGTCGTGAAGCACTAGGCGCCGCCTTACCGCGAATTTCACTCGGGCCCCGCTTTCACAGGCGGGGCCTTTGGCCATATCAGGGACGTTGCGCCGCGTGGCGCATGGGGAGACGACCTTGATCCGACTGATCCTGAACCTGCTGTGGTTCGTCCTGGGCGGCTTCGCCTCGGGCCTGGCCTGGCTGTTCGGCGGGCTGCTGCTGGCCCTGACGGTGGTGGGGCTGCCGTGGGCGTTTTCGGCCTGGCGGATCGCCAGCTATTCCTTCTGGCCGTTCGGGCGAGAAATCGTCTGGCGCGAGCCCAATCCCGCCGATCTGGGCGTCGGCTGTCTGGGCGTCGGGCTAAACGTCATCTGGCTGGTTCTGGCCGGCTGGTACATCGCCCTGGCCCATATCCTGATCGCCGTGCCGCAGTTCGTCAGTCTGATCGGCATCCCGTTCGCGCTGAAGAATGTCGAACTGGCCAAGCTGTCGCTGGCGCCGGTGGGGCGGACGATCAGGGACAAGTAGCCGCGGCTACTGCGTGATCCAGACCTCTTTGACCTTGCAGTCGCGGACACCGATCGTGGCGTGAGCCGTGCCGCCGGGCATCACCTGGGGCAGCGGGTAGAAGGCGATGATAACGTCCCGATACTGAGCGGAAGCCAGCTTTCCGGGCGGGACGAACCACGGATAGCGTTCCTTAATGGCCGCAACAGCGATCTGATCATAATCGCAGGTATCTCGCAGCATCGGCCACGGCGTTTGGTCGTCTTGCGATTGCCACGCCCCCTCGCAACCAGCCAAGCCAATGGCGGCGACAGTTGCGACAAGGACGTGGCGCATGCTCATGATCCTCAGCCCGGCGAGATCATCTTCTCGGGGCGGACGGCTTCGTCGAACTCGGCGTCGGTCAGGTAGCCGCCGCCGACGGTTTCCTGGCGCAGGGTGGTGCCGTTCTTGTGGGCGGTCTTGGCGATCTTGGCGCAGGTGTCGTAGCCCAGCTTGCCGTTCAGGGCCGTGACCAGCATCAGCGAGTTGTTCAGGCCGCGCTCGATGTTGTCTTCACGCGCTTCGATGCCGACGACGCAGTTGTCGGTGAAGCTGATGGCCGCGTCGGCGACCAGACGGACCGACTGCAGGAAGTTGTAGGCCATGACCGGGTTATAGACGTTCAGCTCGAAGTGGCCTTGCGAGCCGGCGAACGACAGGGCGGCGTTGTTGCCGAACACCTGGGCGCAGACCTGGGTCAGGGCTTCGCACTGGGTCGGGTTGACCTTGCCCGGCATGATCGACGAACCCGGCTCGTTTTCCGGCAGGGCCAGTTCGCCCAGACCCGAACGCGGGCCGGAGCCCAGGAAGCGGATGTCGTTGGCGATCTTGAACAGCGAGGCGGCGACCGTGTTGATCGCGCCGTGGCTGAAGACCATGGCGTCGTGGGCGGCCAGGGCCTCGAACTTGTTCGGGGCGGTGGTGAAGGGCAGACCGGTGATGGCGGCGATCTGCTCGGCGACCTTTTCAGCGAAGCCGACGGGGGCGTTCAGGCCGGTGCCGACGGCGGTGCCGCCCTGGGCCAGCTCCATCAACTTGGGCAGGGTCTGCTCGATGCGCTCGATGCCGTTGGCGACCTGTTGCGCATAGCCGCCGAACTCCTGACCCAGGGTCAGGGGCGTGGCGTCCTGGGTGTGGGTGCGGCCGATCTTGATGATGTGGGCCCAGGCCTTGGACTTGGCGTCCAGGGCGGCGTGCAGGTGCTTCAGCGCGGGCAGCAGGTCGTTGACCACCTGCTCGGCGCAGGCGACGTGCATGGCCGTCGGATAGGTGTCGTTCGACGACTGGCTCATGTTGACGTGGTCGTTGGGGTGGACCGGCTTCTTGGAGCCCATCTCGCCGCCCAGGATCTCGATGGCGCGGTTCGAGATGACCTCGTTGGCGTTCATGTTCGACTGGGTGCCCGACCCCGTCTGCCAGACGACCAGGGGGAAGTGGTCGTTCAGCTTGCCTTCGATCACCTCATTGGCGGCGGCGATGATGGCGTCGGCCAGCTTGGCGTCCAGCTTGCCCAGATCGCGGTTGGTCTCGGCGGCGGCGCGCTTGACGACGCCCAGGGCGCGGACGACCGGCAGGGGCTGCTTTTCCCAGCCGATCTTGAAGTTGCCGAGCGAGCGCTGGGCCTGTGCGCCCCAATAGCGATCAGCGGCGACCTCGATGGGGCCGAAGGTGTCGGTTTCAATGCGGACGTTGCTCATCGCGGGCTCGTTCTCAGACGTGGCGGGAAGATGCCGGGCGGTGTAGCACGCGGACACGGCGGGGCAAGGCGGCCCGACCATTGGCTAAGAGAACGAGGCGCGCGTGGAAGGCTGGATCGGCACGGGAAAGGTGCGCGGACGCGAGGTCGACGACACGGTGGAAATCACCATCGACGGCCTGACCACCCAGGCCAAATACTACAAGCCGCTGGCCTATGAGTTCTTCCGCAAGGAGTGGAGCGCCCGCCCGGCGTGGGGTGATTATGTCGTTGAGATCACCATGGAGCACGTCGGGGACGCGCCGTGGATGGACCTGGACAACCTGGCCAAGGCCCTGCTGGACGCCATCAAGGGCTATCTGTTCCACGATGACAGCCAGGTCGCGCGCCTGCTGGTCGAGCGCCATGAAGGCGAGCGGGAGCGCATCATGATCCGGGTCTTCCCGAGGCGGTAGGGGGGGGCAGCGCGGGCGTTGGCACGCGGCATCGAAGCAGAGTCTTAGTTCTGCGTTTCGTACGTCGTCGTCACCAAGACCTGGACGCGGTCTAGCCTCTCGCCCGGCCGTTTCGCCCGACTGACGACTGCTGACAGGGACGGATCGGTCCGGTTCCTGAACGTGGTCGCCGCCATGTCGCGCCGCTCGGTCTGCCGAACCGTTTCCCAGCGGCTGGCGAAGGCTGCTGACGTCAGGACGGCTTCCACCACGGGCTGCAGATCGACATTCCCGCCGCCGGTGATGTGGCACATGGGGGCTTGGTCCGAGACGACTAGGACATAGCCGGCGGTCTCGGTCGAGTTGATGCGCCAGTAGCGGTTCCCGCGGCGCAAGGCCGGAGGCGGGAGCGACGCCTCATCGACTTTAGCAACCAGCCCCATCGTGTCGCCCAGGCCTACCGTTGCGATGAAGGGAGCGGGGCCGTTGATCCAGCTTTCTGGGTTTAGAATCCATTCCTCACAGCCACGCAGGGCGCCAGAGAAGCCTTGCTCCAAAGCTGGTTGCGCGTTGGCAACCGAAGCAGAACACGCAGCGAGTGCTGCAATGGAGACCGCGAGGGTTGTGATGGCTGAAGACCGCATACCTCACCGTGCGGCGCTGACCTTCCGCTGTCCACCCTTAGCGGACGCGCAACGCGTCCGGCTATGAGGGCGGTGCCCTCCGCGCCTACTTCTTCCGGAACTGGTCCAGCGAAACGACCTTGGGGCCGTCGTCGTCGCCCGAGGGCGGCGGGGCGGCGTTCGGATCGCGGGCAGGGGGCGTGAGCGGCGCGACCTCGGCCTCGACGATTTCCGGCTCTTCGAACTGCAGCAGGAACTGGACGCTGGGGTCGTAGAAGCGGGTCACGGCCGAATAGGGCATGGCCAGAACCTTGGGCATGCCGCCGAATTTCAGCATGACCGAGAAACGGTCGTGCTGGACCTCAAGGTCCCAATATTGGTGCTGCAGGACGATGGTCATCTCGTCCGGGTATTTGGCCAGGACGTCCGGCGGCACCGAGACGCCCGGCGCGCGAGTCTTGAACGTGATGTAAAAGTGGTGCGCACCGGGAATGCCGGCCGGCTGGGCCGCGCGTTCCAGCGCGGAACGGATCACGCCGCGCAGGGCGTCCTGGGCGAGTTGCTCATAGTGCATCTCGTCGACCGGGGGAGATTGATCCGTCATCAGGCGCCTCGAAACTGGGAACGGGCGACTGTTACCCGCGACAGGCGAGTGACGGAAGATACCGATTGAGGAAAGCGCCGGGATTCTGGCTCGAGGCTCCTGCAATGTCTCTGAGGAAGAGGAGGGCTTCTGTTGCCAGGCGCCCTCCGGGCCCCGCCTGAGGATCTGAACCCCCAGGACTTAAGTGTTCGAAATCAACCGAACCGCATTACGCGGCGAGGCGGACTTCTCCAGCGAAGTTATCGTTCGCAGTTAGAATATGGCCCGATACGGTGGGCCAGGACGAGCGAAAGCATCTTCTTTACACGTCCGTCGATGCTAGTCGGCCCCATGCTGCCTCCGCCGATAACGCGGGGAAGAAGTTGGTGGAGCCGCCGGGAATCGCACCCGGGTCCGGTCCGCTTATTACAAGCGCGTTTATCGCCATAGTCCGGGCGAACCCGAACAGCTTCGATATAGGGCCTCCTGCGGCCGTATCCAAGAGGGATGGCGGCGGAGTGTCTGGATTCCCAGTCGAAATGTCGCTGGCCACGTCGATTGACACCGGTAGACATGACCGTGAGCATGGAGCGCGGGAGGATGACGCATGGGTGAGATCACACGCAGACGATTGGGGCTTGGCCTGGGCGTCGGACTGGGCGCAGGTCTGGCGACGACGGCTGTCGCCGCCGGGGAGAAGGCGCGCGAAGAGCCGCTCACTGTGGTCCACTCGAGCTTCATCTATGACCAGGCGCCCTATCCGCAGTGCCATGCCTCGACCATCGTGGAGACCACGGGCGGCGTCATGGCGGCGGCCTGGTTCGGCGGCACGCATGAGAAGCACCCTGACGTCTGCATCTGGTTCGCGCGCTTCGAGAACGGCGTCTGGAGCGAGGGCGTTCAGGTCGCCGACGGCGTGCAACCGGACGGCTCGCGACATCCGACCTGGAATCCCGTCCTGTTCCAGCCGGCGCAGGGTGATCTGATCCTGTTCTACAAGGTCGGTCCCGATCCCTTCAGCTGGTGGGGCATGATGATGACCTCGCCGGACGGAGGCCGCACATGGTCGTCGCCGCGTCGTTTGCCTGACGGCGTGCTCGGACCGATCAAGAACAAGCCGGTCGTGCTGGCCGACGGAACCTGGTTGTGCCCCTCGAGCACCGAGGCGGGCGAAGGCATGGGCGCCGCGGCCGGCGCGGGCTGGCAGCTGCACTTCGAGATCAGCACGGATCAGGGACGTCGCTGGACCCTGACCGATCCGGTCGCCTCGCCGCTGAACATCGACGCCATACAGCCCAGCATCCTGATCCATCCGGACGGCGCCTTGCAGGCCGTGGCGCGCGCGCGTCAGGGGGCGCTGGCGTCCAGCTGGTCACGCGACGGCGGACGGACGTGGAGCGCCATAGGGGCTGTTGATCTGCCCAATCCCAATTCGGGAACGGACGCCTCGACCCTCAAGGATGGGCGTCATCTGATGATCTACAATCACGCGGGGCACGAGCCGGATCGACCGGGGCGAGGGCCGCGGTATCCGCTCAATGTAGGTCTGTCAGCCGACGGTCTGTCGTGGCGCAACGTGCTGACGCTGGAGAGCGAGCCCCTGACGCACGGCTATGCCTATCCGGCCGTGGTCCAAGCCTCGAACGGGCTGGTGCATGTCACCTATACGCACGACCGGACCCGCATCCGGCACGTAGTTCTCGACCCGTCGCGACTGGCCTAGGCGCGCGCCCAGTCAGGCGTCTGGTTGCGGAACCAGGTCAGTTGGCGCTTGGCGTAGTTGCGGGTGGCCTGGCGCGTCTGCTCCATGGCCTGTTTCAGCGAGGCCTCGCCGCCTAGGTGGGCCATCAGTTCCCGCACTCCGACCGCCTTCATGGCGGGAAGGTCCGGATCGAGACGACGGTCGGCGAGAGCCTTCACTTCGTCCAGCGCGCCCTGTTCGATCATCTGGGCGACCCTGAGATCGCATGAGGCGTAGAGCCGGTTGCGATCCGGCTCCAGCACCAGGCCCTTCCAGTCGCCGGGCGCCAGCAGGGGTTTGGTGTCGGCCTTCCAGGCGCTTAGCGAACGGCCGGTCGCCTGGGCCACGGCCAGGGCGCGGATCAGACGCTGGCGGTCGCCGGGGGTGATGGCGGCGGCGGATGCGGGATCGACCTCGGCCAGACGGCGGCGGAAGGCCACTTCGCCTTCAGCGTCATAGTCGGCCTGGACCGCGTCGCGCACGACCTCAGGCACGGCGGGAATGTCGGCCAGGCCGCGTGTCAGGGCGTTGAAATAGAGGCCGGTGCCGCCGACCAGCAGGGCCGGGCGCTCCTGCGCCGCCAGTTCCTCCAGCAGCGGCATGACGGCGCGGGTCCAGCGGCCGACCGACCAGGATTCGGCCGCGTCGGCCACGCCGTAAAGGCGGTGCTCGGCGCGAGCCTCGTCCTCAAGCGACGGACGGGCGCTGAGGACGCGCAGGTCGGCATAGAGCTGCTGGCTGTCGGCGTTGATGACGACGGCGCCCGTTTTCTCGGCCATTTCCAGCGCCAGACGCGACTTGCCCGAGGCGGTGGGGCCAGCGATCAGGGTGAGACGGGGCGTTTTGGTCAAAGGAACAGGCTCGCGAACAGGACCGGACGGCGATAGAACGCCGGCGACCGGCCCGGCAAGGGCCAAGGAGCAAAGCCTTGATCGACCGCACCGCCGTAATCACCGCCCTCGACGCCATTGTGGACCCGAAATCGGGACAGGGGCTGGTCGCCGCCGGTCTGGTCCAGGGACTGACAGTGGCCGAGGACCGCGCGGGCTTCGTCATGGAAGTTCCGGCGGGCGAGACGGCGATCTACGCCCCGGTGCGCGACGCGGCCGAGGCGGCGCTGAAGGCCATGCCGGGCATGGCGCGGGTCTCGGTCGTCCTGACCGCCGAGACGGCGCCCGCCGCCCCGCCGCGCCGAACGGCGGGTTTGTCGAAGGCCGCCACAGATCAAGGCCGGGCCAAGGCGCCGGTGCCGACCGAGCGTCCGGCTCATGTGAAGCGTGTCCTGGCGGTGGCCAGCGGCAAGGGCGGGGTCGGCAAGTCGACGGTGGCGGTGAACCTGGCTGCAGCGCTGGCGGCGCGCGGTCTGTCGGTCGGGGTGCTGGACGCGGACGTCTATGGTCCCTCGCTGCCCACCATGCTGGGGCTGGCGGGCCAGCCGGACTATGTGGACGGGGCCATCGTGCCTCATGTCGCGCACGGCCTGAAGGCCATGTCGGTCGGCCTGCTGACCAAGGCCGACGACGCCATGATCTGGCGCGGACCGATGGCGTCGCAGGCCATCACCCAGATGCTGACCCAGACGCGCTGGGGGACGGAGGACACGCCGCTGGACGTGCTGGTGGTGGACCTGCCGCCGGGCACCGGCGACGTGCAATTGACTCTGATCCAGAAGACGCCGCTGGACGGGGCGGTCATCGTCTCGACCCCGCAGGAGGTGGCGCTGGCCGATGCGCGCCGGGCCCACACCCTGTTCCAGCGCGTCAATGTCCCGACCCTGGGCCTGATCGAGAACATGAGCGGCCCGGTCTTCGGTCAGGGCGGGGCCGAGGCCGAAGCTGAGCGGCTGGGCGTGGCCTTCCTCGGCGACCTGCCGCTGGATGCGGCTCTGCGTCAGGCGGGCGACGCTGGGCGACCGCTGGTCTCGGCTGAACCCGACGGCGAGGTGGCGCAGCGCTTCGCTGCGGTGGCGGCGAAGGTGGCTGAAGGGCTGGGGCTCTAGGCCGGCTCGACCACGACGGCGGTTCCGTAGGCCAGAACCTCGGTCACGCCGGGCATGATCTCGTTGGCGTCGTACCGCATGGCCAGGATGGCGTTGGCGCCCATGTCGCGCGCATGGACGACCAGTTCGTCATAGGCTTCCTGACGCGCGGCCTCGGCCAGTTTCACATAGGCCCCGACGCGGCCGCCGATCATCGACTGCACCCCGCCGATGGCGTCGGAAACGACATTGCGCGAGCGCACGGTGACGCCGCGCACCATGCCCAGATGGCGGACGATGCGGTGGCCGGCTAGGTCGTTGGTGGTCGTGACGAGCATGGTCGTGTCTCCGAATTAGCGACGGTCCAGGGTGCGGAAGGTGAAGGCGTGATCATCCTTCTCGCCCGCCGGATGAGGTTCCGACAGGGTCTCGACGAAGGCGGCCTCGTCAAAGGCAGGGAAATGAGCGTCGCCCTCGGGCTCGGCCTCGACCTCGGTGATGTAGAGGCGCTGGGCGCGCGGCAGGATCGCTTCGAACAGGGCGGTGCCGCCGATGACGCAGACCTCGTCCACGCCGTCCTCCACGGCGGTTTCGCGCGCGATAGACAGGGCCTCGCTCAAGTTCGAGCAGACCAGGGCACCCTTGGCCATGCCTTCGGATTCATAGGAGCCGTCCTTGGTCAGGACGATGTTCAGGCGGCCGGGCAGGGGCTTGAGCGGCAGGCTTTCCCAGGTCTTCCGGCCCATGATGCAGGGCTTGCCGACGGTGACGGCCTTGAAGCGTTGCAGGTCCGACCGCAGCCGCCAGGGCAGGTCGCCGTCGCGTCCGATGACGCCGTTGCGGGCGCGGGCGACGACGAGGGCGATCTTGGGAATGGACACAGGGCAGGCTCCGAAAGACGGGGGCGGCTGAACACCGCCCCCTTATCCGGACTTAGGCCTCTGGCTCGAGGAGTTTCAAGCGGAAGAAGGCCGCGCCAATGACTGCGCCGATGGCCGGGGCGACAAAGAAGACCCAGACCTGGCTCAGGGCCTGGCCACCGACCAGCAGGGCCGGGCCGAAGCTGCGGGCCGGATTGACCGAGACGCCCGTCACCTGAATGCCGACGATGTGGATGACGGCCAGGGTGATGCCGATAGCGACGCCGGCGAGGGCGCCGTGCCCCTTGGCCCCGGTCACGCCCAGAATGGCGATGATGAAGATGGCGGTGGCGACGATCTCGAAGATCAGGGCGGCATGCAGGCCGTATCCGCCCGGCGATCCGGCGTCGAAGCCGTTCTGGCCCAGGTTGGCGAAGCCGGTCTTGGCGATCATGCCGAGGATGGCGGCGCCGACGATGGCGCCGATGAACTGGGCGGCCCAGTAGATCAGCATGTCCCTGGCGCTCATCCGTCCCGCGACGAAGACGCCCAGGCTGACCGCCGGGTTGACGTGACAACCCGACACCGGGCCGATGCCATAGGCCATGGCGATGATGGCGAAGCCGAAGGCCAGGGCGATGCCCAGCTGCCCCACATGATCGAACCCGCCCAGGACGGCGGCACCGCACCCGAACAGCACCAGCACCATCGTCCCGACCAGTTCGGCCGCAAACTTCTTCAACACGACAACCCTCCCATTTCATGCGCCCGCATAGACGCGGATCAGGGGAGGGTGCGCCGAGTCCCGACGCTTCGCCATACGATGTTACGGGAGTTTACGCGTCAGCCTTGAGCCACTTCAGCCATTTGCGCTGCATGGCGGCTTCCAGATCGATGCCGGCGCGGTCGCAGTAGATGAGCAGCATGCCCAGAACGTCGGCGGCTTCGTCGCCGAGGGCGATCGGGTCGGGCGCGCCACGCGCGCGGCCGGTGAGGTTCAGGTGTTCCTTGGTCAGTTCGCCCAGCTCCTCCTGCAGCTTCAGCAGGGCCCAGTCGCGGTCGCGGTCGATGGTGTGCTCGCGGGCATAGATGTCGGAGATGCGGAGGACGTCCGCCTTGAGGTCGGTCAGTTTCATCAGGTGCGGATCGAGGCCCATTGGTTGGCGGGAACGGCCAGAGGCGGGGCGGGCGACCAAGCCTCCTCGGGATCGCCGCCGGCTGGCACGAAATAGCCGTAGGCGCGCGTCCAGATCTCGATGACCGGCTGCTGGAAGGCGTCGCGCGCCACGGCGGCGTCGATACGCCCGCTCAGGACCCCGTCCGCCATGCTGTTCAGGAAGTTGAACACCGTGGATAGGGCGGCCGTGGCCTCGCCGTCGTGGTCGTCGGCAATGTAGAAGGGGACGCCGTCGCGAAGGACCTGGCGGGCGCCCAGCACCGGCTCGTCGTCCCAGGCGGCGACCAGTTGCGCGGCCAGTTGCAGAGGCGTTTCGGACGGGGCGGTCGCCTCGCTGGCGGCCGAGGGGACGGCGGCGGGTTCCAGCCGCAAGGCCTGTCGAACGCGGTTGCAGGCGGGACCGAGCGCGGCTCTCAAGTTCTGGTCGCGACGGTCGGCGACGTAGCGGAGCGGCTCGACCCCGATCAGGTCGGACGGCAGGTGAAGCTCGGCGCCGTGGGGCATGACGAAGAAGCAGCGACGCGGCCCCAGGGCGCCGATGAACAGGCCCAGTTCAAAGACGACATTGTCCCGCACGGTCTGAACCGTCCGGCCTCGGATGCGGACCACGTCGTCGGGCGTGAAGACGAAGACGGCGAACTCGACCTTCCGGCTCCAGGCGTAGAGGTCGATCAGGGCGGCGCTAGACGGCTGGAACACGCCCTGCGGCCAGACGGTCGGCTCGCAGTCGAACTCCAGATTTTCCTGCAGCGCGTAGGCCACCTCCAGCCCCTCGACCGAGGAGCCGATGAAGAGGGGCGGTCGGCGGATCACTTCGACACTTCGGCCCTGATGTGCGGCCAGGGCGCGTAGTCGCTGATGACGAAGTCCGACAGCTCGTAGGCGAACAGGTCGGACTTGGGCGCGACGGTCAGGGTCGGCAGGGGCAGGGGCTGGCGGGTCAGTTGCAGCTCGGCCTGTTCCAGGTGGTTCAGATAGAGGTGGGCGTCGCCGAAGGTGTGGACGAAGTCGCCGGGCTCCAGCCCGACCACCTGGGCCAGCATGTGCGTCAGCAGGGCGTAGGAGGCGATGTTGAACGGCACGCCCAGGAAGACGTCGGCTGAGCGCTGGTACAGCTGGCAGCTGAGCTTGCCGTCGGCGACGAAGAACTGGAACAGGCAGTGGCAGGGCGGCAGGGCCATGTCGTCCACGTCGGCCGGGTTCCAGGCGCTGACGATATGACGGCGGCTGTTGGGGTTGGTCTTCAGACCGTGGACCAGCTTGCTGATCTGGTCGATGCTCGCGCCGTTCGGGGCGGCCCAGGAGCGCCACTGCTTGCCGTAGACGGGGCCCAGGTCGCCCTCGGCGTCGGCCCATTCGTCCCAGATGCTGACGCCGTTGTCCTTGAGCCAGGCGATGTTGGTCTCGCCGCGCAGGAACCACAGCAGCTCGATGAAGATCGAGCGCGTGTGCAGCTTCTTCGTCGTCAGCAGAGGGAAGCCCTTGGACAGGTCGAAGCGGATCTGACGGCCGAAAACGCCCAGGGTGCCGGTGCCGGTGCGGTCGTCGCGGCGCACGCCGTTGTCGAGGATGTCCCGCAGCAGATTGAGATACTGCCATTCGGGATGGTCGGCGGGGACGGCCGCCGTGCGGGCTTCGAGATCAGCGAGGGCGACGGCGGCGTTCATGGGAAGTGAGGATGCCCCTGATTCGCGGTGCGGGGCAGGCGCCTGATTCGCTTGCTCACAGAAAAGAGAAGCGCCCGCCGATGCGATCGGCGGGCGCTGCTTCATTCAGTCGTTTCGGCCAAGATCAGCGACCGGGCGCGAGGCGCTCGTTCTGGACCCAGCCCAGGTTGTCGTTGTCGTCCATGACCTCCCACCAGACGCCCTCGCGGTTGCCGGTCGGGTAGAGGCGCAGGCCTGCGGGCAGGGCGCGCACGACCGAGCCGCCGTTGGGGCGCGAGCGAAGCGTGGCGGCCTGCTGAACCGTATAGGTTTGGATCGGCGCTTCCTGGGCCGCCGAACCGCCTTCCAGCCCGCCCATCTGGGTCACCATGTCGGTGTAGGCCTGGATGAAGGACTGGGCCACGATGCGGCCGATCTCGGTGTTCTCATAGCTGCCGCCGCCCAGCGCGCCCGCGCCGAAGCCGCCGGCGCCCAGGCCCCAGCTCATGTCGCGCTTGGAGGCGTAGCCTTCGGTGACCAGCTGGGTCTCCGAGGTGCGGACATTGGTCAGCGACAGGACGGTGTTGGCTTCCATGTTGCGCGTGCGAATGCCGCCCACGATGGCGCCGGCGCGACCGCCGAGAGCGGCGCCGGCCAGACCGGCCAGGGCATTGCCGCCCGAGTTGGCGTTCTGGCTGGCGACTTCGCCGACCAGGACGAAGTCGGCGGCGCGGATCTGGCCGCCGCCGACGTTGGAGCCGCGTTGCAGGTCTCCGCCGGACGCCAGTTCACGCTCGCGCTGGGCGACGCTCATGCCCGTGCCGCGGTCTACCAGGGTGAAGCAGCCAGAACGCTGGATCACCACGCGCAGCAGGCTTTGCGGCGGCGAAAGCTGCAGCTCGCGCCAGTAGTCGGACTGACCGTCGGCCAGGGTGACCGTGCCCAGGCTGCGGGCGCAGCGCGGGATCTGGGCCATTTGCGCGTCCTGGGTGCGCTGGGCGCTGCTGCGGCGCGCCTGGGCTTCTGCGGGCGCGGCGGCGGCCAGAGTGGTGGAAGCCGCGACGGCGACCGCGATGAGGTTGGCGATTTTCACGAGACAGATCCCCCTTCGGATAAGCTGAAGGGGGTCTGCCTAACCCAGCTTTGCAATAAGCCCAAGACGACGGGCCGAGTCAGCCCTTGAATCCGTCCCCTGCCAGGAAGTCGGATTCGTCCGCCGTGGTCTCGCGACCAAGGCAGGCGTTGCGGTGCGGGTATCGCCCGAAGCGGGCGATGATGTCGCGGTGGATCACGGCGAACTTGTAGGTGTTGGGCTGATCGGCTTCGTCCAGCAGGGTCAGAAGAGTCTCCTGATCCGCCAGGGACTCGGAGTGCATCAGCGGCATGAGCACGAAGGGGCGCAGGTCATGAGCCACCTGTCGGTCGTCGCCGCGCGCGATGGCGGCCTTGGCGAACATCAGAGCCAGGGAATCGGTGGCGAACATATGCGCGGTGTCGCGGAAGGCGTTTCGCGGCAGCTGATCCAGCAGGATGATCAGGGCCAGAGCGCCCTCGGGCGTCCCGGACCAGGCGTCCAGTTCGCGGCGTGCGGCGGCGAAATGGGTTTCGCGACACAGTTCGGTGAAGACCGCGTCGAAAGCGGCGTCCTTGGCGAACCATTTCTCGGGGCCGGCTTCGATCCAGAAGGCGATGACCTGGGCGGGGGTAAGCAGGGTGTTCATGCTGCAAAGCTTAAGCTTGCGCGCGTGCAAGTGCACGACCCCGCGAGGGGGAAATCATCTGACGATGTAAGGAAAAATGGTCGGAGTGAGAGGATTCGAACCTCCGACCCCTGCGTCCCGAACGCAGTGCTCTACCAGACTGAGCCACACTCCGACATTTTTCTCGGCGCGGGCCAGAGGCCGTCGTTGCGTCGAGGAGGGGGCTTATAGCCACCCGTTTCGGACCTCGCAAGCGGGGAATTTGCGGTTTTTAAAAAGTCGCTGCTCGATGAAAATTCTTTTGTTTTCAGTGTTGCATCCCCGAAAAGCTTGGCGTATCTCACCGCTCCTCGCCGCAACGAACTGCGGCGGCGCACTGGTCCTGCTGGGGAATGGTGTAATGGTAACACTACGGTTTTTGGTACCGTCATTCTAGGTTCGAGTCCTAGTTCCCCAGCCACCGCCCTTTCGGGTTCGAGTATCGACCGGCTCAAGCTTCTCCTTCATCTGTACAGTATAGTGAGCCAGTCGGGCTGGCTGTTCGCCATCGCTGTTGTGTCGCGACGGAAATCGCCACGTCAAAAGCAAAAGGCCGCTGGACTGCTCCGGCGGCCTTTGACGTTTCTGGTCGGCGCCAAGGGGCGGCGTGTCCAATGGGCGGTAAAGTGCTGTCGAGGGTGGCGGTGGGCGTGTCGGCGCTTTGAAGCGGCAATGCCGATTGGCCAGGTCGCTTCCACTGCGCAAAGCGGAGCGATCGCTAAGCGGCGCCTAATTCATAATGTATGAAAGAAGGGGGGGGCGGTGTGCGCCATTCCCTTCGCTGAAAGGAATGGCGCGAGTGACGGGGCTCGAACCCGCGACCTCCGGCGTGACAGGCCGGCACTCTAACCAACTGAGCTACACCCGCGTTTCCCGAACCGAAGCGCTGTGCGCCGCGGCGAGGGGCGTCGTTTAGGCGGGGCCGCCGCGCCCGTCAAGCGGCCCTGCTGTGGATAAGCGAAAATATCGCAAGACCTCCGTTACTTGGCGGCTGCGGCGGCTTGCGGCGGGGCGACGGGACCGGCGATTCCGCCGTCCGCCGGCAGGTGCGAGGCGACGGCGGGCGGGGGCGGTTCATAGTGGACGCCGACGCCTGGTCCCAGCGGCAGGTCCAGGGCCACCCAGGCCGCCACCATGACGAGGCCCGCGACCAGGAAGGCCCCGGCGTAGGGCAGCATGGTGGCCATCAGGGAGCCGAGACCGAAGCGCGGGTCCCAGCGCTGGGCGAAGGTCAGGATCAGGGGGAAGTAGCTCATCAACGGGGTGGCGATGTTGGTGACGCTGTCGCCCATGCGATAGGCGGCGGTCGTCATTTCCGGGCTGATGCCCAGCAGCATGAACATGGGCACGACGATGGGGGCAAGCGCCGACCACTTGGCCGAGGCCGAGCCGATGAAGAGATCGAAGACGCAGGACACCAGCACCACCACGATCAGCAGCAGGGGCGTCGGCAGGGCCAGTTCGCGCAGGGAGGCGGCGGCGTTGACCGCCAGGATAGGGCCCAGGCCCGACCAGTTGAACATGGCGACGAAGTGGGCGGCGAAGAAGGCCAGAACGATATAGGGGGCCAGCTGGCTGATTCCCTCGCGCATCATTCGCACCAGATCATGGTGCGACTTGATCGAGCCTGAGCCGACGCCGAAGGCTGCGCCCGCGCCGAAGAAGGTGAGGGCGAAGAAGGCGACCAGCGAGCGATACAGCGGGTTGAAGCGCTGGGCGGGCTCGGCGTCGGCATCGACGAAGGGCGAGCCGGGCAGGAGGGTGATCAGGGTCCAGGTGGCGATCATGGCCAGGATGGTCAGGCCCGCGAACAGCAGGCCGCGCTTTTCGGCGCTGGACAGGGGCGTCTTTTCTTCCGCGGTGGCGGGCGCGGCCGAGGACGGGATCCAGGGCCCGAGGCGGGGCTCGATGACCCGGTCGGTCAGGAACCAGACAATGGGGGTGAAGACGATGACGACCCCGACGATGAAGAACCAGTTGCCGGCGATGCTGACGGCGTAGGACGGATCGATCAGGTGGGCGGCGGGTTCGGTGATGCCCAGAATCAGCGCGTCGCTGGCGCCGGGAAACAGATTGCCCGCGTATCCGCCCGAGACGGCGGCGAAACCAGCAGCCAGACCGGCCAGGGGATGGCGGCCCGCCGCGGCGAAGATGACGGCGGCCAGAGGAATGACCACGACGTAGGAGGCGTCGGAGGCGTGGTGGGACACCATGCCGGTCACCACCACGATCGGCGTCAGGATGAATCGCGGCGCGTTCAGCAGGGCGCCCCGAATGGCGGTCGAGAACATGCCTGTCCGCTCGGCGACCGAGGCGCCGTAAATAATTGTGATCACGATCCCCAGGGGCGGAAAATCGGCCAGGGTGCGCGGCATGCCGATGAAGAGCCGCTCCAGATTGGCGGGCGACAACAGGCTCTCGGCTTGCAGCACGTCGCCGGTCACCGGATTGACCGCCGACCAGCCCAGACCCGCGCCGACCAGGCTGAGCACGATCAGGCCCAGGATCAGCCAGAGAAAGAGAAATACGGGATCGGGCAGGCGATTGCCGACGCGTTCGATGGTGTTCAGCAAGCGGGCTGCCAGGCTCATGCTGCGACCTTGATTACAGAGGTACTGGAAAGCCTCCATTTACGCGTATCGTTGGTGCGGCTGGCAACGGCGCGGCCTGCGGCAAAACGCGCGCGGGCTTGCGAACCATTCTCAACAAAAAACCTTTGCCGACATGGGTTTGAACCTGTCGATGGTTGGGTCTAAGAAGCCCCGAATCCGCCCCCTCCCTCGGCGGGCGAGGCAGCTCGAATGAACGCATTTCTTCTAGAATACCTCCCGATCGTCGTTTTCCTGGCGATCGCCGCCGTCCTGGGGCTCGGCTTCATGCTGGCCGCATGGGCTCTGGCGCCGAAAAACCCCGACACTGAAAAGCTGTCGGCCTATGAGTGCGGCTTCAACGCCTTTGACGACGCACGCATGAAGTTCGACGTCCGCTTCTATCTGGTGTCGATCCTCTTCATCATCTTCGACCTTGAAGTGGCCTTCCTGTTCCCGTGGGCGGTGTCGATGTTCGACCTGTCGACCGGCGGCATGGTCTTCGCCTTCTGGTCGATGATGGTC
Organism: Brevundimonas sp. UBA7506; assembly: GCF_002479495.1. Lineage (GTDB taxonomy): Bacteria > Pseudomonadota > Alphaproteobacteria > Caulobacterales > Caulobacteraceae > Brevundimonas. Next base: position 291,054 of record NZ_DLNQ01000005.1, read on the forward strand.
TTTCTCGGCGTGCTGACGGTCGGCTTTATCTACGAATGGAAGAAGGGAGCGCTGGAATGGCAATAATCGCGCCATCGTCGCCTTTGGCGTCGCCCCTGGTCCCCGCCGGCTCGGCCGCGCGCTCGACCGTCGAGGGTTACGATCCCAAGATTCACGACAAGTTCTTCGAGGCGGTGAACACCGAACTCGGCGAGCAGGGCTTCCTGACGACGTCGCTGGACGACGTCATCAACTGGGCCCGCACCGGCTCGCTGATGTGGATGTCGTTCGGCCTGGCCTGCTGCGCCGTGGAAATGATCCACCTGTCGATGCCGCGCTTCGACCTGGAGCGCTTCGGCACCGCGCCGCGCGGTTCGCCGCGCCAGTCGGACCTGATGATCGTCGCTGGCACCCTGACCAACAAGATGGCTCCGGCCCTGCGCAAGGTCTATGACCAGATGCCGGACCCGCGCTACGTCATCTCCATGGGCAGCTGCGCAAACGGCGGCGGCTATTATCACTACAGCTACAGCGTCGTGCGCGGCTGCGACCGCGTGGTGCCGGTGGACGTCTATGTCCCGGGTTGCCCGCCGACCGCCGAGGCCCTGCTGTACGGCATCCTGCAGCTGCAGAAGAAGATCCGCCGCACGGGGACGATCGAGCGATGAGCGAACTGGTGCGCGTCGCGGAACGCGAATCCGCCCTCACCCCGCTGGGGACCGAAATGGTGGCGGCTCTCGGTGTCGAGGCCGTCGTCGCCTATGGCGAGCTGACCCTGATCGCCCCGCGCGAGAACATCGTCGCCGTCATGACGGCCCTGCGCGATCAATTCGGCTTCCAACTGCTGATGGACGCCTGCGGCGCCGACTACCCGGACCGCGCCGAGCGCTTCGAGGTGGTCTATCACCTGCTGTCGCTGACCCGCGCCGCGCGGGTGCGCGTCAAGGTCTCGACCGACGAGGTGAAGCCGGTGCCCAGCGTGGTTTCGGTCTATCCGTCGGCGGGCTGGTTCGAGCGCGAAGCCTTCGACATGTACGGCATGATCTTCTCGGATCACCCCGACATGCGCCGCATCCTGACCGACTACGGTTTCCAGGGGCACCCGCTGCGCAAGGACTTCCCGATGACGGGCTATGTCGAGGTCCGCTACGACGAAGAACAGAAGCGCGTGGTCTATGAGCCGGTGAAGCTGGCCCAGGAATACCGCAATTTCGACTTCCTCTCTCCGTGGGAAGGCGCTGAATATCCGACCGTCCTGCCGGGCGACGAGAAGGCGGGAGCCAAGTAATGGCTGACGGCAACAACACCCCCGCGACGGCCGCTCCCAAGGCGATCGACCCGTTCGAGGACTATGAAGACGGTCTGACCCCGCACGCGCGGGCGATGGACGACCGCAAGTTCACCATCAACTTCGGCCCGCAACACCCGGCCGCGCACGGCGTGCTGCGTCTGGTGCTGGAGTTGGACGGTGAGCTGGTGACCCGCGTCGACCCGCACATCGGTCTGCTGCACCGCGGCACCGAGAAGCTGATGGAGTCGCGCACCTATCTGCAGAACATCCCCTACCTGGACCGGCTGGACTATGTCTCGCCGATGAACCAGGAGCACGCCTTCTGCCTGGCCATCGAGCGCCTGCTGGAAGTCGACGTGCCGTATCGCGGCCAGCTGATCCGGGTCCTGTACTCGGAAATGGGCCGCATCCTGAACCACCTGCTGAACACGACCATGCAAGCCATGGACGTGGGCGCCCTGACCCCGCCGCTGTGGGGTCACGAAGAGCGCGAGAAGCTGATGGTCTTCTACGAGCGCGCCTGCGGCGCCCGTCTGCACGCCAACTACTTCCGTCCCGGCGGCGTCCATCAGGACCTGACGCCGGAGCTGGTCGACGACATCGGCCGCTGGTGCGCCGAGTTCCCGGCCAAGCTGGCGGACATCGAGAGCCTGGTCACCGAGAACCGCATCTTCAAGCAGCGCAATGTCGACATCGGCGTGGTGTCCAAGGAAGAGGCCCTGGCCTGGGGCTTCTCGGGCGTCATGCTGCGCGGCTCGGACATCGCCTGGGACCTGCGCAAGGCCACGCCCTACGACTGTTACGCTGACCTCGAGTTCGACATCGCCGTCGGCAAGAACGGCGACTGCTGGGACCGCTACCTCTGCCGCGTCGAAGAGATGAAGCAGTCGGTGCGCATCATGGAGCAGTGCATCCACAAGCTGCGCAACTGCCCCGGCGAACCTGTCCTGGCCGAAGACCACAAGATCACCCCGCCGCGTCGCGGTGAGATGAAGCGTTCGATGGAAGCGCTGATCCACCACTTCAAGCTCTACACCGAGGGCTTCAAGACGCCCGAGGGTGAGGTCTATGCGGCCGTCGAAGCGCCCAAGGGCGAGTTCGGCGTCTATCTGGTGTCGGACGGCACCAACAAACCCTACCGCGTCAAGCTGTCGGCCCCTGGGTTCCGCCACCTGCAGGCGATGGACTGGATGAACACTGGCCACATGCTGGCGGACGTGTCGGCCATCCTCGGCTCGCTCGACATGGTGTTCGGAGAAGTGGACCGATGAGCGTTCGTCGCCTCGCCAAGGAACAGCCTGAATCCTTCGCCTTTTCAAAGGACACGCAGGCCAAGGCCGAGTGGTGGATCAAGAAGTACCCTGAGAACCGCCGTCAGTCGGCGGTGATCCCGATCCTGTGGCTGGTCCAGAAACAGGAAGGCTGGGTCTCGGAACCCTCCATCCGCGCCATCGGCGAATTGCTGGGCATGCCTTTCATCCGGGTGCTGGAGGTCGCGACCTTCTACACCATGTTCCAGCTGGAGCCGGTGGGGAAAGCCGCCCTGATCCAGGTTTGCGGCACCACGCCGTGCATGCTGCGCGGCGCCAATGAGCTGATGCGCGTCTGCAAGGAGAAGATCGGGCCCAAGGACGAGCTGTCCGCCGACGGCCGCTTCACCTGGCAGGAAGTCGAGTGCCTGGGCGCCTGCGCCAACGCGCCGATGGCCCAGATCAACGACTACTACTACGAAGACCTGACGCCCGAGACGATGGCCCAGATCATCGACGACTTCGCTGCCGGCAAGTCGCCGAAGCCGGGTTCGCGCGTCGGTCGCCACACGTCCGAGCCCGAGGGCGGCGCCCGGGTCCTGACGGACCCGTCGCTGTACGACGGTTCGCGCGCCAAGAAGATCAAGTCGCTGCCGAACTCCAAGCCGGCGGCTGAGAAGGCTCCGGCCTGATGACGCGACCGAACCTGGACACGGATGAAGGCAGGGCGGCTTACCGGGCCGAGCTGCGCCGCGTCGGCTGGCCGTTCCGCTGGGGCGGGATGGCGCTGATCGTGGTGGCGGCGGGACTGGTGCTGTTCGCTCGTCAGGGTCGGTTCGGACTTACGGAAGATGCGGTGACGGTCGCCTATGGCGTCCTGGCCGTGGGTTGGGCGCTGGTGATCGGTTCGATCTTCATGCGCACCCGCCACCATAAACGCCGCATGGCGGAAGGACTTTAAGGGCTCATGGTCGGAATCCTCGAAGACAAGGACCGCATCTTCACCAACCTCTATGGTTTCCATGATTGGGGCCTGGAGGGGGCGAAGCAGCGCGGCGCGTGGAACGCCACCAAGGACATGCTGGACCTTGGCCGTGACTGGATCATCAACAACGTCAAGAACTCGGGCCTGCGCGGACGCGGCGGCGCCGGTTTCTCGACTGGCCTGAAGTGGTCCTTCATGCCCAAGGAAGTGAAGGATCGTCCTCACTACCTGGTCATCAACGCTGACGAATCCGAGCCCGCGACCTGCAAGGACCGCGAGATCATGCGTCATGATCCGCAACTGCTGATCGAGGGCGCGCTGATCGCCTCCTTCGCCATGCAGGCCCACGCTTGCTACATCTACCTGCGCGGCGAATACGTGCTGGAGCGCGAGCGTATGGAGGCCGCCGTCAAGCAGGCCTATGAGGCCAAGCTGATCGGCGACAACAACGTCCACGGCTGGGACTTCCACGTCTATATCCACCACGGCGCCGGCGCATACATCTGCGGCGAAGAGACGGCTCTGCTGGAAAGCCTGGAGGGCAAGAAGGGCCAGCCGCGCCTTAAGCCGCCGTTCCCGGCCGGCGCCGGCCTCTATGGCTGCCCGACGACCGTGAATAACGTGGAATCCATCGCCGTGGTCGGCACCATCCTGCGCCGCGGCGCGGACTGGTTCGCCAGCTTCGGCCGTCCGAACAACACCGGCACCAAGCTGATGTCGCTGTCGGGGCACATCAATACGCCGTGCGTGGTCGAAGAAGCCATGTCGATCCCGCTGCGCCAGCTGATCGAGGATCACGGCGGCGGCGTGCGCGGCGGCTGGGGCAACCTGAAGGCCATCATTCCGGGCGGCGCGTCCTGCCCGGTCATCACGCGCGAACAGGCCGAAACCGTCCTGATGGACTTCGACTCCATGCGCGAAATGCGTTCGTCGCTGGGCACGGCCGGCGTGACCGTGATGGACGAGTCCACCGACATCGTTAAGGCGATCGCCCGCATCAGCTACTTCTTCAAGCACGAGAGCTGCGGCCAGTGCACGCCATGCCGCGAAGGCACCGGCTGGATGTGGCGCGTGCTGGAACGCATGGCCGTGGGCGACGCTGATCCGTCGGAAATCGACCTGCTGCTCGACGTGGCCGGTCAGGTCGAAGGCCATACCATCTGCGCCCTCGGCGACGCCGCGGCCTGGCCTGTTCAAGGCCTGATCCGCCACTTCCGTCACGAGATTGAAGACCGCATCAACACCTACCGCAGCCGCCGCGCGAACTTCGCCGGCCACGCGATCGCGGCGGAGTAAACGTAATGCCTATCGCCAAGGTCAACGGCGTCGAAACCGAGTTCGAACCCGGCATGACGGTTCTGCAGGTCGCAGAGCGCGCCGGTCAGGAGATCCCGCGTTTCTGCTACCACGAGCGTCTGTCCATCGCCGGCAACTGCCGGATGTGCCTGGTTGAAGTGAAGCCCGGACCGCCGAAGCCGCAGGCTTCGTGCGCCCTTCCGGCCATGGACGGCCAGGAAATCTTCACCGACACGCCGATGGTCAAGAAGGCCCGTGAAGGGGTGATGGAGTTCCTGCTCATCAACCACCCGCTGGACTGCCCGATCTGCGACCAGGGCGGCGAGTGCGACCTGCAGGACCAGGCTGTCGGCTACGGCCGTGACGGTTCGCGCTATGGCGAGAACAAGCGCGCGGTCGAAGAAAAGAACATGGGCCCGACGGTCAAGACGTTCATGACGCGCTGCATCCAGTGCACGCGTTGCGTTCGCTTCATCACCGAAGTGGCCGGCGTCCCGGACATCGGCATGATCTCGCGCGGCGAAAGCGCCGAGATTACGACCTATCTGGAAAAGAACATCGACAGCGAGCTGTCGGGCAACGTCAACGACCTGTGCCCGGTGGGCGCCCTGACGCACCGTCCCTGGCAGTACCACTATCGTCCGTGGGAGCTGAAGAAGACCGAGACCATCGACGTCATGGACGCCCTGGGCTCGAACATCCGCGCCGACGCGCGCGGCGCCGAGGTCATGCGCGTTCTGCCGCGCGTGAACGAGGGCATCAACGAAGAGTGGCTGTCGGACCGCTCGCGCTACGCCGTTGACGGCCTGCAGGCGCGTCGTCTGGACCGTCCGTGGGTGCGTGAGAACGGCAAGCTGCGCGTCGCCTCGTGGGACGAGGCGCTCTCGGCTGTCGCGACCAAGATCAAGGAGGCCTCGGCCGACCGCATCGGCGTCATCGCCGGCGACCTGCAGGACGCCGAGTCGATGAAGGCCGCGCTGGACCTGTTCCGCGCCCTGGGCTCGGCCAACACCGATTGCCGTCAGGACGGCGCGGCGATCGGGCAGGGGGCTCGCGAGGGCTGGCTGTTCAACTCCGGCCTGCAAGGCATTGAAAACGCTGACGCCATCCTGATCGTGGGCGCCAACCCGCGCGTCGAGGCGCCGCTGCTCAACGCCCGCATTCGCAAGACCTGGCTGAAGGGCGCCGCCGAGATCGGCGTCATCGGCGAACAGGTCGATCTGACCTATGACTACAACTACCTGGGCGCCGGTTCGAAGACCGTCGGCAAGCTGCCCAAGGCCGCCGTCGACTTCCTGACCAAGGCTGAACGCCCGGCGATCATCATCGGCGCGGGCGCCCTGACCGGCGAAACCGGCGCGGCCGTGCTGAACGCCCTAGGCGCGCTGGCCAAGAAGGTCGGCGTGGTCAAGGACGGCTGGAACGGCTTCAACGTCCTGCACACCGCCGCGGCGCGCGTCGGCGGTCTGGACATGGGCTTCGTCCCCGCCGAGGGCGGTCTGGACGTGGCCGGCATGCTGAAGCCGGGCGCGCTGGACGTTCTGTTCCTGCTGGGCGCCGATGAAGTGAACGCCTCGGGCTCGGACGCCTTCCGCGTCTATCTGGGTTCGCACGGCGATCGCGGCGCGCACGGCGCCGACGTCATCCTGCCGGGCGCCGCCTATACCGAGAAGTCGGGCCTGTACGTGAACACCGAGGGCCGGGTGCAGATGGCCGAACGCGTCGTCTTCCCGAAGGGCGAGGCCAAGGAAGACTGGGCCGTCATCCGCGCCCTGTCGGAACGGCTCGGCTGCAAGCTGCCGTTCGACACCCTGGAGCAACTGCGCGCCAAGCTGATGGGCGATCACCCGACCTTCGGCCGCATCGACTATCTGGCCCCGGCCGCGTCGTTCGACGTGGCGGCCCTGGGCGCCAAGGGCGACCTGGGCGACGTCGCCTTCGTCTCGACCATTGTCGACCCCTACCTGACCAACCCGATCGCGCGCGCCAGCGAAACCATGGCCCAACTGTCCGCTGAGCGGACGGCCCCGGTCGTTCTGGCGGCGGAGTAAATCATGGACGCTGCGACCTCCTTCTGGGCCACCCCCATCGGCTGGACCCTCGCCACCATCGGCGGCATCCTGATCGTCACGGTCGGGATCCTGATCTCGCTGGCCTTCCTGCTGCTGGCTGACCGCAAGATCTGGGCCGGTGTCCAACTGCGCAAGGGCCCCAACGTGGTCGGCCCCTTCGGCCTGCTGCAGTCCTTCGCCGACTTCTTCAAGTTCGTGCTCAAGGAAATCGTCGTCCCGTCGGGCTCCGACAAGGTCGTCTTCCTGGCCGCGCCGCTGATCACCTTCATCCTGGCCTTCATCGCCTGGGCGGTGATCCCGTTCGCGCCGGGCTGGGTGATCTCGGACCTGAACGTCGGGGTGCTCTACATCCTCGCGATCAGCTCGCTGGGCGTCTACGGCATCATCATGGGGGGCTGGGCTTCGAACTCGAAGTATCCCTTCCTGGGCTCGCTGCGTTCGGCGGCGCAGATGGTGTCCTACGAGGTCTCGATGGGCCTGGTCATCATCAACGTCATCCTGCTGGCCGGGACGATGAACCTGACGCAGATCGTGACGGCGCAGTCGGGCTGGATCTACGAGTGGAACATGTTCGGCGGCGGCCTCGACACCCTGCCGACCATCGTGGTCATGCTGCCCATGACCATCGTCTTCTTCATCTCGGCCCTGGCCGAGACCAACCGTCCGCCCTTCGACCTGCCCGAAGCGGAGTCGGAACTGGTGGCCGGTTATCAGGTCGAATATTCCTCGACGCCCTATCTGCTGTTCATGATCGGCGAGTACGCCAACATCGTCTTCATGTGCGCCATGATCAGCCTGCTGTTCTGCGGCGGCTGGAACCCGGGCTTCCCGACCGACTTCCTCGACAGCTGGCCGACCTTCCTGGCCAACCTGTTCTACTTCCTGGTCCTGGCGACCAAGATCGTCTTCTGGTTCTTCATGATCGCCCTGGTGAAGGCCTTCGTGCCTCGCTACCGCTACGACCAGCTGATGCGCCTGGGCTGGAAGATCTTCCTGCCGGCCTCGCTGGTGGCCGTGGTGGTCGTGGCGGCCTGGCGCGTCTTCGCGGTGGGCGCGTGATGGGCGTTCGCGCCACATCACTGCTTGCGCTGGCCTTCGCCGCCGGCCTGTCGGCCTGCACCTTCAAGCCGATCGAGCCGGCTGCGCCTGAAGGCGCGGCGGCTCGGATGGATCGCGTCGAGCGCGAACGTCGGGACGAGGCGGACAAGCGGGCCCATTGCCAGCGTCTGTCGCGCGACGATCCGCGTTTTGATCGCGACGATTGCAAGCGGCAGGTGGGCGGATGAAACAGGCCGTCGTCATGATCATTGCCCTGGCCGCGCCCTTGCTGGCGTCGGCCTGTGCCCCGTATGAGGCCGATCCGGTCTCGGTCTATCAGTGGGAACGCAAGATGGAGCAGGTGCAGCGGCAGGAAGCCGAACGCCAGCGCGTCTGTGGAACCCTCGACAAGGAAAGCGCGCGCTATCAACGCGAGTGCGCCGGAGTGAAATCGTAATGCTGACCCGTATCGTTCAGGCGGCCAAGGGCGCGATGCTGACCGACGTGTTCGGCGCCGTCGGCCTGTCGCTGAAATACATGGCCAAGCCCAAGGCCACCGTGAACTATCCGTTCGAGCGCAACCCGCAGTCGCCGCGTTTCCGCGGCGAACACGCGCTGCGTCGCTATCCGAACGGTGAAGAGCGCTGCATCGCCTGCAAGCTGTGCGAGGCCATCTGCCCGGCGCAAGCCATCACCATCGAGGCCGAACCGCGCGCCGACGGCAGCCGCCGCACGACGCGCTACGACATCGACATGGTCAAGTGCATCTACTGCGGCCTGTGCCAGGAGGCCTGCCCGGTGGACGCCATCGTCGAGGGACCGAACAGCGAGTTCGCCACCGAGACGCGCGAAGAACTGCTCTATGACAAGGCCCGACTGCTGGACAACGGCGACCGCTGGGAACGGCTGATCGCGAAGAATCTGGAACTCGACGCTCCGTATCGCTAAACCGAGCCGCGATTCCGCCACGGGATCGCTGCGCAAGACTTTGAAGGGGGCTTTGTCCCACCCATGCTGCAAGGCATAGCGTTTTATCTACTGGCGACGGTCGCCGTGGTTTCGGCCCTTCTGGTCGTGACCGCGCGCAATCCCGTGCACTCCGTCCTGTGGCTGATCCTCAGCTTCTTCTCGGCCGCCGGCCTGTTCGTCCTGCTGGGCGCAGAGTTCCTGGCCATGCTGCTGGTGGTCGTCTACGTCGGCGCCGTCGCGGTGCTGTTCCTGTTCGTGGTCATGATGCTGGACGTCGACTTCGTCCGCCTCCGCGAAGGCTACGCCCGCTACCTGCCGCTGGCCGGGGTCGTCGCCGGCGTCTTGCTGGCCGAGATGATCATGGTGTCGATCACCGTGGTGCAGGGCGGGGCGGCCAAGGCCGCGATCGCGCCGGTCGTCGCCGGCCCTGACGCCTCGAACGTCGAGGTGATCGGCCGCGTCCTCTACACGGACTACGTCTACTTCTTCCAGGCTGCGGGCATCGTGCTGCTGATCGCCATGATCGGCGCCATCGTCCTGACCCTGCGTCATCGTCCCGGCGTCCGCCGTCAGGACCTGGCCGCCCAGGCCAACCGCGAACGCGCCAAGGCCGTCGAGGTCAAGTCGGTCGCCACCGGCCAGGGCGTCACCCCCGAGGAGCTTCTGTGATGGACATCTCGCTCCAGCACTATCTGGCGGTCGCCGCCATGCTGTTCACCATCGGCGTGTTCGGCATCTTCGTGAACCGCAAGAACGTCATCATCATCCTGATGTCGGTCGAGCTGATCCTGCTCGCGGTGAACATCAACTTCGTCGCCTTCTCGACCTATCTCAACGATGTGTCGGGTCAGCTGATGGCCATGTTCGTCCTGACCGTCGCCGCGGCTGAAGCCGCCGTCGGCCTGGCGATCCTGGTGACCTTCTTCCGTAACCGCGGCGACATCGCGGTTGACGACGCCTCCGTGATGAAGGGCTGATCGGAACCGTGACTATCCAGACTCTCGTCACTCTCGGCGTCTTCGCCCCCCTTCTGGGGGCGATGATCGCTGGCTTCTTCGGTCGCCGGATCGGGAACATCGCCTCGCAGTCGGTCACGACCGGCTTGCTGTTCTTCTCGTGCGCGGTCTCGTGGATCGTGTTCAGCCAGTGGACCTGGGGGGGGCTCGACGCCTTCACCGTCCACATCGCGCCCTTCATCCACGTCGGCGACTTCCAGTCGAACTGGTCGATCCGCGTGGACGCGATGTCGGCCACCATGCTGATCGTGGTGACGACGGTGTCGTCGCTGGTTCACCTCTATTCCTGGGGCTATATGGCCGAGGACGACAGTCGTCCTCGTTTCTTCGCCTACCTGTCGCTGTTCACCTTCATGATGTTGGCGCTGGTGACGGCCGCCGACTTCCTGCAGATGTTCTTTGGCTGGGAAGGCGTGGGTCTGGCGTCGTATCTGCTGATCGGCTTCTGGTACAAGAAGGACACCGCCTCGGCCGCCGCCATCAAGGCCTTCGTGGTCAACCGCGTCGGTGATTTCGGCTTCCTGCTCGGCATGATGACCGTGTTCTGGATGTTCGGCACGATCGAGTTCGCCAAGCTGTTCCCGCTGATCGCCGGCAAGGTCGGCACGGGCTGGGAATTCCTCGGCTACACCTGGTCGGCGCTGGATCTGGCCGGTCTGCTGCTCTTCATCGGCGCCATGGGCAAGTCGGCCCAGTTCTTCCTGCACACCTGGCTTCCGGACGCCATGGAGGGCCCGACGCCCGTGTCGGCCCTGATCCACGCGGCGACCATGGTCACGGCCGGCGTCTACATGGTCTGCCTGCTGTCGCCGCTCTATGAGCACGCCCCGACGGCGTCGCTGTTCATCGCCATCATCGGCGGGATCACGGCCATCTTCGCCGCCACCGTCGGCATGATGCAGAACGACATCAAGCGCGTGATCGCCTACTCGACCTGCTCGCAACTGGGCTACATGTTCTTCGCTGCCGGCGTTGGCGCCTATCAGCCCGCCATGTTCCACCTGTTCACGCACGCCTTCTTCAAGGCCCTGCTGTTCCTGGGCGCCGGTTCGGTGATCCACGGCATGCACCATGAGCAGGACATGCGGAACATGGGCGGTTTGGCTAGGTTGCTGCCTATTACCTACGGCGTGATGATGATCGGCACCATCGCCATCACCGGCTTGGGGATTCCTGGCGTCTGGGGGCTGTCGGGCTTCTATTCCAAGGACTCCATTCTCGAGAGCGCCTATGCGGCGGCGACGACCGGCCACTCGGCCGCGGGCATGTTCGCCTTCGTCATCGGCATCTCGGCGGCCCTGCTGACGGCCTACTATTCGTGGCGTCTGGTCTTCATGACCTTCCACGGCACGGCCAAGTGGAAGGAAGAGGAGGGCGCGCATCACGCCGATGACCACGCCTCGCATGCCCAGCTGGAAACGCATTCCGAGCCTCTGGATGGCCACGGTCATGACGACCATGCGCACGACGACCATCACCATGGTCCGCTGTCGCCGCATGAGAGCCCGCTGCCCATGGTCGTGCCGTTGCTGGTGCTGTCGATCGGCGCTGTGTTCGCGGGCATGATCTTCGCCCCGCACTTCATCGGTCACCATGAGGCCGAGTTCTGGCGCGGCGCCATCTTTGTCGGCAGCGCCAACCACGTCCTGCACGAGAGCCACAACGTCCCGACCTGGGTGAAGTGGGCGCCGCTGGTCGTGACCCTGCTGGGCACCTTCGCCGCCTTCTGGATCTACGTCCTCAAGGAAGGCGTCGCCAAGCAGTGGGCCGACCGCAAGGGACCGCTGTGGACCTTCCTCTACAACAAGTGGTTCTTCGATGAGCTGTATGACGCCGTCTTCGTGAAGGGCGCCAAGGCCCTCGGCGACTTCTTCTGGAAGATCGGCGACGTGAAGATCATCGACGGTCTCGGCCCCAATGGCGCGGCCTGGGCTTCGCTGAAATCGGGCGGCTGGCTGTCGCGCTTCCAGTCCGGTTTCGTCTACTTCTATGCATTCGTGATGCTGATCGGCGTGGCTGTGTTCCTTGCCTTCGCCATCTTCACGTGGGGAGCCTGAGCCTCGTGCCTCACATTCTGAGCATCGTCACCTTCCTGCCGCTGGTCGGCGCCGGCCTGCTGCTTCTGGCCGGCATGATGAACAAGGGCGGCCAGGACGCCGCGGCCCCGGCCGCGCGCTGGATCGCCCTGGGCACCACCCTGGTGGTGCTGGCGGTTTCCGTTCTGCTGGTGGCCCAGTTCGATCCGTCGAACCCGGCCTATCAGTTCGTTGAAAACTACGCCTGGTTCGCCGGCGCCGGTTATCACCTGGGCGTGGACGGGATCTCGATCCTGTTCGTTCTGCTGACCGCCTTCCTGATGCCGATCTGCATCGTGGCCAGCTGGAAGTCGATCGAGACGCGCGTCGTCGAATACATGGTCGCCTTCCTGGTGCTGGAGACCCTGGTCATCGGCGTCTTCACCTCGCTGGACCTCTTCCTCTTCTACATCTTCTTCGAAGGCACCCTGGTGCCGATGTTCCTGATCATCGGCATCTGGGGCGGGGCGAACCGGATCTACGCCTCATACAAGTTCTTCCTCTACACCCTGCTGGGGTCGGTGCTGATGCTGCTGGCCATGCTGTGGATGGCCCATGAGACGGGCACCACCAGCATCCCCGAGCTGAAGAAATACGCCTTCGATCCGGCTGTTCAGCCGATCCTGTGGCTGGCCTTCTTCGCCTCGTTCGCAGTGAAGATGCCGATGTGGCCGGTTCACACCTGGCTGCCCGACGCCCACGTTCAGGCGCCGACGGCCGGTTCGGTCATCCTGGCCGGCATCCTGCTGAAGCTCGGCGGTTACGGCTTCATCCTGTTCAACCTGCCGATGTTCCCGCAGGCGTCGCAGATGTTCACGCCCCTGGTCTTCACCCTGTCGGTGATCGCCGTGGTCTACACCTCGCTGGTCGCCTTCCGTCAGACCGACATCAAGAAGCTGATCGCCTATTCGTCGGTTGCTCACATGGGCTTCGTGACCATGGGCATCTTCGCCGGCAACGACACCGGGGTGCAGGGCGCGGTCTTCCAGATGTTGAGCCACGGCCTGATCTCGGGCGCGCTCTTCCTCTGCGTCGGCGTGGTCTATGACCGGATGCACACGCGTGAGATCGCCTTCTACGGCGGCCTGACCGCGCGGATGCCCTGGTACGCCGCCATCTTCCTGATGTTCACCATGGCCAATGTCGGCCTGCCGGGCACCTCGGGCTTTATCGGCGAAGTGCTGACGATGACCGGCGCCTATCAGGTCTCGACCTGGACGGCCCTGATCGCGGCCTCGGGCGTCATCTTCTCGGCGGTCTACGCCCTGACGCTGTTCCGCAACGTCATGTATGGCGAGATCAAGAACCCGGCCCTGCAGACCATCACGGACATCGACAAGCGCGAGCTGCTGATCTTCGTGCCGCTGATCGTCGGCACCATCTGGCTGGGCCTCTATCCCAACGCCGTCCTCGACTACACCGGGCCGACTGTTGAGGCCCTGACGACCGCCTATCGCGCAGCCATCGGCGGGTGAGAGCATAATGACTGATCTGTCTTCCGCCCTTCAACTCGCCGCCCCGGAGCTGACCCTTGCGGTCGGCGGGCTGGTGCTGCTCATGCTCGGCGCCTTCACCGGCGAGAAGTCGACGCGCCTGATCTCGGGCCTGTCGATCCTGCTGCTGGCCGTCGCCTCGGTGCTGGCCGCGGTCGGCCCGCTGGGCACGGCCTTCAACGGCGCCTATGTGGCCGATCCGCTGGCCGTTTACGGCAAGGTCGCCATCTTCCTGTCGGCGGCGGTCGCCATCGTCCTGGGCGACGGCTGGATCCACCGCAACGGCATCGCCAAGTTCGAGTATCCGGTCCTGATCGTGTTGGCCTCGGTCGGCATGTCGATGATGGCTTCGTCGGGCGACCTGATCTCGCTCTATATCGGCATCGAGATGCACTCGCTGGCCCTCTATGTCCTGGCCGCCTATCACCGCGACAACCTGAAGGCCTCGGAAGCCGGCCTGAAGTATTTCGTCCTGGGCGCCCTGTCGTCGGGCCTGCTGCTCTACGGCGCCAGCCTGATCTACGGCTTCGCCGGTTCGATGCGCTTCGTCGACATCGCCGCCTTCGCCACCGCCAACCCGGGCCCGGGCCTGATCTTCGGTCTGGTCTTCCTGATCTGCGGTCTGGCGTTCAAGGTTTCGGCCGCGCCGTTCCATATGTGGACGCCCGACGTCTATGAAGGCGCCCCGACCCCGGTCGTGGCCCTGTTCGCCACGGCGCCCAAGATCGCCGCCATGGTGCTGATCATCCGCGTCCTGGTCGAAGGCTTCGGCGTCGCCCACGGTCAGTGGGCCCAGGTTATCATTCTGATCTCGCTGATCAGCTTCGCCGTCGGTTCGTTCGGCGGTCTGATGCAGAAAGACATCCAGCGCCTGCTGGCCTATTCGTCGATCATCAACATCGGCTACGCCCTGCTGGGCGTGGCGGCGGGCACCCAGGCGGGTGTTCAGGCCACGCTGATGTTCATGACCCTCTATGTCATCGATCAGTTCGGCTTCTTCGCCGTCCTGCTGTCGCTGAGCCGCAATGGTCGTCCGATCCGCAAGATCGCCGACCTGGCGGGTCTGAAGAAGGATCGTCCGCTGACGGCGGTGGCCCTGACCATCCTGTCGCTGTCGGCTGTCGGCATCCCGCCGATGTCGGGCTTCTGGGGCAAGTTCTTCGTCTTCGGCGCCGCCGCCGACGCGGGCTACTGGATGGCCGGCGCCGCCGGTCTGGTCGCCTCGGTCGTGGCCGGCTTCTACTACCTGCGCATCATCAAGGTGATGTGGTTCGACGCGCCTGAAACCGATGTCGCCACCGACAAGTCGCCGCTGGAAGCCAAGTGGATCGCCCTCGCGGCCGCCGCCTTCTGCTTCCCGCTGGTGATCGTGGCCCTGACCTGGCTGGAGCCGCTGACGCGCGCCGCCGCCTCGGGCGTCGGGGTCGGGTAAGGGTCTTTGACCGCCCCGGTCCTGATCCTCGACGAAACCGACTCCACCAACGCCGAGGCGCGACGACGCGCCGAGGCGGGCGAGGGCGGGCCGCTGTGGATCACGGCGCGGCGTCAGACAGCCGGTCGCGGCCGTCGCGGACGCAAATGGGAGAGCGAGAGCGGCAATCTCGCCTCCACCCTGCTGCTGCTGACGCAAAAATCTCCCGCCGAGGCGGCGCAGCTGACCTTCGCCGCGTCTCTGGCCGTGGCCGACCTGCTGGACCGCTATGTCCCGCCGGCCCTGGTCACGATCAAATGGCCCAATGACGTGTTGCTGGACGGTCGCAAGACCTCCGGCATCCTGATCGAGTCCGGCCCGGCGCCCGCTTTCGGGATGTCGGCCGGGGGCCTGTGGCTGGCGATCGGCATCGGGGTGAACCTGAACCAGACGCCTGGCGACACCGAACGGCCCGCCACCTGCATCGCCGAACACCTGAACCAGGGCGTAGCCTCGGCCCCGAGTGTCGATGAGGCGGCCCAGGCCCTGGCCGAGACCTTCGGCGTCTGGCTGGACCGCTGGACGACCCTGGGCTTCCAACCCATTCTCGACGCTTGGACCGCGCGGACGCCGGGTCTGCACGGTCCCTGCACGGCGCGGCTGACCAATGAGACCCTGACTGGCGTGGCCGACGGGGTGGAGGCGGACGGTTCGCTGCGTCTGAAACTGCCGGACGGATCGCTGCGGGTGATCTCGGCCGGCGACGTCTTTTTTGGAGAGGCCGCCTGATGCTGCTGGCGATCGAGCAAGGCAACACCAACACCCTGTTCGCCGTCCACGACGGCAATGAGTGGATCGCCCAGTGGCGCACGGCCACCGACGCCATGCGCACGGCCGACGAATACGCCGTCTGGCTGCATCAGCTGTTCGAGATGCGCGGCAAGGGTCTTTCGATGAAGGACCTCGACGGCTGCATCATCTCCAGCGTGGTGCCTCAGTCGATCTTCAACCTGCGCAATCTGGCGCGACGCTATATAGCCGTTGAGCCCCTGGTGATCGGCGAGAACGTCAACCTCGGCATCGAGGTGCGCATTCCCAAGCCCAGCGAGGCGGGGGCCGACCGCCTGGTTAACGCCATCGGCGCGCTGCAGGTCTATGAGGGCGATCTGCTGCTGATCGACAGCGGCACGGCCACGACCTTCGACGTGGTGTCCGGCGGGGCCGAGCTGGGGCAGGGGGCCTTCGAGGGCGGTCTGATCGCGCCGGGCATCAACCTGTCGCTGCAGGCCCTGCACGAAGCGGCGGCCAAGCTGCCGCGCATCGCCATTCAACGCCCCGATGTGGTCATCGGGCGCGACACCGTCACCTCCATGCAATCAGGCGTCTTCTGGGGCTATATCGCCCTGATCGAGGGCCTGGTGGACCGCATCAAGACCGAGTGGGGCAAGCCCATGACGGTTGTCGGCACCGGCGGCGTCGCCTCGCTGTTTGAAGGCTCCACACAATCAATCGACCGGTTCGATCCGGACCTGACCATCCGCGGCCTACTCGAAATCTGGCGGCGGAATACCCACCTCTAGGGACGTATGACAAAGAAAACTCAAAACGACGAACTCGTCTTCCTGCCGCTGGGCGGCTCGAACGAGGTCGGCATGAACCTGAACGCCTATGGTTTCGGCCCGGCGCATGACCGCAAGTGGATCATCGTCGACGTCGGCGTGACCTTCGGCGACCCCTCCACGCCCGGCGTGGACGTGATCGTGCCCGATCCGACCTTCCTGGAAGGCGAGAACATCCTGGGCATCGTGCTCACGCACGCCCACGAAGACCACATCGGGGCCCTGGGCTGGCTGTGGCCGCGCATCAAGGCGCCGCTGTATGCGACGCCCTTCACCGCCTATTTGATCCGCGAGAAGCTGCGCGACGCCAACATCCTCGATGATGTCGAGCTGAACGAGATCCCGCTGGGCGGCGACCTGAACCTGGGTCCGTTCGACGTGACCTTCGTCACCATCACCCACTCGATCGCCGAGCCGAACGGCCTGGCCATCAAGACCCCGCTGGGCACGGTCCTGCACACTGGCGACTGGAAGATCGACAATGATCCGGTCGTGGGCGAGCGCACCGACGTCGAGACGATCCAGCGTCTCGGCGACGAGGGCGTGCTGGCCATGGTCTGCGACAGCACCAATGTCTTCGTGGACGGCGTGGCCGGTTCGGAAGGCGACGTGAAGGTGGCCCTGGCCGCCCTGATCAAGGACCTGAAAGGCCGCGTCGCCGTGGGCTGCTTCGCCTCCAACGTCGCGCGCATGGACAGCGTGATACGCGCCGCCGAGGCCGCCGGTCGCCGCGTGGCCCTGGCCGGGCGCTCGATGCACCGCATCACCGCCGCCGCCAAGTCGGTCGGCATGTTGAGCGACGTGAAGCCTTTCCTCAGCGAACAGGAAGCCCGCGTCTGGCCCGAGGACGAGATCCTGTATCTCTGCACCGGCAGCCAGGGCGAGGTCCGCGCCGCCCTGTCGCGCGTGGCCGAGGGCACGCACCCCTTCATCAAGCTGGGCAAGGGCGACCACTGCATCTTCTCGTCGCGGGTCATTCCGGGCAACGAGCTGTCGATCGGCCGCCTGCAGGACAAGATGGCCGACCGGGGCGTGCGCCTCTACACCGAGAAGGACCATCCCGGCATCCACGTCTCGGGCCACCCGTGCCGTGACGAACTGCGCGAGATGTACAGCTGGGCGCGTCCGCGGATCGCGGTGCCGACCCACGGCATGCGCCGTCACCTGATGGAGCACGCCCTTCTGGCCAAGGACATGCAGGTCCCCGAAACCGTGACGCCGCGCAACGGCGACATGGTGCGTCTGGCCCCCGGACCGGCCGGCATCATTGACGAAGTGCCCTCGGGCCGTCTGTTCGTCGACGGCGGCATGCTGGTCGAGGAGGCGGGCGAGGCCCTGCGCGAGCGTCGTCACGCGGCGTCAAACGGCGTCCTGGTCGTCAGCTTCGCCATGGATAAGCGCGGCAAGATTGTCAGCGACATCGACGTGCGCGGCATCGGCCTGCCGGGCGATGCGGACCGTCCTCTGGGAGACATCCTCGACGATCTGGCCGAGCGCGCCGAACGCGCCGTTCGCGGACTGAAGGGCGAGGCGCTCGATGACGAGCTGGTGGTCGAACAGGCCGTCAGTCGCGCCCTGAAGAAGGCCAGCCAGCAGGTCTGGGATCGTCGCCCCATCGTCGAAACCGTGATCCTGCGTCTGTAATGGCGGACCGGCTTTATCTGCTGAACCCCGACTGGTTCGACGATCAGGGCGGGCCCTGGTACTGCCCGCCCGGCGCCCGGATCGAGGGGGTGCTCGGCCTCTATCCGCGCCTGCGCGAGCAGGTTCAGGTTACGCATCTGGATCACCCCCGTCCGCGCGCCGCCGTGGTGGCCGAGGTGGGGGAGGCCAATCAGAGCTGCCCGCTGCTGGTGCTGGACGGCGAGTTCGACTGGCCCGACGCCCAGGTCAGCGAAGAGACCGGCGCCCGCTTCCTGCAGGACGACGACATCCTGCCCTACTGGGCGGCCCGCTATGGCATCGGGCGACCGCATCCGTAGAAGTGAACCCTTCTCCCGATGGGAGAAGGTGGCCCGAAGGGCCGGATGAGGGTTGGCGATATCCGTCGGCGTAAGCCGCTGCGCTGCGGCTGACGCCGACGGACGCCTTCGGCCCTCACCCTTTCGCCTGACCAATCGCTACGCTCTTGGAGGCTCAAGCCCTCTCCCAGTGGGAGAGGGAAGGGGTCAGCCGCCCAGCGCGACCTTGCGATAATTGTCCTTGTCCAACGCCCCGATCTCGACCGAGATCTGGGCAGGACCGGCATAGGGTTTGATCCCCGCCAGCATCGCCGCCTGCACCGCCTCGCCCAGAGCCGTCTTCTGTTCCTGCGTCCGTCCGGTCAGGATGCGCAGGTCGCAGTGGACCATGGCCTGAGCTGGGTCGCCGTCGGCGATGATCAGGTCGTCGCAGCGCACGATGCGCGTCTTGCAGGCGGGCATCGTGGCGCCGACCAGGTCCACGCACAGCCTATGGATTTCCAGCGCCAGGGCGCGCCAATCTGTCCCGTCGAAATGGGGGGAGTGTTCCAGGGTGATCTGTGGCATGACGGCGTCCTTGTTTCGCGCCATTCCCTTAGCCCGCCATCGAGGCGGACGGAATGCGGAAGGCGCCCGAACCGATGGATGACCGCCCATGCCTCTCGGCCCCTTTACCCTGGTGGCGCTGTATCTGACCTCGTGGTGGATCGTGCTGTTCACGATCCTGCCGCTGGGATCGTCCAAGCAGGCCGAGACGCCGCCGACCGACGGCAGCCAGTGGGGTGCGCCCGCCAATCCGCAGCTGAAGAAGAAATTCATCACCACGACCTGGGTCTCGGCCATCGTCTGGGCCTTCATCGTCTTCATCGTCTGGACGGGGTGGATGCCGCTGCCGGACTTCAGCCGCGGTCCCGCGCTCTAGCTTTCGCCCCATTCGCCCGGTTAAAACTCGGGCCAGACTGATTTTGCAGAGATTCCCGCCATGCGCCTGTCGCGCTACTTCCTGCCGACCCTGAAAGAAGCCCCCTCCGACGCCCAGATCGTGTCGCATCAGCTGATGCTGCGCGCGGGCATGATCAAGCAGGAGGCCGCCGGCATCTACGCCTGGCTGCCGCTGGGCCTGCGGGTCCTGCGCAAGATCGAAGGCGTCGTCCGCGAGGAGCAGGTCAAGGCCGGCGCCGTCGAGCTGCTGATGCCGACGCTGCAACTGGCCGACCTGTGGCGTGAGTCTGGGCGCTATGACGCCTATGGTCCCGAGATGCTGCGCATCACCGACCGTCATGAGCGCGAGCTGCTGTACGGGCCGACCAACGAGGAAATGGTCACGGATATCTTCCGGGCCTACGTCAAGAGCTACAAGGCCCTGCCGCTGAACCTCTTCCATATCCAGTGGAAGTTCCGCGACGAGCGCCGTCCGCGCTTCGGCGTCATGCGCGGTCGCGAGTTCCTGATGAAGGACGCCTATTCCTTCGATCTGGACGAGGCTTCGGCCCGCATCGCCTACAAGCGCATGTTCGCCGCCTATCTGAACACCTTCTCGCGCCTGGGCCTGAAGGCCGTGCCGATGCGCGCCGACACCGGCCCGATCGGCGGCGACCTGAGCCACGAGTTCATCGTCCTGGCCGAGACCGGCGAGAGCGAGGTCTTCTGCGACCGCAAGCTGGTCGAGATGGACGCGCCGGGCCACAACCTCAGCGTCGAGCAGTTGGAAGGCGTGTTCAACGAGCGCACGGCCCTCTATGCCGCGACCGAGGAAATGCACGACGCGGCCCAGTTCGAGGCCCAGGCCGCCGAGGGCGACCGCCTGTCGGCGCGCGGCATCGAGGTCGGCCACATCTTCTACTTCGGCACGAAATACTCGGCCCCGATGAAGGCCAAGGTCGCCGGACCGGACGGTCAGGACACCGAGGTCCACATGGGCAGCTACGGCGTCGGCGTGTCGCGCCTGCTGGGCGCCATCATCGAGGCCAGCCACGACGCCGGCGGCATCATCTGGCCGGACTCGGTCGCTCCGTTCGACGTGGTGGTGATCAACCTTCGCGCCAGCGATGAAGCTGTCTCGGCCGCCTGTGAAGAGGCTGTGGCCAAGCTGGAAGCCCTGGGCAAGGACGTCCTCTACGACGACACTGACGAGCGTCCGGGCGGCAAGTTCGCCACCGCTGACCTGATCGGCGTGCCGTGGCAACTGACCATCGGGCCCAAGGGCCTGGCTGACGGCGTGGTCGAACTGAAGCGCCGCGCCACCGGCGAGAAGCAAACCCTGTCGCTCGACGCCGCCCTGGAGCTGCTGACGCAATGACCGACGCCGCGACGGCCTCCACGCCGCCCGCCGTGAAACCCGCCGGTCCCTTCTCCGCCTGGGAGATCGGACTGGCGCTTCGCTACCTTCGCGCCAAGCGCAAGGAGGGCGGGGTCGCCCTGATCGCCATCATCAGCTTCGTCGGCATCATGCTGGCCGTGGCGGTGCTGATCAGCGTGATGAGCATCATGGCCGGCTTCCGCAGCGAACTGCTGGGCCGGATGCTGTCGTTCAACGGGCATATGTATGTCCAGGGGCCGGTGCTCACTTCGCCCGACCGCGAGGCGACGCTGAAGCGGATTTCCGACGTGCCCGGCGTGGTCTCGGTGTCGCCGCTGACAGAATCCCCCGCCATGTTCCGTGCAGGCGGCCAGATGACGGGCGGCGTCGTGCGCGGCGTGCGGCCTCAGGACCTGGCCTCGACCAGGTTCGTCTATGACAGCCTGAAGCCTGAGGAGATCGCATCCTTCGGCCGTGGCGAATACGGCGGCGACAACATTCTGATCGGCAAGGCTCTGGCCGACCAGATGGGGCTGAGAGTCGGTAGCGCCATTTCCATCTATTCGCCGACCGGCGCCGACAGCGCCTTCGGCAATCTGGGCGGTCTGGAAAAGACCTACCGCGTCGGCGGCATCTTCAGCTCAGGCACGGCGGACTACGACCGCGCCTTCATCTTCATGCCTCTGGAACAGGCCCAGCTCTTCTTCGGCAAGGAGGGGGTCTGGGACGTGATCGAGATGAAGGTGGCTGAACCGGACCAGGTCGAGACCCTGCTGACGCCTGTGCAGCAGGCCGCCGGACCCGGCAGCATCGTCACCGACTGGCGGGTCCGTCTGGCCGCCTTCTGGGGCGCGCTGAAGGTCGAGCGCGTCGCCATGAGCATCATTCTGGGCCTGGTCGTCGCCATCGCCGCCATGAACATCATTTCCGGCATCGTCATGCTGGTGAAGAACAAGACCCGCGACATCGCCATCCTGCGTACCGTGGGGGCCAGCCCCTCGTCGATCCTGCGCATATTCTTCGTCTCGGGCGCGGCCATCGGCATCGGCGGCACCATCGCCGGGCTGGTACTGGGCCTGCTGTTCTGTCTGAACATCGGCGCGATCCAGCACTTCCTTGAAGCCCTGTTGGGGGTCCAGCTGTTCAACGCCGACGTTTATATGCTGGACGCCATTCCGGCCCTGGTCGATCCGTGGGACGTGACCTGGGTGGCGCTCTTCTCCTTCTTTATGAGCTGCCTCGCCAGCCTGCCGCCGTCGTGGAACGCGTCGCGGATCGACCCGGTGGAGGCCCTGCGCTTTGAATAGTCCGCTGAACAAGAAACTGACGCTCAGCCTGCGTGGGATCACCCGCACCTATCCGACCGCTTCCGGCGGCCTCACGGTGCTGAAGGGCGTCGATCTGGACATCATGCCGGGCGAGGTCGTGGGCCTGATCGGCCCGTCCGGCTCGGGCAAATCGAGCTTGCTGCACGCCGCCGGTCTGCTGGAACGGCCGACCAGCGGGCAGGTGGTGATCGACGGCGAGGACGTCGGCGGGCTGGACGAGCGGGCGCGCACGCGCCTACGCCTGTCACGGATCGGTTTCGTCTATCAATTCCATCACCTGCTGCCGGAATTTGATGCGCGGGATAATGTGGCCCTGCCGATGCGCATCGCGGGTCATTCCGAGGCTGAGGCGCGTCGCCGGGCCGAGGCCCTGCTGACTAGCCTGGGTCTGGGCGAGCGTTTCACCCACCAGCCGGCCCAACTGTCGGGCGGCGAGCAGCAGCGGGTCGCCATCGCCCGCTCGCTGGCCAACAGCCCGCGCCTGCTGCTGGCTGACGAACCGACCGGCAACCTGGACCCCGCCAACAGCCATGCGGTGTTTGAGGCCCTGCGCGAACTGGCCAAGACCACGGGCGTCGCCGCCCTGATCGCCACCCACAACATGGAGCTGGCCGGCCACATGGACCGCGTCTTCGCCCTGAAGGACGGCCATCTGGAAGAACGCGCCGCCGAGGCCCAGACCTATTAGCCTACCGCGGCGGCACCCCACAGGGCCCGCAGTCGGGCGCTGCGCCCGCAGCCGATGCGGTACGCTTCGTATCGGGCCGGGTGTCGCTTGGCGAAGTCCTGATGCTCGGGACCGGCGGGCCAGAAGCGCATGGCCGGATAGACTGGGGTAAGGAAGCCCGAGCCCTTGGCGCCCAACGCAGCTTGTGCGGCCGCTCGCGACGCCAGCGCCGTCGCCGTCTGGGCCTCGGTGGCATAGACCGCCGAGACGTAGGAGGGGCCCTGATCGCAGACCTGTCCGGTGGCGTCGGTCGGGTCGATTGTGCGCCAGAAGCGGTCGACCAGGGCGCGATAGCTGACCACGGCCGGGTCGAACGTCACCAGCACAACCTCGCGATAGCCCATCCCTCCGCGCACCACCTGCTCATACGTCGGGTTGGGTCGCGTGCCGCCGACAAACCCTGACACCGCCGAGCGCACGCCAGGCAGGCCGTCGAACGCCTTTTCCTCGGTCCAGAAGCAGCCTCCCGCGAAGATCGCCGTCTGAAAGCCGGGCGGGGGCGGCTCCAGCGGCGCGGCGCTGGCGGGCGCTTCGCCCGGTGAACAGGCCGCCGTCAGGATCACGGCGACGAGGGGCAGAAGGCGCGACGACATGGGCGGCTCCTTGAATCTCTGTGTCCTCCAACATGGGAAAGGCGAGGGCGTCTCGCCACGGCGGGGTTTTCATTCGGGCGCTTGCAATGAGAACAAAGGGGGAATATAGAACGTTTCAGGAACAACCGAGCTGGGGATAAACCGATGTCGCGCTGGGTGAGGGATATGCTGTCGCTTGCGTCGTGCGGCGGCTTCGTCTGGATGATCTGGCAGGCGTCTTTCCTGGTGGCGTGATCGCCGCATCGACTCCCTGCATGATCACAGCCCGACCGCATGGCGGTCGGATATGAGAGGTCTCGTCGATCGGGATCAGCGGAGTTTGTGTTGGCGGAAACGACGAATAGTCAGGGCTTTGTCCATCTGCGGGTCCGCAGCGCCTATTCCCTGCTGGAGGGGGCGATCAAGGCCGGCAAGATCGGCAAGATGGCGGCGGACGCTGGAATGCCGGCTGTCGCCGTCGCCGACCGCGCCAATCTGTTCGGCGCTCTGGAGTTCAGTCAGACTGCTAAGGACGCGGGCGTTCAGCCCATCGTGGCCTGCGCCGTGCCGGTGCTGGGCATCGGCGGGCAGATCGCGGAACGCTGGGCCAAGACTCCGACCGTGGTGCTGCTGGTCCAGAACGAGCAGGGGTGGCTCAACCTGTGCGCCCTGTCCTCCGCCGCCTACCTCGACGCGGGCGAAATGTCCGAGCCCGGCGTGCCCTGGGTGCAGGTTGTGGATAAGTCCGAGGGGCTGATCCTGCTGTCGGGCGGTCCCGATGGACCGGTTGATCCCCTTTTCGTCCAGAACAAGCCTGCCGAGGCCCAGGCGGCGCTGGCGGAAATGCAGCGCGTCTTCGGCGACCGCTTCTATGTCGAGCTGCAACGCCATGGCCTGCCGCAGGAGCCGGCGGCGGAGAAGGGCCTGGTCGACTGGGCCTACGCCAACGAGGCGCCCTTGGTCGCCACCAACGACGTCTATTACGCCAAGGCGGCGCAGGCGAAGTCGCACGACGCCTTGCTGTGCATCTCCGACGGCGCCTTCACCGGTCAGGAAGACCGGCGCCGCATCACCGGCGAGCACTGGTTCAAGACGGCCGAGGTCATGCGGACCCTGTTCGCGGACCTGCCCGAGGCCTGCGACAACACTATCGACATCGCCCGTCGCTGCGCCTTCCTGGTCCAGACCCGGGCGCCGATCCTGCCGCGCTTCGACACTGGGGCCGGGCGCTCCGAGGCCGACGAACTGGCGCACCAGGCGCGCGAAGGGCTGAAGCTAAGGCTTGAGAAGAACAAGGCCTATGCGCCCGAGGAAGACTACTGGAACCGTCTCGAATGGGAGGTGGGGATCATCCAGCAGATGGGGTTCCCCGGCTACTTCCTGATCGTTTCGGACTTCATCAAGTGGGCCAAGGTGCACGGCATTCCGGTGGGGCCGGGGCGGGGCTCCGGCGCCGGCTCGCTGGTGGCCTGGTCGCTGACCATCACCGATCTGGACCCGCTGCGGTTCGGCCTGCTGTTCGAGCGGTTCCTGAACCCCGAACGGGTCTCCATGCCCGATTTCGACATCGATTTCTGCCAGGAGCGGCGGGAAGAGGTGATCGACTACGTGCAGGACCACTACGGCAAGGACCGGGTGGCCCAGATCATCACCTTCGGCACCCTGCAGGCGCGGGCCGTGCTGCGCGACGTCGGTCGGGTGCTGCAGATGCCGCTGGGGCAGGTGGACCGGCTCTGCAAGATGGTGCCGAACAACCCGGCCAACCCGGTGACCCTGGCCCAGGCGATCGATCTGGAGCCGCGCCTGAAGGAGGCGCGCGACGCCGAACCGGCGGTCAAGACCCTGCTGGAAACGGCGCTGGAGCTGGAGGGGCTGTATCGTAACGCCTCGACCCACGCCGCCGGCATCGTCATCGGCGACCGGCCGCTGACCGAGCTGGTGCCGCTCTATCAGGACCCGCGATCGACCATTCCGGCCAGCCAGTTCAACATGAAGTGGGTCGAGCCGGCGGGTCTGGTGAAGTTCGACTTCCTGGGCCTGAAGACCCTGACGGTGCTGGACCGGGCGCGCGAGTATCTGGAACGGCGCGGCGCGGCGCCGGAATGGAACCTGCTGCCGCTGGACGACCCCAAGACCTATGAGCTGATGGCCTCGGGCCAGACGGTCGGGGTGTTCCAGCTGGAATCCCAGGGCATGCGCGACACCCTGCGCAAGATGCGCTGCGGATCCATCGAGGAAATCACCGCTCTGATCTCCCTTTACCGGCCGGGGCCGATGGAGATGATCGACACCTATATCGACCGGAAATTCGGCCGGGCCGAGGTGGACTATCTGCACCCCAGCCTGAAGGAGGTTCTGACCGAGACCTACGGCGTCATCATCTACCAGGAACAGGTGATGAAGATCGCCCAGATCCTGGCGGGCTACAGCCTGGGTGAAGCCGACCTTCTGCGCCGCGCCATGGGCAAGAAGAAGAAGGAGGAGATGGATTTCCAGCGCCTCCGCTTCGTCAAGGGCGCGTCCGAGAAGTCCGTGCCGGAGGCCCAGTCGGGCTCCATCTTCGACCTGGTGGCCAAGTTCGCGGGCTACGGCTTCAACAAGTCGCACGCCGCCGCCTATGCCCTGATCTCGTTCCAGACGGGCTGGCTTAAGGCCAATCATCCGGTCGAGTTCTTCGCCGCCTCGATGAGCCTCGACCTGTCGAACACCGACAAGCTGGCGGTCTTCTATCAGGACTGCCGGCGGTTCGAGATCCCGGTGCTGGCTCCTGACATCAACCGGTCCTCCGCCGACTTCGACGTGGCGTGGAAGGACGGGCAGGGCAGCGTGCTTTACGCCCTGGGCGCCATCCGCAACGTGGGTCTGGAGGCGATGAAGCACGTCGTCGAGGTGCGCGATGCAGGCGGGCCGTTCGCCGACATCTTCGACTTCCTGGAGCGGGTCGATCCCAAGGCGGTCAACAAGCGGGCGCTGGAAGGTCTGGCCAAGGCCGGGGCATTCGACAGCCTGAACCCCAATCGCCGCCAGTTGTTCGAACAGGCTGACACCCTGATCGCCTATTGCCAGAGCGTCGCCGCCGAGCGCGCCTCGTCGCAGGTCAGCCTGTTCGGCGCGGATCAGGCGGGGGCCGCGCGGCCACGCCTGAAGAGCGTCGAGCCCTGGGCCGGGCCTGACAAGCTGGATCAGGAGTTGGCGGCGGTCGGCTTCTACCTGTCGGGCCACCCCCTGGAGGATCTGACCCCGGCGCTGAAACGCAAGCGCGTGACCTTCGTGGCCGAGGCGCAGGGCCTGGCCGAGGCGGGGCACGAGGCCTTCCTTATGGCGGGCGTCGTGCGTCGTCGTCAGGAGCGAGCAAGCGCCAAGAGCGGCGAAAAGTTCGCCTTCGTCACCTTCTCGGACCCGACGGGGGAATTCGAATGCCTGTTCCCGCCGGAACAGCTGCGGCGCTGCCGGGACATCCTCGAGGTCGGCGCTTCGGTCCTGGTCAAGGTGCGGGCCAAGTCGGCGGACGGCGAGGTGCGCTTCTTCGGCGATGACGCCAGCCGGATGGAGACCCTGCTGGACGACACCCAGATCGGCTTGCGGGTGGTGCTGTCGGCGCAGTCGGCCGACGCCGAGGCGCTGAAGGCGCGTCTGGATCGGGCCCGGGCCCAGGGCAAGGGCGGCGAGGTCTGGCTTCAGGCCACGCTGGGCGGGCGCACTGAGATCGAGATCAAGCTGCCGGGTCGTTATCGACTGGATGCGGCCCTGCGCGGGGCGTTGAAGTCAGCGCCGGGCGTTGTGATGCTGGAGGACGCCTGATGAGCGAGGGGCTGGTCATGAAGAATGCGCGCGGGACCTTTGAGGTCGTCATCACCCCGGTCCAGCCGGCGGAGGGCGCCGCCTCGGACGCGCCGGGACGCATGCTTCTGGCCAAGACCTTTCACGGCGACCTGACGGGAACCGCCGCTGGCGAGATGCTGGCGACCATGAGCCCCGAGCGGTCGGGCGCCTATGTCGCCATCGACCGGGTGCACGGCGCAATCGACGGGCGCGAGGGAGCCTTCACTCTGGTGCATCGCGGTCTGATGGATCGAGGCGCGCAGGAACTGCTGATCACCATCGTGCCGGGATCGGGGGCAGGGGAACTGACGGGGATCGCCGGGGTCTTTCACCTGACGATCGTGGACGGCGTCCACAACTACGATCTGGAATACAGTCTGCCGACATCCTGAGGGAGGAGAGCGAACATGGCCGTGCACAAGGGATCCTGCCACTGCGGCGCGGTGGCCTATGAGGTCGAGGTCGGGCTGGAGGGCCTGATCGAGTGCAACTGTTCGCACTGTTACCGAAAGGGCTTTGTCCTGGCCTTCGCGCCGCGAGCTGCATTCCGGCTGACAGCGGGGGAGGAGGCGACGACCTCCTACTTCTTCAACCACCACAAGATCGACCATCGCTTCTGCAGGACCTGCGGAGTTCAGCCCTTCGGTTACGGCGTGGCGCCCGACGGGTCCGAGGTGGCGGCGATCAATGTGCGGACCCTGACGGATGTGGAACCGTGGGGCTGGACCGCCAAGCGCGTGGATGGGCGCAGCTTCTGACTGATTGGCTTGCCTTTTCCGATCAATCCGCCTAGAGAGCGCGCGCACTTCGCACGTGGGCGTGGCGCGGTCCGGGGAGACATCCCGGTCTGCACCGTTCCGAGGGACCGCCCGGTCCTTTTACTCGCTCACGCTAGGTTTGATCGGAAAAAGGATACAACGATCATGGCTCTGCCTGAATTCTCGATGCGTACGCTGCTGGAAGCTGGCGCTCACTTCGGCCACCAGACGCACCGCTGGAACCCGAAGATGGACCGCTACATCTTCGGCTCGCGCTCGAACATCCACATCATCGACCTGTCGCAGACGATGCCGCTGCTGCACCAGGCCCTGGTCGCCGTTCGCGACGTCGCCGCCAAGGGCGGTCGCGTCCTGTTCGTCGGCACCAAGCGCCAGGCCGCCGGCCCGGTCGCCGAAGCCGCCACGCGCTGCGCCCAGTACTACATGAACAACCGCTGGCTCGGCGGCACGCTGACCAACTGGCGCACCGTCTCGGGTTCGATCGCCCGCCTGCGCGAGCTGGAAACCGTCCTGGCCGCCGGCGGCGAAGGCCGCGTCAAGAAAGAGCTGCTGAACCTGCAGCGCGAGAAGGACAAGCTTGAGCTGTCGCTGGGTGGCATCAAGGACATGGGTTCGATTCCGGACATCATGTTCGTCATCGACACCAACAAAGAGTCGATCGCGATCCAGGAAGCCCGCAAGCTGAACATCCCGATCATCGCCATCCTGGACACCAACTCGGATCCGGACGGCATCACCTACCCGGTCCCGGGCAACGACGACGCCGCCCGCGCCATCCAGACCTACTGCGACCTGATCGCCGACGCCGTCCTGGACGGCCTGGCCGCCGGTGCTTCGGCCTCGGGCATCGATCTGGGCGCTTCGGAAGCTCCGGTCGAGCCGATGCTGCGTGAAGCCGCTGCTCCGGCCGCTGCTGAAGCCGCTCCGGCCGGCACGGAAGGCGCTGCAGAAGAACTGCTCGCGACGACTGAAGAAAAGGTCGAGGGCTAAACGTCCTCGGGGTCTGATCGGTGATTGGACCTACGCCAAACTGACATGCGGCCGGGCTATTCAAGCCCGGCCGCTCATTTGAATTTCCAGGAGAAGAACATGGCCGAGATCACTGCCGCCCTCGTGAAGGAGCTTCGCGAGCGTTCGGGCGTCGGCATGATGGACTGCAAGAAGGCGCTGGTTGAGAACAACGGCGACATCGACGCGGCCATCGACTGGCTGCGCGCCAAGGGCCTGTCCAAGGCCGCCAAGAAGGCCGACCGCGTCGCCGCTGAAGGCCTGGTCGCCGTCGCCGTCCGCGCCGAAGGCAAGGGCGAAGTCGCCGCCGCCATCGAGTTCAACGCGGAAACCGATTTCGTCGCCCGCAACGACCTGTTCCAGAACGCCGCCAAGTCGTTCGCCCAACTGGGCCTGCACCACGACGGCGTCGACGCCATCCACGGCGCGACCCTGGAAAACGGCCGCACGGTTCAGGACGAAGTGACCCAGCTGATCGCCACCATCGGCGAGAACATGCAACTGCGCCGCGCCGCTCGTCTGGCCGTTGATGAAGGCGTGGTTTCGACCTACGTCCACAACGCCGTCTCGCCGGGCGTCGGCCGCATCGGCGTGCTGGTGGCCCTGGAAGGCGAAGGCGACCAGGAAGCCCTGCGCGAACTGGGCCGCAAGATCGCCATGCATGTCGCCGCCACGGCGCCGCTGTCGCTGAACACCGACGATCTGGACCCGGCCGCCATCGAGAAGGAACGTGCCGTTCTGATCGAAAAGGCCAAGGAAGAAGGTCGCCCCGACAACATGATCGAGAAGATCGTCGAGGGTCAGATCAACAAGTTCCAGAAGGACGTGGTGCTGTCGAAGCAGCCGTTCGTCATGGACCCCGACGTGACCATCGAACAACTGGTCGCCAACTCGGGCAAGGAACTGGGCTCTTCGAACCTGCGTCTGGCCGGCTTCGTCCGTCTGGCCCTGGGTGAAGGCGTCGAGAAGGTCGAGACCCCTGACTTCGCGGCCGAAGTGGCCTCGATGACCGGCGGCAACTAACACCGAAGTTTCTTCCTGAAAGGGAAGAATTTTCAAAAGGGCGCGTTCGGCTTTGATGGCCGGCGCGCCCTTCGTCTATGATGAGCCGCCGATTCACCTCGCGCGGATGCGTAACCCCTGTATCCACGGACCCATACCCATGCCTGACGCCCCTTCCGACTTCCGATACAAGCGCGTCCTGCTGAAGGTCTCGGGCGAGGTCCTGATGGGGGATCAGTCCTACGGCATCGACATGAAGACGGTGGATGTCGTGGCGGCGGCCGTGGCGCGGGTGGCGCGCGAAGGCGTGGAGATTTGCCTCGTCATCGGCGGCGGCAACATCTTCCGCGGCCTGTCGAAGGCGGCAGAGGGCATGGATCGCGCCAACGCTGACTACATGGGCATGCTGGCCACCATCATGAACGCCCTGGCCATGCAGGGCGCGCTCGAGAAGATCGGCGTCGATACGCGGGTCCAGAGCGCCATTCCCATGGCCGCCATCGCCGAGCCTTACATTCGTCGTCGCGCCATGCGGCACCTGGAAAAGGGACGGGTGGTGATTTTCGCCGCCGGCGTAGGCGCTCCCTTCTTCACGACCGACTCGGGCGCCGCCCTGCGCGCCGCGGAAATGGGCTGCGACGCCCTGCTGAAGGGCACCAGCGTGGACGGCGTCTATACCGCCGATCCCAAGAAGGATCCGAACGCCACGCGCTATGAGACGCTGACCTATCAGGAGGTCCTGGCCAAGGACCTGCGCGTCATGGACGCCTCGGCCATCGCCCTGATGCGCGACAGCGACATTCCGATCGTCGTCTTCTCGATCCGTGAGGAAGACTCGCTGCGCAAGACCCTGCGCGGCGACGGCACCTTCACCGTCATCACCAACAAGGCCGCGTAAGCGGCTCTCGCTCCGAACGACCAGACCAAGGAACCACCATGGCCAAGCCCGACCTCAAGACCTACCGGGACCGGATGGACAAGTCCGTCGCCTCGCTGAAGGAAGACTACGCCGGGCTGCGGACGGGTCGGGCCAATGCGGGCCTTCTCGACCCTGTCCAGGTCGAGGCCTATGGCTCGACGTCGCCGCTGAACGCTGTGGCCGCCATCAGCGTGCCCGAGCCGCGCATGATCTCGGTCAACGTCTGGGACAAGGGCATGGTGGGACCGGTCGAGAAGGCTGTTCGCGCCGCCGGTCTGGGCCTGAACCCGATCGTGGACGGTCAGACCCTGCGCATTCCGGTTCCGCCGCTGACCGAAGAGCGCCGCAAGGATCTGGTCAAGCTGGCCGGCAAGTACGCAGAACAGCAGAAGATCGCCGTGCGCAACGTGCGCCGCGACGCTAATGACGATCTCAAGAAGGCTGAAAAGGCCGCCGAGATCAGCCAGGACGAACAGAAGAAGATGGAAGCCGAGGTCCAGAAGGACACCGACGCGGCCATCAAGCGCATTGACGAGGCCTTGAAGGCCAAGGAAGTCGAGATCATGCAGGTCTGACGCAGCTTCGCGTCGGGAGGGATCTTAACAATGTCGGCCGAGACCGTCGCCACGGCGCCTGAGAAGGGGCCTCGTCACGTCGCCCTGATCATGGACGGCAACGGTCGCTGGGCCGAGCGTCGCGGTTTGCCGCGCGTCATGGGTCACCGCGAGGGGGTCCAGGCGCTGCGTCGCACCATCAAGGCGGCGCCGGATTTCGGCATCCGCTGTCTGACCGTGTTCGGCTTCTCGACCGAAAACTGGAGCCGGCCAGCGGACGAGGTGTCGGACCTGATGGGTCTGGTGCGGGCCTTTGTCGGCAGCGATCTGAAGCGTCTGGACGAGGCGGGCGTGTGCATTCGCGTCCTGGGTCGTCGCAAGGGTCTGCCCAGCGATATCGCCGCCATCGTCGATCGCGCCGAAGCGCAGACGGCGCACAATATGGCCTTCCTGCTGCAGGTGGCTTTCAACTACGGCGGCCGGGCGGATCTCGTCGATGCGGCGCAGCGGCTGGTCGATCAGGCTCGCGCCGGACAGTTTGACGGTGACGTCACCGAGGAGGACCTCGGTGCTGGGCTGTCGACGGCAGGTGCCCCGCCGGTCGATCTGATCGTGCGGACTTCCGGCGAGCAGCGGCTGTCCAACTTCCTGCTGTGGGAAGCCGCCTATGCCGAACTGGTATTCCAGGACATCCTGTGGCCCGACTACGGGGGCGAGGCGCTGGGCGAGGCGGTGTCGGTATTTGGCAATCGTGAGCGTAGATTTGGCGGGCGCGACGCCTCGCCGGACGTGACCGCTGCGAAGACGGCGGCGGGCTGATGGCGTTGAAGATCGGTGACATCGGGCTGAGAGCGGCCTCGGCCGTGGTGCTTGCGCCGGCGGCGGTGCTGGCCACCTGGGCAGGCGGCGGCTGGTTCTGCGCCCTGGTGGTGGCGGCTTGCGGCCTGCTGGCGTTCGAGTGGGCGCGGATGAGCGCGCCGCGCTTCTGGCGTTCGGTCGGCACGGCCGTGGCCCTGGCTCTGATCATCGCCGTGGTCGCGGCGCACATCGGGCAGATGTCACTGGCGCTGGTGTTGCTGGTCTTCGGCGCTCTGGCGGCGGGATTGTTCGCGAGATCGCGCGGCGCCGAGGCGCTGGACGCGGCCTATGGCGTTCTCTACCTCGGCTGGCCGTGCGTCCTGCTGATCTGGCTGCGCGATTTGAACGACGCGCAGGGCCTCTACTGGACCGTTCTGGTCTTCGCCGTGGCTTGGGCCTCGGACATTCTGGCCTATCTGGTGGGCAGCGCCGTAGGCGGGCCCAAGCTGTGGCCGCGCTTTTCGCCCAACAAGACCTGGTCCGGCTTTATTGGCGGCCTGCTGGCTGGGATGATCGCCGGCGCCGCCATGGCGGGCTGGCTGGAAATGGGCCGATTGAACGTCTTCTGGGGCGGCGTCCTGGGTCTGGCGGCAGCTCTGGCCACCATGGCGGGCGATCTGTGGGAATCGGCGCTGAAGCGTCGCTTCGGGGTCAAGGATGCGGGCAACATCATTCCCGGCCACGGCGGCCTGCTGGATCGAGTCGACGGCCTGATGTTCGCGGTCGTGGTCGTGGCGGCTGGACGCGTCATCGTCCTCATGCTGGGGCAGGGCGCATGATCGCCCGCAAGGTCAGCGTGCTGGGTTCGACCGGCTCGGTCGGAACGTCGACGCTGGACCTGATGGCCCAGGCCGAGGCGGCCGGATCCGGTGCGTTTCAGGTCGAGGTGCTGACCGGCAGCAATAATATCGCGCGTCTGGCCGAACAGGCCCGACGTTGGCGACCCAGGCTGGCCGTGACGGCTGATCCGGCCCGTCTGTCGGAACTGCGCGACGCCCTGGCGGGGACCGAAATCGAGGCCGCTGCTGGCCCTGAAGCCATCGTCGAAGCCGCCACCCGGCCCGTGGACTGGGTCATGGCCTCCATCGTGGGGTCGGCGGGCCTGCGCTCGGCCTGGGCCGCGGCGGGCACCGGCGCGACCCTGGCTTTGGCCAACAAGGAAAGTCTGGTCTGCTGCGGCCCGGCGCTGATCGAGCGGGTCAAGCGCAGCGGCGGCAAGCTGATCCCTGTCGATTCCGAACATTCCGCCATATTCCAGGTCTTTCCGGCCGAGGCGCCCGAGCAGGTCTCGAAGCTGGTGCTGACGGCGTCGGGTGGGCCTTTTCGCACCTTGCCGCGCGAGGCCATGGGCCGGATCACGCCGGAGCAGGCCGTGGCCCATCCGAACTGGAGCATGGGCGCCAAGATTTCGGTCGACAGCGCCACCATGGCCAACAAGGGTCTGGAACTGATCGAGGCGGCTTATCTGTTCGCCATGAGCGGCGACCGGATCGACGTCGTGGTTCACCCGGAATCAATCATCCACAGCCTTGTGGAATATGTGGATGGTTCGACCCTGGCCCAGATGGGTCCGCCGGACATGAAGACGCCGATCGCCTGCGCCTTGGCCTGGCCGGACCGCATGGCCTGGCCCGCGCCCAGGCTGGATCTGGCCGGTTTGGGTCGTTTGACCTTCGAGGCGCCCGATATGGCGCGGTTCCCAGCCCTGCGGTTGGCGCGCGAGGCCCTGGCGGCGGGCGGCGTGGCGCCCATCGTCTTCAATGCGGCCAATGAAGTCGCGGCCCTGGCCTTCCTTGACCGTCGGCTGGGCTTTCTCAATATTGCCGCAGTCGTCGCGGACACCTTGGAGCGTGCGACGAACGCGGGGATGGATTCCGGGTCCGACGACGCCTGCGACGCGGCTTTGGCCGTGGACGCGGCGGCTCGACGGATCGCGAACGACATTATCGCTTCGCTCGCGATTGCTGCCTGAGGGCGACGGAGACAGTGACCGGCATGCTAGGAATTATCGGGCAAGCCCTAATCTATGTCGTGCCGTTCCTGCTGGTGCTGACCCTGGTCGTCACTGTTCACGAACTGGGACACTTTCTGACGGCCCGCGCCTTCGGCGTGAAGATGGAGCGCTTCTCCATCGGTTTCGGCCGCGCCATCTTCCAGCGTACCGACAAGCACGGCGTTGAATGGCGTCTGGGCTGGCTGCCGCTGGGCGGTTACGTCAAGTTCGCCGGTGATCTGGACGCGACGGGCGTGCCGGACAAGGCCGGGCTGGATGCGCTGAAGAAGGCAGTCGTGGCCGAGCATGGTCACGGCGCCGAGAGGGATTACCTGTATTTCAAGCCCTTGTGGCAGCGCGCCCTAGTCGTTGCTGGCGGCCCATTCGCCAATTTCGTGCTGGCCATCTTCATCTTCACCCTGTTGTTCAGCCTGGTGGGCGTCGAACTCCGTCCCGCGCGGGTCGTGCAGGTGCAGCCGGAATCGCCGGCTGCAGCCGCCGGTTTCCTGCCCGGCGACCTCATCACCCGCGTCAACGGCAAGCTGATCGCCGACGGCGGCGAGGTCACGCGCGTGGTGGCCCTGAGCAGCGGCGATCCGGTGGCCTTCACGGTCGAGCGCGCCGGCACCGAAGTTCAGCTGACCGCCACGCCTGAGCGTCGGGTCGAGAACGACCCCATCGCCGGTCGGGTGTCGATCGGCCGCGTCGGGCTGGGCCTTGGCTCCAGTCGCGATGAGGTGCGCCATGTCCGCTATGGGCCGATCGCCGCCATGGGGCAGGGGGTCAAGGAAACGGGCGCTATCCTGAGCACCACCTTCACCTATATCGGTCGGATCTTCAGCGGTCGTGAATCGGGCGATCAGTTCAGCGGCCCCCTGGGTATCGCCAAGGCTTCTGGCGCCCTGACCAACGCCGCGGTGGCCGCCAATCCTGATCCCGTGGCAATGGCGGGAAATCTCCTGCTGACGCTGACCAGCTTCGCCGCCATACTTTCGGTCGGAATCGGCTTTCTAAATCTGATGCCGGTTCCGGTGTTGGATGGGGGGCATCTGATGTTCTACGCCTATGAGGCGGTGGCGCGCAGGCCCGTGGCGGCCAGGGTTCAGGAGGCGGGATATCGTGTCGGTCTTGCTTTGCTGGCCAGTTTAATGTTGTTCGCGACCTGGAACGACCTGCAGAAACTCAATCTCTTCAAATTCCTCGGCGGGCTCGTCTCGTGAGCCGACGCCAGCCCCCGATGGTTCCCCGAATGATTCAGAACGACAGTCGCCTTATGATCCGAACCCGTGGCCGTATCCTTGGACCCAGCGCCCTGGCCCTGGCTGTCGCCGCGGGCCTGGCCGGACCTGCGCTGGCCCAGACGGCGCCCGTCGCCGGAGCGGCGCCCGCGCAGGACCCGCAAGTCGTAGTGACCGCGCCTGCGGAAGAGCGCGGCGTGGTCAACCGCATTCTCGTACGCGGCAACCAGCGCATCGACCAGACGACCGTCCTGTCCTACCTGCCGATCCAGCCGGGCGACACCATCGACGCGGCGACGATCGACGTCGCGGTGCGCACCCTGTCCCGGACGAACCTGTTCGCCAACGTGCAGTTGGGCCTGCAGCCGAACGGCGACCTGATCGTCGAGATCGCGGAAAACCCGATCATCAATCAGGTGACGTTCGAGGGGAACAAGGCGCTCGCGGTCAAGAAGCTGACCGACGAGGTCACGATCAAGCCGCGCGGCATCTACACGCGCGCCCGCGTCCAGGAAGACGTCGGCAAGATCGTCGAACTGTACCGCCTGTCGGGCCGGATCTCGGCCACGGTGACGCCGAAGCTGGTGCAACTGGATCAGAACCGCGTCGATGTGGTGTTCGAGATCGACGAAGGTCCGGAGACGGGCGTCGCCGCGATCACCTTCCTGGGCAATACCGCCTTCTCGGACAGCGACCTGCGTGAGGTTATGGTCACCAAGCAGTCCAGCTGGTGGCGGCTGTTCAGCTCGAACGACAACTACGATCCGAACCGCCTGGATTACGACCGTGAGCAGCTGCGGAAATTCTATACGAACCGGGGCTATTACGACTTCCGTATCCTGTCGTCGGTGGCGGAGCTGAAGCCTGACAACAGCGCCTTCGGCATGACGCTGACGCTGGACGAGGGCGATCGCTACACCTTCGGCGAGGTCAAGGTCGTCACCGAGAACGATCGTCTGAACGCCGACTTCCTGCAGCGTCTGCTGCCGATCCGCTCGGGCGACCTGTATGAAAGCGACCGCATCGAAAGCGCCGTCGACACCCTGACCTTCGCGGCGGGTTCGGCCGGTTACGCCTTTGTCGAGATCAACCCGACCTATCGCGCCAACCCGGAAACCGACAAGGTCGACGTCACCTTCAACATCAAGGAAGGTCAGCGCGTCTACATCGATCGCATCAACGTGGTCGGCAATACGCGGACCCTCGACTCGGTCATTCGTCGCGAACTGATGGTGGGCGAGGGCGACGCCTTCAACCGCTCGCTGGTCGAGCGCTCGCGCAACAATCTGCGCGCCCTGGGCTTCTTCAAGGACGTCAAGATCGAGGAGACGCGTGGCAGCGCGCCGGACCGTTCGATCGTTAACGTCACCGTCGAGGAGCAACCCACCGGCGAACTGTCCGTCGGCGCCGGCTTCAGCTCGGTCGATTCCTTCGTCCTGAACCTGGGCATTACCGAGCGCAACTTCCGTGGTCGTGGCCAGAACTTCGTGGCGCGCGCGGAATGGGGTTCGCTGCGTCAGCAGATCGACTTCCGCTTCACCGAGCCGAAGTTCCTGGGGCGCGACGTGGGGGCGGGCTTCGATCTGTTCCACACGCGATACGATCTGAGCGAGTACTCCTCGTACGACTATCGCTCGACCGGCGGCGGTTTGCGTCTCAGCTATCCGTTGAACGGCTATTCGCGCTTCAGCGTGCGGTACTTCCTGAAGTCCGACGAAGTCATCATTCCGTTCGGCTACTGCAACGGCACCGGGTCGTCGGCGCTCTGCGATCAGGCGGGGTCGTTCCTCAACTCGTCGGCGGGCTACACGCTGATGGTCAACCGGACCAATGATCCGGTTCGCCCGACGCGCGGCTGGTCGGCGTCCCTGCGTCAGGACTTCGCCGGTATCGGCGGCGACGTGAACTACCTGAAGACCGAGGCCGACGCGTCCTGGTACTATGGCATCACGCCGAAATGGGTGGTCAGCCTGCAAGGCTCGACCGGTTACGTCAGCGGCTGGAACGGCGATCCCATCCGGATCAACGATCGGTTCTTCAAGGGCGGCAACACCTTCCGCGGCTTTGAAACCGCCGGTATGGGCGCACGCGACCTGACGACGACCGACGCCTTGGGCGGCAACTTCTACGCCATCGGAACGGTTGAACTGACGGTGCCGAACTATCTGCCTGAAGAATACGGCATCAAGACCTCGCTGTTCGCGGATGTCGGCACCCTGGGCATGCTGGACGACCGTTATCAGGTCGATTCTGTCACAGGCGCCCCCAATCCGAACATCGTGGACGATCTCGCCCTGAGGGCCGCTGCGGGCCTCAGCATCCACTGGCGTTCGC
This sequence comes from Brevundimonas sp. UBA7506, assembly GCF_002479495.1. Classification (GTDB taxonomy): domain Bacteria; phylum Pseudomonadota; class Alphaproteobacteria; order Caulobacterales; family Caulobacteraceae; genus Brevundimonas. The sequence continues at coordinate 328,942 of NZ_DLNQ01000005.1, forward strand.
CGATGGGGCCGATCCGCTTCGACCTGTCCAAGGTTCTGTCCAAGGAAGACTACGACAAGACCGAGACCTTCCGCTTCTCCACCTCGACCCAGTTCTAACTGCAGCCTTCCAGACTGCTCAAAGGTTCAAGATGAAACTGTTCGCTATCAGCGCTTTCGCCGTCGCTTCGCTGGCCGCCTCGTCGGCCCTGGCCCAGTCGCAAAGTCCGGCCAACCCCGGCCCGGTGATCCCGGGCGTCTGCGTCTATTTCAACCAGCAGGCCCTGGCCCAGTCGACCGTCGGCCAAGCCGTTCAGGCCCGCATGGAGCAACTGGCGCAGGAAGTTCAGGGTGAGATCACCCCTTACGCCACGCAGTTGCAAACCGAGTATCAGGCCCTGCAGCAGGGCGCGACCACCATCCCGGCCGACCAACTGAACCAGCGTCGTCAGGCCCTGCAGCAGCGTGCTCAGGAAGCCCAGCAACTGGAGCAGACCCGCGACAACGAACTGCGCTACACCCTGGCCGAACAGCGCAAGAAGATCTCGGAAGCCATCGAGCCGATCCTGGTCGCCGTCTATCAAGAAAAGGGTTGCGGCATCCTGGTTGACCGCGAAAGCGTCTTCATCATGAACCCGGCCATGGACGTGACGCCGCTGGTCATCCAGCGCCTGAACACGGCTCTGCCGACGGTCAGCTTCAACCGTATGCCGGTTCCGGCGCAGCCGCAGTCGTAAGACGGGCCATGCCCGATCCGAGGTTCTTTCAGACCCTGTCGCCCCTGACGGTCGCTGTCCTCGCCGAGCACATCGGCGGGGAGGTCATCCGGGGCGGCGAAGTCGTCATCTCGGCCGTTGCGCCCCTGTCCACAGCGGACCGGGGCGCGATTGCGTTTCTGGGTGACCGCAAGTTCGCGGCCGCCTTGGCTGAAACGAAAGCCGGCTGCGTGATCGTGCCGGCATCGGCGGTCGAGCTGGCGCCCGCCGGCGCCGCCGTCATCGTCTCGGACGAGGCGCAGGCGAGCTGGGCGCGGGCTTCGGCCGTGCTGCACCGACCGATCCGCCTAGACCGGGCCATCACCGCCGCCGAGGCCGCCGAGGACGACTCCGTGGTGATCGAGCCGGGCGTGGTGCTGGGCGAGGGGGTCCGCATCGGGCGCGGCACGCGTATCGGCGCCAACACCGTCGTCGGGCCGGGCGTCCAGATCGGCCGCGACTGCTTGATCAGCCCGGGCGTGACCATTGGTTTCGCTCTGCTGGGCGACCGGGTGAAGCTGTTGGCCGGCGCGCGGATCGGCGAATCGGGCTTCGGCGCCGCAGGGTCGAAGGCCGGTCCGGTGGACATTCCGCAGTTGGGCCGGGTCATCCTGCAGGACGGGGTGACGGTCGGCGCCAACTCCTGCATCGACCGGGGCGCCTATGACGACACCGTCATCGGCGAGAACACCAAGATCGATAATCTGGTCATGATCGGCCACAACTGCGTCATCGGGCGCAATAATCTGATGGCCGCACACACGGGCATCTCAGGCTCGGTCACGACCGGCGACAACTGCATCTTCGGCGGCCGGGCGGGCGTGGGCGACCACATCTCCATCGGCGAAGGCGCGCGCGTCGCGGCCGGCGGCGGCGTCCTGGCCGATATTCCGCCGGGAGAGATCTGGTCCGGCTATCCCGCCAAGCCGCTGCGCCAGTTCTTGCGCGAGACGGTGTGGCTGTCCAAACAGGCGTCCCAGAAGAAGGGCGCGAAGGAATCGAAAGAATGAGCGAAGACAACAAGATCGACTACGCCGAGGTGATGCGTCGCCTGCCGCACCGCTATCCCTTCCTGCTGGTCGACAAGGCCGAGGATTTCGTGGCGGCGACCTCGATCGTCGGCATCAAGAACGTCACGCACAACGAACCCTTCTTTCCGGGCCACTTCCCGATCGACCCGGTCATGCCCGGCGTCCTGATCGTCGAGGCCATGGCCCAGACCGGCGCCCTGCTGATGTCCAAGTCGCTGGATGTGGCCGTGGCCGACAAGGTCATCATGTTCATGTCGATCGACGGCGTGCGCTTCCGCAAGCCCGCCCGTCCGGGCGACCAGTTGCGCATGGAGGTCAAGGTGATCCGCGCGCGCGGCGACGCCTACAAGTTCCGCGGCGAGACCTTCATCGACGGCAAGTTGGCCGCCGAGGCCGAGTTCATGGCCATGGTCGTCACCGTGGCGGAGCCCGCCCAGTGACCATCCACCCGACCGCCGTCATCGACGCCTCGGCCCAGATCGCCGACGGGGTCGTGATCGGCCCCTGGTGCGTCGTTGGCCCGGGTGTGACCCTGGCCGAGGGTGTCAAGCTGGTCAGCCATGTGGTGGTTCAGCAGGACACCAGTGTCGGCGCGCGGACGGTCATCCATCCCTTCGCCGTCATCGGCGGCGATCCTCAGCACAACGGCTACAAGGGCGAGCCAGTGCGGCTGGAGATCGGCTCCGATAACGTCATCCGCGAGCACGCCACCTTCAATCGCGGCACGCCGCAGGGGACGGGCGTGACGCGCGTCGGCTCGAACGGCCTGTTCATGACCGGCGCCCACGTCGGCCACGACTGCGTCGTTGGCGACAATGTCGTCATGGCCAACAACGCCACCCTGGGCGGCCACGCCCAGGTCGGCGACAAGGTCTTCCTGGGCGGCCTGTGCGCCGTGCACCAGAACGGCCGGGTGGGGCAGGGCGCCATCGTCGGCGGTCTGGCCGCCGTGACGCGCGACGTCATCCCCTATGGCTCGGCCTGGGGCAACCACGCCAGCCTGCACGGCCTCAACCTGATCGGGCTGAAGCGCAAGGGTTACGGCAAGGACGCCGTGCGTCGCCTGCTGGCCGCCTATCGCGACCTGTTCGAGGGCGAGGGCGTCTTCGCCGAGCGTCTGGACCGGGTCGAAACGACCTATGCCGACCTGCCCGAGATCATGGAGATCGTCGCCTTCATCCGCGACGGCGCCAAGCGGCCGCTCTGCCTGCCGGACGCGGAATGACAAGCCCGGAATCTGGGGCGCCCAAGCTGGCCCTGATCGCGGGTTCCGGTGATCTGCCTATCCGTATTGCGACGCGGTGCGAAGCCGAGGGGCGGGCGGTCTTCATCATCCGTCTGGCGGGCTTCGCCGACGAGCATCTGGTGCGCTGGCCGGGCGTAGAGTTCGGCATGGCCGAGATCGGCCGTATCCTGAAGGCGATGAAGGCCGAGGGTTGTGAGGCCGTCTGTTTCGCGGGCTATGTGAACCGGCCTGATTTCAAGACGCTGAAGCCGGATTTCAAGGGGGCGACCCTGCTGCCTGGCATCGTGGCGGCGGCCGCCAAGGGCGACGACGCCCTGTTGCGCAAGATCCTGTCGGTGTTCGAGGCCGAGGGATATGCGGTCGAGGGCGCCGACGACATTCTGGGCGGCGAGGCCTTGGCACCGGGCGCCTTGGGCGCGGTTACGCCGACAGGGGAGCAACTGCAGGACCTGAGGAAGGCGCTGCACGTCGCTGAAAAATCAGGTGAACTGGATATCGGTCAGGGCGCGGTCGTCTGCGACGGTCTGGTTCTCGCGGTCGAGGCGCAGGAGGGCACGGACGAGATGCTGCGCCGCGTCGCGGGTCTTCCCGCCGACCTGCGTGGCGCGCCCGGCGCGCTGAAGGGGGCGCTGGGCAAGGCGCCCAAGCCGATCCAGGACCTGCGGGTGGATATGCCGGTCATCGGGCCGCGCACGGTCGAGCTGGCGGCCGCCGCCGGGCTGGCCGGCATCGGCGGGTTCGCCGGGCGGTTGATCATCATCGACCATGAAGCCCTGGTCGAGGCGGCGGATCGGCTGGGCCTGTTCGTCTGGGGCGTGGAAAGATGAGCCGTCCGCTGAAGATCATGCTGGTGGCCGCTGAGGCGTCCGGCGACGCCCTGGGCGCAGGTCTGGCGCAAGCGCTGAAGACGCGCCTGGGATCGGATGTCACCTTCGTTGGCGTCGGCGGGCCGAAGATGGCGGCCGAGGGCGTCGCCAGCCCGTTCGACATCGCTGAACTGTCCATCCTGGGCTGGATCGAGGGACTGAAGGCCTACGGTCTAGTCAAGCGCCGGGTGGCGGACACGATCGAACTGGCCAAGGCCGAGCGGCCCGACGCGGTCGTCCTGATCGACAGCTGGGGCTTCACTATCCGCGTGGCCAAGGCTCTGCGCGAGGTGCTGCCCGGCGTGCCGCTGATCAAGTATGTCGGACCACAGGTCTGGGCCTCGCGTCCGGGTCGGGCCAAGACCCTGGCCGCCAGCGTCGATCATCTGCTGTCGCTCTACAGCTTTGACGCGCCCTGGTTCGAGCGCGAGGGTCTGCCGACGACGGTCGTGGGGTCACAGGCCCTGCATGTCGACATGGCTGGCGCCGACGGCGCCCGTTTCCGCGCCGCCCGTGGAATCGCCGCCGATGCGCCCTTGCTGCTGGTCCTGCCGGGCAGCCGACCCAGCGAGATCACGCGGATGACGCCCGTCTTCGAGGCGACGGTGAAGCGCCTGAAGGCGGCGAACCCGTCGCTGGAGATCGCCGTGGTCGCCGCCGGCACCGTCGCCGCTGATGTCGCGGGTCGTGTCGCCGCCTGGCCCTTCCGCGCCCATCTGGCGCCCGAAGCCGAAAAGTATGATGCGATGAAGGCGGCCAATGTCGCCCTGGCCACCAGCGGCACGGTCTCCACCGAACTGGCCCTGGCCGGTGCGCCCATGGTCATCGCCTACAAGATCGACGGCCTGTCCTATCTGCTGATGAAGAAGCTGGTGACGGCCAAACACATCACCCTGTTCAACATCGCCGCCGACGAGCGCATCGCGCCCGAGTTCATCCAGAACGACGCCACTCCCGAGAAGTTGACCGAGGCGGTCGGGCGGCTGTTAGCCGACCCGCAGGCGGCGGCTGATCAGGCTGCGCGTCAGACGGCCGCGCTGGACCTGATGGGGCGGGGCGGACACGACCCGTCGGAACTGGCGGCTGACGCCGTCCTGCGGGTGATTGCGGCTCGAAAGGGCTGAAGGTGCAGACTGTAACGTCGGTGTGTGTGGTGGCTCAAAGCGCGTCCGCGTTCGACCCGTTGTGGACATTCCCGACGTCCGCGGTTGAGCTCCGCTATCCCCTGATCTAGCCTCCCGGCAAAGCGGAGGCGCGCATGAAGGTTCGATCGTTGATTGCGGCGCTAGGATGTGCCCTGGCCGTCAGCGGCTGCGCATCTAGCGGGCAACTCGTCGGCACTGCGGCCGATGGCACGCCGGTCTATGGCAGGAGCTTCACCCCAACCGAACGTGATGGCGCCGTCACTCTGAACTGTGCCGTCGGTGATGATCGAAGCTAGCGGACTGTCGCATCGTCAGCGAGCGTCCAGAAGGCAAAGGCTTCGGTGCGATCGCGTTGGCCTCTGCTTCCAAGCCAGAAGCCCGCCTGAGAGGAAATTCCCGCGCGGGATCGCGCGTTGAATTCACGTTGCGCTTTCGCGAGGATTGAGCGCACGAACCATCCCTCCTAGCGTCCTTCCCCGGCCGCTAGGGCGAAAGACCGCTTTCCACCCTGAGCGGACTCCCAAGACGGCCGCTTAGCGCGTCATCCAGGGCTTGTTCGTGCCGGACTTTACCGTGATCGACTTGTCGCGCTGCAGGCCGCCCTTCTGGGGCGGGCCGGAGCGCGCTTTCAGGGCGGCCTGTTTCAGGCGCAGCGCCTTCTGGGCGGGGGTCTCGGCGGCGGGGGCGTCGTCTTTGTGGTCGCTCATGTTGATTCCCTAGCATGGCGGAGCCGTTTCGGCGGCGTGGGGTGAACAAAAAACGCCGGAGCTTTCGCCCCGGCGTTCTTCGTTTTTATTTGGCCGTGGTCAGAAGGCGCAGCCTTCTCGACCTGACACGGCCTTAGCCGCGCTGTTCGATCGGCACGTAGTTGCGTTGCGTCGGGCCGGTGTAGAGCTGACGCGGGCGACCGATCTTCTGGGTCGGATCCGACATCATTTCTTGCCACTGCGAGATCCAGCCCACGGTGCGCGCCAGGGCGAACAGGACGGTGAACATGGTGGTCGGGAAGCCCATCGCCGACAGGGTGATGCCCGAATAGAAATCGACGTTCGGGAACAGCTTGCGCGAGGTGAAGTATTCGTCCGACAGGGCGACGCGTTCCAGTTCCTTGGCGACCTGGAACAGCGGATCGTTTTCACGGCCGGTAGCCGCCAGCACTTCATAGGCCGACTGCTGCATGACCTTGGCGCGCGGATCGTAGTTCTTGTACACGCGGTGGCCGAAGCCCATCAGCTTGTACTTGCGGTCCTTAACGCCCTGGATGAACTCAGGAATGCGGTCCGGCGTACCGATTTCCTTGAGCATGTTCAGCGCTTCTTCGTTAGCGCCGCCGTGCGACGGGCCCCACAGGCAGGCGATGCCGGCGGCGATACAGGCGAACGGGTTGGCGCCCGACGAACCGGCCAGACGGACGGTCGAGGTCGAGGCGTTTTGCTCGTGGTCGGCGTGCAGGGTGAAGATGCGGTCCATGGCGCGGACCAGGGCCGGATCGACCACATAATCCTCGGCCGGAACGGCGAAGCACATGCGCAGGAAGTTCTCGGCGTACGACAGGTCGTTGCGCGGCGAGATGAAGGGCTGGCCGATGTGGTACTTGTAGGCGCGGGCGGCGATGGTCGGCATCTTGGCGATCAGGCGGATGGCCGAGATGTCGCGCTGCACCGGATCATGGATGTCCAGGCTGTCGTGATAGAAGGCCGACAGGGCGCCGACAGTGCCGACCATGATCGACATGGGGTGGGCGTCGCGGCGGAAGCCTTCGAAGAAGCGGTCGAACTGGGCGTGCAGCATGGTGTGCCGCGTGACGCTCTGCTCGAACTTCTCGTACTGGGCGGCGGTCGGCAGTTCGCCGTGCAGCAGCAGGTGGCAGACTTCAATGAAGTTCGACTTCTCGGCCAGCTGGTCGATGGGATAGCCGCGGTGCAGCAGCACGCCGGCGTCGCCGTCGATGTAGGTCAGAGCCGATTCGCACGAGGCCGTGGAGGTGAAGCCCGGGTCGAAGGTGAAGGCGCCGGTCGCGCCGTACAGCTTGCGGATGTCGATGACGTCCGGTCCGGTCGAGCCCGCGAGGACGGGAAGTTCGACGTTCTTGTCGCCGTAGGTGAAGGTCGCCGTGCCGGCGGGTTTCGCTTGTTCAGTCATCTAGGCCCCTTTTGTTTTCCTTCGACCGGGCGCGGGGAGGCGTCGGCCTGCGTGGTTATGGGTGTTCACTTAGTCTGTTGCAGCGCATCATCCAAGCGCCCCAGACCTTCGTCGCGTCCCAGGGCTGCAAGAATCCGCGCGATGTCGGGCGACACCGAGCCGCCAGTCAAAGCGCCGCGCATGGAAGGGCCTATTTTTCCGAAGCCTACGCCCTCTTCCTCAGCAAAGACCTTAAGTTCGGCTTCGAGGGCGAAAACGTCCCAGCTCTGGAAAAGACGGAGCCGTTCACGGAGTCGTGAAATTCGCTCGCCGCCTTCGCCGCTTAGCAAACCACGGGTTTTCTCATCGAGGGCGAGCGGACGCTGCTTCAGCACGAACTCGGTCTGGGCGACCAGTTCCACGACGGTCTTGGCGCGGTCCTTGACGAAGGGCATGGCGCGCAGCAGGCGGGCCTCATCATCGGGCTGCAGGGCGCGGCCGGCGGCCAGATGGGCGTCCAGGGTCAGCTTGGCCAGACGGTCGTCCTCGGCCAAGCGGATCCAGTGGGCGTTGACGTGGGCCAGCTTGTCGAAGTCGAGGCGGGCGGGGGCCTTGCCGATGCCCGGAAGGTCGAACCACGCGATGGCCTGTTCGTCGCTGAACAGTTCGTGGTCACCGTGAGCCCAGCCCAGACGCGCCAGATAGTTGCGCATGGCCTCGGGCAGGTAGCCCATCTCGGCGTATTCATGAACCGCCTGGGCGCCGTGGCGCTTGGACAGCTTGGCGCCGTCGGGACCGTGGATCAGCGGGATGTGGGCGAAGGTCGGACGGGTCCAGCCCAGAGCGTCATAGATCAGGCTCTGGCGGGCGGCGTTGTTCAAGTGGTCGTCGCCGCGAATGACGTGGGTCACGCCCATGTCGTGGTCGTCCACCACCACGGCCAGGTTGTAGGTCGGGGCGCCGTCCGAGCGAACGATGACCAGATCGTCCAGCGACGAGGATTCCCAGCGCACACTGCCTTGCACTGCGTCATCAACCACGACGGCCTGGTCCAGCGGGCGGCGGAAGCGGATGGTGGAGGGCTTGGCCAGATCGTCGACGGTCGGCTCGCGGTCGCGCCAGGGCGAGACGAAGTCGCGGCCCTCGGCCTTGGCGGCGTCGCGCAGGGCGTTGGTTTCGTCGGCGGTCAGGAAGTCGCGATAGGCATGGCCCGAGGCCAGCAACTGCTCGGCGACCTCGCGGTGGCGGTCGGCGCGGGCGAACTGGAAGACCGGCTCTTCGTCGCCGAACAGCTCCAGCCAGGACAGGCCGTCGAAGATGGCCTTGACGGCGTCGTCGGTCGAACGCTCGCGGTCCGTGTCTTCGACGCGGATCAGGAATTTCCCGCCCCGGCTCCTGGCGTACAGCCAGTTGAATAACGCGGTTCTCGCCCCGCCGATATGCAGGTAGCCTGTGGGCGAGGGGGCGAAGCGGGTGACGATAGTCGAGGAAGGGGAGGTCATTCAGGAAGGGTCCGTTGCGGAGGCCCTTATACGCCCGCGCGCGCCAAAGCGAAGCCTTGCCTTAAGGGTTCTTGACGGGGGGCGCGTCGAGGTCGCGGCGCAGACGGATCGGTGGCGATTGTGGGCGCCGGTCTTCTTTGGCGGCGGGTGTGCGATCTATTTCGCGTTGAAGATCGAGCCGGCGGGATGGCCGCTGATGCTGGCGGCGGGGCTGACAGGCGGGGTCTGGCTGGCAGGGCGGCGGGTGGGGCTGGCGCCGCGCTGGACCCTGCTGCTCTTGATGCTGGCTTGCCTGTGCGGCGGGGCGGCGGTCGCCAAACTCAGGACCGAGGCGGTCAGCGGGCCGATCGCGCCGACCTTGGCCGAACCGACCATGGTCGAGGCCTGGGTCATGGATGTCGACAGCCCCGGCGAGCGCGGCGCGCGAATCGTCGTGGCGCCGGTGCGGATCAGGGGATTGGCGCCCGAGGCGACGCCGGTTCGGTTGCGGGCGACGGTGCGGGACGAGCCGCCGGCGCCGGGGACGGCGGTGCGGCTTTACGGCATTCTGAATCCGCCGCCGGCGCCGGCCAGTCCGGGGGCCTATGACTTCGGCCGCAATGCTTTCTTCCAGGGCATGGGCGGGACGCTGTTCGCTCTGGGCCAGACGCGGCCGACCGCTCTGCCAGAGCCGCCATGGCGGGTGCGGATGGCGATGAAGATCAATGCTGCCCGCTATGCCCTGGCGCAGCGGATCGTGGCGCGGCTGGGCGAGCGGACGGGCGGAATCGCCGCCGCCATGACCACGGGACACGAGACCTGGATCGGGCGCGAGGATCTGGACGCCATGCGCGATTCCGGGCTGGCGCATATCCTGTCGATCTCGGGCTTGCACATGGCCATCGTCGGCGGTTTTGTCTTCTTCGCCGTGCGGCTGGGCGTCGCGCTTTGGCCGTGGCTGGCGCTCAGGGTGTCGGGCAAGAAGGTCGCGGCGGTCGCGGGGCTGATCGCGGTCGGGACCTATCTGGTGGTGTCGGGCGCGCCGCCGCCCGCCGAGCGGGCGGCGATCACGGCATCCATCGCCTTTGTCGCCATCCTGCTGGATCGTCAGGCGGTGACCATGCACGCCCTGGCGGTGGCGGCTTTCACGGTTCTGTTGCTGCAACCCGAGGCCATCGTCACGCCAGGGTTCCAGATGTCGTTTGCGGCGACAGCGGCTCTGGTAGCGCTGTCCGAGGTCTGGCCGCGCCGGATCAAGGAGATCTCCGCGCCCTGGCCCATCGTGGCGGCGCAGAGGCTGGGCAGTTGGCTGCTGATCGCCTGCACCGCCAGTCTGGTCGCGGGCATGGCGACCGGGCCGTTCGCCATGCAGCATTTCAACCGCACCGCCGTCTATGGCCTGATCGCCAACCTGGGCACGGCGCCGGTCGCGGACTTCATCCTGATGCCGGCGCTGGCGCTGGGCGCGGCGCTGGAGCCGCTGGGGCTGGGCGCGCCCTTCCTGTGGCTGGCGGGCAAGGGCGTCGATCTGATGCTGGCCATCGGCCACTGGACGGCGGGCCTGCCGGGGGCGGTTCGGACCATCGCCAGCGCTCCGGCGGCGGCTCTGCCGGTCGCCTTCCTGGGCATCCTGTTCATCTGTCTGTGGCGGGGGCGGTTGCGCTGGCTGGGTCTGCCGCTGGCGGCGGCGGTGCTGATCTGGCCGCGACCGGCGGCGCCTGATCTGTGGATCGGCGACGGTGGGACCAATGCGGCCTGGCGGCAGGCCGAGGCCGCGGTCGTGGTGCGCCCCGGCGTGCGTCAGTTCGCGGCCGACCTGTGGTCGCGGCGGCGCGGGTTGGAACTGACCCCGAGACCAGAGGCGGGCTGGATCTGCAAGCGGTCGTTCTGCGCGCTAGAAGCGCCTGAGGCCGGGCCGGTCGCCCTGTGGTGGGGCAAGAAGGCGCCGACGGCGGAGCAACTGGACGTTCTGTGCCGGTCTGCCTCGGTCATCAGCAGTCGCGCCGAACTACCATCGCTGCCTTCGTCATGCGCGGACCGGCTGGTGCTGGACGGCGTGGACTATGCGCGCGGAGGCTCGGTCGAGCTGTGGCGCGCCGGGGCGGGGTGGCAGGCGGTGTGGGCGGCTGACGTGCGGGGGCAGAGGCCCTGGACGCGTCAGGCCGATCCCGACTTCAGTGATAGCGGCGGATAAGGCCGACCAGCTTGCCCTGAACCGCGACCTGATCCGAACCGTAGATCTTGGTCTCGTAGTTGCGGTTGGCGGGCTCAAGCGCAATGGAGGCGCCCTTCTTGCGCAGGCGCTTCAGCGTGGCCTGTTCGCCCTCGACCAGGGCCACCACGATCTCGCCGGACGAGGCGTCGGCGGTCGATTTGATGATGACCATGTCGCCGTTGAGGATGCCCGCCTCGATCATCGAGTCGCCCTCGATTTCCAGCAGATAGTGTTCGCCCGCACCCAGCATGGCTTCCGGCACCGGATAGCGGGCGGTCTCATGCTCGATGGCGTCGATGGGGGTGCCGGCGGCGATCTTGCCCATCAGGGCCAGTTCGCGGGTGTCGTTAGCCGGCTCAGCGGCGCGGGGACGGCCGCCGCCCTCGATCACGCCGGGCTTGAAGCCCGCATGGCCGCGCGGCGCGCCGGCCGTGGCCTGTTCCGGCAGCTTGACGACTTCCAGCGCGCGGGCGCGGTGGGCCAGACGGCGGATGAAGCCGCGCTCCTCCAGTGCCGTGATCAGGCGGTGGATGCCCGACTTGGACGCCAGATCCAGCGCCTCCTTCATCTCGTCGAAGGAGGGCGAGACGCCCGTTTCCTGAATCCGTTCATGAATGAACATCAGGAGTTCGTGCTGCTTCTTGGTGAGCATGGGCGCAAGGCTTCCAGAACAAGGCGTGAACCGTTGTCGATGTTCTGTAAGTGTTCTTGCCGAATGTCAACTCGGCCGCGTTGAGGGGGCGCTGCCGCTCAAAGCGGTTTCTCTGGATGTCAGCTAAGGGTGGAAAGCTGCAACACTGACTCATGAGGCTCCCTCATCAGCCTCATTGACGTGTCTGAGACGCCTGCGCCTCTGTCTCTCGCGCCGTCGTCGCTCACGAGCTTCGAACCGCTGGATCCAAAAATATCCTCTCCAGCCGAAGAGCAAGCACCAGGGCGCTCCCCAGATCACACTAATGGCGACCGTGGCTGCTGTAGCTCCGAAAAGCAGCATTGGCACCAACCCCACTGAGACTATGAGGACGAGCCAGTTTCCCACACGGTAAAACTCATGATCGAACTCTCGGTCTAGCCAGCGAACGATCGGGTGATGGTGGGGTGTAGTTTTGGGCACCTACAAACGGGACATTGAAAGTAGTCTATCGTCAAGTTCCGCAATGGTCCGATTACGGTCCTGGGCACCGGAGCCCAGAGCGGACATTGGCCTCCAGGCCGAAAAGCGGTCGCCGTCGATGTCAGCTAAAAATGGGAAGCGGATGTTCCACATTTATATCCGAAAGACAGGAGACCCCGTGATGCCCATGATCAATCCGGTTGGACGTCATGTGCGAACGCACGCGCCTGTCGCGTTATCAGGCTGTTTGATCGCGGCTTGTACGGGAATGACGGGTCACAGCGCGCCCATTTCGTCAGCGCTAGTCGCTCCGACCAACGAGGAAGTCGTCGCATATGTTCAGACGCATTGGTCCAGCTACTCGGAGCGGACCGCACGCTTTCAGCAGCGTCCAAACGACAACGTGTCCCTCATTGGCGTTCGAGACGTCTCCTGTGGATCATATTACGGCATCCCCGAGTGCCGATTTACAGTGACGGTTAGCATCGATGGCGGATCACCTGTCGATCAGCGCCTGTCGAGCCAGTTTGATAGATACCCAGACGGAAAGCTGTTTGAGACAATCGTGCTTATCCATGAGCGCAGGTGGTAAGAGCTGCACCCCGCCAACGTCCGCGACGGGTCGGAAGCTGACATTTCCTGCTGGGCCGATATCCGACGTTAACTCAGCGACAGCAGAGCCTTCGTCGCCGCTTCCACATCGTCCTGACGCATCAGGCTTTCGCCGACGAGGATGGCCTGGGCGTGGGCGTCGGCGACGCGCTGGACGTCGTCGGGGGTGAAGATGCCGCTTTCGGCCACCAGCAGGGCTTTCACGGGGCTCAGCATCGACAGGCGCTCGGTGGCGTCGAGGTCGACCTCGAACGTGCGAAGGCTGCGGTTGTTGATGCCGACCAGATCACCGCCCAGCTTGCAGGCGCGGGCCATTTCGGCCTCGTCGTGGGTCTCGATCAGGGCGTCCATGCCGAAGCGCTCGGCCTCGGCCAGCAGGTCGGCGGCCAGGGCGTCATCGACCATGGCCAGGATGATGAGGATGCAGTCGGCGCCCAGGGCGCGGCTCTCGGCCACCTGCCAGGGATCGACCAGGAAGTCCTTGCGCAGGCAGGGCGGGGCGACCGCGTCGCGGGCGGCGGCCAGGAAGGCGTCGTCGCCCTGGAAGCTGGGGCCGTCGGTCAGGACAGACAGGCAGGTGGCGCCGCCGCGCTCATAGGCCTTGGCCAGCGCGGGCGGGTCGAAGTCGGCGCGGATCAGGCCCTTGGACGGGCTGGCCTTCTTGATCTCGGCGATCAGGGCTGGGCGGCCGGTTTCTTCGGCGACCCGTTCCAGAGCGGCGCGGAAGCCGCGCGGGGCCGAGGCCTGGGCGGCGAGAGCCTCGATGGCATCCTGAGAGGCAGCGGCCTTGCGGGCGGCCACGTCGTCGCGCTTGTAGGCGGCGATCTTCGCCAGAACGTCGGTCATGCGGCCTCGTCAGGGTGGATAGGGGTGTTGGTGACGCGCACCAGGGTTTCCAGCGCGCGGGCCGCGCGGCCGTCGTCGATGACGGCGGCGGCCTGTTCGGCGCCTTCGCGCAGTTCGCCGGCGCGGTCGGCCACGACCAGGGCGGCGGCGGCGTTCAGTACGACGATGTCGCGGTAGGGGCCGCGTTCGCCCGCCAGCAAGGCCGTCAGCGCCGCTGCATTGTGCTCGGCGTCGCCGCCGCGCAGGTCGTCCAGCATCGCCAGCGGCAAGCCGGCGTCGGCGGGGGTGACGGTGAAGCGGCGGACGGCGCCGTCCTTCCACTCGGCCACCTCGGTCGGCCCCGTGGTGGTCAGTTCGTCCAGACCCTGACCGTGGACGGTCCAGGCGCGGCGGGCGCCGAGGCGGCCCAGCACCTCGGCCAAAGGCTCCAGCAGGGCGGGATCATAGACGCCCATGACCTGACGGTTCGCGTGCGCAGGATTACAAAGCGGGCCCAGAAGATTGAAAACCGTACGGAAACCGATCTCGGCGCGCACCGGCCCGACGTGGCGCATGGCCCCGTGATAGGTGGGGGCGAACAGGAAGGCGATGCCGGCCTGATGCAGGGCGCGGGCTTGCTGCGGTACGGTGGCGTCGAGGTTGACGCCGAGCGCGGCCAGGACGTCGGAGGAGCCGGATTTGGAGCTGATGGCGCGGTTGCCGTGCTTGGCGACCTTGAGCCCGGCGCCCGCCAGGACGAAGGCGGCGGCTGTCGAGACGTTATAGGTGTGCTGGCCGTCGCCGCCGGTGCCGCAAGTGTCGATCACCTCGTCGAAGGCGTGATCCAACGACAGGGCGGCGTCGCGCATGGCGGTGGCGAAGGCGACGATTTCGTCCACCGTCTCGCCGCGGATGCGCAGGGCCGTGATGGCGGCGGCGACCTGCGACGGGGTCGGTTCGCCGCGCAGGCAGGCCGAGAAGAAGGCGTGGGCTTCATCCGATGTCAGGACACGCCCGTCCACCAGCTTGCCCAGCAGAGGCTTGAAACCATCCATCGGTCTAGACCGTGGCCAGCCGCTTGACGCCCGCCAGGTCAAGGAAGTTGGCGATCATGTCGTGGCCATGCTCGGTGGCGATGGATTCCGGGTGGAACTGGACGCCGTGGATGGGCCGGGTGCGATGGGCCAGACCCATGATCTCGCCGTCGGCGGTCCAGGCGGTGACTTCCAGCGCATCCGGGAGGGTTTCGCGACGCACGGCCAGCGAGTGATAGCGGGTGGCGGTGAAGGGCGAGGGCAGGCCGGCGAAGACGCTGCGGCCCTCATGCTCGATCGGCGAGGTCTTGCCGTGCATCAGGGTCTTGGCGCGGATGACGTCGCCGCCAAAGGCTTGCCCGATGGCCTGATGGCCCAGGCAGACGCCAAAGATGGGCATGTCCAGCGGCGCGGTCGTGATCAGGGGCAGGCAGATGCCGGCCTGATCGGGGGCGCAGGGCCCGGGCGAGAGCAGCACGGCCTCGGGCTTCAGGGCCCAGGCTTCGTCCACCGTCAGGTCGTCGTTGCGGACGACGTGCGTCTGGGCGCCCAACTCCGCGAGGTAGTGGACGAGATTGTAGGTAAAGCTGTCGTAGTTATCGACGACGAGGATCATGGCAGGGTTCTTAGGACGGGAGTGACGACGCGCCAAGCGAAGGCGGACTGAAAGCGGACGTTAAGCTGTCCGCGCGATACAGGAGCATCGCCATCGGAAGAAATCCGTCTTGACCCGCTTAGAAGCCATCCGCGACGCCCGCGACCTGTTGAACGAACCGGTCATAGAGCAACCCAAGCCGCTACGCCTGCTGGCGGCGGCCGCCTTCGCCGCGACGGCGGCGGTGCTGCTGGCGGGGACCATGGTCGTGGGCCCCGGCGTGTCGTTCGACCAGGGTTCCACGGTTTCCAATCCTTAGACTGAGCCGTTCGCGCCCTGGCCGCGAGTCGTCGCGGTGAATCGCCACGCGTCCTCGGCCGCCTTCATCGGGGCGCGGGCCTTGGCCAGGGTTTCGGCGTATTCGGCCGCCGGGTCGCTGTCGGCGACGACGCCGGCGCCGGCTTGAACTAAGATCTTGTTGTCGGCGAACATGGCGGTGCGCAGGACGATGCAGATGTCCGCCTCGCCATTGGCCGAGATATAGCCCACGCCGCCGCCATAGCCGACGCCGCGCTTCTCGGTTTCCAACTCGTCGATGATCTCCATAGCGCGAACCTTGGGTGCGCCGGACAGGGTGCCGGCGGGCAGGGCGGCCAGCAGGGTATCCACCGCGTCCAGCCTGGGATCAGCGGCGCCGTGCACGTTGGAGACGATGTGCATGACCTGGCTGTAGCGTTCGACGACGAAGCTTTCCGTCACCTCGACCGAGCCGGGCGATGAGACGCGGCCCACATCGTTGCGGCCCAGATCGAGCAGCATCAGATGTTCGGCGCGTTCCTTGGGATCGGCCAGAAGCTCGGCTTCCAGCGCCTTGTCCAGTTCCGGCGTGGCGCCGCGCGGGCGGGTGCCAGCGAGCGGACGGATGGTGACGCGACCGTCCTTCAACCGGACCAGGATTTCCGGGCTGGAGCCAGCCAACTGGAAATCGACGTAGTCGAGGAAGAAGAGATAGGGCGACGGGTTGCCGCGACGCAGGGACCGATAGAAGGCGAACGGGTCCTGGTTCCATGGTGCGGAGAAGCGGTGCGCCAGCACGACCTGGAAGATGTCGCCGGCGGCGATGTAGTCCTTGGCCCTGGCGACCATGGCGTCGAAGCCGGCGGCATCGACGGGCGAGCGGAATTCTGGGGCAGGAACCGGCGCGGCCTCGCGCTGGATCGGCAGGGGGCCGCGAAGGCGATCCTCGAAGTCGTCGAGGCGGGCGAGGGCGGCGCTGAAGGCCGTGTCGGGATCAGCCGCACTGTCGGGGTAAGCGGCGGCGATCAGGACGATCTCATGCTTCACCGAGTCGAAGATGGCGACCAGCGACGGGCGCGCCATGACGGCGTCGGGCAGGTTCAACGGGTCGGGGTTCGCCGGCCCGAGCGGCTCCAGCAGCCGCACCATGTCGTAGCCGAAGACGCCGAACAGGCCGGCGGCCATGGGCGGCAGGTCGTCGGGCAGGTCGAACCGGGTGGCGGCGATCAGGGCGCGCAGCGACTCCAGCGCTGGGCGGTCCTCGGGCGTGAACCGGTCGGCCAGAACGGCTTCGCCGCGCGCCATCTCGGCCTGACCGTCACGGCAGCGCCAGACGACGTCGGGGGCCAGGGTGACGATCGAATAGCGGCCGTTGACCGCGCCGCCTTCGACCGATTCCAGCAGGCTGGCGTAGGGCCGTCCGTGACCGACCTTGAGGAAGGCCGAGACGGGCGTTTCCAGGTCGTCGATCAAGCGGCGAACGACGACCTGGGGGCGGCCTGATTTCAGGCCAGAGACAAACGCGGCGCGTTCAGCTTCGTGTCCAACGCCTGCGCTCATTTCTTGGCGGGCGCGGGGGCTGGAGCCGCCGGAGCGGTTGCGGCAGGGGCTTCGATGCCCAGGGCCGCGATGGCGGCGGCCGGGTCGTTCTTGGCCTTCACGCGCGCGGCGGCCGCGGTGAAGCTCTGTTCGACCATGGCGTTGGCCAGAGCCTGGGTCAGGCGCGGGCGAACCTGCTCGACCAGGGGCGCGGCTAGGGCGGGAACCGCGGCGTGAATGGCGTCGACATGACCGACCACGAAGCTGTTCTGCGACGCTGCGCCGGTGAAGACCTGGCCCTTGCCCTGGCCGAACAGGCCGCGCAGGACGCCTTCGCCCAGTTCGGTCTGGCTGGCCTGGCTCTGTTGGACGGCGGTGCGCGTAGCCAGCTGGGCGCCGGCCGAAGCGGCGACCTTGGCGATGTCCTCGCCGCCGCGAATGCGGCCGGCCAGCTCCTCAGCCTTGGCCGACAGACGGCGCGCGTTTTCGCGCAGGGTCCATTGCTGGGCCAGCGGGGCGCGAACTTCGGCCAGGGTCGGCAGCGAAGCTGGACGGATGTCGTCAACGCGGACGGCGAAATACTGCCCTTCGCCGGCGTCGATGATGTCGCTCTCGCCGCCCTTGGACAGGGCGTAGGCGGACTCGAAGATCTGACGCGGCGCGTTCAGCGGCTGACCGTCGGGCAGGCGGCCGTCAGCGGTGAAGGGCGGCAGCTGCACCAGACGGGCGCCGACCGATTGGGCGGCGTCGGCCAGGTTCTTGCCTTCCTGGCGGGCCTTTTCGTACTTCTCGACCTTGGCGTAGGTCTCGCCCTTCACGTCTTCGGCGCGCAGCTCCTGAACCAGGGCGTTGCGGACGCTTTCCAGCGTGGCGGGCGCGCCGGCGGTGACGCCGGTCACCTTGGCGACGGTGAAGCCCAGGCGGCCCTGGATCGGGTTGGAGACCTGGTTGGCCGGCAGGGCGAAGACGGCGGCGCCGACGGCGGGGTCGCCCAGGGCGCTCTGCGGCGTGTCGTTATAGGTGCTGACCTCGATCTTGTTGGCGGCGGCGACCTCGGCCGGGGTCTTGCCGGCGCGCAGGTCGGCGGCGACGCGGTCGGCGGCGGCCTTGTTCGGGACGGTCAGCGTCACGAAGGTGCGCTTTTCTGCGTTCGACAGTGCGGCCTTGCGGAACTCGAAACGCTCGCGAATGCGCTCTTCGGTGATCGGCGCTGCCTGGCTGTTGGGGCCGGGATTGAACAGCACGATCGAGATCATGCGGAATTCGGGACGGCGCAGCTGGGCGGCGTTCTCATTGAGGAAGGCGGTCAGTTGTGCGTCGGTCGGCGCGCCAGCGGCCCCGGCCATCGCCTGGGTCACAGTGAACCAGCGCCCATCGCGCGTTTCCAGCGCCTGACCGGCGAGCAGGGCGCCATAGATGCGCGGCACGCGCGCGCCGGCGAAGACGCCCGCACCGAACTGGCTGGCGACATACTGGTCGCGCAGGTCCTGCTCCAGCATCTCCGAGGTCATGCCTTGCGCGGCCAGAGCCTGCTCGTAACGGTCCTGATCGAACTGGCCCGAAACCTGGTTGAAGAAGGCCGGAATCCGGCGGATTTCCTTCAGCACCAGTTCCTTGCCGGGGCGGATGCCGGCGTTCCAGGCCCAGGCCAGGAAGCCCATGCGCTGGGTTTGGCTTTCCAGGTACTGGGTGTGGATGTTCTCCTTGACCATGTCGTCGAACGATACGGGGCGACCGGCCTGCTCCTGCAAGTTGGCGCGGACGCGCTCGAAGTCGCCGCGGAACTGCTGGGCGCCGACGCTGCGGTCGCCGGCGTCGATGACGTGCTTTGGTCCGAAGCTCGAGAAGACGTCCGACTGGGCGCCCACGATCAGGAAGCTCAGGATAAGCAGGGCGAACAGGCCCGCAGCCCATTTCGATTTGGCGAAGTTGCGGAACAGCGTGATCATCGAGACAGAAACCTGACGAGGGCCGGCGTCAAAGGGGCGCCACGTTGGCGTATAGGGGCAGTCCCTAGGGCGCCGCAAGCGGACGGACCGCAACATCTTGGCTTCCGCGACAACGGCGCCTAAAGAGGCGGCCATGAAACAATCTGTGAAGCTGGTCGCCGGCAACTGGAAAATGAACGGTCTGGGCGCGAGCCTGGGTGAGGCTGAGGCTCTGGCGAAAGCCTTGCAGGAGCAGGCTGCGGCCTGTCGCGTGGCCCTGTGCCCGCCCGCGACGCTGATCGAGCGGATGGGGCGCGTTCTGACTGGTACGTCCGTCGAACTGGGCGGCCAGGACTGCCATGCCGAGGCGTCGGGCGCGTTCACTGGTTCGGTGTCGGCCGACATGCTGGTCGATGCTGGAGCCTCTCTGGTGATTCTCGGTCACTCCGAACGTCGCGCCGGATTTGGCGAGACCGACGCTGATGTCGCCGCCAAGGTGGAAGCCGCGCTGACCGCCGGTCTGGAGCCCATCATCTGCATCGGTGAGACGCTGGCGGAGCGCGAAGCCGGGCAGGCGGTCGAAGTCGTCAGCCGTCAGGTCGCGGGCTCTCTGCCGGTCAGCCTCTCAGGCAAGGCGTTCGCCGTGGCCTATGAGCCGGTGTGGGCCATCGGCACCGGCCTGACGCCGACGCTAGAGCAGATCGAGGAAGTGCACGCCGCCGTGCGCGCCGCCATGGTCGCCAGGCTGGGCGAGGGCGGTCGGGTCGCTCCGATCCTGTACGGCGGTTCGGTCAAGCCGTCGAACGCGGCGGAAATTCTGGACGTGGCCGAAGTCGGCGGCGCTCTGGTCGGCGGCGCTTCGCTGAAGGCCGGGGACTTCCTGGGCATCATTCGCGCGGCGTAAGCGTCGCGATTTCTTCGCCCTGTTTCGTTCGGTGTTTGCCCCGGTCCCGCATCGGTGTTAGACGCCGCCGCTTGATCGGCGCATCTGCGCGCCCACATGATTGACACCATGCTCCAGACCATTTTGCTCGTCGCCATGATCCTGATCTCGGTCGCCCTGACGGCCGTGATCCTGCTGCAACGCTCCGAGGGCGGCGCCCTGGGCATGGGCGGAGGCCCGTCGGGCTTCATGACCGCGCGCGGCGCGGGCAACCTGCTGACGCGGGCGACTTCGATCCTGGCCATCGCCTTCTTCGTCTGCGCCATCAGCCTGACCATCGCCGGCAATTTCGCCCGCGGCTCGCGCTCGGTGATCGACGCCGATGCTGTCGGCGCCATCGCCGTGGGCAATGAGCAGCAGACGGCTCCGGCCGAACCCGCAGCGCCGACCCCGGCGGCGCCCGCCGCCCCGTCGCTGGACGATCTGGAAGCCAGCCTCCCGGCAGCTTCGGCCCCGGCCCCGGCCCCGGCGCCAGCACCGGCTCAGTAAGCCGCCTACAGATACGAAATCCCCGAAAGCGCGCCGCAGGGCGCGCTTTCTTATTATGTTCAACAGTTGTTTTGCGTCGGGCCATGCTCCCGCCGCGAATCATGGAGTAAGGTGTCCGCCCATGGCTCGCTATGTGTTCATCACCGGCGGCGTGGTTTCCTCGCTAGGAAAAGGCCTCGCCTCCGCCGCTCTCGGCGCTCTTTTGCAGGCGCGAGGTTACAAGGTCCGCCTGCGCAAGCTGGACCCCTATCTGAACGTCGATCCGGGGACGATGAGCCCCTATCAGCACGGCGAGGTCTTCGTGACCGACGACGGCGCCGAGACCGACCTTGATCTGGGCCACTATGAGCGGTTCACCGGCGTTTCGGCCGCAAAGTCCGACAACGTCACGACCGGCCGCATCTATTCGACCATCCTGGAGAAGGAGCGTCGCGGCGACTATCTGGGCGCGACCGTCCAGGTGATTCCGCACGTCACCGACCAGATCAAGCAGTTCTGCCTCAGCCCGGCCAAGACCGACGACGGCGCGGACGTGGACTTCGTCCTGGTGGAGATCGGCGGCACGGTCGGCGATATCGAGGGCTTGCCGTTCTTCGAGGCTATCCGCCAGCTGGGACAGGACCTGCCGCGCGGCCAGTCCTGCTTCGTCCATCTGACCCTGCTGCCCTTCATCAAGACGGCCGGCGAGATGAAGACCAAGCCGACGCAGCATTCGGTCAAGGAGCTGCGCTCCATCGGCATCCAGCCGGACATCCTGCTGTGCCGCTGCGAGCAGCCGATCCCGGCGGAGGAAAAGCGCAAGATCGGTCAGTTCTGCAACGTGCGCGAGAGCGGCGTGATCCAGGCGATGGACTCGGCCGACATCTACGCCGTGCCGCTGGACTATCACCACGAAGGTCTGGACAGCGAAGTCCTGGCCCACTTCGGCATCACCGACGCGCCCCAGCCTGACCTGACCGGCTGGCAGGAGATCGTGCGCCGTCGCCTGCACCCCGATGGCGAAGTCACCATCGCCGTGGTCGGCAAATATACCGTCCTGAAGGACGCCTATAAGTCCCTGATCGAGGCCCTGCACCACGGCGGCGTGGCCAACAACGTCAAGGTCAACATCGACTGGGTCGAGGCCGACACCTTCGAGGGCGATCCGCAAGCCTGCGCCCAGCGGCTGGAAAGCGCCCATGCCATCTTGGTCCCCGGCGGTTTCGGCGAGCGCGGGGCTGAGGGCAAGATCGAGGCGGCCCGCTTCGCCCGTGAACGCAAGATCCCTTACTTCGGCATCTGCTTCGGCATGCAGATGGCGGTGATCGAGGCCGCCCGAAACCTGGCGGGCTTCCCCAAGGCGACCTCCACCGAGTTCGGTCCGGCGGAGGAACCCGTCGTCGGTCTGATGACCGAGTGGACGCAAGGCAACCAGCGCGTCCTGCGTCAGCAAGGCGGCGACCTGGGCGGCACCATGCGTCTGGGCGCCTATGACTCCACCCTCAAGTCGGGCTCAAAGATTGCAGAGATCTATGGCGCGACCGAGATCAGCGAGCGCCACCGTCACCGCTACGAGGTGAATATCAACTATCGCGAAGCGATCGAGGAGAAGGCTGGCTTGGTTTTCGCGGGCCTGTCGCCTGACGGCGTCCTGCCTGAGACGGTCGAGCGCCCGGATCACCCGTGGTTCATCGGCGTTCAGTACCACCCGGAGCTGAAGAGCCGCCCGTTCGCGCCGCATCCGCTGTTCGCCAGCTTCATCGGCGCGGCCGTGGTGCAGAGCCGTCTCGTCTAAGACGAGGTTCACGCACGCTTGTTGCAGCGTTTGTCCAGTATTGTGCCAATATGGGCCGCAATCACTGGGCAAACGCAGATGGCGGGTGAAATTCTCTACTTTCTTCATCGGCACTTCAAGGCCGTGCTGATCCTTGGATTGATCGCGAGCGTCGGCGTGCTGGGCGCTGTCGCGAGCGCCATGCTGCGACTTTTCCATTCGGGCGCTTGATCGCGGCCAGACCGCGGGCCGCACCAGACCTCTTTGCGACGTATTGAGGGATGAGCGCCAATGGTGCGTATTCGTCATTGGGGACGCGAAAGGCTTCGGTCATGGAAGATCTGGGATATTGGCTGGCGCGTGCTTCCACGGCCGAAGGCGCTTCGCTTGATCGCCTGGAAGAGGATGTCTGGAGCCGGGTGAAGGCGATCCAGTCGCAGCGGGCGACCGAGCGGATGCGTGCGGTTGCGATCGCCATGGCGCTTCTGATCGGGGTGGCGAACGGTGGACTGGGCGCGAAGTTCGCGCAGTCATCGTCGGAGATGAGGGTGTTCACTTCGGCCGCGATGTCGCCCTTGGCGCGTATGGAAGTCGGCTGATGGCTGTCGCGTGGAAATCCATCGCCGTGACGGTCGCCCTGGCCGCCGCCGCCAGCGGCATTGGCGCTTGGGCCGGCGCTACCTGGGTTCTCAACAAGCAGACGCCGCCGTCCTTGCATGAGATCGTTCACAAGGACCTAGACCTCTCGTCGGAGCAGCACAGGAAGATCGACAGCATCGAAGACAGGTTCGCGGAGCAACGCCTCACATTGGAGGGACGGGTTCAGGCCGCCAATCGCGAGTTGGCCGAGGCGATCAGGGTCAGCAACGGCGACAGCCGGGTGGTTCAGCCCGCCGTCGATCATTTTCACGACGCCATGGGCGATCTGCAGCAAGCCACCATCGCTCACATTTTCGAAATGCGGTCCGTTATGACTGACGCCCAGGCGCGTCGTTTTGACCGGAGCATGGTCGAGGCGCTGTCCGCAGACGCTCGATAGTCTCCGTGCCGGAACGCGAGGCTCTGCAAGCGCGAGCCGCCTGCGGCGACGTCGCGGCGTTCGACGCGCTCATGCGCGAGACCAAGGCGGGGCTCTATCGGTTCGTGCGCCGGTATATCGGCGACCCCGAGGAGGCCTATGACCTGGTTCAGGAGGCCTATGCGGCGTCCTGGCTGGCGATTGGTCGCTATGACCCCAACCGGTCGTTTGAAGCCTGGCTGAGAACCATCGCCATCAACAAGTGCCGCGACTGGAGCCGCCGCCGTCGCGTGCGCAGGCTGCTTCTCGGCGGTCCTGATATCAACTCATGGGAGGCCCTGGTCGTCGCGGACGGCGAGGCCAGCGTCGAGGATCGCCATGACGCCGCAGCCCGGTCGCGGCGGTTGCAGGCGGCGATCGCGGCCTTGCCGCCCAAGCTGAAAGAGCCGCTGCTGCTGACCGCCATCGAGGAGCGGAGTCAGGCGGAAGCCGCCGAAATACTAGGCCTGTCGGTGAAGGCCGTGGAAATGCGCGTAGCCCGAGCGCGTCAGAAGCTGGCCGCGCATCTGCAGGTCTTGCCTGAATAGAACCCAGCCAAAGGCCTCCGGGAGCGAACTCCCGGAGGCCTCGTCAGCTCTGCATGACGTGAGCGGTGTTACGAGCCGGCGCGTTCCGCGCCGACGAAGGTCATGAAGCGGGCGGTCTGGCCGGCGCCGAACCGCATGACGTCGTAGCGTTCGGGGGCGTAGCCGGGGGCCTCCATGCCGGGCGAGCCGGTGGGCATTCCCGGCACGCCGAGACCGCGTGCGGCGCCCGGCGCCTTCAGGAAGGCGTCGACGGCGGCGGCCGGAACGTGGCCCTCGATCACCTTTCCATCGACGACAGCGGTGTGGCAGCTCCACAGCGATTCCGGCACGCCCAGGCGGACCTTGACCGGGGCCAGGTCGTCGGTCGGGACGACGCGGATGGCGTAGCCGGCCTTGCGCATATGCTCGACCCAGCCGCCGCAGCAGCCGCAGGAATCGCTCTTGTAGACGGTCATGTCCGAGGCCTGAGCCAAGCTCGGCAGGCCGTTCAGCAGGAAGCCCGCGCCGCCGAGGAGGGCGGCGCCGAAGGCGAGGGTGGCGATCTTCATCCTGTTCATGATCAGGCGGCCTCGGCCGGATAGCCGGCGTCGGCAAGGGCGGTCATCAGGGCCTGACGGTCGGCCTCTGTGGTCACCTCGACGCGGCGGGCGTCGATGTCAGCCTTGATGACGGCGGAAGCGTCCACCGAATGGATGGCCTTTTCGACGGAGGCCACGCAGCCTTCGCAGCGGATCTTGGGGATGTTCAGGGCGATCATTGAGAAGCTCCTTCAGAAGCGGCGGCGGGCGCGCCCGCCAGGTCGGACAGGATGGGGCAGTCGGGGCGGTCGTCGCCGGCGCAGCAGCGAGACAGGTCGCGCAGGGCGTCGGCCATGGCCTGCATTTCCTTGATGCGGGCATCGAGGTCGGCGACGTGCTTTTCGGCCATGGCCTTCACCTCGCGGCTGGGCCGGTTGTGATCGCGCCACAGCGACAACAGTCGGGCGATCTCTTCGACCGAAAAGCCCAGGCTGCGCGCGCGGCGGATGAAGCGCAGGTCGTTCAGATCGCGCTCGTTGAAGTCGCGATAGTTGCTTTCGGTCCGCTCCGAGGGCCGGATCAGGCCAACGGACTCGTAGTAGCGGATCATCTTGGCCGAGACGCCGGTGGCGAGGGAGGCCTTGCCGATATTCATTGGGCGGCTCCGTGGATGTGGGGCTTGAAGGCGCGCAGGCGCAGGGCGTTCAGCACCACGCTGACGCTGGACAGGGCCATGGCCCCCGCCGCCAGCATGGGCGACAGCATATAGCCGAAGGCCGGGTAGAGGACGCCCGCCGCGACCGGGATCAGCAGGACGTTGTAGCCGAAGGCCCAGGCCAGGTTCTGGCGGATGTTGGTCATGGTGGCGCGCGACAGGCCGATGGCGTTGACCGCGCCGCGCAGGTCGCCACCGGTCAGGACCACGTCGGCGCTTTCGATGGCCACGTCGGCGCCGCCGCCGACCGCCAGGCCGACATCGGCCGAGGCCAGGGCCGGGGCGTCGTTGACCCCGTCGCCGACGAAGGCGACGCGGCGGCCGCCGGCCTTCAGAGCGTTGATGGCGGCGACTTTGCCGTCGGGCATGACCTCGGCGTGAACCTCGTCGATGCCCAGCAGACGGGCGACGGCGGCGGCGGTGCGGCGGTTGTCGCCGGTGATCATCGCCACCTTCAGCCCCAGGTCGTGCATGGCCTGGATGGCGGCGGCCGTCGTCGGCTTGATCGGGTCGGCCACAGCGATGACGGCGGCCAACTGGCCATCGACGGCGGCATAGAGCGGCGTCTTGCCCTCGTCGCCGAGACGGGCGGCGTCCTCGGCGAAGACGGCGACGTCGTGGCCCAGCTCGAACATGTAGCGGTCGGCGCCGACCTCGATGCGGCGGCCGGCGACCACGCCCGCCACGCCCTTGCCGGGCACGGAGGTGAATTCTTCGGGACGGGCGACGCTGAGGCCGCGCCCGGCAGCGGCCTCGACCATGGCGCGTGCGACAGGATGTTCCGACTGGCCCTCGACAGCGGCGACCAGGGCCAGGACGTCATCCTCGGCGAAGCCTTCGGCCACGCTCAGGTCGGTCAGCTCGGGACGGCCCGCCGTCAGCGTGCCGGTTTTGTCGAAGGCGATGACCTTGACTCCTTGCAGGGCCTGCAGGGCCTCGCCCTTGCGGAACAGGACGCCCAGTTCGGCGGCGCGGCCGACGCCCACCATGATGGAGGTAGGGGTGGCCAGACCCATGGCGCAGGGGCAGGCGATGATCAGCACCGACACGGCGGCGACCAGGGCCATGCCCAGCGCCGGATCGGGCGCGAACAGATACCAGACGGCGAAGGTCAGGACGGCCACGCCCATGACGACCGGGACGAACCAGCCGGTGATGCGGTCGACCAAGGCCTGAATGGGTAGCTTGGCGCCCTGGGCCGTTTCGACCATGCGGACGATCTGGGCCAATACGGTCTCGGCGCCGACCTGTTGCGCCTCGAAGCGGAAGGCGCCGGTCGTGTTCAGGGTGCCGCCGACGACCTTGGCGCCTGCGGTCTTTTCGACCGGGATAGGTTCGCCGGTCAGCATGGATTCGTCGAGGTAGGACGAGCCCTCGGTCACCACGCCGTCGACGGGGACGCGCTCGCCGGGGCGCACGACGATGATGTCGCCGGCCTGAACGGTGTCGATCGACACGTCCTGTTCGACGCCGTCGCGCACGATGCGGGCGGTCTTGGCCTGCATCGACATCAGGCGGCGGATGGCCTGGCTGGTCTGACCCTTGGCGCGGGCCTCGATCCAGCGTCCGACCAGGATCAGGGTGACGATGACGGCGGCGGCCTCGAAATAGACGTTGGCCGTGCCGGAAGGCAGCAGGGCGGGGGCGAAGGTGGCCACGGTCGAGAAGGCCCAGGCCGCGCTGGCGCCCAGCACCACCAGAGAGTTCATGTCCGGCGCGCGGCGCAGCAGGGCGGGCACGCCCTTGCGGAAGAAGATCAGGCCCGGAACGAACAGGACGAAGCTGGCCAGGACGAGGCTGATGATCCGCCAGTTCTGCGTGCCTATGGTCTGTTCCAGCCAGTGGTGCATGCCTGGCACGAAGTGCGAGCCCATCTCCAGCACGAACAGGGGCAGGGTGGCGCCGCCCGCGATCAGGACGGCGCGGCCCAGGTTGCGGATCTCGGCGGCGCGGGCGGCCTGCTCACGGTCGGCGGCGTCGAGGCCGGTCTGTTCCGGTTGCTCCAGCACATAGCCAGCCTGCTGCACGGCGGCGGCCAGGTCGCGGAAGGCGACGGCGCCCGAGAGGAAGCGGACGGTGGCGCGCTCGGTCGCCAGGTTGACGCTGGCGCTCAGCACGCCCGGCACCGCGGCCAGGGCTTTCTCCACGCGACCGACGCAGCTGGCGCAGGTCATCTCGCGGACGGGATAGCCGACTTCTTCTTCCATCGGCTCATAGCCGGCGGAGCGGATGGCGGCGGCGACCGCGGCGGGAGACCCGCCGTCCAGCACCACATGGGCGCGCTCGGCGGCCAGGTTGACGCTGGCCTCGGTGACGCCGGGCACGGCGCGGACGGCCTTCTCGACTCGGCCGACACAGCTGGCGCAGGTCATGCCGAGGACCGGCAGATCGAGGACTTTCAGGGAGGCGTCAGACATGGGCGGAGCCTTTCGTCGTTATTCAGCCTGAACCTTCTAAACCTTCCCGTCATGGTAAGGTCAACGCCCCTTTTGCGAGGGACGGACCGAGGCGGCGCGTAGGGGTTTTGAGAGCTGATTTTCCTTTGGAGCGCCCCATGACCCTGTTTCGTCTTATGCCTGCTGTGGCCGTCGCCACGGCCCTGATGCTGCCCGACGTCGCCGCCGCCCATGCGCGTCTGGTCAGCTCGACCCCGGTCGCCGGATCAAGCGTGGCCTCGCCGCGCGTCATCAGCCTGACCTTCAGCGAGAAGATGGCCCCGGCCTTCTCCACCTTTGAGGTCGTCAACGCCGCGGGCGTGAAGACGCCGTTGCGCACGACCGTCAGCGAGGACGGCAAGACCCTGAGCGCGACCGTGGCGCGGGCTCTGGCTGCGGGCGCCTATGTGATCAACTGGCGGCTGGCCTCCAGCGACGGCCACCGCATGACCGGCTCCGTTCCCTTCACCGTGCGCTGAGCATGGAGGCCTGGCTGATGGGGTTGCGCGCGGCCCAGTACGCGGCGGCCGCCGTGGCCCTGGGTCTGCCCGCCTTCATCCTTTACGGCGGCGGGGTCTGCGGAGGGCAGGTGCCCGGTTGGGCGCGTCCGGCTCTGGGGGGAAGCGCGGCGCTGCTGGCGCTGCTGGCGACGGCGGCTCTGGCCCTGCAGACCGGGCTGATGGCCGGGGCGCTGGATCAGGCGCTGAACCCGGAGGCCCTCGGCTTCGTCCTCGGCGACACGTCGTTGGGCGCGGCCTATGCGGTGCGGATCGGAGCGGGGCTGGTGTTGCTGCTGGCGGTTCTGGCGCTGCGTCCGGGACGGGGTCTGTGGCTGGCGGGTCTGGCCCTCGGTCTGGTGGTCGCGGCCAGCTTCGCCTGGACCGGCCACGGCGCGGCGACCGAGGGGCCGGGCCGCTGGCTGCACCTGACCGCCGACATCCTGCACGCTGTCGCCGCCCTGATCTGGCTGGGCGCCGTCTTTGCCTTTGTGGCGCTGGCGACGCGGCGGATCGAGGCGGATGTGACGGCTCAAGGCGCGCTGGCGACGGCGCTGGGCGGCTTTGCGCGGGTGGGGACGATCTGCGTCGCCGTCCTGCTGGTGACCGGCCTGATCAACAGCTTCTATCTGGTCGGGATCGAGCGGGTCTTCAGCCTGAGCGAGACGCCTTATGGCCGTCTGCTGGCGGTCAAGCTGGCGGCCTTTGCGGCCATGCTGGGGCTGGCGGCGCTGCATCGGTTCCGCTCGACGCCGGCGCTGGAGCGGGGGCAGGGCGGTCTGGCGGGGTTGAGGCTCAGCCTCGGCGTGGAACTGACCCTGGGCCTTCTGATCCTGGCTCTGGTCGGGGCGATGGGGATGCTGGCGCCGCCGGCATCCCTCTAAGCTCGCGCTATCCCTTTTGGGCCAGCTTGCGGCGGGTGGCCTGATGCACCGTCCAGTCGCGTGCCAGCTTGATCCACAACAGGATGAAGCCGCTGATCACCATGCTGAGCGTCAGGATGGTGATGATGATCAGGGTCGGATGGTTGAAATTCTCGCCGTTCTTGAAGTCGAGAATGTGCAGCCGCCAGAAGAAGTCATAGAAGCGCCAGACGCCGGAGCGCCGGGTGACGACCTCTCCCGTCTCGGGCGACAGGTAGAACCTGGTGTGTTCGAAATCGTTGAAGTCGACGCGCCACAGCGGCCCCTCGCGGCCCGTCTCGCGCGGGGCCTCGGCGAACAGTTCAGCCTTGGTCGCCTTGGCGCCGCCGCGATAGGCGTCTTGAGCCAGACGCAGGGCCTCGGCGCGGGGGAAGGCAGGGAAGGGCTGTCCATTCAGCGCCGACAGGATGACCGGCTCGCCGTCCTTGGGCGTGAAGACCCAGGCCGGACCGCGCGGCGTGTGGCGCAGTTCGGCCTTATCGATCGGGGCCGACAGAGCGTCCGCCGCCGTCTGGACGGGGACCAGGGCGTCGATGGCGAAGGCGGGATAGTCCGGCTTCTGGAAGCGATGCTCGCTGCGTACAGTCTCGATGGGGATGGCGGTCATCACCAGCCCGCCGCCGACCCAGAACAGCACCTGGATGCCGATCACCAGCGCGACCCATTTGTGGATCTGTGTTGAAAGTCGAAGCAGTTTCATGGCGATGCGCCCCCTCACGCGTCCCATTTCGTGCTCTGGAGCGCGTCCCTTCATGATTCTACGCGCCGCTCGCGACCATCCCTCGCGGTGAGCGTGGTAGTCTTAGACGCGTCTGTGGCGTCCTGTCGCAAGGGGCGATGGATTGATCCGCGTAATAGCAGTGAAGCCCGCGTCGAAATCGTCAGGCGCGGTACGGTACAAGAAGGATGACCCCCCTATGTCGAGCATGGCTCTCGATCGCAGGTCCCTGTTGCGCGGCGCGGCCGCGGGCGGCGGACTGCTTGGTCTTTCGGGGCTGATGCCCGCCTGGGCCCAGACGGGTTCGCCGGGCCTGCGCGCCGACCTGCCGACGCTGACGGGGCCGAACATCGACCTGACCGTGGGTCATTCGAACTTCACCGTCGGCGGGCGCACCGGCCATGCCTTCACCGTCAACGGCCTGCTGCCCGCGCCCCTGCTGCGGATGCGCGAGGGGCAGAACGTGCGTCTGTCGGTGACCAACACCCTGGACGAGGACACCTCGATCCATTGGCACGGCCTGCTGCTGCCGTTCCAGATGGACGGGGTGCCGGGGATCAGCTTCCCCGGCATCAGACCGCGCGAGACCTTCGTCTATGATTTTCCGATCAAGCAGTCGGGCACCTATTGGTATCACAGCCATTCGGGCCTGCAGGAGGCCATGGGCCACTATGGCCCCATCGTCATCGACCCGGCGGGCGTCGATCCGGTCGGCTATGACCGGGAGCATGTTCTGGTCCTGTCGGACTGGAGCTTCATGCATCCGCACGAAATCCTGGCCAAGCTGAAGAAGAGCCCCGGCTACTTCAACATGCAGAAGACCACGCTGGCTGGCCTGCTGGACGGGTCGGACGGCATGAACCTGGCCGAGCGCCGGATGTGGGGCGGGATGCGCATGGACCCGCGCGACATTCTGGACGTCAACGGCACCACCTATACCTATCTGGTCAACGGCCATGGCCCTGAAGAGAACTGGACCGGCCTGTTCCGCCCCGGCGAGCGGGTGCGCCTGCGCGTCATCAACGCCTCGGCCATGTCGATCTTCAACGTCCGCATTCCGGGTCTGGCCATGACCGTGGTCCAGGCCGACGGCGAGCATGTGCATCCGGTCGAGGTGGACGAGTTCCAGATCTCGGTCGCCGAGACCTATGACGTCATCGTGCGTCCGACTGAGGACCGCGCCTACACCATCGTCTCCGAAGCCATCGACCGTTCGGGCATGGGCCGCGCCACCCTGGCCCCGCGTCTGGGCATGACGGCGGAAGTTCCGCCGCTGCGCAAGGCGCCGAACCTGACCATGAAGGACATGGGCATGGGCGGCATGGACCACGGCAGTATGGCCGGGATGGACCATTCTGCTCACGGCGCCGCCACCGGGGCCGCCGCCGCCGCGCCGATGGACCACGGCGCCATGAGCATGCGCGATCCGAACAACGCCCCTGCCGACATGGCCGTCGGGGTCGGCGTGGACGCCATCGCGCCCGCGCCCGCCAACCGTCTGGGCGACCGCCCGCAAGGGCTTCAGGACGTCGATCACCGGGTGCTGGTCTATACCGACCTGCGCTCGCTGACGCCGAACAAGGACACGCGCGCGCCGTCGCGTTTGATGGAGATCCATCTGACCGGCAATATGGAACGCTTCATGTGGGGCTTTGACGGGCGCAAGTTCTCGGAGCTGGTCGAGCCGATCCGCTTCGAGCTGAACGAGCGGGTGCGCGTGACCCTGGTCAACGACACCATGATGGCCCACCCGATCCACCTGCACGGCCACTTCTTCGAGCTGGTCAACGGTCACGAGGGGCATCAGCCGCTGAAGCACACGGTCAATGTGGCGCCGGGGGGCAAGGTGACCTTCGACCTGACCGCAAATGCACCGGGCGACTGGGCCTTCCACTGCCACCTGCTGATGCATATGCACGCGGGGATGTTCAACGTCGTCACGGTTCGTCCGCTGGAAGGAGCCGCCCGATGAGCCGCGCCCTGTTCGCCGCTGTCGCGGTTCTGCCCCTGATGCTGGCCGCCGGTTCCGCCGTCGCCCAGACGCATGGCGGGCACGGAGGCCACGGCGCCCACGCCGCGCCGGCACGCCCTGCGCAAGCTCGCCCTCAGCAGGCCCGCCCGAGGCCCGCGCCCAAGCCGCGCGCCGCTGCGCCTCGGCCTGCTGCGCCTGCGGCCCCGGTGGCGGCGGACCCGCACGCTGGTCATGACATGAGCGGGATGCAGGCGGCTCCGGTCCAGACGCCCGCCGCTGATCCCCATGCGGGTCACGACATGAGCGGCCTTGCGGGGCACGGCGCCCAAGCGGCCCCGGTCGATCCTCATGCCGGTCACGCCATGAGCCCGGCCCCAGCAGCTACGGCGGACCCGCACGCCGGCCATGACATGAGCGGGATGCAGAGGGCTCCGGCTCAGACGCCTGCCGCCGACCCGCACGCGGGTCACAACATGGCGCCGACCCAGACTGATCCGCACGCCGGACACGACATGTCGGCCATGACCGGCGGCGCGCCCAACATCCCGACCAGCGTGGACGCCGTCGGCGGACGCATGGTCGAGACGCCGCCGCCGGCCGCCGCCCGCGCCGCGCCCGCCCATGCGGCGGACCTGCTGTTCGATCCCGCCGTCATGGCGGCGTCGCGCAAGCAGCTGCTGGCCGAGAACGGCGACGTGCGCACCACCGCCGTCCTGATCGACACGCTCGAGGCTGGATTCGGCGACGGCGAGAAGGGCTACAGCTGGAACGCCCAGGGCTGGACCGGCGGCGACATCAACCGCTTCTGGTGGAAGACCGAGGGCGAGGGCGCCTTCGACGGCAAGCTGCATGACGCCGAGGTTCAGGCCCTCTACAGTCGCGCCGTCGCGCCCTTCTGGGACGTGCAGGCGGGCGTACGGCAGGACTTCCGTCCTGACGGCGACGACACGACCCATCTGACGGTCGGGGTGCAGGGCGTCGCGCCCTACTGGTTCGAAATGAGCGCCGCCGCCTTCCTGTCGACCGAGGGCGATCTGACCGCTCGCGCCGAGGCGGAATATGACCAGCGCATCACCCAGAAGTGGATCCTGCAACCGGCGATCGAGGTCGCCTTCTCGGCCAGCGACATCCCCGAACTGGAGATCGGTTCGGGTCTGACATCGGTCACGGCGGGGCTGCGGCTGCGCTACGAAATCCGCAAGGAGTTCGCCCCCTATGTCGGGGTCCAGTGGAGCCGCTCGTTCGGCGACACCGCCGATTACGCCAGGGCGCGCGGCGACGACGTGGATGCGACGCGCCTCGTGGTCGGGATCAAGGCCTGGTTCTGACGTCATAGGCCTCCGCCGCAAGCGGAGGCCTATCGTTTGGCCTAGTAGACGTCGTGCAGAACGCTGGCGATCAGGCCCGTGGCGACGGCGATCAGCAGGATGTCGTTGTTG
Source organism: Brevundimonas sp. UBA7506 (assembly GCF_002479495.1). Taxonomy (GTDB): domain Bacteria; phylum Pseudomonadota; class Alphaproteobacteria; order Caulobacterales; family Caulobacteraceae; genus Brevundimonas. The sequence continues at coordinate 361,731 of NZ_DLNQ01000005.1, forward strand.
GCGTGGACGTAGCGATAACCGCGCGGCGCGGGGCGAAGACCGTAATAATAGGGGTCGTCCACATAGTAGCCGCGATAGGCAGAAGGCAGGTAGCCGCCCTGGCGCCAGCGATAGCCGTAATAGCGCGGCTCGACCCGGTAATAGCCACGCCCGGGCGCATACCAGTAACCTTGGCGGGCGCCGCGATAGTCGCGGAACTCGGGGCGACCGCGCCACCAGTCGCGGTTGTTGCGGTCCCAACGGTCATAGTGGCGGCTCTGGCGATAGTCGCGACGGTCGTCCCGGCGGTCCTCACGCCACTCGCGACGGTCTTCGCGTCGATCCTCGCGCCACTCGCGGCGATCTTCACGACGGTCGTGGCGGTCCTCGCGGCGCTCCTGGCGCCACTCACGGTGGTCGCGGTTCTGGGCCTGGGCCGCCAGCGGCGCGGCCGTGGTGGTCAGCGCCAGGGCGACGATGGCGGCCTTGGTCAGGCGGTTCATCTGGACGTCTCCTTGGTCTGGGCGCCGAGGGAAAGCTGCGGACGACCCGTTGAAACAGGAGGCCAAGGTCGGGCCCGACGCATGAACTCGTCCTGAACGGCTCAGTCAGGTTTGCGCCTCGATTGTTTATGCGGGCCCCACGAGCGCGCGCATCCGATCGCCGGGCCAGCGGAGCCGTTAACTCTAATTTCAAACCGCTGGTATTTGAATGGCGTTCGAAAGGCAGGGTCAGAATGACCGACGCCCGGAGGACTGAACATGATCGCGCACGAAACCGCGCCCGAAGCTCTCGAAACCGCGGCCCTGCCGCTGCCGACCGTGGACATGGACGGAGACGCCCTGTTCCGCTTGGGGCTGGCCTATTCGGCGGGTCTGGACGGCTGTCCTATTGACCGCGTTTCGGCTCACATGATCTTCAATCTGGCGGCCATGAAGGGCTCGGTCGAGGCGCGCATCTATCGTCGTGAAATGAGCGAGGAGATGGACCACGACGAGATCGCCGAGGCCCAACGCGCCGCGCGCCGGTGGATCGACGCGGGTTCGACCACGCTCGCCGCCTGAAGCTTGTCGCAGCGGACGGCTGGACCGGGCGGCGAGGTCGGGCTATGGACCCGGCCAAGACAAGTCGCCGAAGGATTCCGCCCATGCTCGCTCGCATCTATCGCCCGGCCAAGACCGCGATGCAGTCGGGCAAGGCCAAGACCAATGATTGGCGGCTGGAGTTCGAACCGGCTTCGGCGCGTACTCAGGATCCGCTGACCGGCTGGACCAGCACCACCGACATGAATGGCCAGGTGCGGCTGAACTTCGAGACCAAGGAAGAAGCCGTCGAGTACGCCGAGCGTCACGGCATAGCCTTCCGCCTGCATGAACCGCAGGAAGCGCCGGTGATCATCAAGGCTTACGCTGACAACTTTGCCACCAACCGCAAGCAGTCCTGGACCCACTAGGTCAGGCCTCTCGCTGCGGCCCTGGCCGAGGCGCCCTTAGCTCAACCGGATAGAGCACCCGCCTTCTAAGCGGGATGTTGCAGGTTCGAGTCCTGCAGGGCGCGCCAGGCCTCCAGGCCTTTTTCCAGGTCCGCGATCAGGTCTGCCGGATCCTCCAGGCCAATATGCAGCCGCAGCAGCTGGCCCGGCAGGTCAGGTGCGTGAAGGCGATGGCTCAGCTGCGGTGTCTCATGGGTCACCAGGCTTTCGAAGCCGCCCCAGGAATAGCCCATGCCGAACAGGTTCAGTCCTCTCATCAGGGCGTGAGCCCTGGCCTTGTCGCCGCCCTTCATGACAACGCCCATCAGCGCCGCCCCGCCTGAGTAGTCGCGCCGCCAGAGGTCGTGGCTAACCGAGCCGGGCAGGGGCGGGAACAGGATGCGTTCGACTTCTGGTCGGGTTTGAAGCCAGTGGGCGACCTGAAGCGCGGACTTCAACGCCTCATTGTAGCGCAGCGGCAAGGTGCGCAGGCCGCGCAGCGCCAGCCAGGCGTCGTCGGGCGAGACATGCCAGCCCATGTCTTCAATCGTGTGCAGAACTGCGCGCGCAATCCCGGCGTCCTGAATCGCGATTGCGCCCATTAGCAGGTCGGAATGACCCGCGGCGTACTTGGTCACCGCCTGGACGCTGACATCGACGCCGAGGTCCAGCGGTCGCATGGCCAGACCCGCCGCCCAGGTGTTGTCCATCACCGTCAGGACGCCGCGCGCCCGGCAGGCGGCGGCAAGGGCGGGCACATCGACGATCTCGAACGTGAGGGACGAAGGGGATTCGATGAGCAGGACGCGGGTCCGCTCGCTGCACAGGGCGAGGATGTCCGCTGTCGAGGCGTCGGCCGGATGGAACCGGGTCGTAACGCCGCGTGTGGCCAGGTGGCGTGTAAGGAAGCGGCGCGTGGGACCATAGACGGCGTCGCTGGTCACCACCTCTTCGCCGGGGCGCAGCAGGGCCAGCAAGGGCACGGTGATGGCGGCAAGGCCTGACGGGACAAGGAAGGCGTCGCCGGCGCCCTCCAGATCGGCCAGGGCTGCGCGCAGTTCATGCGCGGCGCTGGTGCCGTCCAGGCCATAAACCGGGCCAGAGGCCGAATCCTGCATCGAGGCCGGGTCGTCGCTGAGCATTGTGGAAGCGCGCTCAATCGGCGGATTGACCGGCCGTCGGCCCTGACCCCGTCGCGTGGCGGAGGCGATCAGGCGGGTGCGGTCGGAAAGGCGAGGCATGAGGGCTCCGGCGGGTTGCGGTTCTGGGCCTAGAGGGCTCTAAAGAAGGCGGGGGCGCAAGCTGGCGAGGGTGAGGGAATGCGGGCGGCGAGGAACGTGACGGGAATATCGCTGGCGCTGCTGCTGGCGACGGCGGCCTGCGAGCGACGGGCAAAGACCGATCAGACGGAGACTCCGACGACCTCGCGACCGACCACGACCACCATGCCGACGGACAAGGCCAGCCCCACGCTGGCCGCGATAAAGCAGCGCGGGCATCTTAACTGCGGCGTCAATCAGGGGCTGGTCGGTTTCGCCTATACGGACAATCGCGGGGCGTGGCGCGGCTTTGACGTCGACTTCTGCCGGGCGACGGCGGCGGCCATCTTCGGCGACCCGGACGCCGTGCGATTTGTGCCGCTGACCGCGGAACTGAGGTTCGACGCCCTGCGGGACGGACGCGTCGACGTCCTGTGGCGCAACACCTCCTGGACGATGAGCCGGGACACCGGCGGCGAGTTGAGCTTTGCCGGGATCAACTATTACGACGGTCAGGGCTTCCTGGTCCGCCGCGCCCTGAACCTGAATAGCGCGTCCGAGCTGAACGGCGCCCGCATCTGCGTCCAGACGGGTTCGACCACGGAGCTGAACGTCGAGGACTATTTCCGCACGCGCGGAATCGAGTTCCGCCCGGTTATGGTGAAGACCGAGGAAGAGGCGCGACAGGCCTATGCGCGCGAGGAATGCGACGCTTTCACCGCAGATATCTCGGCGCTGGCGGCGGCGCGAACGACCCTGGCGAACCCGCAGCAGCACGCGATCTTGCCGGACGTCATTTCCAAGGAGCCGTTGGGGCCGGTCGTACGCCATGGGGACGATCAGTGGACAGCGGTGATCCGCTGGACGCTGAACGCTCTGATGCTGGGCGAGGAGTTGGGGGTGACCAAGGCCAATGTGGCGGCTTTGACCCGAGACAGCCAGGAGCCGCGCGTCCGTCGACTGCTGGGCGAGGAGGGCGAGTTCGGCCCCTCCATCGGCCTGCCGCGGACCTGGGCCCGAGACGCGATCGCCGCGGGCGGCAACTATGGCGAGATCTTTGAACGGAACCTTGGCCAGCAATCGGCGCTGAATCTGGCCAGGGGTCTGAACGCGCAATGGAGCGCGCGGCCCAGCGGCCTGATCTACGCTCTGCCGATTCGCTAGGGCATCGGTCGGCCGCCCGAAAGGGGGACGCATGACCGTCAGGACGCGAAAAGGTCTGCCGTTGCATGGGCTGATGCTGATCGGCTTTCTGGTCGGGTTGCTAGGCGGTCTGACGGTCAATCTGACGATTGGCGGCGACGCGCCCTGGGTTCAGTGGCTGACCTCGAACATCACCGGGCCTGCGGGACAGATCTTCCTGCGCCTGCTGTTCATGCTGGTGCTGCCCCTGCTGTTTTCGGCTCTCGTGATCGGCGTGGCCGAGATGGGAGACCTTAAGACTCTCGGGCGGGCGGGGACCAAGAGCCTGCTGTTCACGATTTTCGTTTCGGCCGTCGCCGTGTTGATCGGTCTGGTCATGGTCAACCTGTTCCGACCCGGCGACGGCGTGGACCCCGTACTGGCGCAGCAACTTCTGGAGCAGGGACGCAGCGGCGCGGCCTCCATCGTCGGCAGCGCGCCGGATTCGGTCCGCGCGGGCGACTTCTTCCTGGATCTGGTGCCGTCCAACGTCTTTACGGCGGCCGCGGAGAACGAGATCCTGCCGGTCATGGTCTTCGCCCTGCTGTTCGGGATCGGGCTGGTCCTGACGAAGGGCCCGGTAACGGAGACCCTGCAGAAGACCATCGAGGGCGTGTTCGAGGTCATGATGAAGCTCATCAACCTGGTCATCCGCCTGGCGCCGGTGGCGATCGCCTGCCTGATGTTCAATCTCGCGGCCCTGTTCGGATGGGATCTTCTGGTGCGGCTGGCCGCCTTTGTCGCCGTCGCGGTGGGGGCGATGGCTATCCATATGTTCGTGGTTTATCCGATCTGCATCGCGACCCTGGGCGGGATGTCGCCGGTCAAATTCTTCCGAGACATTCGTGAGGCGATGGTGGTGTCCTTCTCGACCGCCTCGTCCAACGCCAGCCTGCCGGTGTCGCTGCGTGTCGCTGAACAGAACCTGGGCCTGCCGCGCAAGATCGCGCGCTTTGTCCTGACGGTCGGGGCGACGGCCAATCAGAACGGCACGGCCCTGTTCGAAGGCGTGACCGTGCTGTTCCTGGCCCAGTTCTTCAGCGTCGATCTGAGCCTGGGCCAGCAGGTCATTGTCATGCTGGTCTGCATTCTGGGCGGGGTCGGCACGGCGGGGGTGCCAGCGGGATCTCTGCCGGTCATCGCCATGATCCTGGCGATGGTGGGTGTGCCGCCAGAGGGGATCGGCCTGATCCTGGGCGTGGATCGCTTCCTGGACATGTGCCGGACCACGCTGAACGTGACCGGCGATCTGGTCGTGGCGACCGTGGTGTCGCGCGGCGAGGAGGATACGGACGCGACGGTTCGGGCTGTGGCCTAACGATCAGCCGGTTTCGACGGGGGTGTCGGTGCGAGCGCCCCATTCGGCCCACGATCCGTCATAGAGCCGCGACGAACGACCCAGTTCAGCAAGGCCGAGAGTCAGGATGGCGGCGGTTACGCCGGACCCGCAACTGGTGATGAGGGGCCGGTCCAGGTCGACGTCGGCATCGTGGAAGGCGGCTTCCAGCGCCGCGCCACGCTTCATTGTCCCGTCGGCGTTCAGCAACTGGCCGAAGGGCAGGTTCAGCGCGCCGGGCATATGGCCGGAGCGGACGCCGTGTCGGGGCTCGGCGGCCTCCCCTCTGAAACGGGGCGCGCCGCGGGCATCCACCACCTGAGCCTCGCCGGCCAAGGCCCGTCGGACCTGCCCAAGATCAACGACGCGGTCCGCGTCGAACGACCGCTTGAAGCTTGCGGTCTGTCCGGGCGTGACCGGCCCGTGCTCCAGAGGTCGTCCCTCCGCGCCCCATTTCGGCAGGCCGCCGTCCAGCACGCGGACCTGTTTCGCGCCCATGATCCGCAGCGTCCACCATACCCGCGCCGCCGAGAACAGGCCCTGGGCGTCATAGACGACAATGTCGTCGTTCTCGGACACGCCCAGCGCGCCCATGGCCTCGGCGAAGGCCTGAGGCTTCGGCAGCATGTGGGGGTAGGGGCTGTCGTGATCTGAGATGGCTTCCAGATCGAAGAAGACCGCGCCCGGCAGGCGCTCCTGCTCGAAATCGGCGCGTGCGTCGCGTCCATCAAGCCACCAGCTGGCGTCGATGATCCGCAGGTTCGGCGCGCCGAGGCGATCCGCCAGGTCTTGCGTCGAAATCAGGGCGCTGTCCGAGGGCATAGGCATGGGCTCACGATAACACGACGGCTCAGCCATGTGGTCAGGCCCTGAGTCGCCCTGTAGGTTGCGAAACCAAGGGTCTGACGCCACCTGTCGGACGCAAAGTTGCGGCATTGAGCCGCGACCTGATCGATTCAAACAGCCGAAAGCGCCGCCGTGAACCGTCCCAACGCCGTCATCGAACTGTCCGAAGGCCTCAAGAAGCCCGTCGTGATTGGCGGCGGACGTCGCATCGTCTTCATCGCCGGCCCCTGCCAGATGGAAAGCCGCCAGCACGCGCTGGAGACGGCTCATCAGCTGAAGGAAATCAGCGACCGACTGAACGTCGGCATCATCTACAAGACCAGCTTCGACAAGGCGAACCGCACCAGCGCCACCGCGGCGCGCGGCATCGGCCTGAAGGACTCCTTGCCGATCTTCGCCGAAATCCGCGAAGTCACCGGCCTGCCGACCCTGACCGACGTTCACTCCGAGGCCCAGTGCGAAGGCGTGGCCGAGGCTGTGGACGTGCTGCAGATCCCGGCCTTCCTGTCGCGTCAGACCGATTTGCTCCTGGCTGCCGCGGCGACCGGCAAGGCGATCAACATCAAGAAGGGGCAGTTCCTGGCCCCCTGGGACATGAAGAACGTCATCGCCAAGGTCGTTGGCGCGGGCAACCCCAACGTCATGGCCTGCGAGCGTGGCGCCAGCTTCGGCTACAACACCCTGGTCAGCGATATGCGCTCGCTGCCGATCATGCGTGAGATCGGCTGCCCGATCGTCTTCGACGCGACCCACAGCGTGCAGCAGCCGGGCGGGCAGGGCACCTCCTCGGGCGGCCAACGCGAGTTCGTCCCGGTGCTGGCCCGCGCCGCCGTGGCCGTCGGCGTGGACGCTGTCTTCATGGAGACGCACGAAGACCCGGACAACGCGCCGTCGGACGGTCCGAACATGGTGCCGCTGAGTCAGTTCGAGGCCCTGGCCGCCGAACTGATCGCCTTCGACGACCTGGCCATCAAGCTGGGTCACAAGGGGCCGATGGCTAAGGCGGCGTGAATCCGCTAGTTCGGCGTCATGGCTGAACGTTCCCTTGATCTCGGCGCCCTGCAGTCCCTGCTGGAACGCGTGCATGACTTGAAGGTCGCCTGCGTCGGCGACCTGATGCTGGATCGCTATGTCTATGGCGAGGTCAGCCGCATCTCGCCTGAAGCGCCGATCCCCGTCCTGCGCGCGCGCCGCACCGTGGCCATGCCCGGCGGCGTGGGGAATGTGGCGCGCAACGTCGCGGCCTTGGGCGGTCTGGCCCGTCTGGGCGCCGTGGCGGGCGATGACGCGGCGGGCGCCGAGTTGACCGATCTGATCGCCGCAGAGCACCGGATCGAGGACGCCCTGATCCGGCCCGAGGGCGCCGCCACGATCGTCAAGACGCGCTTCGTCGCCGCCGGCCAGCAGTTGCTCCGCCTGGACGATGAGGCTGCGCTCCATTCCGGCTATGCTGACAAGGCGGTGTTTCAGGGCGCGGGCGCCATCCTGCTGTCCGACTACGCCAAGGGCGTGGTGGACGACGGCGCCATCCAGGCGGCGCTGTGGGCCGGGGCTGAATACGGCGCGCCGGTCATCGTCGACCCCAAGGGCCGCGATTTCGCGCGCTATGGCGCGGTCGACGTCATCAAGCCGAACGCCAGCGAACTGGCGGGCGCCACCGGCCTGCCGACCGAAACCGACGAACAGGTCGAGGCGGCGCTGGCCGCCCTGCTGGCCTCCACGACCGCCAAGGCTGTCATCGTCACCCGCGCAGGCAAGGGCATGACGCTGGCGCGGCGTGGCGGCGGCGTCACCCACTTCCCCGGTCGGGCGCGCGAGGTGTTCGACGTCTCGGGCGCGGGCGACACTTGTCTGGCCGCGCTGGGCCTTGCGCTGGGCGCAGGCGCGACGCTGGAACAGGCGGTGCAGTTCGCCATCCTCGCGTCCGGTGTCGTCGTGGGCAAGAGCGGCACCGCCGTCGTCACGCCCGCCGAACTGATCGAGGCCGAGATGAGCCAGCACGCGGCCCTGGCCCAGTCCAAGGTCACGCCGCTGGACGAACTGTCGGATCAGGTCGAGGCGTGGAAGCGTCAGGGCCTGAAGGTCGGCTTCACCAACGGTTGCTTCGACATCCTGCACCGTGGTCACGTCGCCTATCTGGCCCAGGCGCGCGGTTGGTGCGATCGGCTGGTGGTGGCGCTGAACACCGACGCCTCGGTGCGTCGCCTGAAGGGCGAGGGGCGTCCGGTCAACGACCTGGACAGCCGCGCCGCCGTTATCGGCGGTCTTGCCAGCGTGGATCGGGTGACGGCCTTCGACGACCCGACCCCCATCGCCCTTATCGAGCGGCTGCGGCCTGATGTGCTGATCAAGGGGGCGGACTACACCAAGGACAAGGTCGTCGGCGCCGCAGAGGTCGAGAGTTGGGGTGGGGAAGTCCGCCTGGCCGAATTCGCCGACGGCTATTCCACGACGAAGACGATTGAAAAGATGACTGGAGACAAGGCATGACCCCGCGAATGATCGTCGTCACGGGCGGCGCGGGCTTCATCGGCTCCAACATCGTGGCGCGTCTGTGTGAGAGCGGCGCCTGGGACGTGGTCGTCTGCGACCGGCTGGAGACGGCCGATCTCGCCAAGTGGAAGAACATCGCCAAGCATCCCATCGCCGACCTGTGGGCGCCGGAAGAGCTGTTCGAACAGCTGGAGCGCCACGCCGAGCGGATCGAGGCCGTGGTGCACATGGGCGCCATTTCCTCGACGACCGAGCCGGACGCGGACCTGATTTTACGTACCAACTTCAGCCTGTCGCGCGACATCTGGGACTGGTGCGCGCTTCGCGACGTGCGGATGATCTACGCCTCCTCGGCGGCGACCTATGGCGACGGCGAGACGGGGTTCGAGGATCGCGACGATCCTGAGAGTCTGAATGCGCTGCGTCCTCTAAACGCCTATGGCTATTCAAAATATCTGTTTGACCAATATGCCGTGCGTCAGGCCGATCGGGGCGAGGCGCCGCGCCAGTGGGCGGGGTTGAAGTTCTTCAACGTCTATGGCCCGAACGAGGGTCACAAGGGCGGCATGAAGTCGGTTGTGGCCCAGATCTGGCCCAAGGTGCAGGCCGGTGAGACGGTCAGCCTGTTTAAGTCGCACAACCCCAACTATCCAGACGGCGGTCAGCTGCGCGACTTCGTCTATGTCGACGACGTGGTGAACATCATCGACTGGCTGTTGCAGACGCCGGACGTGTCGGGCGTGTTCAACGCCGGTTCGGGACAGGCCCGGTCGTTCGCCGATCTGGCGCGCGCCACCTTCGCGGCGGCGGGTAAGGAGCCGTCGATTGCCTATATCGATATGCCCGAGGTGATCCGCGACCGGTATCAGTACTTCACCGAGGCCAGCATGGAGCGCATACGCGCGGTCGGTTTCAACGGCCAATCGACGCCGCTGGAAGAGGGTGTGCGGCGCTACGTCCAGGAATTTCTGTCCAAGCCGGATCCCTATCGATGAAGATGCCCAGCCTGACCTTGCGCCAATGGGTCGGCTATACGGGCTTTGCGCTCGTCTTCATTTTGGTGGCCGCTGTCATGGTCTGGCGCGGCGATATACTCAAGGCGGGGTTGGATCCCCAGGTTCCGTTCCAGACCTATGAGCCGCCGCCCCCGCCTGACTATCGTCAGCCTTCGGCTTGGGCCCTGCTGGACGCCCGGGCTCCGAGCGCGGAAAACGCCGCCATCTTCTTTGTCCATTCGACCACCTACAACGGCGGGGCGGGCTGGAACGGTCCGATCGGCGACCGCAAAGCCGACGCCTATCTGAAGCGGGTTGTGATTCCCAACTATGCCGGTCCCTTCGCCAGAGCCGGCGCCATCAGCGCGCCACGCTATCGGCAGGCCAGCCTCTACACGCGGTTGACGCTTCGCGAGGATGCCCGTGAAGCGCGCGCCTTCGCCTATGGCGACGTCGAACAGGCGTTCAATCAATGGCTTGCGGAGCATCTGACCGGGCCCATCATCCTGGCAGGGGTCGAGCAGGGGGCGGACCTGATCGCGCGTCTGGTGAAGGAGCGCGTGGCGGTGGACCCGAGTCTGCGCCAGCGGCTGGTCGCGGTCTATCTGATGGACGCCATTGTCGCTGTGAATCAGACGACGCCGATCACCGCCTGTCACGCCCGGGATCAGACGGGGTGCGTCGTGGGTTGGTCGCAGGTCGGCGAGGGCGACGAAGGGGCTGCAAAGCGCAGGCTGCGACGCGCCTTGATCTGGGATGACCGCGGCCAATTGGTTGAATTGGGCGATCGCCCCGCTCTTTGCGTGAACCCGGTATCCGGTAGCGACGACGGCGCGGCGGTTCCCGAGCGCCGTCACCTGGGCGCCGCCAACGCCACAGGGCTGGAGTGGGGGCTTCGCCCTGCCTTTATCGACCGTCAGATCGCCACCCAATGCCGCGACGGCCTGTTGCGTCACACGGTGCTGAAATCGGAATCCTTCCGTGAGTTCAGCGGCTGGGCTGACCGCCGCAAGGCGCGACCCTACAATCTGTTCTATGCGGACATTGAAGCGGACGCCCTGGCGCGGCTGGCTGCCTGGAACACCCGGCAGACCTCCTAGTCGGCTCCCGATCGGTCCGCCCGCCAGTCAAACAGGGCCTCGAGCACCCGTATGGCCTGGCCGCGCGGACTGGTCAGATCTGGATCGCGGCCCAGGATCAGGCGGGCGTCGTCGGACGCCGCCAGCATCAGCGAGCGATGCTTGATAGGGTCAGCGAAGCGATAGGCCGGGAAGCCGCTCTGCTTCAGGCCAAGCGGGTCGCCGCCGCCGCGCAGGCGGAAATCTTCTTCGGCGATCTCGAACCCATCCTCGGTGCGACGCAGGGTCTCCAAACGTTCGCGCGCGGTCTCGCCCAGCGCACCGTCCTGACCGCCGTATAGCAGGATGCAGGAACTGGACTTGGCCCCGCGTCCGACGCGGCCGCGAAGTTGGTGCAGTTGGGCCAGGCCGAAGCGGTCGGCGTGTTCGATGACCATGATGGAGGCGTTGGGCACGTCAACACCCACCTCGACGACCGTGGTGGCGACCAGCAGCGGGATGCGGCCCTCGGCGAACTCGGCCATGACGGCTTCGCGCTCGGCGCCCGGCATCTGGCCGTGGGCCAGGCCGACCTCGACCTGCAGGATGCGGCGCAGATCATTGGCGCGTTCCTCGGCGGCGGCCAGATCGATGGCTTCGGATTCAGCCACCAGAGGGCAGATCCAGTAGGCTTGCGCCCCGCTGTCGACCGCCGCCTTCAGCCGTTTGGCCACCTCGCCGATACGGACCAGAGGCAGGACGGCGGTGGCGACGGGCGTGCGGCCCGGGGGCTTCTCCATCAGGCGACTGACTTCCAGTTCGCCGTACTGGGTCAGTTCCAGTGTGCGCGGGATGGGCGTGGCCGACATGGTCAGCAGGTGGACCCCGCCAATAGCCGGATCACCCTTGGCCTGAAGCCGCTGGCGCTCATTGACGCCGAAACGGTGCTGCTCGTCGATGACGGCCAGGGCCAGGCGGTGGAACTGGACCGCGTCCTGGAACAGGGCGTGGGTGCCGATGGCGACCTGGGCCTCGCCGGAGGCCAGAGCCGCCAACCGCTGACGTCGCTCGCTCTGCGTGTCGCGGCCGGTCAGCAGGATGGTCGAGACGCCGGCTTCCTCCAGCATCGGGGCCAGTCGCTGATAGTGCTGGCGGGCCAGGATTTCGGTGGGGGCCATAAGGGCGGATTGGAAGCCGCTGGACGCTGCGTCGGCCAGAGCCAGGGCCGCGACGGCGGTCTTGCCGGAGCCCACGTCGCCTTGCAGCAGCCGCCCCATCTGCTCGCCCGCGGCCAAATCGGCGCGTATTTCTTCAAGAGCGCGGGCCTGGGCCCCGGTCAGGGTGAAGGGCAGGGCGGCCAGCATCCGTCGCGAGGCCTCGCCAGCCCTGATGCGCGCCGCTGGGGTGATCTGTCGCGTGCGGCGACGGCGCGCCAAAGCCAGCTGGTGGGCGAACAGCTCGTCATAGGCCAGGCGCTGACGGGCCGGGGCCTCGGGCGTCAGGTCCAGTTCCGTCGTCGGGGCGTGCAGGGTCTCCAGCGCGGCGCGCCAGCCGGGCCAGCGCCGCGCCGACAGCCAGGCGGCATCCTGCCACTCGGCCAACTCTGGAGCCAACGCCAGCGCGCCCTGCGCCAGCTTGCGCACCACGCGGGAGGTCAGGCCTTGGGTGGCCGGATAGATGGGCTCGGACAGGGGAATCTCGTCCACCTTTTCGAGCGGCAGGATGTAGTCGGGGTGCGCGATCTGCACCTCGTTGTTGAAGCGCTCGACCTTGCCCGTGACCAGCCGCCGCTCGCCGCGCGGGGCCAGGCTTTCGATATGGCGCGGCGATCCGGCGAACCAGATCAGATGAACGAAGCCGGTCTCATCCGACGCCCGCATCTTGAACGGCGCGCCGATCTTGTGCGGCGGGATCAGCCGGTCGATCAAAACCTCGAAGACGCCGATCTCGCCCTCGACGGCGGCGGCGGCGGTCGTGCGGCGGCGCTGGATGATCCCTGACGGCGACAGGAACAGGACGTCGCGCACCAGCGGACCCGCCAGCTTGTGCACCAGGGGCGCGCTTCTGGGCCCCACGCCCTTCAGGGTGGAGACGTCCGCGAACAGGGGAAAGAGAATCTCGGGCCGCATTAGCCTCAGCATAGCTGGCGAAAACGGAACGGGAACGCTATCTGATCCAACTCTTCACATGAACGGACCGGGCAAGGAACCGCGTGGCCGATATTGATGCACGTCCAGAGGACGCTCGGAAACAACGACTCGGCCGGATTTCCTACCGCGCCTGGCGACGCGGCTTCCGCGAGGCCGACATGGTGCTGGGGCCGTTCACGGACCAGATCGGGCCGACGCTGAGCGACGCCGAACTGGACGAACTGGAGCACCTCCTGAACGAGGAGGACCAGTACCTTTACGCCTGGATCATCGAGAAGGAGCCGACCCCGCCCGAGTTCGACGGGCCGATGCTGGCGCGCATCCGGGCCTTCATGCGCGAACACGTTGCGGCGGAAGTGGCCAAGGGTATCGGTTGATGAGTGAGGCGATGGCGCGGCGTGACGTCGAACTGGGCGGCGCGCCCGAGGGGCTGGATGCGCTGGTCGTCGCCGAGCGGCTGAAGGCCCAGGGCGGCGTCGGCCTGCTGGTGGCGCGAGATTATCAGCGCGCAGGTAATTTCACCCAGACGCTCGGCTTCTTCGCCAAGGATATTGAAGTTCTTGAATATCCGGCGTGGGATTGCCTGCCTTACGACCGTCTGAGCCCCACAGCCTCGGTTGCGGCCCAGCGCATGGCGACCCTGACCCGACTGGCCCAGCGCGATCCGTCGGACGTCAAGCCTGTGCTGGTCGTCGCCACCGTCGCAGCCGTGACCCAGCGCACGCCGCCGCGTCAGGCCGTCACCGGCGCCGGTTTCGAGGCCAAGGTCGGGCGTGATCTGGATACGGCGGCGCTGGAACGCTACGTCTCGACCAACGGCTATGTGCGCGCCTCGACCGTGTCGGAGCGTGGTGAATACGCCATTCGCGGCGGCGTCATCGACGTCTTCCCGCCGGGCTTTGATGAGCCGGTGCGTCTGGACCTGTTCGGCAGCGAACTGGAATCCATCCGCGCCTTTGATCCCGAAACCCAGCGCTCGACCAGGCAACTGAAGCAGGTCGCCCTGCTGCCGGTGTCGGAAGTTCTGCTGGACGCCGAGAGCATTTCGCGGTTCCGCAGCGGCTATCTGAATCTGTTCGGCGCGCCGGGCGACGAGCCCATGTACGCCGCCGTCAGCGAGGGCGCGCGCCGTCAGGGGCTGGAGCACTGGCTGCCGCTCTTCTACGACCGGCTCGACACCCTGTTCGACTTCCTGCCGGACAGCGCGCCGGTCTTCCTCGACAGTCAGGTCGAGCAGGCCCGCGCCGAGCGCTGGAGTCTGACGAGCGACGCCTATGAGGCGCGCAAGGAGGCCGCCAAGGGCAAGGGAGGAGCAGCCTATCGCGCGCCCGCGCCGCAGAGCCTCTATCTGGACGAAGGCGACTGGAACAGCGCCCTGGCCGGGCGGGCCGTGCGACGCCTTTCGCCGCTGGCCGCCGGATCGGGCGAGGACGCCGGCGGGCGTCTGGGCCGCAGCTTCGCCGCCGAGCGCTCGCAGGACAGCGTCAACCTGTTCGCCGCGGTGGCGCAGCACGCCGAGGCATTGAAGGGGCAGGGCAAGCGGGTCCTGTTCGCCTCCTGGACCGAGGGCTCGGCCGAGCGTCTGGCGGCCATGCTGGGCGATCACGGCCTGACCCACGTCCTGCCGGTGCGCGACTGGGACGATGTTCTGGCGGCGCCGAAAGACATCTATCTGCGCGCGGTTCTGCCAGTCGAGCACGGCTTCGTCACCGACGAGGTCGCGGTCATTTCCGAGACCGACATCCTGGGCGACCGTCTGGCGCGGCCCAAGCGCAAGCGTCGGGCTTCCAACTTCCTGGCCGAGGCCTCGGCCCTGACGGCGGGCGATCTGGTGGTTCACCTGGATCACGGCATCGGGCGCTATGAGGGCCTGAAGACGCTGGAAATCCAGGAGGCGCCGCACGACTGTCTGGAACTGCTCTACGCCGGCGACAGCAAGCTCTATCTGCCGGTTGAAAACATTGACCTTCTGACCCGATACGGCACCGACGCCGACGGGGTTCAGCTGGATCGCCTGGGCGGGGCCGGCTGGCAGGGTCGCAAGGCCAAGGCCAAGGAACGCCTGCGCGCCATGGCCGAGGGTCTGATCGCCCTGGCCGCCAAGCGGGCGCTGCGGGTATCCGACGCCATCGTGCCGCCGTCCGGCCTGTTCGACGAGTTCTGCGCCCGCTTCCCCTATGAGGAGACGGACGACCAGTTGAACGCCATCGGTGACGTGCTGGAAGATCTGGGCAAGGGCACGCCGATGGATCGCCTGATCTGCGGCGACGTCGGTTTCGGCAAGACCGAGGTGGCGCTGCGGGCGGCCTTCGTCGTCGCCATGAGCGGTCAGCAGGTGGCCATCGTCTGCCCGACGACCCTGCTGGCGCGCCAGCACTTCAAGACCTTCTCCGAGCGCTTCGCCGGCTGGCCGATCACGGTGCGTCACCTGTCGCGCATGGTCACGGCCAAGGACGCCAACGAGACGCGCGCGGGCCTGAAGGACGGAACCTTCGAGATCGTCGTCGGCACCCATGCGGTGCTGGCCGAACAGGTCGGGTTCAGGGATCTGGGCCTGGTGATCGTTGACGAGGAGCAGCACTTCGGCGTCAAGCACAAGGAGAAGCTGAAGTCCCTGCGGGCCGACGTGCACCTGCTGACCCTGACCGCCACGCCTATTCCGCGCACCCTGCAGATGGCCCTGTCTGGCATCCGCGAGATGTCGATCATCGCCACGCCGCCGGTCGATCGTCTGGCGGTGCGGACCTATGTCACGCCGTGGGACCCGGTGCTGGTGCGCGAGGCCTTGCTGCGCGAGAAGTATCGCGGCGGTCAGGCCTATTATGTCGCGCCGCGCCTGAAGGAACTGCCGGACATCGAAAAGTTCCTGCGCGAGCAGGTGCCCGAGGTGAAGTTCGTGGTCGGCCACGGTCAGATGAGCCCGACCCAGTTGGAGGAGGTGATGAGCGCCTTCTACGACGGGCAGTACGACGTGCTGGTTTCGACCACCATCGTCGAGAGCGGCATCGATATTCCGACGGCCAACACCCTGATCGTGCACCGGGCCGACATGTTCGGGCTGGCCCAGTTGCACCAGATTCGCGGCCGCATCGGTCGGTCCAAGGCGCGGGCCTTCGCCTATCTGACGACTGATCCCAAGCGTCCGCTGAGCCTGTCAGCCGAGCGGCGTTTGCAGGTGCTGCAGTCGCTGGACAATCTGGGCGCCGGCTTCCAACTGGCCAGTCACGACCTGGACCAGCGCGGCGGCGGCAACCTGCTGGGCGACGAGCAGTCGGGCCACATTCGCGAGGTCGGGGTCGAGCTGTATCAGCAGATGCTGGAAGACGCCGTCGCCGAACTGCGCGAAGCGGGCGAGGGCGTAGCCGACCGAGGCTGGTCGCCGTCGATCAACGTCGGCGCGGCGGTCCTGATTCCAGAAGCTTATGTGCCAGACCTGAACGTTCGCCTTAGCCTCTATCGTCGCCTGTCGGACGCTGAAAAGATGGAGGATCGCGAGGCCATGGCGGCCGAGTTGATCGACCGCTTCGGCCCGCTGCCGGACGAGGCGCAGCAGCTTCTGCGCATTGTCGGCATCAAGGCCAACTGCCGCACGGCCTGCATCGAGAAGATCGACATCGGGCCCAAGGGCGCGGTTCTGACCCTGCGCAACAACAGCTTCCCCAATCCGATGGGACTGGTCGGTTTGATCCAGAAGAACCAGGCCTTCTGGAAGATCAGGCCGGATCAGAAGATCGTGGTGAAGGGCGAATGGCCCACGCCCGACGACCGTCTGAAGGTCGCCGAACGGATCACCGCCGATCTGGCGCGGGTGGCGGGGGCGGCTTAACCGCGCCCCTTCATCTGCCGGATCAAGGCGCCGAACAGGTTGACGTAGTCGTCGGTCCAGGGGCGCACCTCGGTCGGGGCCAGCTTGCGCCAGCGGCCGTCGCCCTTGAAGTCGGCTAGGCCTTCGGCGGTCGGGGAGATGGCCAGGGCCTCGGTCGAGGCCTCGGCCATTTCGGGGGCGTTCGGCTGCTCGATATAGATCTGATGCAGGTCGGCGGCGCCCAGCTGACGAGCGGCGGCGACTGCCGGCATGGTGATCTCGAGGTTGCGGTTGGACAGGTGTAGCACGACCACGCCGTCAGGCTTCAGTAGCTTGAGATAGCCCTGAATGGCCTCGACCGTCAGCAGGTGCGTGGGCACGGCGTCCGACGAGAAGGCGTCGATGACCAGCAGGTCGTAGGTGCCCGGCGCCTCCTTGGCCATGGTCAGGCGCGCGTCGCCCAGCACGGTGCGAATGGGTCCGTCGGCGCACTGCGAGATGTAGGTGAACCAGGACGGATCGCGCGACACGCGGTCCACCATCGGGTCGATCTCAAAGAAGGTCAGCTCGTCCTCGGCGCGCTTGTAGGCGGCCATGGCGCCTGAGCCTTGGCCCACGACGCCGATCTTGGCCGCCGGGGTACGCTGCTGGATTCGCTGCGCCGCCTGACCTAGGGGTGTCGCGGTAGCGTAATACATGGTGGGGCTGCAGGCGAAGCCGGGCGCGCGGGCCTGGGCGCCGTGCAGGGTGGTGCCGTGCATTAGGACATGGAGGTCACCGCCCATGCTGTCGTCGCGCGTGACGGCCACCCGCATCACGCCGAAGAAGCTGCGTTCCGTCAGGTTCCAGTCGTAGCCGCGACCGACGTGGTGGGCCGACAGGGTGATGGCGGCGATGATGATGGTGAACAGGATCGCACGGTCGCGGACCAGAAAGGCGCAGATCGCCGCCCCGCCCAGAATGACCTGAACCATCTGCAATCGCGCCTGGTCGCTGAGCAGGGCGCGGAAGTCGGGGTTGTAGCGCATGATCTCAAGGATGATCGGCGGCGCGACGGCGACTCCGATACCGATGAGCAGAAGGAGGATATCGCGGCGCGACAGGGCGCCATCGCCCCACGGTCTCGCTAGCCCGACCAGCACCATGACCAGAGGATACTCCCAGACGCCGTTGAAGATGACCGGGGCGAGCAAGGCGTTGAACGCTCCGCCGACCACGCCGCCCAGCGACAGCAGAAGATAGAACTCGGTCAGCCGATCCGGCGCGGGACGTCGCGCGGCGAGCCGCTGGTGACACATGAGTGCGGTGAAGAAGAAGGCGGTCAGGTGGGCCAGAAGCAGCAACAGCCACTGACCGGTGTTCATGCCCACCAGACTGACCACGACGGCGCCGAGTGCGGCCTGAAGGACCAGGGTCGTCGGCAGGCTGATCCACGGCCGGGTCTGGAAGGCTATGACGAAGGTCAGCAGGTAGAGGGCCAGGGGCGCGACCCAGAGGAAGGGCGCTGAGGCCACATCCGTCGACAGGTGGGCGGTGACGCCGAGCATCAGGCTGGACGGCGCCGCGGCCAGCAAAACCAGCACGCCCTTCTCGCGCCAGGGAATGGGCGCGCTGACGGCCAGAGGCGCGGGCTCAGGTGCGTCCTGCGAGCGACGGCGCCAGACCACGACCGCGAGGCCGACCACCAGAATGACGAAAAGCCCGTAACCGCCGGTCCAGCCGACTCTTTGGCCAGACAGGGACATCAGCGGTTCGATCACGGCCGGGTAGGCGAGCAGGGCCAGAAAGCTGCCGAGGTTGGAGGCGGCATAGAGGACGTAGGGGTTCTGACCATCGGCGTGGTCGGCGCGCACACGGGCGTACCAGGCCTGAAGGAGCGGCGCCGTGGCTGACAGGATCGCGAACGGCGCGCCGACCGACAAGGCCAGCGTCGCCAGCAGCCAGGCATTCGGAGCCGCAGGATCAGGCTCGCCCAACAGGCCGCTGATCTGCAAGGGCAGAAACAGCGCCGCCGCCGCCAGAAGGCCGAGATGAACGACCGCCTGCCATTTCAATGATCGAACGCGCTGCAGCAGATGCGCATAGCCGTATCCGGCCAGCAACGCGGTCTGGAAGAAGACCATGGAGGTGTTCCACACCGACGGCGATCCACCCAGCATCGGCAGGACCAGCTTGGCCACCATCGGCTGGACGATAAAAACGAGAGACGCCGAGGTGAAGATGGCGACGGCGAACAAGACGGGTGTTATCGCTGCGCCCTTGCGGAGGGCCGTCGTCATGGTGGAATCGGTCATTCGCGATCCGCTGGCTGTTGCGGGTCGACTGACCCGCTCCCTGACGGCAGCCTTAGACCGACTCGCAGACGGAGCGCATAGCCATGTTCCCCGATGATATTCAGGCTGCGGCTGAAGCCGTGATCGAAGCCGGGCTTAAGTCCGGGGTCATGGTGGCGACGGCGGAAAGCTGTACCGGCGGTCTGGTGTCGGGCGCGATCACGGCCATCGCGGGCTCGTCGGCCGTGCTGGATTGCGGCTTCGTCACCTACAGCAACGAGGCCAAGGTCGAGCTTCTCGGAGTGGACGGCGAGCTTCTGGAGCGTTTCGGCGCCGTGTCGGACCCCGTCGCGCGGGCGATGGCGCAGGGGGCGGTTCAGAGATCGCGGGCCTCGGCGTCGGTGTCCATCACCGGGGTCGCGGGGCCTGGCGGGGGCTCAATCGAAAAGCCCGTCGGACTGGTGCATTTCGCGGCCGTCGGACGCGACGGCGTCGTTGTTCATGACGAACGCTGGTTCGGCGATATCGGGAGGGAGGCGGTGCGACTGGAAAGCGTGCGCGTCGCCCTGGCCATGTTGCTGAGGGCGGTGACCGCGTGACGGGGCTTGTGGTGGATGCGCGCGGGCATCGTTGCCCCGTGCCGAGCTTGCGTTTACGCAGGGCGATGGAGGGGGCGGCGCCGGGCGCGCGGCTGACCTTGCTGGCGACGGACCCGATGGCGCGGATCGACGTACCCTATCTGATGGGGGATCTGGGCGGGAAGGTCTGTGGGGTCGAGGAGCAGGACGGCGTGCTGCGCATCACTGTCGAGACTGGCGGCGTTCCGACAGATTGACGACCGAGCTGTCAGCCTCAACTTCCGGCTCCGGCGTTTTCCACGCGATCTCCAGTTCGGTGGCGAAGGCCCCGCCGTAGAAGATGGCGTTGACGTTCCATGATAGCCAGATCAGCAGCACGACCACCGCGCCTACCGAGCCGTAGGTGGCGCCGAGCTGGGCGATCTGCTCGACATAGATGGCGCAAAGCCATGAGAAGAAGGTCGACATGACAGTGGCGATCAGACCACCCATGATCGCCGCCTTCCACGCCACGCGCGCGGCGTGGGACATGGCGTAACGGTAAAGCATGGTCAGGCCGAGCCACAGGCCGAGCGAGGGCCAAAGGCCGTCCAGCGGCAGGACCAGCAGACCGACGGGGTCCTGGGCGTGGGTGTGCTCCATCAGCCGAGATGTCACGACTGCGCCAGACACCACGGTGAACAGGACGAAGGCGGCCAGCGCGACCAGGAAGGCCAGCATGTTGAACTTGAAGAAGCCGTGCGGCTCCGTCTCGTCGTGGATCAGGTTCAAACCCGCCAGCAAGGCCTTGAAACCGCGGTGCGCGGCGTATGCGCCGATGATCAGGGCGAGAGCGCTTTGCGCCGATACAGTGCGGGCCGAGGCGTTCGCCAGGCGGTCGATCTCGTTCAGGAAGATGGAGCGCGCCGCGTGCGGGACGACATCGGCCAGTGCCGCCGCTTGCTCGCTGACCTGACCAATGGAGAGGACAACCTTGTAGAAGCCGATCAGGATGGCGATGGCGGGGAAGACGGCCAGCAGGGCGAAGAAGGATACGCCGCCCGTGTAGAGCATGACGTCGCGCCCCCAACTCCGGGTGAAGGAGCGAACCGCCAGCTTGCCCCAGAAAAGGGGCAGGGCCGTCAATCGGTGTTGTTGGTTCAAGCCTGGACCTCGGCATCCGTCAAAGCGACCGATTAACCTCATTCGGCCAATGGCGAAACCCTCTGTCAGCGCGGTTTAAATTGTAACCTGAGGTCGGCGCCGGCCCCATTGCTAGACAGGGGGAGGCGTCGGTATCATCGCCACGGCTCGGAGCATCGGCGTCGGGGGCGAACCGACCGGGCCTCAAGGAGAGACTTTTGGATTCCGATCCGCGCGTACTGGTTGTCGCTTTCGATGACGACCTGATCGGCCCGCTTTGCGAGGGTCTGGACCAATTGGGATGGCCCACGATGACGGCGCGGACGCTGGACGCCGCCGTTCTGGTGTTGAAGGATATGGCGGTCGATGCGGCCGTAATTGACGCGCGCGGAATGGAGGGCGGCGCCGCGCTGGCCCGGCTTCGTGAGGCCGCCGCGCCGCGCTATCTGCCCATCCTTATGATCGGTGACGAGTCAGGCCAAGGCGACGTCGATCTTGCCATGTCTTCGGCGCCGCATCCGGCGCAGGCCGCCTTGCGGCTCGATCAGTTGACGCGCGCCGGCATCGCCGAAGAGGAGTTCAAGCTGCGGCAGCAGACCTTCGCGGCTCACGGGGTGACCCTGCAGGCGCCCGATCTCGGCGATACGCCCCTGCAAATTCTGACGGCGGGAGCGGCCGACCGTCGCTTCCTGGCCATGTCCAACGCCCTGTCGGCTGCCGGCGCCGAGGTCATCGCCGCGCCGACGCCCTACACCGCTTTCGACTACCTGCATGAGCGGGCGTTTGACGCCGCCGTGCTTTGGGGGGGGCAAGATCATGCGCCGGCCTTGTCGATCGCGTCCGGCATGAAGCGGAATACGCGCCTCTATCATATTCCGCTGGTGCTCTATTTGCGTGGTGCGGCCGAGGTCGAACTGGCGGATCTGTTCCGCAGAGGCTTCGCCGATGTGGCCGCGGCTGAAACGCCGGAGGACGAGACGGCCGAGCGGGTTCTGGCTCTGGCTCGCAACCATCGCCGTCGTCAGGCCATCCGGCGTGCCCTCGATTCAGTTCGGGGCTCGGACCTGACGGACGCGGCCACCGGCCTGTTCACACGCGATTTGTTCGCCTCCCATCTGGCGCGTCTCGCCGAGGGCGCGCGATCACGCAATCGCGCCCTGTCAGTCTGCGTTCTGCGAGTAGCCGAACGTGACCCTGTCGTTCAGGCGCGCGACGGCGGCTGGCTGGATCGCGCCATGCCCCAGATCGGCGCCATGGTGTCGCGACTTGTGCGCGTAGAGGATACTGCGGCGCGACTGGGGCCCGAATTGTTCGCTCTGGTCCTGCCCGCCACGAGCGCGGCCGCTGCGCGCATGGCGGCCGAACGAATCTCTGCCGTGATCGCCTGCACCGCTTTCGACGCGGGCAAGGATCGTTCGCCCTTCGTGGTCGAGTTTGAAGTCGGGGTGGCGGAAATGCGCAACGGGGAAACGCCTGCGGCCGTGCTTGAGCGGGCGTCGGCGGATCTGTCCAGGAGCTAGGCGGGCAGTTCCACCGAGGCCACGGCCTGGGCGGCGAGGCCTTCGCCGCGACCAGTGAAGCCGAGGCCCTCGCTCGTCGTCGCCTTGACGCTGACCGCGTCGAGCGGAATCTGCAGCAACTCGGCGAGGCGTTCGCGCATGGCCAGGCGATGCGGTTTCACCTTGGGCTGCTCGCAGATCAGGGTCACATCGACATTCACGATCCGGCCGCCGCGCGCGGTCACGCGTTCAGCCGCATAAACCAGGAAGCGGTCCGACGAGGCGCCTTTCCATTGCGGATCGCTGGGCGGAAAATGGTCGCCGATGTCGCCGTCGGCGATAGCACCGAGGATCGCGTCGGTCAGGGCGTGCAGGCCTGCATCGGCGTCGGAATGCCCAATCAGGGTCTGGTCGTGAGGAATTTCGACTCCGCACAGCCAGACCGAGGTTCCCGGCCCCCAGCGATGCACGTCATAGCCCTGGCCGATGCGGAAGGTCTTGGGCGACAGGGCCTCGGCCATGGCGAAATCCTCGGGGTAGGTCAGTTTCATCAAGCGAGCGTCGCCCTCGACCAGGCGCACCCGGCCGCCGACGCGCTCGACCACGGCGGCTTCGTCCGTGGGGGCGGTGGCATCGGTCCAGGCGGCGTAGGCGTCGCGGATGGTCTTGAGGCGGAAGGCTTGGGGCGTCTGGGCGCGCCAGAGACTTTCGCGCTCGACGCCGCCGACAACCAGGCCGTCCACGCCGCGACGCAGACTGTCGGCCACGGGAAGGGCGGGCAGGGCCCCGTCGGCGTCATTCAGCGCCGCCAGCAGGCGTTCGATCACCTCGGAGGTCAGGAACGGTCGGGCCGCGTCGTGGATCATGACCGGCGTGTCGTCCTTGGCGGCCAGAGCGGTCAGGCCAGCGCAGACTGATTCTGCTCGCGTGGCGCCGCCGATGACTGCGGTCCATCCTGACAGCCCGTCCAGCGCCTCGTTCAATCGAGATTCGGCGCCTGGCGCGACGACGACGAGAACTGGATCGGCCCCTGCCTTCAGCAAGGTCTCAACCGACCAGCGGACCATCGGCTTGGCGCCGACGCTCCGCCATTGCTTGTCTCCGCCGGCTCTCGAGCCGGAACCGGCCGCCACAACGATTGCTGCAAATCCCATGTCCGGCCTTCTAAGCGCCCCAGTTCCGCTTGACGAGAGGGGCAACAGTTGGCGGTAAGGGCCATATGAGCACAGGATTGCAAATCGGAGACGTGCGGATCGCCGGCCGGGTGCTGATGGCCCCCATGACGGGGATCACTGACCTGCCGTTCCGAGTGCTCGCCTCCAAGCTGGGCGCGACCTACGTCGCGACTGAAATGGTCGCCTCGGCGGAACTGGCGCGCGGGCGGCCCGACGTGGTGCGACGTGCGGCTGTCGGCGGCGGACTGCCGCTGACGGTGATCCAGTTGGTCGGCGGTGATCCGGCGGCCATGGCCGAAGGCGCGCGCATGGCGGAAAAGGCGGGCGCGGACATCATCGACCTGAATTTCGGCTGCCCGGCCAAGGAGGTCACTGGCGCTGCCTGCGGTTCGGCTCTGATGCGCACCCCCGAACGGGCGGCGGCGATCATGGGGGCGGTCGTGGCGGCCGTCAGTCGCCCGGTCACAGTCAAGATGCGTCTGGGCTGGGACGAGAACAGCCACAACGCGGCTGATCTGGCGCGGCGCGCCGAGGATCTCGGTGTTGCCGCCGTCACGGTGCACGGGCGCACCCGCAAGCAATTCTATACCGGCGTCGCGGACTGGGACGCGGTGGCCGAGGTCAAGCGGTCGGTGGGCATTCCAGTCATCGTCAACGGCGACATCATAACCGCCGAACAGGCGCGAGAGGCTCTCGCTCAGTCCGGCGCCGACGGCCTGATGCTCGGCCGAGGGGTCTATGGTCGGCCCTGGCTCGCGGCCCATCTGGAACGCGCGCTGACGGATGGAACCCGACTTCAGGAACCTAGTCGTGAAGAGCGTCTGGCCATCGTCATCGAGCACCTGCGGGCTTCAGCGGCATTCTATGGCCTCCCGCTTGGCCTGAAGATGTTCCGCAAGCATCTGGGCTGGTATATCGAACAGGCGCCTTGGCCGGAGGAACCGTTGGAGCGACGCGCCGCCAAGGCGCGCCTCTGTCGGCTGGAGACGCCCGGTGAGGTTGAGAAAGCGCTTTCCCAGCTTTGGTCGGTTGCGGTGGATCAATTCAGCAACTCTAGTGTTGAAAATCGGCCACAGTTGGTTGAAGCTGCAAGGTGATGACGGAGTTGCCTGCCGCGCAGACTGAAGGTCACGACCCCGAGCGTTCGCTCTGGGGGCGTTTGGCTAGCGGTCGCGCCCGGGCCTTGTTCGTCTCTGCCTACGCTGTCGCCTCCTTGATCGCCGCCGCGGCGATTTGGCTGGTTGCCATCGCGCCAGGCGCGACAGCCGGCGGCGATGCACGAACAGCGGCAAGTCAGTTCGTCCTGTTCATCCTGCTGGCTAACCTGGTCTTGATCGGCGGTCTGGCCGCAGTGATCGGCGGGCGGGTGCTGCGTCTGACCAGGAACCGCAACGACCCTGGCTCCCGGCTGCATTTGCGATTTGTCACCCTGTTTTCATTGGTCGCCGTCGTTCCGGCGGTCCTGATCGCGCTGGTGTTCGGTGTCCTGGTCAACCGCGGCGTGGACCAGTGGTTCAGCACCAATGTCCGTTCGGCGGTAGAGAACGGCGCCGAAATCGGCCGGGCCTACGTCGCCGATGTCGGCGCGGGGCTGGAGGTCGATCTTGAGACGATGTCGACGGAACTGGGCGGGGTGCGAAGCCTGTTCGACAACCGCATTCAATTTTCACGTGCTCTGGCCCAGATCGGCGACTTCTTCGGTTATCCGGCCCTCTATATTCTGAACAGCGACGGAGAGATTCTTGCCAGCGGCGAGCAGCCCGACGCGCCGCCCTATGTTGCCCCTCCGCAGGAAGCGTTCGAGACTGTGGCGGCCGGCGAAGTGGCGCCGACGACCGTGACTGAAAACCCGGACATGGTGCGAGCGCTGTATCCGCTGCCTGACTATGGTCACGCCTACCTCTATGTCGTCCGGCCCCTAGCGCCGGGTCTGATCCAGCGGATGCGCAATGGCGAGGAATCCATCGCCGCCTATCGCGCCGCCGAGGAAAGTCGGGCGCGGATTCAAGCGGCCTTCGCGCTCAGCTATCTGGAGACCGCCCTGCTGGTTCTGGTCGGCGCGGTCTGGCTGGCCATGTCCGCGGCCAGTTCGATTTCGGCTCCCATCGGCCGTCTGGTGAAGGCGGCGGACCAGGTGGCGGGCGGCGACCTGAGCGCGCGGGTCGACAATACGGGGGCGCCGTCTGACCTGATCGTCCTGTCCGAGGCCTTCAATCGGATGACCGGCGACATCATGACCCAGCAGGCGGCGCTGAAGACCGCCAGCGACGACGCCCAAGGCCGCAGTCGCTTCATCGAGACGGTCTTGTCGGGCGTCAGCGCCGGAGTGATCGGTCTGGACCGCATGGGCCGCATCTCGGCCATCAACGACAGCGCCAGCCAACTTCTGGCCATCGACGAGGCGGATGTGCAGGGGCGATTGCTGGCCGAGGTCGCGCCTGAACTGGCTGAACTTTCCGAACGCGCCGAGGCCCACATTGAAGAGGACATCGACGTCAGCCGCGCCGGTGAAGCCCGTCGTCTGCGCGTCCGTATCGAAGGCGGGCAGAGTGGCGAGATGGTCCTGACCTTCGACGACATCACACGGCTGGTCACGGCTCAGCGCAACGCCGCCTGGCGCGACGTCGCCCGTCGCATCGCCCACGAGATCAAGAACCCCCTGACGCCGATCCAGCTGTCGGCCGAACGCCTGCGTCGCAAATACCGTTCGCAAGTCAGCGACGATGTCGAGGTGTTTGACCGTTGCACCGAGACCATCATCCGACAGGTCGGCGACATCGGCCGCATGGTGGACGAGTTCTCGTCCTTCGCCCGGATGCCGGCCCCGCGCTTCACGCGCGAGAACCCAGCAGAAATGCTGCGCGAGGCGGTATTCGCTCAGCGTGTGGCGGCGGCGGATATCGTTGTTGAACTGATCGAACCTCTGCCGGACGTCATCTTGCAGTGCGACGGGCGCATGGTCGGTCAAGCCCTGGCCAACATCCTCAAGAATGCCGGCGAGGCCGTTTCCGCGCGGCGGATGCGCGATACGGCTCCAGCGGAAGCAACCGGCATTATCGCCCGCCTGACGGTCGAGGGCGGGATCGCCACCTTCGTGATTGAGGACGACGGCGTCGGTCTGCCGGCCAAGGATCGTGATCGCCTGACCGAGCCCTATGTTACGACGCGCGAGAAGGGTACGGGCCTGGGCCTGGCCATCGTCAAACGCATCTGTGAAGACCACGGCGGCGAGCTGAAGCTGGCAGACGCCGAGACTTTATCGGGCGCACGCGTGTGCCTGATCTTCCCCCTGACCCAAGACAGCAAGGCTGCCCAACGTGCCCCCGGCACGGCGCGGGCGGCGGAGTAAGAGAGGCGTCATGCGCATTACCGGTGCCGACATTCTGGTCGTGGACGACGAGGCGGACAT
This sequence comes from Brevundimonas sp. UBA7506, assembly GCF_002479495.1. Lineage (GTDB taxonomy): Bacteria > Pseudomonadota > Alphaproteobacteria > Caulobacterales > Caulobacteraceae > Brevundimonas. The sequence goes on from NZ_DLNQ01000005.1 coordinate 388,361, forward strand.
CCGCGAACTGGTCTCAGGCTTGCTCGAGGACGAGGGCCATTCGGTCCGAACGGCCGCCAACTCTGATGAGGCCCTGGCCGCGATCCGGGCGCGCAAGCCGTCGTTGGCCGTGCTCGATATCTGGATGCAGGGCGGCGGTCTGGACGGGCTGGAGCTGCTGGATGTCGTCAAGGAGTTGGATGAGGACCTGCCGGTCGTCATGATCTCAGGCCACGGCAACATCGAAACCGCCGTCAGCGCCTTGAAGCGCGGCGCCTATGACTTCATCGAAAAGCCGTTCAAATCGGATCGCCTGGTGGTCGTAATCGAGCGCGCGCTGGAAGCCGCCGCTCTGAAGCGTGAGAATCGCCGTCTGCGGGCGCAGACGATGGCGCCCACTGGCCTGATTGGGAAATCGGCGGCGGCGCAACTGCTGCGCGGCACCATCGCCAAGGTGGCGCCGGCCAACAGCCGCGTCCTGATTTCGGGCCCGCCCGGCTCGGGCAAGGAGCTCGTGGCGCGTCAGATCCATGACGGCAGCCCCCGCGCCAAGTCCGAGTTCGTCGCCATCTCGGCCGCCGGCATGACCCCGGAACGGCTGGACGTGGAACTGTTCGGCGAAGAGGGCGGCGACGGCCGTCCGCGCAAGATCGGCGTGTTCGAGCGCGCCCACAACGGCACACTCTATCTGGACGACGTCGGCGACATGCCACGTGAGAGCCAGAGCCGTATCCTGCGCGTGTTGGTCGAGCAGCGGTTCCGTCGTGTCGGCGGGGAGCAGGACGTGCAGGTGGACGTCCGCGTGGTCACCTCGACCGCGCGCGATCTGAAGGTCGAGATCGCCGAGGGTCGGTTCCGCGAGGATCTGTTCCACCGCCTGAACGTCGTGCCGATCCGCGTGCCCCCGCTGTCCGAGCGTCGTGAGGACATCGGCGAGCTGATCGAATATTTCGTCGACAACCTGTCGGCCTCGCAGGGGCTGCCGCATCGCCGGATCGCCGACGATGCGCTTGCCGTGCTTCAGGTCCATCCTTGGCCGGGCAACGTCCGCCAACTGCGCAACAACGTCGAGCGCCTCCTGATCCTGGCGACGGGCGATCCGGACGAGCCGATCACGGCCGACATGCTGCCCCAGGAAGTGGCGTCGTCGGGTGGGGCGTCATCTCTGGGCGCCGATCGCATCATCGCCCTGCCGTTGCGTGAGGCGCGCGAAGTGTTCGAACGGGACTATCTGGCCGCGCAAATCATGCGTTTCGGCGGAAATATCTCGCGCACTGCCGCCTTCATCGGCATGGAAAGATCCGCACTGCACCGCAAACTGAAGTCGCTGGGCGTTTCGCCCGCTCGCGGCGGCGAAGACGAAGAAGGAGAGGGCGCCTGATGTCCAGGATCGCCTACGTCAACGGAACCTATCAGGCCCACAACGGCGCCACGGTTCACATCGAGGATCGCGGCTTCCAGTTCGCCGACGGCGTCTATGAGGTCTGGTCGGTGTTCGATGGCAAGCTGGCCGATTTCGAAGGTCACATGACGCGGCTGGCCCGCAGCCTGACCGAACTCCGCATCCCGATCCCGATGACCGCCCAAGCCCTGGAACGAGTGCTCAAGGAAACCATCCGGCGCAACCGGGTGCGTAACGGCATCGTCTATATTCAGGTCACCCGTGGGACTTCGCCACGCGATCACGGCTTCCCGAAGGACACACCGCCCAGCGTCATCGTCACGTCCAAGACCATCGATCTGGCCAAGGGCGAAGCCCTGGCCGCCAAGGGCGCGGCGGGCGTGACCATGCCCGATATCCGCTGGGGCCGTTGCGACATCAAGACCGTGGGTCTGCTGCCCAACGTCCTGGCCAAGCAGGCTGCGCGCGAGAAGGGCGCCTATGAGTGCCTGATGGTCGATGACATGGGGCTGGTGACTGAAGGCTCGTCCACCAACGCCTGGATCGTCGACGAGAACGGCAAGCTGCGCACTCGTGACACCCAGGCCAACATCCTGCGCGGCATCACCCGCACGGCCATACTGAAGCTGGCCGAGGCCGAGGGCATTGAGCTGGACGAGCGGCCGTTCAGCGTGGACGAGGCTAAGCGGGCCAAGGAGATTTTCGTCACCGCCGCCAGCTCCTTCGTAATGCCGATCATCTCGCTGGACGGATCGAAGATCGCGGACGGCAAGCCGGGCCCGGTCGCGACCCGTCTGCGCGAGGTCTATCTTGAACAGGCGCGTCGCGAGGCTATTTAGGGCGTTGCCGCGACTGCGAAGGCGCGTTTAAGGTTGTGTGCGGGCCGATGGGTCCGCACCGGCCGCCTTGGCCGGCGAAAAAGAACCAAGAACAGGACCAACCTGCCATGTCGCAAGACAAACGCCAGAACCTTCAGGACACCTTCCTCAACAGCGTCCGCAAGACCAAGACCCCGCTGACCATCTTCCTGGTGAACGGCGTCAAGCTGCAGGGCATTGTGACCTGGTTCGACAACTTCTGTGTGCTGCTGCGTCGCGATGGCCAGTCGCAGCTCGTCTACAAGCACGCCATCTCGACCATCATGCCGTCCGCGCCCGTGCAGATGTACGAGCCCGACGCCGAAGAAGACTGATTGACCTCCAAGCTTATCGACCACGCCGTTCCGCTGATCCGGGCGGTCGTCATCCACCCCGACCGCCGCTCGGACAGCCCGCGACTGGCTTCCGAACGCCTTGAGGAAGCCGCGGGCCTGGCCCGCGCGCTGGACTTGGACGTGCGCGCCGAAGAGATCGTGCGTCTGCGCTCGACCGCGCCCGCGACCCTGTTCGGGTCCGGTAAGGTCGAGGAACTGGCCGCCCTGGTCCGCGCCGCCGACGCCGAGGCCGTCGTCGTCGACGACGACCTGTCCCCTGTGCAGCAGCGCAATCTTGAAAAGGCGTGGGAGGTGAAGGTCATCGACCGCACCGGCCTGATCCTGGAAATCTTCGGACGCCGTGCGCGGACGAAGGAAGGTCGGCTGCAGGTCGAACTGGCGCGGCTGGATTACGAACGCTCGCGCCTGGTCCGTACCTGGACCCACCTCGAGCGCCAGCGCGGCGGCACCGGCTCGACCGGCGGTCCGGGGGAAACCCAGATCGAGCTGGACCGGCGCCTGATCGCCGACCGGATCGTGAGGCTGAAGGCCGAGCTGGAAGAGGTGCGCCGCACGCGCGGTCTGCACCGCAAGGCGCGCAAGAAGGTGCCTTTCCCGTCGGTGGCTCTCGTCGGCTACACCAACGCAGGCAAATCCACCCTGTTTAACCGGCTTACCGGCTCCGAGGTCTTCGCCAAGGACCTGCTGTTCGCCACCCTCGACACCACCCAGCGCACCATTCGGCTGCCGCAGGGGCGGCCGGCCATCATTGCCGATACCGTGGGCTTCATCTCCGACCTGCCGCACGAGCTGGTCGAGAGCTTCCGCGCCACGTTGGAAGAGGTGGGTGAAGCCGACCTGATCCTGCACGTCCGCGACATCGCCTCGCCCGACAGCGACGCCCAGGCCAAGGACGTCGAGGCCGTGCTGGAGCAAATCCCCACGCCGGAGGGCAAGACACGCCGCATCCTCGAGGTCTGGAACAAGATCGACCTGCTGGACGCCGACGTGCGCGAAGCAGTGCTGGGGCAGGCCGAACGTCTGGCGCGGGAGGGCAAGGCGGTCGCCGTCTCGGCCTGGACCGGGGAGGGCATCGACGCTCTACGCGACGCCATCGCGGGCTTGATTGACGATGATCCCGAGACCCGCCTGACGCTGGAGCCGCATCAGGGCGAGGCCCTGGCCTGGCTCTATGAGAATGGTCGCGTCACCTTCCGCGACACCGACGAGCAGGGGCGGACCCATCTGGTCGTGCGCCTGCACCCGGCGGCGCTCGGGCGGCTGGAACGCCTCTACCCGGACATTATCGACTGAGCCCATGCACCTGATCGAGACCATCCTGTTCCTGTTGCTGGCCGTGGTGCTGTCAGGCTGGGTGGCGCGGATCACGCGGATCGCCCTGCCGTTGGTGCAGATCGGCCTGGGGGCGGCGGTCGTCCTGATCACCGGCGAAGCTGTCGATCTGAAACCGGACATCTTCTTCTTGCTGTTCCTGCCGCCCCTGTTGTTCGTGGACGGATGGCGCATCCCGAAGGAGGCGCTGCGTCGGGATCGGGCGGTGATCCTGGAGCTGGCGCTGGGCCTGGTGGTCTTCACCGTGGTGGGGCTGGGCTTTCTGATCCACTGGATGATCCCGGCGATGCCGCTGGCGGTGGCCTTTGCCCTGGCGGCCATCCTGTCGCCGACCGATCCCATCGCCGTTTCGGCCATCGCGGCGCGCGCGCCGATTCCGAAGCGGCTGATGCATATCCTGGAGGGCGAGTCGCTGCTGAACGATGCGACGGGTCTGACCTGCATGCGGATCGCCGTCATTGCGGCCACGACCGGAGCTTTTTCCTTGACCAGCGCGGTCGGAACCTTCGCCTGGCTGGCGGTGGCGGGCATTGCCGTAGGCGTCGCGGTCACCTTGGCGATCGGCCTGATCAAGGGCTGGATCAGCCGTCGTTGGGGCGAGGACGTCGGCGGTCAGATCCTGATCAGCCTGCTGATGCCTTTCGCCGCCTACCTGGCGGCCGAAGCCGTCCACGCCTCGGGCATTCTGGCGGCGGTCGCCGCCGGCGTGACCATGAGCTTTACCGAGCGACAGGGCTCGGCCATGGCGGCGACCCGCATCCGTCGCGCCGTCGTCTGGGATACGGTGCAGTTCGTCGCCAACGGCCTGATCTTCGTCATCCTGGGCGAGCAAATGCCGTCGATCATGGCGCGCGCGGCCGAGGTTATCCAATCGACCCAGCATAAGGAAATCTGGTGGCTGGCGGTCTATGTCTTCGCCATCGTGGCGGCGCTGGCGGCCCTGCGCTTCGTCTGGGTGTGGACTTCGCTGAAGCTGACCCTGTTCCGCAAGCGCGGCAAGAACGCGCCCCCCAAGGTCGGCTGGCGCTTGGTGGCGGTTATGTCCCTGGCGGGGGTGCGTGGCGCGATCACCCTGGCGGGCATCCTGACCCTACCCTTCGTGCTGGGCGACGGCTCGCCCATGCCGGCGCGCAATCTGGCGATCTTTCTGGCGGCGGGCGTGATCATTGTCTCCCTCGTCCTTGCGACCGTCGCCCTGCCGCGCCTGCTCAAGGGTGTCGAACTCCCGCCGGAGCCGTCGCACCTGGAAGAAGAAGACCGCTCGCGCGTCGCCGCCGCCTCGGCCGCCATGCGGGCTATCGAGGATACCCAGCACGCCATGGCCGAGGGCAAGAGCAATCCTGATCTCTACGCCGAGACAGCAGCCCGGTTGATGGAAGTCTATCGCTATCGCATCGAGACACGGACCCATGCCGAGGGCGACGATGTGATGCTGACGCGCAAGGCGGACGAGATTGAGCGCCACCTGCGATTGGCCGGTCTGGCCGCCGAGCGCGCCGAACTGGTGCGGCTGGGCCGGATGCGGCTGGTCGACGAAGAGACTGCAAGAAAGCTGATCCGCGAGGTCGACCTGCAGGAGTTGCGCTACGTCTGAGGCGCGACGGCGATCCAGGCGGCCAGATCGGCATAGCTGTCGAACACCTGATGCGCGCCGGCATCCGCCAGGGTCTGGGCATGACCGTCGCGCACATGCCCGCCGGCTCATAGGCCGACCACGGTCATGCCCGCCGCCACGCCGGCGATGACGCCCGTTGGACTGTCCTCGATGACCAGCGCGCGTGACGGCGCCGTCTGCATCGCTTCGGCGGCGAACAGGAACAGGTCGGGGTGCGGCTTGCCTCGGCTGACGTGCACCGCGGCGCTGAAGATCGGGCCGCCGAATGTCTGATGGGCACCGAAGCGGCGTAGGCCCATCTCGATCCAATCCGGCGGGCTGGACGAAGCGACGCAGCGGCGCTCGGCGCGGGCGGAAAGGAAGGCCTCGAAACCGGCTACGCTGCCGAGCTCGAGTCCGGCGCGGTCATGACAGCGCCGGGTCCATTCTTCGCGCACGCCGGGCGGACAGGGCGCGCCCAGGCGCTGCGAGATGATGGGTTCGCAGTCCAGCCACCGCTTGCCCAGATAAGTCGCCAAGGCGTCATCCAGGGTCGTCGGCAGCCCGATGTCGGTGAGCAGTTCGGCCATCACCGCATTGTTCAGCAGTTCGCTGTCGGCGATGACCCCGTCATAGTCGAAGATGATGAGGTCGAACGGGCCATTCATCCCGCTGCTTTAGCCGCCTTCTCGGCCGCCTTGGCCGCGTCCCAAAGCGCGTCCATCTCTGCCAGGTCGGACTGTTCCGGCGTACGGCCGTCCTTGGCCAGTTCTGCCTCGATGAAGCCGAAACGACGGACGAACTTGGCGTTGGCGGCGCGCAGGGCGTCCTCGGGCTCCAGTTCCAGCTTGCGGGCCAGGTTGGCGACGACGAACAACAGGTCGCCCAGTTCCTCGCGCGCCTTGTCCTTGTCGCCGGCGGCGATCTCGACGCGCAACTCCTCGACCTCTTCGGCCAGCTTGTCGAAGACCTCGTCGGTCGATGGCCAGTCGAAGCCGACGCGGCCTGCCCGCTTGGTCAGCTTGGCGGCGCGAGTGAGGGCGGGCAGGCCGACGGGTACATCGTCCAGAACGCCGTGTTGTTCCTTGGCCTTGCGCTCGGCGGCCTTGATGTCCTCCCAGCGCGCCTTCTGCGCCGAGCCGTCGGGCTTGGCGGCCTCCTCGCCAAAGACGTGCGGGTGGCGACGGACCAGCTTGTCGGCCATGGCCTCGGCCACGTCGTCGAAGGCGAAATGTCCGGCTTCCTCGGCCATGCGGGCGTGGAAGACGACCTGGAACAGCAGGTCGCCCAGTTCGACCTTCAACTCCTCCATGTCGGCGCGCTCTATGGCGTCGGCGACCTCGTAGGCCTCCTCGATCGTATAGGGGGCGATGGTCGCGAAGGTCTGCTCGACGTCCCAGGGGCAACCGCCGTTCGGATCGCGCAAGCGAACCATGATCTCTTTCAGGCGGTCGACGGAGTGGGTCATTCAGGCGGTCCCGGCGTCGCGCAGCGCAAGCGCCTCGCGGATTTCATCATGCCGCTGGGGCGTCAGGGGGTAGCCCTTCAAAACCCATGCGGTTGCGGCCAATAGCAGGCCGGGGACGGCGATGAACAGGACTTGCAGGATCAGCAGCGAGAACTCGCTGTTGCCCTCGGGCCCGGGCAGTGCCTTGAACCCCACCAGGGGCAGCAGGGCGTAGGGTAGCAGGGCGAAGACGTGGCCCAGCTTGGTCGTCGCCGACAGGATGGAGAACATCAGGCCGGTGCGGTCCACGCCCGTTTCCAGTCGCACCTCGTCGCCGGCGTCGGCCATCATGGCGCGCAGCAGGAACAGACCCGCCGCATAGGGCAGACCAGCGATGAACATGGCGGTCGCCGTCAGGGCGAAGTTGCCGCCGGGAACCAGGGTCGCGCCGACATAGAAGACCGCGAAGATCAGGCTGGCGGCGGCCAAGGCCTTGTCCTTGCCGATCTTGGTCGCCAGCCAGGCCCAGATCGGCGCGCCAACCAGACCGGCCATGAAGTAGATCAGCATGAAGAGCGATGCCTGGGTGTGGTCGTAGTCCTTGATCTGACCGAAGAAGAAGAACAGCAGCGAGCCGGTGATGCCCGGCGCAATGCCCAGAAGCAGGTCGGCGATCAGCAGCTTGCGCACCGTCTTCATCTTGAACAGGGCCAAATAAGCCCCTGGCCCGCCATGCGGCGGCGCGCCGAGGTTGACCGGTTCCGGCACGGCGATCATGGCCAGGCCGATGGTGACGGGCAGGGCGATCAGGATGGCCCAGCCCATGATCCGCACACCGTCGGCATAGTTCCCGATGCCCGTCTTAACCACCACGGTCGGCAGGATGAGGATCAGGATGACTCCGATGATGTTGAACACCTGCCACCAGCCATAGACCCGGCTGCGCTGATCATACTGGGGCGCCAGAACCGCCGCCCAGCCAAGCTGGCTCAGCGTGCCGATCGAGAAGCCGAGGTAGAGGACCAGCAGCCAGGCGAACAGATAGGCGGGGCCGGCGCCGGGCTGGACCAGGACGAACATCATCAGCGCCGACAGCATCAGGATCGGCGTCGAGACCGCCATCCACGGGCGATAGCGGCCGAAAGCCGTCTTGGTCTTGTCCATGCCCCAGCCGATGAAGGGGTCGAACAGGATGTCGATCACCCGCACCGCCATGAAGACGGCGGCGACCATGCCCATCTCCATGCCGACATGGGTGGCGTAGAACTCCGGCAGCGTGACGGGCAGGGCCACGCCAAAGGCCGCCAGCGGCAGGCAGGGACCGGAAAAAGCGGCCAGAACGGCGTTGGAACGACGTGGGGCGTCAGCAGCGGAGACAGATGACATCGGGCGTCCGGGATGAGCGGCCTTGAGTCGGCCGCAGCTTCACCATGCCGGTTTTCCGCGAACAGGCGAAGACGGCCTTGCAGTCGAGCGCGACCTGAGGCCTGCTAATGTCATGTCAGTGCGAATTGCGATCCTAGCGGCGGCCTTCTTCGCGGTTCTCGGCGGGGCAGGTGCAGCCAAGGCCGACGCCCAGATCTGCGACCGGCCGACCAATGCATGGGACGGCGCAGCCCAGGCCAACGGGATTTCGCTCTATACCCTGGAATGGTCGCCGTTCGGATCAGCGGAATGGGGCTGGGAAACCTATACGCCCCTGATCCAGCGCGAGATCGGCACGCCGTGCGATCCCGCGTCGCCGGCCTTCGCCGAGGCCTTGGCGGGGTTTCAGGCGCGCTATGGCCTGATGGTGACGGGGCAGTTCGACCAGGCGACCTTTCAGGTGTTCCGCGGCCTGTGGCAGGAGCGCCGCCCCTTCGTCATGGCGCGGGTAAGGGGAGAATGTCCTGAGCCGCCGCCGAATATCATGCTGGCCTATCTTGATCCCGCCGAAGAACACGCACAGCGCATGACCCGATTGCTGCGCCGCGACGTGCTGGACGCCTATCGCCGCATGGCGGCCGCCGCTCGCGCCGAGGTGCCCGCCATCGCCGCTGATCCTGAGCTGATGCAGATATTCTCGGGTTTCCGCGACCCTGAAGCCGACGCCGCCCGTTGCGCCGCGCAGGGCAATTGCGATGGCGTGCGCCGCGCCGCCTGTTCGCCACATCGCACGGGAACCGCGATCGACATTCATGTCGGCCATGTCGCCGGCATGGGTGTGGATTCGACCGATCCCATGAGCCGCCGCCACATGGCCCAGGGGCCGGCCTATCGCTGGCTGGTGGCCAACGCCGCCCGTTTCGGTTTCACCCCCTATGTGTTCGAGCCTTGGCATTGGGAATGGACAGGCAATGATACGGCCGCTGGCGGACGGTGAGGCTGCGCTGGCGCGCGAGGTTTTTGGCGCGGCGCTGCGGCTGAACGACATTCGTTTCCTGGGTTCGCCCTGGCCCTTTGATCGGGCCTTCGTGCCGGGGCGTTGGTTCGGGCGCGACTGGATCGTCTGGCCCAAGAAGACGCTGGAGCCCGACCTGTCGCGCGCGCCGCTGCGGACCCAGGCCGTCTTCATCCACGAACTTGTCCATGTATGGCAGGCGCAGAACGGGCTGAACCTGCTGCTGAACAAGCTCAGGGCGGGAGACGGACCTGCCGCCTACGCCTACCCGCTGGACGACCTGTGCGACTGGAGCGGTCTGAACATCGAGCAGCAGGCCATGGTGGTGGAGCACCGCTTCATCCTGTCGCGAGGGGGGCGGGCGCCGGCCAGTCAGGCTTTCTACGACCGCGTCTGCCCCTTGGCCCGGCGCATGGAAATTTGACGATCGGGACTTGCGGCGCTGCAGCATCTCGCTAAATCAGGAACTGATGCAGTTGCTTTTGTGTCAGTCAGATTTAGCGGAGCGTTCGATGCCCAAGATTCTCGTCCTCTATCACTCGACCTATGGCCACATCGAGCAGATGGCCGAAGCCGTCGCCGAGGGCGCGCGCCGGGTGGACGGGGCAGTGGTGGACATCAAACGCGTCCCCGAAACGGTCCCGACCGAACTGGCTCTGAAGTCGGGCTACAAGCTGGATCAGGCCGCGCCGATCGCCACGGTCGATGACCTGGTCGACTACGACGCCATCATCATCGGTGCGGGCACGCGCTTCGGCACCGCCGCTTCGCAGATGCGCGCCTTCCTGGATCAGACCGGCGGCCTGTGGTTCACGGGCAAGCTGATCGGCAAGGTCGGCGGCGCCTTCACCGCCTCGGCGACCCAGCACGGCGGTCAGGAGACCACCTTCAGCGGCCTGCATAACTTCTTCTTGCATCAGGGCATGGTCGTCGCGGGGCTGCCCTACGGCTTCCAGGGCCAGATGAACATGGACGAGATCACCGGCGGTTCGCCCTATGGCGCCACCACCCTGACCAAGGGCGACGGCTCGCGCATGCCCAGTGACAACGAACTGGACGGCGCCCGTTATCAGGGTCAGCATCTCGCTGAGATCGCCAAGAAGCTGCACGGTTAAGATCATGCGCCAGCCCGCTATCTTCTTTGGTCACGGCTCTCCGATGAACGCCTTGGGCGGTCCCTACGCGGACGCCTGGCGCGCGCTGGGAGAGGAGATCGGCAAGCCCAAGGGCGTGGTCATGGTCTCGGCCCACTGGGAGACGCGCGGGCTGGGCGTGACGGCGCAGGAGCGGCCGGAAACCATCCATGATTTCGGCGGCTTTCCGGAGGAACTTCACGCCATGCAGTATCCCGCGCCCGGTTCGCCTTCGCTGGCGGACCGGGTGGTGGAACTGACCGGCGCGCAACAGACGACGCAATGGGGGCTGGATCACGGGACTTGGTCAGTCCTGGCCCATGTCTGGCCCGAAGCCGACGTGCCGATCGTTCAGCTGTCGCTGGACCGCACCATCGACGCGCGGGGCCACTATGAGCTGGCGAAGGCGCTACATCCTCTGAGGGACGAAGGCGTCCTGATCGCCGGGTCCGGCGACTTCGTGCACAATCTGCGGACGTGGAAACGGGCGGGCGGCGAGCCCTATGACTGGGCCATCGACTTTAACGAGGCGGTGAAGCGGGCCTTTGTCGCGGGCGATCATGACGCCCTGATCGACTGGGTGAACCTGGCCGAACAGGCGCAGCTCAGCGTGCCTACCGACGAACACTATCTGCCGCTGCTCTACGTCGCCGCCCAGCAGGCGCCGGGCGAGGTGGTGAGCTTTTTCAATGACGTGATCGAGGGCGGCTCTATCTCGATGACCGGCGCCCGGATCGGCTGATCCAGGCGCCGTCTCAGGCCATTAGCGACGGCGGCCGCCGCGCATCATGCTGTCCAGGGCGATTGGGCCCGGCCCGGCGAAGAAGAGGTACAGGAAGACGAAGCAGTAGAGCGCCGCCAGCTCGCCCCCGTTGTTGATCGGGTAGGGGCTCTGCGGCGCGTGCACCATCCAGTAGGCCACGGCGGTGAAGCCGGACAGGATGAAGGCGGTCGGGCGGGTGAACAGGCCCAGGATGATCAGGATGCCGCCGACCAGCTCGATCGGGCCGGACCAGCCGGCGAGCGTGGACAGGCTGGAGACGTCGAACGCGCCGCCATGTCCGCCGGGCGGAAAGCCCAGGATCTTCTGCGCGCCGTGCTGAAGCAGCAGCAGCCCGGCCACGATCCGCAGAACGCTCTGGAATCGCGGGGCCCAACCCGAAATGGACGCTGCACTCGCCATAAGTCTTTCCTCCCGATGGCGCACGACCGCCGGTTCCGCAAACCGGATCGACGCAAGACGCAAAGGCGGAGGTTAGGCGAAGTCGCGGGCTCTGCAAGCCGTCCCGATCAGCCGGCCTTCAACGCATCCTCGACCAGCTTCTGGATGGCGACATAGTCGGTCTTGCCTGTGCCCAGGACCGGAATGACGTCCAGCTTGATGATCTTCTTCGGCACCGCCAGTTCAGGCGCGCCGTTTTCGCGCGCCCACTCCGAAAGGCGCGCGGATTCGGCGCCGGCATGGTCGGTGACCAGGATCAAACGCTCGCCCTTCTTGCTGTCGGGTACCGAAACCGCCGCGTGGCGATGCTCGGGCCAGACGGCGCCGGCCATATCCTCGACCGCGAGCAGGGAGACCATTTCGCCGCCGACCTTGGCGAAGCGCTTCACCCGGCCGAGGATGGTGATGTAGCCCTCGGCGTCGATGTCGACGATATCGCCGGTGTCGTGCCAACCGTCCGCCAGAGGTTCGATTCCTTCCGGGTCGCTCGGCGAGATATAGCCGGCCATGACGTTCGGGCCGCGCAAGTATAGACGGCCACCGCCCTCGATCCCCTCGACCTTGTCCAGGCGGTATTCCATGCCAGGCATGATCTGGCCGACCGTGCCCGGGCGGTTGCGGTCGGGATGGTTCACGGCGACCACGGGAGCGGCTTCGGTCGCGCCATAGCCTTCCAGCAGGGTCAGGCCGCCGAACTTGGCGTTGAAGGCGGCGCGGGTTTCCTCGCGCACCTTCTCGGCGCCGGCCACGGCGAACTTCAACGTGGCGAAGTCGCCTGGCTCGGCTACGCGGGCGTACTGGTTCAGGAAGGTGTCAGTCGCGAACAGGATCGAGGCCTTCACCTGGGGCAGCAGGTCGGTGATCTGCTTGGCGTGCAGGGGGGAGGGGTATTCGAAGGCCTTCATCCCTTGCAGCAGCGGCAGGATGACCCCGCCGGTCAGGCCGAAGCAGTGGAAGGTCGGCAGCGGGTTGAACATGACCCACTCGGGCTTCAGGTCGATGTGCGCCGCGACCTGACGGGCGTTGGCGACCAGATTGCGCTGGCTCAGCACCACGCCCTTGGGCGCGCCGAAGCTGCCCGAGGTGAACAGGACCACGCCCGGCGAATCCGGGTCGGTCTTGGTGCGGAAGCGGCGCGGGGCCATGCCTGCGCTCAGGCCATACAGCTTGTCGGCCAGACCGATGGTCTTGCGCACGTCGTCCAGCCAGATGATCTCGGCGACCTCGCCGAGCGTCTCCATCAGGTCGTCCAGCTTGGCCTGCGTGACGAAGCGCTTGGCCGACAGGATCTTGCTGACGCCCGCCGTCTTCAGCGCCGCCTTCAGATTGGCCTCGCCCGAGGTGAAGTTCAGCATGACCGGCACGCGGCCGAAAGCGTGCAGGCCGAAGAAGGTGACGACCACGCCCGCGCTGGACGGCAGCAGGACGCCGACGCGCTCGCTCGGCTGGGTCATGGCGGCGATCTTGCGTCCCAGCACGAAGGCGGCGCGGATCAGGCCGGTGTAGGTCAGGGGGTGACGATCCTGATCTTCCAGGATCTCCTTGTCGCCATAGCGGGCGCGCGCATCAATCAGCGCGTCGAACAGGGATTCGTCATAGACCTTGGGGTCCAGGGCTGCCCGCAGCAAGCACGTCCTCCTTCGGAGAGCTCTCGGCGGCCCTCTCGGTTACAAGAGGCCGGAACCTAGTGACGTAAGGTCGCCTTGAAAAGATGCGTAACGTCGCGTGAACGTCGCATCTCCATCACTGAAACCGTCTGTGGCTTGCCATCGGCGGTCGGAAAGCCGACATACCGCCCTTCTGCACAGGAGCCAGACCGCCGGCTATGGTCACGCTGATCGATACCCTGACGAAGAAGCCTTCCGAGCTGCGTCACCCGGAGAAACAGAACCGCCCGGAATCGGCGGTGCTGAAGAAGCCTGACTGGCTGCGGGTCAAGGCGCCCGGTTCGGGCCAATATAATGCGACCAAGGATATCGTTCGCTCCAAGGGTCTGGTGACGGTCTGCGAGGAAGCGGCCTGCCCGAACATCGGCGAGTGCTGGAGCCAGAAGCACGCCACGCTGATGATCATGGGCGACACCTGCACGCGGGCCTGCGCCTTCTGCAACGTCAAGACCGGCCTGCCGCAGGCCCTGGACCCCGAAGAACCCGTCAAGGTCGGTCTGGCTGTCCAGCAGATGGGTCTGAACCATGTGGTCATCACCTCGGTGGACCGCGACGACGTGGCTGACGGCGGCGCCGCCCACTTCGCCGAAGTGGTGCGTCAGATCCGCCTGCAGGCGCCGAACACAACCATCGAGATCCTGACCCCCGACTTCCTGCGCAAGGACGGCGCGGCCGAGGTGATGATCGACGCCACGCCCGACGTCTTCAATCACAACCTCGAGACGGTTCCGCGCCTCTATCTGAAGATCCGCCCCGGCGCCCGCTACTTCCATTCCTTGCGCCTGCTGCAGATGGTCAAGGAGCGCGATCCGAACCAGTTCACCAAGTCCGGCATCATGGTCGGCCTGGGCGAGACCAAGGAAGAGGTCATGCAGGTGATGGACGACATGCGCTCTGCCGGCGTCGACTTCATCACCATCGGCCAGTACCTGCAGCCGACCCGCAAGCACGCCGCCATCGACCGCTTCGTCACGCCGGAAGAGTTCAAGGCCTATGAGGCCATTGCGCGCGCCAAGGGCTTCCTGATGGTGTCGTCGTCGCCGCTGACGCGTTCGTCGCACCACGCAGGCGACGACTTCGCCCGCCTGAAGGCCGCGCGTCAGGCGCAGGCAGGCCGTTCGGCCCGCTAAGCCCTGAATGGCGGTCCATCGCGTAACGCGCATTCTTCCCTATGCGCCCGAAGATCTGGCCAACCTGGTCGCGGGCGTCGAGGCCTATCCGGAGTTCGTGCCGTGGATCACCTCCATGCGCGTCTGGAACAAGCGAGACGAGGCGCTCGGCGTTCGTCTGCTGGACGCCGAGGCTGGCGTGGGGTTCGCCTTCCTGAGCGAGCGGTTCTCGACCTGGGTCCGGCATGACATCCACGCGCCCAAGGTAGAGGTCGGCCTGATCCGCGGGCCGTTCAAGCACCTCAAGAATCGCTGGGAGTTTCACCCGCACCCCGAGGGGACGCGGCTGGAGTTCTTCATCGACTTCGCCTTCAAGTCGCGCATGCTGGACATGATGCTGCAGGCGAACTTCGACCGGGCGGTCGATAAGCTGATCCAGTGTTTCGAGGGCCGCGCCAAGGCCTTGTACGGCAAGAGGTAGAACCATGGCCGCGCCTTTCGACTTCGATGCGACGGTCGTGGGCGCGGGGGCTGTGGGGCTGGCCTGCGGGCGGGCGCTGGCGAAGCGCGGTCTGTCGGTGCTTGTGCTCGAAAAAGAGCCGCACATCGGTCAGGGCGTGTCCTCACGCAATTCCGAGGTCATCCATGGCGGGCTCTATTATCCGACCGGCTCGCTGAAGGCGAAGTTCTGCGTCGAGGGACGGCGCGCCCTCTATGACTTTCTGAGCAGCCACAAGATCGACCACTGGAAGTGCGGCAAGCTGGTCGTGGCGACGGAGGAGGCTGAGGTCGCGCGTATCGAGGCCATCTTCCAGCAGGCGACAACCAATGGCGTCGAGGGGCTGGAGCACCTGACCGGCGCCCAGGCGCGGGCGCTGGAGCCGGAACTGAACGCTCACGCCGCCATCCTGTCGCCCGAGAGCGGCGTCTTCGCCAGTCACGACTACATGCTGGCCCTGCAAGGCGAGATCGAGGACGCGGGCGGCTCGGTCGTAGTCTCCACGCCGTTCGAGCGAGCCGAGCCCCTGCCGGACGGCGGTTTCAGGATCACGGCGGGCGGCCCGGATTCGGGAGAGGGCGGGGCGGTGCTGACGTCCCGGCTGCTGGTCACCGCGCCCGGCCTGTCGGCCCAGAGCGTGGCGGCAAGCATCGACGGCTATCCCGTCGCCGACATTCCGGCCCGCCATCTAGGCAAGGGCGTCTATTTCCGCCTGACGGGGCCGGCGCCGTTCAACCGCCTGATCTATCCGCCGCCGATCCACGGGGCGCTGGGCACCCATTATCGCAAGGATCTTGGCGGGCAGGGGGTGTTCGGCCCGGACCTGACCTACGTGGAGGCCGAGGACTATTCCGTCGATCCGGCCAAGGCTGAGGCGTTCGCGCTCTATATCCGACGCTTCTGGCCGGGCGTGACGGTCGAGCGCCTGACGCCCGACTACGCCGGCATCCGGCCCAAGATTCACGGACCGGACGAGCCGCAGCCTGACTTCCAGCTGCATGGGCGAGAGCATCACGGCATCGACGGCCTGATGGCTCTGTTCGGCATCGAGAGCCCAGGTCTGACCAGTTCGCTGGCGATTGGCGAGGCCGTGGCCGTGGCCCTGACCAAGGTCTGACCCCAAGACTGCGTGGCTAGTCGAAGGCTGACAGCGGAATCGACGCCAGGCTGAACGGCAGGGCCGGATCGCCTGATGCCCGACGGTTCAACTGGCTGTTGGCCACGATCAGGCGGTCGCCTCGGACGGCGACTGTCGCCGGCCAGGCCAGTTCTGCGGGCTTGATCCGCTTCACCTCGCTGGCGGCGCTCAGGTCCGGCGACAGGTCCAGAGCCACGACTTCGCCGGCGGACTGACGCACGAGGAACAGCCGCTGGCCGACCAGGGCCAGGCCGTCGCCGCCGTCCAGCGCCGACGTGCCTGAGTCGATAGCCGCCACCTCGCGTGTGTGCGTGTCGATCCGGAACAGCCGCCCCGTCTTCATCAGGACCACGATCAGGTAGCGACCGTCCGGCGTGGCGACGATGCCGTTCAGATTCGGCTCCTCGCCGTATTCCAGAGCCGTGCCTTCGAACGACAACCAGGGCTCCAGAGCCGCATCGGCGAGCGAATCACGCGCCACGCGCCACAGCACCGGACGCAGGGTGTCGGTGAAGTAGGCGGCTTCCGCCGTCAGGGCGACGTCATTGATCAGCCAGGCGCCTTGCGGTGTGGTGAAGCGCGCCAGCCGCTCGCCAGTGGCGATATCGACGACATGCATCGAACCGGTCCGCGCCCCGGCCACCCACAGGCGGCCCTGTCCGTCAGCCTTGAGGCCCAGCGCCACGGAGACGGGCTTGGCCGGCGGCGAATCACCTAGGCCGAGCGGATCGCCAATTCGAACGGCGGCGCCGGTGTCGGGATCGATGCGGAAGATCACGCCCGTGTTGGCGCTATTCGTATAGATGGCGCCAGTCGCCGGATCGACCGTGACGCCCTCTGGATAGGCGGCGGCGTCAGGAAGCGGCACGACATTCACGCCTGATTGGGCCAACCCAGCCGTAGGACCCAGCAAGGCGGGAATGGCGAGGCTCGCAGCCAAGGTGGTCATCCAGAGTTTGCGCATGTCGTGCTCCAATGACATCGGTGTCAGGACCTTGCCCCAGGCAGGTTCGGACCGCCACCCTGACTTGCTTGGCTGATTGTCGCGGCACGACTTGAAATCGGGAACGTCTTCATGCATAAGCCCGCCCTCGCGTGGCGGCTCTTAATCGGGGGGCCGACACTGTATGTTTTCGCGTCTTCACGGCGCACCGACTTAGAGATTGAGACGGACATGGCCGTTCCGAAGCGCAAAGTATCCCCCTCGCGTCGCAACATGCGTCGTGCTCACGACGCCCTGGGCGCCAACTCCTATGTGGAAGACAAGGACACCGGCGAACTGCGCCGTCCGCACCACATCGACCTGAAGACCGGCATGTACAAGGGCCGTCAGGTCATGACGCCGAAGGAAGACTAAGGTCTTCATTTGGGTTCCGGCTCCGGCCGGACGATAGAATTTAGCGGCGCGCGATGACATCGCGCGCCGTTTTCGTGCGTTGTACGCGGTGAAGCTGAACCATTGGAGCCTTCCGCATGATCCGCAAAGCCGTCCTCAGTACCGTCGCTGTGTTGGCGCTGGCCGCCTGCAATGCACCCGAAGCCGCCAAGACCCCCGAGACGAAGGCGCCTGAGGTCTTTGCACCAGCAGGTCCTGCTGACGCCGCTTTGGCTACCGTGCTGACGCCGCTGGGCTATGGTCCGCTGAAGATCGGCATGACCCAGGCCGAGGTGGACGCCGCCTTTGGCCCGCCGCCCGCCAACGCCGCCGAGGCCGCACCGTCGGAATGCCGCTACTATCATCCGCCCCGCGCGCCTGAGGGCTTGCTGGTCATGGTTGAGAATGGCGTCCTGACGCGGCTGACAGCTACGAAAAACTCGACCGTCAAGACCGAGGATGGCGTCGGCGTCGGCGATGACGGCGAGCAGGTGAAGGCCCGTTACGGCGTCACTGCCACCGTTACGCCGCACAAGTATCAGGGCGCGCCGTCGGCCTATGTCACCCTCTGGCCAGGCAAACCTCAATTGCAGGGCGCCTATGTCACCGATCCGACGGCGCGGGGGCTGGTGTACGAGATTGGTGGCGACGGCAAGGTGGCCTTTATCCACGCGGGCGGCCCCAGCATCCAGAACGTCGAAGGCTGCAGCTAAGGCTGAACTCAGGGAAGGCGCGTCGCCCGGTGGCGATTCGGCGACGGCTGGTCTAAACCGACCGTCACACTTTCCCTCTCCTGACAGAGCGCCTGCCTCATGACCGACATCGCCGACATCGTCGCCCGCCAGATCATCGACAGCCGGGGCAACCCGACGGTCGAAGTCGACGTGACCCTGGAAGATGGCAGCTTCGGCCGCGCCGCCGTGCCGTCGGGCGCCTCGACGGGCGCGCACGAAGCCGTTGAACTGCGTGACGGCGACATGGATATGTGGGGCGGCAAGGGCGTCCAGAAGGCGGTCGACGCCGTCAACGGCGAGATCTTCGACGCCCTGTCGGGCATGGATGCCGAGGACCAGCGCCGGCTGGACGAAGCCCTGATCGAACTGGACGGCACCGAGAACAAGGGCCGCCTGGGCGCCAACGCCATCCTCGGCGTGTCCCTGGCTGCGGCGAAGGCCAGCGCCATCAGCTCCAACCTGCCGCTGCACCGCTACATCGGCGGCGTCTCGGCCCGCATCCTGCCGACCCCGATGATGAATATCATCAACGGCGGCGCTCACGCCGACAATCCGATCGACATTCAGGAGTTCATGATCCTGCCGACCGGCGCTGACAGCTTCTCGGACGCCCTGCGCATGGGAGCTGAGATCTTCCACGCGCTGAAGAAGGCGCTGAAGGACGCGGGCCACAACACCAACGTCGGCGACGAGGGCGGCTTCGCGCCGAACCTGGCCTCGGCCGAAGAGGCCCTGGCCTTCATCACCAAGGCCGGTCAGGCGGCCGGTTATCTGGCGGGCGAGGACTTCCATCTGGGCCTCGATGTCGCCTCGACCGAGTTCTTCAAGAACGGCAAGTACAACCTGACGGGCGAGGGCAAGTCCTTCGACGCCGACGGCATGGTCGGCTACCTGGCCGACCTGGTCGAGCGCTTCCCGATCGTCTCGATCGAGGACGGCTGCGCCGAGGACGACTTCGACGGCTGGAAGCTGCTGACGGACCGTCTGGGTGACCGCGTTCAGCTGGTCGGCGATGACTTGTTCGTGACCAACCCGCGCCGTCTGGCCGCAGGCATCGGCGAAGGCCTGGCCAACTCCATCCTGATCAAGGTCAACCAGATCGGCACCCTGTCCGAGACCCTGGACGCCGTCGATATGGCCCACCGCGCCGGCTACACCTCGGTGATGAGCCACCGCTCGGGGGAAACCGAAGACTCCACCATCGCCGACCTGGCCGTCGCCACCAACTGCGGTCAGATCAAAACCGGCTCGCTGGCCCGTTCGGACCGTACGGCCAAATACAACCAACTGCTGCGCATCGAAGAGATGCTGGGCGACCAGGCCGCATATTTCGGCGACGGCATGCTGCTCAAGTAAGCTTTCTCAGAAAGAAGCAAGCGACGCCGTCTCCGACCTCGGAGACGGCGTTCGCAATTGCGGCCAAGCTACGGTTCGTTAGGCATTTTCGGTCACCATCGGGAAACTGTGTTCACGCTCAGAAGGAGCGTCCGTCGTGCCTGAGCAGATGAAGCCCTATCTTCCGTCCGCCTTCCTGCTGTTCCTGATCGTCTATCTGGGCGTTCAGGCCCTGACCGGGCAGCGCGGCTTGCTGAGCGGCGGCGAGCGGGACGCCCTTCTCGCCAAACGCGAGGCCCAACTGGCCCACCTGACCGAGCAGCGCCGCGATCTGGAAGTTCGCGTGCGTTATTTGCGGACCGAGAGTCTTTCTAAGGACCTGCTGGAAGAGCGGGCGAGGGCGGTGCTCGGCTTTGCCGATCCGCGCGACTACGTAGTTCGCCTGAGCGCGCCCGTCGCGCACAACTCTGACGCGATCCAAACCTCCTGAACTATTGTTACAGCTTGAGCGGCTCGCTTTGCGTTTCGGGAACGAAGGCTGCTAAAGCCCCTTTCCGTAACGATAAGAGTCCCTGAAAGCAGGGGCGCAGCCGGGAGATGCCGGATGGCGAAAGCCGCCGCTCAGAAATCCTCGTCCAGCGCGGACGACACCAAGATTCCGAACACGCCTCAGGCTTCGAAAGAAGACCTGCTGCGCTTCTATCGCGAGATGGTCCTGATCCGCCGCTTCGAGGAGCGCGCGGGCCAGCTTTACGGCATGGGCCTGATCGGCGGCTTCTGCCACCTCTACATCGGCCAGGAAGCCGTGGCGGTGGGTGTCCAGGAGAGCGTCAAGCAAGGCCACGACAAGATCATCACCGGCTACCGCGACCACGGTCATATGCTGGCTGCGGGCATGGACCCGAACGCCGTCATGGCCGAGTTGACCGGTCGTATCGGCGGCTCGTCCAAGGGCAAGGGCGGGTCGATGCACATGTTCGACGTGCCGACCGGCTTCTACGGCGGTCACGGCATCGTCGGCGCCCAGGTGGCGCTGGGTACGGGCCTGGCCTTCGCCGGTAAGTACCGCGGCGACGACTCGGTGGCCTTCGTCTACTTCGGTGACGGCGCCTCGAACCAGGGTCAGGTCTACGAAAGCTTCAACATGGCCCAGCTGTGGAAGCTGCCGGCCATCTACATCATCGAGAACAACCAGTACGCCATGGGCACGAGCATCGAGCGCTCGTCGTCCACGACCGAGCTGTTCATGCGCGGCGCCAGCTTCGGCATTCCGGGCGAGCAGGTCGACGGCATGGACGTCCTGGCCGTCCGTGACGCCACCGCCCGCGCCGTGGCCCGCGCCCGTGCAGGTGAAGGTCCGTACATCCTGGAAGTGAAGACCTACCGCTATCGCGGCCACTCCATGTCGGACCCGGCCAAGTACCGCACCAAGGAAGAGGTCGATGAGGTCAAGAAGACCCGCGACCCGATCGACCATCTGAAGATGCTGCTCGCCGCCGCCAAGGCGACCGAGGAAGAGCTGAAGGCCATCGACAACGAGGTGAAAGCCATCGTCGCCGAAGCCGTGCAGTTCGCACAGGAAAGCCCTGAGCCGGATCCGTCCGAGCTCTATACTGACGTCTACGTGGAGGCCTGATCCGTGACCGACATTCTGATGCCGGCGCTGTCCCCCACGATGGAAGAGGGCACGCTGACCAAATGGCACATCAAGGCGGGCGACACCGTGTCGGCCGGCCAGGTGATCGCTGAGATCGAAACCGACAAGGCCACGATGGAAGTCGAAGCCGTCGATGAAGGCGAAGTGCTGGAAATCCTGGTGCCGGAAGGCTCCGAGAACGTGAAGGTCAACACGCCGATCGCGCGGCTGGCTGGCGAAGACAGCGCCCCCGCGCCCGCAGCCAAGGCTGATGCGGCCCCGGTCGCTCAGGCTGCTCCGGCGGCCGCTGCTGTTTCGGCTGCCCCCAAGACGGAACTGCGCGATCCGGAAATCCCGGCTGACGCCAAGCTGGTCAAGACGACCATCCGCGACGCCCTTCGCGACGCCATGGCCGAAGAAATGCGCCGCGACGACCGCGTCTTCCTGATGGGCGAGGAAGTCGCCCAGTACCAGGGCGCCTACAAGGTCAGCCGCGACCTGCTGCAGGAATTCGGCGACCAGCGCGTGATCGACACCCCGATCACCGAGCACGGCTTCGCCGGCCTCGGCGTCGGCGCGGCCATGGCGGGGCTGAAGCCCATCGTCGAGTTCATGACGTGGAACTTCGGCATGCAGGCCATCGACCACGTGATCAACTCGGCCGCCAAGACCCTGTACATGTCGGGCGGTCAGATCCGCGCGGATATCGTCTTCCGCGGTCCCAACGGCGCGGCCAGCCGCGTCGGCGCGCAGCACAGCCAGGACTATTCGGCCTGGTACGCCCAGGTTCCTGGACTGAAGGTCATCGCGCCGTATGACGCCGCTGACGCCAAGGGGCTGCTGAAGGCCGCCATCCGCGATCCGAACCCCATCGTCTTCCTCGAACACGAGATGATGTACGGCATCGAGTTCGACGTGCCGGAAGTCGAGGACTACGTCGTGCCGATCGGCAAGGCCAAGGTTCGCCGTGAAGGCACGGACGTCACCATCACGGCCCACAGCCGCATGGTCGGCTTCGCCCTGCAGGCCGCCGAAAAGCTGGCCGAGGAAGGCATCTCGGCCGAGGTCGTGGACCTGCGCACCCTGCGTCCGCTGGACCACGAGACCATCGTCGAAAGCGTCAAGAAGACCAACCGCCTGGTCTCGGCCGAAGAGGGCTGGGGGCCGATGGGCGTCGGCGCCGAGGTCGTGGCCCGCGTGATCGAACACGCCTTCGACTACCTGGACGCTCCGCCGCTGCGCGTGCACCAGGAAGACGTGCCGCTGCCTTACGCCGCCAATCTGGAAGCCCTGTCACTGCCGGGCGTGGACAAGATCGTCGCCGCCGTGAAGCAGGTGATGGCGTGAGCGAAGCGTCCGAGTTCATGCTGACGGCGCCGGAAAGCGTCGTTGCTGATCCGCAGGCTATCGAAATCCTGCGGATGTGGTGGTCGAACAACGAACCGGTCATGTCCGTGAAGCCCGCCTTCGAGGACCCGATCAAGTTTGGCGAGCTGCTGGCCTATGCTGCTCGCCACATGGCGCACGGTTACGCCGTGCGTCACGGCCACAACGAGCGCGAAGCCTACAATCGCATCCTTCAGGGTCTGTCCCAGGTCGTGAAGGCCGACAATGTGCAGACCGTGGCCGAGCCTGTGGCTGCGCCGAAGGGGAATGCCTGATGACTGACATCCTGATGCCCGCCCTGTCGCCCACGATGGAAGAGGGCGTTCTGGCCAAGTGGCACGTCAAGGTCGGGGACGTCGTCTCCGCCGGCGACGTCATCGCCGAGATCGAGACCGACAAGGCCACGATGGAAGTCGAGGCCGTGGATGAAGGCGAAGTCACCGACATCCTGGTCGCCGAAGGCACCGAAGGCGTGAAGGTCAACACGCCGATCGCCCGTCTGAAGGATGAAGGCGGCGCGGTGGCCCCCAAGGCAGCCGCCAAGGCGGAAGAGGCGCCCAAGGCTGCGGCGGTTGCGGCCGAGGCCCCCAAGGCCGCGGCGCCGGCCGCCCCGGCTCCCGCTGCGCCGAAGTCGGACAGCGGCGAGCGTATCTTTGCTTCGCCCCTGGCGCGTCGCATCGCCGCCCAGAACGGCGTCGACCTGAAGTCGATCAAGGGCACCGGCCCGCACGGCCGCATCGTCAAGCGTGACGTTGAAGGCGCTCCGAAGGGCGCGGCTCAGCCCGCAACCTCGACGGCGACCGCCGCCGCGACCTCGGGCATCGCCCCGCGTCAGGTCCAGTCTCTGGCCCAGATGGGCATTCCGGACGGCAGCTACGACCTGATCCCGCTGGACGGCATGAAGAAGGCCGTGGCGCGTCGCATGGTCGACAGCATCCAGAACGTCCCGCATTTCCCGCTGTTCATCGACTGCGAGATCGACCAGCTGATGGCTGTTCGCGCCAAGGTGAACAAGATGCTGGAGCCGCAGGGGATCAAGGTCTCGGTCAATGACTTCGTCATCAAGGCCGCTGCCCTGGCCCTGAAGATGGTGCCGGAGGCGAACGCCTCCTACACCCCTGAAGGCATCGCCATGCACCACAACGCCGACGTCTCGATGGCGGTGGCGATCGACGGCGGTCTGATCACCCCGATCATCAAGAAGGCCGAGACCAAGGGCCTGGCGCAGATCGCGACCGAGTCCAAGGACCTGGCCAAGCGCGCCCGCGAACGCAAGCTGAAGCCCGAAGAGTTCCAGGGCGGCACCTTCTCGGTGTCCAACCTGGGGATGTTCGGCATCAAGCAGTTCACCTCGATCATCAATGAGCCGCAGGGCTGCATCATGAGCGTAGGCGCGGGCGAGCAACGTCCGGTCGTCAAGGACGGCCAGATCGTGCCGGCCACGGTCATGACCGTGACCCTGACCTGCGATCACCGGGTGGTCGACGGCGCGACGGGCGCTCGCTTCCTGCAGGCGTTCAAGCCGCTGATCGAAGATCCCGTGGCGATGCTGGCCTAGGGGGAGGGTGAAGTCATGACCTCGGTTTATGACTTCTCCGCCCGCGCCATCGACGGCACGGATGTGGCGCTGGACCGCTTTCGCGGTCAGGCGCTGCTGATCGTCAACACGGCGTCAAAGTGCGGCTTCACCGGTCAGTATGACGGGCTGGAGAAACTGCACCGCGACTTCGCCGACGCGCCGTTCCAGGTGCTGGGCTTTCCCTGCAACCAGTTCGGCGACCAGGAGCCGGGCAGGGCGGCGGAGATCGCCGCCTTCTGCGCCACCAGTTTTGAAGTCACCTTCCCCCTGTTCGACAAGGTGGAGGTCAACGGACCGGACCGGCATCCGCTCTATGCCTGGTTGACCCGGCAGAAGCGCGGCTTCCTGGGCTCACAGAACATCAAGTGGAACTTCACCAAGTTCCTGACCGACCGCGAAGGCCGCGTCGTTGCGCGCTATTCGCCTCAGACTGAACCCGCGGCCATCAAGGCCGACATCGAGAAGTTGATCTGATCATGGCTGCTGAATTCGATCTCGTCGTCATCGGTTCGGGCCCCGGCGGTTACGTCGCGGCGATCCGCGCCAGCCAGCTGGGCCTGAAGGTCGCCATCGTGGAGCGCGAGAATTTGGGCGGCATCTGCCTGAACTGGGGCTGCATCCCGACCAAGGCCCTGCTGAAGTCGGGCGAGAAGTTCGAGAGCCTGAGCCACCTGAAGGAATACGGCCTGTCGGCATCCGGCGCCTCCTTCGACTTCGACGCCATCATCCAGCGCTCGCGCGGGGTCGCGGCGACGATGAACAAGGGCATCGGCTTCCTGATGAAGAAGAACAAGATCGAGGTGATCGAGGGCTCGGCCACGCTCGAGAAAGGCGCTGCGGCTCCCAAGGTCGTCGTCGCTCTGAAGGCCGGCGGCACGCGCGCTATTGAAGCCAAGACCGTCATGCTGGCCGTCGGCGCCCGCGCCCGCGCCCTGCCGCAGATCGGTCTGGAAGCCGACGGCGACAAGATCTGGGCCTATCGCGACGCCCTGGCCCCCAAGAAGCTGCCCAAGACCTTCGTCGTCATCGGCTCGGGCGCCATCGGCATCGAGTTCGCCAGCTTCTATCGCGCCCTGGGCGCCGAAGTGACCGTGGTGGAAGCGGTCGATCGCATCATGCCGGTCGAGGACGAAGAGGTCTCCAAGGCCGCTCAGAAGTCCTTCGAGAAGCGCGGCATCAAGTTCAAGGTCGGCGCCAAGGTGACCAAGGTCTCCAAGGATTCCAAGGGCGTGAAGGTCGCTGTTGAAGTGAACGGCAAGGCCGAGACGCTGGAGGCCGAGGTCTGCATCTCGGCCGTCGGCATCACCGCTAACACCGACGGCATCGGCCTGGAGGCGCTGGGCGTCGAACTGGACCGCGGTCACATCAAGACGGACAGCCACTGCCAGACCAACGTCAAAGGCCTGTACGCCATCGGCGACTGCGCTGGCGCGCCCTGGCTGGCGCACAAGGCCAGCCACGAAGGCATCCATGCGGCCGAGCACATCGCCGCGTACAAGACGCCGAACGTCCATTCGCCCATCGCCGGCTGCACCTACGCCCAGCCGCAGGTCGCCTCGGTCGGGATCACCGAACAGGGCGCGCGCGCCGAGAAGCGCGAGGTCAAGATCGGCCGCTTCCCGTTCCGCGTGAACGGCAAGGCCGTGGCCGCAGGCGAAATCGACGGCTTCGTCAAGGTGATCTTCGACGCCAAGACCGGCGCCCTGATCGGCGCCCATATGATCGGCCACGAAGTCACGGAAATGATCCAGGGCTACGTCACCGCCATCACCATGGAAGCGACCGAGGAAGACATTCACGGCATCGTCTATCCGCACCCGACCATGTCCGAGGCCATGCATGAGGCGGCCCTCGACGCCTACGGGCGCGTGATCCACATCTGATCCGGTTGTTAGAAAATCTGAACTGTGGCTAAGAGGATCGCCCTCTTCTCCACGGTTCGGAAGTTTCATGATCGTCGCCTCTGACGCCCTCGGCCTGATCGGCAACACGCCCCTGGTGCGGCTCAGGCGCGCGTCGGAGCTGACCGGCTGCGAGATCCTCGGCAAGGCCGAGTTCATGAATGTCGGCGGGTCGATCAAGGACCGTGCAGCGCTCAGCATCATCAGGAAAGCGCGGGCGTCGGGCGCGCTCAAGCCTGGCGGCGTCATCGTCGAGGGCACGGCGGGCAATACCGGCATCGGTCTGGCCCTGGTCGGCGCGGCGCTGGGCCATCCCGTCGTCATCGTCATGCCGCGCAGCCAGACGGACGAGAAGAAGCGGGCGGTTCGTCTGCACGGCGCCCGCTTGATTGAAGTCGATCCTGCCCCCTTCGCCAGCCCCAATCACTTCGTGCACTTCTCGCGCCGCCTGGCCGAGGAACTGAACGAGAGCGAGCCGAACGGCGCCTTCTACGCCGATCAGTTCGACAATCCGGCCAACCGCGAGGCTCACTACGAAGGCACGGCGCCGGAAATCTGGAAACAGACGGACGGGAATATCGACGGCTTCATCTGCGCCGTCGGATCGGGCGGGACGCTGGCGGGGTGCGCGGCCTACCTGCGCGAACAGAAGCCGGAGATCGGCATCGGTCTGGCCGACGTGCCGGGGGCGGCGCTGTTTAGCTGGTTTACCGAGGGCGTGCTGAAGGGTGAAGGCAGTTCGATCACCGAGGGCATCGGCGTCAACCGCATCACCGGCAACCTGGAAGGACTTGTGGTCGATCATCCTTACCGGATCGAGGACGCCGAGTTTCTGCCCATCCTGTTTGATCTGGTGCAGCACGAGGGTCTGTCGCTGGGGCCCTCCAGCGGGGTCAACATCGCCGGGGCTATCCGCATGGCCCGCGACCTGGGGCCGGGCAAGACCATCGTCACCGTCTTGTGCGACTCCGGTCAGCGCTACGCCAGCAAGGTGTATGATCCGGCCTTCCTGACCGCGCGCGGCCTGCCGACGCCAGAGTGGCTGAACCGATGAGTCGCAAGAAGGAGCAGGCCGTCGAGAGCCGCATTCCGCCCCTGAATGCGCTGAAGGCGTTCGAGGCCGCCGCGCGTCGCCTGAACATCACCCGCGCCGCCGAGGAACTGTCAGTTACGCCCGGCGCCATCAGCCAGCAGATCCGTATTCTGGAGGAACATGCCGGCGCCCCCCTGTTCCATCGCGAGGGGCGCCAGATCGCCCTGACCGAACTGGGGGCCGAGCTCTATCCGCTGCTGCACGACGGTTTCGACTATCTGAAGCGGGCGGGGGACCTGTTGTACCGTCCCAACCGACGCCATGCCCTGGCGATCAGCGTGCCGCCGTCCTTCGCCGCCAAGTGGCTCGCGCCCCGTATCGCGCGTTTCTCCGCCGCTCATCCCGAGGTCGAGGTCTGGATGTCGGCCGACATGCGGCTGGCCGACGTCGGCGGCGGACGGGTGGATGTGGCGGTGCGCTATGGTCGGGGCGACTACACTGGCGTTCGGTCGGAGCGCTTGCTGTCCGCCGATGTGACCCCCGTGTGCAGCCCGTCCTTGCTAAGCGGCGCGCATCCGCTGAAACGCCCGGCTGATCTGGCCCATCACACCCTGATCCATCTGCGGCCCGGCGAGATGGAAGAGCCGCGTCCGGACTGGCCCGCCTGGCTGGCGTCCCGCAAGCTGCCCCATATCGACGCCTCGGCCGGTCCGCGATTCGATCAGACCGCCTTGGCGATCGAGGCTGCGGCCCATGGTCAGGGCGTGGCCCTGGCGCCCTACGCCTTTGTCGCCGACGACCTCGCCTCGGGTCGTCTGGTCGCGCCTTTCGCCGACGGGGCCCTGTCGACGGCGCTGGCCTATCATGTGCTGACGCGCCGCAGCGGCGTGTCCGAACCGGCCCGGGCTTTCGTGCGCTGGCTGAAGGATGAAACTCGAACCGCTGAGCAGCAGGTCGACGACCTTTGACCCCTAATGGAAATCGCGCGAGCCGGGCAGGATGCGGACGTCGCGCGTTTCATTAATGCGACAACAGCGCGATTGTCGGCGGCGGGGGACGTGTTAGAAAAGCCTGATGGGGTCCAACTCGATAAGGCGAGGAATGCTGGCGGCGCTGATGGCGTCGTTAATCGCCTTGTTCGTGTTCGTTCCTGCCGCTGACGCCATGAGTTGCGGGCCCGAGGGCGAGCCGTCCGGCACCGTCCTGGTGATCGACGACCACGGCAACCAGCCCCATCCAGCCGACGATGCGAACCATCCGGCCTGTTCGCATGGACATTGCCATCACGGCGGCGTCTCGACGCCAGCGCGTCAGGATACGTCGTTCAACGTTGCGCCTCGACGCGAGCTTCTGCTCGCAACCCTGTCTCATCGACTGATTTCGCACCCGCCCGCCGGTCCAGAGCGCCCACCCAGAACCTGACGTGGTTGCGCGCCTTCGCGCGCCCTTCACGTCAATTTTCTGGGAAACAGGACATGCCATCCCTCTATCGTCGTCTGCCGCGCATCGCGGCGGGCTGCGCCATGGTCGCCTTGGCGACCGCAACGACCGGCCCTGCCTGGGCCGATCCCGCGCCCGCGTTTGAAATCCTGCTGCAGCAGGTCGGTGCTTCGCCCACAGCCATGGAAGCGGGCGCTCTTCAAGAGGCCGCCGAGGCCCGGGTCAGACAGGCCCGCGTTCGCCCCAACCCCACGCTGGCGCTGGACGTTGAAAACGCCTTTGGCAGCGGGCCTTTCGAAGGCTTCGGCAATGCGGAAACGACGCTGGGCGTCACTCAGGACCTCGAACTCTGGGGGCGACGCGGCGCACGCGTCGATGTGGCCCGCGCCGAAGCCGGAGCGCTTGCGCTGCGCCGTGATCTCGCCGTTGTCGATGCTGCGGGGCGACTGGCCCTGGTTTATGCCGAGGCCGAAGCCGCCGAGCGGCGCTTCCATCTGGCCGAAGAGGCGTTGAGCGTCACCCTGGCCGACGCCCGTGCGGCCCTGACCCTGGTCGAGGAAGGTCGCGAGCCTATGATGCGCGCCCTTCAGGGCGAGAGCGAAGCCGCCACCGCCCGCGCGAGCCTGGACGAGGCGCAGGCTGAACGGGACGCCGCTTTCGCAAGGCTGACGGCGGTCGCCATGCTGCCGACGCCCGTGACCTCGATCAAGGCCAGCCTGATTGATCAGGTCCCCTCAGCTGCCATGTCTGGGGACGCAGCCACGCTCGTCGTCCGTGTGGCCGAGGCCGAGCGCGAGACAGCGGAGCGACAGATCGCGGTCGAGCGTATCCGCGCCCGTCCCGACGTCAGCGCCTCGGTCGGGTTGCGTCGCTATGAGGCCGAGGACGCCACGGCCCTGACCCTGGGGCTCAGCCTGCCTTTGCCGCTGTTCGACCGGAACCGGGGCAATATCGACGCCGCCCAGGCCGAGTTGCGGGCCGCCGACGCCCGCCTGCTGAGCGCGCGTCAGGAAGCTCAGGCGGATCGAAACGCCGCTAAAGCCCGCCTGAACGCCTCGGCCAGCCGGGTGTCAGCCACCGACGCCGGTGTGACCGCCGCACAGGAAGCCTACCGCCTGTCGCGCATCGGCTTTGACGCCGGCCGCATCTCGCAACTGGAACTGCGCGTCTCGCGCGCCGCCCTGATCTCCGCCCGTAACGCCGCCGTCGACGCCCGCCTGGCGCGGGTCCGGGCGGAAATCGACCTGGCGCGCCTGCAAGGCCGCGCCCCGTTTGGAGCTGTTCAATGAAACGCACCGCTGGACTGAACAAGACCTGGCTGACGGCCGGAGCCGCCGCCGTCGCCCTTCTGGGCGGCGCGGGCTTCTATGTGCTCAAGGGCCAACCGAAAGCCGCGCCGGAGGCGACTGAAACCAACCGCGCCGATAAGGAAGTTTCCGAAGGCGCAGGCGAGGGTGTGGTCGAACTGTCGCCCGCCCAGATCGAAGCCGTCGGCATCTCGGTTGTCGCGGTCGGCGGCGGCGGCGGAGGCGAGGTCCGCCTGTCCGGCCGCGTCGAGCCGATGGTGGATGCTCGCGCCGCGGTGGCCGCCGCTGTTGCGGGACGCGTCGAACGGGTGCTGGTCGCGCCGGGGCAGTCGGTTCGCGTCGGTCAGGTTCTGGCGATCCTGGTCAGTGGCGACGCCGCCGCCTTGAAAGCCGACGCCGACGCGGCACAGGCCACGGCGATCGCCGCCCAGCAGGCGCACCGCCGCGAAGAGGACCTGGCCAATCAGGGCGTGGTCGCGCGGCGTGACGCCGAGGTCGCACACGCTCATGCCATGGGCGCCGAGGCCGCCGCCCGCGCCGCGCGCGCCCGGTCCGCAGCGGCGGGATCGCCCGACGCCATGGGCCGTCTCAGCGTCGTCAGCCCGATTGCGGGCGTAGTCACCAGCGTTCTGGTCGGACCGGGAGGTTTCGCCGCTCAAGGCGGTGTGGTCGCCGAGATCACCAATCCGGCGCGCGTCGAAATGGTGTTCAGCGCGCCGCCCGCCGTGGCGTCTCATGTCCGCACCGGCAGCAGGATCCGCGTCACGACCCCGTCAGGCGACGTGGATAGCGTCGTGACCGGCGTGGCGACCGGCGGCGGCCTGGAAAGCGGCGCGGCCGTCATTCGAGCCCGACCGACCGTCGACGCCCTGCCGCCCGCAGGCTCGGCGGTCACGGGCGCGGTGGCGACGGGCGAAGCGGTCGGCGGCGTCACCGTGCCGTCCGACGCCGTGCAGACCGTCGAGGGCGCAAGCGTGGTCTTCGTGCGCACCGAGACCGGCTTCCGCGCCGCGCCCGTTCTGGTCGGACGGCAGGCGGCAGGACGCACCGAGATCGTGCGGGGCCTGACCGGCGCCGAGCGCATCGCCGGCGCCAACGCCTTCCTGCTGAAAGCCGAGCTCGCCAAGGGCGAAGCCGAGCACGGCCACTAGGGGGCGACGGATATGTTCAAAGCTATCATTGAGGCGTCTGTCCGCTTTCGCGGGTTCGTCGTCCTGGTCGTGGCGCTCATCGCCGCGCTGGGCCTGTTCGAACTGACCAAACTGCCGATCGACGCCGTTCCTGACATCACCAACCGACAGGTTCAGATCACGACCGTCGCGCCCGCTCTGGCGCCCGAACAGATCGAAAGACAGGTCACCTATCCGCTCGAAACAGCCATGTCGGGCATTCCCGGCCTGGTCAGCACCCGCTCGCTCTCGCGCAACGGTTTCAGCCAGATCACGGTCGTCTTCACCGACCAGACTGACATCTATTTCGCTCGCCAGCAGGTCGCTGAGCGGATGCGGCAGGCGTCGGACAGTCTGCCCGAAGGCGTCGAGCCAGCCTTGTCGCCGATCACGACGGGTCTGGGCGAGGTGCAGATGTGGACCGTCGACTATGTCCCCTTCAGCCCCAAGACCACGGTCGCCACCGGCAAGCCGGGCTGGCAGTCTGACGGCGCCTATCTGACGCCCCAAGGCGAGCGGCTGACCACCCCGCAACAACGCGCTACCTATCTGCGCACAGTCCAGGACTGGATCATCGCCCCGCAGATGCGCACCGCGCCCGGTCTGGCCGGAATCGACGTGAACGGCGGCTATGTGAAGGAATACGCGGTGCGGCCCGACGCGGCGGCCCTGACCCGCTACGGTCTGGGCCTGAATGATCTGGTGCTGGCGCTGGAGCGCGCCAACACCCAGGCCGGGGCCGGCTATGTCCAGCGGGCAGGGGAGGCCCTGGTGGTGCGCGCCGACGCCCTGGCCGCGACGGTCGAGGATCTGGCCCAGGCGCCGGTCGTCAATCGTGGCGGTCTGGTCGTTCGCGTCGCCGACGTGGCCACTGTCGAGATCGGCCAGGCGCCGCGTCTGGGCGGCGCCAGCCGCGACGGCCACGAAGCCGTCCTCGGCACTGCCTTGATGCTGGCCGGTGAGAACAGCCGGACCGTGGCTCAAGCGGCGGCCAAGCAGTTGGAAAAGGTCGGTGCGTCTCTGCCGCCGGGCGTCGTCGCGACTCCGGTTCTGAACCGCAGCGATCTGGTCAACTCGACCATATCGACCGTGGCGCGCAACCTGATCGAAGGGGCGCTGTTCGTCATCCTCGTGCTGTTCCTGCTGCTCGGAAATTTTCGGGCGGCGGGGATCACGGCGCTGATGATCCCGCTGTCCTTCCTGTTCGCCGTCATAGGCATGAACCGGTTCGGCATCAGCGGAAACCTGATGAGCCTGGGCGCGCTCGACTTCGGTCTGATGGTCGACGGCGGCGTGGTGGTGATCGAGAACTCCCTGCTGATGCTGACCCGGAAACGGGCCGAGCTGGGACGGATGCTGACCCGTAGCGAGCGTCTCGGCGTGGCGGTTCAGGCGGCGCGCAAAATGGTCAAGCCTGCCGCATTCGGTCAGTTGATCATCCTGCTGGTCTTCACGCCGCTGCTGATGCTGGAAGGGGTGGAAGGCAAGACCTTTGTACCGATGGGGGCGACGGTCATGCTGGCCCTGATCGGCGCCTTCATCTTCTCCTTCACCTTCGTCCCGGCCATGGCGGCCCTGTTCGTGCGCGAGCCCAAGACGGTTCATCTGGGCGCGGACGGTCAGGTCGAGGAACATGAGACACGGGTTCTGCGCTTCGCTCGACGCTGGATACAGCCCGCCATTGGCGCGGCGGTGGCCCGCCCCAAGATGGTGCTGATCGCCGCTCTGGCGACGACGGCCGTCGGCGCCGTCTCCTTCATCAGCCTGGGCCGGGAGTTCATTCCGACCCTGGACGAGGGCGACATCGCCATGCAGGCGCTGCGCGTGCCGTCCGCCTCGTTGGAGCAGTCGCTGGCCATGCAGATGGCCCTGGAACGCACCATTAAGGCCCAGCCCGAGGTCGAGACCGTCTTTTCGCGCACCGGCACCGCGGAGGCGGCGGTCGACCCTATGCCCGCCAACATCTCGGATGCGGTCATCATCCTCAAGGACCGCAAGGACTGGCCCGATCCCAAGCTGTCGAAGGAAGACCTGATCGCCTGCATCGAACAGGTCGCCAGCCAGCAGATCGGCAACAGCCTCGAGTTCAGCCAGCCGATCGAGCTGCGCTTCAACGAACTGATCTCAGGGGTCCGCACCGACCTTGCTGTCATGGTCTATGGCGACGACTTCGACACCCTGCAGAAGACGGCGGAAGCTGTCGCCGCCAAGCTGCGGGCCACGCCGGGGGCCTCCGATGTGCGGGTGGAGCAGGCGTCCGGCCTGCCGACCCTGACCATCAGCGTCGATCGCTTCGCGGCGGCCAACTATGGTCTGTCGGCGGCGGATGTCTCAGAGGCGGTTTCCACCGCCGTCGGCGGCGCCGAGGCCGGGCGCATCTTCGAAGGCGACCGTCGCTTTGACGTCGTCGTGCGCCTGCCTGACGACGTGCGAAACGATCCAGCCACCCTGGCCGCCCTGCCGATCGTCTCATCGACCGGCGTCGTCGTGCCCCTGTCCTCGGTGGCGCGCATCCATACCGCCGAGGGTCCGAACCAGATCAGTCGCGAAAACGGCAGTCGGCGCATGGTGGTCCAGGCCAATGTGCGCGGCCGCGATCTGGGCGGCTTCGTCGCCGACGCGCAAAGGTCGGTCGCCGACGTCGCCCTTCCGGTCGGCTATCGTCTGGATTGGGGCGGGCAGTTCGAGAACCTGAAACGGGCTGAGCAACGCCTGGGCCTGGTCATTCCCATCGTCTTCGTCATGATCGGCGTTCTGCTGTTCATGGCGCTGGGGTCGCTCACCGAGGCGGGCCTGGTCTTCGCCTGCGTGCCTCTGGCCCTGGTCGGCGGGGCCTTGGCCCTGCTGCTGAGGGGGATGCCGTTTTCGGTCTCGGCGTCGGTCGGCTTCATCGCCGTGTCGGGCGTCGCGACCCTGAACGGTCTGGTGCTGATGCAGGCGATCCGCGAGCGGTTGCAGGCGGGCCTCGAGCCCGTCGTAGCGGCTATCGAGGGGGCGTCCAGCCGTCTCAGGGCCGTCTTGACCACAGCCCTGGTGGCCATCGTCGGCTTCATTCCGATGGCGCTGGCGCAAGGGGCAGGGGCCGAGGTCCAAAAGCCCTTGGCCACCGTGGTTATCGGCGGCCTGCTGACCGCCACGGCCCTGACCCTTCTGGTCCTGCCGACCTTCGCCGCCCGGGCGGCAAAGCGTCGAAGCGACAGGATGGACGACTAGCTCCAGACGACAGAAGCCCCCCTGACCGGCAATCAGAGGGGCTTCTTCCTCGCCTACGCGGTGTCAGCGTCGCGTGGCGGTCTCGATGATGGTGCGCGCCTCGGCGATGGCGACTGTGCTGGTGATTTCGCCGTCCTGGATCTTCTGGGCCAGGTCCATCAACGGAGGGCCGGTGACGACGCCGGTCTGGGCTTCTTCCTCGATGTAGACGCCGTTGTTGCGGGCGATGACGGCGTCCCAGGCGTCGCGGACAGCGGCCCAGTAGTCCTTCGTCGCCGCCCAGTAGTCGTCGCCAGCCTTGGGCGAGTAGCTGGTGGACCGGTCGTAAGTGTTGACGACGTCTTCCTGCACGATGGCGATCGGCTCGCCGCCGGCGCGGCCCGACATCTTCATGTTGTCCTGGATGTGCACCCAGCCGTTCGGGGTCAGGGCGTGGCGGTTGGTCCCGAGATAGCGGTCGTAGATCGGGTTCAGCACCGCATCCCGCCGCGCCAGCGGTCGCCAGGTCGGCTCAGAGGTCCAGACCTTCATGCCGTTGCCGTAGGTCCAGCGGCCGACGCCGCCATAGCGGGGCGAGTCGTCGGTCTGCCACACGGTCTGCGACCAGGCGCCAGCTCGCTCTTGAGCTGACACCGCCATCAGAGTCCACCGGTTCGGTCCGGCGTAGGTAAGGACGGCTTCCGGCTGATAGACCCAGTCCTGACGCCAGTGCTTGATGACGATGGCCTGACCCTCATGTTCCATGACCAGGATATGCTGCAGGCTGATGCGGTCGCCCTTGTCATAGACGACGCGCACAATTTCGCTGCCGCCTGACAGCTTGCCTTCCATCGGGTCGTAGTCGGGGCGGAAGCTGACGTTCTCGCGCATGTCGAAGTGGACGCGGTACTGACCGGCCTGCGCCAGGATCGACTGGCGATCCCGTTCGAACGAGTTGGCCGGCGCGGTGGCGCTCGCGGCGGTCTGGGCCAGTGCGGTCGCGGCGGGCGCAGCGCCCGTCAGGAGGGCGGCGGCGATCAATAGGGCGCGCATGGAGTTTTCCTTGGTGACGTTCGTTCGCATTTTCGGAGCCCGGGTCTCAGTAGCGGACGTTCAGCGAGACGCCGAAGTTGCGGCCGGGCTGGGTGAAGGCGGGCAGGGTGGCCGGGTCGGTCGGGGCCGTGAGCGTGCCGCCGCGCGACAGGCCGCGCACGTCGCTCCACCATGCGTAGGTCTCGTCCAGGGCGTTGAAGACCCCGGCGCGCAGCGTGGCCTTCTCAGTCACATTCCAGAAGGCGGTCAGGTCGAGGATGGCGAATTCCTCGCCCTGCCAGCAGTTGCCGCCGCCGCAGCCGGCGCGGTCCTTCTTGCCCGACCAGGTGACGGTGGCCGAACCGCCCCAGACGCCCGACGGCGCGGCGTAGTTCAGGCCGCCCACGACCTTGACCGGATCGATGCTGGTCAGCTTGCCCTTGGCGCCGTCCGTCTCCTGATCGCCGTCGGCGAACGAGGCGGCGACGATGGCCGAGAAACCGTTGTCCCAGCGGATGTCGCCACGCGCTTCCAGACCCCAGATCTTCACTTCGGTCAGGTTGACGTATTGGTAGATCAACGGATCGACGCCCGGCACGCCCGTCCCGCGCACGACGATCTGATTGATGAAGTCGTCGTAGTTTGTGTGGAAGGCCGTGGTCGACAGCGACAGGTTGCCGCCGAACATGTCGAGGTTGCGGAAGCGGAAGCCGCCTTCAATGCTCTCGCTGGTTTCCGGCGTCAGGTCCGGGTTCGGGATGGACTCGTAACCGAAGACCGGGTTGGCGAAGAAGTTGTTCACCTGCATCGGCGAGGGCGCCTTGAAGCCCTGGGCGTAGTTGGCGAAGACGCTGAAGTGGTCGTCGATCCAGTAGATGGCGCCGATCTTGGGCGACAGATGGCTGTCGCTCTGGCTCGCCGAGGGAGCCGGGAAAAGGGCGTCAGCCTTGGGCGTCAGTTCGTACCAGTCGTAGCGCAGCGCCGGGATGATGCTGAGACGGCCGCCCAGCAGCTCGATCTCGTCCTGAATGAACAGGCCGGCCAGATCGTATTCCGTCTTGGGGAAGGGGCGGGCGGGGAAGGGCTCGCCCATCGGCGGCACCGTGCCGTCGCGGAGGCCTTCCTGAGTGGTGCGCGACCAGTCGCCGCCGACGGTGACGCGGTGCTGGATCGTCTCGCCGCCGAAGGTCCTGGACCCCTGCGCGGCCATGCCCCAGACGCTGTTGTCGAAGGTGACGTCGCGGGTGCGGTCGACCGCAGGCGTACGGTCCTCATAGGTGAACTGACGTGTCGTGGCGTCCTGCCAGTAGGCGGCGACCGAGCCGTCATCCAAGCCGAAGACATCATTGAAACGCCAATCGACGCTGACGCGATCGCGCTGGGTCTCGTCGTGGGCCGTCAGGCCGATGACGGTGGCTGAATAGCTGCTCAGCGCCTCGCCATCCATCTCCTGATCGAAGTGATCATAGGTCAAGCGGACGGTGTGGTTGGCGTTGGCGTCCCAGACCAGCTTGCCCAGGATGGCGTTCGAGGCGAATTCCTGGGGGTTGGGCTGGGTGCGCGCCGAGCCCGTGCCGCCGACCTCGGCCATGTTCTCGGTCTCATGGGCGTCGCGACGGGTGTAGGCCAGCAGGCCAGACAGGGCGCCGGTGCGGCCGGCCAGGGCCAGACCCTCGGTCCAGCCGTCGTCAGCCGAGTTGTAACCGACGCGGGCGCGAGCACCGAAGTTCTCGCCGCTATTGATGAAGTCGGCCGGGTCCTTGGAGGTGAAGCTGACCGCGCCGGCGATGCCGTCCGAGCCGTAGAGGGCTGAGGCCGGTCCGCGCAGGATCTCGACCGACTTGACCAGGTCCAGGTCGTTATAACCGCCGCGACCGACCGCCTGGGCGCCGAAGGCGAAGCCGTCCGGCACGCGCACGCCGTCCTGAATGATCAGGACGCGGTTGCCGCCCATTCCGCGAATGGTGAAGCCTGAGTTCCCGTCGCGACCGGCTCCCGACAGTGCGGCGGAGAAGCGGGCCGGACTGGTCGGGACGCTGACGCCCGGCTCGAACCGGATCAGGTCCTTGATGTCGGTGACCAGATTATTCTCGATGGTCTCAGCCGTGATGACGCTGACGCTGGCCGGCACATCGTCCATCCGACGCTGGGTGCGGGTCCCGACAACCGTGACAGGCGCGATCGGCACAGCCTTCTGAAGGTCGACCACCTCTTCCGCCATGGCGGGGAAGGCGGCGGCCGAAAGGGCGGTCAGCCCGGCGGAGAACATCAGAAGCGAGCGCATGGTTACAGCCCCGGTTGGAGAGGGCTGCGCAATTACTGCGAACGATTATCAGAATCAACCGCAATAATTCTGCAGATGAGACTTAGCTCGACGCCCCGGACCGATGCGGTTGAGGGCGACTTGGGCGACCAAACTGCCACTGATCCCGACCCCGCGACCGCCATGTCCGCGATGCGTAGGCCCGGCTGCGCAGCGAGGCGGCCGTCCCTCGAACGTCACGCACGTAAAGCCACCATCAGGTTCACATCCGCCTAAGCCTTGCTCGGATGCCCACGTGGATCAGGGCGGGACGGCAAGCCGCAGGCAGAAGCTGCGCGCCTTCCAGATCATCGTCGATGCCTTGCGGTATTGGGCGGGGTGGAGGCCCGGTCACCGACGGCGATGGCATGTCCGCTGACGGCGCATATCAGCCGTCTGGAACGGCGAACGATCCGTTTGATCGTAGCGAACGTATTTCGCGAGAATGCCGACAGGATTACGCCATGAACATAGCAATCGCCTACCTTCTGACCCTGGTCGTCTTCGCCGTGATCGACACGGCCTGGCTGGGAAGCATGGGTGACCGGCTTTACCGCCCGCTGATCGGCTCGATGCTGGCGGAGAACTTCAGACTGGCGCCCGCTGTCGCCTTTTACGCCCTCTACGCCGCAGGACTGACGATCTTCGCCGTCCTGCCGGGACTGGCGGACGGCGGGTGGAAGAAGGCGCTGCTCTGGGGCGGGCTGTTCGGCCTGTTCGCCTATGGCACCTATGACCTGACGAATCTGGCCACTTTGAAGACCTGGAGCCTGAAGCTGTCGCTGATTGACATGGCCTGGGGCGTTTGCGTCAGCGCCGGTTCGTCGGCGATGGCGTGCGCGCTCGCCATGCGGCTGCTGCGCGCCATCTAGCGCTTTGGCGGGCGAATGAAAAAGCGGCTGGTGCGCGCGGCGTAGGCGGCGAAGGCCTCTGGGCGCGACCGGCGCATATGGGCCTCCAGCAAGGGAACGCCCGACACATGGTTCAGAAGCCAGTAGATGTAGGCCGGACCGGTCAGGGCCAGCCAACCCCAAGGCCAGGGGCTGCTGAAACTGATCGCGAATACGGGCCAGGCGCACCACCCCAGCCATTCGAAGAAGTAGTTGGGATGCCTCGACCAGGCCCACAGGCCGGTATCGCAGACTTGTCCCCTGTGGGCGGGATCGGCTTTGAAGGCGGCGAGTTGTCGATCGGCGACGGCTTCTCCGATCAGGGCTGATACGAACAGCAAGGCGGCCGCGCCGTCCTGCAACGTCAATCCCGGCGTTGGATTGCGCGCCGCCGCCAGCACGCTGAGCGCCAGAAAGGCGGCGGCGCCGGCCTGAAGCATCAGGAAGCCGAACATCTTCGCCTGGAAGCCTTGGCCCCATTCCACACGCAGCCGGGCGTAGCGTGGGTCCTCGGCTTCGCGCGCGGCCCGATGGGCGATGTGAAGACCAAGCCGAAGACCCCATAATCCGATCAGAACGGCCACCAGCCATTGCCGCGCGGATGGGGACGACCCGTCCAGCGGGAACAGGGCCACGCCGACGCCGGCCAACCCCAGGCCGAAGGACCAGAAGGCGTCAGCCCATCCACCTTGTCCCGTGCGGCGCTGAACCACCCAGGCCGCGCTCATGACGACGGCGAGAAAGAGCGTCGCCGTGCCCCAGAGCGCTAGCAATGGGATCACAGTCTTACGAAAGGCTGCATCAGACGGCCCAGCCAGCCGTCCAATTGGATCTCGCCGTCCAGGGCGACGACGCAAAGGCAGGGAGTGTCCGACACCACGCGAGGCTGGTGCATGACGTCATCGTCGGCTTCTTCCAGATCGCCGACGTCGAACCGTTCGGTCTCGGTGGCGTAGGCGCCCGAGATGACGCAGGTCAGCTCAACGCCGCCGTGCGTATGACGCGGCGTCTCGCGACCGGGATCGATCTTCAGCAGTATGACCCGGCAGGCGCCGTCGCGCGGCGCGTGGACGTCGCGGACCCGGATGCCCGGACCGATCCAGCGCCAGGGGCCGAGCGCGTAGCGCCGCAGCGGCTCGGGCAGTTCGGGCATGTCGTTCAGCGGCGCTGGAACCCTGACCTCACCGGCGTCGGTCTCGATGAGCGCCATGGCCCTCGAGAGAGCGTCGTCGGACAGTGCGCTCGGTGCGGTCTCCTCCAGAAACTCGCCGCCGACCGCCTGAAGTCGGCGCACCCAGGCGTCGTTGGCCGGGCGCAGGGCCAGGTGGGCGGCGACGACGACAGCCTCGGGCGGACTGAGCGTTCCGGCGGCATAGGCGAGAAGGCGTTCCTCAGAAGGATTGCGACTAGGGTTCATCGGGTGGCTTCCTCGGACGGTTCGAGGATCAGGCGGAGCTTGCTCATGGCGTTGCGGATGCGGGATTTGACCGTGCCCAGAGGCAGGTCGAGCCGCCGGGCGATTTCGGAATGGGGGCTGTCCATGAAGAAGGCGAGGCGCAATACCTCGACCTGATCAGGTTTGAGACGGGACAAGGCGCTTCGGACGCGTTCGGCATCCTGGGAGGCGGACAGGATGTCGTCCGGGCGCTGCACCCCGGCGTCGGAGAGGTCGATCTCCGGAGCGGGGAGAGGGCGCGCGTCGCGACGCAGCATATCGAGCCGGCGGTTGCGGGCGATGGTGAAGATCCATGTCGCGGCCCGAGCCTTGCGGGCGTCGAACAGATCGGCTTTGCGCCAGACCGTCAGCATGGCGTCCTGGGCGAAATCTTCTGCCGCGGCTGCAGTGGCGCCCGACTTGATCAGCCAGGCCTTCAGGCGGGGCGCATAATAGCTGAACAGCTCGGCGAAGGCCTCCCGATCACGCCGTAAGGCCACCGCCTCGATCAAGCGGTCGTGCGCAAAGGGGTCCGGTGTGGGGCCGTCGGCGGTCATGCCGCACGAGGTCCTGGCTGAAGGTGTGAATGGGGCGGCCTCGACATGCATGGAGCCTAATACGCTTCGGGAAAAAGTCTGGATCATTCGTAATCCGATCGCGACCTGGGTGCGTAATCCGGTCAGCCTGCAAAGCCACGGCAGGCGTGTTTCGGA
The DNA here is from genome assembly GCF_002479495.1 of Brevundimonas sp. UBA7506. Taxonomy (GTDB): domain Bacteria; phylum Pseudomonadota; class Alphaproteobacteria; order Caulobacterales; family Caulobacteraceae; genus Brevundimonas. Next base: position 428,935 of record NZ_DLNQ01000005.1, read on the forward strand.
GCCGTCATGCCGCATTCCTTCGATCGCCCGCTGAAGATCGCCGTGGTCGGGTCGGGCGTCGCAGCCCTGTCTTCGGCCTGGCTTCTGTCGCAGAGTCATACGGTGACGCTCTACGAAAAGGCGGATCGCCTCGGAGGCCATTCCAACACCGTGATCGCCGGGACCGCGACCGGAGAGACGGCAGTGGATACGGGCTTCATCTGCTTCAACGACGCCACCTATCCCAATCTGATCGCCCTTTTCGCTCATCTGGAAGTCCCGACCAGCAAGACGGATATGTCCTTCGCCGTGTCGCTGGACGACGGCCGGTTCGAATATGCGGCGCCCGGCCTGTTCGCTCAGCGCCGCAATCTCCTGCGGCCGCGCTTCTGGTCCATGCTAGGCGAGATTTTGCGCTTTTATCGCGAGGCCCCGATCGACCTGGGCGGCTTGACCGATCCCAACCTGACGCTGGGCGAGTATCTGACGCGCGAGGGCTTCAGCGAGGCTTTCCGCGACGATCACCTGCTGCCGATGGCGGCGGCGATCTGGTCCTCGCCAGCCCATACCCTGATGGACTATCCAGCCGAGGCCTTCATCCGGTTCTGCGGCAACCACGGTCTGCTGAAGCTGGTCGGGCGTCCGTCGTGGCGCACCGTCGAGGGCGGCAGCCGCGTCTATGTCGAGCGTCTGGCGCGCGAGATCGGCGACGTGCGGCTGAATCATGGCGTGACGGCGGTGCGCCGCACGGATCAGGGCGTCATGGTCCACGACAGCCAGAACCGGGTCGAGCGCTTCGACCATGTGGTGATCGGCGCCCATGCCGATCAGGCCCTGGCCATGCTGGCCGAGCCGACCGCGCGGGAAAAGGAGGTGCTGGGCGCCTTCCGCTACAGCCGCAACCTGACAGTGCTGCACACGGACGCTGGCCTGATGCCGCAACGTCGCCGGGCCTGGGCCAGTTGGAACTATATCGGGGCCGAGGAGGGCCTGTGCGTCACCTATTGGATGAACAAGCTTCAGGGCCTGCCGGGCCAGGATTTGTTCGTCACACTGAACCCTCCGCGTCCGCCCAAGCCCGATACCCTGTTGCGCAGCGAACTTTACGAACATCCGATCTTTAGCCCAGCCGCCATCCATGCCCAGAAGCAGCTGTGGAGCCTGCAGGGGCAGGGGGGCGTGTGGTTCTGCGGCGCTCACTTCGGCGCAGGCTTCCATGAGGACGGCCTGCAGGCAGGCCTGGCTGTGGCGGAGCAACTGGGCGGCGTTCGGCGCCCCTGGTCGGTCGAGAACGAGAGCGGGCGCATCCATCTGTCGACGGCCGCCGCCTGCGCGATGGAGAAGGCGGCGTGACCCAGGCCTCGGCCCTCTATCGTGGCGAGGTCATGCACCGGCGGCTGCGCCCCAGGGCGCATCGATTGCACTATCGCGTCTTCTGGCTGCTGCTCGATCTGACCGAGATCGACGAGCTGGACCGGCGGATGCGCTTTTTCTCGCGCAATCGTTTCAATCTGCTGTCCGTCCACGACCGGGACCACGGTGACGGCTCGGGCGCGCCGCTGCGCCCGCAGATCGAGGACTTTCTCGTTCGTGCGGGGATCGACATTGGCGACGGCCCGATTCGCCTGCTGACCATGCCGCGGGTGCTGGGCTACGTCTTCAATCCGATCAGTCTCTACTATTGTCATCACCCCGACGGCCGGCTGGCGGCCATGGTCTATGAGGTGACCAGCACATTCGGCGTGCGACACGCCTACGTCATTCCCGTGCCGCGCGAGGATCAGGCGGCCGGCTTGATCCGACAGGGCGCGGCCAAGGCTCTCTATGTTTCGCCCTTCATGGGCATGGAGATGGACTACGCCTTTCGCGGTCATGCGCCCGGCGCCCATTTGGACCTGACAATCGACGGCGTGGACGCCGAGGGCGTGTTGATCACCGCCGCCATGTCCGCCGAACGTCGCCCGCTGGACGACAAGACTTTGGGGGCGGCCGTCCTGGCCCTGCCTCTGATGACCCTCAAAGTCATGGCCGCAATTCACTGGGAGGCGCTGAAGCTCTGGATCAAGGGCGTGCGTCTGACCCGCCAACCGCCGCCAGCCCGCGATCCTGTGACGATCCAGCACAGGGCGCGTGAAAGCCGTCTGGCGCGTTGACCTCTGTAAACATCGGGCCACGTTCGCCCGCCTCTCTTGCGAAGGGCGCCTGACGTCATGACCACCACCTATTGCGGCGATCAGAACGGTGGGCGGGCCGTGTCTCCGGTCTTCAGCTTGCTTCTGCGGCTTCTGTCCGCCAACTGGACCTGGGGGCGTCTTACCTTGGTCCTGCCCGATGGCCGCCTTCATCAGTTGACCGGTCAGACACCCGGCAAGGCCGCCATCCTCAACATCCGCGATCCTCGCTTCGCCGCACGCGTGCTGAAGAGCGGGGATATAGGCTTTGCAGAGGGCTATATGGCGGGCGAGTGGGACACGCCGGATCTGGCTCTCCTGCTAGAAACCCTGGTCAATAACTACGAACACATCCGGCGTCTGTTCGACGGCAATCCGCTGATGAACCTGGTCCACTGGGTCGGGCATCGGTTGAACCGCAACAGCCGGCGCGGGTCACGACGCAACATCCACGCCCACTACGACCTTGGCAACGCCTTCTACGGAGCCTGGCTGGATCCCTCGATGACCTATTCCTCGGCGCGGTTCGAAACGGCGGGGCAGGGGCTTCAGGACGCCCAGCGCGCCAAGTATGCTTCTCTGGCGCGGATGATGGACCTGCGGCCGGGGCATCGCGTGCTGGAGATCGGCTGCGGCTGGGGCGGGTTCGCCGAGTTCGCGGCGCGCGAGATCGGGGCCATGGTCACCGGCGTCACTATCTCGCGCGAACAGCATGACTATGCACGCCGTCGTCTGTTCGAGGCGGGGCTGGCCGAACGCGCCGATATCCGCCTGATCGACTATCGCGACGTCGAGGGGCGCTTCGACCGCGTCGCCTCGATCGAGATGTTCGAGGCGGTGGGGCGCGAATACTGGCCCACCTACTTCCAGAAGCTGCACGACGTCCTGACGCCCGACGGGCGGGCGGGCCTGCAGATCATCACCATTCAGGACGACCTGTTCGACGAATACGACGCCCGCACGGACTTCATTCAGAAGTATGTCTTTCCCGGAGGCTGCCTGCCGTCCGAAGCGCGGATGGCGCCCGACATCTCCAGCGCGGGCCTGGTCGAGGCGGGGATCGTACGTTTCGGCGGCGACTATGCCGAAACTCTCGCCGAATGGACGCGACGCTTTGAAAGCGCCTGGGGCGAAATTGTCAGGACCGAGGCGAGCTTCGACGAACGATTCCGTCGCCTCTGGCGCTTCTATCTCGCGTATTGCGAGGCCGGTTTCCGCTCGGGTCGTACCGATGTGATCCAGATGGCGCTGCAGCGCGCCTGATGACCTCGTCGGCCCGGCGTCATCCAGCGCGAGCACCTGTGCGCACACCAAAAATGCCGCCGACGCTGGGTTCGCAACATATTCAATCAGTCACAAAACCGCCAAGTGGCGCTATGTCGATTTATCGCCTAAGATATATTATGCGAAAATATATCTTAGCGCTCACAGGTGTTGTCAGAGTTCCTCATTCTTGAGACTCCGGACCAAATTGGCTGTTTGGTTCCTGATTGGCGAGATTCCCGGTGCCGCATTGATGAGATTCTCCGAAAGAGGCTCTACGCAGCGCTGTCCCTGGCCATCTCCAACTCGTGGCTGACAGCGGTAAAAATTAGCTCGTTTGGTGTCACGCGGCGATGAAGCGCGGCGTCACGAACTGAAGAAGCAAACCGAACCGGCACATTCACGCTGATATGGACAGCGTCGTTTTCGATCGCGAACAGATGCCGATAATCAGACCATGGCTGAGATCGCGGCGACCTTAGGCGTATCGCGCAGCACTCTTTATCGATCGCTTCGCTCTACGTCTTAGGCCTGAGACCGGCATGGGCGTCTGCTAGACCGCGCCCCGGATTCCAAGAAACCAAGAACCAGCAGCTCTCTAGGATTCAATCACTTGGAGTCCGAGGATCTAGGAGCGCTCACAGTTGCCTGAACACTTGCCTCGGTGCTCACAGGCGCTAGACCCTGACATGATCGAAGCAACCCGCGAAAACGCAAATGACTGAAGATCTTATGGAGCACGACGATGGCGAAGGATTCGATGTCGATGACTGGGCGCGACTGAAGACCTTTACCGGCGCTGTGGCCACCCTCGACGACGTGCAGGCTCACAGGGCGATCTTCGCCTTGGGTGACACGGACGAGTCGTGGGTGATCGAAATGGAGCTGCCCCAACCGATTATCTGGTGGGAAGATGACGGCGAACAGGCGGCGATTGTCGTTCAGGCCGAAGCCCATGTTGGATCCGACGGCGAAACCATGGAAGTGCTGGGTCTGATCCTGCCGGATGGAAGCACGGCTGTGGCCTTAATGGACGACGTCGACCTGGTGGACGACACCGATCCTACCTGGCGTGACCTGGTCACCAGCGCGGTTGACGGCGCTGACGACTAGCCGGGGAAGAGCCCCTCCCCCAAGCCCCATGGCTTTGGAGGAGGGACAGGGCGTCTAATCCTAGAAGTTCGCCGTCACGCTCAAGGTCACGGTGCGCGGCGCGCCATAGAAGCCGATGACGGAATCCCCGGTAATGGCGCCCGGGAAGTTATAGCCGCCTGCGCGATAGCGTTCGTCGCCCAGGTTCCGGCCTGCCAGGCTGACTCGATAGCGGGCATCCGGTGCGGTCCACATCAGGGTGGCATCGTACAGCCAGTAAGATCCCTGATCGAGCAGCGGGATCGGCGTCTCGAACATCTGGGTCGCGCCGCGATAGGAGGCCATCGGCGTGAAGATGACCGAGCCGAGATCGCCCAGATCGACGCTGTAGGGCAGCGCGATATTGGCGGTCCAATCCGGCGTGTTCTGGAAGTGGCGCTGGTCGGCCATGTTCTCCCGCTTGCCGGTCAGCGGGTTGAAGGTGACGAACTCATTGAACTTGGCGTCCAGGTAGCCGAGCGTCAGGCGCGGGATGAAGCTGTCGGTGATCCGTGCGCTGGCCTCCAGCTCCCAACCCCAGATCTCGCTGGAGCCCGCGTTGTCGACGAAGCTGACGACCGAAGCGGGCGGAATGAAGAACTGCGAGGTGATCTGCTGGTCGGTGTATTCCGACTTGAACAGGGCCGTGGCGAAGTTGATCCGCCGGTCCAGCAGCGAGCCCTTCAGGCCGACCTCGTAGGTGTCGACCAGTTCCGGCTGATAGCCGTTGATCGTCTCGGGATAGAGGGAGGCGTCGCCGCGCATGTCGAAGCCGCCCGACTTGAAGCCGCGACCGTAGGAGGCGTAGCCCGTCAGTTCCGGCGTGAACTTGTAGCTAGCGCTGATCCGGGGCGTGAACTCCGAATAGGTGTCCGAGTTGGTGTAGTCGGTCGAGGGACGGCCCGCCGGGATGGCCGCGCTGTTGCCGAAGAACGGGCTCTTGATGCCCAGATAGTTCTGGCGGAGCTGGTCGACGCTCTTCTTGTCCTGGGTCCAGCGGCCGCCGACCGACAGCGACAGTTGGTCTGTCAGGTCGTAGCTGAAGTCGGCGAAGACGGCGAAGCTCTCGGTGTCCACCTTGCCTCCGGTGAAGGTCGTCAGGCCCGCCGGCAGCCCCGGCCCCATGCTGGGATAGAGACCGATGACGGTGTCGAACGCGCCCTCGGCCGAGGCGTCCATATAGAAGAGGCCCGCCACGCCCTGCCAACGCTCGCCTTCGAACAGCAGCTGGAATTCCTGAGTGAACTGGCTGTCGGCGTAGTAGCCAGGTATGTCGAGGATCGGCTGCGGCAAACCGTCAAAGTCGATGCCGTCGCCCTTGGTGTCGCCGTCGCGCCAGGCCGTGACCGACTTGAAGGTCAGGGCGTCGTTGACGTTCCACTCGCCGGTGAAGGACAGACCACGGGTGCGGACATAGCCGTCGTCGCCGATGCCGGCGCGGGTGTCATAGATGCCGTCGGTCGTCGGCGCCTTGAGGCGATAGCCGTGCCGAGCGTTGGACTCGTCCTCGGTGATATCGCCCGCCAGACGGAAGAAGAGGTCGTCGGTCGGGGTCCATTCGACGCTGAGGCGGCCCGCCGTGACATCCTTGTTGTAGTGTTCGGCGCCCGTGGTCAGGTTCGTGCCGTAGCCGTCGCGGGTGTAGCGGGCAACCGCGCCGCCGATGCGGAGGGTGTCGGTCAGGGGCGCCGAGCCCGAGGCGATCAGATCAACCTGGTTATAGCTGCCGTAGGCGCCTTTGAGCGTCAGTTCCGGATCCTGGCCCAGGCGCTTGGTGACGTATTTGATCGCGCCGCCGATGGTGTTGCGGCCATAGAGGGTGCCTTGCGGTCCGCGCAGAACCTCCAGTCGCTCGATATCGAAAATATCCAGCACCGCACCCTGCGGACGGGCCACATAGACGTCGTCAACATAGAGGCCGACGCCGGGCTCGAAGCCCCACAGGGGGTCCTGCTGGCCGACGCCGCGGATGAAGCTGGTCAGGGTCGAGTTGGTGCCGCGCGCGATCTGGACCGTGGCGTTCGGGGTCTGCTGCTGCAAGGTGGTGATGTCGGCGGCGCCTGTCTGTTCCAGACGCTCGCTGCTGACGGCGGTGACGGCGACCGGCACGTCCTTCAGGCTCTCCTCACGGCGACGGGCGGTGACGACGATGTCATCGACACTGGAGGCCTGCTCGGTCTCCGTCGCCTGCTGGGCGAAGCTCGGCGCCGCGCAAATCGAGGCCGTGATGAAGACGCTGCTCATCAGCGCCAGACGCAACTGTCCTGTCGTTCGCATTCTCGTTTCCTCTCCACGCGCGGTCGTTTGATCGCCGCTGATCTGTGTTGGTCCGACGGTGGTCCGCGAACAGCCTCGCTGTCAACATCATTCATTCTTGCATGAATGAAGTTTCACGCGACGGCTCGACAGTCGAGCGAGCGTTGTTCATTCTCAAATGAACGAGTGCGGCGAAGATCGCGCCTGGAGGAAGAATGATGGATCAGCTCAACCGATCCGCGACGTCGCCCGTCGCGCACACTCCGTCCGGTGATCTGCGCGGCCGTCGCGAGGGCCCGGCCAATGTGTTTCGCGGCGTGCCCTACGCTGCCGCGCCTGTCGGCAAGTTGCGCTGGAAGGCGCCGCAGCCCTTCCCTGCCTGGGACGGTGTACGCGAAGCGGCGGAGTTCGGCCTCTCCGCGCCTCAGGCCGGTCCGGCTGACGTGGCCGACATCGTATCCATCGGCGGCGCGCCGGAACCGATCGGTGAAGACTGCCTAACGCTGAATGTCTGGGCGCCCGCCGAAGCCGTCGCTCCCGCGCCGGTCATGGTCTGGCTGCACGGCGGGTCGAACCGGATGGGAGCCGGCTCCCTGCCCTTCTATGACGGCGCCGCCTTCGCCCGCGACGGAGTGGTCCTGGTCAGCGTCAACTATCGCCTGGGCCAGCTCGGCTTCTTCGCCCATCCGGCCCTGACGGAGGAAGCAGCGCATGACGAACCGCTGGGCAATCAGGCCCTTCTGGATCAGATCGCCGCTCTGGAATGGGTGCGGGATCATATCAGCGCCTTCGGCGGCGATCCCGCCAGCATCACCCTGTTCGGAGAGTCCGCCGGGGGCCTCGACATCCTGGCCCTGATGACGGCCAAGCGGGCGCGCGGCCTGTTCCACAAGGCGATTGTCCAGTCCGGCGGCGGCTGGCTGCCCGCCACGCCGCTGAAAACCGCGCAGGAACGCGGCGTGGCCGCTGCGACGGCGCTCGGCCTGGCCCTGCCTGACGCCTCTGCCCTGCGCGCTGTCGCGTACGAGCGACTGACGAACGTAGAGGGGGCCTTCGGACCCGTCATCGACGGTCGCCTGCTGGACCGCGACCCGATCAGCGCCTTCGCGCGCGGCGACTTCACCGACGTGCCGTTGATGATCGGGGTCAACAGCGGCGAGGATTCCCTGCTCAACTACGGCGGCGGCCTGAAACGCTTCGGCCAGTTGATCAAGCCGAACGCGGCGCTGGCCCGCCTCTACCCGCAGGCGAACGGCGACGAAGAGCAACTGATCCGCCTCGGCTTCCGCGACTTCGCCTTCGCTGCCCCGGCGCGCTGGATCGCATCGCGGCCGCGTCGCTCGAAGGCCTGGCTCTACGCCTTTGACTATGTGGAGGAAGCACGGCGTGAAGCCATGCCTCGCGCCGCCCACGCCGCCGAAATTTTCCACGTCTTCGAGACCCTGGATCACCGTCCCGACGGTGCGCCATCCGCGACACCGGCCGACCGCGCGATCAGCGCCGCCATGCACAAGCGATGGGTCGATTTCGCCCGGACCGGCGCGCCGGGCGCCGACTGGCCCGCCTATGTCCCCGCTGACGACGCCTGGATGGTGTTCAACGACACGCCCGGCGGCGAGGTGAAGTACGGCTGGTGGAAGGCGGCGCTGGATCATCATGGCCGCAAAGGCGGACTGCTGATCCTGCTGCTGCGGGCGCGGGATCGCCTGCGAACCCTGTTCTCGGCTAAAGTCGCGCGATGACCGCCACCGTGACCAAGCCGCGCGCCAAGGCGAAAGCCAAGGCCCCGCCCAAACCCAAGGCCCAGCGCCGCGAGGAGACGACGACCCGCATCCTCGATGTGGCCGAAGCTCTGTTCGCACGCGAGGGCCTACACGGTGTCACCCTGAAGGCCGTCGCCAAGGAGGCGGGCGTTGATACGGCCTTGCTGCACTATTATTTCGACGACAAGAATCGGCTGTTCTCGACCGTCTTCGGCCGTCGCGCAGAGGTGGTGAACAAGCTGCGTCTCGACAGCCTGGACCAGTACGAGGCCAAGCACGGCGACGCCATGACCGTGCGCGGGGCCATCGACGCCTTCCTGCGTCCGCTGTTCGAGCTTTTCGACGATGGCGACAAAGCCTGGCTGAACTACGCGGCCTTGGTCGCTCAGGTGAACAACACTCCGGTCTGGGGCGGCGACACCATGCACCAGCATTTCGACCCGGTGATCGACCGCTTCATCGGCGTTCTGAAGCGCATCGCGCCAGAAACTCCGCCACGCCAGATCTACTGGTTCTATCACCTGCTGTCGGGGTCGCTGACCTTGTCGCTGGCTCAGACCGGCCGTATCGACGTCCTGTCAGGCGGCCTGTGCAAGTCCTCGGAAATGGCCGCAATCTGCGACGCCATGGAAGCCGTCTTCACCGGCGGATTCGAAGCCATCCGCCGCGCTTGAGCCCGATTCACATCGGGAAGCAGCAGTTCCAGCCGTCGAAGGCGACCTCGACATGATCGGGAAGAAGCGCCGACAAGCGATTGTAATCCAGATCGATGTGGAGGTTCGTCAGAACCGCCCGCCCGACATCCGCCCGTGCGATCCAGTCCAGAGCCTTGTCGACATGAGCGTGGGTCGGATGGGGCGAGTAGCGTAGAGCGTCAATGATCCAGAGGTCGGCGCCGCGCACCGCCTCCAGCGCCGCCTCGTCCAGATCAGACACATCGCTGGAATAGGCGACCGGTCCAAGGCGGTAGCCCACCGAGCGGATCGGCCCGTGCGCCTGATCGAAGGTCACGACAGGGATCTGGCCGCCCGCGCCGTCCACACGCCAGGCCTCGCCATGAGGCGGAATGCGCTGCGCCTCAAGTATGGCCGGATAGGCGTGATGGCTCTCGAAAATATAGTCGAAGCGTTTGGCCAGCGCGTGATGGGTCGCCGGGTCCATCCAGGCCTGGATGCGTCGCCGCGCATGGATGGCGAAGACCCGCAGATCATCGATGCCGTGCGTCTGGTCGGCGTGGTCGTGGGTGTAGAGGACTGCATCAACGTGGCGGATCTCGGCGGCCAGGGCCTGTTGCCGCAGGTCGGGAGAGGTGTCGATCAGGACGCTGGTGGTCCCATTCGGGCCATGACGCCGCGCCAGCATGGAACAGCGGGTCCGCCGGTTCCTGGGCTCGCCCGGATCACAGTCGCCCCAGTCGCCATCGCCGCGCGGCACGCCGCCGGACGATCCGCACCCGAGGATGACGATCTCCAGCTCGCCCGCCCCGGTCATTCGGCGGGCCGAGGTATGCGGTCGAACAGGGCGAAGAAGGCGTCGGTTGTGCGCCGGTCGGCTTCTTCGAGCGACCATCCCCGGATCTCGGCCAGCTTCTTTAGCACCAGACCGACATAGGCCGGTTCATTGCGGCGTCCGCGATGCGGGATCGGCGCCAGATAGGGGCAGTCGGTTTCGACGATGATCCGGTCCTCGGGCATCCGGCGAATGACCTCGCGCACGTCCTCCGCCGCCTTGAAGGTAGCGATGCCGGAAACGGAAAACCACGCGCCGAGTTCCGCCGCGGTTTCAGCAAGTTCGATGCCGCTGGTATAGCAGTGCATCAGCAGCTTGAATGGGCCCTTGGCGTGTTCCTCGCGCAGGATCGCGGCCATGACCTCGTCGGCTTCGCGGGTGTGAACCACCAGCGGTAGGCCGGTGCGGCGTGCGGCGTCGATGTGCTGACGGAAGACCGCCGCCTGCTCATCGCGCGGGCTGAGGTCGTAGTGGAAGTCCAGGCCGCACTCGCCGATGCCGATGACACGCGGGCGCTTGGCCAGGGCGACCAGTTCATCGACCGTCAGCTCGACATGGTCCTTGGCCTCATGCGGATGGGCACCGACGGTGCACCAGATGTCGTCGTGGGCCATGGCCAGGGCGTGCGTGGCCTCAAAGGTCGAAAGCTTGTCCGAAATCTCGACCATCAGACGCACCCCGGCCTCGCGGGCGCGGGCGATGACTTCGTCGCGATCATCATCGAACTGAGGAGCGTGCAGGTTGACGTGACTGTCGATGATCATCTCAGAGCCTTGGTGCGGGCGATATCGGCCAGGGCGCCGGCCAGAACGTCGGCCCGGTCCAGGTTGATGGCCGCCGTGCGGTCCGGCAGCTCGGCCAGACGGGTCCACAGTTCAGCCCAGCGCGCCCCCTGCCCGGCCGGCGCCTCCAGCGCCCGGGTCTTCACCGCCGCGATCAGACGGTCCATCAGCGCCTCGAACCGCGCCTGACCTTCGGCGCCGCGAAACCCGTCGGCGACAGCCAGCTGCTCAGCGCGATCAACGGCATCGCCCAGCACCCAGCTGCGCGCGAGGGCGTCGACTTCTTGCATGGCGCCGGACGACAGGGCCAGAGCCGCGCCCGGCGATCCGCCAGCCATGTCGGCGGCCAGTCGCGCGTCGTCGGGATCGGCGCCCGTGCGGTTGCGCACCAGGCTTTCCAACTGGTCCGGGGTCCAGATCGGGAAGCTGAGGCGGCGGCAACGCGAGCGGATCGTGGCCAGCAGCCGACCCGGTGCATGAGTCACCAGCAGCAAGACGCCCCGCTCAGGCGGCTCCTCAAGAATCTTCAGCAAGGCATTGGCGGCGTTGATATTCAGGTCATCGGCCGCGTCGATGATCGCCACGCGATAGTCGGCCTGGGACGGGCTCTTGGCGAAGAAACCCGGCAGATCGCGCGCTTGATCGACCGAGATGGTCTTCTTCTGCTTGCCGCCCTCGACCAGCCGTTCCATCACCAGCAGATCGGGATGGGACTGCGCCGTAACCAGTTGGCTGACCGGATCATAGGGCGCGGCGCCCAGCGGCCCGCGCGACGGGTCGGGCGCGGCGCCCAGCAGGCGGCGCGCGGCGCGATAGGCGAAGGTCGCCTTACCGCTGCCCTCGACGCCGCACAGCAGCCAGGCGTGATGCAGACGTCCCCGGTTAAGAGCGTCCAGAAAGGCTTCCTCGGCGGCGACGTCCGGGACCAGATCGAACCGGTCGCGTGGATGTTCGCTCACAGCAACCGCTCGGCGACGGCGCTCCGCAGACGTTCTGAAACGGCCTCAAGCTCGCCGGTGGCGTCGATCACGACGCAGCGTTCCGGGTGACGACGCGCCACGCCGAGGAAGCCCTCACGCAGCTTCTGATGGAAGGCCAGTCCCTTGGACTCGAACCGGGTCTCGAACAGGCCGCGCCCAAAGGCGCGCTCCAGCCCGACCTCGACCGGCAGGTCGAACACCAGGGTCAGATCCGGCTGGTCCTCGGCCACGATGGCAGCGTCCAGGGCCTCGATCAGGCTTTCCGGCGCGCCGCCGCCCGCGCCCTGATAGACGCGGCTGGAGTCGGCGAAGCGGTCGCAGACCACCCATTTGCCGGCGTCCAGAGCTGGCCGAATGGTGCGCTCCAGATGATCCGAGCGCGCAGCGTACATCAGCAGGGTCTCGGTGCGTGGCGACCAGCGCTCGGCGTCTCCGGCCACGACAATGTTGCGGATGACCTCGGCGCCCGGCGAACCGCCCGGCTCACGTGTCTGGATGACGTCGATCCCGAGCGAGCGCAGGTGCTCGACCAGCAGGCGCGCCTGCGTGGTCTTGCCGGCCCCCTCGCCGCCTTCGAATGTGATGAACTTACCGCGCTGCACCCGCGCACAATGGCGAGCCCGGCGCGTCAGGCAAGCCTTAACCGCCTGATATCAACAGGGCGTCGCCAAACCCGCGTGCGATGACCGCCTGACGGGCCTGTTCGGCCGCATTGGCGTCCGGCCATGGACCGACGATCACCCGAAACAGCGACCGTCCGTCGCTGCGGATGTCTTGAACGGAGGCTCGCTCGCCCAACCGGTCAGCGATTCGTTTGGCCGCGCGACGATCCGAAAAGGCGCCGGCCTGAACCCAATAGGTCGCTGCCTCGGATACCGCGGGGATTGGCGTAGTCGGCGGACTATAGGGCGTGGGCCGAGCGGCGGGGGTCGTTTCCGCGCGCTGCATCGCCATGCCGCCGCCCGTTCGCGGCGCCCGCCCGACATAGCGCACCCGCACCTCGCCGACGCCTTGCGACAGCAGCCCCAACTCCTCGGCGGCCGCCCGCGACAAATCGATGATCCGACTGTCCACGAACGGCCCGCGATCATTGACGCGCAGGATGACTCTGCGGCCATTGGCGCGATTGGTCACCTCCACCAGGCTTGGCAAAGGCAGGGTCTTATGCGCCGCCGTCAGGGCGTTCATGTCGAACCGCTCGCCGGTCGAGGTTGGGCGGCCGTGATGCTGTGATCCGTACCAGGACGCCTGCCCGACCTCATCATAGTGCGGCTGCTCGGCGGGCCGATACCAGCGACCGCGGATCTGATAGGGCCGCATGGTGCCGGACACGATCGGCGCGGGATCGGTCACGACCGGCGGACGCAGCGGGGCGTCCCGTCCGCCCCCGAAACTGGCGCAAGCGGCCAGTGTGGAAAAGGCGGCGGCGACCACTGCGCCCTTCAGCATTTTCGCCAACATGGCCGTACGCACTCCTGCTCACTCGAAGTGATCATCGCTCACCAGGTTTCCGGTTTGGTTAATGAGGGCTTTGGGACTATGCGTTCCCACGCCGCGGCGTCGCCTTCGCGCCTGCGCCTTGTTCTTGAAGCGAGCCCCTTGAAACTCTTCCTCTATCAGACCCGTTCGGGCGTCTTCGCCCTGGCGACCCTGTGTTGCATCCTTTGGGGCAGCGCCTATCCGGCGATCAAGAACGGCTATGCCCTGCTGCATATCGCGCCGAGCGACATCGCCAGCCAGATGCTGTTCGCGGGCTGGCGCTTCGCCCTGGCGGGCGTGATCCTGTTGCTTGTCGCCTCGGCGATGAACAAGCCGATTCTGGCGCTGAGCGGTCGGCAGATGGGCCAGGTCGCCTTGCTGGGCCTGACCCAGACCGCGATCCAGTATGTCTTCTTCTATGTCGGCCTGGCTCACGCCAGCGGCGTGAAGTCGTCGATCATGAACGCCACCGGCGTCTTCTTCAGCGTGGTTCTGGCCCACTTCATCTATGCGAATGATCGGCTCAGCACGCGCAAGGCGCTGGGCTGCCTGATCGGGTTCATGGGCGTGGTGGTGGTCAACCTCGGCGGCGGCGCCCTGGGTTTCGACTTCAGCCTGCTGGGCGAAGGCTTCGTCATCTTCGCCGCCTTCGTCCTGGCGGCGGCCTCCATCTACGGCAAGCGCCTCTCGGCGGACATGGATCCCATGGTCATGACCGGTTGGCAGCTCTCTGTCGGCGGCGTGATCCTGATCGCGATTGGCATGGTTGGCGGGGGTCAGATGGAGGGGCTGGACCTCCGCTCCGGCGGCCTGCTGCTCTATATGGCCTTGCTCTCCTCGGTAGCCTTCTCCGTCTGGAGCCTGCTGCTGAAGCATAATCCCGTGGGAATGATCGCAGCCTTCAACTTCCTCATCCCGGTCTTCGGGGTCGCGTTGTCGGCCATCTTCCTGGGCGAATCCCTGCTGCGCTGGAGCTATCTCGCGGCCTTGGCTCTGGTCTGTGCGGGGATCTGGCTCGTGACGCGGCCATCGGCTCCTGGCAAGGCCTGATGCCCAGGCTCGACTCGCCTGCGCTTTATGCTTGGGCGATGGCGAACTTGCCGCTATGCACGCCTCCGCGCGTTGTCTCGACTCGCGCCAAGTGAGGAAGTGTGGCCGAGTGGTTTAAGGCACTGGTCTTGAAAACCAGCGACGGTGAGAGCCGTCCGTGGGTTCGAATCCCACCGCTTCCGCCACTGCCGTCCTTACGTTCTGCCCGGCGAGATACGGCGCTTGAGGATCGCACGGTCCGCCGAGGCCTAGAGGAATCCTGCAAGTTTCCGCAGACCCGCGTTCAGCCGGGGTTCATGGCGCGGACGTCAGATTGGCGCTCAAGCCGCCAGTCTTGGCGTGCGAGGAAGAAGACCATGAAACGTTCCCTGATGGTGTTCACGGCCATCGCCAGCTTCGCTCTCCCCGCGCTCGCCCCCGTCGCCACACTGGCCCAGGAGCGGCAGGTTCAGGCTGAAGATTCGTCGCGCGCCCAGCGTCGTGCCGAGCGTCCCCAGTCCCGGTCGGACAATCCGCGCCCCGAACGTCCTCAGCGGTCCGGAGAGGAAGGTCGCCCCGGCGGTCAGGCGCGCCCGGACAGGCCCAATCGTCCGGATCGCCCGAGCGATCAGGGAAGACCTGATACGCGCCCGGACCGCCCGAACCGCCCCGACCGAACCAACGGTCAATGGCCGAACCGTCCGGATCAAAGGGGTCCCGATCGTCCTGGAACGCCGGATCGCCCAAACCGACCGGATCGTCCCGAACAACCCAACCGGCCCGACCGTCCGGATTGGAACCGACCTGATCGCCCTGGCTCGCAACAGCCGGGTCGTCCCAACCGCCCGGACTGGAACAGGCCGGATCGGCCCAACCGTCCCGATCAGCCCAATCGCCCTAATAGGCCCGACCGGCCGAACTGGAACAACGATCGGGACTACCGCGACTTCCACAACCGCTGGAACCGCGACCAGTGGCGGCGCGACTGGGATCGCCGTCACCGCAGCGACTGGTGGCGTCATGACAACCGCTTCCGGGGCTGGAGCGGCGTGCGGCTCGGCTTCTATTTCGCGCCGGGCTACGGCTACTACAGCGTGCCGCGCTCCTACTGGAACCGGCAGTATTACGTCGGCCAGTACCTGCCGGATGTCTTCTGGCGTTATCAGGTCAACGACTGGCGGACCTATGGTCTCGGCTACCCGCCTCCGGGGACCCGCTGGGTCTATGTCGACAACGCGATCTACCTGATCGACGAGTACGATGGCTACATCATCGAAGTCGTCCGCGACGCCTGGAACTGGTAGTCCACGCCGAAACAAAGAGGCCCCGGAGAGCGATCTCCGGGGCCTTTTCTTAGAGCGCCTGGCTTTTGATCAGAGGGTCTTACAGACCCAGCTTGGCCTTCAGGATGTCGTTGACCGCGGCGGGGTTGGCCTTGCCGCCCGTGGCCTTCATGACCTGACCAACGAACCAGCCGAGGGCTTGCGGCTTCTCAGCCACGGCGGCGGCCTTGTCCGGATTGGCGGCGATGATGTCATCAACGGCCTTCTCGATGGCGCCGGTGTCGGTCACCTGCTTCAGGCCGTGTTTCTCGACCACCTCGGCGGGCGAGCCTTCGCCATTCCAGACGTAGTCGAAGACCTCCTTGGCGATCTTGGACGAGATGACGTTGGTTTCGATCAACTCGACCAACTGGGCGACGTGCGCCGCCGGCAGCGGGTTCTCGCTGAAGTCCTTGCCGTCGGCGGCCAGACGCGCCGAGACCTCGTTGGTGACCCAGTTGGACACCAGCTTGGCGTCACGGCCCTTGGCGGCGGCCTCGAAGTAGTCGGCCTTGGCCTGTTCCGAGATCAGCACCACTGCGTCGTATTGCGACAGACCGTAGTCAGCCATCAGGCGACGGCGCTTCTCGTCCGGCAGTTCCGGCAGGTTGGCCTTGATCTCGTCGATCCAGGCCTGCTCGATTTCCAGCGGCAGCAGGTCGGGGTCGGGGAAGTAGCGATAATCCATCGCCTCTTCCTTGGAACGCATCGAACGCGTCTCGCCCGCCGTCGGATCATACAGGCGGGTTTCCTGAACGATCGAACCGCCGTCCTCGAGAATCTCGATCTGGCGACGCGCCTCGTAGTTGATCGCCTGGCTGATAAAGCGGAACGAGTTGACGTTCTTGATCTCGCAGCGCGTGCCCAGGAAGCCGAAGTCGCCGGTTTCCTTGAACTTGTCGTAGTTGCCGACGCGGCAGACCGAGACGTTCACGTCGGCGCGCAGGTTGCCCTTCTCCATGTCGCCGTCGCAGGTGCCGAGATAGATCAGGATCGTCCGGATCTTCTTGACGTAGGCGACCGCCTGCTCCGGCGAACGGATGTCCGGGCGCGAGACGATCTCCATCAGCGCCGTGCCGGCCCGGTTCAGGTCGACGTAGGATTCCGTCGGCGACAGGTCGTGGATCAGCTTGCCCGCGTCCTGTTCCAGGTGCAGGCGCTCGATGCCGACGTTGAAGAAGCTGCCGTCTTCGGCCTCAACCTCGACCACGCCCTCGCCCACGATCGGGTGATACAGCTGGCTGATCTGATAGCCGGTCGGCAGGTCGGGATAGAAGTAGTTCTTGCGGTCGAACTGGCTCTTCAGATTGATCTGCGCCTTCAGGCCCAGACCCGACTTCACCGCCTGCTCGACGCAGTGCTTGTTCAGGGTCGGCAGCATGCCGGGGAAGCCGGCGTCGACCAGCGACACCTGCTCGTTCGGCCCCGCGCCGAAGCCCACGGCCGCGCCCGAGAACAGCTTGGCGTTCGACGCCACCTGGGCGTGGATTTCCAGCCCCATGACGATTTCCCAGTCGCCCGTGCGACCTTTGATCACTGTTTTGTTCTCAGACATGCTCACCACCACTTGGCCGGTTTGGCGACGAAACCGGCGGAGTCTTCCAGTGCGGCCGCGACTTGGAAGACGGTCGCTTCATCAAGCGCCTTGCCGATGACCTGAAGACCCAGCGGCAGACCGTCGCTGCTCAGACCTGCAGGCACCGAGATGCCCGGCAGACCGGCCAGGTTGGTCGTCACCGTGAAGACGTCGTTCAAATACATGGTCAGCGGGTCGATCTGCTTGTCGCCCAGCTTGAACGCCGCCGTCGGGGTCGACGGGGTCAGAATGGCGTCCACCTTGCCCCAGACGTTGTCGAAGTCCTCGGCGATACGACGACGCACCTTCAGCGCCTTGACGTAGTAGGCGTCATAGAAGCCCGCCGAGAGCACATAGGTGCCGATGGTCAGGCGGCGCTGAACCTCCTTGCCGAAGCCTTCGGCGCGCGAGGCGGCGTAGAGGTCGTCCAGCGACGAGAAGTCTTCGGCGCGGTGGCCGAAGCGCATGCCGTCATAGCGGGCCAGGTTCGACGAGGCCTCGGCCGGGGCCACGATATAGTAGGCCGGCAGGGCGTATTTGGTGTGCGGCAGGCTGATCTCGACGATCTCGCAGCCCGCAGCCTTGAGCCAGGCCACGCCCTGTTCCCACAGCGCCTTGATTTCTTCGGACATGCCGTCGATCAGGTATTCCGCCGGAACGCCGATGCGCAGACTCTTGACCGACTGGCCGACCGACTGGGTCCAGTCAGGCGTCGGGATGTCGAGGCTAGTCGAGTCCTTGGCGTCGAACGAGCACATGGATTTCAGCAGGATGGCGGCGTCGGTCACCGTCTTGGTGATCGGGCCGGCCTGATCCAGCGAGGAGGCGAAGGCCACCATGCCGAAACGGCTGGCGCGGCCATAGGTGGGCTTGATGCCGACCGTGCCGGTGAAGGCGGCGGGCTGGCGGATCGAACCGCCGGTGTCCGAGGCGGTCGCGGCCAGACACAGATCAGAGGCCACGGCTGAGGCCGAACCGCCCGACGAACCGCCCGGCGTCAGCTCGGCGTCTGAATCCTTGGCCTTCCAGGGGTTCTTGACCGGACCGAAAGCCGAGGTCTCGTTGGCCGAGCCCATGGCGAACTCGTCCATGTTGAGCTTGCCCAACATGACCGCGCCCTCACGCCACAGATTGGCGGTGACAGTCGATTCATAGGGCGGCACGAAGCCGCGCAGCATGTTGGAGCCCGCCGTCGTCTGCACGCCCTCGGTGCAGAACAGGTCCTTGATGCCCAGCGGCGCGCCTTCCAGGTCGCCGCCCTCGCCCCTTGCCAGCCTGGCGTCGGAGGCGCGCGCCTGTTCCAGCGCCTTGTCCGCCGTCACTTCGACATAGGCGTTCAGACTCGGGTTCGAGGCCTCGATGTTGTTCAGGAAGGCACGGGTCAGTTCCTCGGACGAGAAGGTCTTGGCCTTCAGACCATCGACGGCGTCTTTAAGGGTAAGTTTGGTCAGATCGCTCATAACTTAATCCACGACCTTGGGCACGACGAAGAAGCCGTCAGCGGCCTTCGGAGCGTTCGACAGGACTGCGTCCACCTTGGCGCCGTCGGTGACGACGTCTTCGCGCAGGCGCAGGGGCTGGGCGACGTTCGAGGTCATCGGCTCGACACCCTGCACGTCGACCTCGTTCAGCTGCTCGATCCAGTTCAGGATGCCGTTCAGCTCCTGGGCCAGCGGCTCCAGGCGGTCCTCGGGGGTCTTGATGCGGGCGAGGTGGGCGACACGCCTCACCGTCGCGGCGTCGATAGCCATGGAAATCTCCGAAATTCATCCAGTCGGGGCGCAAGGGAGTCGCCCAGACTGACTCCTGTCGTGGGTTAACCGCCCGATGCGGCTTCGACAAGCGTTCCGCATTGCAATATGGGACGTGCGTGCCCGTATTCGACCTTACAGACCTGCCCGCCGCCTGCCCGCCTGACACCGCCTGGCTAGGGCTGGATCTGGGCGAGAACACCATCGGTGTGGCCGTGTCCGACACCAGCCGCATGATCGCCAGCCCTTTGCAGCTGATCCGCAAGACCAAATTCACCCAGGACGCCGAGCAGCTGATCAAGCTGATGAACGGTCGAAACGTCTCGGCCCTGATCATCGGCCTGCCGCTGAACATGGACGGGACCGAGGGTCCGCGCGCCCAGTCCTGCCGCGCCTTCGCCCGCAATCTGGAGCGCATCCGCCCGGTCAACGTCGCCTTCCAGGACGAGCGCCTGTCGACCACGGCGGTCGAACGCTTCCTGATCGACGAACTGGACCTGACGCGCAAGCGCCGCGCCGATGTCGTGGACCGCACCGCCGCCGCCTGGATTCTGCAGGGCGCGCTGGACCGTCTGCGCGGCTGACCTTCCCCTCGCGAAGAGTCGGGCTTATAGCGGCGTCTCGATGACCCATGCCGCTTCCGTCACCGAAACCATCGAGGAACGGCTGTCGCCCTTCCCCCGTGATCACTTCCTCGCCGCCGGCGATCTGAACCCGCCCGCCGCCCTGGCGCTGTTGGATCTCGCCGACGCCTTCGTCGACTTCAATCGACAGTCGGCCAAGGGGATCGACCTCATGCGCGGCCAGACGGTCGTGAACCTCTTCTTCGAGAACTCGACCCGCACCAGCTCGTCGTTCGAGATCGCCGCCAAGCGTCTGGGCGCCGACGTGGTGACCATGCCGGTCTCGGCCTCCTCGGTCGCCAAGGGCGAGACCCTGATCGACACGGCGGTGACGCTGAACGCGATGAAGCCGGAAATCCTGGTGGTTCGCCATTCGTCGTCGGGCGCCGTGGACCTGCTGTCGCAGAAGGTCGGCTGCGCGGTCGTCAACGCCGGCGACGGACGCCATGAACACCCCACGCAAGCCCTGCTGGACCTGCTGAGCCTGCGCCGCGCCTTCGGTGACGTCGGCGGCCTGACCGTGGCCATCTGCGGCGACATCGCTCACAGCCGCGTGGCCCGCTCCAATGTCGCCCTGCTGTCGATGATGGGGGCGCGTGTGCGCCTGATCGGCCCGCCGACTCTGGTGCCCGGCGACGCCGACCGCTGGGGCTGCGAGGTCTTCCACGACATGAAGGAGGGTCTGGCCGGCTGCGACGTCGTCATGATGCTGCGTCTTCAGCTGGAGCGCATGACGGGCGCCCTGATCCCCTCGACCCGCGAGTATTTCCGCTTCTGGGGGCTGGACCGCGAGAAGCTGGCATGGGCCGCGCCGAACGCGAAAGTCATGCACCCAGGCCCGATGAACCGGGGTGTGGAGATCGATTCCGACGTGGCCGACGACCTGAGCGTCTCCCTGATCCAGGATCAGGTCGAGATGGGCGTCGCCGCCCGCATGGCCGTTCTGGCCGCCCTCGCCCACCGCCGCGCCGGAGCCGCCGCATGACCGCTGCTCCCAATACGCTGGCCATCGTCAACGCCCGCCTGCTGGACCCAGCCAGCGACTATGACGGCCCCGGCGCGGTCCTGATCCAGGACGGCCGCATCGTCGAGGTCGTCCACGGTCAGGCGACCCAGCGTCCCGAAGGGGTGACCGTCATCGACGCCCAGGGGCGCTGCCTCGCTCCCGGCCTGATCGACATTCGGGTCAAGACCGGCGAGCCGGGTAACGAACCCAAGGAAACGCTGAAGTCGGCCAGCCTGTCGGCGGCGGCGGGCGGCGTCACGACCATCGTGGTCCAGCCCGACACCGACCCGGCCATCGACGACCCCGCCCTGATCGACCACATCCAGCGTCGTGGCGCGGCGCTCGAACTGGTCAACGTCCGGGCGGCGGGCGCAGCGACCCAGGGCCGAGACGGCCAGCGCATGGCCGAGATCGGCCTGATGCACGAAGCGGGCGCCCTCTATTTCACCGACGGCGACCGGGTCATCGTCAACACCCGCACCCTGCAACGGGTGATGAGCTACGCCGCCGCCTTCAACGCCCTGATCGCCTGCCGTCCGGCTGAGCCCTGGCTGTCGGAAGGCACCGTCGCCACCTCGGGCGAACTGGCCACCCGCCTGGGCCTGTCCGGCGCCCCCGCCATCGCCGAACGCATCCAGCTGGAGCGCGACCTGGCCCTGGTCGAACAGACCGGCGCTCGCTTCCTGGTCGACCAGATCTCGACCGAAGGCGCGCTGCAGACCCTGTCCCGCGCTCGCGCCCGTGGACTGGAGGTCTCGGCCTCAGTGTCGATCAACCACCTCTGCTTCAACGAGATCGACATCGGCGACTACCGGACCTTCTACCGGCTGGACCCGCCGCTGCGCGCCGAGAGCGACCGGCAGGCCCTGGTCGAGGCCGTGCGCGAAGGCCTGATCGACGCCATCACCTCGGCCCATGCGCCCGAGCCCGCGGAGAACAAGCGTCGCCCCTTCGCCGAGGCCGCGCCTGGCGCCGTGGGGCTGGAGACCCTGCTGCCCGCCGCCCTGATGCTGCACCACGAACACGGCCTGGACCTGCTGGACGTTCTGCGCCCGCTGACCCAGGGCCCCGCCGGTTTGCTGGGTCTGGACGCCGGTGTGCTGGCGCAAGGCGCGCCCGCCGATCTGGTCCTGTTCGACGCCGGCGCTCCGGTCGTGGTCGATGCGGCCACACTACGTTCGAAATCGAAGAATTCGCCCTTCGACGGTCGTCGCCTGCAAGGCAAGGTCTTGCTCACTGTTGTCGGTGGACGCATCGTCCACGACGCACGCTAAACGGGAGCGAATCACTTTGCAGGATCTGGCGGGGCCGGCGCTCCTTACGCTCGGGCTTGTAGCTATCGGCGGATACCTGCTCGGTTCAATTCCGTTCGGGGTTATCCTGACCCGCGCTGCGGGCGCAGGCGACGTGCGCAATATCGGCTCGGGCAATATCGGCGCGACCAATGTTCTGCGCACCGGCCGCAAGGATCTGGCCATCGCCACGCTTGTGCTGGACGCAGGCAAGGGCGCGGTCGCCCTGCTGATCGCCCGCTATCTGTTCGGTGAAGCCGCGGGTGCCATCGCCGGCGGCGCGGCCTTCATGGGCCATCTCTTCCCCGTTTGGCTGGGCTTCAAAGGCGGCAAGGGGGTCGCGACCTTCTTCGGCCTGATCCTGGCCGCCTGCTGGCCTCTGGGCCTGCTGGCGGCGGCGACCTGGCTGATCGTGGCCTTCGCCCTGCGCTATTCCTCGCTGGCGGCCCTGGTCGCGGCGGCGCTGACGCCCCTCTACGCCCTGCTGCCCCTGACGATGCTGGATCTGCCCGCGCCCGCGCCCATCCTGATCCTGGCGATCTTCACCGCCGTGCTCATCTATATCCGCCACCATGAGAACATCGCCCGGCTGCTGAAAGGCGCCGAGCCCAAGATCGGGGCCAAGAAGGCTTGACCCTCCTGTCCGACGCCGAGCGTTTCGCCCGGCTTCGGCTGGCCCGCACCGACCGCGTCGGCCCCGTGGCCTTTTCTCAACTGCTGCAACGCTTCGGTTCCGCCGTCCGCGCGATCGAAGCCCTGCCTGATCTGGTGCGCCGCAGCGGACGCGACGGCTACGCCCTGCCCGCCGTCGATCGCGTCGAGGCCGAGCTGGCGGCCGGTGACCGTGCCGGCGCGCGACTGATCTTGCTGGGCGACGCCGACTATCCCGACATGCTGGCCGCCATCGACCCGCCCCCGCCCCTGCTTTGGACGCGCGGCGACGTCGCCCTGTTGTCGCGCCCCAGCGTCGGGGTCGTCGGCGCCCGTATCGCCTCGGCGGGCGGCCAGCGCATCGCGCGCGGCCTGTCACAGCAACTGGGCGAAGCCGGCCATGTCGTCGTGTCGGGTCTGGCGCGCGGCATCGACGCGGCGGCGCATCTGGGCGCACTGCCGACCGGCACGGTAGCGGTCCTCGGCGGCGGCGTGGACGACATCTACCCGTCCGAGAACGCCGACCTTTATCGCCAGATCGTCGAACGGGGCTGCATCGTCTCGGAAAGCCCCGTCGGCGCCCGCGCCCAGGCCCGCGACTTTCCCCGCCGCAACCGCATCATCTCGGGCCTGTCGCGCGGGGTGATCGTGGTCGAGGCTGAAATCCGCTCTGGCTCGCTGATCACCGCCCGCCTCGCCAATGAACAGGGACGCGACGTCTTCGCCGTTCCAGGATCGCCGCTGGACCCGCGCTCCAAAGGCCCAAACGAACTGCTGCGTCAGGGCGCCATCCTCTGCGAGGGGCTGGAGGATGTCGAACGCGCCTTCACCACCCTGCGGACCCTGCGCGAGCCCCCAGTCGATTCGCCCTTCGACGGCGCGCCGGACGTTCTGGACGACGCCCTGATCGAACAGGTCGCCGCCCTTCTGTCTCCTACGCCGACCCCACGCGACGAACTGGCGCGGGCGCTGAACCTGCCGATCGGACTTGTCGCCGCCGCCCTGCTGGAATTGAACCTGGCCGGTCGAGCAACGCTTCTACCCGGCGGGCTAGCCTCCAACTGATCGAGCTACTTGGTCGGGCCGGACGCCATGGTCGATGCGGCTTCCAGCGCGCCGGCCAAGGCCTCATCGCCGTCCCATCGGGCCATTCTGGCCAGTTCCCGCGCCATGGAGGTGACGTATTCCCGCACGGGATAGTCGGCGAGGTCGGGCGTCGGACCCATGGTCCTCGAAGCATCTTGCTGCAGCGGCACCCCAACGCCTTGGCTCGACATCGTCTCGCTCCCGATTGCAGACAAAGGCAATACACAACTTTGAGTAGACGGACAAGCCGCGCTAAACGCCTTCAGGTAGTTCCTGAAATCCATGCGATTGACTTCCCTCGCGACGCCAACCACGTTCGCGCCCCGATTTCCCCGATAGAGCGCCATGAATCTCGTCATCGTCGAGAGCCCCGCCAAGGCCAAGACCATCAATAAATACCTGGGCTCCGGCTACGAGGTGCTGGCTTCCTACGGCCATATCCGCGACCTGCCGTCCAAGGACGGCTCCGTCCTGCCTGACGAAGATTTCGCCATGCAGTGGGAGGTCGACGCCAAGGCCTCCAAGCGCCTGTCCGAGATCGCCGAGGCCGCCAAGCGCGCCGACCGCGTCATCCTCGCGACCGACCCCGACCGTGAGGGAGAAGCGATCAGCTGGCACGTTCTGGAGGTCCTGAACAAGAAGAAGGCGCTGAAGGACACCGAGGTCCAGCGCGTCACCTTCAACGCCATCACCAAGGCCGCCGTGCTGGAAGCCATGGCCAATCCGCGTCAGCTGGATATGGAGCTGGTCGAAGCCTATCTGGCCCGCCGCGCGCTGGATTATCTGGTGGGCTTCAATCTGTCGCCCGTCCTGTGGCGCAAGCTGCCGGGCGCCCGTTCGGCCGGTCGAGTGCAGTCGGTAGCCCTGCGCATCGTCGTCGATCGCGAAATGGAGATCGAAAAGTTCAAGGCTCAGGAATACTGGTCGGTCGAGGCCGATCTGGTCGCCGACAGCCCGCCCTTCACCACGCGCCTGGTCAAGCACGCGGGCAAGCGCATCCAGCGCCTCGACATCCCGACCGAGGAAATGGCCTTCGCCGCTCGCGACGCCATCAAGGCCGGCGACTTCACCATCAAGTCGGTCGAGAAGAAGCCCGCCAAGCGTTCGCCCGCCCCGCCCTTCACCACCTCGACCCTGCAGCAGGAAGCCGCGCGCAAGCTGGGCTTCACCGCCCAGAGGACCATGCAGGCTGCGCAGAAGCTGTACGAGGGCGTCGACGACACCGGCGGCCTGATCACCTACATGCGGACCGACGGCCTGTTCGTCAGCCCCGAGGGCATCGCCCAGGCGCGCGAAGTCATCGCCGACCGTTTCGGCCCCGCCTATGTCCCGGCCGAACCGCGCTACTACAAGACCAAGGCCAAGAACGCCCAGGAAGCGCACGAAGCCATCCGGCCGACCAACATCGCGCGCCACCCGGAATCCCTGCGCCTCGAAGGCGACCTGCAGCGCCTCTACGAGCTGATCTGGAAGCGCATGGTCGCCTCGCAGATGGAGAGCGCGCGTCTGGACCGCACCACGGTCGAGATCGAGACGCCCGACGGCCAGACCGGCCTGCGCGCCACCGGTCAGGTCGTGGTCTTCGACGGCTTCATCGCCGCCTACGAAGAAGGCCGCGACGAGAAGCAGAAAGGGTCCGAGGACGACGAGGACGAAGGCGGTCGCCTGCCCGCGCTGAAGGAAGGCGCCAAGGCCAAGGTTGAAGGCGTCCGCACCGACCAGCATTTCACTGAGCCGCCGCCGCGCTTCTCGGAAGCCACCCTGGTCAAGAAGCTGGAAGAGCTGGGCATCGGCCGCCCCTCGACCTACGCCTCGATCCTGACGACCCTGCGTGACCGCGAATACGTCCGCATGGACAAGAACCGCTTCTATCCCGAGGACAAAGGACGGCTGGTCACGGCCTTCCTGGAGCAGTTCTTCACGCGCTGGGTCGAGTACGACTTCACCGCCGCACTGGAGACCCAGTTGGACGAGGTCTCAGCCGGCGATCTGGACTGGAAGGCGCTGCTGCGCAGCTTCTGGACCGACTTCCACGCCGCGACCCAGGCCGCGGGCGAACTGCGCACCACGGCCATTCTGGATCACCTGAACGACGCCCTCGGCGCCCACATCTTCCCGGACAAGGGGGATGGCTCGGACCCGCGCGAATGTCCCCTGTGCCATCAGGGCCAGCTCAGCCTGAAGACCAGCCGTTTCGGCGCCTTCATCGGCTGCTCGCGCTATCCCGACTGCAAGTACACCCGCCCCGTGGCCTCGCCTGACGGCGCCGAAGGCGGCGCGGACGGCGGCGACCGCGAACTGGGCGCCGATCCGGCGACCGGCCAGCCGGTGCAGCTCAAGATCGGTCGCTTCGGCCCCTATGTCGAAACCACGCCGCCGGGCGAGGAAAAGCCGAAACGCTCCTCCCTGCCCAAGGGCTGGAGCCCCGCGTCCCTGACGCTGGATCAGGCCCTGCGTCTGCTGGCCCTGCCGCGGGAAGTCGGTCCTCACCCCGAGGACGGCAAGATGATCACGGCGGGTCTCGGCCGCTACGGTCCGTTCGTCCTGCATGCCGGCACCTACGCCAACGTCTCGGACATCGACGAGGTGTTCGAGGTCGGGATCAACCGCGCCGTCGCCCTGCTGGCTGAAAAGCGCGCCGGTCGTCCTGGTCGCGGCTCAGCCACGGCGCCGCTCAAGGAACTGGGCGCTCACCCGGACGATGAAGTCCCCGTTCAGGTCATGGCCGGCCGCTTCGGTCCCTACGTCAAATGGGGCAAGGTCAACGCCACGCTGCCCAAGGGCATGACGCCCGAAGACGTGACGCTGGAAGCCGCCCTGCCTCTGCTGGCCGCCAAGGCCGGTGCAGCGCCGAAGAAGAAGGCGGCTGCGGCCAAGAAGCCCGCCGCCAAAAAGGCCCCGGCCAAGGCCGCCGCCGAGAAGAAACCCGCGGCGGCGAAAAAGCCTGCGGTCAAGAAGCCGGCCGCCAAGAAAGCCGCCGCTAAAAAGACCGCTCCGGCGGAGTAAGGTCGCCATGCCCTCCCGGTCCGCCAGCGGATCGGGAGGGTTTAGCGCCCCGCCACCAGTTCGTTGCGAACCCGGCGCCCCAGCGGATCACGTCCGGGCCAGGTCTGACCGACAGACGCCTCGACCATGGCCGTACAGAACCGCGAAAGCAGCATTCGCGGTCGGATGCCGTTCAGGCAGACTCGTTCGCCTTCGACAGCCCAGCGCGCGGTCAGGCGCCGACCGTCGGAAAACACGGCCCTGTAGCTGCCGTCGCGGTCAAACCAGTGCTTTACCCAACTTCCATCCGGATAGTGGGAGATCACGGTGTTTCCAAAAGCTGATTCCATCTCCGCCTGAGCCGGCAGCGCCGTCGCGCAACAAGCGGCCAAGGCGAACGCAAGCGTTTTCATACGCATACGACAGAGCCTCCCTTCCCCTCGGCGACATTACAGGGCTGTAAGACTTTGCCAACCGCCCGGTTCCCGAACGGAAATACTTGACTGAGGCGTAGGGGTTTCCATATACCGCCGCAGGCTCGGAATTGGACTGGCGATGCGCGCCGCCCACTCGCCCACGAGGGGCGGTTCCGTAAGTCGAAGACGTTACGACGTTTCCTCCGTCCTCAAGGTTTCATGACAGAATTCACCAAGCTGGGCCTCTCGGCCACGACCCTGCAAGCGGTCGCTGACACGGGCTACACCGAAGCGACCCCAATTCAGGCCTCCGCCATCCCGGTGGCCCTGGCCGGCCGCGACGTCCTGGGCATCGCCCAGACCGGCACCGGCAAGACCGCCGCCTTCACCCTGCCGATGATCGACCGCCTCGGCTCGGGCCGCGCCCGCGCCCGCATGCCGCGCGCCCTGGTCCTGGCCCCGACCCGCGAACTGGCCGATCAGGTCGCCGAGAACTTCGCCAAATACGCCAAGGGCACCAAGCTGAGTTGGGCCCTGCTGATCGGCGGCGTGTCCATGGGCGACCAGGTCGCCCTGCTGAACAAGGGCGTCGACGTCCTGATCGCGACGCCGGGTCGTCTGCTGGACCTGTTCGAACGCGGCAAGATCCTGCTGACCGGCGTCGAGATGATGGTCATCGACGAAGCCGACCGCATGCTCGACATGGGCTTCATTCCCGACATTGAGCGCATCTTCAAGCTGACGCCGCCGCGTCGCCAGACCCTGTTCTTCTCGGCCACCATGCCGCCCGAGATCACGCGCCTGACCACGCAGTTCCTCAAGGATCCGACCCGGATCGAGGCCTCGCGTCCGGCCATGACCGCCGATACCATCACCCAGTATCTGGTCCGCATCCCGACCAGCGACCCCAAGGCCAAGCGCACCGCTCTGCGCGCCCTGATCGAACGGTCAGAGGTCAAGAACGGCATCGTCTTCTGCAACCGCAAGTCGGAAGTCGATATCGTCGCCAAGTCGCTGAAGACTCATGGCTTCGACGCCGCGCCGATCCACGGCGACCTGGATCAGTCGCTGCGGATGAAGACTCTGGCCGACTTCCGCGCCGGCGACCTGAAGATCCTGGTGGCCTCGGACGTCGCCGCGCGCGGTCTGGACATCCCGGACGTCAGCCACGTCTTCAACTACGACGTCTCGCACCATGCCGACGATTATGTGCACCGTATCGGACGCACCGGCCGCGCCGGTCGCAAGGGCGAAGCCTTCATGATCGTCACGCCCTCCGACGACAAGTCGTTGGACAAGGTGCTGAAGCTCATCAAGAAAGCCCCGGAAGAGATGTCGCTGGACGACATCGACTTCGCCTCTATCAAGGACCGCCCGCGCAGCGACGACTCCAAGGGCCGTGGCCGTGGCCGCAGTGACCGCCCGCGCCCGATCCCCAAGAGCGACAACGTCGCGTCGATGGAGCCCATCGCCCGCGCCGCTCCCAAGGCAGAAGAAACCCTCGAGGAAGCCCCCCGTCGTTCGCGCAGCCGCCGCTCCGCCAAGCCCCTCACGACTTCGGAAGCTGCGGACGCCGTCGTCGACACGACAGCGCAAGCGACGCCTGCAACCAAGCCCGCCTCTCAACGCCGCGATCGCGCTCCTGAACCGCGCGAACCGCGTAAGTCCGAGCAGGCCAAGGAACAGCCGCTTCGCGCCGCCAGCGGCGGTTTCGGCGACGACATCCCTGCATTCCTGCGTCGTCCGGTCGTCTTTCAGGATTAAAGCAGAGGCATTCTGGCCCTCGGTTTAACTGGTCATTACGGATCGGCGTTCTAGTGTCCGCCAACTAAGAATTGGGGCGCGAGAATCAGAATGACGGCGCAGGTCGAAACCGCCCTTCGGGGACCGGAGGCATATGAGCTGGCGCACCGCATCGTCGACGCCATGCAACAGGCCTCCGTCTGGCCGACGCCGCTGAATTTCGAGCTCTGGCTGCACTATGTCAGCGACCCCGAAGGTCCATTGGGCCGGGAACTCGACCGCCTGCTGGCCGGTGACGCGCCGTTCACCGACGCGACGGCTGAAATGCTGGCTGCGGAATTCCTTCCGCGCGGCCGCCTCTCCGAGGAAATCCGCGATGTCGGGGCTGTCCTGAACCGCGAACTCGCTGCGGTGGCCGAGGCCATCGACAACGCCCGCAAGACCCAGACTGCCTATGGCGAGACGCTCAGTTCTGCGTCGGCGAAGATGCAGGACGCGGGCGGAGCGACGGATCTCTCCGCCATCGTCAGCACCCTTTCCAGCGCGACGCGCAAGGTCCAACGCCACACCTCCGCGCTTGAGAAGCGGCTGGAATCGTCGAACCGCGAAGTGGTTCGTTTGCGCGAACACCTGGAGCAGGTCCGTCGCGACGCCATGACCGACGCCCTGACCAATCTGGCCAACCGCAAGACGTTCGATGAACAGTTGGCGCGCCTCTGTGATGAGGCCGAGGCCGAAGGCAAGGGCTTGACGCTGGCGATCGTCGATATCGACCACTTCAAGCGCTTCAACGACACCTGGGGTCACCAGACCGGCGATCAGGTGCTGCGTTACGTCGCCAGTGTCCTGGGCCGGATCGCACGCAATCCTCGTATCGCCGCCCGATACGGTGGCGAGGAATTCGCGGTCATCTTCCCCGGCGAGACGCCCGGCGCCGTGGAAGCCGCCCTCAACGCGGTTCGCGAAGAAATCGGTTCGCGTTCTTTGCGCCGCCGATCAACCAACGACGACCTCGGCGCCGTGACCATCTCCGTCGGTTTCGCCGAGCGTGGTTCCGGCGAGACGGCTCTGGGTCTGCTTGAGCGCGCCGATGCCGCGCTTTACGCCTCCAAGCGCGGCGGTCGGAACTGCGTCACCAACGCCGAGCTCATGGAGAAGGCCGCCGCTTAAACGGTTGCCGAACCGCCCCGGGTCCGTTTCATATCGACCGGATGAGAAGCTTCACCTTCAATCTCGCCTATTGGGCCCTCTCGATCGGCTATGGTCTGACCGCAGCCTTCGCAGCCTTGGCGCCAGGTCGGCGTGCGACCACCTGGGTCATCCGCCGCTATGTGCGTCGCATGGTGCAGGCCATGGCACTGTTCGCCGGCATTCACCTGAAGGTTCGCGGCAAGGAGCGTCTGCCGCAAGGCGCCTTCATCATCGCCTCCAAGCACCAGAGCTGGGGCGACGGCTTCGCCACCTATGATCAGTTCGACGACCTGGCCTTCGTCACCGGCGACCACCTCGAGAAATTTCCGCTGCTGGGTACGGTGCTGAGAAAACTCGGCGCCATCGTCGTCAACAGCTGCGGCGGCCACACTGCCCGCGCCGCACTCAAGGAACGCGCCGCCGACGCCCATCGTGAAGGCCGCAAGATCCTGATCTATCCTGAAGGCCACCTGGCCAAGGTCGGCGAGAAGTATCGCTACCGTTCGGGTGTCTGGCACATGTATCGCGACTTCGACATGCCGGTCGTGCCGCTGGCGACCAACCTCGGCCTGTTCTGGCCCCAGGAAGAAGCACGCAAGACACCGGGTACCGCCACGCTGGAATTCCTGGCGCCCATTCCAACCGGCCTGCCCAAGGATGAGTTCCTGGCCAGGCTGGAAGCGGCGATTGAAGGCAAGACCGCTGAACTGATCGCCGAGGCCACCGGCCAGCCGATCACCGCGGCGGTTCAGGTCGCCACGCCCAGCGAAGCCGCCACGCTCGCGACGCCTGCGGCGGCCTAAGCCGCTGGGATCACCGCCCCGTCGTACTTCTTGGCGATGAAGTCCTTGACCGCCTGGCTGCGCAGCGCCGTCGCTAGGGCCTGAACGCGCGGGTCGTTCTGGTTGTCCGGGCGGGCCACCAGATAGTTCACATAGGGGCTGTCGGCCCCCTCCAGCGACAGGGCGTCGGTCTTGGGCTTCAATCCGGCGTCCAGGGCGTAGTTGGTGTTGATCACCGCCGCATCGACCTGGGGCAGGATGCGCGGGATGGTGGCGGCCTCGACCTCCTGGAACTTCAGCCCCTTGGGATTGGTCGCGATGTCACGAACGGTCTGCAGCGGATTGGTCGGATCGCGCAGGGTGATCAGGCCGGCGCCCTGCAACAGCAGCAGCGAGCGCCCGGTGTTCGAGGCGTCGTTCGGCAGCACCACCTGCGCCCCGTTCGGGATCGCCGCCAGCGTCGCATGCTTCTTGGAATAGATGCCCAGAGGCTCGACGTGGACGCCGGCCACCGTCACCAGATCCGCGCCGCGCGCGATGTTGAACTCGTCCAGATAGGGCTTGGTCTGGAAGTAGTTCACATCCAACCGTTTTTCAGACAGTTGCACGTTGGGCTGAACGTAGTCGTTGAAGACCTTGATCTCGATCGGCACGCCCTCGGCGGCCAGGATCGGCTTCACCACCTCAAGGATTTCAGCGTGCGGCACGGCGGTGGCGCCGACCAGCAGGGGCGCGCCCTCGGCGCCCGCCTTCTTGTCCGCGCCCTGACCGCAGGCGGCAAGCGTCAGGACAGCGACGGCGGACAGCAGCAGCGAACGGCGGATCATGGGGCAGGCTTTCGAAAAATCAGCGGTGCGAAACCTTAGCGACCAGACGGTCGCCGATCATCTGCAGAATTTGTACGAGGATCAGCAGCAGAACTACGGTCACCACCATGACGTCGGTCTGGAACCGCTGATAGCCGAAGCGCACGGCCAGATCGCCCAGTCCGCCTGCCCCCACCACGCCCGCCATGGCGGTGTAGCTGACCAGGGCGATGGCCGTGACCGTCGCCCCGGCGATGATGCCGGGCATGGCCTCAGGCAGCAGGGCCCGCGTGACGATCTGGAAAGTCGAACCGCCCATGGCCTGGGTCGCCTCGACCACGCCCTTGTCCACTTCACGCAGGGCCGTCTCGACCAGTCGCGCATAGAAGGGCGCGGCCCCCACGACCAGCGGCGGAATGGCCCCGGCCACGCCCAGCGAGGTGCCGACCAGCAGCACTGTCACCGGCAACATGACGATCAGCAGGATGATGAAGGGCACCGAGCGCAGCACGTTGACGATCAGAGACAGCACGGCGTTCAGCACCGGATTGGCCGCCAGCCGCCCCTTGCCGGACAGATAGAGCAGCACGCCCAGCGGCACGCCCAGGATGACGGTCAGCACCAGCGAGCCGCCCAGCATCAGCAGGGTGTCGATGGTGGCGCGGCCGATCTCGGCCCAATCAACGTTCTTGAACATCAGGCTGCCTCCACCGTCACGCCGCGCGCGGTCAGCTGGGCCACGGCCGCCTCGGCGTCGCCGCCGGTGAAGGCCACGACCAGCTGGCCATAGGGCTCGCCCCGGATGCGGCTGATCCGTCCCGACAGGATCGAATAGTCCACGCCCACCGTTCGCGCGACGCGGCTCAGTTCCGGCTCATAGGTCGAGCCGCCGCGGAAGGTCAGCTTGGCCATCCGCGCACCGACCGGCACGACCGAGGCGTCAAAGGCTTCCTCGCCCTCGGCCAGCATGGCGCGGGTCACGGCGTGCTGCGGATGCAGGAAGACATCCGCCGTCGCGCCCTGCTCCGCGATGCGGCCGTCCTTCAACACCGCCACCCGGTCACAGACGCGGCGCACCACCTCCATCTGGTGGGTGATCAGGACGATGGTCAGGCCGAGGTCGCGGTTCAGCCCGTCCAGCAGGGTCAGGATGTCCTCGGTCGTCTCCGGGTCAAGCGCGCTGGTCGCCTCGTCACACAGCAGGACGCTGGGACCGCAGGCCAGGGCGCGGGCGATGCCGACGCGCTGCTTCTGACCGCCCGACAGCTGGGCCGGATGCTTCCTGGCGTGTTCCGCCAGCCCCAGTTGCTCCAGCAGCTGCGCAGTGCGCGCCTTCACCTCGGCCTCGGGCCGTCCTTCCAGCCGCAGGGGGAAGGCGACATTATCCTCGATGGTCTTGGCGTTCAGCAGGTTGAAATGCTGGAAGATCATGCCGATCCGCCGCCGCGCGGCGCGCAGCTCGGCGGGCTTCAGCGCCGTGATTTCCTGATCATCGACGAAGATGCGGCCCGCGTCGGGCGTCTCCAGCCGGTTGATGGCGCGGATCAGGGTCGACTTGCCGGCGCCCGAACGCCCGACTACGCCGAACACCTCGCCGCGTCCGATGGTCAGGTCGACGCCGTCCAGCGCCGTGCGCTCGCCCGCCGCGCTGCGATAGCGCCGGGTCACGCCTTCCAGTCGGATCATGTCAGTCGGCGTCCAGAGCGGCGGCGGGGATGATGGTCACGCTCTCGCCGCAGCCGCAGGCGTCGGTCTCGTTCGGATTGCGGAAGACGAACTTGGACGCCAGCTTGGTCGTCTCATAGTCGATCTCGGAGCCGATCAGGAACAATACGGCCTTGGGCTGGATCAGGATCGTGACGCCCTTGTCCTCGACCACCTCGTCCAGCGGCTCGATCTGCTCGGCATAGGCGAAGGTGTACTCCTGCCCGGCGCAACCGCCGTTCTTCACCCCGACGCGCAGACCCACATAATCCTTTTCGGCGTTTTCCATGATCTCGCGCACGCGCGCGGCGGCGGCGGCGGTCAGGGTTACGGCCTTGGGCCGGGGGCGGCGCGGTCGGGCGGCGGTCTGAAGCTCGGTCATCGCTACGTCCTCAGAACATGTTCAGGGCCAGCTTGGCCTCGTCGCTCATCTTGGAGGAGTCCCACGGCGGATCGAACACCAGATTGGCGCGGGCGCTGCGCACGCCCTCGACCTTCATCACCGCCGCCTCGACCCAGCCCGGCATTTCGCCGGCCACGGGACAGCCCGGCGCCGTCAGCGTCATCTCGACCAGGACGTCGCGGTCGTCGGACACGTCCACCTTGTAGATCAGGCCCAACTCATAGATGTCGACCGGGATTTCCGGGTCGTACACCGTCTTCAGCGCCTCGATCAGGTCGTCGGTCAGCTTGTCCAGCTCGGCCTGCGACAGGGCGCTCTTCTGCGGCTCGTCCCAGCTGGCGGCGAAGGCGTCACTGTCGCTGATGGCGGTTTCGGTCTTGGCGTCGTCCATACTCGTCACACGAAGAAGTTCCGCGCCTTGATCAGCGCATCCATGAAGGCGTCTGTATCCTCCACGGTGTTATATAGGGCGAAGGAGGCGCGCGTGCTCGAGGTCACGCCCAGTCTTTTCGCCAGCGGTTCGGCGCAGTGCAGACCGGCCCGCACGGCCACGCCGTAACGGTCCATGATCTGGGCCACGTCATGGGCGTGGGCGCCCTCGACCGAGAAGGTCAGCAGCGCGCCCTTCTCTTCGGCCTCGCCCAGCACCCGAAGCCAGTCGGCGTCGGCCAGCCGGGCGCGTGCGTGGTCATAGAGGGCCATCTCGTGCGCGGCCACGGCCTGCCGATCAAAGCCCGACAGCCATTCCAGCGCCGCGCCCAGACCAATGGCCTCCAGGATCGGCGGCGTCCCGGCCTCGAAGCGATGCGGCGGCGCCGCATAGGTGATGCGGTCCTTCTCGACCGTCTGGATCATCTCGCCCCCGCCCTGATAGGGCGGCAGGCTTTCCAGAGCCTCGGTCGTGCCGTACAGGGCGCCGACGCCGGTCGGGCCATACAGCTTGTGGCCGGTGATGACGTACCAGTCGCAGCCGACGGCCTGAACGTCTGGCGTGGCGTGAACCGCGCCCTGGCAGCCATCGACCAGCACCCGTGCGCCTGCGGCATGGGCCAGACGGGTGATCTCGGCGATGGGGTTGATGGTGCCCAGGACGTTGGACATGTGGGTGACGGCGACGACCTTGGTCCTCGGCCCCAGAAGCGCGGCATAGGCTTCCATATCAAGCGAGCCGTCGTCCTTGATCGGCGCCCATTTCAGCACCGCGCCCTTGCGCTCGCGCAGCAGGTGCCACGGCACGATGTTGGAGTGGTGCTCCATCTCGGTGACGATGATCTCGTCGCCGGGTTCGATGCTCAGGCCGATCCCGTTGGCGACCAAATTGATCGCCTCTGTCCCGCCCTTGGTCCAGACGATGTTCTCGCCCGAGGGCGCGTTCAGGAAGCTGGCGACGATCTCGCGCGCCGCCTCAAAGGCCTCGGTCGCCTCGTTCGACAGTGTGTGCAGGCCGCGATGGACGTTGGCGTAGCTGCCCTCCATCGACGCCACCAGGGCGTCGATCACCGCACGCGGCTTCTGCGCCGAGGCGGCGTTGTCCAGATAGACCAGCGGCTTGCCGTTCACCTGTCGCGACAGGATCGGGAACTGCGCCCGCGCGGCGTAGGGGTCGAAGGTATTCACAGGCGAGCCGTCAGCCATGCGCGCACAACCTCCTTGGCGGCCTCGTCCTCGATGCGATCAACGACCTCGAACAGGAAAGCCTGGACCAGCAGGGCGCGAGCCTCGTCGGCCGGAATGCCGCGCTGCTGCATATAGAAGAGCGCGCTTTCATCCAGCGTCCCCACCGTATTGCCGTGGGCGCACTGCACGTCGTCGGCATAGATGATCAGCTCGGGCTTGGCGTCGATCTCGCCGCGCTCGGACGCGATCAGGGCGTTGTGGGCCATGCGGGCGTCGGTGCCGTCGGCCCCGCGCTCGACGATGATCTTGCCCTGAAACACGCCGCGTGCGGTGTCGTGGACGACGCCCTTGGTCAGTTGGCTGGTCGTGCCGTCGGCGGCCCGGTGATCGACCACGGTCGTCAGGTCCGCATGGCGCGAACCCTTCAACAAATAGAGGCCATCCAGACGCGTGTCGGCGCCCTCGGCCCCGTGGCTCAACTGCGTCTCGATGCGTTGGAGCCTGGCGCCGGTCGTGACGATGGTCTGGCGATAGCGACCGCCGGCCTCCAGCCGCACCTCGGCGTTCATCACCGAAATAGCGTCCTCGGGCTCCTCGATCAGGACGATGCGGGTGACCTCGGCGTCGCCGGCGACGTCGATCTCGACCTTGTTGTGGGCCACATAGGCCGAGCCCTTGCCCTCATGCGTCTCCAGCAGCAGCAGCTTCGCGCCCGGACGGGCCACGATGCGCGCCGCCGCCGTGTGGCCGGTGCCGACCGCGTCCGAGAGGAAGCGCAGACGCAGGGTCTGCACGCCCGAGGCGATGAAGTCAGTGACGCCAACCGGGCGGCCGTTGGCGAAGACGATCGCCTCTCCGCCCAGGTCATAAAACGGCCCCGGCGCTCCGACCAGCGCCGTTCCCGAGGGCTCAGGCGCTTCACGAAGCCAGCGCTTCAAGTCGCTGTATTTCCAAGCCTCCGTGCGCCGCGACGGAAAGGTCTCGGCGTTCGTCAGATCGATTTGCGGCGCTGCGCTCATGCCGCGGTCGGCAGGAACTTGTCGTACCCTTCCGCCTCCAGCTCCAGCGCCAGTTCAGGCCCGCCCGAGGCGACGATGCGGCCGGCGGCCAGCACGTGCACCTTGTCCGGTTTGATATAGTCCAGCAGGCGCTGATAGTGGGTGATGACCAGCATGGAGCGGTCGGCGCGACGCAGGGCATTCACCCCCTCGGACACGATGCGCAGGGCGTCGATGTCGAGGCCGGAGTCCGTCTCGTCCAGGATCAGCAGCGACGGCTCCAGCAGGGCCATCTGCAGGATCTCCATCCGCTTCTTTTCACCGCCCGAGAAGCCGACGTTCAGCGGCCGCTTCAGCATGTCGAAGTCCATCTTCAGCGCCTGCGACGCCGCCTTGACCTGCTTCAGGAAGGCGGGGGCCGAGACCTCCTCCTCGCCACGCGCGCGCTTCTGGGCGTTCAGCGCCGTGCGGATGAAGGTCATGGCCGGCACGCCGGGAATCTCCATCGGATACTGGAAGGACAGGAAGACGCCCGCCGCCGCGCGCTCTGCGGGGGCCAGGGCCAGCAGGTCCTGACCGTTCCACGAGGCGGAGCCGTCCGTGACCTCATAGCCGGGACGGCCCGACAGGCTGTAGCCCAGCGTCGACTTGCCGGCCCCGTTCGGCCCCATGACGGCATGGACCTCGCCCGCCGGCACTTCGAGCGTCAGGCCCTTGAGGATCGGCTTGTCAGCGACCGAGACGTGGAGGTTGGAAATGGAAAGCATCAGACGGTCTTCTTGGTGAACCAGCCGGCAATTCGGGCCGACAATGATTTGGACGTTTGTTGGGGAATAACGTTTCCGGCGCGATCAAGCGTGACAGTCCGTTTGAACCAGAACTCATGCATTTCTTCACGAAACGCACGGTCTTCCACGGGAAATCCCGAAGCGTCACCGATAACGGAATCGATCATGCATCGGGCGCAAAGCGCAGTTCCCTCCACATCATCAATCCAATCCTCAATCTCGGTCGGAGGATAGGTCTCCAGGCAGTAAAAGCAGCCACAAACCAAGCTCGCCTGAACTTCGGCTCTGTGGTTGGCACAGTGCTTGTGGGCTTCGCGAAGATAGGCTTTCGTAAAGGTCACCCCACGCTCCCCTCAAGGCTGATCGCCACCAGCTTCTGCGCCTCGACGGCGAATTCCATCGGCAGCTTCTGCATCACGTCGCGGACGAAGCCGTTGACCAGCAGGGCCACCGCCTCCTCCTCCGACAGGCCGCGCTGCTGGGCGTAGAAGAGCTGGTCTTCCGACAGGCGGGTCGTCGTCGCCTCATGCTCCAGCTGGGCCGAGCCGTTGCGGGCCTCGATATAGGGGATGGTGTGCGAGCCGCACTCCTTGCCAATCAGCAGGCTGTCGCACTGGGTGAAGTTGCGCACGCCCGTGGCCTTGGGATGCACCGAGACCAGGCCGCGATAGGTCGAGTCCGATTTGCCCGCCGACACCGCCTTGGCGATGATCCGCGACTTCGAGTTCTTGCCCAGATGGATCATCTTGGTGCCGGTGTCGGCCTGCTGATGCCCATTGGTGATGGCGATGGAATAGAACTCGCCCGAGCTCTCCTCGCCCTTCAGGATGCAGGACGGGTATTTCCAGGTGACGGCCGAGCCGGTCTCGACCTGGGTCCAGCTGACCTTCGAGCGGTCGCCACGGCAGTCGGCGCGCTTAGTGACGAAGTTGTAGATGCCGCCCTTGCCCTCGGCGTCGCCGGGGTACCAATTCTGAACCGTCGAGTATTTCACCTCGGCGTCGTCCAGGGCCACGATCTCCACGACCGCCGCGTGCAGCTGATTCTCGTCGCGCATCGGCGCGGTGCAGCCTTCCAGATAGGAAACGTAGCTGCCCTTGTCGGCGATGATCAGGGTGCGCTCGAACTGGCCGGTCTGGCTGGCGTTGATGCGGAAATAGGTCGACAGCTCCATCGGGCATTTCACGCCCGGCGGGATGTAGACGAACGACCCGTCGGAAAAGACCGCGCTGTTCAGGGCCGCGAAATAGTTGTCCGACACCGGCACGACCGATCCCAGATATTGCCGCACCAGATCAGGATATTCGCGCAAGGCCTCGGAAATCGGCATGAAAATCACGCCGACCTTGGCCAGTTCCTCCTTGAAGGTGGTCACGACCGAGACGCTGTCGAACACGGCGTCCACGGCCACCTTGGGCGCGCCCTGCACGCCCGCCAGGACCTCCTGCTCCTTCAGCGGGATGCCCAGCTTCTTGTAGACTTCCAGGATCTCGGGATCGACCTCGTCCAGCGACTTCGGTCCCTCCTTCTGCTTCGGCGCGGCGTAGTAGTAGAGGTCCTGATAGTCGACGGGTTCGTATTTCACCGCCGCCCAGGTCGGCTCCTCCATCGCCAGCCAGCGCTCATAGGCGGCCAGGCGCCATTCCAGCATCCATTCCGGCTCGCCCTTCTTCTCGGAGATGAAGCGGATGATGTCGGCGTTCAGACCGCGCGGCGCATATTCCGTTTCGATGTCCGAGGTGAAGCCGTGCTCATACTTCTCGAGCGCGGCGACAGCTTCGACAGTTTCCTTAACAGCAGCCATGACTTACGCGACTTCCTTCACGCGCTCAGACAGACGCGCTTGATGCTTGTTCCAGGCCGTGACCCAGGCCTCGGCGAACCGGTCCCAGTCGCCCTGCGTCGTGCCCCAGCCGCCGGAAACGCGCACGCCCCCGGTCGCCAGCGAATCCAGGCCCATGGCGCTGATCGTCTTGGACGGCTTGACCTTGCCCGACGAACAGGCCGAGCCGGCCGAGACCATGACTCCGACCAGATCGAGCGTGATCAACTGCTGCGGGCTGTCCCAGCCCTCGATCGCCATGAAGAGGGTGTTGGGCAGGCGGGGAACCGCGCCGCCGATGATGGTGGCGCCCGCCGCCTTGACCTTGGCTTCCGCCGTATCGCGCCAAACCACATGCGCCATCGCTTGGTCCAGATCGCGGGCCGCGCAATCGGCGGCGGCGCCGAAGCCGGTGATGCCCGGCATGTTCTCGGTCCCGGCGCGCAGGCCGCGCTCCTGACCCGCGCCATGCAGGATACGCACGGCGGCGACGCCTTCCTTCAGCACCAGAGCGCCCACGCCCTGCGGCCCGCCCAGCTTGTGCGCCGACAGGGTCAGGCTGTCCGCGTCCAGCGTCCGCATATCGACCGGAATCTTGCCCGCCGACTGGATGGCGTCGACGTGCAGCCAGGCTCCCGCCGCGCGGACCAGAGCCGCCGCCTCGGCGATGGGCTGGATCACGCCGCTTTCATTGTTCGCGTGATGGATGGCGACCACGGCGCGGCCCGGACGCGCCAGCGCCCCGGCCAGCCAGGCCAGATCGACCACGCCGTTTTCGTCGACCGGCAGGACCTCGACCGGTGCGCCTGTCGCCGTCGCCGCCTCGGCCACGCAAGGATGTTCGGTCGCGCCGACGATCAACCGCTCGCAGCCCGCCGCCAGAGCGCTGACAATGGCCTGGGCGTTGGATTCCGTGCCGCCGGACGAGAAGACCACGGCGGTCGGATCAGCCCCCACCAGCTCCGCCACCTGGGCCCGCGCCGTCTCGATGCGCGCCCGCGCCCGGCGCCCGGCGGCGTGGACCGCCGACGGATTGCCGTTGTCGGCCAGGGCCTTGGCCATGATTTCCTGCACTTCCGGACGGACCAGACCCGAGGCGTTGTAATCCAGATAGACGCTCATGCCGCGGCCTCCATCCCGGCGCCGGTCGGCACGCCCAGGCGCGCCGGACCCGTGCGGTGCTGGATGACGTCTTCCAGACTGACGCTGGCGAGATAGCGATGGATTTCCTGGCCCAGATCTTCCCACAGGTGGTGGGTGATGCAGCGCTCGCCCTTGATCATGCAGCCCTTGGGCGATCCGGCGCCGACGCAGCGGGTGGCGCGGATCGGCTCGTCGACGGCCAGAACGATTTCAGCCACGGCGGTCGCACAGGCCTCGCGCGCCAGGCGATAGCCGCCGCCCGGTCCGCGCACGCTCTTGACCAGACCGCTTTTACGAAGCCGTGCGAACAACTGTTCCAGATAGCTAAGGGAGATTTCCTGACGCGTGGCGATTTCGGCCAGAGACACCGCGCGATCCGCGCCGTTCTTTGCCAGATCGGCCATCGCCATTACGGCGTATCGTCCCTTTGTCGACAGACGCATGGAATGCCCTCAAAAATTTCACGCTTTTCGGGGCTCATGTGCTAGAACCCGCGCCCTCGCAGACAAGTGCGCCACGCCGAGCGGACTTAAAAAGTCCTACTGCGTTGGTCAAGTATTGTCCGCCCGCGAAACGACAGTTGAAGACAGGATTCCGCTGATCCATGCCTGAAGTCATTCTTCCCGGCGCCTCGGGCCGTATCGAAGGCCGCTATTCGCCCGGCAAGCGCCCCAATGCGCCGATCGCCCTGATCCTGCACCCGCACCCCAAGGCGGGCGGGCATATGAACAACCCGGTGGCGGTGACCCTGCACCAGCTGTTCGTCCAGCGCGGCTTCGCCACCCTGCGCTACAACTCGCGCGGCGTCGGCAAGTCGCAGGGTGAGTTCGACAGCGGCATCGGCGAACTGGCCGATGCAGCCACGGCCCTGGACTGGCTGCAGGCCAACAACCCCGCCGCCACCCAGACCTGGGTCGCCGGCTATCAGTTCGGCGCCTATATCGGCATGCAGCTTCTGATGCGTCGTCCCGAGACGGATGGCTTCATCTCGGTGTCGCCGCCCTCGAACATGTACGACTTCAGCTTCCTGGCCCCCTGCCCGGCGTCTGGCCTGTTCCTGCACGGCACCGCCGATACCGTCGTGCCGCCGGTCGAGGTCGAGCGCGTGGTCAACAAGCTGCGCACGCAAAAAGGCATCGTCATCGACTACGAACTGGAAGAAGGCGCGAGCCACTTCTGGCAGGACCATATCGACGCCGTCGATCGCCGCGTCGGCGCCTATCTGGACAAGCGACTGGCCGAGAACCCGGCCTGATCGGACTTCATGTGTCGACCCGGGTTTCGGCCCGGGTCTTCCACATCGACCACAGGATACCCGCGGCCAGGATGGCGGCCGTCACGCCGAGCGAGATCGCCGGCGGAAACTTCTCCAACCCCATCAGCGGCGCGGCGATGACCTTCCCCCCGATGAAGACCAGCAGGATCGCCAGCGCCTGCTTCAGATAGGCGAAGCGGTGGATCACCGCCGCCAAGGCGAAATAGAGCGCCCGTAGCCCCAGAATGGCGAAGATGTTGGACGTGTAGACGATGTAGGGGTCCGTCGTGATGGCGAAGATCGCCGGCACCGAGTCCACAGCGAAGATCACGTCCGCAAACTCGATGGTCACCAGGGCCAGGAACAGCGGCGTGGCGTGCCAGATCATCCGCCCGGCGGAGTTCTTCTCATGTACGAAGAACCGCGATCCGTGCAACTGATCCGTCACTGGCATGTGACGCCTCAGCCAATTTACCAGACCTTGCCCGGTGGCTGCTTCCTCGGTGGGGCTGGTGGCCATCATCCTCCCGCCGGTGAAGATCAGGAAGCCGGCGAAAACAAAGAGCACCCACTCGTAGCGGCTGATCAGAGCCGCCCCTGCCGCGATCATCACCGCCCTCAGCACGATGACGCCCAGCACGCCCCAGAACAGGACGCGGTGCTGATGCAGGCGCGGGATGCCGAAGGCGCTGAAAATCATGGCGATGACAAAGACATTGTCCATCGCCAGGCTCTTTTCGATGGCGTAGCCGGTCAGATAGTCGAGCCCGCTGCCCGTCCCCAGCCGCACCCAGACCCAGATCCCGAACAGCAGGGCGACCGCAATATAGAAAGCCGAGAGCAACAGGCTCTCCCGCACGCCGATCTCGTGCGCCTTGCGATGCAGGACGCCCAGATCGAAGGCCAGCAGGGCGACCACGACCACCATAAAACCCGCCCACATCCAGGCGGGCTTGCCCATCCATTCAACCGTCAGGAACTCCATCCGCGCCTCTGGACCGTTCACGCTCCCGACGCCCGAGCGGACGACCGGCGCGGCCCGACATCACGACCATCATCTCCCACAGGGTCGCCAGAGGGGCCCGGTCCGCTCACAAGGCAACGCGGAAATGGCGAGGTCGTTCAGCCGCCCGGCTGCGACCTAGTGTTCCCCTTCCGCCGCAGCGACCGCCGCCGGACGGTGAGCGCGCACGCACCAGACGACGCTGGCCACCATCAGGATCATGGCCACGATCTCGATAATGGTCGGTCCACGCCCCTCCCACAGGAAGCCGTAGAGGAAGGCGAACAGGGTCTCGGACACGATCATCTGGCCCAGCATGGTCAGCGGCAGAAGACGGCTGGCCTGGTTCCAGAAGGCGTTGCCGATGATGGAGGCGAAGACGGCGACGCCCAAGCTGACGCCGAGGAAGCGCACCCAGGCCTCGCCTGACCAGGCACCCATGGTCAGAACCGCCGGAACGGCCAGCAGCAGGGCGACCCCGCCCGTCACCACCCCGGTCAGCAGCGACCAGTCATGCGGCGAGACTTCCGGCAGTCGCCTCATCCAGCGGCTATTGCCGACCGCAAAGGCCGACCATGACAGCAGGGCCGCCAGCGCACAGGCCAGACCGATCACGGTCTGAACGCCGTCGTGGCCGCCCCCGCCCTGACTCAAGGATTCCCAGCCGATCAGACCGACCGCCAGCGCCGCGACCGCGATGGGCGGCGCCACCCGCGCCAGCGGCGGCGAATCCTTGTCCTTCAGCCCCCACAAAGCGACCACGACCGGCACCATGCCGACGATCAGGGCCGAGGCCCCGACGCCGGCGAAATGGACGCTGACCACCAGGAAGACGAAATAGATGATGTTGCCGGCCAGGCTCAGCCAGGCCAGCGCCCGCCACGCCTTCCAGTCCAGCGCGGCGGTCACCCGCCGCCAGCGCGGCGCGATCAGCAGGGCCGCGATCAGGCCATAGGCGAGATAGCGCCCCGCCGTCAGCATCATGGGCGACGCTTCGGGCGCTACCTTGGGCGCCAGAAAGACCAGACCCCACAGGGCGCCGGCCGCCATGCCGCTGGCGACGCCCCAGACGCGCCGGGACTGCATCAGGCTCACTGGTCGCCCGGCTCCACGATGCGGCCGCCGGTCATCGGTTCAGCCACGCCGGTTGTGCCGGGGAAGCTGATCGGCAGGCGCAGCAGGCAGCGAGCGGCGAGGAAGGCGAAGGCTTCGGCCTCGATCGAGTCCCCACGCCAACCCTCGTCCTCGGCGGTTGTGACCGGCACGCCCGCCCGTTCGCGGATCGCCGCCAGCAGGACCGGATTATGCCGGCCGCCGCCGCAGGCCACGACCTTGGCCGGCTTCTCCGAACAGCGCGCCACGCCGAGCGCCGCGGCCTCTGCGGCAAAGGCCGTCAGCGTCGCCGCCGCATCTTCCAGCGACAGGCCTGCGACGGGGTCCAGCGAGAAATCGAACCGGTCCAGCGACTTCGGCCCCATCGCCGCGAAATAGGGATGGGCCAGATAGGCGTCCAGAATAGCCTGATCGACCGTCCCCGCCGCCGCCAGCTTGCCGCCCTCGTCCATGCGCTTCTTGCCGCGCGACTGGACCAGCAAGTCGACCATGCCGTTGGCTGGGCCGGTGTCGAAGGCTTCCAGCTCGCCGTCGGCGCGGACCAGGGTGATGTTGCCGACCCCGCCCAGGTTCAGCACGGCGACCGGCCCGCTCAGACCCGCCTTCTTCACCAGGGCCGCGTGATAGACCGGGGCCAGCGGCGCCCCCTGCCCGCCCGCCGCCACATCGGCGCTGCGGAAATCATAGGCGGTGCGAACGCCTAGCCCCTCGGCCACGCTGAGGGCGTCGATCAACTGCACCGTGCGGCCCGGCAGTTCCGGCGTCGGCGCCTCGTGCAAAACCGTCTGGCCATGCACACCGACCAGGTCCAACGAACTAGCCTTGACCCCGTTCACCGCCATGAAGCCGAGCGCCGCCGCCAGATGGGCGTCGGCCACCGCCATGCGGGCGTCTTCAAAGCTGTCGGGCTCTTCTTCGTCACGCTCCCAGTCAAGGGCGTCCTCGATGGCGTCCTCGACGATGGCGCGCGTTTCCGTGTCCAGCTTCATCTCGCCCGCCGGGCCGAAGCTGATGATGTTTTCGCCGTCGGTTTCGATCACCGCCATGTCCACGGCGTCGAGCGAGGTGCCGGTCATGAAACCGAGCACGCGGAGGGTCTTTGTCGAGGAGGAGGTCGTCATGGCGGGTTGACTGCCACGTCACGCACGCCGTAGCTAGCGCCCATGATCGCCGTCCGCGCCATTTCCGGCCTGTATTACCGTTCGCTGAGCTAGAGAGCGGCCGCGATCTCGTGCCGCCTTCGCTGGCGGTGCGACTTCCCGAAAGGAAGACGGCCGCCGGCATCCCTGCTACGGAGCCGTCCATGACCGACCAAGCCTTCAAGTCCGACTTCCTCAAGACCCTGCAATCGCGCGGCTACATCCACCAGGTGACCCACCCGGTGGAGCTGGACGAGGCCGCCTCGAACGGGATCGTGACGGCCTATATCGGCTTCGACGCCACGGCGCCGTCGCTGCACGTCGGCAGCCTGATCCAGATCATGATGTTGCGCCGCCTGCAGCAGGCCGGACACAAGCCCGTCGTCCTGATGGGCGGCGGCACGACCA
Source organism: Brevundimonas sp. UBA7506 (assembly GCF_002479495.1). Taxonomy (GTDB): domain Bacteria; phylum Pseudomonadota; class Alphaproteobacteria; order Caulobacterales; family Caulobacteraceae; genus Brevundimonas. The sequence goes on from NZ_DLNQ01000005.1 coordinate 473,900, forward strand.
AGGTCGGCGACCCGACCGGCAAGGACGCCTCGCGCCCGCAACTGACCGACGAGACGATCCAGGCCAACATCGCCTCGATCAAGACCGTGTTCGAGAAGTTCCTGACCTTTGGCGACGGCCCGTCTGACGCCGTCATGGTCGACAACGATGAATGGCTGTCCAAGTTCGGCTACGTCGAGTTCCTGCGCGACTACGGCACGCATTTCACGGTCAACCGGATGCTGAGCTTCGACTCGGTCAAGCTGCGCCTGGAGCGCGAGCAGCCGATGACCTTCCTCGAGTTCAACTACATGCTGATGCAGTCAGTGGACTTCCTGGAGCTGAACCGCTCGCTGAACGTGACGCTGCAGATGGGCGGGTCGGATCAGTGGGGCAACATCACCTCGGGCGTCGATCTGGTGCGCCGCGTGGACCAGAAGGCCTCGTTTGGCCTGACCACTCCGCTGCTCACCACGGCCTCGGGCGGCAAGATGGGCAAGACGGCCCAGGGCGCGGTCTGGCTCAACGCCGAACAGCTCAGCCCCTATGACTACTGGCAGTTCTGGCGCAACGCCGAGGACGCCGACGTCGGCCGATTCATGCGCCTGTTCACCGACCTGCCGCTGGACCAGATCGCGCTTTACGAAGCGATGGAAGGCGCCGGCATCAACGAAGCCAAGAAGGCTCTCGCCGACGCCGCGACCTCGATGCTGCACGGCTCCGAGGCCGCCCAGGCCGCCCGCGCCGCCGCGGAGGCCGCCTTCGAGAAGGGCCAACTGTCGGCCGATTTGCCCACCGTCGAGCTGCCGCGTGACGAGGTGATCGGCGCCATGATCGCCGCCGTCGTCGCCAAGGCCGGTCTGACGACCTCCAACGGCGAAGCCCGTCGCCTGGCCCAAGGCGGCGGCCTGCGCCTGAACGATGAAGCCATCGCCGACGGCGCACGCCTGATCGAGGCTGCCGATGTCAATGCTGACGGCGTTCTGAAGCTGGCCGCCGGCAAGAAGAAGATCGTCCTGGTTCGGCCGGTCTAAGGAGCAAAGAGGATGACCAACATCACCGAAGGCCAGGCCGCCCCCGCGTTCGATCTCGCCACCGATGGCGGCGGCCGCGTCACGCTGGACGGGCTGAAAGGCCAGTCGGTCGTCCTCTACTTCTATCCCAAGGCCGACACACCCGGCTGCACGACGGAAGGCCTGGACTTCTCGGCTCTGGCCGAACAATTCGCGGCGGTGAACGCCGTTGTCATCGGCGTCTCGCGGGATGCGGTGAAAAAGCTGGACCGCTTCAAGGCCAAGCATGACCTCAAGGTTGTGCTTGGCTCCGACGAGGACGGCGTGGTCTGCGAGGCCTACAGCACGTGGATCATGAAGAAGCTCTATGGCCGGGAATACATGGGCGTCGAACGCGCCACCTTCCTGATCGACGGCGCGGGCGTGGTTCGCCACGTCTGGCGCAGCGTCAAGGTCAAGGGCCACGCGGAGCAGGTGCTGGAAGCGGCCCAGAAACTCTGATCGACGGAATGCTCTGAGGCCAAGCTTGCCTCTCTCGCCGACCTGATCCTAACTGCCCGCCAAGGGGCTACAGTAGGATTAGGCCGGCCTTGCTGGCGAGATGCGGAGCGCACCATGTTCAACAAGAGCAAACCCTTCGACAACGGCCCGTCCAGCGGCTTGGGTATCCCGCCCGCGCCTGAGCCGACGCCCGCCGCCACGCCCTCGCCGGCCGCTGCGCCGCGCGCGCCTGAGCCTTCGCGCCCAGCGGCTTCGCGCTCGTCCAGCCTGTCGACCCTGTCGGCTGGCGTGAAATACGAGGGCAATATCTCGGGCGCCGGCGAGCTTCAGGTCGACGGCTCGCTGAAGGGCGACATCCGCGTCGTGCGCGTGACCATCGGTGAAGGCGGCTCGGTCGAGGGCACGGTCCACGCTGATATTCTGGAAGTGCGCGGCCGCGTCTCGGGCGCCATTGTCGCCAAGCAGGTCAAGCTGTTCGCCACCGCTCGCATCGAGGGCGACATCACCCAGGAGCAGCTTTCGATCGAGCAAGGCGCCTGGTTCCAGGGTCGCTGCACCCAGGCCAAGCGCGACACGCCGGGCGCCAATATGCTGGATGCGCCGACGCCGGTTGAAAAGCCCGCCGCCGCCAACGCCAAGACGGACAAGGTCGAGGCCAAGCCCGCCGCCTGATCCGGCGCTTCGCGCAAATGAAAAGGGGCGGCCGGCGGGCCGCCCCTTTTTTTAGTTCCCGTCGCGGGTCTCGCCGACCCGGGCCGCCAGGGCCGCGCCCATGAACTGGTCCAGATCGCCGTCCAGAACCCCCTGCGTGTCCGAGGTTTCGACCTCGGTGCGCAGGTCCTTGACCATCTGATAGGGCTGCAGGACGTAGGATCGGATCTGGTGACCCCAGCCGATGTCGGTCTTGGCGTCAGCCAGGGCCTGGGCGGCCGCCTCACGCTTCTGCAGTTCCAGCTCGTACAGGCGGGCGCGCAGCATCTTCCACGCCATGTCGCGGTTCTGGTGCTGAGAACGTCCGGCCTGACACGCCACGACGGTATTGGTCGGAACGTGGGTCAGGCGAACGGCCGAGTCCGTCTTGTTGATGTGCTGACCGCCAGCGCCGGACGCGCGATAGGTGTCGGTGCGCACGTCGGACGGGTTGATGTCGATCTCGATGGTGTCGTCCACGACCGGCGACACCCCGATCGAGGCGAAGCTGGTGTGCCGCTTGGCCGCCGCATCATAGGGGCTGATGCGGACCAGACGGTGCACGCCCGACTCCGACTTCAGCCAGCCATAGGCGTTGGGGCCTTCGATCAGGACGGTGGCCGACTTGACCCCGGCCTGTTCGCCCTCTTCGTGCGCCTCGATCGTGACCTCATAGCCGTGGGCCTTGGCCCAGCGCGTGTACATGCGCAGCAACATGCCCGCCCAGTCGTTGGACTCGGTGCCGCCGGCGCCGGAGTTCACTTCCAGATAGGCGTCGTTGCCGTCGGCCTCGCCGGACAGCAGGGCTTCCAGCTCGGCGCGGGCGGCGCGATCCTTGACGCCGCGCAGTTGTTCGCGGGCGTCTTCGAGGGTGGCTTCATCGCCTTCCTCATCGGCCATGTCGGCCAGCATGACGCCTTCTTCCAGATCAGTCTCCAGCGCACGGACGCTGTTGATCTGGGCTTCCAGGCGCGAGCGATCGCGGCTGACAGCCTGAGCCTGTTCCGGGTTGTCCCACAGGGTCGGATCCTCGACCCGTGCATTCAGCTCATCGAGCTTTCTTAGAGCGACATCCCAGTCAAAGTCGCCTCCTGAGCAGAGCGACGCTCTGCTCGATGTCGGCCTTCATGGCCTCGACATCCGGTCTCATCGCAAACTCCTGCGAACGAACGCCTTCCCTCAAGCAGGGCCGCATCGCGTGCGGACCGATAGGGAAAGCAACAAAATAAACGGCGCGCCTGCGGACAGGCGCGCCGGTTGGTAGGTCTAACTAGAGCCTCAGTAGAGTCCGCTCAAGTCCTCTGCCGGCTGCTTCTTCGGCGGCGGCGGCGCGACGGCTGCGGGCGGCGGCGTCGCCGGGGCTTGCGCGGCCTCCTGTTCGCGGCGGATCACGTCGTAATAGTTCTGTGGTCCGACCGGCTGAACGGGACGTGGGGCCTCCTCGCGGATCTGACGCTCGGTACCGGGACGGAAGGCTTCCTCAATGCCGTTGACCGTGCGGAAGACGGCGTTCTTGGGTCGGACGAAGGGCCGCGCCGGCCGTTCCTTCAGGGCGACCTGCATGAAGTCGGTGAAGATCGGCACGGCGGTCGCCGCGCCGGCCTCGCCGCCGCCCAGCGAGCGGTTGTCGTCGAAGCCGACGAAGACGCCGACCACGATGTCGCTGGAAAAGCCGACGAACCAGGCCGAACGATACTCGTTGGTGGTGCCGGTCTTGCCGCCGACCCAGGGACCCAATCCGCGCGCGCTGGCGCCAGTACCGCGCTGGATGACGCCTTCCAGCATGGAACTGACCTGATAGGCGGTGATCGGGTCGATGACCTGCGTCCCGCGATCAGGCAGGCGCGGCGATTCCTGGCCGCTAAAGCCGCGGCTGCAGTCGCGGCACTGACGACGGTCGGCCCGGTGAATGGTCTGACCGTTCCGATCCTGCACCATTTCGATCAGATAGGGATCGACCCGGCGACCGCCATTGACGAAGGCGGCGTAGGCGGCGGTGATGCGATAGGGCGTCGTCTCCCCCGCCCCCAGCGACATCGCGAGGTTCGGCGACATATCATCGACCACGCCCATCTTCTTGGACAGGTCGACGATGTTCTTCATGCCGACCGCCTGGGCCAGGCGCACGGTCATCACGTTGCGCGACAGCTCCAGACCGCGACGCAGGGTCTGCGGGCCATAGTACTGACGGCTATAGTTCTCGGGCGTCCAGCGGCCGCCGTTGGCGCCGCCGGGGAAGCTGATCGGCGCATCCAGGACGATCGAGGCCGGCGTGAAGTCCCCCTCCAGCGCCGCCGCATAGACGAAGGGCTTGTAGGCCGAGCCCGGCTGACGACGCGCCTGGGTCGCGCGGTTGAAGCTGGACAATGCGTAGGAATAGCCCCCGACCATAGCCAGGACGCGACCGGACTGGGGCTCGATGGCCACCAGGGCGCCGTTCACCGCCGGCACCTGCTTCAGGGCGAACTGGCCGCCGCGCGGTTCGACGAAGATCAGATCGCCGCGCTTTAGAGGTCTATTGGCGTTGGCCCAGGCCGCGTCGGAAACGATCAGCGAGCCCGTTCGGTCGTCCTTGGCCGTGCGGACGCGAACATTATTGCCGACGACGTTTTCGACAGCGGCGGCCTGCCAAGTGCGGCGCTCGGGCGGCGTGTTCTTCTTCAGCGCCTCGGCCTGCCAGCCTTCGGCGAAGTCGGTCGTGCCCCAGGCGCCGCGCCAGCCATGGCGACGGTCATAATTCTCGAGCCCGTTCATCAAGGCTTCGCGTGCCGCGGACTGCAGCTGCGGGTCCAGCGTCGTGCGCATGTAGTAGCCGCCGCGGTTGACCTCTTCCTGCCCGAACAGACCGATGGCGCGGCGGCGGGCTTCCTCGACGAAGAAGTCTGCGTCGGCGTATTCGGCGCGGCGTGGTGCGGCGCGGGTATTCAGCGGACGGGCCAGGGCGGCGGCCAGCTCCTCCTGGGTCAGCCACCTGTTGTCGGCCATCTCGCCCAGAACCCAGTCGCGCCGGCCCTTGGCGGCCTCAGGGTGGCGTTTCGGATTATAGTTGTTCGGACCTTTGGGCAGGGCCGCAAGGAAGGCCGCCTCGTCCGGCGTCAGCTGATTCAGCGACTTGCCGAAATAGTTATAGGCGGCCGAAGCCACGCCATAGGAGCGATAGCCCAGGTAAATCTCGTTGAGATAGAGCTCGAGGATCTGTTCCTTGGTCAGCGTCGCTTCCAGGCGGCTGGAGAGGATGGCCTCTTTCAGCTTGCGGTTCAGGCTGGATTCGTTGGTCAGCAGGACGTTCTTGGCCACCTGCTGGGTGATGGTCGAACCACCTTCGAGGCGCCGCCCAGACAGGACATTGAAAACATTCTTGAACATGGCCCGGCCGATGCCGGACACGTCGATGCCGCCGTGCTGGAAGAAGTGGCTGTCTTCGGCCGCCAGGAAGGCATGGATCACCTGTTCCGGCACCTGTTCATAGGTGACGTAGATGCGCCGCTCGTCCGAGAACTCGCCGATCAGGGTACCGTCGCCGGCGAAGACGCGCGTCGCTGTCGCCGGACGGTAATCCGCCAGCTCCGACGCATCCGGCATGTCGTGAAGGACCCAGGCCGCATAGATGGCCACGACCAGACCGGCCACGGCGATACCCGCTAGCAAGGCGACGCCCGCCATCACGAACCAGCGTTCGGCTATCTTCACCGTGAACTCCGCAAGACGCGCCCCAGGAATTGTCGTTTATCGCGCGTCGGCCGCGCCGCAAAGCGGAACCGCAAACTCAGCCCTTGTCGCGCAGCAGGCGAGCCTTGTCGCGCTGCCAGTCGCGCTCGGCCGAGGCCTCGCGCTTGTCGTGCAGCTTCTTGCCCTTGGCCAGGGCGATCTCGAGCTTGGCCTTGCCCTTTTCGTTCAGGTAGAGGCGCACCGGAATGATGGTCCGCCCATCGCGCTGGACGGCGCCGATCAGCTTGTCGATCTGCTTGCGGTGCAGCAGCAGCTTCCGGTGGCGGCGCGGCTCGTGGTTGAACCGGTTGGCCTGCTTGTAGGGCGGAATGTCCGAGTTGATCAGAACGATCTCGCGCCCCTCCACCGCTGCATAGCTTTCAGCGATATTGGCCCGACCGTCGCGCAGCGCCTTGATCTCGGTGCCCAGCAGCTGGATCCCGGCCTCGATGTAATCCTCAAGGAAGTAGTCGAAGCGCGCGCGCCGGTTCTCGGCGATCACCTTCTTGGGCGCATCAGCAGCCATCAGGCGACTCCGGCCTCCGCCATGGCTCGATCAATGGCGGGCTTCACGGCGTCACGGGTCAGGGACAGCGGCAGGCGGACTTCTTCGCTGCACAGGCCCAGCTTGGCCAGGGCGTACTTGGCCGGGGACGGCGAATTATCGAGGAACAACCCTTTGTGCAGGTCGATCAGACGGTCCTGCCAGGCCCGCGCCGTGGCGAAGTCGCCGGCCGAGACCGCGTCATACATGGCCACCATGGCTTCCGGCGCGACATTGGACGTGACCGAGATCACGCCCACGCCGCCGCTCGCGGCATAGCCCAGCCAGGTGGTGTCATCGCCGCTGATCAGGTCGAACGGACCATCGATATGGCGGCGCATCCAGCTGACCCGCGATATGTCGCCTGTGGCGTCCTTGATGCCGACGATGTTCGGATTTTTCGCCAGATGAGCGACCGCCTCGTTGGACAGATCGACGCCGCAACGGCTGGGCACGTTGTACAGAACCATGGGAATCTGCACGGCGTCGGAGATCGCCTCGAAGTGGGCGATCATGCCTTCCTGTGAAGGCTTGTTGTAATAGGGCGTCACCACCAGGGTCGCGTCGGCGCCGACCTCCTTGGCGCAGGCCGACAGCTCGATGGCCTCATGCGTGGCGTTCGATCCGGCGCCGGCGATGACGCGCACACGGCCCGCCGCGATCTGGACGCACTGCTCGATGACACGCTTGTGCTCGTCCATCTTCAGGGTAGCGCTTTCGCCGGTCGTTCCGACCGGGACGACGCCGTGGACGCCAGCGGCGATCTGACGTTCCAGGAGTTTTTCAAAAGCCCCTTCGTCCACGTTTCCGTCACGAAGAGGTGTGATCAAGGCGGTGATCACGCCCTTGAACAAGGGGGCGGTCATTGAAACAAGTTACCTGCGCGGTGTTTCGGGCGGCGGCGTGCCACCCTTTTGAAGAGGCAGGGAGCGTAGGTTGCTCGCCGCTCGGCCGCAACCAGTGATGAATGAGGATCAGACATCTGATGATCGCGACGACCGTGGCCGCCGCTTTGGCGATTCTGACTCCGCCAACCCAGGACGTGCTGAACAGCACGCCAGCGCCTTACGCCTCCAGCCAGAATGGCGTCATCAGCGGCCAGGACATGGCCTTGTTCCAGCAAGGCCTGGCCTCGGCTCGCGCCCGCGACGTAATCGGCACGCAGTCGATCATGAGCCGCATTTCCGATCCCACGGCGAAGAAGCTGGTCGAATGGGCTCTGGTCGACACCTCGGATAAGCAGCTTTCCTACACCGACCTGGCCCGGGCCCAGACCGACCTCGCCAACTGGCCGCGGGGTGATTCGCGCCGGGCCGCGGGCGAACGCGCGCTGAACCTGGCCAACGCCTCGCCCGACGCGGTCATCGCCTTCTTCAACGGCTCCGAGCCCACGACCGCCGAGGGCGCCATCGCCCTGGCTGGCGCACTGGAGCAAAAGGGACAGCGTCGCGAGGCCCAGGCCTTGATCCGCGACTGGTGGCGCAACCGCTCCTTCGAGGAAGCGCAACAATCCGTCATCGCCAACCGCTGGGGCGGATGGTTCAATACCGACGACCACGTCGCGCGCCTGAACATGCTGTTGCTTGGCCCGCACGGCCCGGCGACCCGCGCCATGACCGCCATGGTGCCCTCCGACCGCCAGGCCGTCGCCAGCGCCGCCATGGCCTTGCGCACCGCCTATTCGCCCGACGCCCTCGTCGCGGGCTTCAGCCCCGCCGTCGCCAACGACCCGGCCGTGGTGCTGGAGCGCGTCCGCCTGCTGCGCTCGGCTGGTCGTCAGTCCGAGGCCTTCCCACTCCTGTCCGCCCTGCCGGCCGCGCCCTCGCACAAGGAAGGCCAGGACACCCTGTGGAGCGAGCGCCGCAACTACTTCCTGGACGCTCTTCAACAGGGCAATGCCCGCGCCGCCTACGCCGCCATGAACGGCCACGGCTTCCCGTCGGGCGAGCGCAAGGTGGACGCCGAGTTCTTCGCCGGCTGGGTCGCCCTGACCAAGCTGAACGATCCGGCCGCCGCCGCCCAGCATTTCGAAATTCTGCGCAATAGCTCCTCAACCCCGATCACCCAGGGCCGCGCCCTCTACTGGCTGGGTCGCGCCGCCGAGGCGCGAGGCGACCGCGCGGGCGCGCAAGCCTGGTACAAGGCGGGCGCCGAGCACTGGCAGACCTTCTACGGCCAACTCGCCGCCGAAAAGGCCGGAATCACCACCCTGACCCTGCCGGGCGAACCCGCCCCTACGCCCGAGGACGTCAACCGCTTCGAGGGCAATGAGGTCGTGCGGGCCACCCGCATCCTGGGCGCGGCGGGCGAAAAGACCCTGCTGCGGGTCTTCGCCTATCACCTCGACGACACCCTCCCCTCGCCCTACGACCTGACCCAGTTGTTCGACCTGATGCAGGGTTACGGCGACCAGTTCGGTTCCATGATGGTGGGCCGCGCCGCCAGCCAGCGCGGCTTCGTCATGCCCGAGCGTATGTATCCCGTTCGAATGCCGCCCCAGACCTCGGGCGCCGCGCCGCTGGAGTTCACCCTGGCCATCACCCGTCAGGAATCCAGCTTCGATCCCCTGGCCCGTTCGCACGCCGACGCGCGCGGCATGATGCAGCTTCTGCCCGCCACCGGTCAGGGCGTGGCCCGCCGCATGGGCATCGGCTTCTCGTCCGAACAGCTGTGGGACCCGGACGCCAACATGCGCCTGGGCAGCTATCACCTCGGCGAGCTGATCAACAACTTCGGCGGTTCGCCGCTCCTGGCCACGGTCGGCTACAACGCCGGTCCCGCCCGCCCGCCGCAGTGGGTGGCCCGTTGCGGCGACCCCCGCAGCCAACAGGTGGACCCCATCGACTTCATCGAGTGCGCCCCCTTCACCGAGACGCGCAACTACATGATGCGGGTGATGGAGAACATGCAGGTCTATCGCGCCCGCCTGAACGGCGGTTCCGCCCCGCTGACGCCCTCCGCCGACCTGGCGCGCGGCACGCCGCCCAACAGCGGCCCGCGCGCCTACCAGCCTTAAGCCAAACGACGGGCCGCCAGCAGCGGCCCGTCCGGCGCCTCGATCCAGACCCCGTCCAGATGGAAGGCCGCGCGCAGCACCGCTGGCGACAGAGCCTCGACCGGCGCCGCATCCGCGACCACCCGTCCCGCCTCCAGCACCACCACACGATCCGCGATCCGCGTCGCCAGCGTCAGGTCGTGCAGGCTGACCAGCACCCCTCCGCCCGCATCGGCTCGCGCCCGCAGACGCTCCAGCACCAGAAGCTGCGCATCCGGGTCCAGCCCGGCGATCGGCTCGTCCGCCAGCAACAGCGGGGCTTGAACCACCAGGGCCCGCGCCAGCAGGACTCGCGCCCGCTCGCCCCCCGACATCTCGGCCACTCCGCGTTCGGCCAGATGCCCAGCCCCGACTTCGTCCAGCGCCGCGCGCGCCCGTTCGAGAGCCGCATCCCCCGACAGGAAAGGCGCGCCCAGCGCCGCCACCTCAAGGGCCGGCAGATTCCAGGCGATATGCCGTTCCTGCGGCAGATAGGCCGCCCGCGCCGCGCGCTCCCGCTCGGATAGCCGGCGCACATCTTCACCGCCCAGCTTGGCCACGCCGGCTTGCAAGGGCGTCAGGCCCAGGCCCGCCCGAATGGCGCTGGACTTGCCCGCCCCGTTCGGGCCGCACAGGGCCACCAGTTCGCCTGCCGCCACCGACAGGCTGACCCCGTTCAGCACCGTCGCCGCACCCATGCGCGCAACAACGCCGTCCAGTTCCAGCAAGGCGCTCACAGCCGCCACTCCCGCGCCGCGCGCCATGCGATCAGGGCGAACAGCGGGGCCCCGACCAGGGCCGTGAACACGCCCAGCTTCAGTTCCTGATCCGTCGGCGTCAGCCGCGCCGCCAGATCGGCCAGCACCAAGATCAACCCACCGGTCAGCGCAGAAGGCAGCAGCAGCCGTCCCGGATCGCCGCGGACGGCCGCCCGCACCAGATGCGGCGCCGCGAGACCGACGAAACCGATCACCCCGGCCACAGCCACCGCCGCCCCCGCCGCGACCGCCGAGGCGATCAGGGCCAGAACCCGCATCCGCCCCATCGACAGGCCTGAGGCCCGCGCCGCCTCCTCGCCGAGCGTCAGCATCCGTAGGCCCGGCGACGCCTGCGCAGCAAAGAGAGCAGCCACGACCAGCGCCGGCGCGACCCAAGCAACGTCGATCCAGCTGCGGTTCTGTACCGAACCCAGCAGCCAGTTCATCACCTCTGCCGAGGCGATCGGCGACGGCGACAGGTTGAAGATCAGGGCCGTTAGGGCGCCCGCAAAACTCGACAGCGCCACCCCGAACAGGATCAGCGCCTCGGGCGCTCGCACCCTGGCGGCGATGGCGACCAGCAGCAGCCCCGCCAGCGCCGCCCCGATCAGGGCCGCGCCCTCGACCAGTCCGGGAATGGCCGCCGCTCCCAGCACGATGGCCCCCGCCGCGCCCAGCGCCGCCGTGGCCGACACGCCCAGCACGCCCGGGTCCGCCAGCGGGTTCCGCAACAGGCCTTGCAGCACCGCCCCCGCCAGCCCCAGCGCCGCCCCGACCATCAGGGCGCAGACCGCGCGCGGCGCCCGCACCTGCCACAGCACCTCGCCCGGTCCCGAGGCGGGATCGACCAGGGCCTGCCCATACTGGGCGGCCGACAGCGTCGTCTCTCCCAGCAACACCGCCCCGACCAATGCCAGCAGGGTGGCCGCCGACAATCCTAGGTTCAGGCCCAAATGTCTGTTCATCGCGCGGCCTCCGCCAGCAAAGCCGCCGCGTCAGCCGCGAACCAGGCCGGACAGCTCAGCGTCGAAGCCGGCAAATCAGCCACCGTCCGTCCCTTGGCCGCGCGCGCCACCACTGGATGCCGTCCCGGGCCACGCCAGTCCGCCCGCCATTGCTGGAAGAAGCCCCGCACGAACAGGACCGGCGGGCTCAGGGCGATCTTCTCGATCCCCAGCGGCTGATAGCCCGATCCGGTCACGCCGTTGCGGAACCCCGCCGCCTTCAAGATGGCATCGATCAGCGACCCCGATCCGGTGGTGTAGCCGCCGGGCGTGACATAGACGGCCTCTCGGCCCCGCCCCGCGCCCGCCGCCTGGACCAGTCGCCGATCCATATGGGCGATCAGGGCCGCGCCCCGCGCTTCCTGTCCCAAGCCGTGCGAGACAGCCCTCAGGTTCTCGCGAACGCCGTCCATGTCGGTCGCGTCATTGATGGCCAGCACACGCGTCCCGCGCTTTTCCAGCGCCGCCAGAAGACGCGGCTCGCCGCCCCAGTAGCGGACCGCCACGTCGGGCTGAAAGCCGATGACCGCCTCCAGCGTCGGTCGAACTCGCGGGCGTCCCCGCGCCGCCTGCCGCATCCAGGAATCCGGGTCGTCCGCCCGCGACGACAAGGCCAGCGTCGCCTCGGGCGCCAAGGCCAGCACATACTGATCCGCGCACTGGTCCAGCGACAGCACTCGCAACGGCCGCGCCTCAGCGACACCGGGCAACAACATCACCAGTCCCATGAGGACGGCGCGCGTCTGAATCACGATTGGAGCAGCCCCGCGAACAGAGCGTCCATCTGGACGCGGACCAGCTCATCGCGATCCACCCAATCAAAATAGGGCTTGGTGATCATAAGGGAAACAATGCCGTGCCCGCTGGCCCAGATCACCTGGGCGATGGCGCGCGGATCGCCCTTCATTCGCCCGGTGGCCACCGCCTCCTCCACCACAGACGTAAAGGATCGAAACAGTTCGAAGCCCGTCTCCTGCGCCACCGTCTCGGCGCCCTCGCGCGCCTCAACCGGCCGAGTGAGATAGGTCAGGCGATAAGCGTTCGGGTTGTCGAAGCCGAAGCGCACATACCCTTCGATCATCCTCCGTAACCGAACATCGGCAGGCGCCGGTTCCGCCGTGATCCCTTCATGGGTCGCGATCAGAGTCTCGAAGGCGCCGCGACAAATTTCGTGCAGGATCGCGGCCTTGTCAGGGAAGTGCATGTAGAGCGCCGTCGATGACAAGCCGACCTCATCCGCAATTTTGCGGATAGTCGCCCCCTCATAACCATGCTCGACAAAAATGCGCTCCGCCGCAGCCAGGATTTCCGCGCGTCGCGCATAGCCTTCACCCTTGGGCTTGCGCGCTGATCGGGGCGTGGGGAGCAATGAACCGGGCAATCCAGACTCCATGGCTGGGATCCCCGCTTGAATAGCCGGAATGGCTGAGTCCGCCAATCGCTTGCACTCAAAGAACAATGATCTTAACAAATTCGCATTTGCAGCGGGTCGGGGGACTTCGCCCATGCGCAACAGACAAGTTCAAGGAAAAGCCAACCACACGGCATGCGCTGCGCGGACCACAGTAACGCGCGCTCAACTCATTGTTTTTTCGGGCTCGACGGCAGGGGTAGTCGCCAGCTTATTCCTGTCACCCTACATCGCGCCCCTGATCCTGATCGCCATACAACTCGGCTTTCTGAGCGTCGCCGGCTGGCGGCTCATGACATTGCTGACACGGCTTCCCTCGAGCCCCCAGCATCCTGCTCCTGCCATTTGGCCTCGGTATACAATCATCGCGGCTCTCTATGACGAAGCGGCCGTCTTGCCCCAACTGGTCGAGCGTCTTGGCCGGATAGATTACCCCGAAGACCGTCTTGAGGGTTTCCTTGCTCTGGAGGCCGACGACAGCGTCACTATCGCCGCTGCCTTGGCGACCGAGCGCCCAGATTGGTTGAAGGTGCTGATCGTTCCGCCAGGCTCGCCGAACACAAAGCCCCGCGCGTTGAACTTCGCCCTGTCAGTCGCAAGCGGCGATCTGGTGACAATCTATGACGCCGAGGACGACCCGGACCCTCTCCAGCTTCGAGAGGCCGCCGCTCGTTTCGCGGTCGAAGAAAACGACCTGGTATGTCTTCAGGCGCCGCTGCGCATTCAGCGACGCGACAAACGTAAAAGCGCATCGCCCTTCCTGGATGTACAGTTCGCAGCGGAGTACGCCGCGCTTTTTGAGGTGACCCTGCCAGCCATGGCGGCCTTGGGTCTGCCGTTTCCGCTTGGAGGGACCAGCAATCATTTCCGCGCCTCCGCTCTTCGCACTCTCGGCGGTTGGGATGCCTGGAACGTGACGGAAGACGCCGACCTCGGCTTCCGTATCTGGCGTTCCGGAGGACGCATGGGGATGCTGGAGCGTCCGACATATGAAACGCCGCCCGGCGCCTTGCGGCTCTGGTTGCCCCAACGTACGCGCTGGCTAAAGGGACATCTGCAGACACTGGCGGTTCATACTCGCAGCCTGGGCGGAATGGGATGGCGTGGCTGGTCCGCCCTGGGCCTGACCCTTGGCGCAGGCTGCGCCTCTGCCGCCATCCATGCCGCTTCTTTCGCATGGATCGGCGTCGTGGCGCTGGCGTCGATTGTCAGCGGCCAGCTTCCGCCTGCACCTCCATTGGGAATGAGCGTGCTGATAGCCGGTGTGGCGACAGCATGGCTGGCCAAGCTGACGGGAGCGCGCCGCGCCGGCGTTCGCTACGGATTAAGGGAAATGGCCGCGTCGCCTGCCTACTGGTGCCTGCTGAGTCTGGCGTTCGTTCATGCAGCCTTTCGGCTCGTCACTGAACCTCACCGATGGGACAAAACTCCCCACTCTCCCGACGTCGCGCCCATCGAAGACATCAATGACGCCGTGGGTGCTGGACGAGCAGCGGCCTGAGCGCCTATCAGCCGCACATGGCTCCCGTTCTCTCCTCCACGCCCGAAACCCTCGTCACGCGAGGCTGGTCGGACTACGCCCTGATCGACAGCGGCGACGGTCGCAAGCTGGAGCGGTATGGCCGCTACACCGTCGTTCGCCCCGAGCCTCAATGTTTCTGGAAGGCCCACCACGAAACCGCCTTCGAGCAGGCCAACGCCATGTTCGACCCGCAGCAGGAGGAAGAGGATTCCGGCCGCTGGCGCTTCGACCAGCACGGCCCGATCGACGCCTTTCCCCTGAAATGGCGCGACGTGCGTTTCATGGGGCGCTTCACCCCCTTCCGCCACCTGGCCTTCTTCCCCGAGCAGGCGGCCAACTGGGATTGGCTGGACGCGCGCGTTCGCACCCTGCAGCAACCCAGGATCCTGAACCTGTTCGGCTACACCGGCGTGGCCAGCCTGGCCTGTTCGGCGGCGGGCGCTCACGTCACCCACGTCGACGCCTCCAAGAAGTCGGTCGCCTATGCCCGTGAGAACGCCGAGCTGTCGGGTCTGTCCGACCGACCGATCCGCTGGATCGTCGAGGACGCCCGCAAGTTCGTGGCGCGCGAGGTCCGTCGCGGCAGCAAGTACGACGGCATCATCCTGGACCCGCCCAAATATGGTCGCGGCGCCAATGGCGAGGTCTGGCGTCTGTTCGAGGACATGCCGGATCTGCTGAAGGACTGCGCGTCCTTGTTGTCCGACGACGCCTCCTTCCTGCTGCTGAACGCCTATGCGGCGCGGATTTCCGGCCTATCGCTGGCCCACATGATGGCTGAGGCGACCCATGATCGCGGCGGGCGCATCGACTGGGGAGAACTAGCCCTGTCCGAAGACGGTCCGAGCGCCCGTTCCATCGGCCTGTCCTTCTTCGCGCGCTGGAGCGCCTGACATGGTCGAGCGCGTCATCACCTCCCTGACCAACGACACCATCAAGTCGATCCGCGCCCTGCACATGCGCAAGGAACGCGACCTGACCGGCCGCTTCCTGGCCGAGGGTCTGAAATTCGTCGGCGAAGCCCTGGATCAGGGCCGCGCTCCGGTCATGCTGCTGGTCGGCGACGAAGCTCGCCCTCACCCCCTGCTGGATCGCGCCAAGGCCGAGACCATCAAGGCCGGCGGTCAGATCATCGTCGTCACCCACGCCATCCTCGAAAAGATCAGCCGTCGCGACAATCCTCAGACCGTGCTGGGCGTGTTCGAGCAGGTCTATACGCCGCTGGACGCCATCCAGCCCGAGGCCAAGCCCTGCTGGGTGGCGCTGGAGCAGGTGCGCGATCCGGGCAACCTCGGCACCATCATCCGCACGGCGGATTCCGCCGGCTGCGGCGGGGTCATCCTGATCGGCGACTGTGTCGATCCCTTCTCGGTCGAGGCCGTGCGCGCCACCATGGGCTCGGTCTTCGCCGTCTCCATCAGCAAGGCGACGCGTGGGGAATTCCTGGCCTGGCGCGCCAAGTGGCCGGGCAGCGTCATCGGCACCCGTCTGGATGCGAAACACGGCTATCGCGACAGCCCCGTCCGGCATCCGGCCCTGATCATGATGGGCAACGAACAGGCCGGGCTGACCGATGAACTGGCCGCCGCCTGTGACCTGAACGTCAAGATTCCCATGCGCGGCCGGGCCGACAGCCTGAACCTGGCTATCGCCACCGGCATCATGGTCTATGCCGTGACTGATGCAGCCTACGGCACAGACATCTAGGGCTCACGCCTCGCCGTCTGTCCTGATCCGATTCATGCCCAGCAGGGCCAGGATGGTCAGGACGGCGGCGACCGCCAGATAGGCGCCTACCGCCTGCAAGCCGTAACGCCCGGCCAGCCAGGTCGCCGCGAACGGCGCCAGCGATGCGCCGAGAATCCCCGCCAGATTGAAGGTCATCGACGCCCCAGTATAGCGCACCGCCGTCGGGAAAGGCCGCGCCAAGGCCGCGCCCAGCGGGCCATAGGTGCAGCCCATCAGGCTGAAGCCGATGATGAAGAAGGCCACCACTCCGGTCAGCCCCCCGCCACCGAACAGGGGCGCCAGCACCAGTCCGAACAGGGCGATAGCGATGGAGGTCGCCAGGAGCGTCCGCCCCTGCCCCCAGCGATCCGCCGCCAGCGCCGCCAGCGGGATGAACAGGCCGAAGAAGCAGACGCCCAGCAACTGGATGGGCAGGAACTGCTCGCGGGTATAGCCCATGGCCGTCGTGCCCCAGCCCAGGGCGAAGACGGTCATCAGGTAGAAGAGGACAAAGGTCGCCATCCCCGCTAGCGTCCCGGTCAGCAGGGCGAACTTGTGCCGCGCCAACAGGGTCAGGATCGGCGTCTCGACCCGCTCGGCCTTGTCGATGGTCTTCTTGAATTCGGGCGTTTCGGTGATGCGCAGCCGAACCCACAGGCCGACAAGGACCAACAGCGAACTGGCGATGAAGGGAATGCGCCAGCCCCAGCTTAGGAACTGCTCGTTCGGCAGGGTCGCCGTCAGGATGATGAAGCTCAAGGTCGACAGGACGAAGCCGATCGGCGCGCCCAGCTGCGGGAACATGCCATACCAGGCCTTCTTGCCCGGAGGCGCGTTCTCGGTCGCCAGCAGCACCGCGCCGCCCCACTCGCCGCCCAGACCCAGGCCCTGACCGAACCGGCACAGGGCCAGCAGCAGGGGGGCGACCACGCCGACCGAATGCCAGGTCGGCAGCAGGCCGATCGCCACCGTCGACAGCCCCATCGTCATCAGGGCCGCGACCAGCGTCGCCTTGCGCCCCACCTTGTCGCCGAAATGGCCAAAGACGACCGCCCCGACCGGCCGCGCGAAGAAGGCGATGGAGAAGGTGGCGAAGGACGACAGCATGGCCGTCGTCGCGTCCTCCCCGGGGAAGAACAGGGCCGGAAACACCAGCACCGCCGCCGTCGCGTAGATGTAGAAGTCAAAGAACTCGATCGTGGTGCCGATCAGGCTGGCGAACAGAATTCTCCGCTTGGAGGCGATGGGCGGTGAGAGTTTAGCGTCGACCACGCGAAATCCTTGCATTGCTGCACGGTCATTGCGCCGCGTCACGCGCTATCGTCAAGGTGAGGCCTCAGGTCCCGCGCGGCTTGGCCCGGCTGGTGGCCTCTGCGTTGGCGGGATCTTCCGGCCAGGGATGGCGCGGATAGCGACCGCGCATCTCGCTGCGCACCGCCGCCCATGACCCGGCCCAGAAGCCCGGCAGGTCCTTGGTCACCTGCACCGGCCGCCGCGCCGGGGACAGCAAGGATAGCGTCAGCGGCACGCGCCCGCCGCCGACCGTGGGATGCGCCTTCACTCCGAACAGTTCCTGAACCCGGATTTCGACGCGCGGCCCGCCCTCGGCGGCGTAGTCGATGCTGGCCGACCCCAGCGGCGTGGTCAGTCGCGGCGGAGCCAGGTCATCCAGCTTGCGCTGCAAGTCCCAGGGGATCAGCCCCCGCAGGGCCTCGGCCAGCTTGCCATCGCCGATGTCGCCCAGCGACCGCGCCCCGTCCAGCAGCGGCCACAGCCAGTCTTCGCGCTGGGCCAGCAGGCCCTCGGCCGACAGATCCGGCCAGGTCGAATCCAGCCCATGCAGGAAGGCCAGTCGCGCCCGCAGCGCCGCGGCCTGCTCGCCCCAGTTCAGCGCCGACAACCCGCCCGCCTCGAGCTCGGACTTCAGCGCCGCCGTCATGGTCGCCCGGTCCGGCGCGCCGACGACCTTTTCGTCCAGCACCAGCGCCCCGATCCGGCGGATGCGGCGGATCACCGGCTTGCCCGAGGGCTCGCGCGCCAAGCGGTCCTCGACCTCGATCCGGTGGGCCAGATCGGCCTCCAGCGTCGCCGCATCCAGCGCC
The DNA here is from genome assembly GCF_002479495.1 of Brevundimonas sp. UBA7506. Classification (GTDB taxonomy): domain Bacteria; phylum Pseudomonadota; class Alphaproteobacteria; order Caulobacterales; family Caulobacteraceae; genus Brevundimonas. Next base: position 491,894 of record NZ_DLNQ01000005.1, read on the forward strand.
GCCGCCAGCCGGATGCGGTCGCGCGCATCTCCGCCGCCCATTTCCGCCACCGCCAGCCAAGGCTCGCGCGCCATATGCTCGGTCGGATCAAGGAAGGCCCCGCGCCCGGAGGCCAGCAGCACCTCGCCCGGCTTGCCCCGCGCCCGCGCGATCCGCTCGGGGAAGGCCTCGGCCAGCAGCAGGCCCGCGTCCGCCTCGCCGCCTGCACCGCCGCCCGCCGCTCGCGCCCAGCGGTCGGCCAACTTCATCGCGTCACGGGCGCGCGGCGAGCGATCCCGCTCCAGCCCCTTCAAACGATCGTGCAGATCAACGGCGTTGCCGCCCAGACCCGGCTCGCTCAGCACCGCCGCGATCTTCGCGCCGCCCAGAGCGTCGTCCTGATCCGAGGCCACAGCCACCATGTGCGCCAGTCGCGGCGGCAGCGGGATGCGCGTCAGCCGCCGTCCATGGCCCGTCAGGTCACCCTTCGCGTCCAGCGCCCCCAGCCGGGTCAACACCTTCCGCGCCTCGGCCAGCGCCCCGGCGGGCGGCGGATCCAGCAGGGCCAACCCCTCGACCGACTTCGCGCCCCAACGCGCCAGGTCCAATGCAAAGGCGGTCAGGTCGGCTTCCTGAATCTCAGGCCGCTGATGCGGGATCAGACCCCGCGTCTGTTCCTCGTCCCACAGGCGATAGCAGACGCCCGGCTCGACACGGCCGGCTCGACCGCGCCTCTGTTCGGCCGATGATCGGCTGACCTTGACCGTCGCCAGTCGCGTCAAGCCGCTGGACGGCTCGAACCGCGGCACGCGCGACAGGCCGCCGTCGATCACCACCCGCACGCCCTCAATGGTCAGGCTGGTCTCGGCCACCGAGGTCGCCAGCACGACCTTCCGCCGTCCGGGCGGCGCCGGCTCGATGGCCCGGTCCTGCTCGCCCTTGTCCAGCGCGCCATAGAGAGCGACGATATCCACCGACGGATCGCGCAGCCGCTCATTCAAACGCTGAACCGTGCGGTGAATCTCGCCCTGCCCCGGCAGGAAGACCAACACCGACCCGCTCTGATCGCTCAGCGCCTGCATGACCGCCCGCGCCACGGCGTCCTCGAATCGGTCGGCGGCGTTTCGGCCCAGATAGAGGGTCTCGACCGGGAACATCCGCCCCTCGGCCTCAATCACCGGCGCGCCATCGAGCAGCTTCGACACCCCCGCGATATCCAGCGTGGCCGACATGACCAGCAGCCGCAGGTCGTCGCGCAGCACCGACTGGCTCTCGCGCGCCAGGGCCAGTCCCAGATCGGCGTCCAGACTCCGTTCGTGGAATTCGTCGAACAGGACGGCGCCGACGCCTTCCAGCGCCGGATCGTCGAGAATCATCCGCGTGAAGACGCCCTCGGTGATGACCTCGATCCGCGTTTCGGGGCCGACGCGGCTCTGCAGCCGGGTGCGATAGCCGACGGTTTCGCCCGCCCTCTGACCCAGGCTCGCCGCCATCCGGTCGGCCGCCGCCCGCGCCGCCAGACGACGCGGTTCCAGAACCAGCACCTTGCCCTCGCCAAGCCATGCCTGATCCAGCAAGGCCAAGGGCACGACCGTAGTCTTGCCCGCCCCAGGCGGGGCGGCCAGGACGACCGCATTGGTGGCGGCCAAGGCCGCTTTCAGCGGCTCCAGTACGGCGTGAATCGGCAGCATCAGATGGGCTCTAGCCGCAACAGCACTGTTCACGAAAGCGTCGTCGTCGCTTCATCCAACCGAAACCGCGTTGCGCGCAGCTCTTCGGATGGTTAGCGTCCGCCCCCAAGAAGACGACCCGGGAGGGGTCGTTGCGTAATTGGGGGCGCGACTTCATGTCCGCAGACGGCGTAAAGCCAGCCGGCAACCGGCTATTTCTTAAAAAATCCATTGCCCAGATCCAGAAGGAAGCCGCCAAGAGCGAGCTGAAACGGACCCTGGGCCCGTTGAATCTGATGAGCCTGGGCATCGGCGCCATCATCGGCGCCGGCATCTTCGTGCTGACGGGTCAGGTGGCCTCGGCCAACGCCGGCCCGGCCATCATGCTGTCCTTCGTGGTCGCCGGCTTCGCCTGCGCCCTCGCTGGCCTGTGCTATGCTGAACTGGCTTCGACCATGCCGGTGTCCGGCTCGGCCTACACCTACGCCTACGGCACCCTGGGCGAGGTCTTCGCCTGGATCATGGGCTGGCTGCTGGTCCTCGAGTACGGCGTCGCGGCATCGACCGTCGCGGTCGGCTGGTCCGGCTATGTCGTGTCGATCATGAACGACTTCGGCCTCAGCGCCAGTCTGTTCCCGACGATCCAATATGCGGGCGGCGAAGGGCCCCAGTGGGCCACCCCCCTGGTCCAACTGGTCCAGAACGCCGGCGCGACCTCCTTCCCGATGACGGGCACCTTCAACCTGGTCGCGGCTGTCGGCATCGCCGCCGTGTGCGGCCTGCTGGTGCTGGGCGTGTCGGAATCGGCGAACATCAACAACGCCATCGTGGTCATCAAGATCATCGTCCTGCTGACCTTCATCGCCGTCGGCATCCAGTACATCAACCCGGACAACTGGGTCCCCTTCATCCCCGAGCCCACCGGCCAGGCCGGTCAGTTCGGCGTCGGCGGCATCTTCCGCGGCGCGGCCATCATCTTCTTCGCCTATGTGGGCTTTGAAGCGGTTTCGACCGCCGCCGCCGAAGCCAAGAACCCGTCCAAGGACGTGCCGATCGGGATCCTGGGCGCCCTGTTCGTCTGCACCCTGATCTACATGGCGGTGGCCGCCGTCATGACCGGCGTGGTGCCCTATCTGGAGCTGGCGTCGCCGGCTCCGATCGCCGTCGCCATCGACCGCATGGGTCTGGAGTGGGCCAATGTTCCGCTGGCGGCCTCGCCCAGCGGTCAGCTGAACCTGATCGCCTTCCTGATCAAGATCGGCGCCATCACCGGTCTGTCCTCGGTCATGCTGGTGCTCTGCTACGGCCAGACGCGCGTCTTCTACACCATGGCCCGCGACGGCCTGCTGCCGAAGTCGTTCGCCAAGGTTCATCCCAAGTTCCGCACGCCATGGATCGGCACGATCGTCCTGGGCATCCTGATCGCCATCGCGGCGGCCTTCCTGCCCATCTCGATCCTGGGCGACCTGGTGTCGCTGGGCACCGCGACGGCCTTCGCCATCGTCTGCCTGTCGGTGATCGTCCTGCGCGTGAAGCACCCCGAGATGGAGCGTCCGTTCAAGGTGCCGGGCGGCATCTTCACAGCGGTTCTGGGTATCCTGGCCTGCCTCTTCCTGGCCAGCCAGAACCTGATCCCGATGTTCCAGCACGCCGCCGAGGACAACCCTCTGCCGCTGATGCTGCTCGGCGGTTACGCCGTCATCGGTGCGGTCATCTACGCCGCCTACGGCTTCTGGCACTCCAAGCTGGCCAAGGGCATCGACATCACCGAGGACGCCACGCTGGAAACGGCTGTGGAGGCCCTCGGCCACGGCGTCGACAACAAGAAGGACTGATCCCTTCGGGACAACCTTCATGGCCTCAAGCTGCGTAAGCGTGATAGGCTCAAAAAGAGAAAGGCCCCGGAGAAATCCGGGGCCTTTTTCCCATCAGAACCAACCTTGTCAGTTGCCCAATCCGCTGCCCTCGCCTACAGGCATTCGCCTACCTATGCGGATGTGGCGGAACTGGTAGACGCACCAGATTTAGGTTCTGGCGCCGAGAGGCGTGGAGGTTCGAGTCCTCTCATCCGCACCACGGGCTTCAGCCGGAATAGAGCTCGGCCAGCACCGCCGGGATCAGGTCCGGCAAATCTTCGGCGATCAGCCCCGGCCCGAAACGATGCGCTGCATCCGCGTGCATCCAGACCGCCGCACAGGCCGCGTCGAAGCTGTCCATATGCTGGGCCAGCAGCCCGCCGATCATTCCGGCCAGAACGTCGCCGCTCCCCGCCGTCGCCAGCCAGGGCGCCCCGTTGCCGTTGACCACGCAGCGTCCGTCCGGCGCGGCGATGACGGTGGCGCTTCCCTTGAGCACCAGGACGCATCCCGCCCGCCCGGCGGCCTCCTGCGCCGCCGACGCGCGTCCCTCGGCCAACAGTTCCGGAAACAGACGCTCGAACTCGCCCTCGTGCGGGGTCAGGACGTCATCGCGATCCAGACTGGCGAACAGATCGCCCGGCCGGTCACGGAACAGGGTCAGGGCGTCGGCGTCGATCACCAGGGCCGCTCCTGTCCGCGCCAGCGCCGCAACATTGGCCGCCGTCGCCTCGGTCAGTCCCGCCGCCGGGCCGATCACCACGGCGTCCATCGGCTCGGCCAACGCCGCCAGTTGATCGCCCGACACGAAGCTGGCCAGCATGACCGCCTCCAGCGCAGGCGCCAGCACCGGCGCAGCCTCGGGCGGGCAGAAGACCTTCACCAGTCCCGCCCCGATTCTCAGCCCCGCGCGCGCCGCCAGCCTTGCAGCGCCCGTCGAACAAGCCCCGCCGGACACCACGCCGAGGCGCCCGCGCGCATGCTTGTGCGCCTCGGCGCCGGGCCAGGGCAGTCGGCTTTGCCATGTCATGGGGTCGTTGATCGGGTTCATGATCGAATTCCGTTCACGGATGGCCTCTACGCACGAAAATTGCTTGCCTTATTGTGCGATGCAATGTCCCTTTACCCCCCGAGCGTCGGACCAACCAAGGGAGCCGGCTCGGGACTCGCCATGAAGAAGATTGAAGCCGTCATCAAGCCATTCAAGCTGGATGAAGTGAAAGACGCTCTCCAGGATATCGGAGTGCAGGGCATGACCGTGCTGGAGGCCAAGGGATATGGCCGCCAGAAAGGCCATTCCGAGCTTTATCGCGGCGCCGAGTACGTCATCGACTTCCTGCCCAAGATCAAGATCGAGGTCGTCGTGGCCGATGATCTGGCTCCGGCTGTGATCGACGCCATCCAGACCGCAGCCCGCACTGGCAAGATCGGCGACGGAAAGATCTTTGTTTCCTCGCTCGAGGACGTGATCCGCATCCGCACCGGCGAAACCGGCGCCCAGGCTATCTGACCCACCACCACGGCCGTCCCGCAAGGGCGGCCGCTTTTCGTTTCTCCTCCCCGAACTGACAGGACTTCGAGAATGAGCGCCGCCCAAAAGATCCTTCAAGAGATCAAGGAAAAAGACGTCCAGTACGTCGACATCCGTTTCACCGATACGCGCGGCCGCCTGCAGCACGTGACCTTCGATATCGACATGGTCGACGAAGATTTCCTGGAAGAAGGCACCATGTTCGACGGCTCGTCGATCGCGGGCTGGAAGGCCATCAACGAGTCCGACATGCTGCTCAAGCCGGACCTGTCGCGCGCCTACATCGACCCCTTCTACCAGCAGACGACGCTGTTCCTGTTCTGCGATGTCCTGAGCCCCGACACGGGCGAGCCCTACAACCGCGACAGCCGCTCGATGGCCAAGAAGGCCCTGGCCTATGTCCAGTCGTCGGGCGTGGGCGACGTGGTCTATTTCGGCCCGGAAGCCGAGTTCTTCATCTTCGACGACGTGCGCTGGAACACCGCCCCGCACAACACCGGCTACAGCTTCGACTCGATCGAACTGCCGTCCAACACCGGCGCTGAATACGCCGAGGGCAACCTGGGCCACCGTCCCGGTCACAAGGGCGGATACTTCCCGGTCAACCCGGTCGACTCCGCCCAGGACCTGCGCGGCGAGATGCTGGGCGTGATGAAGGACCTAGGCATGGACCCGGAGAAGCATCACCACGAGGTCGCCCCGGCGCAGCACGAACTGGGCCTGAAGTTCAGCGACCTGCTGACCATGGCCGACCGTCTGCAGCTCTACAAATACGTGATCCACAACGTGGCCGCGGCCTACGGCAAGTCGGCGACCTTCATGGCCAAGCCCATGTTCGCCGACAACGGCTCGGGCATGCACGTCCACATGTCGATCTGGAAGGACGGCAAGCCCCAGTTCGCCGGCGACAAGTACGCCGGGCTGTCGCAGGAATGTCTGTGGTACATCGGCGGCATCATCAAGCACGCCAAGGCCATCAACGCCTTCGCCAACTCGACCACCAACTCCTACAAGCGTCTGGTGCCCGGCTATGAAGCCCCGGTGAAACTGGCCTATTCGGCCAGCAACCGTTCGGCCTCGATCCGCATCCCGCACGTCTCCTCGCCCAAGGCCAAGCGTCTGGAGGCCCGCTTCCCCGACCCGATGGGCAACCCCTACCTGACCTTCGTGGCCCTGCTGATGGCGGGCCTGGACGGCATCGAGAACCGCATCGATCCGGGCGCGGCCGCCGACAAGAACCTCTACGACCTGCCGCCGGAAGAGCGCGGCTCGATCCCCGAGGTCGCCGGTTCGCTGAAGGAAGCCCTCGAAGCCCTCGACGCCGACCGCGCCTTCCTCAAGAAGGGCGGCGTCATGGATGACGACTTCATCGACAGCTACATCGCGCTGAAGTCGGAAGAAGTCGCCCGTCTGCAGCTGCACCCGCACCCGGTCGAGTTCGACATGTACTACAGCTGCTGATTCCACGATCGGTCTGACGATCAAGGCGCCGGGCGGAAACGTCCGGCGCCTTTTTCATGGCGGGAACAACCGCCCCTCTGCGCGGTTTGCCTGCTTAGAGGAGCGCGTCGCCATGCCGCATAAACACGCCGACACAGGTCGCTGGGGCGGCCCAGGGGCCAGTCAGGAAGACCGGGAAAAGCCCAGGCCCGACCCTCGGGTCAAGGACGCCGACGCACCGGACCATCTATCGCCCCGCAGCCAGATTTCGGGGGGCGGCGGCGAGGGCGACGTGCACAAAGGCCACTCAGCCAAGGCGAAACACGCCAAGCACGCCACGTCTCAGGAAAAGAAGCACGAGCGCGACGGTCGACATTAGCCGACCTTGCACTGACGAGGCCGTCAGACAGCTTCCGACGCATCCGCCTTCTTGCGGCGAAATTCGATGATGCGAACGCACCAGATCGAGACCTCGTAGAGCAGCACCATGGGCACGGCCAGCATCAGCTGGCTGATAGGGTCCGGCGGCGTGACCACGGCTGCGACCACGACCACGGCCACGATGGCGTAGCGACGGCCCTTGGCCATGACACTCGAACTGATGAGGCCCGCCAGTCCCAGCAGGGTCATGACGACCGGCAACTGGAAGCAAAGGCCGAAGGCCAGGATCAGAGCCGTCACCAGGTTCAGATAGTCCGACACCTTGGGCAACAGCTCGGCCGCAACGCCGTCGCCGATGATCTGCTGGCTCAGCGAGAACCACATGACGAACGGCAGCATGACATAATAGACCAGCGCCGCTCCCAGCAGAAACAGCACCGGCGCCGCGATCAGGAAGGGCAGGAAGGCGCCCTTCTCATTGCGATAAAGCCCCGGTGCGACGAAGCGGTACAATTGCCAGGCCAGAACCGGGAAGGCCACGATGACGGCGCCCAGACCGGCCAGCTTCATCTTGGTGAACAGGATTTCCAGAGGAGCCGTGTAGATCAGCTTGACGCTCTGGTGGTCCACATCGGGCACCGGGATCAGCCGCGCCGTCCCCAGAATCAGGTCGAACGGCGAGACATGGCCGTGCGCCCCCACCGTCTGGTGGAAGGCGGCGGACACCACATAGGGCTGGACCAGAAACAGGTAGAGCTTCTCGGAGAAGGCGAAGCAGCCGATGAAGGCGATCGCAAAGGCGACGACGCAGATCAACAGCCGCCCGCGCAGCTCGATCAGGTGATCCATCAGGGGCGCGCGCGAGGCCTCGATCTCGGCCTCGTCCCGGTCGAACGACGTCATTGATCGACCTTCTTCTTACGCACGGACTTGGGTTTGGGCGTTGCAGCTTCAGCGACGGCCTTGGCGGATTTCGCGGTCGGCTTGGCGGCGGTCTTTTTCGGAGCGCGCGCCGTCTTGGGCTTTGCAGCAGCCTTGGCCTTGGGTTCGGCGACAACCGTCTCGACGGCCGGTTCAGCCACGGGCTGGAACTCGTCCGGCCATTCATCGACGCCGGTCGAGACCATAGCAGGAGCGGCCAGGGCCGGGGCGTCCAGCGGAGCCTCCAGATCCTTGCGGATATCCTTGAAGGCCGCCTCGGCTTCGGCGCCGAGCGGGTGCATGCCCTGCCCCGACCGCAGCGCCTCGACCTCCTTGCGCAGGTCATCCAGCTCGGACTGGCGAGCCATTTCGTCGAAACTGGCGCGGAATTCGTTGGCCATGCCGCGCGCCTTGGCGACGAACTGACCGACCTTGCGCATCAGCATCGGCAAATCCTTGGGCCCCACGACAAGCAGGGCCACCAGACCGATGACAAGGATTTCGAACCCGCCGATTCCGGGGCCAAGACCACCCATGATTCAGCGTCTTTCTGCGACCGGCTTAGCGGTTCAGTTCTTCTTTTTCAGCCTCGGTGCGCGGCAGCGAGCTGACGCCTTCCTTCGGGCCCTTGGAATCAGTGTCGTCCTTCAGGCCGTCCTTGAAGGCGCGAATGCCCTTGGCGGCGTCGCCCATGATGCCGGACAGCTTGCCGCGTCCGCCGAAAAGGACCAGCACGACAACAACGACGATGGCCCAGTGCCAGATGCTCATGGAGCCCATGGCGTTACCTCCTCAAAGGGACCACGAACGCGGTCCCGTCCGACTGATTGTTGTGTGTCATATAGGCTGACTGATGGCGGCGCGCCAAGGGACGCTGTAGGCATCCCGCCATGAGTCTGGTCGATCACGTCATCATTCACACCGACGGCGCCTGCAAGGGCAATCCCGGCCCCGGCGGCTGGGGCGCCATTTTGCAGACCGGCGGCGGTCACGAGAAGGAATTGTGGGGCGGCGAGCCCAACACGACCAACAACCGCATGGAGCTGATGGCCGCCATCGCCGCGCTCGAGGCCCTGAAACGCCCCTGTCGCGTCGACCTGCACACCGACAGCAAATACGTCATGCAGGGCATCACCGAGTGGATCCGGGGCTGGAAGGCCCGTGGCTGGAAGACCGCCGACAAGAAGCCGGTCAAGAACGACGACCTGTGGCGCCGCCTGGACGAGGCCCGCAGCCGCCATGAGGTCAAATGGCATTGGGTGAAGGGTCACGCCGGCCACGTCCTGAACGAACGGGCCGACGCCCTGGCGAATCGCGGCGTCGACGATATGCGACGCCGCTAAGCCTCAGACGGAGCGCACCCGCAGGCGCGGACCATCCACCGATTCGACCACCACGCTTTCGCCGGCCAGGGGCGCCGCGCCCTCGATTTCGGCCGGCCATTCGGCTCCCGAGACGAAGACCCGGCCGCGCCCCTCGACAAAGGCCTCGACGACCCGCGCCCGTTCACCGACCAAACGCAGGTCCCGGTCGTTGATGTCGGGCTCGTCGACGGGGTTCACCCGCTTGATCAGACGGCGCGACAGGACCGTCGAGGCCACGGTCAGAGCGGCGAATATCCCGATCTCGACCGGCAGGCCCAGATTGGGCGCCAGTGCTGAGATCAGCGCCACGATCCCGGCAGAGACCGCAGGCCACAGCAGCCACTCGGTCGAGGCCGCCGCCTCGATGGCCAGCAGGACCACGCCCACCGCCAACCACAGCCAGAAAGGCTGGGCGGCGTAGAGGTTCAGAATCCAGTCCATGCCCTACTCCGTGGTCGGCACGGCGCCGCCGGGGCGGCGCGGCGCGGGGCGCGCCGGCGCAGCGGGCGCCGGGGCAGGACGAGCGACCGCACGCGTCTCCGTGCGGACATGTTGCTGTTCCTTGGCCAGACCGACCAGTTCGCCCAGACCGGCGATAGTGCCGACCAGACCACCCATCTCGGCGGGGACGATGACCGTCTTCTGCTGCGGGCTGCGAGCCAGTTCGGCGAAGGCTTCGACGTACTTCTGGGCCACGAAGTAGTTGATGGCGTTGACGTCGCCACGCGCGATGGCTTCCGACACCATGGCCGTCGCCTTGGCCTCGGCCTCAGCTTCACGCTCGCGGGCCTCGGCGTCGCGGAAGGCGGCTTCGCGGCGGCCCTCGGCCTCCAGGATCGCCGCCTGCTTGGCGCCCTCGGCGCGGGCGATGGCGGCCTGCTTCTCGCCATCCGCCTCGGTGATGACGGCGCGGCGTTCGCGTTCGGCCTTCATCTGACGCGCCATGGCGTTGGTGATGTCGGTCGGCGGGGTCAGGTCCTTGATCTCGATACGGTTAGCCTTGACGCCCCATGGCTCAGTCGCGGCGTCGATGACGTGCAGCAGGCGGGTGTTGATGGCGTCGCGCTGTGACAGCACCTCATCCAGCTCCATCGAGCCGACCACGGTCCGCAGATTGGTCATGCAGAGCTGGGCGATGGCGTAGGGCAGATCATCGACGCGATAGGCGGCGCGGGCTGCGTCCATCACCTGGATGAAGACGATGCCGTCCACCTTCACCATGGCGTTGTCCTTGGTGATGACCTCCTGGGTCGGGACGTCCAGCACCTGCTCCATCATGTTCATCCGCTTGCCGATGCGCTCGACGAACGGGGTCAGGATGCTGATGCCCGGCTTCAGCGTCTTGGTATATTTGCCGAAGCGTTCCACCGTGAATTCACGGCCTTGCGGCACGATCTTGATGACGCTGAACAGGAAGATGATCGCGAAGGCCGCGAACATCACAAAGAAGATAATCGAGAAATCCATAAGCCCCTCCGGTTACGAGACGAGCTTAACGGTCGCCCGGGCCCGACGCCACAGAATCCGGTTCAGCCAGGATGACAAGGCCGTCAGCGCGACGATCCGTCGCCATGGCGTGGGCCTCACGAAGGATGCGTCGCGTCTCGGACCAGTCGACACGCTGCAGCGCTTCCTCCAGCGGAAGGAAGACGGCCTCGGCCGCGTCATCGCCCGCCACCGGCTGGCCGCCGGTCCAGACTGCGGCGTAGTCGATCAGCACATAATGCCGCCCCGCCTCAGGAAACAGGCCGTCCACCACGTCGATCAGGCCGATCAGTTCAGCCTCGACGCCGGTCTCCTCAAGCAGTTCGCGCAAAGCCGCGTCGGCCAGCCGTTCACCCGGCTCGATTCGCCCTCCCGGCAGACTCCATTCCCCCTGACGCGGCGGCGTGCCGCGACGGATCAGCAGGACGTCGTCGCCCTTGAGGCAGACCACGCCGACGGCCGGGGTCGGAATCATGTTTTCTCCGCAAACTGAGCCCTTGAAGGCAGGGTTTTGCGCTTCCACCACGCCGCGCCTTTTGCCACAAGGCGGATATGACCCTCCCCACGCCCGCCGCCCTCGAAGAGCTGAAATCCGCCCTGGCCGGTTCCTGGACCCAGGACGCCGAAGACATGGCGCCCTGGCTGACCGAATGGCGCGGGCGGTGGACGGGCGCGACGCCCATCCTGCTGCAGCCACGCACGACCGAGGAAACGGCCAAGGCCATCGCGATCTGCGCGCGCCACGGCGTCGCCGTCGTGACCCAGGGCGGCGGCACCGGCCTGGTCGGCGGCCAGATCCCGTTCGGCGAAGTCCTTTTGTCCACGCGCAAGCTGCGGACCGTGCGCGACGTGACGCCGCTGGACGACGCCATGACGCTGGAGGCCGGCGTGACCTTGCTGGAGGCCCAGCAACTGGCCAAGGAGAAGGACCGCTTCTTCCCCCTCAGTCTCGCGGCGGAAGGCTCGGCCACCATCGGCGGCGTCATCTCGACCAACGCCGGCGGCACGGCCGTCCTGCGCTACGGCATGATGCGCGATCTGGTGCTGGGCATCGAAGCCGTCATGCCCGACGGTCAGGTGTTCAACGGCCTGAAGCGTCTGCGCAAGGACAACACCGGCTATGACCTGAAGCAGCTGTTCATCGGCGCCGAGGGCACCCTGGGCGTGGTCACGGCGGCGACGTTGAAGCTCTTCCCCATCATGCGCAGCCGCGCCACGGCCATTGTCGGCCTGGACAGCCACCACGCCGCCGTCGCCCTGCTGGCCCGCGCCAAGGCCGAGACCGGCGGCGGGGTCGAGGCCTTTGAGCTGATGAAGCGTCTCGGCATGGCTCTGGTGCTCAAGAACATTCCCGACACGCGCGAGCCGCTGGAGAGCACGCCCCCTTGGTACGTCCTGATCGAACTGACCTCGGGCGAGCCGGGCGGCGCCGATTCGGCCATGGAGCGCCTGCTGACCGGCGCCTTCGAGGAGGGTCTGATCAACGACGCCGCCATCGCCCAGAACGACGCTCAGAAGGCCGCCTTCTGGCGTCTGCGCGAGGAACACTCGGCGGCCCTCAAGCCCGAGGGCGGCGGCTGGAAGCACGACGTCTCGGTGCCGGTGTCCCAGATCGCCGACTTCATCGACGAGGCCACGGCGGCGGTCGAGAAATTCCACCCCGGCTGCCGCGTCTCGGTCTTCGGCCACGTCGGCGACGGCAACCTTCACTATGATGTGATCCCCGGCGTCGGCGAAGACGTGCCCGCCTTCATCGCCCGCTGGATGGAAGGCTCCGAAGTCGTCCACGACGTCGTCGCCCGCTACAACGGCTCCATCTCGGCGGAACACGGCCTGGGCCGCCTGAAAACCGACGAGGCGCGCCGCTACAAGTCGCCTCTGGAGATCGCCACCATGCGGGCGATCCGCCAGGCCATCGACCCGCAGCGGATCATGAACCCGGCCGTCCTCTTCTAGGTCATATGACCGGATGTGACGCCGCCGACGGTTCAAATCGTCACGGAAGCGGCCTATGAGGCCCGCTTCCCGATGCTTCGGAGCCTGTGTCGCCTTGCTGATCGTCCTGTCCCCGGCCAAACGGCTGGACTTCACGCCCCCCGCCGTCGACGTACCTGCGACCCCGCGTCGCTGCGCCGATGAAACCGCGGAACTGGCCAAGGTTACGAAGAAGCTGAGCCGCGCCGATCTGCGCCGCCTGATGTCGATCTCGGGCGCCCTGGCCGACCTGAACTACGAGCGCTTCCAGTCCTTCGACAACGAGACCGCCGAAGGCGCGCTACAAGCCGTCTTCGCCTTCGCTGGCGACGTCTATGACGGGCTGGACGCGCGCTCTCTGGCCCCGGCTGATCTGACCTGGGCGCAAGACCATCTGCGCATCCTGTCGGGCTTCTACGGCCTGCTGCGCCCGCTGGACGCCATCCAGCCCTATCGGCTGGAGATGGGCACACGCCTGAAGACCCCGCGCGGCGCCAACCTGTATGACTTCTGGGGCGAGCGCATCTCGCTTCGCCTGAACGAAGACGCAGCCCCCCTGCCCGACCGGACTCTGGTGAACCTGGCCAGCCAGGAATATTTCGGCGCCGTCGACGCCAAGGCGCTGAAGCTGCCGCTCGTCACGCCCCACTTCAAGGAGCGCAAGGACGGAGAGGCCCGCATCATCTCCTTCTTCGCCAAGAAGGCGCGCGGCGCCATGGCCCGCTACGCTATCGAGAACCGCATTGAGAAGGCGGAGGATCTCAAGGCCTTCGACCGCGACGGCTATCGCTTCGACAAGACGCTTTCGACCAACGCGGACTGGATATTCATCAGAGAAGGAAATTCCTGATCGCCAGATTGAACGACTGCGGTTAGGCTGCGTTGCAGCAAACTAATCCACGGGTTCTCTCTGCATGTTCGCCATGAACGATCTCAAGGGCCAGGTCGCCGTCGTCTCCGGCTCGACCTCCGGCATCGGCCTTGCGCTGGCGCGCGCCGTCGCCCAATGCGGCGGCGACGTGGTGCTGAACGGCCTGGGTGATCCGACGGTCATAGAGCAGACCCGCGCTAATCTGGAGGCTGAGACGGGCGTTCGCGTCCTCTACCACCCCGCTGACATGACCCAGCCGGATCAGATCGCCGACATGGTCGCCACGGCGCATCGCGAACTGGGCCGCCTGGACATCCTGGTCAACAACGCCGGCATCCAGCACGTCGAGGCCGTCGAGAACTTCCCCGCCGATGCGTGGGAGAAGATCATTTCGATCAACCTGTCCTCGACCTTCTACGCCACCAAGGCGGCGATCCCGATCATGAAGGCCCAGGGGCGCGGCCGCATCGTCAACATCGCCTCGGCCCACGGCCTGGTCGCCAGCCCGTTCAAATCGGCCTATGTCGCCGCCAAGCACGGCGTGATCGGCTTCACCAAGACAGTGGCCCTGGAACTGGCCCAGCAGAACATCACCTGCAACGCCATCTGCCCTGGCTTCGTCGAGACCCCCATCGTCGCCAAACAGATCGAGGATCAGGCCCGCACGCGCGGCATGACGCCCGAGGACGTGATGAAGAACGTCATCCTCGGCTCGCAGCCGACCAAGCGCTTTGTCACGACCGACGAACTGGCGGGCATCTTCCTCTATCTGGTGTCCGACCTGGGCGCTTCGGCCAACGGCTCGCACTATTCCGTCGATGGCGGCTGGACCGCTCAATAGCGATCTGAACCTGGGGCGGATGATGGCCAAGTCGAAATCCCGCCCCGCCCGTCGCCCCATCTGCCTCGCGCTGCAAGGCGGCGGCTCGCACGGTGCCTTCCAGTGGGGCGTGCTGGATCGACTGCTGGAAGCGGACTTCCTCGACATCCGCGCCGTCACCGCCGCCTCCGCAGGGGCGATGAATGCGGCGGCCCTGATCACCGGACTGGAACAGGGCGGCGCCGAGGGCGCCCGCGTCGCCCTCGATAGGCTGTGGCGTGAGGTCAATCAGTCCGGCGGCCGAAACGTCTTCGGCGACAGCGCCATCTGGTCCAAGGCCCTGACGCCAGGCTGGCTGAAGGACAGCCCGATGTGGAAGGCAGGTGAGACGCTCGCCATGTCCATGAGCCCCTACGCCTTCAACCCCTTCAACCTGAACCCGTTGAAGCGCGTGCTGGAGACCGCCGTCGATTTCGACGCCGTTCGGGCCTCCCAAATCCAGTTGATCGTCTCGACCACGGCGGTGCGCGCCGGGCGCTCGCGTCTGTTCCGCTCGGCCGAGATCACCCCTGACGTTCTGCTGGCCTCGGCCTGTCTGCCCCACCTCTTCCACGCGGTCGAGATCGAGGGCGAGCCCTATTGGGACGGCGGCTATCTGGCCAATCCGGCGCTGTGGCCGCTGTTCTACGCCGACACGCCTGACGACATCCTGCTGCTGCCGCTCAACCCCTTCGTGCGCGACGAGGCCCCGCGAGAGGCGGGCGAGATCATGGATCGGCTGAACGAAATCCTGTTCAACGCGCCCCTAGTCGCCGAACTGCGCGCAGTCGCCTTCGTGCAGGACCTGATCGCCGAGGGCAAACTCAGCCGTACCGAGGATCGCCATCGCGCCGTCCGCATGCACGCGATCGAAGCCGACGACTGGCTGGGCAGTCTGTCGCTATCGACCAAGTTCGACACGGAATGGAGCTTCCTCAACGACCTGAAGTCGCGCGGGCGTCAGGCGGCTGAGCAATGGCTGAAAACCTGCGCGGCCCAGGTTGGCGAGGCCTCCAGCGTCGATCTGAAAGCCCGTTTCCTCTAGCCGACGAAGCCCGCCGCGCGGCGCAGTCGGTCATTGATCGCCTCGCCCAGCCCCTTGTGCGGGATCGGCGACACCGCAATGCCGACCGGCCTGGTGCGGTCCGCCTCTCGCAGCAGGCGGAACAGATTGGCCGCCGCCTCGCGCAGATCTCCGTTCGGGCTCAGGCTCCAGCGCGGGTCACCGATGGCGGGGCCGAAGCCGAGCAAGATTTCGCCATCCTTCGCCGCTTCGGCTTCGATCCGCACCGGGGCGTCGGGAGCGTAGTGCAGGGCCAGCCGACCGGGCGAGCGATGCCCCTGCCCGTCTTCTTCCGCCAGCGGCCCGACCACGGCCTCAATCTCCTCGCGCGTCACCGATCCGGGACGCAGGAGGGCCACCCGACCGTCCAGCACTGAAACGACCGTGCTTTCCACCCCTACCGCGCAGGGCCCGCCGTCCACGGCGGCCCCGACCGACTGGCCGGTCTCCTCCAGCGCATCATCAAAAGTTGTCGGACTGGGACGGCCCGAGCGGTTGGCCGAGGGCGCCACCACGGCCCCGCCGAAGGCCGCGATCACGGCGCGCGCGCGCGGATGACCCGGAACGCGCACGGCGACGCTGTCCAGTCCGGCGCGGGCCAGGTCGCAGACCCGCTCGCGGTCGCGCACCGGCGCCACAATGGTCAGGGGGCCGGGCCAGAACGCCTCGGCCAGCGCCCTCGCTCGCTCGTCAAAGACAGCGATCATCTCGGCGTCCAGGGCGTTGGCGACGTGGGCGATCAAGGGGTTGAAGCGCGGTCTTCCCTTGGCCTCGAAGATGCGCGCCACCGCCTGCGGGTTGGAGGCGTCGGCCGCCAGCCCATACACCGTCTCGGTCGGCAGCATGACCAGCCGCCCGGTCTTCAGCGCCTCGGCGGCGATTTCGGGGGTGTCGCCCTTCATGGCCGGCGCGGGATCAGGGGGATCATGCGGTGCAGCACATTGTCCCGGTTGATGAACTGGTGCTTCAGCGCCCCCATGACGTGCAGGGCGATCAGCAGATAGAGCAGCTTGGCCACCGCGCCGTGGACGTCCATGAACTGACCCGCCGCCTCGCGCCCGCCGCCGACCGGCAACAGGGGCCACTGGAACAGGCCGAACCAATTGATCTCGCGCCCGCCCGCCGACGACGCCAGCCACCCGGTCAGCGGCATGGCCAGCAGGACGACGTAGAAGGCGATCTGCGTGGTCCGCGCCAGAACCCGCTCCCATTTCGGCATCTCGATCGGCAGGGCGATCAGCGGATTGGCCAGCCGCCAGCCGATCCGGCCCAGGGTCAGGACCAGGATGGTCAGGCCGACCGCCTTGTGAATCTGCACGAACTCGCGCGACAACGGTCCCTCGGTCGCGTCATGGGCCATGATCAGCCCAACCTGGGCGACCACGGCCAGAGCGATGACCCAGTGCAGGATCAGCGACACGGTCGAATAGCGATTTCGAGGCTCGGCCAAGGGTCTTTCCTTCCGCGACGGCACTGAGGCAGAGAGTGGCGCGAACCGCGACCAAAGTCCAAGCGCCCTTGCATCAGCGACCGCTGGGGCGTCAGAAGCATGTTGAAGATTCTGGAGACCGCCATGAGCTACCGCGCCCCCGTCCGTGACCTCGCCTTCGCCTTGGAAGCCGTCGCCGGCATTGATCAGGTCGCCGCCACGGGCGCATTCGCCGACTATGACGCCGACGTCATGGGCGCGGTGCTGGAGGCCGCAGGCCAGTTCTCGGAACAGGTCCTGGCCCCGCTGAACCGCCCCGGCGACTTGGCCGGCGCCAAATACGCCAATGGTGCCGTCACCGCCGCCCCCGGCTTTGCCGACGCCTATCGCCAGTTCGCCGAGGGCGGCTGGACCGGCCTGACCGCCTCGGTCGAGGCCGGCGGCCAGGCCCTGCCCAAGGCGCTGGAGCTGGCGGCCTATGAAACCGTCCATGCCGCCAACATGGCCTTCGGTCTCTGCCCCATGCTGTCTCTGGCCTCGATCGAGGCCTTGGAGCAGGTCGGCAACGAGTATCAGAAGGCGACCTATCTGCCCAAACTGGTCTCGGGCGAATGGACCGGTGCCATGGTGCTGACCGAGCCGCACGCGGGTTCGGACCTGGGCGCCCTGACCACCACGGCCACGCCGAACGGCGACGGGACCTATGCCCTCAACGGCCAGAAGATCTTCATCACCTGGGGCGATCACGACGCCACGGACAACATCGTCCACCTGGTGCTGGCCCGCCTGCCCGACGCACCTGCCGGGCCCAAGGGCATCAGCCTGTTCCTGACGCCCAAGTTCGCGGTCAACGCCGACGGCTCGCTGGGCGAACGCAACGCCTTCCACCCGGTCGGCGTCGAGCACAAGCTGGGCATCCACGCCTCG
This sequence comes from Brevundimonas sp. UBA7506, assembly GCF_002479495.1. Lineage (GTDB taxonomy): Bacteria > Pseudomonadota > Alphaproteobacteria > Caulobacterales > Caulobacteraceae > Brevundimonas. The sequence continues at coordinate 509,644 of NZ_DLNQ01000005.1, forward strand.
CCCACCTGCGTCATGGCCTATGAAGGCGCCCGCGCCGAACTGGTCGGCCGCCCTAACGAGGGCTTGGCCCACATGTTCGTGATGATGAACGCCGCCCGCCTGGCCGTGGGCGTCGAGGGCGTCGGCGTGGCCGAGCGCGCCTATCAGCACGCCCTGGCCTATGCTCTGGAGCGCCGTCAGGGCCGCAGCATCTGGACCGGCGAAAAGAACGCCCCGATCTTCGACCACCCCGACGTGCGCCGCACCCTGGGCGTCATGAAGGCCAAGATCGCAGCCGCCCGCGCCATCTGCCTGTCCACCGGCGTCGCCGCCGACCTGGCCAAACACGCCGCCACCGAGGCCGAGCGCAAGCTGTGGAAGGGCCGCGAAGACCTGTTCACCCCCATCGCCAAGGCCTGGTCCACCGAAGTCGGCTGCGAAGTCGCCTCGCTGGGCGTTCAGGTCCACGGCGGCATGGGCTTCATTGAGGAAACCGGCGCGGCCCAATACTACCGCGACGCCCGCATCACCCCGATCTACGAGGGCACCAACGGCATCCAGGCCATGGACCTGGTCGGCCGCAAGCTGTCGATGGACGGCGGCGACTCGGCCAAGGCCCTGATCGAGGACATGAAGGCCACCTTGGCCCAGATCGATCGCCTCTACACCGGCAAGCCCGTCGAGCGCTTCGCCACGGCCATTGAGGCCGTCGAGGACGCCACCCTGTGGCTGCTGGACCGCAAGGCCGCCGCAGACGGCGCCGCCGACGTTCTGGCCGGCGCAGACGCCTATCTGAAGCTGATGGGCGACGTGGTCGGCGGCTGGATGCTGGCCAAGGGCGCCCTGGCCGCCAAGGCCCGCCTCGACGCCGGCGCCGGCGATCCCGTCTGGCTGCAAGGCAAGCTGGACCTCTACGAACTCTACGCCGCCAACGTGCTCGGCCACGTCTCCAGCCGCCTGGCTGCTGTCGGTCAGGGCGGGGAGCTGCTGCAGGGTCTCAGCGTAGAAGCCCTGGCGGGCTAACGAGCAACTGTCGCCCCCGGAAGGCGCCAAGCGCCTATCCGGGGCCGTAGGATGCGCTACGGCGCGGGTGCGGCCGCAGGCTGATCCAGCAGCGCGATCGCCTCGCGCACGTATTGGGCATGAGCGACGACGCCCAGTTCCAGGCCCTCGCCGCCGCCCTGAACCTCCTGCACCAGCACCCCGGCGATATAGGGATGGTCGGGCGTCGGCGAGCCGGGCAGGCGATCGACCGCGGGGGTCCAGAAGACCGGCCCGCCCGAGTTGCCTTGCGACACCGCGAAATCCAGCAGGAAGATCGGGAAGTGCCGAATCGGCGTCAGCGGCCAGGAACTGATCCGGCCCAGGCGCAGGATCGGGAAGCCCGCCTTGTTCGCCGACAGGCCGTGCGGATAGCCGAGCGCCATCAACTCGTCCCCCGGCCCGACGCGCCAACGGTCGAAAGTCGTGTCGTCCGCCAGCCAGCCCATCGGGATGGCGGCGCGGGCGAAGGCGTCGGGGGCGGTGATCTCCATGACCGCCACGTCACGCTCGGGGTGCTGGGTCCATAGCGGCGTTCCGTCGGAGTCGCGGATCGTCAGGTTCGCCGGCGAGAACTTCCAGGCGCCGTCCGCCTCGGCGGTGCGCCAGCCGACGCGCGCTTCCCCGTTCGGCATGACGTTGAAGACATGCGCCGCCGTCACCAAAACGACCCGAGGCGTGCCGTCGGCCCGAGGCGCGGAAATCAGGAAGCCGGTGCCGACCTTGCGCGAACTTTCGTTCAGCGGCTGATCCAATTGCACCGTAGCGTTGATCATGCCGACGGTCAGGTCCCACGGGACGGGAGCGACGGCTGCGGGCGGTGCGGGTGGAACGTCCTGAGTGATCATTCCGCCATTTGACGCGGCCGGTTCACAGGCACAAGGTCCGCCCGAACCATAGGGGGAGCCCGCTTCATGAATCGCCGCGAACTGATCGCCTCGACCGCCGCCGTCGGCCTCGCCGCCGCCTCCCCTGCACTCGCCCGTTCGACTACCGGAGTCTCGATGTCCCTGCCCCAACCGCCCGTCGCCAAAAAGGTGCCCGTCCGTATCGAGCAACTGGGTCGCGTCCGTACCGACGACTATCAGTGGATGAAGGACGACAACTGGCAGGCCGTGCTGCGCGACCCGTCGCTGATCAAGGCCGACGTCAAGGAGCACCTGACCGCGGAGAACGCCTATCGCGAGGCCATGATGGCCTCGACCCTGCCGCTGCAGGCCGCGATGTTCGAAGAGATGAAGGGCCGCATCAAGGAGGACGACAGCTCCGTCCCCGCCGCCGACGGCGCCTGGGAATACTACACCGAATACCGGACCGGCGAGCAGCACCCGCGCTATATGCGGGTCGAACGCCAGGGGACCTGGATGGTCGATGGCCAGCCCGTGACCAGGAACTTCATCAAGGCCCCGACGCCACAACTCCTGCTGGACTGCAACGCCCTGGCTGAAGGCAAGGCCTACTCGGAAGTCTCGGCTGTCGAGCACAGCCCCGACCACGCCCTGTTCGCCTATGCCGAGGACGCGCAAGGCTCCGAGGTCTTCAAGATCTACGTCAAGGACCTGGCGACCGGCGAGGTCCTGCCCAACCCCATCGAATCGGCGACCGAGAACTTCACCTTCTCGCCCGACAGCCAGTGGATCTTCTGGACCAACCGTGACGACAACGGCCGCCCGGACAAGATCTTCCGCCGCCCGTCGCGCGGCGGCGAGACCACCCTGGTCTATGAGGAAACCGACGACGGCATGTTCCAGAGCGTCAGCCGCACCTCCGACGACGCCTTCATCGTCATCGGCATCGGCAATCAGGAAACCTCGGAAGGCCGCATCATCCCGGGCGCGACCCCGACCGCCACGCCCGTCGTGGTCGAGCCGCGTCATACCGGCCGTCTGTACGACCTGGACCACTGGGGCGACCGCTGGGTGATCCGCACCAACGCCGACGACGCCATCGACTTCAAGGTCGTCGAGGCCCCGACCGCGACGCCGGCCAAGGCGAACTGGAAGGACCTGATTCCGCACACGCCGGGCCGCTTCATCGAAGGCGTCGCTCTGGTGAAGGACTATCTGGGCCGTCAGGAACGCGCCGACGCCAATACGAAGATCGTCATTCGCGATCGCGCCGGCGCCGAGCATGAAATCGCCGTGGACGAGCCCGCCTACGCCCTGTCGCTGGGCGGGGCGTCGGAGTTCGACACCACGGTCATGCGCTACGGCTACAACTCGCCGTCCACGCCGACCTCGACCTATGACTACGACCTGAAGACGCGCGAACGGACCCTGCGCAAGGTTCAGGAAGTGCCGTCGGGCCACAACCCGGCCGACTATGTTGTCGAGCGGCTGAACGCCCCGGCCTCCGACGGCGAACTGGTTCCGGTGACGGTGCTGCGCCGCAAGGACACGCCGGTCGACGGCTCTGCCCCCCTGCTGCTCTACGGCTACGGCTCCTACGGCATCCCCATGGCGGCCAGCTTCTCGACGAACCGGCTGTCGCTGGTGGATCGTGGCTTCATCTACGCCATCGCCCATATCCGCGGCGGTTCGGACAAGGGCTGGAACTGGTTCCTGACGGCCCGACGCTTCACCAAGAAGAACACCTTCACCGACTTCACCGCCGCCGCCGACCACCTGATCGCGCGCAACTACACCAAGGCCGGAAACATCGTGGCCGAGGGTCGCTCGGCGGGCGGCCTGCTGATAGGGGCCGTGACCAACATGCGGCCCGAGTTGTGGGCGGGCGTGATCGGCGGCGTGCCCTTCGTCGATGTCATCAACACCATGAGCGACACCAGCCTGCCGCTGACGCCGCCGGAATGGCCCGAATGGGGCAACCCGATCGAGGACGCCGCAGCTTACGATTACATGCTCAGCTACAGCCCCTACGACCAGATCGAGGCCAAGCCCTATCCGGCCTTGCTGGCGACCGGCGGCCTGTCCGACCCACGCGTGACCTACTGGGAGCCCGAGAAGTGGGTGGCCAAGCTGCGTCCGGCCTCGACCTCTGGCAAGCCGGTGCTGCTGAAGATCAACATGGAGGCGGGCCACTTCGCCTCGTCGGGCCGCTTCGACTATCTCAAGGACATCGCTCACGACTACGCCTTCGCCGTCTGGGCCGTCGAAAAGGGCTGGGAAAAGGCGTGATCATCCGGCCTTTCACGGAAGCCGATCTGGCGGCCGTCACGGCCATCTACGCCGACAGCGTGCTGAAGGGCACGGGGACGTTCGAGCTGGACGTCCCCTCGGAGGAGGACATGCGAGCGCGCCTGGCCGCGCCCGCTTCGCTCGGCCTGCCGGTGCTGACCGCCGAAATCGACGGTCAGGTCGCGGGCTACGCCTACGCCGGGCCCTACCGCCTGCGCGCCGCCTATCGCTTCCTGGTCGAGGACTCGATCTATGTGGCCGAGGCGTTTCGCGGGCGGGGCGTCGGCAAGGCCCTGCTCGACGCCCTGCTAAGCGCCTGCACGGCCTTGGGCATGCGTCAGATGGTGGCGGTGATCGGCGACAGCGCCAACGCCGGCTCCATCGCCCTGCACGCCGCAGCCGGCTTTGAGCACGTCGGAGTGTTCCACGCAGCCGGATGGAAGTTCGACGCCTGGCGTGACGTGGTCTTCATGCAGAAGGCGCTGGGCCGGGGTGCTGAGGCCGCACCGGATGCCGCGGGGCTGGATTGCGGCCGCTAACAGCTGAATTCTCAGCCCAATTCGACGACATACTCACATTGCGCTTGACCGGATCATGAGTCGCCCTTATCCCGCCCTTCTCCTCCTCGCGGAGGAAACGCGGGTGTAGCTCAGTTGGTTAGAGTGCCGGCCTGTCACGCCGGAGGTCGCGGGTTCGAGCCCCGTCACTCGCGCCATTCCTTTCAGCGAAGGGAATGGCGCACACCGCTCCCCAGATGCCTTCCCATTCTGTTTAATCGCCAAGCTTGCTCGGGTTATCTGCGCGCGCTTTTTCCTCATGTCGTGCGCTCCTCGCTTGACCGGAACGTGAGTCGCCCTTATTCGCCCCTACTCCTCCTCGCGGAGGAAACGCGGGTGTAGCTCAGTTGGTTAGAGTGCCGGCCTGTCACGCCGGAGGTCGCGGGTTCGAGCCCCGTCACTCGCGCCATTCCTTTCAGCGAAAGGAATGGCGCACACCGCCTCTGCCGGGCCTGGTCTCTTCAATCGAAATACCAAGGCCCTGCTCATCGCAGGTTTCGTGCCGTCGCTGCGCCGCTAATTCAGCGGCGCGATCTCTTGCGGCAGGACGAACTCCGGCCGACCGCTGAGTTCGCCGTATAGCATCGACAGATCTTCAAAGACGCGGTTCCAGGCGAACTGCTCGACAGTCTTGACCCGCGCCGCATGGCCGAGGGCCTCTACGTCCCGCGCGAACAGAGCCTCGACGGCCTCGGCATAGTCAGCGGGATCCGCCGAACGCGCCAATTGCCCCACGCTCATATCCACCGTCTCAGCCACGCCGCCGGCGTTGACGCCGACGACGGGGCGTCCGCAGGCCATGGCCTCCAGCACGATAAGACCGAAAGGCTCCTTGTCATTGGCGTGAACGAAAGCGTCGCAACTGGCGATGATCCGGGCCACGGCCTTGGGATCCTTTTCATAGGGCAGAGAAATCACCCGATCCTCTGGCGGCATGCCAGCGCCGGCGCCCACCAGCACCAGATGATAGGGCGCGCCCAGGCGCTGGACTGCGTCGATCAGGACATCGACGTTTTTTTCCTTGGCGGGACGGCCAGCGAAGCACAACAGGCGAGCGTCTGCGCCCAGGCCCAATTTCTTCAACAGCCAGTCGCGATCGCGACGATCCGGCCGGAAAGTGTCGATCTCGACCCCCAGAGGCCGAATCACAATGCCCCCAACTCCCGCCTCCTCCAGCCGCCGCGCGATGAAGCGGCTAGGCGAGACAACTCGATCGAACTGCGAAAACAGCTTGGCCCAGCGTTTCTCGACCGGCTTCTTCGCCCACTCGCCGAAGTGCAGCGCGGCGAGTCCGGCAGGATCGGAATGGCAGAAGCCGACAACCGGGCAACCGGCGCGTTGCCCGGCCTCGAGCGCGCCCTGCCCCGGCGTGTAAGGGTCGCCCGCTTCGATCACCGCAGGATTCATGGACGCCACCCAGGCTCCCCAGCGACGCACGGAACTGGGCCAGCGATATCCATCCCCAAAAGGCAGCTTCGCCGCATGCAGTTGAACGATTCCGTCTGCGCCGGCGCGATGCTTGGCGCCAGGCACGACCAAAGTGTGCGCCACCGACGGCCGATTGACCTCTAGCCAGGCCTTCTTTGACAACAGATATCGCTTCACTCCCCCTGAACGGGGCGCAAACAGCATGGTGGTGTCCACAAGACGGGGCCGAGGATCCGACGTCGACGCCTTCAAGACCCGCAGCGTCTCAGCGACTTCTTCGTCCAGGCCAGGGAACAGGCGTAGTTCGCTTTCCTGAACATCGATGTCGGTCACGCTCATGGAGGCGACCTTTCCGGAACTCAACGCCGCAACGCGACCGGTTCTGCTTTGGATGCGACGCGCGCGTTTGGAACTCACCATGAATCGGCCCTAGCGCCGGAAACTGCTCCGCTCAAGCATCCATTTCAGCCAGCCTGTCCGCGCGGCCATGAAACGTGAATTTTCATCCCCCGTTCAGCTTGGGCGCTCTACCCATGGCCTTGCATTCGCCTCAAATTCGAGAAACTTGGGGCATGGTGTCGTCGAGCCTGTTAAACGGGCGTTCGGCGTCCTTGCGCGTGTGTCCTCGAGGGGTTTCTAACTAATGCGTATTCTACTCGCGACCGCAGTGGCGATCGCCCCCCTGATGGTTGCTGCCGGCGCCCACGCCGAGGAAGTGATCTCGACCGCACGCACCACGCCGATCACGACCTCCAAGGCGACGGCGGCCGGAACGCCCGACAGCATTCGCTTGGCCAGCGGCGGTTCGATCGCCGTCGCCAGCGGCGCAGCCGTGACCATTGATTCGAGCCACGGCGTCGATCTGGACAGCGGCTCGTCGATCACGATGGCCAAGGCAGCGGACGGCGCGACCGGCATCCTGGCCCAGGGCGGTACGACCGGTCCGATCACCATCGGCGGCTCGATCTCGATTTCGGACGACATCGACGAATACAAGGACACCGATAAGGACGGCGACCCGGACGGTCCTTTCGCCTCAGGCAACAACCGCTACGGCCTGCGTGTTACGGGCCCCGCTCCCAAGACCGGAGACATTCTGGTCGAGACCTCGGGCTCTATCCTTGTCGAAGGCAACAACTCGTACGGCGTTTCCATCGAAGCGCCGCTGATCGGCAATCTCACCAACTTCGGCACCATCTCGGTCACCGGCGACAATACGCGCGGCGTCAGCGTGACGGGGCCCGTCACCGGCAATGTGAACATCCTGGGCTCCGTGACAGCCCGTGGCGAGAACGCCGTCGGCGTGGCCGTTGACGGCCCGGTCGATGGACGTCTCAACATTCAAGGGACCGTAACCTCCACCGGCTACCGCTACACCACGCGCCCCCAGAGCAAGCCCACGACCGGTACGGTGCCGGCTGAAGTCCTGTTCCTCGAGAACCTCGACGCCGACGACCTTCTGCAGGGCGGACCGGCCGTCAGCATCTCGGCCAGCGCCACTAAGGGCGTCCTCTTCGACGTGGGCCCCAGCTATGGCGCCGCCGGCATCGAGGGCGACGATGACGGCGACGGCGTGAAGAACGGCGATGAGGACGACGACGGCGACGGCGTTAAGAACCGCGAGGACACGGATCGCGACGGCGACGGCTTGCTCGACGCCAACGAGGGCGCCGCCAAGATCACGTCGTACGGCGCCGCACCGGCTGTCGTTGTGGGATCTGCGAACAGCGCAGTGACGCTCGGCGTGGCCGGGACCGGCAACAACGCCTACGGCTTCGTCAATCGCGGCGAGATCTTCGGCATCGGCGTCTATGACGACGTCGCCGCCACGGCGGTCCAGTTCGGCGTCGCGGGCGGTCAGACGGTCTCCATTGAGGGCGGCGTTCGTAACGAAGGCTCGATCGCGGTTCTGGCCAACGAGGCTGACGCCACCGCCATCCGTTTCGCCGCCGGCGCGACGACGCCGACCATGGTCAACACCGGCACCATCAGCGCGGCCTCCGCCACGACGAACGCGGATCAGGTCACCGCCATCAAGATTGAAGCCGGCGCCAACGTCACCTCACTCAACAATGACGGCACGATCGCGGCCACGGCGGGCGGCGGCAAGGCCAATACGACCGCAATCGCGGATCTCAGCGGCAGCCTGACCTCCATCACCAACACCCGGTCCATCCAGGCCAATGTTTCGGCTAACGCCGACGGCAGCCCCATCACCGGCAAGGCGACGGCCATTGACGTCAGCGCCAACACTTCGGGCGTCACCTTCACCCAGAAAGGCATTGCTGGAACCGCCACGACCTCCGACCCGGACACCGACGGCGACGGCGTGACGGATTCGCGAGAGCCCACCACCTTCGGCGACATCAAGCTTGGCTCGGGCGCAGACCTCCTGGACATCCAGAATGGCCTGGTTCAGGGCGATATCTCGTTCGGCGCCGGGGCTGACCGCCTGTCGATCTCCGGCGGAGCTATCGTCCGCGGAGCCATCACCAACTCCGACGGGCAACTGGATATCGACATTTCCAAGGGCACGCTCGACGCTCGTCAGAGCGGCGTGACGACCATCAGCAACCTGAATATCGGCGCCGACGGCGACCTGATCGTCGCCCTTGATCCCGCCAATGGCGCAAGCAGCGGCTTCAAGGTTGATGGCGTCGCCAATATCGCCAACGGCGCGGGGCTGGGCGTTCGCTTCAACTCCCTGCTTCAAGATCCGACGCGTTTCACCATCATCGACGCCAACACGCTGAATGTTGGAACCATTGACGGCGATGCGGTGCAGGCCAACTCGCCCTACGCCTTCGTGGTCAAGGCCGGTGCTGACCTGGCGGCCGGCGACATCTATATCGATGCGCGTCGCCGCACAGCGGAAGAAGCTGGCATGATCGACGTCGAGGCTGCGGCCTATGACTCGATCTATGGCGCGCTGGGCCAGAACGAAGCGATTCGCAACGCCATCCTGAACCAGACGGGCCGGGACGGCTTCTTCGACATCTATGAGCAGATGCTGCCCGATCACTCCGGCGGCCCCCTGCTCTCCCTGGCCAGCGGCGTCGATGCCGTCACCCGCGCCCTGACCGGCCGCAACGCTTCGGCTGCGCCGGGCGAGACCAGCGCCTGGGTCCAGGAAATCAACTTCTACGCCGACAAGGACAAGACCGACTCCTACGGCTTCCGTTCGGAAGGCTTCGGCGTCGCCGGCGGCGTCGAGCGCGGCACCAATATGGGCGCGATCGGCCTCACGGCAGCTTTCACGTCTTCCGACCTGGAAGATCCTGAAGCGGCGGCGGAAGAGGTCCTGTCGGCCAACCTGCTCGAGCTGGGCCTCTATTGGCGCGCTCAAGGTCAGTACTGGACGACCTGGGCGCGTGCAGCGGGCGGCTACGCCTCGTTCAACGCGACCCGCAAGCTGGTCGCCGACGGCATCAACCTGAAGAACGAGTCCGACTGGCACGGCTTCACTCTGGCCGCTGCGGGCGGGGCCTCGTATGAACGCAACTTCGGTCGGCTGAACATCCGCCCCGAAATCTACGGCGAGTACTTCTCGCTGAGCGAAGACGCCCGCACTGAAAAGGGCGGCGGCGACGGCTTCGACCTCGAGATCGACGAACGCGACGGCCATATGTTCTCTGGCGTCGCCGCCGTGAACATTGGGTACGGCTTCGGCAAGGACGGCTGGATCCGCCCCGAAATCCGGGCTGGCTGGCGTCAGAACTTCTCGGTCGATGCAGGCTCGACGATCGCCCGCTTCGCCTCCGGCGGCGACGCCTTCACGCTCGACCCCGCCAGCATCGAGGGCGGCGGCCCCATCCTGGGCTTCCGCCTCAACGTCGGCAACGATCTGGGCATGCTCTCCATCACCGGCGACGCCGAACTGCTGGAAGACTACGTCCGCTACACCCTGCTGCTGCGAGCCAGCTTCAAGTTCTGATCGGCTCCCGATCACGGACTGCAAAGAGGCCGCCGGGCGAACCCGGCGGCCTTTTTTGTCATGCGACAGCGACGTGGTTCGATCAGCCGCGCTGACGGAGCCATGCCATGAAGAGGTTCAAAAAGACTCCGCCCGACGACATCCGAACGCGACGAGCGTGGCGGCCCTTCCCGCGATAGACCTCAAAGCCGGCTCGACCGATCGACATGCAAGCCTCCTGACGCATGATTCCGCGCGCCATTGTGCCCCAAGGGGCCTCGGAAGACACCAGCTCATCGTCAAGGACTGGAGCGAGCCTCCGTCCCCTGCGCGCTTCCACCGGGCGCCTTACGTCGAAGCGGCCGTCTCGTCGGCGAGCCGGCCATCCAGCCCCAGACTGAAGCGCTTCAACTGAACGACATCGAACGGCTTGGCCAAGATGGTCGAGACCCGCATCAACGCCGCATCCGCCCTGTCCGCCGTCAAGGTCATGACAATGAAGCCTTTGGCCGACTGGTCGCAGAAGACGACCTCGTCGTTGGCCTGCATGAGCGCCGCCCCTAGCGGGAAGCCGCCGATGGCGTCGCCGATCGAGGGGCTGGAGACAGCGCTGGTTCCGAATTCGATCGCGCGACGTGCGCCGCTCGCATCCTTCAGCTCATTGACCCAGAAGGCGTGGCTGTCGCCCGCCAGGACGATGGGCTGGACCCCCGCCTCGGCAAAGGCGGCGTAGAGGCGCTCGCGTCCTGCCGGATAGCCGTCCCAGGCGTCCAGATTGAACGGCAGCCCCATCTTGAACAGGAAAAGGGCTTGCTCGAACTGCTCGCGGAAGGCCTCGGGCACGCGCGCCATCAGGCCCTCGATCTGATCCGGCGTCATGGTGCGCGATACGTCGGGGCCGGCCACGCGGGCGGTCACGACCTGGTTGCCGAGCACCTGCCACGGACGGCCGGCCGCCTTGGACGCCGCCAGTTCGCGCGTCAGCCAGGCGCGTTGCTCCGGGCCCATCAGATCACGCTCCGGGTCATTGAGCCTGGCTCGGAAAGCATCGAGGTCCAGCACGGCTTCGCCGTCAGGGCCGTCCTTTGCGGTCAGATCCTTGCTGTAATCCAGGGCCTCGGTTCGACCCGTCAGCCGCGTCTCAACCATCATCAGGCTGGCCACATCACCGAAGTGGAAGCTGCGATAGATGGCCTCCTTCAGCGCCCCCGGCGCCGCTTCGCGGATCGGCATCCACTCATAGTAGGCCTTGAGCGCCGCCGCCTTGCGAACCGCGAAGTCGCCTTCGGTCTCAGGCTGGTGATTCTCGGCGCCGTGCAGCCAGGCGTCATTGGCTGTCTCATGGTCGTCCCAGACGCAGATGAAGGGGGCGCGTGCGTGGGCGGCCTGCAGGTCGGCGTCGGTCTTGTACTGGGCGTGACGGCTCCGATAGTCGGCCAGGGTCACAATCTCGTGGCGCGGCTCTGGGATGCGGTTCAGCGCGGCGCCCGTGACCATGCCATAGGCGTCGGCCTCGGACCCATATTCGTAGATGTAGTCGCCCAGATGGACCACGGCGTCCAGCCACGGCAGGGCGGCGATGGCTTCATAGGCGTTGAACAGGCCGCCCGGATAGAGCTGGCACGACACGACCGCCAGATTGACCGGCGTCACGCCCTCGGCCGCCAGGGTGCGGGTGCGGCCGATCGGCGAACGCGTTTCGCCAACGGCGAAATCATAGCGATAGTCCCGGCCGGGACGCAGACCCGCGGGATCGATCTTGACCGTGTAGTCGCGCTCAGGGCCGGTCTCGAACCGGCCTGAAGCCGCTACTGCTTCACCATCCAGAACGCGCCAGGTCACGGAGATCGGGCCGTTGAAGCCCTCCCCCGGCGTCACGCGCGTCCACAGGATCACCCGGTCCGTCCCGGGATCTCCTGAGGCGACGCCGTGAGCGAAAGCGACCGAATCCGCCTCCGCCTCCGCCATTGCGGGCGTCGCGCCGATGGCCGCTCCAGCCCCGAACAGGCCCAGAAGGCCGCGACGGTTCATGGTCATGCGGCTGGCCCTCAGTAGCGAACGGTGAAGCCCACGCCGTAGCTGGCGGGGCGTCCGGCGATGAAGGTCGGCAGGCCGAGCGCATCGCCCGTATTGCCCGCGTCCTTGATGTATTCCTCGTCCAGCAGGTTCTCGCCGAAGGCCTCGACGCCCCAGTTTCCGGACGCCGGAGCGTAGCGGACCCGCAGGTTCAGCAAGCCGTAGCTGTCCTGATATTCGTCCTGGACCAGGTCGGCGACGAAGTTCTGGGTCTGCAAGGCCGGGATGTCGTTGTTGTCGTCGAAGAAGACCTTGGACTGCCAGGTCCAGGTCGGCTGGACCTCGACCACGCCGCCCGCGACCGGCAGACGCCAGATCGCGCCGATCGAGGCCATGTTGTCCGGCGACAGGCGGAAATGGTTGCCGTCATAGAGGCCCGCTTCAAAGCGCGAGTGGTTGTAGCCGTAGGTGCCGAACAGATCGACGTTCTCGGCGGCGGCCCAGAAGACCTGCCCCTCGAAGCCATAGGCGCTGGCCTCGCCCGCATTGGTGGTGATGAAGCGGGTGCCTTCCTGGACCGTGGTCTGGAAGTTGTCATAGGCGTAGTGGAAGACCGCGCCGTCCAGACGCAGGCGACCGTCCATCAGCGCCGCCTTGGCGCCGATTTCGAAGCTGTCGACCGTCTCAGCCTCGATGACCTTGAAGGTCGGCGCGCCCAGCGGAGCGGAAGGGCCGCTAACGCTCAGAACCTCAGGGCGACGGCCCCGCGCGTAGTTGGCGTAGAGGCTGGCCTCGTCCGACAGGGCGTAACGGGCGGTCAGACGCCAGGTGAAGCCGTCGTCCTCATGGTCGCCGTAGACGAAGTCGCCGTTGTTGGCGGTCGGCTGGGCCGTCAGGCCAAAGAGCGGCAGGGCCGAGGCCGGCAGGTTGACTGCATTGGGATTGGCCAGACCGCCCAGCAGGGCCGGAACCTGGGCTGCCGGGACCGCGCCCTGCAGCACCGCCAGCAGACCGCCGGCGATGGACCGGCCGTTGGCGACCGAGCTGGCGTAGCCCGTGGTCTTGTCATCGCGGGTGTAGCGAACCCCGCCCGCGAACTCGAGCCGGTCCGTGGCCTTGAACGTCAGATCAGCGAACAGGTCCCAGGAGGTCAGATCGGCGCTGTTGATCGGGATCTCGATGTGCGCCGACTTCAGGTTCGCCGCGATCGGCGCGGCCAGGGCCCCGGCGCCCAGCGGCGTCAGCGTCGCCTGCAGGAACTGGCGCGCCACGGTCGGATAGGCCGAAACCGGCAGGGTGTTGTGACCGACCGCCGTGGGCGAGCCGTCCAGCAGTCCGGCCAGTTGGGCCAGGGCGATGCGCTCGTCGAACTGGGTCGGCGTGCGCTGATAGCCCTCCTCGCGGAACCAGCCGGCGCCGGCGAAGCCCGACAGGCGCCCGCCATTGTCCCAGTTCAGTCGGAACTCCTGGCTCCATTGCTCGCCATAGGCCTCCTCCGCCGCCGTCAGCAGCGGCAGCGACAAACCGTCAGCGTCGAAGGTCTCGTAGGAGTCGAACTGGCGATAGGCCGTGGTCGAGTTCAGCGACAGCGACGGCGTCAGCGTCCACTTCACCAAGCCCGTCACGCCCCAGACCTTGCGGTCCAGACCCAGGCTCTTGCCGCCGTCGAAGGCGGCGCCCGGCGTCAGTGCCGCGCCGTCCCACGGCGCCCGCCTGCCCAGAACCGCACCCGTCGTCGGGTCGGCGGGATCATAGGCGATGGACTTGAACGAGGTGCCGGTGGCGGCGTCGGTCTGATAGTTGGCGATCAGGTCGGCGCGCAGGGTGTCCATCGGCGTCCAGGCGCCCGACAGGCGGAAGGCCTTGGTTTCGATGCCGTTGTAGTCTTCCCCGCCCAGCAGGTTCTCGACCGCACCGTCGCGGGTCTTCATCCGCGTGGCCAGACGCAGGGCCGCATCCTCGCCTACCGGCGCGTTCACGAAACCCTCGACCGAGCGGTAGCCGTAGTCGCCGATCTCGGCGCGCATCTCGGCGTCGAACTGCCCCGGACGGGCGCGGTTCTGCACCAGATTGACCGCCCCGATCAAGGCGCCGCGACCATAGAGGGTCGATTGCGGTCCCTTGGCGATCTCGACCCGCTCCAGATCGAACAACTCGACATAGGAACCGCGCGACTTGGAGATCGACACCCCGTCCTGGAACACCGAAACGCGCGGCTCGGCCGTGGCCGCGCCCGAGTCCGAGGTGATGCCCCGCATGACGAAGCCCGGATTGTTCGGCGACTGGTTCTGCACCAGGAAACCGGGCACGAAGGCCGACAGCTGTTCGAACTCCTGCACGCCCAGGTTCTCCAGGAACTGGCCGCTATAGGCCGTCAGGGCGAAAGGAACCTCGATCGGGTCCTGAGCACGCAGCTGGGCGGTGACGATGACGTCGTCCACTGTCGAGACATGGTCCTGGGCCACGCTCTGGGCCTGGGCCGCGCCGCCCGCCATCAGACCCAGCATCGCCGCGCCCGTCAGCAGGCCAGCCTTGTTCGCTACGGATTTCATCATCGCATCCCCCTTGAAGGTCCGGGAGGCGTAGTGGGCGTCGGTGTCGCACCCACGACGCCTCCGCAAATCCACAGTGAAGCTGGCGCTTCAAATCAGCGACCAACACTCCGGATGCGAAACAGTTTTAAAGAGACAAGGGAGGCGCCGCTCGTCGACGCCTCCCCTGCCGTCAATGTAGACAAGCGACGCTAGTGGTCACTGCTCGTGGCCCTGCCGAGGTCGGACCGGATCAGGCCAACTCCGCTTCTTTCCAAGCCATCCTGAGGTCTTCGACGAGTGTCGCATAGGCGCGGCGACGCGCTTCAGGATCGGGCGCACGCAAGACAAAGGCGGGATGGAGCGTCAGCAGAACGCGCGCGCCATCCGAGGTTTCAATCACGGCGCCCCGCTCCGACAGGATGGAGGGCTTTCGTCCCAGGACCGCCAGGCCCGCGGTCGCGCCCATGGCGAGGATGAGCCGCGGTTTGACGAGTCTTCGTTCCTGATCGAGCCACCAACGGCAGGCCTGGACCTCGCCCGCGCCGGGCGTCTTGTGCAGGCGGCGCTTGCCGCGCGGCTCATGCTTGAAGTGCTTGACCGCATTGGTCAGGTAGACCTCTGCGCGATGGACGCCCGCTTCAGCCAGGGCGGCGTCGAGAACCTGACCTGCTGGCCCGACGAAGGGTTGTCCCGCCAGGTCTTCATGATCGCCGGGCTGCTCGCCCACGATCATCAGACGCGCCTCGCGCGCTCCCTGCCCGCAAACGCCCTGGGTCGCATCCCGCCAGAGGGGGCAGCGACGGCAGTTCTGCACGCCTCGCTCCAGGTCCGCCGGTTCCAAGGCGACAAGCTCATCGGTCGCCGTCCGATCCACGGTCGGCGGGCGAAGGCGCCGGAACTTCTCATTGGGAAGGGGCGAGGGTTCGGAGACCATGACCTCGGTGCGGGTCGCCGCAGAGGCCACCAGTCCGGGGATCAGAGACGCCTCGGGCAGGTTCTTCCAGTACCGCTTCGGCATCTCCGACTGCATCATGCGCGTGCGCAGACGCGCCGGATTAAAGGTCGAGGCATAGTAGGTGCGCCAGAAGTCCTCGACCTCGTCGTCCTGCGGCGCCTCCTCCTGTCGTCCCGGCGGGCCGAAGACGAGCCTGTCCCCCTCCCAGTGAGCGGTCCCGTCCGGCGTGAGAATGGTCCACCGCATCGCGCTGTAGCGTCGCGCGAAGAAGGGGGCGGTCTTCTCCAGTACGCGATGCGCCGGCTCGAACCAGGCGACCCAGCGGTCGCCTTGCCCATCCCTTGTCTCGCGAAAACGGACGAAGGCCTTCATCTTGTGGCTGGCGCGGCGCACGTTCTTCACACGCTCGGCCGCTGCGGCGACATCCGGATCAGACGCCACCCGCATCAGATCAGGTTCGTCCCGCAGCCGCCACAGCAACCGGTACATCAGGTCGAACCGATCCGGCGCGCGATGCAGGATCAGGTCGCCTGCTGTTTCCATGAAGGCTCGAGGGACGACGAAGGCGTCGTCCCCGGCGACCGCGCTCGCCTCCCCGTCAGCGTCGAAAAGCCCGCCCTGGAAAGAACCGGCCGTGACAAAGCGGACGCTGGCGGGCTCGACCCCGCCCATGCGTAGCCGGCGCGCGACCGCCTTCCATCCGGCGAAATCCGTCTCAGTCTCCAGCCTGACGGTGCGCATCAGAACAGGCTCAACTGTTCCGGTGCGCGGCTGGGGGCCAGTCGGGCGCGAAGATCAGCCGCGTCGGTCAATCCTCCGGGTGTCCAGTCCACGGCGACGATCCAGGGGCGCACCTTGTCTATGGAACGCGTCAGACGCGCCACGTCCTCCAGGCGCAGGGTGCGATAGCGCCGGACCGACAGGATGCGATCCACCGCCTTCACCCCCAGCCCCGGAACGCGCAACAGATCTTCGCGGGCCGCCAGATTGACATCCGTCGGGAAGACGTCGCGCCGCTTCAACGCCCAGGCCAGCTTGGGATCGACCGCCAGATCCAGCATGCCGTCCGACGCCCCCTCCCCGATCTCGGGCGCGGTGAAGCCGTAGAAGCGCATCAGCCAGTCCGCCTGATAGAGGCGATGCTCGCGCATGAGCGGGGGTTTTGACAGCGGCAGGATGCTGGAGCTGTCGGGAATGGGGCTGAAGGCCGAATAATAGACCCGGCGCAGGCGGTAACCGCCATAGAGAGAGGCGCTGCGGTCCAGGATTTCCGTGTCCGGCGCGCCGTCCGCCCCGACGATCAGTTGGGTCGACTGGCCCGCGGGCGCAAAAGCCGGGGGGCGGGCACGGTCCCTCTTTTCGGGCCTTGCCGCTTCCAGCCTCAGCCTGACCTGCCCCATGGTCTTGCGGATCAGGCGGGCGTCCTTTTCGGGCGCCAACCGCCCCAGGGCCTCGTCGCGCGGCAGCTCGATGTTGGCCGACAGACGGTCGGCGTAGCGTCCCGCCAAAGCCACCAGCCGTTCGTCCGCCTGGGGGATCAGCTTGAGGTGGATATAGCCTCGAAAGTCGTGATCCTCGCGCAGGCGGCGTGCAACCTCGACCAGCTGCTCCATCGTGTAATCCCCCGAGCGAACGACGCCGGACGAGAGGAACAGTCCCTCGATGTAGTTGCGCTTGTAGAAGGCCAGCGTCAGGTCGACCACCTCGTCGACCGTGAACCGCGCCCGCTCGACGTTCGAGGACGACCGATTGATGCAGTAGACGCAATCGTAGATGCAGAAGTTGGTCAGCAGTATCTTCAGCAGGCTGACGCAGCGCCCGTCCGGCGTATAGGCGTGGCAGATTCCCATACCCTCCGTCGAACCTACGCCCTTGCCCCCGAGGGAGTTGCGCCTGGGGGCGCCGGAGGATGCGCACGAGGCGTCATACTTGGCCGCGTCGGACAGGATGGAGAGCTTTCGTCGAAGTTCGATACGCGCCATTTGTTCATGATACGTTCCTTTCTCGACGAGGTACAGCGTGACCGTAAAGCATGGGTCAGAAGGCCAATGGAGCCGTCTGCCAGAGGACGCCGATCCCGGCGACCAGAGCCCTTGGCAGACCCGCGCCGCTCTCGCCCTGGGCGACAAGCCCTACCGCATGTTTGAAGTCTGAAGCGGCCGAGGCCCGCAGGCGGATCACCGCATGCGCTTGCCCTTCAAGACATGTCGATATATGATTCATGTGCGAAACATATATTCAGAATCCCCCATGGGCATCGTCAATATCGAAGACGAACTGCACGAGCAGTTGCGCCGGGCCAGCAAGGCCTCCTGTCGCTCCATCAACGCCCAAGCCGCCTTCTGGATCAGGATCGGCATGCTGGGCGAGTTGAACCCCGGCCTGTCCTTTCAGGAACTGGCCGCGCGCGAACTCAAGGCGGCCGGCGTCTGCGCCGACCTGGCCGGCTCTGCCGTCGCATGACCAAGACCCCTGCCGAGATCGAACTGATGGCCGAGGCCGGACGGCTGCTGGCTTCGGTCTTCACCTATCTGGACGGCCTGACGCTGGCAGGCATGAGCACCCTGCAGATCGATAGCCTGGTCGAGACCTTCATCGTCGATGAACTGAAAGCTCGACCTGCCAGCAAGGGCCAGTACGGCTACGGCTTCGTGCTCAACAGTTCGCGAAACCACGTCGTCTGCCACGGCGTGCCGTCCGCCGACGAGATCCTGTGCGGCGGCGACATCGTCAATCTGGACATCACGCTGGAGAAGGACGGCTTCATCGCCGATTCCAGCAAGACCTATCTCGTAGGTGATGTGGCCCGCCCCGCCCGACGCCTGGTCCAGACCACCTATGAGGCCATGTGGAAAGGGATCCGCACCGTCCGTCCCGGCGCCACTCTGGGAGATATCGGCCACGCCATTGAGCGGCACGCGACGAAGAACGGCTATTCCATCGTACGCGACTTCTGCGGCCACGGCATTGGCCGCGAGATGCACGAAGCGCCTCAGGTCCTGCACTTCGGCAAACCCGGAAGCGGCATGAGACTGCGCGAAGGCATGGTCTTCACCATCGAGCCCATGCTCAACCAGGGCCGCCGCACCGTCGAAACCCTGGACGACGGATGGACCGTCGTGACCACCGACGGCAAGCTGTCCGCCCAGTTCGAACACACCGTCGCCGTCACCCGCGACGGCGTCCGGGTCCTGACCCTTCGACCGGACGAAGGGCGGCAGGCCGCCTAGATCAGGCGGGCTTTTGGTCAGCCGATCCCGGCCCCGCCGGTCACGCCCCAGACCTCTCCGGTGACGAAGCTGGCTTCCTGGGAGGCCAGCAGGACATAGACCGGAGCGATCTCCACGGGCTGCCCCGGCCGGCCGAAGGCGCTGTGGGCCCCGAACCGCTCGACCTTCTCCTGGGGCTGACCGCCGCTGGGCTGAAGGACGGTCCAGAAGGGGCCCGGCGCGACGGCGTTCACGCGCACGCCCTTTTCGATCATCTGCTTGGCCAGGGCCTTGGTGTAGGCGACGATCCCGGCCTTGGTGGTCGCATAATCCAACAGGATGTCCGACGGCTCATAAGCCTGGATCGAGGCGGTGGTGATGATGGCCGCGCCCGGCGGCAGATGAGGCGCTGCGGCCTGACAAATCCAGTGCAAGGCGTAGAGGTTGGTCTTCATCGTGGCGTCGAAATCCGCCGTCGAGACCTCTGATATATCCTCGCGGTACTGCTGGTGGCCGGCGTTGACGACCAGGATGTCCAGGCCGCCGAACGCCTCGACGACGCGGGCCGTCATGGTCCTGTTCCACGCTTCGTCACTGACGTCGCCGGCCAGGCCCAGGGCCTTAACCCCGGCCTTCTCGATCAGGGCGACCACCTCTGCGGCGTCCGCCTCCTCGGACGGCAGGTAGCCGATGGCCACGTCCGCACCTTCTCGGGCAAACGCGATCGCCGTCGCCCGCCCGATGCCGGAATCACCGCCCGTGATCAGGGCCCGGCGCCCTTTCAGACGGCCATGTCCGACATAGCTGTCCTCTCCGTGGTCGGGCCGCGGGATCATCCGGCCCGCCAGGCCGGGTTCAGCCTGGGGCTGACGGGGAAAGGGCGGTCGGGGATACTGGCTGCGCGGATCCTGCATGGCGAGGCGATCGGGCATGGGTCTTCCTCGTTTTGGTGCTTGGCCCCGGCCAGGGGCGGCGCGGGGGACGCCGATCTAATGTCCTCGTCCCTCGCGACGTTCCACCCGGCCGCCGACCCGACCCTCGCAACGCTGGCGAGCCCGCCGCGTTCTCCCTTGCCGTCCCACGGCGCGCTTGCCGCCGCCGGGCGACGGCCTTCACCTGGAGACGCCTGAAAGCGCATGCCCTCGCCCAATCAAGGTTTCGCCTCGGTCCTCCAGCCCACCCCCGCCGGCCTGTGGTGCCCGGGAGGCGACTTCTACATCGACCCGCCGCGCCCGGTGGACCGGGCCGTCATCACCCATGGTCATGCGGATCACGCCCGCGCGGGACATGGCGCCGTCCTGGCCACGGTCGAGACCCTGGCCATCATGGGCGAGCGCTATGGCGCGGACTTCGCCGGGCGCACCCAGGCCCTGGCCTATGGCGAGCGGCTCAAGGTCGGCGGCGTGGAGGTCTCCCTGGCCCCGGCCGGACATGTTCTGGGCTCGGCCCAGGCGACCGTCCGTCAGGGCGGCCTGACCGTCACCGCCTCGGGCGACTACAAGCGCCGTCGCGATCCCACCTGCGCCGCCTTCGAGCCCGTGCCGAGCGACGTCTTCATTACCGAGGCGACGTTCGGCCTGCCGGTCTTTCGCCATCCTCCCGACGCCCAGGAGATCGGAAGGCTGCTGCGCTCGGTCCAGCAGTTCCCGGAGCGCGCCCATCTGGTCGGCGCCTACGCCCTGGGCAAGGCGCAGCGCGTCATCCGTCTGCTGCGCGAGGCGGGCTATGACGAGACCATCTATGTCCACGGCGCCCTGGAAAGGCTGAACCGGCTGTACGAGCATTTCGGCGTCGATCTGGGACCGCTGGCCCCGGCCACGGGATCAAAGGCCGACTTAGCCGGGCGCATCGTCGTCGCTCCGCCCTCCGCCATCGCCGACCGCTGGAGCCGACGTTTCCCCGAGCCTGTCACGGCCTTCGCCTCGGGCTGGATGAGCGTCCGGGCGCGGGTGCGCCAGCGCGGCGTCGAGCTGCCGCTGATCCTCTCCGACCACGCCGACTGGGACGAGCTGACCGCCACCCTGACCGAGCTGTCGCCGCAGGAAATCTGGATCACCCACGGCCGCGACGACGCCCTGCGGCGCTGGGCTGAACTCCAGGGGCTGAAGGCGCGCGCCCTGCATCTGGTCGGCTATGAAGACGAGGACGACGACTGATGCGCGCCTTCGCCGCCCTGCTGGACCGGCTGTCCTTTACCGCCTCGCGCAACGCCAAGCTGCGGCTGATCCGCGACCACCTGGCCGACGCCCCCGATCCCGACAGGGGCTGGGCGCTGGCTGCCCTGACGGGCGCCCTCTCCTTCACCGCCGCCAAGCCGGCTGTCATTCGTCAGGTCGTCGAGGGGCGGGTCGACCCCGAGCTCTTCCGCCTGTCCTACGACTATGTCGGCGACCTGGCGGAGACCGTCGCCCTGATCTGGCCTGCGCGTCACGGCGCCAACCGGGAGCCGGAACTGTCCGAGGTGATCGACACGCTGAACACCGCCAAACGGGTCGAGGTTCAGGCCCTGCTGGAAGCCTGGCTGGACGCCCTTGACGCCGACGGGCGCTGGGCCCTGCTGAAGCTGGTGACCGGGGGCTTGCGCGTCGGCGTCTCGGCGCGACTGGCCTGGCAGGCGGCGGCGGACTTCGGCGGGGTCGAGGTCGCCGACATACAGGAAGTCTGGCACGCCCAGCCCCCGCCCTATGCCGACCTTCTGGCCTGGCTGGACGGCAGGACCGAGCGCCCCTCGGCCATGGCGCACGGCCGCTTTCGCCCGGTCATGCTGGCCCAGCCGATCGACGAAGCCGTCGACCTGCCCAGGCTGGAGCCCGGCGAATACGCCGCCGAATGGAAGTGGGACGGCATCCGCGTTCAGGCAGTCAGCGAAGGGGGCGTCAAACGCCTCTACAGCCGCACCGGCGAGGATGTGTCCGGAGCCTTTCCCGATGTCGTGGCCGCCCTGGCCTACGAGGGGGTCATCGACGGCGAGCTTCTGGTGCTGCGCGAGGGTCGGGTCGCTCCCTTCGGCGACCTGCAGCAAAGGCTGAACCGCAAGACGGCGGACGCCAGGCTGATGATCAGCCACCCGGCGGGCGTGCGCGCCTACGACCTTCTGGCCGCCGACGGGGAAGACCTGCGCGCCCTGCCCTTCGCCGAGCGCCGCAAGCGCCTGGAAGGTTTCGTCGCCCAGATCAGCTCTGACCGCATCGACCTGTCGCCCCTCGTGCCCTTCCGGACCTGGGAAGACCTGGCGGCCCGTCGCGCCGAGCCGCCGCCGGGCGATCCGCAGTCGGCGGAGGGGCTGATGCTGAAGCGGCTCGACAGCGTCTATGAAGCCGGCCGTCCCAGAGGGCCCTGGTTCAAGTGGAAGCGCGATCCGCGTCTGATCGACGCCGTCCTGATGTACGCCCAGCGCGGTCACGGCAAGCGCTCCAGCTTCTACTCCGACTACACCTTCGGGGTCTGGACCCAGGACGCCGACGGCGTCCATGTGCTCACCCCCGTCGGCAAGGCCTATTTCGGCTTCACCGACGAAGAGCTGAAACAGCTCGACAGGTTCGTGCGCGAGCACACGGTCGAGCGTTTCGGTCCCGTCCGCTCCGTCACGGCGACGCGCGAGTTCGGACTAGTGCTCGAGGTCGCCTTCGAGGGCCTGCAAAGGTCCAAACGCCACAAGTCCGGCGTCGCCATGAGATTTCCCCGCATCAGCCGCATCCGCTGGGACAAGCCGGCCAGGGAGGCGGACGAGCTGCATACGCTGGAAGCCATGCTTGATGCGCCCTCGCCCGCACCCTGACTTCGGCTAGCGGCTGTCCCTGTGTCGGGGATTGGGCTCGCCCGAGCCCGGATCCGTACGCGTTTCGGTCGATAGCCCGGAGGCCTTGGAGCCCCTGGGTTCGGTCGCCGGCCGCGGCGGCTGTCCGGCCCGGTCCGGCGGGCGCAGATTCTCATTTTCGGCCTCGCGGCCGGTGCGTTCGGCAGGTCTATCCGGTTGAGTCATCAGGCGTCTCCCAGGTGTGCGAAGAGGACAAAGGAACCAGGGATCACGCCGACTTGCCCGTGTGCTCCGGCTTGCCCTTGCGTGGGGTTGAAGCCATCTCCTCCAACTCCTTGCGGGTCATGCTTTCCTCCATGGACTTCGAGGCGCCCCGAAGCTTGCTTTTCGGCGCATCGCCCCGTTTTGCGGCCAGGGCGGCCCCAGCCGCCTTCTGCTGGGCTGCGGATTTGGCGGGCATGTCGAAATCTCCCTGATATCGGGTCATCGCCGGATCGAGCGAAAGGCCGGTCAGACGCCTTCGTTCAACCCGCCCCCGAAACCCGGGTTCCTCAGGGACTGCGCTGACGCGAGATCGCGGTCGCGCCACGGCCGCCTAACGACCGAAGAGTCCTGTACCGAACAGAAGGCCGCGAGCCGCCGCGCGACCTCGATCAATCCGGTGCGTTTGGCGGTCCCTATGCCTTCCGTTCAAAGCGCCACTTCATCAGCAGGACGCCGCTGGCCATGACAAGGGCGCAGCCGTGGGCGAGCGTCACGGGCCATGCGTCGGTCAGCAGGCCGTAACACACCCATAGAATAAAGCAGCTCACGGTCAGGGCGTAGGTCTTGAGCGAGACGCTGGAGGCGTCGCGCTCCTTCCAGATCTTGTAGATCTGGGGCGCGAAACTGCTGACGGAGCACAGGGCGGCGGCGACGCCCACCACATCGGCCATGGAGATCATAGGTCAGTCCCGAACTCGACCGGTCCGGCCGCAGTGAGTTGGCCTAACGCCAAGGACGCCCGCGGGCTCCCTGTCAGGGACGATAGAGGTCCGCGTCCGGGTCAGTCTCTCCCCTCACCCAGGCCGCCACGATCTGGCTGGCGATCACCGAGGAGGTGATGCCGTTGCCCCCAAAGCCCATGACGCTCCAGGCATGGGCCATTCCGGGGACAGGCGCGATATGGGGCAGGCCGGTGGCGCTCTCGCCGAAGGCTCCGGCCCAGGCGTAGCCGACCTCCAGCACGACCTCGGGAAGCAGGTGTTTAAGCTTGGCCAGGATGCGCGCTGTCTTGCGTTTCAGAAGCGCTTGGCTGGCGTGGGCGGTGGGCGAATCCTCATCCTCGCCGCCGACGATCAATCGCCCGTCGTTGCTCGTGCGCATGTAGAGGTAGGGGTCTGATCCCTCCCAGACGAGGGTGTCTCGCAGCCAGGCTGGACCGGAGAATCCCGGCTTTGACGCGAGCGCCCAGGTCGAGACCACCCTGGAGTCAGGCGCAGTCACGCCCTTGGGACGTTCATAACCGCAACAGAAGACCGCCGCTGAAGCCCGTACAGCGAAACCGGCGCTGGTTACCAGGGTCACCCCGTCAGGATCCGACACGGCTTCGATCACATCCACCGGTGAGAAGAGCCTTGCCCCCCGGGCCTGGGCGCGCCTCAGAAGTCCCGCGGTCAGTTGAGCAGGATCGGCGCTGGCCGATCCGCCGCTGAGGATAGCGCCGGTTCGGTCGATCCCGAACCGATCAAGAACCTCCGCCGCCGGCAGAAAACGGCTCTCCAACCCGGCGTCGGCCCTCGCTGCGGCCTCGCTTTCGAGGGCTCTGCGGCCATAGGCGTCACCGGCAAGATAGAGGGCGTCGCGATCGCGGTAGCCGCAACGGATACCCTCCTGGACGATGAGCTGTTTCAGGTCGTCGACCGCGCGCCGCGAGCGCAGATAGGCCCGCTGCGCCTTCGGTCGGCCTATGCGTCTCGCAAGCGCCTCCAGTGGAAGATCGATCTCCCATTGCAGGAGCGCTGTCGAGGCGATGGTCGATCCCATCAGGGGCGCCCTGCGATCAAGGACGGCCAGCCTGTGGTCGCGCGATAGCTCATGCGCCATCAGGGCGCCGCTGATCCCGGCGCCGACGACGGCGACATCAACCGAAACGGCCTGCTTCAGAGGACGAACCGACGTCCCTGTAAACGGGCTGTCGGCCCAAAGAGATCGACCGCTCCTCAGGTCGCGTTTCTGGGTCAGCCTCGCCATTCAACCCCCGACATGCACAGCCTGCGTCTCCGCTTCGGGGAACGCGCGCTCCCGTCGAGGGTTGCTCAAACCATGGCCAAGCCTCATCGGATCACGACGTCTGCCCTGGATCCGACACGCCAGCTTCCTGCACCCTTTCGCGACTGGTTCGTGGATCGCGGCTGGACGCTGCGCCCCCACCAGTTGGACATGATCGAGAAAGCGAAGGCCGGCGCCGATGTCCTGCTCGTGGCGCCGACAGGCGGCGGCAAGACCCTCGCCGGCTTCTTGCCCAGCCTGCTGCAGCTGGCCGAACGCGGCCCGCGCAAAGGCCGCAAGACCCTTCACACCCTCTACATCTCCCCCCTCAAGGCCCTGGCGGTCGATGTCGAACGGAACCTCCTGACCCCGGTCAGGGACATGGATCTCCCCATCCTCGTGGAGTCGCGCACGGGCGACACCGGCCAGGCCCGCCGCCAGCGTCAGAGGACGTCACCCCCGGACATTCTGCTGACCACGCCCGAACAGCTGGCCCTGTTCTGCGCCTGGAAGGGCGCGCGCGACTATTTCCAGGATCTGGAATGCGTGATCATCGACGAAATCCACGCCATCCATGGATCCAAGCGAGGGGACCTGCTGTCGTTGGGGCTGGCGCGGCTGAGGACTTTTGCGCCTGGCGTCCGCTGCGTCGGTCTGTCGGCGACCGTGGACGATCCGGCCCGCGTCAGACGCTGGCTGTCGGACCGAGGCGACGACATCGTCCTTGGCCAGGCCGGCGCGCCGCCCCGGCTCGAGGTTCTGTTGTCGCAGAACCGGGTCCCCTGGGCCGGTCACACCGCCCGGCACGCCATGGCGGAGGTCTATGAGACCCTGAAGACGGCGCGCACGACCCTGGTCTTCGTCAACACCCGCTGGCAGGCCGAATTCGCCTTCCAGGAGCTATGGCGGCTCAATGACGACAACCTGCCGATCGCTCTGCATCACGGCAGCCTTTCAGCCGAGCAACGCCGCAAGGTCGAGGCGGCGATGTCGCGCCATGAACTGAGAGCGGTGGTCTGCACCTCGACGCTGGATCTGGGCATCGACTGGGGCGCCGTTGATCTGGTCATCCAGCTTGCGGCGCCCAAGGGCGCCTCGCGGCTGGTGCAAAGGATCGGACGCGCCAACCACAGGCTGGACGAGGCCTCCCGCGCTATCCTGGTTCCCGCCAGCCGGTTCGAGATGCTGGAGTGCCAGGCGGCGGCGGAGGCGGTGGCCGAAAACGCCCTCGACGGCGATCCGCCCCGGATCGGAGCGAGAGACGTCCTCGCGCAGCACATCATGGGCTGCGCCTGTTCGGAGCCCTTCGACCTTGCTGACCTCTATGAGGAGGTGCGCCGGGCCGCGCCCTATGCGGGACTTTCCTGGGAGGCCTTCGAGCAGGTCGTCGATTTCGTGTCGACAGGCGGCTATGCGCTCAGAAGCTATGATCGCTTCCGAAGGATCATACGCAATTCCGATGGCCGCTGGCGCGTCCTCAATGAGGAGACTGCACGACGGCACCGGATGAATGTCGGCGTCATCGTCACGGCGCAGACCCTCAACATCCGGCTTGCGGGTCGACGCGGCGCCGGGCGCAAGATCGGCCAGGCCGAGGAGTGGTATTTCGAACAGCTGACCCCGGGCGACAGCTTCCTCTTCGCCGGCGAGATCTGGCGTTTCGAGGGGGTTCGGGCGACGGACGCGATCGTCACCCGCTCGGACGAGAAACAGCCCAAGGTTCCCAGCTGGGGCGGCTCCAGATTTGCGCTTTCCACCTTCCTGGCCAAGCGTGTCCGGCGGATGATCAGCGACCAGGCGTCATGGTCCCGGCTACCGCCCGACGTCTGCGAATGGTTGTTCGCCCAGCAGTCGCATTCCAGCCTGCCCGGTGAGGATGATCTCCTGGTCGAGACCTTCAGCCGGGGCAAACGGCACTACATGGTCTGCTATCCGTTCGAGGGCCGGCTGGCCCACGCCACCCTGGCCATGCTGGTGACCCGCCGACTGGACCGGGCCGGGGTCGGGCCGATCGGCTACCTCGCCAACGACTATGCGCTTTGCGTCTGGTCCCTGCGGCCGATGGAAAGCCTCGATTTCGACGCCCTGTTCCAGCAGGACATGCTGGGGGACGATCTTGAAGCCTGGCTGGATGAGAGTTTCATGGTGAGACGCGCCTTCAAGGAATGTGCGCTGATCAGCGGCCTGATCGAGCGCCGCATCCCCGGCCATGAGAAGAACGGACGGCAGGTCACCTTCTCCGCCGATCTGATCTACGACACCCTGCGCCGACACGATCCGGACCATCTGCTCCTGTCCTGCGCGCGCGAGGATGCGGCGCGCGGACTTCTCGACCTGGCGCGCCTGGGGGAGTTTCTCACCCGCATCTCGGGCCGGATCAGGGTTGAGCGGCTCCAGCATGTTTCCCCCTTCGCCGTGCCCCTGCTGATGGAGATCGGCACGGAGCGTGCGCCTGGGACCACCGCCGCAGACATGATGCTGGAGGACGCCGCCCTGATTGACGAGGCCATGTCTTGACCGTCTCAAGCCTGGCGGACGACGGCGCCTTCGCAACGCGCCTGGCCGGAACCGATGTGGTGTTTCGGGTGTCCGGCGCCCTCTGGTTGCCGGCGGAGCGTACCCTGGTGGTCGCCGACCTTCATCTCGAAAAGGGATCCGCCTACGCCGCCCGCGGACAGCTCCTTCCGCCCTACGACACGCGCGAAACCCTGAACCGCCTGGAGCGCGAGGTGGCGACCCTCGCCCCCCGAACCGTCGTCCTGCTTGGCGACACCCTCCACGACCGTGGAGCGCCGACACGTCTCGTCTCGGACGAGCGCGCACGTCTCAGGGCCCTGGCGGAAAGGGTCAGGCTGATCTGGGTCGTCGGCAATCACGACCCCGAAGGCGCAGGCGACCTGGGCGGCGAAACAGCGGACCTGTTCGAGGTCGCGGGTCTTTCGCTTCGCCACGAACCCACGCCCGGGCCCGTGGAGGCCGAGGTCGCGGGACACCTACATCCCTGCGCACGCGTAAAGGGCCCCGCAGGCTCGGTTCGCCGCCCCTGCTTTGCTTCGGACGGGAGCCGCCTGATCCTGCCGGCCTTCGGCGCCTATGCCGGCGGGCTCAACCTGCGCGATCTCGCCTTCTCCGGGCTTTTTCGCCTTCCGCCCACAGGCTACCTCCTGGCGCGGCGCGTTGCGGCGGTCTCCTTTGAGAAGATGCGACCCGATCAGAGGTCGCTGCCCGGCTGACCGCCTCCCCGACGTCACGCGGCGACGCCCCCTAGATTACCGTCAGGCCTTGAGGCGGATCTTCTTCTCTACCTCGGCGGCCGCCTTCTCTTCCTGCTTGCGCCTGTTGAAGACGGTGCGCATGAAGCGGCGATCCGCAAGGCTCAAGACCTCTTCAGCGGCGACAAACTGCTCCTGCTCCTCCTCGCGGATGTGATGCAGGTATTCTTCGCGCAGGGCGGCGAAACGGCGGATCCATCCGGGCGACGCCATGTCCCGCGCGGCCAGGTCCGCCAGGAGATCATCGATTTCCTTGTGTTCGGCGACGGCGTGGCGGGCGAAGTCCGTCGTGGCCGGGTTTCGCAGCACGCTGGACCAGAGCGCCTGCTCTTCTGCGGCGGCGTGCGCCTTCAGTTCATGGACCAGTTCAACAAAGAGGCGCTCGCGATCAGGAGACTTCCCCTTCGTCTCCTCAAGCATGGCCAGGAGCGCGCGATGGCGATCGTGGTCCTCGACCAGCCGACCGAAGATGTCGGGATCCCCCCTGAATTTGGTGGCGGGGGTGCTGCCGATCCGCGCGGCGAGGTCAGGCGCTACAACCCGCGCCTTGGCTACGGCGTCAGCCTTGGCCTTCCGGGGCGCCACAGGCTGCAACCGCTTTTCCGCCCGCGGCTCTTTTCCACCGGCTTTCGCCCGTCGCTCGCTCTCCAAGACCAATTTCCGCATACCCTGCTCCTGACTGGAGCCGCCGCCCCGGAGGTCGACAAGCTCTACATTCGCAGTACGAACCTTTCGGCGATCAGCCGGTTCCCGAGTGTCCGAAAGCCGGCAGAGTCTGCCTAGGCGACAACCGGGAACCAGACCGTGAACCGGCTCCCTGCCCCCGCCCCGGCGCTCTCGAGTTCAACGGCGCCCTCATGCATTTCGACCAGTTGGCGAACCAGGGCGAGGCCTATGCCCAGGCCTTCACGCGACCTGTCGTCCGGCCCTTTGGACTGTGTGAAGAGGTCGAAGACCCGGACCTGCATATCCTGAGGCACGCCGACTCCGTTATCGGCGACATCAATCCGCACGCGGTCCTCGACCCGGTTGGCCGACACCTCGATCCGCCCCTCCGACGGCGTGTACTTGGCCGCATTGGTCAGCAGGTTGCTCACCACCTGGGACAGGCGGGTGAAGTCGCCGTCGAGCCAGATCGGCGCACCCGGGACGTACACCGTCAGGTCATGGCGCCCGGCATCGATCTTGGGACGACTGGTGTCCACCGCCGAGTCGATGATGCTCTGCACGGTCACCCGCTCACGCTGAAGCGAGATCTTGCCCTGGTCTATGCGGGCGACGTCCAGCAGATCCTCGATCAGCCGCGCCAAATGGTGGGCCTGGACCTCCATTCGGGTGTGGATCTGAGCGCTCTTTTCCGGATCCTGCTGCCGCTCGAGCAACTGCAGCCCTGCCCGGAAGGCCATGACGGGATTGCGCAGCTCGTGTCCGAGCATGGCGATGAAGTCGTTCTTGCGCCGGTCCGCGGCGCTGAGGGCCGCCGCATAGGCCTTGAGCTCATCCCGATGCGACAGAATCTCCTGTCTCTGGCGGTAGAGCTCGATGAAGACGTTCGCCTTGCTCTTCAGGATGTCCGTTTCGACGGGCTTCTGGATGAAGTCCACCGCTCCGGCCTCGTAGCCCCTGAAGCGTCGCTGCTGATCGGCGCTGCCGGCGGTGACGAAAATGATCGGAACGTGACGCGCATTGGCGTTGCCGCGCATGAACTCCGCGAGCTGGAACCCGTCCATCCCCGGCATCTGGACATCGACCAGGGCAAGGGCGACGTCATGAACCAGCAGGAGCTCCAGCGCCTCGTCGCCGGACCTGGCCTTGAGACAAACCACGCCGTCGCGCTTCAGCAGGGCCTCCAGGGCCAGGAGGTTCTCCTCGAGATCGTCGACGAGAAGGAGATGGATCGGCTTGTCAGGGCGCGTCATGCTTGGCCTAGACCTTTCAGAACTTCGAGAATGCGCGCGAGCGGCATTACTTGTGCGACCGGACAGGCGCGCAGTGCGGCCTCCGGCATGGGGCGGGCATGGGCGGAGGCCGGGTCTTCGACCAAGGCCAGACCGCCGGCGGCGGCGACCGCCTTCAACCCCGCCGCCCCGTCTTCGTTGGCCCCCGTCAGAACCAGACCGACCAGACCGGCTCCGTAGGCGTCCGCGGCGCTTTCGAAGAGGACGTCGATGGAAGGCCGGGAGTAGTTGACCAGCTCGTCGGACGAGAGGGCCAGAGCGCCGTCAGCCTCGACCAGGAGGTGATAGTCGGAAGGGGCGAAATAGACCACGCCTGGCTCCACGGGCTCCTTGTCCTCGGCCTCCTTCACCGTGAGCGCGCATTTGGACGCAAACAGGGGCGCCAGCACATTGCTCCGGTCGGCTGGCACGTGCAGGACCACCAGGATCGGCAGGGCGAAGTCGGCGGGAAGCGACGGCAGGATGGCGAGCAGCGCCTGCACGCCTCCGGCCGAGGCGCCGATCACGACAGCGCGGGCGGGATGGGGGTTCATGGCTCGCGCCTGCGATAGATCTTCTCTTCCGGCACGAAGTCGGCAAAGGCGCCGACGTGCCGCGAGAAGCGCAAGCTCTCCTTGGAGCCGATCCCCAGAAAGCCACCGCGCGCCAGGGAATCCTTGAACAGGCCGACGGCGCGGTCCTGTAGCGGACGATCAAAGTAGATCATCACATTGCGGCAGGAGATCAGCTGCATCTCGCCGAAGACCGCGTCCGATACCAGGCTATGGTCCGAGAAGACGACATTGGCCCGCAGGGACTTGTCGAAGACCGCTCGCCCGTAGTCGGCGGTGTAGTAGTCCGACAGCGAGGTTCGACCGCCCGACTTCTGGTGGTTTTCGGTGAATTTGCGGATGCGATCCAGAGAATAGACCCCCGCCTCCGCCGCCCGCAGCGCATCGGGATTGATGTCCGTGGCGTAGAACATCGTCCGTTCGAAAAGACCTTCCTCCCGAAACAGGATGGCGAGCGAATAGACCTCTTCGCCGGCGCTGCACCCCGCGATCCACACCTTCAGGGACGGATAGGTCCGCAGGTGCGGCAGCACCTGTTCGCGCAGGGCCCGGAAATAGGCCGGGTCCCGGAACATCTCGCTGACCTGGACCGTCAGGAAACCCAGCAGCCGCGGCAGCATCTCCGGATCATGCAGAACCCGCTCCTGCAGAGCCGTCAGGCTGGGCAGGCCGAAATGGGTGCGCGCCTGGAGCAGGCGGCGCTTGATCGAAGCCCGCGCATAGTGACGGAAGTCGTAATGGTAGCGCTGGAACAGGGCCTCCAGCAGCAGCTGGATCTCTATGTCCTCCACCTCATGGGGTGCGACCGGACTCAACGGGGCATCCAGACGCGCACGAGAGAGAGCAGCTTGTCCACGTCCAGAGGCTTGGCCATGTAGTCATTCGCCCCCGCTGCGATGCAGCGCTCCTGATCGTCGGGCATGGCCTTGGCCGTCAGCATCAGAACAGGCAGGTCGCGCCAGCGCGGATCCTTCCGCAGTTCGCGCGTGGCGGTCAGGCCGTCCATGACGGGCATCATGACGTCCATCAGGACCAAATCGATCGCCTGCTCGGCATCTTCAGCAGACCGCTCCAGGCGCTCGATCGCCTCCTTGCCGTTGCGCGCGATCTCGATGCGGGCGCCGCGCGGCTCCAGAACATTGGTCAGGGAGTAGATGTTGCGCACATCGTCCTCGACAATGAGGATCCGCCGTCCTTCCAGCACGGCGTCGCGATGGCGGGCCTTGCGGATCATCTTCTGCTGCTCAGGGCGCAGCTCCGAGACCACCTGGTGAAGGAAGAGGGAAACCTCGTCGAGGAGCCGTTCAGGCGACTTGGCGCCCTTGATGATGATGGAGTTGGAATAGCGACGAAGCTGCTGTTCGTGTTCTGGCGACAAATCGCGACCGGTGTAGACGATGACCGGCGGATAGCCCTGCCCGCCCTCGCGGCTGAGGGTCTCCAGAAGGGAGAAGCCGGACGCGTCCGGCAGGGTCAGGTCGAGGACCATGCAGTCAAAGGTCTGGCTCTTGAGTTGCTCCAGGCACTCCGCGGCCGTGCCGACGCCCACCGTCTCGACATCACCCGATTCCAGCAGCTCGCTGACCGCTTCGCGCTGAACCACGTCGTCCTCGACGATAAGGACGCGCCGCACGGTTCGCGTGAGCTTCTCCTCGAGCGATCGCAGCACCTCGGCGAGCGCCTCGCGCCCCACTGGCTTCACCACATAGCCGACTGCCCCCAACGACAGGGCCGTCTGGCTGTGATCATCGGCGGAGACGACATGGATGGGAATATGGCGGGTGTCGTCGTCGCGCTTGAGCACGTCGAGCACGGTGAGGCCGGACTGGTCCGGCAGGCCGATGTCCAGCACGACGGCGTTGGGTCGATAGCGCTTGGCGAGCTTGAGAGCCTCCTGGGCCGTGCCCGCCAGAATGCACTGGAATCCCAGCTCCCGTGACAGGTCCCGGACAATGGCGGCGAAACGGTCGTCGTCCTCGACGACCAGAAGCAGGCGACGTGTCCCGGCCAGGTGATCACGATCATCGTCCAGGGCCCGGGCGAGTGTCGCCGCTTCCGCCGCAAGAGGCGCTGGCCCCCGGACCGTTGGGGCCGGAGCCTTCGCGCCGGAGGGCGCTTCGCGCGGCGCCACGCGCGCGGCGTCATAGGTTCGAGGAAGGATCAGGGTGAAGACGCTGCCTTCGCCGGCCCGGCTTTCCAGACCAATGCGGCCGCCGAGCAAACGCGCCAGTTCGCGCGAGATGGACAGGCCCAGGCCGGTCCCGCCGTAGCGGCGGCTGATGGTGCCGTCCGCCTGCTGGAAGGCTTCGAACACGCTGTTCTGCTGCTCCGGGGCGATGCCGATGCCCGTATCCGAGACCGCGAAGGCCACCTCGTCCGGTCCGGCGTCCGTGACCGAAAGCCTCACTTTGCCCTTCTCGGTGAACTTGAAGGCGTTCGACAGAAGGTTCTTCAGAATCTGCTCAAGCCTTTGGCGATCCGTCTCAACCCCGTCATCGCCCGATCCCAGGTCGATCTCGAAGGCGAGGCCGCGATCGTCGGCCACCGGCTGGAACATCTGGCGGATATCGTCTCCGAGGCGCTGCAGGGAGACCGCTTCCGGACGGGCCTGGATATGGCCGGCCTCGATCTTCGACAGATCGAGAATGTCATTGATCAGGGTCAGCAGGTCATTGCCCGAAGACTGGATGGTGCGCGCGTATTTGACCTGGTCCTCCGACAGGGTCTCGTCGGGATTGTCGGCCAGGAGCTTCGACAGGATCAGCAGCGAATTGAGCGGGGTGCGCAGCTCATGGGACATGTTGGCGAGGAAGTCGGACTTGTACTGGCTGGCCTGCTCCAGCTCCCGGGCCTTGAGCTCCAGGGCGGCCGATCCACGCTCCAGATCATCGCGCTGGGTTTCCAGCACCTGGGCCTGTTCTTCGAGCTGGCTGTTGGTCTGCTCCAGTTCAGCCTGCTGCTGTTCCAGACGCACCTGGGATTCCTTGAGGGCCCGCCCCTGCTCCTCCAGCTCCTCATTGGAGACCCGTAGCTCTTCGCTCTGGACCTGAAGTTCTTCGGACTGGCGCTGGGTCTCTTCCAGCATGTCCTGCAACCGGGCCCGGTAGCGTGCCGATCTCAATCCCGTGCCGATCAGCGGCGCGGCTTCCTCCAGGAGCGCGAGGAGACGCTCGTCGGGAAGACGAAGGAAACCCAGTTCGAGAACAGCGTTGATCTCGCCGTCAGCGCGGGCCGGGGCGATGACGAGGTGCCGGGGCTTGGAGCGTCCCAGCGCCGAGCCGATCGTCAGGTAGTTCTCCGGCACCTCGGGCACCGTCAGGGCGCACCCTTCGGCGGCGACCTGCCCCAACAGGCCCTCGCGGGGGCCGAAACGCTCCGGGACAGGCGCATCAGCGGGAACGCCGAGGGCCGCGACGCGCCGGAATACGCCGCCCTCGCCCTTGAAGAGGGCGGCGGCCTGAACATCGGCGTAGCGCGCCAGATAGGCCAGAATGCTTTCCGCCAGCTGTTCTACGGATTGATCGCCCATCATGGCGTCCGCCAGCCCGACCTGGCCCTTGTGAATCCACTCCTGGCGGGCCTTCTGACGGGCGCTGCGCCGGATAAGGACGTAGACGCCCAAGGTCAGGGCCGCGCCAAGGAGCCCGGACAGGACGCCGCTGACCAGGGCTGTGCGATAGGCGGCGTCCATCTCCTGGAGGCGTGCGAGGCGGAGCTTCTGCTCCTCCTGCCTCATCAGATTCACCTCGCTCCGGATGGCGTCCATCTCCGCCTTGCCGCGATCCGTGCTCATCCTGGACACGGCGGCCTGCAGACCCTCGCTGCGACGCGCCTGGATGGTGGCGTCCAGCTCGGTCATCTTGGCTTCGACATGTCTGCGGACCTGACTCAGGTGGGCCTGCTGCACCGGGTTGTCCCGGGTCAGGCGCGCCACCTCCTCCAGACGGCGTTCCACGGCGGCCGCGGCCATGTCGTAGGGTTGAAGGTAGAGGGGGTTGCCCGTCAGCAGATAGCCGCGCTGGCCTGTCTCGGCGTCCTGAACCGTCGACAGGAGGTCGTCGACGGCGACGATCACCTGATGGGTGTGAATGATCTGCTGATTATTCGCCCTCAGCACCTGGACGTTGAGCCAGGCCACGCCGCTTGTCGCCAGAAAGAAGGCCAGGACCAGGGCCAGTCCTGCTCCGGACCAGGCTTCGGTCTTCGAGCCCGCGGGCGGGCGACGGAACAACATCATCAGCAGTCTGACCTCGGGTGAGCGACGGGAGCGTCCCTGCGTAGAGGGCGGAGCGCTCAACGCAATAACCTGTGCTGGTTTTTCTCGGCGGGGTCGAGGCCATCGGTCTCACGCCTGAGCGGCGTGCGCCGGCAAAGCAATCAGCTCAGGGCGTGAACTGGATCGTGCGGGCGAACTGATAATCCTTGGGGCCCGGCTCGACCTCGGCGTCACGCATCAGGGCTATGGCCGCTTCGCCAAAGCCGAGACCAGGGTGGGTCTCGCCCAGGACGCGGCAATCCTCGACCCGCCCGGCGGCCCGCGCGGTGCACTCGAGGGTCACCGCTACAGTCAGAAGCGGGGCCGGCGCGTCATGCTGAGCGGCCACGGCTTTTTCACTCTTCGGGAGACGGTCGATCTTCGGCGACGCATCCAGCAGGATGGCCGCGGTCAAGACTAGGATCATCATTGCAACACCCTCCGCTTCTTTAACCAGGCGGGTCGCGATCTGTTCCAACGCCCCGGCCATCGGCCACGTCCAAGCGTAGGTCGGAGCCGCAGCGCGAGCTGGCGTTTGCAGCAGCCGCCGTCTCTCGTCATCGCCATCGTCGCCGGACTTCTCGGGTTCGGCGGAATCGCCGGGACCGCGGGGGGATCGCCAGATTCCTCGCCTTGACTGTCTTCATAGTCTTCCTGTTCCTGGGCTTCACGGCCGCGAAGAAAGTCACCTGACGGACAGCCTTGGCCGTCGATGGCGCAAACTCCTGATCTCATCGGGGACATGGCGGCCAGGCTCGTCCGCGAATCCCTGGAGACATCGGGCTGGCGAGCGCGAGACCGTGTGATGCGCCCGCCTCCCCGTCCGCCGCCTCACAGCGGACGGGTACGGAGAGCCGACATATGCATAAGGCCGGAGGGTTCTGCTATCGAGCCCGGGCCTCCAGTGCCGCGCGCCAAGTCGCGCGAAACCAACCTATGTGAAGAACAAAAACGCCGAAGCCATGCTGTTGGTCTAAGGCCATGAAGAATCAGTCGGAAACCCATCTCGAAACTCGTCACACCGCGTCGCTTGAGCGGATGCTGTCCAGTTTCGGGCCGCTCGGCGCCGACGACATCGCCTACATCCGGGACTGCTTCACCGGCGCGCTTCAGACCCATGCGGCGGGAACGCCGGTCATCCTGGCTCCGGAGCGCAATGAAGCCAGACTGGTCTTCAAGGGCTGGGCCGCGCGCGGCGCCATGCTGGAGGACGGACGTCGTCAGATCGTGGGCCTCAATCTCCCCGGCGAGATGATTGTCGCATCGGGCGCCGTCGACACCGACATGCTGGTCTGGGCCCTGACGGACGTCGTGACGATCGACGGCACCGCCTTCTGGACCGGCATGTCCGAGTTACGCACACAGAGCGCGCCGTTGCTGGAGGCCTGGAGGCATTACCGCACGGCCGAACGCCTGCGCATGGCGCGCCAAGTGATAAGGCTTGGTCGGCTTAGCGCCTACGAACGCACAGCCCACCTCCTGCTGGAGCTCCACGAACGCCAGGCGCGTCTGGGTCCTGTCGTGGCGGGGGTGCTCCATCTTCCTCTGACCCAGGATATTCTCGCCGATATCCTGGGCCTCAGCGCGGTGCACATGAACCGGACCCTGCAGCAGCTCAGGCGCAACGCCCTGGTCGACTACCGAGCGGGGCGGGCGGTGCTTCAGAACCTCACGAGCCTGGCCCAGGCCGCCAACCTGAGCGCCGACTGCGGACCAAGCCTCTGATGGCGGGCTAGAGACCCTCTCATCCGCCGCAGGGTTAACCCATGTTATTTGATCTTGCTCGGAGCAGGATCAGAGTGCGCCCTTGCCGAGGAGGCCGGTCATGCCTCGACCTGAGGAACTGTGGCGGCGCCTCGTCGCCATCTTGCTAGGCCGGACGCCCGACATGCGGACGTCCCGACGCCTGCACCATCCCCATTGGCCCCGACGCACCGGGCGTCACTGAGGAACGCGGCCGGGGGGACCTCTCGCCGTGCCGCCTTAGACAGGCTCAGACCGGATCGCGCCCCAGGCGCAGATAGGTCGGATCGAACTCCGCCACCCGCACCAGCCGGTCCCAGTCCAGGATCCTGATGTTGCGCCCCCTCCATTCGACAAGGCCGTCGGCGCGGAGCTGGGCCACGGACCTGTTGACGTGGACGGCCGAGAGGCCAAGCACGTCGGCGAGTATGGCCTGGCTGAGAGGCAGCACCATCCGATGTCCCTCCGCCCGTTCCACGGAGGACAGGCGAAGATAGACCTCGCACAGGAAGTGGGCGAACCGAGCGAAAGCGGTGCGCCGCCCCAAACCCGCCAGCCATTGGCGGTGCACGGCGGCGTCGATGAGGGTCTCCAACCACAGAAGGCGCGTCAGATGGGGTTGGGTCTGGGAAATGAAGCGCAGGGCCTCGTGGGGGCAATAGCCCACCTTGCAGTCCGTCAGACAGATCACGCCATGATCCATCGGACTCATCAGCAGGCTATGGAGGTCGACGAAGTCGCCCGGGACGTTGAGTTCCGTGATCTGGCGGGCGCCGTTCATCAGCACGACATATCGCGCCGCGAAGCCTTCAAGCAGAAGCGTGCTGCGGGACGGGCGATCATATTGTTCGACGATGTTGTCGCCGGCCTTCAAGGTGACTGGCGGCGCGACCACGTCCGCCAGAACGGCCTTTTCCTCGTCAGAGATGAAATCTCGACGCGACAGCTTGTCGATCAGGGGACTGATCAGGATGACCTCCAGAGTCCGCGCCGCCCATTGCGGCAACGCTTGCAAAACCATCCAGCCCTCGCCCGGTTCCTCCGCTGCACGGCGCGCCGCCTCCGCCGTTCAACCGACGCCGAAGCGGCGCCTTACCCGGGCCAGGCGGTGAACCGTCCCCGGGCCGAGACGATCCCGGTTCACCAGGGTCGCAGGCGTACGCGTTCAACCGGCCCCTAGGCCTCCTAACCCATGTAAGTGGCGACCGCCCCGCCATGGGCCACACTCCCCCTCTTAGGAGTGCGGCATGCAGACTAGGACCGGCCTGACAGCCATGGCCTCTTCCCCTCGCTCTCGTCTTGAGGTTCAGGATCACCCGGTATTCCAGGCCCTGCCCGCTGACGCCCAAGCCCGGATAGAGGCCGGTGGTCGAATGGCGTCGCTGGCGGCCGGCGAGGTCCTGCCGAACGACGGCGGGCTCTATTTCATTCTCTCCGGCGTGGTCGGCCTCTTCCCGGGCGGCGGCCGCATTTGCGTGGCGGCGGTGACAGCCGGGTCCGTCCACGGCTGGGACCAGGCTCTTGAGCCGGGGGCCCGTCGCCCGGAGGCGCGAGCCCTGATCGACACCATCGTCTGCCGTGTCGCCGCCGCTCCCCTCGTAGAGGCCATGGGCCGGGAATGGCTGACCCGTCTCGTGGCGCGTCATGCGACGGCCCGTCTTGACGCCCTGGCGACGGAGGCGGCGTGCAACGCCTCGCACCTGGTGCCTGAAAGGCTGGCCAAATGGCTGGTTCGCCTTCACTGCGGCGGAAACGGCGCGCCGCTCCTTCTCACCCAGGCGGATTTCGGGGGGATGCTTGGGGTCCAGAGAACGAGCGTCAACGCCGCCGCCGCCCGTCTTCAGAGTCAGGACCTCGTGCGTTTCGGGCGAGGAAGGGTCCAGGTGCTCAACCTCGACGGCCTGCGTCAGGCCTCTTGCGGTTGCGGCGAAGCTGTCGCGCCGGCCTCTGCGGCCTCCCGGCCGGCGGTAAGGAGTCCAGGCCTCGATGCGGAAGCCGTCTCCTGGTCGCCCGCGCATCCCGGTTCACCGTCTCACGACCTCTCCGCGCCGGGGGGCGTGGTCGCCTTGGCTCCATTGGCGCGCGCCGGCTAGGGGGCGACCAAAAGCGGCGCGCCAACCCCAACCCGGCTCAGCGTCCCCAGACCTCGCCCCCTTGAAGGCCCTTGCTCGACGCCCCGCGATCTTCGCCCCGGAGTGAAAGACGTCAGGCCGTGGCCGTGCACAGCCCCGGGCGGGCCGCCGCGCGCGCCTTCATTCGAGTCCGCAACTGCTCGCGGATGGTCCAGCCCTGCAGATGCATGAGATCGGTGATCGTGTAGCCCTCGCGCACCAGGGCTTCATGGAGATCGGAGATCTTGATGCAGGCGCGGTTTTCGTCGGCGATCTGAAAGGCCCGCTCGATGACATGGATCTGGTTCATGTTTCCTCCGTGGCCAGAGAGAGCGAAAGCCGAGCGCTACGGTTCCCGGGAGCGGATCGCGCAGGCCCGCAAGGTCAGGTCCTGGTCCTTTGGAACCCTACCGCGTTGCAGGCGCCCGACCTCGAAACCGAAAAGGGGCGCGATTTGAACCTTCGCCCGTGCTTATTGACTTGGTCTCTGGCCTGTCCGGCACGCGGTCGTAAACCCGCCCCCTGACTGAACAGGTCAGGGATCAGGCCAGGGTGCGAACGCTCCCTCAAGCAGGGACGCCCAACCCGACGATCCGCCCCCATCTTTAAATATGCGACGGTTTGTCAGCCCAGATTGACGTCCGCTACCTCGCCAGCGTCAGGCGTGCTCTTGGTCAGGTTTGCCTTGAGGATCTGGTAACCGAAGCCGAGCACACCCGCGTCCGAAACCCAGACCCGCCCGTCATCGCCATCAAAGCGTATGAGCGTCAGATGCGGATCGGCCTTTCCATCGGGATACCAGGCCGCAACGACCGGGTTCCAGAATCGGTCGATGCGCTCGCGATCCAGATCGATCGCCAGCCTCCCGTGAATACAGGCCTGAAGCTTCTCGTCCCTGGCCTGGTAGCAGAACATTCCCATCTGACCGCCGGCGGCGACATCTCGCGCGAAGTCCGTGTCGTTGCGCGTGAAAAACCAGATCGTCCCGGTTTCGGGCTCGCCAAATCCAGTCATCGGCTGGTGATGATACCCCGGTCGTTCGATCCCCAGCATGCCCGTGTTGGACTGCTTGAGGCTTTTCCAAAACGCCGTCTCCGCCTCGGCTGGAGTCAGATGATCACTCATGAAACGTCTCCTTTTGTCAGCGATCAACCGATCGGCCGGAAACAGGTTCCTGAGCACACAAGGCGGCACAGCGGCCTCGCCCCGGCGCCGCCTGCGCGCCACCATGGCCATCGCGCGGTCTCCACCGTCTTTGCCTGTCCAAAGGACGCCTTTCGTGAACAGAACACCAAGGCCGAAGAGCACGAAGTTCATCCAGTCTTATGCGTCCCCCAGCCAGCGACGACCGTCGGCGAGGAGCGCGGCCGGTGCGCAGTTCTCACCCCAAGGCAACAATGCCTTGGGCGAGGACGCCAAGGCTAACCAGAGTGAAGATGGCGGTAGCGCAAATCATGAGGATCAGCAGCTTGCATCCAGAACGCTTCATCGACACTCCCGGAGCCTTGCGAAACGCGCGAAGGGGTTGGGAAGACCTGCCCCACCGCCGAGCCTGGAAAACCGACCCCAGCCTTCACGACAGCGGACTGAAACACGGAAGGGAAATATGGCGACCAACATAGGTTAGGACGCACAGGCATTATTCAGTGTAGCCATGATGCATTGCAGGCCGAGATCATCCGGGCGCCTGCGACTGGAAGAGATCGGTAGCGCACGCCGCAAACTCCCGCCTTTTGGTCTGAGAGACTTGCCGTGGTCTATTTCTGCTTGATCGAAACTGGTGGCCCGACACCCTCGCACCTCGAGGTCCTGGAAGCCGAATGCGCCCAGGCCGCCACAAGCGAAGCCAAGCGGTTGATGGCGCGGCACGCCAGCGCCTTCATGGTGCATGTGATCCACGGTGAAGAAATCGTGGCCTCGATCCCTGCAGCAATCGTCACGGCTGGGTTCGACGGGGCCGATGGATCAGGCTCGGGCGTCTAGTCGACGCCCCAACAACCCTTCATGCGAAAATACCATCAAGCGCTGATCGCTTGGGGTCCAAACCGGCCTCGAGCGACCAGAACCATTTCAGGCCATTTCAGCGAAATCCGCAGAAATGCCCCCCTATTGCCCCTCGCCCCAAATTGATCCGAGCTCGGAACATTTGACGCCGCCAGATTTCCGACAACTCACTGTATTTTATGGAAAAAATGGTAGGCGGCGACGGGTTCGAACCGCCGACCCTCTCGGTGTAAACGAGATGCTCTGACCAGCTGAGCTAGCCGCCCTCATGACGTTGCGCGTCAGGCGCGCTTCATGCCCGTCTCTGGTCAGCCGTTCAAGGCGCTTTTCAATCCTTCCCCAACCCGGAAGCGGGCGGTGCGCGACGCCGGGCGGGCGATGGCCTCGCCGGTCTGCGGATTGCGGGCGGTTCCGGCCTTGCGCTCGACGGCGATGAAGCTGCCGAAACCAACCAGGCGCACGTCGCGGCCCTTGGTCAGAGATGCGGTCACGTTGTCGGTGAAGGCCTCCAGCGCCAGCTTGGCCTGGTCACGACTGATGCCCGCCGCGTCGGCCATGACGCCGATCAACTCGGTCTTGTTCATCGTTTCTGCTCCCCAGCAAAATTCCCCGGGGCGCACTTAAGGCCTTCCTGACGCTGAGGTCAAAAGCAACGCGGCCCGGGGTTGCCCGGGCCGCGCGCTGTCGATCAGATTGTCGGACCTAGTGGCTGACGGCGGCGCCGTCCGGCGTCGACGGAGCCTGCGGCGCGGGCA
Organism: Brevundimonas sp. UBA7506; assembly: GCF_002479495.1. GTDB lineage: Bacteria > Pseudomonadota > Alphaproteobacteria > Caulobacterales > Caulobacteraceae > Brevundimonas. The sequence goes on from NZ_DLNQ01000005.1 coordinate 551,069, forward strand.
GCAGCGGCTCGGCCGCCTCGTCCCACTCCACCGGCGTCAGCGTGCCGGTCAGGGCCCACTTCAGCGCCTCGTCGGCGGTCGAGATCGGCACGATCTCCAGCGCCGACTTCACATTGGCCGGCACATCCTCAAGGTCCTTCTCGTTCTCCTGAGGGATCAGCACCGTCTTCACGCCGGAGCGCAGGGCCGCCAGAAGCTTCTCCTTCAGGCCGCCGATGGCGGTCACCCGGCCGCGCAGGGTGATCTCGCCGGTCATGGCGATGTCCTTGCGGATCGGGATGCCGGTCAGGACCGAGACCATGGCCACGGTCATGGCCACGCCGGCCGAGGGGCCGTCCTTGGGCGTGGCGCCGTCCGGCACGTGGACGTGGATGTCGGTCTTCTCGAACACCGGCGGCTTGACGCCGAAGCTGAGGGCGCGGCTGCGAACATAGGAGGCGGCGGCGGAGATCGACTCCTTCATCACCTCCTTCAGGTTGCCGGTCACGGTCATGCGGCCGCGGCCCGGCATCTTGATCGCCTCGATGGTCAGGATGTCGCCGCCGAACTCGGTCCAGGCCAGACCGGTGACGATGCCAACCTGATCCTCGGCGTCCGTCTCGCCATAGCGGAACTTCTTGACGCCCGCATATTCAGCCAGCTTGGCCGCGTCCACGGTGATCGATACGGCCTTGGTCTTGGCCATCTCGCGCACGGCCTTGCGGGCCAGACCGCCCAGGGCGCGTTCCAGCGAACGCACGCCGGCTTCGCGCGTGTAGTAGCGGATCAGGTCGCGGATCGTCTCTTCCGGAACGATCAGCTCGCCTTCCTTCAGGCCGTGGTCCTTGAGCTGCTTGGGCAGGACGTGGCGCTTGGCGATCTCGACCTTCTCGTCCTCGGTGTAGCCGCTGACCCGGATGATCTCCATCCGGTCCATCAGGGGCTGAGGCATGTTCAGGCTGTTGGCTGTCGTCACGAACATGACCTGCGACAGGTCGTAGTCGACCTCCAGATAGTGGTCGCCGAAGGTCGAGTTCTGGGCCGGGTCCAGCACCTCCAGCAGAGCCGAGGACGGATCGCCGCGCCAGTCGGAACCCAGCTTGTCGATCTCGTCCAGCAGGACGAAGGCGTTGGTCGTTTTCGCCTTCTTCATCGACTGGATGATCTTGCCGGGCATGGAGCCGATATAGGTCCGGCGGTGGCCGCGGATTTCGGACTCATCACGCACGCCACCCAGGGACATGCGCACATATTCCCGCCCGGTCGCCTTGGCGATGGACTGGGCCAGCGAGGTCTTGCCGACGCCGGGAGGACCAACGAGGCACAGGATCGGGCCCTTCAGGCTGCCAGTGCGCGCCTGGACGGCCAGATACTCGATGATCCGTTCCTTGACCTTCTCGAGGCCGTAGTGGTCCTCCTCAAGAATGTCCTCGGCCTTCTGCAGGTCGATGGGCTTGGTCTTGGCCTTGCCCCACGGCACGGACAGCAGCCAGTCGAGGTAGTTGCGCACCACGGTCGATTCCGCCGACATCGGCGACATGTTGCGCAGCTTCTTCAGCTCCGCCTCGGCCTTGGCGCGCGCTTCCTTGGACAGCTTGGTCTTGCGGATGCGCTTTTCGAGTTCCAGCAGTTCGTCGCGCGTGTCGTCGGTCTCACCCAGCTCGCGCTGGATCGCCTTCATCTGCTCGTTCAGATAATATTCGCGCTGGGTCTTCTCCATCTGGCGCTTCACGCGCGAGCGGATCTTCTTCTCGACCTGAAGGACGCTGATCTCGCCCTCCATCAGGCCATAGACCTTCTCCAGGCGCGCCGGGACGGCGATGGTTTCCAACAGGCCCTGCTTGTCGATGATCTTCACCGACAGGTGCGCGGCCACGCTGTCCGCCAGTTTGGACGGATCGCTGATCTGCGGGATGGAGCTGAGGGCCTCGGGCGGGACCTTCTTGTTCAGCTTCACGTAGTTTTCAAACTGCTCGATCACCGCGCGCAGAAGGGCCTCGCTCTGCGAGGCGTCGCCTTCCTCGTCGGCGATCTCGACGGCCTCGGCCTCGTAATAATCCTCACGGTCGGTGAAGCGCGTCAGGTGGGCGCGCCCCTTACCCTCGACCAGCACCTTCACGGTGCCGTCGGGCAGCTTCAGCAGTTGCAGAACCGTGGCCAGCACGCCGGTCTGATAGATGGCGTCGGGCGCAGGATCGTCGTCGACGGAGTTCTTCTGGGTGGCGAGCAGGATCTGCTTGTCGCCCTTCATGATCTCGTCCAGCGCCCGCACGGACTTTTCGCGTCCTACGAACAGCGGCACGACCATGTGCGGAAAGACCACGATGTCTCTCAGCGGCAGGACGGGGAGGATTTTGCTCTCGGTCATGATGCGTACTTTCCAGGGCCTTCGTGGATCTCCGGCCCACTGAACCGACCCGTCTCGGCGCGAATGCGTCGACGTCTCGACTCAGCCCGCCATTATCGGCGGCTTTCGTATGAGTATGTGGCGCTGCGAACGCCGTGTTCAAGCGTAGCGGACGCAAGGCCCACAGAAGCGTGAAATGGCGGTGACGCTGAACGGCCCGCCCTGCGCTCTCATCGAACCCGGTCAGATCGTGCCGTCACGCCGTTCTTGCGGCGATTTCGCGCCCAAGCCCCCTGTGGCGCCGTTTCATCAGAGGACGAAGCGAAAGGGGCGGCCCGTCGCCGGACCGCCCCCTGCGTCTGTGACAAGCGTCAGCCTCAGGCGGCGCCGTCGGCCTTCTTCTTGGAGGCTTCCGAGTAAATCAGCAGCGGCTGGGCGCGGCCCTCGATCACCTCGGCGTTGACCACAACCTCTTCAACGCCTTCGAAGGTCGGCAGTTCGAACATGGTCTCCAGCAGGATGCCTTCCAGAATGGAACGCAGGCCGCGGGCGCCGGTCTTGCGGGTGATCGCCTTCTTGGCCACCGCCGACAGGGCGTCGTCGGTGAAGGTCAGCGTCACGTTCTCCATCTCGAACAGACGCTTGTACTGCTTGACCAAGGCGTTCTTCGGCTCAGTCAGGATCTTGATCAGCGCCGTCTCGTCCAGGTCCTCAAGCGTCGCCAGAACCGGCAGACGGCCGATGAACTCGGGGATCAGGCCAAAGCGCATCAGATCGTCAGGCTCGACCTGCTTCAGAATCTCGCCGGTGCGGCGCTCGTCGATCTCCTTGACCTTGGCGCCGAAGCCGATCGAGGCCCCCTCGCCGCGCGCCGAGATCACCTTCTCCAGGCCGGCGAAGGCGCCGCCGACGATGAACAGGATGTTGGCGGTGTCGACCTGCAGGAATTCCTGCTGCGGATGCTTGCGGCCGCCTTGCGGAGGCACGGAGGCGACAGTGCCTTCCATGATCTTCAGCAAGGCCTGCTGCACGCCCTCGCCCGACACGTCGCGGGTGATCGACGGGTTGTCGGACTTGCGCGAGATCTTGTCGATTTCGTCGATGTAGACGATGCCCCGCTGGGCCCGCTCGACGTTGTAGTCCGAGGCCTGCAGCAGCTTCAGGATGATGTTCTCGACGTCTTCACCGACATAACCGGCTTCAGTCAGGGTCGTGGCGTCGGCCATCGTGAAGGGCACGTCGATGATGCGCGCCAGCGTCTGGGCCAGCAGCGTCTTGCCCGAGCCGGTCGGCCCGATCAGCATGATGTTCGACTTGGCCAGCTCGACGTCGTTGTTCTTCGTCGCGTGGTTCAGGCGCTTGTAGTGGTTGTGAACGGCGACGCTCAGCACCTTCTTGGCGTGGCTCTGCCCGATCACATAGTCGTCCAGAACGTCGCGAATCTCCTTCGGAGTCGGAACGCCGTCCTTGGTCGTCTTGAAGGCGATCTTGTGCTCTTCGCGGATGATATCCATGCACAGTTCGACGCATTCATCGCAGATGAACACCGTCGGTCCCGCAATCAGCTTGCGGACCTCATGCTGGCTCTTTCCGCAGAACGAGCAATACAGGGTGCTTTTGGCGTCGGTGCCGGCGGCTTTGGTCATAGACCCTTCTCACTCCCGCGATCCGGCCCGACATGGGACGAAAGGCGCTTCCTTCGCAACTGATCCGTGAATCTATGCACGAAGGTCTTCAAAAAAAGACAATCACCCATCACACGTTCCGCCACAAGCCTGTTGCGACGCGACAACGCATTGAAGTGTCGCGAACAGGTACGGACCGAACAGTTTCTATGGGGATCACGGCTAATGTCTGACATGGGCGCCGCACACTCGTTTCGCCAGTCCCCCGTTGGGGAGCGCCCGATCGTCGCTTTCGACTTCGACGGCACCCTGACGATTCGCGACAGCTTCACCGCCTTCCTGCGCTGGCGGGCGGGCGCGGCGGGCTGGGCGATCGGTCTGGCAAAGATGGCTCCGGCGCTGGCCGCCTACATCAGCGACCGCGACCGGGGACGCATCAAGGCCGCCTCGGTGCGTGAATTCCTGCACGGCCTGGAGCGCACGGCGCTGGAGGCCGAGGCCGAGCGCTACGCCGATCAGGTCTGGGACCGCTTCATGCGCCCCGACGCCCTCGCCTGCTGGAAGGCCTGGGGCGAGAAAGGCGCGCACCGTGTCATCGTCACCGCCTCGCCCGAAACGACCGTCGCCCCCTTCGCACGCCGCCTGGGGGCCGAGGGTCTGCTCGGCACGCAGCTTGTCTTTGATGCTCAGGACCGCGTCACCGGCGCCTTCGTGGGAGAGAACTGCCGGGGCGAGGAAAAGGTGCGCCGCCTGCGCGCGGCCTATGGCGACGACATGACGCTGGCCGCCGCCTATGGCGACACCTCCGGCGACACCGAGATGATCGCCATCGCCGGGGAAAAGGGCTTCCGCGTCTTCACCGGCCGCCCCTGATCGCGAGGCCGTTGCGGTCAGTGACCGTCGGCGTCCACATCGAAGACCATGGGCTTGCCGCGCGAGGTGGGATTCCACCCCGCCTCCATCGACGAGATCACGGCGTTGCGAACGGCGTCGACGTTGACCCGCTGCTTCTCGACATCCGGCCGGCCATTGGGGCGCAGCGGCGGCGGGAACTGGATGATGGCTTCGCGCTTGAAGTCGACCAGGCACAGGGTGACGGCCATGCCCTCCCACTGCCCGCCCGACTTGGGCTGGGGCTGTCGGCGGATCTCCCACTCATAGATGTCGCCGTCGACTTCGACGGTGCCTTTGGAATCGCGCGTGTACTGCATGAGCGCCTGATAGCACGCGCCCTGAAACGATTCGAGGCGGAGCCCGTCGCCAGACCCCGCCTCGCTCATCTCAGGTCCTGAAGCTCAGGCTCAGGGGGCCTTGACGCCGTCCGCGTCGGCCTCGGTACGCTTGTCGTAGACGTGATCGACGATGCCCCAGGCCTTGGCTTCCTCGGCGGTCATGAAGTGGTCGCGGTCCAGCGTGCGCTCGACTTCTTCATAGGTCCGGCCCGTGTGGTGGACATAGATCTCGTTCAGGCGACGCTTGGTGGCGATGATGTCCTCGGCGTGGCGCTCGATGTCCGAGGCCGTGCCGCGGAAGCCGCCCGAGGGCTGGTGCACCATGACCCGCGCGTTCGGCAGGGCGATGCGCTGGCCGGCTTCACCGGCCGTCAGGATCAGCGAACCGGCCGAGGCGGCCATGCCCATGACCACGGTCGAGACCGGCGACTTGATGTATTGCATGGTGTCGTAGATCGCGAGCGCCGAGGTCACCTGACCGCCGGGGCTGTTGATGTACATGCTGATTTCCTTCTTCGGGTTTTCCGATTCCAGGAACAGCAGCTGGGCGCAGATCAGCGAGGCCATGCCGTCCTCGAACGGGCCGGTCAGGAAGATGATCCGCTCGCGCAGCAGGCGCGAAAAGATGTCGAACGACCGTTCGCCGCGGCTGGATTGCTCCACCACCATCGGCACCAGGTTGTTGGAGATGTAGTCGATCGGATCGCGCATGAAGGCCTTTTTCGAATTCTGCCGGCGCGACTCGCTGCCGCGACCTTAGTCGCCAAGATATCACCACCCGAAGCGCACGGCGCAAGGGTCGCGACGGCTGCTTCTGCGCTCGCTCAATCGGATTCAGCAACCGCCGCTTGAGCGCGCTTCTGATCCCGCGCCATCAGCCCCTGGATCTCGCCGGCCTGATGCCTCGCCGATGCTTGATTGAGCTCGGCACCATAAAGGGCCTTCAGATAGGCCATATCCCAGTCGCTCAGGCCCGGAGTCTGCTGCGGATTTCGGAACAGGTTGAGGATGGAATCGTAGCCCTGGGTGTCAGCATCCGGATCGACCTGCGAGAACGCCACCATGGCGGCATAGTCAGCGATCTGACGCATATCCAGACCATCGGCCCGGGCCATGTCCACGATGATGATGACGCGGCTCAAGTCGTTCCGGATCGTCGTGCGCAGGCGACCGGACGTCGTCTTGGCGACCATCGGCGCACTCTCTCCGGGCAGCCGGACGGCGACCGCACCCGTCTGGGAGTCGACCGGCACACTGATATGCCACCAGCGCACGGGGTCCGTATTGCTCTGAAAGGCCTCGAGCGCGGCCCGGCTGCGGCTCATGCCCGCCCCGCCCGGCCAGAAGACGTTGCGACGGGCCTCGACCAGCCCTCGCGCCATCGCGGGGCCGTCATCCGTTCCGATAATCAGGATGTTGGGCCGACAGCCCGGCTCCCCGGGTTCGAGGCCGATTTCCGTCGCCACTTCAGAAACGCGGTCCGCGAGGTACTGCGCCGCCTCGCCCCTTAGATTGGCCACGCCGACACAGATGTTGTCCTGCCATCTCGCGGGTCCACGCCCGACCGGCGGAGCAGAGACCTCGTCAATAAAGCCCTGCACCTGCTCGTCCAGACGACGCCCCCGCACCACGACATCCTCAAGTTCGGTCGTGGCCTGGACTCCATCGGCTTGCTGTGACTGCGCTCGATCGGCAGGCGCGATCATCATCGTCATGCTCATCAGGCCCGCTGCGAACACTGCACCCATTACCGCCTCCGGATTTCGTTGTTACGTTACTGAAATCAGCATGCAGGCCGGAATGAGGCTCCGGGCGACGCACAGATTAATTCTTGGTCAGAACCCATGAAAAAGCCCTCGCGCCGAAACGCGAGGGCCTGTTCATCATCTGCAGTTGGCGAAGAGGGGCTTATCCCTCGTCTTCTTCCTTCAGCAGCTCTTCCTTCGAGATCGGCTTGTCGGTGACCTCGGCGACGCCGACGATCAGGTCGACGACCTTCTCTTCATAGATGGGCGCGCGCAGCTGGGCGGCGGCGTTCGGGTTCTGGCGATAGAAGTCCAGAACCATCTTTTCCTGACCCGGGTAGTTGCGGGCTTCGGCCATGATGGCGCCCGACAGTTCCTGGTCCGTCACGCCGACATTGTTGGCGCGACCGATTTCGGCCAGCACCAGACCCAGGCGCACGCGGCGCTCGGCGATCTTCTTGTACTCGGCCTTCAGTTCGTCTTCCGACTTCTTGGCGTCCTCTTCCGGCAGACGGCCGGCATCCTTGTCAGCCGACACCTGGGCCCAGATGCCTTCGAACTCGGCGTCCACCATCTTCGGCGGCAGGGCGAAGTCGTGGGCTTCGTCCAGTTGGTCCAGCAGGGCGCGCTTCAGCTTGAAGCGGGCGGCGCCGGCGTACTGCTGGTCCAGGTTGGCCTTCAGCAGTTCTTTCAGCTTGTCCAGCGACTCCAGGCCGATGCGGGTGGCGAACTCATCGTCGATCTTGGCTTCGGCCTCGGCCTTGATGGCCTTGACCTTGACGTCGAACGTGGCGGCTTTGCCGGCCAGGTTCTTGGCCTGATATTCTTCCGGGAAGGTGACCTCGATGGTCTTCTCTTCGCCGACCTTGGCGCCCTTCAGCTGCTCTTCGAAGCCCGGGATGAAGCGGTTCGAACCGATCACCAGGTCGGCGTCCTCGGCGGAGCCGCCTTCGAACACTTCACCGTCCAGCTTGCCGACGAAGTCGATGGTCAGTTGGTCGCCTTCGGCGGCCTTGACCGACTTGCCGGTCTTGTCTTCGTAGGTCTTGGCCTGCGAGGCCAGTTCCTTCAGGGCTTCGTCCAAGTCCTCGTCCGAAGCGGTGTAGGTCGGACGCTCCAGCTTCAGGGTCTTGGGGTCGACCGGGGTGAAGTCGGGCATGACTTCCAGCGACATTTCATAGGCCAGGTCTTCCTGACCGGCGATGACCTTGTCCATGTCCGAGATCAGCTTCATCTCGGCCGGGGCGGCCGGGCGGATCTTGGCTTCGTCCAGGGCCTTCTGGCTGGTTTCGTTCAGCGAGGCGTTGATGATTTCGCCCATGAAGTCACGGCCGAAGGTCTTCTTGACGTGGGCGGCCGGCACCTTGCCCGGACGGAAGCCCTTGAGCTTCATCTGGGGCGCGACTTCCTTGATGCGCGCTTCAAGCTTTTCGTTCAGCTCGGCTACCGGGATGGTCACCGCGATCACGCGGCTGAGGCCTTCGTTCGACTTTTCGACGACTTGCATGGTCGGGATTCTGACGCTCTGGGGCGACGCCGGACGGCGCGCGGTGGATAAAGCAATAGGGCCGCCCTTTTGGAGCGGCTCCTCGAAGCCCGCCCTTATGTCGAGAAGGGGCGGAAAGGTCAACGCACGCGGGTTCCTTTGGCGTCTTCGCCTCGCTATCTGAAGAACCATGAGCCAGTCCCCTGCCCCCATCGGCGTCTTCATCACGCCCGTCACGCCGCTGCAGCAGAACTGCACGACCGTCTGGTGCACCAGGACGAACAAGGCCGCCGTCATTGATCCCGGCGGCTCCGTGGATGCAATTCTGGGCGAGATCGCGCGGCGCGGCCTGACGCTGGAGGCCATCTGGATCACCCACGGCCACCTCGACCACGCCGGCGCCGCCGCCGAGATGCAGGAAAAGTCCGGTGTCGACATCATCGGCCCCCAGGCCGAGGACCAATTCTGGATCGATCTGATTCCCACCCAGGGTCAGAAGTACGGCCTGCCTGACGTGCGCAGCTTCACCCCGACGCGCTTCCTGAACGACGGCGACGTTCTGACGCTGGGCGAAACGACCTGGGAGGTCGTCCACTGCCCCGGCCACACCCCGGGCCACGTCGTCTTCTTCAACCGGGAGGCCCGCTTCGCTCAGGTCGGCGACGTCCTGTTCCAGGGCTCGATCGGCCGCACCGACTTCCCGCGTAGCGACCACGGCGCCCTGCTGCACGCCATCACGCAAAAGCTCTGGCCTCTGGGCGACGACGTGACCTTCGTACCGGGTCACGGCTCCCACTCGACCTTCGGCGCCGAGCGACGCAGCAACCCCTACGTCTCGGATCAGGCCATGTCGCGCGCGCCGATCGCCCGTCCGGCGAGCGGTCCGTCCTGATCTAGCGCGCGGCCAGCAGGCCGATGATCACTCCGATTCCCAAGGCATAAAGCGTCGCCCGCATCGGCTCGTCCCGGATGGCGTCGCGCACCCGTTTGACGCGTCGATCAGCCCAGACCCTCGCCTCGGCCGCGTCTTCGCGCACCGCCGCCCGCAAGGGCCTTGGCGAGGCGCCACGCACCAGAATGGCGTCGGCTTCCTCTTCCAGCGTCTGCGAACGGTAGGAACTGCCGTTGACGATGTCTTCCGGCGAGGGCGTGGACGCATAGGGATCAGGCATGTCTCAAGTCCTTTTGGGGATGGCCGATCAACCCGCCGCGCCCGCCGGGGTTCCGAGCACGTCCCGGGCGCGTCTCATCCGCCGTGGGTCGCGCGGGTCGGCGAACGAGGAAATCATCCTTCCCCGGAACCTAGACCTTCCGACCGGGTTCATCAGCCAAGCGCCGCCGTCTTAGAAAGGAACAACCGATGGCCGAAGGTCAGCCCACCCGCGGGTCGGGTGTTTCCAAACGAGGATTCGCCTCGATGGACCCCGAACGCCAACGCGAGATCGCCCGCAAGGGCGGGGCCAGCGTCCCCAGCGAGAAGCGCAGCTTCTCTCAGGACCGCAGCCTGGCCGCCCAGGCGGGCCGCAAGGGCGGCGAGGCCTCGCATGGATCTCGCAGCAAGACAGACAACGACGCCCCCAAGGGCTGAGATCGTCTGCATCATGCATTGAAGCGGCGCGCCTTTCGGCGCGCCGCTTTTTTTACGCGCTACTGGTCTCCGCCCTACTCTTCCGCTGCCAGTAGCGCCAGAGCGACTGCTGGGGACGCGCTGACCTCGAACGCCTCCAGACGCCACCCGCCCGCCGAAGCCAAAGCCCGAACAGAGGCTTCGTCATACTTGCGCGAACTCTCGGTGTGGATGGTCTCGCCCTCGCCGAAGCGGAAGGCCAGCTTGCCCAGGCGCACCGTCATCGGCCGGGCGGCCCGCAAGTGCATCTCCATCCGCGAATGCTCGGCGTTCCAAAGCGCCACATGGTCGAAAGCCTCGGGCTCGAAATCCATGCCCAGGTCGCGGTTGGCGCGAACCAGGAGGTTGCGATTGAAGGCCGCCGTCACCCCTTGGGCGTCGTCATAGGCCGCAATCAGAACCTCTGGCGACTTCACCAGGTCGACGCCCAGGATGAACAGGCTGCCTTCGCCCATTACCTGCCGCGCCGACCGCAGCAAGGCCACCGCGGCCTCTGGCGTCAGATTGCCGATGGTCGATCCCGGGAAAAAGCCGATCCTTCGCCCCTGCCCGGCCTTGTCGGGAGGCGGCGCCAGGTGCTCGAAGTCGCCGACCACCGGCAGAACCCTCAGGCCCGGATAATCGGCGCCAATACGCTCGGCCGCCTCATTCAGCGCCGTCGGGCTGATGTCGATGGGGACGTAGGCCGCGAGGTCTCGTGCCGCGTTCAACACGATCCGCGTCTTCTCGCTGGCCCCAGAGCCCAACTCGACCAGCACCGCGTCCGGGCCGAAGCGCTCGGCCCATTCCGGCGCCACCCGCCGCAGCAAGGCCGCCTCCTGCCGGGTGGGATAGTACTCCGACAGACGGGTGATTTCCTCGAACAGCCGCGACCCTTCGGCATCATAAAACCATTTGGGCGGCAGGGCCTTCACCCGGCGCGACAGGCCGTCGATCATGTCCTGACGAAAGGCGTCGTGCGCGCCCGTCTCCTCGACCAAGGCTCCGTCCGCCGCCAGACGGACACCCGCGAACATCCAGCGCTGATGGGGATAGTAGAAGTTGCGATAGCTGGGCCGCGTATGCTCCTCGGGCGTGGCGAACGCCCCGCCACGCAGGACCATCTGATTGGCCATGAACTTGCCGTTATACTCCGCCGCCGTCCCCTCGGTCGGACGGAACCCCGGATAGGGAGCATAGGCGCTGGCCGTCCATTGCCAGACCTCGCCCGCCAGGTTCGAGAAGGCCCCGGCTGAGGCCCGCGCGGCCTGCTCCCATTCCGCCTCGGTCGGCAACCGCCGTCCCGACCATCGTGCAAAGGCGTCGGCCTCGTAGAAGCTGACGTGGCGCACCGGCGCGGCTGGATCAACGGGTCGCCGCCCCGCCAGGGTCATGACGCTCCACCCTGCCGCCTCCTCCCGCCAGTAAAGGGGCGACGTCCAGCCCTCCGCCTTCACCCGCGCCCAGCCGTCCGACAGCCAGAACTCGGCTCGCCGATAGCCATCGTCGTCGATGAAGGCGATCCAGTCCGCATTGGTCGTCAGGTCGGCGGCCAGCGAGAAAGGCTCCAGCCAGATCTTATGGACGGGTTTCTCGTTGTCGAAGGCGAAGCCGTCCTCGCCCGCGCCGATCTCCGCCAACCCGCCTTCGAATGAAACCCACCCCTCGCGCCGCTCTTGTAGCGACTTTGCACGCGGCTCGAACTCATAGGCCGGCGGATCCAGCGGCGAACGCGCCATCAGGTTCAGCAGGTCCATCAGGAAGAGTTCCTGATGTTGCTCTTCGTGGTTCAGGCCCAGCTCGAACAGATAGCGTTCAGACCCGTCGTCCAGTCCTTCGGCCAGCCGCGCCTCCATGCGACGGTCTATCTCGTCGCGATAAGCCATGACCTCGGCCAGCGAGGGGCGGGTCATCAGCCCCCGCTCTCCCCGCTCGACCCGTTCGCCCAGGGTCTCATAGTAGGAATTGAACAGCCGGTTCAGGCGCTCATCAACGGGAACATAGCCCGCCCGCCGCGCCAGGATCATCGCCTCGAAGAACCAGCTGGAATGGGCCAGATGCCACTTGCCCGGACTGGCCTCCGACATGGACTGGGCGGCCAGATCCTCCGCCGACAGCCCCGCGGCCAAATCCGGCATGCGAGCCCTCACCCGCCGATAGACCTCATCATCCCGTCCAGTGATCGTCGTCGCCCGCACGGCTTGGGTCATTGATCTCTCTGAGGAAAGTCTTGTCCAGCTCTCTTGAATGCAGGCTGGCGCAACCCGGTTCCGCTGGGCCGCTCTGCGCTCGCTCGGCGGAACGGTCGCGACGAGGCGACGTTTCTGACACTCACGACCCGCGTTGGGGGCGCGCGGCCCAGACTTCAGGATTCCCGTTGCATGCCCCATGTTCGCGTGCCTGACGGGCCGCAGGACAATGGCCCGCGTCGTACCGCCTCCCGTCGCCCCGTCGGCATTATCGACCCGGTCGACTGGCGCGATGCGATGACCAACTTCCTGCCCTCTCTCCGCGCCTTCGCCTTCTCCCTGTCGCGCAATGCGGCGGACGCTGACGACCTGGTGCAGGAGACCCTGACCAAGGCCTGGGCGCACCGGACACGGTTCGAGCCAGGCAGCAATCTGCGCGCCTGGCTTTTCACCATCTTGCGAAACAGCTGGTACACAGGCGCCGCCAAACGCCGTCGTGAGGTGCTTGACGAAGAAGGTCGCTACGCAGCCGGCCTGACGGCGGAACCCAGCCAGGAATGGACAGCCGAGTTAAGATCCTTGCAAGCGGCGCTGAACGCTCTTCCCCCAGAACACCGCGAGGCGATCGTCATGGTCGGCGCAGTGGGCCTGTCCTACCAGGAGGCGGCCGAAATCTCGGGCTGCGCCGTCGGCACGATCAAGAGCCGCGTCAACCGCGCCCGGCATCGGCTAGCGACACTGCTGGACATGGAAGCACCTCTGGAAGCTGTCCAAAATGTAATCGGGAATGACAGCTAGGCAGAGGGAACGAGGGCAGATTTCCCAAGTTGATGACTCAGTTTTTGGGAGAGTCGATCATGATGAACCCCCTGCATATGCCCCCCCGAGAGACGTCCGCCCAGGACGCGCCGTCGTCAGCCCAATCCAGCGGACCAGAAGTCAGAAAATCCGGCTTCGCCAACTGGATTCGGCAGCACTTCGGCTCAGAGCCGCCACATCGCCACAGCGAGAATTTCTTCATCAGCGACGTGACCGAAGGCGGCATCGGCTCGCACCACCGGCATCAGCTGTTCCGGCCCGACAAGCGGCATTGACGGACACGGTCGGCGGTTAAGCAAAAGGGGCCATGGCGAACGCCACGGCCCCGATCTCTTTCTAGCGACGCAGACCGCCGTGCAGAACGTACTCCAGCCGCGCGATGGTGCGGTTGTGCACCTCGTCAGGCCCATCGGCGATCCGAAGCGTGCGCACCGTGGCGTAAAGCTCAGCCAGAGGCGTGTCGCCAGACACGCCGGCTCCGCCGAAGGCCTGGATGGCGTCGTCGATGACCTTCAGGGCCATGCGCGGCGCGGCGACCTTGATCTGGGCGATCTCCGACTTGGCGCCCTTGGCCCCGACCTCGTCCATCATCCAGGCGGCTTTCAGCACCAGCAGGCGGCACATCTCGATATTGGTGCGCGCCTCGGCCACCCGCTGCTCCCACACCGAATGCTCGGCCAGGCTCTTGCGGAAGGCGGTGCGGCTCAGCAGCCGCTCGACCATCAACTCCAGCGCTTTTTCGGCCGCGCCGATCACGCGCATGCAGTGGTGGATACGGCCCGGCCCCAGCCGCCCCTGAGCGATCTCGAAGCCCCGCCCCTCGCCTGCGATCAGGTTATCGACCGGAACGCGGACGTTCTCCAGCACCACCTCGGCGTGGCCGATCGGCGCCTCGTCATAGCCGAACACCGACAGCATCCGCTCGACGCGGAAGCCTGGGGTGTCGACCGGCACGATGATCTGGCTTTGCTGCTGGTGCGTCGCCGCCTCCGGGTCGGTCTTGCCCATGACGATGGTCACAGCGACGTTCGGGTGCGCCATATTGGTCGACCACCATTTACGCCCGTTGATCACATAGTGATCGCCGTCACGGACGATGCTGGTCTGGATGTTGGTCGCATCCGACGAGGCAACCTCGGGCTCCGTCATCAGGAAGGCCGAGCGGATTTCGCCCGCCATCAAGGGTTTCAGCCAGCGCTCCTGCTGCGCGGCGTCCCCGTACATGTGCAGGACCTCCATATTGCCGGTGTCAGGGGCGTTGCAGTTGAACACCTCAGCCGACCACAGGGCCCGGCCCATCAACTCGGCGATGGGGGCGTATTCCAGATTGCTCAGGCCCGCACCGTGATCCCCCGGCAGGAACATGTTCCACAGCCCTTCGGCCTTCGCCCTGGCCTTCAGTTCCTCCATCACCGCCGGCTGGGTCCTCGGATCGGCATGGACCTGGGCGCGGTACTCGGCTTCACGGGGCAGGACCTGTTCGTTCATGAAGCGACGCACGCGTTCGCGCCAGTGCAGGCCGCGTTCGCTCGGCTGGAAATTCATAGGCTGTTCCTCCGACAGCAAAACGGCGCGGCCCCGGGGGACCGCGCCGTGATAATTCTGACTGCTCAGAAACGCATCAGCGCTTCAGCAGCGGCGCCAGCTTCTGGGCGATCATCATGTCGCCGGCGATCTTCAGCTTGCCCTGCATGAAGGCCATCATCGGATCCAGCTTGCCTTCCGACAGGGCGACGAAGTCATCCCATTTCATCGAAACGGTGGCGTCAGCGGGCTTGTCTTCGTTGGTCACCGAGTTGGGCGCCGAAGCCCCGTCGATGAAGATCTTGCCGACGTCGCCGAGGTCCAGCTTGACGGTCTTGCCCAGGCCCGAGTTGTCGCCAACGGCGTTACGGATGTGATCGGTGACGGCGTTAAGGTCCATGTGCGTCTCTCCCAAGAGCAAGATTGAGGCGCAGGCGTAGCCCGCTGCGAGGGCGGCGCCAAGATCACGCTAGGGAAAGCGGCGACCGGTCGCGCCGTGTCGCCGCCCCGCCGATCCCTAGAAGCTGGCCTTCAGCCCGACCACGAAACGGTCGTCGGTCAGCGGTCCGTCCACGTCCGTGTCATGGTAGCGCACGTCCACCGCCAGATTGTCCGTCAGGGCATAGGCCACGCCCAGGTTCCATGTGGCGTAGTCGCTGCTCACGTCCAGCCACTGATGGCCGACCGCGCCCGAGACCGTCCACTTGTCCGCCAGGGCGTAGGCGGCATTGGCTTCCAGATAGGTCGCGCTGTCGTCCACGCCGAAGAAGTCCGGCGAATAATAGACCGCAGCCCCCAGGGTCGCCGGTCCGACGGCCCGCGAAGCCGCAGCCTTGAACTCGACGAAGTTATAGTCCGCGCCGCTCGGCTCATTGACGTAGAAGTAGCCGAGCACGCCGAAGTCCAGCGCATAGCCCGCCGCCTCGGTGCGATAGCCGCCGTAAAGATCGATTTCGGCGTCGGTGTCGTCCCCGAAGTCGACCATGGACGCCCAGGTTCCGGCGTAGAAGCTGCCGAACGTGGCGTCGATCCCGCCCTGAAGCGCCGGATCTTCATTGGTCTGGCTGGCGCCGCGGAAGACGTAGTCGCTGACCACGCCGATGTTGAACGCCACCTCGGGCTGCGTCTGCGCCTGGGCCGAGCCCGCGCCGAACAGAACCAGCGCGCTGGCGCCGATAAGAGCTAGTTTCATGACATATCCCCTCATTGTTTTTTGATTGCCGCACGTCTGCCCGCAAGTCGTTGATGAAAAGCGACTGACGAGCCTTGTGCGAAGGTTAATCCCTGACGGGACGCGGCGGGGAGGCGCCGCGTCCCGCCCCCTCGCCTCAAACGCCGTCCAGCACTTCGCCGTGCAGGTGGGCGTCCAGGCCTTCCGTCTCCTGCTCGTCGGTGACGCGCAGGCCCGTCGTGTATTTGCAGATCAGCAGGATGATCAGAGTGCCGACCGCGCTCCACAGGATGGTCCAGACCAGACCCAGGGCCTGAGCCCCGATATTGGCCCCTTCCGACAGGCTGTTGATCGCCGTCGAGGCGAAGACGCCCGTCAGCAGAGCGCCGACCAGACCGCCCGCGCCGTGCAGGCCGAAGGCGTCCAGGCTGTCGTCATACTTGAGCAGTTTCTTCAGCCAGACCGACGAGACGTAGCAGGCCGGACCGGCGATCAGGCCGATGATGACCGCCCCCTTGGGATCGACAAAGCCCGCAGCCGGCGTGATCGCGACCAGACCTGCGACCACGCCCGACAGGACGCCGATCAGCGACCACTTCTTCTTGTAGACGACCTCGACGAACTTCCAGGCCAGCGAAGCTGCGGCCGCCGCCAGCAGGGTGTTGATCAGGGCCGCGCCCATCAGGCCGTTGGCCGCCCCCGCCGAACCGGCGTTGAAACCGATCCAGCCGACCAGCAGCAGCGAGGCGCCGATCATCGTCAGAACCGGGTTGTGCGCCGTGATGGGCTCGACGCCGTAGCCCTTCCTCGGCCCGAGGAACAGGGCGCAAACCAGACCCGCCACCCCCGAGTTGACGTGCACCACGGCGCCGCCGGCGAAGTCCAGCACGCCCTGCGCGCCCAGGAAGCCGCCGCCCCAGACCCAGTGGGCGATCGGCGCATAGACCACCAGCGACCACAGGGCCGTGAACAGCAGCATGCCCGAGTACTTCAGCCGTTCGGCGAAGGCCCCGGTGATCAGCGCCGGGGTGATGATGGCGAAGGTCAGCTGGAACGACACCCAGAGGAACTCAGGAATGCCAGGCAGCAGGCTGTGCGCCGTGTCGACCGTCACCCCGTTCAGGAACAGGGCGTCCAGGCTGCCGATGTACTGATTGACCCCGGCGTCGCCGTTCGTGCCGAAGGCGATGGTGTATCCGGCGATGAACCAGGTCAGCGACACCACGGCGAAGGCGGCGACCGACTGGGTGATCGTCGCGATCACGTTTTTGCGGCGCACCATGCCGCCGTAGAAGAGCGCCAGACCCGGCAGGGTCATCAGCAGGACCAGGGCGGTGGACGTCCCCAGCCAGGCCGTGCCCGCAGCGTCCAGCTCCAGCGGAACCTGATGTGAAAACAGCGCCGGAGCAGGCTCCGACGCTGTTACAGCGGCATTGGCGACGTTGGCGACGACGGCGGCGTCGGGCGCTGCGAGCGCCGCGCCGACCGCGAATAGCCCCCCGGTGAGACAAAGCAGGGCGAGTAGCCCCGGTAAGCTGTTTTTGAACTGCGTCATGCGCGTATCCCCTCATGCGTTTCGCAGTTGCGAACTGTTTATTGCATCCGCGAACTCGACAAGAGGAAAAATGCGGCGACCTGAGAATTTTTCACCGCGCAGTCATGAAGCGAGACAGCATCACGGAATGAAATTCTCCTAAACTCGAGAGAAGTGAAATCCTCCACCAACAACTAGCGCTCTGGCACATCCCTGCGTCCCCAAATCACCAAGTTGACAGGTTTTTACGATTGCGCGCTCGGCATCCCCCTAGGATGGCCGTCAAAGCTGATGCGAGAGGCCGCCCCGTGAACCCTCAACTGTCCCCCGACGACGCTCATCTGAACCACCTGTGGAAGACGGTTTTCGGTCAACCCATGCCGGTCATCGGCGCGCCGGATATCGTGCGGCGCATCCTGCTCCAGAACGGCGTCCCGGCCAGAGACCTGAACCATTCCGCTTCGAGCAGGCCGGAACCCTCGCTCGCCCCGAAGGGCGCCAAGGCGAAAGATCGGCAATGACAGGAAGTTTCTGGCGGAGACGGAGGGATTCGAACCCTCGGTACCCCTTACAGGGTACGACGATTTAGCAAACCGTTGCCTTCAGCCACTCGGCCACGTCTCCGGCAGGCGGCGTGGATAGCGAGTCCTTGGACGCTGCGCAACGGGGGAGCTGAATTCTATCGCGTTAACGGGGGATAGACGTGCGGCATGCAAGGAAATAGCGGATATATGAGCTTCTGGATCACGCCGTTCGCCCCATGACGTCCGCCGAAAACCTACTTCCCACAGCGGACGGCGCCGGTCTTCGGGTGCGACGCACCACTGATTCGGGATCGACGGCGCGCGATTCGGCGCCCCCTCCCCGTCGTGCGCGGCGCGGCCCTTTCCGACCCGACCTCTGGCTGAACACGCGCCAGCGCAACGCCGCGCGGCGGCGCGTCTTCTATTTCCGGGTTGTCGATGTTCTGGGAGTCAGCGCCGCGGTCATCGCCGGCCTCGCAGCACTTGCAGGCGGCGCACCGATGGCCGTGCGTCTGATCGACGCGGCGCCCCTCTTCCTGGGCGGATCCGCCATTCTGGGCCTTCTTCGATCCCTGGGCCTTTATCGCTTCGACAAGGGGCATGGCTTCCCGTCACACCTTGGCGCGGTGGCCTGTGTCGCCGGCATCGGCGCGGCTCTGACCGCGGCGCTGGGCTACGGTCTTCACGGCGCGGCGACGCCCTGGGCGGTCTATGGTCGTTGGAGCGTCGGGGTTCTGGCCCTGCTGCTGACCTTGCACGCCGGCTGGAGCCTCATGGTCGCGGACTGGCGACGCAAGGGCGCGCTCACCCCCAATATCGCCGTGGTCGGCGCGACCCGCCATGCCGAGCGCCTGATCCGTGAAGCGCTGCAACGCCGCGACGTGAATGTTCTCGGCGTGTTTGACGACCGCCTGGCGCGATCGCCCGACGCCGTAGAGGGCGTGCCGGTCCTGGGCGAAGCCGACGCCCTGTTGAATCATCGGCTGACCCCCTACCTCGATCGGATCGTCCTGGCCATCGACCCCAAGGCGGAAGCGCGCGTGCGAGACCTGACCGCCCGCCTGAGCGTCCTGCCTATCAGCCTGACCCTGCTGATCGATCCGAAAACAGCAGAACAGCGCAACGCGGCGCTGGAGAAGCTGGCCCAGGCGCCGATGGCTCCGCTCGAAGGACCGCCCGATCTGGAGCGCCGCGCCTTCAACAAGCGACTGCAAGACATGGTGCTGGCGTCCATCGGCCTGGTGCTGCTGTCGCCGGCCCTGCTGCTCATCGCCCTGCTGGTCCGACTGGACAGCCCCGGTCCGGCGATGTTCCGCCAGCGTCGACACGGCTTCAATCAGGAAGAGATCGTGGTGTGGAAGTTCCGCACCATGCGCCACGCCGACGCCGACGCGACCGCCAGCCGTCAGGTCACGGCCGACGACGACCGCATCACGCGCATCGGTCGTTTCCTTCGCGCCACCAGCCTGGATGAGTTGCCGCAGTTGCTGAACGTCATTCGCGGCGAGATGTCCTTGGTCGGGCCCCGCCCCCACGCCATCGGCATGAAGACTGGCGAGGTCGAGTCGGCCCGGCTGGTCGCTGACTACGCTCATCGCCACCGGATCAAGCCGGGCATGACCGGCTGGGCCGCCATCAAGGGCTCGCGCGGGCCCATGCACACCGCGCCCGAAGTGCGTCGCCGCGTCCAGCTCGACATCGACTACGTCGAGCGCCAGTCCTTCTGGCTGGATCTCTGGATCATCGCCGTGACCATTCCCGTCCTGCTGGGGGACCGGATGGCGGTGCGCTGATGTTCTGGCGTGGAGTGCTGGGCTACCTGCCCGCCAACATCATCCAGGGCGTCGTCGGCTTCCTGGCCATCATCGTCTATACGCGCCTGCTCAGCCCCGAGGATTTCGGCCGCTACGCCCTGGCCTTCTCGGTCATGACCATGGCGCACGTCGCGACCTTCAGCTGGCTGGAAGCCGCCATGGCGCGATTCTGGGCCGCCCAGCGCGACGGGGCCGACATGGCCAGCCATTTCGCCAGCCTGTACCGCACAACCTTCATCATGACCGGCCTGTTCCTCCCGCTGGCGGGTCTGGCGATCTGGCTGTGGCCCATGCCCGAAGGCTTCCGCCTGCCGATCGCCGTGGCCCTGCTTGGCATTCCCGTGCGATGCCTGACCAAGCTGGCGCAGGAGCGCTATCGCGCGGCGGGCGAAGTGCGCAAGGCCGCCAGCCTCGACATCTGGAACACCCTGGCCGGCTTCGGCGTCGGCGCGGCCTTCGCCCTGTCCGGCGGGGGCGCCTCCGCCCCTCTGGCGGGCCTGCTGATCGCCCCCCTGTTCGCCCTGCCCTTCATCCTGCCCGCTGAACTCAGCGAGGCCCGTCGGGGCCGCGTCGATCGCGAGCGTCTGAAAACCTATGCGGTGTATGGCTATCCCATCGCCGCCTCGCTGGGCCTGGCCCTGGTCCTGGCCTCCACCGACCGTTTCCTGCTGGCCCTGTTCATGGACGAGGCGGCGGTCGGCGCCTATCACGCGGGCTACAGCATCGCCAATCGGACCCTCGACGTCCTGTTCATCTGGCTGGGGACGGCGGGTACGCCCGCCCTCGTCATGGCGCTGGAACGCGGCGGGCGCGAGCAACTGGTCAAGGCGGCGCGCGAGCAGGCTTCGACCCTGATCCTGATCGGCCTGCCCGCCGCGGTGGGCGTGGCCCTGGTGGCGCGCCCCCTGTCTGAGTTCATGATCGGCGAGGATCTGCGCGACGCCGCAACCCTGGTCACGCCGTGGATCGCCCTGTCGGCCCTGCTGTCGGGCGTGACGGTGTACTATTTCCATCAGGCCTTCACCCTGGGCCGTCGCACCGGCTGGCTTCTGGCCGCCATGAGCGTCCCGGCCCTGGCCAATGTCGCGCTGAATATCGTGCTCATTCCCCCTTTCGGCGTTCTCGGCGCCGCCTGGGCCACGGCCGCCAGTTTCGCCATCGGCCTGGTCGCGTCCTGGGCGATGGGTCGGCGCGTCCTGGCGCTGCCGGTGCCGTGGACCACCTTGGTCCAGTGCGGCCTGTGCTGCGTCGTCATGGCCTGCGCCCTCTGGTTCCTTCCGTCTATCGGAGGCTTCCCTGAGCTGATGCTGGACGCCTCGGTCGGAGCGACGGTCTATGGCGCTTGCGCCTTCGCCATCAACGCTGGCGGCGTCCGCGATCTGGCCCGCCGCCTTCATGGCGCGGTTCAAGCCCGCAGGGCCGCCGCATGACCGCCGCCGTTCACGACAACCTCGCCTGGTTTTCGGCCCGCCCGGCCCTGTCGGTGCTGATCCCCTTTCTCCGCGACGATCCCGAGTCCTTGATCGAGCTGCTCGACCGGGAAGCCTCAAGGCTGAACGGGGCGGCCGAACTGGTCATTCTTGACGACGGCACAAACGACCCCGACCTGACAGCGCGCCTGATCGCGCGGATCGAGGCCAGCGCCCTGCCGATCCGCCTCATCTCCCTGTCGGAAAACGAGGGCCGGTCGGTCGGTCGCAACCGGCTGGCGGCCGCGGCGCGCGGATCCAGCCTGCTGTTCCTCGACAGCGACATGCGCCCCGACCATGACCGCTTCCTCACGACCTGGGCCGACCTTGCTGCGACAAGGGACACCGCCGTCGCCTTCGGCGGCTTTTCCCTGCTGCAGGCCCCGGACGACGCCCGCTTCGCCGTCCATCGCAGTATGGCGGCGCGCTCCGACTGCACGCCCCGCGAGCAGCGCGCGCTTCAGCCCGAAAAGCACGTCTTCACCTCCAACCTGCTGGTTCGCCGCGACGTATTCGAGACCGAGGCCTTCGACACAGGCTTCAGCGGCTGGGGCTGGGAAGACGTCGAATGGGCCATGCGGGTTTCGCGCCGCTTCAAGGTCGAGCACATCGACAACCCGGCCACCCACATGGGCCTGGACACGGTCGACAGCCTGGCCGCCAAGTACGAGCAGTCCGCGCCCAACTTCGCCCGCGTGGTGGCTCGCCATCCCGATTTCGTCGCGGCCTATCCCAGCTACCGCGTCGCGCGACGCCTGCAGGCCGTGCCGGGTCTCAAGGCCATCCGCCCGCTGTTCAAACAGGCCGCACGCCTGCCCATCCTGCCCGTCGCCCTGCGCGCCTTCAGCCTGCGGCTCTACCGCGTCGCCCTCTATGCGGAGGCGATATGATCCAGCCCTACACCCCCGATGTCAGCCTGATGGGCAAGCTGCGTCGCCGCTTCGCCCGACTGACCCACCAACGCCCAGCCCAACTCGACCTGACGCGGCCTACGGTCAGCTTCACTTTTGACGACATTCCCGCCAGCGCCGCTCACGCTGGCGCAGCAGCCCTCGAGAAGCACGACGCGCGCGGCACCTTCTACGTCTGCGCCGGCCTTTTCGGACAAGAGGGACATATGGGCCGCTTCGCCGACGCCGCCGAGATCAGCGCCCTGGTCGATCAGGGGCACGAAGTCGCCGGCCACACCCTCGATCATGTGGACTGCCACCGTACGGCGCCTGCGGACCTGAACGCGGATCTGGACGCCAACGACGCTGCCCTGCACCGCCTCGGCGCACACCCCGTCCATTTCGCCTATCCCTACGGCGAGGTCTCGCCGCGCGCCAAGAAGCAGCTCGGCGCCCGTTACGCCTCGCTACGCGGGGTCCACAAGGGCCTGGTTCATGACGGCGGCGACCGCAACCAGTTGCCCGGCGTCGGCATCGAGGGCGCCGACGGCGAGTTGGTTGCTCGCGGCTGGATCGACCGTGCCGTGGCCGAAAAGGCCTGGCTGATCCTCTACACCCACGACGTGCGCGAAACGCCGTCGCCCTGGGGCTGCACGCCCGACGCACTGGAGCGGCTCATCCGCCACGCCCGCGCAGCCGGATGCGACATCCGCACCGTGGGCGAGGTCTTGAGCGCATGACCGCCGACGTCGCCGTCATCATCCCGACCCTGCGCCGCCCGGAAAGCCTGGAGCGCGCCGTCCGATCGGTGCTCGCCCAGACCGGCGTGTCAGCTCGCCTGAGAGAAATCGTCGTGGTCGACAATGACCCCCAGGCAAGTTCGCGCGACGTGACCGCGCGCCTCGCCGCGGAGGCCGCCCTGATTCCGATCGTCTGGCGACACGCCCCGCGCCCCGGCGTCGCCACCGCCCGCAATGAAGGGCTGGCGGCGACAACCGCGCCCCTGATCGCCTTTCTCGACGATGATGAATCGGCCTCGCCGGATTGGCTCGCCGCTCTGATCGCGGCGCAGGTCATGACCGACGCCGACGCCGTCTTCGGTCCGGTCCGCGGTCGCGTGCCGGACGGGACCGGCTGGACCCGCCCCTATCTGGAGCGCTTCTTCGGTCGCGAGGGCCCCAACCGGACCCAGTTGATCGACGCGCCTTACGGCTGCGGCAACTCCCTGCTGGTGCGGGCGACCGCCCTGCCCGGCGCCGCCCCCTTCAACGCCGCCGCCGATCAATCGGGCGGCGAGGACGACGCCCTGTTCGCGGCTCTCGCGGCGCGCGGCGGACGCTTCGGCTGGGCCGCAGACGCATGGGTCGATGAGTTCGCGCCGCCCCACCGAGCCACGCTGCGCTACGCCCTGACACGGGCCTTCGCCTATGGTCAGGGCCCCAGCCAGACCGCCGCCGCCGCGCGGGACTGGTGGGCCGTCGCGCGCTGGATGATGGTCGGCGCGGCACAGGCGGCTGTCTGGGGCGCCGCAGCGCTCGGACTGACCTTGGTCGCCAGCCCTCGTCGCGCAGATATGCTGGACCGCTGCGCGCGCGGGATCGGAAAACTGTTCTGGATGAAGGGCTTCGAGCCGCATTTTTACGGCACGCGCGAACTGGCGCGGCTGGAGCGCCAGGCTTCGCTCTAGCCCGCCAGGCGTCTCAGGATCGACGGCGGCGTCCAGATCGAGCGGTTCATCACCACCCCGGCGATATGGCCGCCCACAGCGTCGATCTCGTCTCGTAGGACCACGGGATCGCCCGCTGCTGTCGTTTCCGCCGCCACGACGATGATGGTGGCGTCGACGAAGGGCGCCAAGGTGATCGCCATGTCGCTGCGGTCCGCTGCGGGTGTATCGATGACGACAGTGTCGGCATGAGTCCGCAACGCGTCCCAGTAGCGGGCTTCGCCCAAGGCCTCGACCCGCTGGCCGGCGCGCGTCAGTTCCATATGGAAACGAGTGACGAACAGACGCCCCCCCAGACAGGCTCGCGCCGTCATCAGACGCGCCGGGGCGACCGGCCGTCCGTCCCGGCCTCGCATGGGCGGGGTCACCACATAGAAGGCCGACCCGTCGGGCGAAGCCTGCACCGGCATGGTCAAGCGCCCGAACCGCTCGGGTTCCGCCCCGATGGAGTCCATCTGGCCCTGCTGCGCCAGATCTCCGTCGATCAACCAAACCGGCTTCCTGGCCCGGACCGCCGCCAGCCGCGCGTACTCGCGCGCCACAGTCGAGGTTCCTTCGCCCGACGTAGCCGAGACGAACTGGATCACACGGCCACGATGCGCCGAGGCCGGCCCCAGCGCCGCCCACAGTCCCGCCATTTCCGTCGTCAGATCGACCATTCGAATCGGTTACACGCTCGCCCTCAAGCGGTCAGCCTAGCATGGCCGTCCGCCGATCAGGCGCGCTTCATCGGCGCAACCGCCAGCACAGGAAGCTGCAGCGTCCGGCTGGCCGTGGACGGCGTCGAGAAGCCCTTGCGCAGGAAGACGCGCAGCAGGCCGACGCACAGCGCCGTGAACCCGGCGAACAGGAAGGCGGCGATCAGCAGCAAGGCCTTCATGCTCTTGCCCTTGGACGGAGGCTGGGCGCGCTCGATGACCGTGACGTTATCGGCCCCGGCCTTGACCAGCTCGTTATCGGCGCGGCTCTGGGTCTCGCGCAGCTGGAATTCGCGGATCGAGGCGGACAGAACCTCGCGATTGCCCGACAGGGTGGCGTTGCGCGACTCCAGCTCGGTGAGGCGGGCCTGACGCGCGCGCAGATCCACCACCTGGCGGTCCAGAACAGCCAGACGCGCCGCAAGCGAGTCGCGTTCCGCCTGGGCGTTGATCCGCGTGGTCTCCAGCTCGACCCAGATGGGATTCGGTCCGGTGCGAACCTCCTTGGCGCCGACCGCCGTGCCGGTGCCGACATAGGACTGCAACTGGGCGATCTGGGTTTCGATCTCACGGACCGGCGCCGCATCGGGCTGATAGCGCGCCAGCAAGGTTTCGCGCTGGGTCCGCAGCTGCAGAATCTGGTCTTGCGCCGAAATGTTCAGATCCTGCTGCAGGGCGATTTCCGCCGGCGTGCGGTTCTGCTGCGCCACCAGGGTCGCCAGCCGTTGCGACGCCTGGTTCAACTGCGCCTGCACGTTCATTCGTTCCGCAAAGACCGACTGATAGGTTCCGGCCAGGGTCGCCTTGGCCGTGGCGAAGTCGCCGATGTCGTTGCTGCTCAGGAAGGCCTCATAGGCCCGGTCGGCGTCCGCCAGTTCGCCCTCGAAGGTCTGGCGCTGCGTCTGGATGGCGGGGGTCGCCCGGTCCTGAAACACCTCCCGACGATAGGTCAGGTACTGGTCGATGACCGTATTCAGAACCCGCGCCGACAGGGCGGGATCATCGCTCTTGTAGGACAGGCCGACGACCGGACTCAGCGGCGCGGCCGTCACATCCAGACCCGCGCTGACGGCGCGCACGGCCGAGGCTTCCTGCTCCTGCAAAGTTCCTGTTGCGGGATGCCCTTCCTGAAAAGTCTCGACCCCCAGAGCCCGGACGACCCGCTGCTTGACCTCCAGGCTGTTCAGGATGGCGGCTTCCGATTGCGCCACCTCGCCCGCGGCGGGCGGCGTGGCGCGGTCGGTTGCGCCCACGCGCGGTTGATAGACATATTCCTGGCCCACGCCGACGAACAGGCTGGCGCCGGCCGTGTAGGTCTTCTTCATCGTCAGCGCCGCCGCCACGCCGATGGCGAACAGGACGGCGAACACCAGCACCATGATCCACAGCTCGCGCAACAGCAGCGCCACGACGTCGATGACGCCGTATCGCGGTCGGGCTGCAGCATAGGCTGTCGAACGCATGAACCAGGGGATTCCGTTGAAGTCGATCGCACCTTTGCGGCCTGTGCGTTAACCACGCGTTACCCATAACCGTTCAGCTTCACCTTCCGTCCGCATTCTCAGCCAGGTCGCCGCCTCCATGATGCCTGATCGCCGCTTCGTCCTGATGGCCCTGGCCGCCGGCCTGACCGGCTGTGGCGCCGCCGCTGCGGACGACGCTCGCCGCATTCAGGGCGTTTCCTCCGACCGCTTCCCCGACATCGACTTCGCCGACTGGACCGATGTCGAGCCCGAGTACCTCCTGTACCCCGGCGACGAGATCGAGGTCGCGACCCCCACCGCCTCCGAGCTCACCCGCCAACTCAAGATCGGGCCGGACGGCCGCATCTCCCTGCCCCTGCTTGGGCACGTGATGGCGGCGGACCGCACCTTGTCGCAGCTCGAGTCCGATATTTCAGCGGGTTACGCCACGCAGCTCAGACGCCCCGAGGTCGAGGTCACCTTGCGTCTGGCCGGTCCGCTCAAGGTCTGGGTCGACGGCGAGGTCCGCAATCCGGGCGTCTTCGACATGCCCGGCGACATCGACGCCTATCAGGCGGTGATCCAGGCTGGCGGCGCCCTGCCCTCGGCCAAGACCCGGCAAGCCGCCCTGATCCGGCGCGGACCGGGCGGCGTGCGCATGATGCGCGTGGTGGATCTGCGCCCCCGTCGGGGCGAAGCTGTGGCCCTGCGACGCGGAGACATCATCTTCGTCCCGCGCTCGACCCTGGGCGAACTGGCGGCCTTCTTCACCCTGTTCCGTTCAGCCCTGCCAATCGGCTTCAGCTACGCCCTGAACGGCGGCTACGCCTCGACCTGAACAGGCCCATCCTGACGAGCTTCCATATTCGGGAGGGCGTCATGGTTCGCTTTCGACCCATTGCGGACACGAGCACAACAATCCAATGTCGCCCGATGTCGACCCAAGATAGCCTGACTATAGGGGACCGCGTGCGGCTTGGCGGCGGCTATGAACCCGATCCCGCTTGGCTGTCCGGTCGGACATCGGTTCTTGGCACGGTGAGCCAGTTCATACCCGATCAGAATGGATCGCGTGCTGTCGTGGTCCAGCTCGACGAACCAATCAGTGGCGAAAGCCTGTCTGGTTCGACGGTCGTGCTTCAGCTTCGGTATGCCGATGCGAAATGGGAGCCGACCGAGACCGTGCATGTCGAACTGTGCGATTTCACTCCCGAGCCGAAGGTCTGGAAAAATCGGCGTCAGGGTGAATGGATCGAAAGCCACGCCACTTATCGCTTGGTTTCTGGCTGACCATCGGGTCCGCTAACAACGCCTAGCTGACGTCGACGGTGCCCGCTTTTCGGCTTAGCGGCCAACGTCCGCTTTCGGCACCGAAGCACAGGACTGAAATCGACCCGTCAGCGACGCTGACAGAGTCCGCTTTCAGGTTTGCGGATTGCGGATTGCTGTTAGGTTTGGCCATGGAACACGACCAAGTTGACGATCGCAAGAGCTTCGCTGCCTATGTCGGCGTGCTTAGGCAGCAACTCATTTCTGGCGGCCAGGACTGGGAAAACATTGACCTGCCCAGCTTCTTGGAAGCGATGCAGGCATGGGCGCAAGACTCGCAGCAAGCCGTCCAGGCCAACCCATGGCGGCACGCTGCCGAAGTCATCACCGCCGCCATTGGTTACGAGTAGCTGACGTCCGCTATCCACCCACTGCGGACGTTCGTCGCGGCTGCTTTTGGGAACCAAGGTCAATTTTGATCGAGAGACCGATCGAAAGACAGCGCTTCCGCCGCTTGAGCGAGCTTAAAACCCGCCCCGCCCAAACAGGCTAACCCATGGTCGGGGCGAGAGGATTCGAACCTCCGACCCTCTGGTCCCAAACCAGATGCGCTACCAGGCTGCGCTACACCCCGATCCGATGGAGCGCCCTCATGACACGGCGGGCGCCGGACCGCAACGCATTCAACGCCTTAATCTGGATCAGGGACGAAAGAAGCTGTGGCGGACCTGGTCGCCGGGCTTGGCGCCGATTTCTTCGGCACGGCCCGCGCGCAGCTCCAGCACGCCGTTGGCGGCCCCGTTCGAGGGCAGAGGCGTTTCTGAATAGGGCGTGGCGTGGCTGGCGATGGAGACGATGCGGCCCTGCGGATCGATATAGATGATGTCCAGAGAACTGGGCGTGTTCTTCATCCAGAAGCTCTGCTCGGTCGCCGCCGGGAACTGGAACAGCATCCCCCGGTCGTCTTCCAGAGGGGGACGATACATCAGGCCGCGCTCGCGCTCGGCCTCGTTATCCGCGATCTCGACCATGAACCTGTGCTCGCCCGAGGCCGTGACGATGCTGAGCGGCTCCAGCGGCCGCCCTGCCGCATCCACCGGCCCCTTGGGCGCGCAGGCCGAGGCCAGGCCCGCCAGTGCGGCCGCCAGCACGATACGACGCGAGAAACCCATGACTTCGCCCCTTAGAGGGCGAAACCTATTCGCCCGGCCTGATCGCAGCCACCACCAGCCCCTTGGGACCGTCGGCGAACCGCACCTGCACCGCATCGCCCGGCACCAGATCATCCAGTCCGCAGCGCCGCAGCGTTTCGACATGGACGAAGATATCGCCGGCCGCGCCGTCGCGCACCACGAATCCATAGCCCTTGGTGCGATTGAACCATTTGACGACGGCCGTCTCCATGGGACCGTCCGCAGAAGCGTCTATCGCCGCCCGCGGCGACACCGAAGCACGCGCCGCCTCTCGCCGCACCGGCAAGGGCGCCCCTTCGCCCAGATCAATGACGCGCACGACCTGCCAACCCTTGGGCCGGCGCGCGCACTCGCACGTGATCGCGGCACCTTCAGCGGCGGCCTCATGCCCCCCGTCCCGCAGGCTGCTGACGTGCAAAAGCACGTCTTTCAATTCCGTCAGGTCCGGCTCGTCAGGCACGATGAAGCCGTACCCCTTGCCCGGATCGAACCACTTCACCGTACCGGCGATCAAAACGATGTCCGGCGCTTCAATCTCGTCGTAATCCGACAACTCACAACCCCCGCCTGCAACGCGCGCAGCCGCTATGATTAACACGGTTCTTTGAGTGGCGGAAAAACAAAAATGACGATTTTAAGGTCGCGGGCGCACAAAAAGGCGCGCCGCAGCAAAACGCGCCGGAAACCATCGATGTCAGGGAGATAGCTCCGCGTGGCAGTCCCTAGGGGAGTCGAACCCCTCTTTTCAGGTTGAAAACCTGACGTCCTAACCGATAGACGAAGGGACCGCTGCGCGGAGGAGTGGTCTGATAGCCGCCCTCTTCGGACGACGCAAGTCTGTTTTTCAACTTTCCGAACAAAGACTTCGCCGACGCACCATGCGCGCGAAAACGCCCCTTGCGGAACGATTGAGGCTGTCGATGTCGGGGGAGAGCGAAGGCTCCGCGTGGCAGTCCCTAGGGGAGTCGAACCCCTCTTTTCAGGTTGAAAACCTGACGTCCTAACCGATAGACGAAGGGACCGCTGCGCGGAGGACCGGGGTAATAGCCGTCGATTCCGCCGCTTGCAAGCGCTTGCTGCGCAGTTTGTGCGACTTTTTCAAAGACCTGCGCTCGGCCACGCTGGAAACCTCAGGCCATGCGCGGGTCGGCCACGTCCTCGATCTCGAACTGCACCCCGCGACGGCCGTTCCAGTCGTCCGCCTTCAGCCGCCCGACCAGATTCAGCCCGCCCTGCCCCGCCAGCAGCGCCTTGCCCCCGGGCAGGTCGGCGCAACGCCAGGCGATACCCCGCACCGAGGCCCCGTCCGGCCCGACCAGACGACAGCGCACATGGCCGCCGTTCATCGCGACCGGCTCGCGCGCCTGCACGCCTTGCAGGGCGAACAGGGGCTCCGGGTTGGCGGGACCATAGGGCGCCAACTGCTCAAAAGCCTCGAACAGGTCGCGGGTCGCCGCGCGCGGATCGATCAGGGCGTCCACCTCGACCCAATCCTGGGCCACGGCCTCGGCCCGCTCGCCCGACAGCCGATCGTTGAGGAAGGCGCGCAGTTCGTCGATGCGGTCCGCCGCCACCGTCAGGCCCGCCGCCATGGCGTGTCCGCCCCCGGCGATCAGCACGCCCTCGTTCCAGGCCGCCTGCACGGCGCGCCCCAGATTCATGCCCGGCTGCGACCGACCCGACCCCTTGCCCACGCCGTTGATCGCGTCGACGCCGATGACGATGACCGGCTTCCTCCAGCGTTCGCGCAGGCGCCCGGCCACGATGCCGACCACGCCGGGGTGCCAGTCCTCGCCCGAAACCACCACCAGAGCCGACTCGTCCGCGTGCGCGCCCGTCGCCTCGACACGGCGCACGGCCTGTTCCGTCACCTGGGCCTCGACCTCGCGCCGGGCGAGGTTCAGCCCGTCCAGCTCCTGCGCCAGCATCCTGGCCTCATCGGGGTCGTCGGTGGACAGCAGGCGCGCCCCCAGGTCCGACTTGCCGATCCGCCCGCCCGCATTGATGCGCGGCCCCAGGATGAAGCCCGCGTGGTTCGACTTGGCCGGTCCCGGCTCAGCCCCGGCGGCGGCCAGCAGGGCGCGCAGCCCGGGATTGTTCCAGTCCGACATGACCTTCAGGCCCAGACTGGTCAGCGCCCGGTTGAAGCCGGTCAGCCCCGTCACGTCGCAAATGGCCCCCATGGCCGCCAGGTCCAGCCACTGGCGAATATCGGGCTCGCTCTTGCCCTCGAACAGGTCCCTCGCCCGCGCCTCGCGGTTCAACGCCGCGAGCAAAACAAAGACCACCCCCGCCGCCGCCAGATTGCCCTGCCCCGACTCGCAGCCCGGCCGGTTCGGATTGACCACGGCCAGACAGGCCGGCGGCTCCTCGCGCATCATGTGGTGGTCGATGACCACGACCTTCAACCCGATGGCCGCGGCGTGGGCCACCGCCTCATTGGCCGCCGCGCCGCAGTCGACGGTGATGACCAGATCGGCGCCGCGCGCCTTCAGCGTATCGAACGCTCGCGCGCTGGGGCCGTATCCCTCGGTCAGACGGTCAGGGACATAGATGGGCAGGTCCGCTCCGAAGGTGCGGAACCAGCGCACCAGTAGGGCCGCGCTGGAGGCGCCGTCCACGTCATAGTCGGCAAAGACGTGAATGCTGCTGCCCGCCTGCAAGGCGTCAACGATGGCGCTGGCCGCCGTATCCATGTCCATAAAGCTGGAGGGATCGGGGAACAGAGCCCGCAGCGTCGGCGTCAGGAAGTTGCGGCCCTGATCCGCCGCCACGCCGCGCGCGGCCAGGGCCCGCGCCATCGGCTCGTCCAGATCAAGAGCCTGCATATGGGCGCGGATGGTTCCTGCCTCGGCCGGACGCTGTCGCCAGGCGCGCCCCGACAGGGACCGCGAAACGCCGAGAAAGGCGGGAGCATTGCTGCCGTCAGCCATGGAATATCCTTGTCAGCCCGGCCATCATTCCGGGATTCTGTCGTTCAGACGACAGAAGCGGCTTCAGGAGCGCGGGCGATCAATCGGCGGCGGCGCGGCGGCGCGACGACGCAGGGCTTCAGCGAAGGCCTCAACCTCCTCCGGCGTCTGGGCGCCGATCGGGGCCATCTTCGCCGGATCAAAGCGACGGGTGATCGATTCGACATAGGCCGTCGGATCGTCGCTCAGGGTCCAGTCGATGCCCGCCACCTGGCGCGCCAGGGCGCCGCTGTCGGCGTTCAGCGCCTGCACGTTCGCCGCCACCTGGGCCGGCTGCGGCAGGTCCGTCGGCGTGGCCGGGAAATCAGCCCAGCGGGGGTACTCGCGTTTCTGGTCCACCAGTTCCTGAATGCGCGGCGCCAGCGGCGAGGTCGCGTCCGTCTGCGGGTCGAACGAGCCGACGCAGCCGCCCGTAAACAGCAGCAGGCCGGTCATCGCCGGCGCCATGGTCTTTTTCGGCAGGAACACGTTCATCTCGACCCCGGTCATATGCCATCATCGCGCCCGGAGGAAGGCTCGCGACCCGACGCGCGCCGGTTCCGGAGGTTCGCCCATGGCCAAGCGCCCGACCAAGGCTCCCCCCGCCCCGTTGCCGGCTGCCGCCGCGCCGCGCAAATCCGGACGGCCGACCTCGGCCAAGCCGCGCGCGAAAAAGGCCCCGCCACCTGATGCCGCGCCCGAATCGCCCGCAAGGGCTGAAGCGCAGCCGCAGACCCCGCCTCGGCCCGAGCCCGCCGCCGATCCCTTCGCGTTCGGCGCCGATCAGCGCCACCTGCTGGAAACCCTGTCGCTGAACCTGGCCAAGGCGGCCATGACGGCCCAGTCGGCCATCGCCGAGGCCGCCCTGTCGCAGGCCGACCGTCCCGCCGCCCTGTCGCCTGACCCGTTCAACGTCGCCCCGGCCATGACCTCGGTCATGACCAGCCTGGCCGCCCGTCCCGAAAAGCTGTTCCAGGCCCAGGCCGACCTGTTCGGCCGTTACATGGACCTGTGGTCCACGACCGCACGTCGCGCCATGGGCGAGGATGTCGCCCCCGCCCCCTCGACCGACAAGCGATTCCGCGACCCGGCCTGGAGCGAAAACCCCGTCTTCGACGTCATGCGCCAATCCTATCTGGTCACCTCCGACTGGATGAACGGCCTGGTGTCCAGCGTTGAGGACGTCGATCCGCGCGTGAAGCGCCGGGCGGAGTTCTTCACCCGCCTGCTGACCGACACCTTCTCGCCCTCCAACTTCCTCGCCTCCAACCCGGCGGCGCTGAAGGCCCTGGCCGAGACGGGGGGCGAGTCCCTGGTGAAAGGCATGCAGAACTTCGCCGCCGATCTGGAACGCGGAAACGGCAAGCTGAAGATCAGCCAGGCCGACTACGGCCAGTTCAAGGTCGGCGAAAACGTCGCCACCGCCCCCGGCCAGGTGGTCTGGCGCGACGAACTGTTCGAACTGATCCAGTTCGACGCCGCGACGGACACTCAGCACGCCATCCCGCTGCTGATCTTCCCGCCGTGGATCAACAAGTTCTACATCATGGACCTGCAGCCGGCGAACTCGCTGATCCGCTGGCTGTCGGCCCAGGGCTTCACCGTCTTCGTCTGCTCCTGGGTCAACCCGGATCAGGACAAGGCCGGGTTCGGCTTCGAGGAATACCTGCAAAAGGGAGTCTATCGCGCCGTCGAAAAGGTGCTGGAACAGACCGGCCAGAAGCAGCTGAACGCCGTCGGCTACTGCATCGGCGGCACCCTGCTCGGGTCGGCCCTGGCGCACATGGCCGCCAACAAGGACGCGCGCGTCGCCTCGGCCACCTTCTTCGCCGCCCAGCACGACTTCGCCGAGGCCGGCGACCTGCTGCTGTTCACCGACGAGCACTGGCTGGCCGAGATCGAGCAGCAGATGGATGCGGCGGGCGGCGTCCTGCCCGGCGCGGCCATGGCCGACACCTTCAACGCCTTGCGCGCCAACGACCTGATCTGGTCCTTCTTTGTGTCCAACTATCTGATGGGCAAGGCGCCGCCCGCCTTCGACCTGCTGTTCTGGAACGCCGACCAGACGCGGATGCCCAAGCGCCTGCACCTCGACTACCTGCGCCAGATGTACGGCAAGAACGCTCTGGCGAAAGGCGAGTTCGAGATCGGCGGCCAGCCTATCGACCTATCGACGGTCAATACGCCCCTCTACTTCCTGGCCAGCCGCGAGGACCACATCGCCCCGATGAACTCGGTCTATCGCTCGGCGCGTCTGTTCGGCGGCCCGGTGACCTACACCCTCGCCGGTTCGGGCCACATCGCCGGGGTCATCAACCCGCCCGCCGCCAACAAATACCAGCACTGGACCAACCCAGCCCTTCCCGAGACGCTTCAGGAATGGCAAGCGGGCGCCCAGCAACACCCCGGCAGCTGGTGGACGCACTGGGCCGCCTGGCTGCGCGAGAAATCGGGCGAACAGATTCCCGCCCGCGACCCGAAGACCGGCCCGCTGAAGCCCATCGAGCCCGCGCCCGGCGCCTATGTGAAAGTGAAGTCTTGAAGCGTATCGAACCCAACCTGCTGCTGGCCCTGGCCACCGCGGTCCCGCTCGCCCTTCTGATCGCCACCGCCAGCCTGTTCGGCGAGCCCGGCCACACGCTGAAGTACGTCCTTCTGGCTGCGGCCTGCTCGGCCGGCTTCGTCGTCTTCAACGGCATGATGTCCAGGCGTATGGGTCTGCAGCGCCCCCCGATGATCCACCCCGAGGCCGCCTCGACCGCCGTCTGGGCCAGCCTGTTCCCTCTGGCTCTGATCTTCGGCGCCGCCGTGCCTGTCTTTTTCCCCGGCCACGACTACGGCCTGCTGGTCATCATCGGCGCTGTCTGGTTCGGCGTGACCGTGCAATCCGCCATCAAGGCCCGTCAGGCCGGATGAGGCGTCTGGCTGCCAGCGCGCTGGCGAGCGTCCTGCTGGCCGCCGGCGCGGCCTCAGCTCAAGACCAGCCGCTTCAGGCCGACAAGATCATCCTCGTCGGCGATTCCACCACGGCGGTCGGCAGCGGCTGGGGCGGCGCCTTCTGCGACCGCCACGTCCTGTCGGCCCTGGCCTGCGTCAACCTGGGCCGTCAGGGGCGCAGCACCTCGACCTATCGCGCCGAGGGCTCCTGGGATCTGGCGCTGAGCGAGATGGCGACGCCCGGCTATCAGTCGGTCTGGGTGCTGATCCAGTTCGGTCACAACGACCAGCCCGGCAAGCGCAGCTCCACCGATCTGGCGACCCAGTTTCCCGCCAATCTGCGCGCCTATGTGGCTGAAGCCCGCGCGCGCGGAGCCCGCCCGATCCTGCTGACGCCCCTGACCCGTCGCCATTTCAAGGACGGCCAGCTTCAGAACACCCTGGTCCCCTGGGCCGACGCTGTCCGCGCCGTCGCGGCGGAAACAGGCACGCCCCTGATCGACCTGAACGCCAGCAGCGCCGAACTGGTCCAGCGTCTCGGTGCGCTGGAGGCCGCGCGCCTTTCGCCCGGCGCACCGCCGCCGTCCTTCGAAGCGGATCTGCGGGCGGGAAGCACCCCGCCGACGCCGCCCGCCGCGACGCCGCCCGAGACCGCGCACGGCCGTCATGTCGATGATTTCGACTACACCCACCTGGGCCCCGAAGGCGCCGCCGTCATCGCCGCCCTGGTCGCGCGCGATCTGATCGCCGTCGCGCCGGACCTGGCCCCGCGCCTCGTCCCCTGAGCCGCCTCAGGCGGGCTGAAACCTCAGCGCCGCGCCATTGTTGCAGTAGCGCCGCCCGGTCGGCGGCGGCCCGTCCATGAACAGATGCCCTTGATGCCCCAGACAGCGGGCGCAGTGGTATTCGGTGCGGGCGATACCGATCAGACGGTCGGTCCTGGTCCCGATATTGGCCTCGATCACGCGGAAGAAGCTGGGCCAACCAGTGCCGCTGTCATACTTCCACGCCGACTGGAACAGCGGCAGGGCGCAACCCTTGCAGACAAAGACGCCGCGCCGATGCTCGTCGTTCAGGGGGCTCGTGAACGGCCGCTCGGTCCCCTCATGCCGCAGCACGCGCCACGAGGCCTCGCCCAGCCGCCGCTTCCATTCCGCATCGCTGATCCGCCGAAAGGGCGAGTTCGCCCACTGCTCTTCCGACGCGTCCGCCGCCTCGGGCGCACAGCCCGACAGGGCGGCGGCGACGCCGCCCAGCAGCACGGACCTTCGATCGAATACGGCGTCCATGCCCCCTATACGGCGACAGGGCCGGTTTGGTTCAGACCAGACCCGTCGCCTCGTCCAGACCCAGCATGATGTTGAGGTTCTGCACCGCCGCACCCGAGGCGCCCTTGCCCAGGTTGTCGAGCATGGCGACCAGACGCGCCTGCTCCCCTCCCCGATCGCCAAAGACGTGCAGACGCATCCGGTTGGTGCCGTTCAGGGCCTCCGGCTCGATGCCGCCCATGGCCTCGGTCTCGTCCAGATCGGCGACCTCGACAAACCTCTGGCCGTCATAGGCCTCGACCAAAGCGCCATGCAGCCGCTCGACCGAGGGCGTCTCCGGCAGCGCCGACAGGTGCAGCGGCACCTCGACCAGCATCCCCTGGCGATAATTCCCCACGGCGGGCGCGAACAGGACGTTGCGCGTCAGCCCCGTGTGCAGGGTCATTTCCGGCACATGCTTGTGCTTCAGCGTCAGGCCATAGGCGCGATAGGCGGTCGAAGCGCCCTCGGCCTCGAACTCGGCGATCATGGCCTTGCCGCCGCCGGAATAGCCCGACACCGCATTGACCGTGACCGGATGCCCCACCGGCACCAGACCTGCCCGCACCAGTGGCCGCATCAGGCCGATGAAGCCGGTCGGATAGCAGCCGGGGTTGGACACCCGCGTCGAGGCGGCGATGGCCGCGCGCTGACCCGCATCCATCTCGGCGAAACCATAGATCCAGGTCGGATCAACCCGGAACGCCGTCGAAGCGTCGATGACCCGCACGCTCGGGTTCTCGATCATCGACACGGCTTCCTTGGCCGCATCGTCGGGCAGGCACAGGATGACCGCATCGGCGCTGTTCAGCGCCTCGCGCCGCGCCTCG
This sequence comes from Brevundimonas sp. UBA7506, assembly GCF_002479495.1. Lineage (GTDB taxonomy): Bacteria > Pseudomonadota > Alphaproteobacteria > Caulobacterales > Caulobacteraceae > Brevundimonas. The sequence continues at coordinate 587,397 of NZ_DLNQ01000005.1, forward strand.
ACGTCGCGCCGACGCTCGCCCAACAGGATCAACTCCAGATCGTTACGCGCCTCCAGACGCTCGCGGATCTCCAGCCCCGTGGTCCCGGCCTCGCCGTCGATGAAGATGGTGTGGGTCATGTTGTCGGTCTGGTCCTGTTTTCGGACAGAAAAAGGGCGCTCCGGGTTTCCCCGAAGCGCCCCAAATCCAAATCGCCTGAAGGCGATTAGCGCTTCGAGAACTGGAAGCTGCGGCGTGCCTTGGCGCGGCCGTACTTCTTACGCTCGACGACGCGGCTGTCGCGGGTCAGGAAGCCGTGCGGCTTCAGGACCTTGCGCAGTTCCGGCTCGTAGTGCGTCAGGGCGTGCGACAGGCCGTGGCGGATGGCGCCGGCCTGGCCCGACAGGCCCGAACCTTCGACGGTGCAGACGACGTCGTATTGCGTGGCGCGGTCCGAAACGGTCAGCGGCTGAGCGATCATCATGCGCAGCACGGGACGGGCGAAGTAAACTTCCTGGTCCTTGCCGTTGATGGTGATCTTGCCGGTGCCCGGCTTGACCCAGACGCGAGCGATCGCGTTCTTGCGCTTGCCGGTCGAGTAGGCGCGGCCTTGGGCGTCCAGCTTTTGCGTGTAGACCGGGGCTTCGGACTCGGCCGAGGCGGTCAGACCCTTCAGGGCGTCGAAGCCGGTGGCTTCAGCAGTCACGTCGGTCATGCTCAGACGCTCCGGGTGTTCTTGGCCGAGGCCGACTTGAAGTCGATGGTCTGCGGCTGTTGGGCTTCATGGTCGTGCGCGGCGCCGGCGAACAGACGCAGGTGCGTCATCTGCTTGCGGGCCAGCGGGCTTTCCTTCGGCAGCATGCGCTCGACGGCCTTCTCGAGCACGCGCTCGGGGAAGCGACCGCCCAGAACCTTCTCCGGGGTCGTCTGCTTGATGCCGCCCGGGTGACCGGTGTGGCGATAGTAGACCTTGTCGGTCGACTTCTTGCCGGTGAACACCACCTTGTCGACGTTGGTGACGACGACGTAGTCGCCCATGTCAACGTGCGGGGTGTAGGTCGGCAGGTGCTTGCCGCGCAGACGGTTGGCGATGAAGGTCGCGAGGCGGCCCACCACGACGCCTTCGGCGTCGATGTGGATCCACTTCTTTTCGACCTCTGCCGGCTTCATCGAAGCCGTAGTGCTCTTCAGCATATTGAGGGTCCTAAAGACGAACGGTGCGGCCCACCCCAAGGCAGGGATGAGCGGAAGGCGTGCTGATAGAGGGTCATCCACAGCAGGTCAACACCGGATCGCGACACGACATTAGTCTAATGCATTGGATTAAAAGGATTTATTATAAACGGTATTAAAATACCCGACCCTCGACACCGCAACCCCTCTCCTTCTTCCCTCGCGTGAGAAGGCGGCCCGCCAACGGGGCGGATGATGATGTCACCGAACGCGGTTCCCCCTGGGTCCCAAACCATGCCAAGCTCGCCGCCTTCCCGCCGCCGCGCAAGGATCACGAAATGCGCCACCTCGCCCTACTCCTGTCGACCCTGACTCTCTTCGGGTGCGCGACGAAACCGCCCGTCGCGGCGACCGCAACTGCGCAAAGAAACCCCTGCACGAACGGCATTCTCGCCCTTTACTTCAAAGAAGAAGCTGCCTTGCGGCCCCCGGTTTCGATGGAGTGGCCGGCGCGCGCGATGGAAGAATGTCCCGGCGCCGCCTTCAAGGTGGTCGGCCTGCCTGAGCCTTCCGCCGCCAATCTACAAGGCCGCCGCGCTGAGTCCGTTGCTCTGGCCCTGCGCGCATTCGGTATTCCGCAGCCGGCCTTCGAACTGGGCGAGCCCGCAGACCAGGCGCGTCCGGTCCTCGAAGTCGTTGCCCGCCCCGACCATTAGTCGTTCGCATTTTTGTTCTTGATTTGTTCCAACCCTGTGCCATGCTCCCGCTATGAAGACGGCGATGAAAGGACGCGGCGCACGCTCCAATACCTCGGGCCGGTATGAAGCCGACCGGCGCGAGGAATTCGACGACGGCTGGACGGATCAGGACGAAGCGGCCGCGCCGCTGCGCACCACCCTCTCGCCGGAACACGCCCGCACCATCATCGCCAAGAATACGAGTCCCGACGTCGGCTTCGATCGCTCCATCAACCCTTACAAGGGCTGCGAACATGGCTGCATCTACTGCTACGCCCGTCCGTCCCATGCCTGGATGGGCCTATCCCCGGGCCTGGATTTCGAGAGCCGGATCTTCTTCAAGCCCCAAGCGGCGAGTCTGCTGGAACAGGAACTCGCCAGGCCCCGATACGTCTGCAAGCGCATCCACATAGGCGGCAACACCGACCCCTATCAGCCGGTCGAGCGCGAGACCCAATCCACGCGCTCGATCCTGCAGGTCATGCAGCGCTTCCGCCAGCCGTTCAGCATCATCACCAAGTCGGTGCTGATCGCCCGCGACGCCGACATCCTGGGCCCCATGGGGCGCGACGGCCTGGCTTCGGCCTTCGTCTCCATCACCACCCTGGATCGCGGTCTGGCGCGGGCGATGGAGCCGCGCGCCTCGACCCCCGCCAAGCGGCTGGAGGCCATCAGCCGCCTGGCCGACGCCGGCTGCCCGGTCGGCGTCGGCTTCGCTCCTGTCATCCCCGGCCTGAACGACCACGAAATGGAAGCCATCCTCGAGGCGGCGCAGAAGGCGGGCGCCACCTCGGCCATGTATGTGACCCTGCGCCTGCCGCTGGAGATCAAGGACCTGTTTCGCGAATGGCTGGCCGACGCCCGGCCCGAACGCGCGGCTCGCGTCATGTCCCTGATCCGCCAGACGCGCGGAGGCAAGGATTACGACCCCGACTGGACCCAGCGCATGAAGGGAACCGGCCCCGTCGCCGACCTGATCGCCGCCCGCTTCAAGACGGCGATCAAGCGCTACGGACTGGACGCCCCTCGCACGCCGCTGGACGTGAGCCAGTTCCGCGTTCCGGCCGACATGCGACCCCAGATGGACCTGTTCGACCTGGCGTCCTGACGCCTAGCGCCGGAAGATCCCGACCAGTTCGACATGGGTCGACCACAGGAACTGGTCGATGGGCGTGACCTTCTCCAGCCGGAAACCGCCGTCGATCAGAACGCGGGCGTCGCGCGCGAAGGTCTGCGGGTTGCACGATACGCCGACCACCAGACCGGCCTTGGTGCCCGGCAGTTGCTGGGTCTGTTCCAGCGCTCCGGCGCGCGGCGGGTCGATGACGATCGCCTCGCACCCCTTGAGGTCGTAGGGCGACAGCGGGCGGCGGAACAGGTCGCGCGCCTGGGCCTCGATGGTCTTCAGGCCCTGGGCCGTGGACACGCCCGCCTTCAGCGCCGCAATCGACGCCGCCGACGAATCCGCCGCGATGACGCTGGCGAACTCGGCCAGGGGGAAGGTGAAGGTGCCGGCGCCGCAGAACAGGTCGGCGACCTTCTTGGCCCCCCTCACCGCTTCCACCGCGCGGCTGACCATGGCGGCCTCGGCCGCGGGGGCCGCCTGCAGGAAGGCGGCGGGCGGCAGCGGCACGGTCGCCCGGCCAAAGGTGATGCGCGGCTGACGCGCCATCACCAGGGTGTCGCCGTCCAGACTGAGGCGCGCCAGACCGGCCTCGGCCGCCGCCGCGATAGCCCGCGCCGTCACGTCCGCCGTCAGCCCGCCCGACTTCTTCTCGACGCCGGTCACGTCCACATCCAGCCCGGTGTCGGTCAGGGTGACGTGCAGGGTCGGCGCCGACTTGGGGTGCCCCAGGAAGGGCGCCGCCACCTTGGCCAGCCCCGGCAGGGCCGCGATCAGGGCCGGATCGGACACCGGACAGTCGGTCAGTTCGACCAGTCGCCACGAGCGCCGCGCCTTGAAGCCCAGCAGAACGCGCCCGCCGGGCCCGCTGCGCGCGTGCAGCGCCAGACGACGGCGGCTGGCCTGCGGCACGGCGACGGTCGCCTCGACCTCGGTCTCGATGCCCTCGCGCGCCAGGGTCTGGATCACCACCTCGCGCTTCCACGCCAGATAGGGCTCGTCCGCCCAGTGCTGCAGGGGCGCCACGCCGCATTCGGCATAGGTCTCGGAGTGGATCGGACGGCGGTCGGGACTGGCTTCGATCAGGTCGAAGGCTTCGACCCGCCCGTCCTTCACATCGCCGGAAATCACTTCGCCCGGCAGGGCGCCCGGCACGAAGACGAAGCCGTTCGGCGTTTCGGCGATCCCGTCGCCCTGGTGGCCCATGCGGGCGATGGTCAGCGTTTGCGTCATGGCGCGGCTTCTACCCGCTCCCGCGCCGAATCTGAAACCTGAACGAAGATGAACGTGCCGATCAAAAGCCGTTCAGCTTCGCCCGCCTATCTCTGGATGCAACAGACAGGGGACCGGGGCCGTTCAGCTCGGGCATCTGTCACAGGGACAAGAACGATGTTTGATCATCTTTCCAAGAAGGTTTCCGCTGTCGCCGCCCTCGCGGTCGCCGGCTCGTTGATGGTCCCGGGCGTCGTCAGCGCCCAGACCTATGGCTACGGCTATCCCCCGGCCTACAACAGCTACGGCGCGCAGGGCCGCTACTATGATCCCTGCGTCGGCGATCAGCGGAACCGCGCCACGACCGGCGGCGTGCTCGGCGCCACCATCGGCGCCGTGGCCGGCTCGCAGCTGGCGGCGCGCGGTCGTCGCACCGAAGGCAGCGTCCTGGGCGGCGTGCTCGGCGCCGCCATCGGCGCCGGCGTGGGCAACAGCTCGGCCAACTGCGACAGCCGCTATCGCTCGTCCGGCTACAACTCGTCCTATGGCGGAACCTATGTCCCGCCCGCCTATGGCTACGACAATCGCGGCTATGATCGTCGTTACGACGACGGCTATGGCCGGGACTATCGCGAGTACAGCGACGGCTACGACCGCGGCTACACCCAGCCCGCGCCGGATTATCGCTATCAGAACACCGACGAATGCCGCCTCGCCGAGAGCGTCATCCGTCTGCCCGATGGTCGCAGCGAGACGCGCTACGTGCGCACCTGCCCCGACCAGAACGGCCGCTATCGCGTCGTCGATTAAGTTTCAGCCCCCCTGTCGATCGACGACGTGAAGAGGGCCGCCGGTTATCCGGCGGCCCTCTATAATTTCAGGGTCAGGCTCGGCGCGCCCACATCAGGAACTCGACGTTGCCGTCGCCGCCCGTGATCGGGCTTTCCGCGACTTCACGCACGGCCCAGCCGACGCTTTCCAGCCAGGCCCGCACGCCCTCGACCGCCGCCGCGTGGGCCTCGGGGTCCTTGACCACGCCCTTCTTGCCGGCGTCCTTGGGTCCTGCCCCCTCGAACTGCGGTTTGACCAGGGTGATCAGGTCGGCGTCCGGCGCCGCCAATCCCAGCGCAGCCGGCAACACCTTCGACAGACCGATGAAGCTGGCGTCGCAGACGACCAGCGACGGCGCCTCCGGGATGATCTCAGGCGTCAGCTCGCGCGCATCCGTCCGCTCCAGATTGACCACGCGCGGATCAGCCGCGACTTTGGGGTGCATCTGACCGAAGCCGACATCCACGGCGAAGACCTTGGCCGCGCCGCGATCCAGACAGACCTCGGTGAAGCCGCCGGTCGAGGCGCCGACGTCCAGCACGACACGCCCCTCGACCGCCACCGGCCAAAGGTCCAGCGCCCGTTCCAGCTTCAGCGCCCCGCGCCCGACCCATCGGTGGGCGGCGGCGTAGCCGATTTCGGCGTCCTCATTGACCGACTGCGAGGCCGCCTTGGCGGGAGCGCCGTTCACGGTGACGCCGCCCGCCTCGATGGCCGCCTTGGCCTTGGCCCGGCTTTCGGCCAGGCCGCGCGTGACCAGAAGCTGGTCCAGACGGACCGTCCTCACGCCCCGGCCATCGCATCCAGCCGCGCCAGCGCGGCCTGCATCTTGGCCTTGCCCTCTTCGGCCTCGGCCAGCTTGGCGCGCTGCTCGTCAACGACTTCGGGCGCGGCGCGCGACACGAAGTTGGGATTGCCCAGCTTCTTGTTCACGTGGCCGATATCGCTCTCGAAGACGGCGATCTCCTTTTCCAGACGCGCGCGTTCTGCGGTCAGGTCGATGATCCCGGCCAGCGACAGCGCCGCCGTGGTTCCACTTGAGACAAAGGTCACGGCCCCGGCGGGCGCGGTCTCGGCCACAGCGATTTCCGACACGCGACCCAGGGTGAGCAGCAGGTCGCGGTGACGCGCGATGCGCTCGGCGGTCACGGCGTCCGGCGCGACGAAGGCCAGCGGGGGCTTGGCCGACGGCGGCACGTTCATCTCGGCCCGCAGGGCGCGGATTTCACCGACGATGTCGACCAGCCAGCCGATCTCGGCCTCGGCCGAGGCGTCGACGAAGGCGTCGGGCAGCACCGGCCATTCGGCGCCGATCAGCAGGCTCTCGCGGGCCGGGCCTTCCTTGCCCAGCTCGGCCCACAGTTCCTCGGTGATGTAGGGCATGACCGGATGCAGCAGCTTCAGCGTCTGGTCGATGGTCCAGGCGGTCATGGCCCGCGTCTCGGCCTTGGCGGCTTCATCGGCGCCGTTGAACACCGGCTTGGCCAGTTCCAGATACCAGTCGCAGAAGACGTTCCAGACGAAGCGGTACAGAGCGCCCGCCGCGTCGTCGAAACGGCCGCCTTCGATGGCGTCCGACACGGCGCGCTCGGCCTTGGTCAGCTCGCCGCGGATCCAGCGGTTGATGGTCTGCTCGACCGTCGCGGAATCGAAGCCCTCGACGCGCTTGGCCTCGTTCATCTGGCTGAAGCGTGCGGCGTTCCACAGCTTGGTGCCGAAATTGCGATAACCTTCAATGCGCTGCTTCGACAACTTGATGTCGCGCGTGCCCGACAGGATGGCCATGGTGAAGCGCAGCGGGTCGGCGCCCAATTCGTCGATGATGCCCAGGGGGTCGATGACGTTGCCCTTGGACTTCGACATCTTCTGGCCCTTCTCGTCGCGGACCAGACCATTGATGATGACGCGCTTGAACGGGACCTCGCCCATGAAGTGCTGGCCCATCATCATCATCCGGGCGACCCAGAAGAAGATGATGTCCGCCGCCGTCACCAGATCGCTGGTCGGATAGAAGCGCTCCAGATCCTCGGTCTTCTCGGGCCAGCCCATGGTCGAGAAGGGCCACAGGGCGGACGAGAACCAGGTATCAAGGACGTCCTCGTCCTGCGTCAGCACGACCTCGGAATCATAGTCGGCCAGCGCCTGTTCGCGGGCGTCCTCTTCCGTTTCGGCGACATAGATTTCGCCGTTCGGGCCGTACCAGGCCGGGATGCGGTGACCCCACCAGAGCTGGCGCGAAATGCACCACGGCTCGATGTTGCGCAGCCACTCGAAGTAGATCTTCTCGTACGACTTGGGCTCGAAGACGGTCGCGCCGTCCTCGACCGCCTTCAGCGCCGGCTGGGCCAGGGTGTGGGCGTCAACGTACCACTGGTCCGTCAGCCACGGCTCGATGACCACGCCCGAGCGGTCGCCGTGCGGGACGACGTGCTTGGTCTTTTCGATCTCGCGCAGCCAGTTTTCTTCCTCGGCGCGGGCGACGATGGCCTTGCGCGCGGCGAAGCGATCCAGACCGACCAGATCGGCGGGGATTTCCGGCACGTCCTCGTTGGTGATGCGCGCGAAGGCGTCCATCACGTTCAGCGCGGCCAGACCGGCGCGCTTGCCGACGCCGAAGTCGTTGAAGTCGTGCGCGGGGGTGATCTTGACCGCGCCCGAACCCTTGGTCGGATCGGCGTAGTCGTCTGCGACGACGGGGATGCGACGGCCGGTGATCGGCAGGGTCACTTCCTTGCCGACCAGACCCTTGTAACGCTCGTCCTCGGGGTGAACCGCGACGCCGGTGTCGCCCAGCATGGTCTCAGGGCGCGTCGTGGCCACGACGATGAAGCCGCGCGTTTCGAATTCAGTGGCCTTGCCGTCCTCGTCGAAGGCGATCGGGTGCTCATAGGTGACGCCGTCGGCCAGCGGATAGGCGAAATGCCAATAGTGGCCGTCCTGCTCGCGCTGTTCGACTTCCAGATCGGAAATGGCGGTCTGGAAATGCGGATCCCAGTTCACCAGACGCTTGTCGCGATAGATCAGGCCGTCCTGATGCAGCTTGACGAAGACCTTGCGGACGGCGGCGTTCAGGCCCTCGTCCAGGGTAAAGCGCTCGCGCGACCAGTCGCACGACGCGCCCAGGCGGCGCAGCTGGCGAACGATGGTGCCGCCCGACTCGGCTTTCCACTCCCAGACCTTCTCGATGAAGGCGTCGCGGCCCATCTCGCGGCGCCCGATGTTGCCGGCGGCGGCCATCTGACGCTCGACCACCATCTGGGTGGCGATGCCCGCGTGGTCGGTGCCGGGCAGCCACAGCACAGCCTTGCCCTTCATCCGGTGATAGCGGGTCAGAATGTCCTGCAGCGTATTGTTCAGCGCGTGGCCGATGTGCAGCGAGCCCGTCACGTTCGGCGGCGGAATGACGATCGAATAGGCGTCGGCGGCCCCATCCGTCGGCTTGGCGGCGCGCGGCGCGAACAGGCCGCTCTCTTCCCACTGGGCGTAGAGGCGCGGTTCGGCGGCCTGAGGTTCGAAAGTCTTCTCGAGCATTGTCTTCTCTTTGGTCCCTACCGCTCCGCACGCGGTGCGTCGCTGCATGAGGGTGGGTTTCTGAAAAAGCGAAAGGGCGGCCCCGCCGGAGCCGCCCTCAGTGACTTAGTGTCTGGTGAAGCGAAGGGCTAGCCGGCGTTGCGGGCGATGCGTTCTACTTCCTTGCGTACCTGGGCCTCGACGATGCCCGGCAGGTTGGCGTCCAGCCAGTCCTTCAGCATCGGACGCAGCATGTTCTGGACCATGGCCTCGACCGTATTGCCGCTGACGAAGGGCAGGTCCTGCGGCGCGGCGGCGACGGGTTCGGGCTTCTGGAAGGTGGCGGCCAGACCGGCGAAGGCCGAGGCGGCGCTGGCGGCGGCGCTTTCGCCGACCAAGGAATCATAATCAGGCGCCGCAACCGGCGCAGGGGCGGGCTCAGGCTCGACGGCGGGGAACGGCGCCACGTCGGCCACGTCCAGATCGCCGATCGACTGGGACGCCGGCGCTTCATAGCGCTCGGTCAGCTCCAGAACCTCGTCTTCAACGACCGCAGGTTCTTCGGCCAGAGGCGCAGCCTCCAGCACGGGCTCGGGCGCGACTTCCACGACCGGTTCCGACGCCGCAGCAGCGGTTTCAGCCGGAGCGTCGTCTTCAGAGATGATCCGGCGAATCGACGCCAGAATCTCTTCCATCGTCGGTTCCTGGGCGGTCTGGTCGGTCATGTCAGAACCTTGAAGGCTGAACCTGAAGGGACCGCCGACGGGCGCAAAGCGGCGCGACGATCAGGGCCGGACAAACAGACTCGCCCTCCCCTTGCCTCTGTCGTCGCACCAACGCCCGCCGGAATCAACGGACGTTTTCGCCTGTCAGGCTAATCCCCGCGTCAATTGCCGGGCGCGGTGCGGACGATTTCGCTCTTCAGCTGGGTGTCGATCGGAGCGTCCTCGGCGTCGGCCGCCGGCGTGATCACCGGCGAAGCGACGCGATCCAGGGCCTCGACCGCGCCGTCCCACGGCAGACCGCCACGGTTGCGCACAGCATCGTAATTGGCCTCGGCGTCATAGACCTCGATCGCCGGGTCGAGGTTCGGTCCGCCCAGACGGCCCATGGCGGCCAGCAGTTGGGCCTGGGCCACGTACTGATTGCGGTGGGCGCTGGCCAGGGTGACCTGAGCCGAGCGCAGCTCCAGCTCCTGGTTCAGCACGTCAAGCGTGGTGCGCAGGCCGACCTGGGCCTCCTGACGCACGCCCTCGGCGGCGACCGAAGCGGCGCGAACGGCTTGCTCGCCTGCCTGCAGGGTCGACTTGGCGGCGACGGTCTGGGCGTAGGCCGAGCTGACGCTCTGCAGCACGCCGCGACGCTCGCCCTCGACGCCGATCTGGGCCGCGTTGGCGCGCTCCAGCGCCTGGGCGACGCGCGAACGGTTCAGCCCGCCGGTGAACAGCGGCACCGACACCGTGGCGCCGGCGTTGAAGGCCGTGCGGTCCGTCAGGTCGAAGCCTGACAGGTCATTCGCCGTGCCGCCGTACGAGGCGGTCAGGCGCGCCGACGGCCGATACTCGGCGCGAGCGGCCGCCACATTGGCCTCGGCGGCTTGCAGGGCATAGGTCGCAGCGCGAACGCCGGGGTTCTCGATCAAGGCCACGTCCAAGGCGGCGTCGAAGTCGGCGGGCAGGCCCGGCAGAACCGGCAGGGTTTCCATATTGGTCGGCGCTTGGCCGACCACGGCGGCGTAGGCGGCGCGCGACACCGACAGCTGAGCCTGGGCGTTGGCCAGATCGGCGTCCGACTGGGCCAGGCGGGCTTCCGACTGCGCCACGTCGGTGCGGGTGATTTCGCCGACTTCGAAGCGGGCGTTGGATTCGTCCAGCTGACGGCGCAGGACCGTGAGGTTTTCCTGACGGATACGCAGGATTTCCATGTCGCGAACGACATCGGCATAGGCCTGAATGACCGAGGTCATCACCTGCTGCTCGACTTCGCGCAGATTTTCACGGCCAGCGCGGACATTGGCCTCGGCGGCGTCAATGCCGCGCGCGGTGCGACCGGCGGTCCAGATGTTCTGCGCCAGGCTGACGCTGGCGGTTGCGCCGTCGCTCTCGACCACGCCGACGCCGTCGGTGTCCACGCGGCTGTAATCGACGCCGGCCGAGGCGCTGATGGTCGGACGCAGGCCCGAACGCGCCTGGACGATGGTCTCGTCCAGCGCCCGCTGGTTGGCGCGTTGCGCCAGGAGCGTCGGATTGGTGCGATAGGCCAGACCAATCGCGTCCTTCAGCGTCTCGGCCCCGGCCGGAGCCGCACCGGCTCCCATGGCCAGAGTGATGAGAGCGACCGAAGCGAGCGCGCGCGAGCGTTTCAACATGAACCTGTTCCTGCCTGACGCCCCCGACGGCGCGCCCCGTAATGCCTGAATGGCGTAGTTGGAGATTATGCCCGCCCTGCGCCAGTTAAGTTTTTTTCACGCAGCCGACGCTCGTCTCCGTCGCGCCCTTTGGCCTAGAGCGCGAAGGCCGGCGTCGGAATCAGTTCCGACAGAACCGGCGGCGCACAGTCGAACAGTTCACGACGCGACACGCCTTCGCGACCGCGGACATAGAGGACGGCCTTGCCGATCGGACCGGCGCGCTCAACCACGGCCAGACGGCCGCCGGGACGCAGGGCAGCGATCCACGATTCGGGGCGAGCCGGCACGGCGGCCTCGCTGACGATCAGGTCATAGCCTTCGCCTTGCGGCTGGCTCAGAGGCGCGACCACGGTCGAGACGCCTTCATCAGCCAAGGCGGGGCCGGTCACCTCGAACACGGCGGCGTCCGATTCCTGGGCCGTAACCGTCAGGCCCATGCGCGCCAGAACGGCGGCGGCGTAGGGGCCGGCCAGAACCAGAGCCTTTTCACCGGCGCGGGCGTCCAGGGCCTGCATCAGCTTGCCCAGATCGCGCGGCAGCATCAGGCGCCGATCGCCCGCGATTTCCGGCTCGATGTCGGCATAGGCGGAGAAGGCGCGGTCGGCGGCGCAGAAGCGCTCACGCTCAACGGCGCCGAGGGCGGCCTGCAGGTCGCGGTCCGTGACGTCGTTCACACGGACCTGCGAGTCCAGCATGACCTTGCGTGCAGCGGCGAAATCCATGGTTCCGAGGTCCTTCAGGTCGGCGTAAGCGAAAAATCTGCGGCGCTTATAGGTCCGCGCGTTGCAGCCGACAATCCGATCTGATAGCTGACGCCCCTCGCGATGGTTCGGGGCTCGGTTTCGAGACCCAAATGGCCTGATGGCGGAGTGGTGACGCAGAGGACTGCAAATCCTTGCACCCGGGTTCGATTCCCGGTCAGGCCTCCATCGCGACAAACAGTCAGCCGCCCTTTGGGGCGGCTTTCTTGTTTCTGGGCCTACTTTCCTGCCCTGCGATTCCAGCCGTCGTCCTTGTTCGCCCTATCGCGCTCAACGGAGGTGGCGTCCGGCTCGCCGTCCGCGTCCCGATCCGTAAATCGACGAGGCTGCACGAAGGCGAAACCCGCGCCCGCGACCACGAAGGCCAGCGCGCCGATCAGAATCAAAGTCGACAACTGGTCCATGTCGCCCTCCTTGGCTTCTTGGATCCAACGCCTTCGACTGACTTCCGCTCCGCGCCGACGACCTCAGACCGCGCCGGCGGTCGTCAGATGATGCAGAGCCACCGCGCTGGTCGCCGCCACGTTCAGGGAATCAAATCCGCCCGACATGCGAATGCCCAGGGGCCGGCACCGCGCTATGACCTCCGCAGGCAGGCCCGGCCCTTCCGAGCCCAGCAGAATCGCCGTCCGACGCGCGGGCTTGAGCTCCGACAGGGTTTCAGCCGCCGACGGCGTCAGGGCCAGCACCTCGAATCCCCGCGCCTCCAGCGCCTCGACCATGGCCGCCGCCGTCGCGCTCTCGACGAAGGGCGTCCGCAGCACTGCCCCGACCGAGACCCGGATCGCCTTCCTGTAGAAGGGGTCGCAGCAGGTCTTGTCCAGAAGCAGCCCCGCCGCGCCGAACGCCGCCGCATTGCGGAACAGGCCGCCCATGTTGTCGTGATTGCCGATGCCGCAGGCGCCCACCACCACGGCGCACTCAGGCAAGCTGTTCAGAAAGGCCTCCAGAGCAAACGGCTCAGGCTTGCGCCCCAGCGCCAGGATTCCGCGATGCAGATGAAAGCCGGCGATACCGTCCAGCACTTCCTGCGGCGCCGTATGGACCGGCACGTCGCCGGGCAGCCGCTCCAGAATCTCGCGCAGCGCCTCCAGCCGCTTCTCGGCGATCAGCACCGCCACCGGCGCGCAATGTGACGAAGGCGACGTCAGCACACGCAGCACCACCTCCCCCTCGGCCACGAACAGACCCTGACGCCCCGTCAGGTCGCGCTCCTTGACGTCGCGAAAGGCGGAAATGCGAGGATCATCGACATCGAAAACAGGGATCAAATTCATGCTGCAGCTTCTATCGCACCCCTCCTGAAATATTTCGGCGTTTTTCTGCACTTTGCCCGTTGCGTGAATCAAAAAGGCCTTGCTATACAGCGGCCTCCCCCGAGGGGACGTTCCGCGGTAGCTCAGTGGTAGAGCAGCCGACTGTTAATCGGCTGGTCGTAGGTTCGAATCCTACCCGCGGAGCCACTCGGGGGATTAAAGCGCCGCTTTCGGGCGCTTTTTTAGTCCCTCACTTTGCTGCTCGCCGAATGCCCCGCCAGGGTGGCATGGCTCATTTTCCGGTTTCAAGCCGTTGCAGGCATGATCGGGTAGCAGATTGACGCGCGTTCAATCACCAGAACACGGGGCCTCCGCGACGCCGCAGCGGACCTTGCATGGGTGCTGTGCGGGTCACCCGGTCCGTCCCTTGGCGATAGACCTGCCTGCCGGCTCATGGCTCGCTGAAACGTGTAAACATCACGATCAGACGTTAACTATAGTCGAGCCGTCCCCGCGAGCTTCGACATGACGCCTTTGCGCCACGCGCCCGTTCAGAATGTCGGCCATTCGCCCCTCCTCCCGGTCGGAGACTGCTGCAGCCTGCCGGGCGTCGTCCTGTCCTACGCCCAGAGCGAACAGATCTATGCCGAGGGAGATCGGGCGCATTTCCTCTATGCCGTCGTCGCGGGAGCCGTTCGGACCGTGCGACACTCCAACGACGGCCGGCGCCAGGTCGGCGCCTTCTACTACCCCGGTGATCTCTTCGGCCTGGAGGTCGATGAGCAACACGCCTTCACGGCCGAAGCCATGTGTCCCGCCCAGGTCAGATCTGTGCGCCTGGGCTCGGCAGAGGATCGCGCGATCGCCCAGGCCGCCCGGCGCGAACTGGCGCGCGCCCACGACCATCTGGCCATGCTCGGGCGACGTTCCGCTGAGGAGAAGGTCGCCAGCTTCCTGCTCGAACTGGCGCATCAAGGTCCCCGCGATCACGCCGCCCTGCAGATGAGCCGTCAGGACATGGCCGACTATCTCGGTCTGGCGCTCGAAACCGTTTCGCGCGTCCTGAGCCGTTTCCAGGATGAAAACCTCGTCGTCTTCTCCTCTTGTCGGGATTTTCGGATCATCCAGCGCTCTCGGCTGAGGTGTCTCGCCTCGACCTGAGGCCAGTCGGGGCTCCGCTTCCTAGCCTTGGGGGTCTAGCCGGATGACGGCGGCCGCGCCTCGCTCAGAAGTTGCCAGGCACGTTGCTCCGCAAGCGTCCTGACCCGGTCGAAGGTCATGTCGTACTCCGGATGGAAGGGGAACTCGACCGTCACGACGACGTCCTCGTCCGTCATGACCGCCTGGACGCGCCACCGCACCGGGTCCAGGGTCAGGCCGACCTGTCTCAAGTTCAGGGTCATGGGCGCCTCGCGGATGAAACCGCCGAAGTGAACGGCCAAGCCGCCGCATGGCTCCCCTTCTCGCCTTCTTGTCATCTCTCTCGGGGCCATTGTGTCCGGCAATGACCTGGGCGCTGATCAGAATGTCGGCGGCGCACCATCGGGCCCGCCTCGACTGCCCCTATGGACGCCGCTTCGCTCTCATGTTCTCCCGGAGCTGATCGGAGGGGAGCTCCGACCTGAACCCCTGTCAGACGCGCTCGCCCATCCATGAGCCGAAAAACGGCCGAGCGGCCTTCTGGCCGAACCGGGCGCCGGTGCGCTGAGTTCAGCGTCCGCCATGGGCTATGCGCTTCGCGATCCCACCGATGTCGCGGGCGTGCCCTTGCACCACATCCTCCCGCAGGCCGGGAACCACGTCCCCGATGTTGTGGTGGCCGATCAACTCCAAGCCTGTCACTTTCGCCAGATGGTCGTCGAAATGCCGGCGCATGGCGTCCCAGGCGCCGCTGCTCTCCACCCAGGCCTGGGGCGCGCCCGAACTGGTGAAGCTGACCAGCTTTCGACCCGCCAATAGCGGCTGATTGCCCTCCAGTCCGTACCGAGAGTAGCCGAACCCCATGCCGAAGACCCTGTCGACATAGCCCTTCAGCATGGCCGGTGGAGCGTTGAACCAGAGGGGATAGAAGAAGCCGAAGACGTCGGCGTCGCCGATGGCGGACCGCTCGCTCAGCACATCCGCGCGCGGCTGGAAGCCCTCGTGATCGGGCAATTCCTCCATGTGCAGCAGAGGATCGAAGCCCAGACGATAGAGATCGCGCAGGACCACCTCGACGCCCTCGTGGCGCGCCGCCTCGGCATAGGCCTCGGCCATGGTCATGGTGAAGCTTCGAACTCTCGGGTGAGCCACGATCAGAGCCTGTTTCATTCGAACCTCCTCGGTCAGATCAACCTTCCTGAAGAACGGACATGGCCCTCACCCGCCGGGACCTGACGGTTTGAGCGCCGCGAGCAACCGCGCGATCAGCGCCTCGCGCGTCGCGTCGTCCGGAGCGGCCAGCAGGGTCTCGTTGAGATCGCCCAGGAATTCCGCGCGGCCATTGCGCCAGTCGGGTCTGGCGGCCGCCCCGGGCATGAGCCGTTGAGGGGATTCGGACGTCAGCGCGTCCGTCGCCGTGAGGACGAAGGTCTCATCCAGAAGCGGCGCCAGGATCGTTGCGTGATCGATCCCTGCAGAGACCAGCCGGGCCGCCAGGCCGGTGCGTGCGTCGGGCTCCCCGTGGACGAGAAAGACTTTGCCGCCTACCGGCTGCCGCGCCTTCAGCCAGGCGACCAGACCGACCGCGTCGGCGTGGGCGGAATAGGCGTCGATCTCGCGGATGCGCGCGTTGACCCGCAAGTCGTCGCCCTGGATGCGCACCGACCGCCTCCCCTCCAGCAACACCCGGCCCAGCGTCCCCGCCGCCTGAAAGCCGGTGATCAGGACGGTGGTTTCTCGCCGCCAGAGCAGCCGCTTCAGATGCCGCCGGATGCGGCCGGCGTCGCACATGCCGCTGCCCGCCAGAATGACATGCCAGTCGCGCAGCCGCTCCAGCCCGTCGCTCTCCTGCGGCCGCATCAGATAGTGAAGGCGCGGCGCGTGGCGGAGTTCGAGGTAAGGGTTTTCTTCCGCCTCGGCGTTCCATCCTCGCCTCAGGAAGACGTCGGTCGCTTCGATCGCGAGGGGCGAGTCCAGGAAGATCTCGGTCGCCAGTTCCGGCGCCTCGCGCATCACCGCCAGCAGGTCGAGGATCAGTTCCTGGGCGCGTCCCACGGCGAAGGTCGGCATCAGCAAGGGACCGCCGGCCGCCATGGCCTGCCGCATCTCCTCCGCCAGCACCTCTCGACGGGCTTCCGGCGTCAGGTCCTGGCGGATCCGGTCGCCATAGGTGGATTCCAGGATGACGTGATCGACCCCGACCGGTCCGTCCGGCGTCGGCAGCAGCGGCTGGCGGCCGGACCCCAGATCGCCCGAGAACAGGAGCCGCACCGGCGCACCGCCCTCCGTGACGACCACCTCGATCGAGGCGGCACCCAGCAGATGCCCGGCCGGCCACCAGCGGGTCTGGACCCCTGGCAAGGGTTCGATCATTTCGCCGAACTTCACCGTCTGGAAGCGCCGTAGGGTCGGCTCCACGTCCGCCACCGTATAGATGGGCTCCACCACGTCGATCCCGCGCCTCTGGTTGCGCCGGTTCAGGTGAGCGACATCACCCTCCTGGATCTCGGCGGCGTCCGTAAGCATGACCTCGCAAAGATCGCGCGTGGCTCGCGTGGCATAGATCGGACCACGATAGCCGGTGCGCACCAGCTTGGGCAGAAGGCCGGAGTGATCGATATGAGCGTGGGTCAGAAAGACGGCGTCGATAGATGAGACGTCAAACGGAAAGGCGCCATGGTTCAGCCCCTTGAGCGACTTCGAGCCCTGAAACAGCCCGCAATCCACCAGGAACCGCGCGCCGTCCGTCTCGACCAGCGCACAGGATCCTGTGACGCATTCCGCCGCGCCGTGGAAAGCAAGGGACAGACTCATCGAGGGTTCCGGAAGGAAGACGCCTGCGCCTCATGGGGGCCCTGAACGCGGCGCACCAATCGGGCGTCCGGCCCGTCAGCCAGAACATGAAGCGGGAAGGCTCGACGCGGCATGGGCATGGCCTTGCTACCGACCTCGCAGCTGAAAACACGCGCCCTAAAACCGGGCGCGGCCTGATGTTGAACGGCTTCCTCCGGCCGGACCTTGACCATCGTCAATTCCGGCCGGCGTCGAACACGCTGTCTGCGCCTCCGCAGGAGCGGACTTGCGGCCCGCCCCAGCGCCCAGCGGAGCGATCGTTCTCCGCGGCCCCCGTTCTGTGGCTCGCGGTCTTGCCTCAAGGCCGCATACAGCGTCTGCTCCAAACGGCCATCGGGAGACGAGACCATGCCTCATAGGGAATCCCATCGGGTGGAGCGCATCGGCTGGCTCAGAGCGGCGGTGCTCGGCGCCAATGACGGCCTCGTCTCGACCGCCAGCCTCATGGTAGGCGTCGCCGCCGCCGCATCCGACCAGGGCGCGGTGCTGGTCGCCGGGATCGCGGGCCTCGCCGCCGGCGCCATGTCCATGGCCGCCGGCGAATATGTCTCCGTCAGTTCTCAATCCGACACCGAAAAAGCCGATCTCGCGCGCGAGATCTCGGAGCTAGCCGGGGACCACGAGGCCGAGGTGCGAGAATTGGCGGGGATCTACGCCGCTCGCGGGGTCGCTCCCGATCTGGCGACAGAAGTGGCGAAGCAGATGATGGCGCACGACGCTCTCGGAGCCCACGCCCGCGACGAACTCGGCATTTCCGAAACCACCACCGCCCGGCCGATCCAGGCTGCGATCACCTCCGCCGCAACCTTTTCAGCCGGGGCCGCGCTCCCATTGATCGTCGCGGCTTTCGCGCCTGTCTCCAGTCTGGCCCTTTGGGTCGCCGGATCGGCCTTGCTCGGGCTGGCTCTCCTGGGCGCCCTGGGGGCCAGGGCCGGAGGCGCGCCGATCGGCCGATCCGCGGGGCGCGTGGTCTTCTGGGGCGCGCTGGCCATGGCCATAACTGCGGGCGTCGGTCGCCTGTTCGGCGTCGCCGCCTGATCAAATCGCCTCCCCACGAGAACGCCCGCGCGCGACTGGAAGCGCATCAACGCCACGGGTGCTTCATGGCCGCCGCCGCGGGATGACCAGGGCGAAGCGCTGCGGCCTCGACGAATGGCGCGAACGCGACGGCCTCCTGCGTCGCTGGGCTCGCGTTCACAAAAGAAAGCCCGACGCATTCCGCGCCGGGCTGAAAAGTCGTTCGGTGATGGTGGGTGTCCTCGAAAAGAAGACATCTCGTTGATCGACCGGTTTGGTTAATCAAACGTAAATCTGGCCCGGCCGACACATCACGCGTCCGGGAACCAGCTTGTCTGCCGCGCCGAAGGCGACAGCACTCGAGTCAGGCGCCAACCGTCTCCGGCTCGCTCGATGCTGCCGACGCCCGCTCCCCCAGCCGGACCGGGATAGGCGAACGCGGCGCCGTTCACGACGATTTTCACAACGCGGTCGCCGACGCTGGGCAAGGCGGCCGTCCAGCGCCCCCCATCGTCAGCGACGACCTCGAGCGGCGCCTCGCCATCGGCCGAAACCGTCACGCGCGCTCCCGCACCGGCCCTTCCGGAAACGACCAGCCCCTGCCCGTCGCCGTCAACCGAATCAAGGGTCGGACCGGGGGACAGGCGCCGACTGGCTCCCCCTTCGATCAGCAGGGCCGCAAGGAACGCACCGCCGGGCGCGCCGTCACCCGCCAGAAGCAGCCGCTCCGGCCCCGGCGTCAGAAACTGCCCGATCCGAACCTCGGGCGTCAGCACGACCGCCTTCGGCAGGGCGCCGACATGAAGCTCGAACCGCCCGGCCTGATCCGCCCCAGCCGCAAAGGCGACGTCCTGATCCCCGCGCAGCACCACGCGCGCGCCCGGCGACGCTTCGCCGCGGACCACCAGACCGGCCCCCTGTCGCTCGACCGCGCTGATGCGCGGCGAGGCCGTCCACCCGCCCTCCTCACGCTCTTCCTCGTGCTGCGAACGCTCCACTGGAGCGGTACAGCCCGCCAGCGCCAATGCGGTGCAGAGCCCTGCGACGACAATCCGACGTTTCATCCTGACCCGCGTAGCGATATGCCTATGCTGCTCAGATAGCGCGGCCGACGCCGCCCTGTCTCCCTTCCTGTATCGAGGCCCCATGTCTTTGCCGCCCGCCAACATCGCCCCCTTCGAAGGCCGTTCGGTCTGCCTGTTCTGCGGCTCGTCCGACGGGGCGGATCCGCGGTACGTCCAGGCCGCGACCGAGTTCGGCAAGGCGACGGCCGAGGCCGGATGGCGCCTGGTCTATGGCGGCGGCGGCGTGGGCCTGATGGGGGCCTCGGCCCGCGCGGCGCACGAGGCCGGCGGTCGCGTCGTCGGCATCATGCCGGCCTTCCTGCGCAGCCGCGAACGCCTGTTCGACGACGTGGAAACCGTGGTCGTCACCTCGATGCATGAGCGCAAACAGCTCATGTACGATCAATCCGACGTCTTCGTCGTGGCGCCGGGCGGCATCGGCACCCTGGAAGAAGCTATCGAGTTGCTGTCGTGGAAGCGCCTCGACCTGCACGCCAAGCCGGTCATCTTCCTGAACCTGAACGGTTTCTGGGAAAACTACTTCGCCTTGATCCGCCACAGCGTGCGCGAAGGCATGACGCCCGCCAGCTTCCTGGACGCCTACATCAGCGTCGATACGGTCGAAGAGGCCGTCGTCGCCATGAAAAAGGCCGAGGAGACGCCCCACTTGAAACATGATCGCCGGTAAGTAAACGTGGGTCACAAAGCGTCGATCCGTCGCATCGAGACTCATTGACAGTTTCGAAAGAAAACGGACTATGGCGTCATAAGGGCGTGCGCCCTGCCCATCTCGGAGACTTGCCTATGCGTGCTCTTCTCGCCGCCGTCGCACTGTTCGCGGCTGCCCCTGCCTTCGCCGCCGACGCTCCGGCCACCAGCCTGACGCTCGCCGACGCCGCCAAGGCCCCGGCCGGCCGCGTTATCGTTGACGGCGCCGCCTGGCGCTGCGAAGGCGCGTCCTGCACCGCTTCGGGCGGCGCCAGCCAGCCCGCCGCGCGCGCCTGCCGCCGCGTGGTCGCCAAGCTCGGCCCGGTCACGGCCTTCAGCTACAAGGGCGAAGCCCTCGACGCACAGGCCCTGGCGGCTTGCAACGCCGGCTGATCCAGCCGTATCGACCAAACGAAAAAGGCCGCCTTCGCGTGAAGGCGGCCTTTCTTGTATCCAGCAGGGGCTGAAGGCTCAGCCCGCCTCGCCTTTCAGGCGACGCACGATGGCTTCTCGACCGATCAGCGGCGCCATGGCCGCCATGTCCGGGCCGTGCGCCTGTCCGGTCAGGGCCAGACGCAGGGGCATGAACAGGCCCTTGCCCTTGGCGCCGGTCTTCTCCTTCACCGCCGTCGTCCACGCCGACCAGGCGCCCGCGTCGATCACGTCCGGCAGGACCTCCAGGGCAGCGGCGGCGAAGCCAGCGTCCTCGATCACCGGCGTGACCGGACCGGTGACGATCTTCGCCATCTCGGCCGCGTCGGCGAACTTGTTCAGATTCGGCTTCACGGCCTCCCAGAAGCCCTCCCCCAGATCAACGCCCAGAGCGGCCAGACGCGGCTGCGCCTCGGCATAGGTCAGGCCGTGCAGGGCCTGGGCGTTCAGCCGGTCCAGATCCGCGGTGTCGTAGCGCGCCGGCGAACGGCCCATCTTGGAGAAGGCGAAGGACTGGCCCAGGGCCTCGACCGAGGCGGCGATCTCCAGATTGTCCGAGGTGCCGATCTTGCCCAGATGGCTGGTGATGGCGATGGGCTCATACCCCTGATCGCGCATGTCGCTGATCGACAGCGAACCCAGACGCTTCGACAGGGCCGTGCCGTCGGCGCCGACCAGCAGCGGCATGTGCGCAAAGCCCGGCACCTTGGCGTCCAGGGCCTCGAAGATCTCGATCTGCGCCCCTGTGTTGGTGACGTGGTCCTCGCCCCGGATGATGTGGGTGATGTCCATGTCGATGTCGTCGACCACCGACGGCAGGGTATAGAGGAACAGGCCGTCCTCGCGGATCAGCACCGGGTCCGACATCGAGGCGGTGTCCACCTCGGCGTGACCGCGCGCCAGATCTTCCCAGGCGACGCGCTTGCCTTCCAGCTTGAAGCGCCAGTGCGGACGACGGCCCTCGGCCTCATAGGCGGCCTTCTCGGCCTCGGTCAGCTCCAGAGCGGCGCGGTCATAGATGGGCGGCAGGCCGCGCGACAGCTGCACCTTGCGGCGGCGATCCAGTTCTTCCGAGGTTTCGTAGCAGGCGTAGAGACGGCCCGAGGCCTTCAGCCGCGCCGCGGCCTCCTCATAGCGGTCGAACCGCTTGGACTGGTTGTAACGCTCGTCCCAGACCAGACCCAGCCAGGTCAGGTCGGTCTCGATGCCGTCCTCGAACTCCTGCGTCGAGCGCGCCAGGTCGGTGTCGTCGATGCGCAGAACGAACGAGCCGCCCTGCCCCTTGGCGAACAGCCAGTTCACCAGAGCGGTGCGGACATTGCCGACGTGCAGCTTACCCGTAGGCGACGGGGCGAAACGAACCTTGACGGACATGGGGGATCAACGACCTCGATAGGAAGGCGGCTTGGTCGCGCCGCCGCCCCGTCAAGTCAAGTCGATCCGCCCAATCAGTCGCCAAACTTGGCGATCAGTCGTCGCGATGGACACGTTCGCGGCGTTCGTGCCGCTCCTGGGCCTCGACCGACAGGGTCGCCGTCGGGCGGGCTTCCAGTCGGCCCAGGCCGATCGGTTCGCCGGTATCCTCGCAATAGCCGTAGGAACCGTCCTCGATCCGGCGCAGCGCATCCTCGATCTTGGAGATCAGCTTGCGCTGGCGGTCGCGGGTCCGAAGCTCCAGCGCCCGGTCGGATTCCGACGAGGCCCGGTCCACCAGATCCGGGTGATTCTCGGTTTCGGCTTTCAGATTAACGACAGTGCCCTTGGATTCGCGGAGGATGTCATCCTTCCACGCCAGAAGCTTGGCCTTGAAATAGGCCAGCTGCCGCTCGTTCATAAACGGCTCGTCGTCGGTGGGACGGTACACGACCGGGTCCCCCTCGATCACAGACGCTAATGCGTTCATCGCACTCACGCTCATTTATCTGCGCCCCCCTGCGGCGCACTGGCCGTATAGGCAAGGCAGAGAGTCGCGGCAATGGCGTTCGCGTGTCCGTGATATGGCGCAGGTTCATTAATAGGGCGAGACTGTGGCAAAATATCCTCACCCCAGCCTCTGACATGAGGTTTCCGCCGTGTTTTCGGGGACTTCTAGGCCCGCGCCCGCACGGCTTCCGCCTTCGCCATTTCCACGGCGGCGCGCAAATCGATCTGGTCCAGCACGCTGTTCAGACCCGGGTCGGCGTCCTCAGGCCGCTCCTCGCGCAGAGTGCGCGCCAGCCGCTCCAGGGCCGGCGCCCCGTCCTGACCGTTCAGCATCGCCAGCTTCAACTCATCCAGCCTGTCCAGAAGCCCGCCGCCGCGACGGATCGCCCGCCGCCGCCGCTCGGTGGCGTCCTCGACGCCTTGCAGGGCCATCAGGGCCGAAACGCCCGCCACGCTGGACGCCGATGAAGTCGCGGCGGCCGAGGCCGGGCCGGACGCCGCCCCGCTGGCCGGCAGGCTGAAGCCGCCCGGCGCGCGGGCGGGCCGTGAACCTTGCGTCGATGTCGCGCCCGAGGGGCCGGTGACCTTCATGATCCATGCTCCCGATCAGCCTGCACCTTCGGCCACGAGGGTCACCGCTTGGTTAACGCCTCGGCAGATTCTGCCGCGAGGCGCCGGCACTTCGCACGACAACTACTGATTTCACTGAACTTTTCGCTCGGCACAAACTTCGCATGGTTAACCGCGAACGCCTCAACAGGACGTCTGTCGTATGCAGAAGTTGCTCACCGCCCTCATCGCCTCCGCTTCCGCCGCCCTGATTCTGGCTGCGACGCCGAACGCGGCCGAGGCCCAGTCGCGGATCAAGGACATTGTCTCGGTCGAGGGCGTCCGCACCAACCAGCTGGTCGGCTACGGCCTGGTGGTCGGCCTGAACGGCACCGGCGACAGCCTGCGCAACTCGCCCTTCACCCGCCAGTCGCTGGAAGGGATGATGGAACGTCAGGGCGTCAACATTCGCGGCGCCAACTTGAACACCAAGAACGTCGCCGCGGTCATGATCACCGCCGACCTGCCGCCCTTCGCCACCCCGGGCTCGCGCCTGGACGTCGCCGTCTCGGCCATGGGCGACGCCAAGAGCCTGCTGGGCGGCACGCTTCTGGTCACGGCCCTGCAAGGCGCGGACGGCGAGATCTACGCCGTGGCCCAAGGCTCGGTTCAGACCGGCGCCGTCTCGGCCTCGGGCGGCTCGGGCTCCTCGGTGACGCGCGGCGTCCCGACCGCCGGCCGCATCGCCTCGGGCGGGGTGGTCGAACGGGAGACCGGCTTTGACCTGTCGGCCATGCCCATCGTGCGTCTGACCTTGCGCAACCCCGACTTCACCACGGCCCAGCGCGTCGCCGCCGTGATCAACCAGACCTATCCCAACAGCGCCTTCGCCGAAAACGGCACGGTCGTCGCCGTCCGCTCGCCCCAGACCATGGGCATGGCGGGCTTCATCAGCCAGGTCGAGAACCTGCCGGTCCGTGTCGACGCCCCGGCCAAGGTCATCATCGACGAGGTGAACGGCGTCATCGTCATGGGCGACGCGGTGCGTATCTCCACCGTCGCCATCGCCCAGGGCAACCTGACCGTCTCGGTTCAGGAAAACCCCATGGTCAGCCAGCCCGAGCCCTTCAGCCGCGGCGGCCAGACGGTCGTCGTGCCGCAGTCCAACGTCTCGATCGAGGAAGAAACCGGCCGCCAGATGCGGATCGTCAACGGCGGCGCCTCGCTCTCGACCCTGGTCAACGGCCTGAACGCCCTCGGCGTCAGCCCGCGCGACATGATCAGCATCCTGCAGGCCATCAAGGCCGCCGGCGCCCTGCAAGCCGACATCGAGGTGATGTGATGATCTTCGCCGCCCCCGCCTCCTCCCTGGCCCCCGCCGACGCCCTCGGTCGCCGCGACCAGTCCGCCGACCAGATGCGCAAGACCGCCCAGGACTTCGAGGCCAGCTTCCTGTCGCAGATGTTCAAGCCGATGTTCGAGGGCCTGGAGACCGACGGCCCCTTCGGCGGCGGCAGCGCCGAGGAGACCTGGCGCAGCTTCCTTCTGGACGCCATGGCCAGGCAGACGGTCAAGGCGGGCGGCGTCGGCCTGGCCGACACCGTCATGTCCGAAATGCTCAAGATGCAGGAACAGGCCGCGTGACCGCCGACGTCGAAACCTCCACCCTGCGCGCCCGGCAGTTGATCAACCTGACCCAGGCCCTGACCGAGCGCCTCGCCGTCGAGCGCGACGCCTTCCGCGCCCATCGCGCCCAGGACGTGGCCGCTGGCATGGCCGAGACCCAGGAACTGGCCAACCTCTATCGTCGCGAGTCGGCCCAGGCCAAGCTCGCCCCCGCCTTCCTGACCGTCATCCCGTCTGAGCTTCGCGACGCCCTGATCGTCGCCACCCAGGACTTTGAGGCCGTTCTGGCGGAGCACGCCTCGACCGTCGACGCCGCCCGTCAGGTTTCCGAAGGCCTGGTCCGCACCATCGCGGCCGAGGTCGCCGGCGCTCGCGCCCAGGGCGCCGGCTACGGCGCTTCGGGTCGCGCCACCGAGGGCGACGGCCGCGCCGTGGCCCTCAACCGCAAGGCCTGATTCAACCAAAGAAACCGGTGTCGATCCGCGTTTTCTTAACGGGCTGAACCGCAAGGTCGGTTCATGAACCTGAAATCCCGCCTGCTTGGTCTCGCCTTCGCCGCCGCCGACGCCCTCGTCGAGGTGAACGACAAGGGCGTGGTCAGCTTCGCCCTCGGGGCCGGGCCGACGGCGGGACAATCGACGGCCGCCTGGATCGGCCGCCCCTTCGCCGACCTGCTGTCGTTTTCCAGCCGCGAGGCGGTTCAGGAGACTCTCGGCGGCATGACAAGCGGGGCGCGCAGCCAGCCGCTGGAAATTCTTGCCGACTGCGGCGACGGGCGCGTGCGTCGCGCGCTGTTCCGCGCCTTCATCCTGCCCGATCTGGCGCCGGCGGTATCCTGCGCCTTGACCTGGCAGGGCGAGCCATTCGTGCTCGAAGACCTCGAAGCTCGCCCCCTGACGGACGCCGAAGGCTTCATGGCGCTCGCCCGCGAGGGACTGAACGGCAAGTCCGGGGCCGCCCTGCAGCGTCTGGCCATGGCCTTCATCGAGGTTCAGGGACTCAGCGCCGACAATGACGCCGCCCACGAACGCGTCGCCGCTCGCATCGGCGCCCGGCTGCAAGCGGCCTCGCACGACGGGGCCAGCGCCGGCCGGCTCACGCCCAACCGGTACGCCCTGATCAAGGAGCTCGACGACGGCCGCGATCTGGAGGCCGAGGTCCGCGAGGCCGGCCTCGCCGAGGGTCTGACCCTGAGCTCGCGCGCCAGCGAGACCCCCGTCGGCTCCGACGCCCTGTGCGCCCTGCGCGCCATGCGTTTCGCCATCGAGGGCTGCCTCAAGGACAATGCCGCCCAGCCCGAGCTCAGCTTCGCCGACTCCCTGTCCCGCACCCTGAAGGACGCCGATCGCTTCCGCAGCATCGTCCGCGACCGGGAATTCGCCCTCTTCTATCAGCCCATCGTCGACCTGAAGACGCGGGCCGTGCATCACTTCGAAGCCTTGGCCCGCTTCGGCCAGGCGGGCGGCCCTGCCCCCGCCATCCGCATGGCCGAGGAACTGGCCCTGATCGAAAGCTTCGACCTGGCCGTCGCCGAAAAGATCGTCCACCGCCTGCGCCAGCCGGGCTCGGGCCTGCTGAAAATCGCCATCAACGTCTCGGGCGCCTCGCTGGCCAACGACGCCTATGTCGCGGCCGTGCTGAAGATGACGGCCTCCGAACCTGAAAACCGCAAGCGCCTGATCGTCGAGGTGACGGAAACCGCCGCCCTGGCCGACATCGCCGCCGCCAACCGCCGCCTCGGCGCCCTGCGCGACGCCGGGGTCAAGGTCTGCATCGACGACTTCGGCGCCGGCTCCGCCGCCTTCGACTATCTGCGCGGCCTGTCGGTCGATGCGGTCAAGATCGACGGCGCCTTCGTGCGCGACATCGACGGCGACGCCCGCACCCGCACCCTGATCGGCCACCTGGTCGAACTGTGCGGCTCGCTGGGCATGACGACCATCGCCGAAATGATCGAGACCGAGGACGTCGCCCAGGCGCTTCAGGACCTCGGGGTCAACTACGGCCAGGGCTGGCTTTTCGGCCGCGCCGAGGCCGAGCCAGTCACAACCGGCCCCGTCTCCCCCCGCGTCCGCCGTCAGGGCGTGATCGAAGCCTGGGGCTGACCCGGAGATCACAGGTCGCAGCCGCAATCCCTGAAATTTTCAGGGCTTGAGAGCTCTTGAAGCGATCTTGCTCGCACCGCCGGCGAACCGGACCAGAATGCGGGACGGTCTTTGAAACCTCAGCCCTTCGCCCGCTCCAGCCGCACCTCCCGATCGACGCCCACATTGTCCATAAAGTCTCGATCATGGGTGACGATCACCAGCGCCCCGTCATAAGCTGTCAGCGCCGCCTCGATCGCCGCGATCGAATCCAGGTCCAGATGGTTGGTCGGTTCATCCAGAATCAGCAGCTGCGGCGGCTTCGCCCCCGTCATGACACAGGCCAGCGCCGCCCTCAGCCGCTCACCGCCTGACAGGGTCCCGACTGTCCGGTGCGCCGTCGTATTGCGGAACAGGAATCGCGCCAGCGCCGCATGGGCGTCGTTCGGCGTCCCTTCCGGGTTCAGCCGCCGCCACGCCTCGATCAGGGTCTCCTCTGGCTTCAGGATCGCCGCCGTCTGATCCAGCAGCGCCGCCGTCACAGGCCGTTCGATCCGCCCCGCCGTCGGCTCCAGTTCGCCCGCGATCAGCTTCAGCAGCGTCGTCTTGCCCGCCCCGTTCGGCCCGGTGATCGCCACCCGCTCCGACCCGGTCAGGCGCAGCGTCACAGGCCCGACGATCCGCCGCCCCTCGGGACCGCGCCACTCCGCCCCGTCCAGCGCCAGCACGGTCTTCCCCGCCGCCAGCCCCGTCGAAGGCATGGGCACGGACAGCAGCCGCGCCCGCTCAACCCGCTCACGGGCCTCCGTCAAGCGCGCCTCGACCTCCGCGCGCCGACGCTCCGCCAGCCGCCCTTCCCGCGCCCCGGATTCTTCGGCCCGCTGCGCCCGGGCGTCCAGCAGGATCTTGGGATCGGACGTCCCTGCCCGATGCGCCCGCCCCACCTTGTCGCGCTTCGCCTTCTTCTCCAGCGCCGTCTGCGCCTCGCGCGCCGCACGGCCGACCTCGCGTTCGGCGCTCTCCAGATCGCGCTCGGCCGCCGCCCGCTCGGCGTCGCGCCGCTCGACATAGAGGTCCCAGCCGCCGCCATAGGTCCGCGCCCCCAGGCTCGACAGCTCCACGATCCGATCCATCCGCCGCAGCAGCCCCCGGTCGTGACTGACCGTCAGCACCCCGCCCGGCCATCGCCCGACGACCTCGGCCACCAGGGCCCTCGCTTCGGCGTCCAGATGGTTGGTCGGCTCATCCAGAACGATAAGGTCCGGCGCCGCTAGCATCAGCCCCGCCAGCCGCAGCCGCGTCTGCTCGCCCCCGCTCAAGCTCGCGGTCTGACGATCCAGCGCCAACCCGCTCAGCCCGACCTGCGCCAGGGCCTCTTCCAGCCGCGCCTCCAGCGTCCAGTCCGCCTCGGCCATGTCCTCGACCGAGCCCTCGCCCGCCAGCACCCGCGTCAGCAGGGCCAGAGGCTCCGCCGCGCCCAGGGTATCGGCCACGGTCTCGCCGGACGCTGGCTCATAGGTCTGCGCCAGCCAGCCCACCGTCCCGGCGCGCGTTACCGTTCCCTCAGCGGGTTCGGCCAGACCGGCGACAAGGCGCAGCAGCGTGGTCTTGCCCACGCCGTTGCGGCCCACGACGGCCGTGCGCTCGCGCCCGAAGGCGAGGCTCAGATTATCGAATAGGGTGTGACCGTCAGGCGTGCGGGCCGCGACGCTGTTGAGCGTCACGAGTGCGGATGCGGACGGACTTGGGCTTGGGTTGAGCGAGGACATAGGCGAGCACGAAGAGCGGAGCGGAAAGGGCGAAACCGATTTCCAGAGCGCTGATCATGATCGTCGTGCCTCCTCGTCAAATACGTTGGCTGAATAGAAGGATGGGTGCTGATCTTTCGCAGCGCAACCCCAATTCTCCTGCGACGCTTTTGCGATGCGGCGCCGAGCACCTATCTTCAGGCCATGACCGCGCCCGACCGAACCGTCGCCTTCCGCATCGACAAGCCCCTGCCCGACCGGGCCGAGGCCGCCGCCCGCCGCGCCGAAGCGGTCCAGCGGATCCGAGACGAGACCGGCGTCGACGAGGCCCTCATCGATGCCCTGGTCGAAGGCTTCTACGCCCGCGTCCGCGACGACGACTTCATCGGCCCGATCTTCGCCGAACGGATCGAGGACTGGGGCCCGCACCTGGCGCAGATGAAGCTCTTCTGGTCCTCGGTCGCCCTGTCCACCGGCGTCTATCAGGGTCGACCCATGCCCAAGCACCTGCCCCTGCCCATCGACGCCCGCCACTTCGACCGCTGGCTGCAGATCTTCGAGGCCACCGCCCGCGACCTCTGCCCGCCGGCCGCCGCCGACCACTTCATCGTCCGCGCCCGCCGCATCGCCGAAAGCCTGGAACTCGGCGTCGCCAACGCCAACGGCGTCCTGGTCGGCCCCGGCGAACGCTACCGCCGCCCCGAACCCGCCTGGACGCCCGAGGGCTGACGACCGCACACTCGACTGAACTCAAGTTCAAAAGGCTCCAGTCCGATTATCTTGCGGTTTCGCTCCAGTTGTTCGAGGGACAAGACGGCGCCGTCCGGAGCTGGTGGCTCGGTGGCGCACTGATAGAGCCGGCCATACAGCTGCGGCTCGCCACGATTCAGCGCGGCTCGATCCGCCAGTCGCGAGAATGCTTGGCGGTTGACATCCGTGTCCAGGCCCAGGCTGCGAAACGCGGCGGCTCCCTTGGCCTGAAGCCCCGGATCGTGGTCCTGATGCATCAGCAGAACAAACGCTGCTCGACGCGCGACAGGCGTCAGTTCGGCCCAGCGATCAAGTATCCTACCCAGGCGAGGGCTTCGCGCGAAATCCTCCGCGCACATCGCCTCCAGCCTAAGCGTCGTCGCTTCGTCCGCCAGCGCCTCGAAGCCTTCCGGCGCCGCATCGCCAAGAGCCCGACGGGCTTGCTGATCGCGCGCCGCCGCCCATACTAGCCAGTCTTCATCGCCCTGCGGTTCCGGATCCGCACCCGAGGGCGACACAGCCCTCCGAAGCCGCTCTACCTGCGCCTCGGCCTGCTCGAAATCCGTGTCATCGCTGGATCGCATGAGGCGCTTCAAGGCCCGCCGCTCCTGATCGGCCTTTGGATCGGTCAGATCACACCCCATCAGAACGGTCCGGTCGCCGCTATGCCCTCTACGGTCCAGCGCCGCGTCGAGCCAGAGAGCAGCCTCGGCGTCCAACCTTTCAAGCCGCCGCGCCGCGCCGCCAACCTTGAGTTCTTCATACGTGGCCTCTGACGAACCCAACCCAGGATCGCCCCCGGCAAGACCAGCCAGCATCAGAATGACGTAAAACATGGAGCCTCCGGTGCCTAGCCTAGCCGCAGCTCGGCGTCCCGTGACAGGTCAGACTTCTTCATGATGATGTTCGCATATTGTTCTTGCTGTTTCGGGCAAATTGATCCCCATATAGCGTCGTCGCCCCGGACCGTTCCGGGGTCTTCCGCGTTCCCGGATTCCATGACCGAAAAGCACAACTTCATCCGCGTTCGCGGCGCCCGCGAGCACAACCTCAAGGGCGTGGACGTCGATATCCCGCGTGAGAAGCTGGTCGTGATGACCGGGCTGTCGGGGTCGGGCAAGTCCTCGCTGGCCTTCGACACCATCTACGCCGAGGGCCAGCGCCGCTATGTCGAGAGCCTGTCGGCCTATGCGCGCCAGTTCCTGGAACTGATGGGCAAGCCGGACGTGGACCTGATCGAGGGCCTGTCGCCTGCCATCTCCATCGAACAGAAGACGACGTCCAAGAACCCGCGCTCGACCGTCGGCACGGTCACTGAAATCCACGACTACATGCGCCTGCTCTGGGCGCGCGTCGGCGTCCCCTATTCGCCCGCCACCGGCCTGCCGATCGAGAGCCAGACCGTCAGCCAGATGGTCGACAAGCTGACGGCCCTGCCCGACGGCGAGCGCATCCTGCTGCTGGCCCCGGTCGTTCGCGGCCGCAAGGGCGAGTACAAGAAGGAAATGGCCGAGTGGCAGCGTCAGGGCTTCCAGCGGCTGAAGATCGACGGTGAATTCTACGCCATCGAGGACGCCCCGACGCTCGACAAAAAGTTCAAGCACGACATCGATATCGTCGTGGATCGCATTGTAACCAAAGCAGGTCTTGAGCCGCGCTACGCCGACAGCATCCAGACGGCGCTGGGGCTTGCCGACGGCATCGCCACCGCCGAATGGGCCAATGCTGCCGAGGACGAAGAGCCGCGCCGCATCGTCTTTTCCGAGAAGTTCGCCTGCCCCGTCTCGGGCTTCACCATCAGCGAGATCGAACCGCGGCTCTTCTCGTTCAACAACCCCTTCGGCGCCTGTCCGACCTGCGACGGCCTGGGGGTCAAGCTGGCCTTTGACGCCGATCTGATCATCCCCGACCGCGACAAGACCCTGCACAAGGGCGCCGTGGCGCCGTGGGCGCGCGGCCCCTCGCCGCTCTACACCCAGACCCTGCAGTCGCTGGCCCAGCACTACGACTTCTCGATGGACAAGGCCTGGCGCGACCTGCCGGAACAGGCCCAGAAGGTCATCCTGCACGGCTCCGGCGGTGAGAAGATCAAGTTCGTCTATGACGACAACGCGCGCAAATACGAGGTCGCCAAGGCCTTTGAAGGCGTCCTGCCCAATCTGGAACGCCGCTGGCGCGAGACCGACAGCGCCTGGGTCCGCGAGGAACTGGGCCGCTATCAGTCCGAGACCCCCTGCGAGGTCTGCGGCGGCAAGCGCCTGAAGCCCGAGGCCCTGGCGGTCAAGGTCGGCGGCGCCGACATCGCCGAGATCAGCTGGCTGTCGATCTCCAAGGCCTATCTGTGGTTCACCACCCTGGACGATCACCTGACGGACAAGCAGCGCGAGATCGGCCGCCGCATCCTCAAGGAGATCACCGACCGGCTGCGCTTCCTGAACAACGTCGGCCTGGACTACCTCAGCCTGTCGCGCAGTTCCGGCACCCTGTCGGGCGGCGAGAGCCAGCGCATCCGCCTGGCGTCACAGATCGGCTCGGGCCTGACCGGCGTCCTCTATGTGCTGGACGAACCCTCCATCGGCCTGCACCAGCGCGACAACACCCGCCTGCTGGAAAGCCTGATGGGCCTGCGCGACCTCGGCAACTCGGTCCTGGTGGTCGAGCATGACGAGGAGGCCATCCTGACCGCCGACTACGTCATCGACATGGGCCCGGCCGCCGGCGTCCACGGCGGCGAGATCTGCGCCCAGGGCACGCCCGCCGAGGTCATGGCCAATCCGAAGTCGCTGACCGGCCAGTACCTGACCGGCGCGCGCGAGATCGAACTGCCGCCCGAGGGCCGCCGTCCGGTCGACCGCAAGCGGATGCTGAAGATCAGCGGCGCCACCGGCAACAACCTGAAGAACGTCACCGGCGAAATCCCGGTCGGTCTGTTCACCTGCGTCACCGGCGTGTCAGGCGGCGGCAAGTCCACCTTCACCATCGAGACCCTGTACAAGGCCGCCGCGCGCCGCCTGCACAACGCCTCGGACGCCCCGGCCAACTTCGACCGGATCGAGGGGCTGGAGCAGTTCGACAAGGTCATCGACATCGACCAGTCGCCCATCGGCCGCACCCCGCGCTCGAACCCGGCCACCTATACCGGCGCCTTCAACCCTATCCGCGACTGGTATGCGGGCCTGCCCGAGTCCAAGGCGCGCGGTTACGGCCCCGGCCGCTTCAGCTTCAACGTCAAGGGCGGCCGCTGCGAGGCCTGCCAGGGCGACGGCGTCATCAAGATCGAGATGCACTTCCTGCCCGACGTCTACGTCACCTGCGACGTCTGCAAGGGCAAGCGCTACAACCGCGAAACCCTGGAAATTGTCTTCAAGGGCAAGAGCATATCCGATGTTCTGGACATGACGGTTGAAGAAGCCGCGCGCTTCTTCAACGCCGTGCCCTCGATCCGCGACAAGATGCTGACGCTGGAGCGCGTGGGTCTGGGCTACGTCAAGGTCGGCCAGCCGGCCACCACCCTGTCGGGCGGCGAGGCTCAGCGGGTCAAGCTGTCCAAGGAACTGGCCCGCCGCGCCACCGGCAAGACCCTCTATATACTCGACGAGCCCACGACCGGCCTGCATTTCGAGGACACGCGCAAGCTGCTGGAGGTGCTTCAGGAACTGGTCGACAACGGCAACACCATCGTCGTCATCGAGCACAACCTGGATGTCATCAAGGTCGCCGACTACCTGCTGGACTTCGGTCCCGAGGGCGGCGACGGCGGGGGCGAGATCGTGGCCTTCGGCACGCCCGAACAGGTTGCGGCCAACCCCGCCAGCTGGACCGGCAAGTACCTCAAGGAGGTGTTGGACCGCCACGAGGAGCGCCGCAAGGCGCGCGTGGCCGCCCTGCCGGAGGTTCAGAAGGCCGAGAAGAAGCCTCGCGCCCGCAAGAGCGCCTGACCGGCCCGGTCAGGCGTCCTCGCCGTCAGGTCAGGGGCGCGGCGCGCCCTTGAGCTGCAGATAGGCGGCCGAGAAGGGTGCGTACATGATGACGATCTGAGCCGCCGTCATGACGGCGTTGACGACCAGCGACACGGCCAGCATGGGCCCCAAGGCGCTGAGCAGGCTGGGGACGCTGGCGCCCTCCATGCCGACCATGCGCTCGGCCCCGCCGACCATCAGGCTGAGCGGCGCGGCCACGGCCGATCCCAGCAGGCCGACCAGCATGGCCATGACCCAGGCGATGACCGCCATGCCCAGCAGGGGCCAGAAAATTTTCTTGTCCGTCATGGCGAAGGCCGACTTCACAGCAATCCGCCCCTCGGCGAAGGTCGCCGGTACGACCAGGCTGAGCCGCACCGACAGCCAGATCACGACCGCCAGCACAGCCAGCGACAACAGGACCACAGCCAGCCACAGCGCCGGCGCGGCCACCGCCAGGGCGGCGACCAGGCTGATGATCATGAAGCCGACGAAGGTCGCGCCGAACATGATCAGGGTGACGATCAGGCTGGCGCCCAGCACCCGCAGCTCGTCCTTGCCAAGGCGCATGTAGCCGAACTTGCGATCCTCGGGCCGGATGACCGATCGGGCGATGGCCGTGCTGATCACGGCGCTGAAGAACAGGCCCAGAGGCACGGCCCAGGCGACGATGACGCCATAGGCCTGCATCAGCGGCTGCATGTCCTCGATCGACGGCTCGGTCTGTCCCTCCAACTGGGAGATCAGAGACATGATGGTGACGAAATGCGACCCCACCAGCAGGAAGAGCAGGCCGAAGAACACGGCGTAGGCCACGGCCCACAGCAGGACGGCGACGGGCGCGCGCCGCGTCAGGCGGAAGCCCTCAAAGGCGCAGTCGGTGGCGGAAAAGATCATGCGGTCGTCCTCGATTCCCGATCAGCCTAGCGCAACCGGACGCGCTTCGTCCTGCGGCGCTTGCGCCAGCAGCGATCGGCAGGCCTCGGCATAGGGCGCCATGATCACCGTGTTCAGGAAGCCCTGCAGCCACGACAGGGGTACGAAGGCCGCCAGGGCCCAGGGGATCAGCACACCCCAGTCGACCGTCGGCGGCGCGCCCTGCTCCAGCATGGCGGCCAGGCTGAAGACATTGATCCCGGCCAGCAGGAACAGGACCACGGCGACGATCACAAGCAGGGCCAATTCGATGGCGAGCACGACGACAACGATAGCCAGGCTCAGCCCCAGCAACCGCAGCACCTGCCCCTTCGACAGCTTCCAGCCCTGAACAAAGGCAAAGTCGCCCAGAGCCACGCTGGCCGGCATGATCAGACAGGCCCGCAGGATGACGCCCCAGACCGCCAGCCCGGCCGCAACCGCAACCAGCAGCCCCACGGCGACCGCCGCCGCCTCCGACACGAACCACAGCCCGGCCCCGACGGCGAAGGCGATCAGGGCGATCACGATGGCGGCGGCGTAGAAGCCGATGATCATGGCCAGGCCGACCACGGCGACCCGCACCTCGTCCATGCCGATCTTGAGGCCGGCGAAACGATCTGCACGCTCGGGGAACAGCACGGTCCGGAAGATGGCGGCGGTCACCACCACCCAGATCAGCATTTGCAGAATATTCGCCAGCCCCGACAGGGCCTGGAACTGCACCATCTGCTCTACAAAAGCGGCGGAGGGCTCTTCCGACGCCATGTCCGTCAGGGCCATGGCGCCGAACAGGCGCAGCATCAGCGCGCCCATCAGCAGCGACGGCGCCACCGACGCCACGCCCCACATCCAGACCCGCAAGGGGCGCCGTCGCGTCAGCCTGAAACCGGAGGCCAGGGCCTCGCCAATGGAAAACGCCGTGGTCATTGTGGGCTCCTCTTAAGCTTCGTCATACGCCAGACAGCGCCCGCTTCGCCACCCCGCCGCAATGACAGGCTGACGGAAGGCTCGCAGACCGCTAGAAGGCCGCCATGTCGAACGCAGCTTCCACTCCCAAACTCGTCCACGTCATCGGCGGCGGCCTCGCCGGCTCCGAAGCCGCCTGGCAGATCGCCCAGGCAGGTGTGCCCGTCATCCTGCATGAAATGCGCGGCGTGCCGGGCATCAAGACCGACGCCCACCAGACAGACGGTCTGGCCGAGCTGGTCTGCTCCAACTCCTTCCGTTCGGACGACTGGGAGTACAACGCCGTCGGCCTGCTGCACGCCGAGATGCGGGCGCTGGACTCCATCATCATGGAATGCGGCGACGCCCATCAGGTCCCGGCGGGCGGCGCCCTGGCCGTCGATCGCGACGGGTTCTCCCAGGCCGTGACGGCCAAACTGGAAGCCCACCCGCTGGTGACCATCGTGCGCGAGGAAATCGCCGGCCTGCCGCCGGAGGACTGGGACAATGTCATCGTCGCCACCGGCCCGCTGACCTCGCCCGCACTGGCCGACGCCATCCTGAAGATGACGGGCGAGGAAAGCCTCAGCTTCTTTGACGCCATCGCCCCGATCATCCACGCCGACAGCATCGACTTCGACATCGCCTGGCGTCAGTCGCGCTACGACAAGGAAGGCCCGGGCGGCGACGCCGCCGCCTACGTCAACTGCCCGATGGACAAGGAGCAGTACGACGCCTTCATCGACGCCCTGCTGGGCGGTCCCAAGGCCGAGTTCAAGGACTGGGAAAACGTCCCCTACTTCGACGGCTGCCTGCCGATCGAGGTCATGGCTGAGCGCGGCCGCGAGACCCTGCGCCACGGCCCGATGAAACCGGTCGGCCTGACCAATCCGCGCAACCCGACGGTCAAGGCCCACGCCATCGTCCAGCTGCGTCAGGACAATGCGCTGGGCACCCTGTTCAACATGGTCGGCTTCCAGACCAAGCTGAAGCACGGCGCGCAGGCCGAGACCTTCCGCATGATCCCGGGGCTGCAGAACGCCCAATTCGCGCGCCTCGGCGGCCTGCACCGCAACACCTACCTCAACAGCCCGCAACTTCTGGACAAGCAACTGCGCATGAAGGCCATGCCGCGCCTGCGCTTCGCCGGTCAGGTGACGGGGGTCGAGGGCTATGTCGAAAGCGCCGCCATGGGCCTGCTGACCGGTCGTCTGGCCGCCGCGCAAGCTCTCGGCCGCGACCTGTCGGCCCCGCCGCCGGAAACCGCCATGGGCGCCCTGGTCGAGCACATCACCGGCGGCCATCTGGAAGGCTCCAAGTTCCAGCCGATGAACATCAACTACGGCCTGCTGCCCCCGCTGGAAGCGCCCAAGGTCGACGACGACGGCAAGCGCATCCATCCCAAGGAACGCGGCCGCGCCAAGAAGCGTCTGCAGAGCATCCGCGCCATGGAGGCCCTGAAGGCCTGGCGCGACGCCTAAACCAAACGGCCGGGTCAGCTTAGCTTGGGCAGACCCGGCCGGAACTGCAACGTCATCAGACCCAGCCCCACCACGCCGACGCCCATCAGGACCCAGGCTCCCGTCAGGTCGGCCATATGGTCGCGCAGCAGGCCGGCGGCCAGCGGAGACAGGCTGGCGATGATGTAGCCGCCGCCCTGCACGAAGGCGAGCAGGTCGCCGGATCGGGCCGGGTCGTCGATCTGATCCATAGCCAGGATCAGGGTCAGGGGGAAGATGGCCCCGATGCCCAGCCCCATGACCACCACGACCGGAACCGCCAGGGTCACCGGCGCGACGACCAGCCCGGCCAGACCGATCAGGGCCAGGACCAGCGCCGTCAGGATCGGCCCACGCCGGTCAGGGAAGCGAGCGATCACCAGCGAGACGATGACGCCCGCCGCCACCTCGGCCCCGGTCATGCCGCTGAGCAGATAGCCCGCCGTCGCTCTCGCCTGCCCCAGGTCGACATAGAAGGGCGGCAGCCAGGCCAACACCAGGGTGTACGCCGATGTCCCCAGCCCCATGATCAGGATCAGGCACCACGCCCGGCCCTGCTTCCAGAAGGGGATCTCGGGGTGCGTCACCTCGACCACGGCTGACCGGTCCGGTTCCTCGGCCGCCGGATCACGCGCGGCCATCAGCCAGACGACCGCCGCGACAAAGGCCGGCGCGCTCCACAGCGCCAGGGTCCAGGCCCAGCCGACCGCCTCGGCCAAACCCGCCGCCGTGGCAGCCGCAATGGCCGCCCCGCCCATGATCCCGGTCGTGTAGACGGCCATCACCGTGCCGAACCGTGTCGGAAAGGCCCGCTTGATCACGACCGGCGCCAGGGCCTGGATCAGGGCCACGCCCACGCCGACGACCGCCGCGCTGGCGATCAGGCCCGCCGAGTCGCTCAGCGCCGCCCGCGCCAGACAGGCCCCGCCGATCAGCAGTGCGCCCAGCAGGATGCCGCGCCGCTCGCCCAGCCGCCGACGCAGCGGCCGGATCGACAGGGCCCCGAGACCAATCATCGCCACCGGCAGGGTCGTCAGCAAGCTGGCGGCGGTGGAATCCATCCCCGTCGCCCCCTCGATCAGGTCCAGCAGAGGCCCGACCGCCGCCATCGCCGGACGCAGGTTCAGCGCCAGGGAGAAGATGGCCGCCAGCAGCAGCAAGGACGCGCCGCGCGCCGGTTCGGCTTCGGACCGTGCGGTCATGAGAGGGGACTCCACTGGAATTTCGCGCTAGTCTCTCGACCTCAAGTATCTCGATGTCAAGATAACCCATGCCCGACAGAGCCTCTCGCGCCGCCGCCCAATGGGCCGTCCAGCGCCCCGACATGGATATGCTGCCGATGGAGGCGCTGGGCCGCCTGCATGAGGCCTCCATCCTGGTGGCACGCGAGCGCCAGGCGCCGCTTTACGCCCGTTACGGCCTGCAACAGGGCGAGTTCGACGCCCTGGCGACCCTGCGCCGCTCGGGCGCGCCTGAGGGCCTGACGCCGACCGCCCTGTTCGAGGCGGCGATGATGTCGTCCGGCGGCATGACGGCCCGCATCGACCGACTGGAGAAGGCCGGACTGGTCGAGCGCCGCCCCCACCCCACCGACCGCCGCGCCACCCTGGTGCGCCTGACCGACAAGGGCTTCGACCTGATCGAAACCATCATGCCCGAACACGAAGAAGCGGCGCGAGATATCCTCGCGCCGCTGTCGCTCGACGAGCAGAAGACCCTGAACGGCTTGCTGGCGCGCCTGATCGGCGGACTCTGCGACTAGACCCGGCCACGCAGCACCGCCCACAACAGGCGCAGCCGCTTCATCGGTTCCGGGTGATCGAATCCCGCCAGCGCGGCGTGGGCGGTCGCGGGAAAGGCGGCCGCGGGCAGATGTCTCAGCGCCCTGTTGGCGGCGGAGCGCAGCGCCCTCGCCTCGTCGGCTCGTCCCGTCTGCGAGAACGCCCACAGACGCCCGGCCTCAGCCACGGCCGCCTCATG
Organism: Brevundimonas sp. UBA7506; assembly: GCF_002479495.1. Taxonomy (GTDB): domain Bacteria; phylum Pseudomonadota; class Alphaproteobacteria; order Caulobacterales; family Caulobacteraceae; genus Brevundimonas. The sequence goes on from NZ_DLNQ01000005.1 coordinate 625,584, forward strand.
CCCCTCGCCCGCCAGCATATGCGCGGCCACCTGCATGGGGCCGACATAGAAGGCGTCCAGGTCGTGCGGCTCGCCATGCACCCGGCCGATGTGGGCCTCGATCAGGGCGTCGAACGGCGCGCGGCCCAGCCCGTGGCGAGCAACCGCAGCGGTCAGGGCCTCCAGCACCGGATGGCCGACGCGCGGGGTATTGGAAAAGACGCCCTCCATCTGCTCGGCCCACCATGTGTAGCGCATCTCTGCCAGCATGGGCTGGGTGACGCGGGTGGGAATGGCCAGCAGCTCCGCCTCAAGGGCGTAGAGGGCGATCAGGTCCGCGCGCGCCTGAACATCCGCCACGAACCGGCTGGACAGCCAGCGGTCGGGGTCGGCGGCGCGGACCTGGGAGTCGAGATCAACAGTCATTCCGCAAGGCCATCGGCCATTGCGGCGGACGGTGCAAGCCTCAGCCGAACAGGGTCTGATACATCGCCATCGAGGTCAGCATCGGCAGCGACAGCAGCAGGTTGGTGCGGCTGCCCAGCATGGCGATGCGCGCGGCCTTGGCCTTCTTGTCGTCGTCCACGGCGACGATGCCCAGGGCCCGCTTCTGGTTCGGCCAGATCACGCCCCAGACGTTCAGGAACATGATGATGGCCAGCCAGACGCCGATCCCCATCAGGGTGAACTGCTGGTCGCCCGCGTTCAGGCCGCCGGCCAAGCCGAAGGTCAGCACCTCATGGGCGTAGACGTGGCCACGCGTGAACAGGACGGCGATCCCCGCCAGCACCGTCACCAGCGCCGACCAGCGGAACCAGAACAGGGCCTCGGGGGCGATGTGTTTGCTGACGGCGGGCTTCAGCTCGGCCGGGATCGCGGGCATGACCCGGATCTGCACGAAGTTGAAGTAGTAGAGCAGGCCGATCCACAGGATGCCGGCCACGACGTGCACCCAGCGGAAGGCCGCCTGGGCGAAGCCGAGATCGAAACCGCCCGGCGCGATGCGGCCGAAGGCGAAGATCATGACCCCCGCCAGCAGGATGCTGAGCAGGAAAGTCGTTCTGAAATTGGAAAGCAGTTTGGCCATGCGCCCCTCCCCGGGTCGGAATCAGGAAGCGTGACCTTACTCCTCCCTCCCCGTCCGGGGGAAGGAGGAGCCTTTTCAGGTAGAAGCCGACCTTAGGGGCGGCTGGCCATGCCGAACTTGACCGGCTTGGCGTCCTCGTCGATGGAGCCGCCGCGCTTGACGCCCCACAGCAGGATGATCGGCGCGCCGACATAGATCGACGAATAGGTGCCGATGACGATGCCGACCATCAGCACGATGGAGAAGCCGAACAGGGCCTCGCCGCCATACAGAGCCAGGACCGCCAGAACGCCGACGGCGGTGACGCCGGTGATGATGGTCCGGGACAGGGTCTCGTTCAGCGAGAGGTCGATCACCTCGCGCAGAGGCATGGTCTTGTACTTGCGCAGGTTTTCGCGAAGACGGTCGAACACCACGACGGTGTCGTTCATCGAATAGCCGATGACGGTCAGAATGGCCGCCACGGTGTTCAGGCTGAACTCGAACCGGAACAGGACGATCAGGCCGAAGGTCAGGATCAGGTCGTGCACCAGGCCGGCCACGGCGCCGAAGCCGAACTGCGGCTCGAACCGGAACCAGATGTAGATAAACATCAGCACGATGGCTGCGCCCAGGGCCAGAAGGCCGCTGGTGAACAGCTCGCCCGAGACCTTGGAGCCGACGACGCTGACGCCCGAGTACTTCACCTCGCCGACCGCTTCGTCGATCGCCTTCTCGACCCGAGCGACGACGGCGCTCTGGCCTTCGTCCTCGGGGATCTGGAAGCGGACGATGGCGCTGGCGGCGCTGTCGATGCCCTGGACCTGGACGTCGCCAAGACCGAGTTCGCTGACGGCGCCGCGAACCTTGTCCAGTTCAAGCGTCTGACCGGCGGGCTTGGACACTTCCATCGAGGCGCCGCCCCGGAAGTCGATGCCCAGGTTCAGACCCGGATAGAAACAGCCGACGATCGCGGCCACGCAAAGGATCACCGAGATCACGCCCGCGATGGGCGCATATTTGACGAACCGGAAGTTCGTCTTCTGCGGAAGCAGTTTGATGAGGGGCCATCCACGCATCGCCATCACTCCGCGATCGGCAGTTTCTTGGGCTTGGCGATCTTGAGCCAATACCCGAGCAGCACCTGGGCGACCATCACCGAGGAGAACATGGAGGTGAAGACGCCGATGGTCAGCGTCCAGGCGAAGCCGCGCACGGGCCCCGCGCCGAACATGAACATGATCAGCGCCGCCACAAGGGTGGTCAGGTTGGCGTCGACGATCGTGCCCATGGCCTTGTTGAAGCCGGCGTCCATCGAGGCGATGACCGAACGACCGGCCCGCGCTTCGTCACGCATCCGCTCGTAGATCAGCACGTTGGCGTCCACGGCCACGGCGAAGGTCAGCACCAGACCGGCGATGCCCGGCAGGGTCAGGGTCGCGCCGAACAGCGACATGGCCGCGATGATCAGGATGCCGTTGAGGATCAGTCCCAGCACCGACACGCCGCCGAACAGGAAGCCGTAGGCGCCGATCATGAAGACGCAGATCAGGATGAAGCCGATGATGGTCGAAACCATGCCGGCCTGCACGGCGTCAGCGCCCAGTTCGGCGGTGACGACGCGACGTTCCTCGACCTTCAGCGGCGCCGGCAGGGCGCCCCCGTTCAGCAGGTTCACCAGTTCGGCGGCCGACTGGATCGAGAAGCTTCCGGTGATCTGGCCCGTGCCGCCGGTGATGGCGCCCTGAATCGTCGGGGCCGAAATCACCTTGCCGTCCAGGATGATGGCGAAGGGTTTGCCGATGTTCTGGGCGGTGGCTTCGCCGAAGCGGCGCGCGCCCTGCCCGTCAAAGCGGAAATCGATGGCCGGGCGGCCGTTCTGATCCGAACCGACGCCGGCGCGGGTCAGGTTTTCACCCGACACCAGAATGCGTTTCTTGACCAGATAGGGCGTGCCCTGATCGTCGGTCAGCAGTTCGGCGTCCGGCGGCACGCGGCCGGCCATGGCGTCCTGCAGGCCATTGGTCGAGGTGTCGACCATCTGGAACGTCAGTTGGGCCGTCCGGCCGACCAGACGCTCCAGCTCGGCAGGGTCGCTCTGGCCCGGCGCCTGGACCACTATGCGGTCAGCGCCCTGACGGGTGATGGCGATTTCCTTGGTGCCCGAGCTGTCCAGACGACGGCGCACGACCTCGATGGACTGATCCACCGCCGACGCGCCCATACCGTTCAGCGTGGCGTCGGTGAAGGCGAAGCGAATACGGTTGCCGCTGAGACGCGTGGCCGTGCGGTCCGGCTGGCCGGTCGCGGCCACGCCCGTCTGCGCCAGGTTACGCAATTCGGTGAAGGCCGTGTCGAACTGGCCGGGGTCGGTGATCGTGACCACGACGCCGCCAGCTTCGCGCTGCATGGCGCCGATGTTGATCTGCTGTTCGCGCAGGGCGACCCGCACGTCTTCCATCAGATTGGTGACGCGCTTGTTACGCATCTCCGGAACGTCGACCTCGAGCAGGAGGTAGGAGCCCCCCTGGAGGTCGAGGCCCAGGTTCAGGCCGTTCTTGGGCAGCCAGCCGGGCAGCGCGTCGCGCTGCGCCTGGCTGAGCACGCTCGGGAAGGCCAGCAGCAGCCCGACAACGAGCGACAGCACGACCAGGGTGACTTTCCAGCGCGCTAGCTGAATCATGTCAGGGCTCTATTTCGGGCGGGCGTCAGCGGCGAGAAGCCGCTCAGCCCTTGTCGTTGGCGGCGATGGCGGTGCGGTTGCGCACCTCGGCGATCATCGCCTTGACCACGCGGACGTTCACGCCCTGCGAGATCTCGACCATGGCCTCGGCGTCTTCAACGCGGGTCACCTTGCCGACCATGCCGTTCGACAGGACGACCTCGTCGCCGCGCTTGACGCCGGCGATCAGGGCCTGGTGAGCCTTCATCCGCTTTTGCTGCGGGCGGATCATCAAGAAGTAGAACAGGATGAAGATCGCGACGATCGGCGCGATCTGCACCACGATGGCCATCAGGCCGCCTTCGGAACCAGTAGGCATGGAAACTCCCCGAACCGGGCCGACCTTGAACGGGGGCCCCATAAGAAATTGAGGCGCGGAACCTAGGGTGAGCCGTGCCGATTTGCAACGCGGCCTAATGCCGAGGCGTCACAGGCGATGCCGCCCGGACACGCCGGGCGGATCATGTTCAGCGCGGCAGAACGATCAAGGGATCGACAGCGACCGGATCATCGCCGCGCATCTGGCGCGTCTCGAAGTGGATCGAGGGCCGTCCGTCGCCCGCCGTCAGGCCCACCGTGCCGATAGCCTGGCCCGCGCGAACCTCGGCGCCGTCACGCACCGTCGCCGAGCCCAGATGGCCATAGACCGTGCGCCACCCGTCGCGGTGAATGATCAAAATCGTCAGCCCCTGCCCCGGCAGATCGTCGCCCACATAGGCCACCCGTCCCGCTGCGACGGCCTTGACCTCGGTCCCGGCCGAGGCGCCGATATTGATGCCGTTGTTCCGCTCGCCCATGCCGACCGGGCCGAAGCGACGCAGGATGTCGCCGCGCACCGGCCACTGCATCACCAGGGCCTGCCCTACGGCCGCGCCCTGCACCGGCGATGCCGGAGTCGAGGACGTAACCGCAGGCGCGCGCGACGGCGGCAGGGCCGCATTCCCGCTGGGCGGCGGGGGCGGCGGCGGCGCCACGCCGTTGTTGGGGGTCCGCACGCCCACGGGCGAAGCGCCTGTCGCATAGGGGTCGGAGCCGGTATCCACGGCGCTATCCGGCAGGACGATGCGCTGGCCCGAGGTGATGGCGCCGCGCGGCCCCAGGCCATTCAGGTCGATCAGGGTCTGGACGGGGGTCTGGAAGCGACGCCCCACGCCCGAAATGGTGTCGCCCGGCTGAATGACATAGGTCGCGCCCGGCATGCTGGTCGCGCCTGCAGCCGGCGGCGTCACAGTGATGGGTGCTCCGGTCGAGGGATAGGCCGGACCGCCGGCAGGCGGCAGACCGCCGCCTTCGATGCTGCCCGACGGGGCGCGCGGGCCCTGCTCCTCATAGGGACGCGCGGGCGGCGGGGTCTGCGGCTGCGACGGCTGGGCATAGTAGGGATTGTTGTTCGGATAGGCCCCCGGCTGCTGCGGCTGGGCCGGATAGCCGCCCTGACCGCCGACCGGCACGGGACGCGTCGAGTAGCGCGGCTCGTTCGGATAGGTCGAACACGCCGTGACCGTCAGCGCTCCGCCGACGACGACCGCCGCCCTGATCCAGCCCGTGAAGCCGCCCATGCGCCCCTCCTTCTTAACCTTGATTTGCCTTCGACCCCGGTGTGCCCCGGATGCGCGGCCAAGCCAACCCGCCAAACAGCGCCAAAGTGGGGCGGAAAGGTTAACCGCGCGCCGAAACGCGCGCCCCTACCCCTCCTTGGCCGTGCCTTCGACCAAGGGCACGAAGCGCACTTCGCACAGGCTTTCGCGGCGGAAGCTGCCGTCTTCCTGACCGGTATATCGGTTCAGCATCTGAACCGAACTGCGGCCCACCGGCGCCACCAGAATCCCGCCCGGCTTAAGTTGCTTCAGCAGTTCCGTCGGCTCGTGCGGCGAGGCCGCGGTCACCATGATCCGGTCAAAGGGCGCCTGTTCCAACCACCCTTGCCCGCCGTCGCCGTGGCGGGTGAAGACGTTGTCGACGCCCAGCAGCTTCAGCTTGTGCTCAGCCTCGGTCAGCAGGCTCTTGTAGCGTTCCACCGAATAGACGAAGCGCGCCAGGCGGCTGAGCACCGCGCACTGATAGCCGCTGCCGGTGCCGATCTCGAGCACGCGGTGACGCGGCTGAACGTCCAGCGCCTGGGTCATCAGGCCGACGATATAGGGCTGGCTGATCGTCTGGGCGCAGTCGATCGGCAAGGCCTGGTCTTCCCAGGCCTGGTCGAGGAACTTCTCGTGGACGAAAAGCGACCGGTCGATGGATTCCATCGCCTTCAGCACCCGCGCGTCGGTCACCCCCTGTCGCCGCAGCGACAGGATCAACCGGCCCGCGCGGTCGTCCGACAGGCTCATTTTTCCAGCGGTCCCTTGGGGGGCGCGCCGCCCAGCACCTTCTTGAGATCGTTGACGCTGCGCATGTGCGTCAGGTCGATATGCAGCGGCGTGACAGAGATGCGCCCCTCGTCCATGGCGCGCAGGTCCGTGCCCTCGGCGTGTTCCTGCGGCGCGCCGCGGAAGGCCATCCAGTAGTAGTCGCGACCGCGCAGATCAGTGCGGCGGATGGCGTGCATTTCGCCGATATCGCGGAAGCCCTGCTTCGTCACCTCGACCGCCTTGACCAGTTCCGGCGGCAGCTTGGGGAAGTTGACGTTCATGACCACGCCGTCCTCCCACTTCTGCTCCAGCAGCCTGGCGATGATGCCGGGGGCGAAGGCCTCGGCCGTCTCCCAATGCGCTGTCACGTCGTCGTGGAAACGTTCCAGCGACTGCGACAGGGCGATGGAGCGGATGCCGAAGGCCATGCCCTGAAGCGCGCCGGCCACCGTGCCGGAATAGCTGACGTCCTCGCCGACGTTATGGCCGCGATTGACCCCCGACAGCACCAAATCGGGCTTCTCGGGCATCAGGTCGTTGACCGCCAGGATGACGCAGTCGGTCGGCGTCCCGGTCACGGCGAAGCGCTTGTCGCCCAACTGGTTGACCCGCAGCGGCTCGGTCAGGGTGATCCCCCGCCCCTTGGCCGACTGCTCGGTCTGGGGCGCGACGACCCAGACGTCGTCCGACAGGGTGCGCGCGATCTTTTCAAGACATTCAAGGCCTTCCGCCTCGATGCCGTCGTCGTTGGTCAGAAGGATACGCATTACCTGGAAACCGAACCCACCGTGGTCAGGCCGCCCATATAGGGCAGCAGCGCAGCCGGCACGGCGATCGAGCCGTCCTCCTGCTGATAGTTCTCCATCACCGCGACCAGGGTGCGGCCGACCGCCAGGCCCGAGCCGTTCAGGGTGTGCAGGAACTCGGTCTTCTTCTCGCCCGCGCGCTTGAACCGGGCGTCCATGCGCCGGGCCTGGAAGTCGCCGCAGTTCGAGCAGGAGCTGATCTCGCGATAGGTGTTCTGCGACGGCAGCCAGACCTCGAGGTCATAGGTCTTCTGCGCCGAGAAGCCCATGTCGCCCTTGCACAGCAGCACCTTGCGATAGGGCAGCTCCAGCGCCTGTAGCACCGCCTCGGCGCAAGCAGTCATGCGCTCATGCTCGGCCTCCGAGTCCTCGGGACGGCAGATGGAGACCATCTCGACCTTGGAGAACTGGTGCTGGCGGATCAGGCCGCGCGTATCGCGCCCCGCCGACCCGGCCTCGGCCCGGAAGCAGGGCGTCAGGGCCGTCAGACGCACGGGCTCCGCCACCTCGTCTTCGCCCAGGATCTGCTCGCGCACGAGGTTGGTCAGGGAGACTTCGGCGGTGGGGATCAGAAGATGCTCGCCCGCGCGGAACAGGTCTTCCTCAAACTTCGGCAGCTGGCCCGTGCCGAACATGGCGTCGTCCTTGACCATGTAAGGCGGCGCGACTTCCAGATAACCGTGCGTGTCGGTCTGCAGGTCCAGCATGAACTGGCCGATGGCGCGCTCCAGACGCGCAAGCTGGCCTTTCAGCACGGCGAAGCGCGAGCCGGACATTTTCGCGGCGGCTTCAAAGTCCAGCAGGCCCAGGGCCTCGCCCAGGTCGGCGTGATCCTTGGCCGGACCCGTCGTGCGGGGCTCGCCCCACTTCAGGACCTCGACATTGTCGTTCTCGTCCGCGCCGTCCGGCACGTCAGCGGCGGCCAGGTTCTTGAGGCCCGCCAGCAGGTCGCGCAGCTCGGCGCCCTTGGCGGCTTCGGCCTCGCCCGCCTCGGCGATGTCGGTCTTCAGGGTTTCGACCTCGGCCTTCAGCCGATCGGCCTCGGCCATGTCCTTCTTGCCCATGGCGGCGCCGATGGCCTTGGAGGCGGCGTTGCGCTTGGCCAGGGCTTCCTGAGCCGTCGTCTGGGCGGCGCGCAGATCCACGTCCAGCGCCAAGATGCGGGCAACGACGTCGGCGGCGTCCTCCACCCCGCGGGACGACCAGCCGGCGACGAAGGCTTCGGGGTTGTCGCGGATGGCTCTGATGTCGTGCATGGCGTCAATCTTCGGACGTTCGAGAAGAAGCCGAAGGCTGTAACGCCCCGAGCGGAGTCGGGCAAACCCCTAAGCGCCGCACCGGCCCACTTCGCCGCCTCTCCGCGTCATCCCGGAAGCGGCGAAGCCGCTGTCCGGGACCGCCAAAAACCCCGCCGTCCAGATCGCCAAGCCCCCGCCCCCCGCGCCTTGGGCGGTCCCGGATCGCCTCTGCGAGGCGTCCGGGATGACGGTTAGGGGTCAGCGCTTCGCCGTCACCTTGATCTCCACGCCAATCGCCTTGGACACCCAATCGCCGCCCGCGTCGGACATCATGCCGAGGTCCAGCGCTGTGCGGTCCAGCTCCAGCTTGCCGGATACGGTCGCTACACCGTTCGCCTCTTCAAAGGTGAAGGGCAAGACCACCGGCACGGTCGTCGTCTTGATCCGCAGCGTCCCCGTCGCCTCATAGCGGTTTCCGCCCAGAGCCTTGAACGTCGCCGCCTCGAACCGCGCGGCCGGATAGGCGCTCGGGTCGAACCATTCGGCGCCGTTCAGGCTGCCTTCCTGGGTCGCGTCGCCGGTCCTGGCCGTGCCGGTCTTGACCAGAACCACGGCCTTCGACCCCGCCAGATCGGCCGGATCGAACCAGACCTGGCCCTCCCACTGCTCGAACCGCCCCTTGAAGGCCTTGCCCGCGTGGGTTCCGGTGAATTCGATGCTCGAGGCCGCCGGGTCGATGGTCCAGGCCGTCGCCGTCCCCGGCGTGACCGCTGCCTCGGCCTGAGCGGGCGCCGCTGCGGCCTGGGCCTGGGCCCCTGCCCCGTTCGTCAGAGGCGCCGGCTTGGCCGCGATGCCGCCCGCCACGGCCAGTGCGACGATGAAGCCCAGACCGGCCAGACGCTCGGTCCGGCGCAGCAGGGGCTTGGGCTCGGGCGCCGTGCGGCCCTCGCCGTGCTTCAGCGCCGGGATCATGTGAGCCAGAACCCCGTCGCGATTGATGAACTGGTGCTTCAGCGCCGCCCCGACATGCAGGACGATCAGCACGACCGCCCCCCAGGCCATCAGGCTGTGCGCCCCCATAGCCTGATAGGCCACGGCCCGACGCAGACCCGCCGCTGCCTCACCGATCAAGGGCAGGTGCGGCACGGTGAACAGGCCGAACCAGCTGGTCGCCACGGCCAGCGGCGTATCCGTCGCCACGGCCCAGCCCGCCGAGACATACACCCATCCTGTCAAAGGCAGGGCCAGCATCAACCCATAGAAGGCCGCATGGGTCGCCCGCGCCGCGAAGGTCTCCCAGGTCTTCATCTCCGCCGGCATCCCCGGCGTCCGGTGCGTCAGCCGCCAGACCAGCCGCAAGGCCGTCAGCGCCAGGATCAGAAAGCCGACCGACTTGTGGATCTGGAAAACCCGATAGGCCAGCGCCTGACTGCCCGGCTCGTTGATCGCATCGCTCATCCACCAGCCCATCGGGATCATGGCGATGATGGCGATCGCGATGGCCCAATGCAGGGCGATGGCGACGGGGGTGTAACGGCTGGCGGGCATCACAAACTCACAAAATACATCCGTCATCCCGGACGCTCTGCAAGAGCGATCCGGGCCCCAGACGGCAGAGCTCAGACGCCGTAGCCCTGAGCTCCTATCCGACGCCTGGGTCCCGGATCAGCCTGTCGGCTGTCCGGGATGACGGCAGAGGGGTCAGAGATCAGGCGGCCGGTGCGGCCGGAGCGACCTGCTGCAGGAACTCGGCGTCAAAGCGGATGGTGACCTCGTCGCCCACCGGGCCCAGCGCCATGCCAAAGTCCGTGCGCTTGAACTTGCCTTCAGCCGCGAAGCCGATGGTCGGGACCTGCATGAAGGGGTGCTTCTCGATCTCGCCGTTGAAGGTGGCGTCCAGCGTCACCGGCTTGGTCACGCCCAGGAAGGTCAGATCGCCCGTCACCTTGGCGGTGCGCGGACCGGTCAGCTCGACCTTGGTCGACTTGAAGGTGATCTGCGGGAAGGCGCCAGCGTTCAGGAAGTTCTTGTTCTTCGCAATGTCCTCGCTCCAGGTCTTGAAGCCCGAACCCGCGTGGGTGCCGGTGTAGTCGCCCGGATAGTTGGCGTCGACCGAGGCCGGATCGATGCTGACCTCGACCGAGCTGTTGGCCAGGTTGGCCGGGTCCAGCGTGATCTTGGCGTCGAACTTGTTGAAGCGGGCCGTGTAGTTCGAGATCGTATTGTGTGGCAGCGACCACTGCAGTGAAGCGTGGGTCGGGTCCATGACATAGACGCCGGCCGGGGCCTTCAGATCGACCGGAGCGGTCGAGGCGGCGTCAGCGGCGGGCGCGCCCGACTTGTCGGCGGCGGGGCTGCAGGCGGCCAGCAGGGCGGCGGCCGAGACAGCCAGGATGGCGGCTTTGATCTTCATGGGGAGGGACCTCGTTGGATGTTCAGGACTGGACACGAGGCCCAGAACGGTTGCTCTGTCCGTCGGCGCGCCGCTCGGACTGCAACAGTATAAGTTGCGATTACGGAGCTTCAAGCCCCGTTCGCTCAAAAATGCGGATTGAGGTGCGTCCCGCGCGTCGCCCGCCTATCTTGCGACTCACATGCCCATTCGCCGCCTCCCCCCCGAAACCGTCAATCGCATCGCCGCCGGCGAGGTGGTCGAACGCCCCGCCAGCGCCATCAAGGAGCTGGTCGAGAACGCGCTGGACGCGGGCGCATCGCGCGTCGAGATCCAGGCGGACGGTGGCGGTCTGACCCGCATCCTGATCGCCGACGACGGCAAGGGCATTCCGAAGGACGAACTGCCGCTGGCGGTCGAGCGCCACGCCACATCCAAGCTGGAGCCCGACGACGCGGGCGACGTGGACCTTTTGCGCATCCACACCCTCGGCTTCCGCGGCGAGGCCCTGCCCTCCATCGGCTCGGTCGCCCGCTTGACCATCACCACCCGCGCCCGCGATGAAGGCGAGGCTTGGGCTGTCACCGTGGACGGCGGCGACCAGCGCCCTGTGGCCCCCGCCGGATTCCCCGGCCCGCACGGCGCCCGGGTCGAGGTCCGCGACCTCTTCTACGCCACCCCCGCCCGGCTCAAGTTCATGAAGTCCGAGCGGTCCGAGGCCATGGCCATCTCGGAAGAGATCAAGCGTCAGGCCATGGCCCACGAAGCCGTCGCCTTCACCCTGTCGCTGGACGGCAAGGTGACGCTGCGCCTGCCTGCCGAACATCCGGGCTTCGAGGGCCGCCTGAAACGCCTCGGCGCCCTCTTGGGCCGCGACTTCGAGGCCAACGCCCTGCTGATCGACCAGGAGCGCGACGGCGTGCGCCTGTCGGGCTATGCGGGCCTGCCCACCTATTCGCGCGGCAATGCGGCGCACCAGTTCCTGTTCGTCAACGGCCGCCCGGTGCGCGACCGCCTGCTGCAGGGCGCCCTGCGCGGCGCCTATGCCGACTTCCTGGCCCGCGACCGGCATCCGGCGGCGGCGCTCTTCCTCGACATCGACCCGCTCTATGTCGATGTGAACGTCCACCCGGCGAAAGCAGAAGTCCGCTTCCGCGATCCGGCTCTGGTGCGCGGCCTGATCGTCGGCGCCCTGCGTCACGCCCTGCACGCGGCGGGTCACCGGGCCTCGACCACGGTCGCCGCCGACGCCCTGTCGGGCTTTCGTCCGCACACCGGAGAGGCCCTCTACAGCCCGACCTCGCCCACGGCCCAGTCGTTCGGCGCCGCCGCCCCCGGCTGGAGCGGCTGGCAGGGCTGGTCACAACCGGCCGCCGCCGCCCAGAATCTGCCCGGCCTCAACGAGCGCTCCGCCCGCGTCGAGCACACCTGGAGCGGAGAAGCCGCCGCCCCCAGCTTCCGCACCCTGGGCGAGATCCAGGCCGAGCACGCGGGCCAGATCGCGCCCGGCACCCAGACGCCGCCTGATCTGATCGACTACCCTCTCGGCGCCGCCCGCGCCCAGCTTCACGGCACCTATATCGTCGCCCAGACCCGCGACGGCCTGGTCGTCGTCGATCAGCACGCCGCCCACGAGCGCCTCGTCTATGAGCGGATGAAGACCCAGATGGCCACCGGCGCCGTCACCCGTCAGGCCCTGCTGACGCCCGAAGTGGTCGAACTGGACCCCGCCGAGGCCGACCGCGTCGCCGCCAAGGCCGAGGAACTGGCCGAGATGGGTCTGATCGTAGAGGCTTTCGGCGTCGGCGCGGTTCTGGTGCGCGAAACCCCCGCCCTGCTCGGCGACACCGATGTTCAGGGCCTGATCCGCGACATCGCCGACGACCTGTCGGAGCACGGCGCCGCCCTGTCACTGAAGGAGCGCATGGCCGAGGTCTGCGGCACCATGGCCTGCCACGGCAGCGTCCGCGCCGGCCGCGTCCTGTCCGCCCCCGAAATGAACGCCCTGCTTCGCCAGATGGAGGCCACGCCCCACTCCGGCCAGTGCAACCACGGCCGCCCGACCTATGTGGAGCTGAAACTCAACGACCTCGAAAAGCTGTTCGGGCGTAGGTGATCCGGCCCACACAAACCCGCTCATCCCGGCGAAGGCCGGGACCCAGATTGTAAGACTCACGTCTGATAGATCTTACCGCAGCAGGCCTTTCCACCAACCGCGACGTTTGCATCTGGATCCCGGCCTTCGCCGGGATGAGCGAAAAGAGGCTCCATGACCCCCTCCGTCCTCTTCGTCTGCCTTGGCAACATCTGTCGCTCGCCGCTGGCGGAGGCCGCCTTCCGCGAAGAGGCCCGCCGCCTGAAGCTGGACATCATCATCGATTCCGCCGGCACCGGCAGCTGGCACGTCGGCGATCCGCCCGATCCGCGCGCCCAGGCCGTGGCGCAAAAGAACGGCGTCGACATCTCAAGCCTGCGCGGTCGCCAGGTGAAGCCTGCCGACTTCAGCCGCTTCACCCACATCGTCGCCCTGGACGAGGACAACCTCGCCAACCTGCGCCGCCTCGCCCCTGCCGACGCCACGGCGGACCTCAGCCTGCTGCTGGATCACGTCGAGGGCCGCGAGGGGCAGCCGGTGGCCGATCCCTATTTCGGCGATGACGAAGGTTTCGACGTCACCTGGGCGGACGTGACGGCCGGGGCGCGCGGCCTGGCCGCCGCGCTTCGGCGCCTCAGAGACTGAGCGCCTCGACCACCCCGCTGGCCTTGCCGCCGGACGCCACCTCGCCGCCGCCGATGGCGTAAACCGTCCCGTTCACGCCAGCCGCCGCCAGACCGTGGCGCGGCGTGCGCATCGCCGGCCCCGCCGACCAGGCGTCGCGCGTCGGGTCATAGAGCCAGGTCTCAGCGAAGACGCCGCCCCCGCGCCCCTCGAACCATTCGCCGCCAAAGGCGACCAGCCTGCCGCCGGCCTCGGCCATGGCCAGACCGCCGCCGACCTGCTTCCCGGTCGCGGGCGAAACCGGGATCGGGGCCAGCGTGTCCCAGCGGTCCTCGGCCGGATCATAGCGGTCCAGTCGCCCCGTCCCGCCTCCCTCGACCGTGCGGCCGCCCGCGACATAGAGCTTGCCGTCCAGCACCGCGCCCGCCGCGCTGTTGCGGGCCATGGGAGCCGGACGCGCCGTCTCCCAGCGGTTGGCGGCGGCGTCGAACACCAGATGGGTCGCCACGTCGCCCTGATCGTTCCACTGACCGTTCGCTTTATCCTTAGGCGAACGACCGGTGACCAGATGCACCCGGTCGCCCAGCGCCGCGCCGACCGTCTCGCACAACCGTTCCGGCATCTGCCCGACCTGCGCCCACACGCCCCGGTCGATGGCCCAGACATCCGTCATGGCGGTCCATTCGCCGCCGTCGCGGCGGTCATAGCCGCCGAAGGCCCAAACCCGACCGGCCGCCGAGGCCAGCATCGGATGATGGCGCGGCTGCGGCAGGCGCGGCCCCTCGCGCCAGGCGTCCGTCGCCACGTCGTAGATCGCTGTCCGGTCGTTGATATGCAGCCCGCCCGTTGCGGCGCGCACCAGTCCGCCCGCCACGGTGACGTTTCCGTCGTGTGCCGCGCAATAGATCTCCTGCGTCGGCCAGGGCATCGCGGATCGGGACGTCCACCCTGTCCCGGCGTGGCCGACGGAGGGCGCGACCGCCACAGCGGCGGTCGTGGCGAGGAAGGCGCGGCGATCAAGCTGTGTCATGGCCGGAGCCTAGCCGCCGACCGCCGTTTCGACTAGAAGGCGCTCATTCCCCCCAATGGGATCGAACCATGTTTGAGATTGTCGCCACGGCATAGGTCCGGACGCTGCTCGTCCGAGGCCTTTTGAGCCCGCCCCGCCGCACCGGCGAAGGCGCGTGTTTTCTCATGCCTTGGAAATCTCAATCCCATGAACATCTCCCGTGCGGAACAACGCACGCTCCACGCCCTCGCTCAGGGCGGTCGCATCCTGCTGGAACGCGACGATCAGGGCCGCCTCATTGCCGCCCGCTGCTTCACCCGCGAAGGCTGGGTGCTGGATGGCTGCAATCTCGAGCAATGGCGCGCCCTGAAACGCAAGGGCGTCATCAAGTCGCGCAACGGCGGCCCCTATGTCGTCAATCGCGACGGGCTGAGCCGTCTGCGCAGTCAGCTGGACAACCGGACCTCAGGACGCGGCTTCTAGAACCCTGAGGAAGAGGACGCGCGCGGCGCCATAGTCGCGCGCGTCCAGACGCTCATATCCCGGCGTGTCGATGTCCGGTTCGTCCGAGCCACGCTCGAACACCACGATGGCGCCCGGCTTCAGCCACTGGCCTTCGCGCAGCCGCTCCAGCGTCTGTTCGCCCAGTCCTCTGGCGTAGGGCGGGTCAAGGAAGGCGATGTCGAAGGCCTCACCGACCGAGCCGGGACGCTCGCCCAGGTCCGTAGCGCTGCGGCGATGCACGCGACCGCGCCCGAACAGGCCATAGTCGTCCATGTTCTCACGGATCACGCCGCGCGCGCCGTCGTCGATCTCGACGAACAGGGCGAAGGCCGCGCCGCGCGACAGGGCCTCAAACCCCAGAGCGCCCGACCCGGCGTAGATGTCCATGACCCGCGCCTCATGCAGGCTCTCGCCCCATGCCGCATGTTCCAGCACGTTAAAGATGGCCTGACGCGCCCGATCCGATGTCGGGCGGGTGTTCTGGCCCTCGGGCGCGAGGATGGCGCGCCCCTTCAGGCTGCCGGCGACGATCCGCATGTTCAGTCTTCTCCCGGCGCGTACAGGGCCTCGACCTCGGCGCCGGCCAGGCGCGGGCGGTCGCCGGCGAAGTCATAGTTGGCGGGCTTGGAGTCGATGTAGATCTCGTCCTCGAAGGCGAAGATCGAAGGATCGTCGAAGGCCTGGACCGAGACCATGGTCATGCCCCCCGCCTTCAAACGCCAGAACAGGCCCGAGCCGCAGGCCGGGCAGAACTGACGCTCCGCCCATTCCGACGAGTCATAGGTGGCGACGGGACCGGCGACCTCGACGCTGTCGCCGCAGTTGACGCTTAGCGAAACCCCGCCCGAAATCCGGCGACAGCTCTCGCAATGGCAGGCGTGCATCCCGCCCTGCGGCGCTGCGGTGAAGGTCACCGCCCCGCACAGGCAACGGCCCGCCAGAAGCGCGCCGTCCTTGACCTCGACCATGGTCAGCCCTCCGTCCAGCCCTTAGCCTCGGTCGCGCGACCCGCCGCGACCGCCCGAAGGCTTGCCGCCGAAGGGTTTGCCGCCGCCGGGGCGCAAACCGCCGCCCGGCTTGCCGCCGAAGCCGCCCGGCTTGCCGCCCGAACGCGGTTTGAAATCGCGCTGCGGACGGTCGCCGTCCGAGCGCGGCGCGCCGTCGCGGGGCTTGAAGTCCCGCTTGGGCCGGTCGCTGAAGCCGCCTTCGCGCGACTTGAAACCGCCCTTGGCGCCGTCGCGCGGCGCGCGGCGATCATCGATGAGTTGCGGCTCCGACCGGTTGAAAGGCCTGCGCGGACGCTCGGACCATTCGCCGCCCTGGGCGGCTTCGGGCCGTGCGCGCGGCTTGAAGGTCTTGGAATGCTCGAACTTCGGCGTGGCCTTGGCCCAGCCCTCCTTCTTGGCGGGCCGTTCGCGACGATCAACGGCGTCAGCCTGGGCCTCAGTCGCCGCGCGAACGCGGCTGGGCTTGCGCGACGGATCCGACATGGCCGACCCCGACTTGCCCGTCACGATCGGCGACGAGGTGCGGCGGCCGGGGATGGGCGCCGGGGTCGAAACCGTATTGCCCGTCGGCAGGTTCTCGGGCCGGATATGATCGGCCAGCATCTCGCGGATAACGCGCGGGCCGACTTCCTCGACCGCCCCGACCGGCAGGGTGCCGAGCTGGAACGGACCATAGGCCAGACGGATCAGGCGGTTCACGGTCAGGCCCACCGACTCCAGAACCTTGCGGACCTCGCGGTTCTTGCCTTCGGTGATCGAGACGCTGATCCACAGGTTCGCCGACGACTTCTCGCCCTCGCCCTTCTCCTTGGCCTTGTCGATGGTCGCTTCCATCGGACCGTAGTGGACGCCGTCGATGGTGCAGCCGGTCTTCAGCTTGTCCAATTGCTCCTGGGTGATGCGGCCACGGGCGCGCGCCCGATAATGACGCACCAGGGCCGTGTCCGGCATTTCCAGCGCCCGGCTCAGCTCGCCGTCGTTGGTCAGCAGCAGCAAACCTTCGGTGTTCAAGTCGAGACGCCCGACCGAGATCACGCGCGGCAGACCGCTGGGCAGGGCGTCGAACACGGTCGGGCGGCCCGCCGGGTCATTGTGGCTGGTGATCAGGCCGGCCGGCTTGTGATAGCGCCAGACACGCGTCGCCTGGGCCGAGCCCATCGGCTTGCCGTTGACGGTGATCACGTCGTCGCGCGTCACCAGGGTCGCCGGCGTGTCCAGGATGCGGCCGTTGACCGCAACCTTGCCCAGACCGATCAGACGCTCGACCTCCCGGCGCGAGGCGATGCCGGCGCGGGCCATGGCCTTGGCGATTCGCTCGCTGCGCAGCGGCGCGGCCGGTTCTTTCGCGGTTTTCGGGCCGCCCTTGCCGGCGCCCTTTGCAAAAGGCTTGTCGCCGCGATCGTCCTTGCGGTCGCCGCGCGGCGGGCCTTTCCGGTCTCCGAAGCCGCCCTTGTCCGGGCGCGCGTCGGCGAATTTACGGGGGCCGCGCGGGCCGTCATCTTGACGGGAGCGGGGCTTCTTGTCGTTGTCTTTGGGATGGCGATCCATGATGAGCGGTTCATGAGCATGGCGCTCGACTTGGCGCAAGCGGCGGCGCAAGCGGGCGAAGTGCCCGTCGGCGCGATAATTGTCGACGAAATCACCGGCGAAGTGCTTGGCCGTGGGCAAAACGGCCCCATAACCGCCCATGATCCGACGGCTCATGCCGAAATCGTCGCCCTGCGAGATGCGGCGGCGAAGTTGCAGAATTATCGCCTTACGGACCTCACCCTCTATGTCACGCTGGAACCCTGCGCCATGTGCGCCGGCGCCATCAGCCACGCCCGCATCGGTCGCGTCGTCTGGGGCGCGGACGATCCCAAGGGCGGCGCGGTGATCCACGGCGGGCGCTTCTTCGACCAGCCGACCTGTCACTGGCGACCGACGACCGAGGGCGGGGTTCTGGCCGAACCCGCCGCAGACGCCCTGCGCGCCTTCTTCCGGGCGCGACGCGGAACACGCGCCGCAGCGGGGCGTTGACGCGATAAGCTTGACCTTGGAGGCCTCAGCTTGTCGCACCCTCTCCTTCGCGCCGCTCCGGCCTTCATCCTGACCACCCTGGTCGCTGCCTGCGGGCCCGAGCCTCGCGAAGCCCCCACCGACGGCGACGCCGTGCGCGAACGCGCCGTCGAGGCCCAGACTGCCCGCAAACGCACCGGGGCCGAGCTTCAGGACCGCGCTCTGAACCGCGTCATCCGCACCGTCTATCTGTGCAACAACAGCGAGCGCCTGTCGGTGGATTTCGACAACCCGCGCCGGATGGCGACGGTGCGCAACTCGTCGGGCGAAGCCGTCGATCTGTTCCAGGAACGCGCCGCCGACGGCATCTGGTATCGCGCCAGCGGTTACGAGCTGCGCGGCAAAGGCGTTCAGGCGACCTGGACCGCCGATGGGCGCGAACCGACCGAATGCCGGGCCGTGGACTAGGCGAACGCGGCCAGCCGCTCGTCCAGCCGACGCCGCACCTCCGGCCAGTCCTCATCCAGCACCACGAACTGGGCCGTGTCGCGCACGCGTCCGGTCCAGGTGATCTTGTGCTTCTTCAGCACGCCTTCGTCGCGCGCGCCCAGCTTGCGGATGGCGGCGGCGCTGGCCGTGTTCAGGGCGTCCGTGATGATCTCGACCCGCACCGCCCCCGCGTCGAAGGCATGGCCCAGCAACAGGCGCTTGCACGCCGGATTGACCGCCCCGCCGCGCGCCTCCGGGCGATAGAAGGTCGAACCGACCTCGCAGCGCCGATGCTCAGGCTTGATCTCATAGAGGCTGGTCGTGCCGACCACCGCCCCGTCGTTGATCCGCCGCACGGCGAAGGCGATGCGCGAACCGCTCGCCATGGCTTTCAGCGCCGCCGCCCACCAACCGTCGAAATGCTCGCCATAGGCCGCGCTGACCATGCCGTTCCAGGCCTCGGGATCGCAGTCCAGCGCCGCCCTCACCTCGCCCTCCAGCCCCTTCGTGAACGGCTCCAGCCGGACGAAGCGGTCTTCGAGGACGACAGGGCTCAGCTTCACGCCGCAGCGCCTTCCTCGATCAGGAAGGCCCGCACCGCGTCCGCATCCACGTCCTTGTCCGTGAAGGCGTCGCCGATGGCCCGCGCCAGGATCAGCGTCAGCCGCCCGCCCTCGGCCTTCTTGTCCCCGGCCATCCGCCCGATCAGGGCGTCGGCGCTGAAGACCTGATCCACATCGGCCAGCCGCGTCGGCAAGCCTGCCGCCTTGATCCCCGCCTCGGCCTTTTCGGCGTCCGCCGCCGGACACAGGCCCTGGCGGGCCGAGAACCGGAAGGCCATGGCGCAGCCCAGGGCCACCGCCTCGCCATGCGTCAGGGCGTCGCCAAAGCCCAGTTCGGCTTCAAGCGCGTGTCCGAAGGTATGACCCAGGTTCAGCAGGGCGCGCCGCCCCGCCTCCTTCTCGTCCTCGCCGACGATCTGGGCCTTGATCTCGACCGAGCGGATCACCGCCCGTTCCAGCGCATCCGGATTGCCCTCGGCGCCCGCAGCTCCCTCCCCGCCCAGCCAGTCGAAGAAGGCGGCGTCGCAGATCAGCCCGTGCTTCAGCACCTCGGCCCAGCCCGACCGCACCTGTCTCACCGGCAGGGTGGCCAGCGCCTCGATGTCGGCCAGCACCAGTCGCGGCTGGTGAAAGGCGCCGATCAGGTTCTTGCCGCGCGGCGTGTCGATGGCCGTCTTGCCGCCCACCGAGGAATCCACCTGGGCCAGCAGGGTCGTCGGGACCTGCACGAAGTCGATGCCGCGCATGAACAGGGCCGCCGCCAACCCCGCCAGATCGCCCACGACCCCGCCGCCCAGAGCCGCGACCAGGCTCTTGCGGTCCAGCCCCTCGGCCAGCAGCCGGTCCAGCACCGCCTCAAGCTGTTCGAACGACTTGGACGCCTCGCCCGCCGGAACCGTCACAACGCCGGTCGCCAGCCCCACAGCCTCCAGCGAGGCGCGCACCGTCTCGCCGTGAATGGCGGCCACAGTCTCGTCGCTGACGATGAAGGCCCGCGTCGGCTTCAGGGCGGCGATGCGCGCGCCCGCCTCTTTCAGCAGACCGCGCCCGACCACGACCTCATAGGCGGCGAAGCCCTCGCCCCCGACCGGGATCGTCGTCGTCATTTCTGCCTCTCCTCGCGGGCGTGGCGCCGCAGTTCTCGAATGATGGCCTCGACCGCCTGGCCGTGCGAGCCGCCGCCGACGTCCACTGTCAGGTCGGCTTCGGCATAGATGGGGTAGCGGGCCTCCGCCAACTGGCTCAGGGCTTCCAGCGGATCGCGACCGCGCAGCAGGGGGCGGGTGTCGCGCCGCTGCACCCGCTCGGCGATCACCTTCAGGTCGGCGCGCATCCAGACGCTGACCGATTGCTTCTTCATCAGGGCTCGCGTCTCGGGGTTCATCATCGCCCCGCCGCCGGTCGCCAGGACGATCGGCGGGCCCTCCAGCAGACGGCGCATGATTCGCGCCTCGCCCGCCCGGAACTCGGCCTCGCCCCGGCTGGCGAAGATTTCGCTGACGCTCATGCCGGCGGCGGCCTCAATCTCGTGGTCGCCGTCGTGAAAGGGCAGACCCAGCCGCTGCGCCAGTCTGCGTCCCACCGTCGATTTGCCCACGCCCATCAGCCCCACCAGGGTTATGGTGCGGTCGGGCGTCAAGGACGGCGACAGAGGCGAGGAATCGGGCGAGGCGTCGGCAGGCATGGTTCCACCATTCTCTACACGACCCGGCCGTTCGCTCCACACCTGTGTTGAGCACGCCGCATGACGCCCCAGGTCGAGGCCTTTCTGGAAATGATGGCGGTCGAGCGCGACGCCTCGCCCCACACCCTGTCCGCCTATGGCCGCGACATGGCCGACGCCGAGGTCTGGCTGTCCGACGCGGGCGGCCTGATGGGCGCATCTCAGGAAGCGGTCGAAGCCTGGTTCGCCGACCTGTCGCGGCGCGGCCTGTCGGCGGCCACGGCGGCGCGCAGACGCTCCTCCGTGCGTCAGTTCTACCGCTTTGCCCTGGGCGAGGGCTGGCGAAGCGATGACCCGTCGCGCCGCATCGACGCCCCCAAACAGGGCCGCAGCCTGCCCAAGACCCTCAGCCGCGATGAGATCGAGGCGCTTCTCGCCGCCGCCGGCGCCGCCGACAGCGCGGCGGGCCTGCGCCTCGTGGCATTGGTCGAGATGGCCTATGCTTCAGGGCTGCGCGTGTCCGAACTGCTGGCGCTCAAGGTCGAGGCCGTGCGCCGCGACCCCGCCTATCTGATCGTGCGCGGCAAGGGCGGCAAGGAACGGCTGGCTCCCCTCAACGCGGCCGCGCGCGAGGCGATCAAGGCCTGGCTCGACGCCCGCGACGCCGCGCGCAAGCCGAACACGCCCGACAGCGCCTGGCTGTTTCCCTCGCACGGCAAGACCGGCCACCTGACGCCGCGTCGCTTTGCCCAGTTGCTGGATCAGGCGGCGCTGGCGGCCAATATCGACCCTGCCCGCGTCAGCCCCCACGTCCTGCGCCACGCCTTCGCCACCCACCTGCTGGAAGGCGGCGCCGACCTGCGCGTGGTCCAGACCCTGCTGGGTCACGCCGACATCTCGACCACCCAGATCTACACCCACGTCGCCACCGACCGACTGGCCCAGGTCGTCCATTCCAAGCACCCCTTGGCGAAGGACGACTGAACCCGGCTTGCCCCACGGCGTTCCCCGCACTAGTTTCCGCCGCTTTCCGTAGCGCCAACCGCGCTTCTCCTCACGGACGCCTTATGGCCACGCACTATCTCGAATTCGAAAAGCCCATCGCCGAGCTGGAAGCCAAGATCGCGGAGCTGTCGCATCTGGCCCCGACCAGCGGCTCGTTCGAGACCGAGATCGCCGCCCTTCGCAAGAAGGCCGACGCCCTGCGGGTGAAGACCTACGCCAATCTCGACCCGTGGATGCGCACCCAGGTCGCGCGCCACCCGCAGCGCCCGCACTTCATCGACTACATCGACGGCCTCTTCACCGATTTCGTGGAGTTGCACGGCGACCGTCAGTTCGGTGACGACCAGGCCATCCTCGGCGGTCTGGCCCGCTTCCGCGGCCAGCCGGTCGTGGTCATGGGCCACGAAAAGGGTCACGACACCCAGACGCGCATCACCCACAACTTCGGCATGGCCCGCCCCGAGGGCTATCGCAAGGCCGTCCGCCTGATGGACATGGCCGAACAGTTCGGCCTGCCGGTCCTGACCTTCGTCGACACCGCCGGCGCCTATCCGGGTCTGGGCGCCGAAGAGCGCGGTCAGGCCGAGGCCATCGCCCGCTCGACCGAGCGCGGGCTGACCCTGGGCGTGCCCTCCATCGCCACGGTGACGGGCGAAGGCGGTTCGGGCGGCGCCATCGCCATCGCCGCCGCCAGCCGCGTGCTGATGCTGGAGCATTCGATCTATTCGGTCATCTCGCCGGAAGGCGCGGCCGGCATCCTGTGGCGCGACGGCTCGCGCGCCAAGGACGCCGCCATGGCCATGAAGATCACCGCCCCCGACCTGATGGCGATGAAGATCGTCGACCGCGTGATTCCCGAGCCCATGGGCGGCGCCCACACCGCTCGCGACCAGGCCATCAAGTCCGTCGGCGACGTGCTGGAAGATGAACTGAAGTCGCTGTCGTCGCTGTCGGCGGAGCAAATCCGCAAGGCCCGCGCCGACCGCTTCTACGCCATCGGCCGTCTGGGCTGATCGCTCATTGCACGGCGGCTTCGCGCCGCCGAAGCTGACGCCATGCGAATCGGTTTCTCGCCCCTCCTGAACCTTGGGGCCTCGTCATGCGCGGCATGAACGGGGTCGGCGAATCCCTGCGCGAGAGCGCGGTGTTCAACTTCACGGGCGCGGTGACCATGGTCATCGACGATTCGCCCTTCGCCCTGGAACTGACGGCCCAGGCCCTGCTCGGTTTCGGCATCAAGGTGCGTCATGCCTGCAGCAGCGCCGCCCAAGCCATCGCCGTCCTGCGCGACCGCCCGGTCGATCTGATCCTGGTCGACTGCGAGATGCCGGGCATGAGCGGCTATGAGTTCGTGCGCTGGCTGCGCCGTTCGGGGTTGGAACCCAACGCCTTCGCCCCCGTCATCATGACCGCCGCCCACGTGCGCCGCTCCAAGGTCAGCGAGGCCCGCGACTGCGGCGCCAACTTCCTGATCACCAAGCCGTTCAGCGCCGGGGTCCTGCTGGAGCGCATCGTCTGGGTCGCCCGCGACGCCCGCCCCTTCCTTGAAGTCGGCGACTATTTCGGGCCTGATCGTCGCTTCCACTCCGTACCTTGGGAGGGGCCCGAGCGCCGTTCCGAGGAAATCCGCAAGGCCGAATTCGAAGCCCAACGCAGAGCGTCGATCGAACTATGACCGTCATCACGCACAATCGCCGTCGTTCGCGCCTCTCGACCCTGATCGACCAGCCGGGCGGGGTCAGCGCCGGCGTCGCCCTGGCCCAGGCCAAGGCCAACCTGGCCGAGATGGCGGACCGCAGCCGCGCGGTGATCGAAGAGCAGGTCTCAGCGCTGGCCGCGCTTCAGCCCGCCGCCACGCTCGAGGAGTCCAACCGCCTTCTTGATCGGGCCTACGACCATTCCAGCGCCGTGATTGACGCCGCCGGTCCTTTCGAGCTCAAGGACCTGTGCGCCGCCGCCGCCAACCTGTGCGACCTGATCGACGCCGCTCCCGAGGACAAGCCCTTCGACTGGCGCATCGTCACCGTCCACGCCCAGGCCCTGCGCCTGTTGCTGACCCTGCCGGCCGAGGCCGCCGAGGCCCGCACCCAGGTGCTGGCCAGCCTCAAGGACGTGCTGAAGGCCAAGGTCCCGGGCGGTCAGTCCGCCGACTGAATCTGGCTCTTCGCGCCGCGCGTCTGCTTGCGCCACAGGCTGGCGTATTCTCCGCCCTGTCGCGCCACCAATTCGTGATGGGCCCCGCGCTCGACGATCCGCCCGGCCTTCAGCACCAGAATCTGCTCGGCGTCGGCCACGGTCGACAGGCGGTGCGCCACCACCAGGGTCGTCCGACCCGCCCGCGCCTTGCGCAGCGTTTTCTGAATCGCAGCCTCCGTGCGGCTGTCCAGGGCGCTGGTCGCCTCGTCCAGGATCAGGATGCAGGGATCGGCCAGCAGGGCGCGGGCGATGCCCACGCGCTGGCGCTCGCCGCCTGACAGCTTCAGTCCTCGCTCGCCCACCCGCGTCTCCATGCCTTCGGGCAGGTTGCGGATGAAATCGGCCAGCTCCGCCGCCTCGGCCGCCGCCCAGATGGCCCCATCGTCGGCGTCAGGTCGGGCGAAGGCGATGTTGGCGCGGATGCTGTCGTTGAACAGGGCCACGTCCTGCGGCACCAGGGCCACCGCCGCGCGCAGCGACGCCTGCGTCACCGATCGCGCATCATGGCCGTCGATCAGCACGCGGCCTTCCTGCGGGTCCAGCAGGCGCAGGGCCAGCTTGACGATCGTCGACTTACCCGCCCCCGACGGCCCCACCAGGGCGGTGGTCGTCCCCGCCGGGACAACGAAGCTGACGTCGTCCAGCCCCGCCGCGCGCGCATCGTGACGGAAGCCGACATGGTCGAAGACGACCTCGGCCCCGCAGCCGCTGGCGGGCCGCAGCAGGGCGGCCGCGTCGGGCGCGTCGGCCACCTGCGGCGCCTGACGCGTCACCTTCAGCATCTCCTCCATGTCGATGAAGGACTGGCGGATTTCCCGATAGGCGAAGCCCAGGATGTTCAGCGGCGCATACAGCGAGATCATGATCAGCACCGCCGCCGTCACGTCGCCCGGCCCCATCCGACCCGCCGCCGCCTCGAACCCGGCCATAACGGCCATGATGCCCAGGCCGACATTCATGATCAGGCCCTGGACCAGGTTCAGCGTCGCCAGCGAGGTGTTGGCCTTCAGCGCCGCATCCACATAGGTCGACAGCGACCGGTCGTAGGCCTCGGCCGCGCGGCCTTCGGCCCCGAACGACTTGACCGTCTCATAGTTCAGCAGGGCGTCGACCGAGAGGCCCGCCGCCTCGCTGTCGGCGGCGTTCATGGCGCGCCGGTGCTCCAGCCGCCAGTTGGCCATGGCAAAGGTCGCGACGGCATAGACGGCCACTACCCCGATCGCCACCGCGCCGAAACGCCAGTCGTACTTGCCGCTCAGCACCGCCGCCGCCAGCACCAGCTCGACCACCGTGGGCCCCAGGTTGAACACCAGGATCCGCAGCAGGAAGTCCACGGCCCGCGAGCCGCGATCCATAGTGCGTGACAGGGCGCCCGACCGCTTGGTCTGATGGAAGTCCAGCGACAGGCTCAGGGCGTGGGCGAAGGTCTCGGCCGCCGTCTTGCGCTGCGCCGCCGCCCGCACCGGCGCGAACACCACGTCCGACAGCTGCGGCGTCGCCGCCGACAGGAAACGTACCAGGGCCCAGCCCACGGCGAAGGCGGCGAAACCCCAGCCCACGGCCGCCGCCGCACTCTGCCCCGCCGCCAGATGATTGACCGCCGCGCCCAGTATTAGCGGCGCCGCCACGCCCAGCGCCTTGCCCGCCAGCGTCAGGCCAATGGCGCCGGTGACGCGCAGATGCAGTTGCGGCGCACCGGAACGACCGACCACGCGCAGCAGATCGCCGAGGGCCTGCAGGGTCGGCGGCGCTTCCTGCTTCACCTCGGCCTGTCCGGCGGCCATCGCCTTGACCGTGGAATCGCCCCGTCGGCCGGATCGTTCACCGCGCATTGCCATGCTCCAGCATATGGGCCGCGCCTTGCCGGAGCGAAAGCGACATTCAGTTCAGGCTCGCGATGGCTTCAAGCAGTTCGTCCACCGCGCCCTCGGTTGTCGCCCAGGAACAGACGAACCGCACCGACCCGTCGTCGAACTGGTAACAGGCCCAACCCAGAGCGTTCAGTCTCTGATGGGCCTCCTCGGGCATCCGCACGAAGACGGCGTTGGACTCGACCGGGTGGGCCAGGACGAAGGCCGAACGCTCCTCGATCCGATCGGCCAGTCGCTGAGCCATCAGATTGGCGTGCGCCGCCCCGGTCTCCCACGCCCCCGATTCCAGAAGCCCCAGGATCGGCGCCGACAGGAACCGCCCCTTGGAGGCCGTCTGCCCGGCCTGCTTCAACCGGTTGTCGATCCGTCGCGTCAGGCTCTTGTTGAAGATGACCAGGGCCTCGGCGCAGTTCGCGCCCGCCTTGGCCCCGCCGAACACCAGGACGTCCACGCCCAGACGCGGAATGTCCTTCAGGTCGAATCCAGCCGCGACGGCGTTGGCCAGCCTCGCCCCGTCCATGTGCACACCCAGCCCGGCCTGTTTCGCCGGCTCGATCAGGTGGCGCAGCTCCTCCTCGGAATAGACCGCGCCGTATTCGGTCGCCTGGGTGACGCTGAGCGCCGCCGCCGGCTGGCGATGGCCGACCACCGGTTCCTCCAGCGCCGCGCGCAGGGCCAGCCCGTCGATCTTGCCCGAGTAGCCCGGCAGGCCGATCAGGCCGACGCCGTGACCGAAGAAGCCGGGCGCCCCCGTCTCGTCCGTGCAGATATGGGCCGCATGATGCGTCAGCACCGCCTCATAGGGCTGGGCCAGCATGGAGACGGCGATGGCGTTGGCCGCCGTGCCGCTGAAGACGAAGCGCACCTCGGCGTCGGCGTCCAGCCGCTGACGGATCTGGTCGGCGGCGCGCGCCGTGACATCGTCCGCGCCATAGGCCCGCGCAAAGCCGCCATTGGCTGAAACCAGAGCGTTAAGGGCGTCCGGCGCCATGCCCGCGGTGTTGTCTGATCCGAAATCGTAACGCACGGAACTCAGTCCTTCTCAGCAGGATCGCGGAACGGAATTTCGACCTGATGCGGGTATGGGATCTCGATCCCGGCGGCGTCCAGCGCCTCCTTGCCCGCCTGCAGCAGGTCCGACTGGGTCTGCCACCAGTCGGCGACCTTGACCCAGGCATGCAGCGTGATCTGCACCGAGCTGTCCAACAGGGCCGTCACACCGGTCCAGGGCGCCGGATCATCCAGAACCGCCGCATGGCCCTCGGCCACCCCGGCCAGAAGCGCACAGGCGTCCTTCAGGTTCTCGCCATAGCCGACGGTGAACTTGATCTCGATGCGCCGCGTCCGCTGCCCCGTCAGATTGATGATGACGTCGCTCAGAACCTTGGAGTTGGGAATGACGATCTTGTGGTTATTGGCGTTCGACAACTGGGTCGTGAACAGGTCCAGCTTCTGCACCGTGCCCGAGGCGCCGCCCACGTCGATCACCTCGCCCACGCGGTAAGGCCGCAGCACAAGCAGCATGACCCCCGCCGCGACGTTCGACAGCGTGCCCTGAAGGGCCAGACCCACCGCCAGAGAGGCCGCGCCCAGAACCGCGATGATGGAGGTCGTCTGCACGCCCAGACGCTGCAGCACGGCGATCAAACCGATGATGATGACCACCACACGCACGACCTGGGCCGCAAAGCTCAGCACCGTCTGGTCGTGCCGGAACGCCCGCATCCGCCCCAGCACCCTCCGCGTCACCCCGGACGTCCAACGGGCGACGAACAGGGTCACGGCGAAGATCAACGCGGCGATCGTCAGGTTGATCGCCAGATCGCCGGCCATGTCGGCCAGCTTGGCCACGATTGCGGCGTCGACCGTCAGCCGCTTTTCGCCGGCGGCTACCGTCTGCGTCAGGGTTTCGTGCAGGAAAGACATGACCTTGGGTCTAGCGCCTGCCCCGGCGAATGGAAGCCCTGCACGTCAGGCTTTGCGCGAAAGATTGCGATGCAAAAAATCTCACGCGCATCCATGGCGGCCCGTGAGACGATGGTTCAGGCGGCGACCGCCGTTCCCTCAACCGCATCGCCGGCCTGACGCAGCGCCGCCCGCCCGCCCGGCACCTGGGCCATCAACCCGGCCAGGCTGCGGAAATCAATTGGCTTGTTCAGATAGGCGTCCGCGCCCGCGGCCAGACCCGCCTCGTGATCCTCGATCCGAGCAGAAGCCGACAGGACGACGATAGGCGTGTCGACATTGACGCCTCGACCTTCGCGAATAAGGCGCGTCGCGCTCAGCCCGTCCATGACCGGCATGTTCACGTCCATGATGATCAGGTCGAAGCGCTGGCTCTTGGCCAGATCCACCGCCAGCTGGCCGTTCTCGGCCGTGCTGGTCCGGTGTCCGGCGGAGCCCATCCAGGCCTCCAGAATCATGCGGTTGACCGGGTGATCCTCGACCACCAGCACGTCCAGATGATCACCGCCGTCGATGTCGGCGTCGATGACCTCGACCGCCTCGGCGCGGCTCCATTCGACCACCTCGCCCTCGATGGACAGGGTGAAGGTCGAGCCCTCGCCAAGACGAGACGACACCGTGATGTCGCCACCCATGATCTGAGCCATCCGCCGGGCGATCGTCAGGCCCAGACCGGTGCCGCCAAATTTACGCGTGGAGGAGTTGTCGACCTGGGTGAAGGGCTGAAACAGCCGTTCCAGGTCCTCGCGCGAAATGCCCGATCCGCTGTCGGCGACCGAGAACTCAAAGCCGACGCGGCGATCCGAGATGCGGCGCCCCCGGATCGTGTAACGAATTTCACCCTGATCTGTGAACTTGACGGCGTTCGACAACAGGTTCTGCACGACCTGGCAGACCCGCAGAGGGTCCCCCCGAACCACCGACGGAATTTCTCCCTCGAAGACCGAGACCAGCGCCAGCCCCTTGGCTTCGGCCTGGGCCTCGAACGGCCCGATGACGCGACGATGCAGGTCGTCCATCTGAACATCGACCACGTCGAAGCTCATCTTGCCGGCCTCGATCTTGGTCATGTCCAGGATGTCGTTCAGCAGGCTCAGCAGATTGTCGCCCGAGTTGCGGATGATCGACAGATACTCGCGCTGCGTGCCTTCCAGCCGAGTTGCGCTCAGCAACTGCGCGGCGCCCAGCACCCCGTTCATGGGGGTGCGCAGTTCGTGCGAAATGACGCCGAGGAAGCTGGACTTGGCTTCGTTCGCGGCGTCCGCCTTGTCTCTCGCCGCTTCCAGTTCCTCGATCAGATGGGCCTGATGCTCCTGGAAGGCGCGAATACGGTCTTCACGCAGCATGGTCATGGTGACCAGAACAAACAGGCTGGCCGCCGTGAACGGGATCAAGGCCAGGAACGGCCAGAACAGAGGGCCTCCAAACAGGCTCATGGCGATGATCGCCGCCGCCCCGCCATAAGGCGAGGAAATCATGATGGCCTGTCGCGGCGAGCTCCGAAGCTGCGCGAAAACCAGGACATAGCCCGACACCAGCAGGGCGATCGCCAGTTCACGCCCGAACGGCGACTGGGAGAACCAGGCCATCAAGGGAG
This sequence comes from Brevundimonas sp. UBA7506, assembly GCF_002479495.1. GTDB lineage: Bacteria > Pseudomonadota > Alphaproteobacteria > Caulobacterales > Caulobacteraceae > Brevundimonas. Next base: position 654,724 of record NZ_DLNQ01000005.1, read on the forward strand.
CGACGGCCCACACCGCCGTCGTCGCCGTGGCCACGGCGGGGAAAACCATGCCCCAGCCCGCGCCGACCCTTTGGCTGACGCGCTTCTCCACTTCGCCGCGCAAGGCGCCGGCGGCCAGCGTCGCGGCGAACCAGGTCAGTCCGGGGGCCAGGCCGACGGTGGCGATGACGCCGACCGCCCAGCTTACGATGATCAGATAGCGCAGATAATGGGTCTGCAGGATCGCGGTCAGCGCCTGTGCGGCTTCGCCGGGCGCCTGCCCGTCCAACCCCTTGATCCCGTCAGAACCTACCATTCGCTAGCCCCCGCCTTTGCAAATCAGTACGGAGCGGACGCTAGGGTGAAGGTTCTAAGACGAGATGAATACGTTTTCCTACGTACCAAATTGATACGGGCGCGCCGTCAGCCGGCCTCGCTCAACGTCAGGGCGCGCACAGCCAGGGCATGAACCGGCCCCGCCAATTCCTCCTTCAGCACGGCGTTGATCGCACGCTGGCGCGCTAGGCGCCCCTGTCCTTCAAAGGCGTCAGCCACGATGGTCAGCTGAAAATGACTCTCGCCGCCGTCCCTGGCGTCCATGCCACCTTCATGATGATGGCCGGCGTGCTTCCAGCTGTCGTCCTCCAGCTCGATCCTGTGCGGAGCGAAGGCCGCCGTCAGTTTTTCGCGGATAAGTGCCGCCACGGGGCCGTCTGACATCGGTCGTTCCTTGAAGCTGTCCAATTCCAGCTTACACTTGGGTCGATGTCCGCGTCATTTGAATACAAGCCTCGCTTCACCGATATCCGCGTGAAGCCGCCCAAGCCTGAGGAAGAGCAGGCCGAAGCCGACGTCCTGCACCTGAAGCCGGGCGAAAAGGCGTGCCAGTGGCCGGACTGCAGCCGCCCCGCGACGGCGAAGGCGCCGAAGTCGCGCGACCAGTTGGCCGACTTCTATGACTTCTGTCAGGCCCATGCGGGCCAGTACAACAAGGGCTGGAACTTCTACGCGGGCATGAGCGAGGGCGAGATCCGCGCCGCCCAGGAAAACGAGGCCATGACCGGCGGCCGCCCGACCTGGGAGATGAAGGCCGGCAAGAACACGCGCGAAGCCGCCGCCTTCGCCGCCAAGATGGGCACCGCCAATACTGAAGGCGCCGGGTCATGGCGCGACAGCTTCGGCCTCTTCGGGCGCCGCACCCATGAACAGGCCGGTCCGGCGGCGGCCGAGGTCCATCGCATCGGCAAGATCGAGCTTGCGGCCCTGACCGCTCTCGACCTGAAGCCCGGTGCGGACAAGGCGGCCATCAAGGCCCGCTATCATGAACTGCTGAAACGCTTCCACCCGGACACCAACGGCGGCGATCGCGGGGCCGAGGCCAAGCTTCAGAACGTCATCAAGGCCTGGAAAACCTTGAAGAAGGCCGGTCACGCCTGAGGCTTCTCAGCAGCCCGCCCGACCGGGCCGGCCCGTCGATCCGCGTGACCTTCTCCCCGGCCCCGTCCCAGATTTCCGCGAAAGCGCCGCCTGCCTCGTCCAGCATCATGCGCCGGGTTTCGCTGACCGCCTCCGGCCAACTGTCTGCATCCAGCGCGAACATGTGTGGCGTGCCTTCAGGCGCGTCATAGACGTAGCAAAAGAACTGCGCGTGCATCTGCCTTGCCCCTTCCCCGACGGAAGTGATGGACAAATTGTTAACATCCCCTTGTGGATTACACGAATCACAGAACCGTTGTTTCTGAACGACTGACGCCCATATGCGAGTCCTTGGAACGCCAAAGGAGTCGCCTCATGGAAGTCTTGTATCGCTCCCACGCCACTGCATCGGGAGGCGGCCGCGACGAGGGCCGCTCCGCCACCGACGACGGCAAGATCGACGTGCGCCTGTCCGTCCCGACCGAAATGGGCGGCAAGGGCGGCGACGGCACCAATCCCGAGCAGCTTTTCGCCACGGGCTACGCCGCCTGCTACCTCGGCGCCCTGCGTCTGGTCGCGGGCAAGGCCGGAACGCCGGTCGGCCCGGACACGAAGGTCGCCGCCGGCGTCGGCTTCGGCAAGAACACCCGCGGCGAAGGCTTCAATCTGGACGTGACCCTGCATGTCACCGACCACGGCCTGGATCAGGCGGTGATCGACGACCTTATCCACAAGGCGCATCAGGTCTGCCCCTATTCCAACGCCACGCGCGGCAACGTCGACGTGGCCCTGAGCGCCGGCTGAGCCAGCGGCCATGAGCGCCGCGCCCCAGGTTCTGATCGTCGGCGCCGGTCCCACGGGACTGGCGGCGGCCCTCTTCCTGTCGCGGCGCGGCGTGGCCGTGCGCCTGATCGACGAGGCGACAACACCGACCGCCACCTCCAAGGCGCTCGGCGTCAATCCCCGCACCCTCGACCTGCTGGAACCGACCGGCGTCACCGCCCGCATCCTGGCCGAGGCTGGAACCGCCGCCCGACTGCACATCCATCGACACGGCCAGACCCTGGCCGTCGTCCATCTGGACGAGATCGACATCGGCGCTCGCTTTCCTCTCGCCATCCTGCCCCAGGCCCGCACCGAAGCCCTGCTGACCGAGGCCCTGGCCGCGCGCGGCGTCCCGGTCGAACGCGGTCTGGGCCTGACCGGCCTGACGCAAGACGCCGAAACAGTCACCGCTGCGCTGTCGTCCGGCGAGCGCGTGCGGACACCCCTGCTGTTCGCCGCCGACGGCGCCCATTCCACCGTGCGAAAGGCGCTGAACCTCGGCTTCCCCGGCGACGCCTGGGCCGAGCCGTGGCAGTTGATCGACGTCAATCTGGTGGGCCCGCCGCCGGACGAGGCCTGGATCGACTTTCGCGACGACGCCGTCTTCGTCTGCCTGCCCTATTCGGGCACGCGATTCCGCCTGATCGGCTTTGGTCCGCCCCTGCTGGACAACCTGCCCGAGGGCTGGCGCGCCGGCGCCGTTCTGTGGCGCTCGGACTTCCATATCTCGCACCGCATGGCCTCGGCCATGAGCGTGGGTCGCGTCGCCCTGGGCGGAGACGCCGCCCATATCCATTCGCCCATAGGCGCGCGCGGCATGAACCTGGGCATAGAGGACGCCTTTGTATTCGCCGACTGCGCCGCCGACTTCCTCAGCGGCGATCCGGAGCGAATCGAGGACTATGATCGCCTGCGCCGCCCGGTGGACAAGGCCGTGGTGCGCCGCGTCCGCGCCCTGACCAGCTTCGTGCGCAACACCGGCGCCGGGGCCGATCTGGCCCGTCGCGCGGCCATTCCCGTCGTCACCCGCCTGCCCTTCCTGATCGAACGCGTCGCGCGCATCGGTCTGGGTCTCGACCACCCGGTCGTGCTGCGCTAATCGCTCTGACATGACCTCCCCCCTCGACGCCTCGCCCGATCCCCTGGTCACGCTGGAGCCGCACCGCAAGGTGACGGTCAGGGAGGCGTTCGGCGTCGATTCCGACATGGTCGTGCCCGCCTTCGACACGCGCGACAGTCATGTGCCCGAGATCGACGAGAGCTATCGTTTCGATCCGCAGACGACGCTCGCCATCTGCGCCGGCTTCGCCTTCGACCGCCGCGTCATGGTTCAGGGCTATCACGGCACCGGCAAGTCGACCCACATCGAACAGGTCGCTGCACGCCTGAACTGGCCCCTGGTCCGCGTGAACCTGGACAGCCACATCAGCCGCATCGACCTGGTCGGCAAGGACGCCATCGTCCTGAAGGACGGCAAGCAGATCACCGAGTTTCGCGAAGGCATCCTGCCCTGGTCGCTGCAACGCCCGGTCGCCCTGGTCTTCGACGAATACGACGCGGGCCGTCCCGACGTCATGTTCGTGATCCAGCGCGTGCTGGAGGCCCAGGGCCGCCTGACCCTGCTTGACCAGAACCGCGTCATCCGTCCGAACCGCTGGTTCCGCCTGTTCTCGACCACCAACACCATCGGTCTGGGCGACACCTCGGGCCTGTATCATGGCACCCAGCAGATCAACCAGGGTCAGATGGACCGCTGGAACATCGTCACGACGCTGAACTACCTCGACCACGACGTCGAAGCCGAGATCGTCGCCGCCAAGATCCCCGAGTGGAACGACGCCGAGGGCAAACGCCGCATCGCCGCCATGGTCCGCGTCGCCGACATGACCCGAAACGCCTTCATGAACGGCGACATCTCCACAGTCATGTCGCCGCGTACGGTCATCACCTGGGCCCAGAACGCCATCATCTTCGGCGGCGACCTGGCCCTCAGCTTCCGCCTGACCTTCCTGAACAAGTGCGACGAGCTGGAACGCCCCACCATCGCCGAGTTCTACCAGCGCGCCTTCGGCGAGGACCTGCCGGAAGCCGCCACGCGGGTGAAAATCGGCTGATCCGGCCTTTGCTCCGGCGACGGAACGCCACAGCCGCGTAACCGTCACATTAGCTTGACGGCGTTGTCGTCTGCGCCCGCTCTAAGCGGCTTCGAACCTATCGGAGTCGTCTTATGCGCCTGCAGCGCCGCCAACTGATCTCGACCGGGGCTGCGGCCTTCGCCTTCGCCGGCTTCGCGCGCAACGTCCACGCCCAATCCGCGGGCGAAGAGACCTACGTCAATCAGGTAGAGGGCTATGGGCCGCTGAAGGCCGACCCGAACGGCCTGCTCGATCTGCCCGAGGGCTTTTCCTATCAGGTCATCTCCCAGAGCGGCGAGACGATGGACGATGGCCTGCTTGTCCCCGGCCAGCCCGACGGCATGGGCTGTTTCGCCCTGACGCCGACCAAGGTGGCCCTGGTACGCAACCACGAGCTGAAAGGCTCCAAGGCGCTCCACCGCAACATGGGCCCCGGCGGCTTCCATCATGAGCGCCTCGGCCTGCTGGACGCCTCGAAAGCCTACGACACCTACAAGGACGGTCGCCCCCTGCCCGGCGGCACCACGACCCTGATCTACGACCTCGAGACCCGTCAGACGGTGCGCCAACATCTGTCCCTGGCCGGCACCTCGACCAACTGCTGCGGCGGCCATACGCCGTGGGGCAGCTGGCTGACCTGCGAGGAGACGGTCGAGACCCCCGCCGACGCCGACGTGGCCAAGACCCACGGCTGGGTATTCGAGGTTCCCGCCGATGCGACCGGTCTGGTCGATCCCGTGCCGCTGAAGGCCATGGGCCGCTTCGACCACGAGGCCGTCTGCATCGATCCTCGCACCGGCATCGCCTATTTGACCGAAGACCAGGGCGACGGCCTGTTCTATCGCTTCATCCCGACCGTTCCGGGTCAGCTGGCGCGCGGCGGTCGCCTGCAGGCCATGGCCTTCAAGGGGCAGGCAAGCGCCGACAGCTCCAACCACGACGCCCGCGTCTGGTCCGTCAACGATTGGCGCGAGGTCGAATGGATCGACATGGACGACGTCGAGGACCCCGCCGGCGACCTGCGCAAACGCGGCCATGCGGCGGGCGCGGTGAAGGTGGCGCGCGGCGAAGGGATCTTCTGGGGGGAAAACGAGCTCTATCTGACCGCCACCTCCGGCGGTCCGCTGCGCCGCGGCCAGATCATGCGCTACGTCCCCTCGCCCGACGAAGGTGGCGCCGACGAAGCCCGCACGCCGGGCCGCATTCAGCTGTTCGTCGAAAGCACCGACCTGCGCACCATGAACATGGGCGACAACCTGTGCATCGCGCCCTGGGGCCACCTGATCGTCTGCGAGGACAACTATTCCGACGAGGTGCGCAACCACATCAAGGGCGTGACGCCCGACGGCCGCCTCTACACCATCGCCCGCAACGTCTTCACCGGGAACTCGGAGTTCGCCGGGGCCGTGTTCTCGCCGGACGGCAGCGTCCTGTTCGTGAACATCATGTACCCCGGCCTGACCTTCGCGATCAGAGGACCGTGGAACGCGGTCCGCTCATGAACAGGCGCGGGCGCGAGCGGCGAACCAGCCACAGGTTGACCGTCGCCGCGCCCAGCACCAGGGCCGCCACTGCCTGGTGCAGCGCGCCCAGGGTGATCGGCACGGCATGCATCAGGGTGACGACGCCCAGCGCCGCCTGAAGCCACAGCAAGCCCGCCATAACAAAGGCTGACAGTCCCAGGCCTTCGGCCAACCGCCAGCGCCAGGCGTGGATCGCATAGGCCGTGCCTGCAGCCAGCAGGATATAGGCCCCAAGGCGGTGATTGAACTGCACCAGGCCGTGATCATGCAGGAAGGCGAGACCGCCCATGCCCCACTCCACCGGCGGGAAGACCGCGCCGTTCATCATCGGCCAGTCGGTGAAGACGAAACCGGCCTTGGCCCCGGCCACCAGCCCGCCCAGCAGGCACTGAAGGAAGACCCCGACCAGCAGCAGGGCCGCGCCCCAGGTCCAGCCCCGCGGCGAGCGCGAATGGTCAGACCCCGACCAGGCTTCCAGCCCGGTCCAGATCAGGCCGGCGAAGATCAGGAAGGCCAGGCCCAGGTGGGTCGCCAGCCGCTCGGGCGCCACGTCGACCCGTTCCGACAGGCCGCTGGACACCATCCACCAGCCGATCAGACCCTGAAGCCCGCCCAGGCCCAGCAGGACCAGGCAGCGCACGATCAGCCGCTTCGGCATCCGCCGCAGCAGCAGGAAGATCAGGAAGGGAACCGCGAAGACCACGCCGATCAGACGCCCGACCAGACGGTGCAGCCACTCCCACCAGAAGATGCCCTGGAACTCGCCCATGCTCATCCCGGCGTTGACCTGGGCGTACTGCGGGATCGCCTTGTACTTGTCGAAGGCCTCGGCCCATTGGGCGTCGTTCAGCGGCGGTATGGCCCCCATGATGGGCTTCCACTCAGTGATCGACAGGCCCGAGCCCGTCAGGCGCGTGACGCCCCCGATCACCACCATGGCGAAAACCATGGCCGCGCTGAAGAACAGCCACAGCGCCACCGCGCGGCTGCGATCCTGATTTACAAAACGGTTCATTCGACGCCTGCCGTTCGCCCCGATACACTGTCGCCAAACCCACCGGGCGACCGGGGCGGTATGCCCCTCAAGCGCGGCAAGATCGAGTCGCTTTCGACGCCAAGGCGTCGCACCAACCTGAAGGAGCGCCCGTGGCGCCATATGCGGATATCGCCATCGCCGTCGTCGGCGCTTTGGTTCTGGCCTGGATCGCCGACCTGCTGACTGGTCGTCGCGGCCTGGGCGGGACCATTCTGGTCGCCGCCGTCGGCGCGGGCAGCGGCGCCTTCCTGGCCATGCGCGTCTTTGCCTTGGCGACGTTGGGCGACTGGATCTGGGTCGTCTGGTCGATGGTCGCCGCCGTGATCTGCCTGGTCGCCTTCTTCCTGTTCCGGAGCAAACGCTGATGCCGCCGCGCGCGCGTCGATTCGTGGCCACGATCGGCGTCGTCCTGTTCCTGGCCTTCTGGGTCTGGGGCGCGGTGACGATCAACGACCTCCTGCCCGACATCTGGTGGCTGGACCTGATCTTCTTCACGGTCGCCGGCATCGGCTGGGGCGTGCCGCTGATCCCGATGCTGCGCTGGGCCGAGCGTGAACCGGGCGCAAAATAGGCCCGGAATTGCAAAAGGGGCCGCTCGAGAGCGACCCCTTTAACCAACCGATTTCCCTAAGGAAATGGTCGGAGCGACAGGATTCGAACCTGCGACCCCTTGACCCCCAGTCAAGTGCGCTACCAGGCTGCGCCACGCTCCGAAGGCGCTCCGTATAGACGGCGATTCCGCAGTCCGCAAACGCTAAAACGCTCTTTGAACAACAAGTTCGCCTCAGCGGCGCAGAACCGCCTCCAGACGCGCCTTCGCCGACTCCAGGTCGGCCAGAATCGCGCCCAGGCGAGCGGCCTCGAACGGTGCGGCTGCGACGGAAGCGACGGGTTCACGCTCCACGTCGGCGTCGATCTCCAGCACCGTCGCCGGATCGCCGTAGGCCGACAGGCGCGCCAGGCCCTGCTCCTTGTGCAGACGCTGGACGCCGCGAATGGTCAGCCCCTCGTCATGCAGCAGCCGACGCACGCCCTTCAGGACCGTGACGTCCTCGGGGCGATAGAAGCGCCGTCCGCCCGCGCGTTTGACCGGGGCGATGAAGTCGAACTTCGTCTCCCAGAAACGCAGGACGTGCTGGGGCGCGCCGACTTCGTCAGCGGCCTCGGAGATGGTGCGAAAGGCGTTCGGGCTTTTGGCCACAGTCGCTTAGTCCTCGACGACCGCGTCGTGGACCCGGCTCTTCATGATCTGAGAGGCGCGGAAGCTGATAACCCGACGGGGGTTGATCGCAGCCGGTTCGCCGGTCTTGGGGTTGCGGCCCATGCGGGCGCGCTTCTCGCGCACCTGAAAGACGCCGAATCCTGACAGCTTCACCGTCTCGCCGCGTTCCAGCGATTCGACCACCAGTTCGAGCGTGCGCTCGACCAGACCGGAGCATTCCTGGCGGGAAAGCCCCACCTCGTCATGCACCGCCTCGCACAAATCCGCCCGGGTCAGGGTGTCTTGTCCCGTCACTGCGTCTCTCCGCTGTCAATCCGCACGCATAGAAGGGCAAAGTCGCCCCGAATCAAAGCCCTGAATGCAATTCTAGAGACGGAAGGCGCAGGCCCCCCAGGTCAGGCCGCCGCCCATGGCCTCGATCACCACGAGATCGCCACGCTTGATGCGCCCGTCCTTGATGGCCGCATCCATGGCCAGCGGGATGGAGGCCGCCGAGGTGTTGGCATGCAGGGCCACGGTGGAGACGACCTTGTTCTCATCCAGACCCAGGCGCTCGCCGACGCCGCGAATGATGCGCTGGTTGGCCTGGTGCGGCACGAACCAGTCGATCTCTGGGATTGCGACACCCGCCGCCTCGGTTGCGCCGACGATGGCTTCGGCGATGTTCACCACGGCGTGGCGGAAGACCTGATTGCCGAGCATCTTCAGATGGCCGACCGTTCCGGTCGTGGCCGGACCGCCATCGACGTAGAGCATGTCCGACTTGGAGCCGTCGCAGCGCAGGGCGAAGCCCAGCACGCCCTGATCCGCCTTGGTCCCCTGCCCTTCGCGCGGTTCCAGCACGAAGGCGCCGGCGCCGTCGCCGAACAGGACGCAGGTGGTCCGGTCGGACCAGTCCATCAGCTTGGTCATTTCCTCGGCGCCGATGACGAGGGCGCACTTGGCCATGCCGCGCGCGACGAATCCGTCGGCGACGCTCATGGCGTAGACAAAGCCCGAGCAGACGGCCTGAACGTCGAAGGCGATGCCGACCGGCGCGCCCAGCTTGGCCTGCACGATGGCGGCCGTGGCGGGGAAGGTTTGATCCGGCGTCGTGGTGGCGACGATGATCAGATCGACGTCAGCCGCCGTCTTGCCCGCGTCGGCCAGGGCGCGGCGCGCGGCCTCGACCGCCAGATCGCTGGTCGGCTCGTCGTCGCGGGCCTGATGACGCTGGTGGATGCCGGTGCGCTCGACGATCCAATCATCGGAGGTGTCGACGAACTTGGCCAGGTCGGCGTTGGTGACGACCTTCTCCGGCAGGAAGGAGCCGACGCCGGTCACGGCGCTGCGGATGACGCTCACTGTTGGGTCTCCCCGAGGGTTTCGGAGGTCGACGCGGCTTGTCCCAGGGCGGCGAGCCGTCCCAGGTTGGCCCCGACCTTGGTCATATAGTCGCTGCGCGCCAGATCGACGGCGATGCGGATGGCGTTGCCATAGCCCTGCGGCGTGGCGCCGCCGTGGCTTTTCACGACGATTCCATTCAGCCCCAGAAGAGGCCCGCCGTTGATGGCGTTGGGGTCGATCTTGGCCGCCATTCGCTTCAAGGCCGGCATCGCGATCAGAGCGCCCAGCTTGGCGATCGGACCCGAGGTCAGCGCCTCTCTGAGCAGGCCCGAGATGAAGCGCGCAGTGCCTTCGGCGGTCTTGAGCGCGATGTTGCCGGTGAAGCCGTCGGTGACGATCACGTCCACCGTGCCCTTGGCGATGTCGTCGCCCTCGACGAAGCCGTGATAGTTCAGCGGAATGCCGCCCTCGCGCAGGATGGCGTGGGCCTCGCGCACCTCGTCGTGGCCCTTCATGTCCTCGGAGCCGACGTTCAGCAGACCGACGGTCGGCTTGGCCACGCCGTGCACCGCCGACTGGAAGGCCTCGCCCATGATGGCGAACTCGATCAGTTGCTTGGCGTCGCTGCCGATATTGGCGCCGACGTCCAGCACGGCGGTATAGCCGCGCGTCGTCGGCCAACTGGCGACGATGGCGGGACGTTCCAGCCCCGGCGCCGCCATGCGGAGAATCAGCTTGGAGATGGCCATCAGGGCGCCGGTGTTGCCGGCGGAGACGGCAGCGCCAGCCTCGCCCGTCTTCACCGCCTCAATGGCGTTCCACAGGCTGGAACCCTTGCCGCGGCGCATAGCCTGGGCCGGCTTCTCGTCCATGGCGACGACCTTGTCGGTATGGCGCACGTCGCAGACAGAGTCGGTCAGGCCGTACCGCGCCATCTCGGCGCGAATCGACGCCTCGTCGCCATGCAGCAGGAAACGCACGTCCTCGCCATTATGCCGCGAGAGATAGTCCTTCACGCCGCCGACCACGACCGAGGGACCGTGGTCTCCCCCCATGGCGTCAAGCGAGATCAGTGTTGGGGATGCCAAGTGGAAATGGACTCCGTCGCCGTCTTGTCGCGGCGCTTCATATAGGGATGCAGTACGCAAATGTCGCACCCTTGGGATGCTACCAGCCCGACGCAAGGTCAACCTTCGCCGGAATCGTCCTTGGATTGCAGGGATTTCAGCACTGCGAAGGGCGAGATTTCACCGGGTTCCCTGGGCTGTTCGAACACCGCCCCGGGCTTGCGCGGGAAGGGATCAAGGCTCAGCGCCAACTGTTCAACGACATATTGCCCCAGATCCAGACTGCCGCCTTCGATCTGATCAGGCGAATCGTCGTCCAGTTCCAGATCGATTTCGCCCTCGTTGTCGGCCTCATCGCGCTCGGTCGCCTCGACCATCTGCACCGAGAACTTGCGATCGACGTGAACCGGCAAGGGTTCCAGGGTCAGGCCGCAGGTCTGGACGGCGTCAGCGGTCACCCGCCCGTCCAGACGCCAGCCCGACACCGTCGGGACCAGGTTGATGTCCGCCTCGAAGGCGTCCAGCGCCTGAAGATCCAGAGCGCGGGCGATGCGCTTCATGGCCTCGGCGTCCGGCGTCAGGCGCCGCTGCACGCCCGCCCCGATCTGGTGCAGCCTCAGCGGCTCGCTGTAGGGCAGAAGGGGAAGGTCGTTCATGCGGTGATCTCCGCCCAGGCCGGAGCCTTGGACACGGCTTCGAAAGACTGGGTCGCAAGGTTCTGACGCGACGTCACGGCGTAACGCGCCAGGGCGTTTCCGGTCCCGGCCTCGGCGCTTTCATAGACGTTCTTGGCCAGCGACGCCGCGAGGGCGTCGACATCCTCGGCGCGCAGCGGGCCTTCGTAGGCGCCCATGCGGCCGTACAGGGACTCGCCCAGCTTGCGCATCTTCTTGCCGACGGAGACGTCGCCTACCCCCAGTTCGCGCAGCGTATGGTCCAGCGACGAGATGTAGGTGTCGAACAGCCTTTGGGCCGCTACCTCGCCGCGCTCGCCGTCCTGCTTGAGGCGCAGGAACAGAATCAGCACGTGCAGGGTGTAGAGTTCGAATCGGGCGTCGATCCGGTCGGCGACGCCCAGCGACGTGTAAAAGGCCGGTTGGCGCGCCTGTTCGACCGCCAAGGCGTACAGGGCGTCGCCCTGACGCTCGTCGGGCCGTTGTCGGAAGAGATTTCTAAGCATGAGCAACAGCCCCTTTTTCGCCGCGCCGTTGCACTAGGACGCAGCGCCGGTTAGGTCAAAGACCTTGTTATGCTGAGGCGGACGCTGATGCCCCGAATTACTCCGATCTTCGCCGCCGTCGCGCTGGCCGCAGCCGCGGGCGCCTGCGCGCCCGTCGTCGCCACCCAGGGCTTCCAGGCGATCGACGCCAAGCCCCAGGATGTCGTGGCCGGCACCGACACCAAGGAAACCGTCTTGGCGCGCCTCGGCTCGCCCTCGACCACCTCGACCTTCGAGCCCGACACCGTCTGGTACTACATGACCCAGATGACCGAGCGTTACACCTACAACAAGCCGCAGGTGTCGCAGCGCACGGTGACCGAGATCACGTTCAACAAGGCCGACGACAAGGTCGCCTCCGTCCGCACGCTCAGCCTTGAAGACGGTCGCCAGATCGCCATGGAGCGCCGCGAGACGCCGACACGCGGTCGTCAGCTGACGATCCTGGAACAGCTGCTGGGCAACGTCGGCCGCGGCCAGCTGCCGCGCACCGAGGACAACGTCCCCGGCCAGCGCCGTCCGGACTAGACTTTCCGGCCGAAAGAAATCGGGCCCCGAGGAGCGATCCCCGGGGCCTTTTTCATCAGACGATCTTCCCGCTCGCCAGCACCGCCAGCAGCAGCAGGGCCACGATGTTGGTGATCTTGATCATCGGGTTCACGGCCGGACCGGAGGTGTCCTTATAGGGGTCGCCCACGGTGTCGCCGGTAACGGCGGCCTTGTGCGCTTCCGAGCCTTTGCCGTGGACCACGCCGTTCTTGTCGGTGAAGCCTTCCTCGATCAGCTTCTTGGCGTTGTCCCAGGCGCCGCCGCCTGAGGTCATCGAGATGGCCACGAACAGGCCGGTCACGATCACCCCCATCAGCATGGCCCCCAGGGCGGCGAAGGCGTTGGCCTTGTCCGGCTGGATGAACAGCACCACGACGAACAGGATGATCGGCGACAACACCGGCAGCAAGCTCGGCACGATCATCTCGCGGATGGCCGCCCCGGTCAGGATGTCCACCGCCCGGCCGTATTCCGGCTTGGTCTGGAAGGTCATGATGCCAGGGTTTTCCCGGAACTGACGACGCACCTCGGCCACGACCGCCTCAGCGGCGCGGCCCACCGCCGTCATCGACATGCCGCCGAACAGGAAGGGCAGCAGCCCGCCGAACAGCAGACCCACGACGACGTAGGGGTTGGACAGGTCAAAAGCGACCGCCCCCATGCCGTGGAAGAAGCTGCCCGGCGCCGCTTCGGCCGAGAAGTGCTTCAGGTCCTCCACATAGGCGGCGAACAGCACCAGAGCGCCCAGACCCGCCGAACCGATGGCGTAACCCTTGGTCACGGCCTTGGTAGTGTTGCCCACGGCGTCCAGGGCGTCGGTCGAGACGCGAACCTCCGACGGCAGGCCCGCCATCTCGGCGATGCCGCCCGCGTTGTCGGTGACCGGACCAAAGGCGTCCAGGGCCACGATCATGCCCGCCACGCCCAGCATGGTCGTGGTGGCGATGGCGATGCCGAACAGACCGGCCAGCTGGAAGGCCGCGACGATGCCGACAATGATGGTCAGGGCCGGCAGGGCCGTGGATTCCAGCGAGACGGCCAGACCCTGGATAACATTGGTGCCGTGGCCCGAGACCGAGGCGTTGGCCACCGACTTGACCGGACGGAAGCCCGTGCCGGTGTAGAATTCGGTGACGACCACGATAGCCGCCGTGACCAGCAAGCCGACGACGCCGGACCAGAACAGGTTCATCGGCTGGATCAGCAGGCCGCCAGACGTCTCGACCGCGCCGGGCACCAGGGAGTTGATGACCCACCAGACGGCGAGCACGGACAGCACGCCGGTCACGATCAGTCCCTGATACAGGGCCCCCATGATGTTGCCGCTCTTGCCCAGGCGGACGAAGAAGGAGCCGATGATCGAGGTCACGATGCAGATGCCGCAGATCGCCAACGGCAGCATCATCATCACTTCGACATAGGGCTGGTTGCGGAAGAAGATGGCCGCCAGCACCATGGTCGCTACGGTCGTGACCGCATAGGTCTCGAACAGGTCGGCGGCCATGCCGGCGCAGTCGCCGACGTTGTCGCCGACGTTGTCGGCGATGGTGGCGGCGTTGCGGGGATCATCCTCGGGGATTCCGGCCTCGACCTTGCCCACCATGTCGCCGCCCACGTCGGCGCCCTTGGTGAAGATGCCGCCGCCCAGTCGCGCGAAGATGGAGATCAGCGAGGCGCCGAAGCCCAGGGCCACCAGGCCGTCGACGACCGCGCGGCTGGTGCTGTCAAAGCCCATGCCCTGAGTCATGAAGGCGTAGTAGCCCGACACGCCCAGAAGGGCGCCGCCCGCCACGAACATGCCGGTGATGGCGCCCGAGCGGAAGGCCAGGTCCAGCCCCTTCGACAGGCTCTCGGACGCCGCCTGCGCCGTACGCACATTGGCCCGCACGGAGATCAGCATCCCGGCGAACCCGGCCGCGCCCGACAGCACCGCCCCGATCAGGAACCCGAGCGCAGCCCAGGGCCCGATAAGCAAAAAGGCCGCGACCAAGATCACGACCCCCACCATACCAATCGTTGTGTACTGACGCTTCAGATAGGCCGACGCCCCCTCCTGGATCGCCGCGGCGATCTCTCGCATCCGGTCGTTACCGGTGCCGGCCTTCATCAGGGCGGCGGTCTGGACAGCGCCGTAGAGCACCCCCAGCGCGCCGGCCGCGATGGCCAGCCAAACATAGTTCATCATGGCGTTTCCAAGCCCTTGTGCAACGAGCACACGGATCCTTGGCGCGGGCGGGCTTTGCGCCTCTCACCGCCTTCCGGTCCCCCCGTGCGCCTACGGACGCAACCTCACGTCCCCCGGGAATTGCGGCTCAACTGTGTCAAATGCAGCGCTGTGAAGCAACAGCGGTTTCCGAGGCGGCTTCAGACGCCCTGCATGCCCGTGCGGCGCCGAGGCGTCTGGCTGACGACCTCGACGCGGGTCACGGCGCCGCGCCCGATCAGGGTCGAGGCGGAGCGGATCAGACTGGCGCTCAGGGCCGCCGTGTCCAGCGCCACCCAGGTGTTGGGCAGGACGAAGGGCGTGCGGTGCCCGGCGCGGACCAGGGCGTCGCGCAGATAGGCCTCCTTGGCGCGCACCGCCTCGACCGTATGGCCCGCGCCCAGATGCAGCTTCAGCACGATGAAGACATAGTTGCGCACCCGCCCGTCAGTGATGACCGGCAAGCCCATGCCGGGCAGGTTCAGAACGGCGGCGACGGGTTCGGCCTTCTCGTTGGCCTGTACGGTTCCAGCCACCGCAGAGGCGGTCAGAAGGGCTCCAGCCTGAATCAGGGCGCGACGTTGCATGAAGCCACCTTGCCCTGCCCCGGTTAGGATTCCGTTGCGGCCCTAGTCGTGCGTCCAGCCGGTGCGGGTCGGAACGATCTCCTGACCCAGATGGCGCACGGCCACGCCCTTGCCCTCGACCACGCGGCCCATGCGGGTCAGGCGCAGGTGGCGGCGCTCGGCCTCGCGTCGCAGGGCGTTCTCGGCGCCGGCGGGGACGGTCAGGATGATCTCATAATCGTCGCCGCCGGTGGCCAGCAACTCCAACGCGGCCTGCGGGTCGACACGGCTGTCCAACCAGGCCTGAGCCGCCGCCGACAGGGGCAGGACTTCGAGATCCAGCTCGACGCCCACACCGCTGGCCTCGGCGATGTGGCCGGCGTCAGCCAGCAGGCCGTCAGAGACGTCGGCGCTGGCGGTGGCCAGGCCGCGCACGACCGGGGCGAACTCCAGACGCGGCATGGGGGTGCGGTAGGCGGCCTCCAGCGCGTCCATGCGCTCGGGCTCCAGCGACAGGACGCCTTGCGCCGCCTGCAGCCCCAGCCAACCGTCGCCGATCGTGCCGGTGACGAAGACCAGGTCGCCCGGGCGCGCGCCGCCCCGGCTGACCGTCGAGGACGACGGCGCCCAGCCCATCAGGGTGGCGGAAAAACTGGCCGGTCCCGGCGTCTTGACCGTGTCGCCGCCCAGCAGGGCGATGTCGAAGATGGCCTGATCGCGCCGCAGCCCGGCGACGAAGGCTTCGCGCTCGGGCCAGCCGCAGCGCTCGGACCAGTGGCAGGCCAGCAAATAGCCGAAGGGCTCAGCTCCCTTGGCCGCCAAATCAGACAGGTTCACGCGCAGCAGCTTCTGCGCCACCGTGTCCAGAGGGTCGTCGGGCAGGAAGTGGACGCCCTCGATAATGGCGTCCTTGGTCAGGATCAGATCATGCCCCGGACGCGAGGGCAGCACGGCGACGTCGTCGGCCAGCCCCCTCGCCCATTCCGCGTGCGCCAGCGGCTTCAGTAACCGCTGGATGGTCTCGAATTCGCCTGCGACGTCAATCGCGGGCATCGCGCGCCACGCCGTCGAGCGCCGCGTTCACGAACTTGGCTTCGGCGTCGTCGAAGAAGGCCTTGGCCAGCTCGACATACTCGTCGATCACGATTTCACGCGGCACGTCGGGCTTGGACTTCAGCTCCCAGGCGCCGCAGCGCAGCAGGGCGCGAAGCGTGGCGTCCAGCCGCTCCAGACGCCAGTTGGACGCCAGACGGGCCTTGACCGCCTCGTCGATACCGCGCTGGTCCTCGACCACGCCGTGGACGATGTCCGAGAACCAGTCCTCGTCGGCCTCGGCCAGGGGGGCGCCGTCGATGTCAGCGTCGAAGCGATGATTGCGGAATTCCTTGACGACGACTTCGACGCCCTCGCCCGCCAGCTCCATCTGATAGAGGGCCTGAACGGCGGCCAGACGAGCAACCGTGCGGGCGCGGCGCTGACGCGACGTCAGTTGCGGCTCGGCGCGGGCCTTATCGGCCTCGGCCAGTTGAGCCATGACTTCGGCGACGGTGGCCGGGGTGGTGTTGGTCGGCTCGGTCACGAGGCCAGTCCTCCGCGCAGGCGCTTGCGCAGCGCTATCAGGTCCAGACAGGCGCGAGCGGCGCCGCCGCCCTTGTCGCCCTCGCTCATCCGGGCGCGCGCCCAGGTCTGGTCTTCGTCCTCGGTCGTCAGTATGCCGTTGCCGATGGCCAGGCCCTTGAGGCCCAGATGCATGATGCCGGCGGCCGACTGATCCGAGACGATCTCGAAATGATAGGTCTCGCCGCGAATGACGCAGCCAAGCGCGACATAGCCGTCATAGCGGGGCGCGGTCGGAAAGCGGCCGGCCTCCTCGGCCATGGCGATGGCGGTCGGGACCTCCAGGGCGCCGGGCACAGTGACGACGTCGAACTGAACGCCTTGCGCGCGCAGGGCGTCCTTGGCCCCTTCAAGAAGGGCGTCAGCCAGATCGTCGTAGTAGCGCGCCTCGACGATCAGGACGCGGGTGGGGTCGTTCAGGATTGGTCTTCTCCGTCCATATCGCGCCAGCCCACGATGCGCAGGCCGTAGCCTTCAAGCGCCGTTGGATTGGGCCGCGTCGAGCTCATCACGATCATGTCTTTGACGCCGAGGTCGAGCAGAATCTGGGCGCCGACGCCATAGGCTTTCAGCGAACGATCCACGGCGGCGGGCTTGGTCGAGCCCCCGAGGCGCTCGGCCAGGCCGTGCAGGCCGGGATCGCGCAGGAAGACGACGACGCCAGGACCGTCATTGACGGTCAAGGCCTGCATCGCCTTCGGAATATAGTCCTGACGCGCCTCGACATGGCCCAGCAGGTCGGCGGCGAAGTCGATCTGGTGCATCCGCACCACGGTCGGCTTGGTCGGGTCGATGTCGCCGCGCACCAGGGCGATGTGTTCGGCGCCCTCGATGGTGTTGCGGTACAGGATCAGTTTGAACGGCCCGCCGTGGACGCTCTCGAACGGCGTCTCCAGCACGCGCTCGACGAAGCGCTCGGTACGACGGCGGTAGGCGATCAGGTCGGCGATGGTGCCGATCTTCAGGCCATGCAGCTGGGCGAAGGCGATGAGGTCGGGCATCCGCGCCATCTCGCCGTCGTCCTTGATGATCTCGCAGATCACGCCGGACGGGTTCAGGCCAGCCATGCGGCTGATATCAACAGCGGCTTCAGTGTGGCCCGCACGGACCAGAACGCCGCCGTCACGCGCGACCAGGGGGAAGATGTGGCCGGGCGAGACGATGTCGTCCACACCGCGCGTCGGGTCGGTGGCGACCTGAATGGTGTGCGAACGGTCGGCGGCGGAGATGCCGGTCGTCACGCCTTCCTTGGCCTCGATCGAGACGGTGAAGGCGGTTTTCATGCTCTCGCGATTGTCCGCGGCCATCGGCGGCAGGCGCAACTGCCGGGCGCGATCCCCTGTCACAGCTAGGCAGACCAGGCCGCGCGCATGGCGGATCATGAAGTTGATCTGGTCCGGCGTGGCGAACTGGGCCGGAATGACGATATCGCCCTCGTTCTCGCGATCCTCGGCGTCGACCAGGATGTAGGGGCGGCCGTTGCGGGCGTCCTCGAGAATGTCCTCGATCGAGCTGATCGGGCTGTCGGTATTGTGGACGGCCAGTTTCATCATGCGGTCTCCTGCCAGCGCGCGAGGTAGCGCGCCAGCATGTCGATCTCCAGGTTGACCTTGTCGCCGACCTTGAGGCCGCCGAGCGTGGTCGCATCCCACGTATGCGGAATGATGTTCAAGTCGAAGCGGCGCTCTTGCACCCCATTCACGGTCAGGGAAACCCCATCGACGGTGATTGAGCCCTTCGGCGCGATAAATCGGTGCAGAGGCGCCGGCGCCTCGACCACGATCCGATGCGACCCGCCCTCGGGCGTGATGGAGATCAC
The DNA here is from genome assembly GCF_002479495.1 of Brevundimonas sp. UBA7506. Taxonomy (GTDB): domain Bacteria; phylum Pseudomonadota; class Alphaproteobacteria; order Caulobacterales; family Caulobacteraceae; genus Brevundimonas. The sequence continues at coordinate 673,226 of NZ_DLNQ01000005.1, forward strand.
CTCGCCCAGACCGTCGACATGACCCGAGACGATGTGGCCGCCCAGTTCGTCGCCCAGCCTGGCTGCGCGCTCCAGATTGACGCGGGTGTTCTCGGCCCAGTCGCCGAGTTTGGTCTTGGACAGGGTCTCGCCCGAGACCTCGACCGCGAACCAGCCTTCGCCCTTTTCGGTCACGGTTAGGCAGCAGCCCGCGTGGCTGATGGAGGCGCCGAGGTCGATGCCGGCCGTGTCCCACACGGTCTCGATCTCATAGCGACGGTCGCGGTCGGTTTGGCGGACGCTGCGGACGCGGCCGATGTCGGTGACGATGCCGGTGAACATGGAAACTCCGGTCCCTTCGGACCCCAAAAACATAGTCTGAATAGTCTGAATCGTCTGAAATCAGCCGTCGAAGCGCGCGTAGCGTTCCCACAGGTCGTTTCCGACAGGCTCGACGCCCAGACGACGGAACTTGGGGGCGTCGGCCAGCTTTGCAAGCGCCAGCGAGGCGACGCAGGGCCTGCCCTCCCCGCCCAGCAGGATCGGGGCGCGGAACCACTCGATGGCGTCCACCACGCCCGCCTGCAGGAAGGAGGCGGCGACGCGGCCTCCGCCCTCGACCAGCAGAGAGCCGACGCCGCGCGCGGTCAGGGCGTCGAGGACGGCGGCGATGGCGGGGCGAGCGTCGTCGGCGGCGACGGCGACCACCTCGGTCTGGCCGACGGCGTGGGGCGCGGCAGTGGTCAGGATCAGGGTGTTTCCGCTGGCGACCTTGGCCGTCCCGGGCGTACGCAGACGGCTGTCGAGGACGACGCGCAGCGGATGCGTCCCGGCGTAGTCAGGAAGACGCACGGTCAGTTCCGGGTCGTCGGCCAGCACCGTCTCGACGCCGACCAGGATGGCGTCATGGGCGGCGCGCAGGCGGTGGCCCTGCTGGCGGGCTTCCGGTCCGGTGATCCACTGGCTTTCGCCCGAGGCCGTAGCGATGCGGCCGTCCAGCGTCGTCGCCAGCTTCAGGGTGACGCGCGGGCGCATCACCGCGGGTCGTCGGGCTTGGTCTCGTCGAAGCCCTCGTCGCCGAGGAATTTGGCGAAGTCGCCCGTGTGGCGGAAATCCTTGTAGACCGAGGCGTAGCGGACGTAGGCGACCTCATCGACCGACTTCAGGGCCTTCATAATGAAGTCGCCGACGATGTGCGACGGGATCTCGGTCTCGCCCAGGCTTTCCAGCTGGCGCACGATGCGGCTGACCAGCAGCTCGACCTGATCGGGCTGGACCGGACGCTTGCGCAGGGCGATGCCCAGCGAGCGTTCCAGCTTGTCGCGGTCGAAGGGGGTGCGGCGGCCGTTCCGTTTCAGGATGACCAGTTCGCGCAGCTGCACCCGCTCGAAGGTGGTGAAGCGCCCGTTGCACTGCGGACAGGACCGACGGCGGCGGATGGCCGCGCCGTCGTCAGACGGGCGGCTGTCCTTGACCTGGGTGTCGGCGTTTCCGCAGAAGGGGCACTTCATCCAGTCGACCTCTTAGCGATAGATCGGGAAGCGGGCGGTCAGTTCGCGCACCTGGGCGGCGACGCCCGCGACGACGGCCGGATCGGCTTCGTCGCCGCCGTTCATCGACGAGACGACGTCGGCGATCCAGTGGCCGATCTGCTTGAACTCTTCCTCGCCGAAGCCGCGCGTGGTGCCGGCCGGGGTGCCCAGACGGACGCCCGAGGTGACGGTGAAGGGCGCGGTGTCGAAAGGCACGCCGTTCTTGTTGCAGGTCATCAGGGCCTTCTCGAGCTCATGCTCGGTGGCCTTGCCGGTCACGCCCTTGGGACGCAGATCGACCAGCATCAGGTGGCTGTCGGTGCCGCCCGAGACGATGGCCAGACCGCGCTCGACCAGGACGCCGGCCAGGGCCTGGGCGTTCTTGACCACCTGTTGGGCGTAATCCTTGAACTCGGGCTTCAGCGCTTCGCCGAAGGCCACGGCCTTGGCGGCGATGACGTGCTCCAGCGGGCCGCCCTGCAGACCGGGGAAGACGGCGGAGTTGATCTTCTTGCCCAGGTCCGCGTCGTTGGACAGGATCATGCCGCCGCGCGGGCCGCGCAGGGTCTTGTGCGTCGTGGTGGTGACGACGTGGGCGTGCGGGATCGGGTCGGGATAGACGCCGCCGGCGATCAGACCCGCATAGTGGGCCATGTCGACCATCAAATAGGCGCCGACCGAATCGGCGATCTCGCGGAAGCGCTTGAAGTCGATGTGACGCGAATAGGCCGAGGCGCCGGCCAGGATCAGCTTGGGCTTCTCCTTCTGGGCCATTTCGGCGACGTGGTCATAGTCGATCAGATGGGTGTCTTCGCGGACCTTGTAGGTCACGGGGCGGAACCACTTGCCCGACTGGTTGGCGGGCGAACCGTGGGTCAGGTGACCGCCGCAGGCCAGGTCCATGCCCAGGAAGGTGTCGCCGGGCTGCAGCAGGGTGAAGAAGACGGCCTGGTTTGCCTGGGCGCCCGAGTGGGGCTGGACGTTGGCGAAGGCGGCGCCGAACAGCTCCTTGGCGCGCTCGCGGGCCAGGTCTTCGGTGACGTCCACGAACTCGCAGCCGCCGTAGTAGCGACGGCCCGGATAGCCCTCGGCGTACTTGTTGGTCAGGACCGAACCCTGAGCGTCCAGCACCGCCTGCGAGACGATGTTTTCCGAAGCGATCAGCTCGATCTGCTCCTTCTGGCGGCCAAGCTCGCCCTGGATGCCCTTGAAGATCGCCGGATCAGCGTCGGCGAGGCTCTTGGAGAAGTACGAGTCGTGGGTGAAGGCGGTCACTGGCGGGCATCCCGAGGGCTGAGGGCGGAAACGGCGCCCCTATCTAGGCCGCGCCGCCGGACACCACAACATCTGGTGGCCCCGCGACCGATCCGCCCACACGCACAACAAGGTTCGAATATTGCCGTAACAATGCTAGTGCAAAGCCAAGCTTTGTAAAATCTTCGGGGGAGCGCCCATGAAATCCTTGCTTGGCGGCCTGGCCGCGGCAGCCTGCCTGATGTCGGCGCCTCAAGTCGCCGCGCAGGCGGTCACCTACTATGTCCAGAGCGCGCCATACGACAGCGTGAGCAACTACACAGCCTGCCCTTTGGGCGGCTGCACCGCCACGTTCACCACGTCGCAACGCGTCTCGGGCTCCTTCACGATCTTCGGCGCCCTCACGCCGAACATGGTCGATGAGGTCATCGACGTTCGCCTGGGCGACCTGAACCTCAGCGACGGGCAGAACACCTTCCAGACCGACTTCTTGAACTGGAGCATCGTTGCACAAACCGCTCAGGTCTCGACCGACGCCAGCGGCAACCTGACCTACTTCGAGTTCAAGTTTGACAAGATGCACGGGCTGCCCGTGGCTCAGGCCAACGCAGCCGACCCCAAGTCCTACGTGACGTCCATCTACCTCGCCAATACGCCGGGCGGCAGCTACGCCTTCGTGCAAAGCAACAGCCTGTGCATGATCCGAGGCGACAACACAGGCGGCAACACCTACGGGCTGGGGTGCATTAACGCGACGTCAAACGCTCCCCAGGGCGCGTCGCAGGCGGCGTCCTCAGCGGTGACGATCTCGCTGACCCCTCCGCCCCCGCCTGCGGCGGTGCCGACCCTGTCGGAATGGGCGATGATCCTGCTGGGGGTTCTGCTGGCGGGTGGAGCCGCACTTCAGCTGCAACGGCGTCGCCAAACGGCCTGACGCAGAGGACTAGCGACGGGTCGCCAGGGCGCGTTTCAGCTTGGCGATGGCGACCCGCTCGACCGCGCGCGGCTCCAGCGCCGGGCCCATGGCGGACACCTCAACGCCCGTGGCCGTGTGGACGGCCGAGCATTTCACATAGGTGCCGTTGCGGACGAACTCGACGATGACTTCGCCCAGTTCGGGATCGGTCGTCATGCAGCGACCGGACGACGCGCCACGTTGCAGTGCGAGAACAGCCTGTCCATCGCATCGACCAGCTTGTCGATCATGCCGTCGTCATGGTTGGGCGACGGGGTGAAGCGCAAGCGCTCGGTGCCCTTGGGCACGGTCGGATAGTTGATCGGCTGGACGTAGATGCCGTGCTCTTCCAGCAGCATGTCCGAGATCAGCTTGCAGTGGACCGGATTGCCGACATGGACCGGGACGATGTGGCTGACGCTGGGCAGGACCGGGATGCCGGCCTCCAGCAGACGGCGCTTCAGGGTCTCGGCGCGCTCCTGATGGGCGATGCGCAGTTCCGGGTGGGCCTTGAGGTGGCGGACCGAGGCCAGGGCGCCGGCCGTCAGGGCGGGCGGCAGGCTGGTGGTGAAGATGAAGCCTGAGGCCCAGCTGCGCACCGCGTCCACGATCACCGCGTCGGCGGCGATATAGCCGCCCATGACGCCGATGGCCTTGCCCAGGGTGCATTCGACGATGTCGATGCCGTCCAGGACGCCCTCACGCTCGGCCACGCCCGCGCCGGTTTCGCCGTAGAGGCCGACCGCGTGGACCTCGTCCAGATAGGTCATGGCGCCGTATTTTTTCGCCAGGGCGATGGTCCCGGCGATGTCGGCGATGTCGCCGTCCATCGAATAGACGCTCTCGAAGGCGACCAGCTTGGGCGCATCGACGGGCGCTGCGGCCAGAAGTTCCTCGAGGTGCTCCAGGTCGTTGTGGCGGAAGATGTGGCGCGGACCGCCGCCGTGGCGGATGCCCTCGATCATCGAGGCGTGGTTCAGGGCGTCGGAGAAGATGATCAGGCCCGGCAGGATCTTCTGCAGGGTCGACAGCGTCGCCTCATTGGCCACATAGCCCGAGGTGAACAGCAGGGCCGCTTCCTTCTGGTGCCAGCTGGCCAGCTCGACTTCCAGATCGACCGCCGAGCGGGTGGTGCCGGAAATGTTTCGCGTGCCGCCGGCGCCGGCGCCGGTCTGGTCGATCTCGGCCGTCATGGCCTCGACCACCACCGGATGCTGGCCCATGCCCAGATAGTCGTTGGAGCACCAGACCACGACGTCCTGTTGGGAGCCGTCCTCGCGGCGGCGCACCGCCTGCGGGAACTGGCCGCGCACGCGCTTCAGGTCGGCGAAAACGCGATAGCGCCCTTCGCTGCGGACCTGCTCCACCGAGTTCTGAAAGGCGGCTTTATAGTCGAACAAGACGGTAGTTCTTTCGCTTATACAGCTTTGTGCGCCTAATTGCGCTCGTCGACCAGCCTTGTCCATGTTCAGAGCCGGACAAAACGTCTCAACCCCTTAATTGATAACGGTTCTCACTTTAGTCGCCCGCGCTCGTCGGCCCTACGGGACCTCCCGACCCGACGCGGGCTGTTTGGTCGCCCGCGAGCAAGCCTTGAGCGATCAGTCCTCTGCCGGCGCCAGCGCCGCCAGAGGAACCCGCGTGACCTGCACGTCCTCCTTGTTGGTCGCGTAGCCGACGTAGAGCGCGCCATTCCAGACGACGCTCTTGGGATAGTGATAGCCGGGACGCTTGTACTGGCCCTCGTAGCGAAGCGGCTGCAGATCCCCTGCCCCGCGCAACAGGAAGCTGCGGTCGAAGACGCGCCCGTCGTCGCCTAGGGTCACGGCCAGCGGCATACGCGGACGATCCGTATTGGGCGCATTGACCAGATAGGCGGTTCCGTCGGGCAGGTTGCCTGCGCTCTGCTTGGCGCGGGCGTCGGGCATGTCGGTCAGGACCGGCGTGGTCCAGGTGACGCCCCGGTCGCAGCTTTCGGACGCGATCTGGCGGAAGCTCAACTCCTCGTCGCGGAAGACCATGACGGCGCAGTCGCCGCGCTGGAACAGGCTGGGCTCGATCTCGCGGCTGAGGCGCTTCTCATGCTCGGCCGCCGCGCCGCTGGCGTCGCGCGGCAGGTTCTGCATCCGCCCCTCTGTCCAGCCCGTCAGGCCCAGAGGATCGTCGGTGAAGAAGGGCTTGGCGATCATGCCGGGGCGCATGTGGAAGCCCGTCATCAGGCGCCCGTCGATCAGATGCGGGTCCTGCTCGATCACGCCCTCGACCGGGCGGCCGTCGGCGCCCATGACGCGGCGCGGTTCGCTCCAGGTCTCGCCGTCGCGGCTGAGGCGGTACTCGGCATAGCCGCCCGCCCCGGACTGAAACCCGTCGGGCCAGACGTTGACGTAGGCGACCAGGGTCTGACCGTCCGTCCACCAGCCGCCGCTGGAGCGCATCAGCCCGCCCTCGCCCGCATGGGCCAGGGCGACGGGAGCGCGCCAGGTCTCGCCGTCGTCGCTGACGCTATAGGCGACCCAGGTGTCGGGGGCGTCCTCGTCGCGCGCCGAGCTCTGCCACTGGGCGTAGAGGCGCCCCTTGAAGGGCATCAACACCACGCCGTTGCTGAACCGATCGGTGGCATCGCCGGGCGCGAAGACGGTGAAGGTCTGCGTGCCCGGCGCGGGCTCCAGTCCCAGATCAGGCGCCCCGGCCTGAAACAGACCAGGTGCGACGCCGTAAGGCGGATCGGCCGGCGCGGCGGCGATCAGGCCGACCGCCGCCAAACCGACCAGTAATGCAAGCCCCCCTCGCCCCCTCATTGAGCCAGCGTATCCAGCCGTCCGCGCAGCATCTGGACCATGGCCGAGAAGTCCTTTCCGCCGTAACCGAGGCCGTTGAACAGGGCGTAGAGGGCCTCGGCCTGGGCGCCCAGCGGGGTGGTGGCGCCCGCCTTGGCGGCGGCGTCCTGGGCCAGTTTCAGGTCCTTCAGCATCATGGCGGTGGCGAAGCCGCCTTCGTAGTCGCGGTTCGAGGGGGCGGTCGGGACCGGACCGGCCCAGGGATAGTAGTTGCTGACCGACCAGCACTGCCCCGAGGACTTGGACGCGATCTCGAAGAAGCGTTCCGGCTCCAGACCCAGCTTCTCGGCCAGGGCGATGGCTTCGCAGGTGCCGACCATGGAGATGCCCAGCAGCATGTTGTTGCAGATCTTGGCGGCCTGCCCTGCGCCGTGGTCGCCCGCGCGGATGGTGATGCGGCTCATGGGGGCCAGCGCCGGTTCGACGCGGGCGAAGTCGGCCTCGTCGCAGCCGACCATGAAGGCCAGGGTGCCGGCGTCGGCGGCGGCGGTGCCGCCCGAGACGGGGGCGTCGGCGAAGGCGTAGCCCGCCTCCCGGGCGAGTCCTGCGACCTTGCGGGCCGTCTCGACGTCGATGGTCGAGCAGTCCAGCAGCAGGGCGCTGGCCGGGGCCACGCCGATGATCTGCTCCGAATAGACGCTGAGCACGTGCGGCCCGGCGGGCAGCATGGTGATGACCACCTCGGCGTCCTTGACCGCCTCGGCCACCGAGGCGACGGTGCGGCACCCGGCCTCGGCGGCGCGTTCCAGCGCGGCGGGCGACAGGTCGAAGGCGGCGACGTCATGCCCGGCCTTGGCCTGATTGGCGGCCATGCCGCCGCCCATGTTGCCGAGACCGATGAAGGCGATGCGAGTCATCTGAGGCGTTTCCCTTATGGATTTTGGGGCAGGGTTAGCGCCCCCTGCCCCGCTTCGCCAGTCATCTGTTCGACAGTTTCGGTTCAGCCCGGTTTTCTGAACCGCAGCATGAACTGGCTGGTCTTGCCGCGAATGGACGGGTCGAAGACGTTGGCCGTGCGCGGGTCGTCGGCACGGGCGAGAAGATCACTGGAGCCGTCCAGCACGAAGCCCGCCGCCTCGACCTCGCGCTTGACCTGATCCACGTCAATGCGATGCAGGCTGTCCGGCGCATCCGGCCCTGCGCCCGTCGCCGCGTCATGGTCGATGACGACATAGAGACCGCCGGGTTTCAGCGCCCGATACGCCGCCGCATTGACCTTGGCCGCCGTGTCCGTGGCGAAGGGCTTGAGGTGCAGGTCGTGATAGTTCTGGGCGGTGAAGATCAGATCCAGGCCCTCGGGCCATTCCGGGGCGCCGATGGGCGAGCTGATGGCGTCGGCGTTGTCGAGCGCGGCGGCGGCGGCCAGGGCCTCGCCATAGCTGGCCTGAAAGCCGATGAACTCGGCGGGTTGCCAGGCCGTGACGTGGCCGTCGGGACCGACGGCGGCCGCGAACAGGCGGGTGAAATAGCCGCCGCCGATGATCATGTCGCCGATCTTCTGACCCGGCTTCACCTCGGCGAAAGCCAGGGTGTCGGCGGCGTGGCGGGCCGTGTCGCGGCCCCGGTCCTCGGTCGTGCGGATCGGGCTCGCCAGGGCGGCTTCATAGGCGACGGGCGCCGTCTGGGCCGAGACGACCGGAGCGGTCGTCGCCAGAGCGGCGGCGATGATGACAGAAAGGAAGGGACGCACGGCAACTCCTCCTGTGATTTCAGCCGGTTCAGCCCGGCTTTCTGAAGCGATAGACGAATTGGTCGGTCTTGCCGCGAATGGCCTCGTCAAAGACGTTCAAGGTATGGTCGTCGGCGGGGTTGGCGACGGCCGAGGTCTCGCCGTCGAAGACGAAGCCGGCGGCTTCCACTTCCTTGCGCAGTTGCGCGCCCTCGATGCGGTGCAGGGTCTCGACGACAGTATTGCCGGCGCCGGGCGCGGCCTGATGATCAATGACCACGAAAAGGCCGCCGGGTTTCAGCGCCTTGAAGATGTCGGCGTTCATCTTGGCCACGTCCACGCCGAAGCGGGGGATGTGGAAGTCATGGTATTCCTGGCTCATGAAGACCACGTCCAGGGGCTGATCGAAGGCCATGGCGTCCAGGTCGCCGTTGACGCGGCTGATGTTGGGATAGGCGGCGACCAGGGCGTCGGCGCGAGGGTTCTCGCGCTCGGCGGTGCGGTTGGGCACGAAGGCGTAGACGTGACCGCCCTCGCCCACCACTCGCGCGAACAGACGGCTGAAATAGCCCGCGCCGGGCCGGATGTCGGCGATCTTCTGACCCGGCTGCACCTGGGCGAAGGCCAGGATCTCGGCGGGATGACGCAGAGGATCGCGCGCGACCTCGTCGGCGGGGCGCAGCGGATCGGCGACGGCGCTCTGATAGGCGACGGGCGGCGCGTTCTGAGCCAGAACCGGCGAAGCGGCGGCGACCAGCAGGGCCGACAGGGCGGCGGCGAGCAGACGGGACTTCATGGGGCGACCTCCGGGAAAGCTGGGCCGCATAAGGCGCGCGTCCGGAGCCGCTGGCAAGCGGCTCCGGACAGCAGGGATCAGCCCGCCATCGAGGTGGGCGACTGCTTCTCCTTCAGAGTCACCAGTTCCTCGGCCATGGTCGGGTGGACGGCGCAGGTGGCGTCCCACTGGGCCTTGGTCAGGCCGGCCTTCACCGCGATGGCGGCCAACTGGATCATCTCCGGGCTTTCCGGGCCGACGATGTGGACGCCGACAACGCGCTGGCTGTCGGCGTCGACCACCAGCTTCATCAGCACCCGCTCGTCCGAGCCGGTGAAGGCGTACTTCATCGGGCGGAAGCGGGTCACATAGACATCGACGCCTTTCGTGCAGGCGCGGCGCGCCTCATGCTCGGTCAAACCGACGACGCCGACCGGCGGCTGGCTGAAGACGGCGGTGGCGACGGCTTCATAGTCGAAGTGCTGCGGATTGTTCTTGAAGACCGTCTCGTGGAAGGCGACGGCCTCGCGGATGGCGACGGGGGTCAGGTTCATCCGGTCGGTCACATCGCCGATGGCCCAGATGTTGTCGACCGAGGTCTTGGAGAAGGGATCGACGGCGATAGCCCCCTCGTCGTTCAGCTCGACGCCCGCGTTCTCTAGGCCCAGTCCCTTGACGTAGGGGACGCGGCCGGTGGCGAACATGATCGCGTCATGCTCCAGCTTCATGCCGTTGCCGAGGTGGCTGACCAGACCGCTTTCGGTCTTCTCGATCGAGGTGTGCTGGCAGCCCAGGATGACCTTGATGCCGCGCTTCTCGATCTCGCCCGCCAGATGGGCGCGCACATCGTCGTCGAAGCCGCGCAGGATGTTGGGGCCGCGATAGATCAGGGTCGTCTCGACGCCGAGGCCGGCGAAGATGCCCGCGAACTCGACGGCGATATAGCCGCCGCCCGCGATCAGGATGCGCTTGGGCAGTTCCGGCAGGTGGAAGGCTTCTTCGGACGTGATGGCGTGCTCGACGCCCGGCAGGTCCTCGGGCTTCCACGGGCGCCCGCCGGTGGCGATCAGGATCTTTTCGGCGGTGAAGGTCTGGTTCTTGCCGACGATTTCGACCGTGTGTGCGTCCTTCATCACGGCGCGGCCGTGGACCAGATCGACGCCCGCCTTGCCCAGGTTGGCGGCGTAAATGCCCGAAAGGCGGGTGATCTCGACATCCTTGGCCTGCAGGAAGGTCGGCCAGTCGAACTTGGCGCTGTCGAAGGACCAGCCGTAGCCCTCGGCGATCTCCAGCGCGTGGCTGACTTCCGACGCCATGACCATGAACTTCTTGGGCACGCAGCCGCGGATGACGCAGGTGCCGCCGACGCGATACTCCTCGGCCACGGCCACCTTCTTGCCGCCCAGAGCGGTCAGGCGCGCCGCGCGCACCCCGCCCGAACCGGCGCCGATGACGAAGAGGTCGTAGTCGTAGGTCGTGGTCATCGGGGGCTCCGGGAATGGACTCGAAAAACAGAGTCCAATTCGTCTGAATCGTCTGAAATCCGTGCGGCTGAACCGCATCGCTGACCCGACTTAGGCGCCGGGGCGCGAGGGGGCAAGACGGGAGGATCAAGCACGCCCGTTTGCCGCATCCCCCTTCCGTCATCCTCCGGCGAGCGCAGCGAGACCGGGGGAGCCAACGGCGCCCGAAGGGCGAAAACCCGCACGCCGCGCTTGCCGTGAAGATCGCCTGCGGCGCCGCTGGGTCCCCCGGTCTGCGCCGCTGCGCGGCTTGCCGGAGGATGACGGAAGGGAGGGTAAGGCTTACTCCGGTTCGTCATCCCGGAAGCGGCGCAGCCGCTATCCGGGACCGCAGGAAATGCCGACGGCGGCGTCTTGGGCGGTCCCGGCTCTGCGCCTCGCGCAGCGAGGCTTCGGCTGGGATGACGGAGGGCTTAGGGATTGAGCGTCTCAACCCCGGCGTCCGTGCCGATGATGGCCAGGTCGGTCAGGTCGAGGAAGAGGCCGTGTTCGACCACGCCGGTCAGGCTCTTGAGGTCGGCGGCGAGGCGGGCCGGGTCGGCGATGACCTTGCAGGCGGCGTCGTAGATCAGATTGCCGCCGTCGGTGCGGATCAGGCCGCGATCGGCCTGACGCACGCGAGCGGGCATGGGGATGTCATGGTCGGCCAGGACGTCTGCGATGCGGTTGGCGGTCGTCTTGTGACCGAAGGCGACGACCTCGATCGGCAGGGGGAAGGTCCCCAGCACCGGCACCACCTTGGCCGCGTCGGCGATGCAGATGCAGCGGGCGGAGGCCTCCCAGACCAGCTTCTCACGCAACAGGGCCGCGCCGCCGCCCTTGATGAGGGCCAGGCCCGGACCGATCTCGTCGGCGCCGTCGACGGTCAGGTCGATGCGGGGGGTGTCCTCCAGCGTCGACAGGGTCAGGCCCAGTTCGCGCGCCAGATCGGCGGTGCGCTCGGACGTCGGCACGCAGCGCAGGTCCGGCAGGTTGCGCGCCGCCAGCGCCTTGACGAACCAGGCGGCGGTGGAGCCGGTGCCCAGACCGACCACCATGCCGGCCTCGACATGGGCGGCGGCGGCTTCGCCGGCGTTCTTCTTCTGCAGGTCGCTCATTTGGATTTCGCCGCCTTCTTTGCGCGCATCGTGTCCATGAAGCGGGCGGCCCAGCCCGGCTTCGTCGTCTGTTCAGCCCGGCCGAGGGCCAGATCACCGGGCGCGACATCCTTCGTCACCACCGAGCCGGAGCCGACCATGGCGCCGGCGCCGATGGTCACGGGGGCGACCAGGGCGCTGTTGGAGCCGACGAAGGCCCCCTCGCCCACCGTGGTGCGGTGTTTGAAGAAGCCGTCGTAGTTACAGAAGATCGTGCCGGCGCCGATGTTGGCCTTGGCCCCCACATGGCCGTCGCCGAGGTAGGCCAGGTGGTTGGCCTTGGCGCCCGCGTCCATGCGGACGTTCTTGACCTCGACGAAGTTGCCGATCTTGACGCCCTCGCCCAGGTCCGCGCCGGGGCGCAGGCGAGCATAGGGGCCGACCTCGGCCTTGCTGGCGACCCTGGCGCCTTCGATGTGGCTGAAACTGCGGATGCGTGCGCCCTCGGCCACCACCGCGCCGGGGCCGAAGACGACGAAGGGCTCGATGGTCGTGCCCGCGCCGACCTGGGTGTCCCAGGCGAAGTGGACGGTGTCAGGGGCGCTCATGGTCACGCCCGCCGCCAGGAAGTGCGCGCGCTGGGCCGACTGGAACAGGGCCTCGGCCTGAGCCAGCTCGCCTTGCGCGTTGACGCCCATGACGGAGTCCTCGGACGCGAAAACGGCGCGGGTGGCGGCGCCGCGCTTGCGGGCCAGCTCGACCACGTCGGTCAGATAGTATTCACCCTTGGCGTTGTCGTTTCGAACCTCGGCCAGCAGGTCGAACAGCAGGCCGACCGGAGCGGCCATGACGCCGGAGTTGCAGGCGGTGACGGCCAGCACGTCTGCGGACGCCTCCTTGGCCTCGGTGATGGCCAGCAGGTCGTCGCCTTGCAGGATCAGACGGCCATAGGCGCCGGGGTCGCGGGCCTCGAAGCCGATGACGGTGACGCCTTCATGGCTGTCGGCGAAAACCGGCTCGATGTCGGCGGCCTTCAGCAGGGGCACGTCGCCATAGGTGACGACCACATGGCCAATGAAGTCGCCCAGCACCGCCTCGGCGGCGCGCACGGCGTGGCCGGTGCCCAGCGGCGGGTCCTGAACCGCGATGGCGTCCTCGCCCAGGCGCTTCTCGACGTGGGCGCGGACCTCCGGCGAATGGCTGCCGACCACGACCACGATGCGCTCGCAGCCGAGAGCCTCAGCGGCGTCGATGGCGTGATCCAGCATGGCGCGCTGGCCCACCGGGTGCAGCACCTTGGGCAGCGGCGACTTCATCCGCGTGCCCTGGCCTGCGGCGAGGATAATGGCTGCGCGAGGGTGAGGTGCGGTCATGAATCGATCCGGCGGCTTGTCGTCCTGCGCGATCTAGCCCATTGCCGGGATCTGCGCGAGCCGGGAGACAAGAGTGAGCATCGAACGCGACCTGGAAGGCTGGACCATCGCCTTCGACCTGGACGGGACCCTGGTGGACTCGGCGCCCGACCTGATCGGCACGCTGAACCGGATGCTTGCGCAATATGACCTGCCGCCCGTGCCCATGTCCTCGGCCCGGCATCTGGTCGGGCATGGGGCCATGGCCCTGCTGCGTCACGGCTTCATGGAGGCGGGCGCCGCCTGGGACGAGGCCCATGCGCCCGGCCTGTTCGAGCGCTTCATCGAGGACTATCTGGCCCATATCGCCGACGAGAGCCGCCCGTTCGACGGCGTGGTTCCGGCGCTGGAGCGGCTGGCCGCGCGCGGGGCCGTCCTGTGCGTCGCCACCAACAAGCGCACGGACCTGTCGGTGGCCCTGATCGAGGCGCTGGACCTGACGCGGCACTTCGCCTTCGTCGCCGGGCCGGACGCGGTCTCGGCCCGCAAGCCCAGCGGGGCGCACATCCATGAAGCGGTGCAGAAGGCGGGCGGCGATCCGGCGCGCTGCGTCATGGTCGGCGACAGCACCACCGACACCAAGGCCGCCAAGGATGCGGGCGTGGCCTGCATCGTCGTCGGCTTCGGCTACAACGACGTGCCGCGTGAAGAGCTGGGCGGGGATGTGGTGATCGACCACTACGACGGGTTTGAAGACGCGCTGGCTGAGGTGATGGGCTAAGGCCCCTCGCCCGCCCCTCCATCGCTCCCCCCGGCGAAGGCCGGAATCCGGACACCGAACACGGCCCGGAATCGGACGCTCTGAAGTTCGCTTAAGGGTGGAACGCCGACGTGTCCAAGTGACTTTTCTGCGTAGGGCGATATCGTACGCGTATGATTGAGATCGACCCTCAAGAGCCGCCCGCAATCATCGAGTTGCACAACGATGCCCAAGGCATTGCCCAGTTGAGGCTCTACGGTGACGACTGTGCCTTGATGGGCTGGACTGGGGATTACAAGAGCGGTGCGCCCGTAGCCGCATTTCTGGCAAAGGCTGAAGCTTCGAATACCGACGCCGCCAAAGCCGTCGAAATCTTGCTCGAGCAGACGAGCGAAGCATTCTACCACTGGCGTCTGGAATTTCTCGAACAAGATACGATGAAGCTCGCCGAGTTTCTTTCGATCACCTGCCCAGACCTGAACCAGCGCTTTCCAGATTTTCTCGTGGCGGATGGCGATGAGCCAAAGACGCCCCAGCAATTCCAGATGAAATTACTCAGCTTCGTAATCAGGCTGTCTTAGCGGCAACTCCGCCCCGCCCGCTGGGATGAGCGGGTTGGGGTGAGGCAGAAAAACTAAACGACCAACCAGAACTTCTAACCCTCAATCGCTCCCGTTGCGGTTGCCGTCCCCCCATGCGCCAAACACATAGGTCGACCGCTCCTCCCCAAAGGTCGTCATGTTTCGTCGCTTCTTCGCTATCCCGCTTTGGCAGCGCACCGCTGCTGGTTTCGCCCTGGGCATCATCGCCGGCCTGATCCTGCGCGAGCAGGCCGTGGTCTGGTTGCAGCCGATCGGCGACGTCTATCTGAACCTGATCCGCATGGTGGTGGCGCCGCTGGTGCTGTTCACCATCGCCAGTTCGATCGCCAAGCTGGGCGAAGGGGTGGGCGCGGTGCGGCTGGGGGTGCGGACCATTGTCTGGTTCGCCATCACCTCCCTGCTGGCGGTCTTGGTCGGCTTCGCCTTCGGGCACATCATCAATCCGGGCGTCGGCCTGGCTGACCTGCCGCTGGGCGAGGTCAAGGAACGCGTGATCCCGACGCCGTTGCAGGTGCTGCTGGGCGTTGTGCCGACCAATCCCTTCGCCTCTCTGGCCGAGGGCAAGGTGCTGCAGATCATCTTCTTCTCGGCCCTGATGGGCGCCGCCCTGGTGGCGCTGGGCGACCGGGCGCAGACGGCGCGGCGACTGGTGGATGAAGGCGCGGCCCTGGTCTTCCGCATCACCCGCTGGGTGATCCAGCTGACGCCGTTCGGGGTGTTCGGCCTGATCGGCTCGGTCGTCGGCGGCTATGGCTGGGAGGCGCTGCTGCCGCTGGGCAAGTTCATCTTCGCCATCTACGCGGCCTGCCTGTTCCACATCCTGATCGTCTATTCGGGCCTGCTGAAGCTGCACGGGCTGAAAATCCGCAGCTTCTTCCGCGGGGCCTTCGCGGCGCAGCAGACGGCCTTCGCCACCTCCTCGTCGCTGGGCACCCTGCCGATCACCCTGCGTCAGACGGTCGAGCGTCTGGGCGTGCCGCAAGCCTATGCCGCCTTCGCCGTGCCCCTGGGCGCCAATGTGAAGATGGACGGCTGCGGTGCCATCTATCCGGCCATCGCCTCGATCTTCATCGCCCAGTATTTCCAGATCGACCTGACACTGACGCAATACGTGCTGATCGGCCTGACGGCGGTTCTGGGATCGCTGGGGACGGCGGGGGTGCCCGGCACCAGCATCGTCATGCTGACCCTGACCCTGTCGACGGCGGGCCTGCCGCTGGAAGGTATCGGCTACATCGTCGCCATCGACCGGATCATCGACATGATGCGCACGGCCACCAACGTCACCGGCCAGATGGTCGTGCCCGTTCTGGTGGCCAAGGAGGAAGGCATCCTGAACGAGGACATCTACAACGGTCACGTCGCCTGGCTGCCCGGCGATCCCGAGGCGGAAACGCCCGAAGGCGTGCGCGCGGCGGGTATTTGATCAAAGAGGCTTGCCGTCGTCGGAATCGCGGGCTACATCGCGCCTCCCGACGGCCCAAGCCTTTCTGATTTGGCCGTTACTGCGCTGGACGCGTAGCTCAGCGGGAGAGCACCTCGTTCACACCGAGGGGGTCACAGGTTCAATCCCTGTCGCGTCCACCATTCTTCCCCTTATCTTACAACAAGATAGAACTCATCTCCTGGCCGTGAACCTGGGGCGTCTGAGGTTTGACTTCGTTAGGGGGGCGCTAGGGGGGCGCCGGAAACCTCGCTCAAAACGGCGTTTCAGGCTGTTTCAAGCACGAATTCGCCGCGAACAAGCATAGCAGCATTGCCGTTGCTTGCCCGGAACGCTTCAGCAAGGACCGACGTAGGCCCGGTCGGCGAGACGCCCCCAGGCATCCAGCGAGGCCGCTTCACTCACTCCGGAGCAGACGGAGGTGAACTGGTCGCAGCGGGCGGACTCGGATTCGTCGTGCTTCGGGACGGCGTGGTTGTCCCCGACCCTTGAAGCGCAGCAGAGCCCGGCGCCTCGGTCGCAACCGCCCCGTTGACCGTCTCGCTGGATGACCCTGACGTCCCCGGTCCAGCAGGAACATCAGTCAAGGTCCCCACTTCCCCCACAGGCTCCCCTTCCGCCCCGGACGCTTCCCGCGCCCGCCGGTCGGCGTCCCTGCTGCAGGCGGCGGCCAGCAAACCAAGGACAGCCAGGCCGGCCGCGATCTTGATGTAGGTCTTCATGTCGAGCTCCCTTTCGACATAACGGAAAGAGCTAGGCCGAGGATTGTTGCGACTGTCGCCTTTCGGTCAGTCGCGAGCGCCGAGCATCACAGGGTCCCGGCGAACCTCAGCTCGCCCGTCTCCGGGGCGTAGCCCTCTTCCCCTTCTCCGAAGCGGCCGGCCGCTTGGCCGTCCGCGCGCCCCTGCGAGGTTCGGCGCCCGACCCTTTCAGGCTGGCGCGGAGCGCGGCCATCAGATCCACGACATTGGTGTCCTCCGGCTCGGCGGCGCGAACAGGCTTATGGCCCTTCTGTTTGGAGGCGATCAGAGCCTTGAGCGCCTCCTCGTATCGATCGACAAACTGGTCCGGGTCGAAGGGCCCGGTCTTCTGCTCGATGATCCGCCGCGCAATATCGACCATGGCCAGATCAGGCGCCTTGTCCGATATGGCTCCGAACACGTCGCGCATCGCGCGGACCTCCCCTCGCGTACGGAGAGAATAGGCGAGGATTCCCTGATCCCGCGGCTCCAGCGCCAGCAGACGCTCCCGCGTCGACAGGACCACGCGCCCCAGGGCGATCTTGCCTTCCGAGCGCATGGCCTCACGGATAACGCCGAAAGCCTCCTCCGCCAGCGCTCCGGCCGGCGCGAGGTAGTAGGGATTATCCCAGTAGAGGCGGTCGATCTCCTCCTCCGGCACGAAGCGCTCGATATCGATCGTTTTCGTGCTCTCCAGTTTGACGGATTTTATCTCCTCATCGGTCAGGAGGATGTATTCGTCCTTGGCGACGGCATAGCCCTTGACCAGGGACGACCGCTCGACCGGGCCCGTGTCCGGGTCGGTGGTGATCATCCGGATACGATTGTTGGTCTCGGGATTGATGAGATTGAAATGAACATCGCCCCCTGAACTGGTCGCCGTGTAAAGGGCGACGGGGCAGGTCACGAGGGACAGACGCAGGTGTCCCTGCCAGGTGGGGCGATACGCCATTTCGAGCCTCCGGGACGGGCGCCGCGCCCGTCGCGCCCTATCAACACCATGAAACGGGTTTCGCTCCCTGCCCTGCGTCTCACCCGAGCCGACGGTTCAGCCGCAGGTTTCGGCCTGCCCGTCGTCCAGGTCGATGACAAAGCAGTGCTCCCGACCTCCCTCCATATCCGCCACGAAGAGACGGACCTCATCCCCGGCGTTGACAGGAGCAAAGAACAGTTCGGCATACCCGACCGCCGCGGCCTCAAAGCTCGGGGCCTCGACCACGTGGCCATGGGCTCGGCCTGCGTCTTCAGCGTAGACATAAAAGCGGTTGTGTCCGGTTCCGGACATTGAGACCTCCTAAGCCTTGGGCCTGATCGTATTCGACTGCTAACTCAGCTGGCGCCCACACGACCACCCGTGTCGAACGCTTCGCAAGTCAGGCGTCTGGCGGCGTTTCATCGGCCTTCTTTCCAGGCGCCCCCGGATGCCGGCGGCTCCACCGGAACGCCGCCGCCGCAACCGCGGTGAAGACGAGACCCAGAGCGAAAAGCAGGAAGTTCATGCGCCCTTCCCCGGACTCCATCCCCGTCCGATGCGTCTGAAAGCGCGGCTGATCCGGAACAATCCCATGGCGACCGGAACAGCGCCTAGAATGACAAGAAGAATGGCGCCGAGCATCTGCATATCGAACCAGCGCCGGGCGAGCTCCGAAGGTTCCCGGCGGCGTCGCCCTCTCTTCGCAGGCGCTCATAGAGTCATGGATCGCTCCATCCCGTGATGCGGACTTGCGCCTGGGGCTTCCCATCAGAGGAAAAGACCAGGGTCGCCCGCTTTTCGCCGTGTCCCGGCACGTAGTCGAGCGTAGCCCCGGATTTCTCCCCGTCCGCCTCCCCTTCTATCTCAACGGCGGCGGCCGTCATGTCGCCGTTGTTCACAACCTTGACCTCCAGCGCCCAGCCCGCTCCCACAGGACGAAGAGCTTGGGGCAGGACGGTCAGGTCGGGCGGCCTGTGATCGGCGAAGGCGGATCGCGCGAGCACAGCGATCGCTGCGGCGGTGACGATGAGACCCATCAAGGCGCAGACGCACTGCAGCCGTGACAGCGTTTCGCGAGCGGGCTTCTCCCGGTTCTTCATCTTCACACCAGAAGCCGCGCGGCCGCCGCGCCCAGGGCGGCCGGGAAGGCGAGAACGACGACATTGGCCATGACGGCGCCCGCGCCATGCCCATCTACAGCGCCGAACACCCACAGCATGGCGAAGCTCGCAGCCAGACAAAGGGCGTAGCCCGGCAGGGTGAAGTCCAGGAAGGCGCGAAGAGGGCTTTCCTTTTCTTCCTGCCCCGCGAAACCGGCCTCGAAGACGATGACGTGCAGAAGCGCCAGCGACAGCACCAGCAGCCCCAAGGCGCCTGACGGAGTCGTCAGGTAGGCGATCAGCCGCATTTCCTCGGTCGGCGCCAGGTTCATGGCGAAATACAAGGCTCCGGCGAACATGAGGAAGAGCTCGCCAGGGTAGGACGCCTCGTCCTCGTCGCCCTCCTCCTCATCCCCTGAAAGTTGCCGACGGGCGACAAGGGCGCCGAGGGCGGCCGGGACCGCCTGAAGCGAAACCTGCCCCGCCGCCGAAGTCAGGGAGGAGTCGTCAAGGACGTTGAACATGGCCAGAAGCGCCGTCGAGGTCGTGAACCCGACGGCGAGCGCCACAAGGGTGTCCAGGCTGTTGTTCACCAAGCCCCTTCGCGCAGAAAAGCCCGCGTAGTGAGCCAGGCCGTAGAGGACGGGCAAGGCGGCGATCACGAAGGCGAGGCGCCGCGCGGGCGCAGCCGTCACGCCGAGGGCCCACATCTCCATGGTCATCAGCAAGGGGAGACTGAACAACAGGGCGCCGCCGAATGCGCGCCCCAGATCCGACAGATAGTCGATCTCCGAACCCAACCCGCGGTCTGCGGACGTCATCCTTCAGATCCTCCTAATCGTCCGCCGCCACGAACTGACGACGTCATTAACGAGCGCAGCCCCAGAGCCAGGGCGCATTTCGTTCCAAGATCCAACAAGCCTTGCCGTTCCAGGTCGGACGGCGTTCGCGGCTCAGCCGACGCCGGCCCCGCCGGTCACGCCCCAGACCTCTCCGGTGACGAAGCTGGCCTCCTGGGAGGCGAGCAGGACGTAGACCGGCGCGATCTCCACCGGCTGCCCCGGCCGGCCGAAGGCGCTGTGGGCCCCGAACTGCTCGACCTTCTCCTGGGGCTGACCGCCGCTGGGCTGCAGCACCGTCCAGAAGGGTCCCGGCGCGACGGCGTTCACCCGCACGCCCTTCTCGATCATCTGCTTGGCCAGGGCCTTGGTGTAGGCGACGATCCCGGCCTTGGTGGTCGCATAGTCCAGCAGGATGTCCGAAGGCTCATAGGCCTGGATCGAGGCGGTGGTGATGATGGCCGCGCCCGGCGGCAGATGAGGCGCTGCGGCCTGACAAATCCAGTGCAAGGCGTAGAGGTTGGTCTTAATCGTGGCGTCGAAATCGGCGGTCGAGACCTCGGCCACATTCTCCCGGTACTGCTGATGACCGGCGTTGACGACCAGGATGTCCAGACCGTCGAAGGCCTCCGCCACCCGGGCGACCATGGTCGCATTCCATGCCTCGTCGCGAATGTCGCCTGGCAGGGCCAGGGCCTTCACCCCGGCCTTCTCGATCAGGGCGACCACCTCCTGCGCGTCCTTCTCCTCGGACGGCAGATAGGCGATGGCCACATCGGCGCCTTCGCGGGCATAGGCGATCGCCGTCGCCCGCCCGATCCCGGAATCTCCGCCGGTGATCAGGGCCCGGCGCCCTTTCAGACGGCCATGTCCGACATAGCTGTCCTCACCATGGTCGGGCCGCGGGATCATCCGGCCCGCCAGACCGGGTTCGGGCTGAGGCTGACGGGGAAAGGGCGGTCGAGGATACTGGTTGCGCGGATCCTGCATGGCGAGGCGATCGGACATGGGTCTTCCTTTGAAGGCGCGCGGCCTGCATCAGGCGCGCTCGGGCATGCCGACCTAATGTCCGTGTCGCAGGGCTCGTTCCGCCCAGGCTCAGCCCCATGGCGCCCTTTGCGGTCTCAGGCGTTGACCAGCTTCACCGGAGGCGACCTTGATCGACGAACCAGGCCACAAATCCGCTCTGCAGGCCCTGCGCTCCGCCGCGGCCTCCCTCCGGCGCGGGATGAGGGCGAGAGCAGCCCGGCTCAAGACCTATGTCCTCGATCAGGATCCTGTCTGGTCGGCCGTCCGGCGTCCGGGAAAGGCGGAGATCATCGCGGCCACGATCACTCTTGGGCTGATCGCGGGCTCTCTGGTGTTTCTGATGTTGTTCGACTGGAACTGGTTGCGCGGGCCGATCAGCCGGGCGGCCTCCGCCTCCACGGGTCGCGAGGTCGTGCTGAACGGCGACCTCGATGTCAGGCTGTTCAGCTGGACGCCCTCGGCGACGGTGCGCCGCCTCAGCATAGGCGGCCCCGCCTGGGCGCACGATCGCAACACGGCCGAAGTCGAACAACTGGACGTCTCCGTCCGGCTGCGACGGCTTTTCCTGGGTCAGGTGGAGGTGTCCTCCCTGGTGATGACCCGTCCGGCGGTCCATCTTGTCGTGGACGGGAACGGTCGCCGGAGCTGGGACCTGCACCCCGAGCGGCCCGACGACGGTCGCGGGGCGAAACTGCCGGTCATCCAGCGCCTGGTCATCAAGGACGGCCGCCTGACGCTGGACGAACAGCGACGGGGCATGAAGCTCGACGCCATGATCACGGCGCGCGAGGCCCGCTCGCCCGAGGACGGCGAAAGCGGCTTTCTGCTTGACGGCAAGGGGACGATGAACGGCGCGCCGCTCACTCTCCGCGTAACCGGCGGCCCCTTCGTCAATATTCGCCGCGACCGACCCTACGCCTTCACCGCCGATCTGGCGGGCGCCGGCTCGAGACTTAGGGCCGAGGGCGAAGTCACCCGGCCGTTCGACCTCGGGCGGTTCAATGCGGTGCTGGAGCTTGAGGGCCAGGACCTGGCCGACATCTATCTCCTGACCGGGATCACCACGCCCAACACGCCGCCCTACAGACTGAAGGGCGATCTGAGCCGGGACGGCGCCCTGTTCCGCTTCGCCGATTTCAGCGGGCGGGTCGGATCCTCCGACCTGTCCGGAAGCCTGGAGGTGAACAAGGTCGGCGAGCGCCGCCGCGTCGACGCGAAACTGACCTCCCGCACCCTGGACATCGACGACCTCGCCGCCGTCCTGGGCGCCCGACCACAGGTCACCGGCGAGGGGACGGTCGCAACCTCGGGCGCGCCCGGCAAGCTCCTGCCCGACGCCCCGCTGCGGACGGAACGGCTCCGCGCCATGGACGGGTCGCTCTCCTACCGCGCCGGTACGGTCAAGACCAACGCCTTCGACATCCGGCAGGTCAGCCTCGGGGCCGACCTGAAGGACGGGATCCTGAAGCTCGACCCCGTCGCCTTCGCTTTCAATCGCGGAGAACTCAACGGTACGGCCCGCATCGACGCCCGCAAGTCCATTCCCTACAGCGTCGTCGATTTCCGCCTGAGCGGCTATCCCCTGGAGTCGATCATCCCAGCGCGCGGGGGCGCCCCGACAGTGACGGGACGCGCCCTGGGGCGGACCAGGCTGGAGGGGCCAGGCGCATCCATTCACGACCTGGCGGCCAACTCCAAGGGATCCATCAGCCTGGTGGCGCCCCAGGGTCAGATGCGATCGGCCTTCGCCGAACTGCTGGGCATCAATGTCGGCGCCGGGCTCGGCAAGCTGCTCTCCGGGGACCAGTCCACGTCCGGCATTCGCTGCGCGGTTGCGGATTTCAAGGTGGCCGGCGGCGTCGCTACCTCTCGCACCCTTGTGATCGACACGGACGTGGTCCTGGCCCAGGGTTCGGGAACCATCGACCTCGGCGCCGAGACCATGAACCTCCGGATCGACGGCGAAACCAAGAAGCCGCGCCTCCTGCGCGTCTGGGCGCCGATCACCATCAAAGGCCCCCTCGCCTCCCCGCGCCTCGGCGTGGACGCCTCGGCGGTGGCGACGCAGGGCGGTCTGGTGGGCGCCCTTGCCACCCTCGTCAGTCCGGTCGCGGCCCTCCTTGGCTTCATCGATCCCGGCCTGGCCGAGGACGCAGACTGCGGCTCCCTGATCGCTTCCGCTCGCTGAACTCTCTGCGGCCGCACTCCGGCCGACGGCTTTCGTCGCCCCGGTCCTCGAAGGGCCGGGATGGAACGCCGAACCTTGTCATCTGTTCGGATGGAGCGCCTCCTCGAAGCGAAACCATGGCCGCAGACACAGAACCGACCTCTGAACCCGATGTCGTCGTCATCGGCGCCGGGCCCGCGGGCCTGACCGCAGCCCTCTATCTGGCGCGATACCGCCGGAGTGTTCTCGTGCTGCACGACGGCAAGAGCCGGGCCCTGCGCATTCCCCTCACGCACAATACTCCGGGATTTCCTGAGGGCGTTCGGGGACCGGATCTGATCGCACGCATGACCCGCCACGCCGTTCAATACGGCGCGACCATCCAGGAGGCCGCGGTGGCGGCTGTCGAGGCCGTAGCCGGCGGATTCAGCCTTCATCTCGCAGACGGTTCCACGCGCTCAAGCCGCGCCGTCATCCTGGCGACGGGCGTGGATCTCAATCAGGTCGATCTGCCCGAAGCCGTCCACGAGGCAGCGATCCGGGCGGGGGTGCTGCGCTACTGCCCGGTCTGCGACGGATATGAACATATCGGCAAACGGATAGGGGTGATCGGCTGCGACACCAATGGCGCCGCTGAAGCCCTCTTCCTGCGGGGGTATTCCCAGAACGTCACTCTCATGCCGCTTAACCGTCCCGAACTCTCCCCCGCCGAGGCCCGGGCCCTGGCCGATGCGGGGATAGGGCTGGAAACCGGCGCCCTTCTCGCTCTCGAGCCCGGCGCCGATGACATCACCGTCCGTCTCGACACCGGCGCGCCGTTGACGTTCGACGTCATCTACCCGGCTCTGGGGTGCAGACCGCGTTCACTACTGGCCGAACAACTCGGCCTTGATCTTACGGAGGCAGGCTGCGTGACGCCCGACTCCGTCTTCGACAGCCGCGTCGCGGGCGTCTTCGCCGCAGGAGATCTTGTGGAAGGCCTGGATCAGATCAGCGTGGCCATGGGCCACGGCGCCGTGGCGGCCACCAGGGCGCACAACTGGCTGCGCGAGCAGGAGCAAGCCACGCTCGAGAGCAAAGCCGGTCCTAGTCGTCGCCGCATGCGCACCCGAACCTCAAGGAACAGCAGATGACGCCTGACGTTGCGGCCGTATGAGTGAACTCGTCGCCAATATCGTCGGCTCTGCCGCCGCCGTCTGCTCCATCACCAGCTTCGCGCCCCAAGGCTTCAAGATCTGGAAGGAGAAGGACGCCTCGGCCGTCAGCCTCAAGACCTATGGGCTGACCGTCACCTGCTTCGTCCTCTGGGTGGTCTACGGCGTCATGACCGAGGCCTGGCCCGTGACGATCGCGAACGCCTGCGCCCTGGCCATGGCGTCGGGGGTGCTGTTGATGAAATGGCGCTTCAGGGACACCGGTCCCCGCGCAGCGCGATCCTAGCGCTCACAGTCGCACCGGAGTCGGCCGGCCTCGAGGGGACGCGACCAATACCTGGGGCGCACTGGGACGGCGGCCGCTTTCACGTCCCGTTCTGATGAGACGCCTATGCGACTTAAGGTCTCCGGCGAGCCTCGACCGACGAATAATTTCGAAGCCGTCTCGGGGCGCGAGGCCCTGACGAGAACCCCGTAGCGCGGACGCCGACAACAACGTCAAGCTGTGGCGCCTGAGCCCGCCAGACCGGAATTCCACCGGCAAAGCCGCGCATGCAGGGCAGTAGAGAATCCGGCAGATCGACTGAAACCTGCGCGCGCGATCCCGGCTCGGTCCAGGACGGCATGACCGGAACTCGCATCCACAAGGCCGATTTGCCCCCTGTCCCCTTTCGACAGGAGCCGTCATGCAGACGCCGGAAGAAAACGCCCCTTCTCCAACCGCAAAACCGCCGACGCCCGCAGCCGCGGCTGCATCCTCCCCGACGTCGGGAAAGTCCGTTGCAGGCGCCAAGGCCCCTCCCGGCGAAACCAGGGTGGAAGCCGGGTCGTCGGCCGCCGCGAACCAGGGGAAACCCGGTCAAACGCCCAAGACCGGCAAGACCCCGGAGCTCCCATCCGATCCGGAGGCCGACGCCGTCGACCTGCTCAAGGCTGATCATCGCCGGGTAGAGGCCCTGTTCGCGGAGTTCGAGTCCGCCCCCGACCGGCGCAAGGCCGCGATCATCCGCGAGGCCTGCACGGAACTGACGCTTCACACCCTGCTCGAAGAAGAGATCTTCTACCCCGCCTGCCGCGCAGCGGACGGCCAGGAGACCGAGGACGCTCTGGACGAAGCCCAGGTCGAGCACGATTGCGCCAAGCTCCTCATCATCGAACTGCTGGCGAGCAGCCAGGAAGATCCGCTCCAGGCCGCTCGGTTCAAGGTCCTCGCCGAGCAGATCAAACGCCATGTCGCTGAGGAGGAGGCGCCCCGGACAGGCGTCTTCGCCAAGGCGAAGTCAGCCGGCGTCGACACAGCCGCGCTGGGCCGCCGACTTCTGGAACGGAAGCGTCGGCTGTTGAAGGAGGCCGACCGGCTGCGCCCGTCGCACCTCGTGTCTTTTCATCAACTTCAAGGCGAAAATCGCCCAACCCAGGAGTATGGCATGCCCAGAAATCAAGGTCCGGAACGAGACGAACGCGGCCGTTTCGTCAGCGATGACGATGATGATCGCCGCGGCGGATCCTATTCGCGGTCTCGCGACGACGACCGCGGGGACGACAATGATCGAGGCCGTGGTCGCGGCGGCTGGTTCGGAGACTCCGAGGGCCACTCCATGGCCGCGCGCAGCCGTGGCGAGGGTCGCAGCTTCCGGGACGACGACGACGATGGCGACGGTCGGGGCTGGTACGGGGATTCCCGCGGTCATGCCCAGGCCGCTCGGCGCGGCTGGGACGAACGCCGGTCCATGCGCGGCGATGACGACCGCGACCGGGACGATCGGGGCCGTTTCATGAGCGACGACGATCGTTCGGGTCGCGGCGGCGGCGAACGCGGGCGCAGTTCCTCCTACGATCGGGAACGGGACGACCAGGGCCGCTTCATGAGCGACGACGACCGCTCCGGTCGCGGCGGCGGCGGACGCGGGCGCAGTTCCTCCTCCGACCGGGACCGTGACGACCAGGGCCGCTTCATGAGCGACGACGATCGGTCAGGTCGCGGCGGCGGCGGACGCGGCCGCAACGCCTCCTCCGACCGGGACCGTGACGACCAGGGCCGCTTTATGAGCGACGACGATCGGTCAGGTCGCGGCGGCGGCGGACGTGGCCGCAACGCCTCCTTCGATCGGGACCGTGACGACCAGGGCCGCTTCATGAGCGACGACGACCGCTCCGGCGGCGGCGGGCGCGGGCGCAGTTCGTCTTCGGACCGCGACCGCGATGAGCGGTCCTACCGCCGACGCGACGACGATGATGGCGACGGCCGCGGCTGGTACGGAGACTCTCGCGGCCATGCCGAAGCGGCGCGTCGCGGCTGGGAAAGCAGAGGTCGTTCAGATCGCGACGACGATGATCGCTCGGGACGTTCGGATCGCGGGCATGGCGGCTGGTTCGGCGATTCCCGCGGCCATTCCGAGGCTTCCCGTCGAGGCTGGGAAAACCGCCGCTGACAAGCCGGGATGCGTCCGGCCTTCGGTCCGGACGCATCGCCGCTTCACCGCCGTCACCCCCAGGGGAGAACCATCATGGCCGACAAGACCTTCCTCATCGACTACGAATGGCTGGGCAAAACCCTCTCCTGCCGATTGACTGCAGGCGAATGGGATCAGGCCGAAGAGAGGCTGGACGCCCTGAGAAGCACGGGCAGGATTGTGGGCGAACTTCTGATGGAGGGCGATGCGGCGCCCATGATGACGAACCGGATCGGATCCTGCTGAAAACACGCCGCCGCTCCTCCTCGACATCCGGCCGTGTCGTCGGGATCACGCCAGGTCAGGTCCTCGGACAATCTTGCGCCCCCGCCGTCTTACAGAGCAGCTTCCGGGAAGACCGAGGGAACGCCGGAGTTTGAGAAGACGGGCGACTTCGAAAAGCCGGCCGCCGCAGGCGCGCCGTCGTCACGTCCGTGAAGCCGCCGCTCCTCGACCGGGATTGCTGGAATCCTCGGCGGAGGCGCTGCCGGAGCGCGCGCCAGGTTTACCGGCGGCCAGACACCGACGGCGAAGCTGCGTCCAGGTCGCACGACCTTCGAGGGTGAAGACATCCGACTGGGTATAGCCTTCGGAGATCATGGCCCTTCGTATTGCGCTGGGGATTGCGAAGCGAACCGAATCCGCCAGTTCGAAGGCCCTCTCGATAGCCGATTTCCTCAACACCCCCGCCCTCCCGCGTTCGCCCGCAAAATGCGGCCCGGGACGCGCCGAAGAGGGGCTGACACGTCGCCGAGCCGCATTACAATTCACCTCCCGAAGTGATTGCCGACTGTAAATGTCCTCTTCCGCTGACGGTTCTTGGTGTCCGGTACCGGACACTTCGACGCGCCTTGTCCTCTCCTTGCCTGCTTAAGCCCGAGCTTGGCCGGGCGCCTTTGATCCCTCCCCGCTCCGGCGTGCAGTCGGGCCGCAATGAGGAGGCGCCGTCGCGCTCCGGCGGGATCCTTCTGGGCTTCGAACCGGACGGTCTGATTTTCACCCTGAGCCTGCCTCTGACGAACAGATCTGCGTTCGGGCGATTTGCCGCTCACCGCTTTCCGACGCCAGGCGTTTTATATCATAGGTTAGTGCGGCCGCTTCTCCCGCAGATCATGGTGACTCACTGTCGAGAAGAGCCCGCAGGCCTCGACAGCCGTGGGCGCACGTTCCCGCTGCATGGCGGAGTGATCGTTTGCCTCATCAGAACCGCGCCGGGCTTCAGGTTTTTCTGAACCGTCTCAACCTTCGCTCCCAGCTCACGCCCGTCGAACAGCAGGCCGTACTGGACCTGCCCGCCTTTCCATCCGAGCTGGAGGCGAACATCGACCATGTCGCCCTCGGCGAGATGACGGAATTCGCCAGCCTGGTCGTCACGGGGGCGCTGGGACGTTTCGGCCAGAACGCCCGCGGAGACCGGCAGATCACCGCGCTTCACGTTCCCGGCGACATGGCCAATCTGCAGTCCGTCGTGGAGCCCCGCGCGACCTCCGCCCTGCAGGCCCTTTGCCGGACGAAGGTCCTCAAAATCCCTCACCAGGCCCTGCGATCGGCGGCGGCCCGGCACCCCGCCCTGGCCGAAGCCTTCTGGCGGGACTGCATGGTCGACGCCGCCGTCCTGTCGCAGTGGATCGTGAACATAGGTCGGCGGGACGCCGTGGGGCGTATCGCCCATCTCATCTGCGAAATCGCGACGCGCCAGGGCGTCCGCGAAAACGGGGCGGACTCTTTCGAGTTTCCCCTGACCCAGAACCAGATCGCCGACGCGACGGGGATGACCTCCGTCCACGTCAACCGGACTCTGAAGGCCCTCCGATCCGTGGCGACACTGGCGAGCCGGTCCGCTCAGGTCCTGGACTGGGAACAGCTGGTCGGTCTGGCCGATTTCGAGCCGGCCTATCTGCAGCGGGGCGTCGCTCCAGGCCACAGACTGAGGATCGCCCAGACCGACTGATCCGCCGCGCTTCCTAGATCGGCGCGGCGTCCGGACGAAGATAGTTCGGATCGAAGCCCGCCAGGGCGACGAGCCCGGCACGGTCATGGATTTCGACCCATCCGGCCCGCCAGCACGCCAGGCCGCGAGAGCGCAACTCGGCGAGCGTCCGGTTCACGTGCACCGATGAAAGCCCGAGGCAGTCCGCGAAATCTTCCTGGGTCATGGTCAGGCTGAATCCGTCATCGTTCCCCAGCCCCGCCATAGCGATCCGGGCGTCGAGCTCGCACAGGAGATGAGCCATCCGCCCGAGCGCATCCTGGCGGCCTAGTCGGTGAAACCACTCGCGCTGGATCGCCCCGTCGACGGCCAGCTCCAGCATGAACAGCCGACCGAGGTGCGGATGGGTCTCGATCATATCCGCCAAAGGGCGGTGAGGCAGGGCCGCGGTGATGCAGTCGGTCACCGCCAGGACGCCATGGTCCACCTGTTTCATGACCAGGCCGTGCAGGTCGAGAAAATCTCTAGCAACGCTGAGCTGGGTGATGGAGCGCGCGCCGCTCCTGAAAACCTTGATGCGGGCGGCGAGCCCGGAAACGAGCAGGCGGCAGTCCGAAAGCCGGGCGCCTGGACGAAGGATCATTTCGCCCGCGCGATGCAGGACGGGGGCGTCGAGCGCCTGTTCAAGCGCGACCCGCTCGGCGGGACTGATCCTGTCCCGCCGCTCGAATCTGGCGATCAGCCCCTGTGTCGGCGTCTGACCCGAAATCATCCGATTTTCACGCTCCCGCGTATAGATGTCCGTCATGGCGCTTTACAGATATATCGTCACCCAACCGGACAAGGAACTGGTGCTCGAGAACGAGGCCGCCTCGGACGATGTCGCCTACCGCGAAGGGGTTCGCTTCGCCGCCGAGTTGCTGGCTGAACAGTCTACGGCTCTCCCGGCGCCTTTCGGCTTCGACCTTATCGTCCAGAATGCCGACGGCCGCGAGATCTGGCGCGTGACCGTCACGGCCCCCGCCAAGCCCGACACCCATTCCTGAGGCGTCCCCGCCGATGGCGGAACAGCTGTGCGCCAGTCGCCTTTAAAGACCATGGTCTTCCTGGTCCTCCGTCCCAAGGTCCCCTCAGATGATCGGCGCCGGCACCCTTCTCGACGCGGAACGCTTCCGCGGTGAGGATCGCCACCTTCAACGTCAACGGGATCAACGGTCGGGCGCCGGTGCTGCTCCGCTGGCTGGAGGCGACCCGCCCGGACGTCGTCTGCTTGCAGGAGCTCAAGGCCCAGCAGGCGAACTTCCCCGCCCAGGCCCTCGGCGACCTCGGCTATGAGGCGATATGGCTGGGTCAGAAAAGCTGGAACGGGGTCGCCGTTCTGGCGAAGGGAATGGCCATCCACGAAACCCGACGCGGCCTTCCCGACGACCCTGACCCGAGCCAGAGCCGTTACATCGAAGCTGCGATAAACGGCGTTCTCGTGGGCTGCCTCTATCTGCCCAATGGAAATCCGGCGCCCGGCCCCCGCTTTGATTACAAGCTCGCTTGGGCGGAGGCCTTCATCGCCCATGCCGCCCGGCTGATCGAGACCGGAGCGCCGGTGGTGCTGGCGGGCGACTACAACATCATCCCGACCCCCGCGGACGTCTACAAGCCGGAGCGCTGGACGGACGACGCCCTGTTTCGTCCCGAGGCGCGGCGCGTCTTCAGCCGCCTGCTCGACCAGGGCTGGACCGACGCCCTGCGCCTGCACCACCCGCAGGCGACCATCTATACCTTCTGGGACTATTTCAGGAACGCCTACGCCCGCAACGCGGGACTGCGCATCGACCATCTTCTGGTCAGCCCCTCCCTCGTCGATCGCCTCCGCGCCTCCAACGTCGATCGCGAGGTCCGAGGTTGGGAAAAATCGAGCGATCACGCTCCGACCTGGATCGAACTCGCCGACTGACGGTATCCACGACCGTCAGACGACCAAGCTCTTCTCGATCTGGCGAAACAGCGTCATGGCCTGGGCGTCGTCCAGGGCGTCGATATCGATCCCGGCGGTGAGATCGACCAGGAGATCGATCACAGTCCCGCAGGCCGCGCCGTCGGCCGGCGCCTCGATCTGCACCCAGGCCGCTATGGCGGCGAGGGTGTGCAGAGCTTCCTGATCAGTCATGGGACTGTCCTGGAGCGCGGCGGCGGCGGCGATCTCGCGCATTTCCCACAGCGCTCTTCGACAGGCGTCCGGATCCTCGCGTCTCTGGTCATCCGTGAGGGCCGGCGCCCCGGCGGAGCTCAGCACCAGCTGGAACAGGATCTCGCCCCGAGGGGATGAGACCGTCATCCGCGCCTCGCGCGAACTCCAGAAGGCGGCGCCGTCGTCCCGAAGAAGCTCGCCCAGGGTGCGCACCGCCTCCACCCGGGCCTCGTCCACCGATGCGAGGCTCGATCGCCACCTGAACGTCCTGCCGTCAGGCCCTGCGTCAGACTCGAAGAGGAAGCTCTGCATCTCGGCGTCAGCGTGACGCCGTCGCGGCGGCGCCCGATGCGCCGCGCGACGCCCCGTTCGTCCGGGAAGGCGCGGAGTCGCCGGCGACCGTCACAGGCGCCTCCGTCGTCAGCCGCCTGCCGACCTCATCCTGGAAGGCTGCGGCGTCTTCGACCTGGGAGCCGTTATCCACGGGAGCGGAGGCGAAAGGCCCCGCCCAGAAGGCCCAGACCACGGCGAAGCCGACAGCCGTCAGCACCAGGCCTCCCAGGAGAACCGCCATGATCCGCGACCCTTTTCGGCCCTGGCGCACGTACTGGGCCTCGACCGGCCGTTTGTTCCGCACGGCCCTGGCCGAGGCTTCATGGGGATTCGGGAGCATGTTGGTCCTTTTCATATGGGCAAGGGGGCGCGGACCGCTCGACCGATAGTCGAAACTTCGTTCAGGTCCGCCTGTTCAAAGGCTCAAGAGACCGAGCACGGCCATGACCACGCCGATGGCGGCCGCACATCCGTACCAGAAGGTCGGGGTGAGACGCGGGCCTCCCGGCTGGAACACAGGCTCCGTGGGCAAGGGGGTCTCAGGACCCTCTTCGGAAGGGGCGAACGAGCGGGCGCCTCCGGCCTCTTCGTCGGCGCCCGCCGGCGCCGTGCCGGGATCGAAGATCGGCCTGGCGCCCTGGCCGCGTCGACGCCATTGGGCGTCCTTTTCCTGAAGGGGATGGGGCATGGGATCTGAAACCATGGCCCGGCCCGAGGTTCCTAGGCGGCGGACTTGGGTCGGGAAGACGACACGGGGGCGGCCCCCTCCTCGCCGACATGATGTTCAATACGGCCGCTCTCGATCTCCGTTCGGGAAAACACCTCCTCCTGACCGTCCATCAGGAGTTCTTCCGCCTGGTCGTCGGCCAGACTATCGACCGCCTCGGCCGGGCCCTGATGACCGGCCTTTGGAGCGTGCGGGCCGCGCTGATCGCCGTGCCGGGTGTCGTCGGTTTCATGGTTCGTGATCATGGGTCTGCGTCTCCATCCAGTTCGGTCCCACGACATCAATCCCTGACCTCGCCCGGGAGTTCGATATGTGCGGATCGGACCATGAGCCGGCCGGCCGGCCGGCCGGCCGGCTCGGCGTTTCGCGAACGCCTGCGTCTGTGACCGATACCGGTCTTGCCGGAACAAGGGCGGGGCCCGGCCCGATTAATCGACGTCACACGGAGTACAGACCATGAAAGCCGTCAATCTCATCACCCTTCTCCTGATCATCATCGGAGCCGTGAACTGGGGCCTCGTCGGCGCCTTCGATTTCAACCTCGTATCCGCCCTCTTCGGCGACGGTTCGGCGATCACCCGCGGCGTCTACGTCCTCGTCGGGCTTTCGGGTCTCTGGCAGGTCGCCCCCTTCGCCCGAGCCCTGCGGATCGATGAACCCCGCGCTGAAGCCGGCCGTCGCTTCGCTCGCTGAACCGCTCGCCCAGGAGAAACCATGATCTACTTCTGTTTCATCGAGGGCGACGACCGGCATGACGTCGAAATGAAGGTCTTGGAGGCCGTCGAGGACGACCAGGCGATGCAGGAGGCTGGAGCCCTCCGCTTCGGCGGCCGCACCGGCTACGTCTTCGACGGCGATCGCTCGGTCGGATCGGTAGAGACGTCCCGCGAGCCGGAGGCCGAACACCCCTTCTTCGGCGGCATCGATCGCGAAGCTTTCGGCAAGGCCCTCTTGCCGGCGGCAGGCGCCGAACCTTCCTGGTGATCAGCGTCTGCGCACAAACCTCACCCGTTCCTTGCCGGGGATGAGACAGGCGTCGAATCCGGCTGCTCGCCAGGCGTCCTTCTGAACATCACGGGGCGTCGGTTCGGCCTCGTCGGCCCACCACTGCGGAAGGCTCGCGCCCTTGGGAAGCATGGCGCGCAGCCTGAGCTCGATCTCGGCGAAGCTCAACTCGAGAGCGTCGACCTTCTGTCTTTTCAGGTAGTCGCGAAGCGGATCATATTTCCCCATGGCGCCAGTGACCTTGAAACCGGCGCGGACGCAAGCCGGCGCCGCCCGGCCGTCAGGAAGCCGAGCGCGCCCCGCCGCGCATAACCGCTAGGCTGTGGCCGTTCCAGCCTGCCGCGGCCGCATCAGAAGCCGAAGTCGATCTGATCAGGATGGACGGCGGACCTCGGCGTCCTTCGCGAGG
Organism: Brevundimonas sp. UBA7506; assembly: GCF_002479495.1. GTDB lineage: Bacteria > Pseudomonadota > Alphaproteobacteria > Caulobacterales > Caulobacteraceae > Brevundimonas. The sequence continues at coordinate 706,028 of NZ_DLNQ01000005.1, forward strand.
GTCGCGAAGTCGCCCTGGGCTTCATCGCCTCACACTCCGAAGCCAGGCTCTCCTCACAGGGTTTTCGGCTGCGTCGGTCCATTCCCTTGAGACGGGGGCTGGAAGGACTGCGCCAACGCCGTCTGTCGCGGTTCTTCCGCCACGCCTCCAGCTCGCTCTCCCACCAGCCGACCCGGCCGGGCGAAAGGGCGACAGAGGCTGGAAAACCGCCTGTCTGCTGCAGACGCCAGGCCGTGGTCCGGCTGACGCCGACCAGGGCCCGAACCTCGGACCAGACCAGCAAACGCCCCTCGGGCGCAGGGCCCTCCTCGCACGAAATCCCTTCCTCAGCCATGGCGACGCGCCCGGGCGGCCGCCGGCGCCGACGTGCGGACTTCGGAAATCTGGTCCAGGGCCCAGGTCCGCAACAGTCCGCGGGGGTAAAAGGGACGCGATCTGACGTGAAGACATGGCGGTCCGTTCCCGCCCATGGACCAGAGGCGTGCCAAAGTGGCCGGTTTCAGGCGCACGCCCAGGGCGGCGAGGAAGGCGGAGGCCTCCTTGCGCGTCAGAAGATCCTCCGCCCCGTCGTCCGGCGCCGCTCGACCTGGCTCCGCAATCATGGGCTTCTCTCCCGGCTTCGGCAGTCCCGGGCGGACCGGACATCCCGACCTGCGGCCAGGGCCAGATAGCAGGACAGGACCAGGTCTACGTAGGCCTCGGTTTCCGGGATTTCCGGAACCCGCCCCAGACGCTCCACCCGCGCGGGCCCCGCATTGAAGACGGGGGCGTGGTCGACAGTACCGTCCGCCCGCAGCTCTTCCCGGATCAGGATGTTGCGCTTGTTGAGGTAGAGGGCGCGAAACTGTTCGCGCGGCGCATGGGCCAAAGCGATGCGCAGGTAGGTCAGGAGCGCGCTCCAGGACGAGAGGACGGGTCGTCTGCAGGCCTCGGCCCGGCCCATGGCCAGGGCCAGGGCCCTGATGTTGCCGAAACTGGCCACAGCCCCGGGCGGCAGACCCGCTCGCGCCAGGGCGGCTGCGTCCGCGGCCGCCGCCCCCGCCAGGCCCCCAAAGGCGGTGATCAGGGCGGCGGCGGCGTCCCGCCCCGCACCCGGCAGGTCCCGCTCCAGGAGGGCCGACAACAGGTCCAGATCCGCCGCCTCCTCATAGGGCGTAGCCGGAATGGTGCAGTCCAAAGCAACGAGCGAAGTCATGGCGTATTCCTCCCTGCGCTCCCGAGCGGAGCGCCCCAGAACGCCCTTTCCTTCCCTCCGGTCCCAAGACGCCTGGCCTGGCCCAGGGCTGGATCAGACCCGGCGCACGCCCCGTTCACCTGTTCGCCCTGGGCTGGGCGCAAGCGTCGCAAGCAGACGTCAGCCGCCGGAGAGGATCATGGCGGACTTGCGATCCTTCGGATGCAGGGCGCCCTCAGCGTCGATCAGGCCGATGTTGGGGAGATCGACCGGACCACCTTGCTTGAATGCGCCCCGCCACTCCCGCCCCAGAGGCGCGTTCGCAGAAAACGCGTTAGCCATGCAGGCGTGGACCTGCGCCTGACCCAGGCGACGCCGCCCCGCGGCCGAGCCGCCCGGTTCCCCCTGAAGTCGATAGAAGGCGCGTCCGCGGGACAGGGTATCGGGCGAAAGACGGACGAGCGCATCCGAGACCAGGTCGTCGTAGCAGACGATATCCGGGAGCCAGGCCACTGAGACCGAAGCCCGACACAAGCTGGGTCTCGCATGTGGAAAGGAACCATTCCTGTCGGGAGGTCGTCTGTATGGGAGGCGGGCAGGAGCACGACCATGACATCCGAGCAATCCCGAAGACGGGCGCGCAACGCCGCGACGCCCGACGGCAAGCCGGAGGCCGACGAATCCGACGAGGCCGTGGAGCGCGTTGGCCGCGAGTCCCGCCGGCGCGCCGGTCCGGACGGCCCGGATGCGACGGAAGTCGGCGACATCTTCAAGAGGCCGCCCGATCGACGGCGGTCGAGAGAGACCGGCAACAAGACGTCGGAGGAGCGTCCGCCGAATGGCTGACCGTACAGCGCCGCCGCTCAATCCAGAGCCCGTCTTCGGGCCGAGAGACGGCGACCTGCCGCCCTATCTAGGCAACGGCTTGATCGGCCTGAGGGTCCGCGAGGTCCCCCTCTTCGCCGGCATGGTCCTCGTCAGCGGGCTGGCCGGCGCCCACCCCGAGCGCGGGATAGAGGCCGCCGCCGCCGCGCCCTATCCTCTGTCCGGTGACCTGGCGATCGACGGGGTCTGGATGAGCGAGCAGCCCTGGGCCGTGAGCGATCTCCGTCAATCCTACGACTTCGCGAACGCCGAACTCCATTCCGCCTTTACCTATCAGGTCGGGGCGCGGCGCCTTTCGGTCGAGGTCGTCGCCTTCGCCAGCCGCACCGCCCCCTCGATCGTCGCCCAGGAGGTCCGGGCCACGGCTGACGGCCCCTGCGACCTGAAGTTCCGGGCTGTAGTGTCGATCGCCGGACTGACCGGACGGGTCGCAAGACGGCGCACGGATACGCCCGGCGAACCCGAGCCCGCCTGTGACGGCAGCCTCCTGTGGGAAACGGCCGAAGCCCTCGGACAGTGCGGTCTGGCCCTGACCACCGAAGCCCCCGCGGCCGCCCGTCGTCAGGTCCTGACCTGGTGCGACGCCGGCCCTCTCTGCACGGAGCATGAGATCGGGCTGGCTTCAGGAAAACCCGCGCGTTTTCGGCAACTGGCGGCCCTGATCCCCTCCGTCCTCCACGCCCGGCCTGACGAGGAGGCCGTCAGGCGCGTGGCGCGAGCGTCCCGGGACGGGTTCGACGTGCTGAGACGATGCAACCGCGCAGCCTGGGCGGAGATATGGGAGGGTCGAATCGTCATTGTCGGCGCAAGCGCGCGGCATCAGGCGCTGATCGACGCCGCCTTCTACTACCTGAACGCTTCCGCCCACCCCGCTTCTCCGGCCTCCACCTCGATCTTCGGCCTGGCGACATGGCGGGACTATCACTACTACTACGGCCATGTGATGTGGGATGTGGACGCCTTCTGCCTTCCGCCCCTGGTCCTCATGCAGCCCGACGCGGCGCGCGCCATGCTGGCCTTCCGGAGTCGAGGACGGCCTGCGGCGGCGGCCAATGCGCGCCTCTCCGACCGTCAGGGGCTGCAATATCCCTGGGAAGCCGCGCCCGGCACCGGCCAGGAGGCGGCGCCCGGCGCCGGCGACGCCGCCCATCACGAGGACCATGTCTCCCTGCATGTGGCCCGCGCCTTCTCCCTCTTCGCCGACGCCACGGGCGACCAGAGATTTCTGGAAGAGGAGGCCTGGCCGGTCCTCAGCGGGGTGGCCGACTGGTTCGTGAGCCGCGTGAGCCGGACAGGTCGGGGATTCGAGCTTCTGAGGTCCATGGGCCCTGCGGAGGTCCCCACGCCCCCGGACAACGACGCCTTCAGTCTTATGGCCGGCGCCGACGTGCTTCAGCGCGCCCTGCGCGTCTCGGAACGCCTGCGGCGGCCCGCGCCCGACGCCTGGAAGACGGTGCTCGCCGACCTCTACCTGCCGATGCGCTCCGACGGAGTCATCGCCGCCCATGACGACTATGACCGCCGCGAGGAAAAGGGCGCCACGCCCTCCCCCCTGGCCGGGCTGTTTCCCTATGACTTCCCGGCCTCGCCCTCCGTGGGCCGCAAGACCCTGGCCTTCTACCTCAAGCTCTGGCCCGACTATGTCGGATCGCCCATGTTGCCCGCCCTCTACTGCGTCTGGGCGGCGATGGCCGGCGACCGGGACCTGGCGCTCAAGCTGTTTGAGGAAGGCTTCGCCGCCTACGACCGACCCCGGTTTCACCAGTGCCTTGAATACCGGCTGGATCACGCCAACGGGCCCGCAGCCGGGCCCTTCTTCGCCAATCTCGGCGGCATGCTTCTCGGTCTCTGCTACGGTTTGACAGGACTGGTGGTGGACGACGGCGAGCCGGATACCTGGGCCCGCCGCCCGATCACCCTCCCGGCCGGCTGGGAGGCTGTCAGGATCGACCGCCTCCGGGTGAGAGGCCGTTCGGCGCGCCTTGTCGCGCGGCAGGGCGCCGAGCGCGCCGAGCTTTCATTTTCCTGATGCCAGGACGTCACCGGCGGGCCGCGCATTTCAAAGCGCTTTCAGTCCACGGCCCTGCATTCCTGCGTCCCGCCCGCATCGAAGGCGGAAGGCCAGGGGCGAAAACACTTCTCCAGTTCCCCCATCCTGAATGATCACGCCCGTCAGCCCCTGGGCCTCGAACAACGCCGCCAGGCGCAGGGCCGCGCGGTCGTCGGACACGCAGGTGGCGAGGTCTTTCTCGCCGGTTTCATAGGTGACCAGATAGGACATGGATCGCTCCCGGCTCCCCTCCTTCGTCAAGCGCTCTCGCCGGCCGCCGTCTCCCTGTGTCGGATGCCCGACACAGGACAGTCCCGACATTGGCGGCGCCCCCGACCGGGAACCGGGGGACTTTCCAACGGCGGATGGCGGACGCCGCGCGCCTTGCGACGACGACGTCCGCCCGCCGAAGGATGGAGCGCATCACAGCTCCGTAGCGGCAATGATCAAGGGCCATGCTCTGTTCCGCTTCACACAGACGCCGAACGTTTTGTTGACGAAGACCGTCCCACCATCCTCGAGGTCAGGAGAGACCGGCATGACCCCTATGGAGCGACGGTGGATTGGAGAGGCCCTGAGGCGGCGCGCGGAGCAGTGGCGCACGCGGATCGGGTTCGGCCTGCTGATCGCCCTGGTCTTCTGGCCCATGACGGGTTCCCTTTTCGCCCTGGCCTGGACCGGGACCTATCTTCTCGTCCAGGCCGGCGAGCGCTTCCTGACCGCCCTGTGGAGCGCCTCCCCCCGGCTCCGGCGACGTCTGACGTTTCCGGGTCTGGCTCTGGTCCTGGCGGGCAACCTGGTCTTCGCCAGCTTCGCCCTGCGCCAGGCCATGACGCTGGACACGCTCGGCCTTGTCTGCGCCGCGGTCCTGGCTTCGGGAGCCCTCATCAATGGGGCCATGACGACCGGCGGCTCGCGCGCTGTCGCCCTGGCGGCCCTGGCTCCCCATATCGGACTGCTCCTGAGCCTGCCGCTCTTCCTCTACCTCAGCTATGACTCGCCGCTTGCGGCGGTGCAGCTCCTGGTGGCCGGCATTCTGCTGGCGGCCGCGACCGTGGCCGCCGTCAGGGGATTGTCCAGGACCATGGCGCGCCAGCGCGCCGCCGAGGCGGCGGCGGTCGCCGCGCGCCGTCAGGCGGAAGCGGCCAGCCGGGCCAAGAGCGCCTTCATCGCCAATATGAGCCATGAAATCAGGACGCCGCTCAACGGCGTCCTGGGTCTGGCGCGAGCGCTCGCGGGCGCCGACCTGCCGCCGCGCGAGCGCGAGCAGAGTCTGCTGCTGCTGGAATCCGGCGAAGCGCTCAGGGTCCTGCTCAACGACATGCTTGACCTGTCCAAGATCGAGGCCGGTCACTTCGTTCTGGATTCCCGCCCCTTCGCCCTGCGCGACCTGCTCGACCGTCTGGTCCGCCTCTTCGAACCCGCGGCGGCGGCCAAGGGTCTGGAGCTGCGTCTGGCCGCTTCGCCGGACCTTGCGGAGGTCTATGTCGGCGATGAAACGCGGGTGCGCCAGATCATGGCCAATCTCATCTCGAACGCCGTCAAATTCACTGACCATGGCCGGATACTGGTCGAGGCTCGCCCCGCCCCGCAGGGCTTGCGGCTGGCGGTGTCCGACACCGGGCCCGGGGTGGCCGCCGACCAGATGGCGCTGCTTTTCCAGAAGTTCGTGCAGCTCGACGAGTCCCCGACGCGCCGTCACGGCGGCGCCGGTCTGGGCCTTTCTCTCTGCGCCGATCTGGTCGCGCTGATGAAGGGCGACATTCGCGCCGAACGTCTTCCGGAAGCGGGCATGAGGTTTGAAGTCGTCCTCCCGCTGCCCGAACAACGCAACCCGCCGCGGCCTCGGCAAGAGGCGGAACCCGCCCGGCCTGCGGCCGCCATCTGCGAAACCCCGCCGGGCGACCGGCCCGTTTCGCTGCAAATCCTGGCGGCGGAGGATCACCCGATCAATCGCAAGGTCCTCGAGCTTCTTCTCGAACCAGTCGATGTGGAATGCCATTTTGTCGAAAACGGCCTGGAGGCCCTCGAGGCCTGGCGGCAGCGCCACTGGGACGTGATCCTCATGGACGTACAGATGCCCGTCATGGACGGCATCGCCGCCACGCGCGCGATCCGCGCCGAAGAGACCTTCCTTGGACGACGGCGCACGCCGATCCTCGCCCTGACGGCCAACGCCCTGCAGCATCAGCGGGAAGAATATGCTGCGGCGGGGATGGATGACTTCGTCGGCAAGCCGGTGCAACCCGAAACCCTCTACGCGGCCATCGAGCGGGCGGTCCAGGCTTCCGGCGACTCAGCCGCGGAACGGTCGACTTTCCACGCCTGAGCGCCGACCATCAGAGCGGGCCTTCAGTGGGCCGGCGGCGCCATGAAGCCGTCGGAACGGATATCTCGCTAAAAGACCCCTCGCCGAACCCGACCTCTCCCGTTTCGGCAAGCGTCTGGATGAGCATGTTATAAGGGTTCGGGCAGGTTCGCCCTCCTCGCAAAGGACCTCATGGCGCGTCAATCAAGACTCTCGACGCGGCTGTCAGCCGCAAGCCTCGTCCACCTCGGCGCGCCGCGCCTGGCCGACCTGCTGATCGAGGCCGGCGCCGGAAACCCGAACCTGAAGCGCCGCCTTCGTCTCGAACTGGCGGCCGAGGCGGGGCCTGATGTCCTGGCCCTGGAGATCGACAAGCGTATCACCGCTCTCGCCGCCGCCCGCACCCGCGTGTCATGGCGCAAGCGCGGCGAGCTGATCGAGGACCTCAACGCCCACTTCCGGATGACCGTCGAGCGTCTGTCGCCGGAGGCGCCGGCCGAGGCGCTCGCCGTCCTCATCCGCTGGTTCGACCTCTATCCGGGCCTGGCCGCCCGCGTGAAGGACACACGGGGCGAACTCCCCGCCGCCTTCGAAGCGGCCGCGCCTGATCTCTTCGCGCTCGCAGAGGCTGGCGGCGACAAGGCCCTGCAGGATCTGGTCGACGCCCTTGAACGGCGTCCGCAGGACTATGGACGCTGGATTTCCGCTGCAAGCGACGCCCTGGGCCCCGTCGCGGCGCGCCGGCTGCTGGACGGCCTGGACGCCTCGGCCAGGAAGACCCCGGCAGGCCGGAACCTGCTGCGCCGCCTCGCGGACAGGGCCGGGGACCTCGATCTCTGGCTGTCCCTCGTCACCCCCGAACAGGCCGGTTCGCCCGACATAGCCGCGGACATCGCCCGCCGCCTTCTGGACGCCGGCCGCGTCGCCGAAGCCCGCGCCGCCCTGGAAGCCCCCTTGCGCCCCTCCCCGCTCAACCGGCGTTGGACCTTCGGCCATAACCCGAAGGAGGGCGCGCCCCGTCTGACCCCGGCCTGGGAAGCCGCCTCCATCGACGTGCTCGAGGCCGAAGGAAACCGCCAGGAGGCCCAGGACCTGCGGTGGACCCTGTTCGAGCGCGACCTGGCGGCCCCGGTTCTGCGCGACTACCTCTCGCGCCTGCCCGATTTCGACGACGTCGAGGCCCTGGACCGCGCCTTCGCCCATGCCTCCAGCCACCCTGACTTCGAGGCCGCCATGCGTCTTCTGATGGACTGGCCCGCTCACAGGGAGGCGGCCGCCCTCGTCCTGGCGCGCCCCCGCGAGGCGCGCCAGGCTCGCCCGATGTCTGCGGACTGGGCCTCCCGTCTGGCCCAGCGTTATCCCGAAGCCGCCGACATCCTGGCCAGCTAGGCTCTGCGGTCAGGCCAGGGTCCTGAAGGTGATCGAATAGCGCAGGGCCGTCATCGGCGAGATCGAATGCTCCCAGTCCCTCCGCGCCTCGCCTGACAGTCGATAGGCCGATCCAGACGCCAGGGGCGCGGCTGACCGACGCCATCCCGTCCCGTCTTTCCGGCGCAGGCGCATGACGCAGGGCGCGAGAAAGGAGACGCCGAGGATCTCCCCGTAAATCGGCCGATCCCGGTGCCAGCCGATGCCGGCCCCGGGAGCGTATTCATTGATCAGAGCCTGGACGAAAGCCGCCTCGTCCAGATCGAGCCGTCCCGTCAGACGTCGCAGCAGGTCTTGCAGAAACGCCGGCCAGGGATCCGCGGCTTCCAGCCGGCCCCGCTCCAGGTCGTAGCGACGTCCGAAGGCGGCGATCCGCCGGAAGCCCTGGTAGCCCATGTGCTCATAGGGGCTGAAGTCCAGCCCCTGCAGTTGCTCGACCACCGCCGCCTGCTCCGCCCCGGTCAGGACCTCCGGCCAGTAGTCGAAGCCCGGTGGAACGGCAGGCGCGCACACGTGGCCGAACAGATCGGCCTGAGGCATGACCGTCACAGCGCCAGTTCGCCCAAGTCAGGCTTCGCCGAGGCCTTCTCCAGATTGGACAGGGTCACCCCGACCAGGCACACGCCCCTGGCCGGAGGATAGAGGGACCGCACCAGCAGGCGGGCGATCTCGCGCAACCGCGCCTTCGAGGCGACCGGCTCATTGAAGGAGCGGCTCCGGGTCGATTGCTGGAAGTCCGCCCACTTGACCTTCACCGTCACGGTCCGGCCGAGCGACCCGGCCTTTTCGCACCAGGCCCAGACATCGTCGGCCATCTCGTCCAGACCGGCCTCGATCGCCGCCGGATCGACCAGATCCCTGGCGAAGGTGGTTTCCGATCCGCTCGACTTGCGCTCGCGATCCGGATTGACCGGGCGCTGATCCTCTCCCCGCGCCACGCCATGATACCAGGCGCCGGACTTGCCGAAGTGATGCTGCAGGAAGGCCGGGGACTGACGCCTCAGGTCCGCGCCGGTCTCTATGCCCAGGCGGTTCATCTTCTCCGCCGTGACCGGCCCCACGCCATGGAAACGCTTGACCGGCAGGGCTTCGACAAAGGCCTCTCCTCGCCCGGGCGGGACCACGAACTGGCCGTTCGGCTTACGCTGGTCCGAGGCCAGCTTGGCCAGGAACTTGTTGTAGGAAATCCCGGCCGAGGCCGTCAGGCCCGTCTTCTCGAGGATGCGCGCGCGGATTTCCTCCGCCGTCGCCGAGGCCGTCGGCAGTCCCCGGATATTGGCGGTGACGTCGAGGTAGGCCTCATCGAGCGACAGGGGTTCGATCAGATGTGTGTAGTCGGCGAAGATGGCGTGGATCTGCGCCGAGACGGCGCGATAGACCTCGAACCGGGGCGGTACGAAGATCAGCTCAGGGCATTTCCGCAAGGCCGTGCTCGACGGCATGGCCGACCGCACGCCGAACCTGCGCGCCTCATAGCTGGCGGCGGCGACCACGCCGCGCGAAGCGGCGTGGCCGACGGCGACGGGACGACCGCGCAGGGCGGGATCGTCCCTCTGCTCCACCGAGGCGAAGAAGGCGTCCATGTCCACATGGATGATCTTGCGAGGCGCGGCGACGTCCATGCGCCACGCCTAGCAGAAAAAGAACAAATCAGGAACTACATCCCCGCCTGACAATGGCGTTTTCAACATCAGGCGCCATGCCAGGATACGGTCCCACCCGCTGTTCGCAGCCGCCGCATTCCTCGCCGGCCCCGCGCCGGAGCCCCCACGCATGTCCGGGACGGGTTCCAAAAAGGCTGATTGCGCCCGCTGCCGGACAGTAGGAACGCGGCCTCCAGCCGGCTGTTCGACAGGCGTGGATCAACAGAGGGAGACACGTCAATGGACCGAGACAAGGACGCCGACCGCTGGGGCGGCCCGGGCTCAAGTCACCAGAACCGGCAGGCCCCGCAGCCCGATCCCGTGGTGAAGGACGCCGAAGATCCCGATCATCTGTCGCCTCGCAGCCAGGTCTCGGGCGGCGGAGGCGAGAAGGATGTGCACAAGGGTCATTCGGCCGAGGCGCGTTCGACACGGCAGGCGTCCAGCGAGGAGAAGCGCCATGAACGCGACAATCGCCAGTAAACGCCTCGGTCCTTCGAGCGACGAAGCCCGCTGGGCCCGTCGCCTGAGCCCGGACTAGCCCCGACCGCCCGCCTTCATCCGACCGCGTCGAGCCGCAAGGCTCCGCCATCGAGGCCCGTCTCCACCGGAGACGGGCCTTCGTCCTGTTCGCCCGACGAGCCGGGCGTACTGAGGCGGCTCAGGGTTTGAGGACGACCTTGGTCCACTCATTGGGATTGTCGTGGAAGTTCTTGTAGGCCGTCGCCGCCTCCTCGAGGGGAAGGCGATGACTGATGAGGTCGGTCGTGTCGATCTGACCGTCCATCACCAGCTCCAGCAGCTTGGGCAGGTATTTCTGCACATGGGTCTGCCCCGTCTTCAGGGTCAGCCCCTTCTGCATGAAGGCGCCGATCGGCAGCTTGTCGCCGATGCCGCCATAGACACCGGGCATGGAGATGCGGCCGCCCTTGCGGCAGGCCATGATGGCTTCGCGCAGGACGTGCTGGCGGTCCGTGCCCAGTTTCGTCTCCTGCTTGACCGCATCTATGATGTTGTCCGACGCGAAACCGTGCGCCTCCATGCCCACGGCGTCGATGCAGGCGTCAGGGCCGATGCCCGCCGTCATCTCCTTGAGGGCCTCCAGCACCTTGACCTCATGATAGTTGAGCACCTCGGCGCCGTTCTGTTTCGCCAGGGCGAGACGGCGCGGATGGTGGTCGATGGCGATCACCCGCGCCGCGCCCATGTGGATGGCGCTCTTGATCGTGAACAGGCCGACGGGCCCGCACCCCCAGACCACCACCGTGTCGCCCGGCTCGATCCCGGCGTTTTCCGCCGCCATCCAGCCGGTGGGGAAGATGTCCGACAGGAAGAGCACCCTCTCGTCCTCGATACCGTCAGGCACGACGATAGGTCCGACGTCCGAATAGGGAATGCGGGCGTACTCCGCCTGCCCGCCCGCATAGCCGCCGGTCAGGTGCGAATAGCCGAACAGCCCCGCCGCCGGGTAGCCGTAGGCGACCTCGGAGGCGTCGGACTTGTCGGCCGGATTGGAGTTGTCGCAGGCGGAATACTGCTCCTTTCCGCAGAAGAAGCACTGGCCGCAGGCGATGACGAAGGGGACCACCACCTTCTGCCCGACCCGCAGGCTGGTGTTTCCGCGCCCCACCTCGACCACCTCGCCCATGAACTCGTGGCCGAGGATGTCGCCGCGGTGCATGCCGGGGATGACGCTGTCATAGAGGTGAAGGTCCGAGCCGCAGATGGCGGTGGCGGTGATCCTGATGATGGCGTCGCGGGGATTGACGATCTCGGGATCGGGGACCGTGTCCACCCGGACATCGTGTTTGCCGTGCCAGGTCAGTGCGCGCATGGAATTCGTCCTTGAGGTTCAGCCGCGGGGCGCGGCGGCGGGAGCCTGGGAGGTGGAAACCTCCCCCGTCTCCATCAGCTGTTTGAAGCGGCGAAGCTCGCGTCGGGCCTGGATGCGCGGTTCGCGCTGCATCACCTTGGCCACCAGCTTCCCCACGGCGCCGGCGGGCGGGTCATAGCTGATCATGACGCGGACCTCGGTCCCTCGCCCGAAGGCGTTGTCGCGGAACTCGACCCAGCCCTCGTGATCGACGTCCGCCGCCTCCGTGGACCGCCAGGCGATCTTCTCGCCCGGCCGGTCTTCGACGATCTCGGTTTCCAGTTCGACATCCATGCCGCCGGGCCCGGCTATGACCCAGTCGCGTCCGTCGCTGCTGACGGACCGGACATTGGCCATGAAAAGAGGAAGGTTCCGGAACTCGCGCCAGAAGGCGTAGAGCTCGGATCGGGGCCGGTTGATCATGACGGCCTGTATGGACGAGGAGGCATGATCCCCGTCATGGACGTCCTGGTTCAGAAAGCCTGTCGACGCCATGTCCGCGTCAGTGCTTGTCGGCTGCGTCTGCATGATTTCTCTCCGGTTCCGGGGAGGCGCGGCCGCCTCCGCCCATCATAGTTTCCCGCGCGCCTTGGCCAGCTCGCGAACAAGCCTGGTCCGTGTCTGGTCAAACTGCGCCTTCTCATCGGCGGCCCGCGCTTCAAGGTTTTTCATCTCGGCGCGAACAGCCTCCGCGCTGTCGGCGTGAGCCCGATCAAGCGCCTCCAGTTCGTTCTCGAGGCTCCGAACCCGACGCTGCTCCGCCGCGGTCGGTCGCTTGCGCGCCTTCCGCCGCGCCGCCCGGGGACCGGCCTGGCCGACATCAACCGCCAGCCCCCGCTCGACGACCTCACCAGGGCGCGCCCGAGCCGCCTCGGCGTCCTCGGCTTCGGGCGCCTCCCTGGCGAGCCCGGAAGCGAAGATGTCTTGCTGAATGCCCCAGGCGGCCAGGGCCTTGGGTCGGGAGGGGGCGGCCACCGTGAAACGGTGAAACCCGTCCGACCATTCAAAGACCTTCAGCCTGGGCGCCATGTCGCCTAGCCGGAAATCGCGGCCTGGATCTCCTGGGCCTTCTGCAGGTGAGCCTCGATCTTCGGCAGGACGGTCCGAGCGTGGGCCGCCAGGGCCGGCGCATCCATATTGTCGGCGAATCCGCGATGCAGGGTCACGGCCTCCTGGTGGGCCGCCACCTGCTGGTCGATATAGACCTTGTCGAAGTCCGCCACGCCCGCCGATCTCAGATTGTCCAGCAGGCCCTTGCGACGCTGATCCAGCTCGGCGGGCGGCGCGACATCCGGAGCCGCGGAGGCGGCGGCCGTCTTGAGGGCGGCGGCGGCGGCGGTGTGATCGGTCTTGATCATCTGGGCCAGGGCCTTGACGTCGGCCCGCTTGGCGCGCTCCAGGGCGATGTCGGCCGCCTGGATCTCATACATGTCTCCCATGGCCGCGCCGGGCACATAGGCGCTGACGAGGTTGCTCCCCATGGTCGCGGCCGAGGTCTGGCCGACGGGTGCGGAGACCGCGTCCTGGGCCTTGTCGACCGCTTCGTTTCCGCCCTGCGGGCTGCATGCGGACAGAAGCGCGGCGGCGGCGGCGGCGGCGGCGGCGGCGAAGGTCGGGGCGTGTCGCATGGTCATGAGCTCCTTGTGGATGTGACAGACGAAGCGCACGTCGGGCCGGGGGGTTTCCAGCGACCGCTACCGGTCACGACGAGGCCCCTGCGAGCCCCGCGCAGCGGGGCTGCCCGACACTGTCGGAAAGGCGACACAAGGCCCATCCACCGCCTGCGCCCCGCCGGAACCTGCGCAGGGGCGTGTCCGTTGGAAAGCCGCCGGCCGAGCGCTGGGGGTCTCGGTCCGCCGAGAGCGCCAAGGCGAAGCCTGCGCTCGCCCCGTCGCCCCGTTCGAGCGGCGGCGGGGCTCCTAGGCTTGGTCTAGCCCCAGATCACGACGGAGACCGGCGAGAAAGCCCCGGGTGACCTCCATGGACGGGCTCTTCCCGACCTTGTCGTCCGCCTGGAGCAAGAGGCGCCGCACCTCCTCCTGGTCGAGAAGTCCCTTCTCCACGAGGGTGTCGAGCAGGGTCAGGTTGAGGGCGATGGAGGCGAGCGAAAGCGCTCCGGACTGCTGGGCGTTCATGAGGGGCGTCCTAGCGGTGAGACAGGGCTATCCCTGTCGCAGAGGTCCGTTTCACACGCTCTCTACCCGACACAGGGAGCCCTTGCGGCGCTTGGCGCGTCAGAGGAGCCCTGGCCGTCAAGCGACGTCTTTCATGGAGGAACCGGAGGCCCCATGCGTTTCTTGCGAGACAACAGCCTGACCCTTGTCCTGACGCTCTTCTTCGCCCTCAGCATCCTGGGCCACGCCCTCGCGGGCTGGCGCGTCGAGACGGCGGAGGCCCTGCGACACGGTCAGGACGGCGGCACGCTGATGGCATACCTGGGAAGCGCCCCCTTCCTGTCGACCGTCTTCGAAAACTGGGAGAGCGAGTTCCTGCAGATGGCGGCCTATGTGGTCCTCACGGCCTTCCTGATACAGAAGGGCTCGTCCGAATCCCGGGATCCCGAGGCTCCGCCGCGCGACGCCGACCTGGCGGCCCAGGCCCGAAAGCCGGGCGCGCCCGCGCCGCTGCGCTGGGGCGCCTTCTCACGCGCGGTCTACGCACGTGCCCTGGGTCTGGCGCTGATCCTGCTTTTCATCCTCTCCTTCCTCGTCCACTGGACCCAGAGCGCGCGAGCGGCCGGCGAAGAGGCGCGGCAGCATGGAGAAGCCGCGAAGGGCGCTCTCGCCTATCTCGCCGACCCGCAGCTCTGGTTCGAGTCCTTCCAGAACTGGCAGAGCGAGTTCCTGTCCACGGCGGTGCTGGTGGTCCTGTCGATCTTCCTGAGGCAGCGCGAGTCGCCCGAATCCAAGCCGGTCGCCGCCCCCCACGACCACACCGGCGACTAGGCGGCGCCCGCCAGAGCAGCGAGCGCCAGCGCGTCCGCGGCGGCCTCGCCCGAGGCGGTGTTGTCGAAGACGACCCAGCGCTCGGCCCCGGCGGTGCCCGCCGCCATGACCCTTTGCAGGATGGCCTTGAGCCGCTCGCCCCCGTAGGCCGAGCGATACATGTCCGGACTGCCGTGAAGACGAAAATAGACCAGGCTTGCGGCGCCGCCAGGCCGGCCCGCGCCCGGCGCCGGCTCCGGCTCCGGATCGGCCGCGACGCGCGCGACCTGGCGCGAGGCGAGCCAGTCATCCGCCGAGGCCGTGAACCAGGAAGGATGTCGCGGCTCCAGAACGATCGACGCCTCGAGCAGGGCGCGGCAGGCGTGCAGGAAGGAACCTGTCCGGGTCTCGTCAAAGGCCAGGCCGGGCGGCGTCTGGATCAGGACGGGCCCCAGGCGATCGCCCAGCCCCCTGAGATCGGCGGCCAGGTCCGCGAGCAGGCCTTCGCAGTTCTCCAGCTTGCGACGGTGCGTGATCTCGCGCGGCGCCTTGACGGCGAACCGAAAATCCGGCGGCGTGGCGGCGGCCCAGCGCTCAAAGGTCGAGACCCGGTGGCGGCGGTAGAAGGTGGAGTTGATCTCCACGGCGCCGAGCCGGCCGGCGTAGCGTTCGAGCCCGCTCCCCTCGACAGGAAACCGGTCTCTCACCCCGGCCGGTATGGCCCAGCCCGCCGTGCCGACACGAAGCTTCATCTCGCCGGGGGTCTCCGCCGGGGCGGCCTGCATGGATCACGAAGCATCGCGACGGGCCGCCATGCCGGGCGTGGTCGGCGCGAGCTCCTCCGCCTGGGTCTTGGGGGGCGGACCATCGGTTCTTTGAAGGCCGTCGTCGGGCGTCTCGCGGATCGAAAGAATGGAGTCCCCGCTGTTCAACAGCGGGGCGGCGGCGTCCGCCGCCTGGGCGTCCGTCGGAGAAGGCACCCTCAGCTTGCGCTCGGCGCCATGGGCGTCGGCGACGACGATCTCATAGAATTTCATGTCCATTCCTCACCTGGCTCGGGATTGTCTGTACGACCGCGAAGGACCTGGGCGTCCGGCCGCTCGCTGCTCCCGGGTAGCGCTTCGGCGGCCCACGCGTTCCGGAGGCGTCCTCGAAACGGCGGATCGGCGAGCCAGCGGCTCCCCCGGGAACAGGCGAGGGCTCCGGGCGCTTGAACCCACGAACACCCGGCCAGAAGGAAGGCGCTCCGATGAAATCCGCCGACAAGCCGCCAGTCCTGCGCAACCCCCGGCGCCTCCTGCAGTTCGGAGGCCTCCTCCTTCTGCTCCTGGCCCTTGTCTACCTCGCCACGGCATTGACCGGGTTTCTGAGAAATCAGGAAAAGCGACCCGACCCGCGAATGACGGGCGCCGAGGCGCCCCTTGAGCGAGCTGCAGGCGATTGAAGTTCGCGCTCAAAGAGTCGGAAGCCGGACCCATGGAACGCCGCCGCATGGGTCTCGTTACGCCCTCCCGATGAACAGAAGGGAGACTGTCAGCTTCGATGTTTGCGGATCGCGTCTACGATCAGGACTTCTTCGCCGCCATGGCCGACCGCGGCTTCTATGTCTTCACGTCGCCGCCCTGCCCTGCGGCGGCTCCGGCTAAGCGCCCGGAACCGGTTGCGCCGGACCCTCTTCCGAACAAATGCGGTCAGGACGTCGTCCAGTCCGCCCCGGCCGTCCCTGCGCTGGCCGAGGCGGCCTGAGACCGTCGAGCCGCACCGGCGCTCCTCCACGAGCGGGCGAGATGCGGCGGCCGAGGTTCAGGCTCGCCGATCTCCCCCCAAGGCGACACCGGCCGCGAGGGCTGACCGGTCCCGCTGATCCGCAGCCCTCTGGCTGGTTCGCCACGGGCAAGCGTCGGCGATGTCGCGGTTGAGGCCGCCGGCCATGATCGCATCCAGCTTGAAATGCGGGACGCGGACGTACCGCTGAGCCCCCAAGGCCTTGTGCAGGCCCGCGCCCCCGAAACCTGGTTCGCGAACCTTCCCGCTCACGAACGCCCCGAAGTCGTGCTGGCTTCACCCTGTCGTCGCTCCCTTGAGACCGCCGAGACCTTGCGCGCGGCGGGCGGCCGGTCTGAGGCCTACGCGAGGCCCCTGGCGAGGGCGCCCCGCAGCACGCCTGGATCCGCAATCAGGACTGGGCTTCCAGGGGCGTGGTTCGCCCGGCTCCCGGGCCGGCGCCGAGATCGGCTCCGGTGATCGGATCGGCCGAAGGGTCGGACCGGGTGCGGGCCGCAAAGGCCTGCACCGTCTTCTTGTCGGCCGCCGACAGCTTGACCGAGGCGTCCCCCGCGCCGCCGTCCACCGCCGCCTGGGCGTCGCGATCATCGACGACCTCCCACTGCTCGCCTTCGTTCCAGGCCCCTCTCGCATCGCCCTCCCCCTGGGACATGTTGTAGTATTTGTCGGCGAAGTCCGGATGGCCCGGAAGCTTGCCGGGCGGGAAGTTGGCGGGGATGGCGTAGAGGGCCTTCTCGAAGGACTTCTGGTGGGCCACTTCGCGCGTCATCAGGAAGGTCAGGGCGTCCTTGATCCCCGGATCGTCGGTGACGTTGATCAACCGCTCATAGACGATCTTGGCCCGGGACTCGGCCGCGATATTGGAGCGCAGATCGCAGGCCGGATCGCCGATGGAGTCGATATAGGCCGCCGTCCAGGGCACGCCGGCGGAGTTGATCAGAGCCGTGCCGCCCCCATAGAGGATGGACATGGTGTGGCTTTCGCCGCCTGAGGTCATGCCGGCGTAAAGGTCCGCTTCCTCCTCGGCGGCCTCGGCGAGCCTTCCCTTGGCCCCGCGGTTGAGCATGGCGACGATCGAGCCGATGATCTCCAGGTGGCTCAGTTCCTCCGTGGCGATGTCCATCAGCATGTCGCGACGACCGACGTCCTCGTCGGCCAGCCCCTGAGTGAAGTAGCGCATGGCGGCCGCCAGTTCCCCCTGGGGTCCGCCGAACTGTTCGAGCATCAGCGTGGCGAGGGCCGGGTTAGGTTCGGCGACCCGAACCGTATACATCAGCTTCTTGTTATGCATGAACATGATGTCGTCATCCGATTGATAAAAAGGAAAATAGGTTCAGAATTCGCCTGATAGCTCAGCGGCTGGCCTTCTCGCCGGCGCGCCTGAGCTCGAGGTGTTTCTCGACCAGCATGGGCAGGCTGTCGTTGACCCAGCGCGCCATGCGCACCTCCTCCTCCAGGGTGGCGGCGAGGGGGTCGTAGGCCGCCGAATAGCCCCCGCTCTCAGCCAGAAGGATCAGGGCCCGGTAGGAGGCCGCCTCGAAGTTCTCGAAGGCGTAGTTGGCGAAAGCGTTCTTCAGAATCTCGTCCTCGGCGAAGCTGTGGCTCATGGCCGCCAGATTGCCGCCGAGCGAGAGCGCAGCGTCCTTTAGCCCGGACGGCTTCTCGTCGAAGCCGTCTAGCAGGGTCTCCAGACGGAGGATCTGTCCCTCGGTCTCATGACGGTGGGCCTTCAACCGGTCGGCGACCTCGGTGAAGTTTCGGGCGCGGTCGATCTGGCGATCCATCAGGGCCAGGGCCTGGTTTTCCACGGCATGGGCGTTCTTGAGGCCCGTGACGAAGACGTCGCGCCAGACGTCGTCTGCATTGGTCATGTCGGCGTCCCTCCTTGCAGTCGGTTCAGGAGGCTAACCCCCGCGACGAGCGCCGGGACCGGCGTGTCGGGTTCAGGTCACTGCGGATCGCCGCTCCCGCCCGTCTCTTCGGGGGTCGCGCGCTGCGGACGACGGCCGGCGAGGTCGAAGCCGTCGTCCCGAGCAAGCACGTGGAGACGCACGTCGAACATGGACAGGGCGTCCTCGGCGCCGCCTTCCGAGATGTTGGAGTGGGTCGCGTCCTCTCCATCGACGACATAGACGGCGCCGTCTCCGATCACCCTCAACCGCCCCTGCTCCACCACCACAGCCGTGTTTTCGTCGACGCCCAACCCCATGAGCCGCGGGTTGTGGGCCACCGCGCCCAGCAGGCGGCCGAACCTTCCCCTTTCGGCGAAATGCTGGTCGATGATGACATTGGGGAGCAGACCGAAGCCCGGGGCCATATGCACCTCGCCGATCCGATAGGATTCCGCGCTGGGTCCCTTGACCAGCATGGTCTCGCTCATCACCGACGCGCCCGCCGACGTCCCCGCGATCACGCCGCCACGCGCATGGAGATCACGAATTCGTCGCTCTATCGGCGTGTCGCCGATCTGGCTGGCCAGCCTCAGCTGGTCGCCGCCGCTGAAGAAGACGCCTGCGGCGCCGTCGAGCAAGGCGAGAAGGTCCTGTTCGTGGCTTTCCGCCCGGTCCTCGACGTAGAGTTCGATCAGTTCCCCGACGCCGAGGCCCCTGAAGCCTTCCCGATAGCTGTCGAAATAGCCCTCGGGCTCATGGGAGGCGATGGTCGCGATGACCAGCTTGCCGCCGTCGAGACGCCGCGCGACCTCGTTGAGGATGACCCGCTCGCCGGTCTTGTCCTCATGTCCGCCGATGATGATCAGAGGGCCCTCACCCATGAGGAGGCTCCAGGATGACGCTTGGCGCATTCAGGCCCAGGGCCGAGGACGGCAAGGCGGGGCGGAAGGCCTGGATTTGCGCCCACACCGCCTCGATGCGGGTCGGCGTCAGGACGACAAGGTCGCCGGGTCGCGCCGCCTCAAGACATGCGGCCACGGCCTCCTCCTCCTTCTGCACGCCGCGGAAACGCGATGCGTCCGCTCCGCTCCGCAGCGCGCCTTCGCCAAGCAGGCGGATCACTTCTCCCGCGGGACGGCCGCGGTTGTCGGGCGTCTCCCGGAAGACGACCTCGTCGAAGAAGCCGGCGCTGATCTCGCCCATGGCGACGATCTCCTGCGTCCGCCGGTCGCCGGGGATGCTGATCATGGCGATGGTCCGTCCCCCGGCGGGACGGATCGCGGCCACGAGGCCGCCGAGCGCCCGGAGGCCGTCCGGATTATGGGCGTAGTCCATGATGACCCGGAAGCCGTGCCGGTCGCAGATGTTGAGGCGACCGGGATTCTGCTCGTAGCTGGACGTGAAGCCGGCGAGAGCCCGGCCGATCCGCTCCGGAGGCACGCCCACGCCGTAGCAGGTCGCCGCAGCCGCCAGGCTGTTGGCCACATTGAAGGCCGCCGCCCCGCCCAGGGTCGAGGGCAGTTCGGCCGCATGGGCCAGCCGGCGGCGCTCGCCCCTGTCGTGAAGCTCGATCGCTCCGCTTGCGGCGTCATAGAGGACTGCGGCGCCGCCTTCGGCCACGTGCTTGAGCAGGAAGCCCGGCGTCTCGGCGCCGCCCCGCATGGAGAACCAGCAGACCCGTCCCCCCGCATGGCGGGCCATGCGCAGGGTGAGCGGATCATCGGCGTTGAGGACGCTGAGCCCCCTGCGCGACACCGCCTCGGCTACGACCGACTTCACCTTCGCCAGGTCCTCCAGCGTGTCCACGCCCTTGAGGCCCAGGTGGTCGGGCTGGACATTGAGGACGCAGCCGACGTCGCAGCGGTCGAAGGCGAGGCCCTCGCGCAGGATGCCGCCCCGGGCGCACTCGAGCACTGCGACGTCGATGACCGGATCACTGAGCACCATCCTGGCGCTGCGCGGACCGCTGGCGTCGCCGGCGCGGATTCGTTCTCCGTCGACATAGACGCCGCTGGTGTTGGTCAGGCCCACGGTCCGTCCTTCCGCCTGCAGCACATGGGCGATCATCCGGCCCACGGTCGACTTTCCGTTGGTGCCGGTCACCGCGATGACGGGAATGCGGGACCGGACGCCCCGCGGGAACATCATCTCGACGATCGGCCGGGCGACATCCCTCGCCTCGCCTTCGGAAGGCGACAGATGCATGCGCAATCCCGGCGCCGCATTGACCTCGACCACGCCGCCGCCGGTGTCGCGCACCGAACGGCGGATGTCCGGGGCCAGAAGATCCACCCCGGCCACGTCGAGCCCAAGGGCCAGGGCGGCCCGCCGCGCTATGGCGGCGTTGGCCGGATGAATCTCTTGGGTCCGGTCGGTCGCCGTCCCTCCGGACGAGAGGTTGGCGGCGGTCCGGAGCAGGACCCTGACGCCGGCCTCCGGAACGCTTTCGGGCGACAGGCCCTGGCGGGCCAGAAGCGCCAGCGCCTCCTCGTCGAGGCGAATCCGGGTCAGGCTGTTTTCATGGCCCACGCCCCGGCGGGGATCGGAGTTGACCTCCTCGACCAGTTCCGCGACCGAACGACGTCCGTCGCCCTCGACGCAGGGCGGCCGGCGCTCGGCGACCGCGACGACCCTGCCGTCCACCACGAGCACCCGGTAATCCCGCCCCGGAAGCTCCTGTTCGACGATGACCCGCCGTCCGTGGGGCGCGGCCAGGGCGAAGGCCTTCCTGACGGCTTCCGACGTGTCCAGGCCTGTGGTCACGCCCCGTCCGTGGTTGCCGTCAAGCGGCTTGACCACAACCCTGCCGCCCAGGCGGGCGGCGGCGGCGACCGCCTCGTCCGCGGTGCGCGCCACCTCGCCCCGCGCCGTCGGACAACCGACCGCTTCGAGCAGGGTCTTGGCCTGGGCCTTGTCCCCCGCCAGTTCGGCGGCGATCAGCCCCGTGCGATCCGTCACGCTGGCGCGGAGGAGTCTTTGCCGCGCACCCCAGCCCAGACGCAGGAGGCTGCCGGAATTGAGACGTTCGACAGGAATCCCCCGGCGTCTCGCCGCGTCGACGAGGGCCTGGGTGGAGGGTCCGAAGGCCGTCCGGCGCACCGCCTCGCGGAGAATGGTCCCGGCTTCATCGGCGCTGACGGCGCCCGGCAGGCGCGCATCAAGGCTGTCCGCGCAGACCCGGTCCAAGTCGCTGATCCCCGCGAGCGCTTCGGGCAGCAGGGCGTTGCAGACCTGAAGGGCCAGGCGTCCCGCCAGCAGGGCCGTGGTCTCGTCGCGATAGATGTAGAGGATGTCGTAGACGCCCGGCTGGCCGCGCACCGAACGCGTCTTGCCGCGGGTGACGGGGGTTCCGGCGCGGGTCTGGAGTTCGAGCGCGACATGCTCCACGACGTGGCCGAACCAGGTCCCGTCACGCAGGCGACGCACCAGCCCTCCCGGCTCGCCATAGCAGCAGCCGTGCCGCTCAAGGCCCGGCAGCGCCTCCAGCAGGCGCGCCGTGAAATCGCCGAGCCGATCCGTCGGCCAGTCCTCCATCCGACCCAGGTCGAGGCGGATGCGCGCCATGGGCCGGGCGCTGTAAAGATGGGGACCGCGATAGAGGCTCCGCTCCAGGACCTGCATCGCCCGCGCTCCGCTCGTCGTCGTCGCGTTCATGCGGCCAACTCGCGAGGCGCTTCCTCGGTCATGCCGCGCACGAGGGCGCGGACCACCATGGCGGCGGCGACGGCGCGTGACGGGGCCTGGCCGGCGACAAGAGCCGCCCCGTCCGCCGGGTCCGTCACGGCCCAGGTCCAGGCCTCGTCGACCCGGCTGATCGTCCAGTTAAATCCAGTCTCATCCATGCGACGCCTCCCTGAAGGACTGGATGAACCGACGGTCCCGAAGGCAGTTCCACTGTCCGAAACCGGACACGGAGCCCGGGATTTCGCCGCCTCCGGACCTCGCGGGAACCCGGGGTAGCGACAGGACGTATGGCAGTCCCGATCACAGGAGCCTTTCATGTCGTCAGAGCGTCCAGCCTCGCTCCCCGCCCCCGAACCTTCGGACCCGGCGGGCTTTCATCGTCGGTTGGCGCACTGGAACCACCGCCGCCTCGCCCCGGCCACGCCGCGACCGTCCTGGCGCGACGATCTCCGCCATGATGCGGAGATGATGCTGGTCGAGGGCGACTTCGTCGAACGCGCCCGGACCGAGGCCGCGCCCTGGCTGGCCGACCTGCCGACCACGGCCGACGCCTTCGTCGCCTGGTTCGAGGGGCTCAAGGGCTCCGGCCCCGGGGAGGCGGACCCGCTCTTCCCCTGGCTCGCCGAGACGGCGACGATGGAGGAGATGCGCTGGTTCCTGCTGCAGGAGGTGGCGGGCGAGGCCGGGTTCGAGGATCTCGTGGCCATGGCCCAGGTCAAGATGCCGGCCCGTCCCAAGCTCGAACTGGCGCGCAACTACTGGGACGAAATGGGCCGCGGGTCGGAAGCCGGCATGCACGGTCCCATGCTGGACCGTCTCGCCATGGCGCTCAACCTGCATCCCCGTATCGATGAGACGGCGTGGCCGTCCCTCGCCCTTGGCAACACCCTGGTCGCCTTCTCCACCCAGAGGCGCTACGCCTATCACGCCCTCGGCGCCCTGGGGGCGGTCGAGCTGACCGCGCCATGGAGAGCCGCTCACGTGGCCGAGGGCCTGAAGCGGCTCGGGGTCGGCGTCGAGCGCAAGTATTTCGCCCTTCACGCCACCCTGGACATCGCCCATTCCGAGGCCTGGAACGAGGAGGTGCTTCGCCCCCTCGTCGCGGAGCGCCCGGAGTGCGTCCGCGCTCTGGCTGAAGGCGCTATCATGCGGCTCATGGCCGGCGCCCGCTGCTTCGACGCCTACCGGGCCCATCTCTGGGGCGCAGCCCCCCTGCGTCGCTCCGCGTGAGGTCGCAGGTCCATTCGCCCGCCGACGCCGCCCTCCTCGATCTGCTCTCCCGCCTGGAAGCCGCCGGATACGACTTCGTCTCGCCCACCCCGGCCACGCATGGCCTGGTCGCCCGACGGCGCCGGGCGGAAGCGCCCGACCTCCTCCGGGACATCCTGGGCTGGGGCCGGGCCTTCGATCCGCCGCTCGCCCCGGCATGGCTTCTGGACGTCCTGACAAAGGCCGGGGCTCTGGAGGAAGACGGGAACGGGCTCCGCTCCCGGCTCCGCGTCAGTCGTCTGGACGGCAGGCTGCACCTGCATTCCGCCTCCTCGGCGGAGGAACAGGCCGTCTTCCTGGGACCGGACAGCTATCGCTACGTCCGCTTCCTTGGCCAGACCTTGCCCGGCTCCGCCTGGCGACGAGCGCTCGAGATCGGAGTCGGCGCGGGAGCCGGAGCCCTCGCGATCGCCGCCCTCGATCCCCAATCCTCCGTCGTCGCCACCGACATCAACCCTCGGGCCCTGCGCCTCAGCCGCCTCAACGCCCGGCACGCCGGTCTCGCGATCGATCTTCGCCTCGGCGGCTTTCCCGCGGACGGCGCCTGGGACCTCATCACGGCCAATCCGCCCTATATGGAAGGCCGCGGCGGGCGGCTGTACCGCGACGGCGGCGGCCTGCACGGGGCGGCGGTCGCGCTGGACTGGGCGCGCGAAGCTCTGTCCCGTCTCGCGCCCGGCGGACGCTTCGTGCTCTACACCGGGGCCCCGGTCGTGGCGGGCGAAGACCTGGTGCGCGCCGCCCTCGCCGACCTGACCCGCCGGCGCGGCGCCCGGCTGGTTTATGAGGAGATTGATCCTGACGTCTTCGGCGCCAGCCTCGCCCGCCCCTCCTACGCCGAGGTCGAACGCATCGCCGCCGTCGGCGCGGTGATCGCGGTCTGATCCGCGGCCAGGCCTCTGTGTCGGCTTCCGGTCTCAACCGGCCGACCTGTCCGCGGAACGTTAGGACCTGACCGACGTCACAGGGAGAAGAAAGGCATGTCCGTCATCGACAAGGCGCTCGCCGCCATCACGCCCGCGCCCTCGGCGGAAAAGCGGGCCGAGGCCACGGCGGCCGCGCGGGAGGCCGCCGCACCCGGAGACTGGCTGTCCGCGGCCCTGGATCATCATGAGGCGATCCGGGCGGCGTTCCGGTCCGGACGAGAGGCGGCTCCGGGCGAGGAGCGTCTGGCGGCGCGGGACGCCCTCGCCCTCGTCCTCAACGGCCACAGCCTGGCGGAGGAACTGGTGCTCTATCCGGCCATGGCCCGCCACGGACAAAAGGGCCAGGCCGGTCTGGCCTATGGCGAGCAGACCGCCGCCAAGTTGCAGATGGCGGAACTCGAGACCATCCCGCCGGACTCCCAAGCTTGGCTCAACAAGTGGGAGCATGTCGAAGGCGCCGTCCTGACCCATATGTACGAGGAGGAGCACGGCTGGTTTCTCCATCTGAAGGCCCATGCCGGGGATCAGGAGCGACTGAAGATGCGCTATCTTCAGGAGTTCGACCGCTATGTGGGCGGCTGACCCTTGATGTCGTCCACGGATCGCGGACATCCCGCGGGGGACCGTCCCGCCCTGCTGATCATAGACATGATCAACGACCTGGAATTCGACGGCGCCGCGGCGATCCTGGACCAGGCCGAAGCCGCGAGCCTCGTCATCCACGACCTTCGTGCGACCGCCCGTCGCTGCGGCGCGCCCGTCGTCTACGTCAATGACAACTTCGACCGCTGGTCCGAAGACCGCCGCCAGATCGTCGAGCGGGCCTGCCGCGCCGGGGCGCGGGGGGCGTCGATCTCCCGCCGGCTGGCCCCCGCCGACGACGATGTCTTCGTCATCAAACCCCAGCAGTCGGGCTTCTACGGCACAGGTCTGCCGGTGCTCCTGCCCTCCCTCGGCGCCACCCGCCTGGTCCTGGTGGGTCTCGCCGCGGATCTCTGCGTCCTGTTTACGGCCGCCGACGCCCACATGCGGTCCTACGACCTCTGGACGCCTCGCGACGCTCTGGTGCCCTCCCGTCCCGGACGGCTGGCGCCGGCGCTGGAGATCCTTTCGGAAGGCCTGGGCGCCGACACCCGCCCCGCGGCCGACCTCGACGCCGCCTTCTGGACCGGCGGCGCTTCGAACCACGCCTGATTTCCTCCACGGGCTCGGGCGAAATGCGCGAAAACCAACCTATGTGAAGAACTGGACGCCGAAGCCGTGCTGTTGGTCGAAGGCCATGAAGAATCAGTCGGATACAGGTCCTGAAGCGCGGCTCACCGCCCCCCTGGAGCTTATGCTGGCCAGCTTCGCTCCGGTAGGAGTTGAAGGCAGGGACCTGATCCGTCGCAGCTTCACCGGCGCGCCCCAGCACCAGCCGTCGGGCGCCGCCGTTCTCATGGATCCCGAACGTGACCAGGCCAGGCTGGTGGCGAGCGGCTGGATCGCGCGCGGCGCCATGCTGAACGACGGGCGACGCCAGATCATCGGTCTCAGCCTCCCCGGCGACGTGATCGTGGCCTCGGGATCGGTAGACGCCGATCTCCTGGTCTGGGCCCTGACCGACGTCGTCACGGTGGACGCCACCGCCTTCTGGAACACGCTTTCCGAACCCGGCGCCCAGGCCTCCTCCCTGAGCGAGGCCTGGCGGCGCTGCCGGACGGCCGAGCGGCTGCGCATGGCGCGCCAGGTCGTCCGGCTCGGCCGGCTCAACGCCTACGAACGCACGGCCCACCTGCTGCTGGAAATGCACGAACGCCAGGTGCGCCTGGGAACGGCGCACGGCGGCGCCCTCCACCTTCCCCTGACCCAGGACGTGCTCGCCGACATCCTCGGCCTGAGCACGGTCCACATGAACCGCACGCTCCAGCAACTCCGGCGCGACGTCCTCGTCGACTATCGCACGGGACGCACCCTGCTGCAGGACCTGCCCGGTCTCGTCCAGGCGGCCAATCTCAGCGCGGTCTGCGGGCCGCTCATTCCCTCGGCCGTATGAGGCCCGCGCGGCGGGAACCCGCCGGTCGAGGAGAGGTTGAACCTCAAGCCCGCTCGCGAGGACGCCATGACCCGAAACCCTGACAAGCCGACCCGACCCGACCCCGAGGAGAACACCGACCCTACGGTAACCGCGCCGGCCCGGACCGACGGACGGACCGACGGTCTGGAGGAAAACAAGCCCATCAAGATCTTCCGCGCCGGACAGAACGCGGGCGGCGACACCCGTTCCGCGGCGGCCTCGACCCGAACCTAGATTGCGCCGCCTGCGGTCCCCGACCATGCATCGGCGCGGTGCCTCCGCACCCGGGCCCAAATCGTGGGACACTGGCGACATCGGGGCGGGCTCGCTTTTTCCCTGCGGCAAGGGTGGACTCCCCGCGCTGAGGGAGACCCGTCTTCCTAACCCATGTTGTTGGGCGCCCCTGCACCCAGGGCCAGGATGGCTACATGTCCAGAGCGGGATCCGGAACGAAAAGGCGCGGCGGCCTTCTTGGCCGGTTGCTGGCCTTCTTCTTGGGCGGTACGCCGCTGATGCGACGCTCGGGCGGGGCCCGGCGTCAAGCGGCGCCCCGGCGACCGGCTCCAACCCGGCGCGGCTGAGCGCCTCTCAGTCCGTCGTCCTGTCGTCAATGAAGCTTGAGCCGTCCCGAAACCCGGCGATGGAACAATCGGCTCAGAGCCAGCAGGACGGTCCTGCGCAGGCCCACGACGACGTGGTGGTGCTGGAGGTGCAGGGCCATATAGGCCCAACGGGCGATAAGGCCCTCGATCAGGAAGTCAGGCCCGGCGAGTCCGCCCATGAGGGAGCCCAGCCCGTGGCCTGGGCCGAGGGAGATGAGGGATCCCCTGTCGCGGTAATGATAGGGCCCGGGATCACCCGGGCGCGTGAGCGCCCTTGCCAGATAGGCGGCCTCCTGCGAGGCGGCCTGGGCCCTTGCCGGCACCGCGCGCCCGTCGGGGCCGGGCGCCTCGGCGCAGTCGCCCATGGCGTAGACGCCCGGCGAGGAGGCGCGGAGCCGATCGTCCACGATGAACTGGTTGAGGCGCCCCGTGGCCAGGCCGAGCCGCCTGTTGATCTCGGCCGCCTTGACCCCGGCGGCCCAGACGATCAGGTCGGCCGGAATGTCGCCGGCGCTGGTCTCCAGCCCGTCGGCCCGGACGCGCGTCACCCGCGCCCCGACGACGAGCCGGACGCCGCGCGCCCGCAAGGCGCGGGCCGCCTTGTCGGCGACCGTCTCGGGAAGACCGCCGAGTATGCGCGGCGCGGCCTCCGCCACCGTCACCTCGAGCGTGAATCGCTCGGTCGGGTCGAGCGCCGCCGACAGGACCGCATGTCCTTCCAGAAGCTCGGTGGCGAGTTCGACCCCCGTCGCCCCGGCGCCGACAATGGCGATCCGGAGCAGGCGGCGACCGTCATAGGCCGATGAAAGGAAGAGCGCGGCGAGCCGACGATGAAAGGCCTCCGCATCCGCCACATCCTCCAGCAGACAGGCGTGTTCCGCCGCGCCCGGCGTGTCGAACAGATGGCTGCCGGCGCCCGTCGCCAGGACCAGGCGCTCGAAGTCCAGCGACCGCGCCCCGATCAGGAGGCCGCCGTCGGCGTCCCGGGTTTCGGCCAGGTGAAGGCGGCGCGCCGCGAGATCGAGACCTTCAAGCTCGCCCAGCACGAACCTGAAGTGGTTTCGGCGCGCGAGCATCAGATAGTCGAGACCTTCCTGTCTCGAGTCCAGCGAGCCTGCCGCGACTTCATGAAGGGAGGGCTTCCAAAGGTGGAAGACCGCCCGGTCTATGAGGAGCACCCTCCGCGGCCCTTCGCGAGGGCCCAGCCGGCGCCCAAGGAGAGCGGCCAGCTCCAGGCCGCCCGCGCCCCCGCCCACGATGACGATCTGGTTCTGCATCCTGAAACAATCCCCGCCTCCTGCAGGGGTTGCGAAAGGACCGGCGCCGCGCCTGACGGCCCGGCTTCATGGGGTCCGCCTGATCTCTTTTCGCGCCAGTGACCAAAAGCGGACTCTGGGCGCCGCGGCCCGGACGAGGGGCTTTCAGTCCCGTCCCTGCGCCGCAAAGAAGGAGGTTTGATCATGCTCGCCGGGCTCCGCTATCTCGACAGTCGGTTCAAGGACCATCTTGAATCAGAAACGGGCGCTGAACGCCCTGCCGAACTCTGCCGGCTGTTCGCCATGGTCTCCATCATCCGCGAGGAACTGCTTTACCCCCGCTATGTCGATATCGACCGCCCGGTCGTGGACGACCTGATCGCGATCATGGACTTGATGCGGGTCATCGCAGGCGAGGTGGAGACCGCGACGCCGTCCGAGATTCTGGCGACCCGCGCCTGGATCCGGCAATGGCGGCGTCTATGGCGGGACCACGCCGCCCTCGAGGAGGCTCCGAACGGCCCGCTTGAGCGGCTAGGCTCCCTCCCTCGCGACGACTATGGCGAAACCGACCTGAAAGAACGGCTGGCCGGGCTGGACGGTCTTTCGGACGTGCCGGTTCCGGAGCCGGTCTCCCTGTGGAAATTCCGCAACCACCGCCGCCCTTCGGGCCTCGTCCTCGACGGCCTCGAGTTCGACCAGGCCTAGACCGGCGCCCTCGTCAGCCTCAGATAGGCAGGATCGAACTCCGCCTGCCTGACCAGGGCGTCCCAGTCGCCGATCTCGACGACGCGTCCCGCCCACCTGATCAGTCCCGCACTACGAAGCTGGGCGATGGACCGGTTGACGTGGACGTCGGACAGACCGAGGACGTCCGCGAGCACGGCCTGGCTGAGCGGCACCTCCATTCTGCCGCCTCCTGCGCGATGGACGATCTCCAGGCGGAGGTAGAGTTCGCACAGCAGATGGGCGAGCCGCGCCACCGCGGTCCGGCGCCCCAGGCCTGCGACCCATTGCCGGTGCACGGCGGCGTCGATCAGGGTGTCCAGCCAGAGCAGGCGGGTGAGATGGGGTTGGTTCTCCGTCAGCCGACGCAGGCCGTCGTGCGGAGACTGGGCGACCGTACAACGCGTAAGAGCGACCACTCCATGATCCATGGGGCTCATCATCAGACTGTGAAGATCGACGAAGTCGCCTGGCACGTTCAGTTCCGTGATCTGCCTTGCGCCGTTCGTCAGCATGACATAGCGGGCGGCGAAGCCGTCGAGGACGAGGGTGCTGACCCCCGGCGACGAATGCTGCCTGACGATGTCCCGCCCCGCCGGTATGACGATCGGAGGCTGGAGAAGCCCTTCCAGAACCTCCTCCTCTCGCCCGGAGAGTTCATCGCGACGCGACAGCTTCTGGATCAGGGGGCTGATCAGGACGGTCTCCTCGGTGCATGGCGCGCCTGTATAAGCCCCGGGCGGGAGACGCGTTCCGTGACGGGACCGGCTGTCTCTCAGTGTCTCGGGCTGATCTCTCCCCCCGCCGGCGCGACGCCCCTGGCGTCCGACGAGACGTTGAAGCGCAGTTCCCCGTCCTCGAAGACCCGGGCCTCCTGGAATGTCCGGCTCCCGCCCAGACGGCGCTTCACCTGTGCGACGGCCGCCTGCGCCTCATCGGCGACGACGGTCTCGGTTCTCAGCACGCCAGTCCCGCGTGCGCTGTAGCAGACGGTGTAAAGGGCCATGTCGCCTCCTGTTCCGGAAGCTCAATTCGGCGTCTCGCCCGTCGTTCCTTGTGCACAGAGCCGGACTCTGACCGCAAACAGGCCGCGGGCTGCAAGCGTCTTTCCAGACTCCTCTCGCTTTTCCTAACCCATGTAAGTGCGGTTCGCGCCCGGGGCGTCACCTTGTCCTCAGGAGTCCGACATGCAAACTATGATCAGCCTCGCCAATACAGGCTGCGGTCTTCATCGTCCGCACCTGGACCTGCACGACCACCCTGTCTTCCAGGCGCTTCCCGACCGCTTTCAATCCGCCGCTCTGGCCCGGCGCAACCTCACGCGCCTGCCTGCCGGCCAGCCCCTGGAGGAAGACGGCTTTCTCTCCTTTGTTCTGGCGGGTGTTCTGGGTCTCTTCCCCAATGGCGACGGCATCTGCGTCGCGACCATTGTCGCCGGGTCCGTCCACGGTTGGGATCAGGCCCTGGAACCCGACGGCGACCGCCCCCTGGCCCGCGCCCTGATCGACACCACCCTTTGCCGCGTGCCCGCCGACTGCGTTGTCGAGAACCTCGGCCGCGACTGGCTGACTCGTCTGGTCGCCCGGCAGTCATCCGGTCGCCTGAGCGGACTGGCCGCCGAAGCGGCTTGCAACGCCTCCCATCTGGTTCAGCAGCGGCTGGCCAAATGGCTGGTCCGGCTGCATTGCGGGGCCAACGGCGCGCCTCTCCGCCTGACCCAGGCCGATTTCGGCGCCATGCTCGGCGTCCAGAGGACCAGCGTCAACGCCGCCGCGGGACGGCTCCAGGCCCAGGGTCTCGTGCGCTTCGGTCGCGGAAAGGTTCAGATTCTGAATCTGGCCGGACTGCGGGCCGCTTCCTGCGGCTGCGGCGATCAGGGAGCGTCCGCCCCAGTTGCGACGACCGCCTCACTGCGTCCGGCGGAGTCCCCCAGCTGGATCGCGCGCGACGCGCCCCTCCAGGATACGGCCGCCTGATCAGGGGACGCGGCGACGGGCCTTGAAAGACGTCCCTCCGCCTCGAGCGGCGGGTCAGCTTGGGCGCCGCGCAGAAGATCCTGGCCGGCCAGCACGACGCCGATAGCAGTCAGGAAAGCCGCGCCCGCCCCGGCGGCCGCCAGGATCCAGGCGCGACGCCTGCCCACTGCCCGGCCCTTGGTGGGAAAAGAAACGACGACGCCCATGTCTCCAGCCTTTCAGAGCCCATAACGTCGCGACCGGCGTTGTGGCCGAGACTGTCGTCTGGACGACACTGGCGATCGTCGACAAAGGGAGACGCAGGTGGCCCGCGGCGACGGCGGTTTTCCTGACGGGCGAGCGTCGGGCTCGGCCTGGATCCGCGCCGGAATAGAGGGCTTGCCGCGCGGGTTGAAATCGTCCGCCCGCGCAGGCGCAACAACGATCTCAGCCGAGCGGCTTCTGGTAGATCTCGCCTTCGGCGGACCGGGCTATGATCCGGGATATTTCATCCAGGACGGCCCGTTCGCCCCCTGTCGTTCCGGACGATCTCGCCGCCTGCAGAAGGGCGTCGATCTCGCCCAGCTTTCCGGGAAGCGCCGGGAGTTCCACGGTCCGGAAGGTCTGGTCGTGCATGCTCATGGTCCTGCTCCTTGCAACCCAGAAGCAACGCCACGCCCCTCGCCCCGCTCCGTCCGGGCCCTCCAAACACCTTGATCGGCGCCGCAAAGTCCGGAACCCGACTGAAGGAGCGAGCGCCCCGAAGCCGACGTTGTGTGAATGCGGATTCTTCTCGGGAAGATCGGCAGACGGCCGGCTTCGTGATAGCCCCCTTTGGCGTAACCGGCCGTCTTCTTCCCGCCGTCGCTCAGCCGGATTTCAATAGGAAGACGCCCCGACCCGGCACACTTCCCGCCCTTCCTGACGAACGACGACCTCGAGCGAGAAGACGCCGCCCTCCCGGGCTGGCTTTTCGCGCAGGATCTCCGAAAGGAAGAGGACGGCCTCCCGCCAGGCTTCAGCATCCGTGGACGCCGCGCCCTGAAGGGCCATCTCCGGGTCCACGCCGCTTAGGATGAAATCATAGGTCGCCATGGAGGCATCTACGTCTGGAAGGCCGCCCCGGTCGCAAGTGGCCGATACCGGACACAGCCGCCGACCGCCCATAGCGGCCACCGACGCCCGACTGTCCGAGCGTTGACGGCGTGACAAGCGCCCCTAGCGCAGCTGGCTGTCCTTGCTTCCACGCCGATTGACGCCTCCAGTCACAATTCGCCCGTCCCGACCGGACTGGCAGGAAATACAGGTCACCGCGCCCGGCATGGCCCGCCGGCGAGCTTCTGGAATGGGGTCGCCGCATTCAAGACAGAACGCCCTGCCGGGTCCGGCGGGCATGCGCGCGCGAGCGGTGAGGACGCCGTCGACCACGGTGTCGTGAATCTGGTCGAGGACAGCGCCGTCCCGGGTCCAGCCGCCAGCCATGAATGATCGCCTCCGTTTAGGTGATTGAGGATGGGATATAGGCAGGTAGCGTCCAGTCCCAGCTTGACTGGTCGATCTTCACGGTACGATCCGGACGGCTCCAGGTTGGCGAGACGGCTTGTCCAGGCAGGCGCCAGCCACATAACGACGCCGTTTGCAGTTCTCGGCGGTGTGGAAAGTTCGAAGCCCTTGGCGCCGGCAGGCAGACGCGGACATTGAGACCTCGACTGTCCGCGACAGGCGCCTCGGATCTCGCGTCGCGCGACTCGAAGGCGGCGATATCTGATGATCTGTACGCACGTGATCCAGAGGCATGCCGTACGTATAATTCTGCCCGTTGCTATACGCAGACGGGCGCCCGGGGGCGCAGGAGACTGACGGGATGCGGGGGTCGCGGCCGCCTGAGCTCCGCATGTCTTCCGCAAGGGTCGCCCGCGTACGCTGACACGCCTCTGGATCAACCAGCCCGAAGACATAGGAGGGATGGAGCGTCGGCAGGGCGACAGCCTTTCTCCCTCCCCGCTCACCCCGATCCGGCCGCGCCCAGACGCGCCAGTCCAGCCGGCGCGCCCGTTGGTCGTCGATACGGGCCGCCGTGGCCGTGAGCTTTAGAATGCCAGCGGCGCCGTCTGCCAGAGAACGCCGATCCCGGCGACCAGAACCCCCATCAGGCCCACCCGCTGTTCCCATGCCACCGGACCGGAGACATCGCCTCGCCCTCTCCAGAGCCACACCGCCGTGGCGATGATGGCGAACAGACAGCCCATGCTGAAGGCCAGCCCTATCCAGCGCGCGCTCCCGGCCTCGCTTGACGACCAGACGTCGGCGGCGCTGGAAATCAGATAGACCCCGACGAAGTGCGCGGCCCAGATCAGCAGGCCGCCGGTCATCCTCAGCCAGCGGGTCATGTCGCACCGCCCGGGAAGAGGCGGGCCAGGAGGATCACCCCGATAGCCTGGGCTGCGGTGAAGGCCAGGAAGAGGCTGATCAGGTCCACCGTCGCAGGGCGTTCAGCGGCCAGACGGCCGAACAGGCGCCTCAGCATGACATAGACCCCCATCAAGCCGCCGATGGCCGCGAAGGTCCCGGCCCAGCTGAGCAGGGCGTAGACCGAAGCCCCTTGGCTGGAAGCCTCCGGCCGCAATCCGGTCGCCCACCACGCCCTTCCCTCCAGGATCGTCGCTGCGATCGCCGCGGCGGAGGCCAGCACCAGCAAGCCGGCTGCGGCCGTCACCGCTCTTTCTCGCGCCAATCGCACGGCCCGCGGCGCTGCGCCGGCGCAAAGCCCGGCCACGACCAGCAGGCTGACGGACGCCATGAACGAGCTGATGGCCGGCGGGGCCTGCCACAGGTCCGGCCGTCGGCTCCACAGGAAGACATAGGAGAATGCAGCCAGCAGGCAGACCATGGCGCCGACGACCAGGACGATCACCATGGCCCACCATCCGTGGCTGGACGGACCTGACACATAGTTGGGCACGCGGATCGACGCCCCGATGTCGGTCGTCTTGCGGGCGTGAGGCGCGTCCAGGAACCAGCACCAGCGCATGATGCAGTAGACGGCCAGCACGCCGCTGACGACGGCGGCCGCATAGGCCTGGATGGTCAGGATCAGGAAGAAGCCCGCCGTGAAGACCGCCCCGAACACATGCCAGGCCGATGGTCTGGGGATCCGCAGCACATACTGCGGCTCGGCGTTCAGCGGACTGGTGACCAGGGTCTGGCGCTCGCCCCGGGCCGCGCCCGGCAGGAGGTAGCGGCCCGCCGCCACGTCCCTGGCCAGCCCCCTCTGGTCCCACAAGGGATAGAGGCTCTTCACCACCGGGATCGACCGGACCGAATAGAATCCGCTGGGCAGCCACTCCAGGCCAGGGCCGTCGTGGATGTTGCCGGCCTCGCGCGGACCAAAGGGCCGGAAGTTGCGGATCATGTCGATGCCCCACAGCAGCACCGCCAGCCCGAACATGAAGGCGCCGATGGTCGAGATGAAGTTGGGCAGATCCCAGCCTCTCCCCGGCAGGTAGGTGTAGACCCGCCTCGGCATGCCCATCAGCCCGGTCAGGTGCATGGGCATGAAGGCCAGGTTGTGCCCGGCGAACATGAGCCAGAAGATCCACTTCCCCCAAGGTTCGCTCAGGGGCCGCGCGCTGGACATGGGCAGCCAGTAGTAGATGGCCGCGAACAGGGGGAAGACCATGCCGCCGATCAGGACGTAGTGCAGGTGGGCGACGATAAAATAGCTGTCGTGGGCCTGCCAGTCGAAGGGCACCATGGCGACCATGACGCCTGTCAGCCCGCCCATGACGAAGATAACCATGCCGCCGACGGCGAACAGGCCCGGCGTCGAAAACCGCATCCTGCCCGCCGCCATGGTCGCGATCCAGGCGAAGACCTGAACCCCGGCCGGCACGCTGACCGCCATGGAGGCCGCGCTGAAATAGTTGATGCTGATCTGCGGCATGCCCGTGGTGAACATGTGGTGGGCCCAGACGCCGAAGCTGATGAAGCCCGTCGCCAGCATGGCCATGACCACCAGGGGATGTCCGACCAGAGGCGTGCGCGCCATGGCCGGAATGATGGTCGACATGGCCCCCGCCGCCGGCAGGAAGATGATGTAGACCTCCGGGTGTCCGAAGAACCAGAAGAGGTGCTGCCACAGCACGGGATCGCCGCCCTTGAGCGGATCGAAGAAGGGCCATCCGAGCGCTCTTTCCAGCTCCAGCAGCAGTGTCGCCAGGATGATGGAGGGGAAGGCGATGATGATCATGCAGGCGAAGATCAGCATGGCCCAGGCGAAGACCGGCAGCTTGTCGAGGGTCATCCCGGGCGCGCGCGTCTTCAGCACCCCGACAATGATCTCGATGGCGCCGGCGATGGCCGAGATCTCGATGAAGCCGATGCCCAGCAGCCAGAAGTCGGCGTTGATGCCGGGCGAATAGGTCATGCTGGTCAGGGGCGGATACATGAACCAGCCCCCGTCCGGCGCCAGGCCGAAGAAAAGCGAGCAGAAAAAGGCCAGTCCCCCGATCAGATAGGCCCAGAAGGCGTAGGCCCCCAGGCGCGGGAACGGCAGGTCGCGCGCGCCCAGCATCTGCGGCAAGAGCAGGACGCCGAGGGCCTCCACCGCCGGGACGGCGAACAGGAACATCATCACCGTGCCGTGCATGGTGAAGATCTGGTTGTAGGTCTCCTGGGCGAGGAAGCCGGTCATCGGCAGGGCCAGCTGGGTCCGCATCAGCAGGGCTAGAACCCCGGCCAGTACGAAGAAGAGCATGGCGGCGCCGACATAGTAGACGCCGATGATGTTGTTGTTGGTCGCCGTGATCCATTCCCACGGCGACCGCGGTCCGCACCAGGCCTGTTCCAGCTGCTCCAGCTCTCCCTCGGGCCGGGGCTCCTTGGTCGGAAAGCGGTCGTACCTGTCGACGTCGAAGCCGGTTTCCGACGTCATTTCAGGCTTTCCAGATAGGCGGACACGTCACGCAGCTCCTGTCCGCCCAGGACGGAATAGGAGGGCATGCGGTTGCCGGGCTTGATGCCCTGGCTGTCCGCGATCCAACCCGCCATCGTGCCCTGGTTATTGGGCAGGATGCCCGCCCCCAGCGTCTGCCGCGACCCCACATGGGTCAGGTCCGGCCCGGCCAGACCATTGGCCTCCGTCCCCCGGATCGTGTGGCAAGCGCCGCAGCCCGAGGCGGTGAACACCGCGGCGCCGGGCAGGCCCGACATCGCCGCTGGAGCAGCCTGTCTGAGACGCCACGCCGCAAAATCAGCCGGCGAATGGGCCACCACCACCAGTCCCATCAGGGCGTGGGGTCCGCCGCAGTATTCTGCGCACTGGCCCGCATAGACCCCCGGCGCGTCTGCCTGCAGACGCATGAAGTTTCGCCGGCCGGGAATCATGTCCGTCTTGCCGCCCAGACGCGGGATCCAGACGCTGTGGATCACATCCGCGCTTTCAAGCTCCAGCACCACCGGACGACCGGCGGGTATATGGACCTCATTGGCGTCCTGAACGATTTCGCGTCCCCGATCATCCAAGTAGGCCACCCGCCACCACCACATCTCGCCGGTGACGCGGATCCGCATCTCGCCCGGACGCGGCGCGTCGGCCACGCGGGCCGTCACGCTCAGGCCGTAGATCAACAAGCCGGTCAAAACGACGACGGGAAAGGCCAGGCCGCCGATCCACACCAGCTTCTCGCCCGCGACGCGGCGCTTCCACCGACGCGGGCCGAACAGGGCGAGGCCGAGCGCGACCAGCACCAGGGTCAGCACCATGGCGCCCATGACGAACAGGACCCAGGCGACCGTCGTCACCGGCCCTGCGAAGGGGCCGGCCGGGTCCAGCACAGGCGGCGGCCAGCCGCTCAGAACGACGGGCGTCTCAATCGTCATCGAGCGTATAGAGATAGGCCGCCACGTCGCGGGCTTCGGCGTCGGTCAGGGGCATGGGCGGCATTCCCGTGTCGGGCAGCAGGGCCGGCGCGTCCCGAACGAAGGCCGCCATCACCGCCGGCTGATTGGGCAGTCGTCCCGCGATCATCGGTCGCGCCGCCACACCCGCGAGATCCCCGCCGGTTCGCCCCTGGGGCCACCGGACTCCCGGGATGGCGTGGCAGGCCCCGCATCCATGACGCTCGATCAGCCTCAGCCCTTCGGCGGCGTCCGCCTGGGCCAGCGGACGCGGCGCATTCGTCTTGTCTGCGCAGGCCGTCGTGGCGAAGCACAGTGCCATCGACAGCCGCAAGGCCCCTATGGTCCGCATCGTTCGTACATGATCCCATCCCGCCCCTCCCAGCTTCACCAGGACCCAATCCTTCGCAGCCGGAGGGGTTCCCCGTCTGGAACCGGGACCATAAGGCGGTGTTGGGACAGGGTGCGCGCCCTCCCTTCCTTCGCTCTTCTCGGACTCATTCTCGCCAGCCCCGGGCTTGTCGCGTGCGACGCCACGCCCGGCGAGACCGACCGCGCCTTCTCCGCATCCGGCCAGGTCATCGCCATGGGCGGCGGCGCGGGCGGAGCGGCGAACGCCTGCTTCACCTGCCATGGACTGCAGGGTCAGGGCGACGGCGTCTCGACGCCGCGACTGGCGGGGCTGGATGCGGGCTATCTGCAGAAACAGATGGAGGACTACGCCAGCGGCCTGCGGCCCGACGACGTGATGAGGCGCATCGCCAAGGGTCTCGACGCCGACAGCCGTCATGCAGTGGCGGCCTGGTACGCCGGTCTGCCCGCAGACGACAAGGCGCGGCCTGCGCCCCCCGCCTCGCCCCCGCCCATCTGGTTCTCCGGAGATGCGAGCCGCGGGATCACCGCCTGCTCCGCCTGCCACGGCGCCGCTGGCCAAGGCGCGGGCGAAGGCCAGCCGGCCATCGCGGGCCAGCCCGCCGCCTATACGCTGGAGCAGATCGACCGCTGGAAGTCGGGCAAGCGCCGCAACGATCCACGCGGCGTCATGGCCGCCGCCGTCCAGAGACTGACGGACGCAGAAGCGCGCGCCATAGCCCGGTGGCTGTCCGGCCAACCCGCTTCTCCAGCGCCCGCCAGCGCCTCTGCCAGCGCGTCCGTCTCGGCTTCAGCTGCGGCGCGACCGGCAGCATCGCGTGAAACACGTCGTCCCGATCGATCAGATGGTGCTTGAGCGCCGCCCCGGCGTGGATCGGGATCATCAGCAGCAAGGCCGCCACCATGGCCCAGTGCATCCATTCCGCGCCGGCCTCGATCGCCCATAGCCGGGTGTTCGAGACATCCTGCGTCGGCAGCAGGGGCCAGGGGATGACCCCCGCCGCCGCGAGCGGCGTGTCTCGCGCGGTGGCGGAAATCATGGCCCAGCCCGA
Source organism: Brevundimonas sp. UBA7506 (assembly GCF_002479495.1). GTDB lineage: Bacteria > Pseudomonadota > Alphaproteobacteria > Caulobacterales > Caulobacteraceae > Brevundimonas. Next base: position 743,786 of record NZ_DLNQ01000005.1, read on the forward strand.
CAGGGGGAGGCCGAACAGGCAGATGTAGAAGACATAGTGGGTGACGTGCGCCGCCGTGCCCTCCCAACCCGGCTTGTCCGCGTCATTGACCAGATTCGGGGCGAACAGCCGCCACGACAGCCGGCCGATGACGAGCACCAGCATCAGCAAACCGATGGCGAAATGGACTTCATAGGCCGCCGCCTTCGCGCCGCCGACCGGCAGCCGCCCCATCCACCATCCCCACCCGAGCTGGAAGACCACCAGGCCCGCCATGGTCCAGTGGAAGACGATGGCGACCGGCGAATAGCGGCCTTCGTCATGATGGCCGGCCGCCCATTCCAGCGCCTGCGCGATCAGCCGGTCGATCATGCCGGCCGCGCCGTCTCGCGCCTCTGGAACAGGCCGGCGACCCGCCACAGGGCGACCAGAAGATAGGCCGCCGCCGCCGGCGCCCACATGATCAGGCCCGCCGCCTGCTGATCCTCCAACGGGGTCATGCCCCAGGCCAGGGTCGTGGCGAAGTGAGGCGAATAGAGCGGCTGACCCGCAAAGACGATCAACGCCCCCAGCAAGCCCATCAACAGCATGGCCGCCAGCAGGCCCGCCACCGCCGCTGCGGCGTTCGACGCGCGCACAGCCGCCCAGAACCAGACGGCGCTGCCCAGGATGGTCAGCTGCATGACCCAATAGACCAGGTCGTTCGACAGGGCCGCAGCATAGAGATCAGGCGCGTGCCAGGCCCAGAAGACGACGGCCTGGACAGCCGTCGCCAAGGCCAGTCGCGGCGCCCTGAGCCTGGGCGGCCCCAGAGCCAGCAAAGGCGCCGCAGCGAGCAGGAGCAACAGATGATGCAGCGTACGGGCCGTAAACAGGGCTGAACTCAACGCGCACAGCGGCGAGATGAAGACGAGAACCAGCACCCCCGCCGCGCCCAGCAAGAAGGGCGATCCGGGGCGCCGCCTCATCGTCAGGAACCCACCGGCCGCGATGAAAAGGCCCAGCGCCGCCAGAAGCACCGGATCGCCGTTCCAGCGTCCCAGCACATCCACGGGATCGGGCGCGGGTCCGCAATAGGGCGTCCAGAGCGTCATCGTCATAGTCGGCTAACGACCCGGAACGGCGACGGTTCAATCATGCTTCGCGACCACGACGCCTCAGCGCGATGGGGCGATCCGCCAGACCGTGTTGGACAGGTCGTCGGCGACCAGAAGAATCCTTTTCGCAGGATCAAAGGCCACGCCGACGGGACGGCCACGGGCCTCGCCGTCCTTGAGGAAACCCGTGGCGAAATCGAGGGGCTGTCCCACGGGACGCCCGCCGCTGAACGGCACCCAGGCCACCTTGTAGCCGGACGGATCCTCACGGTTCCAACTGCCGTGCATGCCGATGAAGGCGCCGTCGGCGTACGGGCCGCCAAAGCCGCCGCTGCGCGCGAAATCGAGACCGAGCGCCGCGACGTGCGAGCCCAGGGCGTAGTCGGGTTTGACGGCCCTGGCGACCATGTCCGGCTTCTGCGGTCTCACGCGCGGATCGACATTCTGGCCCCAATAGCTGTAGGGCCAGCCATAGAAGGCGCCGTCGCGCACCTGGGTCAGATAGTCGGGCACCAGTTGCGGGCCCAGTTCGTCACGCTCATTGACCACCGACCACAGGAGGCCGGTGGTCGGCTCGATCGCCAGGGCTGTCGGGTTGCGAATGCCGGTGGCGATCGTGCGACGCGCGCCGGTCGCGCGGTCGATTTCCCAGACCACGGCCCTCTCCTCCTCCACCGCCAGTCCCCGTTCGCCGATATTGGAGTTGGAGCCGATGCCGACATAAAACTTGGTCCCGTCCGCACTGACAGTCAGGGACTTGGTCCAGTGGTGGTTTATGCGGGAGGGCAGTGCTGTGACCCGCTCCCCCCGCGTCGCGATACCGGTCTGCCCCGGCTGGAAGGCGAAACGGGTCAGCGCGCCCTGCTCGGCGACGTAGAGGTAGCCCTCGACATAGGCCAGACCATATGGCGCATCCAGATTATCGACCAGCACGGCGCGAAGTTCGGGGACGCCGTCATTATCGGCGTCGCGCAGCAGGGTGATGCGGTCGCCCCCTTTGATCTTGGTGTTGCCCTGCTTCTTGATAAAACCGGCGATCACGTCCTTGGGGCGCAGCGGCGGCGCATGACCGCCGCGCCCTTCGGCGATCAGCACATCGCCGTTCGGCAGGACCAGCATCTGGCGTGGAATCTTCAGGTCGGTCGCGAAGGCGCTGACTGTAAAGCCCTGGGGCACGGTGGGCGCCTCGCCGTTCCAGCTGGCGGGCGGACTGATCTTCATGGCCGGAACCAGGGTCTCGTTTATGCTTGGCAGGTCGGGAGCGCCGCCCGTCTGGTTCAGCTTGGGATCGCTGGCGTTTCCGCAGGAGGCCACGGTCAAAGCCATCGCAAGGGTCGCGGCGCTGGCGGCAAGCAGGTTCTTGTCCATCAGATTGTCTCCCGCGCGGAGTAGGCGATCCAGCCGGCCACGAAGACCAGCAAGGTGCATAGGAGGGACAGGATCAGGCCGAAGGCGCCGACCGAACTCCAGGCGTCCTGACTGTGCTTGAAGGCGTTCACCAGCCCCAGCACCCAGGCCAGGGCGAGCGCAACCAGATGAATCAGGCCGAGGCGCGACCGACCCCGCCGCGCGCCGACGACATAATCGATGATGGAGAAGACGCCTGCGATACCGCCGAACACCAGCGCCCCGGTGATGAGCCAGGCCGAGAAGTTCGTCCACTGAATCTCCGCCGTCTTCAGATAGGCGATGTCGGTGAACAGGGCGAAGGTGAAGAGGCTGATCGGAAACGCCAGCAATATGCGATGTAGGGGTCGAACCACCCCGCCGGATCGGTCATCGATGGTCATGTCGCCCTCTCCCTAAAGCCTGGCTTTGGCTAACTGCTTGGCCGCGAGAAGGTTCAACGGCATAGCCGAATGGTTACAGGCCATCTCATTCAACCGGCGGCCTATTGCGCTCATGGCTCGAGCCTTACGGCTTCTGCGGCATATTCATGGTCCTGGCCCTTCCGCCGACGTTTCTGACGCGGAACCCTCGCCTTGGCGGCTCCGTTTCCCTGACCTTGTTCAGGAACCCCGCTGCATGTCCGACACCGTCGCCGAGCCCGCATTTGAACCTCCGCCCGAGGCCATGGCCTTCTACGAGGAGAGCCTTCGGCTTCTGAAGGAATCCGGCGTGCCCTTCCTGCTCTCCGGCACCTATGCGGTGACGGCCTACACCGGCATCCGCCGTCCAACCAAGGACCTGGACGTCTTCTGCAAGCCCGGGGATTACCCTCGCATTCTCGCCTACTTCCAGGCCCGTGGTTACCGGACGGATGTCGAGGACGAGCGCTGGATCGCCAAGGTCTGGAAGGACGACAAACACTTCTTCGACGTCATCTTCGCCATGTCGAACGGGACAATCGCGGTGTCGGACAGCTGGTTTGGCGAGAACCGGATCACGGTCTACGGCCACGAGGTGACCATCACCCCGCCCACGGCCCTGATCCTGTCCAAGGTCTTCATCCAGGATCGGTATCGCTACGACGGGGCGGACGTGAACCACGTCATCCTGAAGCAGTCCGACGCCATCGACTGGAAGTCCATGCTGGATCAGATGGACCTCTACTGGGAGGTGCTGATGGCCCATCTGCTCAACTTCCGCTTCGCCTATCCCACAGAGCGCGGCCGTGTGCCGGCATGGCTGATGACCGAGCTCCTGGAACGGCTTCAGGCCCAGGTCGATCTGCCGGCGCCGCGCGTCAGGGTCTGTCGCGGCCGTCTGTTCAGCCCTCGCGACTATATCGCCGACATCAGCGAATGGGGCTTCGGCGACGTTGTCGGCAAGGGCCTGGAGGAACGCCATGACCCCGTCGCCTGACATCCAGACGCCTCAACCCGGCATGGAGGCTGGACCAGGAAGGAAGCTGCGTATCGCCGCCGTCGGGGACCTGCACGTCGGCGAGACTTCGCATCGCCTCTACCGCGATCTTTTCGACCGCGTCCACGAAGACGCAGATGTCTTGTGCCTGTGCGGCGACCTGGTCAACTTCGGCAAGACAGGCGAGGTCGAGAACCTGCTCGAAGACCTGCGGGCCTGCCGCATCCCCATGGTCGGGGTTCTCGGCAATCATGAGCATGAATGCGGCCAGCCCGACGAAGTCGCCCGACTGATGTCCGAGGCGGGCGTCCGAATGCTGACCGGAGAGTCCTATGAGATCGGGGGCGTCGGTTTCGCCGGCGGCAAGGGCTTTGTCGGCGGCTTCGGTCGTTACATGCTCAGTTCGTTCGGAGAGGCTTCGATCAAGCAGTTCGTCCAGGAGGCGGTCGAGGACGCCAACCTCATCGAGAATTCCATCCGCACCCTTCGCACTGAACGCAGCGTGGTGCTGCTGCACTACGCGCCTATCGTAGACACGGTGATCGGCGAGCCGCCGGAGATTCACCCCTTCCTCGGCTCCTCTCGCCTGGGGGAGGTCGTGGATCGCTACGAGAACGTCAAACTTGTGGTCCACGGGCATGCGCACCGCGGCGCGCCTGAAGGCCGCACGGCACGAGGCGTCCCCGTCTACAATGTCGCCCTGCCTGTTCTGCGAACCTTGGGTGAACTCCCATACCGCGTATTCGAGGTTTGACAATTAGGTCTTGGGCGGGGGCGGCCTCCCGCTCGGCAGCTATGTTCTCGCTCGCTTCATGACCTGCCTTTGCCCCTTCGCACTGCGTCAAGGCGGACGGTAGGGGCCACGCAAGCCACCCTCAAATCGGCATTTCAGGTTGTTTCAACCGCGTCCGATTTCCGCGCCCATGCGCTTTGATACTTCGATCTACGCATGGCCGATCCTAACCTAGGTCAATGCGTTACGGCCAGGCTGCGGTCATGTGTTTGACAAAGCTCCAGGCGCTTAAGCAATAGGCGTCCGCGTCGCGTACCCTCGCCCAAGCCAAGGAACCTGTCCTGCCCCATCTCTCTGGACCGGCCGCCGCGATTAGCGCGCGCTTCAGGCTAAAGGCGGCCACCTCCGTCGCTCATGAGCGCCTGGACGCCTTTATGTCTGGCTATGATCTGACTCGTCACGCCGACTACGCCGCCTTTCTCCAGGCCCAGGCGAGCGCCTTCATGGGCGTCGAGGGCGCTCTGGATGGCGCCGAAGCGGGAGCTTATCTGCCGGACTGGCCCGAAAGACGTCGCACAGAGGCGCTGCGATCCGATCTGAGCCTGATGGGTCTGGCCTTGCCCGAACCCGCCTCGGTCACGCCTTTTCGTGGAGAGGCGGAGGTATTGGGCGCCATCTATGTCCTTGAAGGCTCTCGGCTTGGCGCCGCCGTTCTGATCCGCTCGGTACCTGACGATTTCCCGAGATCTTTCCTCTCGTCCGGGAACCCGGCCGCCTGGCGCGCATTAGCCTCTGTTCTTGATGAACGGCTCAGTTCGCCAGACCGCTTCGACAGGGCCGCAAGCGCCGCCTGTTCAGTGTTCGCGGTGTTCGAAAACGCCGCACGCGCCTACCCCGGAGCCGACCGATAGTGACGACCCCCGCCGCCTCGGTCGATCTGACCAATTGCGATCGTGAACCTATTCACATCCCTGGAGCCATCCAACCGATCGGTTTTCTGCTCGCTCTGACCGCCGATTGGCAGGTGGCGCGCTCCTCCGCAAACATCGAGGATTTCCTCCATCAGTCGCCGGAGGATGTCATCGGCGCCCTGGTCCAGGACCTCTTCACCCCTACGGCGGTTCACGATCTGCGCAACCGCGTCGCCATGCTGGGGGGACGTGACGCCGTTGAGCGTCTCTTCAACTGCGTGCTCGTAAACGGTGGTCCGGCTTTCGACGTCGCCGTTCATGTCTCCGCCGGAGAGATCGTCATTGAGGCCGAACCGGCGTCCGGCGAACACGGCGACGCAAGCGGCGCCGTTCGATCCATGATGTCGCGGCTGGATCAGGCGGCGGATTTTCCCGCATTCTATAGAGAAGGCGCCCGCCAGGTTCGCGCCCTCCTCGGCTACGATCGAGTCATGGTCTACCGGTTCGCCGAGGACGGGTCCGGCGAGGTCGTGGCTGAGGCGGTGCGCTCGGGCATCGGCCGGTTCATGGGGCTTCGCTATCCGGCGACCGACATCCCCGCCCAGGCGCGGGAACTTTACCGGCGCAATCTCCTGAGATTGATCACGGACGTCAACGCCGTGCCGGTTCCCGTCATTCCTTCGCGCAACGAGGCCGGCCAACCCCTAGATCTTTCCCTTTCGACGCTGCGATCGGTTTCACCGATCCACATCGAGTATCTCAAGAATATGGGCGTCGGCGCATCGCTGTCGATTTCCATCATCGTCGACGGCAAGCTCTGGGGCCTCTTCGCCTGCCATCATTACGCCGCGCGACGCCCCACCTTCGAGCGACGGTCGGTCAGCGAGCTGTTCGCCCAGATGTTCTCCATGCGACTGGAGAGCCGCGAGCGTAAGGAAACCGTCGAGTATGAACGTCGCGCTCGGGATATTTCTGACCAGCTGTTGGGGGCCGTGGCGTCGGACGAAACCCTGCTCAAGGATCCTGACTGGCTCGCAGACATCCTCACCCACGCCATACCGGCCGACGGTGTCGGCGTATGGCTGGGCGGCAATCACGCGTTTTCCGGCGAGACGCCCCCTCTGGAGGATTTCCGTCGCATCGTGCGCGCGCTGAACGGCACGGCCGCCGGTCGCGTGTTCGCTACGGATCACATCGGCTCGCTGGTCCCTGAAGCGGCCGCCTTCGCCTCGGGCGCGGCCGGTCTTCTGGCCATTCCGATCTCTCGCTCGCCGCGCGATTACGTCATCCTGTTTCGTCGAGAGTTGGTTCATTCCGTGCGCTGGGGCGGCGACCCGCACAAGCCGGTGAGTTTCGGCCCGAACGGTCCTCGCCTGACGCCGCGCGAGAGCTTTGCGGAATGGAAAGAGCTTGTCGAGGGACGCTCTCAGCCGTTCACGGCGTCAGAAATCCGGGTGGCGGAGACCCTGCGGGCGACCCTGATAGAGGTCGTACTGCGTCTTGCCGATGAAGCCTCCGCCGAGCGCCAGCAATCGAGTGCGCGTCAGGAGCTTCTGATCGCTGAGCTCAATCATCGTGTGCGCAACATCCTGGGTCTGATACGGGGCCTGATCCGCCAGTCGGAACCCACCAGCGCCAGCATCGCGGACTTCGTCAAAGTCGTGGACGGACGCATCCATGCCCTGGCGCGGGCCCACAACCAGATCACCGACGACCATTGGGGACCCGCGCCGCTGCAGGCGCTGATCGACGCGGAAGCAGCCGCCTTCGTCGATGAGCGGGGACGCATCACGCTTCAGGGCGAACCCGTTCTCCTGAACCCGAACGCATACTCCACCATGGCGCTGGTGCTGCATGAGCTGGTCACGAACTCTAACAAGTACGGGAGTCTTTCGGCGCAGGACGGGCGGGTGGTGATCGGCTGGAGCCGCAATGCGGCGGGTGACCTGGTCATGGAGTGGCGTGAGATCGGCGGACCGCCGGTGACCCCGCCGATCCGGCAGGGCTTCGGCACCACGATCATCAGCCGGTCGGTCCCCTATGATCTCGGCGGATCGGCCGACGTCGCCTATGAGCCCGGCGGCGTGCACGCCGTCTTCCGCATCCCGGCGCGACATCTGTCGGAACCGCGGCCCACGGACGGCGGCAAGATGATCAGATACCCGCGGCCCGCCCCAGGCCACCCCCAGGCCCTCCCGGACGCGGTGCTGGCCAACCACGACATTCTGCTGGTCGAAGACAGCCTCATCATCGCGCTGGACGCCGAGGATATCGCCCATAGGCTGGGGGCGGCTTCCGTCACCACCGCCGCCACGGTGGAGGGAGCGCTCGAATTCATCGAGACGGCCCGTCCCACGGTCGCCATGCTGGATATCAATCTCGGCGATCGTCACAGCTATCCGATCGCCGACCGACTGGCGGAAGTCGGCGTTCCCTTCATCTTCGCGACCGGCTACGGCGAACAGGCCAACCCGCCGATCGAACACAGGGGGCGTCCGATCGTGCAAAAGCCCTATACGCTGGAGAATGTGGCCAGAGCCTTCGACAGCCTCATTGGCGAAACGACCTAGACAGCGGCCGATCGCATGGCGATCAGGGGGATTTGTGATTCAGACGGCCGCAGACAGGAACTTCCTGAACGGTCCGGGCGAAATGGCCCGGCTCATCAGGGACCACGACTGGTCAAGGACGCCGCTCGGCCCCCGGTCAGCCTGGCCGCCAGGTCTGACAACGGTCGTCGGCATGATGATCGCCGCGCCAAATCCTATGGTTCTGCTCTGGGGGCCTTCCGGCGTCCTGCTCTACAATGACGGGTATGCGCGCTTCGCCGGCGCTCGCCACCCCGAACTGCTCGGCATGGGCGCGCGTGAGGGCTGGCCCGAAATCGCCGATTTCAACGACGCCAATATTCGTCGCGGGCTCGCGGGAGAGTCCTGGTCGCTTGAACACCAGGAACTGGTGCTGGATCGAGGCTCCGGCCCTGAATCGGCCTGGCTTGATCTTCACTACGCCCCGGTTCCTGACGAATTCGGTCATCCCGCCGGCGTTATGGTTTTCGTCTCCGAAATCACCGAGCAAATCCGTCTCGCCGCTCACAAGGCCGAGGCGGTCGAACGGCTCGAGTTGGCGCTGTCGGCCGGCCGCGGCGTCGGCGCCTGGGACTGGGACGTCGCCACGGATATCGTGCGCGCCGATGAACGCTTCGCCCGGCTCTACGGCGTAGATCCCGTTTTCGCGCGCGAGGGCGCGCCGCTCGAGGTCTTCTTCAGCGCCATTCATCCTCAGGACCTTCCGGAAGTCCGGGCGACGATCGAGCGCGCCGTTGAGATGCGCTCCGCCTTCAGCGCGGAATACCGTCTGGTCCAGTCCGACGGAGGAACGGTGTGGGTCGTCGCCGAGGGCCGGTGCGTGCTGGACGGCGACGGGCGACTCCGCCGTCTTCCCGGCGTCAGCTTCGACATCAGCGAGCGCAAGCAGGTCGAAGTCAGGCAAGCCGCCCTGCTCCGCCTGCATGACGAGCTCACCGCCCTGGACGACCCCGGACTGATTTCGACCGCCGCCGCGCGCATCGTCGGCGAAACCCTGGACCTGGCGGCGGCCTACGTCTCGCTCGACAAGGGCGCCAAACTGCCGAAGCAGGCCTGGTCGCCGCGAGACCATCCCGAGATTTTCAAGATCCTGGCCCAGGGGCGCGCCGTCGCTGTGGCCGACGTCGCCCAGGACGCCCTCATGCGCGCAAAGGCCGCCGTCCTGGCGGCAACGGGCATTCAAACCTTCGCCGCCGTGCCCCTGCTGGAACGCGACCAGTTGGTCGCCATGCTTTTCGTCACCGACGCCCGCTCCCGCGCGTGGAGCCAGATCGACCTGGATTTTCTGCAGGATGTGGCGGCGCGAACCCGAAACGTCCTGGAACGGCTTCGCGCCGAGGCCGAGCGCTCTGAAAGCCAGCAACGCTACCAGACCCTGTTCGACACCATGGACGAGGGCTTCTGCGTCATCGAATTCATCGACGGGCCTGACGGGCCGCTCAGCGACTATATTCATGTCGAAGCCAACGCCGCCTATGCCGAACATGCGGGGATTGAGGACGTGGTGGGCCGCCGGGTCCGCGACATGGTGCCCGCCGAGGCCGACAGCTGGGTTTCGCTTTATCGGAACGTCCTCGAGACAGGCCGGCCGATCCGCTTTGAAAAGGAACTGGAAGCCACATGTCGATGGCTGGAACTGGCCGCCTTCAAGGTCGGACCAGCCGGAGGTCGTCAGGTGGCCGTTCTCTTCCAGGACCTGACGGCGAGGAAACGGGCTGAAATAGCTCTGGCGGATCTCAACGCCTCGCTTGAAGCCCGCGTCGAAGAGCGGACCGAAGAACTGCAGTCCGCTCATGCCGCCCTGCGTCAGAGCCAGAAGATGGAGGCTGTCGGCCAGCTGACGGGCGGCATTGCCCACGACTTCAACAATCTCCTCGCAGGGATTTCCGGCAGCCTGGAGTTGATCTCCAAACGGATGGCGCAGGGTCGCGGTGCCGAAATCGGGCGCTATGTTGAAGCGGCGCAGGGCGCTGCCCAGCGGGCGGCCACCCTCACCCAGCGCCTTCTGGCCTTTTCTCGTCGCCAGACCCTGGACCCTCGCCCTACGGATGCGAACCGCCTGATCGGCGGGATGGAGGATCTGATCCGCCGTACGGTCGGCCCTGATATCGACCTTGAAGTCGTCGGCGCCGGCGGTCTGTGGCTGAGCGAAATTGATCCATCGCAGCTTGAGAACGCCATGCTCAATCTGTGCATCAACGCACGCGACGCCATGGCTCCGGGAGGCGGCCGTCTGACGATAGAAACCGCGAACAAGTGGCTCGACGATCGCCACGCCCGCGAGCGCGACCTGCCTCCTGGTCAATATATTTCCATCTGCGTCACCGATACCGGCTCAGGAATGTCCGCCGAGATCATCGACAGGATCTTCGAACCCTTTTTCACCACCAAGCCGATCGGACAGGGCACCGGGCTGGGTCTGTCGATGATCCACGGCTTCGTCAGGCAGTCCGGCGGTCAGATCCGCGTCTATTCCGAACCCGGGCTGGGCACCACGATGTGTCTCTACCTGCCGCGTTATCACGGCGCCCCGGCCGAGCCTGACCCGGTGGCGGCGGGTCCGAACCCAGTCGCTGGTCATGGCGAAACCATCCTTGTCATCGATGACGAGGCGTCTGTGCGCAGCCTTGTCGTCGAGATTATGCGTGAGCATGGCTACACGACGCTGGAAGCAGCCGACGGGCCTTCAGGCTTGCGCCTTCTGGAAGGCGAGCACCGGATCGAGCTCCTGATCACAGATGTCGGTCTACCTGGCGGCCTGAATGGGCGACAGGTGGCCGACGCCGCCCGCTTGAGGCGTCCGGACCTCAAGGTCCTCTTCATCACGGGCTATGCAGAGAACGCCGCCGTGGGCAATGGACTGCTGGAACCGGGCATGGAGGTCATGACCAAGCCGTTCGCGATGTCGGACCTAGCGTCGAAGGTCACGACCATGATCGAGACGTGACCGCGTCAACGCACCGCGCCCGTTCCCTGATTCAGACGCATCCCTGAGCGCCGACGGCGATGCCGAGGCCGGCGGAGACGCCGCAGCTGCCGTTCATCCGCTTTTGCGGGAAGACGCGGGCGGCCCGCCCTCCCCCTTCAGAACCTCGGCTTCCTGCCTGTAACGCTCCGCGATCCGCCCGAACTTCTCGCGGTCGGCCTTGAAGGGCGACAGCCTCGCCATGTGTTCCGCATTGAGCTGGAAGCGGCGAAGTTCGGTCAGGCGGGACGTATGGTTCATCAACAAACTCGGAACTGCATCCGCGCTGGAGCAAGTCCGGGGCGGGAGCTGGATACGGTCCGAATGAGACCTTGGATGAGCGCGATGTTCCGCGACACCATGAAACAATATCGTGTACCGATACGTCGGAACGGCGTCGGATCAGGCATCCGCTAGCAAGGGTGCATCCGTCGCATCAATGGCGTTGGCGTCATCCACCGGCCTCTGCGGAGGGTTTCAGATTGGCGAGATGGCTGGCCCAGGTCTGAAGGGCCGCCCGCTTCTCCGCCATGTAACTGTAACGATCATAGACCGCCGTGACGGCGGCGCCGTCCCGCACGGTGTGCCCAAGAAGATGACCGACGATGAAACGCCCTACTCCATATCTGCCGGTAAGGGTCGTGGCGCCTGACCGCCGCACGTCGTGTGGCGAACCGGCGGGCAGGTTGCGACGCTTGCAGGTGCGGACGACGGCCCTGGTCAAAGCGCGGGGATCCACAGGACCAGTCCTGTTGCGCGGAGCCGGGAAGATCCAAGCGCTCTTCGGATACAGAGCACGCGCTCGCTGCAAGACGGCCAGGGCTTCGTCTGGAAGGGGAACGACATGCACATGTCGAGCCTTGGTGCGATGCGAAGGGATGGTCCAGACGGCGCTGGCCATATCAATCTCGCTCCAAAGCGCCTCGGCGACTTCAGACCGGCGCGTCAGAGTCGTCATAAGAAACTGGATCGCCAGGCCCGTGGGCGCATCGAGACGTGCATGCATGCCGGCCGTCTTCTCGCCGGGCGCGCGGGGCGATGACGCCAGCGAGGCCTCGTTCCACAGAACCCGCAGCGCCTCGTCATCGAACATCCGCTCGCGGGGCGTGAGCGCAAGGGGCCTGGTCAGTCCGTAGGCCGGGTTGGCTTCAAGGCGATCCTCGTAGACCGCAAAGCCCAGCACGCTCATCAGGACGCCCCCGACCGAGGCGAGACTGGCCGGGGCCAGCCCGCTTTCCGCCGCCAGGTCCCGCATGAAGATGCGGATATCCGTCCTCCTGACGGCGGCGAATTTCATGTCGCCGAGAACCGGCTTTATGTAGCGGCGGAAAAGCGAACGTTCGGACTCGATGGTCCTCGCCTGCTTGGGACGTCGTCGTCCGCCGTGCAGTCCCTTTCCGGCAGCCCTCCAGTAGGCCTCAGCCAGATCTTCGAGCGTGTCCCCCGTCCTGGCTTCCTCCCGACGCGCACTGCGGGCAGCGGCCGGATCTGTCCCGCCTGCGACGGCAACCCGGGCTGTAGCGGCCAGACGACGAGCTTCGGCAAGGGTGATGTCCGGATAGGCGCCCAGCACATGACGACGCCGTTTGCCGTTCTCGGCAGTGTATCGAAGTTCGAAGCCTTTCGCCCCCGTAGGCCACACGCGGACGTACAGGCCGCGGCTGTCCGCGACGGCCGTTTCATACCGCGCATCGCGCGGCTTCAGGGCGGCGACCTGACGATCTGTACGCACGGGATCCCGAGGCATCTGTCCCTCAAATCACTTCTGACCCCCTCATACTACACCAAGGGGGGCGTTAGGGGGGCGCCCAATACGAAACTGCCTGAAAACACCTGAAATGATCAATTGTAGATAAATGACGTAAAAACAATATCTTGCTTCAAAAACTGAAACCGGCTGAACCGGCCTGAAACCGCTAAAATAGGATTCACACCGAGGGGGTCACAGGTTCAATCCCTGTCGCGTCCACCATCTTTCCTCACCGACAAGCCGAACATCGCCGCCTTCGAAACGGCTGCGCTTTTGAGCGTCATGATTTCGACCTAGCCTCTGCGCAGCAGAGGAGTGAGCGATGCGCCCTGACCTGAGCGATCCGACCGCCGGCTTCCCTTCCAACCGCCGTGGCCTGCTGGCGGGCGCAGGGGCCTTGACCGGAGCGGCCCTGCTGGGGGGCCGCAGCCGGGCCCAGACCCCGCGCGGCGCGTCGGCCACGATCTTCACCGGCGGGCCGATCCTGACCATCGACGACGCCATGCCGACGGCCGAGGCCGTGGCGGTGCGCAATGGCGTCATCGTCGCCGTGGGCTCGCTGGACGCCGCCCGCGCCGCTGTCGGTCGCAACACCCAGACGGTCAATCTGGACGGGCGCACCCTGCTGCCGGGCTTCTTCGACCCGCACGGCCACGTCTCCATGGTCGGGCTGCAGGCGCGCTACGCCAACCTGCTGCCGGCGCCGGACGGGGCGGGCGACGACATCCCTGCCCTGCAGCGCATCACCCGCGACTGGATGAACGCCCATGAGCAGCTTGTCCGCGACACCCAGCTGGTCATCGGATTCGGCTATGACGACTCCCAGTTGAAGGAGCGCCGCCATCCGACGCGGACCGAGCTGGACGCCATATCCGACAGCGTGCCGATCCTCTTCCTGCATCAGTCCGGCCACCTGGGCGCCGCCAACGGCGCGGCCCTGAAGGCCGCCGGGATCAGCGCCTCGACCCCCAACCCCGACGGCGGGGCCTTCCGTCGCGAAGACGGCTCGCAAGAGCCCAACGGGGTCATGGAGGAGACCGCCCTCTTCGCCGTCATGGGCGCCCTGTTCACGCGCCTCGACGTTCAGGCCAATATGGAGATGATCCGCGAAGGCGCGCGCTTCTATTCCAGCTTTGGCTACATCACGGCCCAGGACGGGCGTTCCTCGACCGGCTCTTGCCAGCTGATGGCCCAGATGGCCGAGCGCGGCGAACTGCCGATCGACATCCTGTCCTTCCCCGACATTCTGACCTCGACCGACGTCATGACCACGCCGCTCTATCGCAAGAACTACGTCGGCAAGTTCCGCATCGGCGGGGTCAAGCTGACGCTGGACGGCTCGCCCCAGGGCAAGACCGCCTGGCTGTCCCAGCCCTATTACATACCGCCCGAGGGCAAGCCCGCCTCCTATCGCGGCTATCCGGCGGTGACCGAGCAACAGGCCCTGGACGCCATCGAACTGGCCTTCAAGAACGACTGGCAGATCGAGGTCCACGCCAACGGCGACGCCGCCATCGACCTGTTGATCGGGGCGGTGCGCGACGCCGCCCGCCGGCACGGCGCCAAGGACCGTCGCCCGGTCCTGATTCACGGCCAGACCGTCCGCATGGATCAGTTGGACGAGTTGAAGACGCTCGGCATCGTGCCGTCCCTTTTCCCCATGCACACCTTCTATTGGGGCGACTTCCACCGGGACTCGGTGCTGGGCCCCCGTCGGGCCGAGTTCATCTCGCCCTGCGCCTCGGTCGTGCGCCGCGGCATGCGCTTCACCAGCCACCACGACGCCCCGGTGGCCAATCCCGACGCCATGCGCGTGCTGTCGGCGACCGTCACCCGCCGCACCCGCTCGGGCGACATCCTCGGCCCTGACGAATGCGTGCCGGTCGACATCGCCCTCAAGGCCATGACCCTGTGGGCGGCCTGGCAGCACTATGAAGACGACACGAAGGGCTCCCTGACCGTCGGCAAAGTGGCCGACCTGACCCTGCTGGACGCTGACCCCATGACCGTCGATCCCGAGAAGCTGGCCGGGATCAAGGTGCAGGCCACCTTCAAGGAGGGCCGCGAGGTCTGGCGCCGCTAGAGCGGCCTGAGGACTGCGCCATATACCCCATTTTATTCGCGGTTGACTTCGCGAATTTTGGCATAAAAACAATACAAATCATAGGATTAACTCAATCTGAACCTTGCCGGTAAAGCGACGTTAAGAATTCATTAACGCCGCGTGCTGGGTGGGTTCTCATGGATCTGGGTCTTTCTGCGAGCCAAGGTGTCAGTGTTCGTCCGCTAGGGCCGATCCCGCCCCTGCGCGCGCCCTCGATCAGCGACGGACAGTGGGTTCGACTGCTGGACATCATGGTCGCGGCGGCGGCGCTGGTGCTGCTGGCCCCCCTGTTGCTGGTCGTCGCGGCCGTCATCTATCTGAGCGACGGCGGCGCGCCGATCTTTCGCCACGCCCGGGTCGGCAAGGACGGGCAGATCTTCGGCTGTCTGAAGTTCCGATCCATGATCTGCAACGCCGACGCCGTGCTGACGGATCTGCTGAAGACCAACCCCAATGCTCGAGAGTCCTGGGAACGCGACCACAAGCTGCATCGCGACCCGCGCGTCACCCGGCTAGGGAAATTCCTGCGCAAATCCAGCCTCGATGAACTGCCGCAACTGCTGAACGTGCTGCAGGGCGACATGAGCATCGTCGGCCCGCGCCCGATCGTGGTCGGCGAAATCGAGCGCTACGGCGGCTACTTCCAATACTATTGCGCCGTGCGGCCAGGCATCACAGGCCTGTGGCAGGTCAGCGGGCGCAATGACATGACCTATCGTCGGCGGGTGGCCTGCGACGTCCTGTACGCACGCAACAAGTCGCTGCAGACGGACCTGAAGATCATCGTGGCCACCCTGCCCGCCGTCACCTCGGGTCGCGGCTCCTACTGAGGCGCTTCGCCGACGACCACGATGGAATGGCCGAACGGCAGGCTGCGTCCCTGCCCCTTGAGGATCGCCGCCTCGACGCCGAACAGAGCCAGCAGCATCCGATTCAGGGCCGGCTTCTCCTTCGCCGTATCGCGCATGGTGAGCCCTTCATACAGGTGGCGCTGAGGCTGATCGCCGGTCGCGACGTCATGATGATGATGATGCTGAGAACGCGGCGGGCGCACCAAGCGCCGCAGGGTTTCATGCGCTCCGCCGATGGCGTTGACATAGGTAGCGCGGCGCACGGCGAACCCCGCCTGGACCATCAGATCCACGACCTCCTGACGGATGTAGCGCTTGTAGTCATGATCCTGAGCCGTCGGGTCCTGCCCCATGCCCTGACGGGAGTTGGTGCGCAGGATCAGCAGCCCGCCCGGCTTCAGCACCCGCCTGATTTCCTTGAGCGCGCTCAGGTCGCCGCCGTCGGTGGGAAGGTGCTGGATCACGTCGTTGCAGATCACCAGATCAAACCCCGCATCGGGCAGCGGCATGTCCATGACCGACCCCAACTGCACGGACCAGTCGGGATCGCGTCCGGCGCAAGTCCGCACCGCATCGGGCGACACATCCACTCCCGACAGCGAGACTGCGCCCAGTTCGGCCCGCGCCCAGGCCATCATCCCGCCGGCGCCGCAGCCCGCGTCCAGAACCGCGGGAAAGCTCGGCGCCCGCACCGAGGCCAGCAGGGTCTTGGCCACCCTCTGCGCGCCCAGGTGCCACCAGTGCGTGTGCTCCAGCGCCCCGATCCGGTCGTAGTAGCCGGGGGTGTAGATCTCATCCTGGGTCGGGGTCATGTCCATTCGAATTGCCAAGAACCTTGACCGCTGTTTGGTTCCAATTCGCCCTAGTCGCGCGCGCCGAACGCCGCCTTCAGATAGCCCGCCGCCTCGCCGGCGCTCCAGGCCGTAACAAAGACCAGCAGCCACGGCAGCGCCTGGAAGAAGCGCACCGCGAGCCGTCGGCGGCGAAAGGCGCGGCTCATGATCCGCCCGATCAGCAGCGGCGGCACAAGCGGCGTCGCCAGCAGGTAGGCGACGGCGTTGGCGCGCGTTCTCGCCCGTCCCCGCGTCTCGCCGAAGGTCCGGCCGTGGGCGAAGCGCTGACGCGAAAACTCGCCCACGCTGTCATGGCCGCGATAGAGGCTGAGCAGGCGCGGATCCAGGCCCAGGCCCCGACCGTCGGCGCGAAAGCGAGCATGAAACGACGGCTCCCAGAAGCCCCGCGCCAGCAGGTCGGGATGCTTGATTACTTCGCGCCGATCATAGACGGCATTGTCGGCGGCGATCTCCTCGACCGGTCCCGGAGGCAGCGGCGGCGCGAACTTCCAGTAGCGCAGGAAATAGACGGCCCAGCGCACGGTGTTGACCGCCGCGTCGTTCTCGATCGGCCCGCCCACGCCGGCCCAGCGGTCCAGGTCGGCGGCCAGAAGCCCGGCGATCCAGTCCTCGGGCGGCACGAACTGGGCCGTGGTCAGGGCCACGCGGTCAGACCGCGCGGCGAAGAGACCGTCGCGCCACAGATGGGGAACAAGCGCGGCCGCCTCCGCCTCGATGACGCGGTGTCGCGCGCCGGGCGACGTCAGGGCCTCGGAGGCTGGCCCCGCCGTGCAGAACAGGACCTCGACCGTGCGAGAGTCGACGTCAGACAGACGGTCCAGGATCGCGGACAGATTGGCCTGCCCGCCCTTGACGGCGATCACCACGGTCAGCGCAGGAGCCGTCATCATCGCGCCCATAGGACCTCCCATGAAGCGGGACGCTACACCCCGCGCTTCCCAAGTAAAACGTTCCCGTATAGCTGTGTTCCGTCGACCGCATTGCGCCCGACTTCAGGCGAGATGCCCGGACGGAGCGAGGTGGCCATGACTGAGGCTGGCGAAGCGACGAGGCGAGACACGGTCTGGGAGCGCCTGCTGGCGGGTTCGCCGCAGGACCGCCTGTTGTCCCCGCTGTCCTGGATCATCGTGGCCGTCGGCGCCCTGGCCCAGATCTACAATGTCCTCGGCGCCCGGTCGCTGCGTCAGGACGAGGCCTTCATCGCGCTCAACATCCGCTACCTGTCGCCCCAGGAACTGCTGGGTCCGCTGGACTATGGCCAGGTCGCGCCGGTGGGATGGTTGCTGGGCGAGAAGCTGCTGGACGGACTGACGGGGCGTTATGAGTACGACCTGCGCCTGTTGTCCTTGCTGGCGGGGATCGCCGCGCTCGCGGCCTTCCGTCATCTGGCGGCGCGGACCACGCGGGGCCTGGGTTTCCTTTGCGCCGTCTCGCTGTTCGTCTGTTCGGTAGTCTTCGTGCGCTTCACCGGGGACGCCAAGCCCTACGCCCTGGACGTGATGTTCGCCTGCCTGATCCTGGCGATCGGCCATCATCTGCTGACGACCGCCGCAGCGCGCTGGTGGACCTGGGCCGCCTTCCTGATCGTGGGCGCCGTCGCGCCCTTCTTCTCCTTCCCGACTGTCTATGTCCTGTTCGGGGCCGGAGCCGCCGTTTTCATTAAAAAGGCCATCGAAAAGGACTGGCGCGCGACGGCGGCCACGGCGGGGATCTGCGTGGCGTGGCTGGCCGCCTTCGCCTTCGCCTATGTGGTCTTCGCCGCCCCGCAGGCCGCCGGCACCTCGGTCACTTCGGGCGTGTCGCGCGCCTTCTTCGAGACCAACTACTTCGCCCCCCTGCCCCCGACTTCGCTCAAGGCCCTGGCCTGGTATGTCACCGCGCCCAAGGAGATGCTCTACTACTTCTTCGGCGGGCTGCAGTTCGCGGTGGCGGGTCTGATCCTGGCCGGCGTGATCTACGGGGTTCGGCGCCAACCCTGGCTGCTGCTCCTGTTGCTGCTGCCGGCCGCGGCGGCGGTGATCGGATCGGGGCTGAAGCTCTATCCCCTGTTCGAGCGGCTGACCCTCTTCCTGCTGCCGACCACCATCCTGCTGGCGGGGATCGGCTTTTCGCAAATCGCGGTGAGGATGCGCAGCCTGGCCGCGGGGGCGGTGCTGTTCGCCGCCGCCGTCGGCCCGTCGGCCTGGGCTCTGGCGGGCGAACTGAGCCGAAGCCCGCCCTTCGCCATGCAGGAGATGCAGCCCGTTCTGAAGACCCTGGCTCGCGAGGCGCGACCGGGCGACGTGGTCTATGTGACCCGAACCTCGGCCCCCGCCTTCCTGACCTATCAGGGCGAGGCCGGGTTGGCGGGTGTTCAATGGGTGCGCGGACTGACGTCGGGCCGCTGGAACTGCGTGATCGATGAACTGCCTGTCGTCGCGCCCGAGCATCGGCTGTGGATCCTGATCACAGACTATGGCCGGGAGCCATGGAACATTCAGGGCAACGACGTCGAGTGGCGCGCGCGCGGCCTGGACGCCAAGGTCGATCTGGCCGCCGAGGACACCAATGTCTGGCTCTATCGTGCGACGATGACGCCGACGGCCGTGGGCGAAGCGCCGCAAGCCCCCGACCCCAGCCTGCCCGGATGCGCGCCGGAATACGAACGCTCCGAGCGCACCACCGCCCGCGCGCAGGCGGCGCTGTCGCCTCGTTTCAAGAGCTAAGGCAACGCTTTTTGAAACTCCGAGTTATGCCCTCGGGAGACTTCGCGAGCCTCGGCCCGCGAATGGGAGGAGCGGCGCGTGTCATTGGATACCGAGACGCTTATCATCGGCGCCGGCCCGGCGGGTCTGACGGCCGGCTATCTGCTGACCAAGGCCGGCCGCGACGTGGTGATCGTCGAGCGTGACCCCGTCTATGTCGGCGGCATCAGCCGCACCGTCCGCCACGGCGACTTCCTGTTCGACATCGGCGGGCATCGCTTCTTCTCCAAAAGCCGCGAGGTCGTCGAACTGTGGGACGAGATCCTGCCCGACGACATGATCGAGCGGCCCCGGCTGTCGCGCATCTATTACGACGGCAAGTTTTACAGCTATCCGCTGCGGGCCTTCGAGGCGCTGACCAACCTCGGCATTCTCAAGAGCAGCGCCTGCATGCTGTCCTATCTGGGCGCGCGGCTGCAGCCTATTCCCGACCCGCAGACCTTCCACCAGTGGATGCGAAACCAGTTCGGCGAGCGCCTGTTCTCGATCTTCTTCAAGACCTACACGGAAAAGGTCTGGGGCATGTCGTGCGACGAGATCTCGGCCGACTGGGCGGCGCAGAGGATCAAGGGGCTGGACCTGGGCGCCGCCATCATTGACGGCGTCAATCGCTCGCTGGGCCTGAAACAGGCATCGGGCGGGGCCAAGACCCTGATCGAGTCCTTTCGCTATCCCGCCAAGGGGCCGGGCATGATGTGGGAGACCGCCGCCGACAAGGTGCGGGCGCAGGACGGCGAGGTCCGAATGGGCTGCAGCCTGACCGGCCTGTCGTGGAATGCGGACCGGGCGCACTGGACCGCGACCGTGACCACCGCCGACGGCGCCCCACAGACCCTGACCGCCGCGCACATCGTCTCCTCGGCCCCGCTGACCGAACTGTCCGCCGCCATTTCCCCCCGGCCGCGCAGCGACGCCCAGGCCCAGACCCTGCGCTATCGCGACTTCATCACCGTGGCCCTGATTGCACGGGCCTCGGCCACCTTCCCCGACAACTGGGTCTATATCCACGATCCCGACCTCAAGGTGGGGCGGGTGCAGAACTTCCTGTCCTGGTCGCCGCACATGGCGCCCGAGGGTTTCGCCTGCGTCGGGCTGGAGTATTTCTGCTTCGAGGGCGACGGCCTGTGGACCGCCGACGACGCCGACATGATCGAACTGGCCAAGCGGGAGATCGGCCAGATCGGCCTGGTCGATCCGGCCGACGTCATCGACGGCACCGTGGTTCGCCAGCCCCGCGCCTATCCCGTCTACGACGACACCTATCAGCAGGCCGTCGACGCCGTGCGCGAGGACTATGAGCGCGAATACCCGACCCTTCACCTGGTCGGGCGAAACGGGATGCACAAGTACAACAATCAGGACCACGCCATGATGACGGCGATGCTGACGGTCCAGAACATCCTGGCTGGCAAGCGTCTCTATGACGTCTGGGGCGTCAACGAGGACGCCGAGTATTCCGAAGCCGGCGTCTCAGGCGCGCAGGAGGCCCTGAGCAGCGTGCGGCTGACGCCGCAGCGGGTCAGACGGGAGTTGGTGGGTGAGGCCAACCGCTGAGCCGCAGCCGCGCGTCGCGCCCCCCGACGGCGCGCCCCAGGCCCTGATCGTGGGGGCCGGCCCGATGGGCCGCTGGCATATGGACGCCGCCCGGCGGGCCGGCGCCCGCATCATGGCTGTGGTGGATCAGGACGAAGCGGCGGCCAACGCCCTTGCGCGGTCGGCGCCTGGCGCGTGCGCCCTGACAGACCTGACGCTGGTTCCAGAGGCCATGCGCATCGACGCCGCCCATGTCTGCACCCCCGTCCAGAGCCACGCCGCCCTGGCGACGTCTTTGCTGAAACGCGGGGCCCACGTCCTCGTCGAAAAGCCGATGGCGCCGGGCGCCGATATCGCCCGCGCCCTGATCCAGACGGCCGATGCGCGCGGCCTCTACATATGCCCGACGCACCAGTACGCATTTCAGCCCGGCGTCGAGCGGGCCAGAGCGCGGATCCCCGCGGCCGGGGGCGCTCGACGGATCGATTTCACCCTCTGCTCGGCGGGGGCGTTCGGTCGGTTCGAAGGCCGAGCCGACGCGGTCGCCGCTGAAATCCTGCCCCACCCCCTGTCCATCCTGCAACGGCTGCTGCCCGACGAAGCCATCGACGCGGTGGACTGGATCGTCCATCGCGCCCAGGCGGGCGAGGTCAGCGTCATCGGGCAGTTGGGAGCGACCACGGCGACCATCGCCATCAGCCTGAGCGCGCGCCCCACCTGTTTTCAGACCCGCATCCACACCGATCAGGGCCTGATCGAGATCGACGGCTTTCACGGTCACGACGTTGTTCTGAGCGGACGTGTCTCGCGAACGTCCAAGATCGTCGCGCCCTTTGAGCGCGGGGCCAAGGGACTGGCC
Organism: Brevundimonas sp. UBA7506; assembly: GCF_002479495.1. Lineage (GTDB taxonomy): Bacteria > Pseudomonadota > Alphaproteobacteria > Caulobacterales > Caulobacteraceae > Brevundimonas. The sequence goes on from NZ_DLNQ01000005.1 coordinate 765,559, forward strand.
GGCGCGACCGCCGCTTTGACGGGTCGAGTGCTGCGCCGCGATCTCGCCTACCCCGGCCTGCGAACACTGACGCGGCGCTTCTACGACGCCCTGTCCGATCCTGGGCAGCGCCCGATCTCGCTGGACGAGACCCTGGCTTGCGCCGTGGCGGGCGACGCTGTTCTGGCGGGCATGCGGCGCGCGGGGGCGGAGGTGTGCGATGTTTGAGCGCCCCGAAACCCCTTCGCCTGACGACCTGACCGTGGTGGTCGTTTCTCTGGTCGGCGGCGCTGCGCTTAAGGCCTGCCTAACGGCGCTGGCCCGTCAGGCAGACCGGATCGTCGTCGTGGGTCGCGGCGCTTCGGACACGGCCGACGACGCCAAGACCCCGGTTCCCGTGCTGAGAATGAAGGCCTTGGTTGCGGCCCGAACGCCCTACGTCGCCTTCATCGAGGACACGGCCGTGCCGGGCGCGGACTGGCGTCGAGGCCTGAGCGCCGCCTTCGCCATGGACGGGACCGCCGCCGTCGCAGGGCCGATCACCATCTCGCCAAGCCTGTCCTCCCGCGGCCTCGCTCTGGGCCTCAGCGAGTATGCTCGCTTCTCTCCAAACGAGATGAAGCAGGACCCGGCCTCGGGCCTGCCCGGCCTGGCCTTCGCCGTCGCGCGCGACGCCGTCCTGCCGCTGCTGGACGACCAGACGGGCGGCCTTATCGAAGGCGACCTGTTCCGCCGCCTGAAAGAGACCGGCAGGACGGTGCGGACCAGCGACGCCATGTCGGTCTGTTACGCCGCCGAACATGAGCAGGGCGCGCGTCTGCGGACGCGATTCCAGCATGGACGCCTGTTCGCGGGACGCCGCTTTCCCAAGGCGCTTCTGGTTCGCCGCCTCGGCCATGCCGCCGGCTGTCTGTTGCTGCCGGCGGCGATGATCCATCGGACGCTGCGCGATCGTCCGCAGGGGCTGAAAGTCTGGCCCGGCGCGGTTCTATGGCTATGCCTGCTCAGCACCGCCTGGTCCGCAGGCGAGTTCATCGGCTACCTGACCGGCAGCGTCGGCGACGCCGCCGAAAGCTGGACCTGATCCCATGCGGATCGGGATCGACGCAACCTGCTGGTGGAACCGTCGGGGCTTCGGACGTTTCACACGACAATTGATTACCGCCATCCTCGCCGACAGCCGGGGACATGAGATCTACCTGTTCATCGACCGCGAGCCCGCGCCCGAGATGATCCGGCCCGGCGTCCATGTGATCCGGGTCGAAACCAGCGCCACCGCCACCTCAGCCGCGGTGGCGGAAAGTCGGCGTAAGTTATCGGATATGCTGAGATTTCAGCGCGCGACATCGGCCCATCCGCTAGACGTTCTCTACTTCCCGGCGGTCTATTCCTGGTTCCCGACCAGGGGCGGCGCGCCGACGGTCATCACCTTCCACGACGCTATCGCCGAGCACTATTCCGACCTCGTCTTTCCCGACCGCGTCGGTCGCTTCTTCTGGAACCTGAAGACCTGGCTGGCGCGTCGCACGGCGGCGGGCTTCACCACGGTATCTGAGGCCGCGCGCGAAGAGATCGTGCGCTATCTGAAGATCCCGCGCGGCAAGATCGAGGTGGTGTTGGAAGCCGCCGATCCGATCTTCGCGCGCGTCTTGGACCCGGCGCGTTTGAACGAAATGCGGACCCGTCTGGCCCTGCCGCCGGATGATCGGCTGCTGGTCTATGTCGGCGGCCTGGCTCCTCACAAGAACCTCTTGCGGCTGGCCCAGGCCTTTGCGAAAGCCGCAGCCGATCCGGCTCTGGACGACCTCTGCCTGGTCTTCGTCGGGGACCCGAACGGCGACGGCTTCCACTCCAACCATGAAGAGCTGAAGGCCCTGATCGACGGCGACGCCCGCCTGAAGGGCCGCGTCCATTTCACCGGATTCGTCCCAGACGAGGACCTGGTCAGCCTCTATAGCGCCGCCCATGTGGTCGCCATGCCCGCCCTGTCCGAGGGGTTCGGCCTGCCCGCCGCCGAGGCCATCGCCTGCGGCACCCCGGTCATCGCCACGGCAGGCGGCGCCGTGGCCGAGGTGGTCGGCGCGGCCGGAGTCTTCTTCGATCCGCTGGACGTCGACGACATGGCGCAGGCCATCGTCCGAACCGCGACCGACGCAGCCCTGATGGATCAGCTGCGGCGCGCCAGCCTGATCCGCGCCGCGCAACTCAGCTGGCCGGCGGCGGCGGCGGCCACCCTCGACGTTCTGGAACAGTTCGGGCGGGTCCGCTGATGCGCCTGGGCATGGTCACCACCTTCTATCCTCCCTACAGCTTCGGCGGCGACGCCACCTATGTGCGCAACCTGTCGCGCGGACTGGCCGCGCGGGGGCATGAAGTCGAGGTGATCCACTGTCAGGATGCCTATGACCTGCTAGGCGGCCGGGGGCCCGACGAACCGATCATCGAGGATCCCGGCGTGCGGGTGCACCGCCTGCGTAGTAGAGGGGGGCCGCTCTCGCCCTTGATCACCCAGCAGACGGGTCGGCCGGGGCTGAAGGCCGCTGCCTTGAAGCGCCTGCTCGGCGAGGGCCGTTTCGACGTGGTCAACTTCCACAACATCTCGCTGGTCGGCGGCCCCGGCGTCCTGGCCTATAGCCACGCCCCGGTCACGCTCTACACCCTGCACGAACACTGGCTGATCTGCCCCACCCACATCTTCTGGAAGGCGCGCAATCGCGCTTGCGACGGGCCGACCTGCCTGAGCTGCTGCCTCAAGTCCCGCGTGCCGCCGCAGTTGTGGCGTTACGGCCCGCTGATCAGCAAGGCTCTGGACCATGTCGACCAGTTGATCGCACCCAGCGCCTTCACGGCCGAAAAGCACGCCGCACTGGGACGGGTGATCGAGGTTCTGCCGCTGTTCTCCGCCTTTCCGACCCTCGCCAAGGCCCCGCCGGTCTCGCCCTCGACCTTCATCATCGTAGGCCGCGTGACGGCCTCAAAAGGGGTGGAGCCGCTGCTGCGCGTCTTCGCCCGCCTGCCGCAGTTCGACTTGCTGGTGATCGGAGACGGCGACCAGCGCGCGGCCTTGGAGAAGGCCTATGCGGCCAACCGCAACATCCGCTTCCTCGGCCCCCTGCCCCAGGCCGAACTGGCCCGGCACTATGCCCGCGCCGCCGCCCTGATCCTGCCGTCTCTGGCGCCCGAGACCTTCGGTCTGGGGGTGGTCGAAGCCGCCGCCTGCGGCACGCCCACCCTGGTCGCGGCCAGCGCCGGCGGGGCGGTCGAGACGGTCCAGCGGACCGGCGGCGGGCTGGTCTATCGCAATGAGGCCGAGCTGGAGGTCTTGCTGCGTGACCTCGCGACCCAGCCGGAACTGCGTCAACGTCGGAGCGCGGCGGCACGCGCCGGATACGAAGCCCATCACACGCTGGATCGGCATCTGGATGGCTATGAGACGCTGATCGCGCGTGTTCTGGAACGTAAGCGGGCGGAAGGATCGCGCCCATGAAGGCCGTCCTGACCTTCCATGCCGTCGACCATGCGCGCTCGCCCCTGTCCTATCCGCCCGAGGCCTTCCGGGCGCTGATAGAGACCCTGCAGGAGATGGGGACGCCGATCCTGACGCTGGACGCCCTGCTCGATCCGGCGACGCAGGAAGGCGTGGCCCTGACCTTCGACGACGGACTGGCCAGCGTGCATGAGACGGCCCTGCCGATCCTAAAAGCGTTTGACGCCCCCGCTCACCTGTTCCTGCCGACCGCCTATGTGGGCCAAGACAACGCCTGGCCGGGCCAGCCCGCGACCGCGCCGCGTTATGCGATGATGAACTGGGATCAGATCGAGGCTCTGCACGACGGCGGCGTGTGCATCGAGAGCCATACCCACCGCCATCCCGACCTGCGCGCTCTGTCGCTGTCGCAGATCACCGAGGAGATGGAGACAGCCGACCGGATCATCGCCGACCAACTGGGGCGACGGCCGCGCTATTTCGCCTACCCCTATGGCTTCCATAATGGGGCCACGCGAGAGGAGGCCAGGCGACGCTATCGGGCAAGCTTCACCACCCGATTGGCCGATCTAGGGGATGGGGACGACGCGGCCCAGTTGCCGCGCCTCGACAGCCACTACCTCCGACATCCCTGGCTGATACGGCAGCTGAACCACACCGTCGGGCACGGATACATCGGCTTGCGTCGCCTCATTCGTCAGATTCGGAATCGCTCGTAATGACCTATTCTGAAAACAATAAGTTGGTCGAGAAGGCCGTAGAACGGATCGCCATTATCGGCCTAGGCAAGGCGGGGCGAACCATTCACCTGCCCGCCCTCAAGAAGCTGAAGAACGTCCAGATCGTCGGCGCCTACGACGTCCAGGGCGGCGGCGAGGCCCTGGGCCTGCCAAGCTTCTCGTCCATCGATCAGATGCTGGCCGAGGCCCGCCCCGACATGGTGGTGGTCGCCACGCCGCCGGCGTCGCACGTCGAACTGACACGCCGGGCTCTGCTGGCGGACTGCCATGTCTTCTGTGAGAAGCCGCTGGCCGAGACGCTGGATGATGCCGACGCCATCGCCGCACTGGCCGCCGAACGACGGCGACAGGTGGTCGTCAACAGCGAATTCCCCTTCATGCCGATCCACTGGGAGGCCAGGCGGCGCATGTCTCAACCGGGCTTCGGCGACCTGCAGTTCGTCATGATCCAGCAGAGCTTCGTCGTCACCCCCGAGACCGAGGAAGGCTGGCGCGGCGCCGATCCGCAGCGGACGCTGAAGGAGTTCGGCACCCATGTTCTGGACCTGGCCCGGTTCTTCTATGGCGAGAGGCCTCTGAGCTTGCGTGCGCGAATGCCGCGACCGGGGCGACCCGACGGGCCGGATTATCTGAACCTGCTGGAACTGGAGTTCTCGGGCGATCGCTTCGCCCAGATCACCCTGGACCGGCTGACGCGCGGGCGACATCGCTACCTCGATATCCGGCTGGACGGGACCGAGGCGGCCATCGAGACCCGTCTGGGCGGCCGGATGCAGGTCAAGGCGGGTCTGCGCCCCCGCACGCGTCGGCCCTTTGTCGAACTGGACATGGCCATGGGCGGGACGGCCAGGCTCTATCGCGGCGAGGCCTACGAGCGGATCGCGACGGCCCCGCTCGACCTGTTCGCCGACGCCACCGCCCGGCTGCTGGGCATGAGCATCGAGGCGATCAACGCTGGACGCCCGCCGCCCTATACGCTGGACGACGCGCGCCACACGCTGCGGCTGCTGCTGGCCTGTTATGAGGCCGAGCCCGGCGCCGTGATCCGGTGCGGCGAATGGTGACCTTGGCGTTGCTGTTCGCCGCCAAGGGGGTCTGCGATGCAGCGGCGCTGAACCGCATGCTGGAGACGTCGGGCGTCCTGGACCGGCGGGAGGTCGAGGTCCACATCCTCGGCGACAGCACGACCCGGCTCCATCCCCCGCCGCCCGACGGAGTGCGCCTGCACCTGGCGGCCGAGACGCTCTCGGTGTTTCGACTGTGGGAGACGGGCATAGGCCGCACGACGGCGCGCTACGTCGCCATTCTGGACGCGCAGTATGTCCCGGCGCCGGACTGGCTGGACGCCGTGCTGGATCGACTGGACGACAGCCCTGCCGCCTTCTTCGGCCCCGTCGAGCCGGCATACAGCGCGCAAGACGTGAGAATAATAGGGTATCTAACGGAATATGTTCAGTTTCATCGCCAGATCATAGCGACGACTACCGAGGTGGCCGGGGCCAATCTGATCCTGCCCCGAACCGCGACAGGCGACCCGGCGGAGCTGGCCGCCCATGGCTTCGTCAAAACCGCGCTGCTGGGGCGGATGACGCCTGAACTGGCCCCGGACTGCCTGGTCATCCACCACAAGACCTTCGCGCTCGGCCCCTATCGCCGTCGGCGGTATCGGCACGGCCGAGCCTATGCCGCGCATCGCCTGACGCAGCCCGGCGCTCCGTCCCGGCTAGGGGCGGCGTTGTTCACGCCGATTCTGCCCTTCCTCAGGCTGACGCGGATCCATCGCCACGCCCGCCGCGTCGAGACCTGCCGCGGCGCCTTCTGGCGCTTCTGGCCGCATCTGTTGTGGGTCGAGGCAGGCTGGTCGGCTGGCGAATGCGTCGGTTATCTGACCGGGCGCGCCGGGGACGAGAGCCTGATCGACTGAAGGTCAACCGCGCGGCGAAAGCGCCACCGCCCGTCCGCTGGGGCCGCTGGCGTAGACCGCCTTGCCCATCTCGACCGCGCGCAGACCGTCGAAGCCGGTGGCCAGACGCCCGCTGCCCGCGCGGCCCTCAGCGGCTTCGACGAAGTCGGCGAATTCCTCGACGAAGGCGCGGATCACCGTGCTCTGCCAGCCCGACAGGCGCTCGCGGACGATGGCGGCGGGATAGAAGTTGCGCTCGGTCCGCCTCTTGCCGCCCGGCCGGTCCAACTGGATCACCGTGGACATCATGGGGGCATAGTAGGCGCGGGCCATGCCGCGATCGCCATAGGCCTCGATGTGGAAACGATAGCCTTTCCATTCGCTCCAGCTGGCGTGGAGGCTGCCGACCACGCCGGCATCGGACCGCATCAGGGCGAAGGCGTTGTCTTCAGCCGCGCCCAGGTTCCAGACGCTGCTGGAGGCGTGACCATAGACCTCGACCGCCTCGCCCATCAGGTGGCGGCACAGGTCCAGCATATGCACCCCGTTGTCGGCCAAGGCGCCGCCGCCCATGACGGCGGGGTCGTACATCCAGGCGGCCTTGAACTCGGACAGGCCGGTATGGCCGGTGAAGCCCTTGACGTGGGTCAGGGTTCCGATGGCGCCCGAGACGACGGCCTCGCGCACCCGTTTGACCGCGTCGAAATAGCGGTGATTAAAACCCACGGTCAGCAGCCGCCCGTTGCGCTCGGCGGCCTCAACCATTCTCTGGCAAGCCTCCAGGGTCGGGGCCATGGGCTTTTCGACCAGGACGTGCTTGCCCGCATCCAGCGCCGCGACGGCCAGCGCCTCATGGAACTGCGGCGGGGTCGAGATCACCACCGCTTCGACGGCCGGATCGTCGAACAGGGCGTCAGGCACGGCATGGAACCGGGCCTGCGGAGCCAGGACGCGGGCGCGCGGTTCGTCCAGATCGCTGATCGCCGTCAGATCGCAAGCCTTGGACGCCTTCAGCGCCGCCGCCCTGACGGCGCCTATGCCGCCGGCGCCGATCAATCCAAACTTCATGGACGGTCTCCCTGAGGACGGGCGGCGATCATCTGAAAGGCCGGGCCGGCGACGAACAGCAAGGCGCTGAAGCCCGGCGCGCGCGCCAGAGCGGCGTAGAGACGGCGCGCGACGCCCTGCCCGCCCTGCGCCGCGCGCGGCCGGCGGCTGAGGATGCGAAGGCCGCGTTCGCGGCAGGCCCGCATGACGCGGAAAGGCGACAGAAGGTGGACGAACCGCAGCGAGTCCACGCCTCGCAGCCGGCGCAGCCTCGCGCTGCGAACGGACGCGGGAAGCCAGCCTGCAGCCCACAGGCCGACCGACGGATGCGGGCCGGGCCAGAACCTGTTCGTGGCGCTGATCCACAACCGCCCGGCCCCGGTCAGTTGCCGCCCGCATTCAGCGACGAAGGCTTCGGGGTCGCGGACGTGCTCGACCACGTCGACCGCGACGACCCGCGTAAAGCCGCCATCCGTGAACGGCAGGGCCTCGGCGTCGGCACAGACCAGCGCGGCCTTCAGGCCGCAGCCTTCCAGATGCTTGCGGGCGATGACCAGCCAGCGCAGGGCGATATCCACGCCGACCGCCTCGACGCCCTGCCGCGCGGCGGCGACCATCATGCCCCCCGCCCCGCACCCCACGTCCAGAAGCCGGTCCTGCGAAGTCAGGGGAGCCAGATCGGCAAGGACCGCACCGGCCCGCTCTGACCCGCCCCGGGCGTAGTCCGCATACCGCCTCGCCAGTTCGGGCGGCACGTCGTCGGTGATCGAATAGTAGAAGGTCAGCAGGTCGGCGAAGCTGTGGGAGCGCGCGAAGTCAGCCAGCCGCGCGGCCTTCAAGCGCTCCTGCTCCAGGCTCAGGTAGCGGTCGGAACGCAGACGAAAATCAGGAACGCCGTACAGGATCGGAAAGCTGAGACGGCAGGCGTCGCAGCGATAGGCGTCCGCCTGCATCGACACCGGGCCGCGACACGCGGGACAACAGAACGCGATCCGCCCGGTCATTCGATCTCGGCCAGGGCGCGCCCTGGACCCCGGACATAGCCCCAGGACTCGCCGGCGGCCCAGACACAGACCATGGGCAGCAGGGACGGCAGGGCCCTCAACAGCGGACCGCGCAGCTCCTTGGCCAGACACGAGCGCACGATACGCAGCAGCAGGACCGGCGGCAGGACCAGCGAAGCCACGGCGGCGGCGGCTCGCTTCGCCCTTTGCCAAGCTGGGAAGCGCAAACCGGCGTAGTAGCGCGAATAGACGAACCTCTGACGCAGAAAGAGCCCCGCCGAAAAGCGCTTGCAGTGGAACATGACCATACGGTTTCGCAACTGAAAGCGCCCGCCCGCTTCCTGCAAGCGCGGGTGAACCGTCGTCTCCCAGAAGCCGTCGGTCAGGGCCTGGGCCGGCAAGGACGTCAGGGCCGCGCGGCGATAGGCGACGTTCATGCCCGGCAGGACCGCTGTCGCCCCTTCATCAAGAGGCGGTGAGAAGAAGCTGTATTCACAAAGAAAAGTCGCCCAATCCAGCCCCGTATCGACGACGCCGTTCTGAACGGGGCCACCGACGGCCGTAAGACCAGGGTCGGCGTCGAAGGCGTCGACGATCTGGCCAAGCCAGCCTTGGCAGGGCACGCAATGATCCTCGGTCACCGCCACGATGGCGGCCCGGCTATGCGACAGGGCCATTGCCCGCATGGCCGGCAGGGTTTCGTCGGCGGGGCAAGGCAGCAGCAGGACGCCGGGAAACCGTCGGGCGATCTCGGCGCTGACCTGATCCCGGCGCCGGTCGACCAGAACCACCTCGCAGGCATGGTCGCCGTCGTTCGCCAGCGCGGCCAGCGTTTCCAGGATGCGATCGCCGTCCTCCGTGCTGACAAGACCGATCAGCACGGCGACGTGCGGCGCAGGCTCGGCGTCATGCGGCGCAATCATGCGGCCTCCGCCGTTCGCGCCGAGCGCCCGGAAAGCCTGAACTCCAGCCAGCACCCGACGAAGGCGGCGGCGCTGTAGAGATAATAGACCTGATGGAACAGCAGTCCCGCGACGGCGAACAGCAGGCCGCGGCGGCGGTAGAAAAGCCGGAACAGGTGCCAGTTCGCCGTCAGGATGGTCAGCAGCATGGGCGCCAGCCACCATGGGCTGATCCAGCCCGCGACCGCCGCGATCGTCACAAAGATCAGCGAGGCCGCCAGCAGCGCCCGCAGCCGCTCGAAGGTGCCGACGTTCAGATCGTCGAGGATTTCCGAACGCTGCAGCATCATCCGGGCCCAGGGGATGGCGCGTCGGAAAATGTCGGTCCTGACCAGTTCGGTCACCGACCAGACCTTGAGATGGGTGCTCAACAGGCGACGGTCGAGACGAATGGCGCCCCCAGCCTGACGCAGCTTGTAACCCAGGTCGACATCCTCGACGGACGGCATCCGGAAGGTTTCGGCGTCGAACCCCCCGACCTCGGCGAAGGCCGCCTTGTCGACCGCGCCACAGCCGGACCAGAAGGTCGAGGCGTCGATGTCGGCGTGCTGGTGATAGTGGTGGTGCACCAGATTCTTGTACTGGGATCCGAAATTGGGCGCCGCAGGCCGATCGTCATAGGAGCCGAAGACGGCGACCACATTGGGCGCGCAAAAGGCGCTCTGGATGTAATGGGCGCTGCCGGGGTGGACGACCACGTCGGCGTCGACGAACCACAGAATCTCGCCGCGCGCGTTCGCGATGGCCAGATTGCGCGCTGCGCCCGGTCCCATGCGTCCGCCAGACCCGATCACCGTGGCGCCGAGTTCCCTGGCGTAGGCGGCCGAGGCGTCGGTCGAGCCGTCGTCGATGATCAGAACCTCGGCCAGGGCGCCGTCGACCAGCATGGCGATCAGCGGCGGCAGACTGATCCTCAGGTAGGGCTCGCCATTATAGACCGGCATCACGACCGAGATGCTCTTGCGCCGGGCTGACGCCGAGGCGTCGGGTTCGAAATGCCGGCGCCGCCGCTTGAAGCTCAGCACGTCCTCGTTGCGCAGCGGGATCGTCCAGACCGCCATCAGCAGGGCCGAGGCCACACCCGTCAAAGGCGCGACGATCCAACCCGCGAAGAAGCCGCCGACCCAACCCAGGCGAATGACCAGCAGAACCCAGACAACAACAATGCCGACGCCGAAAGCCGCCGTGATCAGGGCGTCGGACAGACCGATGGGCAGGGCGCTCTTGCGTCGGACGGCGCGCGGTCCTTTCCGCACGGCCACCTCTGCGCGCTCAAGGCCGTCACGGCCACGGAACAGTCCGCGATCCGCGTGCATTCGCCCCTCTTCATCCGAATGACTATCCACCGGTCTCGACCATCCGCCGGCGAAATCAGACGCCGACCATCGCGACGCCGAGCATTCATCGGCTCATTATTTGTAAAATAAGTACCTGCCGCCACCACTCCACGCTCAATGCTCAATACGCCTGAGTTACGGTCTAGTTGCAGTCATCGAATTTCGGGCGTTCAGTGAAGGTCCGGCGAGAGAAACGCCGAACCCATTGAGGGGTGTCACGCCGATGACGACAGCGTCGAACGAGCGAGGCCGACGAAGCTGGGGCAGTCCGCTGGGATGGATCGCGGCCCTGCAGATTCTGATGACCCTGGTGGCGCTGGGCCGGGCCAAGATCCTGGCGGTCATGCTGTCGCCGTCCGGCTTCGGCGTGGCGGCCACCATCGACCAGTTGATCATGACCGTGGTCCAGCTGGGCGCGTTGGGGATGCCCTTCGCCAGCCTGAAATACATGGCCCAGGCCCATGGCGAGGGTCATGTGCAGTTCCAGCGCGTCGCCACCGGGTTCGCAAAGGCGATCCTGACGGCGGGCTTGCTCAGCACCCTCATCCTCCTGCTGATCCTGCAGTTCAGGCCCGAGTGGATCGGTCGGGAGCTGACGCCCTATCTGTCCTATCTGAAGGTGGCCGCCCTGTGCGTTCCGGCCGCCATGCTGGCGATCCTGGCCGCCAACACCCTGGCGGCGGCGCAGCGGCCTGTCGGCGCCGCCATGATGAATTTCGCCGTCGCCTTCGCCCTGGCGGCGGGGGCGGTGATCGGCGTCGCCCTGGACGGATTGAACGGTCTGTACGCCGGGACGGCGATCGCGGGCCTGCTGAGCACCGTCGGCGCGGGCCTGTTCCTGTTCCGCGACGTCGGCGTGCGCTGGGTCATGGGACAGCGCGGCGAAGGCGGCCTCGCAGAGGCCCTGCGGCACTTCCCGGCCTCGGCCGGCTTCTATCTGACCATGGTCCTGTCGGCGGGAAGCCTGTTCCTGATCCGCTACCTGGTGCTGGCCCATATGGGCGAAGCGCCCGCGGGTTTCTTCCAGAGCGGAATGAGCATCGCCCTGACGGCCGGGGCCGTGCTGACGCCGTTGATCAACCTCTACCTGATCCCGATCCTGAGTCGCAGAGCCCCGACGACAGACAAGGTCGCGGCCTGCGAGCGCTTCATGATGAGCCTGCTGCCGGTCATGATCCTGGCGGTCATTCCGATCCTCTGCTTCCCCCAGACCGTCATCCGCATCCTCTATACGGACCAGTTCACGCCCGCCGCCTACATCCTGTTCAGCTTCGTGCTGTGGCAGTGCCTGACGCAGATTTCCTACATCTGCCTGCAGCTTCTCATCGGCCTGGACGATCTCGTCTCCGTGCCGGTTCTTGCCCTGATCGGCTTTGGCGGGTCGGCGCTGCTGACCGAACTGCTGTTGCCGCGCATGGGTCTGATCGGCGCGCCGGCGGCGATGACTCTCGGCATGGCCCTCTACGCCGGCGCCATTCTGGTCCGTCTGAAATGGAAGCACGGGGTCAGCCTGACACCGCAAATCCATGGCCGCGTCGCCTGGATGATGGTCGTCATCGCAGCGGGCGGCGTCCTGTTCATGCGCGGGGCGGAGTTCAGCCTGACCGGCTTCGGCGCCAGGGCGCTGTTCGCCGCCATCTGCCTGGCCCTGACCTGGCTGATTTTTCTAAGGAACGACACGGCCACGCTGGCGTTGGTCAGACGATTCACCGGGCGGAGGGCTTGAGTGTGAACGCATCGCTGACGCCCGGCCTCTGGGAAGGTCGCAGGGTGCTGGTCACCGGGCATACCGGTTTCAAGGGCGCCTGGCTGTGCCTGATGCTCCATCGCCTCGGCGCCGAGGTGATCGGCGCTTCCCTGGCTCCGGAGGACGGACCGACCGCCTACCAGGCGCTGGCCCTGCCCGCCCTCCTCGCCGGCGACGAACAGCTCGACATTCGCGACGCCGGGCGACTGCATGCCTTCGTCCAGGCGACGAAGCCGGATGTGGTCCTGCACCTGGCGGCCCAGGCCCTGGTCGGCCGCAGCTATCGCGATCCGGCGGGAACCTTCGCGACCAATGTGGATGGAACCATCAACCTGATGCAGGCGCTCCGAGGCATGACGGGCGTTCAGGCCCTGCTCGTGGCGACATCTGACAAGGTCTACCGCAACGACGGCGCCGGCCGCCCCTTCACCGAGCAGGCTGCGCTAGGCGGCGCCGATCCCTACAGCGCCTCCAAGGCGGCCTGCGAGATCGCCGTGGCGTCCTGGCGGGCGTCCTTTTCGAGCGAATTGCCGCCTCTGGCCACGGCGAGGGCCGGCAATGTCATCGGCGGCGGCGACTTCGGCGAGGAGCGGCTGATCCCAGACCTGGTGCGGGCGATCCGGTCCCGCGCGACCCTGAGCCTGCGCCAGCCCGAGGCGACGCGGCCGTTCCAGCACGTGCTGGACGTGCTGCGGGGCTATCTGCTGCTGACCGAGCGGCTGATGACGACGCCCGAGGCCGCGCCCGCCGCCCTCAACTTCGGTCCCGCCGACGGCGAGATCAGCGTGCGCCGCCTGCTCGACCTATGGGGCGCCGCAACCGGTCACGCCGTCGACTGGCGCCTGGCGCCCGAACCAACGATGCCGGAGGCTGGCCGCCTGGCGCTCGACTCCCGCGAGGCCGCGCGGATCCTCGGGTGGCGGCCGCGGCTGGATACGCCCGCCGCCGTCGAGGCGACGGCGACCTGGTACGCAGACTGGCTGGAGGGGCGCGACATGGTCGCGTCCTCGACCTCCGCCGTGGACGCGGCGTTGGCGAGCCATGCGACGGGACGAACCGCAAGCAGTCCACGCCTCGCCGGCATTGAAGCCCACGCCCTCAGCGCAGCGTCAGGGAGGGCCCGATGAAGACCGTGCTTCTGGCCGGCGGCCTGGGCACCCGGTTGGCCGAGGAAACCTCGCTGCGGCCCAAGCCCATGGTCGAGATCGGGGGCCACCCGATCCTGTGGCACATCATGTCTGCCTATGCCGATCATGGCTTCCGCGAGTTCGTCATCGCCTGCGGCTACAAGGGCGAGGTCATCAAACAGTATTTCGGCAACCTGCACTTCGACCACTCCGACTGGGCCATGGACCTGCGCAGCGGCGAGCGCACCTTCATCGGCGAAGGGGCGCCGGACTGGCGGGTTCACTGCATCGACACCGGGCTGGAGACCCTGACCGGCGGGCGGCTGCTGTCCTTGCGCGACCACCTGCGCGACGGGGCCTTCATGTGCACCTATGGCGACGGGCTCAGCGACGTGCCGATCGACGAGGTGGTGGCCTTCCACAAGGCTCACGGCAAGCTGGCGACGGTGACGGCCATGCACCCGCCCGCCCGGTTCGGCCTGATGGAGATGGATGGCGACACGGTCACCCGCTTCTCCGAAAAGCCCCAGACGGCGAACGACTGGATCAACGGCGGCTTCTTCGTCTTCGAGCCCGAGGTGCTGGACTATATCGAGGGGCCGCAGTCGTCGCTGGAACGCGACGCGCTCGACCGGATCGCGCGTGACGGCCAGATGGTCGCCTATCGGCACGAGGGCTACTTCCAGCCCATGGACACCCTGCGCGAGAAGAACCTGCTCGAAGATCTGTGGCGTAGCGGCAACCCGCCCTGGCGGCGGCGTCCGGTCGAAAGCCCCCAACTTCGGAGCGCCGGATGACCCAGATCGAATCTCCGCCCCGCGCGGCGATGCGCGTCCCCTATGGCCAGACCGTGCACGGCGAGGAGGAAATCGCCGCCGTGGTCGCCGTCCTGCGCGGCTCGACCCAGATGGGCGACCATGTCGGCCGGTTCCAGCAGCGCGTCGCCGACCTGTTCGACAAGACGCACGGAGTGATGGTCAACTCCGGTTCCAGCGCCAACTACCTGGCCGTCGAACTGCTGGGCCTGCCCGAGGGGGCCGAGGTCGTCACCCCGGTCCTGACCTTCGCCACCACCGTCGCGCCCCTGGTCAAGAACCGGCTGATCCCTGCCTTCGTCGACGTCGAGCCGGACACCTTCAACATCGACGTCGAGCGGATCGAGGCCGCGATCACGCCGCGCACGCGGGCCATGATGATCCCGTCCCTGATCGGCAACCTGCCCGACTGGGACCGCATCGCCGCGATCGCCCGCGCCCATGACCTGCTGGTCATCGAGGATTCCGCCGACACCCTGGGCGCCACCCTGCGCGGGGTCAGCACGGGCGCCCGGTCGGACATCAGCACCACCAGCTTTTACGGCTCGCACGTCATCAACTGCGCCGGTAACGGCGGCATGTTGTGCGTCAATCGCGACGACTGGCGCGACCGGGCGCGGCTGCTGCGAAGCTGGGGCCGGAACTCGTCGCTGTTCGACGATTCAGAGGCCATCGAGAACCGCTTCAACGTCGATGTCGGCGGCATTCCCTATGACGCCAAGTTCGTCTTTTCGGACATCGGCTACAACTTCGAGCCGTCGGAGATGGGCGCGGCCTTCGGTCTGGTGCAGTTGAGTCGGCTGGACGCCAATGTCGCCGCGCGCGCGCGCCATTTCGCCCAGCACGCGGCCTTCTTCGCCGCCTATGAGGACTGGCTGATGCTGCCGCGTCAGATGGCGGATTCGAGCACCGGCTGGCTGGCCTATCCCATCATTGTTCGCGACGACGCGCCTTTCACCCGGCGCGACCTGCAGATCTACCTCGAGACGAGGGGAATCCAGACCCGGACGGTCTTCACCGGCAACATCCTGCGTCAGCCGGGCTTCACGGACATTCAGCGCCGCGAGGCCGCCGAAGGATACCCCAACGCCGACCGCGTCATGCGTGGCGGGATGCTGCTGGCCTGTCACCACGGCCTGACGCCCATCCAGATCGACTATGTCCACGAGCAGTTCCGCGCCTTTGCCGAGAGCCATCGGTGAGCCTGAGCATCGCGGTCAACGGTCAACGCCTGGCCGGACAGCGGTTCGGCGTCGGCCGCTATATCGAATACATGCTGCGCCACTGGGCGACCCAGCTTGAAGGCGACGAGACCGTCTCCCTGTTCGTGCGCCGGCCGCTGGACGAAGACCTGGCCGCGCTCAGCCCGCGCATCCGGCCGGTCCTGCTGGAGTCCGGCATGTCGGGCCTGCCGTGGGAAAGCCTGCGTCTGCGCGGCGCGGCGGCGTCGCAGGACGTGCTGTTCTGCCCGGCCTATACCGCGCCGCTCGCCTATCCGGGGCGGATGGTGGTGGCCACCCACAGTGTCAACGAGGTGCAGTCCGCCGCCCATTCCTGGGTCTATCGCCAGACCCATTCGCGGCTGCACCGGGCCTGCGCGCGGCGAGCGGATGCGGTGATCGTGCCGGCGCAATCGACGCGGGATCTGGTGGTCGAGCATTACGGCGTCCGCCCTGAGCGCATCGCCATCGTGCATCAGGGGACGGACGACGCCTTCGCCCCCGTCGAAGATGAAGCCGTGCTGTCGGCGGTCCGCACCCGCTTCTTCGGCTACGACCGGCCCTACATCCTGTTCGTCGGCAAGTGCTCGGCGCGGCGCAACATCCCCATGCTGCTGGAGGCCTTCGCCCGGCTGCGGGCGACCAGGAACATCCCCCACGGCCTGCTGCTGTTCGGACCCTGCCCGCCCGACCTGCCGTTGGCCGAACTGTGCGCACAGCTCGGCGTCACGGATCACGTGGTCCAGACGGACGGCGTCATCGAGCAACACACTGACATCGTGCCGGTCTATGCGGCGGCCAGCGTCTTCGTGCATCCGTCCGAGTACGAGGGTTGGTCGATGACGACCATCGAGGCCCTGGCCTGCGGAGTGGCCGTGGTGGCGGCTGACCGGGGCGGCCTGGGCGAGGTGGCGCGCGGCCACGCCCTGATGGTCACGCCCGAAAGAGACGCCCTGAGCGACGCCGTCGGCCGGGTGCTGGAGGACGACGGCCTGCGACGCGATCTGCAACGGCGGGGCCGCGAGCGCGGACGGTCGCTGCGATGGAGCGAAAACGCGCGTCAGACGCTGGATGTCTTGCGAAGCGTCGCAATGGGCTCGGCCTTACAGGGTGAAGCGAGATGAGCACGATGGCCGCCTGCCGCGCCTGCGGCGCCGACAACCTGTTCTGCTATCTGCCGCTGGGCGACCACCCCGCCGCCAACGACTTCCTGAGGCCCGAGAATCTGGATCAGCCGGATCGCCGCTATCCGCTGGACACCCACGCCTGTCTGGCGTGCGGCCTGATCCAGGTGCCGGACCAACTGCCGTCCGACTTCTATGTCGACTACGTCTATGTTCCGTCCGCCTCGGCGACGATGCCGAAGCATTTCGCCGCTCTGGCCGGGCGTTTCCGGGACGAACTGATCACCGCGCCGGGCCAGTTGGTGGTCGATATCGGCTGCAACGACGGCCTGCTGCTGTCGGCCTGCCAGGATCAGGGCCTCAAGGTTCTCGGCGTGGACCCTTCGGCCAACATCGCAGAACTGGCGAGAAACAGGGGCATCGAGGTCTTCAACGCCTATTTCACCCGGGATTCGGCCCATGAAATCCTGGCGCGCTACGGACCGGCCCAGGTCATCGTCACCACCAACACCCTGAACCACATCGACGATCTGCACGGCTTCATGGAGGGGATCGAGACCCTGCTGGCGCCGGAGGGGACCTTCGTCATCGAGGTTCCCCAGGCCCTGACCTGCGTGGAGCTCAATGAGTTCGACACCATCTATCACGAGCATCTGTCGGTGTTCAGCGTCGCCTCGGTCGAGGCCATCGGCCGTCCGCACGGGCTTCAGGTCGTGGACATCGACGACCTGCCCATCCACGGCGGGTCAATGCGGCTCTATCTGCGGCGTCACGGACCGGCCAAGCCTGTGGTGGCGGAATGGCTACAGCGCGAGCGTGACGCCGGCCTGTTCGAGCGCGAGACCTATGTCGCCCACGCAGAACGGGTCGAGATCATGCGCCGGACGTTGATGGCGATGCTTCACGACCTGAAGCAACAAGGCATGAGGCTGGCGGGCTATGGCGCCCCGGCCAAGGGCAACACCCTGCTCAACTACTTCGGCATAGGGCCGGACCTGCTCGACTATCTGGCCGACCGCAACACGCTGAAGCAGGGTCGATGGTCGCCGGGAATGCGGATTCCCGTCGTCTCGCCCGAGGTCATCACCGAGACCCGGCCTGACTATCTGCTGATCCTGGCCTGGAACTTCGCCGACGAGATCATGGAGCAGCTCGAGTCCTATCGCGCGGCAGGCGGCCGGTTCATCCTGCCCATTCCCCAGCCCCGCGTGGTCGGTTGAACCCATGGCGGCGGGGGGTTCGGTTCTGGTCACCGGCGCCACGGGCTTTCTGGGGTCGCACCTGACGCGTCGCCTGCTGACGCAGGGGCACGAGGTGCATGTGCTGGCGCGGCCCGACAGCGAGTTTCGGCGGCTGCGCGACATCGCCGGCCGCCTGACCGTCTGGACCGGCGACATGGCCGACGCCGCCTCGCTGCGGGCCGCCTGTCGGGGCGCCCGGCCCGAGGCGATCTTTCACCTGGCGGGCGACACCAGCCTGCGGGCCTTCTCCGGCGATTGGGCCAGCGTCGAGCGCGCCGCCACAAACGGGATTGGCGGACTGATGAACCTGCTGCAGGCCGCGCGCGAAGCGGCGCCGGAGCTGGGCTGTCTTGTGCGCACGGGCGGACTGGAGGAGTACGGCGCCGGGCCCGCGCCCTTCGTGGAAAGCCAGCGTGAAGCCCCATGCTCGCCCTACTCCTTCGCCCAGACGGCGGGAACGCATCTGGGCCAGATGATGCAGCCGCACCTGCCCTTCGCCGTCGTCACCCTGCGCCCCACCCTGATCTATGGCCCGGACCAGTCGAGCGATTTCCTGATCCCCGGCCTGATCCACGCCCTGCTGCGCGGGCGGCGCTTCACCCTGACTGAAGGGCGGCAGCGCCGTGATCTGCTGCACGTGGACGACTTCGTCAGCGCCGCCGTCGCCGCAGCAGACAGGCATGACAGCTTGCGCGGCGCCGTCTTCAACATCGCCAGCGGCGAGGGCCATGCCATCCGCGATATCGCGACCCGGATCGCCGGAATGGTGGACGCGACCGCCCTGCTCGACATTGGCGGCGCTCCGGAACGGGCGACCGAGATCTTCGATCTGGCCGGAGACGCGGCGCTGGCGCGCGCACAACTGGGCTGGCGACCTCGGGTCTCGCTGGACGAGGGCCTGGCCCGGACCATCGCCTGGCATCGCGAGGCGCTGACCCTGGAGACGACGACATGAGCCGTGGAGGCTTGCTCAAGGTGCTGGTGGGCGACTGTCGCCTGCGCGCGACACGATGGCTCTTGGCCCTGCGCGTCCGTTTGCGGAACCCGACGCTGTTCAGCGACCCGACCGTGATCTGGGACTACGGCTACCGCGACGTCGACGCCATCCAGCTGGGCCAGGGGGTGCGGGTCTACGCCTTCACCGAGGTGCTGGTGCAACGTCATGCCAGGCACAGCCCGGTCGAAGGCGGGCTGGTCCTCGGCGACGCCGTCGTCATCTCGACCGGCTGTAATATCCGCGCGGCGGGCGGCGTCATCCGCGTCGGCGATCGCTCCGGCATCGGCCAGCATTGCGTGCTGGTCGCCGCCAATCACAGGATCGAGCCGGGCGTGCCGCGCTTTCATACGCCCTGGGACGACGTCAAATGCGGCGTGGAGATCGGCGCCAACGTCTGGATCGGAGCGAACTGCACCATCCTGCCGGGAGCCCGCATCGGCGACAATGCGGTGATCGCCGCCGGCAGCGTGGTGCGTGGGGAAGTGCCTGCCGGCGAACTGTGGGGCGGCGTGCCCGCCCGCTACATCAAGACCATCGAATAGGCTGCGCTTACCGTCCCTGGGACGGCTGACGCGCCTGCTGCAGGGTTTCGGCCGCGCGCGTCGCGGTTCGCCAGGCCAGGGTTCGCGACGTCGAACTGCCTGAGGTCAGGGTCAAGCCCTCGGCGTCGATGACGGCCCACAGCCAGTCCGCGACCGGTTCGAACCTCAGTTCAATGGCGAAATCCGCGATATCCTTGGACGACATGACCCGCGCCCGCTCCTGAATGCACACCCTATCAAGTTAGACGCGCACGAAGAACGCCGGTTCCCGATAAAACCCTGAAATTCCTGCTTGTCGCGTTCAGGCCTGGCGATAGCCGTGGACCACCATTTCAAGCCGCCGCCCATCGGGCATGGGGCGCCAGACCCCCGCCCAGCCAGGATCCAGACCCGCGGCGACCCAGAGGTCCAGATAGGCCTTCTGCGGTCCGGTCGGAAAGCGTCCGTCGCGAGTGTCCGCCGGGGTCACGCGGGCGACCTCGCGTCCGTTGACGAAATAGACGACCGCGCGCCCGGCCTCATAGGCCATGCCTAGGCGCAGCCGCCGTCCTGACAGGTCGCCCGGAATGATCGGCGCCCCGCCGTTGTCCCAGACAGCGACGTGCCGGCCGCCGACCTTGGCCCACAGCGTCACGAACAGGCCTTTGACGCCGACGACCTCGAAGTCGCTCTCTTCCAGCGTCGTGCGGTTGTAGGTCCACAGCGGCGCGGCGATCAGGCCGGGCGCCATGGCCGGCAAGGTGACGTCCACCTCCCACAGGGCGCGGGTGGCGAAGGCCCGATCCCAGGCCTGAATCTGACCGGACGCCCTTTCGCTGACGCGCAGCTTCAAGGCGCCGTCAGAAACCAGCGCATTGCGCGGGCTCCAGGCATAGGGACCCAGCTTGGGTTCGCTCCAGTACGAGGGATTAAACGGGTGGGTGCGCCAGCGATTGACCCGCAGAGTCACGCCGCGCCAGTCCGGCAAGGCGCGGTCCATCGGCGTCGGGATCAGCGCGGCGGAGGCTGATGAAGCCCCCGTATCCTGCCGTGAGGATCGCCGCGCGAAAGACGCCAGCCCACACAGGGGCGTGACCAGGGCGAAGCGCAACAGGCTTCTCAACGCAGGCGAGTGCGGCCTCATGGCGTCTCCTGAGCCCCGCGCCAACTATCCGCCTGAACAGGTTTCGACGCCAGCCATGTTGATAACGGCGTCATGCGCGCCGATGATCCGATCAGGCTTGAGGGAGCATCCGGGTGGAGCGGAACGGAGGACGGGTTCAGGTACGGACGCCGACCTACCGACGCCCCGTCGCGCTGAAGCGCTGTCTGGAGTCTCTGCTGGCCCAGACCTGGACCGACTGGATCTGCGATGTCTTCGACGACGATCCCGACGAGAGCGGGCGCGCGGTCTGCGCGGCCCTGAACGACCCGCGCATCCGTTATACAGCCAACCGACCGCGCAAGTTCGCCTCGGCCAACATCGACCAGTGCTTCTCGGCCGCCAACCCGAATGACGCCGACTATTTCTGCGTGGTTGAAGACGACAACTCTCTGCTGCCGCCGTTCATGGAACGGAACATCGACCTGTGCCGGACGCGCAAGGTCGAGCTGATCCTGCGCAATCAGTTCGTCGAACTGGCCAGCGGCACGGCTCAGGCGCGCCTGAGCGACGGCGGGGTGCTGGACGGTCAGCTCATCGAGGGGCTGTACGAACCGGATCTGTTTCGGCTGGTCCTGCTGACCGGGATCGGCGTCTCCAACGGCGGTCTGTTCTGGACGCGAGATGTGAGGAGCGCGCTGGAGATCGGCCCCTGCACCGCGACCAGCCAGGAATACATGCGAACCTTCGCGGTGAGCGAACCCATCCTGGTCGCCATGGAGCCGCTGGCCGTGTGGGCCGAGAACGGCGAGCAGACGACCCGCGACGTGGGGAACAAGGCCTCCTATCTGCGCCGCGAACTGGACCTTAAGCACCGGACCCAGAGGCTGCAGCGACAGGCCTGGCGACTGGCTGGGGCTGAACGCCGCCGTGATTACCTGAGCCTGCCGGACTTTCCGGCCAGCCGCATCGACCGGGCGAAGGGCCTGACCAAGGCGCTTCTGGCCGGGCCGCAGGCTCTATCCATACTGCCGCTCAAGCAGGTCATAAACCTGAGCCTGCGCGGTCTGGCCATCCGGCTGCTGGGGCGGTCGGACACGGCCTTCGACGCCTTCATGGCCGATCAGGCACGGCGACGGCGATCCGGCCCGGACGGCTGAATCGTCCCAGCAGCCTTGCCAGGGTCTGGGCGAACAGGTCGGCCATCAACCAGCGCGTCAGGCCTGCATATAGGGCGACGCCGACCAGTCCGACCACCGCGCAGGTCCAGAAGGGGTCCGCGCCCCACGGCCCCAGACGCGACACGGCCCATGCCGTCCCGACCGCCGCGCCCGCGATCAAGGTCGGCCTGAAGTAGAGACCGAGGATGTCGCTCGACGCGGCGCCGTATCGGCGGAACACCAGCCATGAATAGGCGGGCGGCACGACGGCATAGAATCCCCCCACGGCCAGGGCGGCATAGGCGGCGCGACCTGGGAGCGAACTCGTCAGAACGACCGCGACGAAGATCGCCAGCATGACGGCGTTGTAGATGGCCCCCAGTCTGAAATGGCCCCGCGCGGTCAACAGCGCTCCAGCCACCCAGGCGACGCCGTCGAAGGCCAGACCGAGACTGAGAAACTGGATCGGCAGGACCGCGCCGGCCCACTTGGCGCCGAACAGCAGGGTCAGCAGGGGCTCGGCCACCGCCGCCTGCATGAAGCAGATGGGGGTGATCAGGAAGGCCAGGGTCCGCGCCGCATTGAGCGAGGCCGCCAGCTGGCGCGGGCGGTCGCCGCTCAGATGCACCAGGGCGGGAAACAGGACCGTGTTCAGGCTGCCGGCGAACATCTGGACCGGCTGGGCCGCGATCCGCAGGGCGAAGAAGTAGAGCCCGACCTGAACCTGGGTGGCGAACAGCCCCAGGATGGCGACGTCCCCCTGATGTCTCAGGGCGATCAGGATGCGCGACAGGAAGACCGAACCGCCGCGCTGAGCCAGCAGCCGGAACAGACCGAGACGCCCCACTTTCAAGGACGGTCGCGCCATGCGCCACAGCACCGCCGCCTTGATCGCCGCCACCGCCAAGGCCGGAATGGCGAAGGCGTAGGCTCCCATCCCCGCCGCCGCCAGGGCCACGGTCAGGGCCTGCTGACCCGCGAACTCGGCCGTGCCGATACAGGCCAGGGTCTTGAAGCGAAGCTGGGCGCGAAGGGTCACCATCGGCACCGTGGACAGCGAGGCCACCGGAATGGCGACAGCCAGCACCGCCATGACGCCGACGATCCGGGGCGCGCGATAGGCCTCGCCCAGGAAGGGCGCCGCGATCAGAACCAACATCATGCTGACCAGCCCCGCAATCAGGCCGGTCCAGAAGGCCGGCGGCGCCCAGACGCGCGACCTGGCCGACCGTTGCAGAAGGACGTCGTCCACGCCGAAGCTGGTCAGCGGCCCCACCACCAGGACGATGGACAGGGCCAGGCCGAACTGACCGAAGTCCGCCGGGATCAGCAGCCAGGCCAGGGCGATCTGGCTGATCACCCCGACGCCGCGATTGGCCAGGGTCTGGGCCAGCAGCCAGGCCACCCCGCCGACCGTGGTGCGGCCCAGGGCGCCGGGTTTCGAGGTCACGTTCGGGGCAGGCGTCATCTCAGAAACCTGGCCGCTCGGGACCTACGCCGGGGTAGGTCAGGTAGCGCCAAAAGCCCACGGCGTTCGACCTCAACTTGGTCAGCTTGCCCACGCCGAAGACGTCCCGGATCGGCCGCCGCATCAGCGTCTCGGCCAGGGCGTCGCGGAGATCCCACCGCAGCTGACGGAAGAAGGCGCGGGGGCCGAACAGGTATTTGGCGTAAATCGCCCCCTCCCCTTCGTTGTAGTAGTCGATGACCCGGCGCAGTTCACCGACGCTGCGGCGGCCGTGATGGTGGCGGATCACCATGTCCGGGACGTATTCGACGCCGAAGCCGGCCAGATGGATGCGGTACAGGTAGTCCGTGTCCTCCGCCGCCCGGAATGGCGCGCCGACGCCGAAACGCTCGTCGAACGCCCCGACGGCTTCAAGCAGGGCCTTGGGCGCGCTCATGTTGCAGCCCAGGATGAAGCCGCCCAGATTCTGGGTCTTCTGCTCCGGATCGTAGCGCCGTGGACGCGGGTCGGCGATCACGGTGAAAGGCAGGTCTCTGGCGTCGCCCAGATCCACCCGCCCGCCCCGCATCACCGGCGCCGCATCCGCCGCATGATAATGCAGGGCCTTGCGCACATAGTCCGGCGTCAGACGGCAATCGTCGTCCGTGAAAACCAGGATGCGGCCCGAGGCGCAGCGGACGCCCGCATTCCGCGCCGCCGCGAGACCCGGCCGCTCTTCTCGCTCGACACGAAAGGCCACGGCCGCTTGCGACAGATAGTCGGCAGCCCATCGCGCCGTGTCATCGGTCGAGCCATTGTCGATGACGACGATTTCGCACCGGGCGTCATCCGCAGCGCCGACGGCCTGAATGATCGATGCAAGGCAGGGCTGAAGCGCTTCGAGGCGATTGCGCGTGCAGACGATGATGGAGCAATCCGTCATCTGAACCCCGAGGCTGACAGGCGTCGGGGACGCGGTAAGGGATGCACCCGCCTGATTGGCGAGGGGAGAAGAATCTCCCTAGGCAGGGAGACGACTTCATAAGGTCTCGCCCCTGCCGCCTGTCGCACCTTGAACAGATACGAACCCCAAACAGGCCGCAAGGCGGCGTTACGTTCGATTGATCCGCACACGCCAGAGGAAACCTCGGTGACCGCCTCCTCCCTGCCGACATCGACGCCGTGCGCCGAACCTAGACCGGCCGAACCCCGTTGGTCCGCCCGCCGGACGCTGGCGTTCGTGGTCGCGTCTTCGATCGTGCTCTGGGCCGGGATCATCACGGTCATCTGGATGCTCTTCTGACCTACCAGCTGGGCTTGGCGATCCGACGCCGGGGCCGGTCATTCTCGACAAGAACCTGAGGCGGCGGCGGAGCGGCGACAACCGGCGCCTCCTCCACGACGACCGTCGGCAGCGGGGCTGGAATGATCGGCGGCGCAGGGATCGACGCCGCTTCCTGGGGCGGCGGCAGGGTCGACTTGGCCGGGGTCACGTCCAGCACCTCGACCGGGGCCGGAACCGCCGCAGCCAGCACGACCTCGGCCCGCCCGCCCGGCGTCGGCGCGGGCTCG
The DNA here is from genome assembly GCF_002479495.1 of Brevundimonas sp. UBA7506. Classification (GTDB taxonomy): domain Bacteria; phylum Pseudomonadota; class Alphaproteobacteria; order Caulobacterales; family Caulobacteraceae; genus Brevundimonas. The sequence continues at coordinate 790,091 of NZ_DLNQ01000005.1, forward strand.
AAGCCGGCGTATCGCGACGTGAAGGCCGCCGGCAGGCCGTTGCCGCCCTTCCACCGATAGAAGGTATGGGCGCCGATATTGGCCACCTTGGTCAGCGACGGGCTCCAGTAAGGGGCTACCCACAGGGTGTGATAGTGGGTCGCCGTGCCGACGCCCGGATAAACGTAGCCATTCAATGCGGCCTGGGCGACCGAACGCGCCCGCGCCCAGCCGGCGATGCTGGGCCGACGCGCCATGGCCCCGTCGCAGGTGAAGGTGAATTGGCATCCCGTCGCCCTCTGCGATCCCGAAAAGACGACCCCGCAGACGCTGTTGGCGAAGGCCGGATGGCGCACCCGGTTCAAAACCACCTGGGCGACGGCCTGCTGACCCGCGGCGCTCTCGGACGCCGCCTCGTAATAGACGGCGGCCGTCAGGCAATAGAGGGCGCGCTCGTTGCTGACCCCCGCCATCACCGGCAGAAAGAAGGGGCGCGCCGTCGCCAGCGCGCCCGAAACCACCGGAACGGAGGCGTTGTAGCGGTAGGCGTCATTGGCGCTGATCTTCTGGAACGCCATCGGCACGGGATTGTCGGGCGTGGTGGCGGCGACGTCGACCAGGGGCCGCTCGTAGTCCAGACCGGCGATGGGGTGAAACACCCGCAGATGGCGCTCATTCCAGGCCTGAAGCACGCTCTGGCCGATGAAGACGGTCGCCGCCAGCAGGGCAAGCACCGCAGCCGTCGCCAGACCGCGCCGCCACACTTCTCCGCCATAGGCGGCCAAAGCCCTTGCGTGCTCCTCCACCCTTCTCCCTCCCGACGCCCTGTCAGACCGCCAAGGTCACGCCAAGCGACGCCGTCTCAACCACTACAATCGCCCGAAGGACAGTCCGAGTTCCCTCCCCTTGCGCTCGGCGCGCATGAGCATCCGGGTCCGGCTCTCAAGCCGAAGGGCGCTGAGCACGCCGGTCGCATAGGCGCCGGTGTCGATGCAGATCCGCCGATGATCGACGTGAACCTCGTGAACCGGGGTGTGACCGTGGACCACCACCTTGGGCAGAGCCGTCTCATCGGCCAGAAAAGCGTCGCGGATCCACAGGGCATCCGCTTCGGTCTGCTGCTCCAGCGGAACGCCAGGCCTGACCCCGGCATGGACGAAGTGAAAGTCCCCCAGCGTCACCGAGATGTGCAGGCAGCGCAGAAACTCGAGATGGTCCCTGGGCATGTGCTCCAGCAGGGCGGTGGAGGCGCGCTGCCACTGATCCGACTTCGCACCCAGGGGCGGTGGCTCCACCCCATAGGAGATCAGCGTCTCCTTGCCGCCCAGCGCCGCCCAGTCGGGACCGATCGCGGAATCCTCGAGAAATCTCAGCAGCAGTTCCTCGTGATTGCCCTTGAGGCAGACGACCTCGCCTCCCTCAGCCTCCAGCTCAGCTTCCAGGTCGAGAACGTGCTGGATCACCTCGCGCGACTGAAGCCCACGGTCGACATAGTCGCCGACCAGCAGCAAAATCCGCCGCCTGCAGGCGCTCTGGCCCAGGTCTGTGACGATCGCCCGCGTCAGACAGGCCAGCAAATCCGCCTGACCGTGCACGTCGCCTATCGCCCATATCAGGGTGTCCGAAGGCACGCCGCGCTGCGACAGGTCATCCGCAATTCTGGGGCGTGCGCTGAAGAACATCGCTCAGAAGAACCGTTCTCCGATCCGGATCGTGTCGCCAGGGGCCACCATGGTGCCTGTGGTCAGGCGATAGACCTCTTCGTCTCCGCCGCCGGCGCGACGGATGAAAACCCGCTTGGTGTCGGCGCGATAGGTGAAGCCCCCGGCCGTCGCGACCGCGTTCAACACTGTCAGTCCCGTGCTGTAAGGATAGGTGCCGGGCGCCCCGACCTCCCCCAGGACGAAGAAGGGCCGATAGGTCAGAACCTCGGCGCTGACCTTGGGATCCAGCAGATAGCCCTGCTTCAAACCCTCCTCGACCGAGCGCTGAAACTCGGCCACCGTCAGACCCGCCGCCCGGATGTCGCCGATCAGGGGAAGGGATATCATCCCGGCGCCGCTGACCTGAAACTCGCCGGTCAGCGCCTGCTCGCCGAAGACATTGACGCGGACCTTGTCACCCGCCCCCAGACGATAGTCCTCGACCACGCGATCGCTTGACCCGGAAGCCCCGGAGGTCTCGCCCGCGCTCAAGGGCGCCGCGGTCGCGCACCCCGACAGACCGAGGACCGGCAAGGTCAGCAACACCAGACGACGAGAGATCATGTCGGCCTTCCCAGTCTGCACAGCTTCGCTTCTAACGACGCAGCAGGTTTCGCGTTCAAAATTTCGGACGAGTCAGCTTACGGAATCTTGACGACCGCAGCCGCAACGTCGCGATCACCCATCTGTGCAGGGCTCGAAGGAATGTCGCGACCCAGTTTCCGGCTCGCGCCGTCGTCGGCGTTCATCGCCCTATGCGTGGCGGCGGCCCCCGCCTGCGCCCAGCCTCGTTCAGCCATGCCCCTGGGCGCCGAAGCGGCCCCGCCTGCGGGGGTGATCGACTACTGCCGCCGTGATCCAGAGGCCTGCCGCACACCCGGCTCGACGGTCGCGGATGTCGAGGTCCTGATCCAGGCGGCGGCGCGAGTCTACTGGCGACAGTTGTTTGACCGCTCGCATCAGGCATCGCCGCCGGGCGCCACCTCACTGGTGTCAGGATCCGCTCGCCAGCCAGCCGAGGTCGAGCCTCGTCGCCCTACGACGACAACCAGTGGCGCGCTTGTCGAGCGGCGCAGCCCCCAGTGGAGCGCGGTGACGGCGGTCAACGCCGAGGTCAACGCCGCCCTTCGCGCCGAGGACGATCTGCGCGCCTATCGACAGGCCGACTACTGGACGATCCCGCGTGCGACCGGCCGCGCCAGGCCCGTTGGCGACTGCGAGGACTTCGCTCTGACCAAGCGCGAACGCCTGATCGCGCAGGGCGTCCCCGCCGAGGCCCTGTCCATCGCCCTGGTCACGACGCGGACGGGGCTGAGCCACGCCGTTCTCCTTGTCGCCACGGATCAGGGGGAATACGTTCTCGACAATCTCACCCCCTGGGTGGTGCATTGGACGGAGGCCAGACTGACATGGCGCGAACGCCAGGCGCCGGGCCAGATGCTGACATGGGTGCACGTCGCCACCGAGTGAGCCGGCGCATGGCCGTCTGGCTGCCCGGATCGATCAGTCTGTTCGCACTGGCTCTGGCGCTCTTGGGCCTGATGGGGTCGATCGGCCCCCTCCCCCTCGACCGCCAGGAGGCCGCAGCCGTCGAAGGGTTGCAAGCGCCCGTCCCCGCGTCCGAAGACCTTCGGCGGGCGACCAGACTGACCGACGACTACATCGCCCAGCGCCCAAGCGACGCCTCGGCCTGGCTGCGCCTGGCCTACATCGATCGGGCCCGTCAGTCGCCCCTGTCCGAGCGTGCACAGGCCCATGTGTTGCGCTCTTACGAGCTGGAGCCGCTCGGCCCCGAACTGACACGGTGGCGGCTGAGCTTCCTCTTTGAAAACTGGGACGCCCTGTCTCCGGCCCTGCAAGGCAAGGCGATGAATGAACTGGCCGCCGTCTTCCCGCGCCACGGCTGGGCGCTCAGGGATCTGCCGTCGACCATCCGAAATCCGCGCGGACGAATGATCGCCTTCATCGCCTTCTCGCGGCTCAGGACAGAGACGGATCTGACCGGCGCGACGCGTCAGCGATCATAGACATAGGTCCGCAGATAGGCGGGCAGATAGTCCAGGATGACGCCCAGGACGACCAAGGCGACGAAGAAGACCGCCACGGCGATCATGGCCCGTGACAAGGCCCGGCGAATTCCCTCGCGACGCAGGTCGCTGTCCGACTCTGGAACATATTTTGGCCTCAAGCGTACCGGTTGCCGAACGGACGATTGTTTGGTCGTCGGTCGCCGTTCGCTCACGCCTTCTAGCCTGGAGTCATCGATACTGCTTTCCGTTGCCGGGTCACAACTACCGATCCACCGCTTCCTGAATTCTTGAAGCTTCATGAATGATAAAGCCCATGATACGGAACGAATACGCCTAGATCAGAACAATCATTATATCAAATAAATGAGTATAAACGACCTTTTTTGAGTAGGTAAAAGACGTCAGACACCATCGATCGGACAGTTTCATGCGAAATTTTCCTTTGCACCGCCGAGATCGAGAATGACGATGAAACATACCTGCTTGTTCGCCATCGTCGCCTTTTGCTTGGCGACCCCCGCCGCGACCTCGACACCCGCGCAACAGGCCCCGGCGCCATCCGATCAACCCTCTCCCGAAGTGGAAGCCCTGACCGCTCGGATCAGGGCGGCCATGGCGGCTGCGATCGAAAACAACCGGGGTCGCGACAGCAGCGAGATCGAACTGGCCGTGTCCCAGGCGGTCGAAGACGTCATCAGCGCCAGCGGCGCCGATCCCATGGTGGTGCAGGCCGCCCTGCGGCTGGCCATGGCGCGGGAACACTGCCTGCTGCGCGACGATCAGACCTGGAGCCATGTCGGCTGCGAGGGCCTGAACCGCGTCTCGATGGCGGTGGGCGCCGGACTGCAAGGCCCCGGCGCGACGGGCGGCAATGGCGGCATCGCCGGCCCGGGCGTCCCTCCGCCGACCAGCGGCGGCGGCGGATCAGACTACCGACGCGGCAACTGACACCTGCACAGGCATGAACATGGGGGACCGCATGAAACTTCGACTGCTCACCGTGCTGGCGACGGGCGGCGCTCTGGCTTTGCCGTCGGTGAGCGCCCAGGCCCAGACCGACTATTTCGCACGCGACCGCAACGTCTCGGTGAAGGATCGGCCCCACCCGGAGTATGAGGCTCTCGGCGTGCGCTGGGGCTCCTTCCGCGCCTATCCCCGCATCCAGGCCGACGTCGGCTACGACAGCAATATCTTCGCCACGGACACCGACGAACAGTCAGACACCCTCATCAGACTCGCCCCGGGCGTCGAGGTCGAGTCCGACTGGTCTCGTCATTCGCTGACCGCCTTCGCCAAAGGCCAATCGACCTGGTCAGCCAGCTACGGCAGCGAGAATTATCAAACCTGGTCGGTAGGGACCGCCGGGCGCCTCGATCTGCGCCGTCGCACCAATCTGGGCGGCGGCATGGACTATGCTCGCGAAGTCGAGCCCCGCACCTCGTCCAACTCGCCTCAGTCGATCGCCGAGCCCATTCGCTACAACCGGGCGCAGGCCTATGTGACTGGAAGCCACTCCTTCAATCGCCTGCGGTTTTCCGGACGCGGCGACGTCCGCTCCTACGACTATCACGACGGGGTCACGCTTGCCGGGGTTCCGGTGCCGCAGTCTGATCGCGACCAGACCACCTATGAGATCACTGGCCGGGCTGACTACGCCGTCAGTCCCGCGACGGCGGTATTCGCGCGGGTGTCATTCAACGACCGGTCCTATGACGCCGCCGGGACGGCCCTGACGCCCAAGCGGGATTCCAGCGGGGTCAACGCCATCGTCGGCGTCGATTTCGAGCTCACCAATCTCATTCGGGGCGAAGCGGGCGTCGGCTATCTGGATCAGTCATTCGACGATCCGCTCTATGGTTCAACCAGCGGCCTGAGCACCCGGGTTCGCCTGGAATACTTCCCTACCCAGCTTCTGACCCTGGGTCTGAACGCAGACCGGTCTGTCGGCGATTCCGGCGTGCCCGGGTCCGGCGGCTATCTGTCGTCCACGGTCCAGCTGACGGCGGATTACGAGCTTCGTCGCAACGTCATCGTCGAAGCGCGGGCCGGCTTCGCCCAGGAAGATTTCGACGCCATCGACCGCCAGAACGACCGTTGGTTCGGCGGCGTGCGCGCCACCTATCTGCTCAACCGGCGGCTGGGCGTCACCGCCGCCTACGATTTCGAGAACCGCCGCTCCTCCGGGTTCGACCGAACCAACGACTTCAACACCCACCGCTTCGTGCTCTCGCTTGTCGCCCAATACTAACGGGCAGCCCAGGAACAGACTGTACGGCCCCTCATGTCCACGACGATTGAAGCTCCGGCCGCCTTCTCCAAGCCTCCCTCCGAGACCTTCGGATTGAGGAACCTGCTGGCCGTCTTCCGTCGGCGCCTGCGCCTCTTCGCCGCCATCGTGCTCATTGTCTTCCTGGCGGCCCTGGTCATCACCGCCCGCACCACCCCGCGCTACACGGCGCAGGCCCAGGTCATGCTGAACACCCGGCAGGAGCAGGTGGTCGACACCAAGGCGGTGCTGTCCAACCTGCCCGCCGAATCCGGCGTCATCGATTCCGAGGTCGAGGTGCTTCAGTCGCGCGACCTGGCGCGACAGGTCGTCGAGAAACTCCAGCTCGAACGCGATCCCGAATTCAACTGGGCCCTGCGGCCCGACAGCGGCTTCAGCGCCCTGCTGTCCCGCCTGCAGGGCCGCTCGACCGCCCCGCCGTCGCCGCCCCGAACGCCCGCCGAAATCCGCGAAGGCCGCGAACGCGCGGCTTCGGCGCTGCAGGGCGGCCTGGCGGTGCGCCGCGCGGGCCTGACCTACATCATCGTCATCGCCTATACGTCGCTGAACCCGGAAAAGGCGGCCCAGATCGCCAACGCCTATGCCGAGACCTACGTCCAGAACCAGATCGGAGCCAAGTACGCCGCCAACAACCAGGCCAACAGCTTCCTCGACACGCGATTGAACCAACTTCGCGGCGAGGTCCTGGCGGCGGAGGCGGCGGTTGAGCAGTACCGCACCGCCAACAACCTGCTGACCTCATCCGGCGCGACCCTGACCGAGCAGGAAATCTCCAGCTACAACCAACAGCTGGCCACCACCCAGGCGGAACAGGCGGCCGAGGAAGCCCGCCTGCGCGCCGCGCGCAGCCAGCTGGCGCGCGGGTCCAGCGGCGACGACGTCGGCGAGGCGCTGCAATCCAACGTGGTCGGTCAACTTCGCGCCCAGCGCGCCGTCGTCACCGCCCGCGTCGCGGACCTTCAGGCCCGCTATGGCCCGCGCCACCCAGAGATGCTTCGCGCCCAGCAGGAACTGGCCGCCATCGACGGCCAGATCCAGGCCGAAATCCAGCGTGTCATCTCCAATCTGGAGGCCCGGGTCCAGGTCGCGCGCGACCGCACCAACTCGGTCCAGAGCAGCATCGGCCGTGCGCGCGGCGCCCTGGCCGGCAACAACGCCGCCTCGGTTCGCCTGAATGAACTGGAACGCAACGCCGAAGCCGTGCGGACCCTCTACAAGGGGCTGCTGGACCGCTACCAGGAAACCACCTCGCGCGCGGGCATCGAAACCGCCGACAGCCGCATCATCGCCGCCGCCAAGGCGCCCGGCTCGCCCAGTTCGCCCAACATCCCGGTCAATCTCGTCTTCGGCCTGATCTTCGCGATCGGCGCGGGGCTGGCCGCCGTGGTGCTGACCGAGATGCTCGACGACGGCCTGCTGACGGCCGACGACGTGGAGGCCCGTCTGGGTCTGCCGACGCTGGGTTCCGTGCCCCTGCTGATGTCGATCGCCGAGCGCAAGGATCGGCACATGCCGCCGACCGACTATCTGCTGAGCCGCCCGCTGTCCGGTTTCGCCGAGGCGTTTCGCGGCCTGCGGACCTCCATCCTCTACGCCCGCCTCGGACAGGCGGTGAAGGTCGTGGCGGTGGCCTCCGCCCTGCCCGGCGAGGGCAAGACGACCACCTCGGTCTGCCTGGCGATTTCGGCGGCCCAGGCCGGATCGCGCGTCCTGGTCGTGGACTGCGACATCCGTCGCCGCAACGTCAGCCGCCTGCTGGGCGTCAGCGCCGACAAGGGCCTGCTCGACGTGCTCGAAGGGTCGGCCACGCTCAAGGAGACCATGCTGCTGGACGAAGCTTCGGGCGCCTGGATCCTGCCCTTGGCCAAGCGCGAGTTCACCCCGCACGAGGTGTTCAACACCCCGGCCATGGACAACCTGCTCAAGCAGTTGCGCCAGCAGTTCGATCTGGTGATCCTCGACACCGCTCCCCTGCTCGCCATCGCCGAGACTCGCGTCCTGGCCAGCCAGTCGGACGCCGTCGTCTTCCTGATGCGCTGGCGCAAGACCCCCGCCAAGGCGGCCGAGGCGGCGCTCCAGGCGCTTCGGTCATCGGACGCCACTATCGCCGGCGTCGTCCTGACCCAGGTCGATGTCAACGAACAGGCCCGCTACGGCTATGGAGACCCGGGCTATTACTACTCCAGCTACAAGAACTATTACGCCGCTTGAGGCGGGTCACAGGGGCGCGGCGGGCAGCGCCAGGTCCAGCCGCTCAGCCTGGATCGAGTACGCCCTTCTCGCCCCTGCCGTCTTGACGGTCTTTGTCGCGCATGGCCTCGGTGGAGCCACCAGCGCCCAGGCCGGTCTGATCCTGATCGCCGCGATGTCGGCGGCGGGCGTGACCGTCTGGCGCGGGACGCTCGGCCGGTCGCTGGACTACCGCCCGCTCTATGCGGCGGCGGTCTGTTTCGTCGCGCTTCTGGCCTTCGTCGTCTGGACAGCCTGGGCGCCGTCCTCGCGTCTGCTGCAAGGGCCTCTGGCCGCCCTCGTCGGATCATCGCGCGTCGCCATCGCCCCGGACCAGACCCAGTTGGAGTTGATCAAGCTGGTCGGGCTCGCCGCCGCCGTCATCTGCGGTTTCCAGATCGGGAGCGAGGCGCTGCAGGCGCGCCGAGCGGTCAATCTGATCCTCGCTTTGGGTCTCGTCTGGACACTGGCGGCCCTGGGCGGGTTTCTGATCAACGGCCAGGCTCGCCTCAGCGGCCTGTTCGTCAGTCCGAACACGGCTGGATGTCTTCTGCTCTGTCTTTTCCTTCTGGCGCTGGGGCGAGCCGCCCGACCACTGACCCAACGGCGCGGTCGCCCGTTGGACAGGGCTATCCGCGCCGCGCCCTACGCCGCCTACGCCGCCCTGCTCGCCCTCTGCCTGAGTCTGACGGCTTCGCGCTCGGCCTTGGCCCTTGCGGTCGCGCTTGGCCCCTTGCTGGTCGGCGCCCGGTTCTGGCGAGCCCGTCCGGAGAAGCGGGCCTGGATCGCGGGTGCAGGCGTCGTCGGCGGCGTCGGTCTGGCGTTGCTGGCCTTCGCCACGGATCGCACCGTCCTGAGCCGGCTGGCGGACACGAGCCTCGATGCGGCCGACCGCTGGGCCATATGGAGCGCCTATGGATCGGCCTTCCTGCAATCGCCCCTGTACGGATTCGGCCTCGGCTCGGCGCCGATCCTGGCCAAGATGTCCGTAACGCCGGACACCTATGACGCCCTGTGGAACATCCGCGCCGTCCACAATGTCTATCTGCAATGGCTGGTCGAGGGCGGGCTCATCGGCGCCGTCCTGATGTTCGCCACGCTCGCCTGCCTTCTGGCCGTCGCGGTGAAGGGCGCGACGCGCGGCGCCTTCCAGAGCCTCGCCCCCTTCTTCGCCGTCGACCTGGTCTTTCTGCTGCAAGGGCTGGTGGACTATCCGCTCCAGATTCCATCCGTGGCCATGATGTGGGCGCTGCTGCTCGGCCTTCAGACAGGTATCGCCGTGCGTCCTGATCAGAAGCGCGGGCCGAAGGCGGCCACATGACCAGCGTCGCCGTCGTCATCGCCGCCCATGACGCCGCCCGGACCATCGGGGGCGCGGTGCGTTCCGCCCTCGCCGAGCCCGAGGTCGCGGAAGTCTGGGTCGTGGACGACGCCTCCCAAGATGCGACAGCGGCGGAGGCGCGCCGCCATGACGACGGTTCCGGACGGCTCCGAATGCTGGCCCTGTCGGTCAATCACGGCCCCGCCGCCGCCCGCAATCAGGCCCTGTCGTTGACGACAGCGGATTGGGTCTGCGTGCTTGACGCGGACGATCATTTCCTGCCCGGTCGGATCGGTCGGATGCTGCGCGCCGGCGGCGAGGCCGAGTTGATCGCCGACCGGCCCCTGCGCGACGACGCGGCCTGGGTCAGGCAGGATCAGGCCGCGCCCGAGCAGGTCAGTTTCGAGCAATTCGTTCGCGCCAACATCACCCGGCCGGGCCGCTCCCGTGAGGAGATGGGCTTCATCAAGCCCCTGATGAAACGGGATTTCCTCGCAGCTCACGCCCTTGCCTATGACGAAGGGATGCGGCTGGGCGAGGACTACGACCTCTACGCCCGCGCCCTGGCCCTGGGGGCGCGCCTGCACCTGCTGCCGCCCATGGGCTATTGCGCCGTGACGCGCGTGGACTCCCTCAGCGCCCGCCACGACGTAGCTGATCTGGAGGCGCTCCGGGACTGTGACCTGCGGCTGGCCGGTCTTCGCTGCTTCACACCGCCCGAACGCCGCGCGATCCGCGCCCACCATCAGAGCATCGACGCCCGCGTCCAGTGGCGACGGCTGATCGAAGCGGTGAAGGCCCGCGATCCGGGGCGCGGCCTCAGCGCCTTCACCTCGCCCCGCGTCAGCCTGTCCCTGATCGCGCGACTGGCGGAACAGGCCTGGCTAAGAAGCGCCCGGCGGGTCGGATGGTCTGGCTCAGAAATCCCAACGACCAGCCCAGATGCATAATCATGGCGGCGAAACCCGACGCCAGCCCGCAGACCGAGTGCGACTTCATCCCGGCCCAGGCTCCCGCCGCAAGGCAGACGCCCGCCCAGACCGCCGCTGGAAGCCCCCCCAGCGCGGCGACGCTGCTCAATGGCGTCAGAGGCGCCGAAAGGGCGGCGAGCGCGACAGCAGGCGCGACGGCCAGCGGCGCCGCCTGTCGCAACTTGAGCGGGGTCCGATGCCGACGCACCGTCCGGGCCCGTCCCTGGCCGTAGTGAACATACTGACGGAACAGCGCGCCGGGCGTGGCCCGCGGATAATAGCCGACGGCCAGGTCCGCCTGCATCCATATGCGGCCGCCTGCCTGAACCAGTCGAAGATCCAGCTCGGCGTCCTCATTGTGGCTGAAGCCTTCGTCATAGCCGCCGACGGCGACGAAATCCTCGATCCGCATCAGAGCATGGTGACCGTGGTCGATCCAGCCGCTGGCGCCGCCGACACGGTGGACCGCCCCGCCTGTGCCGATCCTCGAGTTCTGCGCCACGGCGGCGGCGACCTGGAAACAGCCCTTGCCCCGCGAGGCCAGGGGGACCACCACCGATGCGGCGTCGGTAGCCTCGGCGGCCTGAAGCAGGCGGGCCACATAGTCGGCCGGATAGTCGGCATGGGCGTCGATCCGCACCAGAAACCGCCGTCCCTCGCCGAAACGCCGAACGGCGGCGTTGACGCCCGAGCCTTGAATTTTCAACAAGTTGTCGATCAGTCTCAATCTGCTCTCGTAAAGCGCGATCTCGGCCACGATCCTCTGGCTGCCGTCGGCGCTGCCGCCGTCCGCCACCACGACCAGCGCTTTCTCGGCGCCCGGATCGGCCAGCAACCGCCTAAGTAGATGGGGTAAATGAGCCGCCTCGTTCAGGCAGGGCACGACGATCAGCGGTCCCAAGGTCTGCCGGCTCATTCGCCCCGTCCCGTCACCAGATCGACCAGGGCCCGACTGTCCTCAGCGTCGGCGATCAGGTCGCCGCGCGGCACGGCCGCCGATCGCTGGACCAAATCACCATAGCCCGCCGCCGTCAGCCCCTCGAAGAACCGAAGCAGGTCAGCCTCCACGTCGTGCAACAGCACGCCGCAGCCGCGCTGCGCCAGCCAGCGCCCGGTCTCGACGTCGGCCTGGGCGATGATAGGGCGGTCGCGTGCTCCGCCCTCATAGAGCCGGTTCGGCAGGAGCCAGCGCGAATTGAGCCCCTCCTCAAAGAAGTCTAACCCCCAGGCGAAATGGACCCCGTCGTAATGAGCGGGCAGATTCCCGGCCTCGTAGGACCCCATGAAGCTGACGCCCGGCATGGTGGCCGTCAGGGCCTCGATGTCCTTGAACACCGCCGGCGACGGGCGGCCCCGGACCTCCACCTCCACCCGTCCAGGCAAGGTCTCGGCCAGCCGGGCGAGCATGGCCAGACTGCGGCGGCAGCGGATCATGCCGAACCAGCCGATGCGCCACGGCGGCCCCGGCGGGATCTCACCTTCAGGCTTGGGGTCGCCGCGCGGGGCATAGACCTTGTTCTCCACCACCCTCACCGACGCCGAGCCGCGCCGATGGGCGAAGTAGTCGGACGCAAAGGCGGGCGAACTGACGATGATCTGATCCACACTCCGCAGCAGCCGGTTCTCCAGCCCGCGCAGCAGCCGAGAGCGCCACCCTCGCCCCAGCAAAGACCGATGGACATCGAGGCATTCGTAGGTCAGCGGCATCCCGCGTCCCGCGCGCGCCACCTGCGCCAGCAGCAGCATTTCCAGATTGCGCGCCATCACCGCATCGGCGCGCCGCGCCAGCTTCATCAGCCGCCATGGCCGCGCCGCCTGGGCCACTACCGCGAGCATCCGCTGGCGCAGGGCGCCGTCGAAGGTCTGGGCCAGAGGAACAGCCTCGACGCCTTCGACCTCGCATGGCGCGGCTCCCCGGTGAAACCCCGCCAGAACCAGGGCCGCGCCGCCGTCACGCAACATCCTGACGCGGCGCGCCACGGCGGCGTCATTCAGGTCATGAACCAGATAGAGGATGGTCGGATCGGTCGTCATGCCGGAGACCGTTGCGGCCGAAGGCGGCGGGCCAGACCCTCGGCCAAGGCCCGGCCGAAACGGGCCCTTTGTTCCCGCGACTGCGCCAGAGGCCCCATCGCCCAAACATCCCCGGCTTTCAGCCGCTCGACGAGGACGACGAAATGTCGGTCCTCCTCCATCCGCGCGATCCGCCCATCCATTTCGCGGCGCGCATCGCCGTCGAGTTTGGCCGCCAACCGTCGCGCGGCGGCGATCATGGCCTCCAACTGAGCGGCGGAAACCCGATGAGAAACAGAGCCGGACCGTCGCCGATAGCGATAGCCCGCGAACGGCTGAAAGACATAGACGGCGCCTGCCGCCAGGGCCCGCGACACGAAGTCGAAGTCTTCGCCTATAGTCAGGCTTTGGTCGTACAGCAGGTCTTTCCCTCTCAGCCAGTCCAGTCGGAAAATCGGCTTCAGATAGCCCAGGCCCTCGTCACGGCCCGTCGCTTCGCCGCACGCGAGGAAGGTCGCCAGGTCGAGCCGTCGCGTCTGCGCCCATAACGGCCCCGCCAGCCAGACGTGATCAACCCTGCCGTCGTCATGGAAAGCCATCAGATTGTCGGCGGCGATCTGCGCGCCCGCGGTTTCGGCCCCGTCCAGCAGCCGTTGCAGGCGATCCGGCAGGATCAGGTCGTCCGCATCCACCATCGCCGCCCAGGCGCCCTTCGCCGCGGACAGGCCGATGTTGCGCGCCGCCGCCGGTCCCCGCCCCGCGCCGCGCAAGAGGCGGACACGATCATCCTCGCGAGCATGGCCTTCGACGATCACGGGCGTGGAGTCGGACGAGCCGTCATCGATGACCAGGATCTCGAGGTCAGCCATCGACTGCTCCCGGACAGACCGGAGCGCTTCGTCGATGAAGGGCGCGGCGTTCCTGGCCGGCATGATCACGCTGACGCGAACCGGCGAGACTGACGAAGGCTGCATCCGACCTCCACTTCCAGACCCCAGCCCAAGCAATTCCTGAGCCGCCGGCGAGGACTTTACCGAGGTTCAGCCTATCACGTCGTGCGAATTCTCTCTGTGTCATGCAACCCGCCCGGGCGCGGCCGCGCTTTACTGGCGCTTCTGCCCGCAAAATCGGGCCGTGGCTGGGTGGCGAGGATCGCGATGCGGGCTGGGACCTTGATCGAAGCGAGAAGGGAGCGATGGCCCGCGCGGGCGCGCTTGGCCCCTCCGGTCGATCTGTTGGCCGGCGCGGCTTCCGCCCTTCTGCTGACCGCGACCTGGCTGGGCGGCTTCGGGCCCATCGCGCCGCTGATGATCATGGTCTGCGCAGCGGCCCTGGTCGTGCTGAAGCCACGCGAGAGCATGGCGGGCGTGTTTCAGTGCTGGCCACTGCTGCTCGTCGCCGCCCTGGCCGTCTTGTCCGCCCTGTGGTCGACCGCTCCCTCGGTCAGCCTTCGCTATGGATCACAGCTCGGGATCACCATCCTGGCCGCCGTCCTGATGGTCAGCGTCCAGAGACCGGACGGCTTCATGCGCGCCGTCTTCCTCAGCAGCACCGTCATCCTGACCCTCTGCCTGCTCTCGGGCCGCCAGGGACCATCATTGGCGGGGCCTGTCCTGATCGGCGTCCTGGGCTCCAAGAACGAGATGGGCGGGCTGACCCACCTGCTGCTGTGCAGCGGTCTGGCCCTGGCGGTGGACGGATCGCAGCCGCGATGGCTGCGCCTTTCGACCCTGCCGGTCGGCGCCACGGCCCTGTTCGTCCTGCTGACCGGCTTTTCCGCCGGCGCCGTTCTCGCGACCCTGATGTTCGCGGGAGTCTTCGTCATTCTGACGTTGGCCGCGCGGACCCCGCCGGCGATCCGCGTCCTGCTGGTTCTGTGTCTGCTGGCCTTCGCCGTGCCCCTGTGGATGCTCCGGGCGGATCTGGTCGCGATGTGGGAGGACTTCGTCGTCAACGTCCTGCACAAAGATGTGGGCCTGACGGGGCGAGACTACCTTTGGGCCTATGCCGACCGGTTGATCGCCGACCGACCGCTTCTAGGGCACGGTTTCCGCTCCACCTGGCTCGGCAGCGGGGCCGAGACCATCGGCCTGCTGCGTTGGGCCGGACTGACCAGCGGCGCGGGCTTCAGCTTCCACGACAACTATCGCGAATGGCTGGTCGATTTCGGCTATGCGGGCGGCGGACTGATCGCCGTCGTCATGTTCACGGGCCTGGCGCGGACCGTGCTGCGCGCCATGTCGCCCGTCAGCACGCCCGGCTGGCTCTTCCTCGCCTCGATCGGCGTCGTTTTCGCCGCGCGCGCCAAGGTCGAGAACCTGTTCGGCCCGTTCAACTCCTCGACGGTGATCATCGTGGCGGCGGTCGCCTACGGCCTGATCCATCTTCGGAGACAGACTCCCTCGCCTCGGCCCGGATATGGCTAGGATGCCGCCGCGCACCATGCTGCTGTTCTACGACGGCTATGAGCTCAGGGCCGCGCCGGGACTGGTGGGACAGACCTGTTCCCATGTGCGGCGCGGCGCGCGCTTCGCCTGGAGAAGCTTGAGGCGCAAGCAGACCCACACTGGTTTCTACACCGCCTTCCTCGGCCTCAAGAAATCCCTAGAAGCTGTCGGCTGGCGCGTCCGCGTCAATGACTTCGCCGCCGCCCGCCGGAATCCAAAACAACCCATCGGCGTCGCAGGCTACCCCTCGGTCCTGGCCAAGGTGGATTTGCCCAACCCCGTCATCTTCGGTCCCGGCGACTACGGCCTGTGCGAGGAGGCCGCGCGCGTGGCGGGCCTGTCGCGCTTCAAGTTGCTGATCCAGCCGTCGCAATGGGCGATCGACTTCAATCAACATTGGGTCGGCCAGAAATCCGCCCTCTGGTTCGCCGGCATCGACACTGCGGCCTGGCCCGATCTGTCGTCCCGGCCCAAGACCACGGATGTGGTGATCTATGACAAGATCCGCTGGTTCCGTGATGAGCGCGTGCCGGCCGTTCTTGAGCGATGTCAGGCCCATCTGAAGGCGCGCGGCCTGAACTGGGAGGTTGTGCGGTACGGCGCGCACCATATCGCTGATTTCCGGTCCGCCCTGGCCCGTAGCCGGGCCATGATCTTCCTGTGCGAGCACGAAACCCAGGGCATCGCCTATCAGGAAGCCCTGGCGTCCGGCCTGCCGGTCTTCGCGTGGGACGAGGGCGAACTGGTCGACCCCATCCTGGCCGCCCGCGCACCGCCCGGCCTGGCGGTCAGCACCGCGCCCTATTTCGACGACCGTTGCGGCGCCCTATTCAAACTCCAGGACATGGAGGCGGGTTTCGACGCCTTCTGGGCCCGACGCGAGACGTTCCAGCCGCGCGCCTATGTCGAGGAAACCCTGGGGCTGGAGGCGTCAGGACGCCTTTATCTGTCGCTCTATGAACAGGTATGCGCAAGCGCCGTCTAGTACAGCTGTCCTTCGCGCACGCCCGCCAGACGCGCCACCACGCCGACATGAAGCGCCCCGCGCGTGAGCGCCCGTCGCCACCCCGCCGGACTGGCGAGACGGAGCAGCGCCATCGCGGCGCAGGCGCAGGCCTTGGCCAGGGCGAACCCGGCCTGCATCACTCGTCGGCTTCCCGGCGTCAGATGCCGCCGCGCGTGCGTCTGACCGGAACGGAAGGCGCGGCTCAGCAGCCACGACAGGCGAAGCCTTTCCTGCCCCACCGTCTCCCGGACCACGGCCCCGGGCGCCGCCGCGAACCGCGCCCCGTCGGCGTGCAGGCGAGTGAAGAAGTCCGTGTCTTCGCCGCCGGACCGTCCCAGGTCCGGGTCGAAGCGTCGCTCGCCGATTACAGCGCGCTTCACCAAAGCGTTCGACGTAAAGCCGGTATCGACGCCCCACCGCGTCTGCACCGGGCGGATGGAGTGGAGGTCAGCGGACACGCTCCAGGGCGGCGCATCGTCCGGATAGAGAGCGTGAACAGAGCCGAACACGGCGTCACAGTCGTTTTCTTCGAGGGCCTCGATCAGACGTTCCAGCCAGTCGGGATCCGCCACCTCGTCGTCATCGATCCAGGCGACATAGTCGGCCGTGGCGACGTCGATGCAGGCGTTGCGCGCCACCGAGATGTTGCGAGCCGGCGCATGGAGATAGAGGAAACCGCCCCAGGCCTGGAGCGCCTGCTCGACCAAGGCCCGCGCGCTGGGCTCATGATCATTGTCCGCAACGATGATCCGAAAGCGATCAGCCGGCAGCGTCTGCGCCTTTAATGAAGCCAGGGTCGCCGCCAAGCTCGGTCGTCGGAACGTACAGACGCAGACGTCGACAAGAAAAGGCGCCCCCATCGATCAGCGCCAGTACCGGTTGTTACGCCGCCGCGACCGACGCTTGAGCCGCGACGATATGGAAGGCCATGCAAAGCAGGCGAGCAGAAGCAGGACGGTGGGCAAGGCTATGACGTAAGCCAAGGCGTTCCCCTCGTTCCTGCGCCTCCGCAAGCGGCGGCATGAAGGCCTGCTTCCCGAGCAACGCCTAACTGCCCGCAAGGGTTCGCGCCTTGCCTGAAGGAAATGGGCAGGATCGATGCCGCGTCAGGCCGAATATGCGGGCAGACGAGCGATGAAATGGCCCTTCACGCCTTCCGGCCAGTCCCGATAGGGCACCGCCCCCTCCGGACTGTCTGCATAGAGACGGGCGAAGTCGATGATGGCCTGAGCGTCCTGATCGGTCGGCGCGAAACGTCCGGCCAGATAGGCAGGCTTGCCGGGCTGGCTCAGATAGACAGAACAGTGACTGGAGCAGGCCCACAAGCAGGCCTGCGGCTCGACCCGCAGTTGACCGGCGCCGACAGCCGCGACAGCGGCCTCAACCGCATTGAACAATAACTGCCCGCCCGTCAGGCCGGCGGCGTCCACCGGCTCCTCGCTCGAGAAGCGGCAGGTCGTGCAGACCACCAGACGCGCCGGCATCAGAACTCCACCCCGGCCTGGGCCTTCACCCCGCCGCGGAACGGGTGCTTCACCATCTGCATGTCGGTGACCAGATCCGCCGCCTCGATCAGTTCGGGCGGGGCGTTGCGGCCGGTGATGACGACGTGGGTGTCGGCCGGGCGCGCGGCCAGAACCTCCAACACCTCCTCGACCGGCAGATAGTCGTAGCGCAGGGCGATGTTCAGCTCGTCGCAAACCACCATCTTCCAGTCCGGGTCCATGATGCGGGCCCTGGCGGCGTCCCAGGCGCGGCGGACGTTGGCGATGTCGGCCGCGCGGTCCTGAGTGTCCCAGGTGAAGCCCTCGCCCATGGGCCGCATCTCGACCAGATCGGGAAAGGCGTCGAACAGGTTCTGTTCGCCCGTCTCCATCGCCCCCTTGATGAACTGGATGATCGACGTCTTCATGCCGTGGCCGATCATGCGACAGACCATGCCCAGGGCCGCCGTCGTCTTGCCCTTGCCGGCGCCGGTGTGGACGATGACCAGACCCCGCTCGACCGTTTTGCTCGCCATCATCCGGGCGCGAGCGGCCTGAACCTTCTTCATCTTCTCGGCGTGGCGAGTGTTCAGATCGGCTTCGGTCATCAGCGCGAGGCTCCTTGCGGCGACAGGTCCAGTTCGAAAGGCGCGCCCCAGGCGGTCTCGGCCCCGCGCCCGATAGCGGCGACGGCGCGGACCATGTCGCCGTCGCGGTTCAACAGATCGTCGGCCAAGGCCACGATCAGGGGGTTGGGCGTGGCGGTCGGGGCGACGGCGCGCAGGTGCTCAGCCCACGCCTGTTCCCTACCCCCTTCGGAGCTCGCGCAGGCGACGACATAGGCCGCCGCCGTCGAACGGCTGACCCCCGCCCAGCAGTGGATCAGCATGGGTCGCGTCCCGTCCCAGCCCTCGGCGAAGGCCAGTAGGGCGGCGATGTCGGCGTCGCTCGGCGGCGTCAGCCCTTCGCGCGGCGCGGCGATGTCGTTGAACCGCAGGTCCAGACGATACGGTGGCGCGTGGGCCAGCGGCGCATCGACATGACCCGGCGAGGCCAGACTGATCAGATGCGACGGCTGATGCGCGGCCACCAGGCCCGCGACCTCGTGCAGAGGGGCGACGATCAGCTTCATCCGCCCGCCAGCCCGGCGACGGCCAACAGGAAGCCGACCTCGAACGCCTGCTCGACGGCGCCCAGAACATCGCCGGTGCGGCCCCCGATCAGCCGCCACGCCAGCCAGGCCGGAACGGCGGCGGTTAGCAGGCCCAGCGCCACGCCCCCTGCCGCTGTGACCGGCGCGAAGAAGACCAGGGGCCATAGGGCGATCAGAACCGCCACCGCCAGCCCGCCCCACGAGGCGCGATCCGGCCTGCCCTCCTTGGCCATACCGGGATCGCCGCCATAGGGCATGATCGTCATGGCCGCGACCGCCGCCGCACGACCCAAACCATGCGCAGCCAGCAGTGCGACCGCCGCAAACAGGGGCGAGGCCTGCGTCAGCATGGCCAGCGCCGCCACCCGCAAGGCCATCGTCAGCCCCAGCGCCAGCGCGCCATAGGAGCCCAGTCGGCTGTCCTTCATGATCTCCAGCCGCCGCGCGCGGGTCAGACCGCCGCCGAGGCCGTCCGCCGTGTCGGCCAGCCCGTCCTCGTGAAAGCCGCCGGTCAGGGCGATCCCCGCGCCGACGGCCAGCAGGGCCGCGATCCACGGGCTCCAGACCTGGGCCGCGCCATAGAGGATCAGGGCCGACAGCCCACCGACGATCTGGCCCACCAGCGGGTAATAGCGCGCGCTCTGCTGGATCCATTCCGGCTGGAAGCCGGCCAGTTGCGGCGTCGGGATACGGGTCAGGAACTGCACCGCACAGACGAACAGCCGTGCTTCTTGCCGGATCATCCCGCCGCCTCCAGCACATCGGAGAGTTCCGCGACCTCGGACAGCAGGGCGCAGGCCGCCTGAACCAGAGGCACGGCCAGCAGGGCGCCGGTCCCCTCGCCCAGCCTCATGTCCAACGCCAGCAAGGGTCGGGCGTTCAAGGCCTTCAGCATCAGCCGGTGACCCGCCTCGGCCGAGGCATGGGCGAACAGGCAATAATCCCGCGCGGCGGGCGCCAGGCGAACGGCCAGAAGCGCCGCCGCCGTGCCGATGAAACCGTCAACCAGAACCGGAACCCCTGCCCGCGCCGCCGCCAGCACGGCCCCGGCCATCATGGCGATCTCATAGCCGCCGAACTGGGTCAGCACCTCGAACGGCGCCTTCGCGTCCGACCGCGCCGCCGCCTGAGCCAGAACCGCGCGCTTTCGCGCCATGCCCTCCGGCGAATGACCCGCCCCCTGGCCCACGCAATCATCCAGCGGCGCGGGCCCAAGTCGGTGCATCAGCAGGGCCGCCGAGGCGCTGTTGCCGATGCCCATCTCCCCCAGAGCGATCAGGTCGGCGCCGCTGGCGATGGCGTCTTCAGCCATCCGTGCGCCGGCCAACAGCGCCGCCTCGGCCTGAGCAGACGTCATGGCCGGTGCGACCGAGGCGTCCGCCGTGCCCGGCGCGATCTTGGCGTGGATCAGCCTCACCCGGTCCGAAAGGTCCGCCGCCACGCCCGCATCGATCACCCGAACCTCGGCCCCGACCACGCGGGCGAAGGCGTTGGCGCTGGCCTTGCCCGCCAGCAAGGTGTCGACCATGGCCACGGTGACGCCGGACGGAAAGGCCGCCACGCCCGAGCGCGTCAGACCGTGGTCCCCCGCGAAGACCAGCAGGACCGGACGCTCGACAGCGGGTCTCAACCCTCGCTGGATCAGGCCCAGCGTCAACGCCAGTTCCTCGATCCGGCCCAGGGCGCCCGGCGGCTTGGCCTTGGCGTCCAGCCCCGCCTGCAAGGCGGGCTCCAGGGTCCGATCCAACCAGGCAATGGCGAACAGGTCAGTCAACCTCAACGCGGCCATACGACGCCTCCGGCGATCAACAGCAACATCAGGACGGCGCACGCGACGCCATAGACGCGAAGACCACGTCGCAGATCATGGGCGCGCGGCGGCGCCCAGTCGCCGAAGTCAGGGCGGTGGGTGGTGATCCCGTCGTAGCGAACCGGCCCGCCCAGCCTCACCCTCAGCGCCCCCGCCATGGCGGCCTCGGTCCAACCCGCATTGGGCGAGGCATGCTTGCGAGCGTCGCGCCACATGATCCGCCAGCCCTGCCAGCCGCCCAACGCGATGAGGCAGCCCGCCATTCGGGCGGGAATCCAGTTCATCACATCGTCAGTCCGCGCGGCCGCCCAGCCAAAGGCGCGCCAGCGCGGCTCCATATGGCCGATCATGCTGTCAGCGGTGTTGACGGCCTTATAGACGAACAGCCCCGGCAAACCGCCGACCACGAACCAGAAGACGGGCGCCACCACGCCGTCGCAGAAGCTCTCGGCCAGGCTTTCCAGAGCGGCGGTCGCGACCCCGCCCTCGTCCATCGCCTCGACGTCGCGGCCGACGATCATGCTGACCGCCAGACGCGCAGCCGGAAGGTCGCCTGACGCCAGGGGCTTGGCGACAGCGCGAACGTGATCAAACAGACTGCGCGCCGCCAGGCCCGTCGCCCCCCAGATGACGACGATCGCCAAGCCCGGCCAGAAGGGCGCGGACGCGGCCAGCCGTTCCAATCCCCACCCGGCGCCGCCCGCCACGGCGGTCAGGATCAGAACGGTCACGACGCCGAGCGCCCGTCGTGCCTTCCCCGAACGCTCCGGGCCGTTCCAGGCTCGCTCCATCCCCGCGATCAGACCGCCGACCCAAACCACCGGATGCGATAGGCGGCGCGGCCAGCCGATCGCGCCCTCAAGCAAGAGAGCTCCGGCGACGATCCATGGCGTCGGCGCGCTAGCGGGCACGGCCGACCATTTCCAGCACCGGACCGCGCACGCCGGCCAGGGTGTGCGCCTCGACGCCGTAGGCCGCCTTCAGCACCTGGGAAGACAAGGCCTCGCGCGGCGGCGCATCCGCCAGGACGCGCCCCTCGGCCAGAACGATCACCCGGTCGGCCACGCGCAGCGCCGCGTCAAGGTCGTGCAGGGTCAGGATGACGCCCCGCCCCTCTTCATCCGCCAGCCGCCGGAACAGGTCGCAGGCATCCAGCACATGGCCCGGGTCCAGCCCCGCCAGAGGCTCGTCGGCCAATAGCCACTGCGGGTCGCCCGCCAGGGCTCGCGCGATCAGGACCCGCGCCCGTTCGCCGCCTGACAGGGTCGAGACGATCCGGTCAGCAAAGTCCTCTACCCCCGTCACCGCCATGGCGCGGCCCACCGCCGCCCGGTCCTCGGCGGTCAGCCCCCAGGCGCCGACCCAGGGGGTGCGGCCCAGACCGATGAAGGTGCGGCCATCCACCGCCCAGGCGATCTCGGCGTTCTGGGGCAGGTAGGCGATACGGCGCGCCCGTTCTCGCGACGGCAGGTCGCGCAGGGGGCGTTCGTCCAGCGTCACCCGCCCGGCGTCGGGCCTCCTCAAGGCCGCCAGACAGTCCAGCAACGTGGATTTGCCCGCCCCGTTCGGTCCCACCACCGCCGTCACCAGTCCCGGCGCAAAGGCCGCGCCGACGCCGCTCAGCACCGCCTTGTCGCCCAGAC
Source organism: Brevundimonas sp. UBA7506 (assembly GCF_002479495.1). Taxonomy (GTDB): domain Bacteria; phylum Pseudomonadota; class Alphaproteobacteria; order Caulobacterales; family Caulobacteraceae; genus Brevundimonas. The sequence continues at coordinate 812,167 of NZ_DLNQ01000005.1, forward strand.
TGATCGACAGATTTTCCGCGCTCAGAAGGCTCACGCCAGCTTCCTCCTCATGCCGATCAACAGGGCCAGGAAGAAGGGCCCGCCGAGCGCCGCCATGGCCACGCCCAGCTTGATCTCGGCCGCCGACGGCGTCAGCCGCACCAGAATATCCGCCGCCAGAACAAGCGCCGCCCCGCCCAGCGCGGAGGGCAGCAACAGGCCGCCGGGCCGCGCCCCGATCAGGGGCCGCAGCAGATGCGGCACGATCAGGCCGACGAAACCGATAGACCCCGTCACCGCCACCGCCGACCCGACCGCCAGAGCCGCGCCCAGCGCCAGCATCAACCGCCCGACGTCCAGCCGAACCCCCAGCGAGCGCGCCCCGGCTTCGCCCAGGGTCAGGGCGTCCAGCGTCCGCCCCTGGGTCATCAGCAGCAGGCAGCCCAGGACCATGCCCGGCGCCGCCAGCTTGAGTTCGACGACGCTGCGGTCGGCCAGCGACCCCATCAGCCAGTTGACGATCTCGTTCACCGCCCAGGGATTGGGGGCCAGGTTCAGCGCCAAGGCCACCCCGGCCCCGGCCATGGTCTGGATCACCACGCCTGCGAGGATAAAGGTGACGACGCTGCTGGTCGCCCCCGCCAGCGCCATCAACAGGATGACTCCGGCGCCCGCCCCGATCATGGCCGCGCCGGGCAGGACCCAGGGGCCGCTGGCCGCCGCGCCCAGATAGAAGGTCAGCACCGCGCCCAGCGCCGCCATGGTCGAGACCCCCAGCATCCCCGGATCGGCCAGAGGGTTGCGCGTGTAGCCTTGCAACGCCGCCCCCGTCAGGCCCAGGACCGCCCCGACCATCAGGGCGAGAATAGTGCGCGGCAGGCGCAGTTCGAACAGGATGGCCCAGGCGGGATCGCCCTGGCGGCTGGCCCAATCGCTCCACGGCACCCAGACGCGCCCCGCGCTCATGCTGGCGACGGACAGGACCGCGATCAGGGCCAGCAGCCCGATCAGGATCAAGGGTCGCTGTAAGGTCTTCATAGGGCCTCCAGCGCCGTGCGGCGCGCCTGAGCCAGGGCGGCGGCGGTCTGGATCAGCACCGGGCCGCCGCAGTAGAGCAGCTTCTCTTCCAGTTGCGCCTGCACCATCCGACCGGACAGGGAGGCCAGGGCCGGGTGACGCATCACCCGGTCGGCCCAGGTCCGCGATCCTTGAATGGGGACGCCGCTAAGCAAGACCTGCGGCGGATCCGCCAGCAGACGCTCGACCGGCACATTGCCCCATTTGCCCAGGCCATAGCGCCCGGCGACGTTCTCGAACCCGGCGCGGGACATCATCTCGTCCATCAGGGTGCCGCGCCCGGCGGCGAAGCCGTTGGGCTGATAGACGAGGGCTTTCAACGGTCGTGATCCGGGCGGCGGCGCGGCGGCGGCGATGGCGGCCTCGATACGGGCGATCAGGGCCTCGCCCCGCGCCGGGCGACCGACCAGACGGGCCACCTCCCGCACCTGATCCAGACTGGCCGCCACGCTGTCGGGGACGGCGAACAGTTCGGTCGGGATGTTCATGCGGCCCAGGGCGTTGCGGGTGGCCAGGGCGCTGTGACGACTGGTCAGCACCAGATCAGGCCGCAGGGCGATGACCTCTTCCGCTGTCTCCCAGGTGAAGGGCAGCGTCCTGGCCACCTCGGAAATGGTCGAGCCGACCGGCTCGCGCGCATAGTGGCTGAGGGCCGCGATCTGCCCCCTGTCGGCGACATGAACCAGAATGGCGTCGAGACAGGCGTTCAGCGACACGACCCGTCGCGGGGCGGCCCCCGCCGCGGCCGGGCCGGCGACCATGGCCGCCCCCGCGCCGGCCAGAGCGCCCGCCAGCGCCTGTCGCCGCGTCGTCCTCATGCGAAGGTCTCCAGCGCACGCATCAGGCGCGGCAGGTCGCGCTCGCTCGGCACGCCGAACCTCAGACCGTCCGGCGTATGATCGAAGGGCCGGGTCAGAACGCCCAAGCGGCACAGATGCTGGAACCAGAGCGCCGCGTGCGGCGTGCGGGTCATGCGGAACAGGCTGGTCCCGCCGACGATATGGAACCCGGCCCGCGACAGGACGTCGTCCAGCCGGTCGGCCCGCTCGGCCAGGGCCGCCTCGGTGCGCCGCCGCCAATCCGCGTCGGCATAGGCCCCCCGCCCCATGATCAAGGCGTCGGCCCCGACGGGCCAGTCGCCCAGCAGGGCGCGCAGACGCGCAATCAGACCCGGCGCGGCCAGCATGAAGCCCAGCCTCACCCCCGCCAGTCCATAGAACTTGCCGAACGAGCGCAGGACGATCAAGCCGGGTTCGACCAGGTCCGACACGCTGTCGCCAGGCGCGCATTCGATGAAGGACTCGTCCACCACCAGCCAGCGTCCCGCCGCCGAACGCTCGCGCGCCATAGCGATCAGGTCGGCCCGCCGGGTCAGACGGCCGTCGGGATTGTTCGGATTGACGATGACGAGCACGCCCGCCTGCGACGTCGCCGCCTGATCGGGAGCGATCAGGCGCGTCGCCACGCCCGCCGCCCGCCAGGCCTCGGCATGGGCGCCGTAGGTCGGACCGACGATCTCGACCGAGCGCACGCCCAACAGCAGGGGCAGAAGGCGGATCGCCGCCTCGGCCCCGGCTGCCGCCGCCGTCCGCTCCGTCGCACTGCCGAACGCGGACGCCGCCGCCGTCTCCAGCGCGGCCAGGGCGCCGGGATCGGGCAAACGGTTCAACTCCGCCTCCGGGGCGCGCGGACCGCGCCACGGCTCGGGATTGATCCCGGTGGACAGGTCCAACCAGGGCCTCGGCGCGTCGGGATAGGCGGCGGCGGCCTTCATCAGACCGCCGCCGTGCCGGGTCGCCGTCGTCACAAACGCGGCGTCATGCATGGGATCAGAACCGGATGCGAACGCCGCCGAACACGCCCTGCCCCGGCGTGCCGTAGTTCAGGACCGTCTGATACTCTTCGTCCAAGGCGTTCTCGATCCGACCATAGACTTCGAGGTTGTCGTTGATCGGATAGGAGGCGCGGATGTCGACCAGGGTGTATTCGCCCACGACGACGGTGTTGGCGTCGTTGTTGAAGGTCTCGCCCACATAGCGCACCGCCACGCCGGTCTTCAGACCCACCGGCCAGGCGTAGTCGGCGGCGAAGTTGGCCATGTGCTCGGGGCGACGCGTCAGGCGCTTGCCGTCCGTGGCGCCCGAGGCGCTCTTGGCGTCGGTCCAGGTGTAGTTGGCGCTGACATTCAAACGCTCGGTCACGTCCACGCGCCCGATCAGTTCGACGCCTTGCGCCTCGGTCTTCTGAACGTTGCGGTAATAGCCCCAGCGGCCCACGCCGTTGACGGTGCACAGCGGATCGGTCGAGGGCGTCGAGCAACCGTTGTAGCGGATCTCGTTGTCGGCCTGACGGTTGAAGTAGGTCGCCGACACCACGGCGCGGTCGAACAGGCGCTGCTCAACGCCGACTTCCCAGCTGTCGAACTCTTCCGGCTGCAGCGTCAGATTGCCGTATTCGCTGTAGAGCTCATACAGGCCCGGCGCGCGGAAGCCCTGGCCCCAGCTGGCGCGCACGACGGTGTCGCCGTCGTTCAGCGCCCAGGCCGCCGCGACCTGACCCAGCAGGTTGTCGCCATACTGGGCGTGGTCATCGTAGCGCAGGCCGCCGGTCAGGGTCAGACCGTCCAGCACCGTCCACTGAACCTGGGCATAGGCGCTGTCGAGGTCGGCTTCGCCGCGCGCAAACGCCGGGTTCAGGTTGAAGCTTGAGGGCGAACGCGTACGCATTTCCGAACGCTCGCTCTCGATGCCGAAGGTGGTGTTCAGCGTCTCGGTGACGGCGAACGTGCCCTGATATTCCCAGCGGCGGTTCTCGCCCGCCGCGTCGAAGGTCAGAGGCTGGACCGTAGTCGCGGGATTGTAGTTGAGGCGGTTGGTGTCGGTGTAGGCATAGCCGATCCGGTTGCGGAAACGGCCGTCCAGCAGGTCGAAGTTGAGGCCGGCGTAGCCGACCAGTTCCTTGGTCTTGCCGTACTCGCGGCTGTCGCCGTTGAAGGCGTCGAAGTCGTTCTGGCCATTCGACCAGACCGAGCGCAGGTCCAGCGAGACGGCGTCCGTGATCTTCAGGTTCAGGCGGCCCGACAGGCCGGTGTTGGTGTAGCCGTCGTCCTCGGTCCCCTTGGCGAAGGCCGAGAAGCCGTCGGTGTCATAGCGGCTGGCGGCCAGACGCCAGCTCAAGCGGTCGTTGGCGCCGCCGACGCCGCCACGGAAATAGGTGGTGCCGCGCGCGCCGGCTTCGGCGTCGAAGCTGCCTTGCAGCGCTTCGGTCGGCTCAGCGGTGACGATGTTGACCACGCCCCCAATGGCCTGGCTGCCCCACAGGGTCGACTGGGCGCCGCGCAGCACCTCGATACGGGCCGTATCGCCGACCAGCAGGTTGCCGAAGTTGAATCCGCCCTGCGTCGAGGACGGGTCGTTCAGCTTGACCCCGTCGATCAGGACGACGGTGTGCTGGCTCTCGGCGCCGCGAATATTGACGCCCGTCGAGGTGCCGACGCCGCCGTTGCGGGTGAAGCTGACGCCCGGCGTCTGGGCCAGAAGCTCGGCCACGGCGGGGGTCTGGCGCGCGTCGATGGCGGCCTGGGTCAGGACGGTGACCGAGGCCCCGACACGCTCGACCGGCTGGGCCGAACGGTTGGCGGTCACGATGACGTCGGCCACGGCTGTGGCGCCGGCGCGGCCGGCCACGTCAGGCGCGGCGGCCTGCTGGTCGGTGACTTCGGCGGCGAAGGCGGGGGCGGCGGCCAGAAGGCTGGCGGCGGCCAGGGTGGCGAATGCGGTCCGGTTCATTCCGGTTCTCCATATGACGACGCCGCGCCGGACCGGCCTTCGCCCGGATGAGCGAAAGCGGCCGCTGACGCGGCTGGTT
>NZ_DLNQ01000005.1:817275-953112 GCF_002479495.1 Brevundimonas sp. UBA7506
CGTCGCCTTCCCAGAAGTCGTTTCAGGCCGTGGCCTTCCGGACCGCCAGTGGCGTATGACGCGCGGGCTAGCCGCTTACAGTTGCGGGAACAGCCGGAGTTTCACACTCCGTTCCCTTTCAATCCCCTTTCGGGGAACCTGACGCGACCGTGGCAGTAGGACCGCGCGCCCCAGAGGTCAACCGGAGAGACGCAACATGGCCATCACCCTGGTCCTCGGCGGCGCCCGCTCGGGCAAGAGCGCCTATGCCCAGAGACAGGCTGAACAGGCGGCGGCCGCGACCGGCCGCCCGCCCCTGATGATCGCCACCGCCGAGGCCTTCGACGAAGAGATGCGCGATCGAATCGACCGGCATCGGACCGAGCGCGGCGACGGGTGGCGCACGCTGGAGGCGCCCCTCGAACTGCCTGCGGCGCTGCGCGACCTGTCGGCCGAGGACATTGCGGTCGTCGACTGCCTGACCCTGTGGCTCAGCAATCAGATGCTGGCCGACCGCGACGTCTCCGCCGCCGTCAATGAGTTGGCGCTGGCGTTTTCCGCCTGCCCCGCCGCCCTTTGGGTGGTCAGCAATGAGGTCGGCTGGTCCCTGGTCCCCGACAACGCGCTCGGACGCCGCTTCCGCGACGAAGCCGGCCGGCTCAACCAGCGGATCGCGTCAATCGCGGACAGCGCCTGCCTGATCGTGGCCGGCATGAAGCTGGACCTGCAGCGCGCATAGCCCCCGGACGCGCGACCGCCCTAAAAACGGAAACAGTTTCGTTTTCGTCTTGCGGGAATGACGCCGTTATGAAAACCTCATGATGGGGAAACACTCACGAGCGTTCTGGAGGGGAACTCATGATGGCGCGCACATGGCTGTCGGTCGCATTGATGCTGGTGTTGGGGGCCTGCGGGGCCAAGCCCGCCGAGAAGGGCACGGACCTTTCCAAGGCCAACACCACCTACCAGAACGAGCTGATGGAGAAGCTGATCGACGCCAAGCCCGGCACGGTCATCGAAATCCCGGCGGGCGTCTTCACCATCGACACCAGCCTGAGCCTGGCCGTCGACGGCGTGACCATTCGCGGTCAGGGCATGGACAAGACCATCCTGAACTTCCGCAATCAGGCCGCCGGGGCGCAGGGCCTGCTGGTCACGGCCAGCAACTTCACCATCGAGGACCTGGCGCTTGAGGACACCAAGGGCGACGCCCTGAAGATCAACGAGGGCGAGAACATCGTCATACGCCGCATCCGCACGGAATGGACGCAAGGGCCCAAGACCGAGAACGGCGCCTACGGCATCTATCCGGTGCAGACGAAAAACGTCCTGATCGAGGACAGCGTGGCGATCGGCGCGTCCGACGCCGGCATCTATGTCGGCCAGTCGAAGAACGTCGTGGTCCGCCGCAACCGGGCGGAGTTCAACGTCGCCGGGATCGAGATCGAGAACTGCATCGACGCCGACGTCTATGAAAACCTGGCCACCAACAACACCGGCGGCATCCTGGTCTTCAACATGCCTCAACTGCAGCAGGCGGGATACCGGACGCGCGTCTACAAGAACCGCTCGGTCGCCAACAACACGCGCAACTTCGGCCACGCCGGCACCCCGGTCGCCAGCGTTCCGGCAGGCACGGGCGTGATCGTCAACTCCAATGATCAGGTCGAGATCTTCGACAACGACATCGCCGACAACAAGACCGCCAACATCATTATCTCCAGCCTGTTTTCCGCCGGCTATTCCGACAGCGCCATGAACGGCGACTTCGACCCCTATCCCGAAGCCATCCTGATCAAGGACAACCGTTTCAGCGGCGGCGGAAACTCGCCCGACGGCATGGATCTTCAGGCCTTGCGCGTGGCCAAGTTCGGCCCGACGGGCCGCTTCCCCGACATCGTCTGGGACGGCTACGTCAATCCCAAGCGTCTGGTGAACGGCCAGATGCCCGCCGCCCTGCGCATCTGCATCGACAACGGCGAGGCGGGCGTCCTCAACGTCGACGGCCCGAACAAGTACGCCAATCCGAACACCGACATGGCGCCGCACAAATGCACCCTGCCGCGCCTGTCGCCCGTCGTCCTGCCGGGAGCCTGACGCGGCCTCATGACACGGTTTCGACTGCTCACCCTTTGCCTGGCGCTGGTCGCCGGGGCAGCGGCCTGCACCCGGCCGTCGCCGCCCCCGCAGCCCCTGGTCGATCCGGCCTATTTCGCCACGGAGAACCCCAGGTCCTTGCGGGACTGGGGCATGGTCCAGGTGTCGGGCGACGCCCTGGTTCTGGGTCAGCGCGTCACCCCCTATGACGTCACGACGCCGCTGTTCACCGACCATGCGCAGAAGCTGCGGACGATCTGGATGCCGCCCGGCGCTGCGGCGGACTACAAGCCCGGCGACGACGAGTTGTCCTTCCCTGTCGGGACGGTCATCACCAAGACCTTCTTCTATCAGACCGGACGCGGCGGCCGGGTGCTGCAACAGGCCGACCAGGCCCTGATCCACAACGGTGCGGGGCTGAACCTGAAGAAGGTTCGCATGGTCGAGACCCGGCTGCTGATCCGTCGACCGGAAGGTTGGGCCGCCCTCACCTATCTGTGGAACGAGGCCCAGACTGAGGCCGTCTTGCACCGGGTCGGCGCGGTGGTCCCGCTCAAGTTGGCGCGGGCGGACGGCGAGGACCAGGCCTTCTCCTACATCGTGCCCAACGTGACCCAGTGCTCGGCCTGCCACGCGACCAATGTGGCCACGCGCGTCATCCAACCCATCGGCCCCAAGCCCCGGCTGCTCAACCGCGATTTCGCCTATGCGGACGGAACCGAGAACCAGCTGACCCGCCTGACCAAGGCCGGTTATCTGCGCGGCCTCGCCGATCCGAAAGACGCCCCGAAGGACGTGTCGTGGACGGACGCCGGCGCACCGCTCGAGGCGCGGGCGCGGGCCTATCTCGACGTCAACTGCGGCCATTGCCACAATCCCAAGGGTCCGGCCGACACCTCGGGTCTTTATCTGAACGCCGCCACGCCGCTTTCAGGGCCGACCGGCGTCTGCAAGCTGCCTGTGGCGGCCGGCCCCGGCACGGGCAATCTTCGTTTCGACATCGTGCCGGGCGACGCCAAGGCGTCGATCATCCCCTATCGCATGGCGTCGACGAATCCCGCGGTGATGATGCCCGAGATCGGCCGCTCGACCGCCCATGCCGAGGGTGTGGCCCTCGTCCGCTTCTGGATCGATTCAATGGAGGGATCATGTCGGTAGAGCCCCTGCGGCCCCTCGCCCCCGCTTCCGAGGTCGCCTCGGTCGTCCAGACCCTGCGCGCAGGCTTCGAAAGCGGCCTGACGCGCGATCTGGCCTGGCGTCAAAGCCAACTCGCCGCACTCGAACGGATGATGATCGAGAACGAGGCCAGAATCGCCGAGGCCCTGGCGGCCGATCTGGGCAAGCCTTTCGGCGAGGCCTGCACGGCCGAGATCGACTTCGTCCGCAAGGAAGCGGCGCACGCGCATAAACACCTCCGCCGTTGGGCTCGACCGCAACGCACCGCGACGCCGCTCGCGATCCAGCCGGGCCGGAGCTTCATCGAAACCACGCCCTACGGCGTGACCCTGATCATCGGAGCGTGGAACTATCCCTTCCAGCTTGTTCTGGGGCCGCTGGTCGGAGCGATCGCGGCGGGCAACTGCGCCGTCATCAAGCCCTCCGAAATGGCCGCAAGGTCATCGGCCCTGCTGAAGCAGCTGGTGGAACGGTACCTGGACCCGCGCGCCTTCGCCGTGGTCGAGGGCGATGCGGAGGTCTCAACCACCCTGCTCGACCAACGCTTCGACCTGATCTTCTACACGGGCGGCGAACGGGTGGGTCGCGTCGTGATGACGGCCGCCGCCAAACATCTGACCCCGGTCGTGCTGGAACTGGGCGGCCAGAATCCCTGCATCGTCGACGAGACGGCCGATCTGGCGGTGGCCGCCCGACGCATCGTCTGGGGCCGCTTCCTCAACGCCGGTCAGATCTGCGTGGCGCCGGATCACGTCTACGTCGCCGCCTCGGTCGAGGCTCAACTGCTGGACGAGCTGAAGCGGGCGGTGACGACCATGTTCGGCCCCGATCCCAAATCGAGCCCTGACTTCGGGCGCATCATCAACCCGCGCCACGCCGCGCGCCTGCAGGCCCTGCTGGCCGACGGCCGCGCCGTCACAGGCGGCCAGGCCGATGTCGAGGCCTGCTATGTCGCGCCCACCATCCTGACCGAGGTCTCGCCCGATGCCCCGGTGATGGCCGAGGAGATTTTCGGCCCCATCCTGCCGGTCCTGCCCTACGAGACGCTGGATGCGCCGCTGGCGACCATCAACGCCCGTTCGCCCGCCCTGGCCCTTTATGCCTTCACCAGGAACAAGGCGACCGCCGACCGGATCATCGCCTCGACGCGATCAGGCTCGGCGACCATCAATGACACGGTGGTCTTCATGGCCAACCCCAACCTGCCGTTCGGCGGCGTGGGCGCCAGCGGCATGGGCGCCTATCACGGACGATTCAGTTTCGAGACCTTCAGCCACCGCCGCGCCGTGCTGAAGCGCAGCTTCGCCCTGGACGCCAGCGTCCGCTATCCACCCTTCACCAAGGCCAGGCTGGCGCTGCTGCGACGCATGGCCTGAAGCCGTGCGGGCCCCGCAACTAGTCTTCCAGATAGGCCGAGAGATACCGTTCCAGGGCCACCGTGGCCTCGGCGAACAGACGGTCGGTCCATTCCGAATGGGCTTCACCGCTGGTCAGGGTTTCGAACGAAGTGAAGATTTCAGTGGCCATGCGGGCGACCGCCAGAGGCGCGCCGCCGTGGAAGCCGTCGAGCCCCCGCTCCCAGCGCGCCGCCAGATAGGCCGCGATCTGCGCATTGGCGTGTTCCTTGACGATCCGCAGCTCGCGCGTCGTCAGCATCAGGTGGAATAGCGGCCGATAGGCCGGATCTTCGTTCAGCGTCTTTCGCAAGGCCAGCATGACCGCCAGATGGCGTTCGCGCCACGACGTGTACTGGGGATTCTCGAGAATCTCGGCGATGCGGGTGTGAAGCTGCGCCACCAGGGTCTCGAACAGCTCCTTGTAGATGGCGAAGACGTTCGGGAAATAGCGATAGATCGAGCTAACCGGCACATTGGCTTCGGCCGCAATGCTGCTGGTGGTGATCGTGTCGACCGAGGTCGTGGCCAGAAGACGCTCGGTCGCCGCCAGCACGCTGTCGATCCGGTCGCGCGCACGCTTCTGCATCGGCGCCGTGCGCCGTCCCAGCGAGCTGGCGGGCGAGCTCGCCGGTGTGGTCGTTTCTTGCAGCGCGCGCGGGCCCACTGACGTCATCCTCTCCGCCCCAATCCTCAGGCCGTCTAACACGCCTGCACGCCCCTGTAAGCCGTCCAGGCGCTCTCCCTCTTGTCAAACGGAATAATATTCTGTTTCGTTAAGTCTAGGGAACAGGGGTTTGGGAGGGCCGCTATGACCAAGATGGAATTCCGCCGCAAGGCGACGCTGGCCGTCGGCGTGGCGTTGGCCGCGCTGGCCGCGCCGGGGCTGACCTGGGCGCAGGACGCGGCGCCGCAGGACGCGACGTCGCTGGACGACGTCATCGTCACCGCACAGAGGCGCGAGCAAAGCCTGCAAGAAGTGCCGATCACGGTGAACGTGGTCACCGCCGAGGCGCTGGAAGCCCTGGCGGCGGACGACATCGGCGACATGGCCGTCTTCGTGCCCGGTCTGTCGGTCTCGAACACCAGCCCGACCCAGGCGCGCTACAGCATTCGCGGCGTCGCGACCTCGGACTTCGGCGTCGGCACCGACCCGGCGGTCGGGGTCTATGTCGACGGGGTCTATGCGGCCCGCTCGGGCGCGGCCCTGCTGGCCTTCAGCGACGTGGCGCGGGTCGAGGTGCTGAAGGGGCCGCAAGGCACCCTGTTCGGCCGCAACAGCGCCGCGGGCGCCGTCTCCATCACCACCAACAAGCCCAGCGACGCATTCGAGGCCCGGCTGGGCCTTCGCCTCGGCGAATACGACAAACGCCGCCTCGAAGGCCTGGTCAACCTGCCGATCAACGACGTCATGGCCCTGCGGGTCAACGCCCTGGTGAACCGCCGCGACGGCTGGCTGATCGATAGCGCCACCGGCGAGGACTATGACCGCGAAGACAACTGGGCGGCCCGCGCCGCCCTGCGCTGGGACGTCACGCCCCGGACCCAGGCCATCCTGAGTTGGAGCCATGACGAGATTGATCAGGATGCGCGCCCAGCCATCGGCGTCGCGCCCATCCCGGCGGCGCCGGGCCTGCCCGCCTTCCCGTCCGAGCCCGCCGACTACACCAATCCGTTCGAGAAGCGCGTCTTCAACGACGTCATCGACAACCACGAGACGCGGCGTCTCGACGAGGCCGTGCTGACCATCACCCACGCCTTCGGCGACATTGATTTCACCTCCCTGACCTCGATCCGGCAGTTCAAGACCGAGAACCGCGAGGACGAGGACGGCACCAATCGCCCCGACCTCTATTTCGACACCAACAACCGGGAAAAGAACCGGTCCTGGTATCAGGAATTCCGCCTCGCCGGCGAAACCGGCGCCTTCAACTGGATCGCGGGCGCCAGCTACTATTCCGAAAACGCCAAGCAGCGCAGCGACACCTACGCCGCCACTGACACGATCAACACCATCCTGGCCAATGCGGCCGGCGCCCCGCTGTTCTCGCTGGCCGACATGATCCTGGGGATGGCGGGCATTCCGGCCAGCACCCTGGGCCACAGCTGGCGGGAGGACATGATCAACGAGGGCGACTTCGACGCGACGGCCGTCTTCGCCGACGTCATCTGGGCCGCTTCCGATCGCCTGAACCTGACGTTCGGCCTGCGCTACACCCGCGACAAGAAGTCGTTCCAGTGGCTGAACGGTCGACGCATGGCGCCGGAACTCGACGCCGTGCTCAACGATCCGACGATCAACTTCGTATTGAACGACAACATGGGCCCGGCCCTAGGCTACCTCTACGCCGACTACATTTTCGACCTGTCCGCCCTGGCCGGCGTGCCGTGCGACAACGGCGTCACGGTCCAGGAAGGCGTGACCTGCAAGCTGTCGGATTCCTGGGAGGATCTGAGCCCGCGCTTCGTCGCCGACTATCACCTGACCGACAGCGCGATGGTCTTCTTCTCCTACGCCAAGGGCTACAAGGCCGGAGGCTTCAACAGCGTCGAGGTCGCTTCGCGCTTCGACAACGAGGACGTCCAGAATTTCGAAATCGGGCTGAAGAGCAACCTCGGTGCCCACGCCCGCCTCAATCTCTCGGCCTTTACGTATGACTATGACGGCAAGCAATCGATCCGCCTGGTCGTCCCGGCAGGCTCCAGCGTGCCGCAATACCTGGTCGAAACCAGCGACGACACGGCCTGGGGCCTCGACATGCAACTGGACGTGCAGCCCATCGAGGGCCTGAACCTGTTCGCCAACGCCCAATACATCGACGCCACCTACAACCGGAAAATCACTGACGCCGGGGATCTGGCCGGGCAACCCACGGGCGAGCCATTGTGGTCGGCGTCGGTCGGCGCCTCCTATCGCCAAGACCTGGGCGACGCAGGTTCGCTCGACATGCAGGTCGTCCACGCCTATCGCGGCGAGGGTCGCTGCAACACCACCTCGACGGGACAGGGCTCGTGCCTGAAAACCCCCTGGTTCGACCCGTCCGAAGCCCAGAACCGCACTGACGCGCGCCTCTACTGGCGAACCGCGAACCAGCGCTATCAGTTGGGCGTCTACGTCAACAACCTGTTCGACAATCAGTATGTCACGGGGGTCAACAACATCACCGCCACCACCCTGGGCACGCCCTTCGTCGGCCTGACCGAACCCCGCATGTGGGGCGTGGACCTGACCTACGCCTACTGATCGCCACAGCCGCGGCGCCCTGACAGAAAGACCCTCCGAAAGCCTTCGGAGGGTCTCTTCGATTTCCCATGACCGTCAGCGGACTATTCCCACTCGACGGCGCCAAAACTCTCGCAAGCATCTGAAATAAAAAAGAGAATGATAAGCCTCGCCTGAGCGATGCTCAGCAAGCCGTTTCTCCACGAGCCCTTCTGAATCCCCCTGAGAAAACCTGGATCATGCCCGGACCCGGCGTCGGGATCGGCGCGTCCTCTATCACCAGGGGCTTGCCGAACTCACGCACGACGGCGGCCTTCATGACTGCAGCCATGATCACGTCTCCTCGCCGGTCTGGTCAAAAACGAAGGGCGCGGGCTTAACGCCCGCGCCCTCAAATGGATCAGAAGAAGCCCAGCTTGTCGGGGCTGTAGCTGACCAACAGGTTCTTGGTCTGCTGATAGTGGTCCAGCATCATGCGGTGGTTCTCGCGTCCGATGCCCGACTTCTTGTAACCGCCGAAGGCCGCGTGGGCCGGATATTGGTGGTAGCAGTTGGTCCAGACGCGACCGGCCTGGATGGCCCGACCCGCGCGGTAAGCCGTGTTCATGTCGCGCGACCACACCCCGGCGCCCAGGCCATACTCGGTGTCGTTGGCGATGGCGATGGCCTCCTCCAGGGTCTTGAAGGTGGTCACGGCCAGGACCGGGCCGAAGATCTCTTCCTGGAAGACGCGCATGTCGTTGGTGCCCTTGAACACCGTGGGCTTGACGTAATAACCGCCCGCCAGGTCGTCCTTCAGCACTGCCTGATCGCCGCCGGTCAGGACCTCCGCGCCCTCGTCCTTGCCGATCTGCAGATAGGACAGGATCTTCTTCAACTGCTGGTCCGAGGCCTGGGCGCCGACCTGGGTGGTCGGGTCCAGCGGATCGCCCTGCTTGATCGCCTCGACGCGGGCGATCGCCTTCTCGATGAAGGCCTCGTAGATGTCTTCGTGGATCAGGGCGCGGCTGGGGCAGGTGCAGACCTCGCCCTGATTGAGCGCGAACATGGCGAAGCCTTCCAGCGCCTTGTCGAGGAAGGCGTCGTCAGCGTCCATCACGTCCTTGAAGAAGATGTTCGGCGACTTGCCGCCCAGTTCCAGCGTCACCGGAATGATGTTCTGAGTGGCGTATTCCATGATCTTCTGACCGACGGCGGTCGAGCCGGTGAAGGCGATCTTGGCGATGCGCGGATTGGTGGCCAGAGGCTCGCCGACCTCGATCCCCGTGCCCGAGACGATGTTGAGCACGCCAGCAGGCAGGATGTCCTGGATCAGTTCAGTCAGCAGCAGGATCGAGGCCGGGGTCTGCTCCGCCGGCTTCAGCACGATGCAATTGCCCGCCGCCAGGGCCGGGGCGATCTTCCACGCCGCCATCAGGATGGGGAAGTTCCACGGGATGATCTGGCCGACCACGCCCAGCGGTTCATGGAAGTGATAGGCGACCGTGTCATTGTCCAGTTCGGAAATGCTGCCTTCCTGCGCCCGGATGCAGCCGGCGAAATAGCGGAAGTGGTCGATGGCCAGCGGGATGTCGGCCGCGAGCGTCTCGCGCACCGGCTTGCCGTTGTCCCAGGTCTCGGCCTCGGCGATGGCCTGCAGGTTCTGCTCCATGCGGTCGGCGATGCGGTTCAGGATCAGGGCGCGTTGTGCGACGCTGGTCTTGCCCCAGGCGTCCTTGGCGGCATGAGCGGCGTCCAGCGCCAGCTTGACGTCGGCCGCGTCCGAGCGAGCCACCTCGCACAGGACGCGGCCGTTCACCGGGGAGGTGTTCTCGAAATAGCGGCCGTTGACGGGCGGGACCCATTGGCCGCCGATGAAGTTGTCGTAGCGCGCCTTGTACTTGGGCGTCACGGCGCGGATGAATTCGGGCTTGGTCACGAAAGGCCTCCTGCTGGTTTCCTCGGGCGCCGATTGTCCGGCGTCGTTTGAGACCAGTTTGGTCGGCAGGAGGCGCAGCGCCAGACGGCGGCGCAATGGTGCGCCGCAAACCTGTCGCAGGATTGCGACAGGTCAGTGCAGGTCGATCAGGCCCAGGCGATGCAGCTTGCGATGCAGGGTGGCGCGACTGACGCCCAGCGCCCGCGCCGCCGCCGAGACATTGCCCCCGCTGCGGGCCAGGGCGCGGCGCACCGCCCCGCGCTCGGCCTCCAGCAGGTCCGCCTCGGCCCCGCCCGGCGTCAGCAGGTCGGAGGCGGGCAGTTGCGCCGCGATCCGCTCATCGGTGATGGACAAGGACAGACGCGCCGCCCGCGTGGCGCCGATGACCAGATCGTGCCGATCGACGGCCAGCAATGCCGCCGCATTGCGCTCGCCGGCCCCGCCCGCCAGGACGATGCGCGCATCAGCGAAGGCCTGGCGGAAGGTCTGGGCCTCGATCGCCCGGGCTGCATCCGACACCGCCGCCGAGATCAGCCCCAGGATGGCCTCGGTTGCGTCAGCGCGGCAGGAGGACACGTCCAGCGCTCCGGCCAGCCGCCCCATATGGTCATGAATGGGATGGGTGATGCAGCTGAGGCCAGTGTTGCGGGCGTGGAAATGCTGTTCGCGATGGATGGTGACCGCGCGATGCTCGGCCAGGGCCGTGCCGATGCCGTTGGTCCCCTCGACCTGCTCGGACCAGACGGCGCCGGGCCACAGCCCCCAGCGTTGGAAGGTCTCGTCATCCGCGACCGCCCCTCGCCGCTCGACCGGCACCCCCTCGGCGTTGGTCAGCAGGACGCAGCACCCCACGCCGCCGACCGCCAGAAACAGCCGGTCCAGCACCCCCTCGGCCGCACGCGTCAACGGCTCCATCGCCTGCCGCGCTTCATGCAACTGCTGCTCGGTGACGGTCTCGACCCGGCCATGCTCGACAGGGTCCAGACCATAGAGCGACATAGACCGCCGCCACGAAGCGGCCAGAGCCGAACGCGCACCCGCCCCTTCGTCCAGCGCCTGCCGGATCAGACTGCCGTGATCCCTACGCTCCCGCTCGCCCATGATCAGTCTCCAAGGCGTCATCTCAACTCGAGATGAAACCTCTCCTCGCCGAACGTCAACGGGCGCCCACGACGAGTCAACTTCACCCTGTCAATTCCATTTGCAACGCGAAAGGCCCCCGAGCGCCGGGAGCGGCCATTGGGATCACGCCACATAGAGGACAGAGCGGAAGCAGATCGAAGGCTCACGCAACTGGCCGCTGCGGGCCATCGTCAACCAATCCCCTCACTCAAGCATCGGCCGGTCAGGCTCCACGGTGAAGGTAGCGAGCTTGCTCAGCGCGCCGCCCGGACGCTGGATACGGTCCAGCACCTTGAGATCCGTGCGCCATTCCCCGGGGGTCACGTCAAACGTCTGATACCCGCGCTGGGCGTTGACCAGCTTCATGTGCGGGCTGCCGGCCAGCATGGCCTTCGTGCCCTCCGTCGCGACCGAGCCGTCCCCGCCCGAGGCGATGGAGGTGGCCAGGAACTCCACGGCGGCGGCCGGACCGTCCGGCTCGTCGTCGCGCAGGGGCACGGTTCCGACGGCGTGGATGTGGGCGTCGCCCGAGGCCACCACGACGTTGGTTAGGTTCAGACCGGTGATGGTCTTTACCAGCCGCGCCCGCGCTTCGGGATAGCCGCCCCAGGTGTCGCCCGCCCCCATCCGCACCTGGCCGTCAGGCATCAGGCGGCGCACCGGCATGACGAAGACCTGCTGAGCGATCAGGTTCCATGCGGCCCCGCCGCGCAGACCGTCCGCCAGCCAGGCCTCCTGCGCCGCGCCCAGCATGGTGACGTCAGGTGTTCCCGCCGGGCGGCAATGGCGATCATCGGGCTGCTCGCACGGCTGATCGCTGCGATAGGACCGGGTGTCCAGCACGTGCATCCGCATCAGCCGCCCATAGTCCAGCCGCCTGTGCATGGTCAGGCCGTGCGCGCCGGGCATCTGGGCCCGGCGCACCGGCATATGCTCGTACCAGGCCTGCATGGCCGAGCGGCGGCGCAGGGCGAAGGCCTCAGGGGGCGTCCCGTCCTGGTCGAAGTCGCCAGCCCAATTGTTATCGACCTCGTGGTCGTCGAAGCTGACGATGAAGGCGGCGGCGGCGTGGGCGGCCTGCAGATCCGGGTCCGCCTTGTACTGGGCGTAACGGCGTCGATAGTCGTCCAGGCTGTAGAGTTCGCCGCCGAAATGGCGACGGTCCGCCGGCCGTCCCCGAGCGTCGAGAATGACCGGCGGGTTCGCGACCGGCCCGCCTTCATAAATGTAGTCGCCGTAGTGGAAGACGGCGTCCAGGTCAGGCTCCTGGCTCAGATGACGCCAGGCGTCGAACCAGCCGCCCTGATAGTGCTGACAGCCGGCCACGGCCAGACGCACCCGATCCGGATTGTCGCCAGCCGCCGGGGTCGTGCGCGCCATGCCGACCGGGCTGGCGTCGCCGCCCTCCAGCCGGAAGCGGTACCAGTAGGGCCGACGCGGCTTCAGGCCTTCGACCTCGACGTGGACGCTGTGCGCCAGTTCAGGACCCGCGACCGCCTCCCCCACGCGCGCGACGCGGGTGAAGCGCTCGTCCTCGGCCACCTCCCAGCGCACGGCGACCGGACGCATCGGCATGCCCCCGTGTTCGTCCAGCGGGCGCGGCGCCAGCCGGGTCCAGATGACGAAGCCGTCCGGCGCCGGATCGCCCGCCGCCACGCCCAGGCTGAAGGGATAGTCGCCCAGCCGCGGCGCCGCCGACAGCCTGACCGGCAAGCCAGACGCCAGCAGCCATCCCCCGCCGGTCGCCAGCAGGCGACGGCGGTCGGTCAGCAAGCCCCCCATCAGAACACCGCCCGGACGCCGAAGCTGCCGCTCATGCCGTATTCGCGATAGTCGCCGGCGTGATCCGGGATGCGGCCGTTGGGGGTGTCGACGCCCGGCAGCATGATGTGCATGGGCTCGTTCAGCAGGTTGCGCACCGAGAAGAAGGCGCTGACGCCGCGGCGCAGGTTCCACGACCCCGACAGGTTCATCGCCGTCCGCGCCCTTATGTAGGAGCCGGTCGCAGCGCTGTTCAGCTTGTCGCCCGTCCAGGCCGTGTTGAGGTTCAGCCGCAGCGGCCCCTTCTGATAGGCCAACGACAGGGCGCCGAAGTTTTGGGCCGAACCGGCGATCGGAATCTGGGGACTGTTGTGCGTGAAGGAGCCGCGCACCGTTAGGCCGTCGAGCGGCCCCGGCAGATAGGTCAGGCTGTGGTTGAACTCGACCTCGTAGCCCTCGATGCTGATGGCCTCGCCGCTGACCCTCCGCGTGGTGCGGAAGGTGTAGCCGGCGTATTCCGTGCCGGTGTAGCCGAACTCCTCGGCCGTCATCTCCTCGGTCTGGAACAGCCCCTTCACCTCGTTGCGATAGTAGTTGACCGCCACCAGGCCGACCGGCTCGAAATACTTGGCCAGACGCACCGAGAAGTTGTCGGAGATTTCCGGCTCCAGACCCGGGTTCGGTGCCGTGACGATCCGCTCCTCGTCGTTGACCGACCAGACGCCCGCCAGGACATTGACCTCCGGCCGCCGGATGGTGCGGCTGTAGCCTAGTTGCAGGTCCATGCTGTCGTTGATGGCGAACTTGGCCGAGGCGCTGGGGAAGAAGTGATCGTACTCGCCCTTGCGGTTCACCTGGGGGCGGCTCTCGAACTGATACTTCAGACCGTCGATGGTCGTGGCTCGCCCGGTCGAGGTCGAGACGGCGTGGCCCGCGGCCCGCACCTCGTCGGCGGTCAGGGCGTCAACCTCGCGCGAACGGGTCAGGGTCTCTTCCCAGCGGAGGCCCGCCCGCAGCGTCAGTCGATCATTCAACTCCGACGTGGCCATGACGTAGGCCGCGTTCGAGTCCTCCTCGAAGTGACGGCGGTTGGCGATATAGGCGGTGTAGTAGTTGGCCGCCGTCAGCACGTGCTGGAACAGGTCCGGGCGGCTCTGGAACAGGGCGCCGATCTTGTAATTGCTGGGCATGAACAGCGCGTTCGAGCCGGACAGCGACGCATATTCGATGCCCATGTCGTTGAAGTTCAGCACATTGGCGCTGGCGTGCTCGGCCATGAAGTCCGCCACGCCCAGGGGGCCGACATAACGGTACTGATGGGCCACGCGTTCATTGCCGAAATCATAGACCGAACGCTTGGCCTTGATCCCGGTCTTGAAGGTAATGGGCGCGACCGGAGTGTTGACGTCCACCGTCAGGTTCAGCCCGCCGTTGACGAGCTCAGTGCTGGCGAAACGCCCATCCTCGGTGTTGAAGGTCAGGCTGTTGGCGCGCGAGAAGCTTCTCGGATCGGCCCAGTCGGGACCGCTGATCTGCTCGATCCGGAACTGGGTGCTGTCGAGACCGGGGCGGAAGGCGCTGAAGTTGCCGCTGGCCGAAGGCGCGGTGACGAAGCTGTAGATCGCCCCTTCCTTCAACGGATCATAGGTGCTGGTCGAGTCCGAATAGGACAGGTTTCCGTCCAGGATGAAGCGGTCGCCCTGATACTCGAAGCTGGGCACGAAGGTCGTGCCTTCGCCCCGCTTGGCGATGATGTTCGATCCCGCCGACACCCCTTCGGCGCTCGCCGGCTGACGGGTGGTGAAATCCAGAGCCGCGTCGCCGATCACGCCATAGGTGCGGGCGCCGGTCGTGAAGCTGTAGTTGCGCTGACCGGACCACAGGTAGGAGTTGTTGTAGATCGAGGCCAGCGACAGGATCAGCCGATCCGTCGCCTTCCAGTCCAGGGTCAGCGACCCGGCGAAGCGCGACACCTCCTGCCCGCGCATATGGACGTAGATGCTGTTCATCGCCATCGGGTCGGGGCTGACCGCATTGGGGACGTAGGAGCGCGGATAGTAGGACTGCTCCATCTCCGTATAGGTGTTCGACTGGCTGATCGACGCCACCACGCCCAGACGACGGTCGAAGAAGACGTCCGAGTATTCGATCTGACCGCTGGGCACGACGCGGGCGTCGTGCTCGCCCTCGCCCGGCCCCGCCACCCGGTCGTTCCACATATCCGAATGGCTGAAGCCCGAGACCGAGGCGCTGATGCGGCGGCCGCGACGGTCGAAGGCGCGCTTGGTGCGCAGGTTGATGGTCCCCGCCGGGGC
Source organism: Brevundimonas sp. UBA7506 (assembly GCF_002479495.1). GTDB lineage: Bacteria > Pseudomonadota > Alphaproteobacteria > Caulobacterales > Caulobacteraceae > Brevundimonas. The sequence goes on from NZ_DLNQ01000005.1 coordinate 832,261, forward strand.
GTTGGCGTCCACGTCGGCGCTGACCGTCTTGGAGATTTCAATGGCGTCGATGCTGCTCAGCGACACCTGCTCGAAGCTGAAGGAGCGCGAGGTCGAGGAGCCGGCGTTGGCGTCGGCCGCCGCCATGCTGACCCCGTTGACGGTGATCGAGGCGTATTCGGGCGGCAGGCCGCGCAGGCGGACATAACGCACCGTGTCGTCGCCTTCGCCCTCGGCGTCCACGCCCGGCATGTAGCGGATGAACTCTCCGACATTGCCCTCGTCGATGGAGCCGAAGGATTCCGAGGACAGACTGTTCTTGATGTCCATCGCGCGGCGCTGGCTCATGATGGCGCGCGCGTCGCCGTCCCGCGACGAGGCCGTCACCACCACATCGGCCACCGCGATCGCCTCGCCTTCCGTGCCCGGGCGAAAGAGATCGAAGTCCAGACGCGCCGTCTCGCCGGATCGGATCGCGACGACGGCGGTCTGGTCAGCGTAACCGGTGAAGCTGACGCTGGCCTCGGCCTCGCCCGCCGCCACGCCCGTCAAACGGAACTCGCCGCGTTCCCCGGCCACCACCGTGCGGCGTTCGCCCGAGGCGTCGGTCACCCGGATCACGGCGTTGGGCATGTACTGGCCCGTCGCCGGATCCAGCACCCGTCCGGCCAGGACGCCGGGAGCCCCCGCCGGAGCCGATGAACGCAAGGTCACCACCCCGCCCTGATGCGCCGCCACCCGCAGAGGCGTGCCGGCGATCAGACGCGCCAGAGCCTCGCGGACGTCCAGATCCCCGCTGACGGCCGGGGTTCGCACGCCTTCAAGATCCCTAGCGGGCGCCACCACCTGAATCTGGGCCTGACGGGCGAACTCTGGAATGGCCGAGACCGCGGGTTGAGCCGGAAGATTGAAGCTGCGCGTCTGGGCCGTGGCCTGGGACGCGACGCACAGGACCACTGCGGCCGCGCCGCATGACAGAAGGCTACGATTGGAAGGCATGGATATTCCCCGATGCGCCGGCGGCGCTTTCAGGGACGAAGAGGCGGCAGGGCGACGCCTCCGCCATGCGTCACGAAACTTTCGCCGTGGCTTTACCGAACGATCACCAGCCCCTCGCCAGACGCTTGCACCCGGGCGTCCAGGGCCAGGGCGGCGGCGCGACTGAAGCCCACCGGATCATTGGCGGCGAACAGGCCGGTGATCGGCTCCTGCGCCAGTGCGGGATCCGTCACCAGGATGCGCGGTCCGCCGTAACGCGCGAAGGCCGCCGTCGCCTGGGCCAGGGTTTCGCCTTCGAAGGCCAGCTTGCCCTCGCGCCAGGCCAGCGACCGATCGATGTCGCGCGCCGCCACCGCGACCAGTTCGGCCCCGCCGTCGGCGCTGAACACCACACGGGCGTTGGCGCCCACCGGGCGATCCGCCCCCGCCGCATCCAGCCGCACGTCGCCGCTCTGGATCGTCACCTCGGAACGACGCGCATCCAGGCGATGCACGGTGAAGGCGCCGCCGCCGGCCCGCACCGAACGCGCGCCCAGTTTTACAACGAAGGGACGCGACGGGTCGCGCGCCACAGCGAAATAGGCCTCGCCCCGCGTCACCTCGACCTCGCGACGGCCCTTGTCGAACCGCACGACGGCGCGGCTGTCGGTGTTCAGCGTCATGCTCGAGCCGTCGGCCAACGGCACCAGCCGCACCTCCCCCACCGCCGTGGCGTGCGCCTCTGCGGCCGTCAGCAAGGGAACCGCCAGAACCCCGGCGGCGAGAGAAGCCGCCGCGGCCCCGCCCCAGGCCAACAGCCGACGCCGCGAAGGCGCTGTCGGTCCTGCGGCGCCCGCAGACCCAAATCGGCCGGGATCAAAGTCCGTCCCCAAGGCCCTCGCCGATCGCGTGTCCAGCGCCACGGCCTCGGCGCGCAACAGAGCCCCCGCCGCGCGCGCGTCGTTCGCCAACCAGGCGTCCAGAGCGACGCGATCAGCCTCGGACAGGACGGCCCGGTCGCGGCGGGCGGCCCAGTCTGCGGCCTGGTCGTCGATCTGTCGGCTGGTCGGTCTTTCGCCCATCGGGAGCGCCTGTGGTTGATTGCATGAAGGAAGAGGGTTGGGACGGCGCCTTTCCGCCACCCGTTCGCCAGGCGATCAGCAATCGCAAGCCCCGGGCGATGTGTTTTTCGACCGTATTCTCGGACAGCCCCATGCGCCGGGCGATCTCCTGCTGAGACAGGTCGTGGACGCGCCGCAGGATCAAGACGCGCTGCGCCTGAGGCGGCAGGGCGGCGATGGCTTGGGCCAGACGCCGCAAGGCGTCCCGGTCGGAGACGATGCGCTCCGGCGTCGGCGCATCCTCGGTCAGGTCCCCGCCGTCGAGGTCGTCAAGCGACTGGAACGGGACGATCCGCGCCCGTCTGACGTGCCCCGAAACCAGCGAACGCGCCGTCTGAAACAGGTAGGCCTTGGGATGACGGATGTCGTCCACCCGTTCACGCGCCGCCAGAAGGCTGTAGCACTCCTGGATCACGTCCTCCGGTTCCAGTCCGTCCACGCGCCGACGCATCAGCCAGGCGCGCAAGGCCGGTTCGTGCGGCAGCACCTCTCGCAACAGCCAGCGCGCCCGCCCTTCGTCAAAGTGGTGCGCCACGCTCGGGCCCTTCCTCGGAAGCGCTCCTCTCCTAGAGGCCAAACTTGGCGCCAGGGTCACTAGGTTGCGACAAAACTGCGACGTTGCTGATCTAGCGCGTGCTATACCACCACCTCCTCCACCGTGCTGACCTCCGGCTCCTGCCGCGCCGTCTGGGCGGCGGCGGTCGAAGCGAAGGCGGTTCCCGCCAGCAGGGCCGAGACGGCGACAAGGCCGGACGATCGGCGCAGCGACAGGGCGGGCGAGGCGAAGGGCATGGGGGAGGCCCCTGAGGAGGGCCCGCGCTTAACTGCAATTGCGAGCGATTTGCAAATCATTTCCTCATAGACCCGTTTGCGCCCCCGGAAGAAACAGCCGAGCCCGCGCCGTCAGCCTAGGAGGCGTCTTCCCGCCTTCGCCCAGTATGACGCCGCCCAGACCTTCAAAGCGTTTCGAGAAACGCCGTCAAAGCGGCCCTCTCCTCGCGGGTCAGCTCGAGCGGACGAAGCAGAGGGTCGGTGACGGGGAAAAGAGGATCGTCCGCCTGATCCGGCCGGGGCCGCGGACGGGCCGCGCCGGCGTTATAGAAGGTCACTACGCCGTCCAGTCGCGGCATGATCCCGTTGTGCATGTAGGGCGCTGTGCGACTGACGCCCCGCAGGCTCGGCGTGCGGAAACGACCGACATCCTCCGGCGCGCGGGTCACCTCGTAGCGCCCGAGGTCCTGCAGTTCCCGCCCATAAAAATGCAGTCCGAGGTTATGAAAGCGGCCGTCGGTCAACAGAGGGCCGTTGTGGCAGTTGGCGCATCCGGCCTTGGTGCGGAACAGGTGCAGGCCGCGCAGTTGTTCGTCGTTGAGCGCGCGGACGTCGCCCTTCACAAAGCGCTCGAAGCGTCCTCTGGGCGGACTCAAGCTGCGCTGGAAGGCCGCCAGGGCCATGGAGATGCGCTCCAGGTCGATAACCTGATCGCCGAACGCCGCCTGGAAGGCGTCGACATAGCCCGGGTCGGCGGCGACCCGCGTCACCACCGCCTCCATGTCGTCGACCGCCATCTCCCTGGGATCGATCAACGGATGAAGCGCCTGGGCTTCGAGATCGGGACTGCGGCCGTCCCAGAAGAGAGGACGCATCCAGCCGGCGACTGTCAGTGGCTGGGAGTTCCTGCGTCCCCTGAGACGGTCGTGGCCGAACGACGTCCGCAAGGCGTCACCGAACCCCAGCTCCCGGGCATGGCAGGAAGCGCAGGCGATCTGGCCGGACTTCGACAGGCGGGGATCGTCGAACAGCCGCGCGCCCAGCGCGACCTTGGCTTCATTCGTCGGATTGGCGGCGGGATGCTCCACCGGCGGCAGAGGGCCGAACTCGGTGAACACCGCCCCTTGGTGGAGTATGGGCCTGGGCCAGGATTCGGGCGGGCCGGCATAGGCCGCGCGAAGCTCCGCCGCCGTCTCCGGCGACTGAACCCGAGAGACGGCCGCCCCGGCGCCGGCGTGTAGCACGCCGACGATCAGGGCGAGCGCGCCGATGTCGCGCCAGAAGGTCAATAGCGGTACTTCAGGCCGACCCAGAGATTGCGGCCCAGCTGGTACGGCTGGGAAGCGGTGGAATATTCCTGGTTCAGGACGCTGTTGAAGAGGTTGTTGACGCGCAGGTCCAGGGCCGCGGCGCCATAGCGGGTTTTGGCCAGTTCGAAGGTCGCCGCCAGGTTGACGTCCACCGAGGCCTTGTACTCGACCTTGTCATAGACGTCGTAGCGCACCCCGTTGACGGTGATGTTCACCAGGGTGTCGTCGACGCGGCTGAAACCGTCGCGCCAGCGGGCGTTGACGTTGGTGCGCAACCGTCCGTCCAGCCAGCGCGCCGACCAGACGCCATTGACGATGAGCGGCGAGGCGAAATCCAGAAGCTGATTATCCGCCAGCGCGCGCAGCTTGGGCACGACCTCGCCCTGATAATAGACGTACTCACCTTCGAATTCGGTCTCATCGGAGATGTCGAAGTAGCTGATGTTGGTGGCGTCGGTATGGGACCAGTTCGTGCTGAAACTCAGCGCATGGTCCCGACCGAACTCCCGCACATACTCCAGCGACAGACCGCGATAGGAGCGCTCGCCGTCGTTGGTCACGGTATAGACGCGCCTTGTCGAGACGCCGCCGGTCTCGACGTCATAAACTTCCGAGGTCGATTCCGAGCTGGCGAACTGATCGCGGCTTTCGCGCACGATGCCCTTGATCCGGTATTCGCCTCCGATCCAGGCGATCGGTCCGCGCAGGGCCACGGTGAACTCATCCGTATAGGGTGTGTCCAGGTCGGCGCTGGAATAGCGCGCCGTCTCGCTGTGCGAATACAGCGTCCATTCATTCGCCCAGACGTTCTGGCCGTTCACCACCGTCGGCGACCGGCGATAGATCCGGTTTCCGGGATAGTTCTCTCTCAGGGCGTATCCCAGGAAGCTTCGGCCGAAGTAGCGGTTGAGCCCTCCGGTCAGGTTCATCCCTGCAAACGGAAGGTCGCGGCTGACCGAAAGGCGCGGCGCGAAATTGTGTTCTCCAGGAAGCTCTCGTAGTCGTACCGAAGGCCAGCGCGCACCATGAAGCCCGCCCAATCGAAGTCGTACTCGCCCCACAGGCTGTAGGACTGCAGATCCACCTGGGTGTCGAAGGCGGTCGTGTCGTTTCGTTGCGCCAGGGCGTAGGCGCCGGTCACACAGGTTCCCGCCGCCGCTTCGGCCGGATCCAGGCAGACCGTCTGCGGCCCGACCTCGACCCGAAGCTGGGCGGCGGTGCTGCTGACATGCCGGAAGGCGGCGCTGTAGGGCTGGCCTTTCTCGGCCGATATGTTGGCGATCTCGAAGCCGGCCCGCAGGCGACCCACGCCCAGCGGCTGCGTCCAGCGCCCCTTCAGGGTGGTGTCGTTCTGCTCCTGCCACAGGATCCCGGGTCCGCCGAGCGAACAGCTTGAGCCGGAGCACCAGTCGATGCCCGCGGTCGTGGATACGTTGACCGTGCCGGGACGCTCGCTGTCCCGGTCGTTGTTCGACCAGGCATGGGTCAGATCCAGCGTCCATTCCGCCTCGCCCCTGCGCCCTTCCAGTCCCACGCGCCCGGTCAGCCCGCCGCCGTTGAGGAAGACCCAGTTGTCGATGCCGTTCGGATGCGAGAACTCGCTTTCATAAGGGCTCCAGGTGACCTGCCCGGTGAGCAGAAGATCGTCCTTGAGATCCGCCTCCGCCTTCACCATCAGGGTCTGGCTGAGGCTTTTCTGGCCGTAGTCGCCATACTGAACCCAGTTGGCGCCCCTGTAGTTCGTCACCTCGGCTTCTGAGCGGGTGTAGGCCCAGAGGGTCCTGATGCGATCATTCAGCGGAAGATCGACGGCGACCCCATAGCGTCGCTTCATATAGTCCGGCTCGTCCGGATAGGCGCCGTTCAGAGCGTCCCGCACCTTGTCCGACATGCGGAACTGGGCCAAGGCCGGACTGGTTTCCCCATAATGGGTCTCCACCCCGAAAACAGAACTGGGACGCCGGGTGGCCATCTCAACCACGCCGCCGGTGAACTGACCATACTCGGCCGATACGTTGGAATCCCGAACGATGATCTCGCCGATCAGATTGGCGTCCACCCAGACCGTCTGCGCCGAGGCCGCCGCATTGCCCTCGATGTAGTGGTTTGCATTGTCGTTGCTGACGTCCAGGCGCGAGTTCACGCCTACCCCGTCCAGCACGAACAGGTTCTCATAGATGGATCCCCCGGAGATCGAGATGTTCTCCGGCCGCAGATCCTGTAACTCAGCTCGCGACGCGCGACCCTGGGTCGATGAGAACTGCACCGTGGGGAGGGCTTTCAGCACCTCATTGGCGTCGCCGGATCCCGGCGCCTGATCCTCGACGGCCTCCCGCCTGAAGGTGCTGGAACCGGAATCGACCGCTTCGCCGAAATGATAGCTGCGGGATGCCGGACGCTGGTCCTGCAGCACGATGGTGGGCGCATTGGCGGCGTCTGAGGAAGGGGTCCGGCCATCTGCAGCACCGACAACCTGAGCGGAGGCCGGGAAAGCCACCATGGCCAAGGCGGCGGCCGCCGCGCCCTGCAGATACCTGTGCATCGAATGAACGCCCTCTGACTGAACAACGGGGCCGCCCTACCGCTCACAAACTAATAATGCAACTGATTCTCATTTGTAGGTTGATGGGAGGCGGTGTATTCCGCCGTCATGTCACCGCCCCCGCCTATTGTCGGCCGCGCCCTGCCGGGAGGCCTCGCATGCGCCGTCCACATCGCGATCATCGCCTGCATGGGAGCCGCTTTCACGACGGAGAAAGCCGTTCATGGCGGCGCTCCGGTCATCCATGTCACGCTCGAAGGTCAGGGCTTCGCCGGTCTGGCCTCCCCGCATCAGGATGCACGCCCGAAGCCCGTCGAAGCTCCATCTGCCAAGCCCCTGGCGACGGCGCCAAAAGACGTCGCTAGCCCTCATTCGACGACGCAGGCGCCTTCACGGCCTGCGTCAACTCCGACCCTCCCTCTATCAAGGCCCGCGACTTCGACGATGGGACCGGCTTCAACGTCTTCGGCGACATCGGCGGAAGCCGCGCCTGCACCGGCTCCAGCCGTGAGAGCGAGTACGGCGAGCCCCAGCCCTGGCGCGGGCGCGCCCCTCAAGGGCGCATCGGCAGATCAGGCGGCAGATCCCTATGAGGCTCAGGTAATCGCCTGGCTGGAGCAGCACAAACGCCACCCGGGCGGGATCGCGGGCCGCATCATCGTTCGCTTCACCCTGGATCGGCGCGGACGCCTCCTCGCCTCATCGGTTGTTTCGGGCGACGGTGAGAAGCGGTTGGAGCGGGCGGCGCTGTCGCAACTCCAGGAGGCGACGCCCTTCCCTCGTCCGCCTTCCGACACATCCTGGCGGACACGGGACTTCACCGTTCGATTGGATTTCCGCTCGCTTCGAGCAAACGGATAGGCGGGCACATGACCCTCTCAGGAAAATGCGCCGCCAGCCGCCGTCTATTGCGAGCTTTCCTGGCCCTTTTAACGATCGGATGGGTCGGTTTCGGCCTGTTTCTTCTGGCGGCCGGATTGGTGAACATACACCCACCCTCAGTCGTTTTGGGCGCCGGTCTGCTCGGCGCTGCTATTGTTGCGCGACGGTGGATCCTCTCGATCTGGCGCGTTTGAAGCTGACGCGACGACAATCGACGCCCCAGTCTCGAGAAGCTGAACCAGTCAAGTTGGAGCCTTCCCCTCCCAGGCGCTGCCACTCAGCCCCGGTCGTCACCTATTTCGCCACGGCCAGGGTTTCCACCCGCGTGACGCCGTCCGCGCCCTTGGTCAGACGGAAGGCGTCCAGTTCGCGGCCCGTCGCGGTGAAGGCGCGATAGACAACGGCGTCCTGCGACACGTCCAGGGTCTGGAAGGTCTGGGTCCGCGAGGCCGAGCGTGTGGCCCAGCCCAGGTCGGCGACCGGATACATCTTGGGCCCCGCGACCGAGACCACATAGGTCGAACCGTGATCCGACGGCTGGCCCGGTCCCGCATTGAGCATGGGCCCCGTCCCAATGGCCCCGCGCGCATAGCCGTGATCATGGGCCTGCAGCACCAGATCGACGCCGTACTTGTCGATCAAGGGCTTCAGCGCGTCGCGCACACGGGCGTTGTCGCGATCCGGGTCGATCGAGAACAGGGGGAAGTGCAGGAACAGCGCGGTCCAGCGGTTCGGGTTATTCGCCAGCAGGCCGTCCAGCCAACGCACCATCTCGGCGCGCATGGCCTCGTCGCCGTGGAACAGGGGGGCGTCGACCGAGATCAGGCGCAGCCCCTGATAGTCGACGGTCCAGGCCGTCTCCTTCAGCTTCTCGACGCCCGCCGGGCCGGTCTCCGGCAGGGTGTACTGACGCCGCCACTGCGGGTTCAGCACCGGGCCGCGGCCATATTCGTGATTGCCCGGCGTCGGCATCTGCGGCGTCTGGGCATAGAGGAAGCCGCCGGCGGCGAACCACTCGCCCCACTCGTTGTCGCTGTCGTGCCGATTGATCAGGTCGCCGGCGTGGATGACGAAGGCGGCGTCCCCGGCCTTGCGGAAGGCCATCCTCATGGTGCGAGACGCCTCGCTGAGGATATTGTTCTGCATGTCCCCCATGTAGAGGAAGGTGAAGGGCTCAGCCGTCGTCGCCGCCGTGCGGAACTGCAGCCATTCGGACCACCGCGCGCCGTCGCCGACGCGATAGGCGTAGACCGTCTCCGGCTTCAGCCCCTTCAACACCGTCGAATGATAGGCCGCTCGGAACTCGGCCGCCTCGCGCACGGCGATGGTGGCGTCGTCCGTAATGGCGCTCACGCGGACCGCCTGCTGGATGAAGTCGGGGCCATCCTGGGCCTCGGCGTATTCGACATAGCCGACGGCGCCCGGCGCCGTGCGCCAGGTCACCGCCATCTCATGCGCCGGGTCGGCGGTCAGGTTCAGGATGATCCGTTCCGGCTGCTCGGTCGGCGGAACCACAGGCCGGTCCGAAGCCTGGACCGGCGCGGGTTCGGGCCGCAGCGGCCGTTCGGCCGTCTGGGCCATGGTTTGTCCGCCCAGGGCCGCAAGCGCGGCCCCGAGCATCAGGGCGTGGGTCGTTTTCATGCTCCCCTCCCCGATCAGAAGACGTAGGTCAGGCCGACCGAGATCGACCGCCCGTTCTTGATGTAGGCCCGGCTGGAGCTGGTGCTGGCCCCGGCGGTGTACCAGTAGGTGTGGTTATCGAAGAGGTTCTGGACCTGCAGTGACGCCGTCGCCCCGTCCCACAGCTTGCGCCGCACGTTCAGGTCCACGAACTCGTAGTCCTGTTCATAGGGGTTGTTGCCGAAGTCCTGGATGCCCTCGAGGAATTCCGACTGGTAGCTGTAGGCGGCGTAGGCCTCCCAGCCGTCGCGCGCCCAGAAGATCTGCACGTTGGCGACCGCCTCGGGCGTCTCCATCAGCGGCAGGGTGTAACCCTCCGGGTGCCAGGAAATGCCGGTCTCGGCCTCGGACTTTTGAAGCGTCAGGTTCACGCTGGCGCCCAGCGCCGACAGCGGACCCGGCAACCAGTGGAAGACCTGCTGCGCGCTCATCTCGACGCCGTAAACGCGCGCCCACTTGCCGTTGTTGGGCTTCGAGATGGTCACACCGTCGGGGCTGACGTTCACGCCAGCCGTCCCGTCGCGGATGTTCGACGACGAGGAGCGGTACAGGAAGTTTTCGATATCCTTGTAGAACAGGCCCAGCGAATAGGCGCCCGTGTCGCCGTTGTAGCGCTCGATGGACAGGTCATAGTTGACCGCCTTCATCGGCTTCAGGTCCGGGTTGCCCTGCTCGATGGCGACCAGCACCCACTCGCTCTTCGGGTTCACCTTGCCGTCGCCGTCCGGGTCGCTGTCGTAGCCGTACTCGCGCGCCGAGGACATGCGGGCGATGTCGGGACGGGCGAAGCTAGTCCAGATGGCGGCGCGGACCTTGGTGCGGTCGTCCAGATCGTAGTTCAGATGGATGGACGGCAGGACGTTGACGAAGTCGCTCTTGTCCGTAGCGAAGTGCGCGCCCTGAACCTCGTCGAGGATGTAGGCGTCGATCTCGTTGTTGGTGCCCTCGACGCGGACGCCGCCCAGAATCTGCGCCTGACCGAAACGGGCCGTGGCCATCAGGTAGCCGGCGAAGATATCCTCCTGGAAGGTGAAGCTGTCCTCGCCGCTCAGCTCGGCGTTGCCGGGATCGGTGGTGAAGCCGTCGAAGAAGTCACTCTTGCCCTCCATCGCGCGTTGCAGTTCGGCCAGCATGGCGTCGTTGTCGATCACCGTGCCCAGGCGATAGAGGCCCGAGTATTCGCCGTCGAACAGGCTGGTGACCTCCTTGCCGTAGAAGCGCGAGAAGTCGGCTAGGGTCCCGCTGGCGTCGAGGTCCATGAACTCGCCGCTATAGGTCGAACGCTTCGAGCTATAGTACTTTCCGCCCGCCTTGACGGCCTCCAGCCAGGTAGAGACCGGACGCCATTCGACGTTGAACTGACCCTGCCACAGTTCTTCCTGGGCGCCGCCAATCTCGCCCGACAGGCCAGCGAAGCCGTACTGACTGTTGTCGTGGATCGCCGCCATGCCGGCGTCGTTCAGCACCCACTTGGGGAAGCGGCTGTCGCCGAAGTTGGTGACATTGACGCCCTTGTTGCCCAGCCAGCCGTACTTGTCGCTGCGGAACTCCATCTCATAGCCGTCGTCGGTGTTATCCTCCGACTTGGCGTAGGAGACGTCGTAATCGACCGTGAAGTCGCCCACGCGGCTGACGCCGCCCAGGTTCAGCGACATCACCGTGCCCGTCTCCCGCGAGCCCTCCCAGAAGCGACGCAGGCGGAAGCCCTGCGGGTCCCAGGTCCCCGAGGCGCCGTCCAGGGTGTAATAGGAGCGCGTTGAACGGTCGGCGTCGGTGATGCGGCCGTCTTTGTCCCGGTCCACGATCTGGGCCGTGGTGTAGCTGTAAATTCGCCCCAGCTTGGCGTCCGTGCCGATCACGGCGTCGTCGGGACGCAGCAGACCGGTCATGCTCTTGTCGACCTGGCTGAGACGGGTCGAGTTCTTGCCCGTGTCGTTGCGGAAGTTCAGGCGGTTGCCGAACTCGTCCTTGGTGTACTCGTTGAACTGGCCGCGCAGATGAAAGTCATGGTCCACGCCGCGGTAGTCGAGGCTGGCGTTCAGACCGTGGCGTTCAACCTCGGTCTCGCCGAAGCCCAGGTTCATGCCCCGCATGACGAAGGTATCGGTGTCCCAGCCCATGGTCTCGCTGTCGGCGTACCAGACCGACGGCTGGTTATCGCCGTCCACGCCGTTCTGCTCGAACTGAGATTTGCGACGCGACCAACTGCCGGTGACGAACAGGCCCCAGTTGTCATTGAACTGACGTCCGAACGAGCCGGAGACTTCGCCCGACTTCTCATCGTCGAACTTGTCCAGCATGCCGGCCGAGGCCGACACGACGCCATAGACCGGGTCGTGGTCAAAAGCGGTCGGGGTGCGGATGTCGATGGTCCCGCCCAGTGCGTCGCCGTCGCGGTCCGGCGTCAGGCTCTTGATGACGGTGATCGAGTCGATGCCTTCGGGCGGCAGAAAGCTGAGACGCACGCCGCGATAGAAGTTGTCGCCCGGAGAGCCGGCGCCGCCCATCCGGACGCCGTTCATGGTGTAGTTGTTCAACTCGGTCGACAGACCGCGAATGGTGATGCGATCGCCCTCGCCCGTCGTGTGGTTACGCACGGCGTTGACGCCGGGCAGGCGCGACAGGGACTCGGCCACGTTGTTGGCCGGCAGGTCGCCCATGTCATCGGCGCTGATGACGTCCGAGATGAAGTCCGCCTTGCGCTTGGCGTCCAGCGAACGGCGCAGACCCGCCGCATAGCCCACCACCTGCACGTCCTCGACCTCAAAGGCGTCCGGCGCGGCGACGGCGGCCTCGGCCGACTGACGCACCAGGGTCAGAACGCCGCGCACCTCGCGCGCCTCGACCCCCGATCCCGCGATCATGCGGCGCAGTGCCTCGCGCGGCGCCATGGCGCCGGATACGGCGTTGGACGTCCGCCCGCGTGTCAACGCCGGGTCGAAGACGATCTGCAGTCCCGTGTCGCGCGACAGCGTCTGCAAGGCTTGCCCCAGATCCTGAGACGGAATGGAAACGGCGACGCGCGCTTCGGCGCTGCTGCTCGCCTGCCACGCATGAGCGGGCGCGGCGACGGACGCCAGAACGGCGACTGCGGCCGCCGTGAGGAGGCCGGTCTTGTGGATACGCATTCGATAAATCCCCTGCGATCGAACATGATCGTTACGGGGTTAGACGGCGGCCGACGACGTCCTGACACCTGTCACGAAAACTTGCCCTAAAGGTCGCCTAACCTTCTGAAATTTCGAATTGATCCGCACCCTGACGGGTCAGCTTGAAACCATGGAGCCGCACCATGGCGGCCAGGGCGTTCTCCGGCTGATCCGCCGAGAAGCGCCCGCTGATCAAGGCCCGTTCAACCGGAGCGCCGACCAGCCTGACCTTGACCCCCGTCGCGCGTTCAAGATCCTCGACCACGCTCGCCATGCTGGCCTCGTTGAACTCCAGCCAGCCCTTGGCCCAGGACGGCACGTCCGTTTCCGCTTCCGGCCGGATCAGGCTGGTGCGCTCGACCACGCCGCCGGACACCGTCGCCCTTTGGCCTGCCTGAACCATCATCGTCATGCCCCGCGCGGACCTGACCTTGACGACCCCCTCGAAGACCACGACCTCGACCGCCTTGCCGTCAGGCGTCTGGCGCTGATCGACATTGAAGCGGGTGCCGACAGCGGTGACGCGCACCCCGTCCACTTCCACCGAGAAGGGTCGGCTCTTGTCGGGAGCGACTTCGAAAAAGCCCTCGCCCTCCAGGCGCAGCAGGCGCTCCTGCGCGCCCAGGTCCACCCGCACCTGACTCCGGCCGTTCAGTCGGATCGCAGATCCGTCCGCCAGGGCGATAGGTTGCGATGCGCCGGGCTTGCCCGTGATCAGGTCGCCGCGCGGCCCCAACACGCCGCCGATCAGAACCATCACCCCGACCCCGGCCGCCAGTCCCGCGCCCACAAACGCTCCCTGCGGCCAAAGCCGGAGGCGGGACTGACCCGGCCGCGCCCTCGCCGCGCGCTGCGTCGCCCAGATGACGGCGGCGTCTTCGATCAAGGCGTCATGTCGGCGCAGCAGGTCCGCTCGATCAGGCCGCCCCCGCAGCCATTGCTCCAACGCGGCCTGCTGTTGCGGCGACCAGGCCTTGTCGCGTCGTGCGTCCGCCCATAGCGCGGCCTCGCGATCATCCTTCGATTTGGTCGTACTAGACATGGCGGCCCTCCGCCGCCCGGCGCAACGTCTGTGCGGCGCGGCTGTAATGCTTCTGCACCGCCTCGATCGACAGCCTCAGGTCGCGCGCAATCGTCTCGTAGGACTCCTCGCCGGCCCGGCGGCGCACGAAGACCTCGCGCCGCAACGGCGGCATAGCCTCCAAAGCCCTCTGGCACAACTTCAACCGCTCGCTCATGTCCAGCGCTTCCAGCGGCGTGGCCCCGCTGTCGACGGGGTGATCCGCCTCTTCCAGATCATCGATCTGTACGTTGACGATGCGCCTGCCACGATCGATCAGAATGTTGCGCGCCGCGCGCATGGCGTAGGACAAGGGGTCGGTGATCAGGGTCTCGCGCGCCCGCGCCAGGACGCGCATGATCGCCTCCTGCACCACGTCCTCGGCGTCCCCTGCCGCTGCCGAGCGTCGCCGAACATAAGCCAGCAGGACTCGATTCTGCGCCGCCAGCGTCCGCCCCACCTCCTGTTCATGACTGATCACACGCGACGCCCCCTGACGGAGCGTGTCTATAGGGATCACTCGTGTCAGCGACGATGAAGTTTGGTGTCCGTTTCAAGTCAGGACGCCACCACTTTCATGACTAGCCGACGCCTCCACCTTTAGGGCAAGTCCGATCAAAGCAGGGCGAGTCTGGCATCGCTCCTGAGAGCGGACCTCACCAATGTCAGCCGAGAGTCAGAAGCTGACCTTCATAACGAGCCGCATAGAGCCGACCGCGTCCCTAGATCTACTAGCGCAGACTTGCGGGATCGCGCTCGTTGAATTCAACGAAACCACCTCGCCAGAGGCTGCGGCCGTATGCTTGGCCCCTCACTCCCACTCGATGGTGCCGGGGGGCTTGGAGGTCACGTCGTAGACGACGCGGTTGACGCCGCGGACCTCGTTGATGATGCGCGTGGCGGTCTTGCCCAGGATGTCCCAGGGGAACTGGTAGAAGTCGGCGGTCATGCCGTCGGTCGAGGTGACGGCGCGCAGGGCCAGGACCTTTTCATAGGTCCGGGCGTCGCCCATGACGCCGACTGTCTTGACCGGCAGCAGGACGGCGAAGGCCTGCCAGATGTCGTCGTACAGACCCGCCTTGCGGATTTCTTCCAGATAGATGGCGTCCGCGTCCTGCAGGGTGGCGACCGCTTCGGGCGTGATCTCGCCGGGGATGCGGATGGCCAGGCCCGGCCCCGGGAAGGGGTGGCGTCCGACGAAGGCGTCGGTCAGGCCCAGTTCGCGGCCCAGGGCGCGGACCTCGTCCTTGAACAGCTCGCGCAGCGGCTCGACCAGCTTCAGCTTCATGAAGTCCGGCAGACCGCCGACGTTGTGGTGGCTCTTGATCACCGCCGAAGGACCGCCCGAGGCCGAGACGCTCTCGATCACGTCGGGATAGAGGGTGCCCTGGGCCAGGAACTCGGCACCTTCGATCTTTGCAGCCTCGCGGTCGAAGATCTCGATAAAGACCCGACCGATGGTCTTGCGCTTGGTCTCCGGGTCCGAAATTCCGGCCAACTCGCCGAGGAATTCCTTCGAGGCATCAACATGCACCAGCGGGATGTTATAGTGCTCGCGGAACAGTTCCGTGACCTGCTTGGCCTCGTCCTTGCGCAGCAGACCGGTGTCCACGAAGACGCAGGTCAGCTGATCGCCGATGGCTTCATGGATCAGGACGGCGGCGACCGAGCTGTCCACCCCGCCCGACAGACCGCAGACCACCTTGGCCGAGCCGACCTGCTCGCGGATCTTGGCGATCTGCTCGTCGCGATAGGCGGCCATGGTCCAGTCGCCGGTCAGGCCGGCGATGCCGTGGGTGAAGTTCTTCAGGATCACGGCGCCGCGCGGGGTGTGCATCACCTCCGGGTGGAACTGCACGCCGTAGATCTTGCGCTCCTCGTCAGCGATGGCGGCGTAGGGCGCGCCTTCCGAGGTGGCGATGACGTGGAAGCCTTCGGGGATGGCGGTGACGCGGTCGCCGTGGCTCATCCACACCGTCTCGCGGTGATCGACGGCGCCGATACCGGCGAACAGCGGGCTCTCGCGCGTGATGACGATCTCGGCGCGGCCGAACTCGCGATGGTGGCCGCTCTCGACCTTGCCGCCCAGCTCGGCGCAGATGGTCTGCTCGCCGTAGCAGATGCCCAGCACCGGCACGCCGGCCTCGAACAGGGCGTGGTCGGCCTTGGGGCTGTCGGCGTCGGTCGTGGAGTTGGGGCCGCCGGACAGGATGATGGCCTTGGGCGCCACCGCCTTCAGCGCCTCGCCCGCCTTGTTGAACGGGTGGATCTCGCAATAGACGCCGGCTTCGCGCAGGCGGCGCGCGATCAACTGGGTCACCTGACTGCCGAAATCGACGATCAGGACGGCTTCATGCGTGTGGGGCGCGGTCATGAGGGCTTAGAATCCGAAGCGGGCGTTGATGGGGCGGGTTCTTGACGGGTGAAGACGTCGGGATCAAGTCGCGATGCGGGCACATCGGCCAAGGCGGCCAGGCCCTGCGTCGTCAGCACCTCGACCAGACGGTCCCAGGCCTCGGCCAGGTTGGCATCGACCAGATGCAGATACTCGGTCCAGTCTTCCAGTTTCGACAGCTCGCTCTTGCCATCGCTGACGCCGCGAAGCGCCACCAGGGGCACGCCGAAGGTCTGGACGACGCGCAGCAGGGCGAAGGTCTCCATGTCCACCATCTCGGCGTTGATGGCGTCATAGGCGGCGCCCGAGACGACATTGGCGCCGGTCGACAGGGTCGCGGTCGGCACGCCGGGGATGGGGCAAGGCAGAGGCAGGACGGCGGGCAGGTCGAGCAGAGGCGTCCTGCCCTTCTCGAACCCCAGCGGGCTGGCGTCCATGTCGCGATAGGAAACGGACGAAGCCTGATAGACCGCCGCATGGTCCAGATCGCGCGACCCGCACGAGCCCAGGGACACGATCAGGTCCGGCAGAGCGTCGTCCGCCTCCAGCCGGGTCAGGGCGGCGGTCAGGGCGATGGCCGCCTCGACCGGGCCGATGCCGGTCATCAGCGGAGTGATCCGCGCCTGCAGGGCGGCGCCGTACTCCGCCGGCGCCGCCATGACCGGCAGAACCGTCAGGCCGTAGATGTCTTCTGAGCGCCCGTCGCTCATGCCGTCCGCTCATAGACGGCGGCGAAGAAGCCGTCGGTGCCTGTCGAGGCCGGCGACAGGCGCAGGCGATGACCGTCAGCCAGTTGGCCCAGACGCTCGCGCGCGGCATCGGTCAGGTTAGCGGCCTTCAGGGCTTCGGCCACAGGGACCGGGCTGAAGACGGGGTGGTTTTCCTCGAAGGCGTCGGCCGTGGCCTCGTTCTCGCCGCGCAGCATGGAGCAGGTGACGAAGACCAGACGCCCGCCCGGCTTCACCAGCTCGGCGGCCCGGCCCAGGATCTGGACCTGCAGGGCGTGCAGGCGCTCGACCTCTTCCGGCTTCAGACGCCAGGCGTCCTCGGGACGACGGCGCCAGGTGCCCGAGCCGCTGCATGGCGCATCGACCAGCACCACATCGGCCTGACGCACCAGATCCTCGACCCCGCCGCCGTTCTGCCCCAGCAGACGCAACTCGGCGGCGACGCCGGCGCGCGCCAGACGCGGTCGGATATTGTCCAGACGCTTCTGCACCACGTCATAGGCGAACAGCCGGATGCCCATCTCGGCGACCGGCCTGGTCTTGGGCTTGGGCTGGACCACGGCCCCCTGCCCGTCCCCGCCGACCGGCGACCAGACGGCGACCGGGGCGGCAGGCGCCTCGGCCACGGCGGCCTGAGCGGCGACCGGCTGACCCAGCATGGCCAGACCCAGGGTCTTGCCGCCGCCGCCGGCGCAATAGTCGACGACGGTCATGCCGGGCTGAACGCCCGTCAGCCAGCAGGCGACCTGACTGCCTTCGTCCTGAATTTCGATATGGCCCTGCTTGAAGGCCTCCAGCGCCTGAACATTCGGCGG
The DNA here is from genome assembly GCF_002479495.1 of Brevundimonas sp. UBA7506. Classification (GTDB taxonomy): domain Bacteria; phylum Pseudomonadota; class Alphaproteobacteria; order Caulobacterales; family Caulobacteraceae; genus Brevundimonas. The sequence continues at coordinate 849,671 of NZ_DLNQ01000005.1, forward strand.
CGGCTCGGCCGACAGACGCAGGCCCGCGGCCGACCACGGCGTGCGCTCGGGCGACAGACCGGCCTCGACCAGTTCGTCCTCGACGCCTTCGACCGTGGTTTTCGCCAGGTTGACGCGCAGGTCGATGGGCGCGCGCGGCGCCATCAGCTCGTGGGCCTCCTCGGTCCAACGGTCGCCGAAGGTGGTCTTGAAGTCCTCGACCACGAACTCGGGCAGGCCGGCGGCGACCCAGCCGGGCAATTCGCCCGGCGCGGCGGTGATGCGGCCGCGCTCCTGCTTCGACAGCGGGCGCGGGCCGAAGCCCTCGCCCGAGTGCAGCAGTTCGATCTCGTCGAGCGGCAGGCCGTCGATCAGCGACAGCGAGCCGATGACCAGGGCGCGACCGTCTTCACGCCCGCCCATGGCCCAGACCAGACGCCCACGGGCGCGGATGACCTTGTAAACGCGGTCGGCGATGGCGCGACGATCCTTGGACCCCGCATAGCGGTTGGCGGCGCCCCAGGCCTTCAGCACCACCTCGGCCGGCTGGCGGCTGTGGGCGATGCTGTCGAGGACGGAGGCGGCGGCGGCGAGGCGGGCTGCAGGGGTCAATCGGGTCTCGGATCAGATGAAAAGGGCCGCCAGGATCATGATCAGTCCCGCGAGCGAGACCAGCCAGACCAGCGACCGGATGTAGGGCACGCCAAGGGCGTAAAGCGGAACATAGGCGACGCGCGCCCAGAAATAGAGGGCGACGCCCCACAGGGTCAGAGCACTCTCCGCGCCCGTGACGTGGGCGATCAGGACAGCGCCGATGAACAGCGGCAGGGTCTCATAGAGGTTCGACTGGGCTCTTTCGAGGCGACCGACGACAGGGTTTTGCGAAACAGGCGTCTGATCGCGAGCGCCGGCGTTCCACTTGGAGCCGAACTCCATCGTCCGGGCCCCGGCGGGCAGAAAAATCTGCACCAGGGCCAGGACCAGCGTCGCCGCCAGATAGGTCAGTTCAGTCGTCACGTTCCAGCCCTCCGCATCCAGTCAAAACGAAACCGCTCCCGATCCGAAGATCGGGAGCGGATCAGGATCAGCCCTGACGATAGTTCGGCGCCTCGCGCGTGATCATCACGTCGTGGACATGGCTTTCGCGCAGGCCCGCATTGGTGATGCGCACGAAACGGGCGCGTTCCTGGAAGTCCTTGATGGTCGCGCCGCCGACGTAGCCCATGGAGGCGCGCAGGCCGCCGACCATCTGGTGGATGACCGGTGCGATCGGCCCCTTGTAGGCGGTCTGGCCCTCGATGCCTTCCGGCACCAGCTTCTCGGACGAGACTTCCTTCTGGAAGTAGCGGTCCGCCGAGCCCGCGCCCATGGCGCCGACCGAGCCCATGCCGCGATACGACTTGTAGCTGCGGCCCTGGTACAGGAAGACCTCGCCCGGCGACTCATCCGTCCCGGCGAACATCGAGCCCATCATGGCGACGCTGGCGCCGGCCGCGATGGCCTTGGCCATGTCGCCCGAATACTTGATGCCGCCATCGGCGATGACCGTGGCGCCCGTGCCCTTGGCGGCGCGAGCCGAATCCATGATGGCCGTCAGCTGCGGCACGCCGACGCCGGCGACGATGCGGGTGGTGCAGATCGAGCCAGGCCCGATGCCGACCTTCACGGCGTCAGCGCCCGCGTCGATCAGGGCGCGGGTGGCGTCATAGGTGGCGACGTTGCCGGCGATGATCTGAAGGCGGTTGTTCTCGCGCTTGATGCGCTCGACCACCTGGGCCACCGAGGCCGAGTGGCCGTGGGCGGTGTCGATCACCACCACGTCGGCGCCGGCTTCCGCCAGAGCCATGGCGCGCTCGTAACCGGCGTCGCCGACGGTCGAGGCGGCGCCGACCAGCAGGCGACCCTGCTCGTCCTTGGCGGCGTTCGGGAAGGCCTGAGCCTTCTCGATGTCCTTCATGGTGATCAGGCCGACGGCGCGATAGTCCTCGTCGACGACGATGACGCGCTCGATCTTGCGGGTGCGCAGCAGGTTCCACGCCTCTTCACGACCGGCGCCTTCGCGCACGGTGATCAGATCGCCGGTCGTCATCAGGGCCGAAGCCTTGATCGACGGGTCGCCCTCGAAACGCATGTCGCGGTTGGTCAGCATGCCGACCAGCTTGCCAGTCGCCGGATCGACCACCGGGAAGCCGGTGATCTTCTTGGCGGCGACGATCTGGCGAACCTCGCCCAGGGTCGTGTCGGGCGAGACGGTCACCGGATTGATGACCATGCCGCTTTCATAGCGCTTGACGGTGCGGACCTGCTCGGCCTGCTCCTCGATGGTCATGTTGCGGTGAAGCACGCCCAGACCGCCGGCCTGGGCCATGGCGATGGCCAGGCGGCTTTCGGTCACCGTGTCCATGGCGGACGACAGCAGCGGGATGTTCAGTTTGATGTTGCGCGTCAGCTGGGTCGAGACATCCGCCATCGCTGGCATGATCTCGGACGCGCCGGGTTCGAGCAAAACATCGTCGAAGGTGAGGCCTTCGCGTATCTCCATGGGGGAGTCTCCGTTTTGCGGGCCGCGTATAACGCCCCATGCCGGGGAACCGCAACCCCAAGACGGACCTATGGACAGGATAAGAGGAATTGCCTTGCGCTTCGGCGCGTCCAGACCCACATTCTGCGAATGGTTCGCATATTGATCAGCACGGCCCGTCGTCTCGCGCTCAAGATCGCGAGCTATGGCGTCATGCACCTGATCGTCGCGATTCTGGTGGCCTTCGCCCTGACCCGCGACTGGCGCATCGCCCTGGCGGTCGGGGTGGCCGAGCCGATCGTTCAGACCCTGGCCTATTCGATCCACGACCGCGTCTGGCATCGCATCGAGCAGCGCCGAGTGCTGTCAGGCGTCGAGGAAACCGCCGAGGCCGTCACCGCCCGTCTGGAAGTCATGAACGCCCATGAACAGAATCGGGCGCACAACCACCACGGCCATCACGGCCACAGCCACGCCCTGCCCCGCAGCCTGAAGCAGGTGGCGTTGAAGACGGTGACCTATGGCGTCATGCACTTCACCGTGGCGGTCCTGGTCGCCTTCGCCCTGACCCGCGACTGGCGCATCGCCCTGGCCATCGGCACGGTCGAGCCTCTGGTTCAGACGGTCTTCTTCACCTTGCACGACCGTATCTGGACCCGCATCGAGGCCAACAAGGCTCGCCGGGCCGCGGAAGCCGCGGCCGCCTGATCATCCGGACTGCTCGGGCTCGGCTCAGGGATAGAAATAGCCCGTATTCGTGCAGCCCCGGCGATGCCCGCCTGCCCGTGCCGACCGGTCCACGCACATCGCGGCCAACAGGCCCAGGCCGGCGGCAGCCCCGCCGTCGGCCAGCCACACCACCCGCCCGTCGCGCAGACCGACCAAGGCGGCGGCGTTCATGCGCGCCAGGTTGTTGCTGGCGTCCGCCCCCATGTCGATCGACAGAACCTCATAAGTCGGGTCTTCGGCATCGACATAGCGACGCACGCCGGGATTCTCGGCCGCGAGACGGGCGCCGCCGCCCGGGACGACCTTCCCCAAGCTCACTCGCGCGAACAGGGCCGAACCCCGGACCTGAGCCTCGCGTCGCTGCTCGTTGAGGGCCGGCAGACGCCAGGCGAAAGGCAGCAGGGCCAGACCTTGCAGCATACCCGTCTTATCCACCCCGGGTTCCGCCAAGATGATCGGCGCTGTCCGGCAGGCACGCTTCACCAGGGCCCCGGCGGGGGCCGCAAGATCAGGACGCCGCTCCAGAAAGCCGTCCAGGTCCGACAGCGGCAGACGACCGGGCGCGACGGACAGCCAGGGATCACGACCCTCCAGCATCAGTCGTCTGGTGTAGCGTTCGGCGCTTTCGCCCTCGACGCGCGGCGGCTGCGCGCCCATCGGCGGATTGAGCACTTCGACCACCCTGCCCTCGCGCGCGACCACATAGACGGCGGCCGTGCGCGGATAGGCCCCGGCCCAGGCGTTCGGTCCATAGAGTTGAACAGGATCGTCGGCCCGTTCGGGCGGAACCAGTCGGACGTCGCAGACCTCGCCTTGCGGCGCGATCGGCGTCAATGCCTGCACCGGATAGACATCAACCCGCCCATGCGGTCCGGTCATGCTGATGGCCGGCGCCGGATCGCGCGTCGCCCCCAGCCGTCTGGCCGCATCGGATACGCTCAACCCGTGCAGATCAGCGACAGGCACAGCCGAAGCCGCCGGCCCGTTCGCGGCGCCCGTCAAGATCACGGCGGCAATCACATGGGCGATCATGTCCGGCTCCGTCCCGTCGCGGCGACGCGACGGCGGCTAGAAGATCACGACGGAACGGAAAGGCAAAGCCTACCGCTTGTTGAGCGCCACCAGAAAGACCTCGGCGCTGCCCTTGCGGCTCGATTCCGGCTTCACGTACTTCACCGTCTCGAACTCTTCGCGCAGACGCGCCAGCACGCCCCCGGCGTCGCCGCCCTGGAAGTTCTTGGACACGAAATTCCCGCCCGGCTTCAGCGTGCGGATGGCGAAGTCGGCGGCGATCTCGATCAGGGCGATGATCTTCAGGTGGTCCGTCTGGCGGTGGCCCACGGTGTTGTGCGCCATGTCCGACAGGACCAGGTCCGGCCGTCCGCCGATGGCGTCGATCAGTTGCTGGTCCACGCCGGGATGGGTGAAGTCGGCCTGGATCAGCGTCGCGCCGGGAATCGGCTCGATCATCAGCAGGTCCACGCCCGCCACCGCCGCCGCGCCGCGATCCAGCGCCACCTGCACCCAACCGCCCGGCGCCGCGCCCAGGTCGATGACCCGCGAGCCCTTCTTGATCAGGCGGAAGCGATCGTCGATCTCGATCAGCTTGAAGGCCGCGCGGCTGCGCCAGCCCTCGGCGCGTGCACGCTCGGACCACTTGTCCGACAGCTGGCGCTTGATCCAGGCCTGGCTGGAGAGGGTCTTCTTGTCGGCGGTCTTGATCTTCTGGCCCATGCCGCGCCCGGCGGCGGTGCCGCCCGAAGGCGGGCGCACCATCCGGCGGCGTTCCGGCGGCTTCTCGAGGGGCTTTTCGTCGTCAGTCATGCTTCCCACATAGCCGTGACAGCGTTCAGCCGCTATGACCCGCGCACAATTCTAGTCCGCACACCCCAAGGAGAGCCTCATGGCCGACCAAACCCTGACCTTCACCCTCGATACCGGCGACGGCGAAGAGCGCAACGTCGTGATCAAGCTGCGCCCCGACCTGGCGCCTAACCACGTCAAGCAGATCACCGACCTGGCCTCGGAAGGCTTCTACGACGGCGTCGTCTTCCACCGCGTGATCCCGGGCTTCATGGCCCAAGGCGGCGACCCGACCGGCACCGGCACCTCGGGCTCCAAGAAGCCGAACCTGAAGCAGGAGTTCTCGGCTGAGCCCCACGTCCGCGGCGTCTGCTCGATGGCCCGCACCGCCAACCCCGACAGCGCCAACTCGCAGTTCTTCATCTGCTTCGACGACGCCCGCTTCCTGGACAAGCAGTACACGGTCTGGGGCGAGGTGATCGAAGGCATGGAACACGTCGACGCCCTGCCCAAGGGCGAGCCGCCCCGTGCTCCGGGCAAGATCGTCAAGGCGACCGTCGCCTAAGGATCGGTATCAGCGGCGGGGGATCAGTCCCCCGCCCACCACCGCATCGACACGTTGTTGAAGGTCCGGTTTCCGACCTTGAGCGTCCCCTTCAGGACGACACCCTGATCTCCCAGATTGCGCCGCGCCGTCGCCAGCGCGCCCTGGTCGAGCCTTCCATCGAACGACACCGGCCCGAGGCCTCCCGACAGGGCCTGCACCCGCACACGGCTCTCGGTCACGTCATAGGCGACCGGAATCAGCCGCAGCCGACGCCGGTTGCCGCTTTCCAGCGGCGGCCCGACCATGTCCTCGAACTCGATCATCACCGGCGCAAAGCCTGCGCGCCGCTCGCCGCCCTGCCAGGCGATGAAGTCCGGGACCTGCCCCATGAAGACGTGGTGCAGGCGCCAGTTGTCGATCCGCACCTCTTCGGTCGGCAGGTAGTAGCCGGACACGTCCTCGGGCAGGTCATGCTTGAAAGCCGCCGACTTGGACGCCGCCGGAGTCTCCGGCGACTGCGCCGCTCGATCGCAGGCCGTAAGCGCCAGCAATCCAGTCAGGGCCGCAAGAGCGGCGAAACGCGTTGTCTTCACGAAACCTCGACTCACGGCAGATGGATCAGGGCGGCCAGCCAGCCGATGTTCTGCAGCTTCTCGATCGACTCGAACAGCGGCGCCGCCAGCAGGAAGACCAGGCCGTCGCGCAGCGTCGTCAGGAAGAAGCGCGGCCGCACGTCCAGCGACTCGGCGTCGCGCCACTTGGAAAAGTCCGGCCCGAAGCGCGGCGTCCGCGCGCAATAGTCCAGATAGGTCTGCCCAAAGGCGCCCGTCAGCCAGGCCTCCTCGCGCTTCACCGTGAAGTAGAAGACGGTGAAGGTCAGCAGCAGGAACAGGCACGCCAGGGTCACGCTGCCCGTCTGGGCGCCGACGCCGAAGGCTCCCATGAAGCTGAAGACATAGAGCGGGTTGCGGCTGATCGAATAGGGCCCGCGATCCACGATCTCGGCCTTCTTGCGCCCGCCGATATAGAGCGAACACCAGGCCCGCCCGACGATGCAGACGGCGATCAGCGCCAGGCCGAAGGCCTCCAGCCCCTCATGCAGCGCCGTCTCGCCGCCCATCGACTGCGTGAAGAAGGCCAGGGCCACCACGCCGAGGATGCCGACCAGCAGCGCCAGCTTGCGCAGCTTCTGCACCCGTTGAAGATCAAAACCCTGAACCGCCGACATCTGTATTTCCTCGACTGATGAGGGTGCGACAGAACGCCGCTCCGAAGGCGCTTTCAAGGCCTATGTTTGCAAGCGTTTCGCGCTCGCAAAACTTCACTGATCCAGCCACTGATCCAGCGCGCGGAAGCCTTCGATCGCCAGTTCGGTCGAGGACTGGAAGGTGGCGGGAACCACCTTTTCGAAGTCGTCGCTCGGGCGGTGATAATCGGGGTGATAGTTCACACCGAAATAGAGGAAGGGCAGGCCCGCGCGATGGAAGGCCGCGTGGTCGGACGCCTCGACCCAGTTGTCGGCGCCCTTGTCCTCCGGCGTGTCCTTGCCGAAGGCGAGCGATACGGTCCCGCGCGGCGCGATGCGTTCCAGCAGCGGGCGGAAATAGGGATGCTGATAGGTGCCCGTGACCCACAGCTTGCCGTCGCTGTCGGCGCGCGCCGTCATGTCGAAGTTCAGGTTCATCGAGATCGACGACAGCGGCACCGGCGGCGCCTCGACAAAGTGCTTGGCCCCCAGCAGGCTGCGCTCCTCGCCGTCCAGGGCGACGATCAGGACGCTGTGCTCCGGCGGGTTGGCCTTCAGCCGCTTGGCCAACTCCAGCATGGTCGCCACGCCCGAGGCGTTGTCGTCGGCGCCGTTGTAGATCTCGCCGTTGTTGACCCCGACGTGGTCGTAGTGGGCCGTCACCACGATGTACTTGTCCGACACGCGCGTGCCGGGAATGACGCCGATGATATTGGTCCCGTTGAAGGTCTTCACGCCCTCGCGCGTGCGGCCCTGCATTTCCCAGGGCTGCAGCCGCCCCATCGGCGACGGCTGAACACCCAGGGCCTCCAACCGCGCTACGATGTATTCGCGCGCCTTGGCCCCGCCTTCCGACCCGGTGTCGCGGCCCTGCATGTCGTCCGCCGACAGGATGCGCAGATCGTCCATCAGTTGAGTGTAGTCAGCGGCGGTCGCCGCGACGGGCGCCGTCGCAGCCGCCTCGGGCGTCATGGTCTCACAGCCGGCCAGCGTCAGGGCGGCGGCGATGGCGGTCAGGCTGGCGAGAACAGGACGCATGGAGGGCTCCGGGAAATCAGTCGGCGCGACGCTAGCGGGCCAAGCTTGTCGCGTCAGATTACGTTTCTGTCATGGACGCTGCGATCCCGCCGCCGCCGGTGCTAAACAGCGCGACTGATGAAGGCTGACCGCGCGATTCCCATGTCCGAAACTCCCGTCGAAACCCTGACCGAAGACCAGGCCCGCGAGGAGTTGGCGCACCTGTCCGCCGAACTGGCCCGCCACGACGCCCTCTACTACGCCGACGCCGCGCCCGAGATTTCCGACGCCGACTACGACGAGCTGAAGCGCCGCGCCCTGGCCATCGAGGCCGCCTTCCCGTCCCTGACCAGCCCCGTCTCGCCGTCGCAGCGGGTCGGCGCCCCCGTCTCCAGCCAGTTCGCCGAGGTCCGCCACGGGGTGCCCATGCTGTCGCTGGACAACGCCTTTGACGAGGGCGAGGTGCGCGACTTCGTGGCCCGCATCGCCCGTTTCCTGAAACTGCCGGGCGACGAGCCCATCGCCTTCGTCGCCGAGCCCAAGATCGACGGCCTGTCCGCCAGCCTGCGCTATGAAAAGGGCGTTCTGGTCCAGGGCGCCACGCGCGGCGACGGCAAGACCGGCGAGGACGTGACCGCCAACCTGCGCACGCTCAAGAGCATCCCCCAGACCCTGACCGGCTCCGGCTGGCCCGACGTCATCGAGATCCGGGGCGAGGTCTACGCCCCCAACGACGCCTTCGACGCCTTCAACGCCGCCGCCGAGGCGGAAGGCCGCCGCACCTACGCCAACCCGCGCAACTTCGCCGCCGGTTCGCTGCGCCAGAAGGACCCCAAGATCACGGCCCTGCGCCCCCTGACCTTCTTCGCCTACGCCTGGGGCGAGACCTCGGCCCCGTTCGCGGAAACGCAACACGGCGCGCTTGAGGCCTTCCGCAGTTGGGGGTTCCAGGTCAACGAGCGCTCGACCCGCGTCGAGGGCGCCGAAGGCCTGATCGACGTCTATCGCGGGCTGGAAACCGACCGCGCCCGCCTAGGCTACGACATCGACGGCGTGGTCTATAAGGTCGACCGGCTGGACTGGCAGCAGCGCCTCGGCTTCATCGCCAGAAGCCCCCGCTGGGCCATCGCCCACAAGTTCCCGGCACAACAGGCCACGACCGTTCTGGAAGGCATCGACATCCAGGTCGGCCGCACCGGCTCCCTGACCCCCGTCGCCCGCCTGCATCCCGTCACCGTCGGCGGCGTCGTGGTGCGCAACGCCACCCTGCACAACGAGGACGAGATCGCCCGCAAGGACGTGCGCATCGGCGACACGGTCATCCTGCAGCGCGCCGGCGACGTCATCCCGCAGATCGTCGGCGTGGTCGAAAACCTGCGCCCCGCGGACGCCGTCCCCTTCGCCTTCCCCCACGTCTGCCCGGTCTGCGGCTCGGAAGCCGTGCGCGAGGGCGACGAGGTCAAGCGCCGCTGCACCGGCGGCCTGATCTGCGACGCCCAGATCGTCGAACGGTTAAAGCACTTTGTCAGCCGCCGCGCCTTCGACATTGAAGGGCTTGGTGAAAAGCAGCTGATCGCCTTCCACGCGCGCGGCTGGATCAAGGAGCCGGCGGACATCTTCCGCCTCGCCCGCGACGAGGAAAAGCTGGCCCTGTTGCGGGCCGAGGACGGCTATGGCGAGACCAGCGTCCGCAACCTGATCGCCGGGATCAACGCCCGGCGCACCATCAGCCTCGACCGCCTGATCTTCGGCCTCGGCGTGCCGGACATCGGCGAGCAGACCTCGCTGGTCCTGTCGCGCGCCTTCGGCAGCTGGACCGCCTTCCGCGACGCCTGCATGGCCGCGTCCGAGGGTCTGGCCAGCGACGACTGGAAGACGCTCGCCGCCACTCACGCCATTTCGACCCGCGTTCTGACCCTGATGGCCGAGGCGAACCCGCCCGCCGACGATCCCTGGCCCGAGGCGCCCATGGATCAGAAGATCGCCCTCGCCTTCCCCGGCATGGCCGCCCCCGCCCGCCGTTCGCTGGCGGAAATCTCAAACGGCTGGTCCGACCTGACCCGCTGGGCCGCCGTGGCGCGCAACGAAGGCCCGTCCGAAATCCTGAACCAGATCGCGGGCGTCTCCGGCGTCGGCCCCGTCGCCGCCGAGGCCCTGGCCCACTTCTTCCACGAGCCGCACAACCAGGCCGTCATGGACGCCCTGCTGGGCGAACTGGATGCGGTCGAGGACGTGGCCGCCCCCACCACCGACAGCCCCGTGGCGGGCAAGACCGTGGTCTTCACCGGCTCGCTGGAACGCTTCACCCGCGACGAGGCCAAGGCCCGCGCCGAAAGCCTGGGGGCCAAGGTCTCGGGGTCGGTGTCGAAAAAGACCGACTACGTCGTCGCCGGCCCCGGCGCCGGGTCCAAGCTGAAGGACGCCGAGAAACACGGCGTCACCGTCCTGACCGAGGACGAGTGGCTTGCCCTCATTGCCTGAATGATGATCGCCTGATGCACGCCGTCGCCATCGACTTCGAAACCGCCAACGAGCAGCGCTCCAGCCCCTGCTCCATCGGCCTCGCCTGGATCAACGACGGCGTCATCGAGTCCGTCGAGCACCACTACATCCGCCCGCCCGGCATGCGCTTCGCCAGCTTCAATATCGCCTTCCACGGCATCGGCCCGGAGCAGGTCGAGGACGCCGAAGAGTTCCCCGCCGTCCTGGCCGCCATCGCCCCGCGCCTCGAGGGTCGCACCGTCCTGGCCCACAACGCCGCCTTCGACGTCAGCGTCATTCGCGGGACCTGCGACCACTACGGCCTGACCTATCCCGAGTTCGACTACCTCTGCACAGTCAAGCTGGCGCAGATCACCTGGCCGGAGTTCGCCTCGCACAAGCTGAACAACGTCTGCGCCGAACTGGGTATCCAGTTCAAACACCACGACGCCGCCGAGGACGCCTTCGCCTGCGCCTCGGTGGCGCTGGAGACGCTGCGCACGCATCAGGCGACCTGCGCCGCCTCCCTCGCCAGCGCGACGGGCACCAGCCTCGGACGGCTGCACACTGGCGGCTACAGCCCCTGCTCCTCGGCCGGATCGCGCCCGCGCCGTCCGCGCAGCTGACTTTTCCTCCCCACTCTGTGGGGAGGGGACCGCGCAGCGGTGGAGGGGCTAGAGCGGCCGAAACAAGCAGCCCCTCCGTCTCGTCGGCTACGCCGCCGACCCACCTCCCCATGAGATGGGGAGGAAAACGCCATCCAAATCCACCGCTTAGTCGCTCACCACGCCCAAACATTGACCTAAGGTCATGTAATCATTGATCGAACGTCACAAATTCGGGCCTTGTTTCGGACCGAAACCGGGGTCACCCTTCATCGACAAGGATCGGCCCAACGATCCGTCTGAAGGAATACGCCCGATGAAGTTCACCGTTCTGGCGGCCGCCGCCGTTTTCGCCGCAGCCCTCGCCTCTCCGGCTCTGGCGGGCGATCCGACCGGCCTGTGGCAGACCCCGACCAATGGCGGTCAGGTCCGCATCGCCCGCTGCGGTCAGGCCCTGTGCGGCACGCTCGTCACCTCGGACCACATCCGACGCGAACCCAACGCCCGCGACGAGCACAACAAGGACGCCAGCCAGCGCAATCGCACCCTGCGCGGCCTGCCCATGCTCAGCGGCTTCACTGGCGGCCCGTCCGAATGGCGCGGCGGCTCGGTCTATAATCCGGCCGACGGCGGCACCTATCGCGGCACCATCACCATGACCGGCGACAACAGCCTGCGCCTGCGCGGCTGCATCGTCGCCCCCCTGTGCAAGACTCAGACCTGGACCCGCATCCAGTAGCCGAGGCGCACAGCCCAAACGAAAGACGCCTCCCCCGCGATCGCGTGGGAGGCGTTTTTCAATCAGCGGTTCAGCGCCGACCGCCCCGCGACGGCGTAGCGTTCACCCGACGCCGCGCCCTTGGGGAAGACCGCCTCGATCCGTGCCAGATCGTCGGGCGTCAGCACGATCTCGGTCGCGGCGATGTTCTGCTCCAGCGTGGCGATCCGGCGCGTGCCGGGGATGGGGATCAGGTCCTCGCCCTGCGCCAGCACCCAAGCCAGGGCCAGCTGCGCCGCCGTCACGCCCTTGTCCGCCGCGATGGCGCCGACGGCCGCCACCAGATCCAGGTTCTTCTGGAAGTTCTCGCCCATGAAGCGCGGGTTCGTGCGGCGGAAGTCATCGGCCGGCAGGTCGTCGATCGACCGGATCTCGCCCGACAGGAAACCCCGGCCCAGCGGGCTGTAGGGCACGAATCCGATGCCCAGTTCGCGTACGGTGGCGAAGATCTCGTCCTCCGGCTCGCGGCTCCACAGCGAATATTCAGTCTGTAGGGCGGTGATCGGGTGAACGGCGTGGGCCTTGCGGATCGTGGCCGGCGCGGCTTCGGACAGGCCGAGGAAGCGAACCTTGCCCTCCTTCACCAGCTCGGCCATCGCCCCGACCGTTTGCTCGATCGGCGTATTGGGATCGACGCGGTGCAGATAATAGAGGTCGACGTGATCGACGCCGAGCCGGGTCAGACTGCCCTCGATGGCGCGGCGCACATTGGCGGGCGATCCGTCGACGCTCAGCACGGTGCGGTCGGCGTTGTAGTTGATGCCGAACTTGGTGGCGACGAAGGCCCCGTCGCGCCGTCCTTTCAGCGCCTTGCCCAGCAGCAGCTCATTGGTGTGAGGGCCATAGATTTCCGCCGTATCGAACAGGGTCACGCCCAGATCGAGCGCACGGTGGATCACGTCGATCGACTGCCCCTCGTTCGAGCCGCCGTAAAAGGCGCTCATGCCCATGCAGCCCAGACCGATGGCCGAGATTTCAGGGCCGCCAAGACCCAGCTTGCGCGTCTTCATGAGCGCACTCCTTCTGATGAGAGGGGGCTGGCGACGCATCCGCCAGCCGTCGCCAGATGGGCGCCGTATGGCCCTATTTCAAGGAAGACGCCTCAGACCAGGCTGGCGACGATCGACAGGAGGGTCGCCGTCGCCACCGCGTTCAGCGCCATCCCCAGGCTGGCGAAGGCGCCCGCCGTCTGATCCACCTGAAAGGCTCGCGCCGCGCCGAAACCGTGCGCCGACACACCGACCGCAAAACCCCGCGCCCGCCAGTCTCTGATCTTCAGCAGGTTCAGCAGCGGCGTCGCCGTCATCGCTCCGATCACGCCCGACATCAGCACGATCACCGCCGCGAGGGCCGGGATGCCGCCCAATTGCGAAGCCACCGCCATGCCGACCGGCGTCGTCGTGGCGCGCGGGGCGATGGAGGCCATGATCTCGGCCGGCGCGCCGAACAGCCAGACGATGCCCACGGCGCTGACAATGGCCGTCACAGCCCCTGCCAGCAGGGCGCAGGTCAGCGGCTTGGCCAGCCGCCGGATCGTCGCCCGCTGCGCCCAGATCGGCACGGCCAGCCCCACCACCGCCGGTCCCAGCAGGAAGCCCAAAACCTGGGTCGCCTCGGCATAGGTCGGATAGGGCGTCCTGGTCGCCAGCAGGACGCCGATCAGCACAGGCGTCGCCAGCAAGACCGGATGGCACAGCGGATGCCTCCCGCTGCGCCGCGACAGCACGTCCGCCGCCTCGAACACCACCAGGGTCACCGCCAGCCACAACAGGGGCGTCGCGATCAGATCGCTCACGACGCGCCCTCTTCGTTCTCCGGCTCTCGTCCCGCCACGGCGCGAAACACCAGGGCCGTCACCGCCAGCGTCAGCAGGGTCGAGACCACCACCGCCACAAGGATGCCGAGGCCGTAGCGCGACAGGATCGCCCCTTCCTCCATCAGGCCGACGGCGGCGGGCACGAACATGATCGACAGATGCGCCGTCAGCCAGCCCGTCACCTGGGTCAGCGTCAGCCGCTCGCGCGGAACCAGCGCCAGCCAGGCCAGCAGCAGCACCATGCCGATCACCGACCCCGGCAGAGGCAGGCCCGTCAGCCGGTGGACTGCCTCGCCCGCCAGTTGGCAGACGAGCAGCAGGGCGATGGCGCCGATCATCGGATCAGAGGGGCGCCGTCTGCGCCTTCAGCCATTGCAGCGCCGCCTCATCCTTCTGCACACCTTCGGCCAGCAGAGGCCCGACCTTGGCCAGAACCTCGGCGTGATAGGCGCCCACATAGGCCCGCTCGTCCGCCGTCAGCAGTTCCACGTCGATCAGACGACGATCCAGCGGCGCCAGAGTCAGTTGCTCGAAACCGTGCATGGGCCGCTCGCCGCCCGGAACCTGGGCCGGGGCGGTCACGACCTGAAGCGTCTCAATGCGGATGCCCCACTCGCCTTCACGGTAATAGCCCGGCTCGTTCGACAGGATCATGCCCGTCAACAGCGGCTGGTCCGTGCCCCATCCGGCGATGCGCTGCGGCCCCTCGTGGACGCCCAGATACGACCCCACGCCGTGGCCCGTGCCATGGTCGAAATCGAAGCCCGCGTTCCACAGCGGTTGGCGCGCGATGGCGTCCAGCTGGCGCCCGCTGGTCCCGGCGGGGAAGCGGATCACCGCCATGGCGATATGGCCCTTAAGGACCAGGGTGAACATCCGGCGCTGATCGGCCGTGCCCTCGCCGATGGCCATGGTGCGGGTCACGTCCGTGGTCCCGTCCAGATACTGACCGCCGCCGTCCACCAGCAGCAGCGAACCCGTCTCCATCGGCCGGATCTTGGCCCCGACCGGCTTGTAGTGCGGCAGGGCGCCGTTCGGACCGACCCCGGCGATGGTGTCGAAGGACAGGTCCTTCAGCATGCCGGTCGCCTCGCGGAAGCCCTCCAGCGCCTCGACCACCGCCCGCTCGTCCGGCAGCTCCCTCTGCGCGACCGTATCGACCCAGTGCAGGAAGCGGGTCAGGGCCGCGCCGTCGCGAATGTGCGCCTGACGGCTGCCCTCGATCTCGACGGCGTTCTTCTGGGCGCGCGGCAGGGCGCAGGGGTCCATGCCGCGCACGATGGCGGCGCCCGCCGTTTCCAGCCGGTCGAAATACCAGGCCGAGGACACCGCCGGATCGATCAGCACCTTCTGCCCCGACAGGGCGTCCAGCGCGGCGGGAAGCGCCTCGGGCGCCTCCAGCGTCACGGCGTCGCCCAGCCAGCCGGGCAGTTCATTGGTGATCTTGGCGGGATCGAGGAAGACCTTGGCCGTGCCGTCGGCCTTCACCACCGCCTGCCCCAGCGGCAGGGGCGTGCGGATCACGTCGCCGCCGCGAATGTTGAACAGCCAGGCCAGCGAAGACGGCGAGGTCAGCACGGCGACGTCCGCGCCCTTGGCCTTGATGGCCTGACCGATGCGGGCGCGCTTGGACGCGGCGTTCTCGCCGGTATAGCGATTCTCGTGCGGGACCACCGGCGCCTGCGGCTGGGCCGGACGGGCGTCGCCCCAGGCCAGATCGATGGGATTGGGCTCCACGGCTTTCAGGGTCGCGCCCGCCTTTTCGACCGCCGCGCGTAGGGTCGCCAGGGCGTCGGGGCTGTGCAGGCGTGGGTCATAGCCGATGACCGAACCGGCGCTCAGGCCCTCCAGCCAGGCGGCCAGCCTGTTCAGTTCGACCCGCTCGAACAGGGCCGCATCCGTCTGGGCCTTGGCCTGAACCGTATAGCGACCGTCGACGAAGACCGCCGCCTTGTCCATCAACACCACGCCCGCCCCGGCCGAGCCGGTGAAGCCGCTGACCCACGCCAGACGCTCGCTGGCGTCGGGCAGGTACTCGTTCTGATGCTCGTCCTCGTGCGGGACCAGCAGGCCGTCGAGGCCCTGCTTGGCCATCTCGGCGCGCAGCAGAGGCAGGTGCTTGGCCCCGAAGGACGGATCGGTGGTTTCGTCGAATGTCTGGCGCATATTGTTCCTTATCCCTTCTCCCCTTGTGGGAGAAGGTGGGCGCCGGAGGCGCTCGGATGAGCGGGTTCTATCAGCGAGCAAGACGGAAAGGCTGTGCGCGAAGCCGGCCTCCCCTCATCCGTCTCGCTCCGCGAGCCACCTTCTCCCACAAGGGGAGAAGGGAATTCACACCTACTTCTTGCGCAGCTGCAGCGCGCTCCACGCGTCATGATGGATCGTCTGCTCGACCACGAAGCCCAGCGGCAGATAGGCTTCCAGAATCCGCTCTTCCTGCGTGCGCAGCAGGCCCGACAGGATGGCGACCCCGCCCGACTTCAACGCGGCGGCGATCTCGGGCGCCAGGAACACCAGGGGCGCGGCCAGGATGTTGGCGAAGACCAGATCATAGGGCGCGTGCTGGGCGATGCGCGCATCGCTCAGGCCGTCGGCGAAATAGAACTCGCACGTCGCGTCGTTGATCTGGGCATTCTCGTTGGCGATGCGGGCCGAGGGCTCGTCGATGTCGGTGCCGACGGCGATGGGCGAACCCGTCTTGGCCGCCGCGATGGCCAGCACGCCCGTGCCGCAACCGACGTCCAGCACTTTCTCGAAGGTCTCGGTCGCCAGCAGGTTGTCGAAGGCTTCCAGGCAGCCGACGGTCGTGCCGTGGTGGCCGGTGCCGAAGGCCGCGCCCGCGTCGATCTTCAGATTGACCCGACCCTCGGGGATCTTGCCCTGGTCGTGGGCGCCATAGACGAAGAAGCGCCCCGCCTCGACCGGCGGCAGGCCCGACAGGCTCATCGCCAGCCAGTCGGCGTCGGCCAGCTTCTCGACGATGACCTCCAGACCCGGGGTCGCGCGCAGGATCTCGGCGATGCCCTCGGCTTCCTCATCCGTCGTGGGAAAGGCGTCGATGCGCCAGACGCCCTTGTCCTCGTCCTCTTCCAGGATCGAGTAGGTCGCGTTTTCCAGCAGGGGGTTGGCGTCGATGGCGGCGGCGGCGGCTTCGGCCGGGGCGCGATCGCCGCGTGCGATCACCTGAACTGCGGACTCGGACATTTCTCAAACACCGTTATTATGACGAATCGCAACGTGTGCGGGCGTACGGAATGCCCGTGTCCATCTAGGGGTCGGGGTATCCATGGCTAAAGCACCGTCTGAGTCGAAATCTTCTACGCCGAAAGCGGCGCCTGCCGCTTCCAAGCCGAAACCGGCGGCAAAGTCGAGCGCTGCGGCGCCCAAGGCCGCTGCAAAACCGAAGGCCGCGCCGAAAACCGCCGCGCCCAAGGCCGCTGCCGCCAAGCCCGCCGTGAAGGCCGCTGCGCCCAAGGCGGCCGCCAAGCCCGCCGCCAAGGCTGCGCCGAAGGCCGCTGCGAAACCCGCCGCCGCCAAGGCCCCGGCGACGAAGGCTCCGGCCGCCAAGGCCGCCGCGCCCAAGGCGGCAGCGAAGCCCGCTGCTCCGAAGGCCGCCGCCAAGCCCGCCGCGCCGAAGAAGACTGCGGCCCCCAAGGCTGCTGCGCCGAAGGCCGCCGCCGCTCCCCAGCCGGTCGAGGCGCCCAAGCCCGCCGTCGCCGCGGCTCCGGCTCCGACGCCCGCTCCGGCCGCCGCCGCGCCCGCCCCGGCCCCCAAGCCGGCCGAAGCGCCCAAGCCCGCCCCCACGCCGGCGACTCCGGCCCCGCAACCGGCTGCCGCCGCTGCGCCTCAGCCCGAAAAGAAGAAGGGCTTCTTCGCCCGCCTCTTCGGCTGGTGATCGCCTGAAACGACAAAAGGCCGGAGGGTTCGCCCCTCCGGCCTTTTTCGTGCGTGCTTTCCAGAGATATCCCTGGAAGCGCAGCCTTAGTCCTGCGGCAGGTCTTCGGCCAGGATCGCCATCTCGAACATGAACGAGCCGGCCTCGTCCTCGTCCTCGAACACCACGCCGATGAACTCGTCATCGACATAGACTTCGGCGGAGTCGGCGACCTTGCGGGCCTTCACCTTGATGCCGCCGTGGTTGAAGGTGCGCTTCAGGTGCGTCTCGACGCGCTTCAGATCAGATTCTTTCACGGGGGTAGCCTCGTTGGTGTCGTTGACGGCGGACCCTAGAGAAGCCGCCTCCTCATGGGAAGCCCGCGTATCGGGCGTCCACAGGCGGCGCGATCAGATCACGAAATCATAGGCGATGTCGGCCAGGGTGTGGTCCATGGTCCGGGCGGGCGTGGCGTCGGTCGGGCAGTTGACCACGCGCGCCGGCACCCCGGCCACCGTGCAGCCTGCCGGCACCGGCTTCAGCACCACCGAACCCGAGGCCACCTTGGCGTAGTCTCCGACCACGATATTGCCCAGCACCTTGGCCCCCGCGCCCAGCAGGACGCCGCGCCCGATCTTGGGGTGACGGTCGCCGCGCTCGGCCCCGGTCCCGCCCAGGGTCACGGCGTGCAGCATGGACACCTCGTCGCCGACCACCGCCGTCTCGCCGATGACGATGCCGGTGCCGTGGTCGAGGAAGACCCCCGAGCCGATCCGCGCCGCTGGGTGGATGTCCAGTTGGAACAGTTCTGAAATCCGGCTCTGGAAGTGGAAGGCCAGGGTGTCGCGCCCCTGCCCCCACAGCCAGTGCGCCACGCGCCAGGCCTGCAGCGCCTGGAAGCCTTTGAAATACATGAAGGGCTGCAACAGCGACCGGATCGCCGGGTCACGGTCCTGCACCGCCTTCAGGTCGGCTTCCGCCGCCGCCAGGATGCCGGGATCGGCGGCGAAGGCCGACAGGGCCACCTCGCGCAGCGACATGGCCCCCAGTTCGGCGTCGCCCAGCTTGCGCGCGATCTGGAAACTCAACGCGCCTGCGAAATCATCATGCGCCAGCACCACCGCATTCAGCTGCGACGCCAGACGCGGCTCCTCGCGCGCGGCGTCCTCGGCCGCGGCGCGCAGTTGCGTCCACAGGTCCGGCTGTTGCGGCACGATTTCCAGCTTGGCCATCGGCCCTCCGTTCTCAGGCGGCGATCCTACGCCCCCAGCATGGCCTGCGCCAGCGCGGCGGGCAGTTCGCCTTCGCGCGCCATATGGTAGGCCTTGTAGGCCGTCGCCACCGTCAGGCTGTCGCGCACTGCACCGCGCTCGATCTCCGCCAGCAGGTCGCGGAAGGGCGCGCGCACCGATACGATCACCTCGGTCGGGTCCGGGTCGACCGGAACCGCGCTCAGCCCCCAGGCCACCCAGGTCATGGCCCGCTCGTCGGTGATCGAGTTCGACAGGTCCATGTCCAGCGCCGCGCGCCAGTGTTCCGCCGCCAGCCCCGCCTCTTCCGCCAGTTCGCGGCGCACGGCGTCGAACGGGTCCTCGTCCATCGGCGCCCCGCCCTCGGGCATTTCCCAGGAATAGCGCATCAGGGTGAAGCGGTGCTGCCCTACCAGGGTCACCGTCCCGTCCTCATGCAGCGGCAGGACCCCGGTCCCGACATTCTTGGGCCGCATAGCCACATAGTCGGCGGGCGCCCCGGTCGGGGCCGTCGCCGGATGGCGCGTCACCGTCATCCACGGCGTGTCGATCAGGACGCTGTCGCCGTGGCTTTGCCATTTAGGCGTCTCGGGCAGGTCTTCGGCCCAGCGAGGCTTGATGTCGGCGATATTGTGCATCCCTCCGCTATGGCGCCGGGCGCTGCGAAATCCTAGCTAGACGGCATGACCGATCTCAACGCCGCCCTGCCCCTGCCCGTCCGCTCCGACGAAGTTCTGGCCCGTCTGGCCGTGCGCCGCTCGGCCTCGGCCCAGTTGCTGATCGCCCCCGGCCCGTCCGATGCCGAGATCGAGCAGATCCTGCATCTGGGCGCCCGCACCCCCGACCACGGCAAGCTCTTCCCCTGGCGCTTCGTGGTTCTCGGCCCCCAGAGCCGCGCCGACCTGTCCGAGGCCCTCGCCGCCCTGGCCGAAACCCAGGGCCGCGTCGACAAGGACCTGGCCGTCCTGGCCAAGCTGGCCAATCCGCCCCTGACCATCATGGTCGTCTCGACCCCGATCCAAGGCCACAAGGTCCCGGTCTGGGAGCAGCAGCTGTCCGCCGGCGCCGTCTGCATGAATATCGAACACGCCGCCGACGCGCTTGGCTATTCGGCCAGTTGGATCACCGACTGGTACGCTTACGACCCCGCCGCCGTCGCCCTGTTCGGCGTCAAGGACGGCGAAACCATCGCCGGCTTCATCCACCTCGGAACCGTCGCCGAGCCCCCGCTGGAACGCCCCCGCCCCAACATGGCGCACAAGGTCGAGCGGCGGCCCTAGGCCGACGCGCGGGGTTCCTCCTCCGGTCGGTGCACCAGCGACACCAGCACCACCGAGATGATCATCAGCAGGAACCACGCCCCCAGCTTGTTCAGGCTGACCATCTCCCAGCCGTCCGCCTGCCCCGGATAGACCCAGGCCCGCGCGAACGTCCCCAGATTCTCGGCGAACCAGATGAACAGCGCCACCAGCCCATAGCCCAGCAGCAGCGGCATCCCCCGCCGTCGCCGGTCCGTCGTGAACCAGAACCAACCCCGCCCGAACAGCAGCGCCGTCGCGACAAACAGCGCGATCCGCACGTCCGGCAGCCAGTGATGGGCGAAGAAGTTCACATAGATGGCCGCCGCCAGAACCCAGGTCGTCCACAGCGGCGGATAGCCCCGCACCCGGATATGGAAGATGCGCTGCACCCGCGCGATATAGCTGCCCACCGCCGCATACATGAAGCCCGAGAACAGCGGCACCGCCCCGATCCGCAACAGCGAGTCCTCGGGGTAGATCCACGACCCGTGATAGGTCTTGAACAGCTCCATGATCGTCCCGGCGATGTGGAACAGGAAGATGACCCGCGCCTCCTCCCAGCTCTCCAGCCGGAAGGCCAGCATCAGCCCCTGAATACCCAGCGCCCCGACCACCAGAAAGTCGTAGCGCGACATCGGCGCCCCACCCTCTGGCCAGATGATCGGCCACAGCAGATGCGTCCCGACCAGCAGCGCCAGCATGGCCCCGCCGAACAGACAGGCCCACCCCTGCTTCAGCCCGAACCACAGGAACTCATAGCCATACCCCCGCCACCGCCCCCGATCCGCCCACGCCTCCGCGCGGGTCATCAGACGACGGCCCCAGGCTTCGAGCGGGAGACGGGAGGATGGGGTCATCACGTCAGCCAGCCTTCCTCGCGCAGGGCGCCGACCCGGGCGCGCGACACCGGCGCCTCCAGCCCTCCGGTCAGACGCAGCCGCGTGTTGCGTCCATCCTCGACCACGCCCACCACGCCCGCGCGCGCCACCCACCACGAGCGATGGGTCTGCGTCCCGTCCACGTCCTTCAAGCCCGCCATGGCCTGCGACAGGGACATCAGCACCAGGGCCGACCCCTGCGGCGTATGCACCCGCACATAGTGATCCTCCATCTGCAGGCACAGCACCGTCCGCCCCAGCTTGGCCGGCAGGCGGTCGCGCGGATCAGCGGATTCGGCGTCCGACTTGGTCGCCGTCGCCTCGCGCGACCGCGTCGCCCACATCATGCCCACGGTGGCCAGGGCGCTGATCACCAGCCCCTGCCCGTACCATTCCAGCCAGCCGACCTGCCCCACCACCGGCCACAACCGCACCGCCAGGGTCCGACTTAGCGAGACCGGCAGCAGGGTCAGCACAGCCACCGCCGGCGGCGTCCAAATCCACGCCGAAATCCTCCGCGCCTCGGCCCAGCGCGCCAGGATCGGCAGGCTGACGCCGAAGGCCAGCCAACCCGCCCACAGACAGACCACCCAATAGGCCGTCCTTACCGGCAAGGTCCCGCTCAGATAGCTGCCGAACGGCCCGATGATCCCCAGCGCCAGCCCCACGGCGGTCGAGACGGCGAAGCCCACGGCCGCCGCCCGCCATCGCCTGTCCTTCAGTCCCCACGAATCCATTCGCTCAGACTAGCAAGCGTCGCCGCCGATGACAGCCATTCGCCGGGCCACGAACCCGTTCGCCCGTTCGCCCATATCCGCTGGTGCAGCGGCGTTCCGACGCCTCACACAGCCTCATCACCTTTCGCCATGAGGCCCACACGAAATGAACACCGCCGCCCTGATCGCCGCCGCCTCCGTCCTGCTGGGCGCCTGCGCCGCGACCGCCGCGCCAGCCCCGGTCGCCCCGCCGCAAGCCGCCGACCCCATGATCCGCGACGGCGTGATCGCCGCGCGCCTGAGCATCCCCGACGGCGATCAGCCTGCCATCGAGGCGGGCTTCTGGGTTCCGACCGATGAAGCAGCAAAACCGCGTCCCATGATCGTCATCTCTCACGGCAACGGGGGCGACTTCCGAAGCCACCACGACACAGCGATGGCCCTGGCCAAGGCCGGCTTCGTCGTCGTCGCCCTGACCCATACCGGCGACAATTGGCGCGACCAGAGCCGCGCCACCGACCTCGTCGGCCGCACGCGTCAGGTGTCGGTGGTGATCGACTACATGACCCGGGACTGGAGCGCCCGCGCCGGGATCGACGCGACCCGCATTGGCGCCTTCGGCTTTTCCGCCGGAGGATTTACGGTTCTGGCGGCGGCAGGCGGCGACCCCGACCTCGGCCGGCTGGCCGACCACTGCCGCGCCAACCCCGGTTTCTACGACTGCCGCCTGATCGGCCAGCACGCCGGCACGATAAAGGACGGCGGCGCCGCCCCGCGTCTGCCCCACGACGCCCGCATCAAGGCCCTGGCCGTCGCCGCCCCCGCCCTGGGCTTCACCTTCACGAAAGAGAGCCTGAGCAAGGTCACCCAGCCGGTCCAGCTGTGGCAGGCGGGCGCCGACCAGATCCTGCCTGCCCCCTTCTATGTCGAGCCGGTCCGCGACGCCCTGCCCGTCGCGCCCGAATACCGACGCATCGAGGGCGCCGCCCACTTCGACTTCCTGCCGCCCTGCTCGCCCCAACTGGCCGCCGCGGCCCCGATGATCTGCAAACCCACGCCCGGCTTCGACCGCGCGGCCTTCCACGAAACCCTGAACCGTGAGGTGGTCCGCTTCTTCAGACAGAAGCTATCGCATTGATTTCACCCGTCATTCTCGGGCTTGTCCCGAGAATCCATAGACACGACGGCTGAAGGTCAAGACGCGGCCCTTCGCCTATTGCCCGTTGAGTCTCTGGATCCCCGGCACAAGGCCGGGGATGACGGCAGGAGGGAGGAAGAGACCGCCCCTCACCCCCGCCCGCGATAGGTCGCCACGCCCTGATCCGGCAGCCAGACGCCTTCGATGGGGGCGCCGGTTTGCCAGAAGACGTCGATGGGGATGCCGCCGCGCGGGTACCAGTAGCCGCCGATGCGCAGCCATTTCGGTTGCAGCAGATCGGCCAGGCGCTTGCCGATGGCCACGGTGCAGTCCTCGTGGAAGGCGCCGTGGTTGCGGAAGCTGGTCAGGTACAGCTTCAGGCTCTTGGACTCGACCAGCCAGTCGCCGGGCACATAGTCGATGACGATATGGGCAAAGTCGGGCTGGCCCGTCACAGGGCACAGGCTGGTGAACTCGGGCGCGGTGAAGCGCGCCACATAGTTGGTGTCGGCGTGCGGATTGGGCACGCGTTCCAGCACCGCCTCTTCGGGATGGGTCGGGGCGGCGGTCTGGGCGCCGAGCTGGGACAGCCTGTCGGTATAGTGCGTCATGCCCGCCATTTAGGCGTTTGGCCCGCCAAAGAAAATCCTGCCGCCGCGACGGCGTTTCGACAATCGGCCTGGCGCCCCTGCCCGCCGTGGTAGGATGCGGGTCGCGGACGGATCGGCCTTGAGGGGGATTTCAGACGATTCAGACGAATTGGACTCAGTTTTTTGGCGCGCCGAACCCTGCCCTTCTCCCCTTGTGGGAGAAGGTGGGCGCCGGAGGCGCTCGGATGAGGGGTGTCGGCGCGCGGCTCGAAACCCATAGACCAAACCGAATGCCTGACCTTTCGTCGGAGCGCTCACACCCCTCATCCGTCAGGCTCCGCCTGCCACCTTCTCCCACAAGGGGAGAAGGACGCTGAGTGCATTGCCTTCCCCCGCGACACCCGGTTAGCGTCCCTTAAAACAACCCGCAGAAACCATCCCAGGAAACGACCCGTGGCCATTCCCGCTTCCCTGCAGTCCGGCCTGAAGCTGCCGGTCATCGCCTCGCCCATGTTCCTGGTGTCCGGCCCGGATCTGGTGGTCGAGGCCTGCAATGCGGGCGTGATCGGCACCTTCCCCTCGCTGAACCAGCGCACGACCGAGGGCTATCGGGACTGGGTGCAAGAGATCAAGTCGCGGCTGAAGCCTGACGCCGCTGCGTTTGGCGTCAACCACATCGTTCATCCGACCAATCCGCGCCTGATGGCCGACATGATGGTCTCGGTCGAAGAGAAAGTGCCGTTGATCATCACCTCGCTCGGCGCGGTGCGTGACGTGGTGGACGCGGTCCACGGCTACGGCGGCGTCGTCTTCCACGACATCGCCAATGTCCGCCATGCGCGCAAAGCCGCCGAGGCCGGCGTCGACGGCCTGATCCTGGTCGCCAACGGCGCGGGCGGTCACGCAGGCGTGGTGAACCCCTTCGCCCTGATCAACGAGGTCCGCAGCTTCTATGATGGGACCATCATCCTGGCGGGCTGCATCTCGACGGGTCAGGACGTGGCCGCGGCCCTGATGATGGGCGCAGACTTCGCCTACATGGGCACCCGCTTCATCGCCACGACCGAGAGCGCGGCCCAGCCCCACTACAAGGACCTGATCGTCGCCTCCGGTTCGGCCGACATCACCTATACGCCCGCCGTCTCGGGCATCCCCGCCAACTTCCTGACGCCGTCGCTGATCGAGAACAAGATAGATCCGAAATCCCTGCCCGAGCACAAGCTGGACATGAACGAGGAAGCCAAGGCGTGGAAGACCATCTGGTCGGCGGGGCAAGGCTCCGGCTCGATCCATGACAGCCCCACAACGGCCGAGCTTGTCGCGCGGTTGGCGGACGAGTTTTCACAGGCCTGTGATAAATTCGACAAGAAGCGCCTCTAGGAGCGACCTCGTCGCTTAACGAGGCTTTTCATGCTCCGCACCCTGACGAACGCCACCCTTCTCGCCGCCGCCCCCCTGGCCCTGCTGGCCTCCGGGGCGCATGCCCAGGATGCGGGCAAATGGTCCTTCTCGGCCGGGGCCGCGACCGACAACCGCTCCAAGGATGCGTCCAAGTCCGACGGAAACCCCTTCGTCTATGGGGCTGCCGAATGGGAAAGCGCCAGCGGCCTCTTCTATGGTTCGGGCGGTCTGGAAACCATCGACGGCGGCGGCTCCAAGCTGGAGTCCGAGCTGGTGGCGGGCGTCCGCCCCGAGTTCGCCGGCTTCGACTTCGACCTGAACGTCGCCCACAAGAACCGCTTCGACGCCGATCCGGGCTATGACAACGACGCCTGGGAGTTCACCGCTGACATGAAGCGGTCGATCGGCCCGGCCAGCGCCCGCCTGCGGCTGCAGCACTCGCCCGACGGCACGGGCTCGACCAAGGCCTGGACCTGGGTCGCCCTGCGCGGCGGCTGGGACTTCACCGACAAGCTGAACGTCTCGGCCGAGGTCGGTCGCCGCGATCAGGACAACAGCGTCGACTACACCGGCTGGAACGTCGGCGGCGCCTACGCCCTGACGCCCAAGACCGAGCTGGAGCTGCGCTGGCACGACACCGACGCCGACGTCCCGGGCGAGCAGTACAAGGGCGCCCTGGTGGCCGGGATCAACTTCTCGTTCTGATTTCCTGACCGCTGAAAGGTGGCCATTCGGCGGAAAGTCCCTAGGTTAAGGCCATGACTTTCCGCCCCACGACCCTTGAACGGGCCTATCAACTGGCTGAAAGCGGCGCCTGTCGCACGGTCAGCGACGTCAAACAGGCCCTCCAGAGCGAGGGCTACGACCGCATTCAGGACAGCCTGTACGGCGGCACCATCACCGCCGCCCTGCGCAAGCGCTGCCAGGAGAACTACATCGGCGGCGCGGCCGCCGAACAGGAAGAAGACGCCTGAAACCAGGGGTCTTGCTTTGGACGCGATTGCCGTTCATTTTAGTAATGTCGATCTCTCTGCGTAACGCTGCTGCCCCTTTGCTCTGCGCACCGAGGACTAGGCCGATCCATTCAGACCCGACAGGCCAAGGGGGCTCTTCCCTGAGGTCAACGACTAGCGGAGGTCCTGAAAATGGCTACCGGCACTGTGAAATGGTTCAACTCCACCAAGGGCTACGGCTTCATCCAACCGGATGACGGCGGCAAGGACGTCTTCGTCCACATCTCGGCCGTCGAGCAAGCCGGCCTGCGTGGCCTCGACGAGAACCAAAAGGTCTCGTACGAAATCGAGCGCGACCGTCGCTCGGGCAAGGAATCGGCCGGTCAACTGAAGACCGAAGGCTGATTTCGGCCTCGTCAGGGTTCTAGCCCAGACGAAGAAATCGAAGGGGCGCTCCGGTCAGCCGGAGCGCCCCTTTTTCGTATCAGGAAAGCGCCTGATCCAGATCCGCGATCAGGTCGTCGATGTCCTCGACCCCGACCGACAGGCGGATCAGGTTGTCGGTGACTCCGCCCGCCTCGCGCACGTCCTTGGGCACGGATGCGTGGGTCATGATCGCCGGGTGGTTCACCAGGCTCTCCACCCCGCCCAGCGACTCCGCCAGGGTGAAGACCTGAACCCGCTCGAGCACCCGCTTGGTGCGCTCCAGGTCGCCGTCGATCAACACCGTGACCATGCCGCCGAAACGGCCGTTCATCTGACGCGCGGCCAGTTCGTGCTGCGGGTGGCTGACCAAGCCCGGATAGATGACCTTGGTGATACCGGCCCGGTCTTCAAGCCAGCGGGCCACGGCCAGGGCGTTCTCGTTGTGCGCCTTCATGCGCAGGCCCAGGGTCTTCAGCCCCCGATTGGCCAGGAAGGCGTCGAACGGCCCCATGACGCCGCCGATTGAGTTCTGCAGGAACTTGATCTGGGCCGCCATCTCGGCGTCCTTGGCCACCAGAACCCCGCCGACGATGTCAGAGTGGCCGTTCAGATATTTGGTCGCCGAGTGCATGACCACGTCAGCGCCCAGGGCCAGCGGCTGCTGGCTCCACGGCGTGGCGAAGGTGTTGTCCACCACCAGGATCAGCTTGTGCGCCTTGGCGATCTTCGACAGAGCCTCGATGTCGGCCAGCTTCATCAGCGGGTTGGTGGGCGTTTCGACCCACAGCATCCGCGTCTTGTCGGTGATCGCTGCCTCGACTGCCTTGAGGTCGGTCAGGTCGATATAGCTGAAGTCCAGCCCCATCGACCGACGACGCACCCGCTCGAACAGCCGCCACGAGCCGCCGTACAGGTCGTCGCCGGTGACGATGTGCGCCCCGGCGTCCAGCAGCTCCAGCGCCGTCGAAGTCGCCGCCATGCCCGAGCCGAAGCCGAAGGCCTGAACTCCGCCCTCCAGATCGGCGATGCAGGCCTCGAAGGCCTCGCGCGTCGGGTTCTTGCCGCGCGCATACTCATAGCCCTTGTTAACGCCTGGGCTTTCCTGGGCGTAGGTCGAGGTGGCGTAGATCGGCGTCATCACCGCGCCCGTGGTCGGGTCGGGCTTCTGGCCGGCATGGATGGCGCGGGTCGAGAAACCCTGACTGTTTTTCAGCGAACTCATGATCGTATCCTGTCTCGACGACGGCCGATGTTGCCGTCGAAAAATTCGGCGGACCGGGTGAAGACCTCGGCCCATTGCTGTGTATTCAAGATGTGGCCGGCGTCGCGCAGCATCTGAACCCGCACCGGCACGTCGTGGTCGCGCATGAAATCGACCCAGGCCGCCGTATTGACCGGCTTCACATGGGTGTCGTTCTCAGCCCGGATGACCAGAACCGGGATATGTCGTCGGGGATTGCGCGGCGTATAGACGTCCACGCCCCCCGCCAATCCAATCGCCGCGCCCGCGTCGCCTGCGCCCAGGGCCCCGTCCACTGCGACGTAGGAGCCCAGAGAATAGCCGAACAGGCCGATCCGTTCAGGCTCCACGGTCGCTCGATCAGCCAGCCAGTCGGCTCCGTCCAGTCCGACCCGTCGCCAGGCCGCCATAACCGTCGGGGGACGGCGGCCGTCGTCGGGCGCTGCATCGACGTACAGGGGCGTCAACACGGCGTAGCCGTCTCCGGCGAACCGCAACGCAAGTTCATGCCAAGGCCCGGCGCTTCGGATCCGAGCGCCGGACCCGTGCATCATGACGACCCCTGAACCCCGCACATCCCCCTGTGCGGGGTAGTAAATGGCCCGGATCGCCTGGCCCCTGCTGTCGAAGGTCACGCCTCCGAAAGACGCCGCCTGGTCGGCGGCGGCTTCGCCAGCCAGCGTCGCCAGCGCGATGCCGCCCGCCCCGCCTATCGCTGCGCGACGGGTCGGCATGGCTCTACCGGTTCAGGCTGAGGTGGTTGATCAGGTCGGTGCGGGCGATCAGGCCGACGAAGGTCTCGCCGTCCAGAACAATGGCCACACGGTCGCGGTCGAAGATCGGGATCAGAGCGTCCAGCGTCTCGCTGACCTGCAGGGTGTCCAGATCGCGCGTCATGGCCGAGGACACCGGCTTGGCGAAGCGTTCCTGACGGGTGATCTCGTCGGTGTTCATGATGTGGACGATGTCGCTCTCGTCCAGAATGCCGACCAGGCGGCCGTCCTGAATGACCGGCAGTTGCGACACGCCGTCGCCCTTCATCCGCTTGAAGGCGGTGTCCAGGGTGTCGTCGGGGCCGATCACGACCACGTCGCCATTGGCGTATTTGCGCGTGATGAGGTCCGACAGGTCGCCGTGCAGCTCGCGCTGGGTCAGCCCCTGATCGGCCAGCCAGGCGTCATTGTAGACCTTGGACAGGTACTTGGCGCCCGTGTCGCAGACGAAGGTCACGACCCGCTTCGGCTCGGTCTGCTCGCGGCACCAGCGCAGGGCCGTGGCGATCAGGGTGCCCGACGACGAGCCCGCCAGAATGCCTTCCTTCAACAGCAGCTCGCGCACCGTGGCGATCGCCTCGGAGTCTGGGATGGAATAGGCCATGTCGATCAGTTCGGGATCGGCGGTGTCCGGCATGAAGTTCTGGCCGATGCCTTCAACAGCATAGCTGCCGTCGGGCCCCGCCACACCCTCGTTGACCAGGCCCGCCAGGGCCGAACCGACCGGGTCGGCCAGAATGATCTTGGCGTTCGAGCCCTGCGACTTGAAGTATTGCGCATTGCCCGTAATCGTCCCGCCCGAGCCGATGCCGGCGACGAAGGCGTCGATCTGGCTGTCCATCTGCTCGTAGATTTCAGGGCCGGTCGTCTTGAAGTGGGCGGCCGTGTTGGCGTCGTTGGCGAACTGGTTGACGAAGTAGCCGCCCGGAATCTGCTGGGCCAGACGCTCAGCCATATCGGTGTAGTATTCGGGGTGGCCGTGCGGCACGTCCGAGCGGGTCAGGCGCACGTCGGCGCCCATGGCGCGCAGGTGCTGGATCTTCTCTTTCGACATCTTGTCGGGGATGACCAGCAGGACGTTATAGCCCTTCTGCTTGCCGACCAGGGTCAGGGCCAGGCCGGTGTTGCCCGCCGTGGCTTCCACGATGGTTCCACCCGGCTTCAGCCAGCCGGCGTTTTCCGCCGCCTCGATCATCGACAGGGCGATGCGGTCCTTGATGGAGCCGCCCGGATTCTGGCTCTCCAGCTTCAGGAACAGACGGCAGGGGCCGGTGTCGATCCGCGTCACCTCGACCATGGGCGTCTTGCCGATCAGGTCCAGCAGCGTGCCGACAGGACGGATCAGGACGGGGGCGTCGGACATCGACATGCGAAAGGGCTCCGAAAAGAACGTGCTTTGAGGCCGGAAGCTGGGCGTCGCCGCCTTCGCGGTCAACTCATGCAAGTTTTCACCTATTTGCCCCGAAGCGCATTACAAAGGGCGCAATGACCAAGACGCCGAAACGCCCCGCCGCGGGTCTGCCCGACAAAGACACCCTGATCGCCTTCCTGCGGGAAGCCGGCGAGGCCCAGAAGGCCGACATCGCCCGTGCCTTCGGATTGAAGGGCGTGGAACGCCGCCAGCTGCGCGAGATGCTGAAAACGCTGGAGGCCGAAGGCGCACTGGGCAAACGCGGCCGCAAGGGCTTTTCCGAGGCCGGCGCCCTGCCCCCCGTCGGCGTGGTCGATGTGGTTGACCGCGACGCGGACGGCGAGCTGTACGTCGAACTGGTCAAGGGCGGCGAGGACGCGCCGCGCGCCCTGCTGCTGCCGGACCGCGAGGGCAAGACCCCCGCGCCAGGCATGGGCGACCGCCTGCTGGTCAAGTTCGCGCGCGGCGCCGAGGGCTGGGAGGCCCGCCTGGTCAAGCGGCTGGACGCCGGAACCAACCGCGTTCTGGGCGTGATCCGCAAGTCGGCGCGCGAAACCCGCGTTGAGCCGGTCGACAAGCGCTCCAAGGACGTCCTGCTGATCCCCTCGGCGGTGGCGGGCGACCTGCGCGACGGCGACCTGGTGCTGGCGTCGATCGAAAAGGGCGACCACCGTTACGGTCCCAAGCGCGGCAAGATCCTCGAGACCATCGGCCGCGAGGATGATCCCCGCGCCGCCTCGATCATCGCCATCCACGCCCACGGCCTGCCGACCGGCTTCTCGGAACTGGTCGAGCGCGAAGCCGAGGATCAGGCCCTGCCGACGCTCAAGGGGCGCGAGGACCTGCGCGAGGTGCCCTTCATCACCATCGATCCGGCCGACGCGCGCGACCATGACGACGCCGTCTACGCCGAGCGCGACACGGACCCGAAAAACCCCGACGGCTGGATCGTCTGGGTCGCCATCGCCGACGTCGCCGCCTATGTCCGTCCCGGCTCGGCGCTGGACCGCGAGGCCCGCGACAAGGGCAACTCGACCTACTTCCCCGACCGCGTCGAGCCCATGCTGCCGGAGATCCTGTCGAACGGCCTGTGCAGCCTGAAGCAGGGCGAGAACCGCGCCTGCATGGCCGTGCGCATGATCTTCGACAAGGACGGCAAGAAGACCGGGCACAAGTTCATGCGCGGCCTGATGCGGTCGCAGGCCAAGCTCAGCTACGAACAGGCCCAGGCCGCCATCGACGGTCAGCAGGATGATGTGACGGGCCCGATCATGGACGCCATCCTCTATCCCTTGTGGAACGCCTATTCGACCATGCTGAAGGGCCGCGAGCGCCGCAGCCCCCTGGCGATCGAAAGCCCTGAGCGTCGCGTCATCATGGCCCCCGGCGGCGGCATCGCCGCCATCGAGCCGCGCAAGTCGCTGGAGGCCCACCGCCTGATCGAAGAGATGATGATCCAGGCCAACGTCTGCGCCGCCGAGACGCTGGAGAAGACGCGCACGCCGCTGATCTACCGCGTCCACGACGCGCCCAGCCAGGAGAAGATCTTCAACCTGGCCGACTTCCTGCACACCATCGGCAAGCCGTGGAACAAGGGCGAGTCGCCGAACACCAAGCGGTTCAACAAGCTGCTGGACGAGACCCGCGACGGCCCGCACGCCGAGGTGGTCAACGAGGTGGTCCTGCGCACCCAGATGCAGGCCATTTACTCGCCGGACAACGTCGGCCACTTCGGTCTGCACCTGGACCGCTACGCCCACTTCACGTCGCCGATCCGGCGCTATTCCGACCTGATCGTCCACCGCGGCCTGATCCGCGGCCTGAACCTGGGCTCGGACGGCCTGACGGATCGTGAGATCGCTGAACTGGACGGCATCGCCGAACACGTCACCGAAACCGAGCGCCGTTCCATGGCCGCCGAGCGCGACGCCATGGACCGCTACATCGCCGCCTTCCTGGAAGACCACGTCGGCGCGACCTTCAGCGGACGGATCACCGGCGTGACCCGCTTCGGCCTGTTCATCCGCCTGGACGAAACGGGCGCCGACGGTCTGGTCCCCGTATCCTCGCTCGGCAACGAGTATTTCACCCACGACGACCGCGCCCACGCCCTGATCGGCGAACGCACGGGACAGCGCTACACCCTGGGTCGGCGCGTCGAGGTGCGTCTGGCCGAGGCCACGCCGGTCACCGGCGGTCTGGTGCTGGAGATGCTGTCCGACCCCGAACCGCGCGATCCCAATGCTCCGGCCCCGCGCTACGGCGTGCGCGGACGCGGCGGCGACCGTCCGCCGACACGCGGAAAAGGCCGCCCGGGCGGCCCCAAACCTCGCAACGGCGGCAAGCCGTCGGGCGGGCTGAAAGGGGTGCGCAAGGGCAAGCGGCGGTGAAATCCGCCGCCCCCTTCGACGCCGCTCAGGACCTGGCCGACGCACCGCGCACCGGCGGCGCGCAACGGCCCAGGGACGCCGCCACATTGATCCTGACGCGGGGCGCGAAGCGGCCGGAAGTGCTTATGGGTCGCCGCGCGCCCGGTCACGTCTTCATGGCCTCGAAGTGGGTCTTTCCCGGCGGGCGCATCGACCGCTCCGACTTCACCGCCGCCTCGACCGGCGAACTGTCGCCCGACGCGGCCCGACGGCTGGAGGCGGAAATGCCCGCCCGCCGCGCCCGGGCCCTGGCTCTGACGGCGGTGCGCGAAACCTTCGAGGAAACCGGCCTGATCCTGGGTCGCCCCGCCGCGCCGGCCTCGGTCGCCGGCCCGTGGCGCGAGTATCGTCAGGCCGGCGCCCTGCCCGATCTATCGGTCCTGTCCTACGTGGCCCGCGCCATCACGCCGCCGGGCCGCTCACGCCGGTTCGACGCCCGCTTCTTCATGGCTCCGGTCGAGGCCCTGCGCGATCCCGACCGGATCGAGGGTTCGGGCGAACTGGACGAGATCGCCTGGCTGCCGTTGGACGAAGCCCGCGCCCTGGACCTGCCCGCCATCACGCGCTTCGTCCTGGGCGAGATGGCCGAGCGCCTGGCCCACCCCGACCGCCCCCTGCCCTTCGTGCGCATGGTGCGCGGCCGTCATGTGGTCGAACACAGGCCCTGACGGCCCGCAGAAGCCTTGCTACTGGGCGACCGGCTTCTTCAGGTCGAACTCGACGCGGAAGTGGCGGTTGGGACGACGCAGCTCATAGGCGAACATCCGGCCCGGATGGACCTCCATCGCCCAGGTGTTAGTGGTCGAGACCGTAGCGTTGTTGGCGTTGAACAGATCGATGGATTCCTGATCGACCGGGAATTCCTGACGCTCGGCCGTGCCCGCGCCCGCCGTGTCGCCGCCGTACCAGTGCAGCGTGTCGGTCGTGCCGTCATCATGGCGGTGATCGTGCTTCAGACGCAGGCCCGTGGCGGTGCGCGTCACCACCCAGGTGCGCGAGCGGTCGGCGCCGACCCAGAAGGGAATGCGAATCTCTTCGGCTGAGCAGTCGCGCACGTGCATCAGCAGACGCTGGCTGGCGAAATCCGAATCGGCGGCGTCGGTCGTGACCACCCTGCCCTCGAATCTCTGGCCGCACAGGGCGCTCAGATTCTTGAAGAAGGCGTCCTGGGGCGTGTCCGCACGGGCGGCGGCGGGCAAGGACGACAGGGTCAGGGCGGCGGCCGCGAGGGCGATCGAGGTCAGGGCTTTCATCTCATCACCCTAACCGTTAGGAGGCTTTCCTCAACGCGACATCGCGGGCGTTGACTTTGGTCAGCGCCTGAGTATGTTCCGCCCCTCTCGTTTCATGCGGCTTTCGCCGTCGCAAAGGTAATTCCGATGGCCAAACCGGCTTCCATCAAGATCCGCCTGAACTCCACCGCTGACACCGGCTTCTTCTACGTGACCAAGAAGAACGCCCGTACGATGACCGAAAAGATGGTCGTCAAGAAGTACGACCCGGTCGTCCGCAAGCACGTCGAGTTCAAGGAAGGCAAGATCAAGTAAGGGCTTAACCGCCCGAGCCTCAGGGCTCGCTTGACTGCAGAATTCGAAACGCCCGGCTTTTCAGCCGGGCGTTTTTCGTCGTGCGTGCAACAGGAAGAACGGCTCAGGCCGCGCGGGCCACGACCTTGTTGCGGCCCGAGGCCTTGGCCTCATAGACGCCCTCGTCCGCCCGCTTCAGCAGGGCTTCCGGCGTGTCTTCCGTTCCCATGGTCGCGGCCACACCGACCGAGACGGTGATGTTCAGATGCGCGTTTCCGTCCATGACGCGGAACGGCGCGGCGCCGACATCCCGCCGGATCCGCTCGGCGATGCGGTGCGCGTCCTCCAGCGTGGTGCCAGGCATGACCACCACGAATTCCTCGCCGCCGAAGCGGCACGGCAGGTCAACGGCACGAACATTGGTCGCCAGCCGCACGGAAAACTCGCGCAGCACCTCGTCCCCGGCGTCATGGCCAAAGCCGTCGTTGACCGCCTTGAAGTGGTCGATGTCCAGCACCAGCACCGCCACCGGCTCGCCGCCGCGATTGGTCCGCGCCACCAGCGGCTGAAGCTGATTCGTCATGTAGCGACGGTTATGCAGACCGGTCAGGGCGTCGGTGACGGCCATCTCCAGGCTGTGGTCCAGCTTTTCGCGCAGGAAGTCGCCGTAGCGCTTGCGCCGCACCTGGGTGCGCACCCGGGCCGACAGTTCCTCGGGATCGACCGGGCGTGTCAGGATGTCGTTGGCGCCGAGTTCGAGCGCCTTCAACAGGCGGGGCCGGTCCTGCGAATCGACGAGGGCCAGGATCGGCAACCGCCGCGTCGGCTCCTTGGAACGGGCCTGGGCGATCAGCCTCAGACCGTCAAACCCTTCGGACGTCACATTAACGATCATCAGATCGACCGAGCCGCGCGCCGCCTCCAGAGCCGCTACGGGATCCGCCTCGACCAGCGGCCTGTGCTCGATCGCCAGCTCCTGCGCCACCTTGGCGGCCTGAAGCTCATTGTCATCGACGACCAGAACCCGCCCGCCGGAACCCTTGAGCCGCGCCACGCCCGCCGTGTCGACGCCGACGCGCCGCCCGCTCTCCTCGCGCTCGCGCAGTTCGTCCATGACCATCTTCAGCCGGGTCAGGCTCTTGACCCGCGCCATCAGGATAACGTCGTCCAGCGGCTTGGTCAGGAAGTCGTCGGCGCCGGCCTCAAGTCCGCGAATCCGGTCATGCCGTCCGTCCAGCGCCGTCACCAGAACCACCGGAATATGCCGCGTCCGGGGATCGTCCTTCAGGCGCCGACACGTCTCGAACCCGTCCATGCCCGGCATCATGACGTCCAGCAGGATCAGGTCGGGCTGCTCGGACGTCGCCAAGGCGATCGCCGAAAGCCCGTCACCGCAGGTCAGGGCGTCGTAATATTCAATCGTCAGCTTGGCTTCGAGCAGTCGGACATTCGTCTCGACATCGTCCACGACCAGGATGCGCGCGCTCATGCCGCCCTACCCCAGGTGTTTGCGGATCGTCTCGAGGAACGACACCACCGAAATGGGTTTGGAGATATAGGCCTCGCAACCACCCTGTCTGATCCGCTCCTCATCGCCCTTCATGGCGAAGGCGGTAACGGCGATGACGGGGATATGGTTCAGCTCTTCGTCGTCCTTGAGCCACTTGGTCACTTCCAGGCCCGAAATTTCCGGCAACTGGATATCCATCAGGATCAGGTCAGGGCGATGCTGGCGCGCGATGGCGAGCGCCTGCAGCCCTTCGCGGGTCTGCAGGGTCTCGTAGCCCTGGGAATCAAGCAGATCATGAAAAAGCTTCATGTTCAGCTCGTTATCCTCGACGATGAGGACTTTCTTGGACATCCGCCACCCGGCTGTTTCGCCAATAATTCGCGCCGCTGCGCAGGGCTTTTCGCCTTCTTCGGATGCACTGTGACGCGCGCAGTCTTAAGTTGAGGTGAAGCTGACATTTCTCATTGCGCTATCGTGCTTCGCACTGCTTGAGCGCCGACGGAGTTCAATTTGCCCCTGAAGGCTGTCTGCCGCGACTGCCTGTGGACCGGCGACCGCAAGGTCGAACGGTGTCCGTCGTGCGCCTCGCGCCGGGTGATCGCCCACGACGAACTCGGTGAGTTGACCATCGCCCACCTGGACTGCGACGCCTTCTACGCCTCAGTGGAAAAGCGCGACCGGCCTGAGTTACGCGACATGCCGGTCATCATCGGCGGCGGCAAGCGCGGCGTGGTCTCGACCGCCTGCTATGTGGCCCGCCTGCATGGCGTCGGCTCGGCCATGCCCATGTACAAGGCGCTGAAGGCCTGTCCCGACGCGGTCGTCATCAAGCCGGACTTCCGAAAGTACGTGGCCGAGAGCGAGCGCATCTTCGGCGCGGTGGGCAAGCTGACGCCCCTGGTCCAGACCCTGTCGCTGGACGAGGCCTGGATCGACCTGTCGGGCACAGAACGCCTTAACGGCGGCCCACCCGCCTTCCAGCTGATCCGCCTGCAGAAATGGATCGAGGACGAGACCGGCCTGACCGTCTCCATCGGACTGGCCCCCAACCGCTTCCTGGCCAAGATCGCCTCGGAACTGGACAAGCCGCGAGGGTTTTCGGTCATCGGCGCGACGGAGGCGAAAGACCTGCTGGCCTCGCGCCCGGTCAACATCCTCCCCGGCGTCGGGCCGGTGTTCGGGCGCACCCTGCGCTCGGACGGCTTCGCCACCGTCGGCGATCTGGCCGCCGCCGACGTCAAGGATCTGATCCGCCGATATGGCGAGACGGGCCTGCGGCTCTACGATCTCAGCCACGCCCGCGACGCCCGCCCCGTCCGCCCAGACCACGACCGACGCGGCATGAGCGCCGAGACCACCTTCAACGACGATCTGACCAGCGCCGACGACCTGGAGGCCGAGTTGTGGCCCCTGTGCGAGAAACTCGCGTCCAAGGCGCGGCGCGACGGCGTGGCCAGCCGCGTGGTGGTGCTGAAACTGCGTAAGGCCGACTTCAAAATCGTCACCCGCCGCATCACCCTGGCCGAGCCGGTGCAGACGGCGCGGGTGCTGTTTTCGGCCGGGCGCGACCTGCTGAAGCCCGAACTGGGCGAGCCCTATCGCCTGATCGGCATCGGCCTGGCCGAGATCGCAGAGGCAGCCGCCGCCCCCGCCGGCCTGTTCGCCACCGCCGAGACCCGCGCCCTGAAAACCGAGACCGCCATCGACGCCCTGCGCGAGAAATTCGGCGCCGCCGCCGTGGTCGCGGGCCGTGCGCTCAAGAAGCCCGGATGACGCGGACCGCCCGCCGCGCTAAACCCCGCTCGAACCCCTCAACGGAGTCTCCGACATGAGCATCCACGCCCGCATCGCCGAACTCGGCATCACCCTGCCTGAGCCCGCCAAGCCGGTCGCCAGCTACGTCTCCTACGTCCGCACGGGCAACCAGATCCTGATCTCGGGCCAGCTGTCGAACGACGCCAATGGCGGCATCAAGGGCACCGTCGGCGTCGACGTGACCCCGGAGCAGGCCGCCGAAGCCGCCCGTCTGTGCGGCATCAACCTGCTGGCCCAGATCAACGCCGCCGTCGATGGCGACCTGGATCGCGTCGTCCGCATCGTCAAGCTGGGCGCCTTCGTCCAGGCCGGCCCGGACTTCATCGCCATCCCCGCCGTCATCAATGGCTGCTCGGACCTGATGGTCGAAGTCTTCGGCGACGCGGGCAAACACGCCCGTTCGGCCGTCGGCGTCTACAAGCTGCCGCTCGGCTTCGCCGTGGAAATCGACGCCATCATCGAGGTGAAGTGAGCTTCACGCTTCAGGTCAACGACGGGATCGCCTCGATAGGCCGGGACGCGTGGGACGCCTGCGCGGCCCCCACCGGCGATCCCTTCGTCTCCTACGACTTCCTGCACGCCTGCGAGGCGTCCGGCAGCGCCGTCCCGTCCCAGGGCTGGGCGGCGCGCCACCTCTCCCTGCATAACGAAGACGGCGCCGTGATCGGCGTCATGCCCCTCTATCTGAAGGGCCACAGCCAGGGCGAATACGTCTTCGACCACAGCTGGGCCGACGCCTATCAGCGCGCGGGCGGCCGCTACTACCCCAAACTTCTCGGCGCCGTGCCCTTCACCCCCGCCACAGGGCCGCGTTTTCTGGTGAAACCCGTCACCCCGGAAAGCCCGCAGGGCTTATCCGGGGCCGCTCAGAACGCTGACGACAGCGCCCCCGGCGGTCCCGGCTCTGCGCTTCGCTCCGGTCGGGATGACGCGATCAGGGAGGCGCTATTGCAAGGCGCCCTGACCCTGGTCGAGCGGTTGGGCGTCTCGTCCCTGCAGGTCAACTTCCCGACCGAGCCGGAATGGCGCGCCATGACCGAGGCGGGCCTGCTGCCCCGCCGCGACATCCAGTTCATCTGGCGCAACGAGGGCTATCGGACCTTCGACGACTTCCTGGCCGCCCTGTCGTCCAATCGACGCAAGACCATCCGGCGCGAGCGACGCGAGGCGCAGGCGGGCCTCGATATCCGCGTCCTGACCGGCGCCGAGATCACCGAGGCCCACTGGGACGCCTTCTTCGCCTTCTACATGGACACCGGCGACCGCAAATGGGGCCGCCCCTATCTGACGCGCGACTTCTTCGCCCGCGTCGGGGCAACGATGGCCGACCGCATCGCCCTGGTCATGGCCTTCCGCGAGGGGACGCCCATCGCCGGGGCCCTGAACTTCATCGGCCGCGACGCCCTCTATGGCCGTCAGTGGGGCGCGCTGGAGGAGGTGCCCTTCCTCCATTTCGAGCTCTGCTACTATCAGGCCATCGACTTCGCCATCGCGCGCGGCCTGTCCCGCGTCGAGGCGGGGGCCCAGGGCGAGCACAAGATCGCGCGCGGTTACCTGCCCTCCCCGGTCTATTCCGCTCACTGGATCGCCGACCCGGCCCTGCGCGATCCGGTCGCCCGCTATCTCGACAATGAGCGGCCGGCGGTCGCGGCGGAGATGGAAGCGATGACGACTGAGCTGTCGCCTTATCGCAAAGGCTGACATTTGGTCGCGACCGACGCAAAGTCAGGAACTCTCGACCGGGCAAGGCGCTTCCCATGTGAGTCTCCTCCTCACATTTCAGGGATCACCATGACCGATCAACGTATCGAAGGCGTCGCGACGGAACTGAAGGGCAAGGCCCAGAACGGCCTGGGTCGCCTGACCGGCGACAGCAAGCTACAGGTCGAAGGCAAGCTGAACGAGGTCAAGGGCAAGGCGCTGGACGCCTATGGTCGCGTCATCGACGGCCTGGACGGCATGGTCGACAAGGCCCCCGCCGACCTGCGCGATCCGGCGCGCAAGGGCCTCGACTTCGCCCGCCGCAAACCCCTGCTGACCACCGGCATCATCGCTGGCGCGGCGGTGCTCCTTGGCGCGCTGGGCCGTAAGCGCTAGGCCTCAACCGTTGTCGGCCGCCTGTGCGAACAGGCGGCCGATTTCCGCGTCCGCCTGATCGGCGGCGTCCAGTTCGACCGTCGCCGTCAGCCGCTCGGACCAGCTTTCGCGCCGCGCCGACGGCGACAGACGCGGCGAAGCCTCCGGCGCCAACTTCAATCCCAGTAGAGCCCGTCCGCCCTTCAGCGGACGCATGGCCGCGAACTGCACGCTGCGCGAGAACGAAGTGTAGCCCTTGCGCTGCCCCGAGATCACGCCCTCGACGCCAGCCGCCGCACGCTCGACCGCCTCAAGGATGGCCAGCGAGGCTGCGTCCTTCCACAGGGCGTCGCGCAGGGCTTCAGGGTCGTCCCAGCCGGGACCATCGTCGGGGCGGCAGGCGTCCAGAATCTGCGCCGCGTGGTTCTGGCCCACGCCGTGCTCCGCCTTCAGCCAGGCCGCCTGGGCGCGCGGCGTGATCTCGGGACAGGTCTTCATGATGGCCACCCAGTCGGCCAACGGCTTGCCGGTATTCTTCTCCAGATTGGCCTGAACCGTGGCGAACCACTTCTTCTGCCGCGCGGTCAGCGCTGCACCCATGATCCGTCCCCTCCGTTTGCGCGAACCATGCCCCTGCCTGCGCCAAAGAAAAAGGCCCGGGCGTTTCCGCCCGGGCCTCCAGCCACAAACCTGAACGAAATCAGGCCGTTTCTTCTTCCTCTTCCTTCACCGCCGCGCCCTTGGCGGGGGTGATGTCGAAGGCGATCTTGCCGTCCTTCAGCTCGACCTTGACGTGTCCGCCGCGGGTCAGGCGGCCGAACAGGATGTCGTCGGCCAGCGGCTTCTTGATGTGCTCCTGAATGACGCGGGCCAGGGGCCGCGCGCCGTACAGTTCGTCGAAGCCGTTCTTGGCCAGCCAGTCGGTCGCCTCGTCGGTCAGTTCGATCGTGATGTTGCGGTCCGCCAGCTGGGCGTCCAGCTGCATCATGAACTTGCCGACCACCGAACGGATCGTCTCCGTGCCCAGCGGCTTGAAGGCCACGATGGCGTCCAGACGGTTGCGGAACTCCGGCGCGAACAGGCGCTGAATGGCCTTGTCGTCCTCGCCCTCGACCTTGCCCCGGCCGAAGCCGATGGAGGCGCGGGCGTTGTCGGCGGCACCGGCGTTGGTGGTCATGATCAGGATGACGTTCCTGAAATCGACCTTCTTGCCCACCGCGTCGGTCAGGGTTCCGTTGTCCATCACCTGCAGCAGGATGTTGTAGACGTCGGGGTGGGCCTTCTCGATCTCGTCCAGCAGCACCACCGAGTGCGGATGCTGGTCGACGGCGTCGGTCAGCAGGCCGCCCTGGTCATGGCCGACATAGCCCGGAGGGGCGCCGATCAGGCGGCTGACCGTATGGCGCTCCATGTATTCCGACATGTCGAAGCGCTGCATCTCGATGCCCAGGGTGGCGGCGAGTTGCTTGGCCACCTCGGTCTTGCCGACGCCGGTCGGGCCGCTGAACAGGAAGGCGCCGATGGGCTTGTTCGGGTCGCGCAGGCCTGCCCGCGCCAGCTTCATCGCCGCCGAGACCTGCTCGATGGCCTGTTCCTGACCAAAGACGGCGCGCTTCAGATCGGTCTCCAGCTCACGCAGGGATTCCGTGTCCGACTTGCTGACCGACTTCGGCGGGATGCGGGCCATCTTGGCGATGACGGCCTCGACCTCCTTCTGGCCGATAACCTTCTTGCGCTTGGATTCCGGCAGCAGCATCTGCGACGCCCCCGCCTCGTCGATCACGTCGATGGCCTTGTCCGGCAGCTTGCGGTCAGTGATGTAGCGCGCCGACAGATCGACCGCCGTGCGGATGGCGGCGTCGGTGTAGCGCAGCTTGTGGTGGGTCTCGTAGGTCGTCTTCAGACCCTTGAGGATTTTCACCGTGTCCTCGACCGTCGGTTCGTTGACGTCGATCTTCTGGAAGCGCCGCACCAGGGCGCGGTCCTTCTCGAAGTGCTGGCGGTACTCCTTGTAGGTGGTCGAGCCCATGCAGCGGAGGCTGCCCGAGGCCAGGGCCGGCTTCAGCAGGTTGGAGGCGTCCATCGCCCCGCCCGACGTCGCTCCGGCGCCGATCACCGTGTGGATCTCGTCGATGAACAGAACCGCGTTCTCGTGCGTCTCCAGTTCCTTGACGACCTGTTTCAGCCGCTCCTCGAAGTCGCCGCGATAGCGGGTGCCGGCCAGCAGCGCCCCCATGTCGAGCGAGTAGATGGTGGCGTCCTTCAGGACGTCCGGCACCTCGCCGTTGACGATCTTGCGGGCCAGGCCCTCGGCGATGGCGGTCTTACCGACACCGGGATCGCCGACCAGCAGCGGGTTGTTCTTGGTCCGGCGGCACAGGATCTGGATCGAGCGTTCGACCTCGGCCTGACGGCCGATCAGGGGGTCGATCTTGCCGCTCTTGGCCTTCTCGTTCAGGTCGACGCAATAGGCCTCCAGCGCCTCTCCGCCGGATTTGACGGCGGCGGCGTCCTCGGCGTCCTCGGGGCTGGCGCCGCGCGCGGGACGGGTCTCGGTCGCGCCCGGCTTCTTGGCGATGCCGTGGGCGATGAAGTTGACCGCGTCATAGCGCGTCATGTCCTGCTCTTGCAGGAAGTAGGCGGCGTGGCTTTCGCGCTCGGAGAAGATGGCGACCAGCACATTGGCGCCCGTCACCTCTTCGCGGCCCGACGACTGGACGTGGATGACCGCGCGCTGGATCACGCGCTGGAAGCCCGCCGTGGGCTTGGCGTCGTCGCCGTCGGCCGTGGCGAGGGCGGCCAGATCATTATCGACATAGAGGGTCAGCGCGGTCTTCAGCGCGCTGAGATCGACGTTGCAGGCCGTCATCACGCCCGAGGCGTCGGGATCGTCGATCAGGGCCAGCAGCAGGTGTTCAAGCGTGGCGTATTCGTGCCGACGCTCGTTCGCATAGTGGACCGCGCGGTGCAGGGTCTCTTCGAGAGGACGCGAAAACGAGGGCATGGGAGGTTCCTCTCAGTCCTTTTCCATCGTGCATTGCAGAGGGTGCTGGTGACGGCGCGCCGTCTCGACCACCTGGGCGACCTTGGTTTCGGCCACTTCGTAGGTGAAGACGCCGCAAACTCCGACGCCATGCTGGTGCACATGCAGCATGATGCGGGTCGCGTCTTCCCGGCTCTTCTGGAAGAACCGTTCCAGCACATAGATGACGAACTCCATCGGGGTGTAGTCGTCATTCAGGATCAGCACCCGATAGAGCGAGGGCCGCTGAAGTTTCGGCTTTGTCTCGGTGACGACGGCGGCGCCTGCGCCTCCGCCTTGTTCACCTGGCCGTCTGTTAGGCATTCGTTGTCCGTCTTCGGGGAGTCTTGATGGATCAGATAGGTGATGATGGCCTGATTTGTAGGGGCGTCCAGTCACGCCTTGTGTGAGCGGTGCTTGAGGCGCGGCCTTATCTCGCGTACCCCCGATTTATGGGGTGGGAAACGCGACGATCCGTAATGGCGCTGGCCGCAGGCAGCTTGGCGCAGGCCAGTTGTCTATCGGCCCCCGAACGAGACAATCTGGCCGTTTTCGACGCCATGTGGGAAACCATCGACGAATGGTATTTCGACCCGGCCATGAACGGCCTGGATTGGGCGGCTATTCGTCGTGATTGGCGGCCGCGAGCCGCGAAGGCCGAAACTCAGGCCGCGCTCTATCTGGATGTGCTGGTTCCGATTCTCGACCAGTTCGACTCGTCCCATATCGACATCCGCCCGCCGGACGTGATCACACTGCCAAGTGGACGTAGCTTCAAAATGCCGCGTCAGAAGCCCGGCTCTTCCAACCTTCTGCCCAGCGCCGATGAAGCCGGCCTAGGCGCAAAACTCACATGGATCGCGCCAGGCTTCGTGGTCGAGGATGTCGAGCTTTCGGGCCCCGCCTATGACGCCGGGCTTCGCCCCGGCCAAAGCGTAAAGCTGTCCAGCCTTCGGCGCATCGCCCCCGACAGCAAGGAACTCAAACTGGTCGAGACGCAGTCCAATCAGGTCATGACGATTCGATGGACCCCCAAGGCGCCGCCGCCGGGGACCGAAGGGCGAACCCTTGAAGATGGAACGGACTATCTTCGCTTCAACGTCTTCGATCAGAGCTCGATTGACTGGGTGATGACAAACATCCAGCAGGCGCCGCCGTCTCGGCTCATCCTCGACCTGCGGGACAATACCGGGGGCGTCATCGCCGAGGTGGGGCGACTCCTGTCGATACTCCTGCCTGTCGGCAGCGATATCGGCGTCTTCAAGACGAGGCAGGGCGTCCACCGAGGCAAGACTCTGCCCTCTCCCACGACATTTGCAGGCCCCTTGGCCGTCCTGATCGGTCCACGAACAGCCAGCGGCGGGGAAATAGGCGCCGCAGCGCTTCAGCACGGCCAGCGCGCTCGGTTGTTTGGCGCCAGAACCGCCGGAGCTGTTCTGGGGTCCCGGACCTTCTCTTTGCCTGACAGCGGCAAGTTGACGGTGCCGTTTTCTGACTACGTCAGTCCGCAGGGGCTTCGCATCGAGGGTATTGGCCTTTCGCCCGATGTCGAGATCGCCCGGACGGCCGAAAGCGCCCTCAAGCGCGTCGACCCCGCGCTGCTGGCCGCTTCTCAATGGCTCGACCAGCAAAAAGGCCCCGGCGTTTCCGCCAGGGCCTGATTGTACGCCTACTGAAAAAGTCAGGCTTAGCGAGCGGCCTGGAAGCTCTCGACGGACGCGGTGACGCGCTCGTTGATCGGCTTGAAGCTGTCCTTCACCGAAGCGGTGAAGATTTCGGTCGCCTTGCCGAACTGAGCCAGATAGGCCTCGGCGGCCGACTTGGCCCACGAGGTCTGCAGTTCGACCAGTTCCTGGACCGAACGCGCCTGGCTGATCGACTGGGCGGCGGCGACGCCGTCTTCCCAGGACTTCTTCGAGAAGGCCAGAGTCTCTTGCGACAGGGCCTCGACGCCCTTCTGGGCGGCGGCGGCCGACTCGACGACGGCTTCGAGGTTCTTCTTGCCGTGAGCGTTCAGCTCGGTCAGCGAGGCGACGGACTTGTCCACGCCTTCGCGGAAGGCCTTGGCGCCGGCGGCCTGGATGGATTCAGCCTGGGCCTTGGCCTTGGCGGTCGTCTGTTCAACGGTCTTCTTAACAGTCTCGGCGGCGTCAGCCATTGGGACTCTCCCGAAGCGGATAAAGGATCTCACGACGAACAAGGTTCATCGCGACACGTGTCATATGGTGCAAGTGCGAAATGACTTCAAGTGAAAATTGTGCGACGCAACATATGATCGCCGATCACCTGCCGGCGCCATCCGCGATCACAACTCCGTTGACAGCTTGTTAACCCTCTCGAAACCCGCGAGTCCGATGTTAGCCTTTGTAACGCGCGGTGATCACGGTCGTCTTCGCGCCACAGTGAC
Organism: Brevundimonas sp. UBA7506; assembly: GCF_002479495.1. GTDB lineage: Bacteria > Pseudomonadota > Alphaproteobacteria > Caulobacterales > Caulobacteraceae > Brevundimonas. The sequence goes on from NZ_DLNQ01000005.1 coordinate 893,929, forward strand.
GAGGCTAGTAGATTGACCATGAACGCTGCATTCCGCCGCCGCTTCCTGGCCGCCCTGGTTCTGGGCGGCGTGGTCCTGACACCCGCACTCGGCGCGCCGCCGCCGGTCGCCCAATCCTCTGACAATTCGCGCTACGCCTCGATCGTGGTCGACGCCTCCTCGGGCGAGGTGCTGTTCTCGCGCTTCGCCGACGCCCGGCGCTATCCGGCTTCGATCACCAAGGTCATGACCTTGTATCTGGTCTTCGAGGCGCTGGAGTCCGGCAAGGTCAAGCTGACCGACAACCTCACCGTCTCGCCGCGCGCCGCTTCGCAGCCGCCGTCGAAACTGGGCCTGGCGGCCGGCCAGTCGATCAGCCTGGACGACGCCATGAAGGCCACGGCGGTCCGCAGCGCCAACGACATGGCCGTGGTCCTGGCCGAGCATATCGGCGGTTCGGAAGCCCAGTTCACCGCCCGAATGACGGCCAAGGCCAAGGAGCTGGGGATGGACCATACCCGGTTCACCACCGCCAACGGCCTGCCCGACACGCGCCAGGCGACGACCGCCCGCGACCTGTCGATCCTGAGCCGCGCCGTGATGCGCGACTACCCGCAGTACTATCGCTACCTCGGCCTGCACGACTGGTACTTCAACGGTCGCGACTACCGGAACACCAACGGCCTGCTGGCCACGGGCCGCGGCTATGACGGCATCAAGACCGGCTTCACCAACGCCTCGGGCTACAACCTGGCCGCCTCTTCGGTGCGTGACGGCAAGCGGATCATCACCATCGTCATGGGCGGTCGCTCGACCGCCAGCCGCAACGCCCACGTGGCCGAGTTGATGGATACCGGCTTCGAGGTCCAGCGCCGTCGCGGTCAGGGCGAACGCATCCAGGTGGCCCAGACCTTCTTCGAGCAGCGCGGCTACGGCATCAGCGCCGATCCCAACCCGCCGGTCGAATACGCCTCGGCTTCGGACGAGGACGGCGAAGGCGTGGGCTCGACCGCCGTGGCCTATGTCGCCGGTCCGCCGCCCGCCACCCTGCCGACCGAGGTGACGCCGCCGCCGTCGACCCGCGCCACGCCGCGCGCGAGCGCTCCGGTCCAGCGCGCCGAGGCCCGCACGCCTGAAAATCTCACAGCATCTTTGAACGGCGGCTCCTCGACGCGTCGCCCGACCTCGGCCGCCCCTGCCCGCTCGACCCGCGATGCCGCCCGCGCGCCCTCAGGCCGCTGGACGGTTCAGGTCGGCGCCTTCCGCGAGGAAGCCGTGGCCCGCGACTGGCTGAATGACGTCAGCCGCCGCTTCCGCACCCAATTCACTGATGCCCAGCGCGACGTTCAAAACGCCAACGGCTGGTATCGCTCGCGCTTCACCGGCATGACCGAAGCTGCCGCCCAGGCGGCCTGCGAAACCCTGAGTGAGCGCCGCGTGACCTGCATGGTCATCCGTCCCAGCTAGGCCGCCCTGCCCTGACCGTTGCGCCAGCTTCCCTCGGCCAGACGCCGGGCGTAGTCGGCCACGTCTGATGGCCAGGCCTCGATGGCGGCGTCAAACGCCGCCCAATCGCCGGCGAACAACATCCGTGTCGCCTCTTCATAGCCGGGCTGATCGCCGGCCACGGCGGTCATGAAGCGATAGGCGGCCTCGCGACAGCGGCGCACGCGATCCGGTCCCTCAGCTTCGCGCAGGGCGCTCTCGACCAACTTCCGCAGCGCGACAGAGGCTCCGCCCGGCTGAGCCGCCAGCCAGTCCCAATGGCGCGGCAGCAAGGTCACCTCGCGCGCCGTCACACCCAGCTTGGGCCGCCCCGGCCCGCGCTTCTCGACCGGCTCGGACGGCAGGCGCGCCAGCACGGCCGCCAGATCGCCGCGCAAGTCGAACTCCACCGGCCGGGCGTCGGCATCGTCGAAGACCAGAACCGCCTCGCCCGCATCATGGGCCGTCTTGACGGCGGCCACGACCTCGGCCGGCGCGCCCGAGGCGATCAGGCGATCAGCGGCGAAGGCAGTGCAGGTTGCTGTGGTCATCGTCAGCTCCTTGAAGGTCGCGACGATTTACCCGGGCAAAATATTCACGTCAATATTACCCGGATTATTCAACGCGCCCGCTCACCTTCGCCAAACAGGGAGGCCGCGATCCAGCTGACCACGCCCGTGACAATGGCCGCCCCGATCCCCGCCCACAGACCGTTGACCGAGAAACCGCCCAGGAACCAGGCCGTCAGTCCAATCATCGCCGCGTTCACCACCAGCAGGAACAGACCCAAGGTCACGATGGTCAGCGGCAAAGTCAGGATCACCATGATCGGCCGCACGATGGCGTTGACCAGTCCGAGGATCACCGCCGCCGCGACCAGCGACCCGGTCGAGGTGAAGTCCACCCCCGGCACGACCTTGGCGGACAGCCACAACCCCAGAGCCGTGACGACAGCCTGAACGATGAAACGCAACATTGGACGCAATCTCCGTGAACCTTGACCATATAGCGCGTCAGATCGCGTTTCGCTCCCGTGCGAAATCCGCCCTGCCCTGCTAGCCTCCGCGCGACACCTCTGACGGAGCCTCCCCATGAGCCTTCATGGCGCCTACGACCCCGACAACATCTTCGCCAAGATCCTGCGCGGCGAAATCCCCAGCGTGAGGGTGTGGGAAGACGATGACGTCCTGGCCTTCATGGACGTCTTTCCCCAGTCCGAGGGCCACGTTCTGGTGGTGTCCAAGACATCGACGGCGCGAAACATCCTGGAGATCGAGCCGGAGCGCTTGGCCAAGTTGACCGCCGCCGTCCAGCGCACCGCCCGCGCGGTCGAAAAGGCGCTGAAGCCCGAGGGCCTCAGCCTCATGCAGTTCAATGGCGAGGCCGGAGGCCAGACCGTCTTCCATCTGCATTTCCACATCGTTCCACGATGGGCCGACCGCGCCATGAAGGGCCACGGTCATGCGCCGATGGCCGACACCGAACACCTCAAGGCCCTGGCCACGCGGATCGCCGCCGAGTTGGACTGACTACAGCGGCCCCCTGAATATGAAGAAGGCCCCGCCCGCGATTAGCGAAAACCCGACCAGATGGTTCAGGGTCAGCTTCTCGCCCAGATAGGCCACCGAGAAGACGGCGAAGACCAGCAGGGTGATCACCTCCTGCATGGTCTTCAGCTCGGCCGCCGAATAGACCTGATGGCCGATGCGGTTGGCGGGCACGGCCAGGCAGTATTCAAAGAAGGCGATGCCCCAGCTCAGGATCACCACGATCCACAGCGGCTTGGACCCGAATTTCAGGTGACCGTACCAGGCGAAGGTCATGAAGACGTTCGACAGGGCCAGCAGAAGGATCGGCGTAAGATAGGGCGTCATCGGCATGGCCGGACTGTGCTTGCGTCCTGACGATTCCACCAGCATAAGGCGCGCAACGCCGGATTAGCACAGTGGTAGTGCAGCGGTTTTGTAAACCGAAGGTCGCGGGTTCAAATCCTGCATCCGGCACCATCGCCTTGCATTAACGACCAATGTTCGCCTAACCTGCCCTCTTCTCAGGGAGCAAGGCAGATGATCCTCACCCTCATTTTGCTCGCGGCGTTGCAGACGCCCACGACGCAGGCTGAACCTGGCGCACAGACGTCTCCGGCCGCGCAAGCCTCGCAGGCCGCCCGTCCTGCGGAAACGGCCAGGTCCAATCGCCGCGCCCGACCGGTCTGCCAGCACCGCGCCCGCACAGGCTCAGTCCTGAGACGAGATGTCTGCGTGTCCGCTCAACAGGCGGCGAACCAGCAAAGCGCCGCGAAGCAATACATAGAAGAGGCGACCGCCGGGATCGGCCATGAGGAACTGCCTCTGGGCGGCCTTCCGCGCGAATAGCCGCCCGAGTGAGAGCGCTGGCCTTCCTTATCCAGCGCAGGCTATAGGCTGCCATTGACGACACCTGTAGCCCGCCGCCTCCTCCCCATGTCTGAGACGACCAACAAGCTGGGCCACAAGATCGGGACGCGCGGCGCGCGGACCCGTCGCGCCATACTCGACGCCCTGCGCGAGCTGCTGAATCACAAGCACCTGGGCGAAATCCGAGCCGCCGACGTGGCTATGGCGGCGGGCGTCTCGGCGCCGACCTTCTACACCTACTTCAAGTCGGTCGAGGAAGGCCTGCTGATCCTCTGCGAGGAGGCGGGCGAGGACTTTCAACGCCTGGCGCGGCACATTCACGCCGACTGGACCGCGGACCGCGCCTTTGACGCGGTACGGGCCTATGTGCTGGAGGTCCTGGCCCTTTGGAACGACCATGGGCCGGTGCTGCGGGTCGAGCATATGCTGGCCGACAAGGGCGAGCCCGACTTCGCTGAAAGCCGCATCAAGCGAATGCGCCGCCTGCACCTGGCGCTGGAACGCCGCATCGCCCAGGCCAAGGCCAACGGTCACCTGCCGGAGGGCCTCAGCCCGCGCCTGACCTCCTACGAGACCGCCAATCTGGTCGAGTCAGTCGCCGCCGGTTTCGCCCTGATGCGCCGCGCCGACACTGCCGAGGCCATTGTCGACACGACGGCGCATATCGTCGTGAAGCTGACGACGGGGCGCTGACGCCCCAAGGGCCCAGCGTCATTCCTGGTGGGCCGCGGTCAGAAGGCTCCGCCTCCTCGACCCGACGCGGCCTTAGCCCCCGCCCAGCGCCACGGCGACGTGATAGACGATGAAGGCCGCCAGATAGGCCAGCCCGAACAGATAGCCGACCATGATCATGGTCCACTTCATCGAGCCGGTCTCGCGACGAACCACGCCGAGGGTCGGCAGGCATTGCGGCGCGAAGACGTACCAGGCCAGGAAGGCCAGACCCGTAGCCAGCGACCAGTCGGCCGACAGGACCGAGGCCAGGGCGCCGACGTTCTCTTCGGCGCCGGCGATCGAATAGACCGTGCCGAGCACCGCCACGGCGACCTCGCGCGCGGCCATGCCGGGGACCAGGGCCACCACCATCTGCCAGCTGAAGCCGATGGGGGCGAAGATGGGCTCCAGAGCCTTGCCGATCATGCCGGCGAAGGAATAGTCGATGGCCGGTCCCGTCGCCCCTTCGGGCGGATAGGGGAAGGTCGACAGAGCCCAGACGATGACCATCAGCGGCAGGATGATCTTGCCCGCGCGGCGAATGAAGATCTTGGCGCGCAGCCACAGATTGAACAGGACGCTCTTGATGTCGGGGATCTTGTAGGCCGGCAGCTCCATCATGAAGGGCTCGACGGCGCCGCGCCAGAAGACCCGGCGGATCACCAGCGAGACCAGAAGCGCACTGACGATGCCCGCCGCATAGAGGCCGAACATCACCAACCCCTGCAGGCTGGCCCAGCCCCAGACGGTCTCGTTGGGGATAAAGGCGGCGATGATCAGGGTGTAGACGGGAATCCGCGCCGAGCAGGTCATCAGCGGCGCGATCAGGATGGTGGTCAAGCGGTCGCGTTTCGCCTCGATCACCCGCGTGGCCATGATGCCGGGAATGGCGCAGGCGAAGCTGGACAGCAGGGGGATGAAGGCGCGGCCGTGCAGCCCCGCCCCGCCCATGATCTTGTCCATCAGGAAGGCCGCGCGGGCCATGTAGCCGAAGTCTTCCAGCACGATGATGAACAGGAAGATGATCAGGATCTGCGGCAGGAAGACCAGGACGCTGCCGACCCCGCCGATCAGACCGTCCACGATCAGACTCTGCACCAGGCCGGTGAAGCCCTGATCCGGCAGGACCGTGGCCACCCATCCGCCAACCAGGGCGAAGAAGGCCTCGATGCCGTCCATCGCGGGCGTGGCCCAGGTGAAGACCGCCTGGAACATGACGAACAGGATGGCCAGGAGAATGGCCAGACCGGCGATGGGGTGCAGCAGGACGCTGTCGATCTTGCCGGTCAAGGTGTCGGGCCGCTCGGGCGGGCGCACGCAAGCCTTCATGATGCGCTCGGCCTCGCGGTGGGCGTCGCGGATTTCGGCGGCGGACGGGGCGTGCCACTCGCTGCGGGTCTCGCCCACGGCCTGATCGGCCTGAGCCTGCGCGGCGGCGACCAGCTCGGCGATGCCGCGCTTGCGCGTCGCCACCGTCGTGACCACGGGCGCGCCAATCTCGGCCGACAGCTTTTCAAGGTCGATGCGCAGGCCTTGACGCTGGGCGATGTCGAACATGTTGAGGGCCAGCACCATCGGGCGACCGACCTGTTTCAACTCCAGCGCCAGACGCAGCACCAGACGCAGGTTGGTGGCGTCAGCGACGCAGACCACCACGTCCGGCGGGGTCTCGCCCGGCAGGGCGCCGAGCACGGCGTCGCGGGTTACCTCCTCGTCCAGACTGCGGGCGCGCAGGGAATAGGTGCCCGGCAGGTCCAGCACCGACAGAGTGCGGCCGTCGGCGGCGTGGATGCGCCCCTCCTTCCGCTCGACGGTGACGCCGGCGTAGTTGGCGACCTTCTGATGCGAGCCGGTCAGAGCATTGAACAAGGCGGTCTTGCCGCTGTTGGGGTTGCCGACCAGAGCGATGCGGGCAGTACGAACGGCCATATCCATCAGGCGTTTCCTCTATCCAGACGGATGGTCAGACTGGCCGCCTCATGCCGGCGCAAGGCCACGCGCATGTCGTCCACCTTCATCGCGATGGGATCGCGACCGAACAGGCCCTCGTGCAGCAACTCGACGCGCGCACCCTCGACGAAGCCCAGTTCCAAAAGGCGACGCTCCAGCTCGATCTCGTGGTCCTGATGGTGGCAATGCGTGCCGACCTGAACGATGACGCCGCGATCGCCGCGTCGGGCCTGGCTAAGTTTGATGGTGTCGGTCATGGCGCTCATTACGACGGCGCCCGGCGCCGCTCACTTAAGTTGACAGTGATTATCAGCTGCGAACCGTTCGCGTCCAGTAACGATAACCGGCGCCGTTGCGACCAATCGCCCATCGGCTATCAAGAGCGACTGGCCTATGGAGTTCGCCATGCGCACCAACCTTCTTCTTTCCGCAGCCCTGACCGCCTCGTTCGCCTTGGCCGCCTGCGGCGACAACGCCGCGCCCGCCGCGGATGCGACGCCCAAGGCTCCGCCGCCGCCCGCGCCGACCGAGGCGGAGAAGGTCGCCATGCTGGCCGCCCTGCCCGCGCCCTACAATGCCGGCGACCTGGAGAACGGCCGTCGAGCCTTCGCCCGTTGCCGCTCCTGCCACACCATCACGCCGGGCGGCCCGAACATGGCGGGGCCGAACCTGTACGGCGTCTTCGGGCGACAGGCCGGAGCCATGGACAAGTACAGCTACTCGCACGCCCTGCGCACGGCGGGCTTCGCCTGGGACGCCGACAAGCTGGATCACTGGCTGGAGAACCCCAGGACCTTCCTGCCCGGCAACAAGATGACCTTCGCTGGCCTGCGCGACGCCACGGACCGCCGCGACGTCATCGCCTTCCTGAAGGTCGAGACCGGCTATGCCCCGGAAACGGCGAAGGCCGCCGCTGCCGCGACGGCCCCCGCTTCATGACCCTTGGACGCCGGGCGGATCAGCCCGGCGTCATGTCCGGCGTCTTGCCGTCGGCGATCTCCTGGGCTTCCCACTCCTCGATCTTGCGAGCGGTGTATTCCGGCGACTTGGTGAAGCGCGCCAGGACGCCGTAGATCACCGGCACCACGAACAGGGTCAGGATGGTGGCGAAGATCGCCCCCGTGAAGATGACCACGCCGATGGTCTGACGGCTGCCCGCGCCCGCACCTTGCCAAAGCACCAGCGGCAGGGCGCCGAAGGCAGTGGCGATCGAGGTCATGATGATCGGGCGCAGGCGCAAGCTGGAGGACTCGATGATGGCCTCACGGATGCTCCGCCCCTGATCGCGCAGTTGATTGGCGAACTCAACGATCAGGATGCCGTTCTTGGCCGCCACCCCGATCAGGATGATCAGGCCGATCTGGCTGTAGATGTTCAGGCTGGAGCCCGCCATCAACAGACCGAACAGACCGCCCGCCGCCGCCAGAGGCACGGTCAGCATGATGACCGCGGGGGTGATCCAGCTCTCGAACTGAGCCGCCAGAACCAGGAAGACCAGCAGCAAGGCCAGACCGAAGGCCCAGCCCACGGCGCTGCCCGCCTCCTGCTGATCGCGGGCCGCGCCGCCCCACCGGATCGTGACGGCGCCCTGCGGCTGCTTGGCCACTTCGGCGTTCAGGAAGGCGACCGCGTCGTCGATGGTGGTGCCGGGGTTCAGATCGGCCGAAAGCGTGATGGCGCGCTGGCGATCCAGACGTCGGCGATCGGGCGTGTCGCCGGAGGTCTTGGTGGTGACCACCGCCGACAGCGGCACCAGCTGGCCCGCGCCGGTGGAGACGTAAAGAGCCTCCAGATCGGTCACGCCTCGCCGGTTGTCGCGGTCGGTCTGCAGGATGACGTCGTACTCCTGACCACCCTTGATGTAGGTGGTGGCGCGGCGCGAGCCGAACATGGTTTCCAGCGCGCGGCCGATCTGCTGCGACGAGACGCCCAGGGCGGCGGCCTTCTGCGGATCGACGTCGACCAGCAGACGCGGCGCGTTGGGCTCATAGTTCAGGCGCGGTCGCGAGAGGCCGGGGTTTTCCTGCGCCGCGGCCAGGATGGGCTGCAGCCAGTCGTAGATCGGGCCGTATTCGGCGCCCGTCACAATCATCTCGACCGAGTTGGAGTTGCCGCCGCCGCGCTGGAAGGCGCCGGGGGTCGAGGCGTTGACCTGGGCGTCCGTCTGGCCCCGCAGCTTGCCGTTCAGCTCCTGGGCGATCTCGTCAGCCGAACGGGTGCGCTGGGACCAGTCGGCCAGGTTCAGAACCCCGTTTCCAGAGTTGTAGCTGCCGCCGCCGAAACCGGGCGACGAGATCAGGTAGTTGGCGGCTTCGCCGCTGTCGCGGTACTCGGCCAGGATCGGCTCCAGCCCCAGCATGATCTTGCGGGTGTAGTCGAAGCCAGCGCCTTCGGGCCCCTGGACCCGGATCTGGACACGGCCGCGATCCTCGTTCGGCACCAGCTCATTGGGCAGAACCAGGAAGATGCCGCCCGCGCCCGCCGCCACCAGGACGATCAGGCCGATGACCCCGCCCACGGCGGCGCGACGGCCCAGCAGGGCGTTCAGCGAGTTGGCGTAGGAGTGCTTCAGCGCCTCCATGGCCCGGTCGACGCGACGGGCCAGCCAGCCGCCGGTCTGGGCCGGCTTCAGGATCTTGGACGCCAGCATCGGCGACAGGCTCAGCGCAAGGAAGGCCGAGAAGGCCACGGCCGCGGCGATGGCCGCCGCCAGTTCGACGAACAGACGACCGACGTAGCCCGGCAGGAACAGCAGGGGCGCGAACACCGACAGCAGCACCACGGTCGTCGCCACGACAGCGAAGAAGACCTGACGCGCGCCGCGCTCGGCGGCCACCAGCGGCGGCTCGCCGTGGTCCAGACGGCGCTGGATGTTCTCGACCACGACGATGGCGTCATCGACCACCAGGCCGATGGCCAGCACCAGAGCCAGCAAGGTCAGCAGGTTCAGCGAGAAGCCGAGCGGCGCCAGGACGATGAAGGTCGCCAGCAAGCAAATGGGCGCCACCACCGACGGGATGATCGCGGCGCGCAGGCTGCCCAGGAAGATGAAGTTGACCAGGGCCACCAGGGCCATCGAGATGCCGATGGTGATCCAGACCTCGTCAATGGCGTGCGAGGTGAAGACCGAGTTGTCGGACCCGACTTCAAGCGTGGTGCCGGGCGGCAGGGTCGGCTTGATCTGCTCCATCAGGGCGCGCGCGCCGTCCGAGATCTGCAGGTCGTTGGACTGGGCCTGACGGGTGACCGCCAGACCGATCTGGTCGATGCCGTTGCCGCGGAACAGGCGACGCGCCTCGGCGGGGGCCTCCTCGATCCGGGCGATGTCGCCCAGGCGCGTGACATAGGCCGCACTGCCCAGCAGGGCGCCGGTCACGCCGTTGGTCATGGCGGCGGACGCCGCGCCGAGCGTGCCGGACGCCTGGGCGCCGGTGGCCGTCGAGGCCGAGCCGCGCGTGCCGATAGGCAACTGGGCGAAGTCGGCGGGCCGCGCATAGGTGCGGGCCACGCGGACGGTGTAGTCCTTCTGGGTCGACTCCAGCGAACCGGCGGGCAGTTCGACGTTCTGGTTGGTCAGGGCGGTTTCGACGTCAGCGACGGTCAGGCCGCGCGCGGCCATGGCGGCGGCGTCCAGCCAGATGCGCATGGCGTAGCGCTGCTCGCCGAAGATGTTGACCTGTGCCACGCCCGGCACGGTGGCGAAGCGGTCCACCAGATAGCGGTCGGCGTAATCCGTCAGTTCCAGACGGTTCATCGTCGTGGAGCGCAGGAACATGATCATGATCGGCTGGCTGTCGGAGTCGGCCTTGGCCACTTCCGGCGGGTCCGCCTGATCCGGCAGACGCCCCTGAACGCGCGAGACGCGGTCGCGCACGTCGTTGGCGGCGTCGTCGATGTTGCGGTCCAGCGAGAACTCGATGTTGACGTTCGAACGACCGTCGCGGCTGGTCGAGTTGATGCGCTCAACGCCCTGGATGCCGGCGATCTGTTGCTCGATCGGCTCTGTGATCCGGCTTTCGATCACCTCGGCCGAGGCGCCCGCGTAGCTGGTGCTGACCGAGACGATGGGCGGATCGACGTCCGGCAGTTCGCGCACCGGCAGGAAGAAGAAGGCCGCCAGGCCGATGACGCACAAAACGATGGCCGCCACCGCCGCGAAGACGGGGCGCCGGACCGAAACATCAGAGAGCATCATCAGCGCGCCGCCTGAGCTGCGCGCGCGCCGCCCTTCTTGTCGCCGCCCCCGCCGACCGTGACGGGCGCGCCCGGCTGGATGCGGTTCAGGCCCGAAGCCACCACGCGGTCATTGTTGTCCAGACCCGACAGGATCTCGACAAAGCCGCCCTCGACGGCGCCGGTCTGCACCTCGACACGCTGAGCGGTCGTGCCCTTCTCGCCGCGCGCGATGCGATAGACGAAGGCGCCCTGGCCCTCGTACTGCACGGCGGCCTCGGGCACCGAGAGGCTTTGACGACGGCCCTGCTGCACGGCCACGCGCATCATCATGCCGGGACGGATGCGGGCGCCCGGATTGGCGAACTCGGCGCGGGCGATGACGGCGCGGGTCTGTTCATTGACGCGCGTATCCAGCAGGGCGATGCGGCCGTTGAAGCTCTCGCCGGCATAGGCGTCGGCCGTGGCGATCAGAGGAGTGCCGACCTGAAGCACGCCCAGATAGCGTTCGGGCAGGGGGAAATCGACGCGGATGGCGCTGGTGTCGTCCAGGGTGGTGATGACCGATCCGGGCGAGATCAAGGTCCCCGGCGTCACCGTCGTCAAACCCAGAACCCCGGCGAAGGGCGCGCGCAGCACACGGTCGCCGCGACGGGCTTCCGACGCCGCGACGGCGGCGCGGGCGCTCTGCAGGGCGGTTTCGGCCTGCTCGGCGGTGACGCGCGGGGCCACGCCGCGCTCGGCCAGAATCTTGAAGCGGTCGTATTCGCGCTGGGCCTGGGCCAGCTGGGCCCGCGCCTGGATCAGGTCGGCGTCTTCCTCGCGCGCCTGCAGTTCGACCAGTGGGGCGCCCGCCGCGACCCGCTGGCCGTCCACGAACATGACGCGCGTGATCAGCTCGGTCGTATTGGAGGTGATGTTGACCGAGCGCTTGCTGCGGGCCACGCCCAGGACCCGGATCTGGTCGGCGAACTCGCGCGGGGTTGCGACGGCCTCGGCCACCGCCTGACCGCGCCCGCCGCCAGGGCCGCCCCGACCGGGACCGCCCGCGCCGCCCTTGTTGTCGTCAGCGAGGGTGATCTTCAGCACCGCCGCCAGGACCATGAGCCCCACCAGACAGGCCGCCGCGATGATGAAAAAATGGCGTTTGAACACGCGACGCAGTCTCCCCGACAACAAGCGGTCCCGCTTAGCGGGTCATGGCCGTTACGCAAATAAAGTATCTGTAACGTGGAGGGGTTTGGTTTCCGTCGCGGCAAATTGCGTCAGAAGCGACGCCAAACGCTGATGATCGGACCTCTGGCGACGGGCGTTTCCCGCCCCGCGACAGCTTGTCGCCATCCGCCCTGAAGGCTCCAGGCTCCGAAGTGACGAACGGCCGAGACCTCGACGGACAGCCAGCGCGCGCCCTCGCCGTCTGTCGCGCCGCCGAACCCCTGCGCCATCAGCATCCAGTCGTCATTGAGATGCGCCCCCGCCGTCAGATCGACCCGAACCTCGTCAGGCAAGCCTTGACGCCAGCGTCGCGCCACCTGCGCCTCTGCGAAGCCGCGCCGAGGCGCCCAGCGGCGACCGTCGGAATGCCAGGAGCGCCCGACCAGCCCCCGCAGCTCCCAATCGCTGTCGCCCGCGCCCGGCGCTGCATAGCCGGCGTTGCGGCCGGCCCCGCCCTGGGCATAGCCGGCATAGACGGCCACAACCTTGTCGTCGTCACGGTAGGCCTGCCACCGGGCGCCGATCTCGACCGGCCCACGCCCGTCATACCGAACAAAGGCGTCCTGTCCTTGCTGCCACTCGCCCTTGACCTGCAGGGTCAACCGCTCGGTCAGGCCATACTCGGCCAGCAGCGACGCCGAACGATCCTTGCGCTCGACCGGCAGCCGGACCGTGCCGCCGGGGACAAAGCCTCGATCGGCGCGCATTTCCTCGTACTTCAGGATGGTCTGCCCCTGCCCCTTCGGCAGAGCCCAGCTTCCCGCCAAGGCCGACGACGACGCCCCCGCCGTCGCCAACCCGATCAGCAGCCCCCCGACCGCCTTCACACGTCGTAGCCCGGCGATTTTCGTTCCAGCTGACGCAGGGCGCCCGGCCAGGCGAGGGAAGAAACAAAGCCGATGCCTCGCCCCTGATCCTTGGTCTCGGCCTGCGCCGCGTCCGGAGCGATCAGCACCTGCTCACGTCCGCCCGACAGGGCCGCCACCTGCTGGGCGCAGGCCCGCTCCAGGAAGAAGATACCCACCCAGGCCTGGGCCGCCGTCTCGCCCACCGCCAGGGTGCCGTGGTTGCGCAGCAGCATCAGCGGCTTGTCGCCCAGATCCGCCACCAGCCGCTCGCGCTCGTCATGGTTCAGCGCCAGACCTTCGTAACCGTGATAGGCCACCTGATGCTGCAGCAAGCAGGCGTTCTGGCTGATCGGTAGCAGGCCGTCCTTCTGCGCCGCCACGCCCACGCCGTTCACCGTGTGCAGGTGGATGACGAACTTGGCGTCTTCGCGTGCCGCGTGGACCGCCGAGTGAATGGTGAAGCCGGCCGGATTGATGAAGCTGGTCGTCTCCTGGACGATATTGCCGTCAAGATCGACCTTCACCAGGGAAGAGGCTGTAATTTCATCGAAATACCAGCCGTAGGGGTTGATCAGGAAGTGGTGTTCAGGCCCCGGCACGCGGGCCGAGATGTGGGTGAAGATCATGTCGTCCCACCCGTGCAGAGCGACCAGCCGATACAGAGCGGCCAGTTCCACCCGCGCCTGCCACTCGGCCTCCGACACCCGCGACTTAAGCGACGACGCCGATCCGTCCGCCATGACGACCTCCCTTATCATTGTTCGGTTGAACCTCGCGCCGCTCCGGCGTGACGTCAAGCGACCGGCGTTCGCCCCGGAAGGTTTTCGTTAACCCTGTTTTCACGCCGTCAGGATGACTATGCCGCGCGGCCCGGGCGGCCGTCTTTCGATGCGCGGAGCCGCCAGTGTCCACAGTCGTTCCGCTAGACCCGGACAAGCCCTCCCAAGCCGTGCCGCTGGCGGGCCTGAGCCAGTTGCTGGATCTGGCCAAGACTCGGTCGCCAGACGATCAGCATCGCCTGCTGATGGGGGTGGCGGGCCTTTATGAATCCGCCGCCGACCACGGCGGCGCGCCCGACGCCCTGGCCGACATCTTCATCGCCCTGACCCGAAAGGCCGAACGCGAGATCCGTCAGGTTCTGGCGCAACGGCTGGCCAAGGTCGACTGGGCGCCCGCCGCCCTGGTGCGGATGCTGGCCGCCGACGAGATCGAGATCGCCCGTCCGGTGATCGCAGGCAGCCCCCTGTTGCTCGATGACGACCTGTTGCAACTGCTGGCCGATTGCTCGATCGAGCATCAGATTCAGGTGGCCCTTCGCCCCGATCTCGGCGCCGCCGTAGCCCGCGCCATCGTCGCGGGGGCCGATCCGGCCGTGATGACCGCCCTGGCCAGCAATCGCAGCGCTCGGATTGATCCCGCCGTTTTCGCCGATCTGGTCGAAAGGTCCCGCCAGCTGGCCGCCCTGCGCGCGCCGTTGACCCGCCACCCATCGCTGAATGAAGACCTGGCGCTGCGCCTTTACGAGTGGGTCGGCGACGCCCTGCGTCAGGCGATCGGCGACCGCTTCAGCCTGGACCCCGCCCGGCTGACCGAGGCGCTCCAGAGCGCGGCCCAGACCACAGCCCAGACCACGGCCCAGGCCACGGCTCGCGACACGGCCGTCGCCTGGGAAGCCGCATCCGCCGACCAAACGGACGCCCGACTGGTGGCCAAGCTGCACGCGGCCGGTCAGTTGCGCCCCGCCTATCTGATCCGGGCCCTGCGTGAGGAAAAGCTGGGAGTCTTTGCTCACGGCCTGGCCGTGCTGGGGCGCTTCGAGATCGCCCAGATCCGTCGGGCGCTGGCCGGCGACACAGCCCGCCCGCTCTTCCTGGCCTGCATCGCGGTGGGACTGGATCGGGCCGCCTTCCCCGCGCTTCTGACCGAAATCCGCAAGCTGAACGGAGGCTTCCCGCGTGATCCCGATGCCTCGGCCTGGCGGCTGGCGGACCGCTCGGCGGATCAAGCCGCCTACGAATTCCGCCTGCTGATGGCGGAACTGGGCGGCGCTTCCGTTTGACACGGGCCCCTTGCTCCGCTTGCCTAGCACTGTGAACAAGACCGCTCCCCTCGCCCTGACCTTCGTCGCCAGCGACCGCCCCGAAGCCGAGGCGGCGCGCGAACGGCTGAGCGAACGCTACGGCTCGGTTCCGGTGGCCGAGGCCGATGTCATCATCGCCCTGGGCGGCGACGGCTTCATGCTGGAGACCCTGCACAACAACCTGCAGCTCCGTACGCCGGTTTACGGCATGAACCGGGGCTCGGTCGGCTTCCTGATGAACGACTATGAGGAGGACGACCTGCAGGAGCGCCTGGCCGGCGCCGACCGGACCGTCATCCACCCCCTGCAGATGGACGCCTGGGTCGAAAGCGGCGAAGTCCACAGCGGCCTGGCCATCAACGAGGTCTCCCTGCTGCGTCAGACGCGTCAGACCGCCAAGCTGCGCGTCAGCATCAACGACAAGGTGCGGCTTGAGGAGTTGAGCTGCGACGGCTGCATGGTGGCCACGCCCGCCGGCTCGACCGCCTACAACCTGTCGGCACATGGTCCGATCATCCCGCTGGACGCGCCCAGCCTGGCCCTGACGCCGATCAGCGCCTTCCGCCCCCGGCGCTGGCGCGGCGCCCTGCTGTCGCACACAGCCCGCGTTCGCTTCGAGGTGCTGGAGCCCGACAAGCGCCCGGTCAGCGCCACCGCTGACAACTTCGAAGTCCGCCGCGTCACACGGGTCGAGGTCCGCGAGCGCCGTGACATCAGCCTGACCATGCTGTTCGACGCCGGACGCTCGTTCGAGGAGCGCGTCATGGCCGAACAGTTCGCCAGCTGAAACGTCACGGGATTTTAAGCCTCCGCCCCTAGGCTCTCCGCCAAGAGTTCAGGAGCCGTCACGTGAGCAATCCTCCCCAGGTCATTCGCCCGCCCCACCCGCTGCGCGCCAAGGTCGGCGGATTCGGCGGCATCGACGCCGACGCCATCGCCAAGGCCGAGGCCGCGCTCAAGGCCATGTCGGCCCAGTTCGGCCAGTGGCTGAACGACGAGGTCGTCAAGCTGGATCAGGCCCAGGCCGACATCCGCGCCAAGGGCTATACGTCGGAAACCGCCGAGGCCCTGTATTTCCGCGCCCATGATCTGAAAGGCCTGGGCGCCACCTATCAATACCCGCTGGTGACCCGGATCGCCGGCTCCCTGTGCCGGATGATGGACGACGCCGACAAGCGGATGCAGGCGCCGACCGCCATTCTGGACGCCCACGTCGACGCCATCCGCGCCGTGGTCCGCGACGAAATCCAGACGGACGATCATCCGGTGGGCCGCGACCTGGCCGAAGCCCTGGAAGCCCGCGTCGCCGAACATCTGGCCTGAGGCCCGCTCACAGCCACAATAAAAGGCGCCGCCGATGTCGGGGCGCCTTTTTTCATGGGCGATGGCCTGGATCAGGCCGCGCTGACCGCCGCCTCCGCGCCCGGCGCCGCCGGACGATCCAGGCGCTCCATCAGATAGGTCAGATCGTCGCGCGAGGCGTTGGGCCGCTGGCTCAGGAAGCGCTCCAGCATGCGCTGGCGAAAGGCGTCGCTGGCGGTGTCGCCGCCCTCAGCCTGCAGGGCGCGCCAGGTGTCGACCCCGGCGCGGAAGGCCTGGAACAGACGCGGCGGCAAGCCAGCCCGGTCATAGATGGCCTTGAGCCCCAGCGGCCCGGCGTCGTGCACCATCAGCCAGGCGCGATGATGCGGCGTGCCCGCCAACTCGGCCAGGGCGTGCTCGAACAGGGCCATCTGTCCGCGAGCCAGCGCCCGCAGCAGCAGGGAGGCGTTCAGAACCTTGCGCGCGTTCAGCCCGGCGACGAAGGCCGGCAGGTCGTTGCTGACCCGCGCCTGATCGACCAGATCGACCGTCGCCCGTTCGCGCGTGAACTGGGCGAACTGGATGGCGGTTTCAGGGGCCACGGCATGACGCGTCACCAGATGCTCGCGCACGGCGTCGCTGGCCAGGGCCACCAGGCGTTCCGTCACGGACAGGGGCAGAACCTGACGGTAGGCGATGGCGGACACGACCTCGGACGCCTGACCGAAGCGGTCAATGACCACGCCCAGGGCGGCCTCGGAAAGGTCGGCGTTATCATTCGAAGCCAGAATCTGCACCGCCGAGCGGCAACCCTCGGCCGCCAGGACCGTGGCCACGTCGCGCGGCACGCGCCCGCGAGAGGCGACGGCGTTCTGGCGCACGACCGAGCCGGCGCGAATGATCTCGATCAGGTCGTCGTCGGTGAACGCCGGCGAACTGGCGATGATGGGCAGGGCCACGCTGTCTGCATCGGCGGCGAGGCGGCGCGCCACCTCGCGCGGCATCTGGTCCGACGCCTTGAGCGTGACGGCCATGGCGCGACGAACCAGTTCGGCGGCGTCATTGGCCAGAACGCCCAGAATTTTTTGAGCCGCCGCCCGATCGGCGTCGTCCATCTGCATCCGGTCGATGCTGCGGCACAGCTTGTGCGCCGCCGCGGCGCGGTCGTCTTCGGCATCCGATTTGATCAGGCGCCGGATATCGCTTTCCGTCAGTCGGGCGCGGTAGGCGGTCATGCGGGAGCTCGTAAGCTAGGCGGCGGGCGAAGAATCAATCGTCACGCTTAGCGTTACATAGTTAACGCCTTATTAGGAATGAGGCGAAACCACGTTCTTTTACGCCGCCGTCTCCGAGGGCGGCGCGAAAGCCCCGCCGAAGCCGCTGCTCTTGCCGCCCTGACCGTCCTGTCCCAGCAGCAAGGCCAAGAGGCTCTGGTCCTGCTTCAGGCGATCCAGACGCGCGGCCAGCATGCGGTCCCTTTCGCTCAGGTCCGGCACGGCGTTCTTCGGACCCGAGCCGACGCCCGCCGCCGGAGCGCCCTCGCCCGCCGTGCGCTGCAGGTTGGCGTGAACCTCGGCCACCGTGGCGTGGCGGCCGTTGCGATAGAAGATCGAACGATTGGCCGACGCCGCTTCGGGGAACAAGGACGCGGCGCTGGCGCCCGGTCGCGCCTGCATGGCCTCCATCAGCTTGGCGGCGCCCGCCGGGCCGAGGAAGTGGGCCGCGTAGAGATCGCCCGCGCCCGGCTCCTGCCCCGTGCGGCCGCGCAGATAGGCGGCGTTGGAGGCCGTCAGCTCCGCCGCCATGGTCGAGGCGGCCTGAGGATCGAACCGCAGGTCCAGCACCACGTTGCGGGCCGAGCCCTGCACTCGCCAGCGCCCGTCATCGCCGCGATGGATCAGGTCGGCGTACTGACCGTAACCGTGCTTGGCGCCGTGCTGCTTCACCGTGGCCAGCCAGGTCTGCTCGATGAACTGGAACAGACCCGAGGCCGAGGAGGTCGGAGCCCGCGCGGACGGGTTCATCGCGCTTTCGCGGCGCGCCGTCTTCATCAGGAAATCGAAGTCCACGCCGGTCGTGCTGGACGCACGCCGGATGGCCGCCTCAACCCCGCCAGATGATGGAATCGCTCCTACGCTCATATGGTTGACGGTCGCTAACTAAGGTTAACGAAAACCTAACCGCCCAAGCGCCGCAATAAAGCCGCAAGCCGAGCGCGACCATTGTTCCGTGGGCGCTGGGGAGGGCCTGCGACAGGAGGCGTTGAAGGCCATGATGATCAGAACCGCGGGCGGCCCCGGACTGGTGAGCCCGATAGACTTTTCCGAGCGTAAGAAGCCGATTCCGCGCTGGATGTGGGCGGCGATCGGGGCATCCGCCCTGGTCCACGTCGGCGCCGGGGTGTGGCTCTACAATCAACGGTTCGAGCTGGCGGAGATTCCGGCGATCGAGGATGGGCCGACCACCGTCATCGACATCCTGCCCATGCCCAAGCCGCCGGAACCTCTGGTCGCGCCCAAGGTTCCGCCGGCGCCGACGCCGCCGATCCATCGGGCGGAAAACATCATCTCGTCCCAAGTGCCGCCTCTGGTGGTTCCCATCGCCCCGGTCACCTCGCTGGACGCCGGGCCGGTCATCAACCTGACCGCGCCCGCCAGCGAGCCATCGACCGGAACCGCGGTTGCGGCCGAACCGGTCCGATCGCCGCCGGTCATCACCAACCCCGACTGGGTGCGCAAACCGACGGCGGAACAGATGATGCGAGCCTATCCCTCAGCGGCCGAGGCGCGGGGCGTCAGCGGCGTCGCCAACCTGTCCTGTCTGGTGAGGGTCGACGGGAGCCTGACCGACTGTTCGGTGACATCCGAGACGCCCGGCAACCAGGGCTTCGGACGCGCCGCCATGGGCCTGACCCGCTACTTCCGTCTCAGTCCGCGCACGGTGGACGGTCAGGCCGTCGACGGGGCCCGCGTCAGCATGGCCATTCGCTTCAACCTGCCCGAGTAGGACTGCCCTCGAAGGCTAGATGAAGCGACGGGGGGCGAGGGTCGGTTCTTTCGAGGACCGGCCCTCGACTTCGTCCGCCACCACGCCGGCGACCAGCGGCCCCACCAGCCAGCCGTTGCGGCGCGGCCCGACCGCCAGATGCAGCCCGTCCTCGACCGCCCCCGCCATCGGCAGGCCGTCCGGCGTCGCGCCGCGCACGCCCGCGCGCCATTCGATCTGAAGCGGACGCGGCGTCTGGCCCAGCACGGCCCAGGCCGCGTCGAGCATCTGTGCGCAGCGTTCGGGATCCGGCGTCAGCGACCGCTCGCCCGCCTCCATGGTCGCCCCGATGACGCTGCCGGTTCCCATAGGCGCGACATAGGCGCCGGGACCGCGCACGACGTGGTCGACCAGCCGCTCGCTCACCAGACCGATCTGCCCCCGAATGGGCGAGATCAGGCCCAGCAGACGCGCTACGGTTTCAGGCAGGCCGTCCGGCGCCGCCCCCGCCCCGGTCGCCAGCACGACCTGATCCGCCTCGACCGCCCCAGCCGTCGTCTCGACGCGCCAACGCCCGTTCGACCGCGATAGGGCCGTCGCGCGGCCTTCCAGCGTCCGCACGTCCTGGGTTAGCGCCGCCAGGGCCTGAGCCGGCTCGACCTTCCAGTCCTCTTGCGTAATCAGCCGCCCCGCATCGCGGTCGTAGACGTGTTCAAAGCCCAAGGAGGCCAATCGTCCGGCCAACACCTCGACGTTCCCACCCCGCCATTCGGCCAGATCGCGGTCCAGCCGAACACTGGTCGCCGCCGCGAAGTCTGGCCAGGCGTCGCGGGCGCGGCGCAGCAGGGCGGCGTGCTCGGGGCTCAGGTCATCGACGGCGCTTTCCATCGCCGGGGCGATCATCCCCGCCGCGACACCCGAGGCGTTCAGCCCGCCGGGATCGACCACCGTCACCGCATGGCCGCGCCGGACCAGTTCCGCCGCCGTGCACAGGCCCAGAACGCCCGCGCCGACCACCAGGATGTCTTGAGAATTGAAAAGGGGCACGGGCTGTCCTTCGACCTCCCGCGCCCCGATTTCAACCCGGCTTTTGTCTTACTCGGCCGCGAGCTTGGCGGCGCGGGCCTCTTCCAGACGCTTGGTCAGGGCCGCGTGCTGGCCCCACAGAGCCTTGGGCAGGCGATCGCCGAACTTCTCGTAGAAGGCGGGGATCAGGGCCGCTTCCTCGGTCCAGACGTCGGCGTCGACGTCCAACAGGATCTTCAGGTCGGCGTCCGACAGGCTCAGGCTCGACAGGTCCAGCGCCGCCTTGGTCGGCACGCGGCCGACCGGGGTGTCCACGGCCTCGGCCTTGCCGTCCAGACGCTCGACGATCCACTTCAGCACGCGGGCGTTGTCGCCAAAGCCCGGCCAGACAAACTTGCCGTCCTCGTTCTTGCGGAACCAGTTGACGAAGAAGAGGCGCGGCAGCTTCGAGGCGTCGGCCTTCTCGCCCACCTTCAGCCAGTGGCCGAAGTAGTCGCCCATGTTGTAGCCGCAGAAGGGCAGCATGGCGAAGGGATCGCGGCGCAGTTCGCCGACCTTGTTCTCGGCGGCGGCGGTGCCTTCCGAGGCCACGGTCGAGCCCATGAAGACGCCGTGCTCCCAGTCGAAGGCTTCCGTCACCAGCGGCACGGCCGAGGCGCGGCGGCCGCCGAACAGGATGGCGTCGATCGGCACGCCCGCCGGGTCTTCCCACTCGGGCGCGATGGCCGGGCACTGGCCGGCGGGCGCTGCAAAGCGGGCGTTGGGGTGAGCGGCGGGCTCGCCCGAGGCCGGGTCATGCGGCTGACCCTTCCAGTTGGCCAGGCCTGCGGGCGCTTCCTTGGTCAGGCCTTCCCACCAGACGTCGCCGTCAGCAGTCAGGGCGACGTTGGTGAAGATGGTGTTCTTCGCCAGGGTCTCGAGCGCGTTCTGATTGGTGTTGCGGCTGGTGCCCGGCGCCACGCCGAAGAAGCCCGCTTCCGGGTTCACGGCGTACAGACGACCATCGTCGCCGAAACGCATCCAGGCGATGTCGTCGCCGACCGTCTCGGCCTTCCAGCCGTCCAGCGCCGGTTGCAGCATGGCCAGGTTGGTCTTGCCGCAGGCGCTCGGGAAGGCGGCGGCCACGTATTTGGACACGCCCTCGGGGCTGGTCAGCTTGAGGATCAGCATGTGCTCGGCCAGCCAGCCCTCGTCGCGGGCCATGATCGAGGCGATGCGCAGGGCGTAGCACTTCTTGCCCAGCAGGGCGTTGCCGCCGTAGCCCGAGCCGTAGGACCAGATTTCGCGAGTCTCGGGGAAGTGGACGATCCACTTGTCGTCGTTGCAGGGCCACGGCACGTCGGCTTGACCTTCAGCCAGCGGCGCGCCCAGGGTGTGGACGGCGGGCACGAAGACGCCGTCGGCGCCCAGCATGTCCAGCGCGCCCTTGCCCATGCGGGTCATGACGCCCATCGACACGGCGACATAGCCGCTGTCGGTGATCTCGACGCCCAGGGCGGAGATCTTGGAGCCCAGCGGGCCCATGCAGAACGGCACCACATACATGGTGCGGCCCTTCATGCAGCCGTCGAACAGGCCGTCCAGGCGATCGCGCATCTCGATCGGATCGGACCAGTTGTTGGTCGGACCGGCGTCGGCCTCGTCTTCCGAGCAGATGAAGGTGCGGCTCTCGACGCGAGCCACGTCCTTGGGGTCCGAGGCGGCGTAGTAGCAGCCGGGGCGCTTGGACTGATCCAGTTCCCTCAGCGTGCCCTTGCCGATCAGGTCGGCGATGATGGCCGATTTTTCGGCCTCGGATCCATCGCACCAATGCACCCGGTCCGGCTTGGTCAGGGCCGCAATCTGCTCGACCCAGGCGATCAGGCCCTTGTGGGCGGTGGGCGCCGGATAGAGTCCGGGAATCGATACGTCTGCAGTCACAGTAATGGTCTCCTGAACCGTGCCGCCCGACGATCTGACGCCGTCGTGACGAGTCGGGCGCCGATCACGCCCTGTTACAGGGCGCAATGCCACCGGAGACGACGTAAGGTCAACCGTTGCTGCAATTCACTCTTGTCGGAATAAATTTGCTGCGTCGCAGCAAGTTTTCCGGTCGCGACAGACGACTAGCGGCGATATCACGGACCGATGCGAACCATGGACACCCTGACCGCCCTGCCCGACGGCGCGCTGGCCTCGCCAGCCTCGGTTCGCAACGCCGAGCCCATCCTGAAGTTGTTGCGCGCCCATCTGCCCAAAAGCGGACGCGTGCTCGAGATCGCCGCCGGGTCCGGCCAGCACGCCCTGACGTTTTCCAACGCCCTGCCCGGCCTGGAATGGACCCCCAGCGATCCCAGCCCGGACGCCCGCGCCAGCATCGCCGCCTGGGCCGCTCAGGCTGGGGCCCCAAACCTGCAAACGCCGCTGGCGCTGGACTGCATGGACCAAACGAGCTGGCCCGAGGGTCAGTTCGAGGCGGTCCTGTGCATCAACATGATCCACATCAGTCCATGGGCCGCGACCGAAGGCTTGATGAAGCTGGCGGAGCGCGCCCTGCCCCGCCCCGGCGGCCTGCTGTATCTCTATGGGGCCTATCGAGAGGCCGAGATCCCGCTGACGCCGTCGAACGAGGCGTTTGACGCCAATCTGAAGGCCCGCGATCCAGCCTGGGGCCTGCGTGACCGGGACGAGGTCGTCGCTCTGGCCCGATCGCATGGCCTGACGCTGACGCTGCGGACGGAAATGCCCGCCAACAACATCAGCCTTCTGTTCAGACGAACCTAGTCAGGCGCGCGATCAGGAAATCGTCGCCACCACCGCCGACAGTTCGGCGCGCTCGTTGATCAGCGCGACCTTGCCGCCCTGGAAGACGGCGCCCGGCGCATCCGCCGCCACGCCGAAGGCTTCAGCCGCCAGGGCCACGCCGTCAGCAAAGGCCAGCACCGGCATGCCCTGAGCCTTGGCCAGACCCAGCAGCGCCTTGACCTGAACCAGGCCAGCCTCGTCCGCCTCGCCGCCCGGCACGACCACGCCCTTGACCCGTCCGCTGGTGATGTCGTCCGCCGTGGCGGTGGCCAGAACGGGCACGCCGCCGCTGATCAGGCTGGCGTCGCCGGTGGAGATCGGCGCCAGGGACACGCCGTCAAAGCGCAGCGCTGTCTCCATGTCGCCCAAAGGACCGAAATCCATGCCCTTGCGCATGATCAGGCCCACGCGCAGACGCACGGGGGCGGGTCGGTTGAAGCCCTGACGAGGGCGTGAAGCGGTCGAGCTGTTGCGTTGAGCGGACAAGACGTCTCCTTCAAAGGTTGTCGTTCAATATTCGATCACCCGCTCGGAACCGATTGGGTGAAATGGCCCTGAAGACAAACTGAAAACGCAAATCGCCGCGTCACGGCGCGGCCGAACGCGATCTGGATCAGTTTTAAAGGGTGACTGAGCATATAGGCCCGTTGCGCTGAGCGTCAATGTCATAGCGGGACCACTTGATCTCAGCGATATTTAGAAAAGCGCTGCGAAATCTTTCCGCACATCCGTCGCCTGACGCCTTGCCTGCCCTGGCCCCGGCCTTCTACAGAGCGGCATCTTCGAGGACCGACGCCATGGCTTTCACACGCACCTATGACGGCCCCGAGCCCGTCCGCATCAACAAGTGGCTGGGGCAGAGCGGCGTCTGCTCTCGTCGCGAGGCCGACGGACTGATCGCGGAGGGCCTGGTCAGCATCGACGGCGAGGTCGTCACCGACGCCGGCCGCAAGATCGAGCCGGGCCAGACCCTGACCCTGAGCGACAAGGGCGAGGCCGCGCTGGCCTCGGGCGTCACCATTCTGATCCACAAGCCGATCGGCTATGTCTCGGGCCAGCCCGAACCGGACAAGATCCCCGCCGTGCGTCTGCTGACCGAGGCCAACCGCGTCGGCGAGGGCGTAGTCCCGGCGGAAGACGCCTCCCTGCCCCCGATCGGCCGACTGGACGAGGATTCGCGCGGCCTGCTGATGCTGTCGTCGGACGGCGTGGTCGCCAAGGCCGTGATCGGGCCGCAGTCAAACCTGGACAAGGAATACCTGGTCCGCGTCGCCGGCGACGTGACCGAGAAGAAGCTGGCCCTGCTGCGCCGCGGCCTGATGCTGGACGGACGGGTGTTGAAATACGCCAAGGTCTCGCGCATGGAGCAGAACCGCCTGCGCTTCATCCTGACCGAAGGCCGCAACCGCCAGATCCGCCGCATGTGCGAGATGGTGGATCTGGAGGTCACGGACCTGCTGCGCATCCGCGTCGGTCCGATCCGGCTGGACAACCTGCCCGAGGGCAAGTGGCGGATGATCACGCCCGAGGAACGCGACGCCCTGATCAGCGGCGCGATGGGCTGAGGTCAGTCGGCGACGATCCCGGCCAGCCGGGTCAGTTCCGATACATGGGCGGCGAAGGCCGTCTTGCCGTCCGGGGTCAGCGCCAGCCAGGTGCGCTGACGCCCCCCCGCCGCCGCCTTGCGGACCTTGAGATAGCCCGCCTCCTCCAGTTGCTTCACGTGCTTGGACAGGACGGAGTCCGACACGGCGATGGCGTCGCGCACCGTGGCGAACTCCACCTCGTCGGCGACCGACAGCATGGCGCAGATCTGCAGACGGCCTGGCGCGTGAATGACAGCGTCAAAGACAGGCGCTCTCACGGCATGCTCCGAACATCGATGCGATATAGCCGCATCCAAACCCGCATGCCGATCACGCCCAGACAGGCGGCGACGGCGCCGTTCAGTAAGGGAACCCAGGCCAGTCCCTGCATGCGCCCAGCCCAGATACTGAGCAACATAAGCCCGACCAGGACCACCCCTAGCCCGATCGCGGCCCAACGTGCGCGCTTGGGACTGTAACCATTGACCCAGACGCCGGTGTGGGCCTGCCATTTCCGCATGATGATCACCAGGATGGTGATCGCCACGGTCACGCAGACGATGCTGATCGGCGTTGGAAACCCCTGCCCGGCCACCAGCAAGGCGCAGGAAGCCGCATAACCGGCATCATACCACCACGGCCAATATTCCATTTTTCCAAGAGCTTGCTCTCGGCCTTCGAGAACGAGTGCGAGCGCCTCCTGGGGCGTCTGTTCCACGGGCATTGCGATCCTCCATCACTTTCCAGATAGGAAAATGATGCTGACTTTCCATACCGTCAAGTCATAAGTTTCCAGGTTGGAAAATTAAGACCGCAACGCCTCGAACCACCGCTGCAACAGGGTCGCCTCGGCGCGGTGGGCGTCGATGCGGGCGGCGGCTTCCTCGTCCACGCCCCAGCGCTCTTCCGTGAAGGCCTCGTCCAGACGCGACAGGTCCAGCGCCGCCGCGCCGGAAAGCGCTCCGCGCTGCACGGCCAGCCCGAGCACCGCCGAACCGAACAGCGGCACCGCTGTCGCCAGGCCGGTCAGGGCGTGGTCGTCCATCTCCAGCGCCAGCGCCTTGACCCGCTCCAGCGCCTCGGGGGCCTGAGGCCGGTGGACAATGCCCTCGGCGGTGTGCAGGACCACGTCCAACTCGCGCGCCGCCCAGTCGCGCCACGGCCCCCATTCGGCCTGCTGGCGCTCGATCAGGTTCGCCGGATGTTCGGCCAGGTAGCAGATGACGTCCGACCCGGCGTAGGCGGCGATCTCGGCGGCTACCGGCTCGCGCGTCTGGCTGACCCGGTCGATAGCGGTCGAAGCCAGACGGGTAGCGGGCATGGTCCCCGGCTCTACGAACTCGCCTTGCGCCGCCCATTCGTCCGCGACCAGTTGCGCGGCGGCCTCGGTCGGCAGAGTCAGGGTGTTTCCCGCCGGGGTCTTGGGCGTCCGCCCGTCCAGACGCACGGTCCAGCCGGCGTCGCCTCTGGTCACATCAACGGCTTTCCAGAAGCGTTTGACGCGCTCCTCGGACTCGCGAAAGCCCTTGCGGGCGGCGACGTTGGGATCAAGCGGGGGGATGTGGGACATGGGACAGTCTTCTAGGCGGCGATTGCGGTAGAGGCGAAGCGATCCAGCGCCGCCTCCAGGTCAGGACAGTCGACGGCGACGTGATGCGCGCCCGCCGCGACCTGTTCCTCATGCGTATGGAAGCCCCAGCCGACGCCCAGCGGATGCGCGCCGGCGTTCAGCGCCATCAGGATGTCATGGCTGGTGTCGCCGATCATGACGGTCGAGGCGGCGTCTGCCCCGCAAGCGGTCATGGCGGCGAACAGCATGGCCGGATCGGGCTTGCCCGGACCGTCGGCGGCGCAATGGCTGGACAAGAACAGTTGGCTCCATTCCAGACGCGCCAGGTTGCGGGCCACGCCACGCCGGTTCTGCCCCGTCGCCAGCGACAGGCGCCAGCCGTCGCGCTTCAGACGGCGCAGGGTGTCCATGACCCCGGGATAGAGGGGCTCCTCGTGCCCGGCGTCGTACATGGCGCGGAAGCTGGCCTGAAAAGCCGCGACGAAATCGGCCAGCTCCGCCAGCGTCAGATCGGGCTCCAGCACGTGCAACGCCTTGTCCAGCGACAGGCCGACGATCTGCCGCACGCGATCATAGGAGGGTTCGGGCAGGCCCAGGACCCTCGCCGCCTCGCACGAGGCCCGATGGATCGAGGCCCGACTGTCCACCAAGGTGCCGTCGATGTCGAAAACAGCGAGCGGGCGCATCATGCGGGAACCACGTCAAAGGCGATGGTCAGGCGCGTCTCGTCGCCGGTGAAAGGCACGGTCCCGTGCCACATATAGGAGGGAAACAGCACCAGCTTGCCCGGCTCCGGCTTCTCGAAATGCTCAGGCGGCGTGGAAGCGGCACAGTCGAACGGCGGCGCGCCGAAGCCGATCCAGCCCTCGCGCCCGCCCGCGTCGACGGCGGCTGGCAGGTCGATATAGCAGGCCGAGGACAGCCAGCCCTCGGGGTGGACGTGGGGCGCATGGTACCCGTTCGGCGCCAGTTGCACCGACCAGCAGCCCGACAGGCGATAGGCGCCCGTATTGCGTCGCCGCAGAGGATCGTCGCCGGCGCCGAGGCGCGCGATATAGCCTTTGATCGGGCCGTCGATGGCGACGAAGAAGGCCTGAATGGCCGGATCGTCGCTGGATCGCAAATCAACCGGTGTTTGGGTGCCGTGCCGCAGGCTCTGCCCCACGGGATGGGTCTTGAGCGTATGCAGACGACGCAGGGCGACCGCGAGATCCTTCAGGTAGGCGGTCAGGTCGCTCCAGCCCTCGGGCGTGTCGATCGTCGCGCCCTGCACGAAGGCGTCATAGTCGTTCAGCCGTGCGCCGCCGGTCACGCCCGCCAGCCGCTCATATGTGGCCTGCAGCGACAACCAGTTCTGATCGTCCGCCGCCCTGACGGTTTGCGCAAGCAAGGCCGCGACGTGATCCAGCTCTCCGCGCGCCAGGCGGATCTCGGCCAGCTTCAGCACGACGACGGGGTGACCCGGCGCCCCGGCTACGGCCGCCTCGGCGTATTGCAAGGCCAGGTCCAGATCGAATGAAAGGGCCGCACTAGCCGCGGCCAGATCGATCCCGGCGTCCCTCGCCCCGCCCTCGACCAGAGCGCTCAGGACTTCGCGCGGCGTCGAGCCCATATACTCCATCAACAGGGCCATCAGGCGACGAAGCCCGCTGTCGCGCGACGCCCGGTCCAGTTCCTCGCGAACGGGGCTCAGAGCCAGGGCGGCGTCCGCCGTTCGCATCCAGATCAGTTGCGCCAGTTCGCGAAGGGCCTCGGCATAGGCCGGTCGACGCGCGACCGCCTGACGATAGGCCTGTTCCGCGTCGTCATGCCTCTCCTGCCCGGCCAGCGCGCGGGCCATCACCAGCCAGGTCTCCGGAGCATTCCCGCCCTTTGCGAAGGCGCGACGGACCGCGGCCTCGGCCTCGGCATATCTGCGCATGTCGCCCAGAAGCGCCGCCAGGTTATGCTCCGACACGCTGCTGGCCGGCCTGGCCTCGACCTGAGCGACGCGCAGGGCCAGAGCTTCGTCCAGCCGTCCCAACCGCTTGAGCAGATCGGCCTGCATCGGCCGGGTCTCCGCCGCGTCCGGCCCCGCCTGCAAAGCCGCCAGGGCTTCGTCGAGGCGTCCGGCCGCGATCAGCCCGTCGATGGCCGCTCGATCCGGGTTGGGACGACCGTCGTGGCTCATCGCTGGCGCTTGACCCCTTCGAACGGGTCGACCTCGCTCTCGTCCTCGGAGAAGCCGAAGTGGGCGAAGCCGGCCTTCATCTCGGGGCTGAGCGGCGCCTCGACGATCAGCTTGCCGCCGCGCGGATGGTCCAGTTCGATACGGCGAGCGTGAAGCTGCAGCTTCAGCACGCCGGACAGTTCGCGCGACTTCTCGTCGCCGTACTTGGGATCGCCCAGGATGGGGTGGCCGATGGCTGCCATGTGTGCGCGCAGCTGGTGCGTCCGGCCGGTGAAGGGGCGCAGGGCCATCCAGGCGGCGCGGTGGGCGGCGCGGCTGATGGTGGCGAAGGCGGTTTCGGCCGGCTCGCCCTTGGGGTCCTTGGGATCGGCCGGGCGCATCATCTCGAAGTCGTTGATGCCGGTCTTCTTCAGCGCCATGTCGATCTGACCGGCCGAGGGCTTGGGGTTGCCGATGACGATGGCCCAATAGGTCTTCTTGGCCTGACGGCGGGCGAAGGCGCCGGCCAGACGCTTGGCCGCCTCCGGCCCCTTGCCCAGCAGCAGGACGCCCGAGGTGTCGCGGTCCAGGCGATGGACCAGACGCGGACGGTCCATCCCCTCGCCCCAGGCCGACAGCAGGCGGTCGACGTGCTTGGTCGTCTTGGTGCCGCCCTGCACGGCCAGGCCGTGCGGCTTGTTCAGGGCGATGACCATGTCGTCTTCATAGAGAACCAGCGACTTGGCGTAGGCCACGTCGCGTTCGCTCAGTTCATGCAGATCGCCGGGCTTGCGCGGATTGGCGTCGGGCAGAGGCGGCACACGCACGGCGGCGCCGGCGGTCAGGCGGTCCTGCGGCTTGACCCGCGATCCGTCGACGCGGATCTGGCCGCTGCGGGCCATCTTCTCGACCTGGATATGGGTCAGGTGCGGCCAGCGGCGCTTGAACCAACGGTCCAGGCGGATGTCGTGCTCGTCTTCGGCGACATAGAGGGTCTGGACTTCGCGGCTCATGCGCCCACTCCGGTAAACAGTTTGCGCGCGATCATCAGGCCGACGAACAGGGCGGCGATGGAAAGAACCACCGAACCCGCCACATAGACGAAAGCCGTGGCCAGTTCACGGCGTTCGATCATCAAGGCGACTTCCAGCGAAAAGGCCGAGAAGGTGGTGAAGCCCCCCAGCACGCCGACGGCGGCGAACAGACGGATGCTCTCCTGCCCCGCGCCCGCCTTCAGCGCCAGCCAGCCGGCCAGCAGCCCCATCAGCAGGCCGCCGACGATGTTGGCGGCGAAGGTGCCCCAAGGCCAAGCCGCGCCGGGCGCCAGTCGCCCGACCGTCAGGCCCAGCCCATAACGGGCCACAGCCCCCAGGGCGCCGCCCATGGCGACAAGGAGAAATTGCGTCATGCCGGGCTTGTACACCGACCGACCCGCTTTGGCGAAGGCGCTGTCCTGAAAGGAAAAAGGCGGCGGATCGAAATCCGCCGCCCTCTCTCTTGGTCGTGATGGCCGGGCTTAGAAGCGCGCGGTCAGACCGACGTAGTAGCGACGGCCGAGCACGTCGTAGGTCGACGGGTCGGTGTTCGCCTGAACGCCCGGAGCGTAGGTCCGGGGATCCTCGTCCGTCAGGTTGTTCACGCCCGCACGCAGGACGACGGCGTCGTTCAGGGTCCAGGAGCCGTTCAGGTCGAAGTAGTGCAGCGGCTCCAGCACCGTCGTGGTGCCGAACTGGGTCATTTCACCCACCCGGCGCCAACGCACGCCCGCGCCGAACGAACCCATCTGCCAGTTCAGCGACGACAGCATCTTCCACTCGGGGAAGGTATTGCCGAAGACGCTGTCGATCGTGCCCGTGCGGTTGATGAACGGACCACCGGCGGTGTCTTGGCGCTCCCAGGTGTCCAGCCAGCCGACCACGACGTTGGCGTTCAGCGAACCCCAATCCGGCAGACCGGCGTCGGCCAGCTGCACGTTCCAGTCGAACTGGGCGTCGATGCCCGAGGTTTTCAGCGTGGCCAGGTTTTGGTTCAGCTCGCGCGCCTGCGTCACGTTGCCGGTCAGCGAGTCACGAATGAACAGCTGGCAGTAGCTGTTGGTCGGATCGTAGTTCGGGTTCTGACCCTGGGCGTTGTAGCAACCTTGCAGCTGGGCCGAGGCGCCCACGGTGCCGATCACATCGGTGATTTCGATGTTGTAGTAGTCGATCGAAGCCGAGAAGCCCGACAGCAGCGGATGCTGGAAGCGCGACTGATAGATGGCGCCGACCGACCAGGTGTCGGCGGTTTCTTCCTGCAGGTTGACGTTGCCGCCGGTGATGCCCGTGGCCTGGTTGTTGCCGAACTGGTAGCTGTCGACAGCGTTAGCCGAAATGCCCTGAGCGATGCAGAGCGCCCGGACCTTGGCCGCGTTCGGACCATTGCGGTAGCTGCTGCGGATATCGCAGGGGTCGCCCGACAGACCGGTCGCCGACGGGGTGCCGATCGACGGGAAGCTGGTGTTGGTCGGTGCGAACAGCTCGCCGATCGAAGGCGCACGCACGGCGCGGTTGGCGCCGCCGCGGAAGCGCAGACCGTCGATGACCTGCCATTCGAAATCAGCCTTGTAGGCCGAAACGCCGCCGATCGAGCTGTAGTCCGAATAACGAGCGCCCAGCGTGAGGTCGAACTGCTGCACGAACGGCAGATCCGACAGCAGAGGCAGCAGGACTTCGGCGAACAGTTCCTTGGAGTTCGTGTCGCCGTTCAGAGCCTGCGAGGCGTTAAAGCCCGCGATTTCCGAACCGCCGTTGGAACCACCGTCGGGACGCGGCACGACCGTATTGGTTTGGGCCAGCGAGGCGTCGGGGCGGAAGGCGTAGTTGTCCTGGCGGTATTGCACGCCGAAGGCGCCGCGCGCTTCGCCGGCCGGCAGGGTGAACAGAGGCCCTTGGAGCGAGGCTTCAACGACGGTTTGCTCGGAGATGGTCGTGTTCTGACCGGCCCGCGAGATGTAGTTGACGCAGGATGCCGACAGGTTGGACTCGCCGAACGGGTTGAAGCCGCCTTCGCAGAGGCTGCGGCCGCCGTCAGGCGCGTCCAGCAGACGCTGCACGGCCGAACGCGACACGTTGCCGAGCTGGGTGGTGGTGTTGTCCACGCGGCCGTACTGCGCATAGACGTCATAGGTCCATTCGCTGTCCGGGATATCGCCACGGACGCCAGTCGTCAGCTGATAGACGTTGTAGCGGTCATTGCCGATACGGCCGCCGACTTCCGTGAAGCGCTTGTTCAGCAGGAAGGAGCCGTTCGGGTTCGGGCGCGCGTTCAGGAACGAGCGCAGCGTCGCGCCGATGAACGGGTTGGTCGTCGGGATACGGAAGCCGGTGCTGGGGACGTTGCCGGCGGCCGGCGTCGCCGCCAGTTCCTGCTGCGCCGTGTACTGGGTGAACAGCAGGCTCGAATAGACTTCGGCGGCGTCGTTGAGCTTGTAACGACCGCCGGCATAGGCGCTCCAGCGATCCAGCGGCAGTTGCAGCGAGTTCAGGGCGCCGGTGTTAAAGGCGTAGGTGCCCACGCCCGGTTGAGCGAAGCCATCATAAGTGATGCCGCCCGGGCTCTTGAAGTTGCGGGTCAGAACATAGCTGAACAGCGAGCCGTCGTTGTTGAAGCCGAACTGGCCCGAGTTGCCGACGCAGGGCGCCGACGGGTTGGACGAGGTCGCGCAGACGGTCGGCGTGCCGAAGTAGGTGTTGATGAAGGCCTGGGTCGGCAGGTTGTTCGAGTCGAAGGTCGTCGAACCCAGCGGGGTGGTGCCCGAAGCGCCCGAGACGGCCGCCCAGTCGCGGGCGCCGTTGTAGATCTGCGCGCGGGTCGAGCGACCGATCGACAGCACCATGTTGCCTCGGTCGTCGGCGAAGTTGCCGCCGACGGTCAGCGAGTAGCTTTCCGTGATGCCGTCGCTACGGTCGGTTTCGCCGTACTGGGCGTCGATCTGAACGCCTTCGAAGCTGTCGTTCAGGATGAAGTTGGCCACGCCGGCCAGAGCGTCGGAGCCGTAAGCGGCCGAAGCGCCGCCCGAGATGACTTCGATGTTCTTGATCAGGGCGGTGGGCAGGATGTTGATGTCGACCACGCCGGTGGCGTTGGACGGCACGACGCGACGGCCGTTCATCAGCACCAGGGTGCGCGAGGTGCCGAGACCGCGCAGGTTCAGGTTGGCCTGACCGCCGTTGGACGGGTTGTTCGACGTCGAGCTGACCGACGGCACGAACTGCGGCATGTCGTTCAGCAGGCTGTCGATCGTCACCGAGCCCGTGGCCTGGAAGTCCTGAGCGTCGACCGTGACGATCGGGCTCGTCGACTGATAGTCCTGACGGGCAATCCGCGAGCCGGTGACGACGATCTCGCCCACCTGGGTCGCCTGTTCATCCTGGGCCTGCGACTGGGCCATGGCCGGCGCGGCAAAGCCCGCCAGCGCAATGCCCGCGATCATCGTCGTGGCCAGCAACCGTTCACGTTTGTTGGTCAATTTTTAAAACCCTCTCCTGGCGTTCGGCAACAAAGCAGAGGACCTTTTCCTCGCTTCCGCCCCCGCATCCTGACGCGAGACAAATCTTAGATTCGCCCGCCAATCCCCTACCGATTACGCCATGGCGTCCAATTTACGACACAAAATTACTGAGCCGTAAGATTAAGTTGTCCCATATGTCGCAAACTAGCCACGCTTTGACGAAGCACGCCGCCAGGCAACACCGCCTCAGATTTAACGAAATGACAAAAGAGTTTCCGAACATGAACGCTGTTCACGGAAGAATTATTGCAAGTTTGTGCGCAATGTCGGCGATGTGCACCTTTGCAAATCAGAGTTACGCGAACGCAGATCCGGCCCCAAAGGCGGCACAGATGCAGCAGCTTCTCGACTGCAGGCGCATCGAGGATCGCAGCACCCGTGTCGACTGTTACGACGCAGCGGCGGCATCGCTCGACGCCGCCGAACGCCAGGGCGAAATCGTCGTCGTCGAGCGTGAGCGCGTCATAGAAGCCAGGCGCGCCGTATTCGGCTTCAGCCTGCCCGCCTTCCCCAGCAGCCTTCTCGGGGGAGAAACGGAAGCCCTGAACGAGGTCGAAACGTCGCTGGAGCGCGCCAGCCATGTGGCGGGCCAAGGATGGACCTTCCATCTGGCGGACGGGTCGGTCTGGCGTCAGATCGACACGACCCCGCTCCAGTTCCGCGCGCGCGCCGGCCTGCCCATCAAGATCCGCCGCGCCGCCATGGGCAGCTACCTGCTGAAGGTCGCTGATTACCCCGCGGTGCGTGCCAAGAGACAGTAGCGGCAAAGAAATATGCATTTCTAGAACAGTAGAGGCAGAGTGGTCGCCCTGTACGCTCTAGCTAGTCGGCCGCTCTAGAGCCTTGATCTGATCGCGTCCTGAACCCGACGCGCATCATAGGCGTCGGGACGATCCGGCTTGGCGCCCCGGCTCATGACGATCTCCAGCGTGGTGGAGGTCGGCTGCGGCCCGCTTAGGTCAAAGCCGAGGCCCACGCCGACGCCCGAAGTCGACCAGCCGCCATAGCGGCCCGAGCCCGCGCCGATCGAGACGCTGGGGCGCACGCCGCCGGCGCTGTCAGGGCGGCCGTCGATCCAACGCTGCGTCACCTCGAACCAGTCATAGCCCTGATCGACGGTCAGTTGCGCCGCGCGGAACAGGGCGCGGTCCGCCACTGGGCCGGGCGCGCCGACGCCGTTGTAGGTGACACGGAAGCGGTTGGTTTCAATCTGCTGCTCGCTGAAGCCCTGGCCTCGCCCAGACTGCTGCGGACCATAGGGGGCCAGGCTGGCGCAGGCGCTCAGCGCCAGGGCGGAGGCTGCGATCAGGCCGAAGGTCAGACGTTTCATGCGAAATCTCCCTGCCCGATTAGCGTCGAGCCTGCCGGGATGTTCCGCCGCGAAGCTGAACAGAGACTGAACCGGCTAGAGCCCCGCCGCCGCCTTCAGGGCCATGAAATCTTCGGGCAAGGGCGCCTCCAGCGTCACGCGCTCGCCGCCCTCAGGGTGCGGGAAGGACAGTTTGGCGGCGTGCAGCATCAGACGCGAAGCCCCACGACCGGCGAAGGTCAGAGCCCCGCCGTAGCGCACGTCGCCGACCAGAGGCCGGCCGATCGAGGCCATATGGACCCGCAGCTGGTGCATCCGTCCCGTCTCGGGCGCCAGTTCGACCAGGGCGCCGTCTTCGCTGGAGGCCAGGGTGCGATAGCCGCTGACGGCGCCCTGCGCGCCCGGGGCATCGAACTCGACCACCCGCATATAGCTCTCGCGCCCGATCTCCTCACGGCGCAGGGCGGCGGTGATGCGGCCCGACTTCGGCTCAGGAGCGGCCGACACCAGGGCCAGATAGGTCTTCTGGAACCGGCGCATTTGCATGGCCTTGCCCAGGAACCCGGCAGCGGGCTTGGTCTTGGCCGCCAGGATGACGCCCGAGGTGTCGCGGTCCAACCGATGCACCAGTTCGGGCCGCTTGCCGTTCGAGCGCGCGAAGGCCCACAAAAGGTCGTCCAGGGTATGGGCCTGGATGCGCCCGCCCTGGCTCGACAGGCCCGAGGGCTTGTTGAAGGCGATGATGTGCGCGTCCTCGTGGATGACCCACGAACGGACGGCGGCGATGTCTTCTTCGGTCAGGGAAGCGGGCTGGCGGGTTTTCACCCGCCGAGCCTTTAGCGGAGGACGGCCTTCTTCGCCATGGCCGAGGCGTACCACAGCAACAGGGCCGCGATCCCGACGATGACGAAGGGCATCCACGCCATCATGGCCAACTGGGGCGGCAGGGCCGGCGGCGGGTTGATGAACTTGGAATAGACCAGGCTGACCACCGCCCCCAGCAACGACAGAGCGAAGGCGTGCACCGCCCAGCGGCTGCGCGACAACAGCAGCAGCGACCCGATCACCGCGCCCCAGACGCCCAGCGTCCACGGCACATACATCCAAGTCGGCATGGCGTTGAAATAGGCGATCATGTTGTCGCCGAAACCGGATTCGCGCATATAGGCTTCGCCGCGCGTCGTGGTCTGGATGAAGTCGTATCCGCCATAGCCGCTCCACAGCAGCGACAGCAGGCCCACAAGCCACAGATGCCAGGGCGTCGCTTGACGCCTCGCAATATCGATCATCATTCCCTCCCCAGGTTGCGATCAGCCAGAGGCTAAGCCCGAACGGCCATGCTTAACAATGAACGGCGATCAGGAACCCGCGACACGCCACGGCGGGTCCATCCGGTTCTCGCCCGCCCGGTAGAAGCACAGGCGATTGCCGTCGGGGTCACGCAGCCAGGCTTCGCGCCACAGCCAGGTCTGATCCACGGGATCATGATCAAAGGCCACGCCCGCCGCCTTCAGCGCCGCCACCCGCTCGTCCAGATCGGCGCACTCGAAATAGACGCCGACGCCGCCGGGGGTGACCTGTTCGGCCAGATGGATGGAAAAGGTCGCAGGCGCCCCCGATCCGTCGCCGGGGCAAACAAAGCGAGCATAGTGGTCGCTGGACACGATCATGGTCAGCCCCAGCCGTTGATAAAAGGCCTTGGCGCGCGGGATGTCCGTCGTTTCGACTGTGACCTGATTGAGATTCATGGCGGTACGCATTTCACAACTGAGGGACGCAGGACTTAGGAATCCCACGGCCTCGCTTCAACGCCGCCCGCGCCTCAGCCTTCCCTTTGCGCCCGTTCCCGCAGCGCCGCCCAGCGCTCCAGCCGCGCCTTGACCTTCTCCTCATGCCCCTCGCCCTTGGGCTTGTAGAAGGTGCGGCGTTCCATCTCATCGGGAAAGAAGTTCGCGCCGGAGAAGCCCTCGGGCGTGTCGGGATCGTACTGGTAGCCCTTGCCGTAGCCGAGCTGTTTCATCAGCTTGGTCGGGGCATTGCGGATATGGGCGGGCGGCATCAGTGAGCCGGTTTCATGCGCCGCCTTCCTGGCCGCCTTGAAGGCCTCATAGACCCCGACCGACTTGGGCGCCGTAGCCAGATGGACCACTGCCTGAGCCAGGGCCAGTTCGCCCTCGGGCGATCCCAGGAAGTCGTAGGTGTCCTTGGCCGCATTGGCGACCAGGATGGACAGGGGGTCGGCCTGACCGATGTCCTCGACCGCCATGCGCACGATCCGTCGCGCCAGATAGAGCGGGTCCTCGCCCCCGTTCAGCATCCGCGCCAGCCAGTAGAGGGCGGCGTCCGGGTCCGACCCCCGCACAGACTTATGCAGGGCGGAGATGAGGTTGTAGTGTTCCTCGCGCGACTTGTCGTAGGCGGGCGCGCGCTTCTGCAGCACGCCGGCCAGACCTTGCACGTCCAGCAGTTCGCCTTCCGGCAGGTCGAACAGGACCTCGGACATGGTCAGCAGATACCGCCCGTCGCCGTCGGCCAGGGCCAGCATGGCCTGACGCGCCTCGGTCGTCAGCGGCAGGGGCCGCTCCATCAGGGCCGCCGCCCGATCCAGCAACTGATCCAGCGCCGCGTCGTCCAGACGCTTCAGCACATAGACCTGGCTGCGCGACAGCAGCGCGCCGTTCAGCTCAAAGCTGGGGTTCTCCGTCGTGGCCCCGACCAGGGTGACGATCCCCTCCTCGACGAAGGGCAGGAAGCCGTCCTGCTGGGCGCGGTTGAAGCGGTGGATCTCGTCCACGAACAGTAGGGTCTGTTGCCCTGCGGCCCGGCGCATCCTGGCCGCCTCGAAGGCCTTCTTCAGTTCAGCGACGCCGGAAAACACGGCGCTGATCGACTGATATTCATAGCCCGCCGCCTTGGCCAGCAGCCGAGCGATGGTGGTCTTGCCGGTGCCGGGCGGTCCCCACAGGATCATGGAGCCCAGACGCCCGGCCTCGATCATGCGGCGGATCGGCCCGCCGGGACCCAGCAGATGGTCCTGGCCCACCACCTGTTCCAGCGTCTGCGGGCGCAGACGATCGGCCAGGGGGGCGTCAGGGGCGTGGATGCCGGAGGCTTCGAACAGGTCACTCATGGAACGGCAGAGATAGGCGTTCGTTCAGCCGATTACACGCACTACTATAGGCCCGAACGGAGGAACCATGTCCGAATCCCAGCCGAACCAGGGTCCGACCGGCGGCGTCACGCCTCACCTGACCATTCCGTCGCGCGGCGGTCTGGCGGCGATCGAGTTCTATGGCCGGGCCTTCGGCGCCGAGGAGATCATGCGGATGCCCGCCGAGGACGGCGAACGGCTGATGCACGCCCACCTCAAGATCAACGGCGCCAGTCTGATGCTGGCCGACGAATTCCCGGAGTGGACCGGCGAGGCCGACATCACGCCCAAAGGCGTCACCCTGCACCTTCAGGTCGATGATCCCGACGAATGGTGGACCCGCGCCCTAGTGGCCGGCGCCATCCCCGTCATGCCGTTGGAGGATCAGTTCTGGGGCGACCGCTACGGCCAGGTCCGCGACCCCTTCGGCCACACCTGGTCCATCGGCGGCACGGCAAAGAGCGTCTAGGAGGCTTCGCGATCCAGCCGCGCCTGAAGCCTGCCCCGCGCCCGCTCCGCATAGGCCCGACAGGCTGAGGCATCGAGGAAGGGGTTGGGCGTTGCGCCAGCCTGCAAGGCCGCGATCTTGACGTCGCCGCCCGAGTTGTCGGGATGCGCCGAGATCAGCAGGTCGCAGGGCAGCGCCTCCACGCGGGCGATGGAGGCCCGCAGCGTCGCCGTCACGTCGGGATGGGCCGTATAGGTGTAGTCCCCGCTGGCCACGGCGTTGAGGCTGGACGCGAACACCACGTCCACGCAGGCGTCGGCTTCGCAGGATTTCCACGTCCAACTGACGCTGCCGGGCGTGTGGCCGGGGGTAAAGACGGCCGTTACGGCAGTCCGCCCCAGGCGCACGGCTTCGCCGTCTCCGATCCCCCGAGCATTGAGAACCGGTGGATGCGCCGGAACACTGGAGGCCTGCGGATCATGGACGTCGGTCTGGCCTGTCCGCAGGGCGGCGGCGCCGACGGGGCTGGTGATCACCTCCGCCCCGCTGTCGCGCGCCAGGGCGGCGAGACCGCCTGAATGGTCGTAGTGCGCCTCGGTGTTCAGGATGTAGCGGATATCCTCCACCCGGAAGCCTAGATGGCGAATGTTCGCCTTCGTCGCCTCGACGGTCTGAGGCAGGGCGCCGTCGATCAGGATCAGACCGTCGCCGGTGTCGATCAGCACCAGGCTGAGACCGCCTGTGCCGACAAAATAGGTCTTGCCGTACAGCTTCAACGGCGCCTGCGGCTTCTCCCAGTCCGGGTTTCCGGGGATCGGCTGCGTCAGCGGATCGTCGTGCGGGGCGCCCCCGCTTGCGGACAGCAGGACGAGAGCGGCGGCGAAGGACAGAATGGTCATGCCTGCACCCAACATGAGTTTCTTCGACCGGCAAACACGGCAAAGATGAACCTGCGTGATTATCCCCAGCGGTATCTCTCGATCGCGCTTACGGCAACCGCCCTGTCAACCTGCGACCACCGCGCACGATGGTCAGTTCAGAGCCGCGCTGAGCTCGACCGAGCGCCGCGACCGAAGTGGCCGGGCGGCCGTCCACCTGAACGATCAGATCGTTGGGGCGCAGGCCGATGCGCGCCGGGATGCTGTTTCGCTGGAGGCCGGTCACGACCACCCCGCTGGTGAAGGGATCGCCGCCGAGACGGTCGGCCAAGGCCGGGTTCAGCGCCACGCCCTGCAGACCCGCCAGCGCTCCCTGCCCCACGCTTGTCCCCTGCCCCGGATCGGCGTCGCCAGGCAGGGTCGAGACGCGGGCGTTAAGCGTCTGGGTGCGCCCGTCGCGCAGGATGGTCACGGCCACGGTGTCGTTCGGCGAGCGCGTGCCGACGCGGAAGTTCAACCCACCCTGATCATTGACCTCGGCCCCGTCGACGGCAGTGATGACGTCTCCCTCCTCAAGGCCGGCGCGCGCGCCCGGCCCCTGGGGATAGACGTCGGTGATGATCAGGCCCTGGGGCCGCGACAGACCCAGGCTGCGGGCGATATCGGCGCTTACAGCATCCCCCTTCACACCCAGCCATGGCCGCACCACGGCCTTGGCGCCGCCGACAGCCGACTCGACCACCCGCTTCACCATGGTCGCCGGCACAGCAAAACCCACGCCGCTGGACGAGCCGCTGCGCGAGAAGATAGCCGTATTAATCCCGATTAGATCGCCGTCCATGTCAACCAGCGCCCCGCCGGAGTTGCCAGGGTTGATGGCCGCGTCGGTCTGGATGAAGGAGCTGGAATCGCTGATCCCCGTCTCGGTGCGGTTCAGGGCGGACACGATCCCCGTGGTCACCGTCTGACCGACGCCGAAAGGATTGCCGATGGCCAGAACCAGGTCGCCGACCTGCTGTTCTTCCTGATCGTCGATCCGCATCACCGGCAGGTCGCCCTCGACCCCCTCCAACTGCAGCACCGCAATGTCAGAGCGCTCATCAGCCAGCAAAACCTTGGCGGGATATTCGCGCCGATCATTCAAGGTGACTCGGATCTGCTGCATGTTCTGGATGACGTGGTTGTTGGTCACCACGATCCCATCCGCCCTCACAATGACACCCGATCCGATTGAGCCGGACTGTCGAACTGTCTGACCTGTGTACATCGTCCAGAATGGATCGGCCTGCTCACGCCTCAGAGCCGAGATGTTGACCACGGCGGGCGCGGCCTCGCGCACCACGGGGGCGAAGCTGGACTTCATCGAGCCGGCGTCGCGCGGGGCTTGGCGCGGCTGTTCGGCGAAGACGCCTTCCTGGGCCTTGGACGGCTGGGGCTGGCCGCAGGCGGACAGCATCAGGGCGGCGGCGAGGGCCAGTCTGGAAGTCTTCATCTCGTCCCGGTTCTACAAGCTTGGGCGTTCACGCCATTCCGCCTCGGCTTTTCGACAGGATCAAGGCCGCCGAACGCCTCGAAGCGTCGCCGCGATCAAACGAGCGTGACCTCATCTCGTTCCGCCCGTCGCGCCGTGATCCAGCCGATCAGGGCGGCCAGGGCCAGGACGACGGCGGCCAGATAGAAGGCCAGACCCGGCGTCGAAAGGGCGTCCACCGCTGCCGACGCTAGCTTCGCGTCGATGCCGACGCCCCGCAACCATGCCGTCGCCGGCCCAAAGCCCTCGCCCACAGACACCGAATAGATCCAGCCGAAGAACAGCGGCGAGGCCACGCCCGCGATGGAGGCGACGCTCATGTTGGCGCCCTGCAACTGGCCCTGCTCGCTCTCGCTGACGCGCCGGGTCATCAGCGACTGCAG
Organism: Brevundimonas sp. UBA7506; assembly: GCF_002479495.1. Classification (GTDB taxonomy): domain Bacteria; phylum Pseudomonadota; class Alphaproteobacteria; order Caulobacterales; family Caulobacteraceae; genus Brevundimonas. Next base: position 934,420 of record NZ_DLNQ01000005.1, read on the forward strand.
GGTCGGCATGGCCAGGCCCCACAGGGCGTTGGGCAGCATGGCGATGATGAAGGCCACGCCCGTCGGCGCCCAGCCCATCAGGGCGATGCCCAGGGTGCCGCCGCACAAGCCCAGGATCATGGTCATCCGGTCGCCCAGCTTCTTCGACACCGGCCCGACCAGAACGCCCTGGACGATCATGTCCAGCACGCCGACCAGGGCCAGCAGCATCCCGACCTCCCACGGTCCCCAGCCATATCTCAGCCCGGCATAGAGGACGAAGACCGCCGAAAAGACGTGGTGGGCGAAGTAGAGCAGGAAGTTCACGATCGCGAGGCCGGTCAGTTCCGCGTGACGACGCAACAGCATCATGGCCCCGACCGGATTGGCGCGGCCCCAGCTGAACTTCATCCGCTTCTCGGGAGCCAGGCTCTCGGGCAGGATGAACAGGCCATAGAGGAAGGCCACGCCCGACAGACCGCCCGCCACCCAGAAGGGCACGCGCGGGCCGAACTCGCCGAGGAACCCACCCAGCACCGGCCCCAGCACGAAGCCGCCCGAGAAGGCCGCGCCGATCAGGCCATAGGCCCGGGCCCGTTTCTCAGGCTCGGTGATGTCGGCCATGTAGGCGTAGATGGTGGTGAAGCTGGACGAGGTGACGCCCGCGATCAGCCTTCCTGCCGCCAGCCACCACAGGTTCGGCGCCAGGGCCATCAGCACATAGTCCGCCGCCAGCCCGGCGCAGCTGATCAGGATGACCGGCCGCCGCCCGTACTGGTCCGACAACGAGCCGATGACCGGCGAGGCCAGAAACTGCATCCCCGCCCACAGGGCGATGAAGAGTCCGTTCAGCAAGCCCGCCTGGGCGTTGGAACCGACGAACTCCTCGATCAGGTGCGGCAGCACAGGGATGACGATCCCCATGGCCACGATGTCCAGCACCGCGGTCACGAGGATGAAGGCGATCGCCGCGCGGCGAACCTTGGGATGATGCAGGGACATGGGCGCTCGCGAATTCGGAACGTCGTTCTAGGCCCCCTCCCGTCATCCCGGAAGCCCGAAGGGCTATCCGGGACCGCAGGAGGCGCCGACCTCTGCGTCTTGGGCGGTCCCGGATCTGCGCCTCTCTGCGAGAGGCTTCGTCCGGGATGACGAAGCGGGTTAGCGCGTGGTCACCGCCAAAGTATCCTCCGGACGCCCGTCGCCGCGCGGGGCGTTGATGCGTAGCAGGCGGGCCAGGAAGGGCTGGACGTCCACGCTGTCCAGATCGGTCAACCGGCGGCCCGGAACCACGCCCGGCCCGTGGGCGATGAAGATGGCCGCCATGTCCGGCGAGGCGTTGTCATAGCCGTGCGCCCCGCCCGGCTTGGTCACCGGCCGCGCCCTGGTCGTGAAGGTCCAGCCAGGCTCGGAGGCGCAGACGATGGCCGAGACGCGCGGGTTGGAGCCCAGCACGAACCGCGCCGGAATCTCGCTCTTCCTCCAGCAGTCCAGATGCGGACGTGAGCCCAGCAGCGCCGCCTCGACCTCGGCCTCGCGACCGGCCACGGGGTTCAGGAAGGTCACCGCGCCGGAATAGATGATCTGGATGGCCGCAGGGTCGATCAGATCGTCGATCCACGTCACCCGCTCGGGCGAGGTCGCGGCCATGCCGTGATCGGACACGACCACCAGCACGGTGCGCTCATAGAGGCCCCGCGCCTTCAGCCCCTCGACCAGACGGCCGATGGAAGCGTCAACCGAGCGGATCGCCTCGGCGGTTTCGGGCGCGTCGGGGCCGTTGTGGTGGCCCTGGGTGTCGACGATGTCGAAGTAGAGGGTGGTCAGCTGCGGCCGCTGGTCCGCCGGCAGGTCCATCCATTGCAGCACGCGGTCCACGCGCGCGTCGCCGGGCATGCCTTGATCGAAGGTGGTCCAGTAGGTCGGGCGCACGCCGTGAATATCGGCCTCGGAGCCCGGCCAGAACATGGTCGCCGTCTTCACCCCCGCCTTCTCGGCCGAGACCCAGATCGGCTCGCCCTGATCCCACCAGCGACGGTCGGTCACGGCCTGCTTGTTGCCCAGCGAGAACCGGCCCAGTTCGGCGTCGATCATGTTGTTGCCGACGATGCCGTGGTGGTCCGGGTGCAGACCCGTCACCAGCGTATAGTGATTGGGAAAGGTCACGCTGGGGAAGGACGGCCGCATCGGCCCCGTGGCCCCCTCGCCCGCCAGACGCGACAGGTTGGGCGTGACGCCACGATCCAGATAGTCGGCGCGGAACCCGTCGATGGAGATCAGCATGACCAGCGGCGGCTCGACCGGCTGCGGCTCGGGGGTCTGAACCGGCGTGGTGGCGCAGGCGGTCAGCAGCAGGGCCAGACACAGGCCCGCGACGCGAGAAAACATGGGGAACTCCGAAGCGACTTCGGGGAGATTGCCTAAGCTTAATCTGCGACATGCAGAAGACGGCTTGCCGGTTTATCCCCACCGGGCCAAGCTCTGCAGCATGACCGCTGTTATCGAAACGATCGGCCTGACCAAGACCTATGGCGCGGTGCGCGCCCTGGACGGGCTGAGCCTCTCTATCCCGCGCGGCGGGGTTTACGGCGTGCTGGGGCCGAACGGCGCCGGCAAGTCCACCCTGTTCCGCATCCTGCTGGGCCTGATCCGGCCGACGGCAGGCGAGGTCAGGGTTCTGGGCCAGCACGCGGGCGATCCCGCCGTCATGCGCCGCATCGGCTCCATGATCGAGACGCCCCGCTTCCCGCCGTACATGACCGCGCGTCAGGTGCTGGAGTGGCTGGCGCTGGCGCATGGAATGGGCAAGGAGGCCGCCATCGACGCCTGGCTGGACCGCGTCGGCCTGACCGAGGCCGCCAACCGCCGCGTGCGCGGCTTCTCGGTCGGCATGTTGCAGCGCCTCGGCGTCGCCGCCGCCCTGATGACCAAGCCCGATCTCGTCATCCTGGATGAGCCGACCAGCGGCATGGACCCGCCCGGCATCCAGGAGATGCGCGCCCTGATCCGCAGCCTGGCCGACGACGACGGCGTGACCATCATCCTGGCCAGCCACCAGTTGCTCGAGGTCCAACGAGTCTGCGACCGGGTCGCCATCTTCAATCGCGGCACACTGGCCGCCGAGGGCAAGGTCAACGACCTGACCGCGGCGGGCGAGCGCCTGCGCCTGTCGGCCACGCCCCTGGCCAGGATCATGGGCGTCCTGGGCGACAAGGGGTCGCTGGACGGCGACGCCGTTCTGGCCGCCATCCCGCGCGCCGAGGGCCCCGCCTTGCTGCGCGCTCTGATTGAACAGGGCGTGGACATCGACGAGGCCCGCTGGGTCGGCGCTGATCTGGAAAGCGTCTTCATGGCCGAGACCGGCCCCGCGCGCACCGAGGCGCAAATCCGCGAGGCCCTCCATGCTGGCTGACGCCATCCGCTCCGAATCCTGGCGCCTGCTTCAGAACCGCACCGCGATCTTCTGGAGCATCTTCTTCGTGCCCGTCGTCGGCCTGCTCGTATCGGCCCTCGGCTTCTTCCTGCTCAAGTCGAAGGCGGCCCAGATCAACGGCGGCCAACTGCCCCCCGAACTGTCGCTCGGCGGCCCTCTGGACCTGGGTCAGGCTCTCGCCAGCAATGCCGGCGACCTGGCCAACCCGGCCATCCTCGCCTTCCTCCTGATCGGCGCCGCCACCCTCTATGCCGGCGACTATCGCTGGGAGACCTGGCGTCTGATCAGCGCCCGTAACAGCCGACCGAACCTGCTGTTGGGCAAGGTCGGGGTGCTGAAAATGCTGGCGCTGGCGGCCATGCTGATCTTCCTGCTGAGCGGCGCCCTGTCCGAAGTGATCAAGGCCGCGATCTTCGCCCGCCCCCTGACCTTCACCTTCGGCGCGACCGAAGCTGGCCAGTTCGGGCTGCTCTTCCTGCTGTCCTTCGTGCGGGTGGTTCAGTTTCTGATGATCAGCCTGCTGGCCGCCACCGTCACCCGATCCCTGCTGGCGGCCCTGTTCATCCCGCTGGTGCTCGGCATCGGCCAGTTCTTCCTCGGCGGGCCGTTCGCGCCCCTGCTGGGGCTGGAGCCGGGCGACTGGCTGACGCACCTGTTGCTCCCCGGCGCCGCGTTCGAGACGCTCAAGACGCTGATCAAGGGCGGCATGGCAGCCACCACCCTGCCCGACGGCGTCGCCATCAAGGCCATCGTCAGCCTGGCTCTGTGGAGCCTCGCCCCCCTTGGGGCCGCCATCGCCTGGTTCAGCCGTCAGGACCTGTCGAAGGAGTAGCGGCGAGAGCGAAATCGGTTTGGACGCCCTCGCGTCCAAACTCAGATCTTCGCCTGAGAGATCAGCCGCTTCTCCATCCAGACGTCGGCGCGCGCATAGGGCGTCGGCTGGGGCGGCAGGTTCACGAAGCCGAACCGGGCATAGAGCCCCAGCGCCGGGCCCAGCGTCGAGCTGGTCTCAAGATAGAGGCGGTGCGCGCCCGCATTCCGGGCCGCCGCCTCGCAGGTCTCCAGAAGCCGCAGGGCCAGCCCGCCGCCGCGCGCCTCAGGCCGCACCGTCATCTTGGTCACCTCATAGCCGCCGTCCGCCATGGCGATCAGGCCGCAGCAGCCGACCGAAACCCCGCCCCGCTCGGCGAAGAAGATGTGACCGCCCTTGGCCAGGATCTGGCCCTCGGGATCGTCCAGCGTCAGATGATCCTTGGCCTCCAGGGCGAAGCCGCCCTCAGCCAGCCAATCCGCGTTGAGCGCCTTCCAAACGTCGCGATGGTCGGGCGTGTAGGCGACGATGCGGTCTTCGAGCTTACTCATGCTCGCTCTATCGCCCCCCGCATCGCGGCGGACAACGAAAAAGGCGGCTGGATCGCTCCAGCCGCCTCTTCATGTCTTCAGGTTGAAGAAGCCGATCAGGCCTCGTCGCCCTCAATGGCGAAGACCGGACCGGAGTCCTTGCCCTTGGCTTCGACGTCGCGATCGACGAACTCGATCACGGCCATCGCGGCGTTGTCGCCGTGACGGAAGCCGGCCTTCATGATGCGGATGTAACCGCCCGAACGTTCGGCGTAGCGCGGGCCGATCGTTTCGAACAGCTTGCCGACTTGCGGCACGTCGCGGACGGCGCTGATGGCCTGACGACGAGCGTGCAGGTCGCCCTTCTTGGCGAGCGTGACCAGCTTCTCAACGAAGGGACGCAGTTCCTTCGCCTTCGGCAGGGTGGTCGTGATTTGCTCGTGCTTGATCAGCGAGGCGGCCATGTTGGCGAACATGGCTTGGCGGTGGCTGACCGTACGGCCGAGCTTGCGGTAAGCGGCGCCGTGGCGCATCGGGGTCTCTCCTACTCAACCCTGGTTTCCGGCCTAATCATAGGGGCGGGACCTGGGGCCTTTTCATTCTAACCGCCCCATCCGCGCCGACAGGCGCTGGGCGGAGGGTTGATGATCAGATCTGGTCGTCGAACTTTTTGGCCAGATCTTCGATGTTTTCGGGCGGCCAGTTCGGCACGTCCATGCCGAGCGACAGGCCCATCGTCGCGAGAACTTCCTTGATCTCGTTCAGCGACTTGCGGCCGAAGTTCGGGGTGCGAAGCATTTCGCCCTCGGTCTTCTGGATCAGGTCGCCGATGTAGACGATGTTGTCGTTCTTCAGGCAGTTCGCCGAGCGGACCGACAGCTCCAGTTCGTCGACCTTCTTGAGCAGGGCCGGGTTGAAGGGCAGGTCGGGCTTGCCGTCCGTCGCCTCAACCGCCTTGGTCGGCTCGTCGAAGGTGATGAAGATCTGCAGCTGGTCTTGCAGGATGCGGGCGGCGTAAGCCACCGCGTCAACCGGCGAGACGGCGCCGTTGGTTTCAACTTCCAGGATCAGCTTGTCGTAATCCATCGACTGGCCCTGACGGGTCGGCTCGACGCGATAGGCGACGCGCTTGACCGGCGAGTACAGGGCGTCGACGGCGATCAGGCCGATCGGCGCATCTTCCGGGCGGTTCAGTTCGGCGGCGACGTAGCCCTTGCCGTTCTGGACCGTCAGTTCCATGCGGATCGAAGCGCCGTCGTCCAGCGTGCAGATGACGTGATCGGGGTTCAGAACCTCGATGTCAGCCGGAACTTCGATCTGGCCCGCCGTGACGACGCCGGGGCCCGTGGCGCGCAGGGTCATGCGCTTGGGGCCTTCGGCGTGCATGCGCAGCGCCAGTTGCTTGATGTTCAGGACGATGTCGACCACGTCTTCCCGCACGCCTTCCAGCGACGAGAACTCGTGAACAACGCCGTCGATCTGGATAGCCGTGACCGCCGCGCCTTGCAGCGAGGACAGCAGAACGCGACGAAGCGCGTTGCCGAGCGTCACACCGAAACCGCGCTCGAGGGGCTCAGCGACCAGACGCGCCTTGCGCAGCGGGTCGGAACCGCCTTCCACTTGCGGCTTCTCGGGACGGATCAGCTCTTGCCAGTTTCTTTCGATCATAGAGTCCCTCGAACGGGTTTCGTCGGCTCCGGCCTTGTCGACGAGGCCATGGTGGAGCCGACGGAGATTGGGGGTGCCTGGAACGCTGTCGCGATTAGACGCGGCGACGCTTGGGCGGACGGCAACCGTTGTGCGGCATCGGGGTGACGTCGCGGATGGTCGTGATCGTCAGACCGACGGCCTGCAGAGCGCGGAGCGCCGACTCACGGCCGGAACCCGGACCCGAGACGTTGACTTCCAGCGTCTTCACGCCGTGCTCTTGAGCCTTCTTGCCGGCGTCTTCAGCAGCCATCTGGGCAGCATACGGGGTCGACTTGCGCGAACCCTTGAAGCCCATGTGACCGGCCGACGACCAGGAAATCGCGTTCCCTTGGGCGTCCGTGATCGTGATCATGGTGTTGTTGAAAGAGGCGTTCACGTGAGCCACGCCCGACGTGATGTTCTTGCGTTCGCGGCGCTTAATGCGACCCGGTTCCTTAGCCATCGGTCAGCTCTTTCTCTTACTTCTTCTTGCCGGCGATCGGCTTGGCCGGGCCCTTGCGGGTGCGGGCGTTGGTGTGCGTGCGCTGACCGCGGACCGGCAGGCCCTTGCGGTGACGCAGGCCGCGGTAGCAGGCCAGGTCCATCAGGCGCTTGATGTTCATCGAGGTTTCACGGCGCAGGTCGCCCTCGACGGTGTGATCCTTGTCGATCGTTTCACGGATCTGCAGGATTTCAGCATCAGTCAGCGAGTTGACGCGGCGAGCAGGCTCAATGCCGACCTTCGCGGTGATTTCCTTGGCGGCGTGCGCGCCGATGCCATGGATGTACTGAAGCGCGATTTCGACGCGCTTGTTGGTCGGAATGTTGACGCCAGCGATACGGGCCACGAGAATCTCCAGATACGCTTAAACAGACGCGGAAACCGCTCCGGTCAACAGACCTGGAACGTGTGCGCCCTTCGCGGAAGCGGCCCTTATACAGGGGATTCTCATGGCGTCAACGGGCGCGCTCGCCAGCGGCCTCGGCTTCCACCGCAGCCGGGGGAAAGGCCACTGCGATCATCTGCCGGTGCCGACCGCCAAATCGGCCCAACCGACTGGGCGGCTGATAGCGAAACTCGGCCGCCTTGCGCAAGGCGGCCTGCCCCACGCCCCGGCCGACGGGGTGTTCCTCCCTGACGCGACAGTCCTCGAGCCGGTCGCGACCCGCTCGGATATAGCACTGCATGATCGCATAGGCGCCGGGAAGCGCAGCCAGAGAACTGGCGGCGACGTCCGTCGTCATGACGGCGCCCCGCGGGCCGCTGATCAAGACTGGCCCCGCGCCGCGCCCCAGCCCTGAGCCATTCCCGTCGCCTTCCCCCAGACCGCGACCTTCCCCGCTATCGCCCAGGCCCATGCCCGCGTCGATGGAAGGCGCGACAGCCTGACCGATCTCAAGCGCCGGCAGCGGCGCCAAGGCCTGCGGCGCCGCCAACTCGGCCCGTTCAACATCGGGGTCCGGTTGGACGTGAATTCGCGACGGCGTCGCCCTGCCCTCTCCGCCCGCCTCTAGGCCCCTCGCCGTCGACGCCGTGAGGGGACGTCGCATCATGAGAACATCAAACACGGGTTGCGCCAGCGGCTCTTCAGCCGCCTCAAGCCGGTTCATGGCGAAAGCGATGATTAGGGCCAGATGCGCAACGCTCACCAGAGCAACCACGCCCAGACGCCTCTGGTCGCCAGCCCCCCAATTCACGGCAATCGTCATCGGGCCTCTCCGCCGCATTCAAAATAACAACGAGATGCGGCCATCATGCGCCAGGATGCACGGCGTTCAACCCCTAGCCGACCGTCAGGGCCAGATGACCACGACAGGAACCTCCTGATTGTCCACAGGCGCACCGTCGCGAACCGGCGGCTGAAAGCGAAAATGGACCGATACCGCCAGGGCCGCCTGACCAAAGCCCAAGCCCGGCGGGGCCTCCTCCATGACTCGGCACGCCTCCAGACGGGTGTCCAACCGGATACGGCAGGACAGGGATACACGCCCCCCCATGCGTCGTCGAAAGGCCGCTGTCGGATGGACCGCCCGCAGATCGGCCTGGGTCGGACCGCGCAACAACCTGAAACGGGAGCCCCCTGACACTGGCCCCGCCCCGGAGCCGACACCGACGCCGAACCCGCCCCCCTCGCCGCCTGATCCCTGCCCAGGCGTCGGGCTGGCTTCAGGCGCGACGCCGATCACCAGCGGCGGCTGAGGCGCGGGCCGAGGCGGCGCAGTCAACTCCGGCGTGCGCTCGGCCTTGCGCGGCGGCGAATGGGTCCTGGACGCCGCCGCCGGGGCCCCGCCGCCTTCGGCGCGCGCAGGCTTGGGCGGAGGAAGCGGTCGGGGCGGAATTGGCGACGGCCGGACGAGCTCTACCTCAACCGGCCGCGACACAGGCGTGGGGGCTATGTCGGGCTGAAGGCGCCCGAGCAGGCCGAACAGGACCAGATGCAGAAAACCGACACCCACCGTCACGCTCGCCTTGGCGAGCCTGACGTTTCGAGACGACGGTCTGCTGCTCATCTGCGCCCCTTTGAAGCGAATGCCCGAACGCCTAACGCCCGAACATCGCTTCCGATCAGGGCGTCCTAGACCAAAGCGCCGTCGATGGCGGCGGCGACCGTGGCGATATCGCCCATGCCGTCAATCTCGGTCAGCTTGCCCTGGGCTTCGTAATAGGGAAGCAGCGGCGCGGTCTGGGCGTTGTAGACGGCCAGGCGATCCTTGAAGGTCTCCGGATTGTCGTCCGGACGGCCCTGCTCGGCGAAACGCTTGCCGATGCGGGCGGTCAGGGCTTCGTCGTCGACCTTCAGGCGAACAACGCGGTCGATCTGAGCGCCCCGCTTGGCCAGCATGGCGTCCAGGGCCTCGGCCTGGGCGACGTTGCGCGGGAAGCCGTCGAAGATGGCGCCGCCGGCGGCCTCGGCCTCCGGCAGGCGGTCCTCGATCAGGGCGATGACGATCTCGTCGGTGACGAGGTCGCCGCGCGCCAGCACGTCCTTGACCTTGAGGCCCAGTTCCGAGCCGGAAGCAATCGCCGCGCGAAGCATGTCGCCGGTCGAGAGCTGGATCATGCCCCGCTCCTCGACCAGACGCTTGGCTTGCGTGCCCTTGCCGGCCGCGGGCGGCCCGAACAGGATCAGATTCATCTTGCGGGCTCCCCTACCCGACGATCAGCGGCGGGCGGGGGCGGAACCGCCCCGGCCGCCGCGACCACGCAGCTTGGCCTTCTTGATCAGACCCTCGTACTGGTGCGCCAGCAGTTGGGACTGGATCTGGGCGACAGTGTCCATCGTGACCGAGACGACGATCAAGATAGACGTTCCTCCGAAGTAGAGGCTGTTACCCAGGCTGCTGACCAGGAACTCAGGCAGCAGGCAGACCGCGGTGATGTAGGCGGCGCCGATCACCGTCAGGCGCGTCAGCACATAGTCCAGGTACTCGGCCGTGCGCTTGCCCGGACGGATCCCCGGCAGGAAGCCGCCGTACTTGCGCAGGTTCTCGGCCGTGTCCTCGGGGTTGAAGGTGATCGAGGTGTAGAAGAAGCAGAAGAAGACGATCAGGACCGCATACAGGATCATGAACAGCGGCTGGCCGTGCGTCAGCTGCGCCGTCACCAGCGGCAGCCAGCTCATCCACTCGGGCAGGTTGGCCTGGGCGGTGAAGGTGGCGACCGTCGTCGGCAGCATCAGCAGCGACGAGGCGAAGATGGCCGGGATGACGCCGGCGGTGTTAACCTTCAGCGGCAGGAACGAGCGCTCGCCGCCCGTCATGCGGTTGCCTTCCTGGCGCTTCGGATACTGGATCAGAAGGCGGCGCTGGGCGCGCTCCATGAAGACGATGAAGACGATCGTGGCCACAGCCAGGATGGCGATGAACAGCAGCACGAAGGCCGACATCTGACCCTGTTGGGCCAGGCCCAGCAGGCGGGCGACGGTGGACGGCAGAACCGCCACGATGCCGGCGAAGATGATCAGCGAGATGCCGTTGCCGACGCCGCGCGCCGTCACCTGCTCGCCCAGCCACATCAGGAACATGGTGCCGCCGGTCAGGGTGGTGACCGTCGAGATGATGAAGAACAGGCCGGGCTGGTCGATCAGGCCGGCCTGGGCGTTCAGACCCGCCGCGATGCCGAAGGACTGGGCCAGAGCCAGGAAGACCGTCAGGTAACGGGTGTACTGGTTCAGCTGCTTGCGGCCGCTTTCGCCGCCTTCCTTCTTCAGCTTCTCCCAGGGCGGGTAAACCGCGCCCATCAGCTGCACGATGATCGAGGCCGAGATGTACGGCATCACGTTCAACGCAAAGACGGCCATACGCTCGACCGCGCCGCCCGAGAACATGTTGAACATGTCCAGGATGCCGCGCTGGCCGTCCGGGTTCTGGAAGAAGGCCAGGAAGGCCTCGGAATTGATGCCGGGAATCGGAACATAGGTGCCGATCCGATAGACCAGCAGTGCGCCCAGCGTGAACAGCAGGCGTTTGTGCAGCTCGGTCGCTTTCGCGAACGAGCCCATGTTCATATTGGCAGCGAGTTGTTCAGCGGCCGAAGCCATCAGGCGGTCCCCACGACTATGCCCGTCGTCAGATAGGCGGAAAGCGGCTCCCTTGCGAGAGCCGCTTTCGGAAAATCGTCATCCCGGTGCGGATGATCCCGGCGAACGCCGCATCAGCGGCGCTAGCACGGGATGACGATATCGATTTTAGGCCTTGGCGGCGGCGCGCTTGGCGCGGGCCGAGACCTTGTTGGCGTCGCCCAGCGGCGCCTTGGCGGCCGGAGCCTTACCCTTGGCGGCGTTGCGCTTCTCGACGCGGGCAGCGGCCTTGGCTTCAGCGGCGATGCGCTGTTGCTCGACCTTGCCGCCGGCGGCTTCGATGGCCTTGATCGCGCCCGACGAGGCCGACCAGACGACCAGGTTCAGCTTGGCCTTCAGTTCGCCTTCGCCCAGAACGCGGACGCCGTCCTTGACGCGACGGATCACGCCGGCGGCCACCAGGGCGGCGCCGTTGATTTCAGCCTTGGCGTCCAGCTTGCCGGCGTCGATGGCTTCTTGCACGCGCCACAGGTTCACTTCGGCCAGCTTCAGCGCGTTCGGGTTGTTGAAGCCGCGCTTCGGCATACGCATGTACAGCGGCATTTGGCCGCCTTCGAAGCCGCCGATGGCGACGCCGGTACGCGACTTCTGACCCTTGACGCCGCGACCGGCGGTCTTGCCCTTGCCCGAACCCGGGCCGCGGCCGACGCGCATGCGCTTCTTGTGTGCGCCTTCGTTGTCGCGGATTTCGTTCAGTTTCATATGCCTGATCCTTTCGGGTTCTAGCGCCAGGCCGCAAAGGCGACTCTGACTCGGCGTTGGAAAAATTGAAGGGCCGCTTCTAGGCGGCCCGTCGCAGCATCGCAAGATGCTTCTTCAAAGAGAAACGCCCTCCCCCGGGATCGGGAGAGGGCGCATCGTCTTATTTCTCGACCACTTCGACCATGTGGGCGACCTTGGCGATCATCCCACGGACCGAGGGGGTGTCTTCCAGCGTCGACTCGCGGCCGATGCGGTTCAGACCCAGGCCCGACAGGGTGGCGCGCTGATCCGACTTGCGGCGGATCGGGCTGGCCGTCTGGCGAACCGTGACGGTGGCTTTTTCGTTCTTGGCCATGTCTATCAGCCCTCGACTGCTTCAGGCGCCGAGGCGCCGTCGTTGCGGCGGCCCATCAGGTCGGCGACCTTCTTGCCACGCTTTGCAGCAACCTGACGCGGCGACGATTGAACCTTCAGAGCTTCGAAGGTCGCGCGGATCATGTTGTAGGGGTTCGACGAGCCGGTCGACTTGCCCACGACGTCCTGGACGCCGAGGGTTTCGAGGACCGCACGCATCGGACCGCCGGCGATGACGCCCGTGCCGGGAGGGGCAGCGCGCATCATGATCTTGCCTGCGCCCCAACGGCCGTTGCCGTCGTGGTGCAGGGTGCGGTTCTCGCGCAGCGGAACGCGGATCATCGTCTTCTTGGCTTCTTCGGTCGCCTTACGGATGGCTTCCGGCACTTCGCGCGCCTTGCCGTGACCGAAGCCGACGCGGCCCTTGCCGTCGCCGACGACCATCAGGGCTGCGAACGAGAAACGACGTCCGCCCTTAACGGTGGCGGCGACGCGGTTGATGTGCACCAGCTTTTCGACGATGTCCGAATCCGGGCCGTCGACAACAGGAGCGTTGCGGTCGCGGCGGTCGCGGTTCTGACCACCTTGTCCGCGTTGGGGTTCACGAGCCATGCTTCTCGATCCCTTAGAAGTTCAGGCCGGCTTCACGCGCGGCCTCCGCCAGCGCCTTGACGCGGCCGTGATAGATGTAGCCGCCGCGGTCGAAGACGACGTCGGTGACGCCCTTCTCCTTGGCGCGCTCGGCGATCAGCTTGCCGATCGCAGCAGCTGCGGCGACGTCCGAACCCTTGGAACCCTTGCCGCCTTCCAGCGACGAGGCGGCGGCCACCGTGACGCCCTGGGCGTCGTCGATGATTTGAGCCGAGATGTTCTTGTCCGAACGGAAGACCGACAGACGCAGACGACCGTTGGCGACAGCCTTGAGGCGACGACGGTTGCGTTCGGCGCGGCGCTTGGCTTGTTGTTGCAGAGAAAGAGCCATGACTTACTTCTTCTTGCCTTCCTTGCGCCGGACGGTCTCGCCCTGATAGCGCACGCCCTTGCCCTTGTAGGGTTCCGGCGGACGCAGCTTGCGGATGACGGCGGCGATTTCACCGACGGCCTGCTTGTCGTTGCCCGAGATCTTGATCTCGGTCTGCTTCGGCACGACGAAGGTGATGCCGGCCGGCGGCGCGATGTCGACTTCATGCGAGAAGCCGAGCTGCAGCGACAGAGCCTGGCCCTTCAGCGCAGCGCGGTAACCCACGCCGACCAGTTCCAGGGTCTTTTCGAAGCCCGAGGTCACGCCGGTGACCATGTTGTCGACCAGGGTGCGCGACAGACCCCACATCGCGCGAGCGCGAGGCGTGTCCGAACGCGGGGTCAGCGACAGTTCGTCGCCTTCCTGCTTGACTTCGATCTCTTCGGCCACGGTCCAGGAGCGTTCGCCCTTGGGACCCTTGACCGAGACGGTCTGGCCGTTGAGCGTGACAGTCACGCCCTTCGGCACAGCAATGGTTTTCTTGCCAATACGGGACATATCAGTAGACCCTGCAGAGGACTTCGCCGCCGACGTTAGCGTCGCGGGCGGCGGCGTCGGACATGACGCCCTTCGAAGTCGAAAGGATCGAGATGCCGAGGCCGTTCTTGACCGGCTTCAGCTCGTTGATGGCCGAGTAAACGCGGCGGCCGGGCTTCGACACGCGGGCGATCTCAGCGATCACCGGCTGGCCGTCGAAGTACTTCAGCTCGATCTCGAACTGCGGGAACTCGCCGGGGTTCTGAACCAGCGAATAGCCGCGGATGTAGCCTTCGTCCTGCAGCACGTCGAGGACGCGCTGGCGCAGACGGGAGGCCGGGGTCAGCACCTTGGAACGCTTGCGGGTCGCCGCGTTCTTGATGCGAGCGATCATGTCGCTCAGGGGATCGTTGATCATCATATCTGTTCGCTCCCCTTACCAGCTCGACTTCGTCAGGCCGGGGATCTGCCCCAGGTTGCCGAGTTCGCGCAGGGCGATACGGCTCATCTTGAGCTTACGGTAGTAAGCCCGCGGGCGACCCGTCACTTCGCAACGGTTGCGAATGCGGCCCGGCGCGGAGTTGCGCGGCAGGGCTGCCAGCTTCAGACGAGCGTCGAAACGCTCTTCCAGCGGCAGGCTTTCATCGTTGGCGGTCGCCTTCAGGGCGGCGCGCTTTGCGGCATACTTCGCAACCAGAGCCTTGACGGCTTCGTTACGGTTTACGGCGCTTTTCTTAGCCATTGTTCTCTTCCCTTCCCGCTCAGTTCTTGATGAACGGGAACTTGAACTCGGTGAGGAGAGCCTTGGCTTCCTCATCGGTCTTGGCCGTGGTGCAGACGACGATGTCCATGCCCCACATCTGATCGATCTGGTCGTAGTTGATCTCAGGGAACACGATGTGTTCCTTCAGACCCGTGGCGTAGTTGCCGCGACCGTCGAACGAGGTGCCCTTCAGACCACGGAAATCCTTCACGCGCGGCAGCGCGATCGTGATGAAGCGGTCCAGGAACTCGTACATCTGGGCGCCGCGCAGCGTGACCTTGCCGCCGATGACCATGCCTTCGCGCAGCTTGAAGCCGGCGATGGAGTTACGAGCCTTGGTCGGCACAGCCTTCTGACCGGCGATGGCCGTCAGGTCCTTGAGGGCCGCATTGACCTTCTTGGAGTCTGCGACAGCTTCACCGACACCCATGTTCAGGACGATCTTGTCCAGCTTGGGGATCTGCATCTCGTTCGTGTAACCGAACTTTTCCTTCAGGGCGGCGCGGATGCGCTCCTGATATTCGGTCTTGAGACGCGGCGTGTACTTGGTGTCAGCCATTAGATGACGTCTCCCGTGGTCTTGGCGAAGCGAACCTTGGCGTCGCCTTCGACCTTGAAGCCGACGCGGGTCGCCTTGCCGTTGGCGTCGGCGATCGCGACGTTCGACAGGTGAAGCGAGGCTTCCTTGTGCTTGATGCCGCCTTGCGGGTCAGCCTGGGTCGGGCGCGTGTGGCGCTGAACCATGTTGACGCCTTGCACGACGACGCGGTTTTCGGTCGGCAGGACCTTCAGCACCTGGCCGGTGCGTCCCTTGTCCTTGCCGGTCAGGACGACGACCGTGTCGCCCTTCTTGATCTTGGCGGCCATATTACAGGACCTCCGGAGCCAGCGAGATGATCTTCATGTGGTTCTTGGCGCGCAGTTCGCGGGGAACCGGGCCGAAGATCCGCGTGCCGACAGGCTCGTTCTGCTTGTTGACGATGACGGCGGCCGACTTGTCAAAACGAATAACCGAGCCGTCCTTGCGCTGGATGTCCTTGGCGGTGCGAACGACGATGGCGCGAACGACGTCGCCCTTCTTCACGCGGCCGCGCGGGATAGCTTCCTTCACCGAGGCGACAATAGTGTCGCCCACCGAGGCGTAGCGGCGCTTCGAGCCGCCCAACACCTTGATGCACATGACCCGGCGGGCGCCCGAGTTATCGGCGACCTCCAGGTTAGTTTGCATCTGGATCATGGGATCCGATCCTTTTCTTTAGGAAGCCGAGGCGGGGGAAACGACTTCCCAACGCTTCAGCTTGGACTTGGGGGCGCACTCGACGATGCGCGCGACGTCGCCGACTTTGAGGGCGTTGCCCTCATCGTGAGCGTGGTACTTTTTGGACAGGCGGACGATCTTCTTCAGGACCGGGTGCAGCAGAGTGCGCTCGACCTTCACGACGACCGTCTTGTCGCCCTTGTCGGACACGACCACGCCTTCAAGAATACGTTTGGGCATAGGTGTTTCCTTAACCCGCCGCGCGGTTCGCACGCAGAAGCGTGGAAATACGGGCGATGTCCTTACGCACTTCCGAGACCCGGTGGGTTTTTTCCATCTGGCCGGTGGCGGCCTGGAAGCGCAGGTTGAACTGTTCCTTCTTGAGCTTCAGCAGCTCGTCGGCCAGTTGGTCGGGGGTTTGAGCCCGCAGATCAGCGATCTTGGTCATTACGCGGCTTGCTCCATAACGATGCCGGCGTCCAGGCGGGTGACCACCTTGGTGCGGACCGGCAGCTTGGCGGCGCCGAGGCGCAGCGCTTCGCGAGCCACATCGTCCGGCACGCCGTCGATTTCGAACAGGATACGGCCCGGGTGGCAGCGCGCGGCCCAATGGTCCACGGCGCCCTTGCCCTTACCCATCCGGACTTCAGCCGGCTTGCCCGTGACGGGCAGATCCGGGAAGACGCGGATCCAGACGCGGCCCTGACGCTTCATCTGACGCGTGATCGCGCGGCGAGCCGCCTCGATCTGGCGCGCGGTGATGCGCTCGGGTTCCACCGTCTTCAGGCCGTAGGAGCCGAAGTTCAGCGAGAAACCACCCTTGGCCGAGCCATGGATGCGGCCCTTGAAGGCCTTGCGGTACTTGGTCTTTTTCGGTTGCAACATGGCCTATCAGCCCTCACGACCACGGCGCGGACCGCGATCACCGCGGGGGCCGCCACGGCCTTCGTTGGACGACGGACCCGAGGCTTCCTGGGCCCAACGCTTGTCCTGAGCCATCGGGTCGTGCTCGAGCACTTCACCCTTAAAGACCCAGACCTTCACGCCGATGATGCCGTAGGTCGTCTTGGCTTCGTAGAAGCCATAGTCGATGTCGGCGCGCAGGGTGTGAAGCGGCACGCGACCTTCGCGGTACCATTCCATACGAGCGATTTCGGCGCCGCCCAGACGGCCCGAAACGTTGATGCGGACGCCCTTGGCGCCGAGGCGCATGGCCGACTGCATCGAACGCTTCATGGCGCGACGGAAGGCGATCCGGCGCTCCAGCTGCTGAGCGATGTTTTCAGCGATCAGCTGAGCATCGGTTTCCGGCTTGCGGACTTCGACGATGTTCAGGTGAACTTCGCCTTCGGTGCGAGCCGAGATGTCCTTGCGGAGCTTCTCGATGTCAGCGCCCTTCTTGCCGATCACGACGCCCGGACGAGCGGCGTAGATCGTCACGCGGCACTTCTTGTGCGGGCGCTCGATGATGATGCGCGACACGCCGGCGGCGACCAGGCGTTCCTTCAGCCACGTACGCAGCTTCAGGTCCTGGTGCAGCAGGCGGGCGTAGTCGGCGCCGCCGGCGAACCAGCGGCTGTCCCACGTGCGGTTCACGCCGAGGCGCAGACCGACCGGATTGATTTTCTGTCCCATCAGGCGGCCTCGCCGGCTTCACGGACCACGATCGTGATCTCGCTGAACGGTTTCAGGATGCGCGACGAGCGACCACGAGCGCGGCTCGCGAAACGCTTCATCACCAGGTTCTTGCCCACGAAGGCCTCGGCGACGACCAGGTTGTCGATGTCGAGGTTGTGGTTGTTTTCGGCGTTCGAAACGGCCGAATACAGAACCTTGCGGACGTCGGTGGCGATGCGCTTGCGGCTGAATTCCAGCTCGTTCAGCGCCTTCTGGACCGGCAGACCGCGGATCGAAGCGGCGACCAGGTTCAGCTTTTGCGGGCTGATGCGAACGTTGACCAGCTTGGCGCGAGCCTCGGTGGCGCCGACGCGGCGGGGGTTGTTGGACTTGGCCATCAGTTACTTCCTTTTGGCCTTCTTGTCCGCCGCGTGACCCGGGAAGTTCCGGGTCGGGGCGAACTCGCCAAACTTCATGCCGACCATGTCTTCGTTGACCATCACCGGCACGTGCTTCTGGCCGTTGTGGACGCCGAACGTCAGACCGACGAACTGGGGCAGGATGGTGGAGCGGCGCGACCAGGTCTTGATCACGTCCTTGCGGCCCGACGTTTGAACGGCGTCGGCCTTCTTGAGCAGATACCCGTCGACAAACGGGCCTTTCCAGGAGGAGCGGGCCATTCTTAGCGAGCCTTCTTCACGTGGCGAGTACGGATGATGAACTTATCCGTAGCCTTGTTCTTGCGGGTGCGGGTGCCCTTGGTGTCCTTGCCCCACGGCGTAACCGGGGTACGACCACCAGAGGTCCGGCCTTCACCACCACCATGCGGGTGGTCGATCGGGTTCATGGCGACGCCGCGAACGTGCGGACGGAAGCCCATGTGACGAACGCGACCGGCCTTGCCGAGGTTCTGGTTCATGTGGTCCGGGTTCGACACGGCGCCGACAGTGGCCATGCACGAGTCCAGAACCATGCGCAGCTCGCCCGAGCCGAGACGGATCTGGGCGTAGCCCTGATCGCGACCGACCAGCTGGGCGTAGGCGCCGGCCGAACGGGCCAGCTGAGCGCCCTTGCCCGGCTTCATCTCGATGTTGTGGATGATCGTACCCACGGGCATCGAGCGCAGCGGCATGGCGTTGCCCGGCTTCACGTCGACCTTCTCACCAGCGACGATGACGTCGCCGGCCTTCAGGCGTTGCGGAGCGATGATGTAGGTCTTCTCGCCGTCCGGGTAGGTCACCAGGGCGATGAAGGCGGTGCGGTTCGGGTCGTATTCCAGACGCTCGACCGTGCCGACCACGTCCCACTTGCGACGCTTGAAGTCGATCTTGCGGTACAGGGTCTTGGCGCCGCCGCCGCGGAAGCGGACAGCGATGCGACCGCCCTGACCGCGGCCGCCCGACTTGGTCAGGCCTTCGGTCAGCGACTTCTCGGGACGGCCCTTGTGGAGCTCGGACCGGTCGACCAGCACCAGGGCGC
>NZ_DLNQ01000005.1:953205-960066 GCF_002479495.1 Brevundimonas sp. UBA7506
CTTTGAACAGGCTTTCGACCGCAGCAGCGATCTCGTCCTTGGTCGCGGTTCCGGCGACGCGGAAGACGACCTTGTTCTGTTCCGACAGGATCGTGGCCTTCTCGGTGATCACCGGAGCCAGGATGGTGTCGTAGTGCTTGGCGGTGGGTTGAGCGGCGGCCATTATGCGGCTTCCTTCTCAGCGAAGCGCGCCTCGATCGCCTCGACGGCGGCCTTGGTCAGCACCAGTTTGTCGGCCCGCAGGATGTCATAGACGTTCAGGCCGGCGTTCGGCAGCACGTCGATGTGCGGGATGTTGCGAGCGGCCAGGCCGAAGTTCGTGTCGACTTCCGGACCCGCGATGATCAGGGCCTTGGTCCAGCCGAGCTTGCCGAAGGTCTCGCGCAGCGAGGCCGTCTTGGCTTCCTTGACCGAAACGCTGTCGACCACGATCAGGTCGCCGGCCTTGGCCTTGGACGACAGGGCGTGACGCAGAGCCAGGGCGCGGACCTTCTTCGGCAGCGAATAGCCGTGGTCGCGAACGACCGGACCGAAGGCGCGCGAACCGCCGACGAACTGCGGTGCACGGCGCGAACCGTGACGAGCGCCGCCGGTGCCCTTTTGCTTGTACATCTTCTTGCCCGTACGAGAGTTCTCGTTGCGGGTTTGAACCTTGTGCGTGCCGGCGCGGCGCTTGGCCAGCTGCCAGTTGACGTAACGGGCCAGCAGGTCGCCGCGGATGTCGGAGATGCCGAAGACGGCTTCCGACAGCTCAACGTCGCCAGCAGCCTTGCCGTCGAGTTTGATGACCGAGAGTTTCATTACGCTTCACCGCCTTCATTGGCTTCCACTGCCGGAGCAGCAGCAGCCGGAGCAGCAGCCGACTTCACAGCGCCCGGGAACGGGGCTTCAGCCGGACGAGCCTTCTTAACGGCGTCGCGAACCTTGACGTAGCTGCCGTCGTGACCCGGGACAGCGCCCTTGATCAGGATCAGGCCGCGCTCGGCGTCCACGCGGACGACGGTCAGGTTCTGCTGGGTGACGACTTCCTGGCCGTAGTGGCCGGCCATCTTCTTGCCCTTGAAGGTCTTGCCCGGGTCCTGACGCTGGCCGGTCGAACCGTGCGAACGGTGCGACAGCGAGACGCCGTGCGTGGCGCGCAGACCGCCGAAGTTCCAGCGCTTCATGGCGCCGGCGAAGCCCTTACCGATGGTCTCGCCCTGGATGTCGACCTTCTGGCCCGCCAGGAAGTGATCGGCCGACAGCTCGGCGCCCACGTCCAGCAGAGCATCCGCGTCAACGCGGAACTCGGTCACATAGTGCTTAGGTTCGACCTCGGCCTTGGCGAAAACTTCGCGCTGAGCCTTGTTGGTGTTTTTTGCCTTCTTGGTCCCGGCGCCCAGTTGCAGGGCGACGTAGCCGTCCCGCTCTTGAGTGCGCTGACCCACGACCTGACAGCCATCCAGCTGCAGAACCGTGACCGGGATGTGCGCGCCGTCTTCAGCGAAGACGCGCGTCATACCCAGTTTCTTGGCGATCACGCCCGTACGCATGTCGGATCCCGCCTCTTTCTTTCTTAAATCTTGATCTCGACGTCCACACCGGCCGACAGGTCGAGCTTCATGAGCGCGTCCACGGTTTGCGGGGTGGGGTCGATGATGTCGAGCACGCGCTTGTGCGTGCGGATTTCAAACTGCTCACGCGACTTCTTATCGACGTGCGGCGAGCGGTTCACGGTGAACTTTTCGATCAGGGTCGGCAGCGGGATCGGACCACGAACGGTCGCCCCGGTGCGCTTGGCGGTGTTGACAATTTCGCGCGTCGAAAAATCGAGGACGCGATGGTCGAAGGCCTTGAGCCTGATGCGGATGCTTTGATCCATATCGGTTGTTATTCCCAAGCGGTCGGAACCGCGTCCCTGTGAACCATTTCAAAGACCGAAGCCTCGGGCAGAGCCCCAAGGAACGCAAATCCGCAAAAACGATTGGCCCACGCAGTTCCCCGCGAAGGCCATAAAGTCCCAAGAATGCTGCAAAGAACAGTAACTTAGGTCGTTCCTGCGAACCGCGTCTGCACCCGAAGATGCACAGCCGGTCCAACAAGAGGGCTGCTTATGCCCGCCGATTCCGTTTTCGTCAAGCGCCGAAACCGTTGCGTGGCGGGCGTTTGAGACTCATCCCCTCGCCTGCCCCGAGACTCCTTATAATAGGCCGATCGAGCATCGGACGCCGGGCGTTTTTTAAGGCCTGAGGCGAAAGCGAGGCCACATGACGGGCTTGTTAACCGTCCGCCGCATTGTCGCCCCGGCTCGCGACGCAAACGTGCCGCAATGCGTCACCCTTCGGCAACATCGCCCCTAAACCGCTGAAAGATGACAAGTTCGTAACAGCGAAACGACAATGCGGGGCCTATCTTCCCCGTGCCGCCACGGTGCGAACCCGGCGGCGTATAAAAAGGATAATCATAATGAAAACCGTCTTCCTCGCTTCGGTCGCCGCCGCCACCCTGATCGCCGCTCCGGCCTTCGCTCAAGACGCTGTCGGCTCGGCCGGCATCGGCTACGTTCACTCGGACACCGAAGGCTTCAAGACCGACGGCGCTCAACTGGACGGCGTCGGCGCCTTCAAGGTCGCCCCGGAATGGACCGTCACCGTCAACGGCGCCGTCAACTATGCTGACAGCGACTTCGGCGACGACACCACGGCCGCCGCTGCCGCCCACCTGACCAAGACCTTCGGTTCGGACCTGCGCGCCGGCGGCTTCGTCGGCGTGACCGACCTGGGCGGCGACGAGACCTTCACGGTTGGCGCTGAAATCCAGAAGTATCTGGCCTCGGCCACCCTGACCGGCCTGGTCTCCTACTCGGACCTGGACGGCGCTGACGCCTGGACCGTCGGCGGCGACGCCGCCTACTACGTCAACCCGTCGTTCCGCCTGAACGCTGGCGTGTCGTACAGCAACGTCGACACCGACCTGGGCGACTCGGACGTCTGGGCTTACGGCGCCGGCGCTGAGTACCAGTTCGCCAACAGCCCGTTCAGCGTCAACGGCTCGTACCAGCGCGTGTCGAGCGAGATCGCCAACGTCGACGTCGACGCTGACGTCTTCATGATCGGCGCTCGCTACAACTTCGGCGGCACCCTGCAGTCGCTGGACCGCGCCGGCGCCAACCTGGGCCGCACCCTGGCCAGCCTGCCGGTCGTCCGCGGCTTCTAAGCCAAGGAAGACCTTCGACTTCTAGGTCGAAATGAAACCCCGGCGGAGCGATCCGCCGGGGTTTTTTTATGGACCTGGCCAGAGCAGGCCACGACCAGACATGAGAAAGGCCCGGGGGGTTCCACGCTCCCGGGCCTTCTTCGCGGCGAGGCTGTCGGATCAGCGTCCGATGCGCACCTCGCCGGAACCGACGATCGAGCGCGACACCGGACCGGTCGCCTCGGCGATGCGAACGTCGCCCGACCCGGCGATGGACGCGTCCACGCTACCCGCCGCTCCGTCAAATCGCACATTGCCCGAACCGGCGACGGCGACGTCCAGGTTGGAGGCGCGACCGCCGCGGATGCTCACATCGCCCGAACCGCCGATGGAAACGTCCACCGGGCCGTTCACGTTCGCCACGACGATATTGCCTGAGCCGCCGACGTTTGCCTCAAGATCACCCGTGGCCCCGGCGAAGATCGAACCCGAGCCGCCCACCGACGCCTCCAGCGATCGCGACGTTCCGGCGCGGACCGTGCCGGAGCCCCCGACGCCGATCTCCAGTCGGCCGTCGACATTGGCCACGGTCCAGTTGCCGCAGCCGCCGGCGCCCAGATCGACGGAGCGGGCCCCGCGTCCGATCGATCCGTAAACGCCGCTGCCCGAACTGACGTCCACTTCCCGCGGCGTGCGCAGGACGATCAGCGGCGCGTCCTCCAGGCGGATGCGCCCCTTGCCGGCCAGTTCGACCGTCGCGCCTTCGCCCGGCTGGCGCGCATCCGCCCGGCCGTTGTTGTACTCGCGGATGCTGTCGTTGGAGAACTGCAGCATGCTGCGGCGACGACCCAGCCCGCCGTCGATGCGAACCTTGTCGCCACGGCGCTCGATGGTCAGTTGCGGCAGGTCGGCCGAGCCCTGCGTGATCTCGACGCCGATGTCGGCCCGGTCCTCGGGAATCACGATGACCCGGGCGACCGCATTGCGGATTTCGGCCTCCTGGGCGGCGGCGGGCTGGGCGGCGGCGATTGCGGCCAGAACGGCGGCGGAGGCGGCGGCGTAAACGGCGATCTTCATGGCGGTGTCCCTCTCCTGATCTGTGGCGAAGGTGACCTCGGGCGCCCGCCAAGTCATTTTAAATCGAGGTCATGAAGCCGTTGTAAGGAATGGGCTTGGGGCGCTCAGGACTGAAGAGCCCCTGCCCCGTCCGCCGCGCCGACCTCGGGCTCGAAGTCCCGCTCGAATTGAGCGATCCGGCTCTTCAATGCTCCCATGCGGCGCAGGGCCAGGGACGCCGCCCAGCGCGCCGCCAGCTCCCCCTGCCCCATCTGGTCGGTGAAGCGCGGCGCCCCGCCCCGGCTGCGCATCACCGCATTGGTGTAGAGCGCCCCGTTGCGGAACCGCGACGGCCAGGTCTGGAAATCCATCGACAGGGAGACGCAGAACCGGTCCAGGTTCTCCACCCGGTGCGGCGCATACAGGGGCCAGGTCAGGGCCTGCCCGGGCTCCAGATCGATGATCCGCGCGTCCTTCTCGAAGGCAAGGGCGTAGGGCAGTTCCTCGGTCGTCTGACGCGCCACGACCTGTTCCATGTTGCGCTCGGGCAGATGCGCCTCGTCGCCCGGATAGACGAAGATCCGCTTGCGGCCCCGCAGGTGGAACAGCACCACCCCTGCCGCATCGAAGTGATAGGGCACCCGCGCCTTGGGCGATGACAGAATCAGCTGGCCGGCGTTGGTGACCGCCCTTAGCCCCGGATAGGTCTTCTCGATCTGGCCATATTCAGCCATGGCCGCAGCCCACAGCGCCGGCCACCCCGTCTGCACGCCGCGCAGGTTGACCCACAGCCGGCCCTGCTGGATCGCTTCCAGCAGTTGGCCGCCGTCCAGCCGACCGCGCGCGCCGGTGCGCAGCGAGACCTGCCCTTCGTCGTCGTAGTCATACAGGTTGATGTCGAACAGTTCGGCCGGGTAGCGGTCGAGAACCTCGGCCAGGGCCGCATCCTCGGCGAAGCCCTGAGCAATCAGGCTATGCGGATGAACGGCGGCCTCGGCGATAGGGCCCGGATAGCGGGTGCCGCGTTCAGACATGATGGTCCTCGTCTTCATGATGCGTTAGCCGGTCGATCCATGGCCTTGGAAAAGGCCACGCGCGCGGCCAGGGCGGCGCCCTTCAAGCGGTCCACGCCGTTGGTCTCACAGGCCTCGATGACGTTCCAGCGGCGGCACAGGCTGTTGCCAAGCTTCTCCGCCCGCTCCGGCCCCGCCAGCTTCAGCACGGCCTCGGTCATGTCGCCCAGCACGGCCGGGAGCCCCGGTCGAAGGATCGCCGCCTCCGTGACCGGTTGCACTGTGTCGCAGAAGTAGCGTTTGTAGGCCTCGCCGCCGAAGCCGTAGTCGAAGTCGCGATACCCCTGCTCCGCCCCCAGCCGGATGGTCTCCATGCTCAGGATGATCCCGGGGGAGCACCGGGCCAGGGCGGGAACATAGGCCGGGAACCAGAAATGGAACCGTTGGCCCGCGTGCAGCGAATACTCCATGGCGGCGATCCTGGAGCCGGCGCGCAGCACCGCGATCGAGGCACCGAAATCTTCATGGCCCTCAGTCATCAGGGCGTGCAGAAGGTCGCGGGTCCAGCCGCAAGCGAACACATCGTGCCGGGTGGTCCGCCGGTACTGCTCGCGTTTGAGCGCGATCAGCTCGTCCAGCAGGCTGGCGTCGCGCAGGCCCATCTCGACCTCGACCGGACCGAACTCGGTCGCCATGCTGCGCCGCGCCCTCTCCTTGTCCTTGAAGTATTTGCCAAAGGCCTGACGTCGCGCCGCATACCAGGCGTCATACCCGCCCTCCTGAGGGATCGTGGTGCGGAAGCTCTCGCCCCGGACGCCGTCCGACGCCGCCCCCACCCAGCCGTTGACGCTGAACCGCCGGCCGCCCAGCAGGCGGGCGACCTCATCTAGGCTCGGCGTAGCGCCTTTCGGGCCTATGACCCCGTGATAGTCGTTCATCGGCGCGGCGATCGGCTGAATTGCGCCCCCGCGCTTCTGATAGGGGAAGTAGCCGACGACGGCGCCGTCGCGATGGAATACGGCCAGGCCGCAGTCCGGGCTGATCCGCGCGGCGATCTCGGCGAACTCGACGCGGAAATAGGGGCTGGCCAGATCCGGATCGGCTGCAGCCCAGCCGTTCCACTGCACGCGCTCGTCAGCCGTCAGGCTGTCCATGGATCGGATATCGAGGGTCAGTGCGCCGGACATCGGTCTCTCTTTGAGCAAATGGACAGCAAGATCCATTCCAGCCGGTTCTGACGCCCCCGCCTTTCGGCAGCGTTTACCGCCATGGTTTATGCGCCCCTTCACCCCGACAGCAAAACGGCCCCCGGATTGCTCCGGGGGCCGCCCTGTTACGCTTTACGCCTGGCCTGACGCCCTTGCGGGCTGCTTCAGGCCGGTACGCTTACTGTTCGGGTCCGAAGACCCGGATCCATCGCTTAGGCGACGATCTTGGCCACGACGCCGGCGCCGACGGTGCGGCCGCCTTCACGGATGGCGAAGCGCAGCTTCTCTTGCATCGCGATCGGCGTGGTCAGCTCGACGTCCAGCTCGGCGGTTTCGCCCCGCATGCTCATCTTCGCGCCTTGCTTCAGGCGCACGGTGCCGGTTACGTCCGTCCGGCGGCAGAAGAGCTT
>NZ_DLNQ01000002.1:0-201 GCF_002479495.1 Brevundimonas sp. UBA7506
CGCGCGCGTCGCCGCCGGGCGCCGCCCCCGCTCCTGGTGCGCCCGCGGCGCCGGCTCCCCGCGCGTTGAGCGCGGCGGCAGTCGCCGCCCTGCCGTTCAGGATCGACCTGCCGAGCGGCTTCCAGTTGTTTGAGGGCCGCGGCGCGCCGGATTCCCACGTCTATTCGGTGCGCAGGGCCGGCAAGACCTTCGCCATGATCT
>NZ_DLNQ01000002.1:457-593 GCF_002479495.1 Brevundimonas sp. UBA7506
GGCAAGACCTTCGCCATGATCTACACCGGATCATCGTCGCAGTTTCCGATCTATGACGGCGAGCAGGTGACGGCGGCTGGCCGTGTGTCGGTCGTCGTGCCGGACGGGACACGCCGCATCGCCATGGAGCACCTGT
>NZ_DLNQ01000002.1:829-37343 GCF_002479495.1 Brevundimonas sp. UBA7506
CGCATCGCCATGGAGCACCTGTTCCAGCAGCCGACGGCGCCGAACGAGATCCATGTCTGGCTGATGAGCCTCGAGGGCGCCGATCGCGACGCCGCCGAGCGGATCGCCCAGTCGCTGGATCCCAAGTAGGCCTCTAGCCTATTCGGACCAGACCGCCAGGTCATTGCCGGAGGGGTCGCGGAAGTGGAAGCGGCGACCCCCGGGGAAGGCGAAGATCGGGTGGGTGATTTCGCCACCCGCCGCCTGGACCTTGGCCAGCATGGCCTCCAGGTCGTGGGCGTAAAGGATGGGCAGGGGCTTGGGCGTCATCGCCTCGGTGGTGAAGCCCCCGTCCAGGCCTTCGCCGAACGCCGCATAGTCAGGGCCGTAATCCTGGAACACCCAGCCGAAGGCGGCGGCGTAGAAGGCCTTGTGCGCCGCCATGTCGGTGGCGGGCAGTTCGAGATAGTCCAGCTTGCCGTCTTCGCGCATGGCGGTTCTCCAGAAAATGGAGGCGGACGCTTGCACGACTGACGAGTCTGCGCAAACCTGCAATTGGTTCTCAAATGCAGGAGTCGTCCCATGATCGTCCTGAGCGCCGGATGCGCCTCGCTGGCCGCGCTCATGCGCGAGGCGGAGGCGACGCCGCATACGACACGGGCGCCGGTCGAGACCGACCGACGCCCACGCCTGATAGCCATGAACGGCGGGAATCAGCGCGCCGTCTGGGTCTCGCCCGCGCGCCAGACGCGATAGCGCACCTCGACGTCCGAGGGGGCGTAGACCACGACCGGCAGACGCGAGTTGTAGCGGATCAGCGGCTGTTCCTGCGTCGTTACGAAGGCCTGGCGCTCCGAGCCGGGCGGGCATCCCATCAGGGTGCTGGCGGCGTTCCCCAGGGCGGGCAGGACGTAATAGTCATAGCCCCAGCCCTCGGCCGTGCGGGTCTCCAGGCGGCCGCCGAAGACCTGACGGTTGCAGTCCACCGTCTGGGTCTTGCCCAGGATCAGTTCGACCTTCAGCGCGCTTTCGTCGGTCTGCGCCGGCAGGGTGATGACGTGGCGCGTCTGGCCGGCAGCCGCAGCCGGGAAAGCCTTCAGGGCGTCGGCGGTCTGGGGCGCAGGCGTGCTGTCGGTCATGGGGCTACCCGCCTGAGCCGTAGCGCAGGCGGCCAGGGTCAGGGCGGCGACGCCAGCGAAGAGCTAGGGGAGGATTTTCAAGGCGTAGTCTCCACGGCCAAGGTTAGCGTGACCGTGGAGAACGTCACAGGATCAGGGCAGTTCCACGGCCATGGCCACGGCTTCGCCGCCGCCGATGCAGAGCGAGGCCACGCCCTTCTTGCCGCCGCGCGCCTGAAGCGCCGCCAGCAAGGTCGACAGGATGCGCGCGCCCGAGGCGCCGATGGGGTGGCCGAGCGCCGTGGCGCCGCCGTTGACGTTCAGCTTGGCGCGGTCGATGCCCAGTTCCTGTTGGGCGATCATGGCGACGACGGCGAAGGCCTCGTTGACCTCCCACAGGTCCACGTCCTCGACCGACCAGCCGGCTTTCTTGAGGGCCTTCTGCATGGCGGGGACGGGGGCGGTGGTGAAGAGGCCCGGCTCATGGGCGTGGGCGGCGTGGCTGACCACGCGGGCGACGATGGGCAGACCCATAGCCTTGGCCGTGCTCTCGCGGGTCATGACCAGGGCGGCGGCTCCGTCCGAGATCGAGCTGGCGTTGGCGGCGGTGATGGCGCCGTCCCTGGTGAAGGCGGGGCGCAGGGTCGGGATCTTGGCCGGATCGGCCTTGCCGGGTTGCTCGTCCTCGCTGACCGTGACAGGACCCTTGCGGGTGGCGACCTCGACCGGGACGATCTCGGCCTTGAAGGCGCCCGAGGCGATGGCGGCCTTGGCGCGGGTCAGGCTCTCGATGGCGTAATCGTCCATCGCTTCACGCGTGAACTGATACTGGGCGGCGGCGTCCTCCGCGAAGACGCCCATGGCCTTGCCGGGGGAATAGGCGTCTTCCAGACCGTCCATCATCATGCTGTCGACGATGACGTCGTGACCGATGCGGGCGCCGCCGCGATGCTTGTTCATCAGATAGGGGGCGCCGGTCATCGACTCCATGCCGCCCGCGACGATGACCTCGGCCGTGCCGGCCAGCAGGGCGTCGTGGGCCATCATGGCGGCCTGCAGCCCCGAGCCGCACATCTTGTTCACGGTCGTCGCCTCGACATGCTTGCCGAGGCCGGCGCCGATGGCGGCCTGACGCGCCGGAGCCTGGCCCAGACCGGCGGGCAGGACGCAGCCCATGAAGATCTGCTCGACCTTCTCAGGGGCGACGCCCGCGCGCTCGACGGCGGCCTTGACCGCGGCGGCGCCCAGGTCGGTGGCCTTGACCGGCGACAGCGCGCCCTGGAAGCCGCCCATGGGCGTGCGGGCGAAGGAGACGATGACGACGGGATCGGATGCGGCGGTCATGAGGGGCGTTTCCAGTATGAATCGTTTCGCGGGGGATTAGGGGAGGCGGAGGCCTGCTGGCAAGGTCAGAGCAGCTTCCTGCGCTGGCGGGCCAGGGCCAGCGGCCGCCCGTCCGCGCCCCAGGCGACGGCCTCGTCCACTGACCAGCCGAGGCCGTGATCCAGCAGGCGGTATTCGAAGAAGGCCCAGCCGTCAGGCGCGGTTTCGGGCGTCGGATCGGCCAGGAAGTCGTAGCGCAGGTCCACCGTCGTCATCATCGGCGGGGCGGTGAAGGCGGTCCAGGCGGGCGGATAGAGGGCGTCCAGCAGATAGGCCAGCCGCAGCTCATCCAGGGGCGCGCCGTCCCTGGTCCGCATCCACACCCGCTCGACGACAGGCTTGCCTTCATTGCCGCCCAGGATGTTGGGGCCTCCGTCGAAACGATAGTCGACATGCTGCGAGAAGCGCGGGGCCATGGGGCCGCTGATCCCCGGCGCGTCCCTCAGGCTGTCCAGCGACGGGGGCACGGCGAGCAGGGGGCCGAGCGGCTGGGCGGTGTCGGCGTCGGCGCCGTAGGTGGCGCTGGCGTGGTGCGTCAGGCGCGCGCCCTGGCCGCCCTCGACCACGGCATAGGCGACATTGCGGCCGCCGCGCAGCAGGCGCGGGCGGAATTGGATGGGCTGGCCGTATCTGGCGGCGGCCAGGTACTGGACGCTGAGGCTGCGCAGCGGCGCCTTGATCTCCAGCCCCTGACGCATGGCGCCGGCGCACAGGGCCGCCAGCAGGCCGCCGAATGGAAAGCCCGCCTCGGGCGGGGCGCTGATCGGGCCGTTGGAGAACTCGCCGGACAGGTGCGCCGACAGGCCCTCCTCGCAGGGCGTCAGGGTCAGGGCGTCGTGCAACAGGGCGGCTTCGGTCATCGGTCCACGCAACAGGCAAAAGAGGCGGGCGGAGACTGATGCGTCGCCGCCCGCAAGTCGAGGAATGCAGAAATCGCGACAGGCTGGTCGCAAGTTCGTTGCCAAAAGAAACTGACAAACTGCGTCCCGATTGGCAACCCACTTGTCAAAAGCCTGACGCGGGGTCACTTTCCGCCCATGGGACGCACCGCCGACTATAGCCGCCAGAGCTGCTCGATCGCCGCCACGCTGGAGGTGATCGGCGACCCGTGGACCCTGCTGGTCATCCGTGACGCCTTCAACGGCGTGCGCCGGTTTGAACAGTGGCAGGACCGGCTGGGCGTAGCCCGCAACGTCCTGGCCGCGCGGCTGAAGTCGCTGGTGCAGCACGGGGTGCTGGAGCCGCAGCTCTATTCCGAGCGCCCGCCGCGCAACGAATACGTCCTGACGGCCAAGGGCAAGGACCTGTACGGGGTGCTGGTGACCCTGCACGCCTGGGGCGAGAAGCATGTGTATGGCGAGGCCGACAGCGGCATCTCCATGGTGCACAAGACCTGCGGCCACGACCTCAAGCCCCGCATCGCCTGCGGCCATTGCAATGAGATCGTCAAACCGCGCGACATAGCGCTCACCTGGGCCGAGAACCGTCCGACCGTGGGCGATGTTCTGCCCAAGGACGAGGCTGCCTAAGGCCGCGCGGACAGGGTTTGGCCGAAGTGACGTTGCGTGCGCTGTGCGCCGCGATGGGTCCTCGTAAGTGCTTCACTTCGGCTAAATTTGTAATGTTATTACATATCGTCTAATCGCTGCGGCATGTTCAAGCCGATCAATGCCGCCAACGGGAATTTGCACGTTATCCGTCCCGCCGCCGCTCGGATACGCATCGAATCCATCGACGCGTTGCGAGGTCTGGTGATCCTTCTGATGCTGGTCGACCATGCGCGGGAGTTCTTCTTCATCCATGCCCAGGTTTCGGACCCGATGGATGTAACCGCGACTTCGCCGGCTCTCTTTTTCACCCGCTTGACGGCGCATCTGTGTGCGCCTGTGTTCGTGGCCCTGACCGGACTGAGCGCCTGGCTCTACGCCTCGAAGAAGGGCGGCGCTCCGGCTGCCTCAGCCTTCCTGTTCAAGCGGGGTCTTTTCCTGATCTTCCTGGAACTGACCCTGGTCAACTTCGCCTGGACCTTCTCGTTGACGCCGACCACCGTCTTCCTGCAGGTCATCTGGGTGATCGGCCTGTCGATGATGGCTCTGGCGGCCCTGGTTCACCTGCCGCGCCCCCTGCTCATCGCGCTCGGCCTGATCATCGTTCTGGGGCACAATCTGCTGGACCCGATCACTGTGGCTGAGGGCGCTCCGGGCCATGCGATCTGGGCCGTTCTGCATGATCGCGGATATATCGACCTGCCCTGGGGCGGCCAGGCCCGGACCTCCTATCCCCTGTTGCCGTGGATCGGCGTCATCGCCCTGGGGTATGGCATCGGGCCCTGGTTCGTCGCAGAAGGGGCATCGCGCCGCCAGCGTTTGATTGCGCTGGGCGTGGCCATGCTGGCGCTGTTCGCCCTGCTGCGCACGATCAACCTTTACGGCGATCAGCCCTGGACCGCTCAGACCGACCTACTGCACACTGTCATGAGCGTGCTGAACCTGACCAAATACCCGCCATCGGCGGATTTCCTTCTGGCGACGCTCGGCATCGGAGCCTTGCTGCTGGCGGCGCTGGAGCAGGCGCCGCGACGCCTGGTTGGTCTGCTGGCGATCTTCGGCGGCGCGCCCTTGTTCTTCTACCTGATCCACCTCTACGCTCTGCACTTGCTCAATCTGGGGGCGTTGGTGGCGTTGGGGCCCAATCAGGGCGAATCCTTCAGCCTTCCCGGCGTGGGCTGGATCTGGCTGCTGGCCGTGGCGGTGGCCGTTCCTGGCTGGTTCGCTTGCCGGTGGTTCGGAGAGGTCAAGCGCCACAGCACGAAGTGGTGGATGAAGTACCTCTGAAATCCGGCGCGGGCTGACGTCGAAACGCCAGCCCCAGGGATGCAGTCGTCCTGGCGTCATCCCGCGTGGGCGAGGTGGCGGATCAGGGCGTCGTCGTCTCGCCTGAACCGAGCACGCTGGATGCAGTGAACGTCGGAGCCAGAATGGCGATATCGTAGCCCAGCGCCATTTCCCGCCATTCCTGCGGTGCGGAGGCCAGGCCCTCGGCCCTGAGTTTGCGGAGATCCACCAGCATCCACGACCCGGATGCGGCGTCAGTCGGCGATGCCAGGACGACATCCTTGCGCCAATCAGGCGCCTGGGTCGCCATGTCGAACGCGCGTTCGGCGGGGGGGCGGCCGACGCCATTGTAGCTGCCGTAGGAGCCCTTTGCGCCCTCGATGAGGATGTGCGTGGCCGTGACACCTTCGCCCTCGGCACGTTCGGCCACATAGGCGCCCAGGTCGCGCTGATCCAGCGGGTTGAGCGATTTGTAGAAATGCCAGGCGCCGAACTTCATCAGCACTCTCGCTTCGGGATTTTCAGAAAGGCGCGCGGCGAAGGTCCGCTTCATCAACCGCGCCCGGCGTCCGTTGGGGTCGCCCTTGCGCGCTTGCGACGCCTGATAGATTGCGCGGGTCTCTGTCAGCAGGCCAAACAGATAGCGGACGCGCTCCCCGCCATCTTGCGAGACTGCGGCGGCGGCCTGGTCGAGGTCGTCTTGCGTGACCGAGAGCAGGAAGAGGTCGCCGGGCGAGGCTGATGCGAGTGCAGCAGTGGTCGCCTCCCGAGCCTGCGCGGCCAGACCGATCAGGGCGGCCCGGGCGAGAGGACCGGGTTCGGCGGCGAGCATTTCCTCGAGCAGATAGCTGCCGGATCCGAGAAACTCCTGGTCGAGACCCCATAGCTGGAAATCCGGTCCGGCGGCGGCGGCGCAATCGCCCGCCATCCGGACTTCATCCCGCCCGCCGAAGAAGGCGAT
This sequence comes from Brevundimonas sp. UBA7506, assembly GCF_002479495.1. GTDB lineage: Bacteria > Pseudomonadota > Alphaproteobacteria > Caulobacterales > Caulobacteraceae > Brevundimonas. The sequence continues at coordinate 7,105 of NZ_DLNQ01000002.1, forward strand.
GCCGTCCGGATGGAGGCGCAGGAAATCAGCGATCCGGGCTTCGCGATTCTCCGATCGCATGGCGGAATCGACAACGCGGGCCGCCTCCGGACCGGTTTCGATGGCCATGGCCGTCAGGCCGGAAGGCGCCATCAGACGACAGATCTGGGTTGTCAGGACCGGGATCTCCCGCGTCATGTGGCTTTCCCCGATCAGAACATAGCGGCTGGCGGCGATGGCTTCTGACAGGACGGGCGCGCCTGCGCCGGAAAGGCCGTCCGGACTGACGTTAAGGGGGGTGATCACTCCGGCGAGACGAGCCGTAAAGGAGGAAGGCGTCGCTTCCTCGGCGACCGAGCCGGTCGCAAAAGCGCTCAGGCTGGCCATCAAGACGGCAGACAGGCCCGGATGAAATCTTCTCATGCGTTTCCCCCAAAAACGACTCGACAGGTTTTGGTCTAGCAACGCCTGAAAAGGACAACCAATGAACTCGAGTCCATGTCCGGGCCGTATCTGCATTGGACCAGGCGTCGGCGATAAAGGGCGTTGCCATCAACATGGCGTCGGGATCGGACCTCGTGACCGTCGAGGGCGGAGAAAACGTTCAGTTTCCGTCAACCCTCCGCCGTTAACCTTTGGGCCATGTTTCTGTCCCTGACGTCCAGGATCGCCGCCGTCGGCGCCCTGGTGGTGATTGCTTTGCTGGCCCTTGTGGCTTCCCTGGTCGACGCCTCGCGGCAAAGTCGCGAGAGCTTCCGCTGGGTGACGCATTCCGCCGAGGTGATCGAGGCCATGGAAGAGACCATGGCGGGGCTGAGGGACGCCGAATCCGGCCAGCGCGGCTATGTCCTGACGCGCAACCCTGGCTATGCGGAGTCCTTTGATCGAAGGGTGGCGGACTCGCTGCGGTCCTTCTCGAAGCTGGTCGAGCTGACCAAGGACAATCCGATCCAGCGGGCGCGCGTTCAGGCGTTCGGCGGTCTGATGTCGGAGCGGACCGAACTGCTGCGTCAGCCGCTGGACCTGGCGCGTCAGGGCCGCTTTGACGAGGCCGAGGCGGCGGTCGCCGGGGGGCGCGGGCTGAATTCCATGGGGCAGGTTCTGCTGGCCTCGCAGGAGTTCCTCAGCGAGGAGCGCAGGCTGCAGACCGAGCGGATCGGGGCGGCCGAACGCCGTCTCGAATGGGGCAAGCGGTTGGCCCTGATCGGCGGGCCGCTGATCGCCCTGTTCTCGCTGTCGGTGTCCTTCATGGTCATCCGCCGTATCCGCCAGCCGGTGCGGGTCATCACGCGGGCCATGACCGGTCTGGGCGGCGGCGATCTGGAGCAACGCATTGTCGGGCGCATGGGCTCGCGCGAGTTCGACCGTCTGGCCGACGGCTATAACGACATGGTGCAGCGCCTCGCCACGGCTTCCGATGACCAGAGGCGCAGCGAGCGAGAGCTGAAGCGGGTGCACGACGAGCTACTGAGCAGCAGTCAGGTGTTGCGCGAACGGGGCGAGGTGATCGAGCTGCTGGGCGGCATGGCCCACCGGATGCAGGCGGCCCGCACCGAGGCCGAACTGGCCCAGGTCATCCACGCCTTCGTGCCGCGCGTCCTGCCGGGCCTGCCGGGGGTGCTTTACGCCTACAACAACTCGCGCAACCTGCTGGTCCCGATCTCGACCTGGGGGGACCATGACGGCGACGGCGACGCCTTCGGGCCGGATCAGTGCTGGGCGTTGCGGCGCGGCCAGAGCCATTTCGTCAGCGAGCCGGGCACGGACATCGTCTGCGACCACGTCGGCCATTCGGAGCACGCCTACCACTGCGAGCCGCTGCTGGCTTCGGGCGAGGTTATCGGCGTCCTGCATCTGGACGGGGCGCTGGATGTCGAGAGCGGTTTCCGCATCAAGGTTCTCGTCGAGAACATCGCCTCGGCCATGGTCAATCAGCAGCTGCAGCGCGATCTGAAGGAACAGACCATCCGCGATCCGCTGACCGGCCTGTTCAACCGTCGCTACATGGAAGAGGCTCTGGCGCTGGAGGTGGCGCGGTCGGCCCGCTCAGGCGCGCCCCTGTGCGTTGTCATGTGCGACGTCGACCACTTCAAGCGCTTCAACGACGAGTTCGGTCACGATGCCGGGGACCTGGTGTTGCAGGCTGTCGCCGCCGAACTGGGCCACCGTTTCCGCGACGGCGACATTGTATGCCGCTATGGTGGCGAGGAGTTCACCGTCATCGCCCCCGGCACGACGCCCGAAGCCCTGCTGCAACGCATCGAGACGGTGCGGCAGGCCATCGCCGGCATCTCCCTGCGTCATCGCAATCAGGCCCTGGGCAGCACCAGCATGTCCTTCGGCGTGGCCTGCTGGCGGCCGGGTATGGACCGCGAAGGCCGCGCCGCCTTGCAGGCGGCCGATGCGGCCCTCTATCGCGCCAAGAAGGAGGGCCGCAATCGGGCTGTGCTGCATCTCGAGGAAGCGGCCTGAGGACGCCGCTGTCAATCAGTCGGCGTCGATCGCCGTCGTGCCGCTGATGAAGCCGCCGCCGAGCACGCGGTCGGGGTCGGCGGGGTCGTAGAGGGCGCAGGCCTGGCCGGGGGCGACGCCTTCTTCGCCTTCGTCGAAGACGACCGAGACGATGTTGTTTTCATCCAGCGCCAGACGGGCGAGGGAGGGCTGGCGGGTCGAGCGGACGCGGGCCAGGACGGGGGCGCCGTCGCGGGCGGCTTCCTCGATGGTGGCCTGATCGCCCAGCCAGTTGGTTTCCTCCAGCGTCAGGCTGGCGGTCAGCAGGGCCTCGCGCGGGCCGACGATGACGCGGCGGTTGTCGGGATCCAGTCTGGTGACGAACAGGGGCTCGCCCACGGCGACGTTCAGACCCCGGCGCTGGCCGATGGTGTAGTCGGTGATGCCGCCGTGCTGGCCTAGGACCCGGCCGTCCATGTGGACGATCTCGCCCGCTTCACGGCCTTGCGGACGCAGGCGGTCGATCAGGGTGCGGTAGTCGCCGGACGGGACGAAGCAGATGTCCTGGCTGTCCGGCTTGGCGGCGATGCGCAGGCCCAGGGCGGCGGCGACGCCGCGGACCTGGGGCTTTTCCAGATCGGCCAGGGGGAAGCGCAGATAGTCGAGCTGATCCTGGGTCGTGGCGAACAGGAAGTAGGACTGGTCGCGCGAGTGGTCGATCGCCTTGCGCATCTGCGAGCGGTTGCCGACGGCGGCGCGGCGAACGTAGTGGCCGGTGGCCATGGCCTCGGCGCCCAGGTCGCGGGCCACGTCCAGCAGGTCGCGGAACTTGACCGTCTGATTGCAGCGGATGCAGGGAACCGGGGTCTGACCCTTCAGATAGCTGTCCGCAAACTGGTCGATGACCGCGTCCTTGAAACGGCTTTCGTAGTCGAGGACGTAGTGAGGGATTCCGATCAGCTCGGCGGCCAGACGGGCGTCGTGAATGTCCTGACCGGCGCAGCAAGCGCCCTTCTTCTTGAGCGCGGCGCCGTGGTCGTAGAGCTGCAGCGTGACGCCGACCACGTCATAGCCCGCCTTGTGCAGCAGGGCGGCGACCACGGTGGAATCGACCCCGCCTGACATGGCCGCGACCACGCGCGATCCGACCGGCAGGCCGACAGCCTGTCGCGCGCTCTCGATCGCGGCGTCCATGTCGGCGGCGCCGGACATGGGGGCGATGGTCGGAACGGGGCAAATATCGTCAGCCAGGGTCATCGCCGCCATATAGAGGGCCCTGCGTTCGATTTCGAGGCGGGGGCGTTAAAACCTGAACACCGTCATCCTCGGGCTTGACCCGAGGATCGAGCGAAGTGGCGGGTTAATGGTTTCGACGTTGCGCAGACGGACAACCCGATCCTCGGGTCAAGCCCGAGGATGACGGCGAGGAGAAGGAAGCGAAATGCAAAAGGCCGCCCGTTTCGGGGCGGCCTTTGATCTTGTCGAGGCGCGAGACCTTAGTCCCGGTAGCTCTGGATGCGCGTGGTGCGCAGGCCTTGCATGCCCCATTTGTCGATCGCCTGTTGCCAGGCGATGAATTCCTCGGCCGTCAGACGATATTTCGTCAGGGCGTCTTCCAGGCTGATCAGACCGCCGCGAACGGCGGCGACCACCTCGGCCTTGCGGCGGATCACCCAGCGGTTCGTTTCCGCCGGCGGGAGATCCCGCAGGGTCAGCGGCGTGCCCGTCGGGCCGACCACATATTGTTCGCCTCTACTATTAAGGCGTCGCTCTTGCAGCATGGGCTTAAGCCTCTTTCACCACCACCATCGACGCGTACCCTAGGCGCGCCCCGGCTAAGGGGCGTTTAAGCGTCGTGGTGAAGGAATGGCTAAGACGCATCCTCCGTCCCCGGCGCATCGAAAGCGCCGGAAACGAAGGATTCATCGAGTCTAACGGAGGCTTACTCATCGATTCCCGTTAGCCGATCAGCGCTTGATGCTGAGCAGCTCGGCCAGCATCTCGTCCGCCGTCGTGATGATCTTGGACGAGGCCGAGTAGGCGCGCTGGGTGGTGATCAGGCTGGTGAACTCGGCCGACAGGTCGACGGTCGAGGATTCCAGCTGCTGGGCGGCCAGCATGCCGGCGCCGCCGGTGCCTGCCGCCTTCAGGTTGAAGGTGCCGCTCTCCAGGCTGACGCGGAAGGCGTTGCCGGACACCTGACGCAGGCTGTCGGGGCTGGGGAAGGTGGCCAGGGCGACCTGGGCGATCCGGCGCATGACGCCGTTGTCGAAGATGGCGGTGACGAAGCCGCTCTCGTCGATCTTGATCTCGGACAGGTTGCCGAAGGCGGTGCCGTTGGTGACCGTCGACTGGACGATCGAGGCCGTGTTCAGCTGGCTGAGGCCGCCCGCCGAGGTGTTCAGGTCCAGGGTCAGGACCTGATCGGAAATGCCGAGGCCGTCGGCCCACTTGATCCGCTGGCTGTTGGCCGGGAGCGTCAGGTCGACGGCGGAATCGGAGGCTTCGAAGTTGATGGTGGCGTTATTGGGGTCGTCGAACAGACCCGTGCCGGCGGGCCAGCCCTGCATGGTGGAGACGTCGAGGCGGCCCGAGGGGGTGAAGGCGATCAGGCCGGTCTTGATCTGACCGTTGGAATAGGCGCCGCCGGTGACCACGTCATCGGCCGGAACCGCGACGATTTCGGCGTACCACTGGTTGGCCACGTCGCTCTTCAGCAGGCGGATCTCGACGTTGCGCTGGCCGCCCTTGGAGTCCGAAACGGGGATGTTGATCTTGAAGTCGGGCTTGATGCCGACCGGGTTCTCGTCATCGCCATTGTACATGGCCATCGAGTTGATCGACGGATCGTACTTGGTCTTGGCGATGTTGTCGCTGGCGATGCCCAGACCGGGCGAGCCCATGGCGACGGTGACGCCGCCGCCCAGGTCCAGGTCGGTCAGGGACTGGGCCACGCCGCCGACCGTGAAGCCGGTCAGGGCACCGGCGGCGTCATAGGTGGCGACGCCGTTGATGGTCTGGGCGCCGGACTTGACCGTCACATTGTACTCGCCGGCCACGCCCGTGGGGGCGTAGCGGACCGAGAAGTCCTTGGGCCCCGAGGCGGCGGGGATCACGGCGACGTTGGTGTACTTCTGCGGGCTGGCGGCGGTCGAGACGACCTGGCCGGAATAGAGGTTGGCGTTGATCTGGGCGCGCGTGGTCTTTTCAGCCGTGCCGCCGACGGTGCCGATGTTGATGGAGCGCAGGCGCGTCAGGTCCGAGGGGTCGGTGGCGATGTCGCCGTTGGAGTCGACCGGCCAGCCCTGCAGATACAGGCCCGCGCTGTTCTTCAGATAGCCCAGGTTGTCGATGCGGAAAGCGCCTGCACGGGTGAACAGGCGGCTGTCGGTCGCGCCGACGCCCTCGGCCTTTTCAGTCGTGACGAAGAAGCCCTGGCCGTCGATGGCCAGGTCGGTGCTCTCGGTCGTACGCTGCAGCTGACCTTCCTGGCTGATGAAGTGGCGTGCGGTGGTGATGACGCCGCCTGCGGCATAGCCGCCGCCGGTCTTGGCCTGGCTGTTGACCAGGGTCTGGAACTCGCCCTGGGTGCGCTTGTAGCCGATGGTGTTCACGTTCGCGATGTTCTGCGAGATCGCGGCCAGGGCGGCGGAGTTGGCGGAGAGGCCGGAAACGCCGGCCTGCATGGCGCTGTTGATGCTCATTGTATCGGCTCCTTAGGCGGAAACTGGATAGGGGAGAGGGACGCCGTTCAGGCGTCGGTCTCCGGCGTGATGGGGGGCTGAACGCTGGCGTTTTTCTCGTCGAGCGCGATGATGCTGGAGAGCGGCATGACCGAGCTGCCGATCGTGACGTAGGGTTCGTCGGCGTACATCTCGACGCCGGTGATGCGGCCGCGCATCAGGACCTGGGCGTCGACCTTGCCGCCGGTAACGTCCTTGGCCGTGACCTTCAGGGTATAGACGCTGCCGTCCTGACCTTCGGTCCAGTTGAAGTCGTGGACGCCGGCGCCGGCTTCCGGCGCAGGGCCCTTCCAGACGACCTGACCGGCGGCGTTCAGGACCTGAAGCTCGACGTCCGAGGCGTTCGTGCCCAGTTCGTAGCTCCACGAGGCCTTGCCGTCGGCGGCCTTGGTGGCGTCCCAGACAGCGGTGGCGTCCTTGCCGATATAGTTCGAGGCGCTGGCCAGACCGTCGCCCTTCTGGCCGTTGAGCAGGGCGGTCAGCAGCTGGTTGGAAAGCAGTTGCTGCTCGACGCCGGCCATCTGGGTCAGCTGGGCGGTGAACTGGTTGGAGTCCATCGGCGACAAGGGGTCCTGGTTCTTCAACTGCGCGGTCAGCAACGAGAGAAAGGTCTCGAAGTTCGACGCCAGCATGGTCGAGCCGGTGTTGATCTTGTCGTTGGCGGTATTGGCTGTGACGGCGGTGACCATCGGTCAGACCTTCATATCGACGCGGTCAGGCGTCAGCGAAAGGGAGGCCCAGGGGCCAGGAGGCGGCAGGGCCGTGTCGGCCTGGGCGGCCAGACGGGCGGCGCCGGCGAAGGCGCGACGGTCAGGGGCGCGGTCGAAGGCGCCGCCGCCGCTGAAGCCAGAGGAGGGATTGCGCTCCGAGAACTCGAGCGAGTCCTGGGTCAGCTGGAAACCGGCGTCCTGAAGCTGGCGACGCAGCTCGTCGGCGCGGGCGCGCAGGTCGGTGGCGGCGGCCGGGTTGTCGAAGGCCAGGCGGGCGGCCAGTCGACCGTCGGAATCGATTTCCAGGCTGACGTCGACGCGGCCCAGACCTTCGGGCGTCAGGGCCATGTCGAAGCGGGTCGAGCGGCCTTCCAGCTTCCGGATGATCTGGGCGGCCAGTTGCGCCGTGGTTTCGACCGTGGCGCGCGACAGCTGCGACAGGCCCAGGTCGCGCTGGGCGGTCGGGGCGGCGGTCTGGGCGTCCAGCAACTGTTGCGAAGGCGCCAGATCGGCCGGAGCGTCCAGCGGCGCAGCGTCAGCGGGCGGGACCGCGGCGGGCGCCACGGCATCGTTCAGCGCCGCCGTGGCGGCGGCGACGGGGGCGGCGACGGGGGCGGCGGAAGGCGTCGAGGCCGACAGGATCGATCGGCCTGCGGTGCTCGTCTCCGTCCTGGCCTCGACCGGGGCATTGGCCGTTGCGGCGTTGGAGCGGCGCTCGTCCAGACGGGCCGATCCGTTGCGCGACGGGGCAGGGGCGGAAGCGGCGACCGCAGGGGGCAAGATTTCGGGCGCGGCCTCGGCTTCGGTTTCGGTCGAGACGACAGCGGCGGCGACAACCGGTTCCGGTGCGTCGGCGTCAGGGGCGGGTTGCGAGACCGGGGGCGTCGCGAACTGCGCTGCGACGGCGGGCGCGGGGCGCGGCGCCGGCACGGTGATCGAGGCCGTCACTGAGGCCGGCAGGGGCGACGCGGCAGGTTCCGCCGCAGCGGTCCGGACGGTGGCGGGTTCGGGCGCCGGGCGTTCCGAGGCGGGCTCCGGAACCGCCGGCGGGACGGCCGGGGCGGCGACAGGAGCGGGGGCTGAGGACTTCACAGGGGCGGGCGCGACCGTGGCGCTCTCGGCCTGTCGAGGCGCGACCGCTTCCTTGGAAATCGAAGGCGTGGCGACGACGGCGGTCTGGGCGTCGGGCGTGGCGGCGGGCGTGACGGCGGCGGTCGGCGGCGCCGGACGTGCAGTGGGGGCTTTAAACTCGCCTTCAACGGGGGCGTCGCCAGCCGCCGGAGCCGCAATCGTCTCTAGCGCAGCGGCCACGGGCCGAGAGGGCGTCATGCGGGGCTCTGTCGGAGCGGCGTCGGACAGGGACGAGGCGACCGGCGCGGCCGGCGCCTTGGCGATCTCGGGCGCCGAGCCCGAGGCCTCGGACGTGGCCATCTTCAGGTTCGGGCTCGCCGGCGTGGCGGCGTCATCGACCTGGGACGGCGTCGGCGAGGGTGTTTGCGGCGCATCGGGAGCCGCGCCTTCAGGCGTCGCGGACGGGACGGGCGCAGAGGCGTTCGCGGCGTTGGCGCTTTCGACGGCGGCATCAGGGATGATGGGCGAGACGACCGACGGGGCGACGGGCGCGATCAGCGGCAGGGGAGGCCAGGCCGGGGCCGTATCGGCCGCGACGTCGAGCGAAGGCGCCTCCACAGCGTCGGATTCGATGGGCGCGGCATCCGGGGCGGGGTCGCCTTCGCTTGGGCCCTTCATCGGCGCCGAGACGGCCGCCACCAGGCCCGCGAACAGGGCCTCGTCCGCCGCCGTATCGACGGAGGCGGCGTTCGCGCCGACCGGGGCGGTCGGGGCGATCAGGGACATGACGCTGAGCGCGGACATGAGAGGCGGCGGGGCTTTCGCTGGATGGGCGGCGCCTACTGCGCTCGGGCTATTCGAAACCGTTGGCGCAAGGCCCGGGCCAAGTTGTGCGAGTTGATGCAATTCATTGAAAAATAACGAAATATATTGACTGTGATCAACGATCTCGCCCCGCATTCGCCCGGCGGATCTTGCCGCACCTTGCGCTTTTTGCCGGGCGGAGGCGGGCTGAACTGACCGGGCGACGTCATGGCCCGCGAATTGCGCCGTGCCTGCCGAACGCACAGGGGCTGAAAAGCCGATGTCTAATAAATTCAGGGAGTTGGCTAGAATGGCTAACCGGAACGCCGGGCAAGATTTGCGCGCAGGCCAGCAAGGCTTGCCGGGCGCGGCCCTGTATGGAGCCCGTTTCTGATGTCTTTGAACTCGATCATGCACATCGCCACGTCGGGCATGAACACCGCCCAGACGCAGCTGCGGGTGGTTTCCGACAACGTCTCGAACGTCAACACGCCCGGCTATATCCGCAAGGTGGCCGATCAGCAGTCCTGGGCGAGCCAGGGCACGGGCGCGGGCGTAGAGATCGCGCGCATCCGTCTGGCCACCGACCGCTTCCTTCAGGCCGCCAGTCTGAACGCCGGCGCCGACGCCGGGCGTCAGTCGGTGCGGTACGAACTCTATAATCACATCCAGTCGCAATTCGGCGATCCCGGCGCGGACACCGGCTTCTTCGCCCAGATCGACAAGATCTTCTCAGCCTTCTCGACCTCGGCCGAGAACGCCACCTCGGGGCCGCTGCGCCAGGACGCGATCTGGAAGACCCAAGCCATGTTCGACGAGGCCGCGCGCGTGGCCAAGGAGATCCAGAGCACGCGCGAGGAGGCCGACGGGCGTCTGCGTACCGCCGTGGATCGGGTCAACGGCCTGGTCGAGCAGATCGAGAAGCTGAACGTCGAGATCGCCAAGGCCAATGTGGTCGGCACGGACTCGACCGGGGCCGAGACGGCCCAGGCCGCTCTAATCAACGAACTGTCCGAAATGCTGGACGTGCGGATCACGACCCGCTCGGTCGGCGGCGTCGAGGTGCGCACCGGGAACGGCATGCTGCTGGCCGGGCAGGGCGCGTCCAAGCTTGAGTATCAACGGGCGGGCGCGGTCTCGGCCGAGACCGTCTTCAACCAGGTCATGATCACCGAGCCCAATGGTCAGCGCCGACCGCTGACCGACGGCTTGGCCTCGGGCGAGATCAAGGGGCTGCTGGAACTGCGCGACGTCGACGCGCCGGCGGCGGCCGAGCGCCTGGGCGAGTTGATGACGCGCCTGGCCGATGAACTGAACCGCGCGCACAACGCCTCTTCGGCGGTTCCGCCGCCTCAGGTGTTGAACGGCCGCAACGTCGGCCAGTCGCTGGAGACGGCGCTGACGGGCTTTACCGGCGCCACCACCATCACCACGGTCGACGCCCAGGGCGTGATCCAGAACTCGGCCCGCATCGTCTTCTCGGGCGGGACGATGACGATCAACGGCGTGGCGGCGACGCCGGCCACCTTCCTGGCCACCCTGAACGGCCAGCTGGGCGGAGCGACCGCCAACTTCGTCGACGGCCGTCTCAGCATCCAGGCCCCTGCAGGGCAGGGCGTCGCGATCGCCGATGACGCGACCAGCCCCAGCACCAAGGCCGGACGCGGCTTCTCGCACTATTTCGGGCTGAACGACCTGGTGTCGACGGAGCGCCCGGCGCTGTATGACACGGGCCTGACGCCCGCTTCGCAGCATGGGTTCACGGCGGGCGAGACGATCAAGTTCCGCTTCACCGATTCCTCGGGCTCGCGCATTCGCGATATCGCCGTGGCGGTTCCCGCAGGCGCCGGAACCATGTCCGAGCTGCTGACCGCCCTGAATGATCCCGCAACCGGCGTCGGCAATCACGGCAGCTTCAGCCTGAACGGCGCGGGCGAACTGATCTTCACCGGTCATGGTTCGCCGCCGTCGACCATGTCGGTGGTCGAGGACGGAACCCGTCAGGTTCCCTCCGGTGTGTCGATGAGCGACCTGTTCGGTCTGAGCGGCGCGCGCTCGTCCCGCGCCGGCGGGTTCACCGTCCGGGCCGACATCGTCAAGGATCCCTCGATGCTGGCCTTGGCCCAACTGAACCTGGGCGCGGCGGCGGGCACGGCGGCGCTGAGCAAGAACGACGGCAGCGGCGGGCGTCTGCTGGCCAAGGCCGACCAGAACGCCACCGCCTTCTCGGCGGCGGGCGGGGCGGGCAGCGTCTCCATGTCCCTGTCGCGCTATGCGTCCGAATTCTCGGGCGAGATCGGCGGCAAGGCCACCATCGCCAAGAACCGCTCGACCAACGCCACGGCTCTTTATCAGGAGGCGGCGGCGCGACGCAGTTCCGTCGAAGGCGTCAACATGGACGAGGAACTGGTGCTGATGACCACCTATCAGCAAGCCTTTAACGCTTCGGCGCGTCTTATTCAGGCGGCGTCTGAAATGTACGACACCCTGATCGGAATGATGCGATGACCCGCGTTTCGACCTTTGGAAACTATCAGTCGGCCCTGCTGCACCTGATGAACGCGCAGGCGCGCGGCGAGGAAGCGCAGAACAAGGTCAACACCAAGAAGAACGCTACCAGCCTGGTCGGCTTTGGACGGCAGTCGGAAACGGTGATCGCGCTCAAGTCCAGCCAGACGCGCATCCAGGGCTTTATCGACACCAACAAGACGGTGGCCGATCGCCTGACGATGCAGGATCTCGGGCTGGGGCGCGTCGCCGACGCGGCGACCGCCGGGCGCCAGGCCATCGCCAACGCCATCGCCGCAGGTCGCGTGGACGGGCTGATGTCCGAGATGGAGACCATCTTCAAGATGGCCCAGGACGGCCTGAACATGAAGCACCAGGGCAAGTTCCTGTTTTCGGGCGGGGCCGTGGACCAGCAGGCGGTCGTCTTGCCTAACGTGCCGCCTGGCGCCACCGACCTGGAAAAGCTGGCCGCCATGCCCGGCGTCGGCGGGGCCTTCATGAACGATCAGCTGAAGCAGTCGTCGGTCCTGGATGAGACGGTCACCATGGACACCGGCTTCCTGGCCAGCGACGCGGGTCAGGCCCTGTTCGATGTCTTCCGCGATCTGCAGATCCTGCATCAGACGGATCCGATGAACGGGCAGATGACCGACACCCAGAAGACCGCCCTCACGACGCTGATGACGCGCTTCGAGACGGCGGCCAAGGACGTGGTCAACATCCAGGCCAAGAACGGCTCGATGCAGGCGCGGGTCGACAATCTTCTGGAGGCCCAGGAGTCACGGAAGATCTCGGTCGACACCATGCTGTCGGGCAAGACCGACGCCAACATGGCCGAGGCGGTGACCGAACTGGAGATGGCCCAGATCGCCTTGCAGGCCTCAGCCCAGGTGCTCAGCCAACTCCGGCAGGTGTCGCTGCTCGACTATCTTCGCTGACGCTGAAAGATAGAGGCGGCTGAACGAAACCGCGCAGCCGGCGTTAGAAAGCTGCGCCGTGGCGGGGAGGACGCAGCTTGCAAGGCAGGACGAGGCAGGGCATGGCGAAAAGTCATCGATCGTTGACAGCGCCGACGCCGCTCGGTCTAAGCTTCGCCGATGCGCCCCTTGCCGCCAGCGTCCATGACTGAACAATGAGTCGGAAGGCCGATTACGAAATCCGGAGTGGCGCTGGCGACGGCGCGATCCTGCGCCTGACCGGTGACTGGTCGACGACGGGCATTGGCCGTCAAGGCGATCGGTTGAGCACCGATCTGGCCGGGCGCGACGTGGGCGCACTGGATCTGTCCGAGCTCGGCCGCTTCGACACGGCGGGGGCGCTGGCCATCGCCCAGGCGACGTCGCGGCAGATCCCCGAGGCCGCGTGGTCAGAGCGGCCCGAGGCGGGCCGGATCTACGCCATGATCGAGGATCTGGACCGGCAGTCCTGCACGCCGCCGCGTCGCTCGCATCCGGTGACCCGCACCTTGGCCAAGATCGGCCTGGGGGTTTACGACTTCCTTGCCGAGGCCATGTTGTCCCTGGCCTTCCTGGGGCGGTTGATCGTCGCCGTGGGCTCGGCGCTGAAACACCCCGGCGCCATTCGCTGGCCCGCCTGGTTCAGCCAGGCCGAGCGATCCGGGCTGGACGCCATTCCGATCATCGCCGTGACCAACTTCTTCATCGGCGCGGTCATCGCCTTCCTGGGGGCCAATCTGCTGACCCAGTTCGGGGCGGGCGTGTTCACCGTGCAGCTGGTCGCCGTTTCGGTCCTGCGCGAGTTCGCGGTGGTCATCACCTCGGTCTTGCTGGCGGGCCGTTCGGCCTCGTCCTTCGCCGCCGAGATCGGATCGATGCGGATGAACCAGGAGGTCGACGCCATGCAGGTCATGGGGGTCAATCCCTTCCAGGCCCTGGTGATCCCGCGCCTGGCGGCCATGCTGGTCATGCTGCCGCTGCTGACCTTCGTCGGCATGATCGCCGGCCTGTTCGGCGGCATGCTGGTGACCTGGAGCGAACTGGCCTACGGGCCGGCCTTCTTCATCCAGCGCATCACCGAAGATCCGATGATGGACCGGCACCTGATGGTCGGTCTGATCAAGGCGCCGGTCTTCGCCGTGGTTGTGGCGGCCATCGGTTGCCGTCAGGGGATGTCGGTGGCCGGCGACGTTGAAAGCTTGGGACGCCGGGTGACGGCGGCGGTGGTGCAGGCCATCTTCGCCATCATCTTCCTCGACGCCGTCTTCGCCATGCTGTTCTTGGAGTTGAACCTGTGACGGCCCGCAAGAAAAATCCGATGCGCGAGAACGTCATCGAGGTGCGCGGCCTGCTGAGCCAGTTCGGGGATCGGGTGATCCATCAGGACCTCGATCTGGACGTGAGGCGCGGCGAGGTTCTCGGCGTGGTCGGGGGGTCCGGCACCGGCAAGACGGTGCTGTTGAATTCCATCATCGGTCTGAAGCAGCCGGAGGGCGGGTCAGTCAAACTGTTCGGCTATGACCGGCATGAGATGACCAAGGCCGAAGCCGCCGAGGTCGAACGGCGCACCGGGGTCCTGTTCCAGCAGGGGGCGCTGTTCTCGTCGCTGACGGTGCTGGACAATGTCGCTTCGCCCCTGGTCGAGCACACCAACCTGCCGCGCAACACCATTCGCGAACTGGCTGAGATGAAGATCGCCATGGTCGGGTTGAAGCCCGAGGCGCTTTATCTGAAACCTGCCGAGCTGTCGGGCGGGATGCGCAAGCGCGTCGGTCTGGCGCGCGCCCTGGCTCTGGACCCCGAGTTGATCTTCCTGGACGAGCCGACGGCGGGGCTGGATCCGATCGGCGCTGCTGCGTTTGATCAGTTGATCCGCGACCTGTCGGACGATCTGGACCTGACGGTCTTTATGATCACTCACGACCTCGACAGCCTGTACGCCATCTGTGACGAGGTGGCGGTGCTGGCCGACAAGCATGTCGTCGAAAAGGCCACGGTTCAGGAACTGGAGCGTTCCGATCATCCTTGGATCAAGGAATACTTCCTGGGGCCGCGCGGACGCGCCGCCCACCAGAGCGCCGCCTGAGGAGAGCGGGACGAGATGGAAAGAGACGCCCACTACGCCGCTGTCGGCATCGCCACCGTCGCCCTTCTGGCGGCCTTGGCGGTGTTCACGATCTGGCTGGCCCGCCTGCAGTTCAACAATGACTTCGATGTCTATGACATCGTCTTCTACGGCCCGGTGCGCGGCCTGTCCGAGGGTGGCGAGGTGCATTTCAACGGCATTCGCGTCGGCGAGGTCACGGCCCTGAACCTGGACCCCAAGAAGGGGGATCAGGTCATCGCCCGCGTCCGCCTGAACGGCACGACGCCGGTGCGCGTCACCTCGCGCGCCCAGCTGGAGCCGCAGGGCATCACCGGTCTGAACTACATCCAGATCACGGCCGGCGAGCCGAGCAGCGCGTTGTTGAAGACCCAGTATCCCGACAATGTCGTGCCGGTGATCCAGAGCCAGCCCAGCCCCATCGCCGAACTGCTGAGCGGGTCGGGTACGGTTCTGGCCCAGACCGTGGACGCCCTGAACCGGATCAATCGCGTCATGTCGGACGACAATATCCGCAGCTTCTCGTCCAGCGTGAAGAGCGTTGAGGCCCTGACCGCCGAGCTGGAGGCCCGCAAGGGCATGTTCCAGCAACTGGAAGAGACCATCACCAAGGCTAACGCCGCCGTCGGCGAGTATCAGCAACTGGGCGCCACGGCGCGGCAACTGGTGGATACGGACGGTCGTCAGGCCATCGCCAACATCAACAAGGCGACAGCCGAAGCCCAGGCCGCCATCGCCTCGATCAACCGTTCGGCCACGGGGCTGGAAGGCCCGCTGGGCGACTTCGGCACCCAGACGGTGCCGCAGCTGAACGACACCATCCGCCAGCTGGATCAGGCGACGCGCTCGCTGCAGTCGCTGATCGACAATGTGCGTGAAAGCCCGCGTGACTTCATCGCCAAGGCGCCGTCCAAGGAAATCGAGGTGCAACCGTGATCCGTTCTACCCTGCTGATCGCCGCCGCCTCGGTTGCTCTGTCTGGCTGCGCCCTGCTGGCCTCGCCTGATCCGGTACAGCTCTATCGTTTCGGCGGCGCCTCGGCCTTCGCCGGGACGGGGGCGACCTCGGCCTGCCCGGACGTCCATGTCTCGATGCGCCGCGTGGACTTCCCCGAGGCCGCGCGGGGCGACCGCATCCTGGCCGTGACCGGGGCCGAGGCCGCCTACATCAAGGGCGCGCGCTGGGTGTCGCCGGCCGAGACCCTGTTCGAGGAGGCCTTGCGCAACGCATTTCTGGACGGCGGGACCTGCACGGTCCTGAGTTCGGGACCGCTGACGCGCGACGGGCTGCTGCTGAGCGTGGACGTGCGCCGGTTCGAGGCGGCCTATGCGGCGCCGGGCGCCGCGCCCGACGCGAACATCGTCGTGCTGCTGAGGCTGATCCGGCCGGGCGACCGCTCCATTGTGGTCGAGGACCGTATCACGGTCAGCGAGAGCGCCGGCGAGAACCGGCAGTCGGCCATCGTCGCAGCCTTCGACCGCGCCACCGCCGAGGCCAGCCGCCAGATCGTCCTGTGGACGGATCAGCAGGGCTTCCAGGCGACGCGGAACTAGCGCCAGTAGGCAAAGAAAACCCCGGCGGCCTCGCGGTCGCCGGGGTTTCGCTTCTCAGACGGGCAGGGCCGTTCAGCCCAGGCTGGCCGCTACCGTGTAGTCGGCCTCGGTCTTGGCCGCGACCTCGTCCAGGGTCACGCCCTCGGCCAGTTCGATCAGTTCCAGACCCGTGCCATCCGGCTTGACGTCGAAGACGGCCAGATCGGTGATGATGCGGCTGACCACGCCCGTACCGGTCAGGGGCAGGGTGCAGGATTTCAGGACCTTGGACTGGCCGTGCTTGTTGGCGTGTTCCATGACCACGACCACGCGCTTGACGCCCGCGACCAGGTCCATGGCGCCGCCCATGCCCTTCACCAGCTTGCCGGGGATCATCCAGTTGGCGATGTCGCCGTTCTGGGCCACTTCCATCGCGCCGAGGATCGACAGGTTGATATGGCCGCCGCGGATCATGGCGAAGCTGTCCGCGCTGCTGAAATAGGCCGACTCGGGGATCTCGGTGATCGTCTGCTTGCCGGCGTTGATCAGGTCGGGATCTTCCTCGCCCTCATAGGGGAAGGGGCCCATGCCCAGCATGCCGTTTTCCGACTGCAGGGTCACGACCATGCCTTCGGGGATGTAGTTGGCCACCAGGGTCGGGATGCCGATGCCCAGGTTCACATAGAAGCCGTCCTGCAGTTCCTTGGCGGCGCGCTCGGCCAGTTGTTCGCGAGTACGAGCCATGGATCAGGCCTCCTTCTGGCGGACGGTGCGCTGTTCGATGCGCTTCTCGGACACGGTCTGGATCAGGCGGTCGACATAGACGCCCGGCGTGTGGATGTGGTCGGGGTCCAGCGAGCCGACGGGGACGATCTCTTCGACTTCGACGACCGTGACCTTGCCGGCGGTGGCCATCATCGGGTTGAAGTTGCGGGCGGTCTTGCGGAAGATCAGATTGCCGCGCTCATCGGCCTTCCAGGCCTTGATGATGGCGAGGTCGGCGACCAGGCCGGTCTCCATCACATAGTCGCGGCCGTCGAAGTTGCGTACTTCCTTGCCTTCGGCGACCAGGGTGCCGACGCCGGTGGCGGTGAAGAAGGCGGGGATGCCCGCGCCGCCCGCGCGGATGCGCTCGGCCAGGGTGCCCTGGGGGTTGAACTCCAGCTGCAGCTCGCCAGCGAGGTATTGACGCTCGAACTCCTTGTTCTCGCCGACGTAGGACGAGATCATCTTGGCGATCTGCTTGGTCTCCAGCAGCTGGCCCAGGCCGAAGCCGTCCACGCCTGCGTTGTTGGAGATGACGGTCAGTCCCTTGACGCCCGAGGCCTTCAGCCCCGCGATCAGGTTTTCGGGAATGCCGCACAGGCCGAAGCCGCCGGACATGACGGTCATCCCGTCAAAGGTCAGGCCCTCCAGCGCGGACGTGACGTCAGCGTAGATCTTGCGCATCGCTCTCCCTTTTTCACCGTCTGATGAATATTGCGGTCTTATCCGTCCATAATGCGCGGATGGGCGGGGGGCAAGCGCCGGTTGGCGACCTTGGCGGTTGACCCTGCGCGCAATCATTCGTCTAAACGGACAAAGCCGCGTTCAAGGCGGAGTTTTGGGGAAAGATTCATGCGCAACACGATCATGCGAGCCGCCCTGCCGGCGCTTGTTTTGCTGGCCGCCGTGCCGGCCCTGGCTCAACCCGCCTCGGCGCAAGCCGTCGCCGCCGCGCCCACCTATCAGCAGCCGCCGCAGCCGATCGCGCAGATTCTGGACTCCAAGCCCAATCCGACGGCCAGCCTCAGCCCGGACCGCAAGACCCTGCTGCTGCAGGAACGCGCCAGCCTGCCGAGCATCGCCGAACTGGCCGAGCCCATGCTGCGTCTGGGCGGGTATCGCATCAATCCCCAGAACAACGGCCCGGCCAATAGCCGTGTCACCTGGCTGACGGGCCTCAGCTTCCAGACCGTCGAGGGCGGCGCGGCGCGACCGGTCGCCGGTCTGCCCGCCAATGCGCGTCTGACCAACGTCAGCTGGGCGCCGAACGGCAAGGCTGTGGCCTTCCTGCTGAACACCCCGACTGGCCTTGAGCTGTGGACCGCCGACGTGGCCTCGGCCCAGGCGCGCCGCCTGACCGGCCCTAGCGTCAACGCCGCGAACGGCGCCGGTTTCAGCTGGCTGCCCGACGCCTCGGGTCTGCTGGTTCAGGCCGTGCCCGCCGGTCGCCGCGCCGCGCCCGACGTGACGCGTCCGCCCTCGGGTCCGACCGTGGCCGAGACCGGCGGCCGCGCGGCCCCGGTGCGCACCTATCAGGACCTGCTGGCCGACGCGGGCGACGAGGCCCTGTTCGACCACTACTTCACCAGCCAGCTGACCCTCGTGCCGCTGAACGGTCGCGCGCGAACCATTGGCCAGCCCGGCGTCTTCCTGAACGCCTCGGTGTCGCCGGACGGTCGCTACATCCTGCAGACGCGGGTCAAGAAGCCCTATTCCTATGTCGTGCCGGCCAGCCTGTTCCCGGCGGATGTCGTCATCACCGACCTGAACGGACGTGAGGCGCACCGCGTGGCCGACCTGCCGCTGCGTGACAACGTGCCGACGCCGTTCGACGCCGTGGCCCCCGGCCCGCGCTCGGCCCAGTGGCGCGCCGACGCCGACGCCACCCTGGTCTGGGTCGAGGCCCAGGACGGCGGCGATCCGCGCAACGCGGCCGAGGTGCGCGACCGCGTCTTCATGCTGCCGGCGCCGTTCAATGATCGCCCGCGCACCCTGATCGACCTGAAGGAACGCTATTCGGGCGTGCAGTGGGGCCGCGACGACGTCGCCATCGTCAACAGCCGCTGGTTCAACACCCGCCACGAGACCCGCACCCTGGTCGATCCGTCGAACCCCGGCGCGGGCCGCGTCCTGGTCGATCGCAACTATCAGGATCGCTACAATGATCCGGGCGCGGTGGTCGTCGAGCCCAATGCGCGCGGTCGTTCGACCATCCGCTTCACCGCCGACGGCTCCAAGGTCTTCGTCGAGGGCGACGGCGCGACGCGTCAGGGCGAGTATCCCTTCCTCGACACCCTGGACCTGAAGACCGGTGAGACCGAGCGTCTGTGGCGCTCGGCTCAGGGCGAGTTCGAAACCGTCGTCGGCATTCTGGACGAGAACGGCCGCAAGCTGGTCACCTATCGCGAGAGCCGCACCGATCCGGCCAACCTGCGCCTGCGCGACCTGGACGGCGGCGTGACCCAACTGACCCAGTTCCCCGATCCGGCCCCGCAACTGGCCGACGTGAAGCGCGAACTGATCACCTATACCCGCGACGACGGGGTCCAGCTGTCGGGCACCCTCTATCTGCCCGCCGGTTACGACAAGGATCGCGACGGTCCGCTGCCGCTGCTGATGTGGGCCTATCCGGCCGAGTTCACCGACGCCGCCGTGGCCGGCCAGGTGGTTGACACCGAGAACCGCTTCGTGCGTCCGGCGGGCATCAGCCACCTGTTCCTGCTGACCCAGGGCTACGCCATCCTGGACAACCCGACGATGCCGATCATCGGCCGCGACGGGGCCGAGCCGAACGACACCTACATCGAGCAGCTGTCGGCCAGCGCCAAGGCGGCGGTCGACGCGGTGGTGGCCCTGGGCGTCGCCGACCGCGACCGGATCGCTGTCGGCGGCCACTCCTACGGCGCCTTCATGACGGCGAACCTGCTGGCCCACACCGACCTGTTCAAGACCGGCATCGCGCGTTCGGGCGCCTATAACCGCACCCTGACGCCGTTCGGCTTCCAGGCCGAGCAGCGCTCCTACTGGGAGGCGACCGAGACCTATACGGAGATGTCGCCCTTCACCTACGCCAATAAGGTCAATGAGCCGATCCTGCTGATCCACGGCGGCGCCGACGACAACTCGGGCACCTTCCCGGTGCAGTCGGAGCGCTTCTATGCGGCGCTGAAGGGCAATGGCGCGACGGTGCGTTACGTCGTCCTTCCGCTGGAAGCTCACGGCTATCGCGCCCGCGAGTCGGTCGGCCACACCCAGTGGGAAATGGCCACCTGGCTGGACCGCTACCTGAAGCCGAAGGCGACGGCGCAGTAAGAGACGAAACCGAGCCCCTTCTCCCCGGCGGAGGAGGGGCTCTTTATTTGTCCCATTCTGGCACATCGCCGTACAGGCCCGCCAGGAAGTCGATAAAGGCGCGCACCCGGTTTTCGGCGCGGGCTCGTCCGGCGGTCAGGGCGAAGATGGCGACGTCCGAGGCCCCCGCGTACTGCGGCAAGACCCGCATCAACCGCCCGTCGCGCAGTCCTCGCCCACGTCCCAGGTCGAACGCAGGGCGATCCCGGCGCCCGCCAGCGCCAGTTCGCGCGCCACTTCCGACGAGTTGGTCCGCACCCGGCTGCGGGCGCGGAAGGTGACGGGGCCGTCGGGGCCTTCCAGGCGCCAGGCCGACTGGTTCTCGGCCGCCAGTTGGGCGTGATGGCGCAGGTCGTCCAGGGTCTCGGGCGCGTCGTGTTCGGCCAGATAGGCGGGCGCGGCGCACAGGACGCGGCGGTTCGGGGCCAGGCGGTGCATGGCGGGATCGCTCGCCTCATAGCTGCCGATGCGGACCGCCATATCGACGTCCTCGGCCATCAGGTCGACGAAGGCGTCGGTCAGGTTCAGTTCCAGCGTCAGCCGGGGATGGGCGTCGAGGAAGGGCGTCAGCAGGGGGGCCAGGCGTCGCCGCCCGAACGAGGTCGGGGCCGAGACCCGCAGCAGGCCGCGCGCCTGGGTCGTGCGGCGCGATACTAAAGCCTCCAGATCCTCGACCCCGTCCAGAAGCTGCATGGCGCGGTCATAGACCAGGCGCCCGGCCTCGGTCGGGGCCAGCCGCCGCGAGGTGCGCTCGATCAGCCGCACCCCCAGCCGGTCCTCCAGCCGCGCCAGCCGCCGCGAGGCCACGGCGGGCGACAGGTCCAGCCGACGCGCGGCGGCGGACAGGCTGCCTTCCTCCAGCGCCCGGACGAAGATCTCATACTCGGCCAGCATGGCGGGATCTCATCATTGCAATTCTTGCAAAGATATCCGTCGATCTTCGCCGTGGCTAGGCGGCGGGCAGACGGCTAGGGTTGAGGCTCAAGGAGAGCCTGCCATGTCCGCCATCTATGTCCGCCACGGAAGCCTGAGCGTCGCCGCCGAACTGGACGCCTTCGTGCGCGAGGAGGCGGCGCCCGGCACGGGTGTTGCGCCCGACGCCTTCTGGGCCGGGGTCGAGGGGCTGCTGGCGGACCATGCGCCGAAGAACCGCGCCCTGCTGGCGCGGCGGGATGATCTGCAGGCGAAGCTGGACGACTGGCACCGCGCCCATCCGGGCCAGCCGGATCCCAAGGCCTATCAGGCCTTCCTGCGCGAGATCGGCTACATCGAACCGGAGCGCACGGACGCTCATGCCGAGACGGCCAACGTCGATCCCGAGATCGCGACTATGGCCGGGCCGCAGCTGGTCGTGCCGCTGACCAACGCCCGCTATCTGCTGAACGCCGCCAATGCGCGCTGGGGCAGCCTGTATGATGCGCTTTACGGCACGGACGCCCTGGGCGAGGCGCCGAAAGGCGGCGGCTATGACCCCGAGCGTGGGGGCAGGGTCATCACCCGCGCCCGCGCCCTGCTGGATCAGGCGGCGCCTTTGGCAGAGGGCGGCCATGCCGAGGCGGTGGAATACCGTGTCGAGGACGGGCGGCTGGTCGTCGACCTGTCCAGTGGGCGCACGACGGGTCTGGCCGATCCGGCGGTCTTCGTCGGCTATGCGGGCGAGGCGGCGGCGCCCTCGGGCGTCCTGCTGCGCCACAACGGTCTGCATCTGGAGATCGTCATCGATCGTGCCCATGCGATCGGGCGCACCGATCCGGCGGGCGTCGCGGACGTGGTGGTCGAGGCGGCCCTGTCGGTCATCGCCGACGCCGAGGACAGCGTCGCGGCGGTGGACGCCGAGGACAAGCGGCTGGTCTATGCCAACTGGTTGGGCCTGATGCGCGGCGACCTGTCGGCGGGCTTCGTCAAGGACGGGCAGACGATGCAGCGGCGCATGAACGGCGACCGGGCTTACACGGCGCCGGACGGCTCGGCTTTCGCTCTGAAGGGGCGCAGCCTACTGATGGTCCGCAATGTCGGCCTGCACCTGATGACCGACGCCGTGCTGGACGGCGAAGGACAGGAAGTCCTCGAGAGCCTGCTCGACATCGCCATGACCGGCTTGATCGGCCTGCACGACCTGAAGCGCCCGGCGGATCAGCGCAACAGTCCGGCGGGCTCCATCTATGTGGTGCGGCCCAAGATGCATGGCTCTGAAGAGGTCGCCTTCGCCGACGCCGTCTTCGGCGCGGTCGAGGCCATGGTGGGGCTGCCGCCGCTGACGCTGAAGATGGGCATCATGGACGAGGAGCGGCGCACCAGCGTCAACCTGGCTAACTGCATCGCGGCGGCCAAGGGCAGGCTGGCCTTCATCAACACCGGCTTCCTGGACCGCACCGGCGACGAGATCCATTCGGTGATGGAGGGCGGGCCGGTAGTCCGCAAGGAGGCGATCCGAAACACCGGCTGGATCAAGGCCTATGAGGACCGCAACGTGGACATCGGCCTGAAGGCCGGGTTGTCGGGCCGCGCCCAGATCGGCAAGGGCATGTGGGCCGCGCCGGACCGCATGGGCGAGATGCTGGCGACCAAGGCGGGCCATCCGCGCGCGGGGGCCTCGACCGCTTGGGTCCCGTCGCCGACGGCGGCGGCGCTGCACGCCCTGCATTATCATGAGGTCGATGTCTGGGCCCGTCAGGCCGAGATCGCGCAGCGCCCCGCCACAGGCCTGACGCCCCTGCTGACCCCGCCGTTCGCGACCGAGGCGCCCAGCGCTGATGAGATCCGCCAGGAGCTGGACAACAACGCCCAGGGCATCCTCGGCTACGTCGTGCGCTGGATCGACCAGGGCGTCGGCTGCTCCAAGGTGCCGGATATCCACGATGTCGGCCTGATGGAGGACCGGGCCACCCTGCGCATCTCCAGCCAGCATCTGGCCAACTGGCTGCGTCACGGCGTGGTCACCGAGGGTGAGGTGAGGGCGGCGCTGGAGCGCATGGCCGTGGTGGTGGACCGTCAGAACGCGGGCGATCCCGCCTATCGCCCCTTGGCCCCGGCCTTCGACGGTGCGGCATGGAACGCGGCCTGTGACCTGGTGTTCAAGGGGCGCGAGCAGCCGAACGGCTATACCGAGCACCTGCTGACCGCCTGGCGACGCCGCGCCAAGGTGGCCTGATTTCCCGAAGTAAATTTCGACGTTGTCCCAAAATGAAGCGAAAGCTTGTCAAAGCTTAACGACGCTCGTAGAACCGCGTGCGGTAACGTTTCATTAACCCTTGCGGCAAGGGGCTGACGCCGCGCCTGCTTAGGGGGTGTGCCATTTTGAGATGGCACGTCTCTTGGAACGCTGACCAACGAACCCCTCCTGGTGGCGGGGGCGTCGCGACGTGCGGCTGTGGGAGGCGAATGGTGGGCTGGTTTCTGACCCCTTCAGATGGGAAGCGTGCGGCTGTGCGTCCGATGGCGCGCGTCGGCGGTCTGGTGGCGCTGGTGGTGGCGGCCATCGCTTCGACCGCCTCGGCCGAGCCGGTCAACGACAGCGGCCCGGCGACCAGCCTGGACGTCATCGTCAAGGGCAAGATCACGGCCAGCTGCCGCCTGTCGGGCGGCGGCGACATCGACTTCGGCGAACTGACCGGCGGCCAGCAGGTCGAGGCCGACTTCGGTCTTGCCTGCAACGTCCCCTTCGACATCAGCTTCCAGTCGCAGAGCGGCGGCCTGGCGCACGTGACCAAGCCCCGTGGCGAGGGGCCGTTCGCGGGCCGTCTGGGCTACACGCTGAACGTCGCCATCCCGACGATCAATCCCAACCCGGCCGTTCTGAGCGGGACCTTCGACAGCGAAAACCTGATCGCCAAGAAGACGCTCAGCAGCGGCGAGGGCATCGCCCGGGGCGGCGGCCGCATCCGTATTCTGACAAATAACCCGAGTGAAACCGGCCTTCTGGCAGGTGAGTATTCAGAAGTCCTGAGCATAACATTGGCGCCACGCGTATAGTTCATGAAACGTGCGCTTTAATTAAATTTCAAAAATTCATGTAAAAAGCGATTGCTCATGTTTTGAGTAATCGCATTTTGCGTATATGTGAGCATATCTATTTCTCGCCTGCGAGTTGAATCGACACAATTATGCCTAACGTCGGTCTTTTTTTATTGACTGATATTTTTGCAGTTTGTTATGTTGTTTGCAGATCGGGGGAGCTTGTTCATCTCGGTCGACAAGTTTCGTCAAAACCTCACCTGGAGAATTCCTATGAAAATCGCTTCCATTCTGGCCGGCGTCGCCATTGCCGCCCTGTCCGCCTCGGCCGCTTCGGCTCAAGCCGTGCAGGTCATCAACAAGGGCCAGTACACCAACAACAGCACCAACATCTTCGGCGTGATCACGCCGGGTTCGACCGTGAATGTTCCGTCGGCTAATGCGGGCCCCTTTCAGGCTGGCCTTGAATCGGTCGCCAACGCTGCACGCGCTCTCGATGGCGGCAATCAGCGCTCGGCTTGGCACGCTGCCGGCTTCTCGGCCGGTGACGTGGGTACCGTCGGCAATGATGGCGCTACCTTCTCGCTGAAGGGTGCTGTCACGAAGGACTGCGTCTATTACTCGGGCGACAACGACACCGAGTCCTTCGACTTCGGCACCCTGGGCATCTACGCTGGCGACAACACCGGCCCGAACGCCGCCTTCACCATGGTCGCCCCGGCCGTCCTGTCGATCCAGACCAACCTGGCCGGCTGCAACACCAACAACACGGTCACGCTGAGCCGCACGGTCGCCGACATGACCAGCGACTCGAACTCGGGCTTCGACAACAGCGTCTTCACCAACAAGCTGCCCTACTCGGTGACCGCTTCGTATCAGGGCGCTTCGCAGGTTGCTGGCGGCGGCGCCGCCATCGGCCGCACCCTGACCATGGCTGCAGGCGATCTGAACGAGGCCCAAGCCAACGGCGCCTGGAAGTCGCCGATGAACCTGACGGTTCTGGTCCCGACGCCGTCGCAAGCTCTGCTGGCCGGCAACTACACGAGCTCCTTCTCGGTGCTCATCGCTGCTCAGTAAGCAGCGCTAAGACGTACGACGTCGGGGAGGGCGTTTCGCCCTCCCCGTTTTCGTTTCAGTGACCATTGCTCGTTAGGTTGTTCGCCGCGCGCAATGGGCGTTGCGGCGGCGGGCCTGGCCCGCACAGAGTTCTTGAGACGGCGGTCCGCGGACAGCCTCGGGGGAGTAGGGATTGATGCTGCGATCTGATTTTCGCTTCATGCGCGGCAGCCGCCTGGCCGCCCTGGTCGGCGGGCTTGTTGCGGGTCTGTTGGTCATGTCAGCCGCCTGGGCCATGCGCGTTTCGCCCATGGTGTCGGAACTGACCACGACGGGCGCCGGATCGGCCGCCCGGATCGAGGTCGGCAATGTCGGCTCGGCGGCTCTGCCGTTCGAAACCCTGATTACGCGAATGGAGGTCGACGCCGACGGCAATATCGTCGAAACGCCGGCTGACGAAGACTTCCTGATCTTCCCGCCGCAGGGCCTGGTGCCGGTCGGCGGTCGCCAGGTCGTGCGCGTGCAGTGGGTCGGAGAGCCGACCATCGAATCCTCAAGCGCCTACTACCTGTGGGTGAAGCAACTGCCAGTGCAGACTGAGCCGACCACGCCCGACAGCGGCGGTTCTCTGTCGGTTCAGGTCCTCTATACGATGAAGGCCCTGATCGTCGTGGCGCCGCCTGGCGCTCAGCCCAAGGTTGAAGTTGTCTCGGCAGTGCCGGCTATGGTCACCCCGCCGGCGCCCGAGGTCGATCCCAGCCTCAGCGGCGGTGAAGCCCCGCCGCCGCCCCCTGCGCAGCCTGGCGTCGAGATCGTGGTCTCCAATACCGGCAAGCGCTACGCGCTGATGAGCGGCGCGACCTGGATCATGGAGGCGACAGACAAGGCAGGACAGCCCTTCCGTCGTGAATTCACCGGCGATGAAATCTCGCAGCTGGTCGGCGTGGGCTACCTGGCTCCCCTGGGCGGCAAGCGGACGTTCAAGGTGCCGACCGGTGTCGAGCTGGATCCGGCCAAGCCGGTGAGCGTGCGATTCGCACGATGAAGACGGCAGGAAGAAAGGCGCTTCGGGGCGCAGCCTCGAAGCTCGTGCTGGCGACCGCGGTCATGGCGACGCCCGGCGGCTGGGCGCACGCCCAGGTCGTGGGCTTGATGCAGGCTGCCTCCCAGGTGGCAGAGCAGGCGTCGGGGGCCGTGACGCCGGCGCCGAGCGCGCCCGCCGCCGCTGCGCCGCAGACGCGCCCGAACATCAACCCCTACGACCGCGACATCGCCATGACGGTGCCGCTCAATTTCAACCGTCGCGTGCTGGGTGAAATGCCGGTGCTGCTGACGCGAGACGACCGCTTCATCGTGGAAAGCGCCGGGTTCCAGGCCCTGATCGCCCCACTGCTGACGCCCGAGGCGCAGGCCGAGCTGAAGGCGCGCCTTGAGGGCGTGGAGTCCTTTGCGCCGGAAGAGATCAACGCCACCGGTATTTCACTGGACTATGACCCGGATCAACTGGCGGTTCTGTTGCTGCGCATCGATCCGACCAAGCGCTCGGTCGAATTCCTGTTCCAGGGCGGCCGTCCCGAGGAGCCGGGTGCGGCGCCTGAGGATTTCAGCGCCTATCTGAACACCAATCTGGCCGTGTCGCGGCGCCAAACGACCGGCGACGTGACGACGCCCAGCGTCTTCCTGAACGGCGCCGTGCGCTACAAGGGCGTGGTGCTGGAGGCCGATGTTCAAGGACGCGAAGATCAATCTTCGGGCGACTATGAGATCGAGCGCCGCTACGCGCGCTTCGTTTTCGATCAGCCCGCTGAGTACCGTCGCTGGTTCCTGGGGGATCTGAACGTCGAGACGCGCGGTCGTCAGGGTTTCGCGGAGATGGGCGGCCTTGGCGTGACGCGCCAGACGCAACGCTTCAACAGCTTCCGCAACAACGGCTTGTCTGGCGGTCGCCAACTGGTGCTGCAGGAATCCTCGACCGTGCGCGTGTTGCGCAACGGCGTCTTCGTGCGTGAGTTCAAGCTGGACCCCGGCCAGTACGACCTGTCCAATCTGCCGCTCCAAACCGGCTCGAACGACGTCCAGCTGGAAATCCAGAACGAGTCAGGTCGCCGCGAGACGGTGTCCTACAGCGCCTATCTCGACTCGATTGATCTGGAACCCGGCGACTATGAATACGGCGCCTATCTGGGCGTCACCAATTCCGGGGGCTTTGGCTCGCCTGACTATTCCGACGGCACGCTGGCTTTCAGCGGCTTCTGGCGTAAGGCCTTCCTGAACAAGCCGGCTGTCGGTTTTGGCTTGCAGGCGTCTGAAGACGTTCAGAACGTCACCGGCCAGACCCAGTTCATCCTGCGCAACGGTGCGCGTCTGCAACTGAACGCCTCGGCCAGCAACGCCGGCAGGGGGGCAGGCTACGCCTACGCCTTCAGCTACGATCATTTCGTCGATATGGGCGGCACGTACGATAGCTGGACGGTCGTGGCCGACTATACGTCCGAGGACTACGCCACCCTGGGCAATGCGTTCGGCGACAATTCGACGTCCTGGGCGTTTACCGGCGCCTATTCGCATCAGTTTTCCGATGCCTGGAATGCAACGGCCAGCGCTTCCTACCGGCTAGGGCGTGGGTCTATCGACGACTCCTATTCGGTGAGTGCTGTCAGTTCCTATCGCTTCGCTCCGGAGTGGAGCGTTCAAGTCGGCGCCGAATGGGTCGATTATGGCGGCAACTTCGGCACAGGCGGCGCCAATGGCGTCGGCGCCACTGTCGCCTTGGTCTGGCAGCCGCGCTATGATCGTCGTGGCGAGGCGCGCTATAGCTCGGCGCGCAACAGCGGCAGCGTGCGCTTCCAGCAGTCACCTGAGAACCGCGTCGGGTCCTTCGGCTACTCGGTGGCTTCCGCCTATGACGATGGTCCGGGCACGTTGAGCGGGCAACTCGACTATATCGCCAACCGGTTCGACGCCAGCCTGACGCACACGGCGTTTGGCCAGAGCTTCAGCAACATCACTGATGAGCAGGTCACGTCGCTGCGCGTGGGCACGTCGATCTCGACCGCAGGCGGCAAGGTGGCCGTCGGCCGCAACATCTACGACAGCTTCGCTATCCTCTATCCGCACCAGTCACTGGCCGATAAGCCGGTGATCGTCGGCGAGTCGTTCGAGGGCGGGAACTACACCTCTCGCAGCGGCGCTCTGGGGCCGGCGGTGTCCAACACCCTGACCTCCTATGTCGATCAGTCGGTGCGCTATGACGTGTTGGGCGTGCCGGCCGGTTATGACATCGGCGAAGGCGTGCGGCGCGTGCGTCCGGCCTACAAGAGCGGTTACGCCATTCAGGTCGGCAGCGACGCCTTCGTTTCAGCCCTGGGGCGGATGGTCGGCAACGCCGGGAAGCCTGCCGCGTTGATCTCGGGTCGCGTTCGTTTGCTTGATGATCCCACGGCCGAG
Source organism: Brevundimonas sp. UBA7506 (assembly GCF_002479495.1). Taxonomy (GTDB): domain Bacteria; phylum Pseudomonadota; class Alphaproteobacteria; order Caulobacterales; family Caulobacteraceae; genus Brevundimonas. The sequence continues at coordinate 35,536 of NZ_DLNQ01000002.1, forward strand.
CCGGAGCTGTTCTTCACCAACTCGGTCGGACGGTTCGCCATCCAGAAGCTGATCCCGGGCAAGACCTATCGGGTCGAGCTCTTCACTTCGCCCGCCGCCGGATTCGAATTCACGGTTCCAGCCGATAACGAAGGTCTGCTGGATCTCAAGACTGTCGCCGTGCCGGTCGACATCACCGACCAATGAACGGAAGGAAGACGATCATGGTCTCCACCCTCTCGAAATCCTTCGCCGCCGCTGCGGCCCTTGGTCTGTTGGCGCTGACTCCGGGCTACGCGGCTGCTCAAGCCAAGTGCGCGCTGACGATAGAGGCTCCGCTTGAGCAATGGACGATCCGTTACAATCCTCTCGAAGACGATGTGGCCCAACGTCAGTTCGATATCTCGCTGGTGAACAACGGCGGCACGCCTTGTAACGGCAATATCATCGCTTTTCTTCAAAACGAGCCGTACGGCCTGAGGGGGGCGGCAGGCGCGCCAGCTGTAAGATACGCGCTTGTTGACGAGACTTACGGTGGGGTGAACATCACGCCTGTGACAGGACAAAGCCCGCGCCGCAGGGGCGCGAGCGTCAGCGTCAAACCGGGGGAAAGGATGCCTGCGCGGTTGACCTTCGCTGCCTTCCCCGAGGCGACGACGGCGCAGGGGCGGTATACGCAAGTCGTTCAGTTGTTCCTGCAGCAGGACAATGGGCAGGTTCATGCTGTGAAGCCAGTGACCCTGGTGCTCGATCTTGCCGCCGCCGCTTCAATTGGCTTGAAGGGCGAGTTTTCCCGTCCGAATGGAACGCCGGTGATCGATCTGGGCGAGCTGACGGAGGGAGCGCGTCCCTTGAATACCGCCCTTTATGTACATAGCACGGGCGGTTATCGCGTCTCGATTACATCGGCCAATCAGGGTCGCCTGCGACAGGGCGCGACGGCCTGGTACGTCGACTATAATCTCAAGGTCGGGACGCAGGACATCAACCTGCAACGCGTGGATACGATCAATGTCGTGTCCCAGACGGCGCGGCGCGACGACTATCCGCTGACCGTGCGGATCGGCGATGTCGCGGGTAAGCGCGCCGGTGAGTACAGCGACACCCTGACTTTCACTGTCGCGGCGATCTGATCACACTACCGGCTTGTCGGAAACGAAAACGCCCCGCAGTTTCTGCGGGGCGTTTCAGCATTCGGCTATAGTTGTTTAGATCGGCTGGATCGTCAGGGCCAGAATGAGGGGCTGTTCCAGCTCCACCTCGTCGAAGCGATAGTCGACGGTGCGGATCGTCGCCATGTTCGAGCGGCGCAGTTCCAGCATGCCGCTCTTGGCCAGGTTCAGCGAACGCTCACCGTAAATGATCTTGGCTTTTTCGGTGCTGGCGAGCGGGCGGTACTGGGCGGAAACTGTGAAACCGCCCGGGCTGTTGCAGGCCTCGACCACCGAACCCGAGCGACCGGTTTCGGCCATGATGGTTCCCGCGGGTCGCACCCAGCAGGCCACTGGTACGGTGGCGCGCAGGCGGTAGGTCTGGCCGCCGGTCGGACCGGCCGACGCGACCTGAGGCGTCAGAACGGCGGTCAGGCCTGCGGCGATCGCCAGCAATGTACGGCGTTTTGCCGACTTCAACTTGGTCATGACGTCCTCATCACCCTTGATTTCAATGGGACGATACTTGGCGGCTCTTAACTTCACGCGATCAGACAGGCTTAGCGGGCGCTTAAGCGCCATCGTAAACCGTCGCTAACCTTGATGACCTGGGAGCGCCCGGACGTGGCGGTTGGTAGGGGGCTGGAACGCATGAAAACGGGGGCGCGATCCGGATCG
>NZ_DLNQ01000002.1:37538-127271 GCF_002479495.1 Brevundimonas sp. UBA7506
CGGGGGCGCGATCCGGATCGCGCCCCCGTTAAGATGGAGTAGCCCGTGTGGGGGACGTCAGGTCTTGGCGCCGGCCCGGCCGCGGCCCAGCTCGCGGTTCAGCCACAGGGCCAGCAGGGTGCAGACCGCGCCCGACAGCAGATAGCCGCCGCCGGCCGCCAGGCCGAACTTGCCCGACAGGGCCAGTGCGGCCAGAGGGGCGAAGCCTGCGCCGAACAGCCAGGCCAGGTCCGAGGTCAGGGCTGAGGCGGTGTAGCGGTTGGCCAGGCTGAAGCTGGAGGCGATCGAACCGGAAGCCTGACCGAACGACAGGCCCAGCAAAACGAAGCCCAGGATCATGTAGGCCAGCTCGCCTAGGGGGCCGCCGTCCAGCATCTGCGGTGCGAAGCCCGAGAAGGCGGCGATCCCGGCGGCGGTGACGCCCAGCAGGGCGCGACGGCCGTAGCGATCCGCCAGCCAGCCCGAGGCCAGGATGGCGGCGAGGCCGAAGACGGCGCCGACCAGTTCGATCATTAGGAAGCGGCTGGGCGCCTCCTCGGTGTAGAGGAAGACCCAGGACAGCGGGAACACCGTCACCATGTGGAACATGGCGAAGCTGGCCAGGGGGGCGAAGGCGCCGATGACGATGCCGCCGCCTTCTTCACGCACGGTCTTGCCGACCGGGGCGGGGTGCAGCTCCAGAGTCTCGAAGGCGGCCTGGAAGGCAGGCGTCACCACGATGCGCAGGCGGGCGAACAGGGCCACGACGTTGATGGCGAAGGCCACGAAGAAGGGATAGCGCCAGCCCCAGTCGAGGAAGTCGGCGGCCGACAGCTTGCTGAGGAAGTAGGCGAACAGGGCGCTGGCCACGATCAGGCCGAAGGGCGCGCCCAGCTGCGGCACCATGGCGTACCAGCCACGACGGTTCTCGGGCGCGCTGACGGCCAGCAGCGAGGCCATGCCGTCCCAGGCGCCGCCCAGGGCCACGCCCTGACCGATGCGCAGCACGATCAGCATGACCGCCGCCCAGTGGCCCGCCTGGGCGTAGCTTGGCAGGAAGCCGAGGCAGACGGTGGACAGACCCAGCAGGAAGAGGGCGATGGTCAGCTTCGTCCCGCGTCCGAAGCGCCGGTCGATCTCGATGAACAGGGCCGTGCCGAGGGGACGAGCCAGGAAGGCCACGGCGAAGACGGCGAAGGACAGCAGGGTCCCGCCCAGCGGCCCTGCATAGGGGAAGACCAACTGCGGAAAGACCACGACCGAGGCGATCGCATAGACGAAGAAGTCGAAGAACTCCGACGTGCGACCGATGATCACGCCGATCGCGATTTCTCCGGCGTCGATTTTGCCGTGTCGCGCGTTGATCTGGCTGGCGTCCCGCTCAAGGGACTCTGAAGAAGGCGCGCCGCTGGTGGCGTTCATGATTGATGACGTTCCCTGGACCCGGGCGCGACACGCGCGCCGACATGGTAAGAATGACGAAAGCCGCCATTTGCTCCCGATCGGCGTCGGGGGGGATAGGACGGATTGTCCAATGTCGTCTCTTGGCGGCCGGGGGTAGGGGCGGCGCACAATGACCGTGCCAGAGCCTCATTTCCGGACAGGAGCCTTCGTGCGCCGCCTGCGACCCCTTCTGTTGTTGCCCTTGCTGGCCCTGCTGCCTGGCTGTGAAGCCGTGGTGCTGTCGCCGGCCGGGGATATCGCCGCCCAGCAGCGAGACCTGCTGCTGATGTCGGTCTTCCTGATGCTGATCATCATCATCCCGGTGATGGCGCTGACCATCTTCTTCGCCTGGAAGTACCGGGAATCGAACAAGGAAGCCCGCTACGAGCCGGACTGGGATCACTCGACCCATCTGGAACTGGTGATCTGGGCCGCGCCGCTGCTGATCATCATCTGCCTGGGGGCCATCACCTGGTCGGGCACCCACCTGCTGGACCCCTACCGCTCGCTGGACCGGGTCAACAAGGGCCAGGCCGTCGCCGAAGGGGTGGAGCCGCTTCAGGTCAACGTGGTCGCCATGGACTGGAAGTGGCTGTTCATCTACCCCGAGTACGGCATTGCCACGGTCAACGAGCTGGCCGCGCCGGTCGATCGGCCGATCCGCTTCCACATCACCTCGACCGGGGTGATGAACTCCTTCTACATCCCCGCCCTGGCCGGTCAGATCTACGCCATGCCGGGCATGGAGACGAAGCTGCACGCCGTCATCAACCGCCCGGGCGAATACGTCGGCTTCTCGGCCAACTATTCCGGCGACGGCTTCTCCAATATGCGTTTCGCCTTCCACGGCCTGGACGACGCCGGCTTCGACCAATGGGTCGCGGGCGTGCGCGCCGACAGCAAGAGCCTGGATCGCGAGACCTATCTGGAGCTGGAGAAGCCCAGCGAGAAGGTGCCGGTCATCCATTACGCCTCGGTCGACGAGGGCCTGTTCGACGCCGTGCTGAACATGTGCGTCGAGCCGGGCAAGATGTGCATGGGCGAGATGATGGCCATCGACAAGAAGGGCGGCCTGGGCCTGACCGCCGTCCACGCCACCTGGCCGCTGGCCTATGACAAGTACGCCCGTCGCGGCGAGGCCGTTCTGGGTTCGGGCGACTCCTACGTCATGGCCGTCTGCACCCCGCTGGAGGCCGAGAAGGCCGCCGTCGACGCCGCCCGCCGTCGCCAGCAGCTGGCCGCCGAGATGACCCGTTCGACGCCGACCGCTCGCGTCATGGGGGCCGGCCTGGCGCGTCCGGGCCAGGCGACCGAACTGGCCCAGTCCGCCCCGTCCTTCGTCTCCGCCTTCACCGCGCCTGCCGCCGCCGACGCGCCCGCGTCGCAATCCTGAGCGCCTGACCCACATGTCTACTGATCAAATCGCATCCATGATCTTCGGAAGGCTGACCTGGGACGCCTTGCCGTTCCACGAGCCCATCCTGGTGGTCACCTTCGCCGTCGTCGTTCTCGGCGGCCTGGCGACCCTGGCCCTGATCACCCGCTACAAGCTGTGGGGCTACCTCTGGACCGAGTGGTTCACGACGGTGGACCACAAGAAAATCGGGATCATGTACATGATCCTCGGCCTCGTCATGTTCCTGCGCGGCTTCGCCGACGCGTTGATGATGCGCCTGCAGCAGGCCATGGCCTTCGGCGGCGCCGAGGGCTACCTGAACGCTCACCACTACGACCAGATCTTCACGGCTCACGGCGTGATCATGATCTTCTTCGTGGCCATGCCCATGATCACCGGCCTGATGAACTATCTGGTGCCGTTGCAGATCGGGGCGCGCGACGTCTCCTTCCCCTTCCTGAACAACTTCAGCTTCTGGATGACGACGGCCGGTGCGATCGTTGTGATGATGTCGCTGTTCGTCGGCGAATTCGCGCGCACGGGCTGGCTGGCCTATCCGCCGCTGTCCGGCATCGGCTACAGCCCCGGCGTCGGGGTCGACTATTACATCTGGGCCCTGCAGATCGCGGGGGTGGGCACCACCCTGTCCGGCATCAACCTGATCGCGACCATCGTAAAGATGCGCGCGCCGGGCATGGGCCTGATGAAGATGCCGGTCTTCACCTGGACCTCGCTGTGCGCCAACGTCCTGATCGTGGCTTCCTTCCCGGTGCTGACCGCCGTTTTGGCCCTGCTGTCGGCTGACCGCTACATCGGCACCAACTTCTTCACGAACGACTTCGGCGGCAACCCGATGATGTACGTGAACCTGATCTGGATCTGGGGTCACCCCGAGGTCTACATCCTGATCCTGCCGCTGTTCGGCGTCTTCTCGGAAGTCACCTCGACCTTCTCGGGCAAGAAGCTCTTCGGCTACACGTCGATGGTCTATGCGACAGTGGTGATCACCATCCTGTCCTACCTGGTGTGGCTGCACCACTTCTTCACCATGGGCTCGGGCGCATCCGTGAACTCCTTCTTCGGGATCACGACGATGATCATCTCGATCCCGACAGGGGCCAAGCTGTTCAACTGGCTGTTCACCATGTATCGCGGCCGCATTCGCTTCGAGCTGCCGATGATGTGGACGGTCGCCTTCATGCTGACCTTCGTGATCGGCGGCATGACGGGCGTCATGCTGGCGGTGCCGCCGGCTGACTTCGTCCTGCACAACTCGTTGTTCCTGATCGCCCACTTCCACAACGTCATCATCGGCGGGGTGCTGTTCGGCCTGTTCGCCGCCATCAACTACTGGTGGCCCAAGGCCTTCGGCTTCAAGCTGGACAAGAAGTGGGGTCTGGTCAGCTTCTGGTGCTGGGTGGTCGGCTTCTGGGTCGCCTTCATGCCGCTGTACGTCCTGGGCTTTATGGGCGTGACGCGCCGGATGAGGGTCTTCGACGATCCGGCCTATCAGATCTGGTTCGTCATCGCGGCGGTCGGCGTCGGCATCATCGCCGTCGGCATCCTGGCCATGCTGATCCAGTTCGCCGTCTCCATCATCAACCGCGACAAGCTGCGCGACGAGACGGGCGACCCGTGGCACGGCCGCACCCTGGAGTGGGCCACGTCCTCGCCGCCGCCGGACTACAACTTCGCCAAGACGCCGATCATCCATGACTCGGACGCCTGGTGGGACATGAAGGCGCGCGGCTACGAGCGTCCGGTCGAGGGCTTCAAGGCCATCCATATGCCGTCCAACACTGGCGCGGGCGTGATCCTGGCCGGCCTGTCGACGGTCGTGGGCGTCGCCCTGATCTGGTATATGTGGTGGCTGGCGGCGCTCGGCTTCTTCGCCCTGATCGCCTACGCCATCTTCCACACCTTCAACTACAAGCGCGACTACTACATCCCGGCCGAAACGGTGCAGGCGACCGAGGACGCGCGCTCCAAGGCCTTGGCGGCCGCAACGTCGCAGGGGTGATCCGATGAGCCACGCTTCTTCCCTGAACCCCGACTACGTCGACGAGGCCGGGCGGCCGATCTACCACCCGGTCGAGGAACCGCATCACCCGGAAGGCCACAGCACCATGCTGGGCTTCTGGATGTATCTGATGAGCGACTGCCTCATCTTCGCGATGCTGTTCGCCGTCTATGCCGTGATCGGCGGCAACTATGCCGCCGGCCCGGCGCCCAAGGACCTGTTCGACCTGCCGCTGGTGGCGCTGAACACGTCCATGCTGCTGCTGTCGTCGATCACCTACGGCTTCGCCATGCTGGCCATGGTCAAGAACCGCACGGCCCAGATGCAGACCTGGCTGGCGATCACCGGCCTGTTCGGCCTCTGCTTCCTGGGGATCGAGCTCTATGAGTTCGCCCACATGATCCACCTGGGCGCCACGCCCCAGCGCAGCGGCTTCCTGTCGGCCTTCTTCTTCCTGGTCGGCACCCACGGCCTGCACGTCACCTTCGGCACGATCTGGCTGGTCACCCTGATGGTCCAGGTCTGGCAAAAGGGTCTGATCCCGGCCAACAAGCGCCGCCTGATGTGCCTCAGCCTGTTCTGGCACTTCCTGGACGTCATCTGGATCGGCGTCTTCACCTTCGTCTATCTGTTCGGGATGCTGCGATGAGCGCCGAGGCCCACAACGAACACGCTGTCGATCATCACGACGATCACCACCACGGCGACGATCACGACCATGGCTCGTTCAAGAGCTACATGATCGGCTTCCTGCTGTCGGTCGTGCTGACGGCGATCCCGTTCTGGCTGGTCATGACCGAGGCCCTGGCGCCCCAGACGACCGGTCTGGTCATCACGGCCTTCGCCGTGGTGCAGATCATCGTGCACATGATCTTCTTCCTGCACATGAACCATAAGTCCGAGGGCGGATGGAACATGCTGGCGCTGATCTTCACCATCGTCATCGTGGTGATCGCTGTCGCGGGCTCGGTCTGGGTGATGTACCATCTGAACGTCAACATGATGCCCACCCACGACATGCAGACCATGGGCTGAGCCCCAGCGGGCGAGGCAGGGAGAAGCGCCATAGAGCCGTCGTCGCGACCTGTCCGGCCGCCGCGCAGCATGACCGCCCTGATCCTGGGCGCGGTCGTGTTCGCGGTTCTGTTCGCGGGCTTCTCGGCGCTCGGCGTCTGGCAGGTGCAACGGCTGGCCTGGAAGCGGGAACTGATCCGTCAGGTCGAGGCCCGCATCCACGCCGCGCCCGTCGCCGCGCCGCCGCCGGACCAGACCATCACGCGCCAGGCCGATGAGTATCGTCGGGTCGTCGTCAGCGGCCGCTTCGATCATCGGCACGAGGCCCTGGTGAAGGCGGTCACGGACCTGGGGCCCGGCTATTGGGTCGTGACGCCGCTGATGACCGATCAAGGCTTTACGGTCCTGATCAACCGCGGCTTTGTCCCGCCCGAGCGGCAGAAGCCTTCGGACCGCACCGCGGGTCAGATCGAGGGGCCGCAGACCGTTGTCGGCCTGCTGCGTCTCAGCGAGCCGGATGGTGGTTTCCTGCGCGCCAATGATCCGGCGGGCGACCGCTGGTTTTCGCGCGATGTGGCAGCCATCGCCAAGGCGAGGGGCCTCGAAGGGCCGGTCGCGTCCTACTTCATCGACGCCGACGCCACACCCAATCCCGGCGGCTGGCCTCGCGGCGGCCTCACCGTGGTGCGCTTCGCCAACAGCCACCTGATCTATGCCCTGACCTGGTTCGGGCTGGCGCTGATGTCGGCGGCGGGCTTTGTCTTCTTCCTGCGCGAGGAAAGGAAGCGCAGGCGATGAGCGCGATGCGGTTCGCACGCAGCCTGCTGGGTCTGGACGACCGGGCCGAGGCGCCGGTGTCGCCGGGCGCGGCGGGGCGGCGCAACATGCTGTTGCTGATCCAGTTGCGCTGGCTGGCGGTGATCGGCCAAGTGGTGACGATCGCTGTCGTCCACTGGGGGCTGAAGATCCCGCTGCCGCTGGGGATGCTGTTGCTGGCGCCGGCCGGGCTGGCGATGATGAACCTGGCCAGCGCCCCGGTCACCCTGCGTCGTCAGAGCGTGACCGATCCCGAACTGATGCTGGCGCTCTTCGTGGACGTGGCCGCCCTGACCTGGCTGCTGTTCTTCAGCGGCGGGACCAGCAATCCCTTTGCGGCCCTCTATCTGATGCAGATCGTGCTGGCGGCGGTGCTGCTGCGGCCGCCCTACGCCTGGGGCTTTGTTCTGGTCACCAGCGCCTGTCTGGCCTGGCTGGCGGTCTGGCACCAGCCGTTGCCGCTGCCGCCCGACACCGACGCCCACATGGGGCTGATCCAGGCCGGCGCCTTGGTCAACTTCATCCTGATCGCCGTGCTGCTGGTCGCCTTTGTGACGCGCACGACGCAGAACGTGCGGGCGCGCGACGCCTACCTGGCCGACGCGCGGCAGCAGGCGGCGGAGCAGGATCACATCGTCCGCATGGGGCTGCTGGCCTCGGGCGCGGCGCACGAACTGGGCACGCCCCTGGCCTCGCTGTCAGTCATCCTCAGCGACTGGAAGCGGATGCCGGCTCTGGCCGCCGACGCGGACCTGACCTCCGACATCGCCGAGATGCAGGCCGAGGTCGAGCGCTGCAAGACCATCGTCACCGGCATCCTGATGTCGGCGGGCGAGGCGCGGGGCGAGGCGCCGACCATCACCACCCTGGGCGGCTTCCTGTCCGAGATCGTGGCGGACTGGCGTGAAAAGTCGAACGACGCCATGGGCGTGGTGCTGAAGGATCCAACGCCGCGCAATCCGCGCATCATCGCCGACCCCGCCCTGAAGCAGGTGTTCAGCGCCCTGCTGGATAACGCCCATGAAGCCGGGGCCGAGCGGATGGTCATCGCGGCGACGCTGGGCGACGATCTGCTGTCGGTCGAGTTCAACGACGACGGCCCCGGCTTCACGCCCGACATCCTCGAGCGGCTGGGCCAGCCCTATCAGTCGACCAAGGGACGGGCAGGGGCGGGGTTGGGGCTCTTCCTGCTGGTCAATGTGATGCGCAAGCTGGGCGGCGGCGTCGTCGCCGTCAATCGACGCGACGGGGGCGCCAGCGTGCGCCTGACCCTGCCTCTGGAGGCCCTGGCTCCCAAATGACCGAACCGAACGACGCCCCCCGCCAGTTGCTGATCGTCGAGGACGACGAAGCCTTCGCCAAGACCCTGCGCAAGTCGTTCGAACGACGGGGCTATGAGGTGGTTTCGGCGCGCAGCCATGAGCAGCTGGTGGAACTGCTGGCGGTTCATCATCCGCGCTACGCCGTGGTGGATCTGAAGCTGGGCGCGGCCTCGGGCCTGACCTGCGTCCAGACCCTGCACGCCTTTGATCCTGAGTTGGACATCGTGGTCCTGACCGGCTTCGCCAGCATCGCCACGGCGGTCGAGGCCATCAAGCTGGGCGCGCGTCACTATCTGGCCAAGCCCGCCGGCACGGACGAGATCGAGGCGGCCTTCGCCCGACAGGAAGGCGACCCCGACGCCGCCCTCAGCGCCCGTCCGACCTCGATCAAGACCCTGGAGTGGGAGCGCATCCACGAGGTTCTGGCCGAAACCAATTTCAACATCTCCGAGACCGCGCGGCGTCTGGGGATGCACCGCCGCACCCTGGCCCGGAAGCTGGAGAAGCGTCAGGTCACCTGACGCCGCTGGTCAGTGCGCGCCGCGTCCGAACAGGCGCAAGGCCTGATGCAGCAGAACGGCCAGCACCCCGCCGACGATCAGGCCCAACAGGGCCGACAGCAGGGCGGTGATCGTCCAGCTGATCGCGCCGGCCAGCGGCCCGAACACCGCGCCGACCGCATGAGCCAGATGCTCCACGGGTTCCGCAGGCCAGGCGAGGCCCAGCGTGTGCGTGCCGTGCAGCAGAATGCCGCCGCCGACCCACAACATGGCCACGGTGCCGATGATGGACAGTGACGAGAAGACGCCCGGCATGGCCTTGACCAGGCCGCGCCCAACGGCCCGGCTGGTCCTGGATGCGCGTTCGGCCATGTGCAGGCCGATGTCGTCCAGTTTCACCAGCAGGCCCACCGCGCCGTAGACGGCCACGGTCATGGCCAGGCCGACCACGATCAGAACCCCGGCCTGGGTGGCGAGCGGCGCGTCGGCGACGTCGGCCAGGGCGATGGTCATGATCTCGGCCGACAGGATCAGGTCGGTCCGCACGGCGCCTGCGACCGTGGTCTTTTCCAGATGGGCGGGATCGTCGCTGACTGGGGCTTCCTCGGCCTCGTGGCCGCCGAACATCTCCAGCACCTTCTCCGCCCCTTCGAAGCAGAGGTATGCACCGCCGCACATCAGCAGGGGCGTAATGGCCCAGGGCGCGAAGGCGGTCAGCAACAGGGCTACAGGCAGGATCAGCAGCAGCTTGTTACGGATCGAGCCCACGGCGATCTGGCCGATGATCGGCAGCTCGCGGCTGGGCGACAGGCCAGTGACGTACTTCGGCGTGACTGCGGCGTCGTCCACCACGACCCCGGCCGCCTTGCTCGCGGCCTTGCTTGATGCGGCGCCGACGTCGTCGATGGAGGCGGCGGCCAGCTTGGCTATGCTCGCTACATCGTCGATCAGGGCCATCAGTCCAGAGGGCATGGGCGCACCAGCAAGGCAGTAAGAAGGGCAGAGCCTGTTTCCTGCCTGCGACAATGAGTCTTGGGAAGAGGCTGCGCTTCGCCTTCAACAGGAACGCAGCGAATGGCGCGCCGATATCCCCCGAGAAGGGAGAGCCTAGTCTGGACATACTTGAGAGAGACGATGGTGGGTGATCACAGGTTCGAACTGTGGACCCGCTGATTAAGAGTCAGCTGCTCTACCAACTGAGCTAATCACCCGTACCGTCGTCTGCGCCCTTGGTGTGGCGCCGGTTCTTCGCAGCGACCCGCTGGGTTGCCCGAAGGGCCGTCCTATTACTCAGGAAGCGGAGCGGGCGCAAGGGCTGATTGCGGGATTTTCTAAAGTTTGTTCCGCGCGCTAAGGTCGCGGCCGGAATCAGCCGCCGGCAGACGCGGCACGAGGAAATTACACACATGGCGTTCTGGAACCGTCGGCGATCGATCGATGCCATGCTGGTCCCGCATGAGGGGCCGGCGCTGAAAAAGACGCTGAGCTGGCCGCACCTGATGGCCCTGGGCGTCGGCGCCATCGTCGGTACCGGCATCCTGACCCTGATCGGGGTCGGCGCCGGGCTGGCCGGTCCTGCGGTGCTGATCAGCTTCGCCCTAGCCGGTCTGGTCTGCGCCTGCGCCGCCCTTGCCTATGCCGAGCTGTCGACCATCATGCCCGCCTCGGGCAGCGCCTATACCTATTCCTACGCCTCGCTGGGCGAGATCTTCGCCTGGGTCGTGGGGTGGAGCCTGATCCTGGAGTATTCGCTGGTCGTCTCGGCGGTGGCCGTGGGCTGGTCGGGGTACGCCATTCCCTTCCTGGCCGGCCTGGGCGTCGACCTGCCGCTGGCCCTGACGGTCGGCCCGCATGTCGAGGGCGGTCTGATCAACCTGCCCGCCGTCTTCATCATCGCCGTGGTGACCGGCCTGCTGCTGATGGGCACCAAGGAAAGCGCCACGCTGAACGCCGTGCTGGTGCTGGTGAAGATCGCCGCCCTGGTGGCCTTCGTGGCCATCGCCCTGCCGCACTTCGACTCGGCCAACTTCACCCCCTTCATGCCGCACGGCTTCGGCGCGCCCTTTGTCCAGACGGGCGTTATGGCGGCGGCGGCCATCATCTTCTTCGCCTTCTACGGTTTCGACGCCATCGCCACGGCCGCCGAGGAAACCAAGAAGCCCGAGCGCGATCTGGCCATCGGCATCATCGGCTCGATGGTGGTCTGCACGGTCCTCTATATCGTCGTCGCCGCCGCCGCGATCGGCGCCGCGCCCGTCGCCAGCTTCTCGGACAGCCCTGAACCCCTGTCGCTGATCATGCGCGGTTTGGGGCAGGGCGTGGCCGCCCAGTGGATCGCGGCGGCCGCCGTCATCGCCCTGCCGACCGTGCTGCTGGCCTTCCTGTTCGGCCAGAGCCGCATCTTCCTGGGCATGGCCCGCGACGGCCTGCTGCCCAACCGTCTGGCCAAGATCTCCAATCGCGGCGTGCCGGTCGTGGTGACGGTCTTCACCGCCATCGTCGTCGCCATCCTGGCCGGCATCATGCGTCTGGACGAACTGGCCTCTCTGGCCAACGCCGGCACCCTGATGGCCTTCATGGCCGTGGGCGTCAGCCTGATCGTGCTGCGCGTGCGCGAGCCGAACCGCGAGCGCAAGTTCCGGACCCCGCTGTGGTGGCTGGTCGGCGGCATCGCCATCATCGGCTGCATCGTCTTCTTCTTCAGCCTGAAGGCATCGACGCAGCTGTACTTCCTGCTGTGGAACCTGTTCGGCCTGGCCATCTACCTGCTGTGGTCGTCGAAGAACGCCCGCCTGGCCAAGAGCCCGGAGGCCTGATGGCGCGGCGCGATCTGACGGGGGCGGTGGATTTCACCGTCCTCGAGACCATGACCGGCGGCATGGACGATGTGACCGAAGAGGTGCTGGGCCTGTTCGTCCAGCAGGCGGCCCTGTGGTCGCCGCTGCTGGACGCGGCGTCCGAGGGCTGGCGCGATGCCGTCCACACCATTCGCGGGGCCGGCGCCGGCATCGGCGCGCGTGATCTGGCCGCGGTCTGCCATGAGGTTGAGCACGGCGAGCAGGCTCTGGCCGCGGCGGGACTGGAGCGGGTCAGGACGGCGCTGGACGTGGCCTTGGGCGACATCGCCGCCTATCGCCACGAACTGATGCTGAGGGGCCTGAAGGGGTGACCCTTGGTCCTTCTCCCCTTGAGGGAGAAGGTGGCAGGCGTCAGCCTGACGGATGAGGGGCGCTTACGCGAGGTTTCCGGTCTGGAAGTCGCGTTGATCAACCTCATGTCATCGTCGCGCTGACACCCCTCATCCGGCCCTGACGGGCCACCTTCTCCCTCAAGGGGAGAAGGAAAGTTTAGCCTCGCGTGGCGTCGTACCTGGCGAACTCGTGGGCGATGCAGCGGTCGATCAGCAGGCGCCAGACCGGCTCGGCGATGTCGGGCGACAGGCCTGCGGGTTCGGCGGCGGCCAAGACCTTGGCCACCACGTCGTCGATGCGGGCCTGGTCGAAGACGGCGTCGCGGTTCGGCTTGATGCGGGCGGCGGCGTCCATGTAGCGTTGACGCTCGGCCAATAGCGTTACCAGAGCCCGGTCCAGCGCATCCACGCCCTGACGCACGTCGATCATGGAGGCGCAGTCTTCCGGGGCCTTGCGGTCGTCGATGGCGACGGTGCGGGGGGCGGTCATCAGGTCAGCCGACAAAGGCGCGCTCCAGAACATAGTCGCCGGGCTCGGCGTTCGAGCCTTCCTTAAGGCCGTAGGATTCCAGCAGTTCGCCGGTCTCCTTGATCATGGCCATCGAGCCGCAAAGCATGACGCGGTCGCTGTTGGGCGAGAAGCCGATGGGCAGTTGCAGGTCGGCGAAGACGTCGCCCGACTTGATGCGGTCGGTGATCCGCCCCGGCGTCTCGAAGCGCTCGCGGGTCACGGTCGGATAATAGGTCAGCTGGGCCTTGGCCTCGTCGCCGATCAGCGGATCGTCGTGGATCTCGTGGGTGAAGAAGTCGCGGTAGGCCAGGTCGGCGACGTTGCGCACGGTGTGGCAGACGATGACCTGCTTGAAGCGGCTATAGGTCTCGGGATCGCGCGCCACCGACAGCCACGGCGCCAGGCCCGTGCCCGTGCCGATCAGCCACAGACGCTCGCCGCCGGTCAGGGCGTCCAGCACCAGGGTGCCCGTCGGCTTCTTGCCCATCAGGACGCTGTCGCCCGCGACGATCTTCTGCAGGCGCGAGGTCAGGGGACCGTCCTCGACCTTGATCGAGAAGAACTCAAGCTCCTCGGCCCAGAAGGGGCTGGCGATCGAGTAGGCGCGCAGCACGGGCTTGGCGCCGTCTTCGCCGGGAAGGCCGATCATGACGAACTCGCCCGAGCGGAAGCGGAAGTCCTCGGGCCGTTTCACGCCGAAGCTGAACAGCTGGTCGTTCCAGTGGCGGACCCACAGGACCTCGAGGTCGTGGAAGGGGCTGGCCTTGACGGGGGGCGTAGCGAGGGAGGCGTCGGACATGGGGCCTAACTAGGCGGTCGCGGGCGAATGCGAAAGGCTCGCGGGCGTCGCAGCCGCGCAGATTTGCGGATGACGGCGGAAGATTCCGCCTCTAGCTTCGCCGCCATGCGCACATTTCTTCTTGCTTCGACGATCCTGATGGCCGCGACCTCGGCCTTCGCCCAGTCCACGCCGCAGCCGGCGACGCCGCCGGCCGCCACGGCCCCGGCCTCCTCGATCCTGACGGTCGAGCGGGTCTTCGCCAATCCGTCCCTGTCCGGGCCGGTCGCCAAGGGCGTCAGCCTGTCGCCGGACGGCGAGCTGCTGGCCTTTCTGCGCTCGCGCGAGGACGACGTGGACGTGCTGGACCTGTGGGCCGCGCCGGTGAAGGGGGGCGAGCCGTTCAAACTGATCGACGCCCGCGCCCTGGTGCCCGACGCCGGCGAACTGTCCGAGGCCGAGAAGGCACGCCGCGAGCGCATGCGGATTTCGCAGCGCGGCGTGGTCGAATATTCGTGGGACGAGCAGGGCCGCTACATCCTGGCCCCGCTGGAAGGCGATATCTTCCTGGCCAACCGCGCTGACGGCGCCGTGCGCCGTCTGACGGAAACCACGGCGGACGAGATCGACGCCAAGGTCTCGCCCAAGGGCTCTTTCGTCAGCTTCGTGCGGGATCAGGACCTGGTGGTGCTGAACCTGGCCACGGGCGCCGAACAGGCGATCACCACCGACGGCGACGGCCTGATTACCTGGGCCACGGCCGAGTTCATCGCCCAGGAAGAGCTGGATCGCGACACCGGCTACTGGTGGAGCCCGGACGAGCGTTTCATCGCCCTGCAGCGCACGGACGAGACCCAGGTCGACGTCATCCCGCGCCTGGACATCACCGGCGGCGGCGCTTCGGTGATCGAGCAGCGCTACCCGCGCGCCGGTCGCCCCAACGCCGTGGTCGAGCTCTATGTGCAGGACGTGCAGGCGGGCAAGCGGGTCAAGGTCGACCTGGGCGCCGACACCGACATCTACCTGGCCCGCGTCAACTGGGCCAAGGACGGGCGGACGATGTACGTCCAGCGCCTGTCGCGCGACCAGAAGACGCTGGACCTGCTGAGCGTTGACCCGACGACCGGGGCCAGCCGCGTCATCGCCACCCAGCGCTCGACCGCCTGGGTGCCGTTGAACCACGACTTCAAGCCGCTGACGAACGGCGACTTCATCTGGGCGTCGGAGGAGACCGGCTGGAAGCACCTGTATCTCTACGGCCGGGACGGTCGTCGTCTGCGCGCGATCACGCGCGGCGACTATCCGGTCAAGGCGCTGGACGGCGTCAACGAGGCGACCGGCGAGGTCTTCTTCACTGCCTCGATGCGCGACGGCAAGGAATACCCGATCGAGCAGCAGCTGTTCCGCGCCAGCATGAAACGCCCGATCGCGCCGGTCGAGATCACCCCGCGCGGCGGGTGGTGGAGCGCCTCGGTCAACAGAACCGGCACGGCCTTCGTCGGCAACTACGCCGACGTGAACACGCCGCCGCAGTCGGCCCTGTATTCGATCGACGGCCAGCGCCTGCGCTGGATCGAAGAGAACCGGCTGCAGCCGGGCCATCCCTTCTGGCCCTATGCCGAGCGCCAGCAGAAGCCGACCTTCGGCACGCTGCAAAGCCACGGCGAGACCCTGGTGTGGCAGATGACGACGCCGCCGGGCTTTGATCCGACCAAGACCTATCCGGTCGTCATGCAGGTTTACGGCGGGCCCTCCGGCGGCGGCGTGAAGAACGCCTGGCAGGGCGCGACCAACCAGCTGCTGACCGAGGCCGGCTACATCGTCTTCCGCCTGGACAACCGGGGCGAGGGCGACCGTTCGGCGGCCTTCAAGCAGGCCCTCTATCTGAAGATGGGCCAGCCCGAGATCGAGGATCAGGTCATCGCCGCCGACTACCTGCGGTCGCTGCCCTATGTCGATGACAGCCGCATCGCCATGATGGGCTGGTCCTACGGCGGCTTCATGAGCCTGATGGCCCTGACCGAGCCGAAGATGGGTCTGGCCTCGGCCCTGGCCGGCGCCCCGCCGACCGAGTGGAGCCTCTACGACACGGCCTATACCGAGCGCTACATGTCGACGCCGCAGGCCAATGTGGAAGGCTATGCCGCCTCGGACGTGCTGGGCCGTCTCGACAACCTGACCGGGCGTCTGCTGCTACTGCACGGCATGGCCGACGACAACGTCATCTTCGAGAACACCACGCGGGTGCTGAACGCGCTGCAGGAAAAGAGCATCCCCTTCGAGACCATGCTCTATCCGGGTCAGCGCCACGGCGTGCGCGGCAATGAGAGGCAGCTTCACCTATGGCGCACCTACCTCGACTTCCTCGACCGCACCATCGGCACGCGGGCGCCCGTCAAGGCGGACTGATCGCGGCGGCGGCTGCCGGAGCCCTCTGTTGGGGGGCTGTAACCCCGGCAGCCGCACAGGCGACGGCATCCCATTCCGGCTGCCGATTGCTCAGCCAGATGGCTCCTGCCGAGCAAGCCGAAATTCGTCGCGACGCCGCCGCGCGCGGACGTTCCATTCCGGATGGAGCAGATGTCGAGATCTGCCGAGAGAGGGCGACCTCTGCGGCGTCGTTCATCGGAATGCTGCAGACCATGGATGAGCGCTACCGAAGCGTGCTGCGATGGTCGCCGCCAGACGCCTTGAGGATACAGGACGGAGGCAACGCCCAGATGCAGGGCGTGATGGTTCTGCTCAAGGACAACATCGAAAACCGCGACATGCCGACCACGGCCGGTTCGCTGGCCTTGCTCAGCCATGCGCCCGGCCGTGACGCGCCCATCGTGGCGCGGCTGCGAGATGCGGGGGCTGTCATCCTCGGCAAGACAAACCTGTCGGAGTGGGCCAACATCCGCTCGTCGCAGTCCATCAGTGGCTGGAGCGCGGTGGGCGGCCAGACGCGCAACCCCTATGATCCGGAACGCACGCCCTGCGGCTCGTCCTCGGGCAGCGCGGTCGCGGTGGCCATCGGACTGGCGCCGATCGCCATCGGCACCGAGACGGACGGCTCGATCACCTGCCCGGCCTCGGTCAACGGCGTGGTTGGTTTCAAGCCGACCGTGGGCCTGGTCAGCCGCACACACATCGTGCCCATCAGCCATTCGCAGGACACCGCCGGGCCTATCGCCACGACGGTCGAGGACGCGGCCATCGTCCTGAGCGTCATCGCCGGTTCCGATCCCGCCGATCCGGCCACCGTCGAGGCGGATGCGCGCAAGGTCGACTATCGCGCGGCGCTGGACGCCAACAGCCTGCGCGGCGCCCGCATCGGGGTGATGCGCTTCCTGCTGCCCGCCTATTCGGCCGAGACGCGCGCCGAGTTCGAGCGGGCCCTGGTCGCCCTGCGCGCGGCGGGGGCCGAGGTGGTCGAAATCGAACAGGCCCCGCCCGACCTGCGCGCCATCGGCGGCTGGGAGCTGACGGTCCTGCTGACCGAGTTGAAGCACGATCTGAACCTCTATCTGGCCTCGACCGACCCCGCTCAGGTCAAGGCGCGAACCCTGGCGGACGTCATCGCCTTCAACGCCGCTGAACCGCGCGAAACGGTGTTGTTTGGCCAGGACCTGTTTGAGCGGGCCCAGGCGACTGGCGGCCTGACCGACCCCGCCTATGTCGAGGCGCGGGCGAAGTCGCTGCGGGCGGCAGGGCCGGACGGCATCGACCGGATGATGGCCGAGCACCGCGTCGTGGCCCTGATCGCGCCGACCACCTCGCGCGCCTGGACCAATGATCCCAAAGACGAGGACGACATGCAGGGCTCGGCCAGTCGGTTGGCGGCGGTGGCGGGCTATCCACACCTGAGCGTGCCCATGGGCTTTGACCGGGGGATGCCGGTTGGCCTCAGCTTCATCGGCGGCAAGTGGGACGACGCCCGCATCCTGTCGCTGGGCCATGCCTATGAGCAGGCCACGCATGAGCGCCGACCGCCGCCCATGCCCCAGCCTGCCCTCTGAGCAACCTCGGCCGTTCAGGCGGGTTAAACGGCCATGGAAAAGCTGTTCAACCATTTCGCCAACACGACGGCCAAGGTCGCGGGACGGCCGTGGACCTTCATCCTGTGTCTGCTGCTGGTGCTGGGCTGGGCCGTAACGGGCCCGGTGTTCAAGTTCAGCGAGACCTGGCAGCTGGTGATCAACACCGGCACGACCATCATCACCTTCCTGATGGTCTTCCTGATCCAGAACACCCAGAACCGCGATGCGGCGGCCATGCACGCCAAGCTGGACGAGCTGGTCTATGCGGTGAAGAAGGCCGATGCGGGTTTCATCGGTATCGAGCATCTGACCGACAAGGAACTGGCGGTCATCCTCAAGGAGGTCGAGCGGCGCGGGCGCGACATCCACGCCGGACAACCGGCTCGAGCGGTCCGGGGACGGCCGGCCTCTCGTGTCGAGGAGGACGGCGCGCTCGAGGGCTCGGCGAAAAATAGAGTCTAATTCGTCTGAATAGTCTGAAATCCCTCCGGGGCGACGGTCCGAAGGACATGATGGCGCATAAAGGGACGGGGGCGCGCCAAATGGGCCAGAGAGGCGCGCAAACGCCGTGATTTTCAGGGATTGGAGCGGCGAGGTAGACGAGCGACATTGATTTCAATGTTGCGCCGACACCCCTCATCCGGCCCGGACGGGCCACCTTCTCCCACAAGGGGAGAAGGGGCGCGGGTCTTAGTCGCGGTAGTTGAGGGCGGGGGCGCGGTCGCCCAGCAGGGCCTCGTACTTGAAGTCCGGTCCGCGGCGACGCTCGAACTCGGCCTTGGCCGTGGCGATGGTGTCGGGGCTCTGGAACAGTTCGGCGGTGGTCAGGGCCAGGGTCTTGGCGGCCAGGTGCGCGCCCTTCAGGCCGATGGTCGAGCCGGCGGCCACGACGTTCTGCCAGCTGTGGCCCGCCGAGCCGGGGACGAAGGTGGCGGTGGACAGGCCGACGGTGGGTGCGACCCAGCTGACGTCCGAAACGTCGGTCGAGCCGCCGAAGTCGCCGCCGATGACGGCCGGCTCGATCGTGCCGACGCTGGCCAGGTCGGGCTTGGTCGGCAGGGTCTTCTGGATTTCGGTGGCGAGGGCGATTTCCTCGGGCGTCCAGGTGATGCCGCCGACATGGCGCAGGTTGCGGTCCATGACGTTCATCAGGGCTTCGTTCGGCAGCATGGAATAGACGCCGCCGATGGCCTCGAACTCGACGCGGGTGCCGGTGCCCAGCGCCGCGCCTTCGGCCGCCTTCTTCACCCGCTCCAGCACGTCGCGGACGATCTGCGGGTCGTTGTGGCGGACGTAGTAGTAGCTCTCGGCGAAGGCGGGGACGACGTTGGGCGCCTTGGCCCCGTCGGTGATGGCGTAGTGGATGCGGGTGCGGTCGGGAATATGCTCGCGCATCAGATTGACCATGGCGTTCATGGCCTCGACCCCGTCGAGGGCCGAGCGGCCCTTGTCGGGCGCGGCGGCGGCGTGGGACGAGACGCCGTAGAAGCGGAACTTGCCCGAGACGTTGGACATGGTGTCGCCCTGGCGGGCGCTGTTGACGTTGCCGGGGTGCCAGTGGACGGCCACGTCGACGTCGTCGAACAGGCCGTCGCGGACCATATAGACCTTGCCCGAGCCGCCTTCCTCGGCGGGGGTGCCATAGACCCGCAGTTCGCCCTTGATGTTGTTGGCGACCATCCAGTCCTTGACCGCGATGGCGGCGTGAACGGATGCGGCGCCGAACAGGTTGTGACCGCAGCCGTGACCGGCGTGGCCGCCGGCGCTTTCCTGCACCGGGTTCATCGTCTGCGACAGACCGGGCAGGGCGTCGTATTCGGCCAGAACCGCGATGACCGGGCCGTCGCCGTTCTTGAAGCTGGCCAGGAAGGCGGTGGGTTCGTTGGCGATGCCCGGCGTGACCTGGAAGCCGGCCTCGCGCAGCTGGCCCTGCAGCAGGTTCGAGCTTTGGGTCTCCTGATAACCCAGCTCCGCGAACTTCCAGATTTCGAGCGCCGCGTGGTCGAGGGCCGGCTGGTTGCGCTCGACCGTGCCGGTGATCTGGGCGCGGGCCTGGGGCGACAGTTCGGCGGCGAAGGCCGGGAGGCTGAGGCCGGTCAGGGCGGCGGCGAGCGCCAGGGCGCGCATCGAGACGGGTTTCATCGGGAACTCCACAAACGGACGGCGAATAGACGAAGGGCGGAAGACGATGGCTCGCCTTCCGCCCGAGAGGATCAAGACCGGATCAGAAGGTCTTGCGGAAGCTGGCGTACCAGTAGCGGCCATAGGGCTGATAGACGGTGCCGACGAAGCCCGCGGCCGACAGGGGCGGCTCCTCGTCGGTCAGGTTGCGCACGCCGACGCGCACGGCCGTTCCGGCCAGACGGCCCTCGTCGAACTGATACTCGCCATAGAGGTTGGCGGTGATGGTGGCGTCCACCGTCCAGTAGTCGCCCGCAGAGTTGGTCAGGCTGTCGTCATAGAGGGACGAGATGTACTGGGTGAAGGCGCCGACGGTCCAGGCGTCCTTACGCCAGGTGCCGGACAGGGACCACTTCCACTCGG
Organism: Brevundimonas sp. UBA7506; assembly: GCF_002479495.1. Lineage (GTDB taxonomy): Bacteria > Pseudomonadota > Alphaproteobacteria > Caulobacterales > Caulobacteraceae > Brevundimonas. The sequence continues at coordinate 57,074 of NZ_DLNQ01000002.1, forward strand.
GGCGACCCAGATCGCGGATCATGTCGCCCATGCTGCCGCCCAGTGAGATCGACGAAGCGATGTCGCCCTTCTCCTTGGCGTCCACCAGGGCCTGAGCGCCCGGCGCCAGCTCCAGGTAGTATTTCAGCAGGTGCGAGACGTTCAGGTTCAGGCTGAAGTCGCCGTAAGCCGTGTCGCGCAGGCTCCACATGGCGCCCAGATCCAGACCCTCGACGGTCTGGGGCTGCTGGTTGGTGTAGGCGTCGGTGATGTATTGCACCTCGCCGACGGCGGTCAGGCCGGTGCCTGCGAAGATGGCCTGATCGGCGGCGGTCGCATCGGCGCGCACGACATTGGGGTTCGAGCTGCCCTGCTTGCGCAGCAGGTAGTCCAGGATCAGGGCGTTCTGGCCGCGGAACAGACCGACCATGCCTGTCTGCTCGACCTGCCACCAGTCGGCGGTGAAGGTGAAGTTTCCGAACTGTTCGGGAACGAAGCGGGGCTGAACGACTAGGCCGAAGGACAGGGTTTCGGACTCTTCCGGCTGCAGGTCGGGGTTGCCGGAGCGGCGCTCGGCCGTGAGCTTGCGGACGTGGGTCTGGCTGGCGTTGGCCTTGTCCACGAAGCTGTTGGGGATGCCGGAGACGGTGCTTGCGCCGCACTGGCTCATATCGGTGATGGCTCCTCGACGCAGCAGGGCCTCGCAGTAGATGTAGTCGTTCGAGCTGTTGGAGCGGGTGATCACCGTGGCGTTGATCTGCTCCAGGTTGGGCGCGCGGAAGCCCTGGGCCCAGGAGCCGCGAACGCGGAAGCCGTCGACGATGTCCCAGGCGGCGGCGACCTTGGGCTTGGCCACGTCGCCGAAGTCCGAATAGTTCTCGAAGCGGCCGGCCAGCTGGACCTCCAGGTTATGCACCAGGGGGATGTTCATCTCCGGCGACACCAGGGGCGCGGCGAACTCCAGATAGGCGGAGAAGACGTCGCGCTCGCCGTAGGTGTCGGGGTTTTCGGACGAGTTGATCAGGTCGCTGTAGGTCGCGCCGGATTTGTCGGTGTAGCGGATCGTGCCGTCGATCCGGCTGTCGCGATCATCCAGCTGGCTCTCGGTGCGCGCCTCGATGCCGGCCGCCATGCCGACCGGGCCGCCGGGCAGGGTGAATAGATCGGGACGCGAGATCTTGAAGTCCCACAGGCCCAGCTCGGTCTTGGTCTTGCGCACCATGTCGACGCGGATGGCGTCCAGAGCTTCCTGATTCGACGGGGTGGCGTCGCCGAAGCGCGGATTGGCCGGATCGCCGCCGTTGAAGAAGTTGTAGGCGTCAGGCGTCGACTTGGCCGCCCATTCCGCCAGCCGGGTCGTCGAGATGTTGTCGGACACGTCCTTGGCGGTGGCTTCGGACCAGAGCAGGGCCGATTCCCAGTTCCAGCCGCGCCATTCGCCGCGCAGGCCGCCGAGGGCGCGGAATTGCTCGTTCGTCACCTCGACATTGATCGGCCCCATGTCGTTGAAGCGGTAACCGGTCAGGCGCACGTCCCGCTTGAACGGGTTGTAGTAGTTGGTCCCGGCGATGGTCATGACGACCGACGACAGGGTGTTGATCGGGGCCTGGCGCGCATTGGATTGCGCGTAATAGGCGCCCAGTTCGCCGAAGGCCTCGACCGCGTCGTTGATCTGATAGCGGCCGGTCAGGAAGAGGTTGAAGCGATCGACCTCGGGCACGACGGTCAGGTCTTCCTTGGCCGTGTCCGCCAGCAGGGAGGCGTCGACATTGGTCGTCCGCTTAAGGCACAGGCCGTCGGCCAGGGCGGCGGCGCAGCCCGCCAGGGTGCTGGGCTGGATGGTGAAGGTCGTGAAGCTCTGACCGCCGTAGGAGGCGGCGCTGGGCAGGGTGAACTGGCCCCAGGGCGTCAGCGACGACAGGCCGTTCAAGGCCGAGCCGGTGAAGCCCGTGCCGTCGAACAGGGGCCGCTTGTCGTCAGAGGCGGTGAAGGACTGATCCAGCGTCGAGAGCTCGTCGCGGTGGTCGTAGTTGAAGAAGAGCGAGACGTTGCCGCGTCCCTCGGCGATGTCCTGGCCGCCGTAGAGGGAGAAGTTGGTCTCCCACATGTCTGTGCCTTCGGCGAAACCGTACTGGGCCGAGACGGTCCAGTCGGTCATGTCGTCGCGCAGGACCGTGTTGATCACGCCGGCCACCGCGTCCGCGCCATAGATGGCGGCGGCGCCGTCACGCAGGACTTCCAGCCGCTTCAGGCCCGACACCGGAATGGCGTTGGTGTTGTAGGTCAGGACCGGGACCAGGTGCTCGTTGGCCTGGGACGTGGGGTGGCCGACGACGCGGCGGCCGTTCAGCAGCACCAGGGTGTTGCCGATGCCGAGGCTGCGCAGGTTGACCGAGCCGGTGTCGCCGCGCGCCGAATTGGAGCTGGCGGGCAGGTAGGAGGAGTTGAAGGTCACGTCGCCCATCTGGGGGATGGTGCGCAGCAGTTCGTCGCCCGAGGTGGCGGCGGCGGCCAGGATCTGCTCCTCGCCGACCACGGTGACGGGCAGGGCGGCGGTCACCTTGGCGCCGCGGATCTGCGAGCCGACCACGACGATCTCGTCGACCTGGGTGGCCTGTTCCTCGGGGGCGTCCTGAGCGACGGCGCCGGTCGCGGCGCCGAACAGGGCCGTGGTGGCCAACATGGCCGTCTTCAAGCTTCGACGAGCGAAGGCTGCACGCATGGTCTGGTTATCCCCTGTGGTGGTCATCGAGCTCGGTATCCCCCGAGGCACGAGTGGTGGCGGTCGGACGATTGGCAGGCATGAAACGCACGCCGGGCGCCGCACATGGCAATGCGCCTGGCCCGGATGTTCTGTCTCGAGGTTGACTAGAAGCCGCCACAATCGCGCCGTCAACCGTTTAAGGTCAAATATTGCTGTTGTTCAAGATTCCGAGCAAGGTAATCACCTCAAAACGGCCTTGAGTTCGCTCTTTCGGCAATGCTATCGCTCTATCCGGACGTTCTTCGTCGAGCGCGGCCTGGTTTCAGGCTTCATGTTTCGATGAATTTGACGCGAATTGTGACGGGGTGGCTATGCGTTCTCACGTGAAGATTCTGGCGGTCGCCGCGGCGGCTCTGTTGGCGGCGGCGCCCGCGCTGGCGCAGGAAGCGGCGGTCCCGACCCGGCCCGCGGTCGGCAGCGGCGGCGACATCGTCAGCTATGGCCAGATCCACAGTCCGACGATCGGGCGGGGCGGCATGGTGGTGAGCCAGAGCGCCTTGGCGACCCAGGTCGGCGTCGACATCCTGAGGCAGGGCGGCAACGCCGTGGACGCGGCGGTCGCGGTCGCCTTCGCCGAGGCCGTGACCCTGCCGCGCGCGGGCAATATCGGCGGCGGCGGCTACATGATCGTGCATATGGCCGCGACGGCGGAGCGCCCGGCCCAGGACATCGCCATCAACTATTACGGCACGGCGCCGCGCGCTGTGACGCCGGACTTCCTGCTGGACGACAGCGGCAAGTTCGACCGGCGCGCGCCCTCCAGCTTCCGCAATGTCTCGGTGCCCGGCACGGTCGCGGGCATGTGGGAGGCGCACAAGCGCTTCGGCGCACTGACCTGGGCCCAGGTCGTGGCGCCGTCGGTCAAGCTGGCCGAGGACGGCGTCATCCTGTCGGACGGGGAGGCGGACGCCACGGCGGGCCGCGCCACGGTCCTGGCCACTGATCCCGGCGCGCGCGAGGCCTATCTGAAGGCGGACGGCACGCCCTATCGCCCGGGCGAACTGTTCAAGCAGCCGCAGCTGGCCTGGAGCCTGCGTCAGGTGCAGCAGGGCGGGGCCGACGCCTTCTATCGCGGCGAACTGGCGAAGAAGATCGTCGAGGGCGTGCAGGCGCGCGGCGGGATCATGGATGCGCAGGATCTGGCGGATTACCGCGCCGACGTGACCGCGCCGATCTGGTCCACCTATCGCGATCATCGCATCGCCTACATGCCGCCGACCGCCTCGGGCGTGAGCGTGGCCGAGGGGCTGAACCTGCTGGAGCACTTCCCCATGCGCGAGCTGCGCTGGGGCAGCGTCGACAGCCTGCATCTGATCTCGGAGGCGATGAAGATCGTCTCCTCGGACCGTCGCCTGATCGGCGGCGCGCCGCAGTGGACGACGCCCGCGCAGGGTCTGGCCAGCAAGGAATTCGCCGCCGAACGGGTCAAGCTGATCCGCATGGATCGCTCGCTAGCCGCCGCCGACATCCCGGAGGGCAACCCCTATCCGTATGAGAGCCAGGACACGACCCACTATTCGGTGGCCGACGCCCACGGCAATGCGGTGTCGAACACCTATACCCTGTCCAACTCCTACGGCGCCCACGTCGCCCCGGTGGGGACGGGCATCCTGCTGAACAACTCGCTGGACAACTTCTCGTGGGGCACGCGGGGAGAGCCGAACTCACCGGCGCCGGGCAAGCGGCTGGGCTCGACCATCACGCCGATGATCGTGTTTGACGACGACAAGCCCTGGCTGGTCACCGGCACGCCGGGGGGCGGCTACATCATCGCCACCATGGTGCAGCTGATCTCCAACGTCATCGACCACCAGCTGAACATCGCCGAGGCGGCCATGCGCCCGCGTCTGAACCAGGGCGGCGGCGACAGCCCGCTGGAACTGGAAGGCGGCTTCTCGCCCGACGTCGAACGCCTGCTGCGCGAGCGCGGCCATACGGTCCGCCCGTCCATGACAATGGGCAGCACCCAGTCCATCATGATCGAGGGCGATCGATTCCTGGGCGCGGCGGACACGCGCCGTCCCGACGCCCTGGCGCTCGGCGTCCAGTAAGGCTTTCAGTCTCAGTCAACCGCGGGGGGCGGCTCATGTTGCGCAAGGTTCTGCTGGCGAGCGTCGCCGGTCTGGTCGTGGCCGCGGGGGCGGCGCCGGTGCTGGCGCAAACGGGAAGCCCCGCCGCCGCAGCGTCGTCGGCCTCGGCCTGGCAGGACGGCCTGTTCGGTGTGAAACTGGACCGGCAGAAGGGCAAGGCGACGGTGCGTCTGCCCGCGCCGGACGCCGACGGCGTTCTGGGCCGCTACCTCTATCAGCCCGGTCTGTCGGCGGGGCTGGGCATGGACGGGGCCGGTCTGGACCGGTCGGGCCTGGGGTCGGCCCAGGTCGTGGCCTTCCGCAAGGTGGGCAATCGCGTCTTCGCCGAGTTCGAGAACACCCGGTTCCGCGCCGTGGACGCCGACGCCGATCAGGTGAACGCGGTCGCCGCCTCCTTCGCCCCGTCGGTGGTCTGGTCCGGCGAGGTGGTCGAGACGGGGGCGGACGGTTCGGTCAGCGTCGACCTGTCGGGCTTTCTGGAGCGCGACGCGGTCAACGCCGTCGGACGCCTGAAGCGGGCGCGGCTGGGCACGTTCAAGGCGGCCCCGACCCTGGGCTACCTCGACGCCGATCAGACCCTGGTCTTCCCGGAGAACGTCGAGTTCCAGACGGTCCAGACCTTCACCAGCGATGAGCCGGGGGCCGAGTTGTCGCGGGTCTCGCCCGAATCGCGCTCGGTCACCCTGACGGTGCGCCATTCCTTTATTCGCCTGCCGGACGACGGCTTCCAGACGGTGCTGCATGACCCGCGCTCGGGCACATCGGCCCAGGTCATGGTGACGGACTTCGCCGCCGATCTGGACCAGCCAGTGGTCAGCCGCCTGGCGCGCCGTTTCCGGCTGGAGAAGACCGACCCCGCCGCCGCGCGCTCGACGGTGAAAAAGCCCATCGTCTTCTACGTGGACCGCGCCGCCCCACCCGCCATCCGTCAGGCCCTGATCGAGGGCGGCAACTGGTGGGCGCAAGCCTTTGACAAGGCGGGATACATAGACGCCTTCCGGGTCGAGCTGCTGCCCGAAGGGGCGCACCCGATGGACGCGCGCTACAACATCGTATCGTGGGTCCACCGCGAGACGCGCGGCTGGTCGACCGGCACCAGCGTCAACGACCCGCGCACCGGCGAGATCGTGCGCGGCGTGGTGCAACTGGGCTCGCTGCGCGACCGTCAGGACAAGATGATCTTCGAGGGTCTGGTGGGCGCCGACCGCAGCGGCACGGGCGGCGAGGACGACCCGGACCGTCTGGCCTATCAGCGCCTGCGCCACCTGTCGGCGCACGAGATCGGTCATGCCCTGGGCATCGCTCACAACTTCGCCGCATCGACCTATGAGGACCGGGCCTCGGTCATGGACTATCCCGCGCCCTGGGTGATCGCGGACGGCGAGCGTCTGGACTTCAGCCGCGCCTATACGACGGGCGTGGGAGCCTGGGACCGCTATGTGGTGGACTGGCTGTACGGCGATGCGCCGGGGCAGGACCCGGTCGTCCGTCGCGCCGGGCTGGCGGCGGAGGCGCAAGGTAAGGGCTATCGCTTCGTCAACGACACCGACACCCGGCCCCTGGGTAGTCTGCAGCCCTACGCCGCCATGTGGGACAACGGGACCGATCCGGTCGCCGAGTTCGGCAATGTCATGGCCGTGCGTCGCATCGCCCTGTCGCGCTTCGGCCTGGCCAACCTGCCGGCGGGCGCGCCGGCGGCGGACCTGCGCCGCGTGATCGTGCCGATCTATCTCTATCACCGCTATCAGACCACCGCGGTCGGGCGGCAGATCGGCGGCGTGGACTATGGCTACGCCATCAGCGGCGACGGCCATGAGCGGGCCGAAGTCGTGCCCGCTGACAAGCAGCGCGCGGCGCTGGAGGCCCTGATGCAGGCCCTGTCGCCGGCCGAGTTGGACCTGCGCGACGACCTGATCGACCTGCTGTCCTCGGCCCAGTCGGGCAACCCGGACCGGCAGATGCAGATCGAGCTGTTCGAAGGCAAGACCGACGCCGTGTTCGACCCGTCATCGGCGGCGGCGGCGGCGTCCGAGGTGGTGTTCGAGACCCTGCTGGCGCCCGAGCGCCTGAACCGCCTGGTCGAGCAGCAGCGTCGGGATGCGGGGCAACTGGGTTTGACCGAGGTTCTGGACCGGGTGGCGACGGCCGTGGGGCCGGGCGCGAATCTCAGCCCGCGTCAGGCTGAACTGCGCCGCGTGACGCGGGCGCGCTACGCCGCCTATCTGGCCGCCCTGATCCAGAGCAAGGACCTGTCGTCCACGGCGCAAGGGGCGGTGCGCGACAGCGCGCGGCGCTTTGGCGAGCAGTTGAAGCGCTGCCGCGGCGACCGGCTGGAGACGGCTCAGTGCGCTTTCCTGGGCGAAGCTCTGACCGGGCCGGTCGACGGGCTGAAGGCGCTCAGCGAGACCCTGCCGGTGGCGCAGGCCGTGCCGCCGGGCGCCCCCATCGGCGGCGGCGAGTGGCATTGATGACGTAGGCTTCTCCCGGCGGGAGAGGGTTACTTCATCTCCCGCCAGGTCTTGCCGGTGACGCCCTCATAGTTGGTCGCGTGATAGACGCCGCGCGCCACCGCGCGGGCCAGGACGTCGGCGGCGACGTTACCGAGCTGAGCCACCGCAACCTGACGCATGGCCGGGTTGTCGATCGTCTTCTTGCCGGTCGACAGGCAGAACAGGGTGTCGCCGTCGAAAGGCGCGTGGGCGGGACGGATGGCGCGGGCCATGCCGTCCTGGGCCATGATGGCCATGCGCTGAAGCTCCACGCGAGTCAGGGCGACGTCGGTGGCGATGCAGGCGATGGTGGTGTTCTCGCGCGGCTGGGGCCGGAACTTGGACAGGCCCCAGTCCTCGGCCGAGGCGTGCAGGCCCGATGAGCCGAGGCCGCCGAACTCGTCGCCGATCTCATAAGGCGCGGCCCAGAAGCTCTTGCCGCCCGGCGCCACGACCGAGCCGACGCTGTTGACCGCCACGATGGCGCCGACCGTCCAGCCGGAGGCCATGACGGCCGAGGCCGAGCCGACGCCGCCCTTCAACGCGCCGGCTTCCGCGCCATAGCCGGCGCCGGCGGTGCCCAGGTCGAAACGGTCACCGGCCGCCTCGAGCGCCTGAACCGACAGGCGGCGATAGGGCGGCTCCATCTCCCACTGCTTGTTTCCGCCGTTGGCCAGGTCGTAGAGACAGGCGGTCGGGATGATGGGCGAGGGGGGCACGCCCGGCGCGCCGCCCATGCCGTAGCCGCGCCCGCGCATTCCCATCCAGGCGGCGACGCTGTCGGCCGAACCCAGGCCATAGACCGAGCCGCCTGACAGGATGATGGCGTCCACCTCCTGCACCAGGTTTTCGGCGCGCAGGACGTCCGTCTCGCGCCCGGCGGGGCCGCCGCCGCGCACGTCCACGGCGGCGACGGCGGGCTTTTCGGCGAGGATGACGGTGACCCCGGTGCGGACGCTTGCATCATGGGCCTGACCGATCTTGATGCCCTCGACGTCGGTGATGAGGTTCAGCGGCCCGGTGCGGCCGGAGGCGCGGGCGGCGCTTTGGGCAGCCGGTTTGGCGCTCGCAGCGCCGGCGGCGGAGGCTGCGGCGCCGATCAGGGCCGAGCCGAGGACGGTTCTGCGGTTCATCCGGCGGTTTCCTTTTCCAGAGCGTGATTGCGGACCAGATCCGGCGTCGCCGCCAGAAGTTTCTGCGTGTAGGGGTGCGAAGGGGCGGCGAAGACGGCGGCGGTTGCGCCCTGTTCGACGATCTTTCCGGCCTGCATGACCAGCAGGCGATCCGTCACCGTCCGCACGACCGTAAGGTCGTGGGTGACGAAGAGGTAGGACAGGCCGAGGCGATCCGACAGGTCGGCCAGCAGGTCCAGCACCTGCGCCCGCACCGAAACGTCCAGCGCCGACACCGCCTCGTCCAGACAGATGACCGAGGGTTCGGTGATCAGGGCGCGGGCGATGGCGATGCGCTGGCGCTGGCCGCCGGAGAACTCGTGCGGATAGCGGTCGGCGGCGCTGCTGGTCAGGCCGACGCGCTCAAGCATTTCATCGACGCGGCGGCGGGCTTCGACGGGGGTGGGTTTGGCGTCCAGCAGGTGGAAGTTTTCGGCGACCAGATCGCTGACCTTCCAGCGCGGATCAAAGCTGCCGTAGGGGTCCTGGAACACCACCTGGATGTCGCGGCGGATGGATTTCAGCGCGTCGCCGCGCGCGGCGGTGATGTCGCGACCCTTGACCCGGACGCGGCCGGCTTGCGGCGTCTCCAGCGCGAGGATGGCGCGCAGCAGGGTGGACTTGCCGCAGCCGCTTTCGCCGACCAGACCGACGCTCTCGCCGGGCTGGATCGAAAGGCTGACCTGATCGACGGCGCGGAAGGTCTTTGATTTGCCGAACAGCGCGGGGGCGCCGCCGTACTCGCGCACAAGGCCCTCGACCTGAAGCACGGGGGCGGCGTCGGCCTGCGGGCGGCTGTGGCGCGTCGGGGCATGGGTGGCGTTGGCCAGCAGGCGTTGGGAATAGGCGTGGGCCATGCCGGTTCGGATGCGGTCGACGGGCGCTTCCTCGACCAGTTCGCCGCCCTTCATCACCGCCACGCGGTCGGCGGTTTCGGCCACGACGGCGAGGTCGTGGGTGATGAGGATCAGGCCGATGCCGTCCTCGCGCACCAGCCGCTTCAGCAGGTCCAGCACCTGAGCCTGGGTTGTGACGTCCAGCGCCGTCGTCGCCTCGTCCGCAATCAGCAGCCTGGGCGTCAGGGCGATGGCGATGGCGATGGCGACGCGCTGCCTCTGGCCGCCCGACAGCTCGTGCGGATAGCGGGTCAGGGGGAAACGTTCGGCGGGCAGACCGACGCGGTCCAGCACGGCGCGGGCGGCGGCCAGGGCTTCCTTGCGCGAGGCCTTCTTGTGCAGGCGGACCGTCTCGGCGACCTGATCGCCGATGGTCATGACGGGGTTCAGGGCCGTCATCGGCTCCTGGAAGATGATGCCCACGTCGCGGCCGCGCACCTTTTGCAGGGCGGCGTCGGCGGCCCCGGAGATGACCTGACCGTTCAGGCGGATCTCGCCCGTCATGGTCGCGCGCGGCGGCGTCAGGCCCAGCGCGGCCAGGGAGGTCATGGACTTGCCTGAGCCGCTTTCACCGACAAGGCCGAGGATTTCGCCGGGGGCGACCGACAGGCTGACGTTCTTAAGGATCGGCGTCGAACCGATCGACAGGCTGAGGTCGCGGATGTCGAGGACGGTCATGGTCAACGCTCCCGCCGCACGCGCGGGTCGAACAGGTCGCGCAGGCCGTCGCCGGTCAGGCTGAGGCCGAGCACGGTCACGAAGATGGCCAGGCCGGGCATGATGGCCAGCCAGGGCGCGAAGCCGATCATGGTCTGGGCCTCGGCCAGCATCCGACCCCAGCTGGGGGCGGGCGGCTGGGCGCCCAGGCCGACGTAGGACAGGCCGGCCTCGGCCACGATGCCGACGGCGAACTGGATCGCGGCCTGGACGACCAGCAGGCTCATCAGGTTCGGCAGGATGTGCTGGAGCGAGATCAGGGTCTTGGACTTGCCCGCCGTGCGGGCGGCCAGGACGTATTCGCGGGTCCACAGTCCCTGCGCCGCGCCGCGCGCGACGCGGGTGAAGACGGGGATGTTGAAGACGCCGATGGCGATGATCGCATTGATCGCGCCCGGCCCCATGACGGCGGTGATCATCACGGCCAGCAGCAGGGCGGGGAAGGCGAAGATCAGATCGTTGCCGCGCATTACCAGTTCGTCGATCCAGCCGCCGCGCGCCGCCGCCGTCAGGCCCAGGGGCGTGCCGATCCCGACGCCGATGCCGACGGCGACGAAGGCCACTATCAGGGAGTTCTGCGCCCCCGCCATGATCATCGACAGCACGTCGCGGCCGAAGTGATCCGTGCCCATCCAGTGGGCGGCGGAGGGGGCGGTCAGCTTGGCGGCGATGTCCACCGCCTCGACGTCATAGGGCGTCCAGATGAGGGCCAGCAGGGCGGTCAGCAGGACGACGGTCGTCAGCGTCGCGCCGACGATCAGCGACAGGGGCCAGCGCACGCGGGGCTTGGCGGCGGGGACGGCGGGGGCGTCGGTCATGCGCGGCGTCCCCTCAGGCGCGGATCGGCGAACAGATAGGCGAGGTCGATCAGGAAGCTGACCAGAACCACCGCGAAGACCAGCACCACCACCACGCTCTGCACCACGATCAGGTCGCGCTGGGTGATGGCCTGGAAGACCAGACGGCCGAGGCCGGGCAGGGAGAAGACGTTCTCGATGATGATGCCGCCCGCCAGTAGGAAGGGGAATTGCAGTCCCAGAATGGTCAGGACGGGGATCCAGGCGTTGCGCAGGGCGTGCCGCCACAGGGCCTGATTGACTGACAGCCCCTTGGCGCGGGCGGTGCGGACATAGTCCTCGTTCATGGTGTCGAGCAGGGCGGTGCGCAGCACGCGGGCGAGGATGGCGGCTTGCGGCGCGGCCAGGGCCACGGCAGGCAGGATCAGCGCCTTGAAGCCGGGCCAGAAGCCTTGGTCCCAGCCGGGGAAGCCGCCGGCCGAGAACCAGCCGAGGTTTACTGAGAACAGCAGGATCAGCAGCATGGCGATCCAGAAGTTGGGCAGGGCGACGCCGACCTGGGTCACGCCGATCAGGCCGGTGTCGACGGCGGTTCCCCGGCGGCTGGCGGCGGTGACGCCGATGGGCAGGGCGACGGCCAGCGACAGGACGGTGGCCATCAGGGCCAGCGGCGCCGACACCGCAAGACGTTCCGCGATCAGGCCGCCGACCGGCACCTGATAGGTGTAGCTGGTCCCGAAATGGCCGGTTAGCAGGTCGCCGAGCCAGGCGAAGTAACGCTCAAGGCCGGAACCTTCGAGGCCCATCTGCTGGCGCAGGGCGGCGATGGCTTCCGGGCTGGCGTTCAGCCCCATCATGTAGCTGGCCGGGTCGCCGGGCACGACCTGCAGCAGCAGGAAGATGACCACGGTCGCCGCCAGCAGGGTCAGGGCGTGGCCGCCCAGCTTCTTCAGCAGCCAGGCCGCGCCGAAACGCCAGGCGACGAAGGCCAGCAGGGCGACGCCCGCGATCAGGCTGATCCAGCCCCAAGGCAAACCGCCGCCCGCGCGCTCGGCGCTGGCGGTCGCAGCCGCGCCCGCGCCGGTCCAGTAGGCGCCGGTGACGTCATTGGCGGCGATGGGACCGTTGATCCACAGGCCGTTCAGGTCCGCCTTCCACACGCCGATGCGCGAGGACTGGAACAGGAAGCCGTTGACCGCGTCATCGGCGATGCGGCGTTGCAGATCGCCCAGCAGGCGGTCGCGCGTCGGCTCGTCCGGGGCGGCGTTGACCTCGGCCAACAGGGCGTCGAAGGCGGGGCTGTCGTAGCCGAAATAGTAGTCCTTGCGGCCGAAGATGTCGTAGTCCATCGGCTCGACGTGCTCGACGATGGTCAGGTCGAACTGGCGGCGCTTGAACACCTGATCCAGCCACTGCGCCCATTCCAGATTTTCGATCTTCGCGCGGATGCCTGCCTCGGCCAGTTGCGAGATCAGCACCTCGCCGCTGCGCCGGGCGTAGGGGCGGGGCGGCAGGCGAAGAGTCACGTCGATGCCGTTGGGATAGCCCGCTTCGGCCAACAGGGCGCGCGCCTTGGCCGGATCATGCGGGTATAGGCCGGTCAGGTCGATATAGCCCGGTGCCTGACGCGAATAGTGGCTGCCGATCGGTTGGCCGAAGCCGAACATGGCCCCCTGAATCAGGGCCTCGCGGTCGATGGCGTAGGACAGGGCGCGGCGCACCCGCACATCGTTAAACGGGGCCTTAGTGTTGTTGATCCCCAGGATGACCTTGCCCTCGGATGCGCCGACGACGACGCGGAAACGCGGGTCGCGCTGGAATTGGGCGACGTTCTCGGGGGCGGGATAGTTGGGAAAGGCGTCCACGTCGCCCGCGCTGACGGCGGCGAAGGCGGCGGTCGGGTCGCTGATGAAGCGGAAGACGACGGTGTTCAGGCGCGGCGGCGTGCCCCAGTAGCCGTCGCGGCGGACGAGGGTCAGCTGGCTGCCGCGCTGCCAACCCTGCAGCTTGAACGGGCCGGTGCCGACCGGCGTGACGGCGTTGGTCGCGGCGCTGTTCGGCGATACCATCACCGCGTCGCCCCAGGCCAAGACATAGGGCAGGGTCGCCATAGGCCGCGACAGATGGATGCGCAGGGTCGCCGGATCGACGACCTCGACGTTGCGGATCGGCTCGAACAGGGCCTTCTGGGCGTTGGTCGAGTCTTTGGCGGTGATGCGGTTGAGAGAGAATTTGGCGACCGAGGCGTCGAACGGCGAGCCGTCGGAGAAGGTCACGCCGCGCCGCAGATGGAAGGTCCAGGTCAGGCCGTCGGGTGCGGCCTCCCAGGTCTCAGCCAGGGACGGGGCGACGGCGCCGTTCTGCGTCAGCCTGGTCAGGCCCTCAAAGACGTTGGCGTAAACCACCTCGTCCACCGCGGCCGCCGCGCCCGAGGTCGGGTCGAGGTTCGGCGGCTCCAGCGGCAGGCCCAGGATCAGGCGGTCGCGGGCGGCGGGCGTCTGGGCGTGGGACGGGGCGCCGTGCAGGGCGAGCGAAAGGGTCAGCGTCAGGGCAAACAGCAGCCGCGCCGCCAGCCCGCGTCGCGCCCGCCCGATCACCGAAGTCCTCGCCCCTGTTTTCGTCACCTTGCCTTGATCTCCCCCTCGGCGACGCGGCCGATCTTCGTCAGCCTACGTCATGGATTTCGTGTCACGCCATCGAATAAGCGCGCCTCACCAAGGCTGGCGCGCCAGCGAGGCGGGGCAGGCGGCTGTCGCTTCGGTTGCGGCGGCGCGGGCGGCCTCGAACTCGAGCTTGGCCTTGGCGAAGTCGGCCTGGAAGACCGGGTCAGCTTTCAGCCGGGTGACGATGGTCGCGCCGACGATACGGCCCGCCTCGACGTCGCTGGGATAGTGGACGCCGCAGACCGCGCGGCTTTCACCATAGGCCAGGCCGCGGCGCAGGATCTGATCGGCGCGGTCCGGCGCCAGTTCGGCCAGCACAAGGGCCCAGGCCCAGCCCAGGGCCGAGTGACCTGACGGATAGGAACCGCTGGCCCCCAGCCAGCTTTCCGGCGCGATGCAGGTCGGCAGGGATTCGACCACGAAGGGACGTTTGCGGAACCAGCCCTTCTTGGCCGGGGTCTGGATCATCTCCAGATCGCCCAGCATCTTGCCCATCAGCAGGGTCAGGGTCGGCATCTTCTCGGGCTCGAACTTGAAGCCCAAGGCGCAGTCGAAGGCGCGCGGAGCGCCGGGCGTCTCGATCTCGTTGTCGGCGCGGGCGATGACCCAGCGTTCGGTCCCTTCGAGCGACCGCATCTCGCGATAGGCGGCGATGTCGGCCTGTTCGCGCAGCGAGCCCTCGGCGGGCGGGGGCGGCAGGAAGTTGGCGGCGTTGGGCGTGTTCTCGGCCGTCAGATAGCCGTGCGGATGGTCGCGAAAGCCGGTCCAGAAGGCAGCGGGCGCCGGCGTATCGACGGCGGCCGTTTGAGTCGCAACCGCGCCGGCGCAGCCGCCCAAGGTCCCGCTCAGGGCCAGAGCCAGGCTCATCGCGACGAGAGAGGAGGCGAGGCGCGGCTGGGTCATGAGGAAGCTCCGGTGGAAGGGGATCATGCGGCGACGGCGCCGGGGCGGCCCGACTCCACGGTCCAGGATTTCAGGGTCGACAGGCTGGCCTTTGGGTCGCGTACGTCGCTGATGACTTGATAGCGCGTGTCCATGCGGTCGGGGCGCACGTCGATCGACATATAGCCGCGCTGGCGGCTGTCGAAGAACTTCACCTGGGGATTGTTGGGCATGACGGCCATCAGGCCGTCGTAGCTGGGGCCGGTCGATGTGATGGAGGTGCCGACGAACTCGGTGGCTACGGTGGCCGACGACGGGTCGCGGCTGTCCAGCTTCACGTCATTGGTCCAGAAGGAGTGGTAGTCGCCGCTGAGGACCACGGGGTTGGACGGTTTCAGCTCGGACAGGGCGCTGGTCAGGCGGTCGCGGGCGGCGGGGAAGCCGTCCCAGGTGTCGGTCCAGTAGCGGTTTTCCTCGGCCGGGCTGCGGGCCAGACGCAGGCCCGCCATGACCAGGTTCTGGCCCAGGATGTTCCAGCGCGCCTCGGCGCGGGCCAGGCCGTCGTAGAGCCAGCGCTCCTGCTCGAATCCGAGGAAGGTGCGCGACGGATCCATGCGGTCGGTGCAGGTTGCGTCCGTGACGATCTGGCCCTTGCCGCCGTTGGCGCCGTCGCTGCACGGCTGTTTCGAGCGGTACTGGCGGCCGTCCAGCATGAAGAACTCGGCCAACTGGCCATAGCGGACGCGGCGATAGATGGGCATCTGCATGGCGGCGCTCAGGCGCGTGCGGCGGATCGGCATGGCCTCGTAGAAGGCCTGATAGGCGGCGGCGCGGCGCTGCAGGAAGTCGGTCGGGGTGACGCCCGAGACCTTGGACCAGACGCCGGAATAGTCGTCCTGAACCTCGTGGTCGTCCCAGACGGCGAGACAGGGGGCGGCGGCGTGCAGGCGCTGCAGGTTGGCGTCGGTGCGGTGCAGGGCGTAGCGGTTGCGATAGCCCGCCAGGGTCGTGGCTTCTTCGAGGTTGTAGGGACGCACCACCTGGTCGGCGCGGTCCGGCCCCAGGCTGTATTCATAGATGTAGTCGCCCAGGAACAGGGTCAGGTCCGGGGCTTCGTCGGCCATATGGCCATAGGCGCTGAAATAGCCGCGCTCCCAGTGCGAGCAGGAGGCGACGGCCAGGCGCAGGCGGTCGGCATGGGCGTTCGGGGCGGGCGTGGTCAGGGCGCGGCCGGTCGGGCTCTGCTGACCCTGGGCGGTGAAGCGGTACCAGTAGGGGCGGCCGGAGGCGAGGCCCGCGACCTCGACATGCAGGCTGTGCGCCGCGTCGGCCGAAGCGGTTGTGTCGCCGGCGGCGAGGATGCGACGGAACTGGTCGTCGGCGGCGACTTCCCAGCGCACGGGGATGTCCCCGGACAGGCCCCCCAGGCCGTCGGCGGCAAGCGGGTCCGTCGCCAGCCGGGTCCAGATGACGAAGCCGTCGTGGGTCGGGTCGCCGCTGGCGACGCCGAGCGGGAACAGGTAGGCGCCGCCCGCCTGGGCCCGACCGAAGCTGAGGACGGCCGGCGCGACGACCAGGCCCGTCAGCAGGGCGCGGCGATCAAGGCGGGAGGACGGGAAACTCATGACACTGGCGGTCCGTGGAAAACGGGAAAAGGCGGGGGCGAGCCGACCGAAGCCGACCCGCCCCTTCGGGGGAGAGGGTTAGAAGTCCATCGACAGGCGCACGCCGTAGGTGCGGCCCTGACTGGGCGAGGTGGTCGGACGGGCCGAGCCGTTGAAGCCGTTGCGGGTCTCTTCGTAGTAGGTGTTGAAGAGATTGCGGCCCCACAGGCCCACGCGCCAGTTGGCGCCGGTCGGGGCGACGCTGAAGTTGGCGTTCCACAACCAGTAGGCGTCGATGATCGACGAGGAACTGACCGAATAGAGCTCGTCGCGATAGTTGTAGTTGGTCTCGGCGCGCAGGTCCCAGCCGGCCAAGCCCCAGTCATAGGCGATCGAGCCGCCGTAGTTCATCTTGGGGAAGGACAGGCGTTCGCCGGAACGGTCGTTGGCGATGATGACGTCCCACGGACCGTTGACCGGGTTGGCGGCGTCGGTCTTGGCGCCGTCGATGGCGAAGTATTCGTCATACTCGCCGGTCTTGTAGCCGATGTTCTGGCTGATGGTCAGGCCGTCCAGCGGCACCCAGGTCAGCTCGATCTCGCCGCCCATGATGTGCGACTTGGGCACGTTGGTGATCTTGCCCAGGCGGCCGGTCAGGCGGTCGTACTCCAGGCCCTGAACCTGCTGGTCCTTGTAGTCGTAGTAGAAGAGGGCGCCGTTCAGACGCAGGCGGCGGTCGAACAGGTCCGACTTGATCCCGGCCTCATAGGCGATGACGATTTCCGGCTTGAAGGGTGTCGCCGAGGTGGCGTTGTAGGTGGTGAAGCCGCCCGATTTCACCCCGCGCGCCACGCTGGCGTAGAACAGGGCGTCGTCGGTCAGCTTGTATTCCAGACCCAGACGGCCCGAGACCTCGTTCAGGTCGGTGTCGTAGCTGGTCGTCGGCGGGGGCGGGTTGGGGGCGACGAAGGTGCCGCCGCTGTCCAGGGTCCGCTCCTCGGTTTCCCAGCGCAGACCGGCGATCAGGTTGAGCTTGTCGTTCACCTGATAGGAGTTGTGGGTGAAGATGCCGAAGGCCGACACCGACTGGCCGTAGCCGGTGTTGATCAGGTTCGCGTTGCCCCGGAAGTTTGTGTAGAAGCCGCCGTCGATGCTTTCGTCGGCATAGTGGGCGCCGACCATCCAGCTGAGCGGACCGTCGTCATTGGAGCTCAGACGCAGTTCCTGAGCAAAGACGTCGATGTCGTTGTAGAAGAAGACGTTTGACTCGTTGAAGCGCGTGCCGTCCCAGTCGTTGAACTCGCTACGCGAGAAGGTCTGGTAGGCGGTGATCGAGGTCAGGTCTGCCCAGCCGAGATTGGCCTTGATGCGGGCGCTGAGGTCAAAGCCATCGTTGTCGCGGAAGGGCTTGGCGTTCAGGCCGACCCCGGCCACGGCCGCCATGGCGGGCGAGATGCCCCACCCGGTGATGCGCCAGGCGGTGTCCTTGGGATAGGTCACGGCGCCGCCCGAGACCGCGTACGGGCCCAGCAGGCGGAAGCCGCGGCCGTCGGACTTATCGACCGAATAGGTGGCGGCCAGATCGACGGTGACGTCCTCACTGGCGTCCCAGGTCAGGCGGCCCCGGATGGCGGTCTTGTTCAGGTCGCCCAGCTTCTCGCCGGTGTCGCGATGGTATTGCCAGGCGCCGCCCTGTTCGGTGACGGCGGCCAGGCGGCCCAGCAGGTTCGGCGCGATCTGGCCGGAGACGTAGCCCTCGACCTTGTAGCGGTCGAACGTGCCGTACTCGGCGTTGAAGCCGGCGCGGAAGTCGGCGGTCGGGGCGTTGGTGATGATGTTGACGGCGCCGCCGGTGGTGTTGCGGCCATACAGGGTGCCTTGCGGGCCGCGCAGCACTTCCATGCGGGCGATGTCGAACAAGGCCCCTTGGGTGGTCACCGTATAGGGGTGGGCGACTTCATCGACATAGATGCCGACGGTCGAGGCGTTGTTCGAGGAGTATTCGCGGGCGCCGATGCCGCGGATGCGGAACTGGGGCTGGCCGCCGCCGAACTGGCTGTCGACCTCCATGTTGGGGACGGCGTTCTCCAGGTCGTTGACGACCGAGATGCCCTTTTCGTCCAGTTGCTCGCCGCCGATGACGCTCAGCGAGACGCCGACGTCCTGGCTGGCCTGTTCGCGACGTTGAGCGGTGACGATGATTTCGCCAATCGTTGTTGCGATTTGATCGTTGTTATTTGAAGTAGATTGAGCGGATGCGACAGACGATGCAGCAATCGTCAGGATACTGATGGAAGCGCTGAGCAGTAACTTGTTCATATTATCCCCCTCGTCGTCGATGATAGATTTATGTCGTGCGACGAATGATCTGTGACAGGTGATCGATAATCTCATCGATCTGCGCGCGGCTGATAATCAGCGGAGGCGACAGGGCGATGACATCTCCGGTCACACGGATCAGAATTCCTTCGTCGAAGGCGGTGTGGAACACTTCCATGGCCCGAGCGCCGGGCGCGTCGGGGCGCGGCGCCAGTTCTATGGCCGCCACCATGCCCAGGTTGCGGATGTCGATGACGTGCGGCAGCCCCCTCAGACTGTGCACGGCCTCTTCCCAGTAGGGCGCCATTTCGGTCGCGCGCTGGAACAGGCCTTCGTTCTCGTAGACGTCCAGCGTGGCGAGCCCTGCGGCGGCGGCCAGCGGGTGGCCCGAATAGGTGTAGCCGTGGAAGAACTCGATGCCCGGCGCGGCGGCCTGATTGACCACGGCGTCATAGATCTCGCCGCGCACGCCGACCGCGCCCATCGGCACGGCGCCGTTGGTCAGGCCCTTGGCGCAGACAAGCAGGTCGGGAATGACGCCGAGGGTTTCGGACGCCGTGGCCCCGCCGACGCGGCCGAAGCCGGTGATGACCTCGTCGAAGATCAGCAGGATGCCGTGGCGGGCGGTGATCTCGCGCAGCCGCTCCAGATAGCCGACCGGCGGGACGATGACGCCCGCCGAGCCGGACAGGGGCTCGACGATGACGGCGGCGATGGTCTCGGCGCCGTGCTCAGCGATCAGGACCTCCAGTTCATCGGCCAGGTGCGCGCCCCAGGCCGGCTGGCCGCGCGAGAAGGCGGCTTCTTCCAGGTTCAGCGTG
The DNA here is from genome assembly GCF_002479495.1 of Brevundimonas sp. UBA7506. Taxonomy (GTDB): domain Bacteria; phylum Pseudomonadota; class Alphaproteobacteria; order Caulobacterales; family Caulobacteraceae; genus Brevundimonas. The sequence continues at coordinate 76,267 of NZ_DLNQ01000002.1, forward strand.
TGCGACAGGTGGTCGACGCCCGGCAGGGTCGGGAAGCCGCGTCTGTTGTTCTCCAGGCCGCCGACGGAAATGCCGCCGAAGCCGACGCCGTGGTAGCCCTTCTGCCGTCCGATCAGACGGGTGCGGTTCTCGAAGCCGCGCGCCCGCTGGCAGGCGAGGGCGATCTTCAGGGCGCTGTCGACGCCCTCCGAGCCTGAGCCGGCGAAGAAGACGTGGTTGATGTCGGCGGGGAAGAACATCCCCAGACGGGCGGCCAGTTCGAACACCAGGGGGTGCCCCAGCTGGAAGGTCGGGGCGTAGTCGAGGACCTCGGCCTGATGCTGGATCGCCTCGACGATCGGCTTGCGGGCGTGGCCAGCGTTGACGCACCACAGACCGGCGGTGCCGTCGAGGATCGGGCGACCGTCCGGGGTGAAGTAGTGCATGTCCCTGGCCGAGGCCAACAGCCGCGGATGCGCCTTGAAGCTGCGGTTCGCGGTGAACGGCATCCAGAAGGGATCAAGGTCGTTGGCGGCCCGTGCGGTCATGCAGACATCCTTTCAGAACGCCCAGTAGTCGATGAATGTCAGGGGAAAGGAAGCCTGTTATTCGCGCGCCATAAGTCTTTGATTTTTTGTGACTTGAACGTTGCACGATCAGGAAAGTGGGCGCCCCGATCAGGGGGCGGGCTGGAAGGCGTACGGACACCTCCCAGCCCGGCGGCGATCCTCAATACTGCAAGCTGAGGCGTGCGCCGATCGTGCGCGGCCGACCCGGCTGGGCGATGTCGGCGCTGGTGAAGAAGTTGCGCGTCAGGTCGTATTCCTGATCGAACAGATTGCGCGCCCAGAAGGTGACGGACCAGTTGGCGCTCTCTGGGCCGACCGTCACGCTGGCGTTGGCCAGCCAGTAGTCCGGCACGTCGTACTTGACGCCCAGCCACGAGGGGTATTCGTCACGATAGCTGTAGTTGGCCTCGGCGGTGACGGCGAAGCCGCTGACCATCCAGTCGTAGCTGATCGACCCGGCGTAGCTCCAGGCGGGGAAGAGAATCGGGTCGCCCGCCTTGTCTTCAAAGATGGCCATGTTGGCGGCGCGCGACGCGGGGACGTCGAGGGCTTCGTATTCGTCGTATTCGCCCTTCTTGTAGCTGAGCGACTGGCTGATCCGCAGGCCCTGGATAGGCTTGAGCACCGCCTCCAGTTCCGCCCCCCAGATGTGGGACGAAGGCACGTTGGTGAAGCGGCCGACGGGCCCGTTGGCGCCCCAGACCGCCGACAGGACCTGCTGGTCGGTGTAGTCGTAGTAGTAGGCGGCGCCATTGAGCTGAACGGCGCGCGAGGGATCGGCCTTGAAGCCGACTTCGTAGGCCCAGAGGATTTCCGGGTTGAAGGGCTCGATGCCGCTGCGATTGCCGGTGTTGTAGGTCGTGAAGCCACCCGACTTGGCCCCGCGACTGGCCGAGCCGTAGATCAGGATGTTGTCGGCCGGCTTGAACTCCAGCGCCGCCTTGCCCGTCAGGGGCGTCATCTTGGTGTCGACCGTGGTCGGGGGCAGGGCGGTGGCGCCGCCGAAGGCCGAGCCGAAGCCTTGAAGCTCGCGTGTCTCTTCCTCGTAGCGCAGGCCGACGATGGCCTTCCAGCGCTCGGCGAAGGCGTATTCCGCCTGACCGAACAGGCTCCAGGATTCGACCGACTGGTCATAGGTGACCTGGGCGTAGGTGCCGTAGATGTCGATGAAGTCCGAGAAGTAGCGCTCGTTCAGATCCTGCTTGGAATAATAGAAGCCGGCCACCCAGGTCAGGGCGCTGTCGTTATCCGAAGCCAGGCGCAGTTCCTGCGAGAGCACGTCCACATCGCTGCCGAAGAAGGTGTCGGCCTCGACCGAGGCGCTGGAGTCCCAGTCGCCGTATTCGCTGCGGTCCAGGGTCTCGTAGCTGGTGATGCTGGTCAGGTTCATGCCCTTGAGCGCCAGGTTGGCGTTCAGCGACGTGCCCCAGGACGAGTTGTCGCGACCCGGCTTGTCCGTGACGTCGCGGCCGATCGAGGCGGCGAAGCGCGGCGACAGGCCCCAGCCGGTCTTGGAGTGATCCTTGTCCGCGAGAATGGTCGGGCCGGTTCCGCCGCGCGTGCGCAGATCGCTGAGCAGGTAGAGGCCCAGGTTCTCGGACTTGTCGATCCCGCCATGAACATCGAGCAGCAGGGACAGGCTTTCGCTCGGATCCCAGGCCAGCAGGGCGCGGGCGCCGGTGCGGTCGGCGTCGCCGAGCGATTCGCCGGTCGTGCGGTTGCGCTGCCAGGCGCCGCCCTGTTCGGTCGAGACCGCCAGGCGGCCGCGCAGGCCGCCCGCCAGCGGGCCCGAGACATGGCCCTCGGCGCGGAACAGGTCGTGGCTGCCCCATTCGGTCATCAGGCCGGCCGACAACTCCTCGGTCGGGCGCTTGGTGACGAAGCTGATGGCGCCGCCCGTGGTGTTGCGGCCGTAGAGGGTGCCTTGCGGCCCGCGCAGGACCTCGACCCGGTCGATGTCGAAGATCAGGCCCTGGGTCATGACCGGGACCGGATAGGCGACCTCGTTCACATAGACGCCGACGGTGGGCGAGTTGTTCGAGGCGTAGTCCTGGAAGCCGACGCCGCGCATCCGGAACTGGGCCGCGCCGCCGCCGAAGGCCGGTTCGACCTCGAGGTTGGGCGTGGCGTTCTGAAGCTGGTTGACGTTGGTGATGCCCTGCTGGACCAGGCTTTCGCCGCTGAGGACGCTCAGGGCGATGCCGACGTCCTGGGCCGCCTGCTCGCGGCGCTGGGCGGTGACAATGACTTCGTCGATCGTGGTGGCTCGGTCAGGCGGCGCCTGCTGGGCCATGGCGGTGGTGGAACACAGGGCTGCGAGCGCCCCGACGGATACGCTGACCAAAAGACGATTCATCGCCTCATCCCTCCCATGACGCCGCGCGGACCTTTCTTCAGCGGTCTCGTTGCGGCCGAGGCGGAACGACGGTTCCGCCACCCGTAATCTATCCTCGGCCTCCGGGCTTTGTGCAACGCAGCAAGCCTTGCATTTCCCTAGGCTGTCTCCGGTGTCACTCGTCTGTCACGCACGAAGTAGCTGGCGAAACGGCAAGATCGACAAGCCTGTTTCTTCAGGAGGCCAATGGGCTGAGAAGATGGGTAATTTTATTTTTCTCGCTCAGTATTCTGAGCAAGTGCAACGCGGGGTCAGAAGGTCGGCGGGGTGCAGGCGCTGATGACGACGCAAGGGACGTCGCCGACATTGCGGAAGCGGTGGGGCAGGGTGCTGGGGAAGAGGTAGCCGTCGCCGGCTTTCAGCACGCGCGACTGGCCGTCCACGGTGACTTCCAGACGGCCGGAAATGATCAGCCCGCCCTCTTCGCCCTCGTGAGAGAGCATGACGCGGCCGCTGTCCGAGCCGGGCTGATAGGTCTCGTGCAGGATCTGCAAGCTGCTGTCCTGACCCGAGCCGAGCTGGCGATAGGAGACCTCGCCGCGCGAGATGTCGGTCAGTTCGTCGTGGCGATAGAAGTGCTTGGTCGGGGTCTCGAACTCGGAGCTGAAAAACTCGCCGAGCGACACGCCGGCGGCGTCCAGCAGACGTTTCAGCGAGCCGACCGAGGGGCTGGTGCGGCCGCTCTCGACCAGGCTGACGGTGCTGGACGGCACCCCGGCCTTGCGCGCCAGCGCCCGCTGCGACAGGCCCAGCCGGTCCCGAAGCGCCCGCAGGCGCGGGCCGATGATGTTGTCGCCGTCGTCGCCGTCGCCACGCGCCATGTCGCTCATCCTCGCTTGCGGGTCAGAAGGTCATAGGCCGCGCGGGCCATGACCTTGGCCGAGTTGGTCATGTCCTCGATGCCGACCCATTCGTCGGGCTGGTGCGCCAGGTCCAGGACGCCAGGGCCGTAGGCGATGCAGTCCTTCAGCTTGCCGATGCGGTCGACGTGCTTCTGGTCATAGGTGCCGGGCGAGCAGACGAACTGGGCCTTGCGTCCCAGCACCGTCTCGATGGCGGCGGCGGTGGTGCTGGCGACGGGACCATCCCGGTCGGCCATGCTGGGCGCCACCTGAAACAGGTCGCGCATCTCGTAGCGGAAGCCGTGGCGCTGGGCCGCCAGGCCGTCGAGGATGGCCTTCACCTCGCCTTTCACCTCTTCGAGGGTTTCCTCGATCAGGAAGCGACGGTCGATGATCATGCGGCTGGAATCAGCGACGCAGGGCGCGGGCAGACCATCGAAACCTTCGGCCTGACCCCCGTGGATGGAGTTGATGTTCATCGTCGACTGGCGGGCGCCCTCGGGCACGACCGGCATGTCGGAATGGCGGGCGGCCATGGCGGGGTAGAGCTTGCTCTCGAACTCCTCCATCACCGCGCCCATGTGGCGGATGGCGGAGTCGCCCAGAAAGGGCATGGAGCCGTGGGCGATGCGGCCCTTGGTCTCGATCTCGGCCCACCAGACGCCGCGATGGCCGATGCAGACCCGGTCCACGTTCAACGGTTCGGGGATGATGACGTGGTTGACGCGCGGCTCGGAGAACCAGCCACGCTCGGCCAGATAGGCGACGCCGCCGTAGCCGCCCGATTCCTCGTCCACCGTGCCGGAGATTTCGAGCGCGCCGGGCAGGGGCAGGCCGGAATCGATCAGGGCCTCGACCGCGATGATGGAGGCGGCCAGCCCGCCCTTCATGTCGCAGGCGCCCCGGCCGTAGACGCGGCCGTCCTTCACTTCGCCGCCGAAGGGATCGACGGTCCAGCCGGACCCGACCTCGACCACGTCGATATGGCTGTTGAAGTGGACGCAAGGCCCCGGCTCGGAGCCCTGCCAGCGGGCGATGACATTGGTGCGCGGGTACTGGTCGCTGTCGCCCGGCGAGCCTTCGCCGCGCACATATTCGACGGTGAAGCCGCGCTTCTTCAGTCGCTCACCGATGTATTCGGCGCAGGGGCGATAGGCCTCCCCTGGCGGGTTGACGGTGGGGAAGCGGATCAGATCCTGGGTCAGGGCGACCAATTCGTCGGTGCGGCCGTCGATCAGGTCCATGACGGTCTGCAAGGTGGGGGCGCTCATTGGTCGATCCTCACGCGAACTGGGCGTCCAGCGCGGCCAAAACCGCGTCGGTCATCTGAAGGGTGGAGACGGGGGCGACGCCGGCTTCCGCGATGTCGGGGGTGCGGACGCCGCTGGACACGACCTGACGCACCGCGCGCTCCAGCTTGTCCGCCAGGTCCGCCCGATCGAAGGACCAGCGCAGGCACAGGGCGAAGGACAGGATGGCGGCGATGGGATTGGCCACGCCTTGGCCCGCGATGTCGGGGGCCGAGCCGTGGATCGGCTCGTACAGGCCCCGGCTGCGCCCGCCTTGTCCAAGGCCGGACAGGGAGGCCGAGGGCAGCAGGCCCAGCGAACCCGTCAGGGCCGCCGCCGCGTCGGACAGGATGTCGCCGAACAGGTTGTCGGTGACGATGACGTCGAACTGGTCCGGCCGCCGGACCAGCTGCATGGCGCAGTTGTCGGCGTACATATGGCTTAGCTCCACGTCGGGATAGTCGGCGGCGACTTCCGTGACGACGGCCCGCCACAGGGCGCCGGTCTCCATGACATTGGCCTTGTCCACCGAGCAGAGGCGGCGTTTGCGTGTGCGCGCCAGCTCGAAGGCCGTGCGGCAGGCGCGGGCGATCTCGGCCTCGGTGTAGGCCTGGGTGTCGTAGGCGCGGCGCTGGCCGTCAGAGCCGACTTCATTGGCGCGCGGCAGGCTGAAATAGACCCCCGCCGTCGCCTCGCGCACGATAAGGATGTCGAGGCCCCGGATCAGCTCGGGCTTCAACGCCGAGGCGTCCAGCAGTTCGTCGAAACAGACGGCGGGGCGCAGGTTGGCGTAGAGGTCCAGCGCCTGGCGCAGGCGCAGGATGCCCATCTCGGGCCGCTGGGCGCGGGGCAGGTGGTCCCACTTCGGCCCGCCGACCGCGCCGAACAGGACGGCGTCGGAGGCCAGGGCCTGCTCGACCACATCCTCGGCGACGGGGGCGCCGACGGCGTCGATGCTGGCGCCGCCCGCCAGTCCCTCGCTCAGCTCAATTCGCAGCCCGGCGTTGCGGCCGAACCAGTCGGCGACGCGCAGGGTCTCGCGGATGATCTCGGGTCCGATGCCGTCGCCCGGAAGGACCAGCAGCTTGAAAGGGCGGTCAGATGCAGCGGCCACCGTCCACCTCCATGGCCACGCCGGTGATCATCGAGGCGTCGTCCGAGCAGAGGAAGGCGGCGGCGGCGCCCATGTCCTCCGGCGTCGAGAAGCGGCCGATGGGGATGGAGGCGAGGAATTTGGCGCGAACCTCGGGCGTGTCGGCACCCATGAAGGTCTTCAGCAGGGGGGTGTCGCCCGCCACCGGGTTCAGGGCGTTCACCCGCACCTGGAAGGGCGCCAGTTCGACCGCCATGGCCCGCGTCGCCGTGATGACCCAGCCCTTGGAGGCGTTGTACCAGGTCAGGTTAGGGCGGGGGCTGACCCCGCCGGTCGAGGCGATGTTCAGGATGGCGCCGGACCCCTGGGCCTTCATCGCCGGGACGAAGGCTTTCGACATCAGATAGATGGCGCGCATGTTGACGTTGGCGATGCGGTCGAAGGCTTCATCCGACAGTTCGTCCAGCGGCTGGGGCGTGTGGCCGACGCCTGCGTTGTTGACCACGATGTCGACCCCGCCCAGCAGGCGGTTGGCGGTCTCGGCCAGGGCGGTGACGTCGGCGTTGCTGGATACATCCACCTGCACGCCCAGTGCTTCGTCGCCCAGTTCAGCGGCCAGGGCGCGGGCGGCGTCGCCGTTCAGGTCGGCGACGATGACGCGGGCGCCTTCTTCGGCGAAGCGGCGCGCGATTCCGGCGCCGAAGCCGGAGGCTCCGCCCGTGACGATCGCTCGCTTGCCCTCCAGCCGCTTCGATCTGTTCTCCCCCAAGACGCTACTCCCTTGCGCTATCCGTGATGGGCCGCGACGGTCTTGAGCGTGGTGAAGGCGTAGAGCGCCTCGAACCCCTTCTCGCGACCATGGCCCGACCTGCCGACGCCGCCGAAAGGCAGTTCCACCCCGCCCGCCGCGCCGTAGTTGTTGATGAAGACCTGTCCGGCCCTCAGCCGTTTCGCCAGCCGCATCTGCCGCCCGCCGTCGGCGGTCCAGACTCCGGCGACCAGGCCGTAGTCGGTGCCGTTGGCGATTGCGACCGCGTCCTCTTCGGTGTCGAAGGGGATGACGACCACGGCGGGACCGAAGATTTCCTGCTGCGCCAGCGGGTGATCGGGCGCGACATTGGCGAACAGGGTCGGGGCGACATAGGCGCCGCCTGACGGCAGGTCGGCCAGCGTCGCCTGGGCCACGATCAGGCCGTCGGCGCGGCCCTTCTCGATGAAGCCTTCGACCATGGCCTGTTGCTTCCTCGACACCAGCGGGCCGACATCGCGGTCGTCCATGGCCGGGCCAACGGTCAGGGCGGCGAAGCGTTCGGCCATGCGGCGGACCACCTCGTCATACACGCCGCGCTGGACCAGGACGCGCGATCCGGCCGAACAGGTCTGGCCCGCGTTCTGGACGCCTGCGTTGACGAGGAAGGGCAGGGCCTTGTCCAGATCGGCGTCGTCGAACACCAGTTGGGGCGACTTGCCGCCCAGCTCCAGCGTCACCGGCACGGCGTTGACCGCCGCCGCCTGCTGGATGGCGACGCCCACCCCGGTCGAGCCGGTGAAGGACAGGTGGTTGATCCCGGGATGCGCGGCCAGGGCCGCGCCCGCCTCGGCGCCCGTGCCGGTCACGACGTTCAAGGCGCCTGCGGGCAGACCACAGTCGGCGGCGACATTGGCGAAGGCCAGGGCGGTAAGCGAGGCCTGCTCGGCGGGCTTCAGCACCACGGCGTTGCCGACGCACAGGGCGGCCACGACCGAGCGGCCGATGATCTGCATCGGATAGTTCCAGGGGATGATGTGGCCCGTCACCCCGTGCGGTTCGCGCAGGGTGTAGACGGTGTAGCCGTCCTGGAAGGGAATGGTCTCGCCGTGCAGCTTGTCGGCGGCTCCGGCGTAGAATTCCAGATAGCGGGCCAGGGCGATGACGTCGTTGCGCGCCTGTTTCAGCGGCTTGCCGACGTCCAGAGCCTCAAGCTCGGCCAGCAGGTCGATGCGGGCTTCGACCTCGCGCCCCATGCGGGCCAGGATGCGGCCGCGCTCCACCGCCGTCATGCGGCCCCAGTTTCCGTCGAAGGCGGCGCGGGCGGCCTCGACGGCGGCGTCCACGTCCTCTGATCGGCCTGCGGCCAGTGATCCCAGGGATTCGCCGCTCGAGGGATTTTCGATCGGCAGAACGCCGCCGCCGACCGGCGCGCGCCACCGGCCGCCGATGAAGACCTGATCGGTAGGAAAGGGCGCGACCATCAAGCTCTGCTCATCCTCATCGCTCGCCGCCGCGAACGTTCGAAAGCCAGTGGGCCTGATTATGGATTATGCAACAAGCCCTTTTTGGTCTGGTTGCAAGTGACTGATTTTGCGTTCGACGTGATCGGAATTCTGATCGAAATGCGCACCGGTGATCATCATCGAGCGGATCGACGAGGGCTCCGGTTGAGGGGCTCGACGCTGCGCGACGGCAAAGCTAGGCTTTCTTGATGAAGCCTTCGTCGCTGCAGGAAGTCCTGCTCATCGTCATCCTGGTCATAGGCGCTATCGGCGCCGTGCTGTCCGCCCTGGCGGTGCTCGTGGCGTTCGGCGTCAGCCTCTATGCGGCCATCGTCGGCTGACAGGGGCATGGCGATCGCAGGGACGCTGCCCCGAAGGGCGACTGCTTTGATCAAAGGCCGGTGGCGGAGAGGGTGGGATTCGAACCCACGGTACGCTTCCACGTACGCCGCATTTCGAGTGCGGTACATTCGACCACTCTGCCACCTCTCCGCGGGGCCGATATTCGCTTGGTCGAGCGAGGGGCTTCTCTAGTCAAAGGCGGCGCGGGCCGCAAGCGATTCCAGCGAAGAAATTCGATAAAATTTTCAGCGCTGTCCGGGCAGGGTCAGGCCGGGCGCGGGGCCGCCCAAGGGATCGGCGCCGACGAAGCGGAAAAGCTCGGCCGGACGACCGCCGGTATCGCTGGAAAAGACGCCTGTGGCCTGAACCAGACCGGCGCGTTCGACGCCGCGACGGAAGTTCTGCTTGTGCAGCGACAGGCCGGCCACGGCCTCTGCCGCCGCCTGCAAGGCGGAAAGCGTGAAGGTGTCCGGCGTCAGGTCGAACAGGACCGGGCGGTACTTCAGCTTGGAGCGCAGGCGGCCCAGGGCGGTGGCGACGATGCGGCGGTGGTCGGAGGCCATCGGCAGATCGGGCAGAGCCGACGGCGGGGGACGGTCGTGGTCGCGGGCGGATTCGGCGACCAGGCCGGCCTCATAGAGCAACTCATAGCGCTCCAGCACCCGTTCCTCGTTCCAACGGCGCTCGGGCGTCAGGGCGAACAGGGTCTCGGCGCGGCCCAGGCGGCGGGCGTCGCCGTCTGCCCAGGCGCGCAGGGCGGGCGTCAGCGTCGCCATCACGGCGGGCGGGCCGTCGCGCCAGTCCTCCCAGGGGAAGATGTCGAACACGGGCGTCCAGGCGGCGTCCAGGCCGGGGGCCTCTGGGGCCTCTGGGGCGTCGGCGGTCAGGGCCAGATAGCCGACCGAGACCTCGCGGGCGCGCTCAGGGCCGGGCGTGGCGCGCGGCGAGGCGCGGCCCGCGTCGCCGAAGGTATAGAGTTGTTCGACGAAGCCGAGCGGAAAGCCGGTCTGCGCGGTGACGAAGGCGCGCAGGGCCAGTTCGAAGGTGCGGTCGCGCGCCGGATCGAAGGGGCCGAAGGGCAGGGCCGGGGCCCCGTCGGCGGCATGGGTGGTCAGGACCACGGCCTGACCCGCGCGCAGGGCGATGACCACGGCCGACAGGCCGATCCGCACGCCCTGTTCGTGACCCTGAAGCGCCCCCGCCTGCGTCATGCAGTCCCTATTCCGTGTGCCAGGCGTCGGCGCCGGGCAGGATGCCGACAGCTTCGGCCAGAACGCGGTAGCGGTCCAGATAGCGTTGCTGCGCCACCGAGGCGGGCAGGGGGTCGATGATCAGGTCATAGCCGGCGGGCGGGGCGCCGAAGATCTGCAGCGACTCGCGGCGGTTGAAACCGGCCAGTTGCGTCGCCTCATAGAAGGCGCAGGCGCGGTCGGCCTTCTTGATCAGGGTCTTGATCGTCTGCGGCGTCTTGGGCGGCAACTGGAAGCGGACGTGGATGGCGGCTTCCAGCCGAGCCTCGAAGTCCTTGTAGCCGGCGCCGAGCGCCGACTTGAACGGCGAGATCATGTCGCCGATCACATATTCCGAGGCGTCGTGCAGCAGGGCGGCCAGGCGCCATTTCGGCTCCAGCCCCGGGCGGATGTGGGCGGCGATCTCCTCGACCACCAGCGAGTGCTGGGCGACCGAGAAGGCGTGCTCGCCGATCGTCTGGCCGTTCCAGCGGGCGACACGGGCCAGGCCGTGGGCGATGTCCTCGATCTCGATGTCGAACGGCGAGGGATCGAGCAGGTCGAGGCGGCGGCCCGACAGCATCCGCTGCCAGGCGCGCGGGGGCTTGGGGGCTCTGGGCTTGGGCTTGGGCGCCAGGTCTTCGTGTTCTTCGGCCAAGTTCGGGATCCTGCGCATGGGGCAGGTGAGGTGACGCATCCCGAACGCCCGATCAAGGCCAAGCGTTGCGATTCGTGGGGGTTAATCCCCGACGTTGAGGGTCACCAGGGCCTTGGCGGCCTCGAACACGCGGTTTTCGTTGCGATCCTTGCCGCGCACGGTGGCGACGACGATGGGGCCGCCCGACGGGCCGCGCGCCTCATAGCCGACGACGCGCCAGCCTGTGGTCGAGGACTGGTCGGCGGTCATCATGAAGGTGGCGCGGACGGCTTCGCCTGGGGAACTGGTGCGAATGCGGGCGCCGCCGTCGCTGGCGTCGATTGTCACGGTGTCGGCGTCCGAGCTCGAGCCTGACCTGGAGCGGACGTTGACCTGGCTGTTCCGGTCGTCGGCGCGAATGGTGATGCCGCCGATCTTGATGTTGGCGCGGTCGCCGTCGGCGTCGATATGCATCCCGGGCAGGCGGATGGTGGCCTTGTCGCCCTGAGCGTCGATGCGCATGCCGGGCGCGCTGATGTGCGCCGAGTCCGCAGCGGCCTCGGCCTCGGTTTCGGCCTTGGCCGCCGCGCGTTCGGCGTCGGCGCCCGCGCGCTCGGCTTCTGCCTCTGCCCGGGCGGCGTCGGCTTCGGCCCTGGCAGCCTCGGCGCGCGCGCGGTCTTCGTCGGCGCGGGCTTCCGCCAGGGCTTCCGGCAGATCGGCCGACAGGCGGTCTTCGAACTTCTTCAGCGCGTCCTGGACCGATCCCCCGTTCAGCGAAACCAGATGCAGGGTGACCTCGGAGCCGCGCGGGCCGCTGTAGACGCAGGCGGTCCCGTCAGCCTGGGCCGAGCCCTTGCGGGTCAGCACGCCCTGGGTCTGCGGGCATTGCAGGGTGTCGACGACCTTGAGCACGCCGGCTTCCTTGCCGGACGTGGTCGAGGTGATGCGCACCGTGCCCGCGTTGTCGCAGGCGGCGGTCATGAGCGCCAAGGCGCAGGCGGGCCAGAGGAGATGATGCATGGTCGGCTCCTGTTCAGGTCCGATTGTGCGCGCAAGGCGCGGCTATTCCAGTGAAATCGCGGTAATCGACGGGGGCGGAAGCGCGGCGGCTTCAGGAGCCGGGGCGGCCGCCTTCGCGACGGTTCAGGAAGGCCAGGCGTTCGAACAGATGCACGTCCTGCTCGTTCTTCAGCAGGGCGCCGTGCAGGGGCGGGATCAGCTTGCCCGGCGTCTTCTCGCGCAGGGTCTCAGGCGAAACGTCGTCGACCAGCAGCAGTTTCAGCCAGTCCAGAAGCTCCGAGGTCGAGGGCTTCTTCTTCAGACCCGGCGTGTCGCGGATCTCGTAAAAGGTCCGCAGCGCCTCGGCGACCAGGCGCGGCTTGATGCCGGGGAAGTGGACCTCGACGATGTCCTGCATGGTCACGGCGTCAGGGAAGCGGATGTAGTGGAAGAAGCAGCGGCGCAGGAAGGCGTCCGGCAACTCCTTCTCGTTGTTCGAGGTGATGACGACCACCGGACGGATCTCGGCGCGGATCGTCTCATCCGTTTCCTGGACGTAGAACTCCATCCGGTCGAGTTCCTGCAGCAGGTCGTTGGGGAACTCGATGTCGGCCTTGTCGATCTCGTCGATCAGCAGGACGGGGCGGGCCGGGGCGGTGAAGGCCTCCCACAGCTTGCCCTTCTTCAGGTAATTGCGGACGTCGTGGACCCGCTCGTCGCCCAGCTGGCTGTCGCGCAGGCGGCTGACGGCGTCGTATTCATAGAGGCCGTTGTGGGCCTTGGTCGTCGACTTGACGTGCCAGGTGATCAGGGGCGCGTTCAGCGCCCGCGCGAGCTCATAGGCCAGGACCGTCTTGCCGGTGCCCGGCTCGCCCTTGATCAGCAGGGGGCGCTCCAGCGCCACCGCGGCATTGACGGCGACCTTCAGGTCGTCGGTGGCGATGTAGTTGGACGTGCCTTCGAACCGGCTCATGAACAACCTGCTCCAATCGGGGGAGATGAGCAGGTAGCTTATCAGGACGCGCCTGAACAGGCCGCCACGAAGGTCAGGTGATGCGCTTGGCCGAAACCGGGTCGCTGGCGGGGAAGGTTTCCTCGACGCCCTCGTCGATCAGGGCTTCCTGGCGATTCTCCGCTTCCTTTTCCTTGTCCTTCAACTGGTCGGGCTTGCCTTCCTCGCGGGGGGCCTTCTTGGCGGGCGGGGTGTTGGGGTCGGCGTCTTCATGGGCCTTGGTCGGGTGATGGTCGCTCATGCTCTCTCCTCAGTATCAGGGCCATAGCCCAGGTCCTCGATGTCGTCGTCGGACAGGCGCTTCGCCTCCCAGTGGGCGGCGCTGGCCTGGGCGCCGCGCTGGTTGCGCATCAGGCCGGCGTAGACCAGTTCGACCTCGTCCGGGCCCGAGCCGACCTCGCCGTCGGCGTCGATCTCGCTGACCCGGGGCGGGTCCACGCCCAGCAAGGCGTCCGCCTCCGCTTCGATGCCCTCAAGCGCCAGCGCCGCGTCCAGATCCTGGTCCTCCTCGTCGAACGGTTCGTCGTCGGCGTCGCCGTCGGCCTGGGTGACGTCCAGCACGTCGTCGGCTTCATCCAGCGAGAGATCGCCGTCGCCTTCGTCGTCGATATGGGTCTCGTCATAGATCTCGGCCTGATCCTGAGGGTCGAAATCGATGTCCGTATGCGCCACGGCCTCTACCTCCCTGTTCCTCAGGACAACGGCCCAGGTCGGCGCGGCGTTCCGCGTCAGCTCGCGGCTGCCGCCGGAGAGAAGTGGAAGAGATGGTTAACCACGACGCTTTACAGTTCCTCAGCCGCCGACCGTTCAGGTTGGGGCGCGTCACGGAGATTCCCTTTGCCGCTGAAATTATCGCTCAAGCCCGGCGAGAAATTCGTCCTGAACGGCGCCGTCGTCCAGAACGGCGACCGGCGCGGCGTCCTGGTCCTGCAGAACAAGGCCAGCGTCTTGCGCGAAAAGGACATCATGCAGCCCGAAGAGGCGACCACGCCCGCGCGCCGCATCTATTTCCCGGTCATGATGATGTATCTGGACGAGGGTGAGGCGGCGAAATTCTATGATGAATTCGCTCTGCGCCTGACGGAGTTCATGGGGGCGATCCGCAACCCCGAAATCCTGTCGGAATGCGTCGCCTGCTCCAAGCACGTGCTGGCGCGGCAGTACTACAAGGCCCTGATGGGCGCCCGTAAGATCGTCGATTACGAAGACCAAAGGCTCGGCAATGTCGCTTCAAGCGTACAAGACGGCGGCGACGCGGGCTGAATCACCGCGCGAAATGGAATACCGGCTGTTCGGCCAGGTGACCCGCGCCCTGATGCACGCGTCCACGGTCGACAAGTCGGACATCACCACCCGGATCGACGCGATCGACTGGAACCGTCGGCTGTGGTCGACCCTGTCCACCTCGTGCAGCGAGCCGTCCAACGCCATGCCGCAGGCGCTGCGGGCGCAGATCATTTCTCTGGATCTGTTCATCGGGCGGCACAGCTCGGCGGTGATGCGCGGCGACGGTGATTTCGAGACCCTGATCGACATCAACCGCATGGTGATGCAGGGCCTGGCGCCGCAGGCTCAACCCGCCTGATCACGATGGCGGGAGCGGCCTTTACGACAGGCTGCGACCGGTCCTAGCCTGACCTTCCTGTTCAGCAGTCGAAAGGAGGTGGCCAGTGTCTCATTGTCATCAATCGCGAGCGAAGGCCGCGATCTGGACCTCGCGTGAGGCCCGGGCCTGATCCTTAGGGAAGGCAGCGGTCAGGCCGTTCGCGGTCCGACAATGAAGCGCCGCTGGGGCAACCCGGCGGCGCTTTTTCGTGGCGCTAGAAGATCGTGGCGAACCAATGAGCGACGCCGTGAATAATGGCCATGACGGTCGTCCATACCAGCGTCAGGTAGACGCCGCAGATGGCCGTGCCGACCAGTCCGGCGATGATGAAGACGCCGTCTCTCTGGATGATGGCCAGACCGAAGACGGCGAGCGTCAGGCCGGGCAGGGCGTCGCCGAAAGGCACGGGCAGGGCCATCATCAGCGCCAGCAGGATGCAGATCGTTCCGACGACGACGTCGGCGACCTCTCCTGTCAGAACCGGAATGCGGGGCCGGGTCAGGCGTTCGACCTGACGCAGGCGCGGCAGGATCTTCTGACTGGCGCTCTGGTAGGTAGCGCGGCTGACGGAGGCTTTCATCAGCCAGCGCGGCAGCCAGACCTTGTCGCGCTGTAGCGCCAGTTCGGCGGCGATCAGGATGATCGGAACCGAGAAGACCGCCTTACCGCCCGGGGGCCAGGGAATCAAAGCCATCAGCGCCAGCATCAGAATCACGGCGCCGAAGCCGCGTTCGCCGAAGGCCTCGACCATTTCCTTCAGGGTCAGCTTGGGATCATCGCCACGACCCAACGATTCCAGAACGTCCGAAAACGTCCGGCTCTCATCAGGCGGCGGCGCGGGCACAAGCGTCATCAGGCGAGACTCGGGGGAGCGAAGGTTCGCCAAGTTAGGGGGCGCGTCCCCCATGCGCCATCCCTGACGCATGGGGTGCGGCTTAATGTTTCGTCACGTGCCTGCGTATCCAAGCCGGTCCATCGCAACGGCAACGATAAGGAGCATTGCGGATGTCACGCTGAGCGCACGAAAGAACAGCAGGCGACGACGAATGCCAGGTTTCCATGAAGGATCGGTCTTGATCGTCATCAGCCTCCACCAGCTCTGATTAACCTGATGCTTGTCCTGATGGTCGAGGCCGGAATCCATGCTCGTGCCGGGGCGCCGCGTGGCGCGATAGATGTCTTGCTGAAGGGACATGAGCATCCATTGGCCCAAGCCCCCACAGGCCAGCGCTGTCAGCATGATGACAGATAACAGCAGCATCAGCCCAGCAGTTCGCGGCCGATCAGGAAGCGGCGGATTTCGTTGGTGCCGGCGCCGATGTCATAGAGCTTGGCGTCGCGGACCAGGCGCTCGACCGGCCATTCCTTGGTGTAGCCGGCGCCCCCCAAGGCCTGGACGGCCTCCAGCGACACCTTCACGGCGTTTTCCGAGGCCAGCAGGATGGCTCCGGCCGCGTCATAGCGGGTGGTCTTGCCCTGATCGCAGGCGCGGGCCACGGCGTAGACATAGGCGCGGGCGCTGTTCAGGGCGACGTACATGTCGGCGACCTTGGCCTGCATCAGCTGGAAGCTGCCGATGGCCTTGCCGAACTGCTTGCGCTCGCGGACGTAGGGCAGGACCACGTCCAGCGCCGCCTGCATGATGCCCAGGGGACCGGCCGACAGGACGGCGCGCTCATAGTCCAGGCCGCTCATCAGCACGCCAGCGCCGCCGCCGACCGGGCCCATGACGTTCTCTTCCGGGATCTCGCAGTCCTCGAACACCAGTTCGGCGGTGTCGGAGCCGCGCATGCCCATCTTGTCCAGCTTCTTGGAAACGCTGAAGCCCTTCATGCCGCGCTCGACCAGGAAGGCGGTGCAGCCCTTGGAGCCCGCCTCGGGGTCGGTCTTGGCGTAAACCACCAGGGTGTCGGCCGAAGGGGCGTTGGTGATCCAGAACTTGGTGCCGTTCAGGACGTAGCGGTCGCCCTTCTTGTCGGCGCGGGTGCGCATCGACATGACGTCCGAGCCCGCACCGGCCTCCGACATGGCCAGGGAGCCGACATGCTCGCCCGAGATCAGCTTGGGCAGATACCTGTGCTTCTGCTCGGGCGTGCCCCAGCGGCGGATCTGGTTGACGCAGAGGTTGGAGTGGGCGCCGTAAGACAGACCAATCGAGGCCGAGGCGCGCGACACTTCCTCCATCGCCACGACGTGTTCGAGGTAGCCGAGGCCGAGGCCGCCGAACTCTTCCTCGACGGTGATGCCGTGCAGGCCCAGCTCGCCCATTTCGGGCCAGAGTTCGCGTTTGAACTCGTTCTTTTCGTCGATTTCGGCGGCGAGGGGGGCCAGCCGGTCGGCGGCCCAGCGGGCGGTGGTTTCACGAATGGCGTCGGCGTTCTCGCCGAGGCCGAATTCCATGGATTGGGGCGCGAAGGGAATGCTCATGCCGCAAGGCGTAGCATCGCGCACGCGCTTCGCCTAGCGGCCTCAGACGACGCTTTTATTGTTCCGCTGGCGCGTCAGGTTCCAACCCGCGACGCCGATGAAGATCAGACCGATGACGGCCAGGGCGCCGCCGATCAGCACGGTGCCGTCCGTCGCCTGCTGGGCGGCCAGAACGCGACGGAAGGCGGCGATTCCGGCCGCGAAGGCTAGCAGACCGATGCCGCCGATGAAGATGACGGCGCCTGTGTCGTTCAGTGCGGCAGGCGGTGCCGTGCGCTTCTCATGGCGCAGCACCTGAACCGTGGCAGGGGCGTCGTCTTCGGGGCGCTGGACGGTGTTGGGGCCCTGGACCGGCGCGGTGAGCAGAAGATCCAGCGGCGCGGGCCGGTCTGGCGCGGCGTCGAACAGGGCGCGTTCGGCCGAGCGGCGGCGATAGGGGGCGTCGATGGCGGGCTGGACCCGATCGGGCCAGCCGCTCAGGGCCTCAGCGGCGCGGGCGGGGGCGCCGGCGTTCAGTTGTTCCAGCACGTCGGACCCTTCGAAGCGCTGGACGCCGACCGAGAAGATGAAGCTGGCCAGGGCGTCGAACTGATGCTGGTTCAGCGGGATCGAGACACGGCTGTTGATGGTCTCGACGACGGGCAGCAGATCGTACTGCAGCAGCAGCTCGGCCTCGGCCTCGCTGATCGTCGCGCCGGGGCGGGCAGATTTCACGTGGCCGTAGCCGATGACCGGCACGCCGTCGCGGCGACGCACCGTCCGGGGACGAAATCCCTCGAAGCTCTTGATCAGAAGCAGGCCCTCGCGGGACACCTTCAGACGCTGTGGCAGGGCTGCGGACACGGAATGACCCATTTCGAAACGGGCTTGCTCGCCCGTCAGGCGAAGCAGCAAGCCGCGTTCCGAACGGCGTCGGATCAGAGCAAGACGATGGTCGCCAGGCCCAGGAAGATGAGGAAGCCGAAGAAGTCCGTCGTCGCCGTCACGAAGACGGCCGAGGAGACGGCGGGGTCGAACTTCAGCTTCGACAGGGTCAGGGGCGTCAGAACCCCGACGGTGGCCGCGACCAGCAGGTTCAGCACCATGGCCGTAGCGATGACCGCCCCTATGCGCCAGTCGTGGAACCAGAAGCCCGCCGCCAGACCGACCAGGGGCGACAGCACCAGGCCGTTGGCCAGGCCCACGGTCAGCTCGCGCCAGAAGGTGCGCACGGCGTTAGAGGAGGTCAGTTCGCGCGTCGCCAGGGCGCGGACGGTGACGGTCAGGGCCTGGGTGCCGGCGTTGCCGCCGATGGCCGAGACGATGGGCATCAGCACGGCCAGGGCGACGATCTGCTGGATCGTGCCCTCGAAGAAGGCGATGACCCCGGCGCCGAGAATGGCGGTGAACAGGTTGATGCCCAGCCAGGGCACGCGACCGCGCACGATCTCCAGCACGCCCGAGGACCGATCTTCGTCCGAGACGCCGGCCAGGCGCAGGATGTCTTCGCGGTTTTCTTCCTGGATGATGTGGACGATGTCGTCGACCGTCAGCTGACCGACCAGCCGTCCGCCGCTGTCGACGACCGGGGCCGAGATCAGGTTGTACTTCTCGAAGATGTAGGCGACCTCTTCCTGGTCGACGTCGACATCAATCTCGTTGACCGGCTCCATCAGCTCGGACAGCGGCGTCTCGCGCGGCGCGCGCAGCAGGCGGCTGATGGCGACGCCGCCGACGGGGCGGTTCACCGGGTCGACGACATAGATGTCGAAGAAGAGCTCGGGCAGGTCCTCGCCCTGGCGACGGACGTGGTCGATGGTGTCGCCGACGTTCCAGAACTGCGGCGCGGCCATGACCTCGCGCTGCATCAGGCGGCCGGCCGAATCCTCGGAATAGGCCAGCGAGGTTTCGATCGCGGCGCGATCGACCTCGGGCATGGCGGCCAGCACCTTCTCGCGCTGGTCGTCCTCCAGATCCTCGACCACGGCGGCGGCGTCGTCGGATTCCAGCTCCTGCAGGGCCTCGGCCAGGGTCAGGTGAGGCACCCGTTCCAGCACTTCCTCGCGGATGCCGTCGTCCAGCTCGGGCAGGGTGTCGGCCAGCAGGTCCGGCGGCAGCCACTGAACCACCACGGCGCGATGCTCGGCCGTCAGGAAGCCCATCAGGTCGGCGACGTCGGCGGGGTGAAGGTCTTCCAGCAGGCCGCGCAGGCGCATGCCGTCGCCGTCGTCGGCGGCGTCCACGACCTTTTCGACGAAGGAGGCCGTCAGGGCGTAGTTCTCGCCGAGGGCGACGTGATCTTCGGTTTCGATTTCGGGAGCAGGGGCCGGGGAGGCGGTATCCGTGTTGGTCACGTGCTGCCTCCCCGAAATGTCAGCCTGGTATAGCCGAGTGTCGCCCTGTCAGATCAGATGGTGCGGTCGAGAAGACTCGAACTTCCACGGGTTGCCCCACAGCGACCTCAACGCTGCGCGTCTACCAATTCCGCCACGACCGCTCGCATCGGAGGGCGGGCAATAGCGGAGAGGCGACGGAAAGAAAAGGGGGTTTTGCGGAAATAGGCGAAGTCCCGGCTTTTCCTGCCGATTTGCCGTCAATAGCCGCGTCGGGTCGAGAAGGCGGAGCCTTCTGATTGCGGCTCCAACATGAAGCCGCGTCGGGTCGAGAAGGCGGAGCCTTTTGAGCGCGGTTAAGAATTATGCCGCGCCGGCCATGAAGTCATAGATGTCGGCGGGGCGGGTGACGGTGATGGCGATGCGATCGTCGCGAATCTCGATCTCGCCGCGCGCGACCGGGTGATTGTTGGCAAGAATCCAGACCTCGTCGCGTTCCGAGGCGTCGAGCGGAATCACAGCGCCGCGACCCATGCGCAGCAGCTGTTGCATCGGCAGGACCGAACGGCCCAGCACGACCGAAATCTCGACATCAACGGCTTCGATCTGGCTCAAGACGATACTCGCAATCAACGCGTGGCCCTTGCGCCGACGCGTTAGGACACACATTGAAGCCTCATGCTTGCCGACCCGTTAAGCCTGACCGAACCTTTGCTGCTCCGAGACGACGGCCGCCCCGTGCAGTGGGCTGTCTCGACCGGATATGTCGACTATGAACCCGCCGTCGCCGTCATGGAGGCCCGCGTCGCCGCCATCGCTGCGGGCGAGGCCGAGGAAGTGGTCTGGCTGCTGGAGCATCCGCCCCTCTACACGGCGGGGGTCTCGGCCAAGGACGACGATCTGCTGGCGCCCGACCGCTTCCCGGTCCACCGCACGGGGCGGGGCGGGCAGTTCACCTATCACGGGCCGGGCCAGCGCGTGGCCTATGTCATGCTGGACCTGAACCGGCGCGGTAAGGATGTGCGGGCTTTCGTCCATGGTCTGGAAGACTGGATCATCGGCGCCCTGGACCAGTTCGGCGTCGAGGCCGGGATGCGCGAAGGCCGCGTCGGCGTCTGGGTCGAGCGCAAGGGCGCGGGCTGGTCGCGCGAGGACAAGATCGCCGCCATCGGCGTCAAAGTCCGCAAGTGGGTCAGCTTCCACGGCATCAGCCTGAATGTGGAGCCGGACCTGGACCATTTCGGCGGCATCGTGCCCTGCGGCATCACGGAGCACGGCGTGACCAGCCTGGTCGATCTGGGCGTTCTGGCGACGATGGATGAGGCGGACGGGGCGCTGAAGGCCTCGTTCCAGCGGGTGTTCGGCCCGGTTCAGGACGGCGAAGCGCCGCTCTGATCACGAGGTGAAGCGCCGTAACGGTTGAAGGCCTTCTGCCCCGGCAGCAGGGCCAGATCGACGACGACCATCACCAGCAGGGCCAGGGCGATCCAGTCGAACGGAGCCTGAGGGCGAGGCCAGGCCATGGCGAAGGCCAGCAGGATCGGCCCGCTCCACCATCCCGACCGCCCTCGGTCGTGCAGACGCTGCGACAGCAGGCAGGCGGCGCAGTAGAGCAGGGCCGCCGCGACGAGCCAGCCCATCAGGTCGCGCGCCTTCAGCGGCGCCAGCAGATCGAACGCCGCCCAGATCGCCAGAAGAACGCCTGCTCCAATGAGAAAGGCGATGCGACCGATGCGGCCGCTGGACGTCAGGAACAGGTCTGAGAAGCGGTGCATCCGACTTCGGCTCTGGCAGGGGCGAAACAATCCCGCTTAAGGCGCTGACCGGCTTGAGTAAACCGACCGGTCCGAAGGCAAGCGTCGCGGTCAATTCGTCGCGGGGCTTTAACGTGGACCTTTCTTGGGTTTAAACACGGCGAACCCGCGTTTCGACGGCCCTCTGGGAGTATCCTCCATGCAACGTCTGCTCACCGCCTCGGCGGCGGTTCTCGCACTGGCCTTCGCGGCCGGCGGCGCTTCCGCCCAGAACTTCAGCGACCTCGCGCGTCAGGACCTTCAGGCCATGCACGATGCGCTGAAGGCCAACCATCCGGCTGCCGTGGTGCCGGGCGCCGCCAGTGAATCCTTCCGCAGCTGGATCGACTCCGGCCTGCAGGACGCCATGGGCAAGGCCGGTCAGGTCAACAGCGGCGAAAGCCACGCCTACCTGCTGCGCTACTACGCCAACGGTTTCCGTGACGCGAACATCGCCACCAGCCCGACCTTTGAAGGGGCCAGCCCCTTCTTCGCCACCGGTTGGCCCGGCGTGGCCACGGCCTGGCGCAACGGCGAATATGTCGTTTCCTACGTGCAGCCGGGCGTGCGCGGGGCGCCGCCGGTCGGGGCCGTGGTCAAGGCCTGCAACCTCCAGCCGATCGCCGATTTCGCCAAGACCAAGCTTGACGGCTTCGAAGGCGACCTGACGACGGAAGCCGCGCGTGTTCGCACCGCCCCCTATCTGCTGTGGAACCGCAACAACCCCATGGCCGGCGGCGTGCCCTCGACCTGCGAGTTCCAGGTCGGCCGTCGCACCCGCGACTATACGCTGAGCCCGCAACCGGCGACCGCCGCCAACCTGGAGGCCGCCTACCGCGCCTCGGTCTTCACGCCCGGCGCGACCAAGCTGTCGATCGAACAGGTCGACGGTCGTCCGTGGGTTCATGTCAACTCGCTGGAAGACAACGCCGGCTGGGACGCCTTCTTCGCCCAGGTCGAGGCCCAGGTCGGCGCCCTGCGCGGCGCTCAGGGCCTGGTCATTGACCTGCGCGGCGCCGACGGCGACTCGGTCAACGCCACCTCGCGCGGCTATGGCCTGGCCAACCGTATCTGGACGCCGGAATTCACCGTCAGCCGCCAGCCGGAAGCCGGTCAGATCACCTATCGCGCCACTCCGGCCAACCGTCAGTGGTTCGCCGAGACCCTTGGCCGGATGCAGGCCGACCCCCGCTTCGTGCAGGAATCGGGCGCTGTGATTGAACAGACCCAAGCCATCGTCGCCGCCTTCGATGCGGCCATCGCCGCCGGTCAACCGACCTTCGTCATGCCGGGCCGTCCGTCGGTCGCCGACACCGGCGCGGCCAACCCGGTGCAGGGCAAGGTCGTGGTTCTGGTCGACGGCGGCTGCACCAACGGCTGCCTGGACACCCTGGATCTGCTGACCCGCCTGCCGAACGTGCAACTGGCCGGTTCGGCGACCGCCGTGGATTCGATCTTCATCGAGCCGACCGTGCAGCGTCTGCCGTCCAACTATTCTGACTTCAGCTATGGCCACAAGGCCTGGACGACGCGCAAGCGCGGCAACAACCAGGGCTATGTCCCGGCTCAGGGTCTGACCTACACGGGCAACCCGACCGACGAAGTCGCCGTCCGCACCTGGGTCGGTGGTCTCTTTTAAGGGGCCTACCGCGCTTCGCGCTACTTGAGGCCATGTTCTAGGGCCTATCGCGCTTCGCTACTTGAGGCCCGTCTAGAGCATTGAAGACGGCATTGGGGCCGGACGGTGGAAACATCGTCCGGCCCTTCCTATTTTGGGCGGATGACCCAGACAGAATCTCACACGTCGCTGCGTTCGCCCTCGGGCTTTGACCTGACGCCGCCCGGCAAGAGCCAGCGCGTGGCCCTGGAGGCCGATCTGTCGCCGGAGGAAAAGCGTGTCCTTCTGGCCCACGGCACCGAGGCGCCCTTCTGCGGCACCTTGCTGGGCGAGAAGCGGGCCGGGGTCTTTTGCTGCCGGGAATGCGGCCTGCCGCTGTTCCGCTCGGCCACCAAGTTCGAGAGCGGTACGGGCTGGCCCAGTTTCAGCGTCCCGGTGGATGAGACCCATGTGCGCGCCGTCCGCGATGACAGCTACGGGATGGTCCGCGTCGAGACCCGCTGCGCCCGCTGCGACAGTCATCAGGGCCATGTCTTCCCTGACGGCCCGCCGCCGTCCGGCCTGCGCTACTGCATCAACTCGGTCGCCCTCAGCTTCGTGCCGGAAGGCGAGGCTCTGCCCGACCCCCTGGGGCGCGGCGACGGGACCGCCTGACCTTGGCCGCATTTGCAGTTAGGGTGATGGCGAACGGGAGTATGGGCGCATGATGATCGAACTGGCCGCCGCCGCGATGTTGCTGGCGAACATGGACCCCGAGGGCGTGGTCACGACCGCGCCGCGCGGCGATCAATCGGTGCTGACGGCATCAGCCGCCGCCCTTGCGGCGTCCACCACCGACGCCTCGCCCAGCACGACGGTGCAGAGCGCCGCGCCCCATGGCCTGTCCACCGATGAACAGATCGCCCGCTGGATCGGCGAGCGCACGGCGGAGACCGCCAGCAAGGCGCCGGCTGATCCCTGGGCCGAAAGCGAGCCGCGCAAGATGCACGGCGAGTTCAGCGTCGGCATGGGCACGGGCGGCTATCAGGACTATGCGGCGGCGGTGTCCCTGCCGATCGGCGAGAACGGCACCCTCAACCTCAGTGTCAGTCAGACCAAGAACAGCCCCTGGGGTTACGGCTACGGCTCGCCCTGGGGCTATGGCGGTCCCTACGGCGGCTACGCCCGTCCGTTCGGCGTGATGGAGCCGCCAGGCTTTGAGGGGACCTATTTCCGTGGTCGGCCCTATGCGCCGCTACGCGTTCGCCCCGGCACGGATCAGGGCACGACGAAATCCGCCGGGGTTTCGCTCGAAATCGGCCGCTAAACACCTGTAGAGCCTAGATCGGGACTGAGGCCTTCGCGCCACGGCGTGGCCTGTTTCCATCGAAGCGTCCCATCGCCGCATTCCCTTTGGGGGGCGACCTCCCATATGCGGGAGGCGATAGAGGACCAGTATGGATAGTTTGCTTAGTTCGGCCGCCGATTTCATCGCCAGACACCATGTCTGGGCCGGGGTCGTTCTGGGGCTGGTCACCTTCTTCGAATCTCTGGTGGTCATCGGCGCCTTCGTGCCGGCCACCGGCCTGCTGGTCGCGGCGGGCGGCCTGGTGGCGGCGGGCGTTCTCGATCCCGTCTCGGTCATCGCCGGCTGCGTCATCGGCGCGGTCATGGGCGACGCCATCTCCTACTGGATCGGTCGTCGGCTGGGCACGGGCGTGCTGCGCCAGCCCATGCTGCTGCCCCACCGTCGCAAGATCGCCTGGACGCGGCTCTACTGCCGTCGCTACGGCGTGGCCTCCATCTTCATCGGTCGTTTCTTCGGGCCGCTGCGGGCCTTCGTGCCGGTCATGGTGGGCGTGCTGCGGATGCGTCAGCGGGTGTTCCAACTGGCCAACGTCACCTCGGCCTTCGTCTGGGTCCTGGCGATGCTTGCGCCGGGCTATCTGGCCGCCAAGGGTCTGGCCCAACTGGAGTTCATGAGCGAGGCCCATGGTCCGACGCTGATGTTGATCGCCTTTGGCGCGGTCGTCGTGACCGCCGTGGTCGTCATGCGCTGGCTGAAAGGCCGGGCGGCCAAACGCTCCGCCCTGCTGGCCGCAACGATCGAGTAGCTCCCAACGTCATCCCGGCCGAAGCGTAGCGGAGAGCCGGGACCGCCCAAGACGCCGACGTCAGCGCTTTCGGCGGTCCCGGATAGCGGCTTCGCCGCTTCCGGGATGACGTACAGAGAGCATGAAAAAAAGGCCCGACCGGATGGTCGGGCCTTCTTCGTATCCGGACTGACGAACGTCAGTCGTGGCCGTGGCTGTGACCGTGCGCGTCGGCCTCGGCGGAAGCGGCGCCGGCGCTCCAGGCCTGACCGTCGGCGGTCTGGTGCCAGAAGGGCTGACGCGGAGGCTGACCGACCTCGTTCATCTGATTGTCGAAGATACGGCCGTTGATCATCGTGTAGCCGATCTTGACCGTGTTCCGCAGGTTCTCCAGCGGGTTGGCGTCCAGCACGACCAGGTCAGCCAGCTTGCCGGTCTCCAGCGAGCCGATGTCTTTGTCCATGCCCAGGGCCGCAGCGCCGTTCAGGGTGCCGACGCGCAGGGCCTGATGCGGGGTCATGCCGCCCTGCTCGAACATCCACAGCTCCCAGTGGGCGCCGAGGCCTTCGCGCTGGCCGTGGGCGCCGATCTGCACCGACACGCCTTCGTCAGCCAGGCGCTTGGCCTCGCGGGCGATGGAGATGTGGTTCAGCTCGTCCGGCTGCACATGGACCGGGCGACGGGCGCGGCTGTCCAGGATGCGGCGGGGGACATATTGAGTCAGGATCGGATCGTTCCAGACGTCCGTGGCCTGATACCAGTAGTTCTCGCCCCAGTTGCCGCCATAGGCCACGATCAGGGTGGGGGTGTAGGCCACCTTGGTCTGACGCCACAGCTGGTGCACGTCGGCGTACAGACGGGCCAGCGGGATCGAGTGCTCGACTGTGGTGTGGCCGTCCACCACCATGCTCATGTTGTGCTGATAGAGGGAGCCGCCCTCGGGCACGACCATCATGCCCAGTTCGCGCGCGGCCTCCAGAATCTGCTGACGCTGGTCGCGGCGGGGCTGGTTGTAGCTCTTGACGCTCCAGGCGCCGACGGCCTGCATCCGGCGCAGGTTGGACAGGGCGTCGTCCAGATCATTGACCTGGGCCGTAAAGGGCGTCGCCGCCCCGTACAGGATGGTGCCGGTCGAGAAGATGCGCGGGCCGACCACGCGTCCGGCCTTGGCCAGTTCGCTGTGGGCGAAGATCTCGCTCGAATCATTTGACGGGTCGTGGATGGTGGTCACGCCGAACGCGAGCGCGGCGTAGTTGACCCAGGACTGCTGCGGGATGATCTCGTCCGAGCCCATCGAGCCGTGCCAGTGGGCGTCCACCAGGCCGGGGATGATGGTCTTGCCGGCCATGTCCATGACGCGGGCGTCGGCGGGAACCGTGACCGAGCCGCGCGGGCCGATGGCCTCGATGCGGTTGCCGTTGATGACGACCACGCCGTCCTCGATGACCTCGTCACCCTTCATGGTGATCAGGCGGGCGCCGCTCAGGACCACGCGGCCGGTCGGCTTGGCGTAGTCGGCGCTGAAGCCGATCTTGATTCCATGCTCCGCGGGCTTGGGCAGGTCAGCGGGCGCGCCCTCGGCGAAGGCGAAGCTTTCGCTCAACGGACGCGAGAACAGCTCCGGCCCCATCGACCACTGCAGGCGGCTGGAATCGCCGGACCAGTGCAGCCATTCGCCGGCGTCGCGGGTGACGCGGGTCTGGGGCAGGGCCTTGGTGTCGGCGCCGACCGTGACGGCGCGGCCCGTGGCGACGAAGGGCGTCACATAGGCGTTGAAGCGCTCGGTCCAGGCCACCCAGTGCTCATCGGGAGAGACCGAGAACTCGGCCGCCCATTCGCTGCTCAGGTGTTTGCGTTCGTCGTCGCCCGACAGGTTGACCGACTTCAGCACGCGTTTGTCGCCGTCCCGCGCCGTCAGGAAGATCCGGTCGTTGCGGGCGCCGAACTGCGGGTTGGAGCCGTTCTCGGTGATCAGGGTCGGCTCGCCGCCGCGCACCGAGGTGCGATAGACACCGGGATTGCGGCTCCACAGGGCGGTGCGCAGGAAGCCGTCGCTGGAGGTGCGATAGACGATCGTCTGGCCATCCGGCGAGAACTGCGGCTCCAGATAATGACCGGGCTGGGCGCTGATGACGCGGCCCTCGCCGCCGGCGGCGGGAATCACCCGCAGGGTGCCCAGGTCCTGATCATTCCAGGTCGTGTAGACGATGGAGCGGCCGTCGCGCGACCAGGACGGGTAGAGCTCGAAGTGGTCGCTCTGGCGCGTCAGGCGACGCGGGGCGCCGGCCACGCCGTTGCGCAGGTCGCGGATCCACAGGTTGCCGAGGGCCTCGAACACCACTTTGGAGCCGTCGGGCGAGGTCTGGGCCCAGCGGACCATCTTCACATCGAACTGGTCAGGCGCGACCTCGACAGGGAAGCGCACGGCCTCCTGCACGCGGCGGGTGTCGGCGACGTGGAAGGGGATTTCGCTGACGGCCTTGGAGGCCACGTCGATGCGGTGGATCTTGCCGCCGGCCCAGAAGACGATCGAGCGGTTGTCGGGCGTCCAGCTCATCGTCGGATAGACGCCGTGAATGGCCCAGGTTTCCTGCAGGTCGCGGTCCAGGGCGTCGTGGATCGGGGTCTCGCGGCCCGATTCGAGGTCCATGACATAGAGGACGGACTTGTACCGGTCGCGCCGGATGAAGGCCAAGGACTTGCCGTCGGGCGAGGGGGTGGGGCGAATCGAGCCGCCCGGCCCAGTGACGAAGGGCGTGATCTCGCCCGTCTCGCGATCCAGACGCCGGATCACATAGATCTGGGTGTTCGGGTCCTTGGAGTAGTCGAACACGCCGCCCGGCGTGGAGTCATCGCTGAAGTAGAGGTAGCGGCCGTCGGGCGAGAAGGCGGGCTCGCCCGTGTCCTTCTGCTGGGTGCGGCGCTCGGTCAGCTGCACGCCGCCGCCGCCCGCGCGGTGGTACATCCACATCTCGCCCGCGCCCAGCGAGCGCGACGAGGTGAAGTGCTTGCGGCCGACGATGAACTGACCGTCCGGCGACCAGTCGGGCTGGGTCAACAGGCGGAAGGATTCGTTGGACACCTGCCTGGCGTTCGACCCGTCGCGATCCATGACCCACAGGTTGTCGCCGCCGCCCCGGTCCGAGGTGAAGGCGATGGAGCGGCCGTCCGGCGAATATTTGGGCTGCATGTCCCAAGCCACGCCCGAGGCGATGGCGCGGGCCTCGCCGCCGGTGATGGGCATGACATAGATGTCGCCCAGCAGATCGAAGACGATTTCGCGGCCGTCCGGGCTGACGTCCAGCGACATCCAGGTGCCCTCGGTGACGTCGATGGCGGCGTCGTGCGACGCGCCGGGCGGGTTCTGGACGTCCCACTTCGGCTTGGCCGGCGGGGTTGCGGCGGCCGCCGTTGAGTCGGTCGCAGGCGCGGTTTGCGCGAACGCCGGGAAGGCCACGGCCAGGGCCGCGACGGTGGTCAACAAGCTGCGCTTCATGGAAAGCCCCCAAACCCCTCGAAACTGAGGTCGGAAGGTCTAGCGGGCAGGGGGCTGTCTTGACCAGACGTCAGGCGCCGAACGGGCGCAATTCGACCGCGTCAGGACATCGCATCTGATTGTCGGAGAGATTGGCCCAGGCCCTTGCAAATCATTGATCTGCAAGGGCCTGGATGGTGCCGCCGGGGGGAATCGAACCCACGACCTCAGCCTTACCAAGGATGCGCTCTACCACTGAGCTACGGCGGCCCCTCAACGAGGAGAGCGGCCGTATAGCCAACGACTTCGGGGCGGCACAAGCGGAAAATGCACGCTTGATCAAAAACTTTGCACGCGGTCTGCTGCACACCATGGATACCCCGCCCAAAGACCCTGGTCCCGCCGCACAAGACGTGGAGCAAACGCGCGAGCAGAAGGCCAAGGCCGAACGCGCCGTGCGCCTGGCCGCTGCGCTTCGCACCAACCTGAAGCGCCGCAAGGTCCCGACCGCCGCGCCCCGCCCCGCCACGGAGCGCAACTGAAAGTCATCGTCCTTGCGCGCACGCGGCTCTTTCGCGAGGGCGTAAGGGCTTGCTAGATAAGCGGTTCGCCGGGGCGCAGTGTTTCCGGCCGCGAAAGATTTCATGGACAGCATCGTCATCCACGGCGGCAACCGCCTGAACGGCCAGATCGAGGTCAGCGGCGCCAAGAATTCGGCCATCAAGCTGATGGCGGCTTCGATCCTGACGGATCAGCCCTTGCTGCTGACCAATATGCCGCGTCTGGCGGACACCCGATTCCTGGGCCAGCTGCTGCAGCAGTTCGGCGTCGAGGTCACCGAACGCAACGGCGCGGACGGGCAGGAGATCCTGTTCCATGCGCCGAAACTGACCTCGACCTTCGCCCCCTATGATCTGGTTCGCCAGATGCGGGCCTCGTTCAACGTCCTGGGGCCGCTGCTGGCCCGTTCCGGCGAGGCCAAGGTCTCGCTGCCCGGCGGCTGCACCATCGGCGCTCGTCCGGTCGACCTGCACCTGATGGCCCTGACGGCCATGGGCGCGGAGATCGAGCTGGAAGAGGGCTATGTCTCCGCCCATGCGCCCAAGGGCCTGCAAGGGGCCGAGATCGAGTTCCCCTTCGTTTCGGTCGGCGCGACCGAGCACGCCCTGTTGGCGGCGGTGCTGGCCAACGGAACGACCGTGCTGAAGCGCGCCGCGCGCGAGCCCGAGATCGGCGACCTGGCCCGTTGCCTGATCGCCATGGGCGCCAAGATCGAGGGTCTGGACACCGACGTCCTGACCATCACCGGCGTCTCGTCGCTTAACGGCACGACTTGGTCGGTGATCCCCGACCGGATCGAGATGGGCTCTTACGCCCTGGCCGCCGCCATGGCCGGCGGCGAGGTGCGCCTGACCAAGGGGCGCGCCGATCTGATCACCGCCCTGACCGACAAGATGATCGAGGCGGGCGTCGAGATCGAGCCAACCGCCGACGGCGTCATCGTGCGTCGCGACCCGGCGCAGCGGCTGAAGGCCGTCAATGTGACGACGGAAATCTATCCGGGCTTCGCCACCGACCTGCAGGCCCAGTTCATGGCCCTGATGACGACGGCCGAAGGCACGAGCGTCATCCACGAGAACATCTTCGAGAACCGCTTCATGCACGCGCCCGAGCTGGCGCGTCTGGGCGCCGACATCTCGGTCCACGCGGGCGAAGCCCATGTGCGCGGCGTCGAGAAACTGCACGGCGCCCCGGTCATGGCCACGGATCTGCGCGCATCGATCAGTCTGGTCATGGCCGGTCTGGTCGCGGAGGGCGAAACCACGGTCGGTCGCGTGTATCATCTGGATCGCGGCTTCGAGCGGATGGAAGAAAAGCTGGGAGCCTGCGGCGCCGATGTGCGGCGCGTGAAAGGCGGAGCGGATGAGCACTGAGGTCGAGACGATCTCCGACAACGACGCGGCGGCCGAGGCCCTGGCCCCTATGGCTCCCTTGCGCCTGCTGGCCGAGGACGCCGTCGATCTGCAGATCATCTCGGCCGCGCTTCAGGACGCCATCATGCGGCCTGTCGACATCCGTTGGGAAAGGGAAGCCCGCCGTTTGACCGTCGTCCTGTCGCGCTTCTGCTGGGAGTGCGGCGGAACCCGCGTCATGGCGGCGATGCAATTCGGGGATGTCGAGGCGGTCAAGAGCCGGCGGCTGCCGCGCCTGCCCGAATCGGCGCTGGAGCTGCTGGCGCTGGACTTCGAGCCGACCGAAGCGCCCGGCGGCCGCGTCATCCTGATGTTCGCCGGCGGCGGGGATCTGCGCATCGACGTGGAATGCCTGGACGCCGTGCTGACCGACCTGTCCGACCGCTGGCCCGCGCGCATGGCGCCGACCCATCTGGACGAGACCCCTTCTGACGAGGCCAAGGCATGAGCGGTCCGCACAAGTTGTCGTCGATCGAAGTCGACGCCGCGACCCTTCCGGCGGCCACCGCCGAGATCGAACATCAGCGCCGCGTCGCCATCTTCGACCTGATCGAGCAGAACAGCTTTACGCCCGAGGGCGCCGAGGGCGGTCCCTATGCGCTGCGCCTGTCGTCGCAGGACAACCGCCTGGCCTTTGATATTTCCGGGCCGGATTTTTCGCGCACCCACGTGCTGTCGCTGTCCCCGATGAAGGCGGTGATCCGCGACTACGCCCTGATCTGCGAAAGCTATTACGAGGCTTTGCGCGGCTCTTCGCCCAGCCAGATCGAGTCCGTCGACATGGGGCGTCGCGGCCTGCACAACGAGGGTGCCGAACTGCTCCGGGGACGTCTCGAGGGCAAGGTCGAGATCGACAAGGAAACCGCCCGTCGGCTGTTCACGCTGGTTTGCGCCGTCTATCGACGCGGCTGAACTCGACTATTTCGGCGTTTTGGTGCATTAGGCGCCTCCTTCACGGCTCGCGTTCACGCCCGACGCGAGCCTTAAGCCGTTTTTCGGGCGAGAGAGACCGCATGGCCAAGGAAGAGCTTCTCGAGTTCCCCGGCGTTGTCAGCGAACTGCTGCCGAACGCCACTTTCCGCGTGACGCTGGAAAACGACCACGAGATCATCGCCCACACCGCCGGCAAGATGCGCAAGAACCGCATCCGCGTTCTGGCGGGCGACAAGGTGCTGGTTGAAATGACGCCCTACGACCTGACCAAGGGCCGCATCACCTATCGCTTCAAGTAAGGACGCGCGTGTCGCGTCCTGACCTTTCGGCTCCGAGGCTGGTTCTGGCCTCGTCGAGCCCGCGCCGCATTGAGCTGCTGGCGCAGATCGGGGTGGTTCCCGATCATGTTGATCCCGCCGACATCGACGAGACCCCGCTGAAAGGCGAGACGCCGTCGCGTCTGGCCGAGCGCCTGGCGCGCGGCAAGGCCGAGGTGGTGGCCGCGCGTTCGCCCGACGCCATCGTCCTGGCCGCCGACACCGTCGTCGCCCTGGGCCGTCGCCTGCTGGAAAAGCCGGCGGACGAGGCCGAGGCCAAGCGCTTCCTCGAACTGCTGTCGGGCCGCAATCACCGCGTCTTCACCGGCGTCGTCGTGATCGCTGATGGTCGGGCGACCTGCCGTGTCGTGGACACCCGCGTTTCCTTCAAGACTCTGTCGCCTGAAGAGATCGCGACCTATGTCGTCTCGGGCGAGTGGCGCGGCAAGGCGGGCGGGTACGGCATCCAGGGGGCGGCCGCCGCCTTCGTGCGCCGCATCGTCGGCAGCCACCCGGCCGTCATGGGCCTGCCGCTCTATGAGGCGGCCAATCTGCTGCGCGGCGCCGGCTGGCGGCCCAGGACCGCCTGACGTGGCCGATGTCGAGGTCTTCCTCGATGAGACGCCGGGCGAGACCCGCGGCGTCATCGCCCGCGACGGCCTCTTTACTCAACTGATCCTCCACCGCGACAGCGACCGGCCGAGCGATCGGCTGGGCGCGCGTTGCGTCGGCCGTATCGCGCGGATCGAACCGGGCCTGCGCGGCGCCTTCGTCGATCTCGGCGCGGGCGAGCCGTTTGGCTTTCTGCCGCTGGGCAAGGACGACAAGACGGGGGAGGGGGCCAAGGTTGAGGTCGAGGTCACTGCCGAACCGCGTGAGCGCAAGGGCCCGGTGCTGCGTCGTCTCGGCGAGGCGTCGGGCGAGCCGCGCCTGCTGGCGCCCGGGCCGGATGTCACGGCGATTCTGGCGGCGCTGGCGCCAGGGATCGAGCCCGAGACCGGCGTCGCCGCGATCCGCGCCGCCCTGGAGGCCGAAGAAGACGCCCTTTCCACCGCCTTGGTCGAATCGAGCAGCGGGCTGGACCTGATGATTCAGCGCACCCGCGCCCTGATCGCGGTTGATATCGATCACGCGCCCGCGCCGGGACGTGATTCACGCAAGAACCGGGAAGCGGCCAACCGCGCCGGATTGTCACATGCGGCCCGCCTTCTGGCCCTGAAGGGGTGGGGCGGTCTGGTGGTGATCGATCTCGCCGGCGTCGGCCTGCACGGCGACACTATAATGAAGATGGCGCGCGCCGCCTTCGCCGGAGAGCCCCAGGCGGCCTTCGGTCCTCTGAGCCGCTTCGGCCTGATGCAGTTGTCCCTGCCGTGGCGACGGACGCCGCTGGACGAGCGACTGCTGGACGGACGCGGGCGACCGACCCTCGCGACCTGCGCCATAGATATGACGCGACGGCTTCGGCTGGCCTTGCTGTCTGACCCCGCGACGCCGCGCCTCGTCGCGCGTTGCGCGCCTGAGGTCGCCGTCCTGGCCGCGCCGCTGGTCGAGGCCCTGGGGCCGAGGGTAGGCGTGAGGGCGGATTCCCTGATCGCCGTCGGCGTCGTTAGAATTGAAGAGGCCCGGTGATGTCGCTTTGCCCTATTTGCCGCCGTCAGAAGCCGGATCCGGCCTACAAGCCGTTCTGCTCCAAGCGCTGCGCCGACGTCGATCTGCAGCGCTGGTTCACAGGCGGCTACGCCATTCCGACCGATGAAGTGGTCGATGATGAAAAAGATCGCTGAATTGAGTGAATTGGCGTCTGGACAGCCCCGTCAGCCTCGCCTATAGACCCGCCTCTCGCGACGACGTCGTGCGCCTGGATAGCTCAGCTGGTAGAGCAGCGGATTGAAAATCCGCGTGTCGGTGGTTCGAACCCGCCTCCAGGCACCATTCCCCTTCAAGTGATGCGCTTTCCCCTGTGGCGAAGCTGTGCCGTAAAATGGCCTAAATTTCGCCTTGGGAATTGCATTTCGGTAAGGTGGCTCGATGCGACGTTTTCGTGTCGCTACCATTACGAAAACCGCAAATATCTTGCTCGCCATCCCGATTGCTGCAGGTGCGAAGGGGAAAAGAAACTTTGCGCACTTGACGCTACGTGGGGCGTTCGCCAAAGGGACTTAACCGCATTCCTGCTTGCAGGTCGAGGTGACCGGGATATTGTGCCCGGACCTTGGCGGCAGCGCTCGTTTTCGAACGGGGGTTGCAGGAGGGCGGCTCCACTGGTCCGGCTCGATCCGGCGGTGGCGCAATTTCATTATAGGGACGGCCGACTGACGCGGTCCGTGTCTTGGGTTCCACGTGTCAGACCAAAGCAGGAACTGGCGAAAAATGCTCGATAGCAAGAAGACGAATATCCTCCTCGCAATGGCCGGCGCCGCCGTCCTGATGGCGAGCTCGCCGGTTCTGGCGCAAGACGCCGCAGCCCCGGCCGCTGCCCCGGCAGCCGCCGCCTCGACCGCCGCTCCGGCTGCCGACGCTGCTGCTCCGGCCGCTGACGCTGCTGCCCCCGCCGCCGACCCGACCTCGGTCAGCGAGTCGGTTTCGGGCGGCCACAGCGGCGGCATCACCCCGGTCTCCATGTTCATGGAAGCCACCGCGGTCGTTAAGATCGTCATGATCGGCCTGCTGCTGGCCTCGGTCCTGTCGTGGACCATGCTGCTCATCAAGCTGCTCGAGTTCGGCGCCCTGAACAAAACCACCGACCGCTTCCTGGAAGCCTTCCGCGGCGCTCGCACGATCGCTGACATGCGTCGCGTCGCCACCTCGGAAGACTTCGACGGCAACCCGCTGGCCGACATGGCCGCCGCCGCCACCGAGGAAATCGAACTGTCGCGTCAGGCTGGCCTGAGCGTCACCGGCGATCACCGCGACTCGGCTCTGCTGCGCGCTCAAACCGCCGTCGCCGCCGTTCAATCGGGTCTGCCGAAGCGCCTGTCGGGCGGCCAGCAGTTCCTGGCTTCGACGGGTTCGACCGGTCCGTTCGTCGGTCTGTTCGGCACCGTTTACGGCATCATGAACTCCTTCATCGGCATCGCCGAGTCCAACACGACCAACCTGGCCGTCGTTGCTCCGGGTATCGCTGAAGCCCTGCTCGCCACCGGTATCGGCCTGTTCGCCGCTATCCCGGCCGTTATCTTCTACAACTACTTCAACACGCGCATCTCGAACTACGGCACGCGTTCGGACGGCTTCAACGCTGAACTGATCAACGCCATCTCGCGTCAGCTCGACAAGGGAGCGTAAGACGGATGGCCGCCAAACTTTCCGGTTCCGGCGGCGGCAAGTACACCGTCGAGGCTAATGCCGAGATCAATGTCACGCCTTTCGTTGACATCATGCTCGTCCTCCTCATCATCTTCATGGTGGCGGCTCCGCTCGCCACCGTGTCGGTGCCGGTGAAACTGCCTCGCGCCGTTGCGCCTCCCGGCAAGAACCCGCCGACGCCCGTCTTCATCTCCATCCAGAACGATGGCGATGTCTGGATTGGCGACCTGCGGTCCTCGCCTGGTTCGCTCGGCGACGATCTGCGGGTGCAGATCGGGCGCAGGAACCCTTCGGAAGAACGTATTTTCATTCGTGCAGACCAGCAGACTCGGTACGGCGACTTCATGCAGGTCATGAACGCTCTCCAGGACAATGGTTTCTACAGCGTCGCCCTGGTTGGCGAAGACAACTCGTAAGGGGGCGGGGCGCATAGCATGACAGCTGAACCTCACCACCGTGATCCGATCCTGGATCCGCCGAAGAAGAAGAAGAAGCTTTCGACCGGCGCCGTCGTGGGCATCACCGTCTCGGTGATCGTCCACGCTCTGGCGGGCCTGTACTTGTACAACAACAAGTTCAAGCTGAAGGAAATGACCTACGAGGACGAGGCCGTCGACGTCGAGCTGATGGAGGTTCCCCCTCCGCCGCCGCCGCCGCCGCCGCCGCCGCCTCCGCCGGACACCCCTCCGCCGCCGAAGCTTCAGGTGCGTGAACCGCAGATCAACACCCAGGCGCCTCCGCCTCCGGTGACTGTGGCCATCGAACCGACGAAGAAGGAAGACCGTCAGGAATACACGGGCCCGCCCGTGATCGTCCCCGGACCTCCGCCTCCGCCGGCTCCTCCCGCGCCGCCGAAACCTTCGGTCATCACCAACCCGAGCTGGTCCCGCCAGGTCTCGCCCGAGTTCCCGGAACGCGCCAACTCGCGCGGTATCGAGTCGGGTTCGGCCAAGGTGAACTGCGCGGTCGCCGCCAACGGCAGCCTTTCGGACTGCCGCATCGTGGACGAAGACCCCGCCGGCGCCGGCTTCGGCCAAGCGGTTCTTCGGGCGGCCCGTTCGGGTCGTCTGGCGCCGCGGACTGTCGACGGCGCCGCCGTCGGCGCCCGCGTCGAGTTCACGACCCGCTTCCGTCTGGACTAAGGATCTCTTTCGAGATCAAGTTGAACGCCCTGGAGGAAACTCCGGGGCGTTTTTCTTTGGTCCGCTGCTCGGGAAGCAGCCAGCGGCATGGAGCCTGAGGGCGAGCTGTGCATTATGAACCTCGAACTTTTCTGGAGGTCCCGTGTCGTCCAAGTCCCTTCTCGCCGCCCTGCTGCTGGGCGCTGGTCTCACGAGCCTGGGTGCTTGCGCCTACAACGAGACCCTGGGTCGCAATCAGTTCCTGATCGTCGATGACAGCGCCCTGATCCAGCAGTCTCAGGCGGCGTGGACAGAGACCCTTCGTACCCAGAAGGTGTCGAACAACGCCGCTCAGAACGCGCGTGTGCGCCGCGTCGGCGACCGCATCGTCCAGGCCGCGCGGCTGAGTGATCGTCACTGGGACTATGCGGTGTTCGAGGATGCGACGCCCAATGCCTTCGTCCTGCCGTCCGGCCATATCGGGGTGACGACGGGCCTGTTGAACATCGCCAGGAACGACGACCAGCTGGCGACCGTCATCGGTCACGAGGTCGGCCATGTGGTGGCGCGTCACGCCGCCGAGCGTTCGTCCACCAACGCCGCCACCGGGCTGGTGCTGGGCGCCGTGCAGAGCCAGGCGGGGGACTACAGCCAGGCGGTTCAGGCCTTCGGGGGACTGGGCGCGCAACTGGGGGTGCTGCTGCCCTTCTCGCGAAGCCACGAGCTGGAGGCCGACCGCCTCGGCGTCGATTACCTGGCCGCCGCCGGCTACAAGCCGTCCGAGGCCGTGGCCCTGTGGCGCACGATGGCGCAGCAGCGTCAATCCTCGACCCCGCAATTCGCTTCGACCCACCCTTCGGATCAGACGCGGATCGCGGCTCTGGAACAGTACATCGCCAGCCGGGGATGGAACTGACGGGGATAAAAGCAATTTCCCTGCGCTGAGGGTGAAAAGGGTGCTTGCTCCGCCGGGCGAGGCCCGCTAGAGAACCGCCCTCGCGCAGAGATGTGCAGCCTTAGCTCAGTTGGTTAGAGCGCCGGTTTGTGGAGCCGGAGGTCCTCAGTTCAAACCTGAGAGGCTGTACCATTTTCCTGATAGGGTCGTTCCGACGACGCAGGGAGATGCACGATGACCGCCCCGCAGTGGGACCCCGCACAATACAGCCGGTTTGAAGTCCAGCGCGATCGCGCGGCGCTGGATCTGCTCGTCCGCCTGCCCGAGGATTTCGCCCCGCGCGAGATCTGGGATCTGGGCTGTGGAACCGGGCAGCACGCGGCCCTGCTGAAGCGCCGACATCCCGAGGCCGGGGTGCACGGCCTGGATTCCAGCGCAGCCATGCTGGATCAGTCTCGGGCCCTGGCGGACGACGTGGACTGGTCCGTCGGCGACATCGCAACCTGGGCGCCCGAGCGGCCCGCGGATCTGATCTTCGCCAACGCTTCCCTGCAATGGCTTCCCGATCACGCGCCCCTGTTCCGGCGACTGGCCGAGGCCCTAGGGCCGGGCGGGGTGCTGGCCGTTCAGATGCCGCTGAGCTGGGACACGCTGCATCATCGCCTGATGCGCGAAACCGTGGCGGAGGAGCCCTGGGCCTCACGCTTCGCCGACGTCACCGCGCGGGTTCAGGCCATGTCGCCCGAGGCCTATTACGACGCGCTGGCGCCCCTGTGCGACGACGTGGACATCTGGACGACGACCTACCTGCACGTTCTGGCGGGCGAAAGCGCCGTGCTGGAGTGGATGAAGGGCACGGCGCTGCGGCCCTATCTGACCGCCCTGGACGGCGATCCCGAGGCGCAAGACGCCTTCTTGACCGCTTTGGGCGGGCGGCTGTCGGCGGCCTTCCCTAGGCGGGCGGACGGGGCGACTCTTCTACCATTTCCTCGTCTGTTTCTTGTCGCGCAGCGTCGTTGATGCGGTGGCGATGCAGGTGCTCGACCGGGCATTTCAGCGTCGCCAGCGCGGTCTTGGTCGCCGCATAGCCTGAGAACACCGCCGGGGCGTAGGCCTTCCAGTCGCGGATATCGACGCCCTCGGGACGAGGCAGGATCAGCAGGTCGGTGTCGGCCCGGGCCTGCATCAGTTCGGCCTCGGTCGTCAGGGTGGCGGAGCGCATCAACACCGAGACGATCGGCGGTCCCTTCTTCCAGGCCCCCGAGACGATCCAGCGCCACCACGACGGCGGGTCTTCCAAGGCCTTGGGGTCGACGCCGCGCGTCTGGGACACGTCCACGCCGACGACAGGCCCGCTGTTCAGGCGGCGCATGACCTCGCTGGGGAAGTTGCGCAGCACGGCGCCGTCCACCAGCACCTGTCCGTTCATCACCACGGGCGGCATGACGCCGGGGATGGAGATCGAGGCCCGCAGGGCGTGGCGCAGCATGCCCTCGCGATGCACCTCCACCTTGCCCGACGTCAGATTGGTCGAGACCGCGAAGAAGGGCAGGGGCATGTCTTCGATGTTTACGTCGCCATAGGCGTCCTGCATCAGGCCCGCGACCTTGCGCGCGTGGGTCATGGCGATGATGGGGAAGGCGATGTCCGACAGGGGGTCGGATTCGACGAAGGCCTTGCGGATGCGCTCGTCCAGTTCCTCGTCCGACCAGCCGAGACCGGGGCCGGCGGCGACGACGGCGCCCATGGAGGATCCGCCGATGAAGTCGATCGGCATGCCTGCCTCGCGCAGAGCCTTCAGCGCGCCGATGTGGGCGTAGGCGCGGGCCCCGCCGCCTGACAGGACCACCCCGACCGCCGAGCCGGTGACGATCCGGGCGATGCGCGCCGTGTCGTCGAACAGGCCCTCGACCGCATGGAACCAGCGGCCGGGCCGGAAGGCGTCCAGCCAGGCGCGGGTTCGGGTGGGCCGCGCCATGTGCGCGGGGCGCAGCAGGATCAGGTCGGTCAGCGGGTGGGCCTCGTCCTCGATCTCGGGCGGCAGGACGGGAGCGTGCGGCTTGTGATCGGCGTCGCCGACGATGAAGACGCGATCGACCTGTCGGGCGCACAGCGAAGCCCAGCCGGGTTCGTCCGATTCGGCGACATAGAGGACGTAGTCGTGGGCGTCCTCGACGCTGGAGAACCACTCGGCGGCGGACGACAGGGCGGTGTTGTCGATGATCCGGCAGGTGAAGCCCTGAGCTTCGACGGCGCGGGCGACGCGCTCCACGAAGCTCCTGATCGGCTGGGCGCGGGCCGAGACGAAGCCAAAGACGGTCGGGTCGGAGCCGGTCGAGTTCCGGTCGCGGGCCCTCATCAGCATGATCTGGCCCAGTTCGGCCATCAAGGCCGGCTCGTTGCGGGCGGCATCGAAGAAGGCGTCGCGGGGCAGGGCAACCACGTCGCTGTCACGCAGGGCCACGACATTGGCCATGTGGCTCGTGCCCGCCAGCATGGCCATTTCGCCGACCGGATCGCCGGGCTTGATGACGCCGATGAACTGGGGGCCGCGTCCGTTGTCGTCCTTGAACACGCCCAATCGTCCGGCGCGCAGCAGGTAGAGGGTGTCGGCGGGATCACCCGCGGAGAACAGCCGCTCGCCTCGCGTCAGGGCGAACCAGCTGGCGCGGGTGTTCTTCGTGCCCTCGAAGACGCGCGCCAGCGCGGCTTCCAGCGAGTCGGGCAGCGTGTCGGGACGTTCAACAGCCATGCTTGGGGTTTAGGCCGGATTTCGTCGGACGGGAAACAGAACGGCTTCCACCCGAGGCGGAAGCCTCCTAAACCTTGGGGCATGCCCAAGCTGATTTCTGCTGTCGATCGCAACAGTCCTGCTTTCAAGTCGCTGGATGCGCATAATCGCGCCCTGCGAGAAGAGCTTTACGAGAAGGTGGCCAAGGCCGCGCGCGGCGGCTCCGACGCCAGCCGCGACCGCCATGTGGCGCGAGGCAAGCTGTTGCCGCGCGACCGGGTCGAGCGCCTGCTGGACCCCGGCTCGCCCTTCCTCGAGGTCGGCCAACTGGCCGCCAACGGCATGTATCGGGACGAAGCGCCCGGCGCGGGCATGATCTGCGGCGTCGGCCGAGTTTCGGGCCGCGAGGTCATGATCGTCGCCAACGACCCGACGGTGAAAGGCGGTGCCTACTTCCCCATGACGGTGAAGAAGCATTTGAGGGCGCAGGAGATCGCCGAGCAGAACAACCTGCCCTGCGTCTATCTGGTCGATTCGGGCGGGGCCAACCTGCCGCACCAGGCCGAGGTCTTCCCGGACCGCGACCATTTCGGCCGCATCTTCTTCAATCAGGCGCGGATGTCGGCCAAGTCGATCCCGCAGATCGCCTGCGTCATGGGCTCCTGCACGGCGGGCGGCGCCTATGTGCCGGCCATGTCCGACGAGACAGTGATTGTGCGCAATCAGGGCACCATCTTCCTGGCCGGTCCGCCGCTGGTGAAGGCCGCGACCGGCGAGGTCATCTCGGCCGAGGAACTGGGCGGCGCCGAGACCCACGGCCGCAAGTCCGGCGTGGTCGATCATGTGGCCGAGAATGACGAACACGCCCTGGAGATCGTGCGCTCCATCGTCGCCAATCTGAACACCAGCAAGCCCCAGCCGCTGGATGTGCGAGAGCCGCGCGCCCCGGCCTATGACCCGGCCGAACTCTACGGCATCATCCCCGACGACGTCCGCGCCCCCTATGATGTGCGCGAGGTCATCGCTCGCATCGTCGACGGTTCGGAGCTGGACGAGTTCAAGGCCCTGTACGGCACGTCGCTCGTGTGCGGCTTCGCCCGCATCTGGGGCCAGCCCGTGGCCATCCTGGCCAACAACGGGGTCCTGTTCAGCGAGAGCGCCCAGAAGGGCGCGCACTTCATCGAACTGGCCTGCAAGCGCAAGATACCGCTGCTCTTCCTGCAGAACATCTCGGGCTTCATGGTCGGCGGCAAGTACGAGGCCGAGGGCATCGCCAAGCACGGCGCCAAGCTGGTCACGGCGGTCGCCAGCGCCGAGGTGCCCAAGTTCACCGTCCTGATCGGCGGCAGCTTCGGCGCCGGCAACTACGGCATGTGTGGCCGGGCCTATTCCCCGCGCTTCCTCTTCACCTGGCCCAACAGCCGCATCAGCGTAATGGGCGGCGAGCAGGCGGCCAGCGTCCTGGCCACCGTTCACCGCGACGCGGAGACCTGGACGCCGGAAGAGGCCGAGACCTTCAAGGCGCCGATCCGCCAGAAGTACGAGGACGAGGGTAATCCCTATTACGCCACCGCCCGCCTGTGGGACGACGGCGTCATCGACCCGGCCCAGACACGCGACGTCCTGGGCCTGGCCATCAGCGCCAGCCTGAACGCCCCGATCCCCGAGACGACCTTCGGCGTCTTCCGGATGTAACTGGTCGTCATCCCGGAAATCGCGCAGCGATTATCCGGGACCGCCAGAGACGTCAGGCGTTAGAGTTTTGTGCGGTCCCGGATCACGCCTTCGCCGTGTCCGGGATGACAAGGAAAGAAGATCAGAATGACCGACCAGAAGCCGACCGAAGAAGACCTGAACGCCCTGGACGTCACCGACGCCGAGGCGGTCGAGATGAACGCCATCGCCCATCCCTTCGTCGCCGATCCGGCGCCGGACGCGGACAATGAGTTGGTCAAGATCGACGCCCTGCCGTCGGGCGTGGTCTTCGTCACCATCAACCGGCCGGAGAAGAAGAACGCCTTCGACGCGGCCACCATCGCCGCCCTGTTCGAAGCCTTCGAGACCCTGCAGGGCGCCGACCGGGTGCGCGTGGTCTTTATCCGCGGCGCGGGCGGCACCTTCAGCGCGGGCGCCGACCTGAACTGGATGCGCGACGCCGCCGACTGGTCCGAGGCCGACAACCGCGACGACGCCATGGGTCTGGCGAAAATGCTGAAGGCCCTGCACGACGTGCCGGCCCTGACGGTGGCCCTGGTCGAGGGCGCGGCCATGGGCGGCGGGGCGGGCATCGTCGCCGCCTGCGACATGGCCGTGGCGGTCGAGGGGGCGCGCTTCGCCTTCTCCGAGGTCAAGCTGGGCCTGATTCCGGCGACCATCGCCCCCTATGTCATCGAGGCTGTCGGCGCGCGCCGCGCTCGCCAGCTGTTCCTGACGGCCAACATCTTCGACGCCGACTACGCCGCCCACGCAGGCCTGATCGACCTGGTTCTGCCGGAAGGTTCGGTGGACGAGTTCATCTCCATGCTGACCGACAGCCTGACGACCTGCGCGCCCGGCGCCATGGGCGAGGCCAAGCGTCTGGTGAACGACGTGGCCGGCGAGGCCATCGACCATCGCCTGCTGGAAGAGACCGCCAAGCGCATCGCCCGCGCCCGCGTTTCGGAAGAAGGCCAGGAAGGCGTCCGCGCCTTCCTCGACAAGCGCGCGCCGAACTGGGCGCAATAAGGTAGCCGAATGTTCAAGTCCGTCCTGGTCGCCAATCGCGGCGAGATCGCCTGCCGCGTCTTCCGCACCGCTCGCCGCATGGGCCTGCGCACCATCGCCGTCTATTCCGAGGCCGACGCCAACGCCCTGCACGTGCGCGAGGCGGACGAGGCGGTGCTGATCGGCCCGGCGGCGGCGCGTGAATCCTACCTGGATGCGGCCAAGGTGCTGGCGGCGGCCAAGGCGACAGGGGCCGAGGCCATCCACCCCGGCTACGGCTTCCTGTCCGAGAACGCCGACTTCGCCGAGGCGGTCATGGAGGCGGGCATTGTCTGGATCGGCCCGCAGCCGTCCTCGATCCGCGCCATGGGCCTGAAGGACGCGGCCAAGAAGCTGATGATCGAGGCGGGCGTGCCCGTCACCCCCGGCTATCAGGGCGAGGACCAGTCGGTCGAGACCCTGACGGCCGAGGCGAACCGCATCGGCTTCCCGGTCCTCATCAAGGCCGTCGCCGGCGGCGGCGGCAAGGGCATGAAGAAGGTCGACCGGGCCGAAGACTTCGCCGACGGTCTGGCTTCGGCTCAGCGTGAGGGCCAGTCCTCCTTCGGCGATCCGCGCGTCCTGATCGAGAGCTACATCACCCGCCCGCGCCACATCGAGGTGCAGGTCTTTGGCGACAGCCACGGCAATGTCGTCCACCTGCATGAACGCGACTGCTCGCTGCAACGCCGCCACCAGAAGGTGATCGAGGAGGCGCCCGCGCCGGGCATGGATCAGGCGACGCGCGAGGCCGTCACCGCCGCCGCCGTGCGCGCCGCCAAGGCCGTGAACTATCAGGGCGCGGGGACCATCGAGTTCATCGCCGACGCCTCCGACGGGCTAAAGGCCAACCGCATCTGGTTCATGGAGATGAACACCCGGCTGCAGGTCGAGCACCCGGTGACCGAGAGCATCACCGGCGTCGATCTGGTCGAATGGCAACTGCGCGTCGCGGCGGGCGAGCCGATCCCGCTGAAGCAGGAAGAGATCCCGATGAAGGGCTGGGCCATGGAGGCTCGCCTCTATGCCGAGGACCCGGCCCACGGCTTCCTGCCGTCCATCGGGCGGCTGGATCACTTCGTCCTGCCCGACGACATTCGCGTTGATACCGGCGTCGAGCAGGGCGGCGAGGTCAGCCAGTTCTACGACCCCATGATCGCCAAGCTGATCGTTCACGCCGACACCCGCGAAGCCGCCGCAGCCCGCCTGGCCAACGCCTGCCGCGAGGTCGAGGTCTGGCCCGTCCGCACCAACGCCGGCTTCCTGGCCCGTTGCCTGGACCACGCGCGCTTCGTCGAGGGCGACGTGGATACGGGCTTTATCGCGGCGGAGGAGGGCGAGTTGCTGAAGTTGGAGGGCAGCCCGCGCGCTGTCGCCGCGGCCGCCGGTTTGATCGGACTTGGTGCCGACGCCGCCGCCTTTGACGTCGAGGACAAGGCCTTGGCGCCGTGGCGGGCCGGCCTGTTCGGCTTCCGCATGAATGGCGCGGCCCAGTCGCGCACGGCCCTGCACCACGGCGATCAGCATCACGACGTGACCCTCAC
Organism: Brevundimonas sp. UBA7506; assembly: GCF_002479495.1. Taxonomy (GTDB): domain Bacteria; phylum Pseudomonadota; class Alphaproteobacteria; order Caulobacterales; family Caulobacteraceae; genus Brevundimonas. The sequence continues at coordinate 119,771 of NZ_DLNQ01000002.1, forward strand.
CGGCGAGCCGGGCTGGCACGGACGTCAGTCGAGCTTCGACGTCGGCGTGGGCGGCGAAACCGCCCGCGTCTATGGCGAGACGGACCTGGTCGTGGTCGACGGCGAGGTCGTCACCGCATTCGCCCCCGACGCCGAACGCATCGTGGTCTTCGACGACGGCGACGTCATCGATTTCCGCCGTCGCAAGGCCAGCGCGGGCGCGGGCGGCTCCGCCTCTGACGGCGGCCTTCGCGCGCCCATGCCCGGCAAGATCGTCGCCGCGCCGGCCAAGGCCGGCGACGTCGTGACCAAGGGCCAGCCGGTCGTGGTGCTGGAGGCCATGAAGATGGAGCACGCCCTGACCGCGCCCTTCGACGGCGTGGTGGCCGAGTTTAACGTCGCCCTCGGCGATCAGGTCGTGGACGGCGCGGTTCTGGCTGTGGTCAAGGCGGCGGACTAACCCTGCCGTCATCCCGGACGGCCTTCAGGCCGATCCGGGACCCAGGCCTTGGCTTCAAACACTGACAGGGCTGGATCAGATCCGCCGTCTGGGTCCCGGGTTCCGCTGCGCGGCCCCGGAACGACGGAAGAGGCGGTTTCGCCGATTCACCCAAGAGACTATCTGCACCCTCATGCCCCTTCACATGATCAAGCTCTGCGTCGGCGTATCCGAGGTCGAGACGCTGGAAGCGAACGCCGGGCGTTCCGACTGGCGCATCGTCCACACCCGGATGACACCCAAGCGCGCCGCCGAGATCGAGGACGGCGGCTCGCTCTACTGGGTGATGAAGGGATCGGTGACCTGCCGTCAGCGCATCCTCGACATCACGACCGTCGGCGAGGGCAAGGAAAGCCGCTGCGAGATCAGGCTGGACAGCACTGTCATCCGCACCGCGCCCCTGGGCCGGCGGCCGTTCCAGGGCTGGCGCTATTTCGAGCCCAAGGACGCGCCGTCGGACCTGTCCGTGGCCGAGACGACGGATCTGCCCGACGACCTGGCGCGCGAGCTGCGCGAACTGGGCGCCTGGTGACCCTTTTGTGGCATTAGTCCGCAAGTGTTGACCTTTGGTCGCCGTCGTGGCCTGTCCCGGCTCCGATGACCAAAGCCCTGCTCAGCTTCAAGACCCGCGAGACCCTTTCCGAGCTGCTGAAGCTGGCCTGGCCGGTCGTGATGGCGCGTCTGGGCATCATGACCATGGGCCTGACCGACGCCATCGTCGTCGGCCACTACGCCAGCCGCGAACTGGCCTATCACTCCCTGGCCTGGGCGCCGTCGTCGGTCGTCCTGACCACGGCGGTCGGCCTGATGATGGGGGTGCAGGTCATGACCGCCCGTCTGCTGGGCGAGGGCCGCAAGGACGAGGTCGGCGCGGTCCTGCGTCGCGGCATGGTCTACGCCATGCAGATCGGTTTCGTTTCCATGATCGCCCTGATGGCGCTGGGGCCGTTCGGCCTGCGCCACATGGGGCTGGAAGACGGACTGGGCGAGGGCGCCTCGCCGGTCTTGATGATCTTCGCCCTGTCGATGCCCTTCTATCTGGTCTCGGTGGCGGCCCAGTTCTTCCTTGAGGGACTGCATCGACCCAAGGCCGGCATGGTCGCCATGTGGGTGGCCAACCTGATCAATCTGGCGCTCAACATTGTGCTGGTGCCCGACATGCTGGGCCTGGGCGCGGACGGGGCGGTCGCCTCGGCCTGGGCCACCTTCGGCGCGCGTATGGCTCTGGCCGTCTTCCTGGTCATCTTCATCCTGCGCCTGCCCGAGGCCAGGGAATGGGGCCTGTTCAACAAACCGAAGCGCGACAAGGCGGTCGAGCGCGAGCAGGTCAAGGTCGGCGTCGGGGCCGGTTCGTCCAACTTCATCGAGGTCGGGGCCTTCGCCGCCATGACCGTCTTCGCCGGACAACTGGGCGCGGCCGAGACCGCCAGCTGGGCGGTCGTCATCAACGTCTCCGCCATCGTCTTCATGGTGCCCATGGGCCTGTCGTCGGCGACGGCGGTTCTGGTGGGCCGCAGCTATGGCGCGGGCGACAAGGCCGGGGTCATGCGCGGCGGTCTGGCGGGCATCGGCGTGGTGACGGTTCTGGCCTTCATCATCGCCATCGGCCTGTGGCTGACCGCGCCTCTGGTGGTCAGCGCCTATACGACCGATCCGGCCATCCTGGCCATCGCGGCCCCGGCCCTGGTGCTGGCGACCCTGTTCTTTGTCGCCGACGCCCAGCAGGTGGTCGCGGCCCAGGCCAACCGTGCGGCGGGCGATGTGGTCTGGCCGACGCTGATGCACCTGCTGTCCTACGGCGTCATCATGATCCCGCTGGGCTGGTGGCTGGCACACCAGATCGGCGTCGATGGTCTGGTCTGGTCGGTCATCGTGGCCAGCCTGATCTCGGGCGCGCTGCTGACCGGGCGCTTCGTGCGGATCGCCAGGCGGCTTCCAGCCTGATCCCGCTTTCTCCCTCCCCTTCATGGGGAGGGTGGTCGCTTAGCGACCGGGTGGGGAGGGCGAGGTGATACAGAACACGGCGCTTGATCCGCCTGGCCGCCCCCACCCGACCTCGGCCTGACGGCCTCAGCCACCCTCCCCATGAAGGGGAGGGAGAGGCGAAGTGGGTGACGCCTCGGGTTTCGCCCTCTATATCCGTCTGCTTCCTCCCGCAGACTGGACGACCATGGCCCGCATCCTCATCACCTCGGCGCTGCCCTACATCAACGGCATCAAGCACCTTGGGAATCTGGCCGGGTCGATGTTACCCGCCGATGTCTGGGCGCGGTTCATGCGCGGGCGCGGCCATGACGTCCTCTATGTCTGCGCCACCGACGAGCACGGCACCCCGGCCGAGCTGGCCGCCGCCGCCGCCGGTCAGGACGTCCGCACCTATTGCGACGAACAGCATGAGGTTCAGAAGAAGGCCGGCGAGGCCTTCAGCCTGTCCTTCGACGTCTTCGGCCGCAGCTCCAACGAACCGAACAAGCGCCTGACCCAGCACTTCGCCAAGGTGCTGGAAGAGCGCGGCCTGATCGAGGAGCGCGTCGACCGGATGATCTATTCGATCGACGACGCCCGCTTCCTGCCCGACCGCTATGTCGAAGGAACCTGCCCCCACTGCGCCTATGAGAAGGCGCGCGGCGACCAGTGCGACAACTGCGGCCGCCTGCTGGACCCGACCGACCTGATCAACCCCTATTCGGCGGTTTCGGGCAGCCGCAATCTGGAGGTCCGCGACACACGCCACCTCTATCTGCTTCAGACCAAGGTGGCCGACGACGTCCGCGCCTGGGTCGACGCCCGTTCCGAGGGCTGGCAGCCCCTGGCCCGCTCCATCGCCTACAAGCATCTGGACGAAGGCCTGATCGACCGCGGCATCACCCGCGACCTGAAATGGGGCGTGCCGGTCGTCGGTCCCGACGGCGGCCCGCGTCCGGGTATGGAGGGTAAGGTCTTCTACGTCTGGTTCGACGCCCCCATCGAATACATCGGCGCGACCGAGGAGTGGGCGGAAGCCACCGGCGGAAACTGGCGCTCGTGGTGGCGTCTGGACGAGGGCGCCGACGACGTGCGCTACGTCCAGTTTATGGGCAAGGACAACGTGGCCTTCCACACCGTCAGCTTCCCCGCCACCATCCTGGGCTCGGGCGAGCCGTGGAAGACGGTCGATCAGCTCAAGGCCTTCAACTGGCTGAACTGGTACGGCGGCAAGTTCTCGACCAGCATGGGCCGCGGCGTCTTCATGGATCAGGCGCTGGAGCTGCTGCCCGCCGACTACTGGCGCTGGCACCTGACGGCCTATGGGCCGGAACACTCCGACGCCGCCTTCACCTGGGAGCAGTTCCAGGCGACGACGAACAAGGACCTGGCCGACGTGCTGGGCAACTTCGTCAACCGCATCGTCAAGTTCACGGAATCCAAGTTCGACGGCGTCGTGCCCGAGGGCGGCGAGGCCGGTCCCCTGGAGATCAAGCTGGCCGCCGACATCAAGGCGGGTCTGGAAACCCTGACCGCCGAGTTCGAGGCCATGGAGTTCCGCAAGGCGGCTCAGGCCGCGCGCGCCCTCTGGGTTTTGGGCAACGAGTACCTTCAGGAAGCCGCCCCGTGGACGGCGCTGAAGACCGACCGCGACCGCGCCGCCGTCGTCGTCCGCACCGGCCTGTCGCTGGTCGCCCTGTTCGCCCGCATCACCGTACCCTTCATGCCCGGCAGCGCCGAACGCATCGGCGCCACGGTCGGCGCGACGGATCTGTCGTGGCCGGAGGCTGAGGCCGACCTGCTGAACCTGGTTCCGGCCGGTCAGACGGTCGCCGCCGCCGCCGTCCTGTTCGCCAAGATCGAGGACGCCCAGGTCGCCGAATGGACAGAACGCTTCGGCGGCGCCGAGGGGTGACGGCGGGAGCGCGTATGCCGGCCTTGAGCGACCTGTCCCCGGACCGGCGCGCGGCGGTGCGCGAGCGTCTCGCGGCGAGCGGTCGGGCCCAGGTTCGGGATATCCTGTCGCCGGCCTCGGCCCAGGCCCTGCACGCGGCGGCCTGCGAGACGGACTATAACGTCGTGACCCGGCGCGGGACGGGCCATGTCGACCTGCCGGGCGCCTGGCTGGCCTCGCTTCAGCCGGGACAGAAGCAGGCCCTGGGTCAGGCGATCCAGTCCGCCGCCACGGACGGCTTCCAGTATCTGTATGACAACCACCCGGTCTTCGACCTGGTTCAGGCGGGCCAGGCGGCGCCGATCTGGGCCGATCTGCTGGCCTTCCTGAACGGCGAGGCCTTTCTGGACCTCATGCGCGACCTGACGGACGAGCCGCGCATCGCCCTGGCCGACGCCCAACTGACCCGTTTCCGCGCCGGGCACTTCCTCACCGAGCATGACGATCACGCCGAGGGAAAGAACCGTTATTTCGCCTATGTGCTGAACTTGACGCCGGTCTGGCGGATCGACTGGGGCGGATTGCTGGCTTTCCATGGCGATGACGGCAACGTGGCCGAAGCCTTCACGCCCTGCTTCAACACGTTGAACCTGCTCAGGGTCCCGACGCCCCATTCGGTCACCCAGGTCGCCCTTTCAGCCGGGGAGGACCGGATTTCAGTCACGGGTTGGCTGCGCGGACACGAAGCGCTGACCCAGTAAAAGAGAAAAGGCCCGGATTGCTCCGGGCCTTTTGTTGTCGGGTCAGTGCGCGGGCGCCGTCTCCGGCGGCGCGCTTCGTTGTTCCCGCGCGCCGGGCAGGGCGGCGGGGGTAGCGTCCTTGCTGCCGGCGCCGGCGTGCTTCATGTGCTTGGCCTGCTCCTCGGCGCCGATGTCGAGGAAGGCGGGGGCCGAGGCGTTGAACTGGTCGGCGTGGCCGGTGCGCACGATGACCGAACGGCCGCCGTCCCAGATCATGTGCAGGGCGACGTACAGGACGATGACCAGACCCACATAAGCGATCCAGCGATAGCGGTTCAGCAGCTTGGCGATGAAGCTGGCGGCCAGACCCATCAGGGCGATCGACAGGATCAGGCCGAAGACCATGATCCAGGGGTGGTCATGGCTGGCGCCGGCGACGGCCAGCACATTGTCCAGCGACATGGTCAGGTCGGCGATCATGATCTGGATCAGGGCGGCGCCGAAGGTCTTGCGCTTCAGGCCCAGTTCCTCGGGCGAGGGGCCGCCGCCGTGCTCGATGGCCATGGCCCGTTCGATCTCGGCCTCGGCCTCGGCCTGGTCGTGGGTGGCCTGCTCGCGCAGTTCGCGCCACATCTTCCAGCAGACCCACAGCAGCAGGAAGCCGCCCGCCAGCAGCAGGCCGACGATGGCCAGAAGCTGCACGGTGATCAGGGCCAGACCGATACGCATGACGACGGCGGCGGCCAGACCGATCAGGATGGCCTTGCGGCGTTGTTCCTGGGGCAGGGCGGCGGCGGCCAGGCCGACGGCGACGGCGTTGTCGCCGGCCAGAACGAGATCGATCATCAGAACCTTGCCGAGGGCGGAGGCCTGACTGAGCAGATGGGGGTCTGAAAGGAATTCCATCCGGGTTTCTTAAGCCCCGGGCCGGGCTGCGCCAAGACGCCGCAGCGGCAAAGTCACGCTCCCGCCAGTCTGTGACCGGCGGGAGCGATCCGGTCAGCCGGCGCGCTGCGCGCGCGCGGCTTCATAGAGGGCGATGGCCGCCGCGTTGGAGACGTTCAGGCTTTCGAAGCCGCCGGGCATGGGGATCTTGGCCAGGACGTCGCAGTGCTCGGCCACCAGGCGGCGCACGCCGTCGCCTTCGGAGCCCATGACCAGGACGGTCGGACGCGAATCGAGGGCTTCCTCCAGCGTCTGCTCGGCGGCGCCGTCCAGGGCCACGGCGCGCCAGCCCATGTCGGCCAGTTTCTCGAGCGCGCGGCTGAGGTTGGTGACGCGGGCGCAGGGCAGGCGCTCGGTCGCGCCGACGGCCGCCTTCGCCAAGGCGCCGGCCAGGGCCGGCGAGTGCCGGTCCTGCACCACGATGCCCTTGGCGCCGAAGGCCAGGGCCGAACGGAAGATGGCGCCGACGTTCTGGGTGTCGGTCAACTGATCCAGCATGACGATCACGCCCTGGGCGTCTTCGGCGATCTCTTCCAGCGACACGCCTTCCAGCGGCTGAACCTTGAAGACCATGCCCTGATGAACGGCGCCGGCGGGCAGCATTCGGGCCAGGGCGGTCGAATCGATCACCTCGATTCGGTGGCCGTTCGCCAGATTTTCCCGTTCGATTTCAGCGGCTCTGTCCTCCGTGACCATCAAACGGCCCGTTCCGCGGCGGGTCGGATTGGCCAGAGCGGCCAGAACCGGATGGCGGCCCCAGATAAAATTATCCGCATCGGCCTTGCCGCGCGGGGGCTTGGAGGCGGAATCTCCCCCGGAACGACCTGCCGACGCAGCCGATCGACCCTTCTCGGGACGGTTTTCTCCACGCTTGTGGAAAGATTGTTTTTTACCGGGTTTCCGGTCGTTGCGTTCTGAAAATGACGACACTATAAGACGGCCTCCGATTTGGGCCCCAGGGCTTCGGGTCAGGCGCTTCCTCTAAAGCAGGCGTCGCCGGACACGAAGGCTTTCGCGACAAAAATGATCGAAAGATCGTGGTGTTGCGTATTCCAGACCGGTTTTGAAAACGCGCGCTGGGGGAATGTCCCGAGTGGCAAAGGGGGCGGACTGTAAATCCGCTGCGAAAGCTTCGAAGGTTCGAGTCCTTCTTCCCCCACCACGCGCGTTTCGAGGCCGAGAGGACGGGAACCCTGAAAAGGAATCGGGTGCGGAAACGCCAGTCTCTCGCGAGGTTGGGGCAACGCATTCTTCGCGCGGGTATAGCACAATGGTAGTGCAGCAGCCTTCCAAGCTGAGGATGTCGGTTCGATCCCGTCTACCCGCTCCAGGTTTTTGATCTGACAAAAGCGCCCCTCCGTCCTTGGACCCGGGCCACAGGAGTTTGGCCATGGCCAAGGGAAAGTTCGAACGCACTAAGCCGGACTGCAACATCGGCACGATCGGTCACGTTGACCACGGCCAGACGACGCTGACGGC
>NZ_DLNQ01000008.1:0-36644 GCF_002479495.1 Brevundimonas sp. UBA7506
CCGAGATCAGGGTCTTGATCTCTTTCGCGGCCTCGGCCGAGCGCTGGGCCAGGGCCCGCACTTCCGAGGCCACCACGGCGAAGCCGCGGCCGGCGTCGCCCGCGCGGGCCGCCTCGACGCCCGCGTTCAGGGCCAGGAGGTTGGTCTGGAAGGCGATCTCATCGATCACCCCGATGATGTTGCCGATCTGGGCCGAGGACTGCTCGATGGCGTTCATCGCCTCGACCGCGTCGCGGACGATGACGCCGCTCTTCTCGGCGTCGCCGCGCGCCGACTGGACCACGCCCGAAGCCTGACGGGCGCCGTCCGCGGTGCGGTTCACCGTGGCCGTGATCTGATCCAGGGCGGCGGCGGTTTCCTCCAGCGAGGCCGCCTGCTGCTCGGTGCGGCGCGACAGGTCGTCGGAGGCCTGCGAGATCTCGCTCGAACCCGAACGGATGGCGGCGACGTTGGTCACCACCACGGCCACGGCCTGTTCCAGTTGCGAAATGGCGGCGTTGAAGTCGGTCTTCAGCTGTTCAGCCTTGGGCGCGACCTGGACGGTCATGCGGTGAGTCAGGTCGCCGCCGGCCATGGCTTGCAGGCCCTCGGCCAGAGCCGTGATGGCGACGCGGTCTTCCTCGGCCGCCTTGGCCTTCTCGGCCTCGACGCGAGCGCGCTCGTCCTCGGCGGCCTGACGCTGGGCCACGGCCTCGGCTTCCAGACGGGCGTTGGCGATGGCCGCGTCCTTGAAGGCCGTGACGGCCGAGGCCATCTGGCCGACTTCGTCCTTGCGGCCCATGGCCGGAACGATGATCGAGGTGTCCCCGCTTGCCAGACGACGCATGGCCGAAGTCATCGACAGCAGCGGCTTGCCCAGCAGGTTGGTCAGCAGGAAGGCCATGGCGGCGGCGATGATCAGGGCCAGGACGACCCCGCCGATCAGCACCATTCGCACCGACTTGGCGACCGAATCCTGGATCTCGCCGAAGACGCGGCTCTGCTGCGACTTTTCATCGACGAGGGTCTCGAGCGCGTCCTCGGCCGGGCTGATGTATTTGTCGGCTACGCCTTCGCGGCCGACCATGGCCACGGCCTGGGCCCGGGTCGCCGGGTCAGCGGAGAGGACGCGGCCCGCCTCGACGACGTTCTTGGCCCAGTCGTCGGCGGCGACGCGCGCCGCGCGAACTTCCTCCTCGCTGGAGCGATCCAGCTGGGCGATCCGGTCCAGGCTCTTGTTGAAGTTCTCCCGGTGCGCGCTCAGTCGCTCCAGATAGAAGCCGTCGCTCGACAGCAGGAAGCCGCGATAGCTGCTTTCCTGGCGCGCCAGGTAGAATTTGGCCGTTTCGGCTTCACGCTGCACGGCCGACGCCCGCACCCGGTCCATGCGCGCTTTTTCCAGCGCATTGACCTGTGCGAACACCGTCACGCCCATGGCGACGATGGCCAGGATGACGACGGCGAAGGCCGCCATCAGTTTCCGCTCGATCTTCAGGTCGCTCAACATGTTCATTGGTCTTCCCCCCGGAACTTTCTGTTCAATCGGCTCAGAGCGCGAACGTCAGGGCGCCCACCAGGCGTCCGTCGTAGTTCTCGCCCAGCGCGTGGCTGTCGGTGTCGTACCAGCGCAGGTCCAGCGCCAGCTTCTCGGTCAACTTGTGTTTCACGCCGACATTCCAGGCGGCGTATTCGGCGCCGCCGTCGGCGGTGCGGTCGGCGATGGCGGCCGAGGCCTTGGTCTTCGGCCCGACCGAAACCGTGCCCTGGACCTCGATCCACCAGGCTTCCTTGGTCGCGGCGAAGCCGTCGGGCGTATAGTTGACGCGCAGACGGGTACTGACCGGGCCGATCTTGCGCGAGGCGTCGGCCTGATATTCCCAGTAGTTGGCGTCGACGCCGGCGCGGGTGCCGGGCAGGTCGCGGTTCACCACCGAGAAGTCGAACTTGTAGCCGGCCGCCTCGGGGCGCCAGCCGACGGCGCTGACGATCTCGGCGTCCGAGCCTTGCGACAGCTTGGCGGTGGAGACGAAGACGTTGGCGTAGAAGGCGCCGGAGGAGACTTCGACCGTGCCGTTGACGCTGGGATCCCCGGCGCTCTTGCCCAGACCCTTGCCGACATACTCGCTGGCGACGCCGACCTGGGCGCTGAAATCCGGAGCTTCAATGGAATGCGCCTGGGCGGCGCCGGCGCCCATCGCGGCGCTCAGGCCGGCGAGAAGCGGGATGATGACGGCGCCGTTCTGGCGCTTAACGCAACGCTGTTCGAGCATTTTTACCTCAGTGATCATGAGGCTTTTCTGACCGAACAACCGTAGATTTTTGTAAATCAGGAACTACGTAGAAATCCGCATCCTGTCAGAATTTGCCCATTTGACGCACTGCGGAACCCAGGCCTTGGACCATGCCGGCGAGACAAAAGGGAACATCCTTAACGGCCGACAACCATATTTACAGTAATTGCCATTTTTTTGCCTCTATACAGCTCGGCAACACGCTATCAGGATTAAGCAAGCGCACAGAAGCTCATGGTTAATGACCGGTTTGCGAAATGCGCGACCTATGTATAGAAGGCGCGCCTCGGCGAGATTCTGTAGATTTCACCTCCACAGCTTACCGTTCAGCAATCCAGAAGCGTGAGGAGAGATCCCATTCAATCGGCGATAGATAGCCTTCTGTCTCTCGCAAGCGCCGTGTCGCGTCGGCGTTGGAGCGGGATCGTGCTGGCGATCATCGCGGTGGGCGGGGCGGTCGGCTTCAGAAGCCTGCTCGAAGGCCTGGGACAGTTCTACTATCTCCCCATGGTGCCGGCGGTCCTGATCACCGCCATGCTGGCCCGGCGCGTCGCCACCAGCCTGGCCATCGCCCTGTCCATCGCCGTCAACCTGACCCTGGTGCCGCGCGAAAGCCTGACCGACGCCCTGACCAACGCCCTGCTGTTCGCGGCGGTGTCATGGATTCTCGCGGAAGTCTGCTGGGCCATGCGCGCCATGCAGGATCGCACCCGCGACCTGTCCCGACAGCTTGCGGCCAAGGACGTCATGCTCAACACCGCCCTGGCCTCGGTGCCTGTGGTGACGCTGAACGCCGAGGGCGAGGTGCGCCACCTGAGCCCCGCCGCCTCCACCCTGTTCGGCCTCAACGAAGCCGCGGCCGTCGGCCGCCCCTTCTCCGAGCTGGCGTCAGGCTTCGATGTCGCGGCGATCCTCGGGTCCGGCGCGACCGGCGGGGCGCTGGAAGCCAGGGACGGCCACTGGACCGGCCTGCGTCCCGACGGTGCGACCTTTCCGTTGAGCATTCAGTTCGGCGTAGCGTCGGACCCGATCGGCGACACTCATGTGGCCCTGTGCCTGACCGATCTCAGCCGATGGCATGCGGCCGACGCCCAGGCCCGCGAATTGCACGCCCAGCTGAACAAGGTCTGGCGCCTGAACTCGCTGGGCGAGATGGCCGCCACCCTGGCCCACGAATTGAACCAGCCGCTCAGCGCCGCCGCCACCTATCTGCACGCCAGCCAGGTGGACATGGAGAAGGCTGGAGCCTTGGGCGGCAGCGCCCTGCGCACCGTCGAACTGGCCAAGGGCCAGCTGTTGCGCGCCGGCAAGATCATTCGACGGATGCGCGAGCTCCTGTCGCCGGAAGCGCGCCGCCTGGACAGCGAGCGCGCCTCTTCCATGGTCGAGGACCTGGGCCCGATCCTGACGATGATCGGCTCCAGCAAGGGCGTCGCCATTCGCATGGAGGTCGAGACCGGGAACGACCGCGTCCGGGCCGAGCGCATCCAGTTCCAGCAGGCCATGGTCAACCTGGTCCGCAATGCGGTCGAGGCCGTCGGCGAGCACGCCGCGCCCGAGGTGGTCATCGTCGGTCGCCCGACTTCGGACACGCACTATCGCATCAGCGTCGAGGACAACGGCCCCGGCATTGCCGAAGACCAGATCGAGCGGATCTTCCAGCCGCTGACCACCACCAAGACCGGCGGCATGGGGCTGGGCCTGTCCGTCACCCGCACCATTGTCGAAAGCCACGGCGGACGACTGCAAGTCTCGAGAAGCGCGTTGGGGGGCGCGGCCTTCTCGTTCAACCTCAACCGAGAATCGAGCGTCGAGAACGCATGAGCCTCCACTCCGTCTTCATCATCGACGACGACGCCGCCGTCCGCGATTCCCTGCTGATGCTGCTGCGCGGCGAAGGCATCCGGGCGCGCGGCTTCGCCAGCGGCGTCGACTTCTTCAAGAACCTGCCTGAAGACGCCACCGCCTGCGTCATCACCGACGTGCGGATGCCCGACATGGAAGGCGATGAAGTCGTTCGCCGCCTGACTCAGCTGCGCGGCGCCGCCTGGCCCGTCATCGTCATCACCGGCCACGCCGACGTGCCGATGGCGGTGCAGATGATGAAGGCCGGCATCGTCGACTTCATCGAAAAGCCCTTCGATCCGCGCCGCCTGATCGAGACCGTGCGCGGTTGCCTGACGCGGCTGAACGCCGTCGGTCACGAGCAGGCGACCCGTGCCGCCGCCGAGCAGCGCCTGACCCGCCTGACCCCGCGCGAACGCCAGGTCTTCGACGCCCTGATCCACGGACATTCGAACAAGGCCATCGCCCTGGACCTGGACATCAGCCCGCGCACGGTCGAGGTCTTCCGCGCCAAGGTCATGGCCAAGATGGAGGCCGACAGCCTGTCGGCCTTGGTCCGCATGGGGTTGGCGCTGGGCTAGGCGTTTCGCCGTCTTGCAGCCGCAGGCTTTGCGGCGCGTTATGACGGCTCCCCCCATGCGTCAGGAGCCGCCCATGTCCGATCCCGCCCGCCTGCTGCGCCGTCAGGCCTACATCGACGGCCGCTGGGTCGACGCCGACAGCGGCGCGTCCTTCGAGGTGACCAACCCGGCGACCGGCGAGGTGCTGGCCAGCGTGCCCGACATGGGCGCGGCCGAGACCCGGCGCGCCGTCGCCGCCGCCGAGGCCGCGATGAGACCCTGGGCCGCGAAGACGGCGGGCGAGCGGGCGCGCGTCCTGCGCCGCTGGTTCGATCTGATGATGAGCGAGCAGGACGCCCTGGGCCGCCTGCTGACCCGCGAACAGGGCAAGAGCCTGACCGAGGCCAAGGGCGAGATCGCCTATGCCGCCGGCTTCATCGAATGGTTCGCCGAGGAGGGTAAGCGCACCTATGGCGAGGTCATCCCGACCTATGACGCCGGCAAGCGGCTGATGACCCTGCGCCAGCCGGTCGGGGTGGTCGGGGCCATCACCCCGTGGAACTTCCCCGCCGCCATGATCACCCGCAAGGTCGGCCCGGCCCTGGCGGCCGGATGCGCCGTGGTGCTGAAGCCCGCCAGCCAGACGCCGCTGACGGCCCTGGCCCTGGCGGTGCTGGCCGAGGAGGCCGGCCTGCCGCCCGGCCTGTTCAACGTCGTCACCGGCTCGGCCTCGGTCATCGGCGGCGAGCTGACGTCCAATGAAGCGGTGCGCAAGATCAGCTTCACCGGCTCGACCGAGATCGGCCGTCTGCTGATGAAGCAGTCGTCCGAAACCATCAAGAAGATGAGTCTGGAGCTGGGCGGCAACGCCCCCTTCCTGGTCTTCGACGACGCCGACGTGGACGCGGCGGTGGCAGGGGCCGTCGCCTCCAAGTATCGCAACGCGGGCCAGACCTGCGTCTGCACCAACCGCTTCTATGTGCAGGCCGGGGTCCACGACGAATTCGTCGAGAAACTGGTGAAGGCGACCCAGGCGCTGAAGGTCGGAAACGGCCTGGACGAGGGCGTCCAGATCGGCCCCCTGATCGACGAGAAGGCGGTCAGGAAGGTCGAGGAACACGTCGCCGACGCCCTGGCCAAGGGCGCGAGCCTGCTGACCGGCGGCCAGCGTCACGCCCTGGGCATGAGCTTCGTCCAGCCGACCGTCCTGTCGGGCGTCACCCAGGACATGAAGATGTGCCGCGAGGAGACCTTCGGTCCCGTCTCCGGCGTCGTCCGTTTCGAGACGGAAGAGGAAGGGATCGCCCTGGCCAATGACACCATCTTCGGCCTGGCGGGCTACTTCTACGCGCGCGACCTGAGCCGCGTCTGGCGCGTAGCCGAGGCGCTGGAGACCGGCATGATCGGCATCAACACCGGCCTGATCTCCACCGAGGTCGCGCCCTTCGGCGGGATCAAGCAGTCGGGCCTGGGCCGCGAAGGCTCCAGCCACGGCATCGAGGACTATCTCGAGATCAAATACCTCTGCATGGGGCTTTAGGCCCGATCAGTCCTCGGACGGCTCGGTCTCGTCCTCGCCCCCCGCGCGGCCGGCGGCCTTGGCGGCGCGCTTGGCGGCCTTGGCTTCGGCCTTGGCCTCGGCCTTCTTGGCCTCGGCGCGCTCGCGCTCCTGACGTTCAAAGCTGTAGTTGGGCTTGCGGGCCATGGATGTCCTCTCGCGCCGGGGTCGCCGAACGGCGACGTCAGGTCTTCATGTGATGCCTGTCGCGGTCCACGACAACACGGAAACGCCCAGACGCCCCAGATTTCGCACCCCACACGGACGATAGACGCCGTTCGACCAAAGTCGCTCTCTCCAAAGCCCGCGACCTGCTGTCACTCTGCCTTCCGACGATCCGGCAACAGGATCGCGAGGAAACGGCCGCGCCACGCGGCTCTAAAGGAAGGGACTGCCCATGACCGACCGCACCATGAGTGCGGCGGAGGGCGCGGAGCACACGGTCGACAAGAACGACCGGCTGGTGATCCTTGCGTCGTCCGTCGGCACCGTCATCGAATGGTACGACTTCTATCTCTACGGCTCGCTGGCCGCGATCATCTCCGCCCAGTTCTTCTCGGGCGTGAACGAGACCACAGGCTTCATCTTCGCCCTGATGGCCTTCGCCGCCGGTTTCGCGGTGCGACCCTTCGGGGCCATCGTCTTTGGACGCATGGGCGACCTGTGGGGGCGCAAGAACACCTTCCTGGTGACCATGCTGCTGATGGGCCTGTCGACCTTCGTGGTCGGCCTGCTGCCGCCCTATGCCGCCATCGGCATCGCCGCGCCGATCATCCTGGTGCTCATGCGCCTGATCCAGGGTCTGGCCCTGGGCGGCGAGTACGGCGGAGCCGCCACCTACGTCGCCGAGCACGCTCCGCACGGCAAGCGCGGCTTCTACACCTCCTTCATCCAGATCACCGCCACCGTGGGCCTGCTGCTCAGCCTGATGGTCATTCTGGGCGTCCGCTTCGTCATCGGCGAGGAAGCCTTCGTCAGCTGGGGCTGGCGCATCCCCTTCATCGTCTCGATCCTGCTGCTGGGCGTGAGCCTGTGGATCCGCCTGAAGCTGTCGGAAAGCCCGGCCTTCCAGCGCATGAAGGCCGAGGGCAAGGGCTCGACCACGCCGCTGAAGGACAGCTTCATGAAGTGGCCGAACCTGAAGCTGGTGCTGATCGCCCTGTTCGGTCTCGCCGCCGGTCAGGCCGTGGTCTGGTACACGGGTCAGTTCTACGCTCTCTTCTTCCTCGAGAAGACGCTGAAGGTCGATCCGGCCCTGTCGAACATCCTGATCGCCGCCGCCCTGGCCCTGGCGACGCCCTTCTTCGTCTTCTTCGGCTGGCTGTCGGACAAGATCGGCCGCAAGCCCATCATCCTGGTCGGCTGCCTGCTGGCCGCCCTGACCTACTTCCCGCTGTTCAACGCCCTGACCGGCGCGGCCAACCCGCGCCTGGCCGCCGCCGCCGCCTCGGCGCCGGTCACCGTCTACGCCGACCCGGCCGACTGCCACTTCCAGTTCGACCCGGTGGGCAAGACCGTCTTCAACAGTTCGTGCGACATCGCCAAGACCCACCTGGCCAAGGCCGGCGTCACCTATGTCAACGAGGCCGCCCCCGCCGGAACCGTGACCCAGGTCCGCATCGGTGAACGCGTGGTCGAGAGCTTCAACGGCAAGGTCCTGGCCAAGGCCGACTTCGACGCCCAGAAGAAGGCGTGGGACACCGGCCTGACCGCCGCCCTGACCGAGGCCGGCTATCCGGCCAAGGCCGACAGCGCCCTGGTCAACAAGCCCATGGTGATCGGCATCCTCTTCCTGCTGGTCCTCTATGTGACCATGGTCTACGGCCCGATCGCCGCCGCCCTGGTCGAGATGTTCCCGACCAAGGTGCGCTACACCTCCATGTCCCTGCCCTATCACATCGGCAACGGCTGGTTCGGCGGCTTCCTGCCGACCACGGCCTTCGCCATGGTCGCGGCCACGGGCAACATCTACTACGGCCTCTGGTACCCCATCGCGATCGCGGTGCTGACCCTGATCATCGGCGTCCTCTTCGTGAAGGAAGGCAAGGACGTGAACATCCACGACTGAGGTCGATAAGCTTCGCCAACCTGCAGGGGCGGTCCGGTTTCCCGGCCGCCCCTCTTTTTGTTCTTGTCCCCCAGCCCCGCTCCGTCCCAGATGCCGGTCATGTTCAGCCTCGCGACCCTGGCCCTCGTGGCCGCCTACATGGCGACCCTTTTCGCGGTCGCCTGGTGGTACGAGCGGCCGTCGATCAAGACGCGCGGCGGGGCGCTGGGGCCGTCGCTCTACGCCCTGTCGCTGGCCATCTACTGCACGTCGTGGACCTATTACGGGGCGGTGGGGACGGCGGCGCGGTCGGCCTGGGAATACCTGCCCATCTATATCGGCCCGGCGCTGGGGGTGACGGTCCTGTTTCCGCTGTGGAAGCGGATCGCGGCGGCGGCCCGGCGCGAGAACGTCGGCTCGATGGCCGACTTCATCTCCTCGCGCTACGGAAAGAGCCCGGCGCTCGGCGCGGCGGTCGCCGCTGTCGCCATCCTGGGGTCCCTGCCCTACATCGCCCTGCAGCTGAAATCCCTGTCCATGGCGGGCGAGATGCTGACCGAGGGGACGCCGGTCGCCGGCTCCGAGAGCCTGACGGTGCTGGTCATGGCCGGGGTGCTGGCCGGGTTCGCCATCCTGTTCGGCGCGCGCCGGCCTGACCTGACCGAGCATAACCGCGGCCTGATCCAGGCCATCGGCATCGAGTCCATCGTCAAGCTGACGGCCCTGCTGGCCGTGGCCTTCTTCGCCCTGATGCTGCTGGCGCGCGCCCCAGCCTCTGCGGACGTGACCGCCAGCCTCGGCGATCTGGCGCGCTGGCCCGATCTGGACGGGCGCTTCTGGGCCATCACCCTGGTGGCGACGCTCGCCATCTTCTGCCTGCCGCGACAGTTCCACGTCGCCTTTGTCGAGGGCGGCGATCCGGCCCAGATGCGGCGCGCGCGCTGGATCTTTCCCGTCTATCTGCTGCTGACCAGTCTGGCGGTCCTGCCCCTGGTGGCGGCGGGCGGCCTGTTCGCGCCCGAGGTCAATCCCGACCTGCTGGTGCTGGCCCTGCCACTGAACTCCGGCCAGTCGGCCCTGACGGCCATCGTCTTCGTCGGCGGCTTCTCGGCGGCGACCGCCATGGTCATCGTCGAGGCCGTGGCCCTGTCGGCCATGGTGTCCAACAATCTGGTCCTGCCGCTATTGGCCGCCGAGCGGCGGCGCCGGGGCGAGCGCGCCGGCGACATGGCGCGCGCCATCCTGAACATCCGCCGCGTGGCCATCGTGGCCCTGCTGCTGATGGCCTGGGTCTATTATCAGGCCATGGACCAGTCCAGCGGCCTGGCGGCCATGGGGCTGGTCTCCTTCGCCGCCCTGGCCCAACTGGCCCCGGCCCTGTTCGGCGCCGTGCTGTGGCGCGGCGGGCGTTCGCGCGGGGCGCTGGCGGGACTGGCGGTCGGGATGACCGTCTGGCTGATCATGCTGGCGGCGCCGCAGCTGGCGCCCGGATTCGGCCTGAACGTTCCGGCCATGCTGGGGCTGGCCGACCCGTTCGCGGCGGGCGTCTTCCTCAGTCTGGCGCTGAACCTCGGGGTCTTCGTCGCCGTCTCCAGGCTGGGGACGCCGCGCCTGATCGACCGGGTTCAGGCCCGCGCCTTCGTCGACCGGCTGGGGCCGGACTGGATGGAGGGGCGCGGCGCCTCCGCCGGGGCCTCGGTCGGCGACCTCAAGGCCCTGGTCGCCCGCTTCATCGGCGACGAACGGGCCGAGCGCGCCTTCGCCGCCTGGTCGCGAGAGACCGACCAGAAGCTGCGCGACGCCGACCCGGCCGAGGCCGGTCTGGCCCGCGCCGCCGAGCGAATGCTGGCGGGGGCCGTCGGCGCCGCCTCGGCCCGGCGCGTCATCGCCGCCGCCCTGGCCGCCGGGGGCCGCGCCCCCGAGGACGTGGTGCGGATGCTGGACGAGGCCTCGCAGGCGGTCCAGTTCAACCGCGACCTGCTGCAGACCACGCTGGACAACATCGATCAGGGCGTCAGCGTGGTGGACGAGGACCTGCGCCTGACTGCCTGGAACCGGCGCTATGTCGAGATGTTCGACCTGCCCGCCGGCTTCGTCCACGTCGGCCTGCCCATCGCCGCCGTCTATCGCCTCAACGCCGAGCGGGGCGAGACCGACCCCGGCGACATCGAGACCCGGATCGAACGGCGGCTGGAGGCCCTGTCGCGTCGCATTCCCCACGATCATGAGCGCGAGCAGCCGGACGGCCGCATCCTGCGTTCCTCCGGCGCCCCCATCCCCGGCGGGGGCTACGCCACGAGCTACACCGACATCACCGCCCTGCGCCGCGCCGCCCGCGATCTGGAGGAGGCCAACGAGCGGCTAGAGGCCCGCGTCGCCGACCGCACCGAACGGCTCGAAGAAGCCCGCCGTCTGGCCGAGGACGCCACCGCCTCCAAGACCCGCTTCCTCGCCGCCGCCAGTCACGACCTGCTGCAGCCCCTGCACGCCGCGCGCCTGTTCATCGCCGCCCTGAAGGAGGAACCGGCGCTGGCCGCCGGGTCCGCCGGGCGTGGGTTGGCGACCAACGCCGACCGGTCCATCGACAGCGCCCACCGCCTGCTGACCGCCTTGCTGAACCTGTCCAAGCTGGAGGCGGGCGGGGTCCAGCCCGCCGTGGCTCCCCTCTCGCTGGACGCCCTGTTCGCCGAGTTGCGCCGCGAGTTCGCCCCCATGGCCCGCGCCAAGGGCCTGCGGCTGGCGGTCATGCCGTCCGGCCTGTGGGTCGCCTCGGACCACGATCTGCTGCGCTCCATGCTGCAGAACCTGACCGCCAACGCCATCCGCTACACCGACCGGGGCCGGGTTCTGGTCGGCGCCCGGCGCGACGGCGACACGGTGCAGATGCTGGTCTGCGACACCGGGCGCGGCATTCCCGACGCCGACCGTGAAAACGTCTTCGGCGAGTTCGTGCGTCTGCCCGGCGCCCCGGTGGACGAGCCGGGCGCGGGTCTCGGTTTGGCCATCGTGCAGAAGCTGTCGGACCTGCTGCGCCATCCGCTGTCGATGGCGTCCCGCGTCGGGCGCGGCACCACCTTCCGCGTCAGCGCTCCGCGCGCCGCCGCCCAGGTCGAGATCGCTCCCCTCGCCGAGGGCGACGCGCGCCTGCCGCTGGCGGGGCTGCGGGTGCTGTGCGTGGACAACGAGCCGGCCATCCTCGACGCCCTGACCGCCCTGCTGAGCCGCTGGGGCGCCCAGACGACGACGGCGCGCACCGTGGCCGACGGCATCGCAGCGGCAGGGCCGTTCGACGCGGCCCTGGTGGATCTGCATCTGGGCGACGGGGCGGACGGGCTGACGGTGGTGGACGCCCTGCGGGCGCGGGGCCTGCGCCGCATCGGCCTGGTCACCGCCGACACCCGCGAGGGCCTGAAGGAGACCGCGACTGCGGCCGGCGCGACCCTGCTGCCCAAGCCGGTCAAGCCGGCGGCGCTGAAGGCGTTTCTGTCGCGCTGATCTTCCTTCTCCCCTTTGTGGGAGAAGGTGGGCGCCGGAGGCGCTCGGATGAGGGGTGTCGGCGCGACATTTCGAATGTCTGACGGACCCGCGACGACAACCTTCAGATGAGGCGCTCACACCCCTCATCCGTCAGGCTTCGCCTGCCACCTTCTCCCTCAAGGGGAGAAGGGAATTACAGATCGATCGACTGGGCCAGGATCACCGCCTGGGTGCGGTTGTGGACGCCCAGCTTGCGGAAGACGCTGGTCAGGTGGGCCTTGATGGTGGCCTCGGTGACGCCGAGGTCGAAGGCGATCTGCTTGTTCAGGCGCCCGGCTCGCAGCCCCTCGAGAATGCGCAGTTGCGACGGCGTCAGGCTGGCGATGCGGGCTTCCAGATCGCCCTCCCCGGCCCCGGGCTCGCCGACGTCAGGGGCCCAGCTGTCGCCCGAAAGGATGGCGGCGATGGCCTCGACCATGACCGGCAGGGCGGCGGATTTCGGGATGAAGCCGGCGGCGCCCAACGTCAGGGCGCGGCGCACGGTCGGCGGCTCCTCGCTGGCCGAGACCACGGCCACCGGCACGGCGGGGTGGTCGGCGCGGATGCGGGTCAGGCCCGCCATGCCCTCGCTGTCCGACAGTTTCAGGTCCAGCAGCAGCAGGTCGGTCGCGGCTTCGGCCAGCGTCGCCTGAACCTCGGCCAGACTGGCGCATTCCGCAATCACGGCGCCGGGCGCGGCCTTTTCAACGGCCGATCTCAACGCCGCCCGAAACAGAGGGTGGTCGTCGGCGACGACGATGCGATCCATGAAAATCCTTCCCGCGCGCGGTTCTTTTTCGGGTCGAGGCCGCGCTGTGACGACACCATGCCGCGCCTCGACTTTGGTCGAAACTAGACCAATGGCTAATGGCCGCAAACCGCCCTCGCGCGGAATGCTGCCGTCTCGAGGTTCGCATCAGATGAACCCGGGAGGACATGACATGGGAAGATTCCGTCTGCTCGGCGGCGCGGCTGCGGCTGCGCTCCTGTTCGCGCCCGGCGCCGTCTGGGCCCAGGACGCCAATGCGGCCCTCGAGGCGCGCATCGCCCAGCTCGAAGCCGAGCTGAACAGTCTGAAATCCGAGGTCGCCGCCGCGCGCGCGCAGCAGACGACCCAGTCGCAGGCGATGGCGCAGGACATCATCCGTCTGGAGGCCCGCCCCGCCGCCACCCCGGCCTCGACCCCTGCTCAGCGCGAAGAAGGCTTCCGCATCGGCGACCACACCGTGAAGTTCGGCGGCTTCGTCAAGGTCGACGCCATGGCGTCCCGCTATTCCGGCGGCGATCCGGCCAACGGCGACCTGCTGCGCGACTACCACCTGCCCGGCTCCATCCCGGTCGGCGGCGCCGACGAAGATACGGCGATGGACTTCAACGCCCGCCAGACCCGCTTCTGGCTGACCACCGACGGTCTGGTCGGCGGCCACAAGGTCGGCACCCGGCTTGAGATGGACTTCCAGAGCCTGCCCGGAACCGGCGACCAACGCATCACCAGCGCCTCGACCCCCGCCCTGCGCCGCGCCTTCGTCACCATCGACAACTGGCTGATCGGTCAGGAGTGGACCAACTTCCAGAACACCGCCGTCCTGCCGGAATCGGCCGACTTCGTCGGCGCCGCCGAGGGCTCGGTCTTCGCCCGCCAGGTCCAGGTCCGTTACACGCGCGGTCCCTTCTCGATCGCGGTCGAGAACCCCGAAACCACCGTCACCCCCTTCGGCGGCGGCGCGCGGATCATCGCCGACGACAACAGCCTGCCCGACCTGACGGCGCGCTACGCCATCAGCCGCCCCTGGGGCGACCTGCAGTTCGCGGGCCTGCTGCGTCAGCTGAAGTATGAGAACCCGGCCAGCGCCGTCGACGACACGGCCACCGGCTGGGGTCTGTCGGCCTCGGCCAAGGTCAAGGTCGGCGCCCAGGACGACCTGCGCTTCATGCTGTCGGGCGGCGAGGGCGTGGGCCGCTATCTGGGGCTCAACTTCTCCAACGACGCCGTGCTGGACGCCTCGGGCCAGTTGGACGCCATCGGCGTGGTCGCCGGCTTCGCCGCCTATCGCCACGTCTGGTCGCCGGGCTGGCGCTCCAGCCTGATCTGGTCGGCGCAGAAGGTGGACAACGACGTCCTGCTGACCGGGACCGGCGCCAACCGCTCGGCCCAGAGCATCCACGCCAACCTGATCTGGTCGCCGGTCACGGCGTTTGATGTCGGGGCCGAACTGATGTTCGCTGACCGCAAGCTGGAGTCGGGACTGGACGGCGACATGACCCGTCTGATCCTGTTCGCCAAATACGGCTTCTAAAACAAGAAACTGGGAGGAAAGCGCGTGTCTGATCCGGAAATCTATCCCGTCCCCGCCGACCTGGCCGCCCGCGCCCACATGGACCGCGACGCCTATGACGCGGCCCGGATCGCGGCGCGCGAAACGCCCGAGGCCTACTGGGGCGAACAGGCCAAGCGCCTCGACTGGATGACCTTCCCGTCAAAGATCAAGGACGTGTCGTTCAACAAGGCCGACTTCCGCATCCGCTGGTTCGAGGACGGGGTGCTGAACGTCTCGGCCAACTGCATCGACCGCCACCTGCCGCACCGTGAAAACGACACGGCCATCATCTGGGAAGGCGACGAGCCGACCGACAGCGAGCACGTCACCTACGGCCAGCTGCACGAGCGCGTCTGCCGCATGGCCAATGTGCTCAAGGCCAACGGCGTCCGGAAGGGCGACCGCGTCACCATCTACCTGCCCATGATCCCCGAGGCGGCCTACGCCATGTTGGCCTGCGCCCGTATCGGCGCGGTCCACTCGGTCATCTTCGGCGGCTTCTCGCCCGACAGCATCGCCGGGCGCATCGAGGACTGCGGCTCGACCTTCGTCATCACCGCCGACGAGGGCTGCCGTGGCGGCAAGAAGGTCCCGCTGAAGGCCAATGTCGACAAGGCGCTGGAGAAGGTCTCGGGCGTCGACGGCGTCCTGCTGATCCGCCACACGGGCGCGGACGTGGGCTTCATCGAGGGCCGCGACCGGGATTACGAGACCGAGGCCGCCAAGGTCACGGCCCACTGCCATCCCGAGCCGATGCAGGCGGAGGACCCGCTGTTCATCCTCTACACCTCGGGCTCGACCGGCAAACCCAAGGGGGTGCTGCACACCACCGGCGGCTATCTGTTCTGGGCCAGCTACACCCACGAACTGGTCTTCGACTACCGCCCCGGCGAGGTCTTCTGGTGCACCGCCGACGTGGGCTGGGTGACCGGCCACTCCTATGGCGTCTATGGCCCCCTGGCCAATGGGGCGACCACCCTGCTGTTCGAGGGCGTGCCCAACTATCCGAGCGTGAGCCGTTTCTGGGAGGTCATCGACAAGCACAAGGTCGAGATCTTCTACACCGCCCCCACCGCCCTGCGCTCGCTGATGCGCGAAGGCGACGCCCCGGTGAAGGCGACCAGCCGCAAGAGCTTGCGCCTGCTGGGCAGCGTCGGCGAGCCGATCAACCCCGAGGCCTGGCGCTGGTATCACGAGGTGGTCGGCGACGGCCGCCTGCCCATCGTCGACACCTGGTGGCAGACCGAAACCGGCGGGGTGCTGGTTTCGCCCCTGCCCGGCGCCACCGACCTCAAGCCCGGCTCGGCCACCAAGCCCCTGCCCGGCGTCGAGCTGCAGATCGTCGACGCGGAAGGCGTCGTGCTGGAGGGCGCGACCGAGGGCAACCTCTGCATCACTGACAGCTGGCCGGGCCAGATGCGCACGGTCTATGGCGACCACCAGCGCTTCTTCGACACCTATTTCTCGACCTATCCGGGCAAGTACTTCACCGGCGACGGCTGCCGCCGCGACGCCGACGGCTACTACTGGATCACCGGCCGGGTCGATGACGTCATCAATGTCTCGGGCCACCGCATGGGCACGGCCGAGGTCGAGAGCGCCCTGGTCCTGCACGACATCGTGGCCGAGGCGGCGGTCGTCGGCTTCCCCCACGACATCAAGGGTCAGGGCATCTACGCCTATGTGACCCTGGTGCGCGGCGTGGAGGCCACCGAGGCCCTGCGCAAGGAACTGGTCGCCCACGTCCGCACCGAGATCGGCCCCATCGCCGCCCCCGACGTGATCCAGTGGGCGCCGGGCCTGCCCAAGACCCGATCCGGCAAGATCATGCGGCGCATCCTGCGCAAGATCGCCGAGAACGAACTGGGCGCCCTGGGCGATGTCTCCACCCTGGCCGACCCTTCGGTCGTCGACGATCTGGTGAAGAACCGGGCCGCCTGACGACCTTCCCCCGCTCTCCCCGGAGCAAGCGGCCGGCGTTCCGAAAGGGGCGTCGGCCGTTTCGTCATTTGAGCCTGGGCTGCGGCGGCGCTAGACAACCGGCGACAGCGAACAGGAGCAGACCATGAGCGGAACCGTCCTCATCACCGGCGCCACGGCGGGCATCGGACAGGCGGCGGCGCGCCGCTTCGCCTCGGCGGGCTGGAAGATCATCGCCACCGGCCGCCGCGCCGAGCGTCTGAATGATCTGGTCGCCGAACTGGGCGCGGACGTGGTCCATCCCCTCGTCTTCGACATCCGCGACGAGGCCGCCATCGACGCGGCCCTGGACGCCCTGCCCGAGGGCTTTGGCGACATCGACGTCCTGATCAACAACGCCGGGCTGGCGCTGGGGACCGCCGCCGCCCAGGACGCCGATCTGGATCAGTGGCGTCAGATGATCGACACCAACATCACCGGTCTGGTCACCATCACGCGGCGCCTGCTGCCGCGCCTGATCGCGCGCAAGGGCGCCATCCTGAACATCAGCTCGGTGGCCGCGACCTATCCCTACAAGGGCGGCAACGCCTATGGCGGCACCAAGGCCTTCGTGCGCCAGTTCTCGCTGGGCCTGCGCTCGGACCTGCACGGCACCGGGGTGCGCGTCACCTCCATCGAGCCCGGCATGACCGAGACCGAGTTCACCCTGGTCCGCACCAGCGGCGATCAAGCGGCGTCGGACGCCCTCTACGGCGGCGCCCAGCCCATGACCGGCGAAGACATCGCCGAGACCCTGTTCTGGGTCGCGACCCTGCCGCCGCACCTGAACATCAACGCCCTGGAGCTGATGCCGGTCAGCCAGTCCTTCGCCGGCTTCCAGGTGGCGCGGGGCTGACGCCCTTGATCCTCCCCCGTCTACGGGGGAGGGGGACCGCCGCAGGCGGTGGAGGGGGCGGATGCAACCGCCCCGTTCGACAAGTGCCCCACGCCGTGCGGCCGACCTTCAACGGCAACATCCGCCCTCGCCCCCTCCACCATGCTGCGCATGGTCCCCCTCCCCCGCTGCGCAGGGGAGGATCGCCCACGAGCTTCGCCGCTTCCGAGATGGCGGCGAGAAGCCTAAACTACCCCCATGGCTTCGCCCGCGACCGAAACCGAACTGAAGTTCCGGCTCGGGCCGGGCGCGGTCGTGCGTCTGTCAGGCCACCCGGCGCTGCAAGGGCCCCAGACCAGCCAGTCGCTGCGCTCGGTCTATTTCGACACTCCCGACAGCGTCCTGCGCGCGGCGGGGTGCGGCCTGAGGGTTCGCGCCACGCCGGACGGCTTCGTCCAGACCCTGAAGCGCCAGACCGCCCCCGGCCAGACCGCCCGCGACGAGTGGGAGGTCCAAGTCGCCTCCGAGGCCCTCGACCTCGCCGCGCTCAAGGCCACGCCCGCCCATAAACTTCTGAAGGGCCGCCGCCGCGACCTATCGCCCCGCTTCGCCACCACGGTCGTCCGCCGCGTCCGCATGGTCGACTGGGAGGGCGCCCGGATCGAAGTCGCCTTCGACGCCGGCGAACTGTCCGCCGGAGAGCGCCGCGAGCCCATCTACGAGCTGGAACTGGAGCTGAAGGCGGGGCCGCCCGCCGCCCTGTTCAGCCTCGCCCGGCGGCTGGCGCGCGACCTGGCCATCGTCCCGGTGTTCGAGAGCAAGGCCGAGCGCGGCTGGCGGCTGGCCGACGGCGAGAGCCGCAGCCCCCGTCGCGCCGTCGCCACGCCCCTGTCGCCTGATGCATCGGCAGCCACCGCCTTCCGCCGCATCGCCATGGCCTGTCTGGCCCAGGTCTCGGCCAACGCCGAACTGCTGCGGATCGTGCGCCGCCCCGAGGCCGTGCATCAGATGCGGGTGGCCTTACGCCGCCTGCGCGCCGCCGTCGGCGTCTTCAAGCCCCTGTTGGCCGAGGCCGAACGCGAGCGCATCGAGGCCGAACTGAAATGGCTGGCGCACGAGGCCGACGCCGCCCGCGACCTCGACGTCTTCATCCGCGACGTCTTCCACCCCACGGCGCTGGCGGCCCCCTCGCCCGGCCTCGCGGCCCTGGGCCGTCACCTGCTGACCGCCCGGGGGCAGGCCTATGACCGCGTTCTGACGGCCATCGCCTCGCCCCGCTACGCCCTGCTGATGCTGGAGACGACCGCCTGGATCGAGACGGCGGTCCTGTCCGACGCCCCCGTTGCGCCCTTCGCCGCCGAGGCCCTCAGCCGCCTGCATCGTCAGGTCGAAAAACGCGCCCGCGACCTGACCGATCTGGACCCCGAGGCCCGGCACCACCTGCGCATCCGCGCCAAGCGGCTGCGCTACGCCGCCGAGTTCTTCGCCGACCTGTTTCCCGCCCGCCGCCGCCGCGCCCGCTATCTGAAGGCTCTGGAACGGCTGCAGGACCGGCTCGGCGAACTGAACGACCTGGCCGTGGCGCGCGACCGAATCCCCGGCGAGGCCGCTCTGGACGACGCAAGCGTGGCCTTCGCTGCGGGACGCGTCATCGGCCGGCGCGAGCGCGACGAGGCCGCCTTATTGGCCGCCGCGCTCAAGGCCTGCAGGCGTTTCCACGACGCCAGGCCCTTCTGGACCGGATGCCGACCACGTCAGAAACGGTCGTAGATCGCATTTTGTTCTCACGCGCCAAATGAGAACATCTTGTGAACCAGAACAAACCATGCACATAGTCCGTCTCACAGAGGGAGCGGGTCCTGGCGGGTCTCTCCCAAAGCCCAGAATGGAATCATGGCAAGGGAGAGAAAACCAATGGCACAGGCGGCATTGAAGCTCGTGGGTAAAGAAGACGGCGAAAAGCAACGCGCTCTTGAGGCGGCGATCGCGCAGATCGATCGCGCTTTCGGCAAGGGCTCGGTGATGAAGCTCGGCAAGGGCGGTTTGGTGAACGAGATCGAGAGCGTCTCGACCGGTTCGCTGGGCCTGGACATGGCGCTCGGCATCGGCGGCCTGCCGGTCGGGCGGGTGATCGAGGTGTTCGGCCCGGAATCCTCGGGCAAGACGACCCTCGCCCTGCACACCGTGGCCGAGGTCCAGAAGAAGGGCGGCGTGGCCGCCTTCGTCGACGCCGAGCACGCGCTCGACCCGGTCTATGCGCAAAAGCTGGGCGTCAACCTCGACGACCTGCTGGTGTCGCAGCCCGACGCCGGCGAGCAGGCCCTGGAGATCGTCGACACCCTGGTGCGCTCGGGCGCCGTGGACATCGTGGTGGTCGACTCGGTCGCCGCCCTGACCCCGCGCGCCGAAATCGAAGGCGAGATGGGCGACAGCCTGCCCGGCCTTCAGGCCCGTCTGATGTCGCAGGCCCTGCGCAAGCTGACCGCCTCGATCTCCAAGTCGAAGTGCATCGTCCTCTTCATCAATCAGATCCGTCACAAGATCGGCGTCATGTACGGCTCGCCGGAAACGACGACGGGCGGCAATGCGCTGAAGTTCTACGCCTCGGTGCGCCTCGACATCCGCCGCACCGGCGCGATCAAGAACCGCGACGAGGTCGTCGGCAACACCACCCGCGTCAAGGTGGTCAAGAACAAGGTCGCCCCGCCGTTCCGCGAGGTCATCTTCGACATCATGTACGGCGAAGGCATCTCCAAGATCGGCGAAATCATCGATCTGGGCGTCAAGGCCAACATCATCGAGAAGTCGGGCTCTTGGTTCTCCTACGACTCGACCCGCATCGGTCAGGGCCGCGAGAACGCCAAGGAATTTCTGAAGAACAACCCCGACATGGCCCTCGCCATCGAGAAGGCCGTCCGCCAATCCACGGCCAAGATCGCCGACGACATGCTGGGCGCGCCCGAACCCGATGAAGGCCAAGATCTGGAGGGCTGATCTCCCTCCGACACAGCTTCCGTCCGTCGTCCCCGCGACCCGCCTACCGACCCCGCGGGGTCGGTCGGACGGAGCCGGCCCGCCCGAGCAATCGGGCGGGCCTCTTTTTATCTGGTTCGCCTTCAGTTTCCGCTCATCCCCGCGGAGGCGGGGACCCAGTGAGAGCCTCACGCACCATCACTGACCGCCCGTGCTTGCCGCCAAAGCACTGGGTCCCCGCCTCCGCGGGGATGAGCGGATGTAGAAACAAACCGCTCTTTTCTCGCCGCGCCCCGCCGGGCAAACTTCACCCTCAAGCCCCGGAGCCTCCCATGATCCCCGCCACCGCCGACCTCTGCGACGCCCACCCCGAAAAGGTGAAGGTCTGCCACATCCCGTTCCGCAGCTTCGGCCAGGCGACGGCCTTCCACGGTCCGGTTCGCACCCTCAGCGTGCTGGACGACAACGCCTTGGTCCGACAGGCGCTGGAGCGGCCGGGCCACGGCGCGGTGCTGGTGGTCAACGGCGGCGGATCGCTGAAGCGCGCCCTTGTCGGCGACAACCTGGCCAGACTGGCCATCGACAACAACTGGGCCGGGATCGTCCTCCACGGCGCCATTCGCGACAGCGGCGTCATCGACACCATGCCCGTCGGCGTGAAGGCCGTGGGGACCACGCCCCTGCGCGCCGACCGCGACGCCATCGGCGAGATCGACATCCCCACCGCCTTCGGCGGCGTCATCTTCACCCCCGGCGACTGGCTCTATGCCGACGCGGACGGGGTCATCGTCGCGCCGCATCGCCTGCACGATTAGAGCCCGCCGCATCGCAAAAGCGCGCCCCGGCGCACGCGATCACGCGCCAGTGATGCGCTCGGCGCAAAATCCCTATATGACGCCCGTTCCGATATTCTCCCCGCGCGCCCGAATTCCTTAGAGCGATACGCCATGACCAGCCTGAAACAGATCCGCTCCACCTTCCTCGACTACTTCGCGGCCGACGGCCACGAGAAGGTGCAGTCGGCTCCGCTGGTGCCGCAGAACGACCCGACCCTGCTGTTCGTCAACGCGGGCATGGTGCCGTTCAAGGACTACTTCACCGGCGGCGCGACCCCGCCCTACAAGCGCGCCACCAGTTCGCAGAAATGCGTGCGCGCCGGCGGCAAGCACAACGATCTGGACAACGTCGGCTACACCGCGCGTCACCACACCTTCTTTGAGATGCTGGGCAACTTCTCGTTCGGCGACTATTTCAAGGACCACGCCATCGAGAGCGCCTGGACCCTGCTGACCAGGGAGTTCGGCCTGGACCCTGCGCGCCTGCTGGTCACCGTCTATCACACCGACGATGAAGCCTTCGACATCTGGAAGAAGGTGACCGGCTTCGCCGACGAGAAGATCATCCGCATCCCCACGGCCGACAACTTCTGGGCCATGGGCGACAGCGGCCCTTGCGGTCCCTGCACCGAGATCTTCTACGACCACGGCGACCACATCTTCGGCGGCCCTCCCGGTTCGCCCGATGAGGACGGCGACCGCTTCGTGGAGATCTGGAACAACGTCTTCATGCAGTACGAGAAGGAGAACGACGAGATCGTTCGCGACCTTCCCAAGCCCAGCGTCGACACCGGCATGGGTCTGGAGCGCATCGCCGCCGTCCTGCAGGGCGTCCACTCCAACTACGAAGTCGACCTGTTCAAGAGCCTGATCAACGCCTCGGAAGAGCTGACCTCGACCAAGGCCGAGGGCGAACGCGCCCCGTCGCACCGGGTCATCGCCGACCACCTGCGTTCGACCGCCTTCCTGATCGCCGACGGCGTGACCCCCTCGAACGAAGGCCGCGGCTATGTCCTGCGCCGCATCATGCGCCGCGCCATGCGTCACGCTCACCTACTGGGCGCCGCCGACCCGCTGATGCACCGTCTGGTCCCGACCCTGGTCCAGGAGATGGGCGAGGCCTACCCCGAGCTGGGCCGCGCCCAGGCCTTCATCGAGGACACGCTGAAGCAGGAAGAAATCCGCTTCCGCACCACCCTCGGCCGCGGCATGAACCTGTTCGATCAGGCCACGACCGGCTTCAAGGCCGGCGACATGCTGGACGGCCAGACCGCCTTCACCCTCTATGACACCTACGGCTTCCCGCTGGACCTGACGCAGGACGAGGCCCGCCGTCGCGGCTTCAGCGTCAACGTCGACGGCTTCGAGGCCGCCATGGCCGAGCAACGCGACCGTTCGCGCGAACACTGGAAGGGCTCGGGCCAGACGGCCTCGGCCGGCGCCTGGCTGGCCCTGCGCGACCAGCACGGCGGCACCGCGTTCACCGGCTATGAGTCCGAGACCAGCGAAGGCAAGGTCCTGGCCATCGTCAAGGAGGGCGCCGAGGCTGCGTCCGCCGCGACCGGCGACACGGTCGAAGTCCTGCTGGACGAGACCCCCTTCTACGGCGAAGGCGGCGGTCAGGCGGGCGACAAGGGCGCCTTCGTCTGGAGCGGCGGCCAAGGCCGCGTCCTGGACACCAAGAAGCACGGCGGCGACTTGCATGTTCACACGCTTGAGGTGACCCAGGGCTCGCTGGCGACCGGCGCCGTCGTGACCGCCACGGTCGAGGAGGGCTCGCGCCCGACCACCCGCGCCAACCACTCGGCCGCCCACCTCTTCCACGCCGCCGTCAAGAACGTCCTGGGCGCCCACGTCGCCCAGAAGGGCCAGATGGTCGACGCTGAGCGCATGCGCTTCGACTTCAGCCACAACGCCCCGATGACGGACGAGGAGATCGCCCGCGTCGAGGACGAGGTGAACGCCGTCATCCGCCAGAACGTCCCGGTCACGACCGAGCTGATGACGCCCGACGCCGCCATCGCGGCCGGCGCCGTGGCCCTGTTCGGCGAGAAGTACGGCGACGAGGTCCGCGTCCTGACCATCGGCCATGCGCTGAGCGGTCCCGGCGCCTATTCGGTCGAGCTGTGCGGCGGCACCCACGTCTTCCGCACCGGCGACATCGCCCTGTTCAAGATCGTCTCGGAAGGCGGCGTGGCCGCCGGCGTGCGTCGTGTCGAAGCCCTGACCGGGGACGCCGCCCGCCGCTTCCTGCTGGATCAGGCCAATGTCGCCCGTTCGCTGGCCCAGGGCTTCAAGATCCAGACCGCCGAGGTTCCGGCCCGCGTCGAGGGCCTGCAGGCCTCGGTCAAGACGCTGGAGAAGCAGGTCGCCGACCTGAAGAAGCAACTGGCGCTCGGCGGCGGCGCGGGCGCCAATGCGGCCCCGGAAGAGATCAACGGCGTCAAGCTGATCGCCCGCGTTCTGGACGGCGTCGACGGCAAGGGCCTGCGCGGCGTGGCCGAGGACTTCAAGAAGCAGATCGGCTCGGGCGTGGTCGCCCTGGTCGGCGTCGTCGATGGCAAGGCGGCCATCACCGTCGCCGCGACCCCGGACATGGCCGGCAAGGTCAACGCCGCTGATCTGGCCCGCGACGCCGTCATCGCCATGGGCGGCAAGGGCGCCGGCGGCAAGCCCGACTTCGCCCAGGGCGGCGCGCCCGACGGGTCAAAGGCCGAAGCTGGTCTGGAAGCAATCCGGGCCGCGCTGAAGGGCTGATCGCCCGCACAGACTGAAACAGGAAGGGCGGCGCACCGGATGCGCCGCCCTTTTTCTTTGGCCGATCCCCACACAATCCGCTCATCCCCGCGGAGGCGGGGACCCAGTGCTTTGGCTGCAAGCACAGGCGGCCAAGGATGGTGCGTGAGGCTCTTTCTGGGTCCCCCGCCTCCGCGGGGATGAGCGGGTGATTATTCCGCCTTGCTCAGATCGATCCCCGCCAGCTTCCAGCCCAACAGGTTGCGGCGTTTCATCAGCAGGGAGACTTGCTCGCCCGGCTGGTCGTCGCGGGTCAAGGTGACGGCGAAGGTGTCCAGGTCGCGGTAGCTCCAGGACTGGCGCACCTTCTTGCTCTCAGGCTTGCTCTCAGGCTTCGGCCCGACCTCCGGCTCGACCTTGGCCAGGTCCGGCTTGGGCGCCTGCCCCTCCTGCACCATGGCCGAGATGGCCTGGGGCGTGACGAAGGCGTCCACGGCGCCGCTGACCAGCGCCGGCGCCAGCAGCATGCCCAGGCCCGACAGGCCGCTGTCCTTCAGCCGACTGTCCTTGCGCATCTCGCTCATCATGCGCTCGCTCAGCTCGTCTTTCAGGCTGGCGCGGAAGGCGGGAAAGTCGACCTGGCGCTCCAGCGCCTGCGCGTCGCCGCTCTTGGCCGCCTGCACCAGCGAGCGCGCCGCCAGCAAGGGCGAGGCGGCGTAGGCCAGGACGAAGGCCGCCACGGCGGCGCCCCCCAGTCGAAGGATCAGTTTCTGGTTCATCGGCCCTCCCCTGCCTTACGAACGCGACGGGTCAGCGACATCTGCGACACAAACTCGAAACCCCCTGCGACATTAAGGACATGGTTCGAGGGGGGGCTCAAGGGCGTCGTTAACCCTTGGCGGAATTCCGGGGGCTCCCCCCGCCGTCATCCTCGGGCTTGACCCGAGGATCGGGTGGTCCGCCTGCGCGACATAGGCAAGGAGGCGCGCGTCCCTACGCTCGATCCTCGGGTCAAGCCCGAGGATGACGGCGGTATGAGTGATGCGCGGCCCGAGCAACCAAAAGGCCCGCGGGATTTCTCCAGCGGGCCCATTCCTGGTGCGTAACGCGCTCAAGCAGCGCGAAGCGCGGTAGCGCTACTAACCAATATTCGGCAGGGCCTTTTTCAGGTTCTCAGACACCTTGTCCAGGAAGCCTTCGGTGGTCAGCCACGACTGCTGGTCGCCGACGAGCAGGGCCAGATCCTTGGTCATGAAGCCCGACTCGACGGTTTCAACCACGACGCGTTCCAGCGTCTCGGCGAACTCGGCCAGCTCGGCATTGTCGTCCAGCTTGGCGCGGTGCTTGAAGCCGGCCGACCAGGCGAAGATCGAGGCGATCGAGTTGGTCGAGGTCGCTTCACCCTTCTGGTGCTGACGGTAGTGACGGGTCACCGTGCCGTGGGCGGCTTCGGTTTCCATGATCTTGCCGTCCGGCGTCATCAGGACCGAGGTCATCAGGCCCAGCGAGCCGAAGCCCTGAGCCACGATGTCCGACTGCACGTCGCCGTCATAGTTCTTGCACGCCCAGACGAAGCCGCCCGACCACTTGATGGCGGCCGCCACCATGTCGTCGATCAGACGGTGTTCGTAGGTCAGGCCGCGCGCCTTGAACTCTTCGGCGTAGTGCTCGTCGAAGACTTCCTGGAACAGGTCCTTGAAGCGGCCGTCATAGGCTTTCAGAATGGTGTTCTTGGTCGACAGATAGACCGGATAGTTACGAGCCAGGCCGTAGCTGAACGAGGCGTGGGCGAAGTCACGGATCGACGAGTCGAGGTTGTACATGCCCATGGCCACACCGGCCGACGGGGATTTGAACACCTCGTGCTCGATCACCTGGCCATCGTCGCCGACGAACTTGATCGACAGGGTGCCGGCGCCCGGCATCAGGAAGTCAGTGGCCTTGTACTGGTCGCCGAAGGCGTGACGGCCGACGACGATCGGCTGGGTCCAGCCCGGAACCAGACGCGGCACGTTCGAGCAGATGATCGGCTCGCGGAAGACCACGCCGCCCAGGATGTTGCGGATGGTGCCGTTCGGCGACTTCCACATCTTCTTCAGGCCGAATTCCTTCACCCGGGCTTCGTCCGGGGTGATGGTGGCGCACTTGACGCCGACGCCGTGCTTCTGGATCGCGTGGGCCGCGTCGATCGTCACCTGGTCGTCGGTGGCGTCGCGGTGCTCCATGCCGAGGTCGTAGTAGTCGAGCTCCAGGTCCAGGTAGGGGAAGACCAGCTTGTCCTTGATCATCTGCCAGATGATCCGGGTCATTTCGTCGCCGTCGATGTCCACGATGGGGTTGGCGACCTTGATCTTGGCCATGCTCTGCCTCTGTCTCTTAATCAGGGAAGGAATATCGTGCGGGCGGTATAGCGAGACGCGCGCGCGGGCGCAAAGGCTGAGCGGCGCCATCGGCGCTCCTGCGCAAAATGCCCCCATATGACTTGAACCAGCAGCCAGCTTGACCGTTCATGGAGCCCGCCCCTGATCGTTCCCCTCTCGCTGATGAGACGCCCGACATGACGCTTCGCAGCCTGTTGCTGACCGCCGCCGCCGCCCTGATCCTGCCGCAGGGGCTGGGGGCCTGCGGAAAGAAGGAGGGTGACGCCTCGCCCGCCGCGGCCCCCGCCGCCGCCGACGTCGCGGTCGAGACGGCGGCGACGTCGCCAACCGTCAGGACGAGCGCCAATCCGCCCAGCGTGACGCGCGAGTTCCGCGACTGGACCGCCACCTGCGACAACACCAATCACTGCGTGGCCTTTGGTTCGGCGCATGAAAACATGGGCTTCGTCCTGGTCTCCCTGGCCCCCGGCGCGGAAGCCCGCCCCGTCGTCCACATGGGCGGATGGGGTCTGGAGGACGGCCAGGGCTCGGTCCACGCCGTCATCGACGGCCGGCGCTATGCCGGCGAGAACTCCAAGATGGACGAGGAAGGCGACGTCATCGCCTTCAGGAACCCCTCGCCCCAACTGGTGCATGATCTGGGCAACGGCTCCTTCATGGCCCTGCGACGCGGGGACGAGCAGATGAAGGTCAGCCTCGGCGGGGCGGCCGCCGCCTTCCTGTGGATCGACGAGCGTCAGGGGCGGCTGAACACCCCCACCGCCCTGATCCGGCGCGGCGACCGGCCCGCCGCCGAAGTGCCCGCAGCCCCGGCCGCCCCGCGCGTGGCCGTGGCGGCCGCCGTCGCCCAGAAAGGCCTGGTCCAGGACGACCTGTCCCCGGCGCTTCTCGCCCACCCCAAGGTCAAGGAATGCCTGGCCGAAACCCGCAGAGGCGAACGTTTCGAGCCGAACGTCGAGGTCTCACGTCTGGCGGCGGACAAGCTGCTGTGGAGCGTGCCGTGCGGCGAAGGCGCCTATAATTTCAGCCAGACCTATTTCATCACACCGGCCGACGGGACCGCGCCCCGGCCGGTCGCCTTCCCCACGGCGGCGGGCAGCGAAGCGACCCTGGTCAACAGCCGCTATGATCCCAGGACCCGCACCCTCTTCGCCTTCGGCAAGGGGCGCGGCCTCGGCGACTGCGGCCGCATGGGCGTCTGGGCCTGGACCGGCGAGCGCTTCGCCCTGTTGGACGAGAAGGTCATGCCGAGTTGCACGGCAGTCCCCCAGGACCTGTGGCCGACCACCTGGCGCGCGGCGACCTGACCGCCATCCTGCGCCAGACATGAAAACGGCCCGGACGCGCGAACGTCCGGGCCGTCTTTCGTTTCAACCCTGATCGGCGTCTCAGGCCCGCATCTGGGCTTCCAGCACCGCCAGCGGCAGGGAGCCGTTCATCAGCACCTTGTCGTGGAAGGCGCGCAGGTCGAAGCCCGGCTTGGCCTCGGCGTCCTTCCTCAGGCGGGCGATCACCGTGTGGCCGACCTTGTAGGCGCAGGCCTGCCCCGGCCAGACGGTGTAGCGGTTGATCTCGCTGTTCGAGGCGTCCAGCGGCTTGGCGCCCGAGGCCGCCATGTATTCGACCGCCTGTTCGCGGCTCCAGCGCTCCGAGTGCAGACCGGTGTCGACCACCAGGCGCACGGCCCGGAACAGGTAGGACATGAGGAAGCCGACGCGGCCCAGCGGGTTGTCGGCATAGGCGTCCAGGTCATTGGCGGCGACCGCCTCGGCGTAGAGCGCCCAGCCTTCGTTGTAGGCCGAGAAGCCGCCCGCGCGGCGCCACTGCGGCAGCTCGCCCGACTCGCGCTGCAGGGCGACCTGCAGGTGGTGGCCCGGCGAGGCCTCGTGATAGGTCAGGGTCGGCAGGGCGAACTTCGGCCAGTTCCCGCTGTCGCGCAGGTTGATGTAGTAGGCGCCCGGGCGCGAGCCATCCAGCGGCGGTCCCTGATAGTATCCGCCCGGCGCGCCCGACTGGATCGACACCGGCACGCGACGGATCTCGACATGGGTTTTCGGCAGACGACCGAAGACGGTCGGCAGTTTCGGCTCCAGTTCGGCGACCAGCTGGTTCAGCCAGACCTGCAGTTCGGCCTTGCCCTCGTCGGTGTTGGCGAAGAGCTGGGCCGGGTCCTTGTTCAGGGCCTGGATGCGTTCGCCGACGGTGCCCTGAGTATAGCCCTGCGACTTCAGGATGGCGTCAATCTCGGCGCTGATCTCGGCGACCTGCTCCTTGCCCATCTTGTGGATCTCGGCGGCGCTCAGGGTCGTGGTCGTGTTGGACTTCAGGCCGTTGGCGTAGAAGGCCTCGCCGTCCGGCAGACGCCAGACCCCGGCGTCATGCGTCGCCTGCGGGCGGATGGCCTCCAGGGCCGCGACCTGACGGGCCAGGGCGGGCTTGATCTGCTGATCGACGATGGCGGCGGCGCGGACGTCATAGCCCGACAGGTTCAGCGCGGCAGTCTTGCGCACCAGTGACTTGATCATGGCCAGGTCGGCGGCCTTGGTGTCGCGCAGGGTGCGGACCTGGGGCAGCATGCGGTCGATGATGAAGTCCGGCGGGATCACGCCCAGACCGGCGTCCTCGCGGACCTTGTCCGTCTCACCGTCCAGCACCCCTGCGAAGGCCGACAGGCGCGACAAGAAGGCGTCGGCGCCGGCCGCATCCTCGATGCGGTGCTGGTTGTCCATGAAGTCCGGCGTCTCGAAATAGGCGCCCGACAGCTGGGTCACGACATAGGGGGACGGACGGCCCGGCCCCGCGCCATAGGCGAAGCGCGAGGTCTCGGCCGAGGTCTCCCGCCCGAAAGCGGCGATGGCGTAGTTCAGAGCGCCGGCTTCGGACAGACCCGTCTGGTCGAAGGCGCGCAGCGTCGCCCAACGGCTGATCGCCTTGTCGCGGTCCTTGCGGATGGCGTCGGGACCGGCTTCGCTCAGTTTGGACGACAGACCGGCGCGGGCGCCCTTGTCGAGGCCCAGGTTGGTGGCGCGCTCGGGGCTTTCGTCAATGTCGGCCTCGAACCAGCCATCCAGCAGGGCGTTCAGGCGCGCATCGGCGTCAGTGGCGGCGACGGCGGCGTGGGCCAGCGAGGGCGCGACGGCGGCCGTGGCGGCGGCGGTCAACAACAGACGGCGGCGGTCGATCATGGTCTTGCTTCCCGACGAGGGCGGCGCGACGCCGCGCGCCCCTCACACTCAGACAATCGTCGGGCCGGCGCGCCCGTGGTTCACAGGCCTAGGCGGGCGTCCAGGCGTTCAGGGTCCGCTCCAGCACCGTCAGCGGCACGCCGCCCAGGTTCAGGCCGGTGTCATGGAAGCCCTTGATGTCAAAGCGGCTGCCCAGACGCTTCTTGGCGTCCTCGCGCAGCTTGACCCAGGTGGTGTGGCCGACCTTGTAGCTGGACGCCTGGCCCGGCCAGACGCAGTAGCGCTCGACCTCGGTGGCGATGCTGGATTCCTGGTCCCCCAGGGTGTCGACCATGTAGCGGATGCCCTGCTCGCGGCTCCAGCGCTTGTGGTGCAGGCCGGAATCCACGACTAGGCGCGCCGCGCGGAACATCAGCGACTGCAGATAGCCGATCTGGCCGAAGGGATCATTCTCATAGGCGCCGATCTCGTCCGCCAGTTGCTCGGCGTACAGGCCCCAGCCCTCGGAATAGGCCGAGAAGCCCATGACCTTCATCAGCAGCGGCGTGTCCGGCTTCTCCTGCTGCAGGGCGATCTGGAAGTGATGGCCCGGCACCGCTTCGTGATAGGTCAGGGTCGGCAGGGTCCATTTGGGCCATTCCGCCGTGTCGCGCAGGTTGATGTAGTAGGCGCCCGGACGCGAACCATCCAGAGCCGGCGACTGATAGTATCCGCCCGGCGCACCGGCCTCGATGGCCTTGGGCACGCGCTTGATGTCGCACGGCGACTTGGGCAGGCGGCCGAAGTAGTCCGGCATACGCGCCTGCATGGCGACCATCTGGGCGTTCAGTTCCTTGATCAGCTCGTCCTTGGCCTCGTCCGTGTTCGGATAGACGAAGCGCGGGTCCTTGCCGAGCGCGGCCACGCGTTCGCCGACCGTGCCTTGCGTCATGCCTTGCGCCTTCAGCAGGGCGTCGGTGCGGGCCGAGATCTCGGCCACCTGCTCCAGCCCCATCTGGTGCACCTCGTCCGGCGTCATCGACGAGGTGGTGAAATATTTCAGGCCGAAGCGGTAATAGTCCTCGCCCTTGGGCAGACGCCAGACGCCGCCGTCGTGAGTCGCGCCGGGACGCACAGACTTCAGGGCGTCGGCCTGACGCTGGATGGCCGGATAGACTTCGCCGGCCAGGATGGCCTGGGCGCGCGCGGCCCAGTCGCCGGAGATGTTCTTCTCGGCCGTGCGGCGCGCCAGCGACTGGCTCATGACCGAGTCGGCCGGAGCCGTGCCGGTGATGGCGGCCATCTGGGTCAGGGTGCGGTCGATGACGAAATCAGGCGGCACGGCGCCGGCGGCGAAGTCGGCCAGCATCCGCTCGCGCTCGGCGTCCAGGCCCTTGGCGAAGTCCGACAGGCGCGACAGATAGGCGTCGGCGTCGTCCGCCGCCTCGATGCGGTGCTGGCTGTCCAGGAAGTCGGGGATCTGCTGATAGGATCCGCCCAGCTGGCTGACCGTATAGGGCGACGGGAACATGCCGCCGCCATAGGGGAAGCCGTACCCCTCCATCACCGTGTCGCCGAAGAACTCCAGCGAGTCGTAATAGGTCTGCTCCAGGGTCGTCAGTTGGCGCTTGTCGATGGCCTTCACGGCCTTCATGCCGTCGATAAACTTGGCCTTGTCGGCGTCGATCTTGGCCTGCGAGCGGTCGCTCAGCTTGAAGCGGGCCTGCGCCATCGGTCCCCGGTCCATGCCCAGCATGGTCAGGGTTTCGGGATCGGACAGGATCATCTCCTGGGCGATCTTGTCCAGCAGGGCCAGGAACTGGGCCGAGGCGGGACCCGCAGCCGGAGCAGCGGCGGTCTGCGCGAACGCGCGGGCGGCGCCCGAGGCCGCGAACGCGCCTCCCAGGGCGGCGGTCATCAACAGGCGGCGACGGTCCATCATCGGGCTTCCTCCCAAAAGCGATGGGAGGGGACACTATCGAAGCGGCGCCGCCCCGCAAGGCGCCATGATCACGGCGCGGATGAAGTTTCGTCCATCCGCGCCCGTTGGCGGGATCAGCCCGGCTGGACGTGGGCCTTGAGGCAGTCGCGCACGGCCTTCTTCAGATCGCCCGGCGCATTGGGTTCGTCCACGCCCTCGGCGGCCAGCACGGCCTTCATCGCGGCATCCAGACCCTTGGGCAGGGCCGCGATCACCTTCTTCTGACCCTTTTCGTGCAGGCAGAAGCCGACCTCGCTGCACAGGGCGGCGAACATCTCGTCGAAGTCCACGTGGGCGAAGTCGGGGGCGGCGTCGGTCATGAAGTCTCAGGCTTTCAGGCGGGTCGCATGGAAGGCCACGTGGTCGTCCACGAAGCTGGCCATGAAGAAGTAGGAGTGATCATAGCCCGCCTGCATCCGCAGGGTAAGCCGCTGTCCCGCAGCCTGGGCCGCCGCGACCAGAAGCTCCGGTTTCAGTTGCTCGGTCAGGAAAGGATCGGCCTCGCCCTGATCCACCAGGATGTCGTCGAAACGACCCGCCGCCGCGCCGCTTTCGATCAGCAGGGCGGCGTCATGCTTCGCCCATTCGGCGCGGTCGTCGCCCAGATAGGCGGTGAACGCCTTCTCGCCCCACGGACAGCGGGTCGGCGACGAGATCGGGGCGAAGGCCGAGACGGACCTGAACAGCTCGGGATGACGCAGGGCCAGGGTCAGGGCCCCGTGCCCGCCCATGGAATGACCGAAGATCGAACGCGTCTTCGTGGTCGGGAATGCCGCGTCGATCAGGGCGATCAGTTCGTCCGTGACGTAGCTCTCCATGCGGAAGTGCGGCGCCCAGGGCGCTTGCGTGGCGTCGACATAGAAGCCTGCGCCCTGCCCCAGATCATAGGCCGGATCGTCCGCCACCCCTTCGCTGCGCGGCGAGGTGTCCGGCGCCACGATGATGACGCCGTGTTCGGCGGCGGCCCTGTAGGCCCCGGCCTTGGTGGTGAAATTATCCTCGGTGCAGGTCAGGCCCGACAGCCAGATCAGGACCGGGAACGGGCCCTCGCCCGCCGGGACAAAGACCGACAGGGTCATGGGCGTGCCCGTCGCGGCGCTGTCGTGTTTCAAATAGCGCAGGGTTCCGCCGTGAACGACGTGTGTCTTGACCGTTTCCATCCACTCAAACTCCGATCAGTCAGGCCAGACGCGGGCCATGAAGGCGTCGTCCAGTTGGCCGCCGTCCTTCGGGAAATAGCTGTACCAGTCGCGCGGGATCGGCGGGCTGGCGCCGACGGGCGGCGCGCCGCCGCCCCAG
This sequence comes from Brevundimonas sp. UBA7506, assembly GCF_002479495.1. Taxonomy (GTDB): domain Bacteria; phylum Pseudomonadota; class Alphaproteobacteria; order Caulobacterales; family Caulobacteraceae; genus Brevundimonas. The sequence continues at coordinate 32,279 of NZ_DLNQ01000008.1, forward strand.
GCCTCGAAGCCGACGCCGACCAGGATCGGTCCCTCGCGCACAGCGGGGGCCGGCACGGCCTCGACCGCCTTGACCACCGCCGCAATCGTGTCCGCGCTGGGCGCTGGTTCGCCGGTGACGACCCAGGCCTTCGCCCGCCCGCCCGGCTTGACCATCAGCAGCACCATGCCCGAGGCGCCGGGCTGAACCGGGGCGGCGCGGAACGCCCCCTCGGCCGCCGTCGTCGCAGCGTTGACGTAGGGCGTCAGGGCCGAGACCTCGACCCGCGCCTTCATGACCGGATCGGGCAGATAGAGGACCACGTCCTTGCCTCTCCAGGCCTCAACAGGGACCTCTGCGGTCGGCGCCCCGTCGGCAGCCCGGTCGCAGGCCGTCAATCCCAGCGACAGGCTGAACGCCGCCAGCCCCGCCGTCATCGCCGCTTTCGCCCTCATCTCGTCTCCGCCTTCAAACCTGTGCCCTGCTTTATTCCTTGCGGGCCCAGGCAGATAGGCCCGCCGTCAGCCTTCGGGCGTCACCACGCGGGTCGGCTGACCGTTCTCGTCCCGGAACGTGATGCGCGCGCCGCCGTCAGCCGCCACGCTGAGCACCAGACGCGCCCGGCCCGCGCCGTCTCGCAGCACCAGCTCCGAAGCGCCCGATCCCTGACGGCCGAGGAAGGCGCGCGGCTGCCCGTCCATATTGGCGGCCAGCATCGCCGCCTGCTGTTCCTCCGGCGTCATGCCCGCCAGACGCGTCAGGACGTCATAGTCGATCGACTCCTCGGGTCGGTCGTTGACGAAGACGCCGGACACCCGTCGCGCCCCTTGCTGGAAGCCCATGATCTGGACCGTCTGATCCTGCTCATAGCCGTCGAAGGTCAGGCTGCCGCCCGACGTCCTGACCCCGTCGGCGTTCTTGCCGCCGAACACCAGGCCGCCGACCTCGGTGCCTTCTTCGTTCATGAACAGCATCCCGGCCGTGTCGCGCCCCGGATGCGGAACCTCGCGCCCGCGATAGGGGATTTCGGGGAAGGCCGTCTGGTTCGAGATCACCATCCGCAGCGTGCCGTCCGGCTCGCGCACATTGATGCGCTGTACGTCGATCTCGGTGAAGCGGCCCGGGCCGACGCCCGACACCGCCCCAGAGACCATCACCCCCACGAAGACGGCGGTCAGCACGCCCGAATAGGCGATCAGAGCCTTCTGCGCGTCGAATTTCATGATGATCCTCCCCCTTTGGAATGGGGCTAGGTAGCGGATCACGCCGACGCCATCCCGTGGTCAGTTGTCGCAAGCTCGGCTTTTACGACGGCCGGTGAACGGCGCAGATCTTGTTGCCCGACGGGTCGCGCAGATAGGCCAGGTGCATCTTGCCGAAGGGGGTGTCGCGCGGACCCGCCGGGTCCTCGATGGCCGTGCCGCCCGCCGCCACGCCGGCCTCGGCGAAGGCGAGAACCGCCTCGGGGCTGGCGGCGGCGAAACCGATGGTGCCGCCGTTGGCGTGACAGGCGGGCTCGCCGTCGCGCGGCGTGACCACGCCCAGCATGCCGCGCGGCGTCATGTACCAGACGCCGGGTCGGGGCTGATCGCTGAAGGTCCCCGGCTGATGGCCCAGGGCGCCGAGCACCGCGTCATAGAATTTCTGCGACGCCTCGACGTCATTGGCGCCGAGCGTGACGTGCGTGAACATGGTCTTCCTCCCGATGATGCGCCCGACCGGTTCGCCGGGCGCAGCAAGCTAGAGCACAAAAGTTTCTTTTGGCAACGGACTATCGCAGCGCCCAAGCCTCTTCGTAAAAGCGATCATCCATCACCCGGCCGCCCGCGTCTCCTGACAAGGCATTCCAAGCTTCTGGCGTCGGCATCGGCAGACCAACCGGAGGCGTCCCGCCTCCCCAGGCGGAGAACAGCAGACCGAACACAACAGGTCCCCCCACGATCTCAGGAGGAGGCGCCTCGGCAAGCGCCTTCTCGATAGCGACCTTCGTCTCCGGTTCCATCGGCGCGCCGGTCGCCAGCCATACACGCGCCTGTCGGTCAGGCTTGACCATCACGACGACAGCCCCGCTAACGCCTTCCTTCGCTGGCATTTCCATAAAGGCGTTGGACGCGCGCGCCCGTAAATCCTTTATGTAAGCGCCGAGAACGGCCGTCGGAACTCGCTGTTCGATAACAGGCGTCGGCAGATAGAGCGTAATGCTATGCATCGTCCAAGCTGGCGTTGGAGCAGGCGTCTGGCGCAGTTCGCTGTCCCGCGGCGCGGGATTTGACGGCCCGCACGCCGTCATGAGCAGCACCAACCCCAGCAAGGACAAACGCATCAGAAGACGATCACCGAACGGATGCTCTTGCCTTCATGCATCAGGTCAAACGCCTCGTTGATGCGTTCCAGCGGCAGGGTGTGGGTGATCATGGGATCGATCTCGATCTTGCCGTCCATGTACCAGTCGACGATCTTGGGCGTGTCGGTGCGGCCGCGCGCGCCGCCGAAGGCCGAGCCCTTCCAGACGCGGCCGGTGACCAGTTGGAACGGACGGGTCGAGATCTCCTTGCCCGCCTCGGCCACGCCGATGACGACGCTCTCGCCCCACCCGCGATGGCAGGCTTCCAGCGCCTGACGCATGACCACGGTGTTGCCGGTGCAGTCGAAGGTGTAGTCGGCGCCGCCGTCGGTCAGTTCAACCAGATGGGCCACCACGTCCGACACCTCCTTGGGGTTGACGAAGTGGGTCATGCCGAAGCGACGGCCCCATTCTTCCTTGTCGCCGTTGATGTCGACGCCGACGATCATGTCGGCCCCGACCAGCTTCAGCCCCTGGATGACGTTCAGGCCGATGCCGCCCAGGCCGAAGACCACGGCGTTGGCGCCCGGCTCGACCTTGGCCGTATTGACCACGGCGCCCACGCCCGTCGTCACGCCGCAGCCGATGTAGCAGGCCTTGTCGAAGGGGGCGTCCTTGCGGATCTTGGCCACCGCGATCTCGGGCAGGACCGTGTAGTTCGAGAAGGTCGAGCAGCCCATGTAGTGGGCGATGGCCTGACCCTTGTAGGAAAAGCGCGAGGTGCCGTCGGGCATCAGGCCCTTGCCCTGCGTGCCGCGGATCGAGGTGCACAGGTTGGTCTTGCGCGACAGGCAAGACTTACACTGGCGGCATTCCGGCGTGTAGAGCGGGATGACATGGTCGCCGACGGCCAGCGAGGTCACGCCCGGCCCGACCTCGACCACCACGCCCGCGCCCTCGTGGCCCAGGATCGACGGGAAGATGCCCTCGCTGTCCAGACCGTCCAGCGTATAAGCGTCGGTGTGGCAAACGCCGGTCGCCTTGATCTCGATCAGCACCTCGCCTGCGCGCGGGCCTTCCAGATCGACCTCGACGATTTCGAGCGGGCGTTTGGCTTCGAACGCGACGGCGGCGCGGGTTTTCATGATGTGGGTCCTTCGGACGTCCCTATCGCTCGCGACGCGGTCGCTCGCTGCTTCAGGGACAGGAGGTGACTGAATTTGCGCCCCTTGTACGCCGCGCCGCACCTGGCCGAAACGGCGACAACCGCAAAACATTATTGCTGTTGAGCAATAATACTGATCCAACGTCCCGATGAGCCGCTGGGACGGGATCGACGAATTCACCGCTGTCGCCGAACAGGCCAGCTTCTCGGCCGCCGCCCGGCGCCTGGGCCTGTCGACCTCTGCCGTCAGCCGCGAGATCGCCCGGCTGGAGGATCGGTTGCAGACCCGCCTCCTGCACCGCACCACCCGCCGGGTCGAGCTGACCGACGCCGGCCGCGACTTCCTGGTCCGCTGTCGCCGCCTGATCGACGAACGCGACGAGGCCCTGGCCGCCGTCCAGCCCGATGATCAGGCGCCGCGCGGCCTGCTGCGCATGACCTGCTCGGTCTCCTATGGCGAGCGCTTCATCGCCCCCGCCGTCAACGCCTTCGCGCGCCAGAACCCGGAGCTGAGGATCGAGCTGGATCTCGACAACCGTCTGCGCGATCTGGTCGGCGACGGCTATGATCTGGCGGTGCGGTTCGGCCACCTGACCGACTCGCGGCTGATGGCGCGGCGGCTGGCCTCGCGGCGGCTGATCCTGTGCGCCAGCCCCGACTATCTGGCGCGTCGCGGCGCCCCGCGCGACCTGTCCGAGATCGCCAGCCACGACGGCCTGATCGGCTCGGCCGAGCATTGGCGCTTCACCGAGGCCGGGCGTGAAGTGTCCTTGCGCCCCTCCGGCCGCTGGCGCTGCAACTCCGGCGCGGCGGTGCTGGACGCGGCGCTGCAGGGGTTGGGCCTGTGCCAACTGCCCGACTTCTACGTCGCCGAAGCACTGGCGACCGGTGCCCTCATCTCCCTGCTGGACGAGGCTCGCCCGCCCGACGAAGGCGTC
>NZ_DLNQ01000008.1:36899-219309 GCF_002479495.1 Brevundimonas sp. UBA7506
CCCCCGCCACGTCCCACCCAAGGTCCGCGCCATGATCGACTGGCTGCACGATCGTCTCGCCCAAAGGAGCCCCGCATGAACCTCGTCGTCCTGACCGGCGCCGGCGTCTCGGCCGAGAGCGGCGTGCCGACCTTTCGCGCCTCGGACGGCCTGTGGGAGGGGCATAGCATCGAGGAGGTGGCGACGCCCGAGGGGTTCGCGGCGAACCCGGCCCTGGTGCAGGACTTCTACAACCAGCGACGGCGGCATCTGGCCCGCGTGCAGCCCAACGCCGCGCACCGCGCCCTGGCCGATCTGGCGGCGCGGTGGCGGGGCGACTTCCTGCTGGTGACGCAGAACGTCGATGATCTGCACGACCGGGCGCACGTCGAGACGCCGCCCGCGTCGGGATTCGAGCTGATCCACATGCACGGCGAACTGTTGAAGGCGCGCTGCACGGCGTCCGGCGTCGTCTGCGATTGGACCGGTGATCTGGAGGCCCGGCACGCCTCGCCGCATCATCCGCAGGGGACTTTACGCCCGCACATCGTCTGGTTCGGCGAGATGCCGCTTCAGATGGAGCGGATCGAGGCGGCGCTGGACGCCTGCGACCTGTTCGTCTCCATCGGTACCTCGGGCGCGGTCTATCCGGCGGCGGGCTTCGTGCAGTCGGCGCGGATGGCCGGGGCGCGGACGGTGGAGATCAATCTGGAGCCGACGCAGGGCGCCCGCCTGTTCGACGAGGGCGTCTATGGCCCCGCCACTGAGGCCGTGCCGGCCTTCTGCGCGGCGCTCTAGCCTCGCGGCCCGAACAGAATGACCCCCGCCCCGATCAGGCAGACCGCGCCGCCGATCAGGTCCCAGCGGTCCGGCGTCGCCTTCTCGACCAGCGCCATCCACGCCAGCGAGGCGACGATATAGACCCCGCCATAGGCCGCGAACGCCCGCCCCGCCGTCTCGGCCGGAACCAGGGTCAGCAACCAGGCGAAGGCGATCAGGCTGAGCACGCCCGGAACCAGCCAGACCGGCGACCGATCCAGCTTCAGCCAGGCCCAGAAGGCGAAGCAGCCGCCGATCTCCGCCAGGGCGGCCAGCGGATAGATGAGGGCGAGTTTCATTTTATCTCCGTCATTCCGGGGCGGCGCAGCCGAACCCGGAACCCAGGCCGTTCAACACACAGGGCGGCGACAGGACAAGACGCGGCCGGTTCAGCCCTCTGGGTCCCGGGTTCGCTTCGCGCCCCGGGATGACGGCATGAGAGGTCAGTCATACCAATCCGCCGCCAAGTCTTCCCAGACCGGGTTGGCGGCTTCGATCAACTCCAGCTTCCACGCTCGCCGCCATTTCTTGATCTGCTTTTCGCGGGCGATGGCTTCGGTCATGCCGAGATGCGGCTCGAACCAGACCAGACCCTTGCAAGCATGGTCATCGGTGAAGCCCTTGAACGTCCCGAGCTTGTGCTTCCACACCCGGTCGTGAAGGTCGCTGGTGACGCCGGTGTAGATCGTGCCGTTGCGGCGGCTGGCCATGATGTAGGCGGCGATGATCGCGTCTGGATTTCGCACTCTCGCCTCCCCCTGCCGTCATTCCGGGGCGCGCAGCGAACCCGGAACCCAGGCCATTCAGCACGCAGGACGCGAACAGGACAAGGCGACGACATCTCAACCTTCTGGGTCCCCGGGTTCGGCTGCGCCGCCCCGAGGATGACGGAGGGCAGTGGACCTACTCCCCCTTCTTCGCTTCCGCCGCGCGCTTCTCGGCCAGCTTCGCCAGCACCCGGCCGCGGCCCTTGGCCAGGGCGTGGATGGCGCCGCGCATGGTGGCGACTTCCTGTTCGGTGAAGGCGGCGCGGCCCAGCATGACGCGCAGGTTCTGGCTCATCGACGGCTTCTTCTCCGGCGGATGGAAGAAGCCGCCGGCCTCCAGCTCGGCCTCGAAATGCTCGTACATGCCGATCAGCAGTTCGTTCGACGCGGGCGGCTCGCCCTCGCGGAAGCGCGGCGGCGGGGCGTCGAGGATGAGGGTGCGCCACTCATAGGCGTTGATGGCCACGGCCTGGGCCAGGTTCAGCGAGTGGTGCTTGGGGTCGATCGGGATGGTGGTGATCCCGGCGCACAGGGCGATGTCGGTCGTCTCCAGCCCCGCACGCTCGCCGCCGAACAGCAGGCCGGTCTTCAGCCCCGAGGCCGTGTCGTCATAGAGGATGCGGGCGCTCTCGCGCGGGGTGCGCACCGGCTGGCGCGTCTCGCGCGGGCGGGCGGTGGTGGCGAAGACGGTGTTGAGGTCATGGATGGCCTCGGCCACGCTGTCGAAGACCTTTACGCCCTCCAGCACCCAGTCGGCGCCCGAGGCGGTGGCCCAGGCGCGGTCCTGGGGCCAGCCGTCGCGCGGGCTGACCAGCCGCAGTTCCGACAGGCCGAAGTTCGCCATGACGCGGGCGACCGCGCCGATGTTCTCGGCCATCTGGGACTTGTCGAGGATGACGACGGGGGGCGTGAGTTCAGTCATGGGGCTCTGTAACCCTTCTCCCCTTGAGGGAGAAGGTGGCCCGTAGGGTCGGATGAGGGGTGTCGGGGCAGAGGTCAGACAGGAAGCCGCGGCCCAGCTTCCTCGCACCCCTCATCCGTCAGGCTTCGCCTGCCACCTTCTCCCTCAAGGGGAGAAGGAAGCGGGATCAGTCCTCGCCGATCATCGAGGTCCAGGGGTCGACCGTGCCGGCCTCGACCTCGGCCACCTTGACGGCGGGCCAGCCGATGGAGGCGGTCGCGCTCTCGCGCCAGCTGAGGATGATCAGGTCGCGCAGTTCCGAGGCGCCGGCCGCCAGACGCTCGTTGACGAAGGCCGCGCCGCGCGGGTCGGCGTCCTTGAAGCCGCCCGCCTTCTCCAGACGGTAGAAGGGAATGACCGTGCCCAGGGTGGTCTTCAGATAGCCCGCGGTGCGGGCGCGCAGGTCCAGACCCGACACCTGCGGCTGGCTCATGGCCGCCTCGACCGTATCCAGGCGGGCGACGCGCGAGGTGAACTCGCCCTCGAAGATGCCATGGGTGCGACGCGAGTTGGTGAAGCCCTCGGGGTTGGGATAGTCGCCCCAGCCGTTGAAGTGGATCGAGGTGTGGTGCGGCTGCGAGCCGTCGCCGACGTAGTGGGCCAGGACGCCGATGTCGCGCAGGATCAGGGCCTCGCGGCGCTCGCGGTCGGCGCGGTACCAGGCCTTCTTGCCCGGATCCGTCTCGCGCGCCTCGGCGGCGGTCAGGACGCGCCAATAGGCGAAGTCGCGCCCCAGGTTCTGATAGGCGTCCATCAGGGCGTAGGGCAGATAGCCGACCTCGTCGATCTTGATGCCCGCCTGAACCAGGGCCGTGTCGAAGTCCGACTTCAGGCGCGGCAGGGCGTCGATGTGCGGACCGTTGGCCGTCATCGCATGACCGTTGTCGTCGAAGTCGATGAAGTGGGCCGTGTCGCGCTCGCGGTCGTGCGGCTGACCGGCGCCCTTCCAGCGGTCGGGCTCGCGCGCCAGTTCGCCGACGTCGGCGATCGCGCCCGGCGTGCGCAGGAAGGCCGGCAGGTCGTCGCTGAGACCCCGCATGGCCGCCACGCCGATCAGGCGGTGGCCGGTGTTGCCCCAGGCGTCCACATGAACGGCGGGGGCCGCGACCAGCATCAGGGCGGCGGCGGAGATCATCAGGCGTTTGACTTGGCGCTTCATCGCAGGACACCGGCGGAAAAATTCGTGGGGAAACGACCGCTTATCCCATTCCCGGCCGCGCCTCCACCCATGCCGGTCGCCACGTGGCCGCGCGATCACGCGACCGTTATCTTGAACCGAAACGCAGACTTTCTTCGCAATAAAGTGTTACACACCCAGACTTAGGTGTTAACCGAACAGCTGATCCGCATAGTATAGAAGCCGCACACATCGAATACTGTTTTCGTTGCTGCCACATATGCTGTGACATTTGCACGATATGCTCATGCGCCTGTGGACTAATCGAACAATGATCGTACTTCAGACGCACGCCTGATCTCAAGCGACACGTTTTCGCCACAATTGACGGCCAAAAACCGGGGGCCGGATCGTGTCGGGACCGGTGCTTCCTGAGTCTGTTCGATGCTGAACACAGCCGCTGCGCTTGCCATGTTCTGGGCTATGGCCTTCTCCGGTTCCGGAGAGCCTCAACCCTATGAAGCCGTTATCGCTAATGAAACGGCTGCAATGGAAACCGCCGCGGCGGATGAAAGTTCCATCGACGCTTCCGCCCTCTCCGCCGAACAGGCCGAGCTGATGGCGGGCGAACCCGACTGGCGCGCCTCGGCCCGCCTCTATCACGCAGGCGGCGGCGGCGCGACGGGCAACGACTCGCTCGGTTGCCGTCCGATCGCCATGCGCACGGTGGCCGTCGATCCCCGCGTCATCCCGCGCCGCACCAAGCTTTTCATCCGCGAAACGGTCGGCCTGCGCATGAGCGACGGCACGATCCATGACGGCTACTGGTACGCCTCGGACACCGGCGGCGCGATCAAGGGCGCCAAGATTGACCTCTACACCGGCCACGGCCGCGGCTCGATGCAGCAGGCCCGCAGCCTGAATATGAAGACCCTGACCATCGCCGACGCGGGCGACTTCGACGGCTGCCCCCCGGCCTGGGAAACAGCCTCGAACTAAGGGCGGCCTCGCCCCACCGACAAAAAAGGCGACCGGAGCGATCCGGTCGCCTTTTTGCTGCGCCGAGCGCCCCGTCAGACCTTGAAGGACAGGAAGCCGTCATCCACCGCCACGGTCGAACCGTTCACCGCACTGGCGGCGTCGGTGAAGAGGAAGGCCACCACGCTGGCGACCTTTTCCGGCTGGATCAGGCGATTGTGCATGTGCTGGGCGGCCAGAGGGGCCTTGGCCGCCGGATCGTCGCCCAGGATCGGGGTGTCTATGAAGCCAGGCGCCACGCCCACCACGCGAATCCCGTGCTCCGCCAGTTCCAGCGCACCGGAGCGGCTCATCGAGACGACCGCCGCCTTGGCCGCATTATAGTTGAAGCTGCCGCGCGCTGCGATCGAGCCATAGATGGAGGCCGTGTTGACGAAGGCGCCCTTCACGCCCAGCTCGACCATCTTCCGCGCGCCGTACAGCAGACCATAATAGACGCTGTGCTGATCGACCTCGATCACCTTCAGATAGTCGGCCGGCTCCATCTCGAGGAAGGGCTTCACCAGACCGATGCCGGCGTTGTTGAACATGCCGTTCAACGTGCCGAGCTTTTCAACGGCGAAGTCCACCAGCGCCTTCACCTCATCCGCCTTCGAGACATCGACCTTGAAAGCATGAGCCCTGCGCCCCAGCGCCTGAACCTCGACGGCCACAGCCTCGGCGCCCGCGACGTTGAAGTCTGCGACGATCAGGTCCGCGCCCTTGCGCGCCAAAGCCAGACAGGCTTCGCGCCCGATGCCGCTGGCGCCGCCCGTGACGACAATGACCTGGTTCTCGAGTTCCATACGCGGTCTCCTTCTTCCGAAAGCGTGACCGACATATAGGGGTCCAAGGTGACGCTTCGACCCGACCGCACAGGGTCGTGATCAGAACTTCCGCTTACCGCTCACCGTCTCGAAGAAGAGACGGAAGTCGCCCATCAGGCTCCACAGCGGATATTTGAAGGTCGCCGGACGGTTCTTCTCGAAGAAGAAATGCCCGACCCAGGCGAAGCCGTAGCCGACCAGAGGCATGGCCAGCAGCCACCAGGCGTTGCGCGTGACGCAAAAGGCCGCGAAGGCGGCGATCACCAGCCCCGTCCCGACCACATGGATGCGGCGGCAGGTCCGGTTGGAATGCTCATGGATGTAGTAGGGATAAAACGCGGAAAAGGAGGGGTAGCGCCCCCCGTCATCGCTTCCAGTCTGCGGTTCGCGTGCGGTCATGGCCGCAGCCTGCCCCCGGATTGAACCGGGGGCAAGTCAGCGATCAGCGGTCAGTCGAAGCGCTTGCCGCTCTTCGGCCCCTTGGGGCCCTTGGCGAAGGGCTTGCCGGCCGGCTTGAAGCCCGGCTTGGCGCCGCCCTTGAAGTCCGACTTGGGCTTGAACGGCTTCTTGGCGCCCGGCCCCTTGGCGAAAGGCTTCTCGTTGGGCTTGTCGAAGAACTGGCTGCTTTCCGGCGCGTCGGCGCGGGGGGCGTAGGGCTTCTTTTTGAAGGCCGGACGCTCGCCGTCGGCCTCGCCTTCGCGCGGCTGCCACGGCTTCTTCTTGAACGGCGGACGACCGCCCTCGCCGTCCTCGTCGCGACGGAAGGGCTTCTTGGCATAGGGACGCTCGCCGCCTTCGTCACGACGGTTGCGCGTCCCGCCCTTGAACATGCCCGAATGCGGGGCTTCCGACGGCGTAATGTTCGCCTCGTTGGTGTTCATGGCCGCCAGCTTCCTGAAGGCCTCGACGTGGGTGTTGGCGATCTCGAAGCGGGTCTCTTCGGGGAAGGTCTTGATCGAGCCGATCTGCTGCTTGGTGATGCCGCCGATGCGGCAGATCATGGGGATCAGCCACTTGGGATCGGCGTTGCGGTTGCGGCCGATGTCCATGCGGAACCAGGACACCTGGTCCGGCTGCAGACGCTCGAAGGGCGAGGCCCCGGCGGCGAAGGCGTCGCCGCTCTCGCCGCGCGGCTTGCGCTGCGGACCCTGGCCCGGATCGACCAGATCCTCGGGAGCCGGCAAGTCCTTGCGCAGCAGGACCAGCAGGGCGCGGGCCAGGTCTTCCGCCGTGCGCTCGGCGACCAGCTTGGCGATCAGGCCGACGTCGTCCTCATTGCCTTCCTCGGCGAAGACCGGGGCGGCCAGCAGGCGCTGCTCGTCCTTGGCCAGGATCTCGTCGGCGGTCGGGGCGCCGGCCCAGGTCGCCTCGACGCCCGCCGAGCCCAGCAGCATCTCGGCCTTGCGGCGACGGCTGCTCGGCACCAGCAGGATGGAGGTGCCCTTCTTGCCCGCACGGCCGGTGCGGCCCGAGCGGTGCAGCATGGTGGCCTTGTTGATCGGCAGTTCGGCGTGGATCACCAGACCCAGGTCGGGCAGATCCAGACCGCGCGCGGCCACGTCGGTGGCGACGCAGACGCGGGCGCGGCCGTCGCGCAGGGCCTGAAGCGCGTCGGTGCGCTCGCGCTGACCCATTTCGCCCGACAGGGCCACGGTGGCGAAGCCGCGCTCCAGCAGCGACGACTGCAGGTGACGCACGCTGTCGCGCGTCGAGCAGAAGACCAGGGCGCCCGGCACCTCATAGAAGCGCAGCACGTTGACGACGGCGTGCTCGATCTCGTTCGGGGCGATGCGCAGGGCGCGGTATTCGATGTCGCTGTGCGGCTGGCTGCGGTCGACGGTGTCGATGCGCACGGCGTCGCGCTGATAGCGCTTGGCCATCATGGCGATGTCGCGGGCGATGGTGGCCGAGAACAGCAGGGTGCGGCGTTCAGCCGGCGACTGCTCCAGGATGTATTCGAGGTCCTCGCGGAAGCCCATGTCGAGCATCTCGTCGGCCTCGTCGAGCACCAGCACCTTCAGCGCCGACAGGTCCAGGTTGCCGCGGTCGATGTGGTCCTTCAGGCGGCCGGGGGTGCCGACCACGATGTGGATGCCGAAGTTCAGGGCGCGGGCTTCCTTGCGGGCGTCCATGCCGCCGACGCAGGTGGTGATCTTGGCCTTGGATTCGCCGTACAGCCATTCCAGCTCGGCCGAGACCTGCAGCGCCAGTTCGCGCGTCGGGGCGATGGCCAGCATCAGCGGCGCGTCGGCCGGACCGAAGGTTTCGTTCTCGCCCAGCAGGGACGAGGCCGCCGCCAGGCCGAAGGCCACTGTCTTGCCCGATCCGGTCTGGGCCGAGACCAGCATGTCGGCCTCGCCATGGCCTTCCAGAACCGCCGCCTGGACGGGGGTGGGCTCGGCATAGCCCTTGTTGGCGAGAGCGCGGTCTAGCGCGGGGTGGATCGCGGGAAAGGGCATATACGACCTGAAAAAGAGCAAGGCGGTCGCCGAAACGACCGCGCCCGGCCAAGGCGAACAGCCGGCCGGGCGATGAGGAGGCGGTCTCTATACACCAATAACGGCCCCGATGCGGCGGTTTTCCGCAAAAAGACCGTCGTTCACCACGCTTGTTCAGGCGTCATTGACCTCAAAGCCACGATCCTGACCGTCCGCAGAGTTCATTTCGCCCGGAGACCGATCATGACGATCCCGCCCCTGAGCATCGCCGCCGCCGGAATGCAGAACGCCGCCAACCGCTTCGAGGCCAGCGCCCGGCGCACGGCCACCGGTTCGCTGGACAACCTGGCGGTCGAGGCGGTCGAGCAGATTCGCGCCAAACAGGACTTCTCCGCCAACGCCGCCGTGGCGCGGACAGCAGACGAGATGACGGGGACGTTGCTGGATATTCTGGTCTAGAGTCAGACTCCTTCCCTCCGTCATCCTCGGGCTTGACCCGAGGATCAAGCGTGGGAGCGCGCTCGTCCTATCGACGTTGAGCAGACGGAGAACCCGATCCTCGGGTCAAGCCCGAGGATGACGGCGCAAAATAGATCTACCCCGCCTTTTCCGGCAGGTGGAAGAAGTCGATGAAGCGGGCGAAGACGTCGCGGTCGCCCTCGATGGTCATCGCCCCCTCGCCTTCCAGCGCCGCCAGCGGAACCTTGCCATAGACGGCGGCCGCCACCACTGGCGGGACAGCGCGCACCACGACCTCGGCCTCTTCGGGCTCACCGCGTCGCGTTTCGATCTGGCCCTCGGCCACGCTCACCACCATGCGGTCCTCGTCCAGGGCGAAGCCCAGACGCATGACCGCGCCCGCAGCCTTCGACGGATCGAACATGGTCTCGAACGACTGCATGATCGACACCGCGCTGATCGGCAGGGTCGGATCGTGCAGGGGCGAGCGCGCGGCCCAGCGGCCCAGCACCATGAAGACCGGCTTGATCTCATAGCCCCAGTCGGTCAGCTCATAGACCTGGACCGAGGCGGGCCGCGGCAGCTTGCGGCGTTGAACGATGCCCGAAGCCTCCAGTCCCTCCAGCCGCTGCGTCAGGACGTTGGCCGACAGGCCGCACAGGTCCTTGCGCAGGTCGCTGAAACGCCTCGGCCCCATCATCAGTTCTCGTATGACCAGCAGGGCCCAGCGCTCGCCGATCAGGTCGAGGCCGTGCGCGGCGCCGCAGGCGTCGTGATAGCGGCGGGAACGGCCGGCGGACTCTTTAGTTACTTTTTCTAACTTCATGGTTGACTAACATAACACGATAGGACACCGTTACGCCAGATCAGGGAGGATCGCCACATGACCAAGCTCATCTTCGTCAATCTGCCTGTCACCGACCTGCCGCGCTCCGTCGCCTTCTACGAGGCCGTGGGCGCCGCGAAGAACCCCATGTTCTCCGACGACACCGCCGCCTGCATGGTGTTTTCGGACACCATCCACGCCATGCTGCTGACCCACGAAAAGTTCTCCAGCTTCACCGACCGCGCCATCCCGGACGCGAAACGGACGGCCCAGGTGCTGATCTGCGTCTCCGAGGACAGCCGCGACGGCGTGGACGCCGTGATCGACCGCGCCGCCAAGGCCGGAGGTCAGGCCGACCCCAATGCGAAACAAGACTACGGCTTCATGTACGGCCGCAGCTACGCCGACCCGGACGGCCATATCTGGGAGGTCATGTGGATGGACCCCGAGGCCGCCGCCGAGGGCCCCGAAGCCTTCGCCGCCCAGGTCGGGGGCGGCTGAGCCATGGCCGACCTGTTTGAACTGAGCGTCAGCCGCGTCTTCAAGGCCTCGCCCGAAACCGTCTGGCGCGCCTTCACCCAGCACGGGACGGAGTGGTTCACACCCCGACCCTGGACCACGCCCCAGGTCGACTACGACCTGCGCCCCGGCGGCCGCGCCGACATCGTCATGCAGTCGCCCGAAGGCGAGCGGCATGAGTATCGCGGCGTGGTGCTGGAGGTGATCCCCGGCCGCCGCATCATCACCACCGGCGCCATGACCGAGGGCTGGATTCCGCAGCCGGGCGAGATGAACTTCGTGCGCATCGACACGTTTGAGCCCGAAGGCGACGGCACCCGCTACACCGCCCGCGCCCGCCACTGGGACGACAAGGCCATGCAGACCCACGCTGAAATGGGCTTCGAACCCGGCTGGGGCGCCGCCGCCGATCAGCTGGGCGAGGTGGCCGAGCGTCTCGCCGCACAGGAGGCGACGTCATGAGCGACAAGATCATTCCCTGCATCTGGTACGATCTGGGTCAGGCGAAAAAGGCCGCCGAGTTCTATGTCTCGCTGGGCCTGGCCGACAGCCGCATCGACCGCGTTGCGACCAGCCCGACGGACAACCCGTCCTCCCCCGAGGGCGCCGAGCTGGTGGTCGAGTTCACCCTGGACGGGCGGCCCTATATGGGCCTGAACGGCGGCCCGACCTTTCCCCAGACCGAGGCCGTCTCCTTCATGATCATGACGGACGACCAGGCCGAAACCGACCGCCTGTGGGACGCCATCGTGGGAAACGGCGGGGCCGAAAGCGACTGCGGCTGGTGCAAGGACCGCTGGGGCGTCAACTGGCAGATCACCCCGCGCCGCCTGATGGCCTTCTTCAGCGACCCGAACCCCGCCCGCGCCAAGGCCGCCTTCGAGGCCATGATGACGATGAGAAAGATCGACATCGCCGCCATCGAGGCCGCTGCTGACAAGATTGCGTAAACGGTCAAGCTAGGCTGCACGACCCGCGAGCGACCTGTCGCCTTCCACCAAGACGCCAACCACGCCTGCTGCAACTATCCACTCTGCCCCTTCATGCAGCGAGCCGCCGCGCGGCGAGCGATAGGGGCCAACCACAAAGAGGAGACACCCCGATGGCCTACATCACCGGCTTCCTGACCCCCGTCAAAACCGAGAACAAGGACCGCTATGTCGAGTCCGCCCGCGTCGCCTGGCCCCTGTTCAAGGGCTACGGCGCTCTGGCCCATGTCGAGAACTGGGGCGAGGACGTGCCGGACGGCAAGGTGACCAGCTTCCCCATGGCGGTGAAACTGGAGGACGGCGAGGTCGTGGTCTTCTCCTGGCTGATCTGGCCCGACAAGAAGACCGCCGACGACGCCTGGGCCAGGATGCAGGAGGACCCCGCCATGGCGAACATGGACATGCCCTTCGACGGCAAGCGCATGATGTGGGGCGGTTTCGAGACCGTCTTCGACGAGCGCGCCTGACGACGAGCGCGGGGCCGGTCGCACGCCGGTCCCCGCGCCTCTTCAGTGGGCGCTGTCTGGCTTGGTGCGGTGAGCGCGCAGGCATGTCGCCACGCCCAGGACCACCAGAACAAAGGCCACCGCCTCCATCGCGGTCGGCAAGCGCTGTTCCCAGACGAAGCCGTAGATCAGGGCGAACAGGGTCTCGAACAGGATCATCTGGCCGACCAGGGTCAGCGGCAGGAGGCGGCTCATCCGGTTCCACAGGTTATTGCCGACGATCGAGGCCAGCACCGCCACGCCGACCGAGACCCCCGCCAAACGCATCCAGTCCCCGGCTTCGTGCTGCGCGCCCGAGGCGGTCAACAGGGCGACCGGCAACAACAACAGGCTCTGCGCCCCGGTGACGACACCGGTCAGCAGGTTCCAGTCGTGGGCTGACACCGTCTTCAGCTGACGCAGTCGCCGCGCGTTTTTCACAGCGAAGAAGGTCCAGGAAGCCAGGGCGCCGATGGCGCAGCCGAAACCGATCAGGCGCGTGCCGTGTGCGGCCTCAGCCGGCGCAGCCAGCGCCTGCCAACCGATGCAGACCGCGCCCGCGACGCAGAGCAGCAAGGGCAGATGCAACCGCCTCAGCGGCACGGCGCCTTGGTCGCGACTGCCGATGATCGTCACCGCCACCGGCAGAAAACCGATCACAAGGGAGGTCATGGCGATGCCGCCGGTCTGCACCGCCCCTGACAGCAGGATGTAGTAGAGGGTGTTGCCGGTCAGGGCGAGCCAGAACAGGTTCAGCCAATCGGCGCGTCCGATCCGCTCCGCCACCGCCTTCCATCGCGGTGCCAGCAACAGCCCGGCGATCAGGCCATAGGCGAGATAGCGGCCCACCGTCAGCTGCAGCGGATTGAAGTCCCGCGCCAGCTCCGGCGCCAGGAAGACCAGGCCCCACAGCGCGCCCGCCCCGACGCCGCAGGCCACGCCGACCGCCGTCCGGTTGTTTCGCCCCTGATCGATGATGTCCGTCGTCATTTCCGGTTCCCGCCTGGCTCGGCGGCGAGCTATACCAAGGGGCGGACGGGGCGTTTCCTCTCGATCACGGGCCCAAACGCAACAAACACTCGCACAACAAGATCGCCAATGGCCGGACGAACCGCCTCTCCCCAGCGCCCGCTCGACAGCTTTGATCGCGCCATCCTGCGGATCATCCAGCGCGACGCACGAACCCCGCAGCGCGCCATCGCCGAAGCCGTCAACCTGTCCGCCGCCGCCGTGCAACGGCGCATCGCGGCCATGGAGGCCAGCGGCGTCATTCGCGGCAATGTCGCCCTGGTGGACCCCAAGGCCCTGCCCCTGACCATCACCGCCATCGTCGAGGTCTATCTTCAGGACGAGCGGGCCGAGACGGTCCAGAACGCCAAGGCCCGCTTCCAGAGCGAGCCGGAGGTGCAGCAGTGCTACTACGTCACCGGCGGCACCAGCTTCATCCTGATCGTCGTCACCACCGACATGGCGGCCTATCAGGCGCTGACGCAGCGGCTGTTCGAGGAGAACGACAGCGTCAACCGCTTCCGCTCGCTGATCGCGCTGGACCGGGTGAAGACCGACGCCCCCCTGATCATCCCCTGACATGGGAAAAGGGCGGCCCCGACGGACCGCCCCTCCCCTGCCTCAGCCCTTCGGGGCCTCGACCACCAGACCGACGATCCGGCGCACCAGCGGCAGGATCAGCAGAAGGGTGGGAAAGGCGACCAGCCAGGACAGTCCCCACGCTGACATCCAGACGCCAGGGAAATGCGGAGTAAGGCCCAGACTCCGGGCCGTGGCTATGGCTGACACCACAAGGGTCATCAGCAAGGACAGAACCAGCGGGGTGACCAGAGTCGCATAGCGCGCCGGCAGGCGACGCAGGGTGATGAAGGCAGGATAGCTCATTGAAAGCAGTCTCATGAATGAGGTCGTCGGCCGATATGCATCCGCCCGGTGAACGGGCTGTTCCGGCCGGGACCGGAAGATGCGTTGCCTGACGTGAGACGCTTACGGCCTTCACAAGGAAGACGAGATCGACCTATCGCACCACCAGGTCCGAGACAAGGTCGCCGGCGCCGCCTGCGCCCGAAATGAAAAACGCCGGCGAGGTCGAACCCCGCCGGCGCTGATCTTCAGACGGTCGGACCGATCAGCTGTCCAGGAAGGACCGCAGCTTACGCGACCGCGAGGGGTGCTTCAGCTTGCGCAGGGCCTTGGCTTCGATCTGACGGATCCGCTCGCGGGTCACGCTGAACTGCTGGCCGACTTCTTCCAGGGTGTGGTCGGTGTTCATGCCGATGCCGAAGCGCATCCGCAGGACGCGTTCCTCGCGCGGGGTCAGCGAGGCCAGGACGCGGGTGGTGGTTTCGCGCAGGTTCGACTGGATGGCGGCGTCGATCGGCAGGACGGCGTTCTTGTCCTCGATGAAGTCGCCCAGGTGGCTGTCTTCCTCGTCCCCGATGGGGGTTTCCAGCGAGATCGGCTCCTTGGCGATCTTCAGGACCTTGCGCACCTTCTCCAGCGGCATGGCCAGCTTTTCGGCCAGTTCTTCCGGGGTCGGCTCGCGGCCGATCTCGTGCAGCATCTGGCGGCTGGTGCGGACGATCTTGTTGATCGTCTCGATCATGTGCACCGGGATGCGGATGGTCCGCGCCTGGTCGGCGATCGAACGCGTGATCGCCTGACGGATCCACCAGGTGGCGTAGGTCGAGAACTTGTAGCCGCGACGGTACTCGAACTTGTCGACCGCCTTCATCAGGCCGATGTTGCCTTCCTGGATCAGGTCCAGGAACTGCAGGCCGCGGTTGGTGTACTTCTTGGCGATCGAGATCACGAGGCGCAGGTTGGCCTCGACCATTTCCTTCTTGGCCTGACGGGCTTCGCGTTCGCCCTTCTGCACGGTCTGGACGATGCGGCGATAGTCGTCGATCGGCAGGCCGGCCTCGGTCGCCACGGCGGCGACGTCGCCGCGGATCTGGGCGATCTGGGCGGCCTCGACCTCGCTGAACTTGGTCCAGCGCACGCCCATTTCCTTGATGCGGTCGGTCCAGTTCGGATCCAGTTCCGAGCCGAAGTAGGCCTTGAGGAACTCCGGACGCGAAATGCCGTAGCTGTCGGCCAGACGCAGCAGGCGGCCTTCCAGCCCGATCAGGCGCTTGTTGATCGCGTACAGCTGCTCGACCAGGGCCTCGATGCGGTTGTTGTTCAGCTTCATCGTCTTCAGACGATCGCTGATGGCCGCAGTCAGGGTCTCATAGGCCTTGTGATCCTTGGCGCTCAGCACCTCGCCCTTCAGGCGGGCCTCGACCAGCTTGTCCTGCAGCTTGCGGAAGCCGCCGAAGTCGGCCGCGATGGCGTCCAGAACTTCCATGACGCCGTCGCGCAGTTCGGCCTCCAGGGCCGAGATCGACATGCCGCCGCCGTCGTCGAAGTCGTCCTCGTCCTCATCCTCGCCTTCGCCCTCGGGCTTCTCGGCGCCGGGCGCGGGGGCCTCGCCGGCCGGGGGCTGGTTGTGCGGCAGGGACGAGGGATTGAGGATGCCGTAGGTGGCGTCCAGGTCGATCACTTCGCGAAGCAGGATGCGGTTGTTGGCCAGTTCCTCGCGCCAGACCATGATGGCCTCGAAGGTCAGGGCGCTTTCGCACAGACCCGAGATCATGGCGTCGCGGCCGGCTTCGATCCGCTTGGCGATGGCGATCTCGCCCTCGCGGCTCAGCAGTTCGACCGAGCCCATTTCGCGCAGATACATGCGCACCGGGTCGTCGGTGCGGTCATAGGCGGACTTGGCGGGGGTCTCCGCCACAGCCGTTTCGGCTGCCGTGGTGACTTCCTTGCCCTCGACATCGGCGGCGTCTTCCTCGGCCTCGACGACGTTGACGCCCATCTCCGACAGCATGGCCAGGGTGTCTTCGATGGCGTCCGGGGTCACTTCCTCGGACGGCAGGACCTTGTTCAGCTCCTCCATCGTCACATAGCCGCGGGCCTTGGCCTGCTTGATGAACTTCTTGACGCCGGCGTCCGTCAGATCGAGCAGGGGCCCGTCGGAATTGGCTTCGGTTTCCTGCGTCTCGGTCTGCGCGCTCATTCAGTCTGTCTCCACGACCGCTAGGGGGTGATCAGTCCCCTGCGGCGAAAATACAACGCCCGACGACTTCGTTGGTTACGAAGAAGCCGCGTCTTCCCAAATCGTTCCGGTCTTGATGGCCCGTCGCAATGCATCGCGCTCGGCTTTCACCAGGGTGAAGGCCGAGTTGTCGAACGCCTTGTGGGCATCCGACTTTGCTGACGCCAGCGCCTGCTCCAACGCCGCTACGCGGGTCAGAGCGTCGAACGCCTGCGACCACCGGATCCTCGCCTCGCCGAGGGGCTTGTCTGCAGCCAGGAATGGCGCGCCGGACTTCGCCGCCGCCTTCTCGACCTCGTGCATCAAGGCATCATGACCCGAGTGGGCCAGATGGCGTCGGATCGCGGCAGAGTCAAGGCTCTGACCGGAAAACCGTAGCCGCACCAGTTCCTGCGCCAGTCCGTCCAGGGCCGGGTCGCCGAATCCATGTCGGGCAATGGCCTCCAGATGGTCGTCCATCCGCTCGGGGTCATCGACGGCTCCGTGGGCCAGGGCGGCGGCCACCGGCTCGATGGAGCGGAACAGGGCCTGCATGGCCTGAGCGCCCTCGGCCGTCTGGCCCAGCTTGGGCGGCGGACCGCGCCAGCGCCCGCCGGGTCCGGGTCGCCCGCCCTGCTGGAAGGTCTGCTGTTGCTGCTGTTGACGGGGGAACAGGGCGTCGAAGCGCTCGAACAGGTCGCGCCGGTACTGCTCGGCCAGATCCTTGTCCTGAATGGCGCTGGCCGCCTGACGCAGACGCCCCTTCAGCCCCGCCTTGCGTTCCGGCGTGTCCAGCGGCTCGGCCTCGACCTCGCGGCGGAACAGGACCTCGATGAAGGGGCGGGTCTCGTTCAGGGCGTGGCGCAGGGCCGGCGCCCCCTTGTCGCGCAGGATGTCGTCCGGGTCCTGGCCGGCGTCCAGCAGGGCGAACCGGAAGGACCGGCCCGACTTCAGCAGCGGCAGCGACCGCTCGATCGAACGATAAGCGGCCCGCAGCCCCGCCGCGTCGCCGTCAAAGCACAGCACCGGCTCGGCCGAGACCCGCCACAGACGTTCCATCTGCTCCTCGGTCAGGGCCGTGCCCATGGGCGCGACCGCAGGCAGGCCCGCGCGCTGGCAGGCGATGACGTCCATATAGCCTTCGACGACGATGATGCCCTGCTCGCCCCGGCTCTCGGCCCCCAGGATGCGGCGCGCCTCGGGCAGGCCGTAGAGGGTGGCGCCCTTGTGAAACAGCGGGCTCTCAGGCCCGTTCAGATACTTGGCCCGGTCGTCGGGGTTCATGGCCCGTCCGCCGAAGCTGACGATCCGCCCGCGCGCGTCCAGGATGGGGAACATCAGCCGGTCGCGGAACCGGTCATAGGGAGCCCCGCCGCTTTCCGGCGAGATCAGCATCCCCGCCTCGACCAGATCGCCAGGCCTGGCCCCGCGCTGGATCAGGGCGTTCTTCAGGCCCTCACGGTCGTTGGGCGCATAGCCCAGGCCGAAGCGTTCCCACTGGTCCTCGGGCAGGCCGCGCTTTTCCAGATACTCGCGCGCCGCCTTGCCGACCGAGCGACGCAGGTTGGCGGCGAACCACTTCTGGGCCAGGTCCATCCAGTCGGTCAGACCCTGCTTCTTCGCCTCGCGCTCGGCCGACTGCGGGTCCTCGGCGGGCAGCTGCATCCCCGCCTCCCCCGCCAGCCGCTGCACCGCCTCGACGAAGCTGAGCCGCTCGGTCTCCTGCAGGAAGCTGATGATGTCGCCGTGCTTGCCGGACGAGAAGTCGTGGAAGAAGCCCTTGTCGTCGTTGACGAAGAAGCTGGGCGACCGCTCCTTGGAGAAGGGACTGAGGCCCACATACTCGCGCCCCTGCCGCTTGAGCTTCACCGTCCGGCCGATGACGTCGGACGGGCGAAGGCGGGCCTTCAGTTCTTCAAGGAAACGATCGTCGAAA
Source organism: Brevundimonas sp. UBA7506 (assembly GCF_002479495.1). Lineage (GTDB taxonomy): Bacteria > Pseudomonadota > Alphaproteobacteria > Caulobacterales > Caulobacteraceae > Brevundimonas. The sequence goes on from NZ_DLNQ01000008.1 coordinate 54,129, forward strand.
CGCACGATCTCAGACACTCCGGCGCGACGAAGAGGGGAAGGGCCGCCGCGACCCCAAGACATGGCCGTCCCCGGTTGTGTTTTCCACAGCCTGTGAAGATCGAGGAGAACCGCGTCGCTTTTGGACGCAGGCCTATTTCCACGCCTCGCCGGTGCGGCCGAGGGCCTCGCCCAGGTTATAGACGGCGATCATCGACTCCTGGCTGAAGTCCAGGCTGTCGGCCCCGTCGAAGTCCTCGGGGATGGCGGCGACGTGGAATTCCAGCCCGTTGCGGCTGGCGAAGGCCCGGTTGGCGGCGAGGGTGGCGCGAAGTTGGCCGCCCAGCACGGCGTCCAGACTGCGGGTCAGGACCGGAATGGCGGCGTCGCGGGTGACGGCGAAGCGCGGCGCGTCCTTGCCGTTGACCACGACATGCAGGCGCGCGCCCTGGAACACGCCCGACACGTCATCCCAATTCCACATGATCTGCGGCAGGGCGACGAAGGGGTTCATCACCCCGCCGTCGACGTGCATCTCTTCGAACACCGCGCCGCGCCCCTGCGAGCGGATCATGACGGGGGGAAAGGCGCCGGGAATACTGGCCGAGGCAATCAGGACGTCGCGAAACAGGGCCAGGGCCTCCGGCCCCCCGCGCTCGGCGATGGCGCCCATGTTCCAGATCACGCCGCGCTGGGCGTCCAGATCAGTGGTGGCGACCAGCAGCAGCCGGCCCTTGGCGTGCTCGGCCGCGACCTCGGCGAGCAGGGCCTCGTCGACGTTGTTCTCCACCAGCTGGCGCAGCGGCAGGCCGCTGAATACGCCCGAACCGACAAAGGCACGCAGCCCCCTGCTCTTGAGCAGGCCCGTGGCCTCTCCGCCGGTATAGGCCTCCTTCAACCGCGCATCCCAGCGCGGCCCCAGAAAGACGAAGGGCGCGGCCAGGGCCCCGGTCGACACCCCGGTCACCACCTCGAAATCCGGCCTCTGGCCGCTGGCGGTCCAGCCGTTGATCAGGCCGGCGGTGAAGGCGCCGTTGGCGCCGCCGCCCGACAGGGCGATCAGGTCGAAGTGGCCGTCCGGCCCCTTCGGCACGCCCTCGCCCAGTTGTTGCTCGATCTTCTGGGCCGCCGCCTCATCCTCGACCGAAAAGCGGACATTGGGAAAGCCCAGGGGCGACGCGGCCTCGCGCTCGTTCAGGCCGAAATCGCTGCGCGCTCCGCTGGCGCAGGCCGACAACAGCAGACCGGCGCTCAGGACGACCGTGACCGTCCGCATCAGGCTGAAACTCATGAGCGTCCTCCAAGGCGCGCCATCCTAGGCGCTTTCCATGACAGGAGGAAAAGCCTCTCCCCGGAAAAACCGCGTTAGGCTTTCATTAACCAAGAAGGCCGCGTCGGCCTCGCTATCGTCCGAATGCGAACGAAGTCACGCGCGACAACAGACCTATCCACAGCCTGTGGATTGATTTGCTTTACGGAAGCTCCCGATGTTCATCGCCATCGCCCGCCCGGCGGTGGAGCCCCGAGGCCCCGACGCCGTCGCCGTCCCCGGCTCCCCCGCCGTTCCGAACCTGACGCCCCGCGCCCTGCATGCGCGCCTGCTGGACAACGCCGCCGCGCGACGTCGCCGCGGACTGGAACGCAAGCAGGCCCGCCGGACCGACGACGCCGCCTACTGGATTTCCGCCGCGCCGATAGCGGTGCGAAAGGCCTGCGAACTGCGGCGGCATTCGACTTTCGTCGTACTGCCCTAGGGCTTTTGCAACCGCTCGAATTACAGAAAAATTCAGAGATCGGGCGCAAACCGGCGGAACGTTCCTATCCGAGTTTTCCATGCCCGACGCCGATCATCCCCACGCCGCCTTTCTTCGTCCCATTCTTGAAGTGATGGCGGAACGACTGGGGGGCGCCGTCATCCTGCACGCCGCTCCCAGCGGCGAGGTCCTGGCTGTGACGGGGGGCGTGCCGGGCCTTGAGATCTGCGATCCGATCGGCGCCCGTCCCGAGGACTACGCTGACCGCTTCCAGGTCTTCGCCCAGGACGGCTCGGTCGCCCGCTTCGACGACCTGCCGGTGGTCCGCGCCATGAAATCGGGAGAGCCGATCACGGACGAGGTCTGGCTGCTGGGCGGTCAGGCAGGCCCGGTGCCGGTCTTCGTCGATTCCTATCCGCTCAAGGGCGAGGACGGCGCGGTCATCGGCGTGGTCGCCACCGCCACCGATCCCAAGCGCTGGAGCATTCGGGCTGAGCGGATGAAGCAGTCGATCTCCATTCGCGACGGCTTTATCGGCGGCTGAACCCTAGCGGATGTCGGGCAGGCGCCGCTCGACCGAAGCCGCCGTCTTGCGCCGCCAACGCGTCCAGCCGCCCGGCCCCTTGGCCACGCGGTCCGGCAGGGCCTGGCTCCAGCGCGCGCGCATGGCCTCGACCAGCTCGGGACAGCGGTCGTACTGGTGCACCACAGGGCTGACGCCGCCGTTCGGATTGACGATCAGTCCGTCCTTCAGACCGACGCCGTCCGAGGCCATGCCGATGGTGGCGACGCGGCGATAGTTGTCCTGAACCTGCGCCGGGATCAGGCCATAGCCGACCGCCAACGCCAGCGAGGCCTGATCGACGCCGAAGCCGCCGCCGACCGCCGACCGCGGAATGGCCCCGAGGGTGAGAATCAGGCGGCACAGACGCGCCGCCTCCTCGGCCGGACCGACGATGGTGCCGGCGCAGATGCAGGGCCGGTCCTCCAGCTGCTCCGCCAGAGCCTCGCCGGCGAGGGCGCGCAGATGCTTGATCTGGAAGGCGTGGTCGGCCATGCGGCCGGTTTCATACTCGACGAAGACCTCCAGCCCGGTCGGCGCCGGGGCGAAGGGCTCGCCCTGGAAGACCACATCGCGCACGTCGGTCATCAGCACATGGCGCAGACCGGGCCGCGCGGCGATGTAGCGCTCATAGGCCGAGAAACGCGCCACCACCGGCTGCGGCGTCCATGCGTCGCTCGGCGTGACCACGACCGCTTCCACGTCATGCGCGGCCAGGAAGGCCAGCAGGGCGGGATCCTGATGCACGAACAGGGCGACCCCGCCGGAATAGACCGACCGCAGCGAGCGCACGAAGGCCTCGACGTGCTCCACCCCATAGCCTGTGGCGTAACCCAGAACCATGTCCCGCGCGCCCGCCTCGCCGACGGAGACGGGCGCCGGGCGCAGAACCGCGCCCAGCCAGTTCAGATAGCGCGAACGGGCGATATCAGGCGCCCTTCATCGTCTCGATGAAGCGGTTGAACAGATAAAGGCTGTCAGTGGGGCCCGACGAGGCTTCCGGGTGGTGCTGCACGCTGAACACCGGCTTGTCCTTCAGGGCGATGCCGCAGTTGGTGCCGTCGAACAGGCTGACGTGGGTCTCGACCACGGCCTCGGGCAGGCTGTCGCGGTCGACCGTGAACTCGTGGTTCATCGACACGATCTCGACCTTGCCCGTGGTCAGATCCTTGACCGGGTGGTTGGCGCCGTGGTGGCCCTGATCCATCTTCACGGTCTTGGCGCCGAGCGCGATGGCCAGCATCTGATGGCCCAGGCAGATGCCCATGACCGGCTTGCCGCTGGCGACCAGCTTCTGGATTTCCGGCACCGCGTAGACGCCGGTCGCGGCCGGGTCGCCCGGGCCGTTCGACAGGACCACGCCGTCCGGATTGCGAGCCAGGATGGCCTCGGCCGTCGTGTCGGCCGGCACCACCGTGATCTTGACGCCGGTCGAGGCCAGGGCGCGAAGGATGTTGCGCTTCACGCCGTAGTCGATGACCACCACCGACTTGTCGCCGAGGCCCGGCTTGGCGTAGCCGGCCGGCCAGTCCCAGAGACCCTCGGTCCAGTCGAAGGCCTGGGTGGTCGAGGCGTCCTTGGCCAGGTCCAGGCCGACCAGACCCTTCCAGTCGCGCGCCTGGGCCACCAGGGCGTCCAGATCGAACTGGCCCTCGGGATTGTGGGCGATGACGGCGTGGGGGGCGCCCTTGTCGCGGATGATCTTGGTCAGGGCCCGCGTATCAATGCCGGCCAGGCCGACGACGCCGCGTGTCTTCATCCAGGCGTCCAGGCTGCCGGTGGCGCGCCAGTTGGCGGGTTCGGTCGGCACGTCGCGGAAGATGGCGCCGCGGGCCGCGCGCTCGGGCGCCCCGCCGATCTGCTCGACGTCTTCCATGTTCACGCCGACATTGCCGACGTGGGGGAAGGTGAAGGCCAGGATCTGGCTCATGTAGGAGGGGTCGGTCAGGATTTCCTGATAGCCCGTCATCGAGGTGTTGAAGACCACCTCGCCGAGGACCGAACCGACCGCGCCGACTCCAATGCCTTGCAGGATGGTGCCGTCAGCGAGCGCAAGGACGCCAGTGGCGCCGGACAGAATCTGGGTCGTCATGGCGCAGGCTCCTAACAATGAATACGGGCAGACAAACGGCGGCGTCACTAAAGAGATGCCGGGGCGGGGTCAACCGCCCTTGGACCTTTAGACCTTCTGGGTCTTTCGCACCCAGACCCAGGCCAGGCTGGTCAGGGCGAAGAAACCGACGCTGGGCAGGATATAGCCGCCGGCCGCCGCCGCCACCGCAAAGGCCGAGAAGACCACGCCGACCACCGCCAGGGCGCGCCATCCGGCCTTCCGGGTCAGCTTCCACAGCGTCACCGAGCACAGGGCGTAGAGGCAGAGCGTCAGCACCGAGGTGACGCCGATCAGGACGCCGAACTGCTGACCCAGCGTCGGCTGGGCGCTGGCGACGACCATGACGCTCATGACGACGCAGTTCAGGATCGGGTTGCTGAGCGGGGTCTTGCCCTTCTGCGCCCCGCCGAACCAGCGCGGCATCCAGCCGGCCTCGGCGGCCCCGCGCGAGGTCTCGCCCGCCAGCATGGTCCAGCCGGCGATGGTGCCCAGCACCTTGATCACGGCGCAGGCCGCGACCAGACCGGCCACCGACGAGCCCATCACCCGCGCCACCAGATCGGCATAGGGGCTGGTCGAATGAACCAGGACGTCGGCCGGAATGACGCCGAAGACAGCGACGCTGGCCGCGACATAGACGATAAAGGCCAGGGCGACGCCGCCCAGCGAGGCGCGGCCCACGTCGACCGAGGGGTTCCTGACCAGGCTGGACAGGGCCGCGGCGCTTTCGACCCCCAGGAAGGCCCAGAAGATGATGGCCAGCGAGGCCGGGACGGTCTTCAGCAAGGGCTGGTCGCCGGGGCTCCACGAGGCCGCGAATGTGTCGCCGCTGAAGGCCATGGCCCCGGCGATGATGGCCAGGACAATGGGGATCAGGCCGAGGCCCAGGGTGATGGCGCCAAAACGCGCCGCCGTCCGCGCGCCCGAGGCATAGGCCGCCGAGGTCAGCCAGATCAGGGCCAGATTGCTGACCGCCGCCCACAAAGGCTCCTTCAGCGCCGGAATGAAGAAGGCCAGATAGCCCGTGCCCGCCACCGCCAGAGCCACATTGCCCGCCAGACAGGCGGCCCAATAGGCCAGCCCCGTCTGATAGCCGATGAACCGCCCCATGCCGCGCCGGGTGAAGTCCGACAGGCCGTCGGCATCCGGCTGCAGCCGGCCCAGACCGCCGAACACCAGTGCCAGGGTCACGGCGCCGAGGCCGCAGATCAGCCAGCCGATGATGCTGCTGCTGCCCGTCGGCGCCAGGGTCGCGGGCAGCAGATAGACGCCCGAACCGATCATGTTGCCGGCCACGACGAGGGCGGCGAGCGCCCAGCCGATGCGGTGCGGCGGGTCAGGCAGGATTTCCGTCTGGGTCATGCCCGCCCTTTACGCGGGAATCCGCGCGCCGTCCCATGCGAATACGCCGCCGCTGTACGCCGGCGTCAGACCCTCGATCACCGTCAGCAGGCTGGCCGCGGCAAACGCCGGGGAGAACAGCTGATCGGGCTTGACCCCGCGCTGGAAGGGCGCGCTCAAGGGCGTGTCCACCGTGCCCGGATGCAGACCCGCGACCACCGCCTGCGGATGGGTGCGCGCCAGTTCCACCGACAGGGTCTTGAGGATCATGTTCAACCCCGCCTTGGACGCGCGATAGCTGTGCCAGCCGCCCAGCCGGTTGTCGCCTATGGAGCCGACCCGCGCCGACAGGGCCGCGAACACCGCCCGCTGGTCGCGCGGCAGCAGGGGCAGGAAGTGACGCGCCGCCAGGGCCGGTCCCACGGCGTTGATTCGGTAATCGCGCATCAGATGATCGGCCGACAGCTCGCGCCAGCTGCGTTCCGGCGTCTGACCCGAATGCAGCACCCCGGTCGTCACCACGATCAGGGTCGGCGCCGGCCCCTCGGCCAGCCTTGCGGCGGCGGTGGCCAGGCCGACCTCGCCTTCCAGATCGAGAAGACCGTGCGTCACGCCGTCGATGGGGGCGACCGGCGTGCGCGACAGGCCGTGCACCACGCGGTCGCCCGCATGGCCCAGTTGCTGCGCCAGCGCCCGTCCCACGCCGCCCGACACGCCCACGATGATCGCCGAACCCTTGATCATGGCCTTCGTCCTTCCGTGTCGGGAAGAAATACGTCGCCGAGCCGCCGCTGGACCGCCCGGCGCCCTACCCTCGCCATCAGCGGGGGTCTAGGAAGCGCCCAGCCTAAACACCGCCTGACCCGGACGCTCCCATGACGACCATCACCACCGTCGGCCTCGATGCCGACGACACCCTGTGGCACAACGAGACCATTTTCCGCCTCAGCCAGAAGCGGTTCGTGGACTTGCTGGCCGACCACGCCGACGAGCCTGTGATGATGGGGCGTCTGGCCGAGGTCGAGCAGCGCAACCTGCGTCTCTACGGCTATGGCGTGAAGGGCTTCACCCTGTCCATGCTGGAGACGGCCATGGAGCTGTGCGACGGCGCCGCCCCGCCGCACATCATCCGCGAGATCCTGGCCGCCGGACGCGAGATGCTGGCCCATCCGGTCGAGACCCTGCCCGGCGTCGACGAAGTCCTGGCCGAACTGGCCGAGAAATACCGCCTGGTCCTGATCACCAAGGGCGACCTGATGGATCAGGAACGCAAGCTGGCGGCCTCGGGTCTCGGCGACCTGTTCGCCGCCGTCGAGATCGTGTCGGAGAAGAACCGCTCCACCTATGACCGCGCCTTCGCCCTGCACGGCAGCGGCGCCGCCGAGGCGGTGATGGCCGGCAATTCCATGAAGTCCGATGTCCTGCCGGCCATCGAGGCCGGAGCCTTCGCCGCCCACATTCCCTACCACATCACCTGGGCTCACGAACTGGCCGACGCGCCCGAAGGACACCCGCGCTACGTCTCTCTCAGCCGCATCGCCGAGTTGCCCGACTGGATCGCCGCGATGGAACAATCCAGATAAATATCGACGATCTTCGAATGAAAATCGCCCATTTCACAGCATTCAATTCAGTGAACGTCGTGACACCAAATATTGAGACCGAGATCGTCTCAAATGTGTCTTGCTTGCACCACTACGACCACAAGGTGTCATCTCATCCACACTTTGACCAAACCTAGGCAGGTTTAGCCCAATTTCGGTCACAGCCGGGGGAATGTGTGACCGCTTCCGGCTTTTTTGTGTCAGGTGTATTAAAGTAATGAGAGCTTTCCTCCTCGGTTCCACGGTTCTGGTGAGCGCCTTCGCGCTGACGGCTCCGGCGATGGCCCAGTCGGCCGACGCTGCTCAGCCGGTCGCGCAAGACGTCGCCACCGAAGTGGGCGAGATCGTCGTCACGGGTTCGCGCATCCGCCGCGATCCGACCAACGCGCCGACCCCGCTGATCCAAGTCCAGCGCGAAGCGCTGCTGACCACCGGCCAGACGACGGTCATGGACTATCTGGCCACCATCCCGGCCCTGGGCAATTCGGTCGTTCCGTCGGACACGACGGGCTCGAACCTGGGCGACGGCGGCCTGTCGCTGCCGAACCTGCGTTCGCTGGGCTCCAACCGCACCCTGACCCTGGTCGATGGTCGCCGCCACGTCGGTTCGGCCGGCGGCTCGCTGTCGGTCGACATCGACACCATCCCGCGTCTGCTGATCCAGAACATCGAGATCGTCACGGGCGGCGCCTCGTCGGTTTACGGCGCCGACGCCGTTTCGGGCGTGCTGAACTTCGTGATGCGCAAGGACTTCGAAGGTCTGGAGATCGACGCCAACTACGGCATGATCAACCAGGGCGGCGAAGCCAACAAGCGCGTCTCGGCCCTGATCGGCAAGAACTTCTTCGACGACCGTCTGAACGTCTATGCTCACGCTGAATACGAGCAGATCGACGAAGTCACCTCGATGGACATCGACTGGATCCGTCGCGCTCCCGTTCGCCTGGGCATCGACGCCGATCCGACCAACGCCCAGTACGACGGCCGCATCGACACCCACGTCTTCACCGGCGTGAAGCGTCTGGACATTCCGCGTTGGGGTCAGACCACCCTGGCCAACGTCCAGCGTCCCAGCGACCTGACCAACCCGAACGTCGCCTACGCTGACTGCTTCCCCGGCGGCGAGTTCTCGTACAGCGCCAACTGCTTCGGCGTCGCGCCCGGCAAGACCTTCTGGTACGAAAACGGCGGCGCTCGCCTGGCCAACTTCGGTCAGCGCGTCGGCGAGACCGGCATCAACCGCCCCTACAACATCGGCGGCGACGGTGAGAACCCGGCCGACTTCTCGACCGGTTCGCGCGTCCCGCGTTCGGAGTCGCAACGCTATCAGGTCGGCTCGACCTTCAAGCTGACCGACAACATCGAACTGTACGGCGAAGCCAAGTACGTCACGGAAGACACCTTCGACCGCGGCCAGCCGACCTTCTTCGACGTCGACCTGGTCAACTCCTACGACGCGAACACCGCCAACCCGATCTACGCGGTGAACAACTTCGACCTGCGCTGGGACGACAACGCCTTCCTGCCGTCGATCGTCAAGGAAGCCATCCGCACCAACGTCGTCACGCCCTACAGCCGCCCGACGGCCGACGCGGCCGGCCAGGCCCTGCCGGGCATCGCCCTGCAGAACGCCCGCCACACCCTGTTCGGTCCCGACCGCACCCAAGACAACACGCGTGAACTGCAGCGCTACGTCGTCGGCGCCCGCGGCGACTTCGACCAGCTCGGCTTCGTCAAGGACATCGCCTGGGATCTGGGCTACACCTACGGCAAGGTCGAGATCGAAAACCGCGAACGCGGCGTCGATGGTCAACGTTTCGCCCTGGCGGCTGACGCCGTCGTCGACACCGCCGGCCTCGTCAACGGCAAGGCTGGCGAAATCGTCTGCCGCGTCCAACTGCTGAACGCTCAAGGCGTGCCGAACGGCGCCCTGGGCGACCCGCAACGCGGCGGCGATCTGCGCGACACCCAGTACGGCCGCGACTCGATCTCGCAGTGCACCCCGCTGAACATCTTCGGCAAGGGCAACCAGAGCGCCGAAGCTCTCGAATACGTCGACGCCGTCATCGGCATCACCGAACGTAACGAGCAGCAGCAATTCCTGGGCTCGGTCTCGGGCAACCTGTGGGACTTCTGGGGCGCCGGCGCCATCGGCCTGGCCATCGGCGGCGAGTACCGCAAGGAAACGACCGAAGCCACCGGCCGCGATCGCGACACCGACGGCCGCCTGCTCTTCCTGAACTCGGGCCCGGACTTCCCGGAAGCCTCCTATGAGTCCAAGGAAGTCTTCACCGAGCTGTCGATCCCGCTGTTCCGCGACAGCTTCCTGGGCGAGTACGCCGAGCTGAGCGGTTCGTACCGCTACGCCGACTACTCCACCGTGGGCAACGTCGATGTCTATGGCGTGAACCTGGTCTATCGTCCGATCCCGGACATCAGCTTCAAGACCAGCTACAACACCTCGGTTCGGGTGCCTGACCTGGGCGAAAACTTCTCGCCGCTCAGCGAAACCTTCCTGAACAACATCGTCGATCCGTGCGCGACCCTGAACATCGCCGCGGTCTCCGAAGCCGACAAGAAGGCCAACCGCATCAAGAACTGCACCGCCCTGGCGGCGCAGCAAGGCCTGACCTTCGACTTCGCCGGCGCCACCGCCACCAACGCCGACGACTTCAACCCGACCTACACCTCGGGCATCTCCGGTTCGGCCGGCGGCAACCCGAACCTGAAGCCGGAAGAATCGACCAGCTTCACCTTCTCGACGGTGCTGAAGCCCCGCTTCATCCCGAACTTCTCGCTGGTCCTCGACTACTACGAGATCGAGATCGAACAGGTCATCGCTGCGGTGTCGGCCCAGACGGCGGCGGAAAACTGCGTCAACGGCGACAGCCTCAACGAGGCGGCCTGCTCGACCATCTTCCGCAACAACCCGAACATCGAGTTCGGCATCGGCGCCCCCAACGGCGACCCGGTGGGCGGCTTCATCGAGGGTTCGCTGAACTACGCCAAGCTGCAAACCCGCGGCCTGGACGTCACGGCGCGCTACAGCTTCGACTTCGAAGAGATGCTGGGCCGCAACTGGGGCGTTCTGGACTACTCGCTGTCGGGCAACTGGCTGATCGAGCAGAAGAACTTCCTGAACGAAGCCGACCCCGCCGACTACGACGACCTGTCCAGCACGATCGGCTACCCGCGCGTGCGTCTGTCCTCGTCGCTGACCTGGACGCCGAACGACGTCTGGAGTGTCAACTGGACGGCGGACTGGCAAGCCGCCCAGGACATCGTCCAGGTTCGCGACTGGGTGCTGAACGCCGACTCGCGCACCTCGGACCAACTGGACACCGAGAACTTCGTGCGTAACGACGTGACGGTGCGCTGGAACGTTCGTGACGATCTGTCGGTTCGCGCCGGCGTGGTGAACCTGTTCGACGCCGAACAGCCGTCCTACCTGGGCACCACCCTGTACTCGAACTTCGACCCCTATGGTCGTCGCTTCTTCGTCGGCCTGAACTACCGTCCCTGGTAATTCCGGTCTGAAGACAGGTTGAAGGGCGGCCCGCGAGGGCCGCCCTTTTTCTTTGCCTGCTGCAAGGCTTTCCGGGTCTTGCCAGCGGGGGTCCGGCTCTCTAAACGGGCCGCTTAACCGACAACCTGAACGGATCGGTCGCGGGCCTCGCCCTGCGTCCGGTTTCTTCGCGCGCGTGGAGCCCGGCGCTGAACAGTCACGAGGAAAAGGATGCTATGGTGCGCGCTGCTCTGGCCGAGCAGGGCGACAGCGGGATCACCCCGCGCCATACGTTGTTCTATTTCTACGGCGACGAGGATGCGCACGGCGATCTCTGCGAGGTCGCGCGTCGTGCGGGTTTTCTGACTCGGGGCCAGGGCGACATGACCGTTCTGGAAACAACCATGCCGGTCGATGAGGCGTCGTTCTCGCCTGTGTCGGCCATGATGCAATCCTGGGCCGCGGCCTTCCAGCTCGATTACGACGGCTGGGAGTGCGCGGTCGTGACGAACTGAGTAACGCCGATGCCCAAGCGCACAGACATCAAGTCCATCCTGATCATCGGCGCCGGCCCGATCGTCATCGGCCAGGCGTGTGAGTTCGACTACTCCGGCGTTCAGGCCTGCAAGGCGCTGAAGGCCGAGGGTTACCGGGTCATCCTGGTCAACTCGAACCCCGCCACCATCATGACCGACCCGGAGGTGGCCGACGCCACCTATATCGAGCCGATCACCCCGGACATCGTCGAGAAGATCATCGCCAAGGAGCGCCCCGACGCCCTCCTGCCGACCATGGGCGGCCAGACCGCGCTGAACACGGCCTTGGCCCTGAACGCCTCGGGCGCCCTGGCCAAGTACGGCGTCGAGATGATCGGGGCCAAGGCCGAGGTCATCGACAAGGCCGAGGACCGTCAGAAGTTCCGCGACGCCATGGACAAGCTGGGTCTGGAATCGCCCCGCTCGCGCGCCATCCACCACATCGAGGAAGCCGACGACGCCCTGGCCTTCGTCGGCCTGCCCGCCATCATCCGCCCGTCCTTCACCCTGGCCGGCACCGGCGGCGGCATCGCCTATAACATCGAGGAGTTCCACGAGATCGTGGAGCGCGGTCTGGACCTGTCGCCGACCACCGAGGTCCTGATCGAAGAGTCGGTCCTGGGCTGGAAGGAATACGAGATGGAGGTCGTCCGCGACACGGCGGACAACTGCATCATCATCTGCTCGATCGAGAACGTGGACCCCATGGGCGTCCACACCGGCGACAGCATCACCGTCGCCCCGGCCCTGACGCTGACCGACAAGGAATATCAGCTGATGCGCACGGGCTCGATCAACGTCCTGCGCGAGATCGGCGTCGAGACCGGCGGCTCCAACGTCCAGTGGGCGATCAACCCGGCCGACGGCCGCATGGTCGTCATCGAGATGAACCCGCGCGTGTCGCGCTCCTCGGCCCTGGCCTCCAAGGCCACCGGCTTCCCCATCGCCAAGGTCGCCGCCCGTCTGGCCGTCGGCTACACCCTGGACGAGCTGCAGAACGACATCACCCAGGTCACGCCGGCCAGCTTCGAGCCGAGCATCGACTATGTGGTCACCAAGATCCCGCGCTTCGCGTTTGAAAAGTATCCGGGTTCGGAACCGCACCTGACCACGGCCATGAAGTCGGTCGGCGAGGTCATGGCCATCGGCCGCACCTTCCAGGAGTCGATGCAGAAGGCCCTGCGCGGTCTGGAAACCGGCCTGAACGGCTTTGACGAGATCGAGATCGAGGGCGTCGCCGACGCCGACGACGACGCGGGCGCCCGCGCCGCCGTCATCCGCGCCCTGGGCGAGCCCACGCCGGACCGCATCCGCGTCATCGCCCAGGCCTTCCGCCACGGCCTGACGGTCGAAGACGTCCACGCCGCCTGCTTCTACGAGCCCTGGTTCCTGCGTCAGATCGCTGACCTGATCCGCACCGAGGGCCACGTCCGCGTCCAGGGCCTGCCCGCGACGGAGACCGAGTTCCGCAAGCTCAAGGCCAAGGGCTTCTCCGACGCCCGCCTGGCGGCCCTGACCGGCAAGACCGAAGCCGAGGTGCGCGGCGCCCGCCGCGCCCTGAAGGTCCGCCCGACCTTCAAGCGCATCGACACCTGCGCCGCCGAGTTCGCCTCGGCCACGGCCTATATGTATTCGACCTATGAGACCGGCGCCCTGGGCCAGATCCCCGAGTGCGAAGCCGCGCCGTCGGACAAGAAGAAGGCCATCATCCTCGGCGGCGGTCCCAACCGCATCGGTCAGGGCATCGAGTTCGACTACTGCTGCTGCCACGCGGCCTTCGCCTTTGCGGACATCGGCGTCGAGTCGATCATGGTCAACTGCAACCCCGAGACCGTCTCGACCGACTACGACACCTCCGACCGCCTCTACTTCGAGCCCCTGACGGCCGAGGACGTGCTGGAGCTGATCGACGTTGAACGCTCGAAGGGCGACCTGATCGGCGTCGTCGTTCAGTTCGGCGGCCAGACCCCGCTGAAGCTGGCCCATGCCCTGCAGGAGGACGGCGTGCCGATCCTGGGCACCAGCGTCGACAGCATCGACCTGGCCGAGGACCGCGAGCGCTTCCAGCAGATGCTGCAGGCCATCGGCCTGCAACAGCCGCCCAACGGTCTGGCCCGCAGCGCCGAGGAAGCCGCGCAGAAGGCGGAGGAAGTCGGCTATCCCGTCGTGCTGCGCCCCTCCTATGTTCTTGGCGGCCGCGGCATGATGATCGTCCACGACCGCGAGCAACTGGACCGCTACGTCCACGAGGCCATGCGCGTCTCGGGCGATGATCCGGTGCTGATCGACCACTATCTGAACCGCGCCACCGAGGTGGACGTCGACGCCCTGTGCGACGACGAGACCGTCTTCGTCGCCGGCGTGCTGGAGCACATCGAGGAAGCCGGCGTCCACTCGGGCGACAGCGCCTGCTCCATGCCGCCCTTCTCGCTGCGCCCCGAGATCGTGGCCGAACTGAAGCGTCAGACCACCGCCATGGCCAAGGCCCTGAAGGTGCGCGGCCTGATGAACGTGCAGTTCGCCATCGAGGAGCCGCACAGCGAAAACCCGCGCATCTTCGTGCTGGAAGTGAACCCGCGCGCCAGCCGCACGGCGCCTTTCGTGGCCAAGACCATCGGCCAGCCGGTCGCCGCCATCGCCGCCAAGGTCATGGCCGGCGAGAAGCTGTCCAGCTTCGGTCTGGTGGACAAGGACCTGGAGCATATCGCGGTCAAGGAAGCCGTCTTCCCCTTCGCCCGCTTCGCCGGCGTGGACACCATCCTCGGCCCGGAAATGCGTTCGACCGGCGAGGTCATGGGCCTGGACTGGAAGCGTGACGGCGAGGCCGATCTGGCCCCCGCCTTCGCCCGCGCCTTCGCCAAGTCGCAGATCGGCGGCGGGACCGTCCTGCCGACCGAAGGCTGCGCCTTCGTCTCGGTCAAGGAAGCCGACAAGCCCTTCATCGTCGAGGCCGTCCGTTCCCTGCTGGAGCAGGGCTTCTCGGTGATCGCCACCTCGGGCACCCACGACTATCTGGCGTCGCAGGGCGTCGAGGTCGGTCTGGTCAAGAAGGTGCTGGAAGGCCGCCCCAACATCGTCGACGCCATGAAGAACGGCGAGGTCCAGTTGGTCTTCAACACCACGGACGGCAAGCAGGCCCTGGCCGACAGCTTCTCCATCCGCCGCACGGCCCTGATGATGAAGATCCCCTACTACACCACCGCCGCCGGCTCGCTGGCCGCGGCCCAGGGCATCGCCGCCATCCGCGCCGGCGAACTGGATGTCCGCCCGGTGCAGTCCTACAACTGAGCCTCGGCCCAGTCGTGAAAATCAGCCCCCGGCGTTCCGACGCCGGGGGCTTTTTCTTGCGCCCCATGACACAAGCGGCCTCATGCCCCTGATCCTGCTGGCCCTCTCCATCGCCAATCTGATCGCCTTCGGCCTGTTCGCCATCGACAAGACGCGGGCCCGATCGGGCCGACGCCGCATCCCCGAGCGCACACTGCTGACCGCCGCCCTGTTCGGCGGCCTCGGCGCCGGGCTCGGCCAGCGACTGCTGCGGCACAAGACCCGCAAGCAGCCGTTCGCCGCCTGGCTGGGCCTGATCCTGACGCTTCACGTCCTGCTCCTGCTGAGCGCCCTGGTCCTCTGGCTCGCCTGCCCCCTCTGGACGGACCCGACGTAAAGCGCCCAAGCTGAGCCTTCATCAGACGGAGCCCGTCCCATGATCGTCGTCCATCACCTGAACAACTCCCGCTCGCAGCGTGTGCTCTGGCTGCTGGAGGAGTTGGGTCTGCCTTATGAGATCAAACGCTATCAGCGGAACCCGGCCACCATGCTGGCCCCGCCCGAGCTGAAGGCGGTGCATCCGCTCGGCAAGTCGCCGGTGCTGGACGACGGCGACATCCGCGTGGCCGAGACGGGCGCCATCATCGAATACCTGCTGGACGCCTATGATCCGGAGGGGCGACTGCGCCCGACGCGCGGCACGGCGGACGGACGACGCTTCAGCTACTGGCTGCACTACGCCGAGGGCTCGGCCATGCCGCCCCTGCTGCTGAAGCTCGTCTTCAGCCAGTTGCCGAAACGGGCGCCGGGTCTGGTTCGCCCCCTCGTCAACGGCATCGCCGCCAAGGCGCAGCGCACCTTCATCAACCCGCAGTTGAAGAGCCATGCGGACTGGCAGGAGGCCGAACTGGCCGCCACCGGCTGGTTCGCCGGGCCGCACTTCAGCGCCGCCGACATCATGATGAGCTTCCCGCTGGAGGCCGCCGCCAGCCGCGCCATCGACCTGGCGGCCTATCCCAACATAGCCCTGTTCCTGAAGGCGATTCACGCCCGCCCGGCCTGGAAACGCGCCCTGGAGCGCGGTGGAGAGTACGCCTACGCCTGATCGCGGCGGTCGATGATCACGGCTTCGCGAGGCTGAAACCCCGCCCCGGCGACGGCGTTTACGCCCCCATGCGCCTGTGCGTCATCTCCCTCGTCGCGGCCCTCGTCGCCGCTGTCTGCCTGGTCATCGCCTTCATCGCGGCTGGGGTGGGCATGATCTCGGTCCTGTTCGTCCTGGTCGCCGGCGCGGCCCTGGGGCTGATCGTCTGGACCGCCCTGCGGCGCTGGCTGAGCCGTGAACGGGGGCGTCGCCCGATGCGACAGGAGCCCTGACGTCGCAGCTTGGCTGTGCGCCCGTCGTCCTACTTGAGTTTGGCGAACAGGCGCCCTACCCTCTTTGCCCGATCACGCGCGCCCCGTGACCGTGACTGTGCCGATTAAACGTCTCTCCTTAGTCTCCGGGCGAAACAAGAAACTCACGACACAATGGAAAAAGTGCCGATGACGGCCGAGGGCTACCGTGTCCTCGACGAACAACTGAAGCAATTGAAGCAGGTCGAACGGCCGAGCGTCATCGCGGCCATCTCCGAGGCCCGCGAGCACGGCGACCTGTCCGAGAACGCCGAGTATCACGCCGCCAAGGAACGCCAAGGCTGGATCGAAGGCTCGATCGCCGAGATCGAGGACAAGCTGTCGCGCGCCCAGGTCATCGACGTGACCAAGCTGTCGGGCAGCCAGGTCAAGTTCGGCGCCACCGTCACCTTCGTGGACGAGGACACCGAGGAAGAGGGCGTCTATCAGATCGTCGGCGAGCACGAGGCCGACGTGAAGTCGGGCAAGATCTCCATCGCCTCGCCGATCGCCCGCGCCCTGATTTCGAAGGAAGTCGGCGACGTGGTCGAGGTCAACACGCCCGGCGGCGTGAAGGCCTATGAGATCCTCAAGGTCGAGTGGAAATAGGCTCGCCTCCTCACGAGGACGCCACAGGGGCGCGCGGTTCCGCCGCGCGCCCTCTGTCCATCTGGGTCGCATCCGACGGCCGGACCGGCATCCAGAACCAGGCCCTGGGCCTGGCCGAGGCGGTCGCCCGCCTGACGCCCGCCGACATCGCCATCAAGACCGTCCGCTGGCGGCCCCTGTTCGACCGCTGGCCCTCGGGGCTGAAGACCCCCGCCATGCTGGCGCCGGGGTCCTTCGATCCCCGCGCCGCGACCGACTGGCCCGATCTGTGGATCGCCACCGGGCGCGCCAGCCTGCCCCTGTCGGCCAAGGTCCGCGAGTGGAGCCACGGCAAGACCTTCACGGTCCAGACCCAGGACCCGCGCTGGAAGAACAGCGCCTACGACCTGATCGTCGCCCCCGCCCATGACAGCCTGTCCGGCGACAATGTCTTCGAGATCATCGGCAGCCCGCACCGCATCACGCCGCAGCGGCTGGCCGAGGCCGCGCCCGCCTTCGCCGACCGGATCGAGGCCCTGCCCCGCCCGCGCGTCACGGTCATGATCGGCGGCACGTCGAAGGCCTTCGACCTGCCCGAGGCCCACGCCGCCGCCCTGGCCGACCAGATCAAGACGGCGGTGCAGGCGGCGAAGGGGTCGCTGCTGCTGACCTTCTCCCGTCGCACGCCGGACGCCGCCAAGAGAGTGATGACCGAGCGCCTGTCGGCCCTGCCCGGCTGGATCTGGGACGGCGGCGGCGACAACCCCCTGTTCGCCATGCTGGCCGCCGCCGATCATGTCCTGGTCACCGAGGACAGCGCCAATATGGCGACCGAGGCCGCCTCGACCGGCAAGCCCGTCCACATCCTGCCCATGATCGCGCTGAAGCCCGCCGGCAAGTTCGCCCGACTGCACGCTGATCTCGAGGCCCATGGCGCCGCCCGGTCTTTCGACGGATCGCTGGACGACTGGACCTACGCCCCGCTCAATGAGACCGAGCGGGCGGCCCGCGCCGTGCTGGAGGCCATGGCCGCGCGCGGCTGATCAGCCAAGGTCCAGTCGCGCCAGATTCTCGTCGCCGCGCAGGCAGGCCGGCCCCTCTTCATCACGGATCGAGACGCCCGCCGCCGCCAGTTGGGCGCGGAAGGCCTCGCCCGTGTTCGGCGACGGCGCCTGGCCCTCGATGGCCGCCGCGCCAGGCGCGGGGCGGCAGTCGCTGAGGGCCGGGCTGGCGCGCCAACGCTTCAGGGCCCAGACCGCCCGCGCCCGCGCGCCCGCGTCGCCCAGATCGACCGTCTTCAGTTCCTGCACCGGGGGCGTGACCCAGACGTCCACCCCCTCGAACCGGCCGCGCAGCGCCGCCTCCAGCGCATAGGCGCTGGCCAGATCGAGGCCCGCGTCCGGCCGCAGCAGGACGATGGCCCGACGGCCCTCGGCGTCCACCATGACCGCGTCGGTGGCGAAGGGCACGGCCTCGGACAGGCGGGTGCGCAAGGTCGCGGTCGGATCCAGGTTCGAGCCGGCGCTGGCCTGAACCGCGCGCGAGGCCGCCTGGGGATCGGCCACGACGATCTGGTCCAGGGTCGCCGTGACCGGCGTGTGCAGGGCCGCCGACAGGCGGTTCTGAAGGTGCGTCTGCGCGTCAACGACCAGCTTGCGGGTGCTGACCAGGGTCGAGACGGTGACGCCCCGGCCTTCGCTGCGGGCGTCCAGAAGGGTGATGCGCGCATCCGACCCGGCGAAGATGTCGGCCACCGCCGTCCGCGTCTCGGCCGTGGCCTGGCTCTCCAGCCCGATAGCGCGCAGCGAGATCATCAGAGGGATCGACAGCAAGACGAAGACGGCCAGCACGGCGATCCCGCGCCACGGCGACGGCCGTTCCATCAACCGGGGGCGGAACCCGAAGAAGCCCGCCGTCAGCGTCGCCGCCAGGGCGATGGCCAGCAGGTTGGTCATGAACAGATAGAAGGCGCCGATCGAGATCGACAGGTCCCCTGTGCCGATGCCGAAGCCCACCGTCGCCACCGGCGGCATCAGGGCGGTGGCGATGGCCACGCCGATGATGGTCTCGCCGCGCTGACGCACCACCGCATAGGCCCCGGCCACCCCGGAAAAGACCGCGATCAGGAGGTCGAAGAAGTTGGGCCGGGTTCGCGCCAGGATTTCGCTGGTCGGCTCTTTCAACGGCGACAGAAGGGTCAGCAGGATGGCCACCGCCAAGGCCACGGCCATGCCCACCACCAGACAGGTCAGCGACTGCTTCAGCCGCGCCCAGTCCAGCAGGGCCAAGGAGAACCCCAGGGCCACGATAGGTCCCATCATCGGCGAGACCAGCATGGCCCCGATGACCACCGCCGGCGACGACAGCATCAGCCCCAGCACGGCGATGGCCGCCGAGATCACCGTCATCATCAGATAGCGGCCGCTGAGACCGCCGTTGTCATAGACCGAGGCCTCGACCGCCGCCTGATCGACGCCGCGCCGCGCATAGGCCAGCACGCGGCGCACATAGCTGCGGGTCTCGCGGATCGGATCGGCGGCGGCAGGCATGGCGTAACCTCGTTCCTCGGCGCAGGATGAGCCCCGACGAGGAGGCCCGTCAATCGCCGCCGCCCCCCCCGTCGGACCCGCCGCAGTCGGCGCCCGGAGCGCAGTGGCCGCCGCTCGACGTCGAAGCCCCGCCGTCCGACACCATCGGCGAACCGTCCGACGCCGTCTTGTCCTTCTGCGCCTTCACATTGGCGGCCCCCATCAGAGCCACGCCGAGCCCCGAGCCGATGGCCACGCCCAGCGAGAGGCCCAGAGCCAGGTTGTCGGTCGCCACGCCCAGGGCCGTGCCCATGCCGACGCCCAGGCCGATTCCGATCGGCAGAAAGGCCGCACTCTTGTTGCTCATGATCAAATCCCCCGTGCAGAACCCGCAGCCTAGCATCGCGCTTCGGGGAATCAGCGCCTAAATAGGGCTATGACCCAAGCTCGTACTGTCCGCCTCGCCGTCATCGGTTCCGGTCCCGCCGGCTGGACCGCCGCCATCTACGCCGCCCGCGCCTCGCTGAACCCGGTGGTCATCGCCGGCCTGCAACCCGGCGGTCAGCTGACCATCACCACGGATGTCGAGAACTATCCCGGCTTCGCCGAGACCATCCAGGGTCCCTGGCTGATGGAGCAGATGCAGGCCCAGGCCGTGCACGTCGGGACCGAGGTCATCCACGACATCGTGGTCAAGGCCGACCTGTCGCAGCGCCCCTTCCGCCTGACGCTGGACAGCGGCGCGGAGCTGTTGGCTGAAACCGTGGTCATCTCGACCGGCGCCCAGGCCAAGTGGCTGGGACTGGAGTCGGAGGCCGACTATCAGGGCTTCGGCGTTTCCGCCTGCGCCACCTGCGACGGCTTCTTCTATCGCGGCAAGCAGGTCGTGGTCGTCGGCGGCGGCAACACCGCCGTCGAGGAAGCCCTGTTCCTGACCAACTTCGCCGAGAAGGTCACGGTCATCCACCGCAAGAATGAGTTCCGCGCCGAGAAGATCCTGCAGGACCGCCTGTTCGCCCATCCCAAGATCGAGGTGATCTGGGACGTGACGGTCGATGAAATCCTCGGCGTCGTCGACGGCGTGGCCCGCAACGTCACCGGCGTGCGGCTCAAGAACGTCAAGACCGGCGACCTGTCGGAAATCCCCGCCGACGGCGTCTTCATCGCCATCGGCCACGCCCCGTCGTCGGAACTGTTCAAGGGCCAGCTGGAGATCAACTCGGGCGGCTATCTGCGGGTCAAGCCCGGCACGGCCTCGACCGCCATCGAGGGCGTCTACGCCGCCGGCGACGTGACCGACGACGTCTATCGCCAGGCCGTCACCGCCGCCGGCATGGGCTGCATGGCCGCCCTGGAAGCCGCCCGCTTCCTGGCCGAGGAAGACCACAAGGCCGCCCACAACCCCATCAGCCACAAGGAGGCCGAGAAGATCGGCGCCTGGTAGGCCTCACAAGCCCATCCTCCCCGTCCGGGAGGTGGGCTACGGCGCCCCGGCGCGTCGGCGCGCCAACGGCGACGTCCGAAAGACGCCTGCTGGTGAATGTCTGCTTTCGACCCTGGCTGAAGTTCAGAACATCCGCTCGTGAGGCATTGATCCCGCCTCCGCTTCGGGATCGAAACCATGGCTGGGGAGCAGAGATCAACGCAATCCACAGTTGATCACTATAAAAAACGATGCCTTTTGTCTCCCGTTCTGGGACACGCCACTTTTGGTCCCGAGGGGGAAGTTGACATGAGCATCATCGGACGGGGTTGGCGAGATCGCCAAGCCCTGCGCGTCGCTGCGGCGGCAATGGGCGTTTTCTTTCTCGGGATACTGGCCCTTGCCAGCCCTGCCCTGGCTCAGACGGCCTATGTTCCAGAGTTTGACACTGACTCCGTCTCGGTGATCGACGTCGCCAGCAATACCGTAACCGCCACCATCTCGGTGGGAGATGCTCCCTACGGCGTAGCGGTCTCGCCCAACGGATCGCGGGCCTATATCGCCATCAGTGGCGACGACACCGTCTCGGTGATCGACACCGCCAGCAACACCGTGATCGAAACCATCACGGTGGGAGACGGGCCCTCCGGCGTAACGGTCTCGCCCAACGGATCGCGGGCCTATGTCGCCAACAGTGCCGACAACACCGTCTCGGTGATCGACACCGCCAGCAACACCGTGATCGACACCATCACGGTGGGGGCCTCCCCCTTCGGGGTGGCGGTTTCGCCCAACGGATCGCGGGCCTATGTCACCAACAGTGCCGACAACACCGTCTCGGTGATCGACACCGCCAGCAACACCGTGATCGCCATCATCACGGTGGGAGCCATCCCCTATGGCGTGGCGGTCTCGCCCAACGGATCGCGGGCCTATGTCGCCAACAATGGCGACGATACCGTCTCGGTGATCGACACCGCCAGCAACACCGTGATCGCCACCATCACGGTGGGAGACGAGCCCTCCGGCGTAACGGTCTCGCCCAACGGATCGCGGGCCTATGTCGCCAACAGTGCCGACAACACCGTCTCGGTGATCGACACCGCCAGCAACACCGTGGCCGACACCATCACGGTGGGATATACCCCCCTCGGCGTGGCGGTGTCGCCCAGCGGATCGCGGGCCTATGTCGCCAACAGTGGCGACGACACCGTCTCGGTGATCGACACCGCCAGCAACACCGTGACCGACACCATCACGGTGGGAGGCACGCCCTATGCCCTGGGCCAGTTCATCGGGCCGGCGCCGAGCGCGCCGGCTCCGGTCCCGACGATGTCGGAATGGGGAACGATCCTGCTGGGTCTGGCCTTTGCGGGCGGTGCGGCGGTTCTGATCCAGCGCCGGCGCGCGGTCGCCTAGAACGAGCGTCTCAGACACGAGAGCGGCCCCGCCTGGAGACAGGGCGGGGCCGTTTTCATGCGTGAACCGTATGGCCGCTACCCACCCTTAGCGGTGTTTCAAAGCGACAGCCTTCGGGCTAGGCCGCCGGCTTGCCGACTTCCTCGACCGCCATGGCGGTGACGCCCGGCGGCGTGACCGTCACGGTCGGCGCGGGCGCGGCCTCATAGGCCTTGAGCCGTTCGTTGATGGCGGCGATCTCGTCCTTGCTGGCCTGACGACGGCCGCCCAGGCTGGCGACGCCGACGACGCGGGTCTGGCCGTTGATCTCGACGGTGCGCAGCTGGTTCGGCGCGGCGCCGGCCAGGGCCTCCTCGACGCTGTCGGCGGCGGTGGCCAGAAGGATGCGAGGCCGGGCGAAGCGAGCCTCGTCGATCACGGGCTCGCGGCCCGCCGACCTCTGGACGAAGGCGTTGCTTTCCCCCGGCGCGCCCTTCCAGCGATAGAAGATGTGCGCCCCGACCTGGGTGATCTTGGCCAGGGTCGGCGACCACCAGGGATGGACGTAGTCGGCGTGGTAGTGGGTCGCCGTGCCCACCCGCGTCGCCACATGACCGGCCAGGGCGCGCTCGGCCACTCGCGCGGCGCGGTTCCAGGCCCAGGGGATAGGCGCGCGGCTGAGCGCGCCGTCGCAGGTAAAGCTGAACTGGCAGCCCGTGGTCCGCTCGGCGCCCTGATAGACGACGCCGCAGACCGTGGCGGGATAGTTGGGATCGCGCACCCGGTTCAGCACGACCTGGGCCACGCCCTCCTGCCCCTCGGTCGGCTCCAGCGCCGCCTCGTAATAGACGGCCTGGGTCAGGCAGCGCAGGGCGCGCTTGCGGTCCGCCTCGGTGGCGGGACGCAGATCGAAGGGTTTGGCCGGTTGCAAGGCCCCGAAGGCGTTGGGCATGGCCGCGTTCAGTTGCTGGGCGGCGACGCCGGAAACGCCCGCGTCCAGCGAGGGCTTGCCGCCCAGCGACAGGCTCTCCCACCCCGGCGTCAGGCCGTACAGTTCGGGCTGGTTCAGCGCCGGATCGAAACGCCGCGCGATGGCCAGCTGGCCGGGGTCCAGCCGCGCCATGATCAGCTTCAGACCGTTCGGGGTCAGATCGCCGCCGGTGGCGCGGGCCACGGCCTCGGCCGTGCGGTCCAGGTCGGGACGCACGCTGGAGCTGGCCGACATGGCCAGACCCATGACCGCCAGGCTGACGGCCACGGCCATGGGCGCCGCGGCGAGGGCCCGGCGTCCGGTCGTCTTCAGCTGTGGCAGGCGGCCTTTCAGCATCCAGCGTCCCATTGGCGGCGCTGGCGAGCGCCGGAGGGTGATCTGATTGACCGCCCAATCCGGCGCTTTTCAGGCCCGAAGATTACCGTTCCGTGAGGGGATCAGCGATCGCCCAGGCTGGATCGCAGCATCCAGGCGGCCTTTTCGTGAGCAGCCAGGCGCTGGGTCATCAGATCGACGCTGGCCTCGTCGCCCACCTCGTCGGCGGCGTCCAGCGCGGCGCGGGTCGTGGCGATCAGCACGCCGTGGTCCTTGATCAGCTCCTTGAGCATCTCGCTGGCGTCCTTCTCGGGGTCGCCGTCCTTGATCGAGGTCAGGTTGGCGAAGGCCGAGGCGCTTTGCGGGGCCAGTTCGCCCAGGGCGCGGATACGCTCGGCGATATCGTCCAGCGCGGCCCAGATTTCGTTGTACTGCTGCTCCAGCAGCTTGTGCAGGCTGAAGAACTCCGGCCCGCGGACGTTCCAGTGATAGCCGTGCGTCTTCTGATAGACGGCGAAGCTGTCGGCGAGGACCTTGGACAGCTCGCGGGCGACCTCGTCGCGTTCCTTGGGTTTCAGGCCGGTGTCGATGGCGGCGGTCATGGCGGCTCCTGTTTGCGTCGCTGTGTGAATATCCAGCCTTGCAGTTAGGAAACCCGGGCCGCGATCCAAGGGGTCGCGCCCGGCGCCGGCCGGAATCTTCACGCCTGTAACGCTGGAGCCGCAGGGGCGTTGCACGCCCCTGCCGGCCGGTCGCGTCCTAGCGCTGGCGCGCCTTGCGGGCGGCGTAGCGGGCGTCGCGCGCGGCCTTCTGTTCTTCCTTGGTCAGCTGCTTGCGCTCCTTGCGGGCGGCACGCTTGGCGGCGTCGACCTCGTCCTGGGCGGCCATTTCGGCGGCCAGACGGGCGGCTTCCTTCTCAGCCTTCTGGCGACGCACTTCAGCCTTCTCCAGCTCGAACTGCTGACGCTGGGCTTCCTTCTCGGCGGCGCGCTTCTCAGCCAGCTTCTCGAACTCGGGGTCCTGGACCGCCGGCTTGGGCTTGAACTTGGCCAGCAGGGCCTTCTTGGCGTCTTGCTGGGCGGAGATACGATCGTTGAAGCCGGTTTGTTTGAGGTCTCGCATGCGTAGAGGCGGTCTTCCTTGAAACTCTGATGGGGGGCGACGCCGATCAACGGCGGCCCGGCGGGCGTGCGGATGCGCGAACGGCCCGGCGCGCTGCCAAAGCGGAATCCGGCGCAGAAATCAAGCTCTGCCGCCGTTTCCGAACCTCAAACACGCAATTTCGAGCGAAAATCGCGCCGCGAGCCCTATGTGGGCGCCGGCCTGGCCACCTACAAGCGACGCCGTAAGGTCGATCTAGCGTTTCGGCTTGTCGATATGGCCGACCGCCGTCCCGGCCGCGCCGCCCACCGCCGCCCCGACCGGTCCGGCCACCACGGCGCCGGCGATGGCGCCGGTCGCTGCCTTCTGCTCGACCGTGTGTCCGCAGGCGGAAAGCGTCATCGCGGAGGCTCCCAGAACGAGAAGGGCGGCGGCGCGGATCGGGAAACGGGTCATCAGGCGGAGAACTCCTTGAAATGGTTGAGCTTGCAACGCCTCCAGGCGCCGAAAGTTCCCGCCTCGCCCGCCAGCGCATCAAGCAAGTAACCCATACCTCCCCAATAGCGCTTACAGCGAAACCGCCTCCGCCTCGAGATCATCACCCCGTAATCGAATACAGATTACGCAAGATGTTCTGAAGCAATGACAAGCGGTCGTCAGGGTCGCAAAATTCACCGTCTCTACAGGCGCGACGAATTGTTGCGGCGCAACAGCAATTGCCGAATCAACCACATTGAGGACATAAACAGATGGCTTAAGGCCCGCCTTCCGGTGGTCGGCCGTTCGTCGACCTCTGGTCCGGAGCGGGTTCGCGACGCGTCTTGTCGCCCGGTTCCGTTGAGTAAAGGGGCGGCATCCTCGCCCTGCTGAACAGGACTACGCTTTTGAGTTTCTCCTCGCAGACGCGTGCGCTGATGCACGCCGCCCGCTCTGTTCGCCTGCGCCCCAAGACGGCGGCTGCGGCGTTCGGCGGCGTCGTCAGCCTTGCTGTCGGTGGAGCCTATCTGGGCGGCGTGGCCGCCCAGGCTTCGACCGTTCGCGCCCAGGCTGAACGCCTGCAGGGCGCCGGCGCCGAGGGCTATACCCAGGAAGCCATGGCCGCCGCGGCCGGCGGCCTGGACGCCAGCGCCCTGGCCATCGCCGATCGTCACGACCCCTACGCCGTCGCCGGCGCCGCCCAGCGCGACCGCCAGGCGGAACTGCTGACCGCCCGCCTCGAAGAATCCCGGAACGGCCTGCGTCGCGCCAACCTGGCCAATCCCGCCGCCAAGCCCTTCCGTCTCGGCACCGCCCTGGATCAGTCGCGCGATCTCGATTGCCTCACCAAGGCCGCCTATTACGAAGCGCGCGGCGAAGGCGTGGACGGCATGAAGGCCGTGGTCCAGGTGGTGCTGAACCGCGCCCGTCACCCCTCCTTCCCCAATACGGTCTGCGCCGTGGTCTTCCAGGGCTCGAACCGCAGCACCGGCTGCCAGTTCAGCTTCACCTGCAACGGCGCCATGCGCGGCGCCGTCAACCGCGCCGCCTGGAACCGCGCCCGCGACGTGGCCTCCAAGGCCCTGTCGGGTCAGGTCTACGCCCCGGTCGGCAACGCCACCCACTTCCACACCACCGGCGTCTCGCCCAGCTGGCGCAACAGCCTGGTCAAGGTCGGCCAGGTCGGCGACCACCTCTTCTACCGCTTCGGTGGGCGCTCAGGCTCCAGCGACGCATTCCGCTACACGCCGCGTCCCTCGACCGCCCCTGAAACGCCGCGCCTGATGCAGGCCAGCCTGACGACCACCGAGGCCTCCAGCGGCCCCGTGCCCTATAATCAGCTCGCCGGAAACGCATCGAACACGACTGCGGTCGGCGTCGCCGGCTAACCATCTTCCGGCTAGCGGCTCTTAACGGTCCTGCGTCTTCCACTGGGTGGTCAGGTTCTGCTTCAGATTGCCGAACCGCCCCTGCTGGCCGGTGTTGACGTCGGCGTCCCCGGGCTGACCTGATTGGGCGCCCGTGGCCAGATCGCGTCGGTCCGCCATCTCGTCGATCGGCCGTGCGCCATGGTCGGCGAAGCTGCGCTGCTCCTTGGGAACCGAGGGGGTCTTGCTCATGGGCTTCTCCTTTCGTCGGAATGAAACGGCCCCCGACGGAAAGACGTTCCCGGCGCGTTTCTTGCTGAACGGATGACGATGCGCCTTCCCCCCAAGGCGCGGGAGACGGCCCTTGACGACGACGACCACCGCCACGCCCCAGCCGGCCGCCCTCGTGCGGGGCGGGGCGCTCGACGCCCTGCGCTTCCTCGCCTCCATGTTCGTGGTCCTTTTCCACTTCGGCGACGAGGCCCCGATCCCCCTGGCCGACCTGCACAGCGTCTGGGAACGCGGCTATCTGGCCACCGACTTCTTCCTGCTGCTGTCGGGCTTTGTCCTGGCGCGGGCCTATGGCGCCGGCGTCGTCTCCGGCCGGATCACGCCCGTCCGTTTCTGGCTCAAGCGCTTCGCCCGCAGCTATCCGACCCATCTGATCACCCTGGCCATTCTGGCCCTGCTGGTGCTGGAGGCGTCCATGATCGGGAAAACGCCGGTCCACGCCGAGCGCTTCGAATGGTCCGGCCTGCCCGCCCAGATCCTGCTGCTGCACGCCTTCGGTCTGGGCGGCGGCCAATGGAACATCCCGGCCTGGACCCTGTCGGCCCTGCTGATCTGCTACGCCTTCTTCCCCTGGCTGTGGCGCGCCATGCGACGCCTGCCCGGACCGCTGACGGCCCTGGCCCTGGGCCTGACGCTGATGCTCGTCGGCCAGGCCCTCAGCCTGACTTTGCTGAAGCACTCGCTTTTCAATCTGCCCTTCCAATGGGCCATGTTCCGCGCCGTCCCCTTGTTCCTGATCGGCCTGACCCTGGCCCGCGCGGTCGA
Organism: Brevundimonas sp. UBA7506; assembly: GCF_002479495.1. Taxonomy (GTDB): domain Bacteria; phylum Pseudomonadota; class Alphaproteobacteria; order Caulobacterales; family Caulobacteraceae; genus Brevundimonas. The sequence goes on from NZ_DLNQ01000008.1 coordinate 81,428, forward strand.
AACGGCGGACTGGTCGCCCCGCACCGCCCGCCTGATCGGTCTGGGCGGCGGCGCGGCCCTTCTGGCCAACGTCGCCGTCGCGGGGCCGGACCTGGTCAGTCTGATCGCCATCTGCGCGGCGGTGCTGGGCTGCGGCGCCTTGCCGACCGCCAAGCCGATCCCCGGCGCGGCCTGGGGCGCCAAGGTCAGCTTCAGCCTGTTCATGACCCATACCATCACCGGAATCGTCTGGTTCAGCGGCGTCCAGCCCCTGATGGAGAGATTTCATCCGGCCGCCGCCACGGTCGCCTGGCAGGCCTGGGGCCTGTGGGGGCTGGCTTTGGTCGCCGCCGTGGTCGCCGCCGACCTCTACAACCGGCTGATTGATGCGCCCTTGCAGCGCGCCATCCGCCGCCGCTGGTTCAGCACCGGCAACCTCAGCTCGCGTCCAGACCCACGTCCAGTTGCGGAACAGAATGCGTAAGGGCGCCGACCGAGATCACGTCCACCCCGGTCGCGGCGATGCCCGCCACTGTCGTCAGGTTCACCCCGCCTGAGGCTTCCAGCACCACAGGACCGAAGGCGCTGCCCTTCACCCGGCGCACGGCCTCTTCCAGATCGGCCAGGCTGAAGTTGTCCAGCATGACGACGTCGGGGCGTTCGGGCAGGACCTCGTCCAGCTGATCCAGACCGTCGACCTCGACCTCGACCTTCATCAGGTGGGGCGCGAAGGCCCTGGCGCGGCGCACCGCCTCGCCCGCCCCGCCGCAGACGGCGACGTGATTGTCCTTGATCAGGATGGCGTCATCCAGACCGAAGCGATGGTTCAGCCCGCCGCCGCAGGCCACCGCGTGCTTTTCCAGCGCCCGCAGGCCGGGCGTGGTCTTGCGGGTGTCGGCGATGCGGGCGGTCGTTCCCGCCACCGCCTGGACATAGGCCCGGGTCAGGGTGGCGATGCCGCACATGCGGCCCAGCAGGTTCAGCGCCGTCCGTTCCGCCGCCAGCAGGGCGCGCGCATCAGCCTCGACCGCCACCAGCACGGTTCCGGCCTCGAAGGCCTCGCCGTCGGCGACCTTCACCGAAACCTTCGCCTGGGGATCCATGGCGTGGACGGCGATCCGCACCACGGCCCCGCACGCCATCACCCCGGCCTGACGGGCGGCGAAGACGGCGCTGAAGCGCGCGTCCTCGGGAATGCAGGCCTGAGCCGTCACGTCGCCGACGCGACCCAGGTCCTCGGCCAGGGCCATCCGCACGACGGGCTCGATCAGCAGGTCCGGCAGGGTTCGGGTCATCATGCTTCACCAATCCTCCCCCGTCCCCGACGGGGGAGGGGGACCACGCGCAGCGTGGTGGAGGGGGCGGCGACATCCGCCCCGGTTGTTGCTGTTTCAACGTTCAACGCTGGAGAGGCAAGAGCGTGGATCCGCCCCCTCCACCACTGCGTGGTCCCCCTCCCCCGCTGCGCAGGGGAGGATCGCGGTGCGCCCGTCACGTCGCTTCGAGCACAGGGAGCGTCAGCCGCATCCGCGTATGCACCGCCGTCGGCAGGCTGTCGGGATGGTCGGCGCGGAAATGCCCGCCCCGGCTCTCGCGCCGGTTCAGCGCGCCTTCGGCGATCAGCCGCGCGGCGATCAGGACCACGGCGTCGGGGTGGAGCTTGGCCAGCCGATCGATCACGGCGATCAGGGCGCTCAGCCCTTCTTCGTCGCGCACCACGCCCGCGAACCGGGTCATGGCGGCGCGCAGTTCGGCCATGGCTTCCGTCGGCAAGTCCTTCGAGGCCCGCGTCGGCTTCAGCGCGGCCTTGGCCGGCTGCACCTCCTGCGCCGCAGCCCGCCCGGCGCGCCGCCCGAAAGCGCCCGCTTCCAGCAGGGAGTTGGAGGCCAGACGATTGGCGCCGTGCACCCCCGTCGCCGCACATTCGCCGATGGCGTAGAGGCCCGGAACCGTCGTCCGCCCCTCGTCGTCGGCGACGATGCCGCCCATATGATAGTGGGCCGCCGCCGCCACCGGGATGGGGCTGACGCGCGGATCCAGCCCGGCGCGCATACAGGCGGAAAACACCGCCGGAAACTCGTGCGGGAAGGCCTCGCCCACGGCCCGGGTCGCGTCCAGAAACGCGCCGCGTCCGTCCACGCGCGCCGCGTGCACCACCCGCGCCACGATGTCCCTCGGGGCCAGGTCGGCATCGGCGTCCGCGCCCAGCAGGAAGGCCCCTCGCCCGTCCACCAGCCGCGCGCCCTCGCCGCGCAGGGCCTCGGTCGCCAGCGGCGCCGGGTCCAGGCCGACGTCGATGGCGGTGGGATGGAACTGCACGAATTCGGGATCAAGAACTTCAGCCCCCGCCCCAAAGGCCAGGGCCAGCCCCTCGCCGCGCAGGGCGGAAGGGTTGGTCGTCACTTCATAGAGGCCGCCGACGCCGCCGGTGGCCAGAACCACGGCAGGGGCGAAGACCTCGTCCACCCGTCCGCCGGATCGTTCGATCAGGGCGCCGCGCACCCGGCCGTTCACGTCCTGAATCAGACCGCGCAGCCGCCCGTCTTCCCAGATCTCGACATGCTTGGACGCCCGCGCCGCCGCCACCACCGCCGACAGGATGGCCCGCCCCGCTCCGTCGCCGCCGACCCGCGCCACGCGCGGCAGGCTGTGCGCCGCCTCAAGGCTGACTGAGAAGCCGCCCGTCTCGTCGCGGTCGAAGGGCGCGCCCAGCGCGGCCAGCCACTCCACCGTCTCGCGCCCGCGCTCTGTCAGGGCGCGCGCCGCCTCGGGCTCGACCAGACCGGCGCCCGCGCCTTCGGTGTCCTTCGCGTGCAGGACCGCGCTGTCCCTGGGCGACAGGGCCGCCGCCAGCCCGCCCTGGGCCCAGGCCGAGGAACAGGCGTTCAGCAGCAAATCCGGCGTGACCACCAAGGCCTTCGCCGGCGCGGCCTCCAGCGCGGCCGACAACCCCGCCAGTCCGCCGCCGATGATCAGCGGCCCGTCATGCCGGATGCGCGCCATGCCCCTAGCGGCCTCCCACGCCGATGAACCGCAAGCCCATGTCGAAGGCCGGCTCCACCGCGCCCCCGGTCAGGGGCAGCAGGGCGCCGATGGCCGCCGCCGCACAGACCACGGCCGTCGCCAGATACAGCGCCAGACTACGCCCCGCCTCGGGCCAGCTCAGCCGTCCCCAGGCCGCGCGCCAGACGCCGCGTTTCAGATGGCTGAAGACGGCGATGCCGAGAAACGCCGCCAGAATGAACCGTCCCGTCGACAGCCCCCACCAGACCGCCAGACCGCCGACGGCCAGCAGAGCGACCTGCTCCAGCCGCGGATGCACCCGCGTCAGCACCGGGCCGAGCGCTTTCGAGCCGTCCAGCGGCGGAGCCGGCAGCAGGTTCACCAGATTGATCATGGCGATGAAGAAGGCCCCCATCAGCCACTCGGGCGAACGCAGCGCCAAGCCGACGGCCACGAAAGGGATCATGGCGATGAGGCCGAAGGCCGGCCCCGCCAGCGACACCAACACCCCATGCCACTCGCTCTTCGGCTCGCGCTGCGCCTTGGCCAGCCCGCCGAGGAAGGGGATGATGTAGATGCGCGCCGGCCCCATGCCGAGGCGGTTCATCGCCAGCACGTGGCCATACTCATGCACGAACAGGCCGAACAGCACGGCCCCCGCCACGATGACGCTGCCGGTGATCCACCACAGGAAACCCGCCATCAGCAGGGTCGAAGCGATGGCCCAGGCCGGATGCTGGCCCTTGTCCTCCAGCCGCGCGGCCTTGGACGCGCGCACGGGCTCGGACGTCGCCGGTTCGGGCGGCAGATCCCAGGGACCGGGGCGGCGTGGAGTGTTGTCGATATCGCTCATGGCGTCGAACTGGGCTTGCGACGCGCGGCCCGCAACGGGCCGCATCGCCGCAGGACCTCAGATCAGCTCCACGTCGACGTGGTGCCGGGCCTTGATCAGGTCATAGCGCGCCGGAACGGCAGGCGGCGGCAGGTCGATCATCCGCTGCACGGCCAGACGCCCGCGCTCGGCCATCTCGGGCTCCACCGTAACCTCGAACTGCATGTACTTGAGGCAGTCGCGGATGTTCTCGAGCGTGATGCGCTTCATGTGCGGGCACAGGTTGCACGGGCCGATGAAGTCGACGCCGGGCACGTCGCCCTTGACGTTCGAAGCCATCGAGCACTCGGTGATCATCACCACCTGCTTCGGCTTGCGATCCACCACGTAGTCGATCATGGCCGCCGTCGAGCCGGCGAAGTCCGACGCCGCCAGCACCTCTTCCGGGCATTCCGGGTGGGCCAGGATTTCCGCGCCCGGATAGGCGGCGCGCATCTCGGCGATGTCGTCGGCGGTGAAGCGCTCATGCACCTCGCAGCGGCCCTTCCAGGCGATGATGCCGACATTCGTCTGGGCCGCGACGTTGCGCGCCAGGAACTCGTCGGGGATCAGGATGACCTTTTCGACGCCCCATTCCCTGGCCGCCCATTCCACCACCTGAACGGCGTTGGCGCTGGTGCAGCAGATGTCGGTCTCGGCCTTCACGTCGGCGGTGGTGTTCACATAGGTGACCACCGGCAGGCCGGGGTAGCGCTGCTTGATCAGGCGCACGTCCGCCCCCGTGATCGACGACGCCAGCGAGCAACCCGCGCGCAGGTCGGGGATCAGCACGGTCTTGTCCGGCGACAGTATCTTCGACGTCTCGGCCATGAAGTGCACGCCCGCCTGGACGATCACCTTGGCCTTGGACTTGGCGGCCTCCTTGGCCAGCCCCAGGCTGTCGCCGACATAGTCGCCCACGCCGTGGAAGATCTCCGGCGTCATGTAGTTGTGGGCCAGGATGACGGCGTCACGCTGCTTCTTCAGCGCGTTGATCTCGCTGATCAGCTTCGCCTGTTCCGGCCACTCCAGCGGCGTCACCAGACCCTTGACCTTCTCCCAGACCGGAGCGGTCTCTTCCGCCAGTTCCTTCGACAGACCGAAAGCGCCGTCCGCCATCGCCTCAACTCCCTTGCGGCCGTCTGCGCGGCCCCGACTTATGCTCAAAGTTAGCATAAGCAGGCGCAATGTAGGCCCTTCCGCACACGGCGCAAGGGAAATCGGCTCAGTCCTCCAGCGTGAACAGGGCGTCCAGCGGCACGTCCAGCGCGCGCGCCAGCGTCAGGGCGACCAGGACCGAAGGGGTGAAGACGCCGTTCTCGACCGTATTCACCGTCTTCCTCGACAGCTTCGCCCGGTCGGCCAGTTCCTGCTGCGTCAGCCCCGCCGCTGTCCGCACCGCCTTCAGGTGGATGACCAGACGCGGCTCAGCCACCGCTGGCCCGCCGGTCCAGCTGCCAGTAGCGCAGCGCCGACGCCGAGGCCGTGGCGAACATCAGGCCCGGCAGAGCCGCCACCGCCGCCTCGGGCCGCCACAGTCCCAGAGCAAAAACGCCCAGCAGCCCGACCATGGCCACGGCCAGCGCCATGTTCAGCGCGCTGCGGCGGAAGGACAGGGTCAGTTCGTCCTCCAGCAACCGCTTCATCTTCTTGTCGCCCGGATTATCGAGGCCCGCGACCATCAGCAGCAGAACCATCGGAATCATCGGCGACAGGGCAGCCATGCTCCAGTCCGCTTGGTCGCCCTGCCCGTTTGCGATGTTCCAGACCCCGAGCGTTCCCCGATAGACCAGATAGAGCGACGTGATCGGCATCAGGGCCATCGACACGGCCCGCTGCTTCTGGATCATGTCGCGATAGCCGCCCTTGGCGTTTTCGACGCGGATGGTGTCGCCGTTGGGCATATGGCGGCCGCCCCAGGCGAAGCTGGAAGCCACGACGCTGATCCCGACGACCGCCAGCATCACGGCCAGCGGCTCGCAGGCTGGCCAGCCTGTATTCCATAGAAAAACAGCACAAGGCAGGGCGGCCACGCCCAGCCCGCCCAGGCCGGCCGCCATCCACAGACGTCGAGCCCTATGCCGCTCGTTCGCCTTGGCCTTTTCCAATTCGTCGCTCACCCGCCCCTCCCGTGACACCTATGGGTTACACGTATCACCTACAGGTTACATTGCAAGAGCGCCGGTTCAGAGCTTCTCCGCGCCAAGCCGCGCGGTCCACAGGGCGGCGCGCTTCTTCAGGTCGTCCTTGCGGGCCATATCGGACAGGTCAGTCGCCAGGCGGTCCAGTTGCTCGAAGCGGAAGCTGTCGGCGCCGTGGGCGGTCCATTCGGCCTGCAGCGACCGATACGGGCTGCTGCCCAGCTTCAGCGCGAACCACAGACCGTTCTGCTGGGTGTCGATGTGACGACTCTGCCCCACCCAGGCGCGGCCGGTGGCGGAACAGATGACGGCGAACACCCCGGCGACGGTTTCGCGGTCCTTGTAGTCGGCGATGAGCGCCTTGCGATCTGTGGACGTCATGGACGCCTCCTTCTGTTTTACCCGGATTAAATAGATGAACATATTACCCGGGTAAATATGCGGCGCGCAAACAATCCGCCAAGCGTCCGCCGCAAGACCCTTCCCCCGCGTGCGAGTTCTGGCCTAGATCAGAGGTCGTTTGATCCTCCCGACCGCGCTGTTTCGAGTTTTTTGTGCAAGACACCGTTCGCCGCATCCTGACCGCCCGCGTCTATGACGTGGCCGAGGAAACACCTCTGGATCCGCTGAAGCGGCTGTCGGGGCGGCTGGACCGCCCGGCCCTGCTGAAGCGCGAAGACCTGCAGCCGGTCTTCTCGTTCAAGATTCGCGGCGCCTACAACCGCATCGCCGCCCTGAGCGAGGCCGAGCTGGCGCGCGGCGTCATCTGCGCCTCGGCGGGCAATCACGCCCAGGGTGTGGCCCTGGCGGCGGCGAGGCGCGGTGCCGCCTCCACCATCGTCATGCCGACCACCACGCCGGGCATCAAGGTGGCGGCGGTCAAGGCCCTGGGCGGGACCGTGGTCCTGCACGGCGACAGCTTCGACGACGCCTACGCCCACGCGCGCAAGCTGGAACAGGAGACGGGCGCGACCTTCGTCCACCCCTTCGACGACCCCGACGTGATCGCGGGCCAGGGCACAGTCGGGCTGGAGATCCTGCGCCAGCACCCCGATCCCATCGACGCCGTCTTCATCCCCATCGGCGGCGGGGGTCTGGCGGCGGGGGTCGCGGCCATCGTCCGCTTCCTGCGCCCCGAGACGAAGATCATCGGCGTCGAGCCCGCCGACGCCCCGACGATGAAGAGCGCCCTGGCCGCCGGCAAGGTCGTCACCCTCGATCAGGTCGGCCTGTTCGCCGACGGAGTGGCCGTACGCCGGGCGGGCGACGAGACCTTCCGCCTGTGCCGCGACCTGCTGGACGACATCGTCCTGGTCGACACCGACGCCATCTGCGCGGCGATCAAGGACATCTTCGACGACGTCCGCGCCGTGGCCGAGCCCTCGGGCGCCGTGGCCCTGGCGGGGCTCAAGGTCTGGGCCGCGCGCCATCCCGGAACCGGCGCCCTGGTCGCGATCAACTCGGGCGCCAACGTCAACTTCGACCGCCTGCGTCACGTGGCTGAACGGGCCGAGATCGGCGAAGGCGCCGAGGCCCTGCTGGCCGTGGCCATGCCCGACCGCCGCGACGACTATCACCGCTTCCTGCAGAGCCTCGACGGCCGCTCGGTGACCGAGTTCAACTATCGCTGGTCCGGCGACGGCACGGCCCAGATCTTTGTCGGCGTCTCGCTCAAGAACGGCGCCGAGGAGCGGCATACCCTGATCGAACGCCTGCGCGCCGACGGCTACGCGGTCGAGGACATGAGCGACAACGAGACGGCCAAGCTGCACGTTCGCTACATGGTCGGGGGCCGCACCATCGGCCTGCCGCACGAACGGTTGCTGCGTTTCGAGTTCCCCGAGCGCCCCGGCGCCTTCCTGCGCTTCCTCAACAGCCTCCAGCCCGCCTGGGCCCTGACCCTGTTCCACTATCGCAACCACGGCGACGACGTGGGCCGGGTTCTGGCCGGGATCAGCGTCGCCCCGGATCAGGTCGCCGCCCTCTGGACCGCGCTGGACGCCCTCGGCTACCCCTATGTCGACGAGACCGACAATCCGGCCTGCCGCCTCTTCCTCGACGGCGCGGCCTGAGGGGGACGACATGACCTTGAACCGCCGCGCCGTTCTGGCCGCTCCGCTCGGCTTGGCCGCCTGCGCCTCCCTGCCCGCCGCCGCGCCCGCCGATCAGACCGTCTGGACCTTCGACCGCCTGTCGGCCATCGGCGGCGAGGTCACCCATGTCGAGGGCGCGCCGCAGATCGTCGCCAGCCCCTTTGGCCCGGCGGTCCGGTTCGACGGCGTGGACGACGCCCTGTTCATCGACAGGCATCCGCTGGCGGGCGCCGCGACCTTCACCTTCGAAGCCGTCTTCCGCCCCGACGGCGGCCCCTTCGAGCAGCGCTGGTTCCACCTGCAGTCGGATGAGGCGCCGGGCGGTCCCGGCACCCGCATCATGTTCGAGATCCGCGTGGTCGAGGGCGGCTGGTATCTGGACGCCTTCACCAAGGGCGAGGGCTACAACAAGCCCCTGATCGACGAGACGAAACTGCACCCCCTCGGCCAGTGGGCCCACGTCGCCCAGACCTTCGACGGGACCACCTACCGCTCCTTCGTCAACGGCGTGCTGCAGACCGGGGCCGAGATCGCCTTCAAGCCGCAAGGCCCCGGCCGGTCCTCGGTCGGCACGCGCATCAACCGCGTCAACTACTTCAACGGCGCCGTGCGCGAAGCCCGCTTCACCCCCCGCGCTCTGACGCCCGACCAGTTCACCTCGCCGCTCAGATAAGGCGGGGCGCCGCGCCCTCGTGCGCCAGCAGCCAGCGCTTGCGCTCCAGCCCGCCCGCATAGCCGGTCAGGGTTCCGTTGGCGCCGACGACGCGGTGGCAGGGCACGATGACGCCCACGGGATTGGCCCCGTTGGCCAGACCCACGGCGCGCACGGCGCTGGGCTTGCCGATGGCCGAGGCGAGTTGGCCGTAGCTCCAGGTCTCGCCCGCCGGAATGGTGCGCAGGGCCGCCCAGACCGAACGCTGGAAGTCGGTGCCGCCGGTCTTGACCGCGATCCCGTCCAGGGCCGTGGCGTCGCCGCCAAAGTAGGCCGCCACCGCCGCCCGCACCGCCTCGGGCGCCCGACCCGCGGTCAGCACGACCTCGCCGTAGTGGCGGGCCAGCAGCTTCAACATCCGCGCCTCATAATCCGCGAAGTCGAAGGCCCGCACCGCGCCCTCGGCGTCGGTCACCAGCAGGACCTCGCCCACCGGCGAGGCGATGCGGTCCAGGGTGAAGGCTTCAGGCTGCGTCTTTTTCATCGTCCATCTCCATCAATGCGGCGCCGTCGATCCCCGCTTCGCGCAGGTGCAGCGCGCCATAGGCCCGCCAGGGCCGCCATTGCTCGGCCCGTCTTGCGAGCCGCTCGTCTTCCAATCGGTCGCTGGCCATGTCCGCCCCCGCATTGATCCAGTCGCCGGGCAGGCGCAGGCCAGGCCGCGCCTTCACCAAAGGCGCCAGGACAGCGTCCGCCGACAGGTCGCGCTGGATCGCCTCGGGGTCCGCCGACAGGTCGAACACCCGCCGCACCCGCGCCAGCACGCCCGGCAGGGCCTTCAGGTCCGAGGCCGCCACTGTCACCGCCAGCCGGTTTCCGCTCTCGAAGCGGGCCGAGACCTCGCCGGTTGCGCCGTCCACATCGGGCGTTAACTCGCGCCGCCAGACCCCGCCCTCAACCGTGTCGCCGCGCGCAGCCAGCGCCGACAGCATGGCCTCGACCGCATAGGGCGCCCGGTAGGCCAGACCGAGCCTGACCCCGCCATCGCCCGCCTTCTCGGCCCGGCGTCGCAGGGCCGAGGGCGGCCGCCCGTAAAGCCCCTGAAATGTCTCGTTGAAGCGCCGGACGCTGCCGAAGCCGGACGCCATCGCCACCTCGGCCATCGCCAGGTCGGTCTGGTGGATCAGGGCCTTGGCCAGCAGCACCCGCCGCGTCTGCGCCACGCTGACCGGGGCCGCGCCCAGATGTTGACGGAACAGGCGTCGTAGATGCCGCTCGCCCACCCCCAGCCGCGCGGCCAGCCCATCGACATCGCCTTCATCCAGCGCCCCCGCCTCGATCATGCCCAGCGCCCGGCTGACGGTGTTCGAGGTCCCGCGCCACGCCCCCATATCGGGCGCCGTCTCGGGCCGACAGCGCAGGCAGGCGCGGAACCCTGCCTCCTCCGCCGCCGCCGCCGAGGCGACGAAGCGCATGTTTTCCCGTTTCGGGGTGCGCGCCGGACAGACCGGGCGGCAATAGATCCCCGTCGTCTTCACGCAGGTGAAGAAGCGCCCGTCAAAGCGCGGGTCGCGCGCCAGGACCGCCCGGTAGCAGGCCTCCTGATCCAGACTGTCCCGGGCGTCTTCCATGCCCGCAACATGCGCCCGTCGCGCCGCCCTGTCTCGCGGTTTTCGGACATGGCGGCGCCGCGACCGATCAGTCCCGCGCCGTCGCCATCCGCCACAGGGCCTTCAGGATGTCGACCGCCAGGCACAGCATGATGATCGCCAGCACCCAGCTCAGCACCGTGCCCAGGGTCAGGGCCGTCTCGGCCAGGCCGCGCTGGGCCTCGGGAATGGCGTGGATGGCGTCGAAGTCCATGTGGATGGGCGAGGTTCCCATGACCCGCGCCGTCTGCTCGCCCTGGGTCAGGGTGGCCCAGTGCCCGGCCTGGAACAGACGCCAGCCGATCCACAGTCCCGCCGCGGCCACCGGGATCTTCAACAAAGCCTGCAGCCGCCGCGCCTCCGGTCGCCACAAAGTGACGCCGTCCACCGCCATGCCCGCCACGGCCCAGGCCAGGATCAGCCCGAACAGCAGCGACCAGATCGGCGCCGCCGTCACGCTGACGTCGCCGCCGCGCAGGGCGAAGTCGCCGACGCCGGTGAAGCGGATCGCACCGATCCACCACAGGATGAAGACGGCGCTGGCGATGAAGGACCACAGGGCCTCGGCGGCGCGTGGCGTCTCGGCCCGCACGCCCCAGACCTTGGCGCCCTGGGGCATCCATTCGGCCTTGGCCTTGTCGCTTCCAGCCATCGACGCGCCCCATTTCGCCGGGTCGGCCAAGCCGAAGGCCGACAGGTCGCGCACCCGCCATTTGGTCAGCCAGGTCGGCTTGATGTCGTAGTGCTCCATGATCGCTCCCGCGAGCGTCAGCGCGCCCAGCAGAGTCAGCGCTCCACCGAAGAAGCCCTGGAAGGCCTGGCCGATCGCCTGGCCGAAATCAGCCGGATCGCCCACCACATGGACCAGCAGCCCCAGCGCCTGCACCGCGGCGATCACGATCAACCCGGCCTTGGCCCCGAACAGCCAGTAAGGGAACAGCTCGGGCCCGATGAGACTGTCCGGCCCCTTGCGATAGCGGGCGGCGACGACCAGGGGGTGGCCGATCTCGTGCAGGATCGCCTCCTTCTCCTCGTCGCTCAGGGCGCGGTCCAGTTCGTCTTCGCGCGCCTCGATGCGGCTCAGGATCAGATCGCGCAGCTCGGCGACGATGTCCTCGCGCTCCTCGACCGGCAACTGGGCCGCCACGGCCTCCAGATAGCGTTCGATCACGTCCATTGTGGTCTCCCTCCCCCGAAAATTCACAGCATGCGATCCAGCGAGGCGTTGATGCCGCGCCATTCCTCGGTCAGGGCGGCCAGCAGGACCTCGCCCTGGGGCGACAGGACGTAGAAGCGCTTTTTCCGCTTCTCTTCCTCGCGCCATTCGCTGGTCAGCAGCCCCTGCCCCTCCAGCCGCCGCAACAGCGGATAGAGGGTGGATTCCTCCATCTCCAACCCGTCCGCCGCCAGGGCCTGACGCAGGGTGTAGCCGTAGCGTTCGGTCCGCAGGCAGGCGAGCACCGCCAGCACCAGCGACCCGCGCCGCAGCTCCAGCCGCATCGCCTCGAACAGAGCCCTGTCCACGCGCCCTCTCCTCACTCGCCGCCATATAGTGTGCGACATACAGTGTATGCGACATACTGTACGAGGCCGTCAAGAACCCTCGCCATGTCATTGTGTCAGGACCAGTGTCAGGACCACTTAGCGCCGGCTCAAAACCACTTAGGAACGGCGCAACACGAGAATCATTCTCAACGAACCACTAAACGGCAGTCACCGAAGGTCTGCGCTGCGCCAGGAGCGGTCATTACCGCGCTGTCCGAAAGGCGACATTCGATCCTCGCGCGCAGATCCGCTTTCTGCGCAGACGGCCAAGACCGAAATCGACCCGATGCGGACATTGGTGCAGCAACGCGTTCAACGCCTGACAGCAGAAACCCCGCCCTTTCGAGCGGGTTTCGTTCCGGCGGAAGATCCAGATCTTAGGCCGTGCGACGCTGCTGGACCATGATCGCGGCCCCGCCTGCAAGCATGAGGCCCAACAGGATCATAGCCCATTCCGACAGAGTCGGGACCGTCGCCGGCAGAGAGGGCGGCGTATAGGCTAGCGCGATGCTGCTTGGGCGTGATCCGACAGGGATTGGTGCGCCGACGACGGTGCGTGTTGAGGTATCGATCATCCGCTTTCGGCACAGGTGAGGTCGCCTCCCTGTCGATTTCCATCCTAGTCCCAAAGCAGCTCTTCTGCGCACCAGAACCGAACGTTCGGGGCGCGCGAAATGCGCACCCCAATTTGCCGGTATCAGTTTTGGCGACAGGTCTCCCTGACGCATGTCCTCAGCCAGCGGTGAGCGGGGTCTGCGTCCATGCGCGGATGCCATAGCATCGAGACCGTGAACTCCCGGGTCGGCACGGGCAGCGCGAAGCTGTGCAACCCCTCGCGCAGGCCGCGGGTGTGACGATCCGGAACGGTGGCCACCAGATTCGAGGCCCTCACCAACGACAGGGCGGCCGAGAATCCGCTAACGAGGCTTGCCACCTTCCGCCCCGCCTCTATCGGTAGGAAAGGTCGGTCGAGCGCATCGTCTTCGAGGCCCGTCCTCGACACGAGGACGTGCTCGGCCTCGGAGTAGCTGGCCATAGTGACCTCTCCCTGGACCAGAGGGTGCCCGCCACGGACAACGCCGACGAGCCGATCCCTGAATAGTGCTTGACTGCGCACCTCCGGCCCGGTCGTCGCCTCGATCACTCCGGTCTCCAGATCCACCCGACCGCTGCGCAGCGGCTCGCTGGCCTTGTCGGGTTTCTGCAAGAAGAACAGACGGGCGCTGGGCGCTTCCCGGGCCAGGCGATTGGCCAGACGAGCCCCGAACGTCTCTACGAAACCATCACTGGTGCGTACCGTGAAGGTTCGGGTTAACGCCCGTAGATCGACCGTCTGCTCCGGACGCAAAATAGAGCCGGCGTCCTCAACCACCTGCCGCACCTTGTCCCTTAATTCCACGGCGCGAGGGGTAGGCACCAGGCAGCGACCGGCTCGGGCCAGAAGGGGATCGCCTGTCGTCTCACGCAGCCGCGCGAGCGAACGGCTCATGGCGGAGGGACTTAGACGGAGACGGCGCGCGGCGCCGGCCACGCTGCCTTCGGCGAGAAGGGCGTCGAGGGTGACGAGGAGATTGAGATCCGGATGCGACATGGAGTTTGACCCGGGGCCTGATTGCACCTCATGCATGGATAACATGAGAACGGCGCGCCTTCCGCAATCCTCCGCGAGCCGTACCTTCCACTCCGACGAAAATTCGGAGCGAGAAACATGGCCCAGTCAGCCCTTCAAACGTTCATCCATCGTGTGCGCGAGCGCTGGGGGCCGCTGACGACGGCGCTTGCCAGCGACTGTAAAATCCAGATGGAGACCCTGCTCAGCGCCTCTGATGACGAAGAGTGGCTGGCCGCCTTGCTTCAAGACGCTCCTGCTTCCGTGGAACTCCATCGCGATCCGCAACACGGCTTTATGCTCCTCGCTCACACGGAGCAGGCGGGGCTTTACAGGCCGCCGCACGACCATGGCCGAAGCTGGGTCCTGTACGGCCTTCAGAGCGGCGAGATGGAGATGGGAACCTACGCCCGCGTGAAGGGTGAAGACGGCGAGGTTCGCTTGGTAAGGCGCAACGTGACCCGCGTCCGCGCCGGAGAGGCCCAACTCTACCTGCCCGGCGACATTCATGACACGCGCTGCGTAAGCGACTCTGCTCTTCTGTTCCGCTTCACCGAGCGCGATCTTAGGGCGGAGGACCGCGAGCACCGACTCCTCATCCGCTATGTGGAGCGCGACGGCGCCTGGACCGTCCCGTCGCTGTCGGAATGATACCGCTCGGACCCGACCTGCCCACGGCCAGGCAGCCGCGCGGCCCTGGCACAGCCGTGCCGGTCGCGGCCGTCTTGACGGCCATGGCCATGGTGGTCCTGGACGCAGGCATGACGAACCTAGCGTTGCCAATGATCGCGGCGGACCTTGGCATCACTCCCGCACTGGCGGTTCTGGTGGTCACGGCCTATCAGACCGCCCTCCTCGTCGCATTGCTGCCCTGCGCTGCACTCGGCGAGCGGCTGGGATATCGTCGCGTTTTCGCCGCCGGGGCAGCTCTGTTCGCCGGGGCTTCGCTGCTGGCCGCCATCGCTCCGTCCGCGCCCTGGCTGGTCGCGGCGCGAGCCGTTCAGGGCCTGGGAGGAGCTGCAATCATGGCATTGGGCGTCCCGCTGCTGAGGTTCATTGTCCCGGCGGGACGGCTGGGAGCGGCGATCGGGTGGAATGCGCTCACGGTGGCCTTGGCCTCGTCCGCCGGGCCTGCGCTGGGCGCAGCGATCCTTTCCCGGGCCGAGTGGCCCTGGCTCTACGTTGTCCAGGCGCCGCTCGCGCTCGCGGTGCTTTGTGCGGCTCGACAACTCCCGAGGACTTCCGCCAGCGTGCAGCGGCTCGACCTCACCAGCCTGGCGCTCTGCGCCGGCGTCTTCGGCACTTTCGCCGTCGCCGCCCAGCTCATGCTGGCCCGTCCATGGCTAGCCGTCGGCCTGGCGATCGCCGGCATCCTGTGCCTCGGCATGATCATCCGGCGGGAGTCGCGCAAAGCCGCCCCGTTGATCCCGCTGGATCTTCTGCGCACGCCCGCTTTCCGGATCTCCGTGATCGCTTCGGTGCTGTGCTTCGCCGGGCAGACCGCGGCCCTCGTGGCGCTGCCATTCTATCTGCGGGGCCCCCTTGGCCAAACCACCGCGGCGACGGGCTTTTTCATGACCGTCTGGCCGGCGAGCGTCGCCCTGACGGCGGTCGTGGTCGGACGGCTCGCCGACCGTTTCTCGACGGCCTGGCTCTGCGCCGCGGGTGGAACGTGCCTCGCCGCAGGTCTGCTCGGCGCCGCCCTTTGGCCGTTCGTGGGCGACCTGCGGCCGCTCGTGCTCTTAACCGGTCTTAGCGGAATCGGCTTCGGTCTGTTCCAGACCCCTAACAACCGCAACCTGTTTCTATCGGCCCCGCTGGAGCGAAGCGCCGCGTCCGGCGGTGCCCAAGGCGCGGCGCGACTGACCGGGCAGACCGCTGGAGCCGTTCTGATGACGCTGCTCTTCACTCTCGGGCCGTCGGGATTCGCTTCGCGCCTCGGGCTCGGGATCGGCGCGGTCTTCGCCCTGTTGGCGGGGCTCGTGAGCCTTGCCAGGGTCGAGAGCCGCCAAACCGCCCGAAGCGCAATCACCACCTGATTATAGTAAGCTTTGTCAGACACCCCCAATGGGCGGGACCGGTCCTTCCACCATCACTCCCATCCCCGCCACCGAGGTCACGAAATGCCCCGCAAGAACACCTTCCGCCCCGTGCTGAATTTTCTGGCAGTGGCACTTCTGCTAGTCGGAGCCCAGCCAGCCCAGGCCCGGGCCCCCGAGACGGTGCGTTTTGCAGGCCCTTCGGGCGAGATGATCGAGGCCGCAGTCTGGAGCCCCGCTGCGCCAGAGCGCGGCCCCTCCCCGCTCGTGGTTATCTCCCACGGCAACAGCGGCAGCGCCCTCGGGCACCAGGATACGGCTGAAGCACTGGCTGACGCAGGTTTCGTAGTCGCCGCCCTGACCCATCCGGGCGACAATTTCCGCGATATGAGCCGCTCTCTGGCCCTCACCGACAGGCCGCCGCAGGTCAGCGCCCTCATCAGCTACATGACTGGCGACTGGCCGGGCACAGCGAAGGTCGACGAGTCGCGGATCGGAGCATTCGGCTTCTCCGCCGGCGGCTTCACCGTCGCGGCCTTGGCGGGGGGAGAGGCCGATGCTCAAAAGATCGTCGATCACTGCTCCGCCCACCCCGAGTTCTTCGTCTGCACGATCATCGCCGCTCAGGGTGGCCTCGACCTCAAGGGCTGGCAGGCCTCGGCCCGCGACCCGCGGATCACCGCCGCGGTCATGGCGGCCCCCGGGTTCGGCTTTGCCTTCTCCGACGAGAGCGTTCGCGCCATCGCCATTCCGGTCCAGCTCTGGCAGGCTGGCGAAGACCAGATATTGCCGTCTCCCTGGCACGTCGAGCCCTTCCGCGATCGTCTGCCGGGTGATCCCGACTACCAGCTGGTGGCTGGAGCCCTGCACCACGATTTCCTCGTTCCTTGCGCGGCGGAAATGCGAATGATGGTCCCCGAACTTTGCCAATCCCGTCCCGGCTTTGATCGGGCTGCATTCAAGCAGACGTTCAACCGCGAGGTCGCCGCATTCTTCGTGCGCGAACTCCGCCCGTCCAGCGATACCCGCGGCAGGCTCGGCCAAGCCCAGCAGCAAACCTACTAAAGAGAACACCTACGCTTGGCTCATTCTAAGCCCTTAATAGCCATTTAGCGCCATTAGCGGACATTAGATCCGGCGCGGATAGCAGACGTCCGACGCCGCAAGAGTGGGTCTCGCCGGCATCTCCATTTGGCTATCCTAGCCATCAGATTGGCTATTTCGCCACTATGAGCAGGGCTCTCGAAAGAGCAAATTCGACGGGTTCATTCAACCGGAAGCTCTCCGATGTTCACCTATTCGGTCTTGCCCGTTCGCTCACGCCTGGCAGAACGGCAGATCGTTCTGAGCGCCGTGGCCGCTGAGTACTGCGAACTCCTACAGCGCTTTCTAATTCCGCGGCGCTCGCACATTTCGTCGCTCATCGCGGCTTGTGCCTAAGCCAACCGAGGATAACCATGGCCCGATTTCAAAGTCGCGAACTGTTGCTCGTAAATGCCTTCACCCATCCTGACGGCACAGGCGGCAACGCTGCCGCCATCGTCTTGGAGGCCGATGATCTCAGCGACGGCGACAAGCTCGCCGTCGCCGCGGCGGCTGGCCTGTCCGAAACGGCATTCGTTTCCGACTCGGCTGTCGCCTCCATCAAACTGGAGTTCTTCACACCGCGCCGCCGGATCGCCCATTGCGGCCATGCTACCATTGCCACGTTCGGCTTCTTTGGATCCACTGGGAGGCTAAGCGCTGGCGCTCATACCAAGGAAACCATGGACGGCCTTCGCGAAGTCACGGTGGCCGGGGCTTATGCTAGCATGGAGCAAACGCCTCCGAAATTCCTGGCAGTCGATCAGGAACGAGTGCTTGCAGCCCTCGGATTGGCGCCTGCGGATCTCGATCCACGGTTCCCCCCCGAACGTGTCGATACCGGCAACGGATTCATCGTTGTAGGGGTAAAGGACACGGACCTGCTTGAATCGCTCGATGTGGACGCCAAGACAATCGAAGAAGTGAGCGAGTTGTATGACATCGTTGGCTTTTACGTCTTTACAACCGCAACGGCGGATCCTGAGGTTGCCGCGACATCGCGCATGTTTGCGCCGCGCTACGGCATTGACGAAGAGGCAGCCACCGGCATGGCGGCCGGGCCGCTCGCCTGCCTGCTGTATCGGGAGGGTGCCGCCCCCGAGCAGATGACAATCGAACAGGGTCGGTTCATGACGCCGCCGTCGCCCAGTCGTATTGATGCCTCGCTCACTGTTCGCGACGGAGCCATCATAAAGCTAGGCGTTGGCGGGCTCGCAAATGTCACTGGATCGACGAAGGTCCGGTTCAAAAGTACCTGACGGGCCACCTGAATATTTACTTCACCTAGTCCAGCCCTTGGTCACAGACCTCTCGCTCGACCGGAGATGCTGCAGGATTTGATCCGGAAAAAACCCTAAAGCCTGGTCGCAAGCGAGATATGGTGGCGGGCCTCTGTGATGACTGGGGCGTCGATCCGGCGGACTTGCCTGGGTGCGGGAAATGGACAAATCCCGTCGCCCTGACCAGGCCATCCTCGAAGCCCGTATCAAGGCGGCCTGTGAGACGCGCGTGCGCTACGGCTAGCGCCGGGTGCACCTGCCGCTCCATCGCAAGGGCTGGCGAGCAAATATCAAGAAGACGCACAGGATTTACAATGCCCTGAGTTTTCAGGTGATGAGCCAAGCCGGATTGGCCCGGTCCAGGACAAGCGGTTCGCTTCGCCAGTTGTTGTCGCTGCTAGATTTAATTTTTCCCTTCTTGGACCGTTCTTGACCATCTGATCCAGAACAACCACTGAGAGTATTTCATGCACATCAAGCAAGTTCGGAACGCTACCCTGCTGATCGACTTCGGCGGCTCGAAATTCCTGATCGATCCCTACCTTGCCGAGAAGGACGCCAATCCGGGCTTTGAAGGCACGGTGAACAGCCACATCCGGAATCCGCGCGTCGATCTGAATACGCCGATGGATGAAATCCTGAACGTGGACGCGGTGATCGTGACCCACACCCATCCGGATCACTGGGACGAGGCAGCCATTCGCTTGGTGCCTAAAGACCTGCCGCTTTTCGCGCAGCACGAAAAGGACGCGGAACTCATCCGCTCGCAGGGCTTCACCGATGTCCGCCTGCTCCAAGCTGGCGCCCGCTTCGGTGACGTTGATCTGATCAAGACCCCTGGCCTTCACGGTCGCCCCGAGACCGTCGCCGCCGCCTATGAAGTCCTAGGAGACGTCTGCGGCCTCGTCTTCAAAAGCCCGGGTGAAAAGACGCTCTACGTCGCGGGCGACACCGTCTGGAACGATGATGTCGCAGCGAACCTCACGACCTATGCCCCCGATGTCGTGGTTTTGAACGCCGGCGATGCCCAGGTCGCGGGTCTGGGCTCGATCATCATGGGAACCGAGGACATCAAGAAGGTTCACGAGACCGCGCCGCGGGCAACGCTCATCGCCAGCCACCTCGAAACAGTCAATCACTCCGTGCTCAGCCGCGCAGAGCTTAGGGCCTTCGTGCGCGAACACGATATGGAGACGCAGGTTCTGGTGCCGGACGACAACCAGTCCTACACCTTCTGAAGGCGCGAGCATGTGTAGCGAAACCAACATGCGGCTGGGCGCCGGCGCAGGCCGAGGCGATGGTTTCATTTTTGGACTGGTCGCCACGGTTCAATCGCCTGCCGCCGGTTAAGACCAGGAACGAGCGCAGTGAGTGACGGGAGACTTGAACCGGGCGCGCCTAGCAGATTTTCTGCGGCGGCCCCGGTCCGCCCGCCGCTCAGCCCCCGTCCGCGTCCGGCGCGTCTCGCCCGCGTCGAAACCGATCACGATACTGCTGCGGCGTCAGACGTATCCGGAGTTTGAAAGTCTTGCGAAAGGTCGCCACGTCGGCGTAGCCGCACTGGGCGGCGACCTCCGCAGCGGCGAGAGCGGTGTCCTCCAACAGCGCCTTGGCCCGCGCCAGGCGCAGGGTCTGGAGATAGCGCGCAGGCGTGCGATCGGCCGTGTCGCGGAACCGCCGCAACAGGGTGCGCTGACTGACGCCGCAGTGCCGCGCCAGATCCTCGATGCGAACAGACTGCGCCAGACGCTCGTTGAGCCAGTCGCGCGCCTTGGCCAGCAGATCCTGGCGCGGTGACTCCATCAACCGGTCGATCACGAAGGGCGTCTGGGTCTGCCGGTCCAGATCGAGCAGCAGGAATTTGGCGCAGGCCCGCCGCAGGTCCTCTCCGGCGAACCGCTGCACCAACCAGAGCGCGAGATCGTGGTAGGAAGTCACCCCCGCCGCCGAGACGCAGACGCCGTCGGCGACGATCCGTCCGTCAGCTTCCAGATGCACCTTGGGAAAGCGCTCATGCAGGGCCGGCCCGAGCCACCAACTGGTGGTGGCGCGCCGACCGTCCAGCACGCCGGCCGCCCCCAGCAGGAAGACGGCGGAACACGACGCCAGGACCGGCGTGCCCGCCGCCGCGATGCGCGCCAGCCAGGCTGCCTCGGCGTCGAGCCCGGTCAAGGCGTAAAGCAGATCCGCGACGTCTCGATGATGCACGCCCGGGATGATCAGCGCATCCAGCCCCGCGACGTCCGCCGGCTCGGTCTGAATCCGCAGGTCGCCGGCGGTGCGGCGCAGCCCACCCCCGATCGAGATGAACCGGGCCTCGAAGGCCACAGGCTCCGGCGCCACGCCGGCGGCCGACAGGGCGTCGACAATGCGAAAGACGTCCAGAGGCGCGGTCAGGCCGCTTTCCTGGCAGCCCTCGAACACCAAGATCCCCACCGCGATTTTGCGCACAGCACCCCTCCTCCGTTTGGCGAATTATGACGCCATATTGGCAAATTCGCCACTATCAAGATCGGCGTCGCGGCGTCAGGTTCCGGCCACCCTGGTTCAAGGAGACTCCCCATGCCCTCGCCGATCGAGCCTGAACTTGAACTCGTAAGCCATCACCTCTGCCCTTATGTGCAGCGGGCCGCGATCGTGCTGGCCGAGAAACAAGTTCCGTTCAAGCGAACGCTCATCGACTTGGCGAGCAAGCCTGACTGGTTCAGCTCGCTTGCGCCCCTCGGGAAAGTCCCCCTTCTTCGTCAGGGAAACACAACGCTGTTCGAGTCCGCCGCGATCTGCGAGTTTCTGGATGAGATCTACGGCCCGGCACTCCATCCGAGGAACCCGGTGGAACGCGCTCAACATCGCGCTTGGATCGCAGTCGCATCGTCGGTCCTGGACACCATCAGCGGGCTCTACAATGCGCCAACTGAACCTGCCTTCGAGGCGCGGCGGACGGAACTGGAAGCCCGTTTCAGCCGGGTCGAGGACGCCCTTCACAGCGGCCCCTACTTTCGCGGATCTCCGTTCAGCCTGGTCGACGCCGCATTCGCGCCGGTCTTTCGCTACTTCGAGGTTTTCGATCGACACGTCAGCCTGGCGACTTTCGCGGGCAAACCCAAGCTGGGCGCCTGGCGCCAGCGTCTCGCCGAAAGGCCGAGCGTGCGCAGCGCAGTAGACGCCGACTATGGCGATCGCCTCGAACGATTTCTATCTGCCCGCCCTTCGCATCTCTCGACGCTGATCAATGCGCTCGGATGATATGCTCGAGCACTCTACGACGCCAAGTTATGACCTAGGTTCCGCTGGTGAAGCGGTCGACGGCATATCGCGAAGGTAGCGACCGCTCGGCTTCCGTCTCGCACCAAACGTCGGCTTGGAGCCCTAGCTCCATCCCCCGAATGGTCAAAGCTACGTTCTGTGTTGGTGAAATTGAAATCTGCGGCAGCAGTCGTTTTTCAGCTGAGCGGTCGTCGTGAACCTTGAGACGACCGGCAATCGGGCCGGCCGACGCATCGGTCTCCTTGCGGGAATAGCTCCTTCTTCAATCGCCCCCTGCGCCGCGTTGAAAAGTTACCTCCTCCTAAGTTGTTGAAATCACTGCTCACCGCCGGACTCGAAATGACCCGCAGGTCGCCGGCAATGCGGCGGGGGCCGCCTCCGATCGAGACGAACCGGGCCTCAAAGACGACAGGCTCCGACACCACGCCGGCGGCCGACAGGGCGTCGACAATGCGAAAAACGTCCAGAGGCGCGGTCAGCCCGCTTTCCTTGCAGCCCTCGAACACCAGGATTCCCACCGTGACTTTGCGCACCGCCGCCTCCCTGGTTTGGCTAATTTGGCCATCAAATTGTCAATTCCGCCACTATCAAGACCGTCCTGGCAGCGTCAGGTTCCGGAAAACCCTGGTTCAAGGAGCCTCCCCATGACCGCCTATCCTGCCCTGCCCGTCCTCGTCCTCGCCCTCGCGGCCTTGCTGTTCAAATCCACCCTCCTCAGCGCCGTCCAGGTGGTGAGCCGCGCCCGGGCGCGCACCTTCCTGGTCGCCGAAGACGCCCGGTTGATGCGGACGACCGTGACCGACCGCGAGGCCCCCTTCGTCGTCCGCTGCGGCAATGTCTGGCGCAACGATCTCGAAAACATCCCCTTCTTCCTCATCGCCGCCCTGACCTTCGCCCTGATGGGCGGGACCGCTGAGGCGGCGGCCTGGTGGTTCGGCGGCTTCGTCGTCGTTCGCTACCTGCACACGGCCATCTATCTGCGCGGCCTGCAGCCGGCGCGCACGATTGCCTATCTGACCGGCCTCGCCCTGACGTGGGGCTTGGTCGTCTCGAGCCTGACCCTTGCCTTCTAGCTGACGGCGTCCGCCCAGGCCCGCCTTCGCATAAAAGAGCAACCCCCATGCCCCGATGGATGATCAGGATATTCCTCAGCCAGGCGCGCCGCCTTCGAAACGGTTGGTGGATCACCGCCTTTCTGATCGTTCTGGCGTCGCTGCTATTCCCGGCGATCATGGCGTCCGCCCATTGGGACCGCCCGCTCGCCATGCCGGAGCAGGCGCTCATCATCCTGATCGCGACGATGGCGATCCAGAAGTTGCGCCGCCGCCCCGTGTTCGAGGTCGTCGGCCGGCTCGATCGGCGCTGGTCGGCGCAACTGGCCCTTGGAGCGGTTCTGGGCGCCGCGCTGATGGCGGCGCCCGCCCTATTCCTCACCCTGAAGGGATGGGTGCATTGGGAGGCGGTCTTCGCAGATCCGCCCGCCCTGTGGTCGGCCGTCGCGCTCATGACGGCCGCCGCCGCAGCAGAGGAGCTTCTGTTCCGAGGCCTGTTGTTCCAGCGCCTGATCGACGGCGTCGGCGTCTGGCCCGCCCAGATTCTGATCAGTCTGCTCTTCTTCCTCACCCACATGGGCAATCCGGGCATGGAGGGCTCGATCAGGCTGCTGGCAGGCGCCAACATCTTCCTCGCTTCGATCCTGTTCGGCCTCGCCTATGTCCGAACGCGGAGCCTGGCCCTGCCGTTCGGGCTGCATCTGTCGGCGAACCTCACCCAAGGCGTCGTGCTGGGCTTCGGCGTGAGCGGCGCTGCCGAACCGAGCCTGCTGACTCCCCTGTTCCGTATCGAACGGGACTGGCTGACGGGCGGAGCCTTTGGGCTGGAGGGTAGCCTTCCCGGCCTGATCGCGGTCATCGTCCTGCTGGCGGCCTTGGCCGTGGCGGGACGCGGAAAGTCGACCCTGCCCTACTCACCCGCCTCGAGGATCGCCCCATGACAGCCTCAGATCGGAAGAGGAAGCCTTCAGAGGAACACGGCCGCGCGCTCACCTTCCGCGCCATTGATCCCGTCAGCGACGGCGAGATCGTCATCCGCTTCGTGCGCGAAATCTTCGCCCTGTCGTTCGGCGACGACCGCCGGTTCGTCGGCCAGTTCGGCGAGACCGGGGCCGGCTACCTCGCCTGGCTGGACGCCCGTCTCGCCGAAGATCCGCCCTCGGCGGTTTTGGCCCTACAAGGCGAGACGGTCGTCGGCCTAGTCGTCACGGGCCGATATCCGGACGATCCCGCGCTGGGCTACGTCTACCACTACTACCTCACCCCCAGCGCGCGCGGTCGTGGTTTGGCGAGCGTGCTGGACCGCCAGGCGATGACGACGCTCTGCCGCCGCGGCTTCGTGCGGGCGCGGCTCAGCGTGTCGGAGGCGAACGCCCCCGCCCTGCGCTTCTATCTCCGACAGGGGTGGACGGTTGTCGGCCCCCGCCCCGACCAGCCCGGCGTGATCTTCATGGAGAGGGCCACGTCGCCGGAATGAGGCTCTTCCCTCCAGACGCCCCGCCTCAGAGCCGCGAAGCGGCGCCTCCTTTCCGCGATGCGTCCAGTTTAGCGGCACCGCAAAACCAAAGGACGTTCAATGAAGAAATCAGGCCTCATCATCGCCATGACGGCGCTTCTCCTCGCGTCGAGCGCACAGGCGATGTCCGTCGAACAGTTTCTCGCCTCGGCGGCGCGGATACCGCGCAACCTCACAGCCTTGCTTCACCCGGACACCCGCCGACTGGTCGGCGAGGTGCGGACCGCCTTCAAGACCATTCGCACCGAACAGGAGGCCGCCCTCGCAGCGGGCCGAGCCTCGACGACATGCATCCCCGAACGCGTGACGGTGTCGTCGGAAGACGTGCTCGCCCGCCTGAACAGCCTCCCGCCGAGCCAGCGCGCCATCAGCGTGACCGAGGCGCTTCGCGAATGGATGGTCGAGCGCTATCCATGTCATTGATATCTTCCCTGCGCACGCTGAAGCGCTGTTCGTGGCCTGTGAGGCTGGCTCAGACGGGCGTTGTGCTGGCGGCGGCCGGCGGACTGTCGGCCTGCCTGACGCTGGACGTGCCCGAGGACGCCTTCTTCTGGCCCGACGACCGGGTGGCCGCCGAGCAACTGATCCTGCCTGCGGACCCGCCGCCGGGCGATGCGGAGGTCGTGGTCCTGCGGTACGCGGCCGGCGGGATCGGCGCGACCCGCGTCCGCGCCGGCGCGGCCAATACCCCCCTTATCCTCTACTGCGGCGGCAACACCTTTCGGCGCAGCGCGGGCGGCGGCGCGGCGGCCCGAAAGCTGTCGCCCCTCGGCGACGTCCTGATGTTTGATTATCCGGGCTATGGCGACACCGTCGGAACAGCGGATATCGCCCACTTCCGGGCCGTGACCGAGGTCATGGCCCGGCAAGCCCGAGCTTTGGCCGACGCCGAATCCCGCCCCCTGATCGCCTGGGGCTGGAAGCCGGGCGAGACGAGATGCTGGCACCCGGGCTCAGCCGAATGCTGGAGGAAGGTCTTTCCGCGCGAGGCGTGGACGTCGAACGCCTCGTCTTTCCGAACGCCCGTCACGCCGACATGGGCGAGCAGGCTGATTTCGCAAGCCGCATCGCAGCGGCCATCCCCGTTCGCGCCGCCGACGCGTCTGCCGCCCGTTCTCGTGCTCCAGTGCGACATGGATCCGAAGACCCCCTACGCCAGCGCATTGGCCCATGCCCGTCGCCTCGCCGACGTAGGCGTCGTCCGGTTCGTGCGCATCGAAGGCGCCCCGCATTTCATCCTGCTGACGGCTGAAAGCTGCGCGGTCAGCGAAATCGCAGCCTTCACCGCGTCGATGAGTGCAGATGAGAGCAAGTATACACCATAGGCAGCTCGCCAAGCGTCTTGAGGCAGCGTTGGTCTGCTGGACCTCGAAATGGCGTATCCTGTCTCAATCACCTCTCTGTGCCGAAAGCGGACATCTCGATTGTCCGAGATGGGTGGAAAGCGGAAGCCCGCAGCGCTGGGAAGAGAGCACGCATCCCCATATCCATTAAGTCGCTCGTTTGGACCGACAGGAAATCTCGGTCATGTCTCTCATCAGGCTTTACGAAATCACCGCCAGAAACACTCCCGCCGGGCAGAATCCAATCACGATGGCTGCTCACGTTATTGCGCTTTTGCCGCAGGGGGGGCGGCGAGTTCGTCTGGCTAACAACCATGAACTTGACGTCCTCCGGTCGGGGCGTCGCTCTTCCGAAGTCAGCTTGATCGGTGATGTCGTCACGGTCCAGCTGGCTTCGGGTCAACTTCACGGCTGGCGATTGGTCTAGCGCTGTCGGGAGGCAAACCGTGGAAGACGCGAAGAGAAAGCGCGAAGCGGCCGAGCGAGCGGAACTTTACGCCCCAAAGCCAACCGGAGGTCCGTGGCTGGCAGGTTTGTGTGGGGCGACTGTTGCGATGGTCGCGCTGTACACAATCGGAAAAGTCTATGCCCTGCCTCTCCGACAGAACTTGACGGCCGTGGCCCTGATCACTCTCGCATCATATGTCGCCGTCTACGTAGGCTATCGCCGCGCGAGGGAGCGAAACCGCAAGGCGCGAGCCGCCGAACTAGAGGAACCCTCCGAGCAAGGCGACGCAATCCTACCGTTCGGGCCACTCGATCCCAGCGACAAGTTGTGAACCTAAGTTCCCCTACGGGTCGGTTTGCGACGAAGGTCCCCGATCCACAAGCGGACATTCAGGCGTGGCGACCATCCAGCCCGAAAGCGGACTCTCAGATTGGCCGAGATGAGTCAGAATCAGTCGATCTGACACACCGCGCGCTGCAGGACGGCACGATATGTCAGTCGGCGCTTTTGCGTCCGCCAAAGCTCCTTAGGTCACTCGCGAGGACCACCTCGTCTCTGAATGGCTAGTGAGCGTTGTAGAGCCGCCTCCATAACCACCAGCGCCTCCAGTTCCTCACGCTTATGGAAGCCTTGCCCCAAGGAAGAGCGCAGATGGTGCCGTTCGAGGGTTTGCCATACGTGCTTCGGCTCAAGCCCCAACCGAGCGGCGGCCTCCCGGGTGGTCATCCATAGCCGCGAAAACTCATCGACCTGTCCTCTATGGTAGACCGTCCTTTCCCTCTTCGGGATTGGGCAGAGGTGGCCCCGTTCTTCAAGAAACGGGAGATCCACGGCCGAGCAATTGAGGCGCTCGACCACCTCGCCAGGCTTCAGCCAGTCACGATAGAAGGAGCCGTAATCTTCTTTTCGGAAGCTGAACCAAGCCGTCGCATCCGGCCCTCCCATGATCAGGGTGCGCGCCGTAACCGGGTTGATCACCAGACTGCTGCCTCGACCGGCTTCCGACCAACCGACAAGGCCGTCGAGCTTGCCGTTGATCGCTGCCATTACGACAGGAGCCCAAGGCTTTTCTCGGCCGCCTACGCCTTGAAACGCCGTTGAAAGGGAAGGCCACTCTTCTGATCCCGCAAGTTCCGGTAGATTGTTTATGCGCCTAATCAGTTCGTCGGCGACTTCTCGTTGGAGTTGGCGATCACCATAGATCACCTCCGTTATCGGGCTTGTGACCGGGAGCAGACATCCTGATGCAAGGAGCTGTTCGATCGCTACTCGAGGCAGCTTGGTTGCGATCGTGAACCGCCGCCAAGACATGCGAAGTTCAATCTCGTTACGAATTCGGCGTGCGTCTTCTGCATCGAAGTGATGGTGCTGACGCTGCCGCCCCGTTGTGGATACGGGGGTTAGCAACTTTGCCTCCACAAGCTGCGTTATTGCGCCAGGCGAGACCCCAACGTGGGCAGCAAACGTAATGGCTCGAACCTTTGTATGCGGTAGCGGACGGGATATCGGCGCGAGCCGTAAAGGGTCAGGCTCCCTGGCTGCTGCAAGCACCATTGAGAACTGTTGGCGCACAACCGGAACCCTCGTGTCCCGCCTTATGCGTGTCCAGGCTTTGATTTGAGATGGCCTGCCTAACCGCGAGTTTTGTTCCTCGTCCCATAGCGAGCGTGGATACTCCAACATGAACTGAGCTGCATGCCGCCACGCGCACCAGACGGGCGAAAGATGCTGCTCGACTTCCTCGCCCTCAGCCAAGTCGTGTTTGTTCAGCAGCAACCAGGCACGGCGGAAAGCCAGCAGCAGCTCGAAGACGTCCGTTTCCGTTTGCACGGTGAATGCTACGGGGACCGCGGACATGGCTCGTTTTCGAGTCGCCGCACATTCGCTGAACAACGCGGCAACCCATTTCAAAGCGGGACGCGCCGCGGGTGGGACGTAAATGCGTGATGCTTCGCTTATGGGCGTTCCGCAGTGCCGGCACTGATCAATCGCTTCAGCCAGTGGCCATGTTAGAGGTCTTGCACACCACTTGTTGGGGCATTCATCAATCAGCACCTCCCAAGTCCGAGGGCAGAATCCGAATGGCTTGATCATCCATCTTGCATCGTCGCAGTCGCCCCTCTTGATGCTGGGAGGCACCCGACGCCGTGATTGCTCGACCAGGTCTGGACGAAGGAAAACACCGCCGAGCCGTCGTCGCCCGTCGGCCTCTGGAGGTTCTGCGCCCCAGAGTCCCTCCAGATCTCGTTTGGTGAGGCCCACGGCGCTTGCGATCAGATCCTGGTTGGCCTGCAGGCGACCGAGGTAGTCACCGGTGAGTTCAATTCCGACCTGCCTCATGAACTGCACCGGCGTCCCGAGATGATTTCGGGTGACACACCTCAAAAGGAAGCCAGGAAGGGTCTCGTGGGGCTGCGGGATCGCAGGAAACAGCAAGGTCGTCCTGTGTTGCGAGCTAGGCGCGCTTAAAGGAGGCGTCGAAGCGTCAGGCATCGAGCAATCTCCGCACCGGGTTGTAGGAAATGAAGTTCTGCTCGATCGCCCATTGATCGACTGCGTTGGCCAGATCGCACGGTTCGAGGCGATGCGCCCCGCGCCGCAGTGCAAACTCAAGTCCCACCTGGAAGAGACGTGAGACGCGCCCCACAACGCCGGCAGACACCTCGAATAGCGGGGCTAACGCCCGCGCTCCCGCAAGATCAGATCGCTCTCGAAGGATCTCTTCGTCGACGATTACGTTTTCGAGGCGGGCTACAAACTGGGCGAAGTCCCTTCGGTCGTCCTCCCGTTTAGGGTCAAGTGGCCGGATATCGCAGGGTGCCAGAAGCCTCCCATTTAGTTGGAGATTTCGACGGAACATTTGTTCGGCGTCCTGGGTGCCGAGGAAAGCCATGGGCACCAGTCCGGCGTCGAGCATTCCCTTCAGGGTGTCGGTCACATCGTTCTTGAGACCGTTTCGGTAGTTCAGGTGTTGGATCTCGTCGACGATCAGAAGCTCCGTCCCGAAGTGTTCGAAGCAAGCGAAAACCCTGCGCTTCAAAGTCAGTTCATTGCCATGAGACGCATAGGGATCGCCGAACCTGTCCAGGATCGACATCATGAGTTTCTTCGACGTAGATCCACGCTCCAGGTCCACCTTTACGATGGGCCTGAAGGTCTTGGTCGGAGGTCGATCTCTCTCGACGCGCGCCTGATAAGCGAGAGCGGCGGTGCTCTTGCCGGAGCCGGTCGGGGCGAGCACCCGGACTCCCATCTGAGGTTGCCCGCGTGTTTTGACGCCGAGCTGTTGAAGGTAGTCCCAGCGGTCGTGCAAATCGACGTGCTTGGGGTAGGGGATGAAGACTGCCTTGAAGCGAGCGATCTTCTCCGCCACTTCGCCGTTGAGTTGGGATCGAGGTCTCGCCGGAGCGCCCGTACAGGTCATTGGAACTCCTCCCAGCCAGCGCTGTCATCTCGAATGGTAGGAAAGTCCTCGTAGGCAGGCGGAGCCGCAGTCACGGTGCGCGTTCTGGAGGGGGCTTTCGCCTTTCTGCCTCGCGGGGGACGTACGGGCTTTGCGTGGCCGTCCGTTCTCTCTGGAGCCAGGGCCGCTGTGGAAATGACGGGCGCCATGCCATCGTGCCTTGGATCTGCATGGGCTACGCGTAAGTGTTGGCGGGCCGACGCTTCCACATGAGGGGGAGATAGAAGGCGAGCGGCTGTTCGCCTGTTGCGCTTGAGAAGGTGCTCCGGAGCGGCGGCTTCGATTTCGCGCCTGAGCTCAAGGCGCCGATCGCGACGCCCCTCCTCGTCTATCGCCTGGCTTTCGCGCTCCCACTGCTGAATCTGCTGATGAAGCCATTTTGACAGGCCCGAGGCGTAGTCCGGATCAGTGCAAGGGAGAGTTTCGTATTGGCCAGTCGTCGGGTCCCAAACATGTGCCTCGCCGAAGTTGGCGGGGTTGTATTTGACGGTGACCTTGGCCGTAGCTGACCCCTTGCGGCGCGACTTTCTGGGCGTCCGCCCTGCAAGTTTTTCCAGTAATGGGCCTGTTACCGCCGGCTCATGAAACTGGAGATCAAACAAGGACACGCCAGACCGGGAAAGCGTTCGCTCCTC
The DNA here is from genome assembly GCF_002479495.1 of Brevundimonas sp. UBA7506. Taxonomy (GTDB): domain Bacteria; phylum Pseudomonadota; class Alphaproteobacteria; order Caulobacterales; family Caulobacteraceae; genus Brevundimonas. The sequence continues at coordinate 111,096 of NZ_DLNQ01000008.1, forward strand.
ATGAGCGCCAACCATCTTGTCGAGCTGGGCATCGTCACCGATCACCTGAACACCGTGATCGCGGACCCCCTTAGTCCAGATATGGAGCGGGGCGTCGCCAAGGGTGGAGTGAAGTTCTTGATGATAGATCCCAATCGCTGACGTCAGCAGGGCTTCGACCTGTGCCAGCGTGAGGATCGCGTCTTTGCTGGGGTCCAGCTCCCAGGCTCGCATTTGCTCGATAGGGATCGTGCCGCCGGGAAGCTTCTTGTTCAGAAGCGAATTGAGCGTGCCAAAGAAACGTTCGATGACCGCCTTGTATGTGGGGGATCGGACCGGCGCCCATCGGATGCTGATGCCAAGATCGGTCAGCGCCGACTCGACGGAAGTGCCGGTGAATTCCCAGCCGTTGTCGACAACGATTTCATCGAACTTTCCGAAAATATCGGCAAGCTCCGGCCTGTCGGGAAATCGCTCGCGCGTAGCCGCTTTGGGCCTGTTCGCGCGCTTTATGCACTCGGTCACAGAATAGAGCGACGGCGGTTCGAAACTGAGCACCCAGCTCAGGATGCAGCGAGAATGCACATCGATCAGAGCCGTCAAAGTCGGCCGGCCGAGCAACCGCCATCCTTTGACGTCAACTACGACAAACACATCCAGCAGCGTGTGATCCATGGCGCCTAGAAGCAGTGGACGACTGGCGACAAGCCCCTTTCCGCAGGGTTTGAAGCGAGCATCAGCCTCCTTCTTTCCCCATTTGGCGGCCACAGTGTCGTAGCGCTCCTGTTCATGCACGAAGAGCCTGAATGCTTCTTTTGAAGGCAGCTTTAGAGGTGCTTCTTCTTGGCCGCGATTGATCGTCGTTACGGCTTCGCCGAGCAGGTCGCGAGCGCTGGCGATAGTCTCGCGCGGGTTCGACCAGTAGGCCGCAGCAGCTTCTTTCATCAGCTCCACGACCGCGTCCGGCAGCCGCGGGATGCGAGGTCCCTGTCCACGCATCGACTGCGCGGTCCTGAGCGGCCTGAAGCCCGGCTCGCCTCGTGTCTTCAGCCACTGCCGAACTGCTGTAGGCGACGGCGGCTTATGCCCCTTCAAGTGCTGTTGCTTGTTCGCCCATATCGTCGCCAAGGCGCGACGGATGCCCTTGTCGCTAAGCGATAGCCCGGGAAGCTGATCCAAGCTGTTCAGGACAATGTGCCGGACAGCTGCGTAGGGATCTCGCTTGATGATGGCGTGGTAATCGTCTTCCCGATCCATGGTCAGGCGTGTGAGGCGGCTCTTCGCAGGCGGACGGTCCAGCCGCCTGACGTTGCCCTCAAGGAATTCGTCCTTGAGCCAGTTCATGGTCGGCGTGACTCTCTCGCCGCTATCAAGCTCGATTTGAAAAGGTGCGGAGGTGCGTTCGGATCGAAACAAGAGAAATCCGCCGCCCATCACCTGTTCAAGGTAGTGGCGCTCGCCAGCTAGTTCCCACAGTTCACCGGTGTTCAGCTGGATGTCGGTCATTGCTGGCTCTCCCCTTGGGCGTTGAGCAGCGAGACGGAGGTATCTGGATTGAGGGGGTGCGAGAGATCGAGGCGGACGACCCGTCCCACCATCTTCGCCTTCAGCTTGGCCGCAGCAACCACAGGGTCGCCCATGTGCCCTGAGAGCCGGGCCAGGGGCATCTGCCCGGCCCTGTGTAGTTGCTCGGCGACCTCGAACGCGTCCGTCTTCGTGTATTCCGTCAGGCGCCATGACTGAACGTCACAGATATTCCTGTGGACGTGGGCGGGTTCGAATAGGCTTGATTTGAAGACGACCCGGAAGCGCCAGCCGACGCGGTCGCAGATTGTCCGGACCGCCTCCAGTTTTGATGCGTAGTCCGGTTCACGAAGGGCTCGGCGGTCGTTCTTGATTTCGACCAGCTCGATCGAGCCATCGGCAAGCTGCCTGACGCAGTCGACGATGTATGTCCGCTTTCGGCCATCCAGAACGAACTCCAGTCGAAACGGCTGGGCGCGGTAGTCAACAACCTCGGTATCGACCTCGCTGTGCATGAAGAACGCCCGTTCATTCATGCTCTCGTAGGGCAGCGCCCTGCCTGCCTTGCGGCTGACGTAAACCCCTGTCGTGACGTGTCGTCGGCCCGTGATGATGGTCCGAATTGGGGCACCGGTTGGCGTGACAACCAGGGTGGCGGCGGCTGAGAGGTTTTCCCACGACAAGGGGTTAATCCCATCCTGCGCGACGTTGCGCAGGGCGCCGTCTAAGCTCAAGGCGTGAGTGGTGTCGGCCAAGCGTCCGCATCGACGGATATGATCCATCGTGCTCTCCTTTGATTTGAATGAGGATGCATTCAACTCGAGCGTTGGGGATCTGCGTCTCTACAGACGCAGTTGACTCCTCAGCCTTGTGGGGAGATGATCTTCACATCGCAGACAACGATGGGATCGGATCCAGATCCCCAACCAAGCCCCGGCTGCCACCGAGGGTTCGAGTTGTTTCTGGATCAAACGCCAGAGAATACTTGTGTTTTTATGGCGGTCTCATCTTCGGCCCTCCTCTTGTGGCGGACATCCGCCGCTAGTTTTGGCAGCAGATCGCGATCAGGATTCGCCCGCTGCGCTCGAGGAGTTTCGCAAGACTCTTTATTCGAGTCTAAAGATGAATTTCATGCCGAATTAATTCCTGTCGGATGCCGCTAAGTATTTCATATAGGATTGTATATGAAACGATTGGTGATCGGCAGGCCCCTCTTGCCACGATTACGCGAGGGCGAACGTTGTGATTGCACGTAAAATCGCACTCTGGAGATCGATTTGAAGCGGTGGATGGCCAGAGAGCCAGCTGCGATGCCGACCCGGATAGGGCTGCTAATGACTCAAAGCGGCGGTCGGGAATGTCTGCTGTCGGGTGGATATCTGCGATTTCGTTGGCGGCGTTCATGCCCGAGGCCGTTCCTACGGGTGTGGCGGTCGGCAGGCAGGAAATCGAGCGCAGTATCCTTCAGCAGATGCTCTACGGAGCCGACGCCAACCGCCTGCCGCTGTCCAGGTTCAAGCGCATCCAGTCGCCCGGCCGATGGTCCGGGATCGTGTCGTTTCTAATCGTCGTCGGCATCGTCGCGCTTTGGCACCTGATCCAAAAACGCGAGGCGATCATGTCGGGCGCCTTCTTCAAGCCTCTCGACGCCACAAACTGGTTCAATCTGGTCACCTTCGGGATCGGTGGACTTTTCCTTTGGCTAGTCTTCCATCAAATCTACGTCGCAAGCTTCGGCATTTCGCTGAAGAGCATATCGCTGAAAGACATCGAGATCACGCCAAAGGCGGCGACTGAGGAGTCGATCCTCAACCGCCATCTGGATGAGATCATCTACTTCTTCCAGTCGACCAAGTACGATCTCGTCGTGATCGAGGATCTAGACAGGTTCAACAACGCCGACATATTCGTTACGCTCCGCGAGATCAACAGTCTCGTGAATGCCAATGCGGGTGTGAAGCGTCCTATCAGATTTCTCTACGCCTTGCGTGACGATATGTTCGTAAGCACGGATAGAACCAAGTTCTTCGAGTTCATCATACCCGTCATTCCGATCATCAACAGCTCCAACTCAATCGACAAGGTGTTGGAGCAGGGCAAACGCCTTTCGCTCGACAAGAGGCTGAAGCCCCAGTTCCTGCGCGAGGTTTCACGATATCTGGATGATCTTAGGCTCATTCAGAACATCTTCAACGAATACGCTATCTACGTCTCGAATCTCGAACCGGAGGGCGAGACCAATCTCGACGCCAACAAGTTGCTGGCGGTCCTGATATATAAGAATGTTTTCCCAAGCGACTTCGAGAACCTTCATCGTGGGAGGGGTAATCTCGCCGGCATCCTTCACGCTCATGACCGGTTTGTGACCGCGAGCGAAGCCAAGTGCGGGGCGGAGATATCTCGTCTGGAGGAGCTCATCGACATCGGCGAGAGACAGCTGCCGAATGATCTGGACGAGCTACGCAGGAGCTATGCGATGGCCCTGATCGAATTGGTTCCTGAGAATTACACTCACATCTCGTTGGACCGCAGCCACCTCATACCGATCAATACGCTGGCTAAAAGCGAACGTTTCGAGGGTTTCATCGAATCCAAGCAGATATTCGTTCACACTCCCCAGGGGCATCAGCAGCAAGTCTCGGTGTCCGGACTTCAAGCAAAGGTGGATCCAAACAGGACCTTCTTGAAGCGTAAGGAGGACGTAGAGAGGAAGGCGGCGACATTCAGAGATGGGACGTCTAAAAGCATCCGCGATCTGAGAGACAAGTTAGCCGGTCTGCGGATGACGAAGTTCAATGAGATGGTTCGTGAGAACACGGAGGAGCTGGACGGCCTTTTTGAGGGATTCGGTGATAGCGCGGAACTGGCTCGCTTCCTGGTTCTCGAAGGATATCTGGATGACACCTACTACCAGTACACCTCGCTCTTCCATTCGGGTCGGCTGTCGCCGAGCGACAACAAGTTCCTCATCCGCATTCGGAGCTTCAGCAACCCCGACCCAGATTTTCAGATAGACAACCTGAGGGAGGTCATCGCCGCGATGCGCGACGAGGACTTCAGTCGGAATTACGTCCTAAACGTCAAGATCGTGGACGGCCTGCTTGCCGACCCCTCATCCTATGCGATGCAGACGTCCAAACTGCTGCACTACATCGCATCCGACTTCGTAGGCTGTGAGCCATTTCTGAAGGCTTATTATGCCCACGGCGTGGCGGTCGCACGATTGATGGCGGGGCTCACCAAAAGCTGGCCTGGCTTCGTCGCCGCTGCGATCGCAAGTCCTGCGAACCTTGCGCATGTGGTGCGGATCATCAGCCACTTGACGGACACGCAACTGAAAAGCCTGGCCGGCAAGCACCCCGTCTTGTCCGAGTTCGTTTCGCAGAACCTGGCCGGCATCCTTGAACAAGGGGTCGACTTCCCTCCCGAACGCTTGAAGCTGCTTGACGTGGAGACGGACGATCTAGCCGCTGTCGCCTCCCATCCCGGGTTCGTGCGGGCCCTGTTCGAGGGCGGGCTCTACGCCATCTCCATCGACAACCTGAACTTCATTTTCCGGTCCGTCCTCCTTCTCGACGACGAAGAAGGACCGACCGAGCGGAACTACACGCTCATCCTGGAGTCCGGCAGCGAGCCGCTGCTGAAAAAGGTCGACGGGCAGTTCGGCGAGTATTTTGAGAACGTCCTCTGCCGGCTGCCCGAAAATCGGCGCGAGAGCGTCGAGGCGATGCGTCGCGTCGCCGCCCGGGAGGATCTCGAACTCGAACCGTTGGTGAGTTTCTTGGAGCAGCAGTCAACCTCGCTGCCGAGCCTGGAGGACGTCCCCGACAGGCTTCACGTTGCGCTTTTCCAAATCGGGAAGATCGAGCCGACTTGGGAGAACTGCCTGATCTTCCAGCAGAGGGAGGGCTACGACGCGGAAACGCTGACCAACTTCCTCAATGACGGCGCCACGATCGAAGCGCTTCGTGGTCGCCCGATGCCGGACGAACCGGAGGCTCAATCGCTTCAGGAGTTCGTCTTCGAGAACGACGCCCTGACCGACCAAGCCTACGCCGTCTACGTTCAGTCGTTGCCGTACAAGTCCGAGGCGTTCCCGAAGTCCGTCGGCGCAGGGAAGATGAAGATCCTGGTTGATCAAAACCTGGTGGTCTTCTCCGCCGACAATCTGTCTCATCTAGTAGGCACCCCTGCGCTTGGTGTCGCCTTCGTCAAGAACAACATCGACGATTTCTTCGAGGCGCAGGACGAGTGCGGCCTGGATGACGACTTCAGGCAGAAACTGCTGGAAGCGGAGGTCGGCGACGAGACCCGGCTGAAAATTATTGCAACGATGAACCTCGGCATCCTTCCGGACATACCCGCCCGGGCCGCGCTGGTCGGCGACGTCCTCGCCCGTACGCGAACCAAGATCGACAACCTCAGTGCCGATGCCGCACGCGCTGTAATATTAAGCTCCCGCCCCGCTGAGACCCAAATCTCGCTGCTGAACCTGCTTCACGGGATGTTCGATATGGAGCAAGTGAAGGCGATCCTACAGTCGATGCCGTCACCGCTTCCCGACATCAAACCGGGTTGGCGTACACCTAGGCTTGCCGACACGCCGGTGAACGTCGATTTCGTGATCTGGTTGAAGGCGCGGAACATTATATCGTCATGGAGCAGAGAGATGAGTTTCCTCGGCGACAGCATTCGCATCAATCTGTTCAGGAAATAGGTTGCGATCGAACAAGGCGTGCGGATGCATCACGTTTGCTTGCGCTCGCCTGAGCGAGCCCCTACGCCATGGCTAGGCTGATGCCGATGCCTGTTCCGGCGACGAGGGCAAGTTCGCCAAGACGGCGGTCCGGCTGCCGCCAGGGCGCGATCTCTGACTGTCTGATCAGTGAGGCGCTGACTCCGACAAAGTTCAATGACGTCTGCTTGTCGGCCGGAGATCAATGTCCATTAGTGGCGCTCTGCGGCTCAGTCGAGCGCGTCATGTGCTGCCGGAAGAGGAGCACTCGCCTAGATCCGATCCCTTCTCTTGCGCCCGGCAGGCTCTGGGTGGGAGGCCCGTGTGCCTCACGAACGCGCGCCGCATCCGGTCCGGTCCGCCGAACCCGGTGCTGAGCGCCACCGTCTCCAGCGAAGTGGCGCCCGCCTCTATCGCCGCCCTCGCGGCTTCCACCCGAAGCCGTTCGACAGCCCTGGCGGGGGCGACGCCCGTGGATGTCGTGAAAGCCCGGGTGAACTGGCGGACGCTGAGCGCCGCCTGGTCCGCGAGGCGTTCGACCGGCAGCGGCTCGTGCAGCCGCGACCTCGCCCAGGCGAGAAGGGGCGCGAAGCGATTGTCCGGCGTGACCATTTCCAGCAGCGCCGAATGCTGGGACTGCGAGCCTGGCCGGCGATGGTAGACCACCAGCCTGCGGGCCACCTTCCTGGCCAGCTCGTCGCCGAAGTCACGCCCGACCATGGCCAGCGCAAGATCGATTCCGGCCGTAACTCCGGCCGACGTCCAGATCCCGTCGTCTTCGACGAAGATGCTTTCGCCGTCGACGCGGATCTTCGGATGACGGCGCTTCAGCTCGGCTACGGCCGCCCAGTGGGTCGCGGCCCTCCGACCGTCGAGGAGCCCGGCGGCGGCGAGCACGAAGGCCCCGGAGCAGATGCTGGCGACGCGGCGCCCCTCGGCCGCGGCGAGCCTCACGCCCGACATCACCACCTCGTCCTCGATCGCCGCCCTCAGCGACTCCGCGCCTGGCACGATAAGCGTGTCGCCGGGACCGACCTCGGCGAGCGGCGCCGTCTGCAGGACGAGGCCTGACGAGCTTCGGACCGGGCCGCCCCTCGATGAAGCCAGGGTGAGGGCGTAGGCGCCGCCGAAGTCTCCTGCGACTTCGAACACCGCCGCCGGTCCGGTGGCGTCGAGGATCTGGAAGCCCTCGTAGGCGAGCAGGGTGACCCTGTGCATCGAATGTCCTGAAACGACGGATCTATGTCCTTCAGGCCATGACCGGTCCGGACTAGTCAAGCGCTCCGCCAGCGGCCCGCAACGAGGCCAGGGAGACTCGCATGATGACCCGACGTTCGATCATGGCGGCCGCCGCGGCCGTCGCAGCCACGGCCGCCGCTCCGGCTGCCGCCGCTCCGGCTGCCGCCTCCGACCGACGCGACCCGCGCACGATGGCGAATGACCTGGGGGTCAGGCTGCTGGGCGACGAACAGATCGGCATGCTGCTGTATCCGGGGTTCACCGCGCTGGACTTCGTCGGCCCGCACCATTTCCTGGCCGGCCTGTTCGGCGGTCAGGTGCACCTGGTCACCAATCAGGCGGACCTGAGCCCGGTGACGAGCGACGCCGGCCTCGCTGTTCGGCCCACCGTCACGCTCGAGGACTGCCCGACCGACCTGACCGTGCTGTTCGTGCCTGGCGGGACCGCCGGCACGGTCGCCGCCGCCAGGGACCGGCCGACGGTGGAGTTCGTCCGCGACCGCGGCGGACGCGCGAAGTACGTCACCAGCGTCTGCACGGGCTCGCTGGTGCTCGGCGCCGCGGGCCTGCTGCAGGGGCGGCGCGCCACCTCGCACTGGTCGGTCGTTCCCCTGCTCAGCCGGTTCGGCGCCATGCCCGAACGCGCCCGGATCGTTCGTGACGGCGCCCTCATCACCGGAGCGGGCGTCTCGGCCGGGCTCGATTTCGGGTCCGCCCTGGTCGCGGAGCTCCGGGGCCGGCCGATGGCAGAGGCTGCGGTCCTGATGGCGGAATACGATCCTGAGCCCCCGATCGCGGGTGGTTCGCTGCAGACCGCGCGCCCCGAGATCGCCGAGCTTCTCACGAGCTCGCTGGCGCCCTTTGTCCGCGACGCGGCTACTCTCGGGGTCCTGTGATGGCTGCCGCAGCGGCTGCCGTGCAAACCCTGGACCCTGTGGCCATCCGCTGGTTCCAGTCTTCGGATCGCAAGATCTGCCAGCGGATTGCGGCCGAGGCGGCGATGAGCTCCTATGGTCGCGCGATGCCCGAGCGGGGGTTCGCGTTCACGCCGGAGGCGCCGCTGGAGCCCGCCGAGGTGCGTCTGGTCGCCACAGTGGGCGACGAGCCGGTCGGCTTCCTGGAGCTTGTCGGAAGCCATGTCTCCAACCTGTTTGTCGATCCCGCCCGTCAGGGTCGTGGGATCGGCTCGGCGCTGATGGGCGCGGCGGAAGAGACGGCTCCTGGCGACATCACGCTCTCCGTCTTCACCTGCAATCCGGCGGCCCGCCGCCTTTACGAGAGGCTCGGATTTCATTTCGAGGGTCTGTCGCAGACCATGTTCCACGGGCTCGCCGTCGACGTCTGGAGGATGCGCAAGCCTCGCCCTGTGCGGCTCAAGGTGAGGAAGTTCGACCTGGTCATCCTCGACTTCGACGGCGTGCTGGCCGACAGCGCGCCGTGGATGCTGGCGAACATCGGGCGCCTCTCCCAGCGGCACGGACTGCGTCGGCCCGACGAAGCCATGCTCGAGCGTTTGCGAGGCCTGTCGAACCGGCAGATCCTGCAGCAGTTGCGTGTTCCCTTCTGGAAGCTGCCGGCCATTGCGCGCGACCTGCGGGCGATGGTTCTCGCGGACGTCGCGACGATCCCGCTATTCGCGGGCGCTCAAGGCTTCCTCGACGGCCTGCATGATGCAGGCGTGCGTCTGGCCGTGGTGAGTTCCAACTCCGAGGCCGCGGTCCGCGCGATCCTCGGACCTGCAAGCGCGACCCGGATCAGCCGGTTTCGTTGCGGGGCCGGTCTGTTCGGCAAGGCGCCTCTGTTCATGCGCGTGCAGCGGGAAATGGGCGTGGCCCCCGGCCGGGTCCTCTGCGTCGGCGACGAGACCCGCGACGTCGAGGCGGCGCGCAAGGCCGGCTTCACCAGCGCCGCCGTCACCTGGGGTTACGCTACGCCCGAAGCGTTGAGGTCCGCGGCGCCTGATCACCTGGTTGACAATTTCGAAGGCCTGTCTGGCCTCGTCGTGACCTGACGCGCGAGGCCAGTGACAAGGGTCCGAGCAAAAGGCAGGCGCAAGGATGCAACTGACGCAGGCCTGACCAAAAGGTAACTTGGTGGCGGTCAGACGGGGGGGGTAGCTCCAGCCTCTGTCGGAGTACGCGATGCCGCGCTCGTTCCTAGCCGCCTGCGCCCTGGCATTCGCCCTCTCATCGCCAGCAATTGCCCAGCCCGCCTCCGATAACTCCCAACTGCTGAGGGAACGGCGGATCGAGCAGCGACCATCGGACCTTGAGCCAAACGGCCTGTGAAAGTCTGCTTCCGGGCGGTCTCCCAATGTCCGTTGCTGGCGCTTAGGAGCCATAGCGCGCCGCTTTGTCCAAACAGCGAATCCGGGCCTGATCATCGTGCCGCCTCGCGGATTGTGCCGTTCTTAGGTGGTTCTGGGAGAGATTGAGCCGATTTTAGCTGGTCTGGCTAAATGGTCGTGTTTTGAAAGTCAGTGAGAGCGACCCCAAATTGCGCCGCTCCTAACTGGTCCTGACAACCAGTTAGCGCCGGCTCAAAACCACTTAAGAGCGGCGCAGATTGAGAGCGGCTCTCAACAATCGCCCAGAAAGCGAGGCGCCCGATGGTTTAGTGAGGCCAACGCTCGGTGAGAAACTTGGCTTCCCCATTCTCAAAACGAACCTCGGCGGAGGGTTCGCTGGGTTGTCCGGGCGCAAACAGTTCGAAGATGGCGACGCCGTCTTTCTGAACGCTCTCGATGATGCGCGCGGGACGGTTTTGCCCCAGGGCGCTCGCGGTCAGGGCCCGGACCGGTTCGGGCATGTCGTCGAAGGCCAGGTCGCGCTGGATCTCGACGATGTCGAAGTCGCCGTCGATCTGCTGGACGTCCAGTTCGATCTCGGCGCCGTCGGGCCGCTGGCCGGCCACGTCGAAATAGATGCGGTCTTCGCGTTCCTTCCGCTCCGCGCCGGTGATGGTCAGGCCGGGCGACGCCGCCAGCACGCGAGCGGTCAGGGCCGGCGGCAGTTCCGCCGGGGTCAGGGGCGTAATGATCGTGTGCGGCCCCTGGGGCAGGGCGACCTGAATAAGAGCGGCAAGGACAGGCAGGGCGATCATCGTCTGACTCCTAGGCGGCGCTGTAGCTGGTCTTGATCTGGGTGTAGAACTCGACGGCGGCGAAGCCCTGTTCGCGGGGGCCGTAGGAGGACTTCTTCGTGCCGCCGAAGGGGACGTGATAGTCGACGCCCGCCGTCGCCAGGTTGACCATGGTCATGCCGGCCCTGGCGTTCCTCTGGAAGTCGCGGGCGTGTTTCAGCGACCGGGTGACGATGCCCGCCGACAGGCCGAACTCGACGCCGTTGGCCACGGCCAGGGCTTCTTCGTAGCTGGCCACGCGGATGGTCGAGGCGACGGGTCCGAAGACCTCCTCGGTGTTGATGCGGGCGTCCGGCAGGGTGTCGGCGATCAGGGTCGGCTGGACGTACCAGCCGGGCTTGTCGAGCGTCAGCCGCTCGCCGCCGGTGACGATCCGGCCGCCGCCGTCACGGGCGATGTCGATGTAGTTATACGACACGTCGCGCTGAGCCTCGGTCACCGCAGGGCCCATCTGGGTGTTGGGGTCGAGCGCGTCGCCGACGCGAAGCGCCGCGACCTTCTCGGCCAGCAGGGCGACGAAGCGGTCGTGGATGCCGTCCTGCACGATCAGGCGGCTCGACGCCGTGCAGCGCTGGCCGGTGGCGAAGAAGCTGCCGTCCAGGGCGATGGCCACCGCCCGCTCCAGGTCGGCGTCGTCCAGCACGATCAGCGGGTTCTTGCCGCCCATCTCCAGCTGCACCCGCGCCTGACGCTTCATCGCGCCCTCGGCCACGCCGGCGCCGACGCCCTGCGAGCCGGTGAAGCTGATCCCGTCCACGCCGGGGTGGGCGACGATGGCGCGGCCCACGTCGCCGTCGCCGATGACCATGTTGACCACGCCCCTGGGCAGGCCCGCCTCATGCAGGATGGCGATCAGGGCCTCGGCTGTGGCCGGCGTCGGGCCGGCGGGCTTGATGACCACGGTGTTGCCGAAGGCGATGGCGGGGGCGATCTTCCACGCCGGAATGGCGATGGGGAAGTTCCACGGCGTGATCAGGCCGAAGACCCCGACCGGCTGGCGATAGGTCTGGATCTCCACCCCCGGCCGCGTCGAGGCCAGGTTCTGGCCGTGGACGCGCAGGGCCTCGCCGGCGAAATACTTGAGAATGCGGGCGGCGCGCATGGTCTCGCCCATGCCCTCCGGCAGGGTCTTGCCCTCCTCGCGCGACAGCAGGCGGCCGATCTGCGGCGCGCGCTCCATCAACAGGGACCCGGCCCGATCCAGCACGTCGAAGCGCGCCTCCGGCGACGCGTCGGCCCAGCCCGGGAAGGCGGCGCGCGCCGCCTGCACCGCCTGATCCACCTCGGCCGCCCCGCCCCTGGGCGTCCGGGCCACGACCTCGCGCGTGTCGGACGGGTTCAGGCTCTCGCCCGACAAGTCCCCGCCCACCTTCTCGCCGCCGATCCAGTGCGAAAGCTCAAGCGTGTCAGTCATGGGAAGGTCCTCTGGCCTGGTCTTGGAAGACTATTGTCTAGCGATGCGGCCGCTGAATGCGAACCCTCAAGAGGGCATGGATCAAGAGCGTTTGCGCATCGATTCTGTCCGGCGAGATCAAGCCAAATCCGGCATCGGTCGATAGCTCCTTTGGCTTAGACCGGCATGATTGCTCTCGATACGGTCCTGCTCAGACGCGAAATTGCAGAGCGCCGTTGGGGCCGCTCGTCCGCGAGAAGACAGGGAATTCCATGTCCAGAATGACCCCGGCGGAGATGGCCGCCACGATCGGCGGCGGCCTGCTCTCCTTCCCGGTGACCCATTTCGACGCCCAGGGTCAGTTTGTCGAAGCCGCCTACCGCGAGCACTGCGACTGGATGCTTCAGAATGACCTTGCGGGTCTCTTCGCCGCGGGCGGGACGGGTGAATTCTTCTCGCTGAAGCCGGATGAGGTTGAAGCCGTCGTCAAGGCTGCGGTCGCTGAAACCCGGGGCCGGACGCCGGTCGTCGCCGGCGCCGGTCATGGGACCGCCGCCGCCGTCGCCATGGCCCAGTCGGCCGAGGCCGCAGGCGCCGACGGCGTCTTGCTGCTGCCGCCCTATCTGATGTTCCCGGGACAGGAAGGCCTGACCGCCCACGTCGAGGCGGTCTGCAAGTCCACCAAGCTGGGCGTCATCGTCTACAACCGCGACAACGCCATCCTGAACGCCGACACGCTTGAGAAGCTGTGCGAGCGCAATCCGAACCTGGTCGGTTTCAAGGACGGCGTCGGCGACATCGAACTGATGATGCAGGTCTATGCCCGGATGGGCGATCGCCTGACCTATATCGGCGGTCTGCCGACGGCCGAGACCTTTGCCCCGGCCTATCTGGAGATGGGCGTGACGACCTATTCGTCGGCCATCTTCAACTTCGTGCCGGACTTTGCGCTGAACTTCTACAAGGCGGTGCGCGCGCGCGATCACGACACCATCATGGCGGGCCTGCGCGACTTCGTGCTGCCCTACATCGCCCTGCGCAACAAGGGCAAGGGCTACGCCGTGTCGATCGTCAAGGCGGGCATGACGGCCATCGGCCGCACCGCCGGTCCGGTGCGCACGCCGCTGGTTGACCTCAAGGATAGCGAGTTCGCCGAGCTGCAGGCCCTGATCGCGCGTGTCCAACCTGCCGCTGCAAAGCGGGCGGCGAACGGCTAGGCCATGACCTGTTCCCATCGGATCGAAGCGCCTAGGCTGACCGATCCGATGGAGGGCGGACATGTTTGAACTGAGCCAATTGCGCTGCTTCGTGGCTGTGGCCGAGGAGCTTCACTTCGGTCGCGCGGCCACGCGCCTCAACATGACCCAGCCGCCGTTGAGCCGTCAGGTGCAACTGCTGGAACGCATTCTCGGCGTGGTCTTGCTGGACCGCACCAGCCGGTCTGTCCGATTGACGCCCGCCGGCCGCGCCTTTCTGATCGAGGCGCGGCGCATCCTGCGGCTTGCCGAGTCCGCCTCCCTGGCGACGCGGCGGATCGCCAGCGGCGAGGCGGGCCGGGTGGCCATCGGCTTCACCGCCGCCTCCGGCTACAGCTTTTTGCCCAAGCTGGTCGAACTGGCGCGCGAACGCCTGCCCAGCGTCGATCTGGCGCTGCGGGAAATGGTGACGGGCGAGCAGATCGAGGCCTTGCTGACCGGGCGCATCGACCTGGGTCTGATCCGTCCGCCCCTGAACCGGCCGGAGTTCGACAAGCTGCGGGTCATGACCGAGCCCCTGGTGGCGGCTTTGCCGTCCGGCGATCCCCGGCTCGAAAAGGCCGTGGTGTCATTAGGTGATTTCGACGCCCTGCCGATGATCATGTATGCGCCCGAAGGCGCCGGCTATTTCCACGGCATGCTCAGCGGCCTGTTCGATGCGGCCGGGGTTTCGCCGCAGCAGGTCCAGCACATGAGCCAGATCCACTCGATCCTGGCGTTGGTGCACGCGCGCATCGGCGCGGCCATCGTCCCGGAGGCGGCGATGCGCCTGCATTTCGACGGGGTCGAATTTCGTCCGCTGGACATCTCTCCGGCGCGCCCGGTCGAACTGTTCGTGGCCTGGCGGCGCGACAACGACAATCCCAGTCTGAAGCCTCTGCTTGATCTGTTCAGAGCCCAGGTCGAGGACGAAACGCCATGAGAGAGGCCGCATGACCCTGGACCCGAGCCGTCGCGCTGTTTGCACCATGGGCGCTGGCCTGGCCCTTTCCGCCATGGCCGGCGGCGGGGTCCATGCCGAAGCGGCGAGCCCGGTGGCCGACACCCGCCATGGCAGGGTGCGCGGCTATGTCGATCGGGACATCAAGGTCTTCAAGGGCGTGCGCTACGGGGCCGACACCAGCAATCGTCGCTTTCGACCGGCGGAGAAGCCAGCGGCGTGGCGAGGCGTGGCCGACGCCACGGCCTATGGCCATGCTTCGCCGCAGAAGAGCAATGAGCCGGACCAGAGCGAAGACTGCCTGTTCCTGAATGTCTGGACACCGGCGCTGGCCGACGGCGGGGCCCGGCCGGTCATGGTCTATGTCCACGGCGGGGCGCACGCCAACGGTTCGGGCTCCAGCCCCCTGTATGACGGCGCAGCCCTGTGCCGACGCGGGGACGTGGTGGTGGTGACGCTTAATCACCGGCTGAACGTCTTTGGCTACAGCGGTCTGGGACAGCTGCTGGGCGGTGAGTTCGCGGCCTCGGGCAGCGTCGGCAATCTGGATCTGATCCTGGCGCTGGAATGGGTCAGGGACAACATCGCCGGCTTTGGCGGTGATCCCGCGAACGTCATGGTCTTCGGTCAGTCAGGCGGCGGGGCCAAGCTGGTGACCCTGATGGCCATGCCGCGCGCGGCGGGCCTCTATCACCGTGTCATCACCATGAGCGGCCAGCACGTCACCGCCATGGGGCCGCAGCACGCGGAACTGCGGATGCGGCGTTTCCTCGATCATCTGGGGCTGACGGCGGATCGCGCGGCGGACCTGGCGACCCTGCCGGCCGGACGTCTGGTCGAGGCGCTTCAGATGGCGGACCCGCTGGAGAAGGGCGGGATCTATTTCCACTCGGTGATGGATCACCATAGCTTGCCGAGACACCCGTTCGTGCCCGATGCGCCGCGCGAGAGCGGCCACATCCCCATGATCATCGGCAATACCCACGATGAATTCGGCGGCGGGGCGGCGGGAGGCCCCGGGGCGCCGGAAATCACCTGGGACAACATCGCGCCGCGCCTCGCGCCGGAGTTCGTGCTGGACCTCAACGCCCAGTATGTCGTCGACTGGTACCGCGCCCGCTTCCCGCAGATGACGCCCCGGGAGGTGTTCGTCGCCGCCGCGACGTGCGGCCGTTCCCGCCCCGGACACCTGATCCAGGCGGAGGAACGCGCCAAACTGAACGGTCCGACCTGGATGTATCAGCTGGACTTCGCTTCGCCGGTCGAGCCATGGCGCGGCGCCTATCATGGCTTCGACATCGGCCTGGCGTTCGACAACTGCGACAAGACCGAAGCCAAGGCGGGGGCCGGGCCGGATGCGAAGCGGGCGGCCGAGGCCATGAGCGAAACCTTCATCGCCTTCGCCCGGACCGGGGATCCCAACAACGCCGCCATCCCGCGCTGGGATCGCTACACCCTGCCGGAACGGGCGACGATGATCTTCGATGTGAACAGCCGCGCCGAGAACGACCCGCGCGCCGACGAGCGCCGCCTGTTCCAGACCGCGCCCTTCCTCAAGCAGGGCACCTAGTCGCAGGCGTCCAGCGGAATGGCCTCGGCCATGGCCTGGTAGCCGGCGTCCGACGGGTGCAGCCAGTCGCCGCTGTGGAAGGTCGCCTGCAGGCGAGAAGGCGCGACGGGATCGCGAAGCGCGGCGTCGAAGTCGACCACGCCGTCGGCTTCGGTCTGGGCGCGCAGCCAGGCGTTGACGGCCTGCCGCCCCGCCTCGCCTTCAGGCGTGAAATAGTTGGCGCCTTCGAACGGCGGCACCGTCGCCAGCACGACCTTGAGCCCCGCCGCATGGGCGCGGCGGATGACCTGACGATAGCCGGCGATCAGATCCGCGGCGCTTACCGCCTGATGGGCGTACTGGGGCCGCGAAGGGCGGCCGATGTCATTGACGCCTTCCAGCAGGATCAGGCAGCGCGCGCCCGTGGGGACCAGGGCGTCGGCGTCCAGACGCTCCAGACCCGACGGACCCGAGCCCTGATGCAGCAGGCGGTTTCCGCCGATGCCGGCGTTGATGACCGCCCACGGACGACCCGCTTCCACCAGACGCGCGGCCAGCCGTTCAGGCCAGCCGCCGGGGCCGTCCGGCAAGGCGCCGGTGCCCTCGGTGATCGAATCGCCAAAGGCCACGATGACGCCGGGCGGCGTGGCGCTCTCCACCTCGATCCCGGCCAGCAAGACGCCGAGACGCATGGGCGCGCTCTCGACGCCGTCCGCATCCCGCATCGTCTGGCGCCAGCGATGGGTGGGAAGGCGGGTGGCACGAGGCAGAGCGATGCTGACCTTCACCTGATCCAGAGCCGCGACAGCCAGGTCGACCGGATCCGACACCAGCGGCGCGCCGGCCGGCATGATTGATGAACGCTCGCCGTTGAAACGCACCTCGCGCGTCATGTCCCCGAGGTGAACGGTCACCGCGCCCAGGGTGATCGGCTCAGCGCCATAGGCGTTCGACAGTCGCAAGCGGAGGCGCTGGCCCGACGCCGTCACCGTCACGACATGACTCAGGGTCACGCCTTCGACGACGTCTGGACCCAGCGGACCGCGCATGTCCCGGGGATTGGGCGCTGACGCCGGCCCTGTCGGTCCCCCCGCGGACGACGGCGCAAAGGCGTAGGCGGCCACCCAACGTTCCTGTGCGGCGACGGCCGGGCCGGCCGCCATCAGCGACAGGCCCAGCGCGCCGGCGAGCGCGCGTCGCCCTAGCGTCGCCAAGGGAACTTCAGGGTCGGCGCATTGACGTATCGGTCCATGGTCAGGACCAGCCGCGCGCCCGCGCCCGGCGCCAGGGTCAGGCTGAAGTCGGCGGCGTTCACCGCCCGGCGGCTTTCGCCGATCTGGACGTCGCGGATGCGATGCTCGCCATAGCCGCCGCCCTGGATGATGACGGTGCGGGCCTGCGTCTGGCTGAGGTTGATCAGGGTGACGCCGGTTTCGGTCGCCGTCATCCGGTCGATCAGGGCGGCGGTGTCCGGCGGTAGACCCGCGCGGCGGGCGTCGGCGTCGAAGTAGCGCAGCCGGGCGAACAGGGGCGATCCGCCCGCATTGGCGCTGCTCGGCGCCCATGAGGGCCGGGCGATGTGCAGGGCGCCCATGGTCTGATGCATCAGGGCGGTGACGCTGCACGGATTGACGTCCAGCACCCCGTCGGCCAGCCGCGTGTCCGGCGTGGTCGTATCCTCGCGCTGAGCCTTGGCGCGTTCGGCCACCTTGCCCAGGTCGGCGCGCAGGGCAGTCTCGACCCAGTCGGGATTGCGGCCCTCCAGATAGGCGATCCAGGGGTGGTCGGGGGCCCGGCGGCGGTCGCTCTCCTTCATCGACAGCCACCAGATGTCGAGCGAGTTGTTCAGATGCAGACCGTCGCGCCAGCCATACCAGCCGTCGTCGCCGTACATGGTCGGCGTCTGCACCTTGCCGTCGACGGTGCGCTTCTGGGCGTTGATGCGGTCGGCCTGGGCGCGCCAGGTCTGCAGATACTTGTCGTCGCCGGTCAGCAGATAGGCGTTGAAGAAGCCCATGGCCGTGCGCGGCACGCGGTTGCGATCCTCGCGCTTGCGGGTGACCGGGTTCACGGGGCTGAAGCCCCAGCCGTAGGCCCCGCCCCACCACTTGCCGTCGGCCGCCGATCCGATCACCCCGTCCAGCCCGACGTTGGACGGCAGGATGTCGTCGTTCGCCTTGGCCCGCTCGGCCCAGGCGTCGATGTAGGTCAGCAGCCAGTCGCGATACTTCGGCTCCTGTTCCAGCATGAAGGCGTTCAGGGCCAGGGTGGTCGAGAACATGTTCAGCGGGTGGTCGCCGACGACGTCGGTGTATTCCTCGTAGTGCTGAAGCGTCTGTTCGTAGGTCTCTTCGCCGTGCTCCATGAAGAAGTGCGTCGGATCGAAGGGATCGCCGGCCCAGTCCAGCGCCGTCGCCTTGCGCAGCATCGGCCCCTTGGAGCCGTTCATCAGACTACGGATGATCCGGTGCTGCGGGTCATAGTTCGGCGCGGTCGGGTCCTCGCCCATGTAGAGGCCGGCGAAGCGGCGGGCGCGATCGCGGAAGCGGGGATTGTCCGGATCGGACAGGCCCTGGACGTTGAACAGCGTCATCTCTTCGGCGTGATGCTGCCAGTCCAGCTGGACGTTGAACTCCTTGAAGAACATGCCTTCGCGGGCGATTTCGACCTCGGTGGTCCTGGCCTCGGTGAACTGGCGCAGGTGGCCTTCCCAGGCCTGGGTGTACATGGCCTTGATGCGGTCGGGTGCGCCGATGGCGTGCAGCAGGGGCCAGCCGTTGACGTTCTCGATGGCGTCGTCAGGGCCGTCATTGGCGCCCCAGCGCTCGAAGCAGAGGAAGTAGCCGCGCTCGTCGAAATAGCGGGCGTAGAAGGCCTCGCACGCCTCAGTGTTGGCCCGGATCAGCTCGCGTTGCAGCAGGGCCCAGGTCGGCGCGGGCATGGGAGCGACGACCTGGATCGGGGCGGCGTGGGCGGCGCCGGGCTTGAACGCGGTTCCAAGGGCGACCAGCGAGGCGCCGCCGAGGATCTGCCTGCGATCCAGCCGCATCAGGCCTTGGCCTCGGTCGAGTTCAGGGTCAGGCGCTCGATCTTGCCGGTGATCAGGAAGTAGGCGGCGATGACCAGAAGGCAGTGGATGCCGACGAACCACAGAGCCCCGTCGAACGAGCCTGTCGCCGCCACGATGTAGCCGATGACGATGGGGGTCACGATGCCGGCCGAGTTGCCGAAGGTGTTGAAGATGCCGCCGGTCACGCCGACGAACTCACGCGGCGAGGTGTCGGACACCACGGCCCAGCCCAGAGAGGCGATCCCCTTGCCGAAGAAGGCCACGGCCATGACGACCACGATCAGGGCCGAGTTGTCGATATAGGCGCAGGCGATGATCAGGGCCGACAGCAGCATGCCGATCAGCAGCGGCGTCTTGCGGGCGATGGTCAGCGAGCCGGTCTTCTTCAGCAGGGCGTCCGAGATGATCCCGCCCAGAACGCCGCCGGCGAAGCCGCACAGGGCCGGGGCGGCCGCGGCGAAGCCGGCCTCGAGAATGTTCAGGCCGCGTTCCTTGACCAGATAGATCGGGAACCAGGTCACGAAGAAGTAGGTCAGGACATTGATGCCGTACTGGCCGATGAAGACCCCCATCAGCATGCGGCTGCCCAGCACCTGTTTGACGTTGGCCCAGGTGAAGGCGGCCGACTTCGACACGGTGCGATCTTCCATGCGGGTCAGGCCGCCGCCGGCTTCGATGTAGTCCAGTTCCGCCTTGTTGACGCCGGGGTGATCGACCGGGCTGCGCACCATCTTCCAGAAGACGAAGGCGGCGATCAGGCCCAGGCCGCCCATGACGAAGAAGACCGAGTGCCAGTCGAAGGTGTGCACCAGCCAGCCCATGAAGGGGGCGAAGACGACCAGAGAGAAGTACTGCGCCGAGTTGAAGATGGCCGAGGCCGTGCCGCGCTCGGAGCCCGGGAACCAGGCGGCGACCAGCCGCGCATTGCCAGGGAAGGAGGGGCTTTCGGCCAGACCCACCATGAAGCGCATGGCGAACAGGCCGGCGAAGATCGCGCCGCCCGTCAGGAAGGCCGAAAAGCCCTGGACCAGGGTGAAGAAGGACCAGGCGGCGATGGCGATGGTGTAGATCAGTTTGGTGCCGAAACGGTCCAGCAGGGCGCCGCCCGGGATCTGTCCGATCACATAGGCCCAGGCGAAGGCCGACATGATGTAGCCCATCTGGATGGGGTTGAGCCCCAGGTCCCTGGACGCCGCGTCGCCTGCGATCGAGAAGGTCGCCCGATCGGCGTAGTTGATCGTGGTCAGCAGAAAGATCAGCAACAGGATGCCGTATCGCATACGCGTGCGGCGCTGGGTCGCAGGGGCGGCGGACGCAATTGTCCCGTCGATCATCTGTGCGTTTCCTCGATCTGCGAGACCAGACCGGGGACGCCGATCGCCGCTGGCCGTCTCTCCCTTGCAGCGCCTCTGCGGGCGCCTTTGGGATGACGATAATCAGGAAGTTCGGCGATCGTCTAAGCTAAAATCCTTATCGATCGATCCAGAATTGGCATCAGTGGGAAACCGGTATCAGTTCATATCCTGCATTGGTTCATGCCTTCTTCGGATTGGCGTGCATCGATCCGGTGAACCTATCGTCATTCTGCGAGATCGGGCGACCGGCAGCGACGCGGGTTCGCAGGATCTCGCGGCCCATAGAGAGACCGGCGAAACGTCGGCGATAGGGAGGGAAGAGACGATGCGTTCCAGGCATGGATTCCAATTTGCGTTGAAAGCCGGGGCGTCGGCTCTGGCGGTGATGGCGGCCAGCGTCGCCGGCGGCGCCTACGCCCAGTCCGCGGAGACGCAGGACGAACCGGCGACCCAGGTGGACGAAATCGTCGTCACCGGGTTCCGCGCCAGCCTTCAGGGCGCGATCAACGCCAAGCGCCGCGAGAGCGGCGTGGTCGACGTCATCAAGGCCGAGGACATCGCCGACTTCCCTGATCTGAACCTGGCGGAATCGCTGCAGCGCGTGCCGGGCGTCACCATCAGCCGCGCCAACGGCGAGGGCCGCCAGATTTCGGTGCGCGGCCTCGGCTCGGAATACACCCGCGTCCGCGTCAACGGCATGGAGGCGATCGCCACCACGGGCGGCACAGTCAACTCGGGCGGCACCAACCGTTCGCGCGGCTTCGACTTCAACATGTTCGCGTCCGAGCTGTTCAACAGCCTGACGGTGCGCAAGTCGGCCTCGGCGGACGTCGAGGAAGGCTCGCTGGGCGCCACGGTGGATCTGCAGACCGCCCGCCCGTTCGACTATCGCGAGCCGACGGTCGTGATGGGCGTCCAGGCCAGCTACAACGACCTGGCGCGGGACGTGAAGCCGCGCTTCACCCTGCTGGCCTCGAACACCTGGATGGACGGCAAGTTCGGCGCCCTGTTCTCGGCGGCCTATGAAGAGCGTCATATCCTCGAGGAAGGCGCCAACATCACGCGCTGGACCTTCGGCGGCGCGAACGGCGGCTTCAATCCCTCATCGACGCTGAACGGCTATACGATCGGGCAGATCAACAACACCAATACATCCACGGCGCTCTACCACCCGCGGATTCCGTCCTACGTCCAGTATGATCACAATACCGAACGCCTGGGCCTGACCGGTTCGCTTCAGTTCAAGCCTGACGATCAGACGACGCTGACGCTGGATGTTCTCTATTCCGACGTGAAGAGCACGCGTGACGAAGCACAGCTCCAAGCCATCGGTTTCAGCCGTGGCGGAACGGGCAAGCCGCAGACCATCATCCGCTCCGGCACTGTCGACGGGCGCAATATCGTTCAGGGCGTGTTCGACGCCGTGGACGTGCGGTCCCAGTCAGCCCATGACGAGCTGGAAACCCAGTTCCAGCAATACACCTTCACCGCGACGCGTAACTGGACCGACCGTTTCCGCTCCGGCTTCATCGGCGGCTATTCGCGTTCGGAATTCACCAACCCCGTGTCGACCATCGTCACCTTCGACCGGGCGAACACCAACGGCTTTTCCTACGACTTCACGTCGCGGATGCCCAAGTTCGACTTTGGCTTCGATCTGACCAACCCGGCCAACTGGTCGATGATCAATGGCACCTCCGAGGTCCGTATTCGTCCGAGCGCGGTGACCAACACCTTCACGACCGCCAAGGCCTACGGCGAGTTCGACGCCAACGAGAACATCACCCTGAAAGGGGGAATCGACTTCCGCCGCTTCCATTTCGACTCCGAGGGCCTCTATCGGACGTCTGAAACCGTCGTGCAGACCTTGACGCCCCAGCAGCTGGCCGACGTGTCGAAGGTCTTTTCGGGCTTTGGTCGTAATCTCGGCCTGCCCTCGGGGGCTCCGACCAGCTGGCTTGCGCCGGATCTCAACAAGTTCATCGCGACTTACGACATCTACTCGGGCAACGGCATCTACGCCCTGACCGGTCTGAACAACTCTTCGGCGCGTGGACAGTACATCACCGTCGATGAGAAGGATCTGGGGGCCTACCTGCAGGCCGACTTCCGTTTTGATGCCTTCGGCCTGAATTGGCGCGGTGACCTCGGCGCCCGTTACGTCCTGACCGAGCAGTATTCGGACGGCTATGCGGCCGTGGGTTCGACCATCCAGCTGGTTCGCGCCCGTCGCGACTACGACATGCTCCTGCCGTCAGCGAACCTCGCGGTCGACCTGACGGACACGGTGGTGGCGCGCATCTCGGCCGCCCAGACCATCGCCCGGCCTTCAATCAGCGTGCTGACGCCCGGCGGCGACGTCGGCATCCAGGGCGCCAACCGGAGCTTCTCCTCGGGCAATCCCAATATTGATCCGACCAAGTCCGACAATCTGGACCTGTCGCTCGAATGGTACCCCGACGCCGACAGCCTGTTCGCCGTTGGCCTGTTCTACAAGAAGATCAACTCGTTCGTGCAAAACCTGCGGCAGGACATTCCCTTCAATCAGCTGGGTCTGCCCAACTCGCTGCTGGACGGCACCTCGGCCCTGCCGACCGATCTCTTCGCTGTGAGCCAGCCGGTCAACTCGCCGGGCGGGGAGTTGAAGGGCTTCGAGATCAATGTCCAGAAACGTCTGAGCTTCCTGCCCGGCTGGATGGAGAACTTCGGCGTTCAGGCCAACTACACCTTCGTCGATTCCGAGATCGAGTACCTGACCTCGACGACGCCGGGCGCTCCCACCATCACCCAGACGCTGACGGGTCTGTCCAAGAACGCCTGGAACGCCACCCTCTACTACGAGACCGACAAGTTCAGCATTCGCGGCTCCGTGGCCTATCGCGACGGCTATCTGACGGCGGTGCCGGGCAACGACGGCAACAGCGTCCATGGCACGAACGAGACCATGAACTTCGACATGCAGGCGTCCTACAACATCAGCGACAAGCTGAAAGTCAGCATCGAAGGCATCAACCTGACCGACGAGTTCAACGACCAATACGTTGACGCCAGCAATCGTCTGAACGTCTACAGCCACACCGGCCGTCAGTTCTTCGTGGGGCTTCGCTACACCTTCTGAGCAGGCTCCTCTCCTGGCCTGCGCTTGGCGCCGTCCCTCGACGAGGGGCGGCGCTCTTTTATTAGGAAACCGGCATTGCATCGCTTCACCGCCGCCCCTCACCGGTCCTGACAGATCTGGAACCAAATCGATCAAGGCCCCGTTTGTCGCACGGCTGAGGTGTGAGGGGTTGCACGATGCACGTTGACGTCATCGAGGGTTTCGACGCGCTCAAGGGCGTGCGCGGCGACTGGGAGGCGGTCTATGCGGCAGACCCCGAAGCGAGCCTGTTCATGTCATGGCGCTGGATGGCCGACTGGCTGGCCGCCCGCCCGACGGTCTGGCTGGTGCTCGCGGCCAAGGAGTCGCCGACGGACGACCGCTATGTCGCCTTCCTGCCGCTGCGGATGCGGGTTCATTTCGACAAGGAGCGGGGCTTCGTCAACGAGCTCTACCTCGCCGGCGCCGGCTATGCCGACTACGCGGGCCTGCTGGCCCGTCCCGACGTCGAGGCGGCGGCGATTTCAGCCTTCACCGACCATCTGCGCAAGAAGCTGAACTGGGCCAAGTTGACGCTGGAGAACCTGCGGATGTCCGAACGCCGGCGCCGGCTCTTCCTCTCGGCCTTCGACGAGCGCCGCTTCGTCCACACGGACATCGACTATGTCGACAAGGTCGCCGGGACCGACCACAGCATCTGCCCCTCGATCGCCCTGCCCTCGGACTGGGACGCCTATCTGGAAACCCTCAGCGCCAACAACCGGCAGAAGATCAGGCGCTGGCTGCGCAAGGTCGAGGCATCCGAGGACTACGAGATCACCCTGTCGGACAGTGAAACCTACGCCCGCGACATCGACATGCTGATGGGCCTGTGGAAGAGCAAATGGGGCCGCCGCAAGGGCGCCCGCACAGACGACCTAGTCCGCTGCAACCGCGCCATGCTGACCCGCGCCGCCCGCAACGGAAGCCTGTTCCTGCCGGTCTTCCGGCACGCCGGACGGCCGGTGGCCGCACTGGCCATCCTGGTCGACCCGGTCAAGAAGGCCATGCTGTTCGTCATCACCGGCCGGGACGAGAGCTACGACGAGGCGCCCGCCGGCTATCTGCTGCACGCCTTCAGCATTCGCCACGCCATAGCCCAGGGCCTGGCCACCTATGACTTCCTGCGCGGCGACGAGCCGTACAAATACCTGTTCGCGCCCGGGGATGACCGGTTGCGCGCTTGCTCTGTCGCGACCCGCAGCGGGGAAAATCTCGGCGGAGCGCTGGACCCCCGATGCCTGGAGCGCATGCGCGACATGGCGCTCAACCTCGAGAAGAAGAGCGAGATCGCCGCCGCGGAACGTGCCTATCGGCAGATCCTGACCATGCGCCCCAACGACGCCCTGACGCTCTATCGCCTCGGACGCCTGCTGGCGGCGCGGGCCGAACACGCCGAGGCCGCGCGTCTGCTCACCCGCTCGACGGTGATCGCCCCCGGCGGCGACAACGCCTGGCTGAAGCTGGCGCACTCGCTCCACGCCCTCGGCGACGACGCCGCCGCGCTCGCCGCCTGCCGCCAGGTCGTTCGCCTGAAACCGACGAACGAAGAGGCCAAGCGCCTCATCGTGCATCTGGCCCTCGCGGGTCGAAGGGGGCCGGCCGTGGTGTTCGGCGCCGAAGACAGCCCGGCTCCAACCTGGAACCAACTCGGCGCGGCGGCATGGAGCCTCCCCCGCCCCGCCGTCGCCCTGGCCCGCCCCTAGGCCCCCGTTCCGCCCGCGTCAGATCGATCGCGTCGCCAGCGGCGGCGCAACGGTGACGGCGAGAACCGTCGGCGCAGTCAGCGGGCGGTCGCAGGGCGCCTCGATCACCCGGCCCTCGCGCGTCTCATAGCGCACCGGCAGGGACTCCGCGCAGCGCGCCTGGGTCGCGCGGAACATGGCCTCGCTCTCCGTCATCGGATCGAGGGCCTCAACCGACGCGATCTTGGGATCGCCCGACAGGACGCCGCAGCGGTCGCCCGTGTCGAGGCGTATGCCGTCCTCATTCGTGTAGTAGCCGATGGAACCGGTGCACAGCCCTTCGGCGACGTGCCACAGGGCCGCTGTCTGATAGTCAGACGGAGCCGGCCGGTTCTCTATCCTCACCCCCAGCGCCGCCAGCCGCGCCTCGATCCCGGCCCAGCGCACCGCGCCCGGCCCGTCCATCAGCACGCCGACCGCACTGTCCGGCTGCAGCAGGGCGCGGAAGTCGGTCACGCCATAGCCGTCCCCGGCGCGCCCGGCGTCCAGCAGGGTCTTCCACAGATCGAAGACATCGCGCGTCCCGCCCGACGCCCGGCGCGTCTCCAGGTCGGCTATCCACTGCACCACCACGCCGCAGTTGTAGACAGACGAACCTGACTTGAGTTTTCGAGCGTCATAATCGACGTCGCCCAGCGTCTTGCGGCAGCCGTTCAGCCTCTGCGTCAGCGCCGCTCGCGCCTGATCCTCGTCGATCACTCCGGTCGAGACGGCGGCGACCAGGGCGCCGTATTCGGCCCCGCCCTCGTGCAGCCAGGGGGCTGTTTCGCCGTCCTTCGTTTCCACCCCGTGGCCGTTCCACAGATGGAAGGCCTCATGCCAGACGAAGGTGCCCAGAGGCACCGCCACGTCCGGCGGCGGCGAGGCCCACATGTCCCCGTGGAAACGCAGCGAGATGACGCCCGTATCGGTCACGTCGCCGCGATAGGACATCGGCCCCGGACTGTCGGTCGAGATGATCAGCGTCGGCTCGGTCGGCAGGACATGATCCAGCCGCGCGCCGTAGAATTTTTGCGCCGCGAAATAGCCGTCGCGCAACAGCCCTGTCAGGGCCGGCGGGGCCGAGGCGCTGGTCACGACCACAGCGCCGTCGCGGCGCATCACCGCCTCTTGCGGGCCCAGATAGACATAGCCCTTGACCGCGTCCGCCGTGGGCAGGGTGGCCTCGCCCTCAACCGGACGCATGGTCAGGACGGCGTCCATGCCTTGCAGCTCCAGCCCCGGGCCGTAGAGGACATGGCCCGTCCCCACGCGGGTCAGCCCCATGTAGATGCGGTCCACCTCGGCGGCGTCGGGGGCGATGCGGATCTCGAAACGGTCGAACGGCGCCTCGCCCTCGACCGCGCCGTCCTTCAGCGTCAGGCCCGGCGTCGTCACAGCCCACAGGTCGCGGATGACGCTGCGCGAAAAGAAGGCGACCCGCGTGGTCGGTTCGGCCAGCCGCCAGGTCACGACCACCCCGCCCGGCGCGGTGCGCGCCTCGATGGTCGCGGCCTGTTGAGCCAGGGCAGGCGCCGCTGCGCCGCACGCCATCGCCAGGGCGGCGAACGCGCCCGCCAGTCTCTTGCTCATAACGCCTTCCCTCCATCGCCCCGAAGGAAGGAAGCTTGGCCTTAACGGCGAAGCTTGGTCAACCGCCGGTCATTCGGCGTCCGCGACCTCGCCGCCCTGCACCATCCGCGTCACGGCCATGTCGGCGGTGACATTGCCCAGAGTGCGGAAGATGTCGGGGATGACCTCGACCGCCAGCAGCAGGGGCAGCATCTCCAGCGGCACGCCCATGGCGATGCAGATGGGAGCGATGGAGGCAAAGAAGCTGGCCTGACCGGGCAGGCCCACGGTGCCGATCGAGATCAGCACCGCCGTCAGCATGGCGGCCAGAAGCTGACCCGCCGAGGGCTCGATGCCGAACAGATGGGCGCAATAGATGGCCACGCCCAGGTTGGCGACCGGGCTGGTGATGCGGAACACCGCCACAGCCAGCGGCAGGACCAGGCCCGCCGTCGCCCGCTTGACGCCCAGCGCATCCACCGACCGCTCGACCATGACCGGCAGGCTGGCCAGGGACGACTGGGTCGAGAAGGCCACCACCTGGGCCGGCGCCGCCGCCCGGGCGAAACTGCCCAGCGACACCCGGCCGAAGATCACCGCCAGCGGATAGAAGATCAGGCCCATGCCGATGCAGGCCAGCGAGATCAGGGCCACATAGTGCAGCAAGACCCCCGCCGCGCTCGCCCCCGCCATCAGGCCCACCCCGATCGACAGGGCGAAGACGCCCAGGGGCGCCGCCATCAGCACCCAGCGGACGATGGTGATCATGGTCTCGCCCACCGCCTCGAAGAAGGTGATCAGCGGCGTGCGCAGCCGGTCGGGTAGGCCCGAGGCGGCGAAGCCGAAGAAGACGGCGAAGACCACCATGCCCAGGATGGCGTCCTCGGCCGCCGCGCGGATCGGGTTGGCGGGGGCGATGGTCTTCAGGAACTCGCTGAAGGGCGCGCCGGCGCCCAGCCCCTCGGCGCCCTCGGGCTTGATGGCCAGCAACAGGCGCGCGCCCTCGGGGTCGATCGGCCAAAGGGCGTGCAGGCCATAGGCCGCCCCCACGGCGTAGACGGTGGCGAAGACGATCAGCCCGCCGAACCAGGCCACGGCCTTCATCGCCAGCCGCCCCGTCCGCGCCGCATCGGCGATGGAGGCGATGCCGGTGACCAGCAGGCTGAACACCAGGGGAATGATGGTCATGCGCAGGGCGTTGAGCCACAGCTGGCCCAGGGCCTGGATGAAGTCCGCCGTGGCGTGGCCGCCCGGCAGGCCCCACTTCTGCGCCGCCGCCCCGGCGACCAGGCCCAGCACGAGCGACAGCAGCACCAGGGTGCTGAGGGAGGTCAGAAAGGAACGCGCCGTTTTCATAACGGCGACGCTATCAGCGCCGGTGAAACACGCCAGAGGAAATCGGCGTCGCCGCGCTCCCTAATGCGGCGTGCCCGAATTGGCCGGGTCCAGCGGCAGGCCCGCCGCCTGACGCGCCTTCATCACCCGCAGCCAGCCGTGCATGGCCTCTGAATCCAGCCCGTGCATCATCAGCCGATAGCCCGCCTGCAACGTCGACAGCGCCACCAGCGGATGGCCGTTCTTGACGAAGGCCATGTGGTAGCTCGTGCCCAGGATGCGGGCGATGTAGATGGCCATCACCTCGTCCAGCTGCAGCGAGCTGGAGGCCCGCACGAAGTCGTCGCGGGGCAGCATCAGGGCGTAGATGGGGGTGTAGAACTCCACCGCCGTCTGCACGTCGACGAAGTTGTGCCAGCGGCGCGGGAATTCCTCGAACGGCGGGAATTCGTCCGAGATCATGGAGAAGTCGATGCGTTCCGGCGGCGTCAGCTCGCGCCCCTCGGTCCGCAGCACCGTGTTCAGCTCGATGACGAAGTTGAAGATGTTCAGGTCGTGCTGAAGAAACAGATCCGGCTCGATGTCCTTCAGCCGCGTCGGCGTCAAAGGCCACTTCGTCACCTTGTCGCCCACCCCCGCGTTCTCGCGCACGAAGGCGGTCAGTTCGGACCCGACGTGGAAGTGGCGCAGGATCACCCGGTTGGCCTCGGGCGTGGCGAAGGTGCGCAGGCCCCAGTGGATGGTCTTGTGCAGCAGGCCGTTCAGGTTGGGATGCTTGGGCGAAATGACCCGCAGCACCTTCACCAGACAGAAGAAGACAAAGACCAGGGGCCGCGCCACCGGGAAGAACCAGCGCCGTGACCGGGACCGCGCGCCCAGCAACAGATCGCGCTTGGCTCCGTCGTCGATCGGCAGGCTGTGGTCCAGATAGAGGGCCATCCACGGATCGGGGTCTTTCGGGTCGAACCGCGCCGGGTCGAACGGGTCCTCGCCCGGCTTGAGCCGCTTCACGCCGTGATCTCCTCGATCTGCAGGGCGTAGAGGCGGGCGGTGACGCGGGCCGTGACGACAATGCGCTCGGCGACGAAGGGATCGGGCAGGACCATGCCCAGCATCTCCTCGAACTCCTTCATGTGCTCGGCGTCGTTGTCGCCGTGATAGAGCAGAAAGCGCACCGCCTCGTCGGGCAGGGCGAGCCGTTCCTGCACCTTCAGACCCCAGGGCCGCGCCTTGATCGAGCCCAGCCCCTCGATGATGAACATGGCGCCCAGCAGGCCAAACGGGTCAGGCTTCGACGCCTCATGGAACATCCATGCCGACAGGGCCTCGGACCCCACGTTCTTGGGCGCCGACTGAATGTCCTCCAGGGCCCCGCCCGAGGCTGTGAAGTCGGCCTCCAGCAGACGGAAATCGCGATGCTCGGTCACCGCATGGCGCATCAGGGTCGAGCGCAGCTCCAGATGATCCTCGCCGATGTTCGACGCCGCCCGGCTCATCCACAGCGCCCCGTCCTTCACCTGCTGGCGCAGGTTGATCAGGAAGGCGTGGTAGTCGGCGACCTCGAACCTGCCGCGCGTCAGCTTGCGGATCAGCGGCGTCGCCTCCAGCCGCTGCTCGAAATCGGCGAAGACGACCGCCAGCTTCCTCAGCGCATCAGCCACCGCCGCCTCGGCCTGTTGTTCCGCCATCAGACAATCTCCAGCATCATGAAGCCGATCATCGCCCGCCCGCTCTCGGGCACGATGCACAGCACCCTGTCTCCGCGCTTTCCGCGTCCCGACTTCCAGAAGGCGTCCAGCATGACCCAGATCGAGGCCGAGCCGACATTGCCGCTGTCGGCCAGGGTCGTGAACCACTTCTCCTCCGGGATCATGGCGGCGGTGCTTTCCAGCAGGCCGACGATCTCCTGACGCAACGACCGCGCTGAGTAGTGGCACAACAGGTGGTCGACCTGATCCGGGACGATCCTTCCGGCGTCCACCTTCTCCAGCCAGACGCCGATCCAGGCGCGAATGACGATCTTCAGCAGGTCGAAGTCCTGCAACAGGGCCACCGCCCCGGCCGCATGGGCCGCCGCCGGCCCGGCGTGGCTCCAGGCGCTGGTCATGTCGGCGCGCGCCTGCGGCGTCGATCCGGCCCACATGCAGGGATCGAAGCGCCCGGCCAGGGAGGTCATGTCGATCCATTCGACCTTCAGGCTCAGCCCCTCGGGCTTCGGCCTTGGCTCCATCACCACGGCGCCCGCTCCGTCCGACAGGGTGAAGCGCAGGAAGTCCGCCTCGATCCGCGCCCGGCCCTTGGCGTCCATCAGGGCCGTGCCCTCATAGAAATGCGGCCGGAACCAGCGCGAGGAGAACTCGCCCGCACAGGCGGCGGCCACGTCCGCCTCGCCCGCGCGCACGCTCAGCCAGGCCCCCTTGGCCGCCATCAGGGCGCTGGCGCAGACCGACTGATAGCTGAAGGCCTCCAGCGGCCCCGCGCCCAGTTCGGCCTGAACCGCGCTGGCGTGGCCGGGCACCAGATAGTCGCCCTGCGTCGCCGCCGCGCCCAGATGCTGCAAATCGCCCAGACCGAGGCCCGCCGCGTCCAGGGCCGCCCGCACGGCGTCCGCGCACATCGAGGCGTTGGAGTGCAGCGGCGTCCCGTCCGGCGTCAGGGCGTAATGCCGCCCCTCGATCCCGTTCCAGCGCAGGGCGCGCCGCCCGACGGCGGACGCCCGACCGCCGATGCGACCGATGAAGTCCTCCATCCGGTCATTGCCGATCCGTTCACCGGGCAGGACGGCGCCGGTCCCGGTGATGAAGACGTCGCGAAGCATACTCATGGCGCGGACCTTGGCCGCACGCCCCGACCCGCACAAGCGGCAAACGGTCGGCTATGGCGTCATCGGCCCGCGCGCACTACCTTGACGTTCATGGCTCGTTCTCCCTCGACACCGCCCACCAAGCCCGTCCATGTGCCCGGCCAAAGCGCCGCCCAGAGCGCGGGGATGCAGGAGATGGCCGCGCCCTTCGTACAGGACGCCCCGCGCGGCCGCGGCGGCAAGGCCATGCCCATGTTCGCGCCCGTCGCCGGCCCGCGCCTGACGCCGGAAATACCGCCCGCCGCCCCGGCCGACTGGGTCCCCCACCGCCCCTCGCGCGAAGGCGCGAAGAAGGGCGGCCGCTTCCGTCTGGAGACGAAATACACCCCCGCCGGGGACCAGCCCGCCGCCATCGCCGAACTGTCGGCCATGGCCGAGGCCGGCGAGCGCGATCAGGTCCTTCTGGGCGTCACCGGCTCGGGCAAGACCTTCACCATGGCCAAGGTCATCGAGCAGACCCAGCGCCCGGCCCTGATCCTGGCCCACAACAAGACCCTGGCCGCCCAGCTCTATTCCGAGTTCAAGGCCTTCTTCCCCGACAACGCGGTCGAGTATTTCGTCAGCTACTACGACTACTATCAGCCCGAGGCCTACGTCCCGCGGACCGACACCTACATCGAGAAGGACAGCTCGATTAACGAGCAGATCGACCGGATGCGCCACGCGGCCACCCGCGCGATCCTGGAGCGCGACGACGTCATCGTGGTCGCCTCGGTCAGCTGCATCTACGGCATCGGCTCGGTCGAGACCTACACCGCCATGACCTTCACCCTGAAGGTCGGCGACGTCATCGACGAGGCCAAGCTGCGCGCCGACCTCATCGCCCTTCAGTACAAGCGCAACGACCTCAATTTCGAACGCGGCATGTTCCGCAAGCGCGGCGACGTGCTGGAGATCTTCCCCGTCCACATGGAGGACCGCGCCTGGCGCATCCAGCTGTTCGGCGACGAGCTGGAGTCGATCCAGGAGTTCGACCCCCTGACCGGCAAGAAGACCGCCGAGCTGGAGGAGGTCACCGTCTACGCCGCCAGCCACTACGTCACCCCGCGCCCGTCGCTGAACCAGGCCATCACCGGCATCAAGGAGGAGCTGAAGGAGACGCTCGCCTGGATGAACGAGAACGGCAAGCTGCTGGAGGCCCAGCGGCTGGAACAGCGTGTCCGCTTCGACCTGGAGATGATGGAGGCCACCGGCTCCTGCGCCGGCATCGAAAACTACAGCCGCTGGCTGACCGGCCGCGCGCCGGGCGAGCCGCCGCCCACCTTCTTCGAATACATCCCCGACAACGCCCTGCTCTTCGTCGACGAAAGCCACGTCACCGTGGGCCAGATCGGCGCCATGTTCAAAGGCGACTACAGCCGCAAATCCACCCTGGCCGAGTACGGCTTCCGCCTGCCCTCCGCCATCGACAACCGCCCGCTCAAGTTCGACGAATGGGACGCCATGCGGCCCCAGACGGTCCACGTCTCGGCCACCCCCGGTCCGTGGGAGATGGAGCGCACCGGCGGCGTCTTCGTGGAGCAGGTCATCCGCCCCACCGGCCTGATCGACCCCCCGGTCGAGATCCGCCCCGTCTCCGGCGCCACCCGCAACCAGGTCGACGACGTCATCGACGAGGTGAAGGCGACCGCCCGCGCCGGCTACCGCTCCCTGGTCACCACCCTGACCAAGAAGATGGCCGAGGACCTGACCGAATACATGCACGAGCAGGGCGTGAAGGTCCGCTACATGCACTCCGACGTCGACACGCTTGAGCGCATCGAGATCCTGCGCGATCTGCGCCTGGGTTCATTCGACGTCCTGATCGGCATCAACCTGCTGCGCGAGGGTCTCGACATCCCCGAGTGCGGCCTGGTCGCCATCCTCGACGCCGACAAGGAGGGCTTCCTGCGCTCGGAAACCTCCCTGATCCAGACCATCGGTCGCGCCGCCCGCAACGTCGATGGCCGCGTCATCCTCTACGCCGACAAGATGACCGGCTCGATGGAGCGCGCCATCGCCGAGACCAACCGCCGCCGCGAGAAGCAGCAGGCCTACAACCTCGAACACGGCATCACGCCCGAGAGCGTCAAGCGCGACATCAAGGACATTCTCGACAGTCCCTACGAGTCGCGCGACCTCGACCAGCTGACCCGCCCCGGCGTCGCCGAAGCCGCCAAGCCCTTCCTCGGCTCCAACTTCCAGGCCGCCCTCAAGGACCTGGAAGGCAGGATGCGCGAGGCCGCCGCCAACCTCGAGTTCGAGGAAGCCGCCCGCCTGCGCGACGAGATCAAGAAGATGAAGCTCCTCGACCTCGAATTCGCCAACGAAGCCCTCACCGGCGCCGGCGAAGAGGTCGACAAGTCAGCCCCCAAACGCTGGCGCAAGGAAGCCGCGGCCGAAAAGGCGGAGGCGTTCAGGAAGGGGCGGTAGGGGAAAGCCCTGAGGCTTGGGCGCCACAGGGACGCAAAACCCGGCATCCCCTTCACATGAATAAGGGAACGGCTCGGAAATTGCGGCATTGTCGTGTCGAAGGGTGCATCATGTCGAAATCGAACAGTCCAGAATCCGACGACCGTCCCAACCTGCGGGTGGTCACCTCCCCCGAGGCCGAGGTCTATGACCTGATGCGCGCGCCAGAAACCACCGCCGAACGGGTCAAACGCCTGCAGGCCGAGGCGCGCGCCCTGGCGCTCGAACAGGTCGAGGCGCTGGAAGAGGTGCTGCTGAAGGCCGCCGACATGGCCAAGGAGATCGCCGAGGGCGGCGACGCCTACCCCGTCGGCGCCCGCGAACTGGCCCAACGCCTCGGCCAGGACCTGCCGGTCAAGGCCGAGACCATGAAGGCCATCATCGCCAAGAGCCATCCTTGATGCTGTAGGCCGCGGTCAGAAGGCTCCGCCTTCTCGACCCGACGCGGCCTCGGCGCTTCGCGCGGCTCCCCAGCGAAGAAACACGCCGTCACCCGACGATGTCGGAAAACTCCGGATGGCGCTTCAACCACGCCACCGCATAGCTGCAGTGCGGGATCAGGGTCAGGTTTTCCGCCCTCGCATGCTCGGCCATGGCCTGCATAAACCTTCCCGCCGCGCCCGAGCCGCGCAGGGCCGGGTGGGCCTCGACGTGCAGGATGACGCGGGCGTGGCCGCGAATGGCGTATTCGGCCCAGACGGGATGCTCGTTACCCTCGGCGTCGGCGAATTCCTGCTGGAAGCGGCGGTCGGCGGGCTGGTCGCGAAAGGCGCTCATGAAGGCTCCTGAAATCAGGCCGGCCGGTCGTTCAGCAGGGCCAGCAGACCCAGAACGCTTTTGACCGTGAACCAGATCGTCACCAGCAGCAAAAGAAGCCCGAACAGGATCAGGAAGGGAATGCCGATCAGGAAGATGGAGGCCACGGCGCTGACCGCGATCAGCCCCCACAGCCCGATGGTGATCCAGAAGACCGACCAGAACAGGCTGATCTGGGCCTCGATGTGCTGGGCCGCCAGCCCCGTCGCCGAGCCCCGGCAGGCGTAGGCCACCACCAGCCCGACCAGAACCAGAAGGTTCGCGCTGGGGATCGACAGGACATAGAGGATCCAGGCCAGAACGGCCCCGTCCCGCCCATTGCCGCGCGCTTCGGAAATCTGATCCGTCATGACAGGTCCTCAGTAGAACAGGCGCAGCGGGTGACGGATCGGACGGCCTTCCAGCAGGTCCTTCAGACCCAGGGCGCCGCGCACGATGGTCCACACCGCCATGACGAACAGGACGAAGACCCCGACGTTGATCAGGATCAGCACCACCCCGCCGATGATGGCGGCCACGGCGGCCAACAGGGTCCGCTGCTGGAAGATGAAATGGCTGCGCGCCAGGGGATCAGACGGCGGGGCCTTGCGCCACATCCGCAGCAGGCCGATCGCCGCCGCCACGCCGAAGGTCGGCACGGCGAACAGGATCAGGGCATAGCCGACATAGAGGCTGGTCAGGTCGCCGGCCTGATCGGGCGAGGCCGCGCTCTTGCTGCTGCTGTAATCGCCGGACTGGACCATCGGAACCTCTTGAACGAGGCGGGACAATGGCGGGACGAACGGCCCCGCGCAACCGGCCTCAGCGTGAATAGGCGACTTCGCAGCCCGCCGCCGCCGCGCCGGGAATGGCGCCGGGCTTTTCCACCCGCACCTTGACCGCCAGGACGCGCGGATCGTTCAGGCAGGCCAGGGCGATGCGCTCGGCGAAGGTCTCGACCAGGGCGATGTGGTCGCCCCCCGCCAGTTCGCGGGCGATCCGGGCCACGCCCTCATAGTCCAGGGTGTCGGACAGGGTGCGGATCGGAGCGGCGCCCAGGTCCAGCTCGACGTCGACGAACAGGGGCTGCAGCCGGCCGTGCTCGTGGGCGTGAACCCCGATGGCGGCCTGAACCTCCAGACCGCGCACCAGCACGGTCAGGCCCAGACGGCGCGGCTCGGAGGCCGTGAAAGGCGTGACGACGGCGCTCACGACCAGGTCTCCAGCGGCAGGATGTCGTTGATGCTGAAATCGGCCCGGTCGCACCAGTCGCCCAGCTTCCAGGCCCGCTCCGCCTCGGTCAGGCCGCGCGTCAGCACGGTGTTTGTCGGCGTCTCCTCGATGGCCAGTTCGGCCAGGCGGAAGGGCAGGCCCTCGGCCGCGAGGATGGCTTCCAACTTGCGCCACAGGGCGATGACCAGGGCCTCGGTCGTCGGATCGCCGTCGATGGTCAGGACCTGGTTCAGCCGTTGCGGCTCATGGCTCTGGAACCAGTCCAGCAGAGGGTCGGCGCGGTTCAGCTGGAAGGCATGGTCCAGACTGCGGTCGACAAAACCGTGCCAGCGCCGCTTCAGGTTCTCGAACGAGGCGGCGTGGTTCGACTGGCCGAAGGCGATCTCGGCCGTCGGCTCCAGCGTCACCTTGACGAACTCATTGTGCCCGTGCGGCACGGCGCACTTCGACCCCGCATCGGCGATCAGCCGGTGCGCCATCGAGAAGCGGCGGGTGAACTGGACGGCAGGCATCAGGGGCAAGGGTTCCGAAAACGCAGTCGCCCCATATAGGCGCCGCGAAGGGTTCGCGCATCAACACCCTGACGACGGCGAAGTAAAGGCGGGTTCAGGAAACCGGGATACCGTCAAAGGCCACGTCCCGCCCCCGACCGATCAGGCTCTCGCCCCCGTCGACGGTCAAGTTCTGCCCGGTCAGGCCGGGCGTCTCGAGGATGAAGCGCACGGTGCGGGCCACGTCCTCCAGCGAGGCGCCGCGCCCCAGCGGGGTGTCGCGCCAGGCGGCCTCGTACTCGGCCTCGGTCTGCTCGCCGCTGCGCAGGATCAGGCCGGGCGAGACGCCGCACAGCCGGATGCGGGGCGCCAGCCCCATGGCCAGGGTCCGTGTCAGCCCCGCCAGACCGACCTTGCCGGCCGTATAGGCGAAGAAGTCCGGGTTCGGACTATCGACCTTGTGATCCAGGATATTGACCACCACCCCCTGCCCGTCCGCCGCCTCGACGGCCCTGGCGAAGTCGCGGATCAGGAAGACCGGGGCGGTCAGGTTCGACGCCAGATGCTCGCCCCACGACGCCTCGGTCAGGGTCGAAAGGGTATCGTAGCGAAACAGGGAGGCGTTGTTGATCAAGGCGTCGATGCGCCCGAAATGCGCAACCACCCGGTCAATCAGGCCATCGCGCTGGGCCGCCTCATTCAGGTCCGCCTGAAAGGCCGCGGCGCGCACGCCCATGCCGCTCAGCTCGGCGACCAGAGCCGCCGCCTCGTCCGCTCCGCCGCGATGATGGACGGCCACGTCCCAGCCCGCCTCGGCCAGGGCCCGCGCGATCCCGGCGCCGACGCGACGCGCGGCCCCGGTGATCAGCACCACCTTGTTCAGGGGTTCGGCCATTCAGCCCGGCCTGCGGCGGAAGATTTCCACGCCCGCGCCCGCGGCTTCGGGGAAGATGTGCGGCTTGGTGATCCGCACCCGGCAGGCCTCGACCGGCGGCAGGGCGAAGCAGACGCCGATCAGCTCCTCGACCAGGGTCTCCAGCAGCTCGACATGATCGCGTCCGCGCCAGCCGGCGATGTGATCGCGCACCCGGTCGTAGTCGATGAAGCCGCCGTCAGCGCCAGTCTTGGGCAAAGGCCAGGCGGCGAACATCTCGACATTGACGATCAGCCGCGTGGGGCGCTCAACGTGCCGCTCCCACGGGTGCAGGCCGATGCGCACATCGACTGCTACATCCGACAACAGGACGCGGACATGGTCCCCGGCGTGACGCCAGTCGAACCCGCCCGCGCCGGCGGCCGATTCAGTCAACCCGGCCGAACTCGTAGAAGTTCACGGCGGCGATGACGGCGATGAAGGTGAAGATGATGGCGATGGCCAGCATGGGAAGGCTCCTGTTCAAAGCTTCGCATAGAGCGCCGCGACCCTTGGTTCAAGCCGGAGCCTTTAGCCTCGCTTATCCATCCACTTCCAGACCCGGGCGAACAGTTCAAAGACCAGGAAAAATCCCGCCATGATGACGAGCATGCCAAGCGCCTGACCGATAAGCGCCCAGCGGAAACCAGCATCCAGAATCTCGACGCCGGTCATCCAAACCAAAGACAGCGCCATGAAGCCGAGCATGACGCGGGCGAGGTTGATGACAAATCGACCATAGGCAGAAACGAACCGGGGAGGCCGGGTCAACCTCAGCCTCAGCTTGCTTTCAGGATCGGAGAAGTCGGGCGGCGACATGACCGGAACCTCTCATCAACGCCGCCGTCCGGCTAGGGTTGAAAAGCGAACCATGACATCGTCGCCCCATGACCACCTGGCGCACCCGAATCGAGCCCTTCACCCGGCCGCTTTTCTTCGCCGTCTCGCGGATGAGCCGGGGCATGACGCTGGGCGTGCGCGGGGTGGCGACGGATGGCGAAGGCCGGGTGCTGCTGGTCAAGCACACCTATCTGCACGGCTGGTGGCTGCCCGGCGGGGGCGTGGACCGGGGCGAGACGACCCAGGCCGCCGTGGTCCGCGAATTGCGTGAAGAAGCGGGGCTGATCGCCCGCTCGGAACCCCGGCTGATTTCCGCCCATTCCAACGAACGCTTCTTTCCCGGCGATCACGTCCTGGTCTTCGCCATCGACGCCTTCGACCTGACCGAGCGCACCAGCCACGGCGAGATCGCCGAGATCGGCTGGTTCGCCCCCGACGCCTTGCCCGAGGACACGACCCGCGCCACCCGCGACCGCCTGGCCGAGATCTTCGGCGACGCGCCCGCCGATCCGAACTGGTAGGGTCCGCCCATGCAGACACCGATCCTCGTCTTTCTGACCTTGCTGCTGGCGGGCGCCGCCACGGCCTTGCAGGGACCGACCAACGCCCGGCTGGTGACAGCGGTCGGCTCGCCGCTGAACGCCGCCTTCATCTCCTTCGCCGTCGGCACGGTGGCTCTGGGCGTGCTGGCCATGATCGTGCAGACGCGGCCGGACGTCGGGGCGATGAAGGCCCTGCCCTGGTGGGCGTGGATGGGCGGCTTCTACGGCTGCGCCTTCGTCATTTCCGCCGCCTGGGGCGTGCCGCGTCTCGGGGTGGCGACCACCATCACCGTCATGATCGCCGGCCAGCTTCTGCTCAGTCTCGCCCTCGACCACTTCGGCGCCCTGGGGGTCGAAAAGCAGCCGCTGAGCCTGGGCCGCATCGCCGGGGTCGCCCTGGTGATCGGCGGCGTGGTTCTGGTTCGCCGCTCCTGAGCCTATATCCGCCCCAATGACCGACGAGACGATCGACACCGCCGCGACCGAGCCCCTGCCGCTTCAGGCCACGGCCCTGATCGCCGACGAGGCGCGCCGCGCCCCGGACAAGCCCGGCGTCTATCGCATGTACGGCGAGGACGGCGACTGCCTCTATGTCGGCAAGGCCAAGTCGCTGAAGAAGCGCATCGTCCAGTACGCGCAAGGGCGTTTCCACACCCAGCGCATCGGCCTGATGGTGTCGCTGACCCGCTCGATGGAGTTGGTGGTCACCACCACCGAAACAGAGGCCCTGATCCTCGAAGCGGGCTACATCAAGCGGCTGAAACCCCGCTTCAACGTCCTTTTGAAGGACGACAAGTCCTTCGCCGAGATCATGATCCGGCGCGACCACCGCGCGCCCCAGGTGAGGAAGCATCGCGGCGCCCACACGACGCCCGGCGCCTATTTCGGCCCCTTCGCCTCGACCTGGGCGGTGAACCGGACGCTGAACACCCTGCAGAAGGCCTTTCTGCTGCGCACCTGTTCCGACAGCGTCTATGAGACCCGCACCCGACCCTGCATGCTGCATCAGATCAAGCGCTGCTCGGCCCCCTGCACCGGTCTGATCAGCCTGGAGGACTACGGCGATCTGGTGAAGGAGGCCGAGGCCTTCCTGCGCGGCAAGTCGCGCGCCGTCATCGCCCGCCTGTCGGAGGAAATGCAGACGGCCTCGGACGAGATGGAGTTCGAACACGCCGCCCGGGTGCGCGACCGCATCCGCGCCCTGTCGGCCATCGCCATGGAATCGGGCCTCAACGCCGAGGGCGCGGGCGACGCCGAGGCCGACGTCATGGCCCTGCATTCCGAGGGCGGCCAGGCCTGCGTCCAGGTCTTCTTCTATCGCGCGGGCCAGAACTGGGGCGGCCGCGCCTACTTCCCGCGCATCGACAAGTCGGACACCGATCCCGAAATCCTCGGCGCCTTCCTGGCCCAGTTCTACGAGGACAAGCCGATCCCGCGTCAGATCCTGTCCAACGTCCGCCCGCACGAGCTGGAGCTGCTGCAAGAGGCCTTCACCCTGAAGTCGGGCCGCAAGGTCGAGATCGCCCGCCCCCAGCGCGGCGAGAAGCTGGCCGTCGTCGACTACGCCCTGACCAACGCCCGCGAGGCCCTCGGTCGCAAGATGGCCGAGAATTCCGCCACATCGAAGATTCTGGACGAGGTCTGCGAGGCCTTCGGCCTGGACGCCCGCCCCGAGCGGATCGAGGTCTATGACAACGCCCACATCCAGGGGACCAATGCGGTCGGCGGGATGATCGTCGCGGGGCCCGAGGGCTTCCGCAAGAACCAGTACCGCAAGTTCAACATCCGCGGCGACGACCTGACCCCCGGCGACGACTACGGCATGATGCGCGAGGTCATGCGCCGCCGCTTCGGCAAGATGGTCAAGGACGAAGAGGCCGGCGAGGTCGTCGAGCGGCCCGATCTGCTGCTGATCGACGGCGGCGCGGGGCAACTGGCCGAGGTGCTGGCGGTGCTGGCCGACCTGGGCGTCGACGACATCACCGCCGTCGGCGTGGCCAAGGGACCGGACCGGGACGCGGGCAAGGAGCATTTCTTCATGCCCGGCAAGCCGCCCTTCATGCTGCCGATGAAGAGCCCGGCCCTCTATTACATCCAGCGCCTGCGCGACGAGGCCCACCGCTTCGCCAACGGCGCCCACGCCAAGCGTCGCTCGATGGACATCAGCAAGAACCCGCTGGACGAGATCGAGGGCGTCGGCCCCTCGCGCAAGAAGGCCCTGCTGCACGCCTTCGGCTCGGCCAAGGGGGTATCGCGCGCCTCGGTCGCCGACCTGGTCAAGGTCCCCGGCGTCAATCAGGCCCTGGCCGAGCGCATCCACGGTTTCTTCCACAAGTCCTGATCAGGACTTGAGCCGGAAACCGCTGCGGGTCTAGGAAGGCGCTCATGACCAATGAACTGATCAAGGGCTATCACCGCTTCCGCCAGAACCGGTGGCCGTCCGAACGCGCCGAGTACGAGGCCCTGGCCGCGAACGGGCAGAAGCCGCACACCCTGGTCGTGGCCTGTTCCGACAGCCGCGCCGACCCGGCCCTGATCTTCGACACCGCCCCAGGCGAGCTGTTCGTGGTGCGCAACGTCGCCAACCTGGTCCCGCCCTATGAGCCGGACGGCAAGCTGCACGGCGTCTCGGCGGCGCTGGAGTTCGGCGTCAACGTGCTGAAGGTCCAGCACGTGGTGGTCATGGGCCACGCCTCGTGCGGCGGGGTCAACGCCATGCGCAACGGCGCCCCGTCCAACTGCCAGGACTTCGTCGCCCCCTGGGTCGCCCAGGGCGTGCCCGCCGTCAGCGCCGCCATTGAGGGCGTGGCCGCCGACGAGCAGGAAACCGTGGCCGAAGAGGCCGTGGTCCGCCTGTCGCTGGACAACCTGCGCACCTTCCCCTGGATCGCCGAGAAGGAAGCGGCGGGCGAACTGCGCCTCAGCGGCCTGCACTTCGGCATCGCCGCCGGCATCCTGACCAAGCTGACCGGCGCCAAGCGCTTCGAGCGCCTGGACTGAGCCTCGGCCGAGGGCGACAGGTCGTCGCCCTCGCATCGCGCCGCGAACCATGCCACACCGCAGGCGTTGCAATGGACGTGATGATGACCCCTGCCCACAAAGCCAACCCGATCCCGAACATCCTGACCGGCATCCGTCTGGCGGCGGGGGTGGTCATGTTCCTGCTGCTGGCCGGCGCCACCAGCGGCTTCCCCTTCGTCTCGGCCATGCTGAGCCCCGACGACCAGTTCGCCATGTATCGGACGGGCTTCTGGATCTTCGTCATCGCCGCCTCGACGGACTGGATCGACGGCTATCTGGCGCGACGCTGGCACGCCGAGACCCGCTGGGGGGCCATCCTGGACCCCATCGCCGACAAGATCCTGGTCACGGGCGCCATCCTGGGCGTGCTGACCTCGGGTTCGGTGCAGCAGATCATCATTCCCTGCGGCCTGATCCTGTTCCGCGAGTTCGCCGTCTCGGCCCTGCGCGAGACCATGGCTGGGCGCATCAACCTGCCCGTCACCCTGGCCGCCAAGTGGAAGACCACCCTGCAGATGGTGGCCCTGGGCTGCCAGCTGTTCGCCCGCAACTGGGACGGCTGGGGCCTGCCCTTCGACTACCTGCCCGCCTTCCAGCTGTTCTCGGACACCCTGATCTGGCTGGCCGCCCTGATCACCCTTTGGACCGGCTGGCAGTATTTCAACGCCGCCCAGAAACAGATGCGGGATCTGTGAGATTCTCCTTCTCCCCTTGAGGCAGAAGGTGACAGGCGGAGCCTGACGGATGAGGGGTGTCGGCGGCGCGGGTTGATGTTCAGCCCCGTCGCCAGCGCCCCTTTTTCGTAACCGCGGCGCTCACACCCCTCATCCGAGCGCCTGCGGCGCCCACCTTCTCCCTCAAGGGGAGAAGGGAGTCAGAGCGCCTTTTCCATGACCACGAACTCAAGGTCCCGCGTCTGCGGCAGGCCGAAGCGCTCGTCGTCCAGGGGGAATGGCCGGGTCTCGCCGGTCAGGGCGTAGCCCCGGCGTTCGTACCAGGCGATCAGTTCGGACCGCTGGCGGATGACGGTCATCTCCATGCGGGTCGCGCCGAAACGGCTGCGGGCCTCGGCCTCGGCGGCGTCGATCAGCAGACGGCCCAGACCGCCCGCCTGACGGGTCGGATCGACGGTCAGCAGGCCGAGATAGGCCAGGCCCTGGCCCTGATCCGCCACCTGGACGCAGCCGGTCAGAACGCCGTCCACCTCGGCCAACAGGATGACCCGGCTGGCGTCGGCGAGGATGTCGCGCAGCTCCGCCTCATCGGTGCGCTGGCCGCCCAGCAGGTCGGCCTCGTGGGTCCAGCCGGCCCGGGCGCTGTCGCCGCGATAGGCGCTTTCGATCAGACGATGCAGCGCCGCCACATCCGAAGATGTGGCGGGCCGGAAGGTCGGGGCGATCAACGGCGCGTCCGACGCGGCGCGGCCTTCGGGGCCACGCCCAGTTCCTGGATCAGGTGATCCATGCCGTAGACATCGCGCAGGGCGGTGGTCACGGCCTGGGTGGTGACGATGACGCTGCGGTTGACGTTGCGATCATAGCCATAGGCGTTGCGCTGGGTCAGGACGGTGGAGTCGAAGTTGGCGCCGATGATCTCGCCCTTGGCGTTGACGGCGGGCGAACCCGACGAGCCGCCGATGGTGTCCGACGACACGGCCATGTTCATCACCGCGTTGGGGTCGATGCGGTCCTTGGCGGCCAGGAGCTTGGGCGCGACGTTGAAGGGCTCGGCGCCGGTCGCACGGTCCCACAGACCGGCGAAGGTGGTGAAGGCGCCGATGCGCTGGCCCGGCACGTCCGTGCCTTCGACCCGGCCGTAGGTCAGCCGGAGCGTCCCGGTGGCGTCGGGATAGACGGCGTCGCCATAGGCGGCGAAGCGGGCGGCGGCCAGTTGTTCCGAGGCGCGGTCGGTCGGGGCCTTGACCTGGTCATCCCAGTTCTTGCGCACGGCGCGGGCGTCGGCGTCGATGGCCAGGACATACTGGATCAGCGGGTCGGTCGAGGCCTGGACGGCGGGCAGACCGCCTTCCCACAGTGCGCGACGCACGGCCGGATCAGCCAGCTTGGTGCCGGTGATCAGGCGGGCCGACAGGGCCTCCGGGCTTTCCTTGCCCAGCAGGGTGCGGACATAGGGGCTGTCGACCGTCAGCCATTCACGGGTCTTGGACAGCCACCACTCCAGACGGATCTGCTCCA
Source organism: Brevundimonas sp. UBA7506 (assembly GCF_002479495.1). GTDB lineage: Bacteria > Pseudomonadota > Alphaproteobacteria > Caulobacterales > Caulobacteraceae > Brevundimonas. The sequence goes on from NZ_DLNQ01000008.1 coordinate 154,388, forward strand.
GCTCCGGGTAGGTCGGGCGCTCGGCGAACAGGGCCGACTGGACGCCCGGCAAGCGGCTGTCGGCGAACTCGCCCAGACGCTGATCCGACGGCTTGGCGCGCTCTTGGGCGCCGCGCACGATGGCCCGTGCCCAGCTGAACAGGGGCGAGCCGCCCGCCACCGAGGTGGTGCCCATGCCGGTGCCGCCTTCCAGCAGGGCCATGGGGGCGTAGAGCTCGCGGGCCAGGGGCTGAACCGCGTCCAGCGTCGCCCACGGATCGGTGGCGCCGCCGGCGGCGCGGGCGCGGAAGTCGGCCTCGGCCTCGGCCTTGGCGGCCATGAAGGCCGGGTCGATCAGGGCGGCCATGCGGCCGCGGCCGCGCTTGTAGGTGTTCTCGACGCCGACGATGGGGTCCATGGCGATGAAGGCCTGTTCCTCGCCCTCTTCCGAGTAGCGGATCAGGCGGCCGCGCAGTTCAGACGCAATGAGCTGGTCCATCGGCAGGACCACGTCGCGGATGGTCATCAGCTGGGCCTGGGTCAGCAAGCGCTGGGTCGAACCGGGGTTGCCGGTGATGAAGACGGGCTCGCCCTCGGTCGGCTTGTTCGGGTTCCAGGTGAAGTGGGTCGGGGTCGCGGCGGGCTTGCCGCCTTCGTACAGGCGGATGAAGGCGGCATCGATGGCGAAGCGCGGGAAGGAGAAGTTGTCCAGGTCGCCGCCGAAGGTCGCGGCGCGGTCTTCCGGCGCCCAGGCCAGACGCACGTCGGAGTATTTGCGGAACTTGTAGAGCTTGAATTGGCCGCCGCGATACAGGCTGACGACCTGGCAGCGGATCTTGGGATCACTACCGCAAGCCTCGGTTTCGATGCGGCCGGCCTCAGCCTCGCGGGCCTGGGTGAAGGCCTGGCCGTCCAGACCCTCGCCCGCCTTCTGCACGCGCTCGGTGACGTCGGTGATGTCCGTCAGGATTTCAGCCGAACCGCCGGGGCATTTCAGCTCTTCCTCGCGGCTCCTGGGCGTGAAGCCGGTCTCGGCGTATTGCAGCTGCGGCGTGGACAGGTTGGCGACGCAGGTGGCGACGCAGTGGTTGTTGGTCATCACCAGGCCCTCGCCCGAGATGACGCCCGCCGAGCAGCCGCCGAACTTGACCGAGGACAGGCGCACCTTGTCGAGCCAGCCCTGATCGATCGAGGTGCCCAGGGTCTGGTTGGCGCGGGCGATGGGGAAGTTGTCGTAGGTCCACATGCCTTCTTCGGCCCGAGCCGAAGAAGCGACCGACGAAGCAGCGGCGAAGGCCAGGACGGCGGCCGAAGCGAAGAACATGTGACGCATGGAGAACTCCTGGTTCGGACCCCGGTCAGAAAAAACAGAGTCCAATTCGTCTGAATAGTCTGAAATCGGCTGGAAGGAACCTAGCAGGTCGATGCGTCAGACCGGGGCGTAATTCCTTCTCCCCTTGAGGGAGAAGGCGGGCGCCAAAGGCGCTCGGATGAGGGGTGTCAGCGCGAGGGTACGAAAAAGGGGGCCGGCGGCGAGCCTGAAAAACAGACCGCGCCATCGACACCCCTCATCCGTCATGCTGCGCATGACACCTTCTCCCGCAGGGGGAGAAGGGTCTTTGTAGTTTTAGCGACGCACGCCCAGTTCGCGCAGCAGGCGCGGCTGATTGTAGACGTTGCGCAGGGCCTCGGTGACGGCGGCGGTCGAGACCGTCACCGTGCGGTTCAGCTCGCCATCGTAGCCGAACGAGCCGCCCAGGGAGTGGATGTTGCCGTCGAAGGCGGCGCCGATCACTTCACCCTTGGCGTTGATCACCGGCGAGCCGGAGTTGCCGCCGATGATGTCGTTGGTCGAGACGAAGTCATAGACGACGTTCTTGTTGATGCGGCTCTCGGCGTCGACGAAGCGGGCGGCCGCGTTGAACGGCTCGGCGCCGGTGGCGCGCTCGTACAGACCACCCATGAAGGTGAAGGACGGCACGGTCACGCCGCGATAGGTCCAGCCCTTCACCTGACCATAGGACAGGCGCAGGCTGAAGGTCGCGTCAGGGTAGAGGTTGTCGCCGTAGACGGCGAAGCGGGCCTGGGCGACCTTTTCGGCGGCGCGGGCGGTCGGGCCGTTGACCCCGGCGTCCCACTGGGTGCGGACGGCCTGGGCGGCGTCGTCATTGGCCAGGACGAAGGCGATCATCGGGTCGCCCGAGGCGGCCAGTTGCTCCGGCGTCATCGCAAGCGCTTGAGCGCGGAAGGCCGGGTCGATCAGCTTGGTCTCGACCAGCTTGGCGGCGATGCCCTCGGGATTTTCGCGGCCCAGCATCGACTTCACATTGGCGTTGTCGACGGTCAGGTATTCGCGGGTCTTGGACAGCCAGAAGGACAGCTGGATTTCCTCGACGCCCTTGGCGATCGGCGCTTCCGAGGCCAGACGACGGCCCAGGGCGGCAATGTCGCTGTCGGCGTAGCCGGCGCGACGCTCGGCGACCGGCTTGGCGCGTTCCTTGGAGGCGCGAACGATGGCGCGCGCGTAGGAGTAGAGTGTCGAACCGCCGCCGGCGTTCCCTTCCAGCTGACGGTAGGGCAAGTAGAGGTCGCGGGCCGTCGTCTGGACCTTTTCCAGATCCGTCCAGGGATCGCCGATGCGCTCGGCCAGAGCCGGATCGGCGGCGACGCGTTGACGCAGCTCGGTCTCCTCGGCGCGCTTCTTGCCCATGAAGGCCGGGTCGGTCAGGGCGCCCTGCTGGCCGTAATAGACCTTGAAGCTGTTCTCGAGACCGAAGATCGGATCCAGCGCGACGCGCTTCTCCTCGTCGCCCTGGGTCGAGTATTCGACCAGACGGCCGCGCAGTTCCGAACCCTGGATCAGGGTGACCGGGATCTGCTGGTCGCGCAGGCGCTCCAGCTGGCTGATGGTCAGCAGGCGCTGGGTGGTGCCGGGGTTGCCGGCGACGAAGGTGACTTCACCCTCGGCCGGAGCCTCCGGGTTCCACTTCAGATGGTTCGGGGTCGAGACCGGCTTGCCATCTTCATAGGCGCGCAGGAAGGCCGCATCGAGGGCGTAGCGCGGGAAGTTGAAGTTGTCCGGGTCGCCGCCGAAGAAGGCCGCCTGGAACTCCGGCGCGAAGGCCAGACGCACGTCCTCATACTTGCGGAACTTGTACAGGGCGTACTTGCCGCCGCGGTAGAAGCTGATGACCTGGCAGGTCAGCTTGCGGTCGTCGCCGCAGGCTTCCTTCTGGATCTTGTCGATCTCGGCCGAGCGGGCGGCGACGAAGGCCGCGCCTTCCAGGCCGGCGCCGGCGCCGAGGACGCGCTCGGTGACGTCGGTGATGTCGGTCAGGACCTCGGCGGTCTGGCCGGGGCACTTCTTCTCTTCCTCACGCGTGGCCGGCATCCAGCCGTTCTTGACGTAGTCGTTCTGGGCCGTGGACAGGTCCTGAACGCAGGAGATGACGCAGTGGTGGTTGGTCAGGATCAGGCCTTCGCCCGAGACGAAGGAGGCCGAGCAGCCCTGCAGGCGCACGGCGGCGTTACGGACGCGGTCCAGCCACGACTGGTCGATGCGGGTGCCGTACTTGTCGTTGACCGTCTGGATCGGGAAGTTGTCGAAGGTCCACATGCCCTCGTCGGCGCGGGCCGGGGTGGCGGTCGCGCCGGTGACGGCGGCGGCTACGCCCAGGGCCGCCAGCGAGGCGGTGAAGGAAAAGGTGCGACGAAGCGACATTCAGGCTCTCCCGAGCGCAAGGCCCGGCGCCTCGCGTCTGTTATTGTGTAACTAGCGCCGTCCGTGGACGGGCCTCAAGCCCCCATAGTCCCGCCGCGCGTCGGGGGGAAGCCGAAGCCTTACCCCGATTTAACTTGGCCCCGGCCCGGCGCCCCGTCAGATAACACTGCAAGTCAGGGGTTTGAGACGCGTCATGTCACTCGCGCTATCCACGCTGCTCTTTGAGTGGCGACGTTATATGGCCGCCGTCATGGCGCTGGCCCTTTCGGGTCTGCTCGTGCTGGCCATGACCGGTGTCTTCATCGGCATCGGCAAGGGCTTCACCGCCCAGATCGAGCGCTCGAGCGCCGACATCATGATCCTGCAGCCCGGGGCGAAGAGCCTGATCAACGGGCCGTCAGGCGTGCCGCGCCGCTTCATCCCGCTGGCCTACAACCACCCGGCCGTGGTCGAGGTGCAGCCCCTGGACGGCGCCGGCGGCAGCTTCCAGTCGGTCAAGAACGTCGACCCGACCATGTCCCAGGCCGACCGCGCCAAGCAGGGCGCGCCGCGTCAGAAGTTCGTCCAGTCCAGCATCATCGACACGACGCCGGGCTCGGTCACCATTCCGACCGACTATTCCCAGGAACTGGTCGACGCCCTGCGTCAGCCCTACACCGTGGCCATCGACGAGACGGCCCTGACCACCCTGGGCGTCAAGCTGGGCGACAAGGCCCTGTACAATGGTCAGACCGTCACCGTCGTCGGCGTGACGCGCGGCTATCCCAACATGATGCAGCCCGGCGTGGTCATGTCGCGCGACACCCTGCGGATGCTGGGTCAGGCCGACACCGGCCCGCGCGTCGGCCCGCTGATGATCAAGATCAAGGACCCCGCCCAGGCCCCGGCCGTCGTCGCCGAACTGAACAAGATGGGCAACGGCCAGTGGAAGGCCTGGACCCGTCAGGAACTGGCCGACGCCAACGCCGGCGCCATGTTCGAGGAAGGCATTCTGGTCATCATCATCGGCGGTTGCGTGGTGCTGGGCATCATCATCGGCGTCGCCATCACCTGGCAGACCCTGCGCGGAGCCATCATGGCCAACATCAAGGAGTTCGCCTCGCTGCGCGCCCTGGGCGTCGGCATGGGAAGCCTGCGCCGCATCGTCATGGAGCTGAGCTTCTGGGTCGGCTGCGTCGGCGTCGCCGCCGCCATCGGCCTGACCTGGCTGCTGTCGCTGTTCGCCATGTCCAAGGCGGTCATCATCGCCCTGCCCCTGCCGCTGCTGATCGTGGTGGGCGGCGGTCTGATCGCCATCTCCATGCTCTCGGGCTTCCTCTCGATGGGCATCCTGAAGAAGAGCCAACCTGCGGACCTGCTGCGATGAACATGCATACGAAAGTTCAAGGCAAGCATGGCGAGTTCGCCATCGAGGCCAAGGGTCTGATCAAGCGCTTCAAGTCCGGCAAGAACTATGTCGAGGTCTTGAAGGGCGTGAACTTCGACGCCCGCCACGGCGACCTGACCATGGTCATGGGGCCCTCCGGTTCGGGCAAGTCGACCCTGATCGCCGCCCTGTCCGGCCTGCTGCGTCCCGAAGAAGGCCGAGTGGACGCCCTGGACGTGGACGACATGTGGAAGCTGTCGTCGGGCCGACTGGACAAGTTCCGCCTGGATCACTGCGGCTTCATCTTTCAGGGCTTCAACCTGTTCCCGTCGCTCAGCGCCCTGCAACAGGTGACGACGGTGCTGAAGTTCCAGGGGCTGACCCCGGACCAGGCCCGCAAGCGCGCCACGCTCGCCCTGGAAGAAGTCGGTCTGGGCCATCGCCTGCATCAACGCCCGGCCGCCCTGTCCGGCGGCGAGAAGCAGCGCGTCGCCATCGCCCGCGCCCTGGCCAAGGACCCGCAGATCCTGTTCGCGGACGAACCGACCTCGGCTCTGGACGGCGAGAACGGTCAGGTGGTGATCAAGCTGCTGCGCCGGGCCGCCACCGAACACGGCGCGGCGGTCATCTGCGTAACCCACGACCCGCGCCTGGAAGCCTGGGCCGACCGGGTCATCCACATCGAAGACGGCGTGATCATCGACGACCAGCGCCGCATTCCCAATCCCGACGCCGTTCTGGCCTCGCACTAGACACCGATCCTCAAGGACACCTCCATGCCCGCTTTCCTGAAAAACAAATGGCTCTGGATCGGCCTCGTCGCCCTGATCGTGCTGATCATCGGCTTCGGCATGTTCCAGAAGGCCCAGGCCGCCAAGAAGGCCGAAGCCGCGGCCGCCGCCGAGAAGAAGGTCGAGAGCCCCTATGCGGCCATCGCCAACGGCAAGGTCGACATCGAAGGCGGCATCATCCAGATCGCGGCCCGTCGCGGCGGCGTCGTGCGTGAAGTCCTGGTCCAGGAAGGCGACCGCGTCACCGCCGGTCAGATCCTGGCGCGTCAGGAAGACGACGAACCGCGCCTGGCCCTGCAAACCGCCGCCGCCAACCTGTCCGAGGCCGAAAGCCAGTTGCGTCTGATCAACGTCGACATCGCCACCGCCCAGCGCGAATACGACCGCCTGGCGCGGCTGAAGGACAGCAACTTCGTCGCCGCCCAGAAGCTGGATCAGGCCCGCGACGCCATCGCCCAGGCCCAGGCCCGTCTCGGCTCGGCCCAGTCGGCGGTCCAGACCGCCCGCGCCCGCCGCGACCAGGCCGCCTATGACGTCGAGCTGACCGTCATCCGCTCGCCCGCTGAGGGCCGCATCGTGCGCCGTTACGCCAACCCCGGCGCCGGCGCCTCGACCCTGAACGTGTCGAACATGTTCGACCTGGAACCCGACGCCCCGCGCATCGCCCGCGCCGAAATCGTCGAGGCCGACATTCCGAACATCACCGCCGATCAGGCTGTCGAGATCACCCCGGAAGGCGACCCCTCGAAGGTCTATGTCGGCAAGGTCCTGCGCCGCGCCGCCGTCTTCGGCGCCCGCAAACTGGCCTCGGACGATCCCTCGCAGCGTTCGGACGAGCGCGTCGTCGAGGTGGTCGTGGCCGTCAACGACGCCCCCCTGCTGATCGGCCAGCGCGTCCTGGTCAAGTTCATGAAGCCGGGTGAAACCGCCGGGGCCAAACGCGACACCAGCGTCGCCGGCGTCCCCGCCAACCGCTCGATGCAGACGCCCGCCCGCCGCTGAGGCTGACGGCTAGAGACGGAAAAGGGGCCTCGCGAGGGGCCCCTTTTTTGTTGGCTGCAGCTCTCTCTCCCGCTCATCCCCGCGGAAGCGGGGACCCAGTGAGAGTTTCAACAGCCCCGTGGGTTACCCAAGCCCTCGCGCTTGCGGCCAAAGGACTGGGTCCCCGCTTCCGCGGGGATGAGCGGAGCTTGAAGGATCAGCCCCCCGTAAATTCCCCCGGCCGCTTCTCCAGCACCGCCGTCACGCCCTCGATGTGGTCCTCGGTCAGATGGGCCAAGGCCTGCATGGCGGCGGACAGTTCGAGCATCTGATCAAAATTCATGTCGCGGCCCTGACGCAGCAGGCTCTTGGCCATGCGCAGGGCTTGGGGCGGTTGAGCCGCGATCTGGGCGGCGGTGGCCATGGCCTCGTCCATCAGGGTCTCATGCGGGACCACGCGGTTGACCAGACCCCATTCAGCCGCCGTCTCGGCGTCGATGGCGCGGGCGGTGAACAGCATCTCGGCGGCGCGGACATAGCCCACGTTGCGCGGCAGCAGCCAGGATCCGCCGTCGCCCGGAATGATGCCCAGCTTCATGAAGGGCACGCCGAAGCTGGCGCGGTCCGAGGCGATACGGATGTCGCCCAGGCCGGCGATATCGCAGCCCAGCCCCATGGCCGGACCATTGACGGCGGCGATCAGCGGAACCTCGAGCCCGTAGAGCGAGCGGACGATGCGGTGGACGACGCGGCGATAGCGCTCGCGGATGGCGGCGCCCGAACCCTCGAACAGGTCGCGGCGGTCCTTCATGGCCTTGAGGTCGCCGCCCGCCGAGAATGCGCGCCCCGCCCCCGTCATGACCACGCAGCGGATCGACGGGTCGGCGTTGACCGTCTCGCAGGCCGTCGCGAAGGCCTCGCCGTCTTCCAGATCCGGCAGGGCGTTCAACCGGTCGGGCCGGGTCAGGGTCCAGACCATGACCGCGCCTTTGCGCTCCTCGACGATCAGACCCATGGCGATGCTCCCTTTGATGCTGCCGCCGGTTTCAGCGGGGCGACGCGCCAAGGCAAGAGCGGAATTGAAAAACCCCGGTCGTTCTGACCGGGGCTTGCGGTTGGATCGTTCGGTCTCGCGACTACGCGCGCGGCCGTTTGATCGTTATGGGCACGAAGTTGGAAGGATGACTGACCACGCGGTTGTTCGCGTTGTTCATCTGCTTCGTGTTCACCAGCATCCCGCCCCAGAGGGCGAAGGACATCATGGCGTGCTGGAGGTTGCGCTCCTTGTCGTTCATTTTTGGCGTCTCCTTTCGCTGAACGATGAAAGAAGACGCGTCGTGCTTTTCGGGAATCTCACCGTCATAGTCGTTTCGCGTCAGCAGCCTAGATAGCTCCGCTTGGTTAAAAAGTCAAGATTTTGGTCCGAAGTCGGACTTATTGTAGTTTGAACGTCACAAAATCATGAGCCAGCAAGCCGCCCCCTCTCCTGCCCGGCCGCCGCGTGCGATCGCTACGCCCTGCGTCATGGTCTGCACCGTGGACGGGGCGTCGGGTCTGTGCCTGGGCTGCTTTCGCACCCTGCCCGAAATCGCGACCTGGAGCCGGATGAGCGACGGGGAACGGACGAAGATCATGGATGAGCTGGAGGGGCGCAAAAGCTTGATCGATCCGGCTCTGCTGGGCGCGTAGCCGCGCGATCAATCCTCCCCCGCTGCGCAGGGGAGGATTGAAGCGGAGCGTAACGCGGTTCCACCATAAACCTTTCGTTCGCCGTATCGCTTCACCGCCTGCCAAGACCCTTGCGGCACACTAGGGTCATGATCCGCATCGACCCGCGCTCTGCCGTCGTCTTCGCCGCCGCCCTGGCCACCTCCCTGGCCTGCGCGGGCGCCCTGCGCTGGATGGACGGCGCGGGCGAGGCCCAGGCGGCGATTGCAGCGCCTTCGGTCGCGCGCTCGGCCGACGGTCACTACTGGGCCGAGGCCATGGTCGACGGCCGCCCCATGCGGATGCTGGTCGACACCGGCGCCAGCGTCGTGACCCTGAGCCGCGCCGACGCGGAAAAGGCCGGCGTCAGCGTCGTCGCCGGGGACTTCACCCGCACCCTGAACACCGCATCCGGTCCCGTGAAGGCCGCGCCAGTCGTCCTGCCCTCGCTGGCGGTGGCGGGGGTGCGTCTGACTTCGGTCGAGGCCCTGGTGGTCGATGGCGACATGCCCGCGTCCCTGCTGGGCATGAGCTATCTGGGCCGGCTGTCCGGCTTCGAGGCCCGGCCCGAAGGCCTGACCTTCAAGGGCTAGTCCTCAGCGGCTCGCCCCGAACGGGACCACCTTGTTGTCCGGGTCGTGGCCGATGTCGGCGGTTCCCAGGTAGGGAATGCCCGAACGCTCGCACCAATAGCGAACGATCTCTTCCGGCGTCAGGCCGAAGTCCGGATCATTGGGCGTGACGTCCGAGACCCGGCCCAGGCGAATGCCTGCGGCACGACGGATCGAGGCCTGGCCCGTCAGGTGAAACATCATCCGGTCGACGCGATAGAGGGCCTCGGACACCTCTTCCAGCATGATGACGTGGCCGGTCAGGTCCGGCTCCAGCGCCGTGCCGACCAGTTCGTTGAGAATGGTCAGATTGAAGGCGACGGCCGGGCGTGGATCGTCCAGCAGGGACGGCTCCAGCGAAGCGCGGTCGCCGCTGACCAGCCAATCCACCGCCCGGCGCCCCGTCGCGTCATGCCGCGCCCCGTCCGAGGCCATCGGCCCGTGGGCCACATGAGGAAAGCCCGCCTTGTAGAGCAGGGCCAGCAGGCTGCCCGCGTCGGAATAGCCGAGGTAGCGTTTCTTGCGCGCCACCTCCGTCAGCTGCGGCAGGACCGCCTCGGCGATGCGGCACGAACCGTAGCCGCCACGCGCGAACCAGACGGCGCCGAGACGCGGATCATTGGCGAACTCGACGAAGGCGTCGGCGCGGACGGCGTCATCGCCACCAAAGTGGCCGTGCGTCTCGAACGCCATAGGATGGAAGACCAACTGCACCGCGCCGCCCGGATAGGCCTGATCCATCCAGGCCTGGATCGCCTCCCCGCGGGCGGGATCCAGACGCGAGCTGGCGTTCACAACCCCGATCTTGAACGGTTCAGGCTTCATGGATGGGGCTGGCCTCCGGCGTCGCCCGTGCTAGTCAGGCCGCCGGACATTCCCCGGTTTCGCGCGTCAAAATCAAGCCGATGAACAAAGACTATTTCTTCTGCGGCGTCGGCGGGTCCGGCATGCTGCCCCTGGCCATGATCGTTCAGGCGCAGGGCAACCGCATCGCCGGTTCCGACCGGGCGCTGGATCAGGGCCGCACGCCGGACAAGTTCGACTGGCTGCGCGCGCACGGCGTCGCCCTGCACCCGCAGGACGGATCGGGCGTGACCAGCCCCGATCAGATCGTCGTGGCCACCGGGGCGGTCGAGGACACGGTGCCCGACATCGGCGCGGCCAAACGCGTCGGCGCGACGATCAAGACCCGCCCCCAGCTGCTGAGCGAACTGTTCAACGCGGCCCCGACCTCGATCGGCGTGGCGGGCACCAGCGGCAAATCGACCATCACCGGCATGGTGGCCTGGATCCTGGATCAGGCGGGCCGCCAGCCCACCGTGGTCAACGGCGCGGTGATGAAGAACTTCGCCGACGCCGACCATCCCTTCGCCAGCGCACTGGTCGGCGGTCCCGACCTGTTCGTGGCCGAGGTGGACGAGAGCGACGGCTCCATCGCCCGCTACGATCCGACGGTGGCGGTCGTCTCCAACATCTCGCTGGACCACAAGTCGATGGAGGAGTTGCGCGACCTGTTCGGCGGCTTCGTCGGCCGGGCGACGACGGCGGTGTTGAACCTCGACAATCCCGAGACGGCGGCGCTGGCGCAAACGCTGCCGACCGGCAAGGCCGTCACCTTCGCGCTCGGCGAGGAAGAGGCGGACCTGTCGGCGCATGATCTGGCGCCCCTGCCCACCGGCATGAGCTTCGAGCTGCGGCTGCGCGGCGAGCCCCCGCGTCCGGTCGTGCTGAACGTCCCAGGCGCGCACAATGTCGCCAATGCGCTGGCGGCGCTCGGCGCGGTCAAGGCGCTGGGCGTGTCGATTGAGGATGCGGTCGCGGCGCTTGAGACCTTCGCCGGCATTCGGCGACGGCTGGAGGTGGTGGGGACGCAGAGCGGCGTCACCGTCATCGACGACTTCGCCCACAACCCCGACAAGATCGCCGCCACCCTGAAGACCCTGCACGCCTTTGACGGGCGGCTGCTGATCCTGTTCCAGCCGCACGGCTTCGGCCCGCTGAAGCTGATGCGGCAAGAGTTCATCGAAGGCTTCGCCGGCTTGATGCGCGAGCACGACGTCCTGCTGATGCCCGAGCCGGTCTATTACGGCGGCACCACCGACCGCAGCGTGGGCTCCGAAGACATCGCCGCCGGCGTCCGCGCCGAGGGGCGTCGGGCCGAGGCCTTGGCGACGCGCGCCGACTGCGGCGACCGGATCGTGGAGATGGCCCAGCCCGGCGACCGGGTGGTGGTCATGGGGGCGCGCGACGACAGCCTGTCCAGCTTCGCGGCGGAGCTGCTGGCTCGACTTTAAGCTCAGCGCCCGGAGCAATCGTCAAATTGCCCTTGTAAAACATTCACTTTCGGCAAATCGGCTGTTAAGCGCCGCCCGCCTAACTGCGCTCTCGCAAAACGCGGAAGGGGCGTCGGGATGGCCAGGATCGGAGACTTCGTCGAGACGGCGCCGCCCATGGCGCCCGAGGCGCCCGGCGCCGAGGCCTTCGACCGGTTTCAGGCCGAGCCCGACACCCTGGTCATCGCCGTGGTGGACGCGGACGGTCGCCCCATAGGTCTGATCGAGCGAAACGCCTTCACCCTGAAGATGGCCGCCGAGTTCGGCCGCGCCCTCTATGCCCGCCGCCCGGTCTCGGCCCTGATGGAGCCGAAGCCTCTGCTGGTTGAGGCCGACGCTTCGGCCGATGTCCTGTTCCAGAACATGGATGCAGCGGGGCTGGGGGCCCTGCTGAAGGGCTTCATCGTCGTGTCGCGCGGACGCTATGTCGGGGTCGGGGCGGGGCTTCATGTTCTTCAGGCGGGGGTGGCCATCCACAAGCGCCGGGCCGAGGCCATGAGCCAGCTGGCCCAGAACCTGGTCCGTGCCGAGGCCGAGGCTCGCGCCTCCAGCCGGGCCAAGTCCGAATTCCTGGCGGTGATGAGCCACGAGATTCGCACCCCGCTGAACGGGGTGCTTGGGGTGGCCGCCCTGATGGAGCGTGAACTGACGCAGACCTCGCTGCGCCCCTATGTCCGCACCATTCTGGATTCAGGGAACAGCCTGCTGCGGCTGCTGACCGACGCCCTGGACATGTCGCGGGCCGAGGCGGGCATCCTGACGCTGGAGCCGGCGCCGCTGGATCTCAACGCGGTGGCCGCCGACCTGTCGGCCCTGTGGCGACCGCGCGCGGAGGAGAAGAACCTGCGCCTGACGGTGACGACGGACACGGCCGCCGCGCGCTGGGTCGTCGGCGACGAGATGCGGCTGAAGCAGTTGCTCAACAACCTGATCGGCAATGCGCTGAAGTTCACCACCCGGGGCGCGGTCGAGGTCAGCCTCAGCACGCGACTGGACGACGGCCGGGTGCGGCTGGACGCCGTGGTCGACGACAGCGGGCCGGGGATCAGCGACGAGGCGGCGACCGCCATCTTCGAGCCGTTCAACACCGGCGAGGCGGGCCGACAGGGCGCCGGCGCGGGGTTGGGCCTGGCCATCTGCCGCCAGATCGTCGAGCGGATGGAGGGGACGCTGGCGCTGGAGCGCTCGCCCGCCGGCGGGGCGCGTTTCCGCTTTGACCTGCACCTGCCGCTGGCCGAGGCTGATGCGCGCAGCCTTGAGGACCGGACCGCCGCCCCGACCGCGCACGAAACCCTGCACGTCCTGGTGGTCGACGACAACGCCGCCAACCGCTTCGTCGCGGGCAAGGTGCTGGAGTTGTTCGGCTGCACCCATGAGACCGCCGAGGACGGGCGTCAGGCGCTGGAGCGGGCGATGATCGCCCCCTTCGACCTGATCCTGATGGACGTGAAGATGCCGGTGATGGACGGTGTGACGGCGACGCGGGCCATCCGCGCCCTGCCCGGCGCGGCCTCCGTCGTGCCCATCCTGGCCCTGACCGCCAACGCCGACCCGCGCGACGAGGCCGAGTATCTGGCGGCGGGCATGGACGGGGTGGCGCAAAAGCCGATCCAGCCCGACGCCCTGCTGAACGCCATCCGACTGGCCCTGTCGCGTCATGCGGTGGCCGAAGCGGCCTAAGGGCGCGCCAGCGTCGCGGGCCTGGGCTATGGTCCCGCCTGATGCTTCAGGACACGCCCCCCGCCGCCCCGACCACTACGCTGGACGAGGTGATCGTCACCGCCGCCCGCCTGCCCCCGGCGGCGGGCGAGGCGGCCTTTTCGGTGATCCGGCTGGGCGAGGAGACGCTGTCGAGCGCGACGCGGCTGGACGAGGCCCTGGCGACGGTTCCCGCCGTCTCCCTGTTCCGGCGCACCTCCAGTCTGGCCGCCAATCCGACGACCCAGGGCATCAGCCTGAGGGCCATAGCCCCGTCGGGGGCGGGACGGACGCTGGTGACTCTGGACGGGGCGCCGTTGAACGATCCCTTCGGCGGCTGGGTGATCTGGTCGCAGGTTCCAACCGAGAGCGTCGAGAGCCTCGACATCGTGCGCGGCGCCGGGGCCGGTCCCTATGGCGCGGGGGCGCTGACGGGCGTCATCCAGTTGAGGGAGCGCGAGCGCGGCGGGGTGCTGGACACCTCGCTCGCCGAGCGCGGCGGGGCGCGGCTGGCGGGGTCGGGCGGGGTGGATGCGGGGCCGGCGCGGCTGACGGGGTCGGTCCTTTATGAGACCAGCGACGGCTATGTCCCCGTGCGCGGGCCGACGGCCGGGGCGGCGGACGCGCGGCTGGATCTGGAAGCGAAGAGCGCGGCCCTGCGGGCCGATGTGCCAATCGGCGAGGCCGCCCTGTCGCTACGGGCGGCGGCCTATGAGGAGGATCGCGGTTCTGGTCTGGCGGGGGCGCGGGCCACGGCCAGCGGCCATGTCCTGTCGGCCACGGCGGCCAAACGTCCGACCGAGGGCGACTACGGCTGGCGGCTGCAGGCCTGGCGGCGCGAGAGCGATCTGGCCAACACCTCGGTCGCCGTGGCGGCGGATCGGGCCACGACCACGCCCGCCAATAACCAGTACGAGACGCCCGCGACCGGCTGGGGCCTGAACGCCGCCCTGCGCCGGGCCGAGCGGTCGGTCGGCGGCGGACGCCTGGAGTGGGAGGTGGGCGCCGACGCCCGCTTCAACGAGGGCGAGACGCACGAGCGCTTCCGCTACATGGCCGAGGCCTTCACCCGCGACCGCATCGCCGGGGGCGAGACGTCGGTGGCCGGGATTTACGGCGAGGGCTCGTGGGAGACCGGGCCTTGGCTGTTCGCGGGCGGACTGCGGCTGGACGGCTGGAAGAACCAGAACGGGCGGCGGCTGGAGCGCGATCTGGCCACCGGGGCGGCGACGCTGGACGAGAAAGATCCCGAACGCTCGGGCGAGGTGGTCAGCGCCCGTCTGGCGGCGCGGCGCATGATCGGCGGCGGCTGGGCGGCGCGGGCGGCGGCCTATTCCGGCTTCCGGCCGGCCACGTTGAACGAACTGCACCGGCCCTTCCGCGTCGGCAACGACCTGACCGAGGCCAATGCGGCGCTGGTCCCTGAAACCCTGCAGGGGATCGAGGCCGGGCTGGCCTTCGAGGGACCGATTTCGGCCCTGGGCGCCACCCTGTTCTGGAACCGCATCGAGGACGCCATCGTCAACGTCACCGTGGGCGAAGGCCCCGCAACCTTCCCCCGCGCGGGCTTTGTCCCGGCGGGGGGCGTGCTGCGCCAACGCCGGAACGCCGGGACCATCGAGGCCACGGGCGTCGAGATCAGCGCCCGGCAAGCCTTGCGCGGCGGACTGGACCTGACCGCCGCCCTGTCCGTCACCGACGCCCGCGTGGACGGCGGGTCGGCCGCGCCGCAACTGACCGGCCTGCGCCCGGCCCAGGCCCCGATCTGGAGCGCCACGGCGGGGGTCGACTGGCGCGCCGGCGACCGCCTGAGCCTGAGCGCCCGCGCCCGCTATGAGAGCAGGCGCTTCGAGGACGACCTGAACAGCCGGGTTCTGGGCGCCGCCGTGACGGCGGACCTGCGGGCCGACTGGCGGGTCAATCAGAGGGCCTCGCTGTGGCTGGCCGCCGACAATCTGTTCGACGCCGAGGTCGAGGTCTCGGAAACGGGAACCGGCGTCGAAGGCTTCGGCCCGCCGCGCTCGCTCAGCGCCGGAGTGCGGCTGACTTACTGAACGACGATTCGCCCCGCGACATTCCGACGCCTAAACGGTATTGCAAATCGTTCGCAGAATATGGCAAAGCCCTGTCTGTGAGTGAAGCCGCTGCAAATCCCGCCAAGACCGCCGTGAAACCGAAGGCGGCGCTGAACGCCAAGCGGTCGTTCTGGCTGAAGCAATTGCACAGCTGGCACTGGATCTCGGCGGCGGTCAGCCTGGTCGGCATGATCCTGTTCGCGGCGACCGGCATCACCCTCAACCACGCCGCCCAGATCCCGGCCGAGCCGGTGACGAAGGAGGCGACGGCCACCCTGCCCGCCCCCCTGCTGGCGCGGCTGGCCGACTTCCCCGAGGAAACCACCGACCCGGTCCCCGCCCCCGTGGCGCGCTGGGCCGCCGACTCCTTCAAGGTGCAGGTGGACGGCAAGCCGACCGAGACCACGGCGGACGAGATCTATGTCGCCCTGGCTGCGCCCGGCGGCGACGGATGGCTGACCATCGACCGTTCAACCGGCGAGGCCGTGCACGAGAAGACCACGCGCGGCGCGATCGCTTACCTGAACGACCTGCACAAGGGTCGGAACGCCGGAAAGGTCTGGTACTGGTTCATCGACGTCTTCGCCGTGGCCTGCGTGATCTTTTCCGTCACCGGTCTGGCCCTGCTGTGGCTGCACGCCCGCGGCCGTCCCTCGACCTGGCCCATCGTGGCCCTGGGTCTGCTCATTCCCGTCGTTATCGCCCTCCTCTTCATCCACTGACGAGTTCCTCCCCATGCGTAAGCTCCCTCTCGTCCTGACCGCCGCCGGCCTCGCCGCCGCGCCCGCCGTCGCCAGCGCCGCCGACCTGAGCGTCAGCGTCGAGCTGCCGCGCATCGCCAGCGCCTCCTATCATCGGCCCTACGTCGCCGTGTGGATCGAGAAGCCGGACCAGACGACGGCCCAGACCCTGGCCGTCTGGTACCAGCAGACCCGCAACAACGAGGGCGACGGCAAGGACTGGCTGAAGGACCTGCGCACCTGGTGGCGCAAGGGCGGCCGCGCCATGGCCATGCCCGCCGACGGCGTGTCCGGCCCGACCAAGGCCCCCGGCCGTCACGCCGTGACCGTGCCCGCCGCCCGCCTGCGCAACCTGCCCGCCGGGCAGTACAACATCGTCGTCGAGGCGGCCCGCGAACTGGGCGGCCGCGAGGTCGTCCGCGTGCCCTTCCGCTGGGGCGGCGCCAACACCGCCGCCGGAACCGGCTCCACCGAACTGGGCGCCGTTCGCGTCGCCGTGACCCGCTAAGAGGACCTGATCATGAAAAAGACCCTCGCCTTCCTGTCTCTGGCCGCCGTTCTGGCCGCCCCGCTCTCGGCCCAGGCGCACCGCGCCTGGCTGGCCCCGACCTCGACCGTGCTGTCGGGCAATGACGCCTGGGTCGGTTTCGACGCCGGGATGTCGAACGGGGTCTTCATCCCCGATCACGCCGCCATGCGTCTGGCCGGTCTGACCATCACCGCCCCGGACGGCTCGACCGCCCAGGCCGAGAACGTCATGCAGGCCAAGTACCGCTCCAGCTTCGACCTGCACCTGTCGAAGCCCGGCACCTACCGCGTCGCCAATGTCGGTTCGGGCTTCATGGCCAGCTACAAGCAGGGCGGCGAGCAGAAGCGCTGGCGCGGGACGGAGGCTGACTTCGCCACCGCCATCCCCGCCGACGCCACCGACGTCGAGGCCGTGCGCACCGACAGCCGCACCGAGACCTTTGTGACCCTGGGCGAGCCGACCGACCTGGCCATCGTCGGCAAGGGTCTGGAACTGGCCCCGGTCACCCACCCGAACGATCTGGCCGCCGGCGAAGCCGCCACCTTCAAGCTGCTGAAGGACGGCCAGCCCGCCGCCAATGTCGAGGTGACCATCGCGCGCGGGGGCACCCGCTACCGCAACAATCCCGAAGAGATCACGGTCAAGACCGGCGCGGACGGCGCCTTCAGCGTGACCTGGCCGGAAGCCGGTCTCTATTGGCTGGGCGCTTCGGTGCGCACGGCAGGCGTGAACGGCCAGCCCGGCTCGAACGCCTCGTGGAACGGCGCGCTGGAAGTCCTGCCCTGACCTCGAAAAGCTCCAGCTCGACCCCGCCGCCGCTCCTGCTCGGAGCGGCGGTTGACGGCCGTCAGCACACGCGCGTCCTGATCCCGCCGAGCGCCCGCGCGCCGGAGCGGCCGCCCAGCGACCTGATCTGGTCGCTGTCGGGGGAAAGCATGGGCACCACCTGGTCGGTGCGTCTTGTCCCGCCGATGGGCGTGGCGCAGGACGCGTTTCAGGCGGCGATCGAGGAGGAGCTGGCGCGCATCATCGCCCTGTTCAGCCCCTGGACGCCGGACAGCGAGATCAGCCGTTTCAACAACGCGCCCGCCGGGACGTGGCAGTTGTCGGACGACTTCTGGGCCCTGCTGAACGCCTCTCTGGATCTGGCCGACGACGTCAACGGCGCGGTCGATCCGACCCTTGGGACTCTGGTCGACCTGTGGGGCTTTGGCCCGCCGGGACCGCGCGATCCGCTCAATCCCTTGCCGTCCAGTGAAGAAGTCGAGGCGGCGCTGGCCGTGTCCGGCTGGCAGAAGCTGCGGCTGAACCGCGACGCCCAGGCGGCGGTGCAGACCGGCGGCATGAAGCTGGACTTCTCGGGCATCGCCAAGGGTCACGCCGTGGACCGGGTGTCGGCGCGACTGACCGGGATGGGCGCGACCTCGCATCTGGTTGAGATCGGCGGCGAACTTCTGGGACGCGGCGTTAAGCCGGACGCCCAGCCCTGGTGGGTCGAGATCGAGACCGTGCCGGGATCGCCCGCGCCGCAGACGGTCGCCGCCCTGTTCGACGTGGCGGTCGCCACCTCGGGCGACTGGCGTCGCGCCTTCGTGCATGAAGAGCGCCTCTATCCGCACACCCTCGACGGTTCGACCGGGCGGCCGGTGGACAATGGCCTGGCGCAGGTGACGGTGTTCGACGCCTCGGCCATGCGCGCCGACGCCTTCGCCACCGCCCTGACCGTCCTGGGCCCCTATGACGGGCCGGAGTTCGCCGAGGCCATGCAGATCGCTGCGCACTTCATCGAGCGGACGCCGCGCGGCCTGGTCGAGCGGATGACGCCCGCCTTCGCCGCCATGATGGACGAAGAAGAAGCCTGACCGTGACCGCCGACCTGTCCCGCTGGCTGTGGGCCGGCGTCGCTTTGATCCTGTGGCTGGGCCTGGTCGGCCTGACCGTCTGGCGCGTGCGGGCCGCCGCCGCGAAGGCCGTCGAACAGGCGCGGGCCTTGGCCGAAGCGGCGGGCGACGACGCCGTGCTGATCGCCTTCGCCAGCCAGACCGGCTTTGGCGAGGAGCTGGCCTGGATGACGGCGCGGGCGCTGGGCGACGGCGGCGTGGGCGCAAGGCCCCTGTCGTTCGCCGATCTGGATCTGGAGACGCTGAAGGGCGCGCGGCGCCTGCTGGTGATCGCCTCGACCACCGGCGAGGGCGACGCCCCCGACAGCGCCGCCCGCTTCGTGCGGCAGGTGATGACGGCCGAGGCTGACCTGTCGCATCTGTCCTATGGCCTGCTGGCCCTCGGCGACCGCTCCTATGACGCCTATTGCAGCTTCGGCCACGCGGTCGGCGACTGGCTGGACGGCAGCGGCGCCCAGACCCTGTTCGACCGGGTCGAGGTCGACAACGGCGACGCGGGCGCCATCCGCCACTGGCAGCATCAGCTGAACCAGATCACCGGCTCGACCGCCGCGCCGGACTGGACCCCGCCCGCCTATGACCGCTGGCGTCTGGTCGAGCGGTCCCTGCTCAACGCGGACAGCCCCGGCGGCGAGGCTTATCATCTGGCCTTCGAGCCCATCGACCACGCGCCCGACTGGGCGGCGGGCGACATCGCCGAGGTGGGCCTGCCCGCGCGCGACGGCGAACAGCCGGCCAGCCGCGAATATTCGGTCGCCTCCCTGCCCTCGGACGGACGGGTCGAGTTCTGCATCCGCCTGATGACGCGCCCGGACGGGACGCCGGGTCTGGCTTCGGGCTGGTTGACGCAGGACGCCCGGGTCGGCGACGAGATCGCCATGCGGGTGCGCGCCAACCGCGGCTTCCACGCCCCGCCGCCGGAAGCCCCCATCATCCTGATCGGCAACGGCACCGGGATCGCGGGGCTGCGCGGGCATCTGAAGGCGCGGGCGCGGCACGAGGCGACCGGCGGCGCCTGGCTGTTGTTCGGCGAGCGGACGCGGGCGCACGACGCGCTTTATGACGCCGACCTGCAGGCCTGGCTGGCGTCGGGGGTTCTGACCCGGCTGGACCGCGCCTTCTCGCGCGACGGGGGCGAGAACCGCTACGTCCAGTCGCTGGTGGCGGAACACGCCCGGCCGATGGCCGACTGGGTCGATCGCGGGGCCTATGTCTATGTTTGCGGCAGCCTGGAAGGCATGTCCAAGGGCGTCCACGCGGCGCTGGAGGCGGCGCTGGGCGAGGAGCGGCTGATGCGGCTGACGGACAACGGGCGGTATCGGCGCGACGTTTACTGAATAGAGCGCAACGGCTCTCCCTCCCCTTCATGGGGAGGGTGGCTGAGCCCGAAGGGCGAAGACGGGTGGGGGCGCTCGGCAATTCAAGCGCCGCATTTCATGTCGCCGCACCCTCCCCACCCGGTCGCTTCGCGACCACCCTCCCCATGAAGGGGAGGGAGAGGCGCAGCGTCAGACCTCCGACCAGCGGCGCAGCAGGTTGTGATAGAGGCCGGTCAGTTCGATCACCGCCTGATCCTTCGGCCCCTTGTCCAGATTCACCCGCTGGGTCGCCACGTCCAACCGGAACAGGCTTTCCCGGTCGGCGTCGTCGCGGACCAGGCTTTGCAGCCACATGAAGCTGGAGACGCGGGCGCCGCGCGTGACGGGCGTGACGCGGTGCAGGCTCTTGGACGGATAGAGGACCAGGTCGCCGGCGGGCAGCTTGACTGACTGGGCGCCGTACAACTCCTCGATGATCAGTTCGCCGCCGTCATAGTCCTCGGGCTCGGACAGGAAGAGGGTGGCCGAGAGGTCGCTGCGGATACGCAGATCGCCTCTCTGGCGAATGGCGTTGTCGACGTGGACGCCGAACTCGCCGCCGCCCTCATAGCGGTTGAACAAAGGCGGAAAGATCGTGTGCGGCAGGGCCGCCGAAACGAACATCGGGTTGGCGTTCAGGGCCTGAACGATCAGGGCCGAGACTTCGCGCGCCGCCGCGCTGTCCTCGGGCAACTGAAGGTTCTTCTTGGCGGTGGCCGACTGATGGCCCGAGGTCATGTTGCCGTCGGCCCAGGGGCCGGCGTCCAGGGTCCGGCGCAGGGCGGCGACCTCGGCCTTGGTGAAGACGTCGGGGATATGCAGCAGCATGGCTCTCTCACCGTCTGGAAACGCATCAGCCCCGCCGCTCAGATGAACGACGGGGCCGACATGATGGCGCGAAACGCGAGCGCTTAGTAGCGGACGTTCAGCGTCAGGATGGCGGAACGGGCCGGGGCCACGTCGGCGTGGTGAACGCCGTTGGTGCGGATGATGTATTCCTCATCGCCCGCGTTCTGAACGTTCAGTTGCAGCGAAGCGCGGTCGGTGACGTCGTAGGAGGCGAAGAGGTCCACGCGAGTGTAGGCCGGGGCGTAGATGCGGTTGCCGCCGCCGCCGGCGCCGCCCTGATTGCCGCCGAACGACTTGCCGACATAATAGACGCCGCCGCCCAGGCTCAGCTTGGGCATGACGCGATAGGTCGTGAACAGGCTGGCGGTGTGTTCCGGCGTATTGGCCAGGGAATCGCCGACGTTGACGTTGTTGTAGGCGCCCTCGGTCAGCTCAGAATCCATCCAGGTGTAGCCGCCGAAGACCTGCCACTTATCGGTGACATTGCCCGAGACGCCGAGTTCCAGACCCTGAACCTCGGCCTCGCCGGCCTGCTCATAGACGCCTGCGGACACCTGGATCTGAGCGTTCTTGCGCACGGTCTTGAACAGGGCGCCGCTGAGCGCCAGGCGGTCGCCGAACAGGTTGGCCTTGGCGCCGATCTCGAAGCTGTCGGTCTCTTCCGGATCCAGCAGGGTCGTGGCCAGGTTGCCCGTGCCCGTGCCCGTGCCGCCGTTCTGATCGCCGGCCGAAATGGTCGGGGGCGTCGAGGAGGTGGCGTAGGAGGCGTAGATGCTGGTGTTGGCGGTCGGCTTGTAGACCGCGCCGATCTGATAGTTGACGAAGTCCCAGTCCGAGCGGACCGAGGTGTAGACCGGCGCCGTCACCGTGCCCGAGGCGTTGGTGGCGTCGACCGAGTAGTCGTCCCAGCGCAGGCCCAGATTGACGATGAACTTCTCGCCGAAGCTGATCGAGTCAAAGGCGTAGATCCCGGTCGACTGGGTATCGGTCGAGCTGACCAGACCGCGCGTTTTCGTACCCGTCCAGGGGTCGCTGGGGTTCGGATTATAGACCTGGGTGCAGTCCAGACCGGTCAGGGGCGCCGGGCAGGCCGTGCCGGTGAGCGTCGTGACGGTGTAGGAGGCGTTGTCGTTCTTCTCGGACGACAGTTCGAGGCCCAGGTTGAAGCTGTGCTTCAGACCGCCCGTCTGGAACGTGCCCGTCAGGTCCGTGACGTTGGCCAGGGTGTCGGCAGGGTTCCAGCGCGACTTCAGACCACGCTTCATCCACCAGACGCCGTTGATCTGCTGCGCCGTACCGCCGTCGCCCGGGTTGGTGACGACATAGTCATTCAGGGTCTCGGCGTAGCGGGTGACGTTGCGGATTTTCAGGTTCTCGGTCAGCTGGCGCTCCAGCGTGACCGTGAACGAGTCGACCGTATTGGTCAGATAGTCGCGCGCCTTCAGGCCGTAGAAGCTGTCATAGGGGACATCCAGAACGCCCGAAGCGTCCGGACGCGGGCCCGTGGCGCCCGCCAGCTTGGTGTAGAGCGGGATGCCGTAGTCAGGCATCTGATCGCTGTCGAGGTGATAGTAGCTGGCCGTCAGGGTCGTGTCCGTGCCGAGGCCGACGGCGAACGAGGCGCCGACGCCCCACTTGTCGAAGTCGACCGCATCGCGACCGGCGATGTCGCCCTGACCGACCATCAGGTTCAGTCGCAGGGCCGCCGTTTGCGAAAGCTGGCGGTTGAAGTCCACCGTACCGCGCACATAGGAATCCGTGCCGGCGCCGATCGAGGCGTTGGTGAAGTCGCTGAGGCGCGGGGTCTTGGAGCCCAGGTTGATGCTGCCGCCGCCCGAGCCGCGGCCCGAATAGACCGAGTCCGGCCCCTTGATGACCTCGACCTGCTCCAGGTTGAAGACTTCGCGCTGCTGGCCGCCGGTGTCGCGGATGCCGTCGACGAAGATGTTGTTGCCTGAGGCCTGGCCGCGGATGAAGGGACGGTCGGCCAGGGGCTGGCCGCCTTCGCCGGCGCCGAAGGTGATGCCCGGCGAGGTGCGCAAAATATCTTGCAGCGAGGTGGCGGCGGTCTGCTCGATGATCTGCTGCGGGATCACGGTGACCGAGCGCGGCGTGTCGACCAGGGGGGCGACGAACTGCGGGTCCTTGGGCTCGCGCTTCACGCGCTGGCCGTGCACGTCGACGGCGCTCAGGGTCGTGGCGTCTTGCGTGATGTCCGCCGCTTCATTCGGGGCGGCGATCGAGGCTTCGTCGCCCGCCAGAACGGGCGAGGCGCACAGCATGCCGGCGGCGCTGGAAGCGAACAGAAGCGCCTTGAGGGCAGAGGAACGAGCGTCGGACATGGGGGAGGAACCAGTCATTGATAATGCGATCCGGTCGCAATATCAGATTCCAACCCTGCGACAATCTGACTCCTGCGACTAAATCGCAATTGCGGCAGGGATGTCACACCGTCGTCATGACGGCGCCCTCAGTCCGGTTTGGCCACCGCCTTGATCGAGATGGCGGGGTCGGCCAGCAGGGCCGCATCCACCGGCGTCGCCTTGCCGATCAGCAGGCGCCCGCCCATGAAGTCGGCGGGCGCATTGACCGCCTCGACGCAGACGATACGGTCGCCGTTCAGGTGGAAGACGGCGAAGCTGCCCGTCGCCGGATCGCCGCGCACCACCTGACGGTCGGCGTCGAAGGGCAGGCCCGCGATCTGAAGCTTGACGTCATACTGGTCGGACCAGAACCACGGCGTCTCGGGCGCCGGGGCCGCGCGGCCGACAATGGCGGCGGCGGCCTGCTTGGCCTGCTCCAGGGCGTTGGGCACGCTCTCCAGACGGTGCATCCGTCCGCCGTGGACCGGGATGGGGCGGTGGGTGACGTCGCCGATGGCGTAGATGGCGGGGTCGCTGGTGCGGGCGTTCTCGTCCACCACCACGCCGTTCTCGCAGGCCAGACCGGCGGTGCGCGCCAGGGCCTCGCGCGCCAGGGCGCCGACGCCGACCAGGACGGCGTCGGCCGTGATCAGCGTGCCGTCGGCCAGCCGGACGCCGTCGTCCTCAAAGCCCGAGACCTCGGCCTCGGTCATGATCTCGACGCCGTGCTGGCGATGCAGGTCAGTGAAGAAGGCCGAGAGGGTTTCCGACGCCACGCGAGCCAGCACCCGGTCCATGCGCTCGATCACCACCGCCTCGGCGCCGAGGGCGCGAGCCGAGGCCGCCGCCTCAAGGCCCACATAGCCGCCGCCGACCACGGCCAGCCGCTGGCCGGGAGCCAGCGCGGCCTTCAGCCGTTCGGCGTCCTCAAGGGTGCGCAGCTCCAGCAGGTCGGGCCGGTCGGCGCCGGGAATGGCCAGCTTGCGGGCCATCGAACCGGTGGCCAGGATCAGAATGTCATAGGGTTCGACCACGCCGTCGGCGAAGGTCACGGTCTTGGCCGCCGCGTCGACAGCCGTCGCCGTGACCCCGGTGCGCAGGTCGATGTTTTGTTCGGCGTAGAAGCTCTCGGGGCGCAGCAGCAGGTCCTCCAGACCCGCCTCCCCCTTCAGCCAGGCCTTGGACAGAGGCGGCCGCTGATAGGGCGCCGCCGCCTCCTCGCCCGCCAGGACGATCTCGCCGTGAAAGCCATATTGTCTCAGCAGCGCCGCCGCCGAGCCCCCCGCGTGTCCCGCGCCGATAATCAGAACCTTGGTCATGAGACCGCAGATAGGACGGAACGAGCCTAGCGGCTACTCCCGCCGCCCGCTCGCGACGGTGAAAAGATGCGGGTTGACCGTTCCATTGTTACAGCATAATGGAACGCGCCATGAGCGCCGACGCCGCCAAGACCGCCCTGCTGGACGCCCTGCTTTCGCTGCAGACGCGGGCGGAGGCCGACGCCTTTCTGTCCGACCTCTGCACCCCCGCCGAGCTGCGCGCCTTTGGCGAACGGTGGCAGGTGGCCCGGCTGCTGGACGGCGGGGACAAGACCTATCGCGAGATCGCGGTGGAGGCCTCGGCCAGCCCGACCACCGTGGTGCGCGTCGCGCGCTCCCTGAAGGACATGCCGCACCAGGGCTATCGCCTGGTGCTGGACAGACTGAAAGCCTGAGTTGAGATCATGAGCACCGTGCAGGGGCGGCTTCGCATCGCCGTCCAGAAATCCGGCCGCCTGGCCGAACGCAGCCTCGACCTGGTCCGCGACGCGGGTCTGCGCGTCGTCAAGGGCAACAACGACCTGCTGTACCGGATTGAGAACTATCCGATCGACCTGCTGCGGGTGCGCGACGACGACATCCCGACCTTCGTGGCGGACGGGGTCTGCGACCTCGGCATCGTCGGCGAGAACGTGCTGGAAGAGGTCAGGAACGGCGGACCGAACGCCGAGGTGGTCATGCCCCTGGGCTTTGGCCGCTGCACGCTGAAGATCGCCGTGCCGCCGACGCTGGACTATGCCGGGCCGTCGTCGCTGGAGGGGCTGCGCATCGCCACCTCCTATCCCAAGATCCTGCGTCGTTTTCTGGATGAGAACGGCGTCGGCGCCGACATCGTCACCATGCGCGGCGCGGTCGAGGTGGCCCCGCGGCTGAAGCTGGCCTCGGCCATCTGTGATCTGGTCTCGACCGGGGCGACGCTGGAGGCCAACGGCCTGATGGCCAAGGAGACCGTGCTGGACAGTCAGGCGGTGCTGATCAAGTCGCCGACCCCGCCCGAGGCCGGGCTGCAGCACCTGCTGGACAGCATCATCGAGCGGATGGCGGGCGTGGTGTCCTCGCAAGGCGCCAAGTACGTCATGCTGAACGCGCCGCGCTCGGCCCTGGCGGAGATCACCGCCATCCTGCCCGGCGCCGGATCGCCGACCGTCATGCCCCTGTCGGGCCGCGACGACGCCGTGGCCGTCCACGCCGTCTGTCAGGAAGCCGTCTTCTGGGAGACGCTGGAGAAGCTCAAGGCGGCGGGGGCCTCGGCCATCCTGGTCCTGCCGATCGAGAAGATGATGTGATGAAGCGTATCGACTGGAACAAGCTGGACGCCGTTGAGCGCCGGGTCGCGCTGGCCCGTCCGCAGCAGCGCACCGAGGGTTTCGTCACCAGCGTGGTGCGCGAGATCTTCGACGACGTGCAGGCGCGCGGCGGACAGGCCGTGACCGACTGGGCGATCAAGCTGGACGGCGCCGCGCCGCGCCGGGTGGCGATTACCGAAAAGGCCGCCGCCGAGGCCCGCGCCGATCTGCCGCCCGCGGCCGCCCGCGCCCTGCGGGTCGCCGCCGACAACGTCCGCGTCTTCCACGCCGCGACCCGGCCCGAGGACACCGCCTTCATCGAGACCACGCCGGGCGTGAAGTCCAAGCTGGTCTGGCGGCCCATCGGCTCGGCGGGTCTCTATGTGCCCGGCGGCACGGCGCCGCTGTTTTCCTCCCTGCTGATGCTGGCCATTCCGGCGGGCGTGGCGGGGGTTGGGCGACGCGTCGCCGTCACGCCTCCCTCGAAAGATGGATCGGTCCACCCGGCCATGATCGTCGCCGCCGCAGAAGCCGGGCTGGACGAGCTATGGCTGCTGGGCGGGGCGCAGGCGATTGCGGCCCTGACGTTTGGCGTCGAGCTGGACGACGGCGTCATCGACCCGGTCGACAAGCTGTTCGGCCCCGGCAACGCCTATGTGGCCGAGGCCAAGCGTTACGCCTCATCGCTGCCGGGCGGTCCGGCCCAGGACATGCCGGCGGGACCGTCGGAACTGCTGGTCATCGCCGACCGCGACGCCGACTTCGAAATCGTCGCCGCCGACCTGCTGAGCCAGGCCGAGCACGACGCCGACGCGCAAGTCATCCTGGTGTCCGACAGCGGCACGGCCCTGACCGAGATCGTCGCCGAGGTCGAGCGTCAGGTGGAGACCCTGCCCCGCGCCGCCGTGGCCCGCGCCTCGCTGGAGCAGGCCCGCGCCATCCGCGTGGCCGACATGGCTCAGGCTTGTGAAGTGGCCAACCTCTATGGCCCCGAGCACCTGTCGATTCAGGCCGAGGAGGCTGAACGGCTGGTCGACAAGATCACCGCCGCAGGGGCCGTCTTTGTGGGGCAATGGGCGGCCGAGACGCTCGGCGACTACGCCGCCGGACCCAGCCACGTCCTGCCGACCGACGGCGGGGCGCGGACCCTGGGCGGCATCACCACCGCCAGCTTCATGACCACCATGTCGGTGCAGACAGTGACGCAGATGGGCGCCGCCGCCCTGGCCCCTGTCGCCGCGCGTCTGGCGCGGATGGAGGGGCTGGAGGCCCACGCGCGGGCAGCAGACCTGAGGACGGAAGGATGAGCGCCTCTCGCTTGATCCTCCCCCGTCCTACGGGGGAGGGGGACCGCCGCAGGCGGTGGAGGGGGCGGCTCTGGTCGCGCCCGCTTGAAGCCCGACCCGCCGTCATGTCCGTTTCCGCCCCCTCCACCATGCTGCGCATGGCCCCCCTCCCCCGCTTTGCAGGGGAGGATCGCAAGTGAGCCTGCCCGCCCCCTATCCGCCTCTGGTGTCCGGCGGCGAGGGTCTGGACCGCTATCCGGCCGACCCGACCGCGCTCGGCGCCCGAATGGCCGACCTCTACGGCGTCGCCGCCGAACAGGTGCTGCCGGTGCGCGGCCTGACGCACGGGCTGGAGCTGGTCTGGCGACTGGCCGCCCGCGACGGCTTGAAGGTGCAGGCGCCCGAGGCCGAACCCTATCTGGGGCTGGCGGCGCTCTACGCCCGGCCTGCAGACGACGCCGAGACCGCCGCCGTGGTCATCCGCGCCCTCGGTTCGCCCGAGGCCGTGGCCGAGATGGCCGAGCGGGTGGCCCCGGCTCTGCTGGTGGTGGACGAGGGTCTGGTCGAGTTCGCGGAAGTCGCATCCGCCGCCAGCGCGGTGAAGGACCACGCCAACCTGATCGTGCTGCGCAGCCTGTCCCTGGCCTATGGCCTGGCCGGGGCGCGGGTGGGCGCGGCGGTGGCGCAGGCTCAGACCCTGGCCCGGCTGGCGGACGTGATGGAGCCCTACGCCCTGCCCGAGGTCTCGGTGCGGCTGGCGCTTCAGGCCCTGGACCCGTCGCGGATGATCGAGACCGCCGAGCGCATCAGCAGCGTGCGCCGCGAGCGCGCCCGTGTGGTCGAGGCCCTGTCGCGGCTGATGCCGCTGGAGGCCGGGGTCGGGCCGGTGATCATCGCCCGGCCGTCCGATCCGGCGGCGGTCATCGCCGACCTGCGACGCTTTGGTCTCGACGCCGATGAAGCCGGCGAGCGGGTGCGCCTGCCCGTCTCCCTGAAGCCCGAGGTCAACGACCGGCTGCTGGTGGCCCTCGGCGCCGCCGCTCCAAAAGTCCGTCGCACCCGCGTCGGACAGGCCGTGCGCGATACGAAAGAGACGCGCATCGTCTGCGCCGTCGATCTGGACAGCGCCGGGCCGGTGAAGATCGAAACCGGGGTCGGCTTCTTCGACCACATGATCGAACAGGTGGCGGCGCACGGCGGGTTCTCGATCCGCCTGTCGTGCGAGGGCGACCTGCACACCGATCCGCACCACACCATTGAGGACAGCGCCATCGCCCTGGGCCAGGCGCTGAAACAGGCGCTGGGCGAGAGGAAGGGCATCGCCCGCTATGGCTTCGTCCTGCCGATGGACGAGGCCAATGCGGCGGTCTCCATCGACCTGTCGGGCCGTCCCTATCCGGTGTTCGAGGGGACCTTCGCCACCCCCTTCATCGGCGACTACCGCACCGATCTGACGGCCCACGTCATCCGCTCGCTGGCCGAGAACCTCGGCGCGGCCATCCATGTCACGGTCACCGGCGACGACGACCACCACAAGACCGAGGCCGTGTTCAAGGCCCTGGGCAGGGCGCTGAGGCAAGCCATCCGCGTCGAGGGCGACGTGGTGCCGAGCACCAAGGGGGTGCTGTGATGGGCGCCGCAGCCTTGATCCTCCCCTGCGGAGCGGGGGAGGGGGACCGCGCAGCGGTGGAGGGGGCAAACCCCGTGCGCCGCGCCCCGATCTCGCCCCCTCCACCATGCTGCGCATGGTCCCCCTCCCCCGTCGCCTTGCGACAGGGGAGGATCGGAACCGGCTCATGAGCAACGTCACTCTCATCGGTTACGGCTCGGGCAATGTCGCCTCGGTGCGGTTCGCGCTGGAGCGGCTGGGCGCGCGGGTGCGGATCACCGCCGACCCGGCGGACCTCGATGAAGCCGAGCGGGTCATCCTGCCCGGCGTCGGGGCGGCGGGTTACGCCATGCAGCGGTTGAACGCCCTGGGGCTGGTCGAGCCGCTGCGACGGTTCAAGCGGCCTCTGCTGGGCGTCTGCCTGGGCCAGCAACTGCTGTTCGAGACCAGCGCCGAGGATGGGGGCGCCGACCTGCTGGGGCTGATCCCCGGCCGCGTCGAGGCCATTGCGCCCGCGCCGTCGCGACCCTCGCCGCACATGGGCTGGAGCCGGCTGACCATCCGTCGTCCCGATCCGTTACTGGAGGGGATCAAGGACGGCGACTGGGCCTATTTCGTCCACGGCTTCGTCTGCCCCGACGGTCCGGCGACGATCGCGGCCGCCGACTATGGTCTGGCTGTGCCCGCCGTGGTCAACATGGGCAACCGCTGGGGCTGTCAGTTCCACCCGGAACGGTCGGCCAAGGCTGGTGCGCGTATCTTGAAGAACTTCCTGGAGCTGCCCGCGTGATCATCTATCCCGCCATTGACCTGATCGACGGCCATGCGGTTCGCCTGTTGCACGGCGATTTCAATCACGTGACCCGCTACGACGCCCATCCCGCCAACCGGATGGCCGCCTTTACCGCCGAGGGGGCCGAGTGGATCCACGTCATCGACCTGGACGGGGCCAAGGCGGGCGAAGCGCGCCAGTATGAGCTGATCGGCGACATGGCCCGGGCCGTGGACATCAAGGTCCAGTCCGGCGGCGGCGTCCGTTCGGAGAGGGATATCGAGCACCTGCTGGGGGCCGGGATCGCCCGCGTCGTCGTCGGGTCGCTGGCCGTCACCGACACGGATCAGGTGCTGAAATGGCTGGAGCAATTCGGCCCCGAGGCCATCGCCCTGGCCCTGGACGTCAGAAGCGAGAACGGCCTGCCCGTGCCCGCCCTGAAGGGCTGGACCCAGTCGTCGGGCGTGGATCTGTGGAGCGTGCTGGATCGCTATCCGGCTGGAATGCTGCGCCATATCCTGATCACGGACGTCGAGCGCGACGGCGCCCTGACCGGTCTGAACCGGGAGCTTTTGTCCGAGGCCATCGCACGGCGCCCCGAGCTGGAGATTCAGGCCTCGGGCGGGATCGCCAGCCTGGACGACCTGATCACCGCCAAGGCCATAGGCTGCGCCGGGGCCATTACCGGCCGCGCCCTCTATGCCGGTCGCTTCACCGTGGCCGAGGCCATCCAGGCCGCGAACATGGCCCCCGTGTCGGCCAATGACCGCTAGGCGCATCATCCCCTGCCTGGACGTCAAGGACGGGCGGGTGGTCAAGGGCGTGCGCTTCGAGGGGCACGTCGACATGGGCGACGCCGCCGAACTGGCCGCGCGCTATCGCGATCAGGGCGCCGACGAACTGGTCTTCTACGACATCACGGCCAGCCCCGAGGGGCGGACGCTGGACTATGGCTGGGTGCAGGACATCGCCCGGCTGCTGGACATCCCTTTCTGCGTCGCGGGCGGCATCCGCACGGTGGAACAGGCGGCGCGCTGTCTGGATCATGGGGCTGACAAGGTGTCGATCAACTCCCCCGCCCTGGAGCGCCCCGACCTGATCGGCGAGATGGCCCAGCGGCTGGGCCGGCAATGCGTCGTCGTCGGCGTCGACAGCGCCTTTCAGGACGGCGAGTGGCGGGTGCACAAATACACCGGCGATCCGAACGCCCGACGCGGCGCCGGCAAGCTGACCATGGACTGGATCGTCGAGGCGCAAGGTCTCGGCGCCGGGGAGATCGTGCTGAACTGCATCGATCAGGACGGGGTGCGGCGCGGCTATGACATCGCCCAACTGGCCGAGGCGCGGCGGCGGCTGACCATTCCGCTGGTCGCCTCGGGCGGGGCCGGGGCGGTCGAACATTTCCGCGACGTGTTCCAGCAGGCGGACGTGTCGGGGGCCCTGGCCGCCAGCGTCTTCCACTCCGGCGCGATCGCGATTCCCGATCTCAAGCATTACCTCGATCAGGTCGGGGTGGAGGTGAGGATATGACCTGCCTCCTTCCGCTCATCCCCGCGGAGGCGGGGACCCAGTGCTTTGGCGACGAACGCCACGCCTTGGGTTTCGCGAACAAGGCCGCCGTCCGTCCGATGGCTCAAACCTGGGTCCCCGCCTCCGCGGGGATGAGCGGATCAAACGCATGACCCTCGATATTTCCAAGATCGACTTCGCCCAACTGGACTTCAAGAAGGGCGACGGCCTGATCCCCGCCGTGGTTCAGGACGCTGACACCCTGCAGGTGCTGACCCTGGCCTATATGGACGAGGCGGCGCTGCGCGAGACGCTGGACAGCGGACAGGCCACCTTCTTCTCGCGCTCACGCGGCGGGCGGTGGAGGAAGGGCGAGACCTCGGGCGACTTCCTGAATGTGGTGTCGGTGACGCCAGATTGCGACGGCGACGCCGTGGTGGTGAAGGTCCGCCCCGTCGGCAACGCCTGCCACCTGAACCGGATCAGCTGCTTCGGCGACGAGGACGCGCCGGGGCTGGGCCGCATCGGTCGTCTGGAGCGCACCATTCATGTCCGCGCCCAGGCCGATCCCAATGACAGCTGGACCGCCCGCCTGATCGCCCAGGGCCCCAAACGCGCCGCGCAGAAGGTCGGCGAAGAGGGCGTGGAGACGGCCCTGGCCGGGGCGGCGGGCGACGAGGCGGAACTCGCCAGCGAGTCGGCGGATTTGATCTATCACCTGCTGGTCCTGCTCCATGCGCGTAACATGGTGTTTCAGGACGTCCTCGACGTCTTGGCGCGCCGCGCGCAACCGGCCAAGGACGATAGCTAGACCTTAGGACAACCCCCGCAGGCCGGGGCCACGGAGGAAAAGCGCGCATGGCGGCTCTCATTCTGTTCGGCGGAGGCGGCGACCTCGCCATGCGGATGCTGTTGCCTTCGCTCTATTTCCTCGACCACGACGGCCTGCTGCCCGAGGGGCTGAAGATCATCGGTGCGGCCCGTTCGGCCGAAAGCGCCGAGGCCTATGTGGCCAAGGTCCATGAGGCGGTGAAGGCCAAGGCCGAGGCCGACGACGCCTGGGACGAAGCCAGCTGGGCGCGGATGAAATCACGCCTCGACTATCTGGCCGTGGACGCCACCGATCCCGAGAGCCTGAGGGGGCTGAAGGCCAAGGCGGGCGACGGCGAGACGACCTCCTTCCTGGCGGTGTCGCCGTCCCTGTATGGCCGCATCGTCACGGCGATGAAGGCGGCGGGTCTGGCCGAGAAGAACTGCCGTATCGTGCTGGAAAAGCCGGTCGGACGCGATCTGGAAAGCTTCCTCGAGATCGACGACGCCGTGGCCCACGCCTTTGACGAGCGGCAGGTGTTCCGCATCGACCACTACCTGGGCAAGGAGACAGTGCAGAACCTGATCGCCCTGCGGTTCGGCAACACCATCTTCGAGCCTCTGTGGAACAACCTCACGGTCGACCACGTCCAGATCACGGTCGGCGAGACGGTCGGGGTCGGCGACCGCTGGCCCTATTACGACGAGTACGGCGCCCTGCGGGACATGTTGCAGAACCACATGCTGCAGCTGCTGTGCCTGGTGGCCATGGAGCCGCCCAGCGACCTCGACCCGGACTCGGTGCGCAACGAGAAGGTCAAGGTGCTGCGCAGCCTTCGCCCCATCACGCCGGAAGAAGCCGAGCGCGTCACCGTGCGCGGCCAGTACGTAGCCGGGACCAGCGAGGGCAAGCCGGCCAAGGCCTATCAGGAAGAGCGCGGCCAGGCGTCGGACACCGAGACCTTCGTCGCCATCCGCGCCGACATCGACAACTGGCGCTGGGCGGGCGTGCCCTTCTTCATGCGCACCGGCAAGCGCCTGCCCGAGAAGCGCACCGAGATCGTCATCCAGTTCAAGCCCGTGCCGCACTCCATCTTCGGCCACGGCGAGCGCGGCGACATCTATGACAACCGCCTGGTCATCGAGTTGCAGCCCGAGGAAGACATCTCGCTGTCGGTGATGAACAAGAAGCCCGGGCTGGATCAGCGGATGCAGCTGCAGCCGATCAAGATGAGCCTGTCCTGGGGCGTGGACGGCAAGGGCGCCGCGCCGCCGCGTCGCCGCATCGCCTATGAGCGCCTGCTGCTGGACGCCATGCACGGCGACAGCACCCTGTTCGTGCGCCGCGACGAGGCCGAGCAGGCGTGGAAGTGGGTGGACGAGGTGTCCGAGGCCTGGGAAGGCGCGGGCTTCAAGCCGCGGGCCTATGAGGCCGGAACCTGGGGCCCGGAGGCGGCGGACCTGCTGCTGTCGCGGACCGGGCGCAAGTGGAACACGCGCGATGAATGATCACCATCCGCTCATCCCCGCGGAAGCGGGGACCCAGTCCTTTGGCCCCGTCCGCATCGGCAAGAGCCTCTCGCCGTTTCGATTCAAGAGTCGTGCGTGCGGCTCTCACTGGGTCCCCGCCTCCGCGGGGATGAGCGGGAGGATCTGATGACCACGATCGAAGCCTTCCCCGACGCCGCCGCCTGGGCCGAGGCCGCCGCCGCGCGGCTGGGCGGAGCCCTGGCCAAGGGGGTCGCCGCCGAGGGTCGTGCGGTCTTCGCGGGCGCGGGCGGGTCGACCCCTTCGCCCATCTACGCCCGATTGGCCGAAGCCGATCTGGACTGGTCGAAGGTCACGGCGACGCTGGTGGACGAGCGCTATGTGCCCGAGACCTCTCCAGACTCGAACGCGGCGCTGATGAAGCGGACCCTGCTGAACGGCCTAGCCGCATCCGCGCGTTTCCTGCCGCTCTACGCCCCCTCGGTCACCGTGGATCGCGCCGCCGCCGAGGCGTCGAAAGCGCTGGCGGCTGAGGGCGGTCGCCTGGACGCCGTCCTGCTGGGCATGGGCGAGGACGGGCACATCTGTTCCATGTTCCCCGAAAGCCCGACGCTGAAGACCCTGCTGACGCCGGACCTTAAGCCCGCCGTCTATGGCGTGCCGCCGGGCCGCGACGGCATGGCGCCGCCGCAGGAACGCCTGTCGATCAACCTGCCCTATCTGGCCGAGGCCGGACGGGTGGTGCTGGCCCTGACCGGAGCGAAGAAGCGCGCCGTGTTCGAGCGCGAGGCGGCGGGCGATCCGCGCATCCATCCCATCGCCGCCATGATCGCGGCCGGGGTTCCCCTCGAAGTGCTTTGGACGGAGGCCGTCTGATGGCCCTGAACGCCGTGGTGGCCGAGGTCACCGCCCGCATCGTCGAACGCAGCCGCGCCACCCGCGCCGACTATCTGCGTCGCATGGACGCCGCTCGCGACAGCGGCGCCGGGCGCGCCAAGCTGTCCTGCGCCAACTGGGCCCATGCGTTTGCCGGCCAGACCATCGCCGACAAGCTGACGGCCATGGACGGATCGAAGCCCAATGTCGGGGTGGTCACCGCCTACAACGACATGCTGTCGGCGCATCAGCCGTTCGAGCGCTTCCCCGACGTGATCCGCAAGGCGGTGCGCGAGGTGGGCGCCACGGCCCAGGTGGCGGGCGGCACCCCGGCCATGTGCGACGGCGTCACCCAGGGCCGCCCCGGCATGGAGTTGTCGCTGTTCAGCCGCGACGCCATCGCCATGGCGACGGGCGTGGCCCTCACCCACGACGCCTTTGACGCCGCCATGATGCTGGGCGTCTGCGACAAGATCGTGCCGGGCCTCTTCATGGGGGCGCTGGCCTTCGGCCATCTGCCGGTCGTGTTCGCGCCTGCGGGGCCCATGCCCTCGGGCATTCCCAATGCCGAGAAGGCCCGCGTCCGGGCCGAATACGCCCAAGGCCTGGTGGACCGCACCACCCTGCTGCAAAGCGAGATCGGCAGCTACCACTCGCCCGGCACCTGCACCTTCTACGGCACGGCCAACTCCAACCAGATGATGATGGAGATCGCGGGCCTGCACATGCCCTCGACCGCCTTCGTCCACCCCGACACCGGCCTGCGCGACGCCCTGACGGCGGCGGCGGCGAAGCGCGCGGTCGAGCTGGCCCGGTCAGGCGAAGGCCGCATGGCCGACGTCATCAGCGAGAAGTCGATCGTCAACATGATCGTGGCCCTGCTGGCCACCGGCGGCTCGACCAACCACGCCATCCATCTGGTCGCCATGGCGCGCGCCGCCGGGGTGCTGATCGACTGGACCGACATGGACCAGCTGTCCTCGGTGACGCCGCTGCTGGCGCGGGTCTATCCCAACGGCTCGGCCGACGTGAACGCCTTCCAGGCGGCGGGCGGCGTGGCCTTCGTCACGCGCGAACTGGCGCAGGCGGGCAATCTGCACACGGACGTCGTGACCATCATGGGTCACGGCCTGGAGGCCTATTTCCAGGAGCCGTCGCTGGTGGACGGCGAACTGGTCTGGCGCGACGGGGTCGCCGAAAGCCTGGACCGCGACATCCTGCGTCCCGCCTCCGATCCCTTCGACCGCGAGGGGGGCCTGAGGCTGGTACAGGGCGACCTCGGCCGGGCGGTGATCAAGATCTCGGCGGTCAAGCCCGAGAACCGCATCGTCGAGGCCCCCGCCGCCGTGTTCGAGACCCAGGAAGACGCCCTGCAGGCCTTCAAGGACGGCAAGCTGAACCGCGACGTGGTGGTGGTGCTGCGCTTCCAGGGGCCAAAGGCCAACGGCATGCCGGAACTGCACTCCCTGTCGCCGGCGCTGGGCGTCTTGCAGGACAAGGGCTTCAAGGTCGCCTTCGTCACCGACGGCCGCATGTCCGGCGCCAGCGGCAAGACCCCCGCCGCCATCCACGTCTCGCCCGAGGCCCTGGCGGGCGGTCCTCTGGCCCACGTCAAGGACGGCGACATCATCCGTCTGGACCCCGAAGCCGGGATGCTGACCACCGTCGGCGGGATCGATCTGAAGGCGCGCCCGGCGGCGCGGCGATCGCAGGCCCACGCCGAGGGCGCTTCCTGGGGTTATGGCCGCGAACTGTTCGGCGCCTTCCGCCAGGTCGTGACCACGGCGGAACAGGGAGCGACGGTCTGCTTTACTGTTCCCATAGGCGCCGACGGCCACACCGACACGCCGCCCAATCCCAATATCGTGGACCGGACGGTGGACGCCTGATCCGCATCATTGATCACCAGGAGACCGCCCATGAACGACAAGATTCTTCTCGTCGGAGACGTCGGCGGCACCAACGCCCGCTTCGCCCTGGCCCGCATGATCGACGGCCGCCCGGAGCTGGAGCATCACCAGAGCTTCCCGGCCTCTGAGCATCCGACCTTCCTCGGCGGGGTGAAGGCCTTTCTCGACGGTTGCGACGTCAAGCCGTCGGGCGGGGTCATCGCCGTGGCCGGACCGGTGACCGACGGGGCCATCGATCTGACCAATTCGCCGTGGCGGGTGTCGGAGGGCGAGCTTCAGACCCTGAGCCTGAACCCGGTCAGGCTGATCAACGACTTCGAGGCCCTGGCCTGGGGCGCCCCCGTCGTGCCGGAAGACCAGTTGGCGGCGCTGGGCGGTCCGACGGAAGGCCAGCATGAAGCCGCCATCGCCGTGCTCGGTCCCGGCACCGGCTTCGGCGTCTCGGCCCTGGCGCGCGACAGCCACGGTCGCGAGATCGCCCTGCCCAGCGAGGGCGGCCACGCCTGTTTCGCGCCCGGCGACGCGGTCGAGGACGAGATCCTGCGCATCCTGCGTCGACGCTACGACCGGGTGTCGATCGAGCGCCTGATCTGCGGACCGGGCCTGCTGAACATGCATCGCGCCCTCGCCGAGATCGACGGGCGCGAAACCCATATCGACGACCCGGCCGAGATCACCCAAGCCGCGCTGGAGGACATGAACAGCCCCTGCGGCGCCACCCTGGCGCGGTTCTGCGCCATCCTCGGGGCCGTGGCCGGAGACGTGGCCCTGACCATGGGCGCGCGCGGCGGAATCTATATCGCCGGGGGCATAGCCCCGCGCATCCTGCCCTTCCTCAAGGCCAGCCCCTTCCGCGAACGGTTTGAGCGCAAGGGCCGGTTCCAGCCCTATATGCAGGCCATCCCGACCAAGGTGATCCTGCACAAGCAGGCGGCGCTTCTGGGTGCGGCGCGGGTGGCCTTCAAGGAGGCCGGTTGAAAAATGATCACGGCGGCGTGAACCGATAGTGAGGCCGAGGCGTTGGTCCGGTTCAATCACTTGGAGGAACACCATGCGTAAACTCGTTCTCGCCGCCGCTTCCATCGTCGCCGTCGCCGGTCTGGCCGCCTGCGGTGAAAGCGCCGCCGACAAGGCCGCCGAGCAAAAGGCTGACGCTCTGGAAGCCCAGGCCGCCGCGACCCCGAACGAAGCCCAGGAACAGGCCCTGAACGCCGAAGCCGACCGCATCGAGCAGCAGGCCGGCAACGCCGACGGCGGCATGACCACCTCGAACACGCCGAACACCTCGCCGAGCACCACCCCGCCGGCGCCGGCCCACTAAGCCGACCGCAACGACTAAGCCCCCGCCGCGATCGCGACGGGGGCTTTTTCATGCGCCGTGTTTGTCTTCGCCGACATCAGTCGATGCAGAGCGTCGCCTCGGCCTTGCCGTCCTTGACGGTGGTGCGGCAGCCGAAGCGGTTGCTGTCGACCTGACATTGACCGACCGCGCGGGCGCCGGGGGCAAGGCCGCTGTTGCCTGCGATCTCGCACTGACCCTCGCACTGCGAGGCGTCGGTGCAGCGCTTGCCGGCGTCAGCGTATTTGACCACGCACTGCCAGGTCTGGGCTCGACCGACCTGCCGCATCTCGCCGCCCCGCGACGAGCAGGACGAAGTGCTGATGCTCATGGTCGGCGGCGGCTCCGGCGCCTCGGCGGTCGGCACGACCGGCTGCGGCGCAGGGGTCGGCGTACAGGCGGCCAGGGCCAAACCGGCGGCGAAGAGAAGGCCTTTCAGCTTCATGCGATCTGTCCTTTTTCAAACCCGGTCCAGCAGTCGTCGTAGTCGAGCTGCATCAGGGGCGTCTGTTCGGCCCAGGCCGTGGTGCGGATCGGCATCCGCGTCTCGAACATGAAGGCCAGGGTGTTCTCGATCTTCATCGGCTTGAGCTCGGCCTTTGTGGCCCCGTTCCAGCTGGCCTGATCCGGGCCGTGGCCGCTCATGCGGTTGTGCAGGGAGGCCCCGCCGGGGGCGAAGCCGCCCGCCTTGGCGTCGTATTCGCCGAAGATCAGCCCCATGAACTCGCTCATGACGTTGCGGTGGAACCAGGGCGGACGGAAGGTGTCCTCGGCCACCATCCAGCGCGGCGGGAAGATGACGAAGTCGCAGTTGGCCGTGCCGGGCGTGTCCGAATGCGAGGTCAGGACGGTGAAGATCGACGGGTCCGGGTGATCGAAGCTGACCGTGCCAATGGTGTTGAAGCGCGCGGTGTCATAGCGATAGGGGGCGTAGTTGCCGTGCCAGCCGACCACGTCCAGCGGGCTGTGATCGAAGGTCGTGGCCCACAGCAGGCCGCCGTATTTCTGCACGCACTGGGTCGGACGATCCACGTCCTCGAACCAGGCGACGGGGGTCTCGAAGTCACGCGGATTGGCCAGGCCGTTGGAGCCGATGGGGCCGAGGTCCGGCAGGCGGAAGGGCGCGCCGTAGTTCTCGCAGACATAGCCGCGCACTTCGCTGCCATTGGGGCCATCCACCTCGACGCGGAAGCGGACGCCGCGCGGGATGACGACCACGTGGCCCGGCGCCGCCTCGATGACGCCCATCTCGGTGACGAAGCGGTGGCTCCCCTGCTGCGGCACGATCAGCAGCTCGCCGTCGGCGGAATAGAAGACGCGATCGACCATCGAGCGGTTGGCGACATAGAGGTGGATGCCCACCCCCGTCCCGGAATCGGCGTCGCCATTGCCGCCGTAGGTGGTCAGGCCCTCGACCCAGTCGGTCGGCTGATCGGGCATGGTCAGCGGGTCCCAGCGCATGCGGTTGGGATTGGGCGGAGTCTCGGTGAAGGGGCCGGAACGGACGCGGCCCTGCTCGAACGGCTGATAAGGTCCATGTTGCGCCGAGGGCCGCAGACGGTAGAGCCAGCTGCGCAGATTATGGTCGCGCGGGGCGGTGAAGGCCGCGCCCGACAACTGCTCGGCATAGAGGCCCAGGGCTGGACGCTGCGGCGAGTTGCGGCCGACCGGCAGCGCGCCCTCGACGGCCTCGGTGGCGAAGTGGTTGGCGAAGCCGGTCTGATAGGCGGGCGCGTTGGATCGCGTCATGTGGTTTCTCCCTTGCGGGAGGTTTAGCCGGGCGCGACCGATGCGTCACCCCGGCCCCGTCCAGCCTTGTTCTGGATCAAACTCCCCTTCTCCCCTTGAGGGAGAAGGTGGCTCGCGCAGCGAGACGGATGAGGGGTGTGAGCGGCGCCCTTCGACATGTCGGCGCACCGCGTCGAACACGAGGTTGGGGTTCCTCAGGATCATGGAGTTGTCGAACCGCAGAACCGTATAGCCCGCCTCGGCCAACCAGGCGTCCCGGTTCGCGTCTACTTCGTCCCGCAGACGATGGACACCGCCGTCGGCCTCGACAATCAACTTCAACGCATGACAGGCGAAGTCCGCCACATACGGGCCGATGGGGACCTGGCGTCGAAACTTGATGCTGTGCAGTCGCCGGTCGCGCAGCAACCGCCAGAGTTCGGTCTCGGCGTCGGTCATCGCCCCGCGCGAACGACGAGCGAAGGCGCGGTTTCGGTCGGACGGTTTTTCCATGGCGAGCCTCTGCGCTGACACCCCTCATCCGACCTGCTCCGCAGGCCACCTTCTCCCTCAAGGGGAGAAGGAAGTCAGAACCCCTGCGCCCGCGCCAGGCGTTCGGCGTGGAAGCCGGCGTCGCCTAGCAGTTCGTTGAGGACGCGGACGCGCTTCATGAAAAGGCCGACGTCGAACTCGTCGGTCATGCCGACGCCGCCGTGCATCTGGACCGCCTCCTGCACCGCCAGTTCGGCGACCCGGCCAGCCTTGGCCTTGGCGATGCCTGCGGCCTGCTCGGCGTCGGGGCGGCCCGCGTCGATGGCTTGCAGGGCGGCCAGGCTTGCGGCCTTGGCCAGCTCCAGTTCGGTGAAGAGGTGGGCGGCGCGGTGCTGCAGGGCCTGGAACTCGCCGATCAGCTTGCCGAACTGCTGGCGGGTCTTGAGGTAGTCCAGCGTGATCCTGAAGGCCTGATCGCCGGCCCCGACCAGGGAGGCGGCGGCGCAGGCCCGGCCCAGGATCAAGGCGGTGTCCAGCGGCCCCTGCCCCTCGCCCACGGCGCCGAGGACGGCGTCGGCGTCCACCATCACATCCGTCAGGGTGACGCGCGCGGCGTTGTGGGCGTCGACCATGACGGTGCGCTCAACGGCGACGCCCGGGGTCTGCGGGTCGATCAGGAAGAGGGTCAGGCCGTCGTCAGTCTGAGCGGCGATGATCAGGGCGTCGGCGATGTGGCCGTCCAGCACGAAGCCCTTGGCGCCGTTCAGTTTGAAGCCGTTGCCGGCGCGTTCGGCGCGCGTCGTGATCTTCGCCGGCGCGTGCTTGGGGCCTTCGTCGACGGCGAGGCTGAGGACGGCCTCGCCCGCCGCGATCCGACCCAGCCATGCTTTCTGCGAGTCCGAACCCGCCGCCTTCAGCACCGTCGCGGCCAGCACCGACGAGCCCATGAAGGGCGAGGGCGTCAGGGTGCGGCCCAGGCTTTCGGCGATCACGCCCGCCTCGACCGCGCCGAGGCCGGAGCCGCCGTCTTCTTCGGGGATGACGACGCCCGCGAAGCCCATCTCGCCGAAGGCCCGCCACAGGTCGCGCGAGACGCCGTCGGGGTCGCGGCTGTCGCGCAGCTGGCGCAGATGATTGATGGGGGCGTGTTCGTTCAGGAAGCCGTCGGCGGCGTCCTGAAGCATGGTCTGCTCTTCGGTCAGGATCAGGGGCATGGGCTCAGGCTCCCGGCAGTTGCAGCAGGTGTTTGGCGATGATGTTCAGCTGGATCTCGCTGGTGCCGCCTTCGATGGAGTTGGCCTTGGTGCGCAGCCAGTCGCGGGCGGCGGTGCCGTCCTTCGAGCGTTCGCCCTCCCATTCCAGGGCGTCCGCGCCGCCCGCCGCCATGACCAGTTCGTGGCGGCGCTTGTTCAGTTCGGAGCCGTAATATTTCAGCATGGAGGCGATGGCCGGATGGGCCTGCTTGGCCTTCACCTGATCCCCCACCCGCTCCATCGCCAGACGGAAGGCGGCGGCGTCGATGTCGTAATCGGCGATGCGGGCGCGCAAGAGCGGCTCATCCAGCCGCCCGGCCTCGTCCACGCCGAGCGCATCTGTCGCCA
The DNA here is from genome assembly GCF_002479495.1 of Brevundimonas sp. UBA7506. Taxonomy (GTDB): domain Bacteria; phylum Pseudomonadota; class Alphaproteobacteria; order Caulobacterales; family Caulobacteraceae; genus Brevundimonas. Next base: position 195,415 of record NZ_DLNQ01000008.1, read on the forward strand.
CCTGGCCAAGGGGTCGGCCGACGCCGACATCGCCCATGGCGCCGATCATGGTGCGCTCATGGGCCAGAAGGGCCTTGGCCACGTCCCAACCGCGGTTCAGCGTCCCGACCAGGTTCTCCTTCTCGACGCGCACGTCGTCGAAGAAGGTCTCGCAGAAGGGCGACTTGCCGCTGATCAGGGTGATGGGGCGGGTGCTGACCCCCGGCGTCGCCATGTCGAACAGGACGAAGCTGATGCCCAGATGCTTGGGCGCCTCGGGGTCGGTGCGGACCAGACAGAAGATCCAGTCGGCCTTGTCGGCGTAGGAGGTCCAGACCTTCTGGCCGTTGACAATCCAGTGGTCGCCGCGATCCTCGGCGCGGGTTTGGATCGAGGCCAGGTCGGAGCCGGAGCCCGGCTCGGAATAGCCCTGACACCAGCGAATTTCGCCGCGCACGATGGGCGGCAGGAAGCGCTGCTTCTGCTCCTCGGTGCCGAAGGCCAGAAGCGCCGGACCCAGCATCCAGATGCCGAAGCTGGCCAGGGGCATCTGCGCCTTGATGCGGCGCATCTCGGAGGCCAGCACCTTGGCCTCCTCGCGGTTCAGCCCGCCGCCGCCGTAGGCGCTGGGCCATTCCGGCGCGGTCCAGCCGCGTTCGGCCATCCGGTCCAGCCAGAGCTTGTGGGCCGGGGTCTTGAAGACGGCGTTGCGGCCGCCCCAGACATAGTCCTCGTCGCCGTCGCGCGGCCCGCGCACCTCAGGCGGACAGTTGGCTTCCAGCCAGGCGCGCGTCTCGGCGCGGAACGTCTCCAGATCGGCCATCTAGCGTGCCCTTGCTGCGTTTCCCTGACGCCACGCTAACAGCAATCCGTTGCGATTGGCTACGGTCTCTTGGAGACGGAAACACCTTGGCTGTTCGAGCGTTGCTTCAAACCTGAGGGAGCCCGTTCCATGACCCTGTTGACCCGCATTGTCTTCGGCGGCGCCAGCCTGTTGCTGCTGCTCCTGGCGCTCGGCCTGGTGTTTCTGGGGATGGACGAGGCCCCGCGCGCCGTGGCCAGCCCCGACCATTCGGGCGTGGACGCCCTGCTGGACGTGCTGGGCTATGTCATCGTCGCCATCGCCGTCTTCGACGTGGCCAAGTACCTGTTCGAGGAAGAGGTCCAGCGCGAGAAGGAAAAGCGCAGCGCCGCCGAGGCCCGCCGCAGCCTGACCAAGTTCCTGTCGACCATCGTCATCGCCGTCTTTCTGGAAGCCCTGGTGGTGGTGTTCAAGACGGCGCGCGAGGACGTGACCCTGCTGATCTATCCGACCGCCCTGCTGGTGGCGGCGGTGATCGTGCTGGTGGGCCTGGGCGCCTTTCAGCGCTTCTCGGCCGCGGTGGAAGAAAAGGTCGGGGTCGAGGACGAGGCGGCGGATCGGGCCGACGCCGCCAAGGCCGCCCGGCGCAGGACCGCCGTCAAACCACCGGCGTGATCGCAGGCCGGCCCGACAGGACGGCCAGCAGGTTCTCGACCACCAGCCCGGCCATGGCGGCGCGGGTCTCCACCGTTGCCGAGCCGACATGGGGGGTCAGGACGCAGCGCGGATGGTCCAGCAGGGCCTGAGGCACGCGGGGTTCACGGGCGAAGACGTCGAGGCCGGTGCCGAACAGGCGATCCTCGGTCAGGGCGGCGATCAGGGCCTCTTCGTCCACCACCCCGCCGCGCGCGATATTGACCAGGACGCCGTCGGGACCGAGGGCGGCCAGAACCTCGGCGTCGACCAGTTTGTCGGTCGTCGGCCCGCCCGGCGTGGCGATGATCAGAACGTCCACGGCCTCGGCCAGCGACCGGGCGCTGTCGTGATAGGCGTAGGGGGCGCCCGCCACCGGACGGCGGCTGTGATAGGCGATCGATCCGCCCAGCGGCTCCAGCCGTCGTGCGATGGCGGCGCCGATGCGGCCGAGGCCGAGAATGCCGTAACGCCGACCGCTGGCCCGGCGGGTCAGGGGCGCACGCTCGCCGGCCGCCCAGCGGCCGCTGCGCAGGTGATGCTCGACCGTCGGCAGGGCGCGCAGGGTGTTCAGCGTCAGGGCCAGGGCCAGATCGGCCACGTCCTCGGTCAGGACGTCGGGGGTGTTGCTCACGACCACGTCGCGAGAACGGGCGTGCTCGACGTCCACCCCGTCATAGCCGACGCCGTGGACAGCGATGATCTTCAGGTTCGGCAGGGAATCGATCAGGTCGGCGGAGGCCGGACTGCCGCCGAAGACCACATAGGCGGTCGCCGCCTCGGCTTGTTCCGGGGTGGGGGCGCCCTCCAGCGTCTGAAGCGTCAGGCCGGAGGCGCGCAGCGGCGTCAGCAGGCTGTCGGGCAGGCCCGGCGCCAGAAGGACCAGGCCGGTCATTTCTTCGAAGGCAGGAAGGGCGAGAAGGTGATGACGGTGAAGGTGTCGCGGATGTGCGGCCGCGTCTGGACCTGCTTGGTGACGAAGGTGCCGATGTCGGCGTCCTTGGGCAGCTGGAACTTGGCCAGCAGGTCGTGCTGACCCGAGGTCGAGTAAACTTCCGACACGTTTTCAACGTTGTCGACCAGATCGGCGGCGACGTCGTTGGCGTAGCCCAACTCGCATTTGATGAAGACGAAAATGGCGGTCATCATGGTCGGAACCTCCCGTTCAAGCGGAGGTGCATAGCGGATGGAAACGGCATGGGTAAGGCTCCGGCGACACTGACGGCCCCTCCAGTCGATTACGAGGCGGCGTACAACAATCGGGAACGGGTGCCGGGACACCCGGCGATCCTGAAACGATGGCGAGAAGATTCGGCCCGCGTCATCGACGCCCTGAGACCGGAAACCGTCGAATACGGTCCCAGCGAACGGCAAAGGATGGAGTGGTTCGACGCCGGCGCGGGTGCGCCGACCGCCGTCTTCATCCACGGCGGCTACTGGCAGGCGCTGGACCGGGCCTGGTTCGCCTGGGTCGCCCCTGCTCTGCTGGATCACGGGATCAGCGTGGTCATTCCGGGCTATGACCTGGCCCCGACGGTCAAGGTCGGCGCCATCATCAGCCAGATGCGTCGTGCCACCGAACTGGTGCGCGACCGCACCGGCAAACGCCCCCTGGTCTTTGGTCATTCGGTCGGCGGGCATATGGCGGCCTGCATGCTGTCCGAGGGCCGGGCGCGGGCGGCGCTGGCGATCTCGGGCGTGTTCGACATCGAGCCACTGATCCACACCTCGCTGAACGAGGCTCTGGGCCTGGACGCCATGACGGCGCGGGCCCTGTCGCCGATCCACTGGCCCGCGCCGAACGGCGGAGCGCCGGGCGGGCGGACGCTGGACTGCTGGGTCGGCGGGGCCGAGAGCAACGAGTTCATCCGCCAGAGCCGCCACATGGCCGCCGAGTGGGGCGGCAAGGGCGCCGACACCCATGTCGAGGTGCTGGATGGGCTGGACCACTTCACCATGCTGGACCCGCTGGCCGACAAGGACAGCCACATGGTCAAGCGGCTGGCGACCCTGGCCACGACGGAATAAGGCGGCGCTTACCAGTGTTGATCCCGGTGTCACTTGACGGGGGCGCCGGGAACCGCCGATCTGCGGGCCTCAAGGCCTGAAGGAGACCCCATGCGACACGACCGCCTCAGCGTGCTGACCGCCCTCGAAACCCAGGGCGTCGTCCCGGTCTTCTATCACGCCGACCCGGAGATCTGCGCCGAGGTGATCCGCGCCTGCGCCCGCGGCGGGGCGAAGGCCGTCGAGTTCACCAACCGCGGCGACTTCGCCTGGGAGACCTTCACCGCCCTGTCGAAGCAGTTCGCCCAGACTGATCCCGACATCATCATGGGCGTCGGCTCGATCCTGGATGCGCCGACGGCGGCTCTCTATCTGGCGTCGGGCGCGCGTTTCGTCATCAGCCCCTGTCTGGTTCCCGAGGTGGCCCAGGTCTGCAACCGCCGTCAGGTCGCCTATTCGCCGGGCTGCGGCTCGGTGCGCGACATTTCGGAGGCGCAGAGCCTTGGCTGCGAGATCGTGAAGCTCTTCCCCGGCGCCTCGGTCGGCGGGCCGGACTTCGTCAAGGCGGTGCTGGGCCCCATGCCCTGGACCAAGATCATGCCGACCGGCGGGGTCGATCCCGACGAGGCCTCCATCGCCAAGTGGTTCGGCTCGGGCATCGTGGCGGCGGGCATGGGGTCGAAGCTGATCACCGACGCGGCCATCCAGGCCAGGGACTGGGCCGGCATCGAGGCCAAGGTGCGCCAGACCGTCGAGGCCATCGCGGCGTTCCGAAACAAGTAGCAACGCCTCTCCCTCCCCTTCATGGGGAGGGTGGTCGACGCAAAGCGGAGACCGGGTGGGGAGGGCGTGGCGAACCTGGGCGCGGCGGCTGATTTGCCTGCCGCCCCCACCCGGCTTCGCCCTGCGGGCTCAGCCACCCTCCCCATGAAGGGGAGGGAGAAATCGCGCTCAAGCAGCGAGCCGCCGCGCGGCGAGCGATAGCGCCCTAAAAGAAAGGCCCCGCCGGTCGAACCAGCGGGGCCTCTTCTATTCAGACGCTCCGTCGCCTCAGGCGGCTTCGGCGGCGGCCTTGGCCAGCTTGTCCTGGTGGGCCTTCATGCCGATGGCGATCAGCTCGGCGGCCTCGCCGGCGTCGCCCCAACCCTTGACCGTGACCGACTTGCCCTTCTCCAGATCCTTGTAACGGGTGAAGAAGTGCTCGATCTGCTCGATCAGGATGGCGGGCAGCTGACGGTAGCTGGAAACCTCGGTGTAGTAGGGGTTCAGCTTGTCGACCGGCACGGCCAGGATTTTTTCGTCGCCGCCGGCTTCATCGACCATCTTCAGCACGCCGATGGGGCGCGAGCGGATGACGCAGCCCGGCACCACCGGGGTCGGGTTCAGCACGATGACGTCGCAGGGGTCGCCGTCGTCCGACAGGGTGTGCGGCACGAAGCCGTAGTTGCCCGGATAGTACATGGCGGTGTGCAGGAAGCGGTCGACGAACAGGGCGCCCGATTCCTTGTCCATCTCGTACTTCACCGGCAGGCCGCCTTGCGGGATCTCGATGATGACGTTGATGTCCCACGGCGCATTCGGGCCGACCGGAATGGCTTCGATGTTCATGTTACGCTCTTATTGCAGGTGCGAACGGGGAGATTGGGGCGCGTGATAAGCTCTGCGTCGCCGAACAGCAAGCTTCAGGGGCTGTTTGCGGGCGATCACCCTTGCTCCATGGCCCGAACTGAAGGCATCAACAGGACATGACCCCGTTCGACTGGATCGCGCTGTTCCTCTTCTTCGTCGCCTGGCTCGGCTATGGTCCGATCCTGGGGCTGATCGCACGGCGCAGCGGGTCGCTGAACGACGACATGCTGATCGTCCGCGACAGCTGGATGACAGCCATGACCCATCGCGAGATTCGGCTGATCGACAGCCAGCTGATGGGCCATTCGATCAACTCCGCCTCCTTCTTCGCCTCAACCAACCTGCTGCTGATCGCAGCGGTGGCCGGCATCCTGTTCGGCGGCGAGAACGCGCTGAAGGGCTTCGCCGCCGTCGGCGCCGAGGCGGTGCCGGTGAAGATCCTGGAGGCCAAGCTGGCCCTGGTTCTGGTCTGTCTGGCGCGCGGCTTCCTCGACTTCATCTGGTCGCTGCGCCAGATGAACTACGCCCTGGCCCTGATCGGCGCGGCGCCCGAGATCCACACCGAGACCGACCGGGTCGCCTATGGCCACGCCGTGGCCCAAGTGCTGAACCCGGCGCTGGGCGGCTTCAGCCAAGGGGTGCGCGGCTACTACTTCGCCCTGGCGGCGGCGGCCTGGCTGTTCGGCCCGCTTTGGCTGGCTCTGGGCGTGATCTCGGCCTTCGGCCTGCTGGTCTGGCGCCAGGCCGGGTCGCCGGCGGCGCGCGCCGTGCGAACGGCCAGACGGCTGCTGGAACGCAGCTAGGCCCGACTTTGGTCTTATTGCAGCCGCGAACGATTCGTGTCGTCGCCCGACCTTCCGTCGCGTAACGACGAAAGGGATTTTCGTAACAGCCTGTGATCGCACAAGGATAATCGGACCTTGAAATTTTGTGCGCTGCAACCTAACTTGGCTTTCGACGCCTCCGGGCGTCATGCCCTTCCTGGGCGTTTCCTCCCTATAGACTTTTCATGCCGCGCCCCCGGGCGCGGCTTTTTTTTGGTCTGGAGACGGGCTCAGGCGGCGAAGTCCGCGCCCAGGGCGGCGATCACCCGGTTCAGCCCCGACTGGCAGCGACCCCAGCCGACCGACGGCGCGCCCGCCGCCTCGTCCCAGTAAAGCCGCCGGTTCAATTCGATCTGGATCGCCTCGAAACCCTCGTCCGGCCGCCCCCAGATCTGGGTCGCATAGCCGCCCGCATAGGGTCGGTTCAGGGCCACCCGCCAGCCCAGAGCCTCGAACAGCCCCCGCAGACGCCGCGTCAGCCCCGCCGCGCAGCTGGTCCCGTGGCGGTCGCCCAGCACCACGTCCGGTCCGTTCGGCCCCGTGGCCCGCGCAGGCATGGAATGCCAGTCGATCAGCACCGCCCGTCCATGGCGGTCATGCGCGGCCTGCATCAGCTCGCCCAGAGCGGCGTGATAGGGGGCGTGGACCCGCGCGATGCGCCCCCTCGCCTCCTCCAGCGTCAGGCGACGGTCGTAGAGCGGCGTCCCGTCGCCCGCCAGACGCGGCACGACGCCGTAGCCGGCCAGGGTCTTCAGCCCTGGCGGCGCCCTCTCGGGACAATCCAGGATCAGGGCCGGATCGAGGTCGTCGGGCGCCCGGTTCAGATCGACATAGGCCCGGCCGATTCGTCCCGCGATCAGGACCGCCCCCGCCGCCGCGCTCGCGTCCAGCAGCCGATCCACCGCCGCGTCCTCGGCGCTGCGCAGCGAAACCTCGGACAGGCCCTCGGCCGCACGCATGTCATCGGGATAGACCGCGCCCGAATGGGGCGAGGCGAACACCAGAGGCGTCGCCCGCCCCGTCAGGGCAGGCGTCAGGCCGAAGGTCGCGTCGGTCAGTGCGGGGCGCATGGCTTGGCCATAGACTGTTTTATCCCCGACCGCGCCCCTCTACGCGCTCGCCCCAAGCGGGATTTTCATCGCGAGTTTACAGATCGGCGCCTAGGTTCCGCGTTGATATTCCAAGGACTAGATCACCCCATGGCGCGTATTCTGCTGGCCGAAGACGACGGCTCGCTTCGAGGCTTCCTGACGCGGGCGCTGGAACGCGCCGGTCACGCCGTGGTGGACTGCGAAAACGGCGACGACGCCATCGACGCCCTGGACCAGGGTCCCTACGACCTGCTGCTGACCGACATCGTCATGCCGGGCGCCGACGGCATCGAGGTGGCCCGCGTCGCCGCCGCGCGCCAGCCGGGCATCCGCATCATGTTCATCACCGGTTTCGCCGCCGTCGCCCTGTCGGCCGCCCAGGCCACGCCCCAGGCCAAGGTCCTGTCCAAACCCGTCCACCTGCGCGACCTGGTGAACGAGGTCGAACGCATGATCGCCGCCTAACGAAAAAATACGAAAAAAGAAGACACAAGCCTCTTGCGGCCCCCGCGAACTGCGGGTTATAGACGCCGCCTTCCCGCCCACCGACACATCAGTCGGACGGGCCGCAGAAAAGGCGGACGCGTAGCTCAGCGGGAGAGCACTACGTTGACATCGTAGGGGTCACAGGTTCAATCCCTGTCGCGTCCACCATTCTCTTTCCCTTGGCAGCAATCCGCCCCGCGCGCTCGCCGGCGCCCGCTCCTTGCCGAGATCGTCGCGCGATCCAGGGCGTGGCATCGCCAGCCGCCTCTGCGTCTGCATCATCGGTGAGCGGACATTCGCGCAAAGACCGGCAGTAGACATTGCGTCGCTCGGCGAACAAGCTCCGACCGCGGCCCGGTCCGCGGCGGAGATTTCGATGAGTGATTTTCCTCAGGGCGTCGTCCACGAAGCCGCAGAGGACCTGCAGGCGGCCTTGCGGGCCGAGCCCGAGGTCTTGGCGCTTTGGGCGGGCCTGACCCCGCTGGGCCGCAACGAGTTCATCTGCTGGGTCGAGGACGCCAAGCAGCCGAAGACACGCCAGCGCCGCATCGAACGCACGGTCGAAGAGTTGCAGGAGGGCAAGAAGCGGCCTTGCTGCTGGGTCGGCTGCATCCACCGCACCGACAAGGCGCCCAGCCCCTGGCAACAGGCCGTGCTGATCGACGGAAAGGCGAAGGGCGGCTAACCCCTGAACCCGTCCTTGGCGGCGCGGCGGGCGGTGAAGTCGGCGGCGTCGGCGGCGCGCAGGAAGGGGTTGAAGCGGCGCTCCGTCCCGACGCTGGTCGGCACGGTGGGCTGCCCCCGCTCGCGGGCGACGAAGATCGCCTCAGCATGGGCCTGCATCTCGGGCCGGTCGTCGAGACTGAGGGCGAAGCGGGCGTTGGACGCCGTATATTCGTGGGCGCAATAGAGGGTGGTGCTCGCCGGCCATGCGGCGATGCGGCTGAGGCTGTCCCACATCTGCTCGGCCGTGCCCTCGAACAGACGACCGCAGCCCAGGGCGAAGATGACGTCGCCGACGAAGGCCAGATCGTCCTCGACCGACCGATAGACCACGTGACCCAGGGTGTGGCCGGGCGACAGCACCACCTCAAGCGCCGTCTCGCCCAGCCGAACGATGTCGCCGTCGACCACCACGCGGTCCAAAGGGGCGGCGCGGCGGACTTCTTCGGGGCCGACGATCTCGCAGCCCGTCTCGGCCTTCAGCCGTTCGTTGCCGCCGGTGTGGTCGGGGTGCCAGTGGGTGTTGAGGATCAGGTCCAGCCGCCCCCAGCCCGAAGCCTCGATCTCGGCCAGGATCGCCTCGGCGTCCGGCGTGTCGACGGCGGCGACCATCCCCGTGGCCTCGTCGCGGATCAGGAAGCCGTAGTTGTCGGACAGGCAGGCGAACTGGCGCACGGTCAGGGTCATGGGCGGTCTCCGATCAGAAAGCCCTCTCGACAGGGCGGCTGAAGCTCTCGCTGGAGCCCGACCTTCGCCGGGCTGAGCGGATATAGGGCGGCGATGGCCGACATTCATCGCGATTTCAGCCATAATGCATCCATGCGGCGCAGCATCGACGATCTTCGCACCTTTTACGGCGAGCCGACCGGGGCGCTGGTGCGGCGCGTGCTGGCGCGAAGGCTGGAGGACGCCTGGGGCGAGGCTGAGGGCTGCGACGTTCTGGGCCTGGGCTACGCCACGCCCTGGCTGGACGGCTTCGTCGGAGCGCGGCGGGTCATCGCCGCCATGCCGGGCGGACAGGGCGCCGAGCTGTGGACGACGGGCGGGCGCAACCGCACCGTGCTGGTCGATGACAAACGCCTGCCCTTCGCCGCCGGAACCTTCGATCGCATCGTGCTGGTCCATGCGCTGGAGGAAGCCGACGATCCCCGCGCCCTGCTGACCGAGGCGGTGCGCGCCCTGGCCCCCGCAGGACGGATCATCCTGGCCACGGCGGCGCGCGGCGGGATGTGGGCGCGGGCCGAGACCACCCCGTTCGGCCACGGGCGCCCCTTCACGCGCGGTCAGTTGGAGCGGCTGGTGCGCGAGGTGGGGCTGGAGCCCGCCGCCTGGTCCCAGGCCCTGTATGTTCCGCCGTGGCGGCCCCTGCTGCCGATGGCCGAAGGCGTAGAGCAGATCGGCCGCTGGATGCTGCCGGGCATGGCCGGGCTGATCATGCTGGAGGCCACACGCCAGTCCTACGCCCGCATCCGGCCGCAAGGTCTGGCCCAGGCGGTTCTGGCGCCGCGCCCCGCCCTGACCCCCTCGCCCGCTTCGCGCGACCATGGGACGCCCGCCCATGCTCTGGTCGGCGCACGCAAACGGCCTTAAGGCGAGCCCCATGCAGCGACTGATCATCATGCGTCACGCCCAGGCCGAGAAAAGCGCCCCCGGCGGCGACGTCGACCGCCCCCTGTCCAAGCACGGCCGCCACGACGCCCGAGCCATGGGGCGGGCCCTGGCCGAGCGCGGCCTGCGCCCCGACATGGCCCTGGTGTCCAGCGCCCGGCGCACCCACCAGACCTGGGACGAGGTCAGCGAGGCGATGGGCGACGTCGAGGTGCATCTGTCGCCCGCCCTCTACAACGCGTCCTCCGACGTGCTGCGCCGCGCGGTCGAGGCGGCCGAGGACACGGCCGGATGCCTGCTGCTGGTGGCCCATAATCCGGGCGTGCATCAGCTGGCCGTTGAGTACCTGATCGAGAGCGCGGCGTCGCCGAGCGTGCTGGACAAGATGAGCGGCGGCTTCCCCACCGGCGCGGCGGCCGTCTTCAGCGTCGATGTCGCCGGACGCCCCACCTACGAAGGCTGGCTGACGCCGAACGATCTGGAAAAATGACCGACGCCCTGCCGACCACGGCCTTCAAGATCCTGAGCCGCGCCGACTGGCGCGCGACCCTGGCCGAGGGCGCCTATGACGGCTCGCCCGTCGACCACGCCGACGGCTACATCCACCTGTCCGCCGCCGACCAGTTGGCCGGGACCGCCGCCAAGCACTACGCGGGCCAGAACGACCTGATGCTGGTCGAGGTCGACCTGACGGCCTTGGGCGAGACCCTGGTCTGGGAGCCGTCGCGCGGCGGCGCCCTGTTTCCGCATATCTACGGCCCCCTGCCGGTGAAGGCGACGCGGGGCGTGCGCGCCCTGTCGGTGACAGCCGACGGCGAAATGATCCTGAGCGAAAAGCCATGAGCCTGACCGACCTCGGCGCCGTTCTCCTGCGCCAGATGGACCCCGAGACGGCGCACCGCCTGGCCATCCGCGCCCTGCAGGTCACGCCCCTGCCCGCCCCCGGCGCCGACGATCCGATCCTGAAGACCCGCCTCGCCGGGCTGGAGATGTCCAACCCGGTCGGTCTGGCCGCCGGTCTGGACAAGAACGGCGAGGCTCTGGAGGGCCTGTCGCGCCTCGGCTTCGGGGCGGTGGAATGCGGCTCGGTCACGCCGCGCGCCCAGCCCGGCAACCCCAGGCCGCGCCTGTTCCGCCTGTCCGAAGACCGGGCCGTCATCAACCGCATGGGCTTCAACAACGAGGGGCTGGAGCCCTTCGCCGCGCGTCTGGCCCATCGTCCGAAGCGCACGCCCATCGGCGCCAATCTGGGGGCCAACAAGGACACCGAGGACAAGGCGGCGGACTATGTCGCCGGCCTTCGCCGCCTGGCGGGCCTGGCCGACTACTTCACCATCAACATCTCCTCGCCCAATACGCCGGGCCTGCGCGCCCTGCAGGGCCGCGAGGCGCTGGACGACCTGCTGGGCCGCATCAACGAAGCCCGCCCTTCCGACGGCGCCCCGGTCTTCCTCAAGATCGCGCCGGACCTGATCGGCGAAGAGATCGGCATGATCGTCGAGGCCTCCATCGCCCACGGCATCGACGCCCTGATCGTGTCCAACACCACGCTGGAACGCCCCCCCACGCTGAAGTCCGGCTATGCGGGCGAGGCCGGGGGCCTGTCAGGCGCGCCGCTCAAGCCCTTCGCCCAGAAGGCGCTGGAAGCCGCCGCCGAGGCGTCCGCCGGGCGGCTGCCGCTGATCGCGGTCGGCGGCATCGAGAGCGGCGCCGACGCCTGGGCCCGCATCCGCGCCGGCGCTTCGGCGGTCCAGGTCTATTCGGCCCTGATCTACGAAGGGCCGGGTCTGGTCGGCGCGATCAAGCGCGATCTGGCCGCCCGCCTTCGCGCCGAAGGCTTCGCCGACCTTTCCGACGCCGTCGGCTCCGGCCGTTGACGGAGCATTAGGGCAAGCGCGGCATCATCGCTCCGATAGGCGAATTCGCCTGCTCGGAAAGTCGCATGACGCAAACCGCCGCCGACGCCTCGACCATCTGGGCGCCCGCAATCCGCCAGCGCCGCAAGGCGATGCTGCAACGCATCGTCATGGGAGCCGCGACCGCCCTGGTGTTCAGTCCCATGCTGGGCTGGCGCTTCTGCGCGACATGGCTGGTCGTCTACACCCTGATTCAGTTTCTGGAGGCCGAGGTCTTCGCACCCGTGACGACCGGCAAGGTCGTTGAGCCCAGCGGATGGCGCGGCGTGTACGGCGACCTGATCCTCATCCTCAACGCCGGCTTCTTCGGCGTCATGGCGGTGCCGCTATGGATCGTCGGCGGCGCCATGGGCGGGGTCGCGGCCTCGGTTCTGCTGTCGGCGGGCATGATCAACTCGGTGATCATGTCGGCGGGCTCGATGCGGATCTTCGCCTGCACGGTCCTGCCCCAGTTGGCGATCTTCGCTCTGACGCCCCTGTTCATGTCCCGCATGGGCGCTGCGCCGCACATCGTGACCGCGGTGTCGGTGGCCATTCTGTCCTACACTGTCTTCTGCCTGAACACGCGGCGGCACCTGTTCCGCGCCAATCGCGCCGAAACCCTGGCCAGGATCGAGACCGACCGCAAACGGGTGGAAGTCGAGGCCGCCATGGCCAGCCGCGGCGCCTTTCTGGCCGCCGTGGCTCACGACCTGCGCACCCCGATCAGCGCCATCCTGACCGGCGCCGAGGAACTGGAACGCGGCGGCGGCTCGGCGCGCCAACAGGTGGCTCTGATCACCGACGCGGGCCTGATGATGAAAGAGCTGCTGGACGACCTGCTCGACCACGCCCGCCTCGACGCTGGACGGATGAGCGTCGATGTTCGCGACTTCGACCTGCGGCTGCTGCTGTCCCAGACGGCGCGGTTGTGGGCCGGGCCGGCGCGCGCCAAGGGCCTGCGCCTGCGGATGGAGGGGGCGCGCCTCCTGCCCCGGATGGTGCGCGGCGACGCCATGCGCCTGCGCCAGGTGCTGAACAACCTGATCTCGAACGCCATGAAGTTCACCGATGCCGGGTCCATCACCCTGCGCCTGCAATCCTGGCCCGACGAGCACGACGCCCATGTTCTGCTGATCGACGTCGAGGACACAGGTCCTGGCATGACGCCCGCGCAACTGCGCCGCCTCTTCACGCCCTTCGACCAGACCGCGGACGGCGTGGCCGCGCGCTTCGGCGGATCGGGTCTGGGCCTGAGCATCAGCCGCGACCTGATCGAACTGATGGGCGGTCGGCTGACGGTGCGCAGCACGCCGGGTCAGGGCGCGATCTTCACCCTGTCGCTGGTCATGCCGCGCGGGGCGGCCGTTGACGCGCCGCTCACCACCCTGGTTCCCGAGGCTCGCGCCACGGTGACGCGCGCCTTGAGCCGCCCTGCCGCCGCCCCGGCATCGCCCGCCCGACCTGCGCCGGAGCCGGAACCTGAAACCGCGACCGCGACCGCGACCGCACAATCAACGACCTCGGCGCCCGAAGACAGCCACGCGGAGGCTCCGCTGCGCGTCCTGGTCGTCGACGACCACGCCATCAATCGCCGCGCCATCCAGTTGATCCTGCAATCGCTCGATTGCGAGATCACCATGGCCGAGGACGGTCTGGCCGCGCTTCAGGCCTGCGAGGGCGCGCCGTTCGACGTCATCTTCATGGACGTGCGGATGCCCGAGCTCGATGGACGCGAGACCACGCGTCGCCTGCGCGCGGCAGGCGGGATCAACGCCGCAACGCCCGTCATCGCCGTCACCGCCGACACCGCGCCCGAGGACATCTCCGCCTGCACCGCCGCCGGGATGAACTATTTCGTCTCCAAACCGCTGACGCCCGGCTCCCTGCTGGGAGCCCTGTCCCAGGTGCTGAACGAGGGCGCCGAAACCGCCGAGATCGCGGCCGCTTGATCGTCCCTTACGGCGGCGATCAGCGCCTCGGCGAAGCCCGGCTCGCGCAAGGCGCACTCCCACACGGTCAGCACGCGCCAACCCGCGGCAGACAGCTCTGCCGCGACGCGGGCGTCGCGAGCGCGGTTCCTGTCGATCTTGTTGCGCCAGTAGTCGGCGTTGGCCTGGGGCTTTCGCGCGCCGCGCGGGCAGTCGTGGCCGTGCCAGAAACAACCGTGGACGAAGACGGCGACCTTGCGCCCCTTCATCACCACGTCGGGCCGTCCGGGCAGGCCGCAGCCGCCCAGACGGTAGCCGATCCCGGCGGCGCGCAGCATCCGCCGGACCTTGAGCTCGGGCGCCGTGTCGCGCCCCTGCACCCGGCGCATGACCGCGCTGCGTTTTTCCGGGGTGAAAACGTCCGTCATGGATCAGCCCATGACGGTCAGCATCAGAGCTGGGCCAGCAGGTGCTCGGCCGAGGACACCTTGAACTCGCCGCCCTGCTCGACGTTGAGCTGGTCGACGACGCCGTCCTTGACCAGCATGGAATAGCGCTGCGAGCGCTCGCCCATGCCGAAGCCCTTGGCGTCCAGCGCCAGGCCGACCTGGCGGGTGAAGTCGCCGTTGCCGTCGGCCAGCATGACCACGTCGTCCGTGCCGTTCAGGTCATTGGCCTGGGCCCAGGCGCCCATGACGAAGGCGTCGTTGACCGACAGGCAGGCGACGGTGTCGACGCCCTTGGCGGCCAGGTCGGCGCGGTTATCGACATAGCCCGGCAAGTGGCGCGCCGAGCAGGTCGGGGTGAAGGCGCCCGGCACGGCGAACAGGGCGACCGTCTTGCCGCCGAACAGTTCAGCCGTGGTGACCGGCTTGGGGCCGTCGGCGGTCATGGTGGTCAGGGTCGCGTCGGGGATGCGGTCGCCGATCTGGATGGTCATGCAAGGTCTCCGGGGCTGAAAGGCCCGGGGAATCCGGGCGGCGTTCAATTGTCAGATAGAGACGGGAAGAAGGATCGCCAAGCGCCCTTCGTTCCCTCGCGCCTTGCGTCGTGACGCTGGCCGCCCGATGATGGGGGAATGACCGCCTTTTCCTCCCTGACCGGGCGTCTTCTGGTCGCCATGCCGGGCATAGACGACGACCGTTTCCGCCACGCCGTCATCCTGATCTGCGCCCACGACGACGAGCACGCCATGGGCTTGCGCCTGGACCAGCCGGCGCCGGGCGTCACCCTGTCCGAGGTGCTGAAGAAGCTGGACACGCCGGTTTCGGACGCCATGTCGGAGCGGGCGGTGCTGATCGGCGGGCCGGTCGAGCGCGAGCGCGGCTTCGTCCTGCACACCGACGACTGGGCCAATGACGACATCACCCTGACGTTCGGCGACGGCCTGGCCGTGACCGGCACCCGCGACGCCCTGGCGGCGATGAGCGACGCCGACGAGGGACCACGTCGCTCGGTCCTGCTGCTGGGCTACGCCGGCTGGGGCGAAGGCCAACTGGAAGAGGAACTGGGTGAAAACGTCTGGCTGACCGCCGACGCCGATCCCGACCTGATCTTCGACGGCGACTATGCGACCAAGTGGAGCCGCGCCCTGGCCGGCCTCGGCGTCGACGCCGCCCGTCTGTCGGCCCAGAGCGGGCGGGCCTGAAGCACTAGTCTCTCCGTCATCCTCCGACGAAGCGAAGCGGAGATCGGGGGACCCAGCGGCGCCGAAGGCGATCTGCCTGCGTGCACCGCGTCCGTCGTCTTTGGCTGCTACGCGCCGCCCTTCGGGTCGCCCTTCGGGCGCCGCTGGGTCCCCCGGTCAGCGCCGCTGCGCGGCTTGCCGGAGGATGACGAAAGAAAAACCTACGCCGAGCGCGCCTTGATCGGGGCCGAGCCGTCGGCCAGCGACTCGTTCAGATAGACCTCGGCCTCCTGGGCGGGCAACGCCGGCGCATAGCCGAAGCCCTGGCCGTAGTGGCAGCTGGCGTCCAGCAGAAGACCGGCCAGCTCGGCGTTCTCGACCCCCTCCGCCACGACTTCCAGCGACAGGTCGCGGCCCAGGTTGACGACCGATTTGACGATCTTGGCCGAGCCCTCGTCCTTGTTCATGGTCAGAACGAAGTAACGGTCGATCTTCAGCGTGTCGAAAGGCAGGCGCGCCAGATAGGACAGGGACGAGAAGCCGGTGCCGAAGTCGTCCAGCGCCAGACTGGCCCCTGCCTCGCGCAGCTTCGTCAGCACCTCGGCGGCGTGCGCGGTGTCGCGCATGATGTCGCCCTCGGTGACTTCCAGCTTCAGCGCGCCGCGCGGCAGGCCGGTCTCCTGAATGATCCGGGCCACGTCCTCGACCAGATGGTCGCGCTCGATCTCGCCGACCGAGAGGTTGACGCTGCAGAACAGCTTGCCCGCAGCGGGGTGGCGATGCAGCCACTCGGCCAGCTGACGCGCCGCCTGGGTCATCATCAGCAGTCCCAGCTCGTTCATCAGGCCCATTTCGTCGGCCAGGGTCAGGAACTCGTCCGGCGGCACCAGGCCGCGCTGCGGATGGCGCCAGCGCACCAGGGCCTCGAACCCCGCGACGGCGCCGGACTTCAGGTTGACGATGGGCTGGTAGAAGGGCTCGATCTCGCCGCGCACGAAGGCGTTGCGCAGGTCGGACTCCAGCGCCAGCCGCGACAGGCTGTCGGTTTCCAGCGCCCGGCCATAGGCGGCGGCCCCGCCGCGCCCGGCCGTCTTGGCCTGCTCCACCGCCAGTTCGACGCGTCGCAGCAGCTCGGCGGGGTCCGGCGCGTCCGGGCCTCCCTCGGCGGCCACGGCGCCGATGGAGACGGTCGGATAGATGTCGAAGCCGGCGACGCGCAGGGGCTGTTCCAAGGCCTCGCGCATCCGCTCGCTGGCGCTGGTGGCGCTGCGCGGGGCCAGAACCGCGAACTCGTCCTCGCCGATGCGGGCGGGCGAGCAGTCCTGGGCGAAGGCCCCGGCCAGCCGCGAGCCCAGGGCCGACAGCACCAGATCGGCGCGCTCGTGGCCCAGGGCCTCGTTCAGGCGGCGCAGGCGATCCACATCGGCCACCACCAGTTCATAGTCGCCCGGCTGGGCCAGGGTCTCGGCCACGCGGACCAGGAAGGTGCGGCGGTCCAGCAAGCCGGTCAGGGCGTCGCGGTCAGCCCCGGCGAACTTGGTCTCCAGCGCCACGACGCCGGCGGCGCGCAAACCGTCCTCCAGCCAGACGCCGCGCCACAGGCAGGTCTCGCAGCCGCGCATACGCAGGCGCACGGCGATCTCGGTGCCTTCGGCCTGCGGCTTGAGCAGGCGATCGGCCAGGGCCCGGTCCTGGGGCATGGCGAGGGCAGCGAAGGCGGCGCCCGAACATTCAGGCGCCAGCGGGCCGAGGCCCAGCGAACGGGTCGCCCCGGTGAAGCGAATCTGGTCGTCGGCGGGCGTCCAGATCCACAGGGCGGCGTCGGCGGCGGCCAGCGCCTCGATCGCCGTCGTCGGGTCCCAGGCCAGGGCTCTGGATCGTGTGCTCAAAGCGAATCCCGGGTGTAAGAACTGGACACGGCCGGGTCAGGGACGAACTCGTCCTCGATGACGCCGAACAGCAGATGATCTGCCCATACGCCGTTAATTTTCAAATAAGCCTTGGCCAGTCCTTCGTGCCTGAAGCCCGCCTTTTCCAGAACCCGGCGCGAAGCGTGGTTGGTCGGGACGCAGGCCGCCTCGACGCGGTGCAGCTTCAGCGCGCCGAAGGCGAAGCCCAGCATGGCCTTGGCCGCCGCCGTGCCCGTCCCCTGCCCCGCATAGGGCTGGCCGATCCAGTAGCCCAGGGTGCCGGTCTCGGCCACGCCGCGCCGGATGTTGGACAGGGTGATGGCCCCCATCAGCCGCTCTTCATCAGGATCGAAGACGAACAGAGGCCAGGCCGTGCCCAGCTCCATCTCGCGGGCATAGACGCCCAAGCGCCGACGAAAGGCCGCCTTGGTCAGGTCGTCCTCGGCCCAGGCGGGCTCCCACGGTTGGAGATAGTCGCGCGAGCCGCCGCGCAGCTCGGCCCACTCGGCATAGTCGGAAGGGCGCGGCGGGCGCAGCAAGACCCCCTGTCCGTGCAGGACCGGTCCGGTCGCCTCGGCCATCCAGTCGAACAGGGCCATGACGGCAGATTACCGAGAAGCGCCGCCGACGCCAGCCACGACTTAGCGGGCCGCGAGGCGAGCGGTGAAAGCGCCGCCTGCCGGCCCCGCCGCCTTCGGCCCCAACACGGCCGTGGCCGATCGACCGGCCTCGATCATGGCGCGGCCGACGGCGCGCAAATCGTCGCTGGTCTGGGCCAGGATGCGGGCGGCGCTGTCTTCCGACGACACCGGCGCGCCGAAGATCAGGGTCTGGGCGGCGTTGCGGCCCGCGCGGCTGGCGGGGCTTTCGTCGGCCATCCACAGGGTGGCGTTCAGCACGGCCTTGGCGCGCGACAGCTCGGCCTCGGTCGGGCCCTTCTCGGCCAGGTCCAGCAGTTCGGCGGCGCTGACCTCGGCCAGTTCGACCGCGCGTTCGGCGGCGGCGCCGGCGTAGATGCCCAGGAGCCCGGCGTCCTCATAGGCCTCCTGATAGGCGTCGATGGCGTAGGCCAGGCCCCGGTCCTCGCGCGCGCTCTGGAACAGGCGCGAGGCCATGCCGCCGCCGAGGATCTCGGTGAACAGACGCAGGGCCGGCAAGCGCGGGTCCAGCGCCCCCATGGTCGGCAACTGGAAGACCAGATTGGCCTGCTCGATCTTGCGCGTCAGCTTCGCCTCGCCGCCGACGAAGACGGCGGGCGCCAGAGGTTCGACGGGGGTCGTCGCCTCCTGGCCGAACCAGCGCTCGGCCAGGGCCAGCAGTTCGTTCTCGTCCACCGCGCCCGAGACGGCGACGACCATGCGGTCCGGCGAGTAGAGCCGGGCGCGCCAGTCGGCCACGGCGGCGCGATCGGCGGCCTTCAGGCTGTCGACCGTGCCGAGGATGGGGCGGCCCAGAGCCTGGCCGGCATAGGCCCGCGTCTGGGCCATTTCGAAGACGTGGTCGTCGGGGGTGTCGAAGGCCTCGGCGATCTCCTGGGCCACGACGTCCTTCTCGCGGACGATCTCGGCGGGGTCGAGCGTGGGGCGGAAGACCAGGTCCGAGACGATCTGCATGGCCAGGGGCAGCGAACCGTGCAGGGCGCGGATCTCGAAGCTTGTGCGCTCATAGCCGGTGGCGGCGTTGATCGAGCCGCCTTCCGCCTCGATCCGTTCGACGATGTCGCGCGCCCCCATGTCGCCGGCGCCCTTGAACACCAGATGTTCCAGCAGGTGCGACCAGCCGGAGCGGGCCTCGTCCTCCATTCGCGCCCCGCCGCGCACGGCGACGGTCAGGGCGAAGGTCCGCAGACCGGGCATGGGGTCGCAGACGACGCGGACGCCGTTGGACAGGGTGTGAAGGCGAGCAGTCAGGATTCCGTATCCTTGCGGGTCATGCGGCGGCGCAGCAGCACCGCATAGAAGGCGATCAGGGCGACGGCGAGACCGAACCAGGTCAGGGCGTATCCCAGGTGGTTGTTGGTGAAGGCGGCGGGCGGCGCCGAGGGCTTGAGCGCGCCCCAGTCGGGGTTGGTCGAGGTGACGGCGAAGACGGTGAAGGGCGAGACCGGCCCCTCGACCTTCAGGGCGCGGGCCATGGCCTCGGCGTCGCGACCATAGAAGCGGCCCTCGGCGGGCGGCGGCGTCAGGGCGCTGGGGGCCGGGGCGCGGCGCAGGACGCCGGTGATGACGACCGGCATGGTGTCGTCGACGTTGACCGGGGGGCGAGCCGAAGTCTCGGCCGAAACGAAGCCGCGGTCGACCAGCAGGGTCGGACCGCCCTCGACCGCGCAGGCCGAGACCAGACGCACGCCCGCGTCGCTGTTCTCGATGGACTGCAGCTCGACATAGGGCGCCGCCGCCAGCCCGCGGCAGGTCAGGAGGACGCGACGGAACTCGGGGTTCTCAAGCTTCAGGGCCTCGGTCAGCGGCAGGGGCGGCTGGCCGGCGGCGGCCTCGGCCCCGGCGATCAGGCCTTCCTTCCATTGCATCCGCTGCACCTGCCAGACGCCGAGCGCCAGCAGGACGCCCAGCAGCAGGACGGCGAGGATCGTCAGGATAATGGGGAAACGGGGACGGGCGGCGGACGTCATTTCGGATCTCGGGTTCTCAGCATCTGCAGGGCGGTCATCAGCCCCTTGCCGGGCCGCATCAGGCCCAGGGCCAGGGCGGCGACGAGAGGCAGCCAGATGATCAGATGCAGCCAGATGGGGGGATGCCAGGTGATCTCGACCGCCAGGGCCGAAAACCCGACCAGGAAGCCGGCGATCTGCATGATGAAGGTCGCCGCGCCGTCGCCGGTCTCGACCGAGGCCAGGTCATAGCCACAGACGGCGCAGGTCGGGCGGACCTTCAGGAAGCCCTGAAACAGCGGCCCCCGCCCGCAGTTGGGACAGAGGCCCTGGAGCCCGGCGCGGATCGCCTGGGCCCCAAGCAAATCGGCGCGGGACTGTTCGTCCCGCGCCGTTTGAAGTGCAGAGGCTGGTTCGCCCGTCTTCACCCGAAGGTGACGTAGACGAAGGCGAACAGGAACAGCCAGACCACGTCCACGAAGTGCCAGTACCAGGCGGCGGCCTCGAAGCCGAAGTGCTTCTGCGGCGTCATCTGACCGGCTTGCAGACGCAGCAGGCAGACGGCCAGGAAGATGGTGCCGACCAGGACGTGGAAGCCGTGGAAGCCGGTCGTCATGAAGAAGATCGAGCCGTAGAGCTTCGAGTTGGCGGCGGCTTCGTTGAAGAAGTAACCCTCGTGCAGGATGTGGTGATATTCATAGGCCTGAACGCCGGTGAACAGCACGCCCAGCAGGACGGTGATCAGCAGACCCAGCTTGGCGGCCTTGCGGTCGCCGACCTGCAGGGCGTGGTGCGCCCAGGTGACGGTCGTGCCCGACAGCAGCAGGATGACCGTGTTCAGCAGCGGCAGGCCCCACGGGTCCAGCAGTTCGACACCCTTGGGCGGCCAGGTCGACCACGACTTGCCCGTGTCCATCCAGTTGCCGACTTCAGGGATGATGGCGCGCGACTCGGTGAAGAGCGCCATGTCGAAGAACATCCAGAAGAAGGCGACGAAGAACATCACTTCCGAGGCGATGAACAGGATCATGCCGTAACGCAGGCCGATCGAGACGACCGGGGTGTGGTCGCCCTTCTTGGATTCCTTGATGACGTCCGCCCACCAGCCGTACATGGCGAACAGGACGCCCGCCAGACCGACGAAGAACAGCCACTTGGTGCCTTCCGGCAGGCCGAACAGGCCCTTCATCCACATGACCGCGCCGACGAACATGACCACGGTGGCCAGGGACGAGATCAGCGGCCAGGGGCTCGGGTCCACCAGGTGGTAATCGTGTTGCGGTTTCGCGTGCGCGTCGGCCATTCCAGGGTCTCTGAATTAAGGCGAGAGATCGTTCTTACAGGGGCTATAGCGTCCGCTACCCGGCTTTGCCAGTAGCAGATTGACCGGATGCGGCCTGCTGGAAGCCCTTGGTGGGGAAGAAGGTGTAGCTGAGCGTGATTTCGCGAACCCCCTTGGACTCGGCGTCCGTCGCGATCTCGGGCGCCACAAAGTACTGGACCGGAAACTCCTTGGTTTCGCCGGGACCGATTTCCTGGCCCTCGAAGCAGAAGCACTGCAGCTTCTGGAAGTAGGGTCCGGCGCGTTCGGGCACGACGTTGTAGGCCGCCGTCGCGTGGATCGGCTGGTCCGAGGTGTTGGTCACCTTGAAATAGGCCATGCCCGTCTCGCCGATTCGCACCCGCTGGCTGATCTGTTCTGCCTTGAAGTCCATCGGCAGGTTGCGGACGTTGGTGTCGAAGCGGATCAGGACGCTCTGGTCCAGAATCTGCGTCGGCGCCGCCTCGGCCTTCTTCACCGTGCCATCGAAGCCTGTGACCTGACAGAAGAGGCGATACAGCGGCACCGCGGCGAAGGCCGCGCCCGTCATGCCCATGACCACGGCGGCGCAGATGAAGGCGACGAGGTTCTTGCGGTCCTTCACTGCGTCGGCCCCGAGACCGGCGCCCCCTCAACCGTGACCGGCGCGGGCAGAGCGGGGTCGGCCCGTTCCAGCGTCGCCGCAGCCGCCGCCTCGGCCGCCTTGCGAGCCTCGGTGTTGCGCTGAAGATTCGTCACGGTGACGATGAAGACCAGGACGATGAAGCCGACCAGGCCCAGGGCGATGGCGACGTTGCGACGCTTGCGCGCCTGCACTTGTTCGTCGGTCAGTTTGATGAAGTTCGGACGGGTCACGCGGTCAGGCTCCCAGGCCCGGCAGCTGCTCGACCAGCAAGGCCGAGAACAGCGCCATCAGATACAGGATGGAGAAGGCGAACAGGTTACGGGCCGGTTTGGCCTCGGCCCGGACGTCGTACAATGCGGCCTCTCGCCCCACCGCCTCGACCTTGTCCGGCTGGTCGCCGGCGCGCGAGCGCCACAGGCGGATCGCCAGGGCCAGGAAGAAGAGGCCGCCGGCCACCGAGACCGCCAGATAGACGACGCCGCCCAGCCCCAGGAAGGCCGGGGCGATGGCCACCGGCACGAAGATCAGGGTGTAGATCAGGATCTGCAGACGGGTCGACCTGGCGCCGCGCGCCACCGGCATCATCGGGATGCCCGCCTTGGCGTAGTCGCCGGCCGAATAGAGGGCCAGGGCCCAGGAATGCGGCGGGGTCCACAGGAAGATGATGGCGAACAGCAGCCAGGCTTGCCAGGGCGCATCGCCGGTGACCGCCGCCCAGCCGATCACCGGCGGGAAGGCGCCCGCTGCGCCGCCGATCACAATGTTCTGGGGCGTCCGGCGCTTGAGCAGCAGGGTGTAGAAACCGGCGTAATAGACAATGGTCAGGGCCAGCAGACCGCCGGCCAGCCAGTTGGTCGTCATGCCCAGCAGCATGACGGAGAAGATCGACAGGACGACGCCGAAGGCCATGGCGTCATTCTTGCGGACGCGGCCCGCCGCGACCGGGCGGCCGCGCGTGCGGCGCATCAGGGCGTCGGTCTCGCCCTCCAGCGCCATGTTCAGGGCGCCGGCGGCCCCGGCCCCCACGGCGATGCACAGCACGGCGATGGCGGCCAACAGGAAGTTGGGATGCCCCGGCGCGACCACCAGGCCCGTCACGGCGGTGAAGACCACCAGCGACATGACGCGCGGCTTCAGCAGTTGGAAGAAGTCTTCCGGCTGAGCGGTGGTGACGAGGGGGGTCTCGCGAGTGGGGCGGTCGGTCATGGTCATAAAAAGCCGAAGGCCGCCCTTCCGGTTGCGAAAGGGCGGCCTCTCCAGGGTTATCCGGATCGGATCAGTGGTTGTCCGCCTTGACCACCGGCAGTTCGTTGAACTGGTGGTGCGGCGGGGGCGACGACAGGGTCCACTCCAGGGTGGTGGCGCCTTCGCCCCACGGATTGGCCTCGCCCTTGCGGCGACGGATCGCGGCTTCGGCCAGCATCACCAGGAAGACGGCGACGCCGACGATGGTGATCAGATAGCCGACCGACGAGATGTGGTTCCAGTAGGTGAAGGCTTCCGGGTAGTCGATGTAACGACGCGGCATGCCCTGCAGACCCAGGAAGTGCTGCGGGAAGAAGACCAGGTTCACGCCGACGAACATGATCCAGAAGTGGGTCGCGCCGAGGAACTCGTTGTACTTCACGCCGAACATCTTCTCGAACCAGTAGTAGAAACCGGCGAAGATCGAGAAGACGGCGCCCAGCGACAGCACGTAGTGGAAGTGCGCCACGACGTAGTAGGTGTCGTGCAGGCTGTAGTCGATGCCGGCGTTCGACAGGACCACGCCGGTCACGCCGCCGAGGGTGAACAGGAAGATGAAGCCCATCGCCCACAGCATGGGCGTCTTGAAGGTGATGGAGCCGCCCCACATGGTGGCGATCCAGCTGAAGATCTTCACGCCCGTCGGCACGGCGATGATCATCGTCGCGGCCACGAAGTAGGCGCGCAGGTTGATGCTCATGCCCACGGTGTACATGTGGTGCGCCCACACGATGAAGCCGATGAAGCCAATGGCGACCATGGCGTAGGCCATGGCGAGGTAGCCGAAGATCGGCTTCTTCGAGAAGGTCGAGACGATGTGCGAGATGATGCCGAAGCCCGGCAGGATCATGATGTAGACTTCGGGGTGACCGAAGAACCAGAACAGGTGCT
>NZ_DLNQ01000008.1:219518-247026 GCF_002479495.1 Brevundimonas sp. UBA7506
ATGGTCGACAGCGGCGGATAGGAGGTCCACCCCCCGCCGAAGCCGCGGCCCGGCCCGCCGTCGACGAACATCGACAGCACCAGCAGCACGAAGGCGAAGAAGATCAGCCAGAACGAGATGTTGTTCNNCCGAAGAACCAGAACAGGTGCTGGTACATCACCGGGTCGCCGCCGCCGGCCGGATCGAAGAAGCTGGTGCCGAAGTTGCGGTCCGTCAGCAGCATGGTGATGGCGCCCGCCAGAACCGGCAGCGACAGCAGCAGCAGGAAGGCCGTGATCAGCACGCCCCAGGCGAACAGCGGCATGCGGTGCAGGGTCATGCCCGGCGCGCGCATGTTGAAGATGGTGGTGATGAAGTTGATCGCGCCCAGGATCGACGAAGCGCCGGCGACGTGCAGCGAGAAGATCGCCAGGTCGAACGACGGCCCCGTGTGGCCCATGGTGGAGAGCGGCGGATAGGCCGTCCAGCCGCCGCCGAAGCCCTTGCCCGGGCCGCCGTCGACGAACATCGAGATGACCAGCAGGACGAAGGCGGCGAACAGCAGCCAGAACGAGATGTTGTTCAGGCGCGGGAAGGCCATGTCCGGCGCGCCGATCATGATCGGCGTGAAGTAGTTGGCGAAGCCGCCCATGGTCGCCGGCATGACGACGAAGAAGACCATGATCAGGGCGTGAGCCGTGACCGTGACGTTGTAGCCGTGCTTGGAGGCCTCAACGATCCCCAGTTGCTGGATGATCGTGCCTTCCTTGAACAGCTGGATGCCCGGCTCGGCCAGTTCCCAGCGGATCAGACCCGACAGGGCGCCGCCCACCAGTCCGGTGAAGATGGCGAACAGCAGGTACAGCATCCCGATGTCTTTGTGGTTCGTCGACAGGAACCAGCGGGTGAAGAAACCCGGCTTGTGATCGTGATGATCGTCGTGTGTTGCGGCAGCGGTGGCCATGATCGTTGGGCTCTCGCGTCTTGTTACTGGGCGGCCGGCGCGACGGGCGCGGCAGCGGCTGCGGGGGCCGCGGGAGCGGCGGCGGTCGGGGCGGCGGCGGCGTCAGCAGCCGGAGCGGCGACGACAGCGGCGGCGGGAGCAGCAGCAGCGGCCGCCGCGGCGGCTTCGTCAGCCTTCTTCGTCATGGAACCGCCCTTGGAAGCGACCCAGGCGGCGAACTCGGCCTCGGTGACGACGTTGATCTGGATCGGCATGAAGGCGTGATCAACGCCGCACAGCTCCGAGCACTGACCATAGTAGACGCCGGTCTTCTCGGCCTTGAACCAGGTGTGGTTGATACGGCCGGGGACAGCATCGACCTTCAGGCCGAAGGCCGGCAGGGCGACGGCGTGGATCACGTCCGAGGCCGTGATCAGCAGTTCGACGGTCTTGCCGACCGGAACGACCATCGGCTCGTCGGCGGCCAGACGGTAGAGGTGAGCCGGAGCCTTGTCCTCGGGCGTCATGTTCGAAATGTACTCGGCCACGCCCTGATCGGGATATTCGTAGGCCCAGTTCCACTGGTTGCCGGTGACCTTGACCGTCAGATCGACTTCCGGCGTGTCGTGATAGGCGAACAGCAGGCGGAACGAGAAGAGCGAGATGCCGACCAGGATCAGCACCGGCACCACGGTCCAGATGACCTCGATGACCGTGTTGTGGCTCCACTTGGCCGGAACCGGATTGGCGCGCTTGTTGTAGCGGACGGCGATCCAGATCAGCAGGCCCAGCACCAGCAGGGTGATGATCGTGATGACGGGCATCAGCACCCAGTCATGGAAGAAGATCGCCTCGTGCTTCAGCGGCGCGGCGGCGGGTTGCAGGCCGATGCCGCCCGGGGTCGGTTGACCCAGCAGATCCTGCGCCCAAGCCGGCGCAGCGACGAAGGCGGCAAGAGCGGTCGCGGCGACGCCGCCTCCGATCCGCGCCATGGCTCGCGTGCCCATCCCCATTCGATTCCTCATAAACCGTTTCGCAGCCGATACTTGCGAGCAATTCGCAAACACCCCCCGGGCCCTTGCGGACCTCGGCGTTTCAGGCCGGTCCTTATCGGCTCGGCTTGCGCTTGCCAAGCGATCAAGACGCTCAAGTGACGGGATGAGGCGAAAGTTCGGCGGATTAATTCGCTGTCATGTACCGACAGCTACCTTGCACCGCACGATACCTTGCGATACCCATTCGTCATCAACGAAGGGAACGCCATGCCCGACTCCATCGACATCCAACTGAAGAAAGGCGTGCTGGGATTATGCGTGCTGGCCCTGCTGGCCCGCTCCGACAGCTACGCCTACGAGATCGCCAGCCGTCTGTCCGACGCCATCGGCATGGGCGAAGGCACCATCTATCCGCTGATGCGGCGGATGCAGAGCGACGGTCTGGTCGAGACCTATCTGGTCGAATCGCCCAGCGGCCCGTCGCGCAAGTACTATCGCCTCACCAGCGCCGGCCGAACGGCGCTGGAAGGCCAGACCGCCGAATGGCGCGCCTTCGCCCAGGCCGTCGAGGCCCTGGTGGCGAACACCGCGCCGCACAGCGACGCCATAGCGGCGGGCGCGCCGGTCGAACCGGCCGCCTTGACCGACCAATCCGAAGACGCTCAACGGGGAGCTGAACAATGAACCGCGCAGAATTCCTGGCCCGCCTGAAACGCGGACTGGTCGGGCTGCCGACCATCACGGCGAACGAGATCGTCGCCGACTATGAAAGCCATTTCGCCGACGGCGCCGCCGCCGGCCGCACCGAGGCGCAGGTCGCCGAAGCCCTGGGCGATCCCGATCGTCTGGCTCGCGAACTGAAAGCCGAGGCCAGCGCCAAGCGCTGGACCCAGGAACAGTCCCCGCCCGCCGCCGCCGGCGCCATCTTCGGCATCCTTGGCCTGGGCGCGATCGACATCCTGATCCTTCTGCCCATCGCCCTGCCGATCTTCGGCACGGTCCTGTCCATGCTGATCGGCGGGGTCGGGGTCTTCGTGGCCGGCGGTTTCGTCATGGTGGCCGGCTCCTTCATGGGCCTGCCGGGCGGCGCCCTCGCCGCGGCGCTGCTGGGCGTCGGCCTGATGGGCCTGGGCATCTTCATGGTCGCCCTGATGGCCCTGCTGACCAAGTGGCTGATCGACGCCACCATCTGGTACGCCCGCCTGCACTACCGCGTCCTGAAACCCGCCCTCGAACCGCAAGCCTGAGCCAAGGGAGAATAATGTCATGATCCGCAATCTGCTCATCATCTCCGCCGCCGGCCTGGTTCTGGCCGTTGTCGGCATCGGCGGCGCCTTCGCCGTCGGCGGCCGCGACCTGGCGCGCCATGACTGGACCTGGGTCGTCACCGACGACGAGCCCGGCGACAGCGGCTTCACCATCGAACGCGGCAAGGTCTCGCCCGAGACCACCCGCACCATCGCCTGGGTCGACGGCGAGCGCCTGGCCATCGATTTGCCCGCGGACGTGGTCTATGACCAGCAGGCCGACGCCCCGGGCATCACGATCACGGGGGCCGAGACCGTGGTCAATCGGGTGCGCTTCGCCAACGGTCGGCTGACCCTGGACGAAGCCCCGCGCGGCGACCGGAGTTATGTCCGCTGGACCCGCACCGGCATTCGCGGCTGGAGCGAGACCGACGCCCTGAAGGTCATCATCAAGGCGCCGTCGGTGAAAGCCTTTGATCTGTCCGGCATGACCGAACTGAAGATCCGCGGCTATGACCATCCGACGCTGGAGTTGAGCCTGACCGGCGCTTCCGACGTCAAGGTCCAGGGCCGGGCCGGCGCCGCGACGATCGACGCCTCCGGCTCCAGCGACGCCCGCCTGGACGAACTGATCGTCGACGACGCCAAGGTGCGGGTCAGCGGCTCGGGCGATGTCCGCGTCGGCCCCACGGGCAAGGCCGACGTCGACGTCTCGGGCAGCGGCGACGTGCGCCTGACGCGCCGCCCGGCCGAACTGCGCCAGTCGGTCAGCGGGTCCGGCGACGTCACCCAGGACTGATCCTCCATATTGCAGACGTCCTCACACCCCCTTTCGCCCTGCGGAAGGGGGTGTTCCCTATGCGGAACCGGCGGTCTGCCCCGTGACGGGAGCCGGTCGAGCGCCTATCTAGCCTCCATGAGCACCGTCGCCTCCCCCTCCCCCATCCTCGACGCTTCCGGCGTGGCCCCAGACGAGGCCCTGTCCATCCTGCAGACGGCCCTGGCCGGCGCGGACGACGGCGAGCTGTTTCTGGAAAAGACCGAGAGTGAATCCCTGGTCTTCGACGACGGACGGCTG
Source organism: Brevundimonas sp. UBA7506 (assembly GCF_002479495.1). Classification (GTDB taxonomy): domain Bacteria; phylum Pseudomonadota; class Alphaproteobacteria; order Caulobacterales; family Caulobacteraceae; genus Brevundimonas. The sequence continues at coordinate 223,761 of NZ_DLNQ01000008.1, forward strand.
AAGGGCGCGTCTTACGATGCGGTCGAAGGCTTCGGCCTGCGCGTCGTGGCGGGCGAGACCGCCGGCTACGCCCACGCCAACGAGATTTCCGCCGCCGCCATCCGCCGCGCCGCCGACAGTGCGTCCCTGGCCAAGCGCGGCTACGCCGGCCACGCCGCCGAGGCCCCGCGCGCCACCAATCAGAAGCTCTATGACGAGGTCGATCCCCTCGCCTCGCCCGGCTTCTCGGACAAGATCGAACTGCTGTCGGAAATCGACGCCTGGGCCCGCGCCCGCGACCCGCGCGTGGTCCAGGTCTCGACCTCCATCATCGGCGAGCGCCGCGCCGTCGAGATCCTGCGCGCCGACGGCCGCCTGCTCAGCGACGTGCGCCCCCTGGTCCGGCTGAACGTCTCGGTCACGGTCGAGCGCGACGGCAAGCGCGAGAGCGCCTCGTCCGGCGCCGGCGGCCGCGCCGGCTTTGAAGCCTGGATCGCCCCCGACCGCTGGCAGGGCCAGATCGACGAGGCCCTGCGTCAGGCCCTGATCAACCTCGACGCCGTCGACTGTCCGGCGGGCGAGATGGACGTGGTCCTCGGCGCCGGCTGGCCGGGCGTCCTGCTGCACGAAGCCGTCGGCCACGGCTTCGAGGGCGACTTCCACCGCAAGGGCTCCTCGGTCTTCAGCGGCAAGATGGGCCAGCGCGTCGCCGCTCCGGGCGTCACCGTGGTGGACGACGGCTCCATCGCCGGGCGTCGCGGCTCCCTGTCCTTCGACGACGAAGGCACCCCGACCTCGCGCACCGTCCTGATCGAGGACGGCATCATGGTCGGCCTGATGCACGACCGCCTGTCGGCGCGTCAGCTGGGCGCGAGCGCCACCGGCAACGGCCGTCGCCAGTCCTTCGCCCACATGCCGATGCCGCGCATGACCAATACCTTCATGGAAGGCGGCAAGGATTCGAAGGCCGACATGATCGCCAGCACCAAGCGCGGCCTCTACGCCGCCAACTTCGGCGGCGGCCAGGTGGACATCACCAACGGCAAGTTCGTCTTCCAGTGCACCGAGGCCTATCTGATCGAGGACGGCAGGATCACCGCCCCGGTGCGCGGCGCCACCCTGATCGGCGACGGGGCCACGGCCCTGACCCACATCCAGATGATCGGCGACGACTTCGCCTTCGACCCCGGCGTCGGCACCTGCGGCAAGTCCGGCCAGGGCGTCCCCGTCGGCATCGGCCAGCCCAGCCTCAAGATCGGCGGCCTGACCGTGGGCGGCACGGCGGTCTAGGGGACGGCCGTCGTTACGACGGCCTTCCACGCCGGCCCCTCGATCTCGTAGCCCTGAGCCTCCAGCGTATCGAGCACGCCGTTTGGTTCAGCCAGGACGCGCAATTGGGCGACGGCCAGGGTCACGCCGGGTTCGCCCAAGGCGGTCTGCACCGCCTCGGCCCACTGACGGCGTAGCAGGGGCGCGATCTCAGGGTCGCCCCAGGGCCAGCACAGACCGAGCGCCTGCTCCAGCGGCTGAGCCATGACCTCTGGCACTCGGCGGGCGCGCCAGTCGGCGATACGGGCGGCGGCGCCCTCCGGCCCGGCCTCGGCGGCCGAAAGGGCGCGTTCCACGCAGGTGGCGTAGGTGGCGGGCGGGGCGGTGATCAGGCTGTCGACGATCTCGTCGCCGCGCACGGTCCCGACCGGGCGCACCGGGATGCGGGCGTCGCGCGCCGCCTTCTTGACGACGTCGGTGGCGTTGCGGGCCCTGCCCCGCTCATAGCCGGCCTTGTCGTTCATCAAATCACTACTCAGGATCATGAGGCTGTTGGTGCGCCAGCCGTCGTTTCGCTGATCCGCCATAATCGTCTCGAGTCGCGCCTGAACCTCGGGCGACAGATAGTCGGCGGTCGTCGTGCCCTTGGGCAGGGTCGCCACCGTGCGGATACGCCAGATCAGACGAAAGACGTCGGCGACCGAGGCCCGGCCTTCCTGAGGGAAGAGAATCCGTTGCGCGCGCCGCGTCGCGTCCTCAAGGGCCTCGGGCCGCCACTCGACGTCGCGCGGCACGCCGCTGATGGCGCCGACCAGGATCAGGGTGCTGTCGCCGCGCGTCACCTCCCAGATCGGGGCGTCGGTGCGACGGGCCGTGACGACGATCTCGTCCACCGTGGTCGCGAGCGTCTCGCCGTCCTGCGCTTGAGCGGTAGCGCCGACCGACAGCGAGAGAACAAGCGCCGAAAGAGCGAGGATACGTGAGATCATGTCAGATGGCGTAACAGTATCCAGTCAGGCTGTAATCTGACTATTCGGTAATGCTGTCCGCGATTTAATCCACCTGTCCGGCTTGTAACTGGAGGCTGGGCCTCGCTGCCGTCACACCTTCCCCACGACCGAGGGAGAGGACGACGCCATGACCAAGACCATTCTGCTGGCCACCACCGCCGCGCTGGCTTTCGCCGCTGCAGCCCCGGCCATGGCCGAGACCACGCGCGCGCCCCAGACCGCCGAGGCCAGCGACCAGGGCGTCCTGATCTTCGCCCCCGACTTCTTCAAGGACGCCCGCCCCAACACGGCGCTGGACATGGTCAACCGGATCCCCGGCTTCTCGGTCAACGACGGCGACGGCGCCCGGGGCTTTGAAGGCGCGGTCGGCAACATCCTGATCAACGGCTCGCGTCCGGCCTCCAAGAACGACACCGGCTCCAATGTGCTGAGCCGCACGGTCGCCGCCCAGGTCGAGCGCATCGAACTGGTTCGCGGCGGCGCCCCCGGCATCGAGATGCAGGGCTATTCGGTCGTCGCCAACGTTATCCTGAAGACCACCTCCAGCCGCGAACACATCCTGACGACCAACGCCAGCCTGTTCGAAGGCGGCCAGGATCTGTTCGGCGGCTCCTATCAGTTCACGGCCCGCGAGGGCGACCGGACCTGGGGCGTGACCCTGAGCGACGGCATCTCGTCCAGCGACTCCAACGGCGCGGGCTACGTCGTGCGCTCCGACGCCGACGGAAACGTCCTGCGCAACGAACAGTATTACAACGACGGCTACGGCGGCGGGAACTCGATCCGCGGCAACTATTCCAGCCCCTTCATGGGCGGCAAGATCGACCTGACGGCGCGATACGGCATCAACGACTGGCACAACCTCAACCGCCAGACGGCGCCGGGCGTCCTGCGCGAAAGCTTCTATGACAACGACGGCAAGAGCGGCGAAGTCGGCGTGGTCTATACGCGGCCGCTGAGCGAGAAGCTGAAGCTGGAGACCCGCTTCATCCACGAGTTCGAGGAGTTCGACAACGTCTCCACCTCGCGCAACCGCGACGGCGCCGTGGTCAGCCCGGAACAGCTGTTCGCATCCAACGGCAATGGCTCCGAGACCATCCTGCGCGGCCTGGTCCGCTATGAGCGGTCGCCCGCCATGGACTTCGAAGCCGGCGGCGAGGTCGCCTACAACATGCTGGAGACCGAGCAGGCCTATTCCGTCGGCGGCGTGGCCGTTCCCCTGCCCTCGGCCTCGGTCAAGGTCGAGGAGACGCGCGGCGAGCTGTTCGGCAAGGGCACCTGGCGCATCAATCCCAAGTGGACGGTGGAGAGCGGCCTGCGGCTGGAATCCTCGACCATCAGCCAGTCGGGCGACGCCTCGCAGGAAAAGAGCTTCTTCTTCGCCAAGCCGCGCATCCTGGCCACCTGGACGCCCATGGCCAATACCCAGGTCCGCGCGCGTTTCGAGCGCACCGTGGGTCAACTGGACTTTGACGACTTCGCCGCCTCGGCCGAATTCGCCGATGAAAGCGTCTTCGGCGGCAATGTGAACCTGTCGCCGGAGTCTCGCTGGATCAGCGAGCTGACGTTCGAGAAGCGCTTCTGGGGCGAGGGCATCGTCAGCCTGGGCCTGCGCCACGACGAGATCACCGACGCCATCGACCTGATCCCGCTGGACGGCGGCCTGGCGGCGGTCGGCAACATCGGCGACGGCACCCTGGACCAGCTGTCGCTCAACGTGACCATCCCGACGACGAAGCTGGGCCTTTCGGGCGGCAAGTTCGGCTTCCGCAACACCTGGAACAAGACCGAGGTCACCGACCCCACCACGGGCGAGACCCGGCCCATCTCCGGCGTGCGGCCGACCCAGGCGACCGTCACCTTCCAGCAGGACATCACGTCGTGGAAGCTGCAGTGGGGCGGCGCCTGGATCCCGCTGCTGGGCCAGAAGAACTACCAGCCGGACCAGGTCTCGGGCTGGCGCGGCACCGACTATTACGAGATGTGGGCCGAGTACAAGCCGACCCCGACCCTGTCGATCCGCGCCCAGGTCAACATCTGGAACGACTTCGATCAGGAGAAGATCGTCTTCGCCAACCGCCAGACCCGGCCCGTGGCCTTCGTCGAGGAGCGCTTCGTCGATCCTCGCACCTTCTGGCAGATCCGCGTGCGCAAGACCTTCTAGGGCTCAAGACCAAGACCCCGGCCCGTCTCCTGGAGGAAGCACGGGAAAGAACGGGGCCTCCCCCCGGACCAACTGAAAAGGGCGGCGCCTCCTGCGAGACGCCGCCCTTCTCTTGTCGATCGGGATGTCAGGCGATCAGTGGATGCCCGCCATGCCCTTCTTCAGCAGCGGCGACAGCACCAGCAGGACCACGCCGACGACGACGCCGGTCCAGCCGATGGTCCCGAAGATCGAGCCATAGGTCTGCAGCGCCAATTCGGGGCTGGTGACCACGCCCGCGACGGTGTCGGTCGAGGTGGCCTGGGCGATGAAGCCGGCGGCGATGTGCGCCACGGAGCTCGACAGGAACCAGACGCCCATCATCAGGCCCACGACGCGATCCACCGACAGCTTGGTGATCATCGACAGCCCGACCGGCGACAGGCAGAGCTCGCCCATCGTGTGCAGGAAGTAGGTGAAGAACAGGAAGATCAGTGGCACGCGGAAGTCCACGTTGGCCTGGGTCGTCGAAGCCCAGGTCAGCAGCAGGAAGCCGGCGCCGACCAGGACCAGGGCGAAGGAGAACTTCACCGGGGTCGAGGGCTCCATGTTGCGCTTGCCCAGCCACACCCACAGGGCGGCGATGATCGGACCGCCGATGACGATGATGCCCGGGTTGAACATCTGGGTCATGGGCGCATTGAACCACGACGGCATGGCCGTCGACTGGTCGGCGAACAGGGTCAGCGACGAACCGGCCTGTTCGAACAGGGCCCAGAACAGCACCGAGAAGAAGATCAGCGTCAGGGCGACCAGCATGCGGCTGCGCTCGGTGCCGCGCAGCTTGAACACCACGTAGCCGACCACCGAAGCGAAGATGAGGCCGGCCAGCCAGGGCAGGGCCGTCTCGATGATGTGGTGACGCTGCATCAGCAGCCAGACCGGCAGGACGGTGACCAGGCCGCCGATCCAGAAGACGGCCTCGAACGGCACGCCGAAGACCTTGCGGGTCTTGAGCATTTCCGGCTGCGGCGGGCCGCCGCGGCCTTCCAGCCAGCTCTGGCCAAGGATGAAGGTGATCAGACCCAGGGTCATGCCGATGCCGGCCAGACCGAAGCCATAGGCCCAGCCGTACTTGATGCCGAGATAGGAACAGGCGGCCGTGGCCAGGACCGAGCCCAGGTTGATGCCGACGTAGAAGATGGTGAAGCCGCCGTCGCGACGGGGATCGTTCTCTTCATAAAGGGCGCCGACGACGGTCGAGATATTGGCCTTCAGGAAGCCCACGCCGACGATGATCAGCGACAGGGCGAAGAAGAGGACCGGCTCCCCAAAGCCGAGGTCGCGAACGGTTTCCAGCTTGTAGCCGTCCGTGGCGGTGAAGGCCGGGAAGCCGCTCGCCTGGGCCACCGCCGGAACAGCGGCGTCAGCCGCGACCGCAGCCGCCGGCTCGGCGCCAACCCTGGACACGCCTTCCGGCGAGATCGTGATCTGGGTGCGCTCGTCGCCGTTGACGGCGAAGATGGCGCGGTTCTGATCGCGGCCTTCGACCTGAAGCTCATAGGTCGTGGCGCCGATGGTCAGGTTCTCGCGACCGCCCGTGCCTTCAAAGGCCATCATGAAGTGGCCGGCGACGAGCAGGACGGCGCCGATGATGACCGCCTTGCGCGATCCCAGATACTTGTCGGCCAGCATCCCGCCGACCACCGGCATCAGATAGACCAGCGCGGCGTAGGCGGCGTAGATGCCCTGCGCCTCTTTCGGGCCGAACAGGAAGTGCTGGGTCAGATAGAGGACCAGCAGGGCCCGCATGCCGTAGTAGGAAAAGCGCTCCCACATCTCTGTGAGGAACAGGACCACCAGCCCCCGCGGGTGTCCAAGAAACGTCTTGCGAGGCGCCGCCGAAAGCGCGCCCCCCCCATCCGTCGTGCTCAACGGCGTTCTCCCAAATGCTGCGCCCAGACTGGCGCATTAAGGCCGCAGAAACAGCACGACGAGGCCATGCGGACAAGCGTTAACGCCGCGACCCGTCATCGCAATGACGCATTTTCAGCACACCAGGCGCAACCTTGGATTGTTTTAAGCGCTTCAGGAGACGAGGTGCAACTCAAGGCTGGGCCGAATCGTTAAGGCACAGCTGACCAAGGATCCGACCCCCATGGCCGTCCGCCGCTTCGTCCCGTCCGACATACCCGGCGTGAACCGGCTGCATCGCGACGTCTGGTGGCCGGAACGCTCTCCCGAGGGATGGCGCTGGCTGGAAGACAACGCGGCGCGACGCGAGATGGACGCTCCTTCCGGCTGGGTGATCGAAGACGTGGACGGCGCTCCCAAAGCCTTTCTCGGCAACTTCATTCAGCGTTTCTGGATCGGTGAGCGGATCCTGTTTGGAGCGACCGGCTTTTCCGTCATCGTTCCACCTGATCAGAGGGGCGGAAGCCGCGACCTTCTCAGCGCCTTCATCGCCCAGCCAAACTGCTTTGCGCGATACACGCTGAACGCCAACGCCCGATCCAGCCCCCTGTACAAGAAGTTCGGCATGGCCCCCTGGCCGATCGCGACCCACGGGCTGAAGCTGTCATGGGTCATCAACCCCGTCGCCTGCCTTTACGGCCGCGCCCTGCGCCGGCTCGTGGCGCGCGAGCCGCGCGCCGCGCGCTGGCTCGGCGAACAGCTGATGCCGGGCCGTCGGCGAGCCCTCGACATGACGGGATTGCCTGGCGGGATCTCGGAACTGACAGACCTGTCGGACGCCTCGCCCTACGCCGACTTCTGGACGGCCCTGCGCGACCAGGGGCGGCTGACGGCGGACCGAAGCCCGGCCATGTTGCGCTGGCGGCTGTCCGACCCTGATCTGACGGTCCGCCCGCTTCACCTGGCGCGCCGCGTGAACGGGGAAATCACCGGTCACGCCCTGGCCCTGCTGGGCAAGGGCAATCCGATTGAGCCGCCGATGCTGGAGATTCTCGATCTGGCAGCCCTGGATCGAGACCGGCAGGCGATCCCGGCCCTGGTCGGCGCCCTGCTGAAACTCGCCCCCGCGCTCGGCGCGGCCAAGGTGCGGCTCCAGGTCGTCTCGGAAAGCACCCTGCGCGATCTCGGCGACCTGGCGCGCAGCGCGCGGCGCGAGGGCGGCTGGGGTCACTGCCATGCGGCCTTCACGCCGGGTCTCCTGGGGGCAGGGGGTCAGGACGTCGGCGGCTGGCGTCCGACCCCGTTCGACGGCGACTATTCCTTCTGCATCCGGCCCCTGCCCCCGCGCGCGCCGCGCGGTCAATGGCGAAGGCTATCGGACAAGAACGTTCCGACCGGATCGAAGGCCTCGGCCTGAGCGCCCGCAGTTCGCCTCGAGCGTCCAGCCCTAGGGCCGCGCCTTCAGTTCGTCGCGGATCTCGGCCAGCAGGGCCTCGGTCGGAGTCGGGGCGGCGGCTTCCGGCGCCTGTTCCCGGCGCATCTTGTTGATGCCCTTGACCAGAAGGAAGACGACGAAGGCCACGATCAGGAACTGGATCAGGGTATTGATGAAGGCCCCGTACTGGATGGCCACCTTTTCGACGCCGGCCGCGGCGTCCGCAGGCTTCAGCACCCATTCCAGGTGGGCGAAATCGACCTTGCCCAGCAGGAGGCCGATGGGCGGCATGATGACCTGATCGACCAGGCTGGTGACGATCTTGCCGAACGAGGCGCCGATGATGACGCCGACCGCCAGGTCGACGACGTTGCCGCGCGCGGCGAATTCACGAAACTCGGTCAGCAGGCTCATTTCAACTCAGTCTTTCGTTTTAGGCGTCGCCGGACGCGTTCAGGCGCTCGCGAAGTTCCTTGCCGCTCTTGAAGAAGGGCACGGCCTTGGCGGGCACTTCCACCGTCTCGCCGGTGCGGGGATTGCGGCCGACCCGCGCAGGGCGGCTGCGCACGGAAAAGGCACCGAAGCCCCGAAGCTCAACCCGTCCGCCGTCGGACAGGGCCTCGGTCATCTGACCCAGGATGACGTTGACGACCCGTTCCACCTCGGCGTGGGTGAGGTGGATGTTCTCGGCCGCCAGCTTCTCGATCAGTTCAGACTTGATCATTCAGGCCCCCGCCCGTGGCTGTTTCAGATGCAGTCGCTTCCGTTCAGGTCCGCACCCTAACCGTCTGACGCCACAGGAATAAAGAGGGCGCATCAGATTAAGAGCGATTCTCAAGGGGTAGCCTCGCCATTGGCGCGGGTTCTTGCCCGTCACGCAAGAAAAAAGGCGGCTGGATTGCTCCAGCCGCCCCATTTTCTGGTCGAAGAGGACGATTAGTCCTTCGAACCGGCCTTTTCGCGAAGCGCGGCGCCCAGGATGTCGCCGAGCGAAGCGCCCGAGTCCGACGAACCGAACTGTTCGATGGCCTCGGCCTCGTCCTTCATTTCCAGCGCCTTGACCGACACCGAGACGCGGCGCGTGGCCTTGTCGATGCCCGTGATCATGGCGTCGATGCGATCGCCGACGGCGAAGCGTTCCGGACGTTGCTCGTTGCGGTCGCGCGACAGGTCCGACTTGCGGACGAAGGCCGTGACCGGCGCGTCGTCTTCACCGAACTTGACTTCGATGCCGCCCGTTTCGATCGACGTCACGGTGACGGTGATCTGCTGGCCGCGCTTGTAGACGTCGCCTTCCATCGGGTCGCCGCCGAGCTGCTTGACGCCCAGCGAGACGCGTTCCTTCTCGATGTCGACGTCCAGCACCTTGGCCTTGATCGTTTCACCCTTGCGGTAACGCTGGATGGCTTCTTCGCCCGAGACGTTCCAGTCCAGGTCCGACAGGTGGACCATGCCGTCGATGTCGTTGTCCAGGCCGACGAACAGGCCGAACTCGGTGGCGTTCTTGACTTCGCCCTCGACGGTCGAACCGATCGGGTGAGCCTCGACGAAGGCTTCCCACGGGTTGTTCTGGGCTTGCTTCAGGCCCAGCGAGATGCGGCGCTTGGCGCTGTCGACGTCCAGGACGATGACTTCCACTTCCTGCGAGGTGGAGACGATCTTGCCCGGGTGGACGTTCTTCTTGGTCCAGGACATTTCCGAGACGTGGACCAAGCCTTCGACGCCGGCTTCCAGCTCAACGAACGCACCGTAGTCGGTGATGTTCGTGATGCGGCCCGTGTACTTGGCGTTGACCGGGTACTTGGCTTCGACGCCGTCCCACGGATCCGACTGCAGCTGCTTCATGCCGAGGCTGATGCGCTGGGTGTCCGGGTTGATCTTGACGATCTGGACCTTGACGGTGTCGCCGACGGCCAGGACTTGCGACGGATGCGAGACGCGCTTCCACGACATGTCGGTGACGTGCAGCAGGCCGTCGATGCCGCCCAGGTCGACGAACGCACCGTAGTCGGTGATGTTCTTGACGACGCCTTCGCGGACTTCACCCTCTTGCAGCTGGCCGACCAGCTCCGTGCGCTGTTCGGCGCGGGCTTCTTCCAGGATGGCGCGACGCGAGACGACGATGTTGCCGCGCGGACGGTCCATCTTCAGGATGGCGAAGGGTTGTTCCTTGCCCATCAGCGGGCCGACGTCGCGGACCGGACGGATGTCGACTTGCGAGCCCGGCAGGAAGGCCGAGGCGCCGCCCAGGTCGACGGTGAAGCCGCCCTTGACGCGACCGACGATGGCGCCGTTGACCGGCTGACCTTCGGCGAAGACGACTTCCAGACGGGTCCAGGCTTCTTCGCGGCGAGCCTTGTCGCGGCTGATGACGGCTTCACCCAGGGCGTTCTCGACGCGTTCCAGGTAGACTTCGACGTTGTCGCCGACCTTCGGGATGACGGCGCCTTCGCCGATGCCGAATTCACGGGCCGGGATGCGACCTTCGGTCTTCAGACCGACGTCGATGATGATGATGTCCTTCTCGATGCCGACGACGCGGCCGTGAACGACCTGGCCTTCGCCAAGGTCGCGACCCTGCAGTTGTTCGTCGAGCAGCGCGGCGAAATCGTCGCGCGAGGGGTTGAGAGTGTCGGTCATGGAACTCTGGGGTTGAGGCGCGCGACCGGATGGCCCCGCGCGGGTGGATAAAGGATGGAAAAGGGAAAATCAGGTCGTCAGGACGCGAGGCCGGCGCAAGAGGGCGCGAACAGATAAAGCCAGAACGCCCGCGGAAGCCGAGGTCAGGAGCGTTGGATTTGTCCAGCGAGGTCTACCCCAGCCCGGACACGCGCCGCCTCGACGATACGGCGGGCCGCATCGAAGGCGGCTTCTATACCCAGATCGGTCGTGTCCAGCAAGACCGCGTCCTCGGCCTGGACCATGGGGGCGGAATCCCGTCCCGAATCCCGCTCATCGCGACGGCGGATGTCCTCCAGCATGTCGGCGAAGGCAATGTCCTGCCCCCGCGCCGTCAGCTGCTTCCAGCGGCGCTCGGCGCGAACCTCGGGCGTGGCGGTGACATAGAGCTTGGCCGCAGCGTTCGGGGCGATGACCGTGCCGATGTCGCGGCCGTCCAGGACGGCGCCCCCGGGCTGAGCGGCGAAGTCCTGCTGCAGCTTCAGAAGCGCGGCGCGCACGCCCGGATGGCTGGCGACCCGGCTGGCTGCCTCGCCCGCGTCGCGCTCGGTCAGGCGCAGGTTATCCGCCAGGCCGACGATATCCAGCGACAGGGCCGCCGCCTCGGCCGCTGCGGCGTCGCCCAGGTCCTGACCGGCGTCCAGCACCGCCAGTCCCACCGCCCGATACAGCAGGCCCGTATCCAGATGCGGCAGGCCGTAGTGCGTCGCCAGGCGCGCGGCGATGGTGCCCTTGCCGGATGCAGCCGGGCCGTCGACGGCGATGACGAGCGCTTGGGTCAGGAGTTTGTCTTTCTTGTCACGTCACGAAGAGCGATCAACAGGCAGAAAACGGCAAAGGCGCCAGCTGCCAGAACCGAGACACTGTAGAAGCCGCTCAGGCCCCAGAAGACAAGCGGCTTGTCGCTGAGCGCGACATCGGGCCCCTTGCCGTGCAGCAGAATCCCCGCCTGCCAGCTGCGCCACAGGAAGCGCGCGCCCTCCAGACTGCACCACGCCATGAAGCAGGCGGCGAGCACGAATTGAAACCAGGACCCAAGGCCGGACTTCTTTCGCGCCCTAGCCATGGCCTTCGCCGATGTCGGCGCCCAGCCCATTCATCATATCGACGAACCCGGGGAAGCTGGTGGCGATCATTTCCGGGTCCAGCACCGAGACGGGTTGCTCGGCGCCGAGGCCGAGGATCAGGTGGCTCATGGCGATGCGGTGATCATGGGCGGTGGCGACGGTCGCGCCGCCCTTGACCGGACCACCGGTGACGATGAAGCCCTCGGCCTCTTCCTCCACCGCGACGCCGCAGGCGGTCAGGCCGGCGACCATCAGCGAAATCCGGTCGCTCTCCTTGACCCGCATCTCGCCAATGCCGCGCATGATGGTGCGGCCCTCGGCATAGGCGGCGACAGCCGACAGGATCGGATATTCGTCGATCATCGAGGCGGCGCGGTCTTCCGGCACGATCACGCCCTTGAGCGCGGAATAGCGGGCCGTGATGTCGCCGACGTCCTCGCCGCCGCTGACACGGCGGTTGGCGATGGTCAGGTCGGCGCCCATCTCGATCCAGGTGTCGAACAGGCCGGTGCGCTGCGGGTTCAGCATGACGCCCTCGACCGTCACCTCCGATCCCGGCGTGATCAGGGCCGCCGCGAGGGGGAAGGCCGCCGACGAGGGATCGCCCGGCACCGCCACATGAGTTCCGCTCAGCGTCTGTCCGCCCGTCAGGCGAATGCGCCAGCCCTCGCCCTCCTCGGTCACGTCCACCACCGCCCCGAAGGCGCGCAGCATCCGCTCGGTGTGATCGCGGCTCTTTTCCGGCTCGACCACGACGGTCTCGCCCGCCGCGTTCAGCCCGGCCAGCAGGATGGCCGACTTGATCTGGGCCGAGGCCACCGTCTGCACGTATTCAATACCCGTCAGACCGCCGCCGTGCAGGGTCAGGGGCACGCGGTCCTCGGCTGCGTTCCAGTCGAAACGGGCGCCCATGTCGGCCAGAGGCCCGGTGACGCGCCTCATCGGCCGTTTCCTCAGCGAGGCGTCGCCGTCGAAGGTGGCGCTCAGCTCATAGCCGGCGGCGGCGCCCATCAGCAGACGCACCCCAGTCCCGGCGTTGCCGCAGTCGATGACCGAAGCCGGCGTCGTGAAGCCGCCCTGCCCGGTCACGCGCCAGCGGCCTTCACCCAGCCGTTCGACCTTTGCGCCGAAGGCCTCGACCGCGCGGGCGGTGGCCAGAATGTCGTCGCCTTCCAGCAGGCCCTCGATCTCGGTCACGCCCTCGGCCATGCCGCCGAAGATGAGCGAGCGGTGCGACATCGACTTGTCGCCGGGCGCGCGGACGGCGCCCTTCAGGGAAGCGACAACAGGACGCGCAGTAAGGGTCGAAGAGGCGGTCACCTGGCCAAAAACTCCAATTGTTCAGGAAACGCCGCGCTGGCGCGGATAAGAAGGCTTTTGACAGCGGCCCCCTTGGGTGGCAAGGGAGCCGGCCGAATTCCGGATTTTCAACTCCTGCCGAAGGTTATCCCGTGGCCAAACCCGAACTGGGCCAAAAGCAGGTCTGCCCGAACTGCCAGGCCAAATTCTACGATCTGAACCGTCGCCCGGCACACTGCCCCAAGTGCGACACCGAGTTCGATCCGCTTGAAGAAGCCATGCGCAACCGCCGCGTTCGCGGTCGCGCCGGCGCCGGCTTCGCCGCCGACGACGAGGCCGAGGATCAAGTCGCCGACAAGTCGGTCGACGGCGACGAAGAGGAAGAGGACGCTGAAGCCTCGACCCCCGAAATCGACGAAGAAGGCCACGAGCCGATCCTGACGCCGGACGACGACGACGACGGCGAACCCGGCGCCGACGACGCCGGCATGGGCTCGTCCGACGGCGACGACGACGACGCCCTGAGCGACGACGACGATGACTCGGTGCCCTTCATCGAGGACGAAGACGACGACAGCCTGGACGATGACCTCGTCAAGCCGTCGCGCGACGACGACTGATACCAAGGGTCGGAAAAATAAGCGGAAAAAAAGTTGTCGGACCGGCTTGATCTCTCAAAAGGCCTGACATAGTTTCCGCCCCTCGCTGGGGGCCAAAATCTCCGGCGAGGCCGACCGAAAGGTTCGGGGCTTTAGCTCAGTTGGTAGAGCGCTTGCATGGCATGCAAGAGGTCAGCGGTTCGACTCCGCTAAGCTCCACCATTCGTCTCGACCCGGTTCGCCGGCACATACCCAAGCCGCAAGGCGCGGGGCTTTAGCTCAGTTGGTAGAGCGCTTGCATGGCATGCAAGAGGTCAGCGGTTCGACTCCGCTAAGCTCCACCATCAAAGGCCTCGCGGAAGCCCCGCGGGGCCTTTGTCCTATCCGTCCCCGATCAATCCTCGTCCATGGCCCGGAACATCGCCTCGGCCTCGTCGAAGCTGTCGTAGGACAGTTGCTCGGGCGGGCGGGCGATCACGAACCAGGTGACGGACCGCTCTGGCGTCAGGGTGCGGGTCTGCTGCCAGAAGCTGCGGTCGGCCCGGGACTGGAGCAGGGTCCATGTCCCCTCCCCCTTGGGCGGCTGAGGCTGCGATCGCGCGTCCATGTCGTCCTCCATCCTGACTGAACCCGCACCCCACAACAGCGCCGCTTGAGAGTCAAAGACGAGATCGCGCCGCGAGGGCGCCGGGCTGCCAATTTGTTGCGGCAAGGCGTATGAAACCCTTCATATCACCCATTCAGAGGCATTTTCCGCCCGTGAGCTCTCCGCTGACCGCTTCCTCCGCCGAGGACCAGACCAAGACCCGCGCCATCGTCCCCGTGTCGATGAAGGGCTATGACGCCGACTTCCAGGCCTTCGCCGACGCCCTGGGCGCCTCCTTTGCTCGCTACGGTTTCGCGGTGATCGCCGACCACGGCCTTGACCAGGGCCTGATCGACGCCGCCGTGTCCGACGCCAAGACCTTCTTCGCCCTGCCGGAAGACGTGAAGCGCCAGTATCACCAGCCCGGCACGGGCGGCGCGCGCGGCCTGACGCCGTTCGGCGTCGAGGCGGCCAAGGGCGCCAAGGCCGTGGACCTGAAGGAGTTCTGGCACACGGGCCGCGAGCTGCCGGAAGGCCATCCCTATCGCCAGTACATGCGCGACAACCTCTGGCCGACCGAGGTCGAAGGCTTCCACGAGCACGTCTACGGCCTGTACGACGGCCTGGACGAACTGGGCCGTCGCGTCCTCAAGGCCATCGCCCGCTATCTGAAGCTGGACGACGACTACTTCGAGGACAAGGTCCAGCTGGGCAACAGCGTCCTGCGCCTGCTGCACTATCCGCCGGTCCCGGCCGACGCCCCGGGCGTGCGCGCCGGCGCCCATGAGGACATCAACGTCATCACCTTGCTGCTGGGCGCCGAAGAGGCGGGCCTGCAGCTGAAGGACGCCGACGGCGAATGGCTGGACATCGCCCCGCCGGCGGGCGCCCTGGTGGTCAACATCGGCGATATGCTGCAGCGCCTGGTCAACCACGTCCTGCCGTCGACGACGCACCGCGTGGTCAATCCCGCGCCCGAGCGTCGCGGCTTCGCCCGCTATTCGACGCCCTTCTTCCTGCATTTCAATCCGGACTTCCCGATCGAGACCCTGCCCTCGACGATCACCCCGGAAAACCCGGACCGCTATGCGGGCAAGACCATCCTGGCCGAGGACTTCCTGACCGAGCGCCTCAAGGAGATCCGCCTGATCTGACGGATCGGCGCATCGCCGAAGACGAAGAAAGGGCCGGCGGATCGCTCCGCCGGCCCTTTTGCCTGTCCGTCCTCGTCCGCGTCAGCGGGCGATGCGCAGCCGGGTGATGTCCCGGCCGATGGCCTTGAAGGCCTCCTTCAGGTCCGTGCCGCTTTCGGCCTTGAAGAAATGCTTGTCCTTGGAAGACGCGCATTCCTCCATCACCTCAATGGCGGTGTCGATGCCGGCCTTGCCGCGGTTCGTCCCGAGATTGAAGCCCACGGTATAGACGACGATGTTGTCCCGCTTCATCGCGTTGCACAGCGTGATGGACTGGCTGAATGGATCGCCGTTCTGGGCGTTGCAGTTGATCCGGGTGTCGGCGTCGCCGTAGCCCGCGTTCGCGGCGAGCACGCCCTGGCAATAGTTGGTGTTGAAATCGCCGTCCGTCATCAGAACGACGGCCTTCAGCGTCTTGGACGGATCGTGGGCCGCAGGAGCGCCGTCGCTCGGCCAGATGTTGCTGAAGTTCGGCGAGATCAGATGCCAGGCCGCGGCCAGACCGATCTGGCCGGCGGTGCCCCCGGTGGCGCTATAGCTGTTGATCTGACCCTTCAAAGTGTCGCGCAGAGACGTCAGCGGCGTGATCTTGGCGGAGGGACAGGCCGACTCGGTCGGATAGAGACGCCCCAGCCAGGCGTCGACGCCCGGCGCCGCGTCGGTGCCTGCGGAGGCGCCGGGCCGTTCAGTCACGCAGTTGGAGATGGTCTTCTGAAGAACACTTCCCCGCATGTTTCTGAATATCCGGACCCTGCAGCCGTCATAGCCGCACTGGGCGTCGCCGCCGCTGGTGTAGGCGGCCTGGGTCGGACCGAGGAGCGTGGTGCGGAAGGTGTTCGCGGTCACGCTGTCCACCTGCCAGGTCGCGTTGAGGTTCGTCATTCCCCGGACGCCGGACACCGCGACATAGTCGCTGTCCGACAGCTTATGATTATTGGACGTCACCACCACGGTGCATCCGGAAGCCAGGCATCGCGTGACGTTGCCGTTAGTCCCGTCCTTGCTGTAGCCGGTCGTGCTGGTCCCGTTGAGGTCGAACGTGTTCGCGTCCCTGACCGTGACCGTATAGGCCCTGTCGTTCAGGCCGCTCATATTGCTGAGGCTCTTGATCCAGACCGAGTCCCCGGTGGTCAAGCCATGGCCGTTGGCGGTCACGCGCGCCGTGCTTGCGCGGGTCACCTTGGAAATCGTCACGCTGGAACCCGCCGCCCACTCCGCCTTGGAGATCGAGGTCGTGCCGACCGGCGCGCCGCGCAGGGCGTTGGCGTAGGTATCGACGTTCACCCCGATGGAATAGGGCGCGAGAGCGACCTTGGAATAGAAGGGCGTCTGTTCGGTCTGCACCACGATGTCGATGAGTTCGTTCGCCGCCGCCTTGAGATCCTTCAACTTCTGACCGGCCATCGATCCGGTGATGTCCAGCGCCATCGCCACCTCGACGTTGCGCGAGGCGCGCAGGACTTCCGACGACGTGCCGACCGGCAGGTAGTCGTCCATCAGCTTGCCATAGGGCGGCAGAACGATATTGGCGACCAGCACCTTCACGTTCACACGGGCGTTGGCGACGATCTTGTTATTGTCCAGGGTGAAGCTGGCGGTGTCCTCGCTGTCCGGGTGGAAATAGGCGGGCATGTTCGCCTTGAGCGCCGCCAGTCCGATGCGGTTCAGATTGGTGTCGTCGGTGTATTTCGAGCGCGCGGCGGCCAGGGCGGCCGCGTCCAGCGCATCCTGCAGGTGGGCCTTCACCTTGGAGGCCTGGTGAATGTCGACCGCGCCGAGCGAGATCATCAGCAGGGCCGGCAGCGCCAGGGCGAACATCATCGCGACATTGCCGCGCGTGCCGCGCACGAAACGCAAAACAAGGCCCCGCGCCCCGCGCGCCAGCCGGTTCAGTCCGTTCATTGCGCCGTATCTCACCGTCTCGGCCCCTGAATTCCGCAGCGGACACAGGTCCGCATTCCGGCGAAGGGTGACGCGGTTCGGTTAAGGCTTGGCCCTATGCTGACGGTTAACGCCGCCTTAGCGGTCGACGCAGCGGTCCAGCCCGGCCTCGCGCACCGTGCCCATGGCGGCCTGGATGCGGCTGGCCCGTCTGCGGACATAGGGGCCGGGCGAGGCCGCCTTGTAGCGGCGCGGGCTGGGCAGGATGGCGGCCAGGCGGGCGGCTTCGCGCGCCGTCAGGTTTTCGGCGCTCTTGCCGAACCAATGGCGCGAGGCGGCCTCGGCGCCATAGACGCCCGGCGCCCACTCGGCGACGTTCAGATATATCTCCATGATCCGGCGCTTGCCCCAGACCAGCTCGATCAGGCCCGTGTAGCCGACCTCCAGCCCCTTGCGGACCCAGTCGCGGCTCGGCCAGAGGAAGACGTTCTTGGCGGTTTGCTGGCTGATGGTCGAGGCGCCGCGCCGCTTGTCTGAGCCCCGCTGCTCGGCGCGCTCATTGGCCTCCATCGCCTTCTGGATGGCCTCGACGTCAAAGCCGTGGTGCTGACAGAAGCGGGCGTCCTCGGCGGCGATCACGGCCTCGACCAGACGCGGCGAGATGTGATCCAGCGAGCGCCAGCGATAGTCCATGCCGTGGCCCGCGACCGCCTGCTTGACCATCAGGATGGTGAACAGCGGCGGCACGAAGCGGTGCAGCACCACGCCGCCGATCGGAATCAGGGCCAGGATCAGCAGCAGGGTCAGCAGCGGGCGCCGCTTGCGGGTCTTCGCACGGGTCATGCCGCCATCCTGCCGGGCTCAAGCGTCAGCGCAAGCGCGATCTCAGAGCGAGACCACGCCGGCCTGACCGTCCTCGTCGGCCCAGGCGACGCGGGTGGTGCCGGAACTCATGGCCAGGGCGACGATGGGCGCGCCCTTGTCCTTCTTGATGAAGTCCAGCCCCTGCCCCGCCGGATCGGCCCACCAGACACGGCCGTCCTCCAGCCCCGCAGCCAGACGGCCGTGCGCGGACGCGGCGGCGACCTGGGCGATCAGGGTCGTCTCATCAAAGCCGATCTCGGTCGCCTCGCGACCCATCGGGCCGTTGGCGCCGATGAAGGGCCACAGCACCACGCCCTGGGCGCCGGCCGTGGCCAGCAGCTGCCCCTTGGCCAGGAAGGCGAAGCTCTTGATCTTGGACGGATAGCCGCCCATCCGCATGTTCTTCTGATCCTTCAGGCGCCAGCCGTGCATCTGATTGTCCTGCATGGCGGTGACGACGAAGGCGCCGTCGGGCGAGAAGCCGACCGCCAGGTGCGAGCCCGCCCAGGCCATCTTGACCGGCTGCTGCTGCTCGATGCGCGCATACCACAGCCAAGCCCCGCCATAGGTCGAGGTGGCGATGCGCCGCCCCTTGGGATCAAAGGCCACGCCCGAGACGGTGCGCTCGTGCTGGAAGTCGCGACGGAAGGCCACGTCCTTGCTGTCGATCACCGACAGGGTGCGGCCCGCCGAAAAGGCGATCAGGCCGCTTTCCGTCGAGGCGGCGATGGAGTCGATCCACTGGCCCTTGGCGGTGGCCAGGACGACGCTCTCGCCCTCGCGGCTCCACACCACCTTGCCGTCATCGCCGCCGGTGACGACGCCCTCGCCCGAGGGGTGGGCGCAGGCGCACAGGACGGCCCCGTCGTGGACCTCGCTGCGGGCGCCGTTCTCGAACCGCACCGAGCCGTCGCCCAGGGCGAAGATGGCGCCCGTCTTGTCGAACAGGGCGGCGGTGACCTGGGCGTCGAAGGAGAAGGTCGGCATGTCGGCTCACGCAAGGCAGGAAAAGTCAGACGCGCCTCATAGCCTCCTGCGTCGCGTCTGTCGCCGGTCGGGCCTATAGAGACGCCCATGACGCTGCTGCTCATTCCCGGCTTCATGGCCGACGCCACCCTGTGGGACGCCATGACCGACGATCAGGCCCCCTTTGCGCCGCTGGTCGCGACCGACCTGAGCCGGGGCGAGGACATCGAGACCATGGCCGCCGCCATCCTGAGCGACGCGCCCGACCGCTTCGTCGCCGTGGGCTTTTCGATGGGCGGCTATGTGGCGCGCGAACTGGCGCGTATCGCGCCGGACCGGGTCACGGCCCTGATCTTGATCGCCACCTCGGCGCGCGGCGACACCGAGGAATTGGTCCGCCAGCGCCGCTCGGCCCTCAAGGCCGCGCCCAAGGCCTTCAAGGGCTTGAGCCGCCCGGCCATCGTCTCGTCGCTGCATCCCGATCTGGCCGGGGATGAGGCCATGATCGCGCGCGTGCGCGACATGGGCTTGAGGCTGGGCGGCGAGGTCTTCCATCGCCAGTCGGCCATGGCGCGCGCCGGCGACCGCGACCGACTGGACGAGATCACCCAGCCGACCCTGATCGTGGCGGCCGACGCCGACCGGCTGCGTGGGGCGGACGAGGCCGAGGAGTTGCATCGGGGGATTGCGGGTTCGACCATGGTTCACGTCGCGCGCAGCGGGCACATGATCCCGCTGGAACAGCCACAGGCGCTGGCCAAGGTGATGACGGACTGGCTGGCGACGCTACCCACCGCCTAGCCGCGCCCCTCTTCCGTCATCCCCGCGAAAGCGGGGACCCAGACGTTTGCTAATTAACGCCGGATTGCGTTTGTGAAGCGCGAGGTCAGCCAGTTCTTACCGCCTGGGTCCCCGCTTTCGCGGGGATGACGGCGATAGGGGATCAGCCCCTGTGCGTCTCGACCCAGCGCTGCGTCATCAGCGCGCCCGAGGCATAGGCTTCCTGAAGCTCGACGCTCCAGTAGTTGAGCATGTCCAGCGGGATGGGGACGCCCGAGACGGCGCAGACGACGTGGTCGCCGCCCTTGATGATCTCGAACTCGGGCGTGCCGTAGATGACCTTGGCCTCGACCCGGGCGCGAGGGGGCGGGTTCATGCCGCGCAGGCCTCGAACCCGGCCTTCAGTTCGGCTTCGTTCAGGTCGCGGCCGATGAAGACGGCGCGGCTCCAGCGGCGCTCCTTGTCGCCCCAGGGCTTTTGCAGGTCGCCTTCCAGGATCATGTGCACGGCCTGGAAGACCAGGCGGCGGTCCTCGCCGTCCACGTCGATGATGCCCTTGGCGCGCAGGATGTTCTGACCCTGCTCGCCCAGCAACCTATCCAGCCAGGCGGTGAACTTGGCGCCGTTCAGCGGACGATCCAGCGTCAGCGAGACGCCCTTGATGTCGTCGTTGTGGGCGTGACCGCGCGGGCCGTGGTCGTGGTGATCGTGATCGTGATCGTGGTCATGGCCGCAGTGCTCGTCGTGCACATGGTCATGATCGTGATGGTCGTGACCGCAGTGTTCGTCGTGGACGTGGCCCTCGGCGCCGTGGGGCGGGTTCACGAAGTCCGGCTTGACCTCGAGGATGCGCTCCAGATCGAAGGCGTGCAGGCCCAAGACCTGATCCAGCGGCACGTTCGAGCGCTCGGCGCGGACGATGGGGGCCAGGGGGTTCAGGGCGCGCAGACGGCTCTCGACGGCGGCCAGTTCATCGTCCGTCGCCAGATCGACCTTGTTCAGGATGATGCGGTCGGCAAAGGCCACCTGCTCGCGCGCTTCCTTGGAGTCATCCAGACGCGCCATGACATGCTTGGCGTCGACCAGGGCGGTGACGCTGTCCAGCTGGGTCTTGGCCTTGACCTCTTCGTCGACGAAGAAGGTCTGGGCCACCGGGCCGGGGTCGGCCAGGCCGGTCGTCTCGACGATGATGGCGTCGAAGGCGGGCTTGCCGGGGCGCTGGCGCTTCATCAGGCCGTTGACGACGCGGATCAGGTCGCCGCGCACCGTGCAGCAGACGCAGCCGTTGTTCATCTCGAACACATCCTCGTCGGCGCCGACCACCAGGTCGTTGTCGATGCCGATCTCGCCGAACTCATTGACGATGACGGCGTAACGCTTGCCGTGATCCTCGGTGAGGATGCGGTTCAGCAGGGTGGTCTTGCCGGCGCCGAGGTAGCCGGTGAGGACGGTCACGGGAGTCTTCTGGGTCATGGGCGGCTAGATGGCGGCTAGAGGGCCGGAAGGGAAGAGGCGCGGCGCGCTTAACAGGTCGGGCAGTCCGGCAGGGCGCCGCTTTCCAGCTGGAAGGTGGTGTGGCTGACGCCGAAGCGGCTGCGCGCCAGGCCTTGCGCCTCGGCCAGCAGGGCGTCGGCGTCGGGCCGGTCGTGGACCAGGTGCGCCGTCAAGGCCGTGTCCGTGGTGGACAGGCCCCAGATGTGCAGATCGTGCACGGCGCTGACGCCCGGCAGGGCCAGAAAGGCGTCGCGGACCTGACCCACCTCGACCCCGTTCGGCGCGGCGTCCAGCGCCAGATTGACCGAGTCCTTCAGCAGGCCCCAGGTCCCGATCATGATGACAGCCACAATACCCAGGCTGACCAGGGCGTCGATCACGGCCCAGCCGGTCAGCAGGATCACGGCGCCCGCCACCACCACCCCCAACGACACGGCGGCGTCGGCCATCATGTGCAGATAGGCGCCGCGCACGTTCAGATCCTTGTGCTGGTCCTTCATGAACAGCAGAGCCGTGCCCAGGTTGATGAAGAAGCCGATGCCCGCCACCACCATGATGACGCCCGACGCCACCGGCGCGGGCTCGGCCAGCCGCCGCACCGCCTCGAAAGCGATGGCCCCGCAGGCGAAGATCAGCAGCAGGGCGTTGCCCAGGGCGGCCAGCACGGTGGCCTTGCCGTATCCATAAGTGCGCTTGGGCCCCGCCGCGCGCCGCGCCAGCCAGGCGGCGCCGCCGGCCATGGCCAGACCCAGGACGTCGGACAGGTTGTGGCCCGCATCGGCCATCAGGGCCGTCGAATCGGCCCAGAGTCCGGCCCCGAACTCGCAGGCCACGAAGGCCAGGTTGACGATCAGGCCGACAGCATAGCGCCAGTCGCCGGTATCGACCGGCCCATGATGGTGGCCGCCGATCCCGTGGGAATGGCCGTGCCCGTGATCATGGCCATGCGCATGACTATGGCCGCCGGGTCCATGGTCATGCCCGTGCGCGTGGTCGTCATGGTCGTGTGCGTGGTCGTGCGCCATGAAGACCCTCTAGGCTCGCCCGCCGCATCGCGTCAACGACGACAAACACAAGTCATTGAATGTAAATACATAACCTATCAGCGCCTCAGTGCTGGTGCGCCATCACCAGGAAGCCGATCAGGATCAGGGCCACGCCCAGAATAGCCCCTTCATAACGCGCCCAGCGCTCCAGCCGCAGGATGGAGTATCCTGCGCTGGCCAGGGCCGCCAGCAAGGTCATGCCCAGCACGGTCCCCGCCGCGAAGGCGAGCGTCAGCAGCCCCAGAGCCATGACCCCCTCGGTCGCTGACGACAGATAGATAGGCAGCAGCACCTCGCCCGGCGTCACCGCCATCATCAGCACCAATCCCCAGAAGGCGGCCCGATCCGACACGGCCGGCTCAGGCACCTCGGCCTCCGGCCCTGTCGCCGTGATCGGCTTCTGCAGCGAGGCCCGCGCCAGATAAAAGGCGCCGAACAGGAACAGCAGGGCCGCCGACAGGTGCGGCAGCAGGCCGCCGATCCAGGCGTTCAGCGCCAGCCCCGCCGCCACGATCAGCGACCCGACCAGGGCGGTGGACGCGATGTGCGCCAGCCCCGCCGTCACCGCCACGGTCATGACCCGCATCAGGCTCCACCGCTGCGCCCGTCCCACCAGAACGAACGGCAGCCAGTGGGTCGGCAGGGCGGCGTGCAGGAAGGCCGCGACGAATCCCCCGCCCAGCAAGGAGATCAGTACGGGCTGCTGGAGATCGGGCGGCGACATTCCGCGCCTTCTATACTGTTACTTTGTAACGGTCGAGAGCCGATCCGAACGAATCTGCCGCACGCGCCCTCTCACGCGCGGGCGTTCTTCCTATTGCGGATGAACGACAAATCAGACCACATCATCGCTGCAGCGCCGCCTGCGCGGGGTTTTAGCCCCGAATGCCGCCCTTTCGCGTTGACTCTGGCGCGCCCTTCCGTATATGTCGCCGCTCTTCGCCCGCAGGGTCTCCTAGCGGGCGCATTCTTTTTTGCGTTCACGCTGAGGCTTCCAAATGTACGCGGTGATCAAGACCGGCGGAAAGCAGTACCGGGTTCAACCGGGCGATGTGATTGTTG
>NZ_DLNQ01000008.1:247215-257640 GCF_002479495.1 Brevundimonas sp. UBA7506
TCAAGATCTTCAAGAAGATCCGTCGTCAGGGCTACCGCCGCACGAACGGCCACCGCCAGATGGAATCGGTCCTGCGCATCACCGGCATCGAAGGCGCCGGCGAGAAGGCCAAGTGGGACGGCAAGGTCGAGCTGATCACCAAGGCTGAAATCAACGCTCGCGCCCGTGGCCTGGCCCCGCGCGTCGAGGCTGTCGAAGCCGAGGCCCCGAAGGCCAAGAAGGCTCCCGCCAAGAAAGCCGCCAAGGCTGAAGGCGCCGAAGCCTAAGGTATTCACCGGCGCTGGATCAGCGCCAGACCAGATCGTCAGGGTGCGCTCCATCAGGCCGAATGGCCGGTAGCACCCCAAGAAGAGGAGCAGCAAGATGGCTCACAAGAAATCCGGTGGTTCGTCGCGTAACGGTCGCGACTCCGAGTCGAAGCGCCTTGGCGTGAAGAAGTACGGCGGCGAGAAGGTTCTGGCCGGCAACATCCTCGTGCGTCAGCGCGGCACCACCTTCCACCCGGGCGACAACGTCGGCCTGGGCCGCGACCACACCCTGTTCGCCACGGCGAACGGCTCGGTGAAATTCACCACCAAACGTGGCGGTCGTTGTTACGTGTCGATTCTCGCGGCCAACGACGACGCTCAGGCCATGGCCGCCGAGTAACGCGAACTGGACAAAATCCGGGATCGCGTCGCTCAAGAAGCCGCGATCCGGACCAGGGAAATTTTCCGCGGGGAGTCTGGATCACCAGGCTCCCCGTTTGCGTTTCCCCGCCTCGCTGACTGCCCGAGCCCTGATGAACAAGGACGGCGGTCGCACCAAAGGGGCGTGACCCATGTGCGTGATTGAAACTTCTCCCGTCGTCGAAACCCGGCGTCTCATCCTGCGTGCGCCCGGCGCCCAGGATGTCAGCCGCATCGCGGCCCTGGCCAACGACCGCGACATCGCGCGCATGACCAAGCGCATGCCCCACCCCTTCCAGGTCCAGGACGCCGAGGACTTCGTCCTGCACGTCGCCTCCCAGGACCCGAAGCGCGCCAACACCTTCGTCATCGAGCACGAGGACCTGGGTCCGGTCGGCGTCATCGGCCTGTTCGAGGGCGAGGACGCCGTGCCCGAGGCCGGCTACTGGATCGGCCGCGAGTTCTGGGGTCGGGGTTTCGCCACGGAAGCCCTGGAAGGCGCCCTGGTCTGGGCCTCGAAGCGGTGGAAGCGCCGCGCCCTGGTCGCCGGCCACTTCGCCGACAACCCCGCCTCGGGCCGCGTGCTGGAGAAGGCCGGCTTCCTCTATACGGGGGAGATCCGCCCCGCCTTCAGCCAGGCGCGCGGCGGGATCGCCGATACCCGGATGATGGTCTGGCTGGCCTGATAGAACGCTGATTTCGCGGGAATTTCGGTCAACGGTGCAGTTTTTTCAGAGATCGGAAAAAAGCCTGTTGACCGCCCCGAAGCTCCCCCCTATTAGATCGCTCCTCGGCGGGGCGACCCACCGGGCCCAGATGGCGGAATTGGTAGACGCGCTGGCTTCAGGTGCCAGTGACTTAACGGTCGTGGAGGTTCGAGTCCTCTTCTGGGCACCATATTCTCAAACGGCGTCGCATCCGATCGGATGCGGCGCCGTTTGTCATTTCAGCCCCCTACTTCATCACCCATAACGGCGAAGGTCGGCGCTGCGTCCTAGCGATAGCGCGCGGTTCGTCTATGTTGTCGCCCTGAACGACCACCCGAGTTTCCAAGCATGACCGTTTACCTGCACGAAGGCGACCTGCCCGACGGCCTCGACCTCGGCCCCGAGGTCGCGATCGATTCCGAGACCATGGGCCTGCGCTTCCGTCGCGACCCCCTGTGCGTGGTGCAGCTGTCCTCGGGGAACGGCGACGCCCATGTCGTGCGGCTGAACCGCCCCGGTTACGACTGCCCCAATCTGAAGCGCCTGCTGGCCGACCCCAAGGTGCTGAAGATCTTCCACTTCGGCCGCTTCGACATCGGCATGTTCGACCTGCACCTCGGCGTCGAGACCCGCCCGGTCTATTGCACCAAGATCGCCTCCAAGCTGGCCCGCACCTACACCGACCGTCACGGCCTGAAGGACGTGGCGCGCGAACTGGCCGGGGTGGACATG
Source organism: Brevundimonas sp. UBA7506 (assembly GCF_002479495.1). Classification (GTDB taxonomy): domain Bacteria; phylum Pseudomonadota; class Alphaproteobacteria; order Caulobacterales; family Caulobacteraceae; genus Brevundimonas. The sequence goes on from NZ_DLNQ01000008.1 coordinate 249,323, forward strand.
TCCAAGGCCCAGCAGAGCTCGGACTGGGGCTCGCCGGTCCTATCTCAGGCCCAGCTGGACTACGCCGCTTCGGACGTCCTCTATCTGCACGCCATCAAGGCCAAGCTGGACGTCATGCTGGATCGCGAAGGCCGCGCCGCGCTGGCCCGCGCCTGCTTCGACTTCCTGCCCACGCGCTCGCGCCTCGACCTGGCCGGTTGGGACGAGATCGACATCTTCGCCCACGCCTGAGCAGCCCATGAGCGACCGCGACGCCCAGGAAGCACGCAAGCGCGCCGACGAGGCCCGGGTGGCCCTGGCCGGCGAGCGCTGGCGTGCGCGTTCGCGCCGGGTGAAGCTGTATCGCCGCGTCCTGCCCATCATCATCCTGATGCTGGCGGGCGGGGCCCTGACCTGGACCGTGTTTCGCACCGTCATGTCGGGCGTGGAGCGCAAGGCCAGCGAAAGCCGCGAGATCCGCCTGGACAACCCCATGTTCCACGGTCAGGACACGCAGGGGCGCTCCTTCGTCATCGGGGCCAAGGGCGCGATCCGCGACCCGGCCACGGGCCACTTCCGTCTGGTCGGCCCCCTGCTCCGCCTGAACCTGGGCGGTCGCAAGGTGACGGAACTGACCGCCGACGGCGGCACCTATATCGAGACCAGCCGCAAGGTGGTGATCGGGCCGAACGTCAAGATATCCGACGGCGGCTCCGGCTTCGTCCTGACCACGCCGGAAGCCGTGGTCGACACCAACACCGGCGTGGTGACGGGCGACAAGGGCGTCCAGGGGCGAGGCCCCCTTGGAACGATCAGTGCTTCGTCCTATGCCATCTATGATCAGGGCCAACGGGTCGTCTTCAGCGGCCAGGGCGAAAACAAGATGAGCGGGACCATCAATCCCGCGGGATCCGACAGATGACCATGTCCAAGTCGAACACCATGATCGCAGGCGCCGCCCTGCTGCTGGCCCTGACGGTCCCCGCGACCTCGGGCGCCCAGAGCAGCCGCGCCGACGCCTCCAAGCAGCCGGTCCAGTACGGCGCCGACGGCGGCGAATACACGCCCAACGGCTTCGCCCTGCGCGGCCGGGCCGAACTGACGCAAGGCGGCAACCGCCTGCGGGCCGACGCCATCTCCGGCGTCACGGCCAACGGCGACCTGAGCCGGGTCGAGGCGACGGGCAACGTCTATTTCGTCACCCCGGACCAGAGCATGCGCGGCGACCGCGCCGTCTACACCCTGAGCAACGCCGAGGTGGTGGTGACGGGCGACGTCATCCTGACCCAGGGCAAGAACGTCCTGACGGGCAATCGTCTCGTCTATAACGTCCGCACCGAGACCGCCCGCATGGAAGGCGGAAACGGCCGCGTGCAAGGCGTCTTCTATCCGCAAGGGAACTGACCCCGCTTGGCGCGCAAGGAACTCTCAGCCCTCAACCTCGATCAGACGGACGCCGTAGCGCCCGTCGCCGAAGAGGCGCGCCAGACCGGCCTGCGCGTCGAGCACATCGCCCGCAGCTTCGGTCAGCGTCAGGTGGTGCGCGACGTCTCCCTGACCGTCCAGCGCGGCGAGGTCTGCGGCCTGCTGGGCCCCAACGGCGCGGGCAAGACCACCTGCTTCTACATGATCACCGGCCTGATCCCGGCCGACAGCGGCGCGATCTGGCTGGACGGTGAAGAGATCACCCAGCAGCCCATGTATCAGCGCGCCCGCATGGGCTTGGGCTATCTGGCGCAGGAAGCCTCTATCTTCCGCGGCATGTCGGTCGAGCAGAACATCAAGGCCGTGGTCGAACTGCACGAGAAGACCGCCGCCGGGGTCCGCGACGAAACGACCCGCCTGCTGGAAGAACTGCGCATCGACCATCTGCGCCACGCCCCGGCCACGGGCCTGTCGGGCGGCGAGCGGCGCCGTGTCGAGATCGCCCGGGCGCTTGCCGCCCGGCCCAGCTTCATGCTGCTGGACGAACCCTTCGCCGGCATCGACCCCTTGGCCATCGCCGACATCCGTCATGTGATCCGCTATCTGTCCAGCCAGGGCATCGGCGTGCTGATCACCGACCACAATGTCCGCGAGACCCTGGACATCATCGACCGCGTCTCGATCATCTCGGCCGGTTCGGTCCTGTTCGAAGGCACCGCCGACGAGGCCGTTCACGACGCCGAGGTCCGCCGCGTCTATCTGGGCGAAATGTACGCCTGACGCGTTGCGGCCACCTGGCGAACCGGCCGTTCGCCAGACGTTAAGGTCTCTGCCGCACGATCCCAGCAAGAACCGGGCCACTTCGCCCGTCGGAGGGATTGAAGCGCCGTGATCGGTCAGAGGCTGGAGGTCAGACAGGGGCAGGGGCTGGTCATCACGCCCCAGCTGCAGCAGGCGATCAAGCTGCTGCAACTGTCGAACCTCGAGCTGGAGGCCTTCGTCGAGGGCGAGCTGGAACGCAATCCCCTGCTGCAGCGCGACGAGGGCGAAGCCGGCGGCGACAGCTCCGCCGAAGCGGTCGAGGCCGCCGCATCAGGCGACGCCGCCGAACTGCAGTTTACCGAGCCCTCGGGCGAGGCCGAGCAGGCCATGGATGCCCGCACCGAGGACCTCTATGACGACGCGCCTGGCGAACGCGACGTCGAGCGCAAGCGCGACGCGGGCGAAACCGGCGAACAGCCAGGCCTGTCCGACTGGTCTCGCGCGGGCGCCGGCGGCGGTCTGGACGGCGAGGGCCTGGAGCGTCCCGACACCCGTGACGCCACCCTGTGGGAGCATCTGCAGGCCCAGGCCTCGTCCGCCGGTTTCAGCCCTGCCGACCACGCCATAGCCCTGACCCTGATCGACGCCACCGACGAGGGCGGCTATCTGCGCGGCGAACTGCAGGAGATCGCCGACCGGTTGGGCGTGGACCCGGCGCGAATCGAGGCGGTTCTGGCCGTCTGCCACGGCTTCGAGCCGACCGGCGTCATGGCCCGCTCGGCCCCTGAGTGCCTCAAGCTTCAGCTGATCGAGCGCAACCGCTTCGACCCGGCCATGGAAGCCCTGCTCGACAATCTTGAGCTTCTGGCGCGCCGCGATCTGGCCGCCCTGCGCAAGGTCTGCGGCGTGGACGCCGAGGATCTGGCCGAGATGATCGCCGAGTTGAAAGGCCTGACGCCGCGCCCCGGCGCCGGCTTCGGCGGCGAGCCCGCCCAGACGGTCGTGCCCGACGTCCACGTGCGGCCGGATCCGGCCGGCGGCTGGCGGGTGGAGCTGAACACAGACACCCTGCCCCGCCTCCTGATGGACAAGCGCTATCACGGGGTCGTCGCGGCCGGGGCCCGTTCAGAGACCGAAAAGGCCTATGTCGCCGACTGCGCCGCCCAGGCCAGCTGGCTGGTCAAGTCGCTGGACCAGCGCGCCAAGACCATCCTGAAGGTCGCGTCCGAAATCGTGCGCCAGCAGGACGCCTTCCTGGCCTTCGGCGTCGAGTTCCTGCGCCCCCTGACGCTGAAGACGGTGGCCGACGCCATCGAGATGCACGAATCGACGGTCAGTCGCGTCACCTCGAACAAATACGTCGCCACCCCGCGCGGCGTTTTCGAGCTGAAATTCTTCTTCACGGCGGCCATCCAGTCGTCTGACGGCGGCGCCTCCCACTCGGCCGAAGCGGTCCGTCATCGGATCAAGACCATGATCGACGGCGAGGCTGCAGACGGCGACGTGCTGAGCGACGACCGGATCGTCGAGATCCTGAATGAGACCGGCATCGACATCGCCCGCCGCACCGTGGCGAAATATCGAGAAGCCCTTAGAATTCCGTCCTCTGTCCAGCGTCGACGCTTGCTGAAGGCCGGCTGATCACGCTGCGGCGAAGCGTCACCACAAATCGGTGATCGGCGTTGACACCAAACGCGACCCGTCGCGTTCTATGCCTATGCAGATCCAAGTCAGCGGCAAGCAAGTGGATGTCGGCGAAGCGCTAAGCTCGCGCATCTCCCAGGAACTCGAAGAGGGAGTCGGCAAGTATTTCGCCCGTGGCGGCGAAAACGCCGAGGTCGTGGTGTCCAAGGACCGTCACGGCTTCCGCGTCGATTGCTGGGTCCGTCTGGCTTCAGGCCAGAGCCTGGTGACGACCGGATTCGGCGGCGACGCCCAGGGCGCCTTCGCCGACAGCCTGGACAAGCTGGAAAAGCGCGTCCGTCGCTACAAGCGTCGCCTGAAAGACCATCACATCGGCCCCAAGGGTCTGTCGCCCGAGAAGACTGAGGATGCGGCCCGCGAAGTCGCCGCCATGACCGTCTTCCGTAACCCCGACACGGTCGAGGATGAGGCGTTCGGCGAGGCCGGCGCCCCGGATGAACCGCCGCCCGTCGGCATGGTCATCGCCGAAACCGAATCGGAAATCCGCACCATCACGGTCGGACGCGCCGTGCTGGAACTGGACATGACCGGCTATCCGATCGTCATGTTCCGCAACGCGGCGCACGGCGGCCTGTCGGTCGTCTATCGCCGTCCGGACGGCAATGTCGGCTGGATCGATCCGGAGCGGACGCTCAAGGCAAAGAACGGCTCAGGAGCGTAAGGCTTCCCCGCGGAGGGCGAAGGCGCTAGAAGACGCCTCGCCCTTCCGCAATGTCGGGTACCAAGGTTCGGGGTGATTATGGACATCGCTGATTTGCTGTCGTCGGGCGGGATCGTCCTGCGGGGCGGCGTGTCATCCAAGCGACAGGCGTTGCATACCGTGGCCGAGGCCGCGTCGGTCGCGCTGGGCATTGACGAAGATCGGGCGCTGGACGCCCTGCTCGAGCGCGAAGCCCTGGGCTCGACGGGGCTCGGCTCCGGCGTGGCGGTGCCGCACGCGCGCATCAAGGGCCTGGACCGGGTCTGCGCCGTCTTCGTGCGCCTGGACACCCCGGTGGCCTATGAGTCGCTCGACGATCGCCCCGTGGACCTGATGTTCGCTCTGTTCGCCCCGCTGAACGCGGGCGCCGAGCATCTGCGGGCGCTGGCGGCGGTGTCGCGCGCCATGCGTTCGCCGGAACTGCGCGAACACCTGCGTCAGGCCCGCACGGTTGACGCCGTACGCGCCCTGTTCGTCAAGGACGCGCCCGCCACAGCCGCCTAAGGCGATTGCGCCCTCACGCCGGCAAACCGGCCGAACGCGCCTTCTGAAATCAGTGAACCGAGACCGGCTCCAGCTCATGGGCGGCGGCGGCGGCGAAGGCTGTCTCGCGATCCAGCATGACGGCCAGCCGCTCGCCGTCTGCGCCGTGGACCGCATAGAGAATCTGATCGGGATCAATGTCCACGCCGGGTCCGACCTCGACGTGCGCGTCCTCCATCAGGTCGGATGCGCGAATGGCCCGCACATAGACCAGGTCGGGCGCGCCCAGATCGGCGAAATCTGTCTTGTTCATCACAGGCGTCATAGGACCGCCTCCTTACGCTTGACTGAACGCCCGGCCAGCCGGGCGGTTCGACGGCTTCTCAAGCCGTCGTGATCGGAATGCGGCGAACCTCCCGGTCCTGTTCAGGCCGAACCAGATCCACATGCAGCAGTCCGTGTTCAAGCTTCGCCTCGGCCACCTCCAGCCCGTCGGCCAGCACGAAATTACGGACAAAACCGCGAGCCGCTATGCCGCGATGCAGGAAGGCCTGCTCGCCTCTGCCCGCCTCGTCGCGCTTGCCCGCGATGGTCAGCTGGCGGCCGTCCAGGGTGATGGCCAGTTCATCAGGCGCGAACCCGGCCACGGCCAGGCTGATCCGCACCGCCGCCTCGCCGACCTGCTCGACATTATAGGGCGGATAGCTTTCCGCGGCGGCCTTGGCCGCTCGGTCGATCAGGGCTCGGGTGTGATCAAAGCCCAGAAGGAAGGGGCTGTCGAACAGGATGGTGCGCGTCGTCATCGGTCCTCGCAAACAAGCGACCCGGTCGTCCATGTCCTCCCTGAGGCGGCGAGGGCGTGCGACCGTTTGCAACAAATGGTTATGGGCGGCGTCACGGTCAACCGCGCGGCTGGCTGTCGCCCTCATTCACGTGACATACAGGTTGGAACCTTCACCGTAGGGCTACGTTTTTCGGCCTGATCGCCGCAACAAAGGACATTCCATGCGCGCCAAGCTCATTGTCGCCAGCGTCAGCATCGCCGCCATGCTCGGCGCCGCCGCCTGCACCACGACCGACCCCTACAGCTCGACCCCGACCCGCAACAACACCGGCACCGGCGCCATCGCCGGCGCGCTGGGCGGCGCCCTGCTGGGCTATCTGACCAATACCTCCAGCGGAGAACAGGGTCGCAAGAACGCCCTGATCGGCGCCGGCATCGGCGCCCTCGCCGGCGCGGGTGTCGGCCAATACATGGACCGCCAGCAGCGCGCTCTGGAAGCCGAACTGTCCGGCACCGGCGTCGGCGTGGCGCGTCAGGGCGACAACCTGGTTCTGCGCATGCCGTCCGACGTGACCTTCGCCACCAACCAGTCCAGCCTGGACAGCCGCTTCCTGCCGGTTCTCGACGACGTGGCGCGCGTGCTGCAGGAATACGACCGCTCGATGGTCGACGTCATCGGTCACACGGACGCCTCGGGCGGCGACGCCATCAACCAGCCGCTGTCGGAGCGCCGCGCCTCTTCGGTCGCCTCCTACCTGATCGACCGCGGCGTGATCCGCGAGCGCCTCTATGTCGCGGGCATGAGCGCGCGCAATCCGATCGCCTCGAACGACACCCCCCAGGGCAAGGCCCAGAACCGTCGCGTCGAGATTCTGATCCGCCCGTTCACGGGCTGATCAAGCGACATCGCTGAAGCGATCGAGGGCGGCGTCCCGACGCCGCCCTTTTTCGTGGTCGCCGCCCGCCCGGTCAGGCCTTGTCGGGGCGACCGATCGACGAGTAGCGGAACCCGCGCGCCTTCATGTCTTCGGGGCGATAGACATTGCGCAGATCAACCATGACGGGCTGCTTCAGCAGCAGTTTGACCCGATCCAGATCCAGGGCGCGGAACTGGTCCCACTCGGTCAGGATGACCACCACGTCGGCGCCTTCGACCGCGTCATAGGGACCGTCGCGGAAGACGACGCCGTCCAGCAGCTTGGACGCCTCATGCATGCCCTCGGGGTCAAAGGCCTGGACCGTCGCCCCCATGGCCATCAAGGCCGGCGCCACGTCCAGCGACGGCGCGTCGCGCATATCGTCGGTGTTGGGCTTGAAGGTCAAACCCAGCAGGGCGACCGTCTTGCCTCGAAGGTCGTTTCCGCCCAGGGCGGCGGCGACGCGGTCAGCCATGCCCTTCTTGCGCGCGTCGTTCACCTCGACCGTGGTTTCGATCAACCGCAGCGGCGATCCGGCGTCGGTGGCGGTGCGAACCAGGGCCAGGGTGTCCTTCGGGAAGCAGGAGCCGCCGTAGCCCGGCCCGGCGTGCAGGAATTTGGACCCGATTCGATTGTCCAGGCCGATTCCGCGCGCCACCTGCTGCACGTCGGCGCCCAGGCTCTCGCACAGGTCGGCCATCTCGTTGATGAAGGTGATCTTCAGCGCCAGGAAGGCGTTGGCGGCGTACTTCGTCAGTTCGGACGTGCGCCGGCCGGTGAAAAGGATCGGCGTCTCGTTGAGGTTCAGCGGCCGGTAGAGCTCGGTCATGACCGGGCGGGCACGCTCATCCTCCAGGCCGACCACGACGCGATCCGGGCGCTTGAAGTCGCCGATTGCCGCGCCTTCGCGCAGGAATTCGGGATTGGACACCACGGCGAAGTCGGCGTCCGGACGCCGGGCGCGAATGATGCGCTCGATCTCGTCGCCGGTGCCGACCGGCACCGTGGACTTGGTGACGACGACCGTGAAGCCGTCGATCAGGTCGGCGATCTCTTCGGCGGCGGCATAGACGTAGGACAGGTCGGCGTGACCGTCGCCACGGCGCGAAGGCGTGCCGACGGCGATGAAGACGGCGTCCGCCGCGCGAATCGCCTCGGCGCCGTCCAGGGCGAAGGACAGGCGGCCGTCGCGCACATTGGTCGCGACCAGATCCTCAAGGCCCGGCTCATAGATCGGCATCCGCCCGGCGTTCAGATGATCGATCTTGGCGGCGTCCTTGTCGACGCAGGTCACCACGTGGCCGAAGTCGGCGAAACAGGCCCCGGAAACAAGCCCGACGTAGCCGGTGCCGATCATTGCGACGCGCATGCAGTCATCCTCTTGATGCAGTCAGGCCGAGATAACGTTCAAGCATGACGTTTGCCAGTCAACCGGCAGGGCTGCGGACAAAGAAAAAGGGCGGCCGACCCGATGGGATCGACCGCCCTCAATCTTATCGACCTTCGAGGTCATCGGGACCGGCGTGAACCGGTCCCTCTGAACCTTAGAAGTTGATGTCGATGG
>NZ_DLNQ01000001.1 GCF_002479495.1 Brevundimonas sp. UBA7506
GCTGCATCGACTGCTTGACGGCATCCAGGGCGCCCATCTCGGCGCGCTGGTTGGTGGCGATGGCGAAGATGGCGCCGTTGTCCTTGGCGGACGACACCTTCTGGCCGGTGTTCACACGATTTTGCGTGACCGCAAGATCGCGGCTCGTGTTGTTGAGGTTTTGCAGAGCAATCAGAGCGCCCGCATTGGTATTGATGCTGTTGGCCATTTTGGCTTTCCTTTGTCTTTGACATTTTCAACGTCATTTTGACGTCGTGAGCGTTCTGCTCGGGGTAGTCTCCTTCATCAAAAACCGGCCCGCAGGCCCGCTTTCAATTCTTATCCGCGGAACAGGCCGAGCAGGACCGAGCTCGACTGGTTCGCGATGCCCAGCGCCTGGACGCCGAGTTGTTGTTTGGTCTGCAGCGCCGTCAGCTTGGCGCTTTCCTTGGCCAGATCCGCGTCGACCAGGTTGCCGATGCCGACTTCGATCGAGTCCTGAATCTTGCCGGTGAAGGTCAGCGAGCGTTCCAGCGACTTGGACTTGGTGCCCAGGGCGCCCAGCTCGGCCGTGAAGGCCTTCAGCGCCGTGTCCACAGCCGTGGCAGTGGCGCCGGCGCGGACGATCGCGCCGCCGGCCGTGGCGACGGCCGTGGCCGCGCCGGTGGCCTTCAGGACGAACTTGTCCGTTGCGCCGGTGCCCGTCTTGACCTCGACGTCCGCCGCGGCGGCCGAATACAGGTTGACGCCGTCGAAGGTGGCGCCCGCCAGGGCCTTGGTGATTTCATTGCCCAGGGCGTTGAAGTCAGCCAGATAGGCCGTCTCAGCCGCCGAACCGGCGACCGAGGATTCAATCGCCACCGCCAGGCTCTTCTGCTCTTCAAGCGCCTTGGTGATGGTTTCGCCGGCGGCCAGGGCCACGTCGACGATCGATTGGCCGCGCTGCATCGACTGCTTGACGGCGTCCAGGGCGCCCATCTCGGCGCGCTGGTTGGTGGCGATGGCGAAGATGGCGCCATTATCCTTTGCCGAAGAAACCTTCATGCCGGTGTTCACACGGTTCTGGGTGATCGACAGATCACGGCTCGTGTTGTTCAGGTTTTGCAGGGCAACGAGAGCGCCGGCGTTCGTGTTGATGCTGTTGGCCATACTGGTGGTCCTTACTTTTTATATGGACGACGCCGTTCTGGCGCCGCGAGCATTCTGCTCGGGGGAGTGCTTATCGAAAGGCGAGCCTCTTGAAACCCGCCCCCAATTCTTAACCGCGGAACAGGCCGAGCAGGATCGAGCTCGACTGGTTCGCGATGCCCAGCGCCTGGACGCCGAGTTGTTGTTTCGTCTGCAGCGCCGTCAGCTTGGCGCTTTCCTTGGCCAGATCGGCGTCGACCAGGTTGCCGATGCCGACCTCGACCGCGTCCTGGATCTTGTTGGTGAAGATCAGCGAACGCTCGAGCGACTTCGACTTGGTGCCCATGGCGCCCAGTTCGCTGGTGAATGAGGTGATCGAGCCAGTGACGACGGTCGTCAGGCCCTGCATGGCCGTGATGTCGGCGGCGCTGGGCGTCGTGTAGTTGGAAATGACCAGGGCGGCGGCGCTGGCCGGAGCCGTAGCGGTCGTGGCGGCCGCGCCGCCCTTCAGCACGAAGTTGTCGGTCGTACCCGTGCCGGTTTTGACGCTGATGGTGGCGCCGGCGGCCGTGGTGTCGGTCCACAGGTTCACGCCGTCGAAGGTGGCGCCAGCTAGGGCCTTGGTGATCTCGGCGCCCAGGGCGTTGTAGTCGGTGACGTAGGCCTTCAGGGCGTCGCCGGTGGCGTTCGAAATGGCGACCGCCAGGCTCTTCTGCTCTTCCAGAGCCTTGACCACGGTCTCGCCGGCGGCCAGGGCCACGTCGACGATCGACTGGCCGCGCTGCATGGAATTCTTGACGGCGTCCAAGGCGCCCATCTCGGCGCGCTGATTGGTGGCGATCGCGAAGATCGCGCCGTTGTCCTTGGCCGAGGAAACCTTCAGGCCTGTATTCACGCGGTTTTGCGTGACGTTGAGGTCACGGCTGGTCGCGTTGAGATTTTGCAGGGCGACAAGAGCCCCGGCATTCGTATTGATGCTGTTAGCCATTTTGGCTGTCCTTGTGTCTTCGACATGTCCGACGCCATTTTGGCTGCCGGGAGCTTTCTGCTCGGGAAGACACTCAGCAAGGACAGGGCCAGAAGCGACGACACCCCTTCGATTTTCAAGCTACTGATTTTTATGCGTTAGTTTTGGTAAACCACGTTTCCAGCCCGGCATATTTTGCCGCCTAACGACCATGATCGGCAGATTTTTCCGGGTCGCCCGGCAAAAAGCGCTGCATCAGCCGGGTTTGGGCCGTTTCTTCCAGCCCTTCCCCGCCCCGGCCCACCGGTCCTGCATCGTCCGCTCGGCCGTCAAGGTCTCTACCGCCAGCCGCCGCGCGCCGTCACAGGCGACGATCTGAGCTCCGCGCGTCAGGTAGGCCGCCTCCAGATCCGCCAGGCCGGGCGCTTCGGGCAGGGTCGCCAGGGCGCAGGGGCGCGTCGCCGCCTCAGGCAGGACCAGGCGCGGCGGCGCAACCGTCGAGATCGGGGGTGAGCCGGCACAGTTCGCGGTCATGAGCCCGCAGGCGATCAGACCGCACAGGGTCCAGCAGGTCGTTCGCATCCTCGGCGCTCCTCGCCTGGGTGACGGCCGCGACGGTCGCCCGTTCCACGGCCAAGGTTTGTCGGTGATAGATGTCGAGACGCGCCGTCTGCCCCGCCCTGCCCTCGGCCTCGAGGCGACGGGCCTCGGCATCCTTCGCGGCCTGGGTCGCGCGCGCCTCGACGACTTCAAGCCGCCGCTGCTGCAGGCTGAACGGATCCCATCTCAGCCCCAGCCCCCGACCGGTGATCGTCAACAGCACCACTGCCGCTCCTGCCAAGGCCAGCCAGCCCAATGGCGTCAGCGTCCGCATCAGGTCCCGCAGCCGGGTCCAGTCGCCGCCCCAGGTGAGCGGAATGCGCAGATCGCACGCCGCCGCCTTGAAGGCCTCGGCGATACGGCCATACAGCGGCCAATCCCAGCGCACCTGGCCGTCGACCAGGGCAGCCACGTCGATCGCGTGACCGGTCAGGTGGCGCGAGTTGATCGTGCGGCTGGCCCCCGCCCTGACAAGGGCCGCCTGACGGGCCGCATCGCGCAAGCCCTCCGTGACCATAAAGTCCACCTCGGTCCGGCGGATCGCTGCCTCGACAACAGCGATCAGATCTGGGTGAACACCCCGCATCCGCGCTCGCGAACGCTGCGACAGGCGAAAGCTCATGCCTTGCCTCCCGCCGCCAATCTCAGCCGCAGATTGGCCAGCATGGCCACCATCTGCTGGGCTGTCGGCGCCACGAGATAGAGGACCAGCATCAGGGCGATCAGCCCCATCAAGCCGTCCGCCACGCGCGGCAGGTCGGCGGGGGCCGTCCGCCCCACCGCACGCGCCAGCAACCACCACAGCGCTGCGCTGGCGATGAAGATATAGAGACGCCGCCACAGCCAGCGCCCTTCGGCCAGGCCCATCTCGTTTCCACCGGCCACCCTCATGCTTCATCCTCCGGGTCGCAGGGAGCGACGGGCCTGCGCCAGTCGCTGCCCAGTTGGTCAAAACAGTCATCGGGGGTCAGCCGCTCGGGCGCGGCCCAGACCTCTTCGTCCAGCAGGTCAGGTTCGAGGAGGCGGTCGAAATATCGGGTCATGGCGCTCATCCGATCGCCGTCAGCCAGATGACGCCCGCTGCGCCCGCGCCGCCTGTGCCGACCGTCGTCACCGCGCCGCCGCCCCCGCCGCCGCCGCCGCCGTACAGGCCCCCGGACGCGCCGGCGGACCCGGCCCCGAACAGTTCAACGGCCCCGCCGCCCCCGCCGCCGCCGCCGCCGGCCCACGACAAGCCAAGCAGAGGCGAAGACTGGCCCGCCAGGCCCGTCGTCGTCCGACCCAGCCCGCCCGCCGCGCGGACGTGCAAGATCGCGCCGTCGCCGCCCGATCCGCCGCTGGTTCCCGCATTCGAGGTGCTGACGCCGCCGCCGGCGCCGCCGCCTCCCGGCCCATCCGGCCGGGTCGACGCCACCCCCCCGCCTCCCGCCGCCGCGATCGACGAGTCGCCGCCCGCGTTTGAACGAACCAGGCCACCCCCGCCCGCACCACCAAAGCCAGATGTCGCGCTGCCGCCCGCACCGCCCTTGCCGCCTTCGCCTGTCAGAAGGGCGGTCCCGCCCAGGGACAGACTGCTGTTCGCCCCGACAGCGCCGTTTGCGCCTGCCGTTGCGCCTCCGGCCCCGCCGCTACCGACGATGGCGGCCAGCGCCCCGGTCAGAGCCTCAACCGGCCAGCGGGCAACCGAGACGCCGCCCGCCCCGCCACCGCCGCCGCCATAGCGCGCCGTGCCCAATGCGCCCGCCGCGCCAGCACCGCCGCCTCCCCCGCCGCCCACGCAGACCGCCTCGACCCACCGCGCCCAGACCGGAGGCGTCCAGGCCCCGGTAGCCGTCAGAACCGTCGTCTCGCAGCGGGCCGCGCCGCGCGCGAACGTCATCCGCCCGGTCGCGCGCTCCACCCAGAAGGCGTCGCGCCAGGTTCCACCATCAGCGCTGACCTTGAGCCTCAGGTCGTCGTCGCCGATCAGGCCCAGTTCGGCCCGGCCGCCCCAGCCGCTCTGGAACAGCAACGACAGAACGTCCGACGCCCCCTGCTTGTTGAGAGTGAAGCGCAGGTCGCCGTCGCCGCCGCTCTCGCTCTCCAGCGCCGTCCACAGCGTCTTGTTCAGGCGCGCCGCGAAGACGTTGGTCGCATCCGCCGCAGTGTTCACTCCCAGACGGGTCAGGTTCTGCAGGGCCGTCACTGGCTCGACTGCCCCGGACAGCGGCCCCCAGGTCCCGGCGCGACGCACCAGCACGTCGTCGCTGTCCAGCACCACGGCCAGCAGGCCGTCGGGCGCGTCGAGCGCCAGCCAGCCACCGGCTTCGGCGCGCATCAAGGCGCCCGCCGGACGTCCGACCCAGTCCGCGCCAGTCGCGCCGGGCGGCAGGATGTAGAGGGCGCCATCTGCTGGCGATGTCGGTTGCGCGGCGGTCGAGCGGCTGACCACCGCCGTCTGGGTCAGGGCGTCCAGACGCGTCAACGCCTCGTTCAGGGTCACGTGTTTCTGCAGTTGCCCTGCCGCCAGATAGGGTAGGCCCAGCCGCGCGCTGACGTCGTCGCTCATCGAAGATCTCCAAGGATTGGAGGATCAGTCTGCTGACGACCGTCGCTGCGGCGCGCTGAACACGTCGGGCGCCCCGCAAACCCGGAAATTAGAAGGCATTGGCGCGTCCGATTGCGCGCGCTGTCGCACCTGGGACTTACAGGAAAGCCCCTCGACACGACGCGTTCGGGTCGGATAGGCCAAGGGGGCGGTCCGCCGCGTCAGTCCGCGAGGAAGTCCGCTTGATCTCTCCTTTGAAGGCCGCGATCCACCTGGCAGCGCTGGGCCTGATGGCCGCGCCCGCCGCCGTCGCCATGTCCGCCCTGACGCGGATCGGGCACCGCTGGACAGACCTGCTGGCCCAGTTTCCCGCCCCGGCCCTTGCGGCGACGCTGGTTCTGACGCTGGCCTATGCCCTGCTGCGACTGCGACCCGGCATGATCGCGGGGCTGACGGTCACCGGCCTGCTGGTTCTCGCCGTCTGGCCCCAATGGTTTCCACGCGGCGCTGCCGTTCCGCGCGAGGGCGCGCCGACGTTGACGCTCTACTCCGCCAATCTCTGGGCGCCCAATACTGACGTCGTGGCGATCACCCGCTCCATCGCCGAGTCCGATGCTGACATCGTCGTCCTGGTCGAGTTGGGCGACGCGCCGGCGGCTCAGCTCGACCAGGTGCTGGCGCGCTATCCGCATCGCGTCCTGAACGCCCGCGTGGACCGGCCCAGCGGAGCCGCGCGGGCCGCGATCGCCTCACGCTATCCGCTGACCGCCATCGCTGACCGCCCCGACGGCCTGGTCTCCGTCGCCGCTATGGCACACACGCCGCTAGGCCCCGTCAACATCATCGGCGCCCACCTGACCCGTCCCTGGCCATTCCAGTATCAGTGGGGACAGATCAATCAGGCCACGGCCCTGGCCGCCATTCGTCGCGATATGAGCGGCCCTGTCATCGCAGCGGGCGATTTCAACAGCGTTTCCAGCGCCCGCATCGGCCGTCAGGTCCAGGCTGAAACCGGCCTGATCCCCGCCCCCGGCTGGCCCGGCACCTGGCCCTCCGCCCTGCCGGCGGGCGCCGCCATGACTATCGATCAGGTCTGGCGCTCGCCCGACCTCGCCCTGCTGGAGCGCAAACTGGGCCGCAAGAACGGCTCGGACCACCGTCCTGTCATAACCCGTTTCACGCTGGCGGCAGAAGCGCCCTGAGCCGGTCGTCGTGGCCATGATCAGGGAAGTCGTCCGCGATCCAGCCGGCCTCGAAGGCCTTCAGCACCCGCCCCGTCTCTGGCCCCGGCTTCAGACCCAGCCGCACAAGGTCCCGTCCGCCGACAGGCATGGTCGGCAGCGTCCAGTCTTTCGACAGCGCTAACAGACGCTGCGCCGCTTCCGGGTCGCCCCCTGCCGCCCAGGCCCGCATGACGCGGTCTTCGAACGCCTGTCGCCCGTCGATATAGATGACCGCGCGCGCCTGCGAATCCGTCAGGGTCGTCGTCGCCTGGCCAGCCACCGCCTCGACCAGACGGTGGCGTTGCGCGTTGGATAGCCGCAGCGCTCGGGCGACTTCCGCCACCCCCGCCGGATCGTCCGGCAACAGGGCCGACAGCCGCAGTACTGCGTCGCCGCTCAGCTCTGTCATCGCCTCGAACAGCGCCAGTTCGACAGGTTGACGTAACACACGTTCCAAGACGCTTGCTTGATCCATCAGCCGCACAGCCGGACGCGGATCAGGCGCCGCCAGCAACTTCAGCAGTTCCTTGGACACCCGCTCGGCCGACAACTGCTCGACGCCCTCGGCCAGAGCCGCGCAAGCCGCCACCGCCGCCGCATCCGGCGCGCCCCGGCCGTACCAGGCGTAGAAGCGATAAAATCGCAGGATACGCAGATAGTCCTCGCGGATCCGGCCCTCGGGTTCGCCGACGAAGACGATCCGCCCGGCCATCGCGTCGTCGTAGCCCTGCTCCGTAGGGTCCAGAATGACGCCGTTCGCATCGGCATAGAGGGCGTTCAGGCGGAAATCGCGCCGCCCTGCATCCTCGGCCCAGTCGGTCGTGAAGGCCACGGTGGCGCGCCGTCCGTCGGTCGAGACATCGCGGCGCAGGGTGGTGATCTCGAACGGCTGATGCTCCGAGATCGCGGTCACCGTGCCGTGCTCGATGCCGGTCGGGACCGAGCGCAGCCCCGCCGCCCTCAGCGCAACTGCCACCGCGTCGGGGGTCAGGGTCGTGGCGATGTCGATGTCGTCGATGGGCGCCCCGATCAGGGCGTTGCGCACGCAGCCGCCGACGAAGCGCGCGCAATCCGCCCCGCCCGCCGCCGTCAGCGCCGCCATGACCGCCCGCGTCGCCGGGGCCGTCAGCCAGTCCTGTCCTTGCAGTCGTCGGCTCACGCGGCGTCCTCGGCCGCAGCCGACAGGGGCTCCGCCTCGTCGCCGTACAGCCGTCCGAACAGGCCCTTCAGAATGCCCGCTGTCACGCCCCAGATATAGCGGTCCTCGAACGGCATGGCCCAGAACCAACGACGCGGCCCCTCCTCCGGGTCGTAGTAGTCCCGACGATGATTGACCGGGTCCATCAGGAAGTCCCATGGCGCCTCGAACACCTCGGCCACCTCAGCCGGTGAAGGCGTGACCAGCGGCGGTTTCGTCAGCCAGCCGACCACCGGCGTCACCAGAAACCCGGTGCCCGTCTCATAGGGATCGCCAAGCCCCAACAGCTCGACCACGCCGGGGTCCAGCGCCACCTCCTCGAAGGCTTCTCGCAGCGCCGCCTGCCCCGCCGTCTCGCCCGGGTCCAGCCGTCCACCGGGAAAGGCGATCTGGCCGGTGTGGCTGGCCAGGCTGTCCGAGCGCCGGGTCATCAGAACTGTCGGGCCGTCATCATGCATGATGATCGGCACCAGAACAGCGGCGGGCCGCAGTTCGCGCGGGGGTCGTTCCGCGCCGGGGTTCAGATCGTAATCGGACCGGATCGCGGTCCGTTCGGGCGTCCATGAGGTCACCGGGTCCAGCCGAGCCTCCAGCCGCTTCCTCAAGCTGTCGCAGCTCATTCCAGCCCTCCCAGAGCGAAGGCCTCTCCGCTGGATCGCACCACCAACTGCCCGTCGACCGCCTCGGCCCCTTCGACCAGCTCATAGAAAACCGGCCGCGCGATCCGCGCCCAGAGATCAGCCCGTACATGAACGCGCGGCGACGGCTCGCCGGTTTCAGCGTCGGTCTCGACCACGAGGGGATGATCCGCCCCTGCCTCGACCACGTCGCCGACATCGGTCGTGAAGCTCAACACGCCGTTCGCCGCCTGCACGGACACAGCCCGAAACGGCAGATCCTCGACCTTGATCTTCAGCTTTTCGGCGGGCGTGACCAGGTGATAGCCGTCCGGGTCCTTGCGCAGCACCGTCGAGAACAGTCGCACCAGTTCAGTCCGGCCGATGGGGGAGCCCTCGTGCAGCCAGACGCCATCGGCCCGGATCAGGATATCGATGTCGCCACAATGTTCGGGATGCCACAGATGCACCGGCGGCAGGCCGTGCCCCGGCGTCTGTCGCGCGGCTTCGGCGACGCCGGACAGGCCAGGCTTTGTCGCAGGGTTCGTCATATCCGAACTATGGGACGCGTCGCCCGGCAAAGGAAGGTCAGTCCGACCTCAGGCGACGGGACGCACCGCCCCGGCCGGCTCGACCTCGCTGATCGGCAGCCACATCACCCGGCGCTGATCCACCGGCCCAGCGAACACGGCCCGGGGCGCCGCGACAAAGCCGAAGCGCGAGAAATAGGGCGGATCGCCGACCAGCAGCACCCCGTCCAGCTTCATGGCCCTGGCCTCGACGATGCAGGCCTGCACCAGTTCGGCGCCCAGTCCGCCGCGGCGGCTGGAGGCGTCCACGGCGATGGGACCCAGAAACACCGAACGCGCCACGCCGACCGTGATCGACCACAGCCGCACCGAGCCGATCAGCCGTTCGCCCTCAAAGGCCGAAAAGCCCGCAGCCAGAGCCGCGACTTCCCGCAGCCGCTCCGCCGTCTTGGCGAACCGGCCTGGACCGAAGGCCGCCAGCACCAAGGCGTCGATGGCCGCAGCATCGCCCGTTCGTTCTCGCACGATGCGGACGGGGACTGCGGATTCGACGGACACGGGGGCGACGACGGCGTTCATGCGCGGCGCCTAGACCCCCAGCCCCCTCGAATCAATCGCGTTTGCGCGAATTCAGCCCGCTTTGGTGAAATCCGGCGCGCGTTTCTGGCTGAAGGCCATGAAGGCTTCCATCGCCTCGGGGCTGCGCATCTGCGAGCCAAAGGCCTGGGCTTCGCGCTGCATCAGGGACCACAGGGTCTCGGCGTCGCGCATCAGGGCCTTGGTCTTGCGGATCGAGTTGGGCGCTCGCGCCGCCAGCTTGCCAGCCAGTTCGCGCGCCGTGGCATCGACCTGATCGGCCGGAACCGCCCGATTGGCGATACCCCAGGCCAGGGCCGTCTTGCCGTCGATGGCCTCGCCCAAGGCGAACAGCTCGAACGCTCTTTGATGGCCGATGGTCGCCGGCAGCAGCAGAGACGACGCCGCCTCGGGGGCCAGGGCCAGATTGACGAAGGGAACAGAAAGCAGGGCGTCCTCGGCCACCACCACCATGTCACAATGGAGCAGCAAGGTCAGGCCGATGCCCACGGCGCGCCCGCGAACCGCCGCCACGGCGGGCTTGTCCAGATCCGCCAGGGCCTTGAGGAAACGGAACACGCCCATCTCGACCAGATCGCCGCTGCTCTGAGAGCCCAAGGCGATGAAGTCGGCGATGTCGTTGCCGGCTGAGAAGGAGTCGCCCTCGCTGCGGAACAGGACGACGCGCACGGCGTCGTCGGTCTTGGCGCCTTCGACGGCCTCGGCCAAGGCCGTGTACATGGCCTGGGTGATGGCGTTCTTCTTGTCTGCTCGGTCGAAGGCGACCGTCATGACGCCGCCGTCCCGTTCGAGTTTGATGTGCTCGCTCATTGTCCAGCCTCCGTCAGCATCCACCAATCGACGCCCGCTTCATCGCGGCTGCGCCGGGCCCGCCCCTCGCGGGCCAAATAGTTCAAGTGCGCGATCGCCTCGCCAGTCGCCATGCTCAGCACCTCGTCGCCCACCGGGCGTGCGAACAGGGCCGGAAACACATCCACGGCGCGCGAGGGCGTCCTCAGTGTTCGCTCCAGTCGTTTCAGCGCCACCTCATGACCCCGGATCAGGGCCTCCAGTCGCGTGGTGACGCCATAGAAGGGTTCGCCGTGCGACGGCAGGACGAACAGGTCGCCGGGCAACCGCGCCTTCAGCACCGCCAGAGACCGCAGCCATTCGCCGAGGGGATCGCTCTCCGGCTCGGTCGGCCAGACGGAGACGTTCGAGGAAATGCGCGGCAGGATCTGGTCGCCCGACAGAAGCACGCCGTCGCGCTCGCGCCACAGACAGACATGTTCGGGACAGTGCCCCTCCCCAATCACCACGCGCCATTCCTCGTCGCCGATGCGCACCACATCGCCTTCGCTGAGCCGAAGATAGGCCGAAGGCATGGCCGCCACCGCCTTGCCGAACCCGCCGTAGCCGGTGCGCCAGCGCGCGATCTGCTCGTCGTTCCAGCCGGCGGCGCGATAGAAGACCTCGCCCTCGTCAGGCGCGGGACGCCCCTCGTCGGCGATCAGCATCCGCGCCGTCACGTACTCCAACCGCGACATCAGCAGCGGTGCGTTAAACCGTTCACACAGCCAGCCTGCTAGGCCGATGTGGTCAGGGTGCATATGGGTGCAGATGACGCGCTTGACCGGCCTGTCGCCCAACGGCCCCGCAAACGCCGCCTCCCAGGCCTCGCGCGAGGCGGTGGTCTTCAGCCCCGTATCGACCAGGGTCCAGCCGTCGCCGTCGGCCAGGGCGTAGACGTTGATGTGGTTGAGCGTCATCGGCAGCGGCAAACGCAGCCACAGCACGCCGGGCGCGACCTCGACCGCGTGACCAGCCTCGGGCGGCGGCCCCGATGGATAGGTCAGGCCGCGCTCGGTACGCCCCTCTGATCCTGCGACACCGTCGGCCAAGTCCGTCTCCAAAAAAAACTGTTTTAGCCAACAGCTATTTCAACGTCCAGCGAGTTTCAGCCCCCCATCGCTATCTTGACCGCGAGGAATCCGGTCGCCAAGGCTAACGGAATTGGTTTGAGGAGAACCCCGTGTTGAACAAAACTCTGGCGGCGCTGGGCGGCGCGCTCACCCTGGCGGCTCTGGTCGCCTCACCTGCCAACGCGCAAGACGGCACCGGGACCGGCAACGGACCGGCCTCCTCACAGTCCGCGATCTCGGCTCCGTCCAGCCGCGTCACCCCGTCACGCATGGATCGCCAACGCCAGAATCGCGAGCAACGCAACCAGGCGCCCGCTCCAGTGGATCCGGCGGTCATCAAGGCCGAAGCTGAAGCGGTTCTCGCTTCTGCATCGGTCACGTGCCAGGTGACCGACTCGAAGTTGCTGGGGCAAACTGCTGAACAGACCAAAATTTACGAAACGGCCTGCTCCGGCGCGCCGGGCTATATTGTAGTCGCCTCCACGCCGCCCCAAGCCGTCGACTGCGTCATTCTCGACAGCCAAGCTCAAGCCGCTCGCGCGGCCAATCCTGAAGCCCCCACCGGGCCGACCTGCACCCTTCCGGGCAACCTGGACATTCAAGGCTTCCTGAAGGCCTATGCGACCCAGGCCAGCGTCCCCTGCACCGTCGATGAAGTCAAAGTGAGGGGCCAATCGGGCGACGGCGCCGTCATTTATGAAGTGGGCTGCGCCGGCGCTGACGGCTACTGGATCGAAAAGAGCGCTTCGGGCTGGGAAAAGACCGAATGCCTGCAAATCCTCAGCCAGAACTCGACCTGCCTGTTCACCACGCCCGCTGAACAGGCTGCGACGGTTAAGGCCTGGCTGCCCGGCACGGACGCCGCTGCCTGCGACGTGCAGCAGGTCCGTCTGATGGGTCAGAACGCAAACGGCCGTTTCATCGAAATGACCTGCGCCGGCGCTGACGGCTTCATCATTCGCCAGAACGCCGAGCGTGTCGTGCAACAGGTCTATCCCTGCGCCACGGCCCAGCAGATCGGCGGCGGCTGCAAGCTGACGACCACGCCTCCGGCCGCGACGCCGCAAGCCTAAGCGACGCCTGATCGTCAAACGAGGCGCCGCCGGAGCAATCCGGCGGCGTCTTTGTTTTTGGCGACCTCTTTTCGCCGAACGCGACGCGGCTTAGCCTTAGGCCATGCGCATCGCCACCTGGAACGTGAACTCGGTCAACGCCCGCCTGCCCACCGTGCTGGCCTGGCTGGAAGCCGCCAATCCCGACGTCGTCTGCTTCCAGGAAATCAAATGCGTGGACGAGAAATTCCCGCGCGAGGCCTTCGAGAGCCTGGGCTACAACGTCGAGACCCACGGTCAGAAGACCTATAACGGCGTCGCCATCCTGTCGAAATTCCCGCTGTCCGACATCCGACGCGGCCTGCCCGGCGACGACGCAGACGAACAGGCCCGCTATCTGGAGGCCCTGATCGAGGCCCCGGTTCCGGTGCGCGTGGCGTCCATCTATCTGCCGAACGGCAATCCCCTGGGCACCGAGAAGTTTCCGTACAAGCTGGCCTGGTTCCAACGCCTGCACGACCACGCCAAGGCCCTGCTGGCCTTCGAGGAGCCGCTTGCCCTGTGCGGCGACTACAACTGCATCCTGACGCCCGACGACGCGGCCAAGCCGGAGGACTGGGTCAACGACGCCCTGTTCCAGCCGGAAACGCGCGCGGCCCTGAACGCCATGAAGTGGCTGGGCCTTGCCGACGCCCACGACCTGGGCGGGGAGCCCAAGGGGACCTATACCTTCTGGGACTATCAGGCCGGCGCCTGGCAGAGGAACAACGGCATCCGCATCGACTACGCCCTCCTGTCGCCCCAGGCCACGGACAGGTTCCGGGGCGTCGAGACCCATCGCGAGGCCCGCGACATGGACAAGCCCAGCGACCACGTCCCCGTGGTGGTCGAGCTGGATATGGAGGCCTGACCCATGGGCGAGACGTTCAGGGTCATCCTGCTGATCGCCCTGACCGCCGCCTTCCTGACGACCGGCGCCCTGTTGCTGTCCTGGTGGATGGAGCCGGAACGGCGGCTGAAGCGGGCCCTGCTCAAGTCGCTGGGCGTTAAGGCCGACACCGAAGCCCTGTCGCCCGCCGAGGGCCGCGCCGCGGGTCTGGATTTCGACGGCGGACAGGTGGTGGTGCTGTGGAAGCGCGGTTCGCAGGGACTGGTCTATGCCTTCGATGAGGTCGAGGGCGGCGAGATCATCGTCGACGGCCACGTCGTGGCCCGTGCCCGGCGCGGCGCCCTGCGCAAGGACCTGGACGTGGTCGTGCCCGAGGCCGAGCAGGTGGTGCTGCGCCTGATGTTCGCCGACACCCGCAGCCCCGAGTTCGAACTGGCCTTGTGGAACGCCGACCTGCCGGCCTCGACCGGCTCGCCGACCGAGGCCCTGCGGCTGGGGCGGCGCTGGTTGTCGCATGTCGAAGCCCTGATGAAGCGCTGATCGCCCCCTTCCCGGCCTCGTCGCGGAAGGCTAGAACCCCCGCCTCTGCTGTTTACTGCGTTTCTTCAGGAGCCCGCCGTGGCCCGTCTCTTCGACGCCTACATCATCGCCGACTGGACCGCCGCCGAAGGCAAGAAGCTGGGCGAGCAGACCCTGTGGGTCGGCGTGGCCAAGCGCGACGTGCGTTTCCGCCTCTATACCGAGACCCACAACGTCGCCACGCGCGCCGAGGGCGAGAAGCTGATCGCCGACCTGCTGGCTGAACACCGCAAGCGCGGCGACCGCGTCCTGGTCGGCTTCGACTTCGACTTCGGCTTCCCCGCCGGCACGGCGGCGCGTCTGAAGCTGGACGGTCGCCCCTGGGACGTCATGGGCAAGTTCTTGGCCGCCAACATTGTCGACAAGGCCGACAACACGAACAACCGCTATCAGGTCGCGGCCAAGATGAACCGTCTGATGACGGACGAGGCCTGGCCCTTCTGGGGCTCGCCGGCCAGCCAGGCGCAACGCTGGCTGACCACGACCAAGCCGCCCGAAGGCGCCGGCGCCGACATCCCCGAGTTCCGCGCCACCGAACTGGCCGCGCGCAAGGACAAGCTGCCGCCCAAGAGCGTCTGGCAGATGCACGGCGCGGGCGCTGTCGGCGGCCTGACCCTGCTGGGCGTGCCCATGCTGCGCCGCCTGCTGGACAAGCTGGGCGCCTCGGCCGCCGTCTGGCCCTTCGGCACGGGCTGGCGCGAGCTGACCGAAGCCGACGTCGAGCCCCTGTCGGCCGTCGTGGTCGAGGTCTGGCCCGCCCTGTTCGACGCCAAGCGTCAGGTCAGCGCCGAGGGCGTCAAGGAATACAAGACCCAGGCCCAGGTCCGCACCGCCGCCGAAGCCTTCGCCCAAATGGACGACGCCGGCACGCTGCAGAAGGCGTTTGCGCCGCCGAAGAGCGCGGACGAAGCCCTGCTGGCCCAGGTCGAGAACGAAGAAGGCTGGATTCTGGGCGTCTAAGCATCCCCTTAATCCGCTCATCCCGGCGAAGGCCGGGATCCAGATTGTAAGGTGGTGCCGCCTATTCAGCTGGCGCAGTCCCGCCCTCTAGAATTCACCACTCCACCCTATGATCTGGATCCCGGCCTTCGCCGGGATGAGCGAGCTTGGGTTGGGCCCTACGTCACATAGTCCGCTAACATATCCCGCCAGGTCGGATTGCATTCTTCGATCAGGCGCAGCTTCCATGCGCGTCGCCATTCCTTGATAGCGCGCTCGCGCCGAAAAGCGCTTTCGCGGGTTTCGTGCCATTCGGCCCAGACCAGGGTCTTGCATCCGTGGTCGCGCGTGAAGCCGGGCATCAAACCGGACGCATGCTCATGCGCACGACGCCCCAGGTTTTCTGTGTGGCCCGTGTAGATGGCGCCGTTGCGATGATTGGCGACGATGTAGACCCAGAAACCTACCGTGCCGTCGTCGCGCATCGCCCTTATCCGATCAGCACCCGCGCCGCCGCCCGCGCCTCGTCGGTGATCTCGGCGCCCGACAGCATCCGGGCGATTTCTTCCTGGCGGGGATGGGATTCCAGCACATCGATGGAGGTGCGGGTGTGGCCGTCCACATCGGCCTTGCGGACCTTCCAGTGGGCGTGACCGCGCGAGGCGACTTGGGGGCTATGGGTCACGACCAGGACCTGGGCGCCCTTGGACAAACGTTGCAGGCGCCCGCCAACGGCCTCGGCCACGGCGCCGCCGACACCCTGATCCACCTCGTCGAAGATCATGACCGGCTGGCGCTGATCTTCGCGGCTGGCGAGCGCCGCCTTCATGGCGAGCGCGAAGCGCGCCAGTTCGCCGCCTGAGGCCACGGTGTCCAACGGGCCGAAGGGCGTGCCGGCGTTGGTGGCGACCTCGAAACGCACCGTCTCGACGCCCAGAGAGCCGCGCCGGCCTTCGATGGGCTCCAGCATCACGCGGAAACGGGCGCGATCCAGTTTGAGCGGACCCAACTCGGCCATGACGGCTGCGACCAGACGATCGCCCGCCGCCTCGCGCGCCGAGGTCAGCAGCATGGCGGCCACATCATAGGCCTCGATCGCCACGGCCACGTCACGACGGGCGTTGGTCAGGGCCTCGGCCCCGTCCTCGATCAGGCGCAGTTGCTCGCGCAGACGGACGCGCAGCGCCGGCAGGGCGTCGACCGTGGTGTTCAGCTTGCGGGCGGCGGCGCGCAGGCTGAACAGGCGCTCCTCGGCCTTGTCCAGACGGCCCGGCTCGAAGTCGAAGGCGTCGGCGGCGGCGTCGACGGCGGCGACGGCCTCGGTCGCCTCGACCAGCGCGCGGTCCACGGCCTCGGCCGCCAGGGCCAGCTTGACGATGATGGGGTTGTCGCCCTCAGCCCCGGCCTGAACGGCGCGCTGGCGGGCATGTTCGACGGCGCGCAGGGCCGAAGCCAGACGCTGGCTCAGCTTGTCCCCGCCTAGCAGGTTGCGGGCGTCGGCCAGGTCGGCGACAGCCTTTTCCGCCGCGCCCAGGATGGCGCGTTCGCCCGCCAGTTCGGTTTCCTCGTCAGCTTGCGGGTCCAGGGCGTCAAGGTCGGCGAGGTTGAGCGCGATCTCCTCCGCCTTGGCGGCGGCTTCAGCGGCGGAGGCTTCCAGTTGGTCCAAACGCCCCTGAGCGGCCTTCAGACGCTCGGCGGCGGCGGCCACGCCCGACAGCTGGGGCTGCAGGCCGCCATAATTGTCCAGCAGGGCGCGGTGGGTCTTCCAGTCCAGCAGGCCGACGGTTTCGTGCTGGCCATGCACCTCGACCAACAGGGCGCCGATCTCGCGCAGGGCGGTGACGCCCGCGGGCTGGTCGTTGACGTAGGCGCGGCTGCGGCCGTCGGCCGAGACGACGCGGCGCAGGATCAACTCCTCGCCCGGCGCGACCTCGAAGCCGCGCTCGGCCAGAAGGGCGATCAGGGCGGCGTCGTCGGGGGCGGTGAAGACGGCGGTGGCGACCGCCTGCTTGGCGCCCGCGCGCACCAGCCCCGCATCGCTGCGCGCGCCGAGCGCCAGGCCCAGAGCGTCGAGAATGATGGATTTGCCGGCGCCGGTCTCGCCGGTCAGCACGGTCAGCCCCTCGCCGACCTCCAGGTCGAGGGCGTCGATGAGAACGACGTCACGGATCGAGAGTGTGGTCAGCATGGGCCAGCTTGATTCGACTTTACAGCCCACTGTAGCCGGAAGCAGAAAGGGAACGCAGCGTCTTTCCGCATGCGTCCCCCTAAAGCATCAGGCCCCGCCGGGGATGATCCGCTGCAGCCAGCTTTCGCGCTTGGCCTCGGGCTGAACGTCCGGGCGCTGGCCACGTTCGGTCAGCAGGGCGTAGGCCTCTGCGTACCAGGGGCTGCCCGGATAGTTGTGACCCAGGACGGCGGCGTTGCGGGTAGCCTCTTCGTTCAGGCCCAGGGCGAGGTTGACCTCCACCAGACGGTACAGGGCTTCCGGTGTGTGCGAGCTGCGCTGGAAGGCTTCGCTATTGATGACCGTCTTGTAGCGGTTGATCGCGGCCAGCGGCTGGTTGGCCCGCTGATAGAAGCGACCCACGGTCATCTCCTTGCCGGCCAGCTGGTCGTTGACCATGTCGATCTTGACGCGGGCGTCGGTGGCGTAGGGCGTGTTGGGATAGCGGCGCGCGACGTCGCGCAAGCCAGCCAGTGCGGCCTCGGCGTAGGCCTGGTCCCGGCCCACGTCGACGATCTGCTCGAAGTTGCAGATGGCGCGCATGTAGAAGGCGTAGGCCGCAGACGGGTTGCCCGGGAACAGGGCGATGAAACGATCAGCCGCCGCCATGGCGTCCTGATAGTTGTTGTTCTGATAATAGGCGTAGACCTGCATCAGGATCGCCCGACGCGACCATTCCGAATAGGGGTGCTGACGCTCCACTTCCTGGAAATAGTCCACGGCGTCGGTCCAGCGCTTGGACTGCAGTCGCTGATAGCCGGTGTTGTAGAGCGCCTCGACGGGGCGCTCCTCATAGGCCAGTCGCTGGCGCGGCTTGGTCCCGGAACAGGCGGAAACCGTCAGGGCGGCGACGGCGACCGTCATCAGGGTCAGGCCGGTACGGGACTTCGAAGCGGGCAAGGGCGACCTCTTAAGATGCCTTGGTCACGGCACACCCCCGGTGCGCCGCAGTCGTTACGGCGATCTCTATAGCAGCGACGGCGACCATGCCAATGCAGCGAAATCCGTCATGACGGGTTGATGCGAGGCGATCCGCTGCTAAAGAGCGCGTCCAGAAACGACTGCGCTCATTGGCGCAGCGATGACGGCAAAAGGATGACCGGTCATGAAGCTGCTCTCTGGCAATTCGAACCGGACTCTGTCCCAGGCCATCGGGTCCCACCTCGACATGCCCCTGACCAAGGCCCAGGTGAAGCGATTCGCCGATAATGAGGTTTTCGCCGTCATCGAGGAGAACGTCCGCGGCGAAGACGTCTTCGTCATCCAGTCGACCTCCTATCCGGCCAACGACAACCTGATGGAGCTGCTGATCATGACCGACGCCCTGGTGCGGGCGTCGGCGCGGCGGATCACGGCGGTCATGCCCTACTTCGGCTACGCCCGTCAGGACCGGAAGACCGGCGGCCGCACGCCGATCTCGGCCAAGCTGGTGGCCAACCTGATCACCCGCGCCGGCGCTGATCGCGTCCTGACCATGGATCTGCACGCCGGCCAGATTCAGGGCTTCTTCGACATTCCGACCGACAACCTGGTGGCCACGCCCGTGCTGGCCCAAGACATCAAGGATCACTATCCGCGCGGCGATGATCTGATGATCGTCTCGCCGGACGTCGGCGGCGTGGTGCGCGCCCGCTCGCTGGCCAAGCGACTGGACGCGGACCTAGCCATCGTCGACAAGCGCCGTCCCAAGGCAGGCGAGAGCGAGGTCATGAACATCATCGGCGACGTCGAAGGCCGCCGCTGCATCCTGTTCGACGACATCGTCGATTCGGGCGGCACCCTGGTGAACGCCGCCCAGGCCCTGATCGATCGCGGCGCCACCGAGGTCTCTGCCTACATCAGCCACGGCGTCCTCTCGGGTCCGGCGGTGCAGCGCGTCACCAACGGCCCGCTCAAGGAATTGGTGATCACCGATTCCATCGAACAGCCTGACGAAGTTTTGAAGTGCGGGAAGATCCGCACGGTTTCCGTGGCCCCTCTGATCGGCGAAGCTATCCGCCGTATCGCCAATGAGGAATCGGTCTCGAAGCTGTTCGATTAACCTTCGAATAACCATTCCCTCAGCGATATAAGACGCATCAGTTTCTGGAGCGCGCCTACCTTGGCCTCAAGGGGCGCGCCCCGCGTTTGATTTGAGGGAAGTTCGCCGATGACCCAGGCCTTCTTGCGCCGCGGCCTGTCCGTCGCCGCCATCGCCGCCGCCGCCCTTCTGGCCAGTTGCTCGACGCCCGAACCGGAAGCGCCGCCGCCGCCGCCGGTGGTCGCCCCCCTGCCCGCGGTAAGCCTGAACCAGGGCGTGGCCCAGGCAGCCTCGGTCTATGTCGCCTACGTGCGCGAAGTCGGCACCATACAGGCGGGATTCGCCGACGCTGAGTCCATTCAGGCGGCGATCCGCAAAGGCGCCGCCTCCGAGCCAGGCCAGCTGTCGCGCGGCATGATCGCCTACGGCTCGATCCTCGCGCTGCAATCGCCCGAATATGTCGCCGGCGTACGCCAGTTCGCCTCGACGCCTGCCCTGCGGCAGGAAATGATCTCGCGCATCGTCGCCGACCCGGCCTACGCCGCCACCCTGCCCGGCGCCGACGCCGCCGCAGGCCTGATCACCTCGACGCTCGGCAAGGACATCGCCGCTCTGACGGCGATCGCCGAAGCGGTTGAAGGCGACGCCTATACGATTCAGGAACGTCGCGACCCGCGGCGCCGCTGGGCGGTGCAGCCCGTGGCGGACCGCAGCGGCCGACTGGAAGGCGCCAAGGCCCTGGCGGTGGCGCGCCTGCCCTCGGCAGAGGAAAGCGCCCGCCTGTTCGCCGCCGCCAACAGCGGCTCGGGGCTGAACCTGACGCCGGCGCAGCGCGGCGCGCCGTTCACGCCTGCAGTGGTCAACTCCCTGGCGATCGCCGCCCTGGCCGCTCTGGGAGCCGCCGGCGAAGACGCGCAAGCCAACACGAACGCCCTGTCGACCGAATCGAACAACGAGTTCTGCCTCAGCATGTCGAAGCTGATGCTGTACCAGTGCCTCGCCGCATCGCGCCCCAGCTATGAGGACATGTTCTGCACAGGTCGCCATATCCTGCGCGATCTGGCGACCTGCACGGCCCAGTATACCGGGCCCGCGCCCGCTCAAACCACCCCAACCGTCACTATCGCCGAGTCCAATCCCATGCCGGGAAGCGGCATGAAGTGACGACAAGGCGGGCTGAAACGACCGGGGCGGTTGCGTCCTCCCCATGTTCCGTGTAATAGCCCGCCCTCTTGAATTCGAGGGTTCATGACCCCGCTGCGCGGGCCCCGGTTGGCGCGGCGTTACTGTTGTTGTTGAGGCGAGCCCGATGGCCGAGATCATTCTGAACGTTGACGTCCGTGAAGGCGTTGGTACCGGCAACGCACGTGCAGTGCGTCGCGCGGGCGCTGTCCCTGGCATCCTGTACGGCGGCGACAAGGCCCCCGTCGCCATCTCGGTGAACGAGAAGGACTTCCGCAAGTCGCTCTACACCGGCAAGCTGCTGGGCCACCTGGTGACCCTGAAGTACGGCGAAGAGACCCAGCCGGTCATCGCCAAGACCGTCGACTTCGACCCGGTGTCGGACCGTCCGATGCACTTCGACCTGATGCGCGTCGACGCCAAGGCTCCGATCAAGATCGAAATCAACGTTCACTTCAAGAACGCTGACGAAGCGCCCTACACCCGCGCCGGCGGCATGCTGGAAGTCGTCCGTCACTCGGTCGAGATCCTGGTCGCCGCCGACCAGATCCCGGAAGAGCTGGTTGTCGACCTGAAGGGTCGCGAAATCGGCGAAACCATCCGCATGTCGGACATCGCCCTGCCGAAGGGCGCCTCGGCCACCATCACCGACCGCGACTTCGTGATCGCCACGATCAAGAACTCGGCTGCCTCGCAGTCGGACGCCGGTGACACCACCGCTGAAGCCGAAGCCTGATAGGCTTCTTCTTCGGAAGATTTCAGCCCCGCCCGGTTCGCCGGAGCGGGGCTTTTCTTTGCCCGAAGCACAGGGCATGAGGGCGGCATGATCATCATCGCAGGGCTCGGCAATCCGGGCGCCAAGTACGAAAAGAACCGCCACAACATCGGCTTCATGGCCGTGGACGAGATCGCCAGCCGCTGGCGTTTCGGCCCCGAGCGGGCCAAGTTCCAGTCCATCGTCAGCGAGGGCGAGGTCGAGGGGACCAATGTCCTGCTGATGAAGCCCCAGACCTATATGAACGAGAGCGGCCGGGCGGTCGGCGAGGCGGCGCGCTTCTACAAGATCAAGCCCAGCGAAATCATCATCTTCCACGACGAGATCGACCTGGCCCCCGGTCGTTTCCGCATGAAGACCGGCGGCGGCGCGGCGGGTCAGAACGGCGTGCGCAGCCTGATCAGCCACCTGGGCGCCGACTTCCGCCGCGCCCGCATGGGCATCGGCCACCCCGGCGAGCCGCAACTGGTCCACGCTCACGTCCTTGGCGACTTCCACAAGGCCGACAAGCCCTGGCTGGACGCCATGCTGCAGGCCTGCGCCGACGCCCTGCCCTTTGCGGTGAACGGCGAAGACGAACGCTATCAGGGCGAGGTCATGCGCCTGGCCCCGGCGCCCAAGTTCAGCCCCAGGCAGGCGGCGCGGGGGGAATAGCGCAAGCCTCTCCCTCCCCACGAAGGGAAGGGAGAATCACAGCCTCAGTCCGTCGTCGTCCAGGTCGCCTTAAGGGTCGCCGCGCCGTTGGCGGGCACGGTCATCGTCCAGACCGGATAGCCGGTGTCGTCGATGCGGCTGCGGATCGACTGGCTGAGAATGCGGAAGCCCCGCCGTCCCGCCGCCTGAGGCGACAGATCAACGGTCACGGCCTCGCTGCGCGCATTGGTGACGGTGATCTCCATATCCGCGCGGCGCGTGCGGATCCCCTTGTCCCGGGTCGAACTGGACGACCCACGCCGCGTCGCGACCCGCACGTCAGGCGACTGGCCGAACGTCAGACGCACCGGCAGGCCCACGCCCTTGTCCTCGAATCGGTCTTCGCCCGCCAGCAGGGCGCCGCCCACGCCGTCGGGCTGCATCACCGCCACCGTGCCGCCGGGCAGGGCCAGGCCCAGGCCCGTGCGCGCCTCGTTGCGAAGCCGCAGCTGGATCTCGGCCGGCTCAGCCTCGGCGCTATCATTGTCATCAACCCAGGCGCGATAGACGCGGTCATAGGCCACGCCCTCGCGCTCTATGAACCGCACCTGCTTGGTCTGGCGCGCGGCCACCGTGGTCGGCTCCGGCAGGGTGTAGATCTTGTAGTCGCCCAGTTCGCCCTGACGAACGACCCGGCTGCCGGTGACGACGATCTCGTCCACAGCGCTCTCGACCGCCATCCGCATCATGGGAGCGGCCATGGGCGGCGGAGGCGGGGGCGACGGCGGCGGAGGCCCGCCATAGTTTGCGAACTCTCCCGAACCGAAGGTCGTCGTCCCCTGTGGCCAGCAGCCGGTCTGCGGATAGCGGATCACCGGCTCAACCGGCACGGTGCCGTCGTCCTTCCTCAGCGTGCCGGCCACCACCTGAACCGGAGCGTCAGGGAAGCCGGTGCCGCCGAAGTTGGCCAGGGTCACCCACCCCGTCAGGTCCAGCGTCCGCCCGTCGGGGTTCAGCCGCGCCACATAGTCGGCCGACCACTGCAGCCCCGTGGCCAGATAGGCCAGGGTGACGGTGTGGCGGCCGGCCTGCTCGGCGCGGGTGCGGACGGACAGCACCGGCTGGTCGCCCAGACCTTCCGGCACGCGGTCGAAGATGACGCGCTCGGTCTGACCCGAGCAGTCCAGGGCCTCGAACCGGCCGTCGATCTCCAGCACGGTCCCTTGGGCGCCCGCGCGGATGACGGCGGCCTTCTCGACCTGTTCGCCGGTCGCGGGATTGGTGCGGACGACGCGCACGACCTCGCCTACCGACTTCTCCATCAGGCTGGCGGGCGACAGAAGGTCGAAGTCGGCGTTGCGCTCGACCACATGGGCAGGCAGGCCCTCCAGCACCGCGCTCTGCGGCACCACCCCGGTGGCCAGACCTCGAAAGCGGATGATCCCCTCGCCCGCCGGCAGGTCGACGGTGCGCGTCTCGACGATCAGGGCCAGACCCTGCTGGTCCAACAGGTTCCAGGACTGACGCGACTGGGCCATCAGTTCGACGGTGTTCACGGGGCGGTCGCGGTAGATGACCACCGTCGCTCCGTCCGGGCGCGCGGAGACGCTTTCCGTCTGGGCCATGGAGACGGGAGCCCAGACCGCAGGGCCGAGCAGCGTCAGGGCCGTGGTGATCGCCAGCAGGCGGCGCATGGGATCAGCCGCCGGTCGTGATGGTCGCGGTCAGCTTGGTCTCGCCGTTGGCGGGCACGGGCACGCGCCAGACCACGGTTTGGGCGTCGCGCAGGTCGCCGTCGATGCTCTGCTCGCTCAGTTCCGTGTCCCGGCCCAGACCCCGCTGGCGCACCTCGACCGTCACCGGCTGCGAGCGGGCGTTACGGACGGTGTATTCCATCGCGTAGCGGGTGCGCCAACGATAGTAGGACGACTTGGACGCGGCGGCGCTGGAAACCACGCGCGGCTGCACCGTGACGTCAAAGGCCTCGCCGGTCGTGATGACGATCTCTGATCCGGCGGGGGCGTGATCGACCTGATCCTCGCCGATGAAGCGCGGCTCGCCCGCCTCGTCCTTCACATAGACGCGCATGACGCCCGCCGGCAGGGCGCGCGCCGCCGCTCCCGAGGCGTTGCTGAAGATGACGCCCACTTCGGCCGCGCTGGGCTCCTCGGCGGTCTGGAAGCCGTTGGCCACATAGAGGTAGCGCTTGCTGGCCGGGACGCCGACCGCGTCCAGCAGACCGACCTGCTTGGTCTGGCTGTTGGCGACAGTGACGGCTTCCGGCAGCGGATAGACATAGACGTCGGCCAGGGCGCCCTGCCCGCCCGTCTGCGTGCCGTTCCCCCGCACGGCGCCCGCACGCACCTGGCGTGGATTATAGCCGCCCTGGTTGACCAGATTAATGTCGCCGGCCACCACCCGCGTCTGGGCGTTGGAGAAGGTCGCGCCCGAGTTGTTGGTGATGGTGACCCAGCCGGTCAGGTCCAGCTTGCCCGCCTTCTCGTCGAAGCGGGCGACATAGTCGGCCTTCCACGCCAGGCCGGTGGTCAGATAGCTGAGCGTCGTCTCGCGGCGACCGGCGCCCTCGGCGTCCAAAGTGACGCTGAGCGTCGGGCGCGGGCGCAGATTTTCCGGCACCCGGTCGAAGATGACCCGCGTCGGCACCCCGTCGTCGCGCAGCACCTCAATGCGGTTGCCGATCTGCAGAACCACGCCCTGATTCGCCGCCAGGACGCGGGCGCGCTCGGTCGTCTGTGCGCCCGAGCCGGGATTGGTGCGGACGATGCCGATGTCGCCGCCGACGGCGCTTTCCATCAGCTTGCCCGGCGTCAGCAGGTCATAGTCGAAGTTCTGCTCCACCACCGACAGGCCCCGTCCCGACAGGCCGACCGTCTCGGGCCGGATGCTGGCCGACACGCCCGGAAACTCCTGACGCGACCGCCCGGCGGGCACGTTGAGGTTCCGCACGTCCTCAACCAAAGCGATGTTCTGGTTATAGACGGTCAGGGAGACACGGTCGGGACCGCCCGGCCCCTCCTCTACCTGCTGAGCGGCTGCGGGCGCGGCCAGCAGCATGGCGACGGCGAAGGGTCCGAGTGCGCGGATCATGGGTTCCCCCTGAGCTTGTCCGGCGACCACGCTGGCACGGAGAAACAGCCATTGTCGAGGGTGCGCGGCGTCCGGTCGCTATAGCTTCACATTGCGGGAAGGTTTAAGCCCAGGCTCGTGACCCGGTCCCAGAGTGAAAACTGGTCGATTGCGCGTTCGCTGGCCTTCCTGGCCGCGACGTTCGCCATCGTGATCGGAACCCTGATGCCGTTCGCGGCTCTGGCGGCGTCGACTCCGGGCCAGCCCATCGTCATCTGCTCGGCCGAAGGGCCTCAGACGATCCTCGCGGGCGGGGTGGACGGCCCCATCAACAAGCATGTCGGGGCCAAGTGCGCGGCCTGCGTCATGCCCCTGCTGGCCGCCTTGCCCGAACCGCCAGCGCCGGCGCCCGCCCCGACCGTCCGCATGGTCGAGCCGGTCGCCTATGCGCCCTTCCGCGTCAGCCCCCCGCCGCCGGCCCGCGCCCCGCCGCGTCCGCCGTCCACCGCGCCTCCCCACGCCTGAAAACCAGAACCTCTGCCGCCTCGCGCGCGTCCCATGACGACGCCCGCGACCGCACCTCTGTTTTCAGGATTTGATCTTCCATGTCTTTCAAGACCACCGCGGCGCCGTGCGCGCTGCTCATCGGCGCCTGCCTGGTGCCGGGCTTTGCTCACGCCTCCGAGGCTGAGGGCCCAACGACCGTTGTCGACAGCATCATTGTCACCGGCCGCCGCAACGCCGAAGACCCCGCCGTCGTGGCCGAGGCGCGCGACCGGCTCAGCCGCACCCCCGGCGCCGTGGCCGTCGTCTCGGCCGAGAGTTACGCCGACCGCTTCGCCCAGGGCTTTTCCGACACCCTGAGGAACGTCCCCGGCTTGCTCGCGCAAAAGCGCTATGGCGAGGAAAGCCGCCTTTCCATTCGCGGCTCGGGCATCGCCCAGGGCTTCCACCAGCGCGGCGTCCTGCTGGCCCAGGACGGCGTGCCCTTCGCCGACGCCGACGGCTTTTCCGACTTTCAGGGCGTGGACGCCCTGAGCGCCCGCTACATCGAGGTGTGGAAGGGGTCGAACACACTGCGCTTTGGCGGGGCGCAACTGGGCGGGGCGATCAATCTGGTCACGCCGACGGGCCGCACGGCGCTGCAAGAGAACCTGTGGCAGCTGGAGGGCGGCAGTTTCGGCTCTGTACGCGGCCACGCCGCGGTGGCCCGCACGTCCGGCGACTGGGACGTCTATGCCGCCGCCTCCGCCATGCAGAGCGACGGCTGGCGCGACCATAGCGAACAGTCGCAGGGCCGCCTGACCGTCAACGCCGGGCGTTCGTTCGGCGAGGATCGCGAGGTGCGCCTGATCGCCCAGGCGGCGGATATCAAGCAGGACATCCCCGGCGCCCTGACGCTGGATCAGGCCCTGAAGACGCCGCGCATGGCCTCCACCTCGGCTCTGTCGGGGGATCAGGCCCGCGACCTGACGGTCAAGCGCCTGACATTGCAGACCCGCTGGCGCTTCAGCGAGTCCACCCTGTTCGAGGGCGCCGTCTGGGGCTGGGAGAAGTCGCTCTATCACCCGATCTTCCAGGTCATGGATCAGGACAGCGCCACGCGCGGCGCTTTCGGCCGGATCGACTGGACGGGTCAGGTGGCGGGCCTGCGCGCCGACGCCTTCTACGGCTTTTCGTGGCGGGACGGCGAGGTCGAGGCTCTGCGTTACGTCAACCTGAGCGGCCTGCGCGGCGCCAGGACGGCGGATGCGCGGCAGGAGGCGTCTGGCCTCGACGTCTTCGCCGAGGGACGGTTGTTCGTCACCGACCGGCTGGCCCTGGTCGCGGGCGGGTCCTGGGGACGGGCCACGCGCGACTATCGCGACCATCTGGCTCCGGCCAATGACGACAGCATCGACTACGACTGGTTCTCGCCGCGTCTGGGCCTGTTGTGGGAAGCCGAGGACGGCGCCCAGGTCTTCGCCAACGTGACCCGCTCGGTCGAGCCGCCGACCTATGGGGCGCTCGTGCAGGCCCCGCTGACGGGCTTTACGCCCGTCGAGGTTCATGATGCCTGGACCGCCGAGATCGGCACGCGCGGCAGACGCGGCGCCTTCGCCTGGGACCTGACCGCCTGGCGCAGCCAGATCGACGGCGAGATGCTGAACTTCATCGTCGGGCCGGACATTCCGGCCGCGACCTTCAACGCCGACCGAACCATCCACCAGGGCCTCGAGGCCGGTCTGGACTGGCGCCTGCCGGTCGAGATCGCAGACGGCTCGCTGCTGCTGCGCCAGACCTACAACTGGAGCGACTTCCGCTTCGACGGCGACGCGCGCTGGGGCGACAGCCGCCTGCCGGTGGTGCCCGAGCATCAGTACCGGGCCGAGCTGACCTGGCGCCATCCGTCGGGCGTCTTCGTCGCGCCCTCGGTCGAGTGGCGGATCAGCAGTCCCTATGTCGATTACGCCAATACGATGAAGGCGCCCGACTACGCCCTGCTGGGTCTGACGGGCGGCTTCGACATCGGCCCGAACGCCTCGATCTATGTCGATGCGCGGAACCTGACGGACGAGCGTTACGTCGGCGAATTCTCGGCCGTGACCGACGCCCGTTCGGCGTCGACCGCCGTCTTCTTCCCCGGCGAGGGCCGTTCGGTCTTTGTCGGCCTGCGGTTGGCCTACTGATGCCTGCTCCGATCAAGGGAAGGGCGCCGCACATTATGTCTGGTGCCTATCGGGCCGTCTGGCGCTGGCACTTCTACGCCGGGGTGCTGGTGATGCCCTTCCTGATGCTGCTGGCGCTGACCGGCGGGCTCTATCTGTTCAAGGACGAGATCGATCAGTTCGCCAACCGGCGGATGATCGAGGTCGCGCCGGCGGCGACACGGGCCGCGCCGGACGACTGGCTCGCCAGCGCCGCCCGGGCCGGTGGCGGCCGCGCGACCAATCTGACCCTGCCGGCCTCGCCCGATCAGGCGGTGCGGGTGCGCATCGACCGCCCGGACGGATCGCAGAAGACTGTCTTTGTCGATCCGCACACGGCCCGCGTGACGGGCGTCATCGACCAGGGCGGCGTCACCGAAACCATCAAGAAGCTGCACTCGCTGAGCCTGTTCGGCGGGACGACCGGAAAGGCGCTGAACATCCTGATCGAGATCGTGGCCGGATGGACCATCGTCCTGTGCGCCACCGGCCTGTATTTGTGGTGGCCGAGGCGACGTCAGGGCGCGGTGCTGATCCTGCATGAGACCGATGTGCGCCGTCGCCCCTTCTGGCGCGATCTGCACGCCCTGGTCGGCCTCTATGTCGGGGGTATCATCCTGTTTCTGGCCGTGACGGGGATGCCGTGGTCCGCCGTCTGGGGCGATCAGGTCATGGGCGCGGTCAAGGCCAGCGGCTGGGGCCGCCCGCCGGCGCCGGTGGCGGGCGCCTGGCAAAGGGCCGAGCATCATGATCACCCCGCCGGCGCAGGGTGGACCATGGAGGGCGTCGTCTTGCCGTCGCCGTCCCATGGCCAGAGCCTGACCGTCGTGGTTGCAGCTGCCGAAGCCCGGAACCTGCCTCGCCCCTATACGGTGTCGATCCCGGCCCAGGCTGG
This sequence comes from Brevundimonas sp. UBA7506, assembly GCF_002479495.1. Taxonomy (GTDB): domain Bacteria; phylum Pseudomonadota; class Alphaproteobacteria; order Caulobacterales; family Caulobacteraceae; genus Brevundimonas. Next base: position 28,233 of record NZ_DLNQ01000001.1, read on the forward strand.
CACGGCCTATACCGTCGTCGCCCAGGTCCGTCGGGTGCAGGACAGCCGCACCCTCTATGTCGATCCGGCGACGGGCGCTGTTCTGGCCGACATCGGTTTCGACCGCTTCGGCGCCGGGGCCAAGGCCATCGAATGGGGTATCTACACCCATCAGGGCACGCAGTTCGGCCAGATCAACCGCCTGCTCATGCTGGCCGGTTGCATCGGCGTCTGGCTGCTGGGCGTCAGCGGCCTGATGATGTGGTGGAAACGCCGCCCGCCCAGCCTGTCTCGCGCCCGCCCCCGCGCCCGTCTGGGGGCGCCGACGGCCCCGCCTGGTCCTCGCGTGCGGTTCGCCGTGCTGGGGATCGTCATCCCGCTTTGCATCCTCTATCCCCTGACGGGACTGAGCCTCGTGACCGTCCTGCTGCTGGATTTCGCCGCAAGACGCCTCATGCGGCCTCGTCCCGCCGTTTCCTGAAAAGAAGAGACCCGCCATGAAACGCATTCTCGCCCTGTCCGCCTTCCTCGCCCTTGGCGCCTGTGGTCAGGCCGCCGAAAAGCCCGCAGAGGCCGTCCCCGGAACCGTCACGGTCGCCGACGCCTGGTGCCGCCCGACGCCGAACGGCGCCAAGGCGGGGGGCTGCTACGTCACCCTGACGGCCGGATCGGACGACCGCCTGCTCAGCGTCTCGACGGCCTTGGCCGAAAGCGCCCAGATCCATGAGATGAAGATGGAGAACGGGGTCATGAGCATGGGCGAGCTGAAAGACGGCCTGCCCCTGCCCGCCGGCCAGAAGGTCGAGCTGAAGCCGGGCTCGACCCACGTCATGCTGATGGGTCTTCGTGATCCTCTGGTGGACGGCGGCGTCGCCTCCTTCACCCTGACCTTCAAAAAGGCCCCGGCTATCGGCGTCCACGCGGCGATCAAGCAGCCGCCGGTGGTGGATAGCGAGGAGTAGTCAGACACGCGTCCTTCCTCCCCGCGTCGTGGGGAGGAAGGACCGTTGCGTCCCCGCACCTGACAAACGGGGCTGAACCCGCTAAAGGCTCGCGCTCACGAGGAATCCCATGGCTCTTAAAGTCGCGATCGTCGGCCTGCCCAACGTCGGCAAGTCCACCCTGTTCAACGCCCTGACCAAGACGGCGGCGGCCCAGGCCGCCAACTATCCGTTCTGCACCATCGAGCCGAACACCGGCGACGTGGCCGTGCCGGAAGCCCGTCTGAACACCCTGGCGGAGATCGCCGGATCCAAGGAAATCATCCCCGCGCGGATCACCTTCGTCGATGTGGCCGGTCTGGTGCGCGGCGCGTCGAAGGGCGAGGGTCTGGGCAACCAGTTCCTGGCCAATATCCGCGACTGCGACGCCGTGGCCTTCGTCGCCCGCTGCTTCGTCGATGACGACATTACCCACGTCGAGAACCGCATCGACCCCATCTCGGACCTCGAGATCATCGAAACCGAACTGATGCTGGCCGACCTGGAAAGCCTGGAGCGCCGTCGCGTTCAGGTCGAGAAGCGCGCCAAGGGCGGTGACAAGGAATCCCAGCTGACGCTGAAGCTGATCGACGCCGCGCTGGAGAAGCTGCGCGACGGCAAGCCCGCGCGTCTGGCCGAGGTGTCCAAGGAGGACAAGAAGGCTTGGGACATGCTGCAGCTGCTGACCGCCCTGCCCGCCCTCTACGTCGCCAACGTGGAAGAAGGCTCGGCCGACAAGGGCAATGATCTGTCCGACCTGGTGGCCAAGCGCGCCGCCGAGGACAACGCCAACTCGGTGGTCATCTCGGCCCAGATCGAGTCGGAAATCGCCGTCCTGGACGACGAGGAGCAGAAAGAGTTCCTCGAGACCCTGGGTCTGGAAGAGCCCGGCCTGAACCGCCTGATCCGCGAGGCCTACAAGCTGCTGGGCCTGCAGACCTACTTCACGGTCGGCCCCAAGGAAGCGCGCGCCTGGACCATCCCGGTCGGCGCCACCGCGCCCCAGGCCGCCGGCGTCATCCACACCGACTTCGAAAAGGGCTTCATCCGCGGCGAAACCATCGCCTTCGACGACTATGTCGCGCTGAAGGGCGAGGCGGGCGCCAAGGAAGCCGGCAAGATGCGGGCGGAAGGCAAGGCCTATGTCGTCAAGGACGGCGACGTGATGCACTTCCTGTTCAACAACTAGAGCTTCTCCGCTTCAGTTGAGAATTTCTGCAAGGCCGCCCCTCGGGCGGCCTTGCTAGCGTCTGGGCTTCGCCATCGCCCGGAGCCCGCCATGAAGTTCGACACCCTCGCCGTCCACGCCGGCTATGCGCCCGACCCGACGACGAAGTCGGTGGCGGTGCCCATCTATCAGACCACCAGCTACGCCTTCGACGACACCCAGCACGGGGCCGACCTGTTCGACCTGAAGGTGGCGGGCAACATCTACACGCGGATCATGAACCCGACGTCAGACGTGCTGGAGCAGCGTCTGGCGGCGCTGGAGGGCGGGATCGCGGCCCTGACGGTGGCCTCGGGCCAGGCGGCGATCACCTATGCGATCCTGACGATTGCAGAGGCGGGCGACAACATCATCGCCACCTCGACGCTTTACGGCGGCACCTACAACCTGTTCGCCCACACCCTGCCCCAGTATGGCATCGAGGTCCGCTTCATCGACGCCGACGACGTGGCGGCGGTCGCGGCCAATACGGATGAGCGGACCAAGGCGGTCTTCTGCGAGTCCATCGGCAATCCCCTGGGCAATGTGGTGGACTTCGCCGCCCTGGCTCACGCGGCCCACGCACAGGGCCTGCCGCTGATCGTCGACAACACCGTGCCGACGCCCTACCTGACGCGGCCCATCGAGCACGGCGCCGACATCGTGGTGCAGTCTCTGACCAAGTATATCGGCGGGCACGGCACCAGCATCGGCGGGGCCATCATCGACAGCGGGAACTTCCCATGGGCCGAACAAAGGGCGCGCTTCCGCCGCCTGAACGAGCCCGAGGTCAGCTATCATGGCGTGGTCTATACTGAAGCGCTTGGTCCGGCGGCCTATATCGGCCGGGTGCGGACCGTGCTGTTGCGGAACACCGGCGCGGCAATCTCGCCGTTCAACAGCTTCCTGATCCTGCAGGGGCTGGAAACCCTGGCCCTGCGCATGGACCGCCACGTCGAGAACGCCGTGGCCGTGGCGACCTATCTGAAGGGCCATTCCAAGGTGAAGTGGGTCAACTACGCCGGGCTGCCCGACCATCCGTCCCACCCGCTGATCCAGAAGTATTTCGGCGGCAAGGCGTCGGGCCTGCTGACCTTCGGCGTTGAGGGGGGACGAGAGGCCGGCGGGCGCTTCCAGGACGCGGTCAAGCTGTTCACCCGGCTGGTCAATATCGGCGACGCCAAGTCCCTGGTCTGCCACCCGGCCTCGACCACCCACCGCCAGCTGTCGCCGGACGAACTGAAGAAGGCGGGGGTGGCCGAGGACACCGTGCGCCTGTCGGTCGGGATCGAACACATCGACGACCTGATCGCCGATCTGGAACAGGCGCTGGCCGCGGTCTGAGCCTCAGCCCGCCAGGGTGGTGCACCGCAGCAGCCGGACCGGCCGGTCGCTGCGGTCCATCCAGGTGATGGCCAGGGTCTGCTTGGTGGCCGTCAGCCGCACCCGCTCGTAGCGCGCCTCGCCCTCGGCGTCGCATTTCAAAGCGGCCTCATAGCCTTCGCTGATCTCGGTGATGCGCTGGATGTCGCAGCGGTTCTCATAGCCGCGCAACTCGGTCGTGGTGATCTCGATCGGCACGCGGTCGCCGCGCGGATTGAAGCACCAGTCCGCCTCGGCCGCCCAGCGGCCGACGAAGCTGACGGGCCCCGCCCCCGGCAACATGGTATCTGCGCCGGGCGGGCGCTGCGCAGAAGAGGCCTTCGCCTCCGGCCCGTCGATCGGAGCCGCCGGTTCCGTCGGCGGATTGACGCGCGGCTGACGATCACAGGCGGCAAGCCCGGCAACCGCCAGCATCAGGATGACCAAGCCTCTCATGCCGTTGAAAACGAACGAGAGCTGGCCTGGTTCATCACCACCGGGGACGGGCCGCGGAACCCGTCCCGCGGCGCTTTAGATCAACGCCGCGCCGCGTCGCTGGCCGCGCGGACCTGGCCGAACTCAGAGGTCGGCTTCCAGGTCGGCCATTCATCGCTGTTGGCCAGTTGCAGGCCCAGGCGATATAGCAGGGTCAGGTTCTCGACCGCCGAACGCAGGTCCCAGTCGGCCGACCATTCGTCGCTGGGCTTGTGATAGTCGGCCGCGAACCTGGCCTTCCACGCCGCCAGACCGGCCTCCTTGCCGCCATCCACCCAATCCACGCCGTGCCAGGGCATCAGGGCCGGCACGCCCGCGCGGGCGAAGGGGAAGTGGTCGGAACGGTAGTAGAAGCCCTGCTCCGGCTGGCCGTCATCCGACACGTAGCGGCCCTCCTTGACCGCCAGGGCCTGAAGGTCGTCTTCCAGGCTGTTCTGGCCCTTGCCGAAGATCGGCACGTCGCGGGTCGGACCGGACAGGGGCAGCATGTCGATGTTGATGTCGGCCACCGTCGTTTCCAGCGGATAGACCGGATCCGCGGCATAGGCGTAGGCGCCCAGCAGGCCCATTTCCTCGGCCGCCATGTGGGCGAAGACGATGGTGCGGTCGGGCGCGGGCGCGGCCTTCAGCTGACGGGCCATCTCCAGCACGCCGATGGTGCCCGAGGCGTTGTCCCAGGCGCCGTTGAAGACCTTGTCGTCGCCGGCGGCGTGCTCGTTGACGCCGACGTGGTCCCAGTGGGCCGAATAGATGATGGTCTCGTTCGGCCGCCTGGCGCCCGGGATTTTGGCCAGCAGGTTATGGGTGCGCAGGGTGTCCGTGGTCTCGGCCGTCTCGACCGACAGGGTCACGCCCGGCACGACGAAGGCGCGGAAGTCGCCGGTACTGATCCGAGACGTCAGTTCAGCCATGTCCAGGCCCAGAGCCTTGGCCGTGTCGGCGTTGATCGCGCCCGAGAACTCCAGATCCGCCGCGCCCGGCGTCAGCGTGCGGGTGCGGGCGTTGCCCTGGACCATGCGGGTCCAGGCGGTGTCGGTGGCGGTCGCCTTGGACACGGTGATGACGCCCAGGGCGCCGCGGCGCTTGGCCTCGTCCGCCTTATAGGCGCCGGACTGGTAGTTGGTCGTGTAGGGGCCGTTGAACAGGTCGCCGTCCGGCTCGCCGCCGACGACGAGGACGATCTTGCCGGTCACGTCGAGGCCGCCGTAGTCGTCCCAGCCGCGCTCGGGGGCGTTGATGCCGTAGCCGGCGAAGACCAGGCCCGCGCCAGCAATCGACGCCTTGCCGTCATTGCTGACCGCCCGCAGGGTGATGTCGGTTCCGGGCGTCAGAGCGTGCGCCTGACCGTCCGCGCCGGTCCAGCTGGCCCTGGCGGCGTCCGCGACGGGGGTGAAGCGCTTCAGGTCGACGACCTGCAGCCACTGACCGTTCGGACCGCCCGGGGCCATGCCCATGGCCTCGTACTGGGCCTGCAGCCAGTCCAACGTCTTCTTCTCGCCGTCCGTGCCGGGATAGCGGCCCTGGAAGTCGTCGGCGCTGATGGTGCGGATTTCGTCCGACAGCCGCTGGGCCGAAAAGTCCTGAGCCGCGGCCGAACCGGCGACCAGCAGAAGAGCGGTAGCGGCGACGCCGCTGATGAACCGACGATTCATGGAAACTCCCGAGCCCTCCCCACGGGGGCTTTCGCGCAAAGTAATAGGGCGGCCCCCCGTGAGACCGCCCCTTACATTTTTGTCATGTTCCGCGAAGGCGGCGGGGACCCGGCCTACTTGCGCTGATCGGCGCTGACAGCGCGCGCCGGGCCGAACTCGGACCCCGGCTTCCACTGCGGCCAGTCGCGGCTGTTGGCCAGGGCCTGACCGGCGTCATAGACGACCGACAGATCCTGAATCATGCCGCGATAATCCCAGTTGGACTCCCACTCGTCGGCGGCCTGGTGATAGCGGTTGGCGCGATATTCGTTGGCCGCGGCCTGGCGCTGGGCGATCGGCTCGTCAATGTATTCGCCCGTCGAGGAAAGGTAGCCCATCGGCACGCCCTTCTTGGCCAGCGGGAAGTGGTCCGAGCGGAAGTATATGCCCGCGCCCGCGCCTGCGTCTCCCTCGAAGCCGCGCCCTTGGGCCGACGCCAGGGCGATGACGCGCTCGTCCAGATCGGACTGACCATAGCCGGTGACGCCCAGCTTGCTCATCCGGCCCAGCACGTTCGTGGCGTCCAGATTGAAGCCCGCAACCGTGGTTTCCAGCGGATACAGCGGATTGGCGGCGTAGAATTCCGAGCCCAGCAGGCCGCTTTCCTCGCCGGTGAAGCTGATCATGACGATGCTGCGTTCGGGCTTCGGGCCCTTGGCCCATTGACGCGCCAGCTCCAGCAGGCCCGCCGTGCCCGAGGCGTTGTCCACGGCGCCGTTGAAGATGCGGTCGCCGTTGGCGTCCGGCTCGCCCATGCCGATGTGGTCCCAGTGGCCGGTGTAGAGGATGGTCTCGTCCGGATGGGTCGCGCCTTCCAGCTTGGCCACGACGTTGTGGGTCGTGATCTGGTCGGTCTTCACGTCGAATTTGGCGTCGATGGTCGCGCCCTTCAGCTCGACCGGCCGGAAGTCGCGGCTGCGCGCCTTGATCTTCTCCTGCTCGAAGTCGAGCCCGGCTTGGCGGAACATCTCGACGGCCACGTCGCGCTGGATCCAGGCCTCCATCGGCACCCGCTCGGCCGAGGGGTTCTGACGCACGATGTCGAACTGCGGCACGGACCAGGAGTTGGCCACGGTGGTCCAGCCGTAGGAGGCCGGCCTGGTCTCGTGGACGATCAGCACGCCCGCCGCGCCCTGACGCGCCGCCTCTTCGTACTTGTAGGTCCAGCGGCCGTAGTAGGTCATGGCCACGCCGCCGAAGGTGTTCAGCGAGGGCTCCTCGAAGTCGGCGTCGTTGACCAGGACGACGATGACCTTGCCGCGCACGTCGGTCTTGAAGTCGTTCCAGTCGCGCTCCGGCGCGTTGGTGCCGTAGCCGACGAAGACCAGGGGCTTGCCGCGCAGGTCGACGCCATTGCTCGGCAGGCGGGTGGTGATCGTGGCCTGCTGGCCCTGGGCCAGGGCTTGCGTCCAGTCGCCGACCTTGATCTGGCCGCTGACGTTGGAGACGGTGAAGCGGTTCAGGCCCACCGCCTGGGTCCAGCCGCCGTTTTCGCCGCCGGGCGCGAAGCCGGCCGCAGCGTACTGTTGGCTCAGATAATCGATGACCTTCTGCTCGGCCGGGGTGGCGATGCCCCGCCCCTCGAAGCTGTCGTCCGACAGAACCTTGATGTCGTTGGAGATGCGCGCGGCATCAAAATCGGGGGTCTGGGCGGCTGCGCCCGACGCCAGCGAGGCGGCGAACAAAAGGACGGCGGCGGACGACATCAGGCGCATGAAACGGACCCCTCGGGCAAATCAGAGGGACGGACCCTAGAGGCCCTGCTCCATCGTGTCGATGCGACGCCCCCTCCTCGCCGTTCAAGGTGTCGGCGAGACCGCCCCGCCCGCCGGCCAATCGGTGTCGCCGACCCGCGTCAGCCGCATCTCAATGGCCTTACGCGGGGGCTGGCCCTCGGCGACGTATGTGCCGACCTCGTGCCAGGTTCCGTCGCGCACCACGGCGACGTACTGCATCCTGGCATTGGGCCCTGCCGGCGTCTCCCAGCGGAAGCCGTCCTCCGTGGCTTCGAAGGCGTAATCGCCCGAATACCCCTGAGCGTACGAACGGAACCCGTAGCGGCCGGCGCGGGCGTCCCATGACACGACGGCCATGGCGTTGAACTGGGTTGAGCCGTCGGCGGCGTAACCACGACCCTCGATCACCTTGATGGACCCGCCCAGCATGGAGCCGACCCGCTCCGTCTGGGTCAGGGTCATGGTTCCCGTCGGGCCATGGACGACCGCCTCGCCGCGCCATTCGCCATCCATGAAGTTCAGACGATTGATGGCCGCGCGCTGGGCCTCGGACCCGTTGGGCGATGCGGGCATCTGGGCATGGACAGATACGGGAGCAATCAGAAGAGCGGCGGCCAGCGCCAGACAGGCATGCGACTTCATCAGCGGATCTCCTTTGCGCTTTGCGTTATAAAGAACTTTTGGGACCATCGCAACGTACAAGAAAAAACCCGCCGGATCGCTCCGGCGGGTCATCTCGTCTTGAATGGTTTCGCCTTAGTGGGCGACGCCCTTCCAGATGCGGCGATAGCTGGCGTAGGTGATCCCTGCGAACAGCAGCAGGAAGATGATCACGCCGAAGCCCATCTGCTTGCGCTCGGTCGCCTTGGGCTCGGAGGTCCAGGCGATGAAGGCGGCGACGTCCTTGGCCATCTGGTCGACGCTGGCCTTGGTGCCGTCGTCATAGGTGACCTGACCGTCGCGCAGCGGCGCGGGCATGGCGATGAAGCCGCCCGGAGGCACGTGGCCCTTCTTCTTGTCCCAGAACGGGGTCAGGTCGCCCGCCATGTAGGGGTTGTAGTGCTGGCTCGAGGTCATGGTCAGACCTTCCGGCGGCGTCACATAACCCGACAGCAGGGAGTAGATGTAGTTGGCGCCGTCGTGACGGGCCTTGGCCATGACCGAGAGGTCCGGCGGGGTCGCGCCGCCGTTGGCGGCGGCTGCGGCCGTAGCGTTAGGATAGGGCGACGGGAACTTGTCAGCAGTGGTGGCGTCACGCATCAGCGCCTCGCCCGTCTCGCTGTCGATGTCCGCGACCTGAACTTCCTTGGCCAGGGCTTTCACGACCGGGTTGTCGTTCGGGTTCGGATATTCCGGGTTCCAGAACGGCCCGTGCTTGTCGCCCAGGTTGCGGAAGTGCACCAGGTTCATGCCGTGGCACGAGGCGCAGACTTCCTTGTAGACCTTGTAGCCGCGCTGCAGCTGGCCCTGATCATAGGTGCCGAACGGCCCCTCGAAGCTGAAGCCGCCGCTGCGCGGATGCTTGGCGCCCCCGGCGGCCAGCGCCGGAGCGGCGGTGGCGGCCAGGCCCAGAGCGGCCGTCAGAACGACCAGGGTTTTGCGGAAGGACACGGTTTTCTTCTCGTTCGAAATCATCGCGCTCAGCCCTTCTGCTCGGTGACGGGCAGTACCGGCTCCGAGATCGTCGCCGGGACCGGCAGCGGCTTCTCGCGCAGGCCGATCAGCGGCATCAGCACCAGGAAGAAGATGAAGTAGTAGGCCGTCAGGAAGCGCGTCAGCCACAGGTAGGAGTTCAGGTCGCCATCGATCAGGGTGAAGGTCTTGAAGCTACCGATCACCGGAGCGTCCGGCAGCTGGGCGCCGCACCAGCCGAGGCCGAAGCAGACGAACAGGAAGATGATGAAGAAGGTCTTCATCGTCGGGCGGTAGCGCATCGAGCGCACCTTGGACGTGTCCAGCCAGGGCAGGACGAACAGGACGCCGATGGCCGCGAACATGGCCACCACGCCGCCGAACTTGTCGGGGATGGCGCGCAGGATCGCGTAGAAGGGCAGCATGTACCACTCAGGCACGATGTGCGCCGGGGTCTGCAGCGGGTTGGCCGGAATGTAGTTGTCGGCGTGGCCCAGGGCGTTCGGCTGATAGAAGACGAAGACCGCGAACAGGATCAGGAACAGGATGATGGCGAAGCCGTCCTTGACCGTGAAGTAGGGGTGGAAGGGCAGCATGTCCTTCTTCTGGCGGTCCTTCGGGATCAGGATGCCGACCGGGTTGTTCTGACCGGCGGCGTGCAGGGCCCACAGGTGCAGCACCACGCAGCCGGCGATGACGAACGGCAGCAGGTAGTGCAGCGAGAAGAAGCGGTTCAGCGTCGCGTTGTCGATCGCCGGGCCGCCGCGCAGCCAGATCAGGATCGGCTCGCCGACGACCGGAATGGCGCCGATCAGGTTGGTGATGACCTCAGCGCCCCAGAAGGACATCTGGCCCCAGGGCAGGACGTAGCCCAGGAAGGCGGTGGCGATCATCAGGAAGAAGATGACGCAGCCGATGATCCAGATCATCTCGCGCGGGGCCTTGTAGGACCCGTAGTAGAGGCCGCGCAGCATGTGCAGGTAGACGGCGATGAAGAACATCGACGCGCCGTTGGCGTGGACATAGCGGATCAGCCAGCCGCCGTTGACGTCGCGCATGATGCGCTCGACCGAGGCGAAGGCCAGGTCGATGTGCGGGGTGTAGTGCATGGCCAGGACGATGCCGGTGATGATCTGGGTCATCAGGCAGAGGGCCAGGATGCCGCCGAAGGTCCACCAGTAGTTCAGGTTCCGGGGGGTCGGCAGGTTGGCGTAGTCCATGCCGAAACGGATGATCGGCAGGCGGGTGTCCATCCACCGCTCGATGGCGGTTTTGGGGACGTAGGTGGATTCGTGATCGCTCATGGTTCCTCTGTCCGTCCTCAGCCGATCTTCACGCGGGTGTCGGACACGTATTCGTAGTTCGGCACGATCAGGTTCAGCGGCGCCGGGCCCTTACGGATGCGGCCCGAGGCGTCGTAGTGCGAGCCGTGGCAGGGGCAGAACCAGCCGCCGTAGTCGCCGGCGTTGAAGGTCGGCACGCAGCCCAGGTGGGTGCACGAACCGACGACGACCAGATATTTCTCATGGCCGGCCTTGGTGCGCTCGGCGTCGGTCTGCGGCGGGCTGCCCACGGCGCCCTCGTCGATGACCTTGGTCAGCTCGGCCGGGGTGCGGTAGCGCACGAAGACCGGCTTGCCCTGCCACTTGATGACGACCTGCTGGCCTTCCTGAACCTTGGTCAGATCGAATTCGATCGACGCCAGGGCCAGGGTGTCGGCGGCGGGGTTCATCTGGTTGATCAGCGGCCAGGCCACCATCACGCCAGCACCGACCGCGGCGGCGCCGGCGGCGATGTGGATGAAATCGCGGCGGGTGGCGTCGCCGCCCCCGTGTTGGCCCTCGGGCCCTTCAGCATTCACGACCGATTCGGCCACGCTCTCACCTCTGCACTCCCGATCGCCCGCCCCGGAAGGGGTTAGTCGTCGGCATGGATCGTCCCTGCGAGACGGCAAAAGATGCCCGCGGCCCTTGTTTTACCCCAATAGACACAAGTTGCTGACACAACTTGCGAAACGGTCGCAACAAAGACCGCGACAAGACCCCGCCCCGCGCGTATGACGGCCTTAGAATGCGTCTCGCCCTTTTTCAACCTGACATCCCGCAGAATGTGGGCGCCTGCATCCGCCAGAGCGCCTGTTTCGGCGTGGAATTGCACGTCATCGAGCCTACCGGCTTCCGTTTCGACGACCGCGCCATGAAACGCGCGGCGCTGGACTACGGCCCGCTGTCGCACATGACCCGCCACGCCGACTGGGAGGCCTTCCAGCGCGACCGCGCGCCCGGACGGCTGGTCCTGTTCACGACCAAGGGCGCCACGCCCCTGCCTGAATTCGAGTTCCGGCCCGACGACGTCCTGCTGTTCGGCAAGGAAAGCGCCGGGGCGCCCGACTACGTCCACGACGCCGCCGACGCCCGGGTCTTCATCCCCATCCGGCCGGAGACACGGTCGCTGAACCTGTCGGTCAGCGCGGGCATCGCCCTGTGGGAAGGCCTGCGTCAGTTGGGCGGGTTGCCGACGAGGCCCTGAGCCGGCCTTAACCACGCTAGTTCATCGAGCGCCAAGTTGTGGATGGCACGCTCTGCGCTTCTGAAAACCGGAGCGATGAATTTGGAAGCCTTCGTGCGGGCGATCGTTCAGGCCGAGAACCTGCTCCTGTTGCTGGCCTTCTTCGCCCTGTCAGGCTTTCTGGCAGGGATCGGCGTCACTCGCAGCCGACACAACCCTCGCCGTTCGCGGCGACCAGGACGCTGGCGGGGACCCAAGAGGGTGAAGACGGGCCCATCAGCCCCCTCGCCTATCCAAAGCGACCGCGTTGATCCTACGGCTCAACTCGCCATCGTCATGAATGCCGAGTTCCAGCCCAAGCGGCTGATGTCGAAAAGCGAAGCCCGCACCTTCCTGCAAATCGAACGCCTTCTGCGCGGTCATGCGAACGGCTGGCGCGTGATGGCGCAGGTCTCGCTCGGCGAGGTGCTGACCACGACCGACGCCAAGGCCTTCGCTGCCGTGAACAGCAAGCGCGTGGACATGCTGGTCATCGCGCGCGACGGGCAACCGCTGGCGGCCGTGGAATTCCAGGGCTCGGGTCACTACCTGGGCACAGCCGCCGCGCGCGACGCCGTCAAACGCGAGGCCCTGCGACGCGCGGGCGTCGACTTCATCGAGGTCAAGCCGCACCATTCAGAAGAGGATCTCGCCTTCGAGATCGCCCGGCTGGTTCGTCTGAAAGCCCCGTCAGCGCCGCAGCCCGCCTGAGGCCTACTCCGGCGCGCCGTCGTTGGGCAGTTGCGCCAGGTTGGGACGCTCGCCGCGCTGGGCGGTGGCGGCGCGTTCGACGGCGCGCATGGTGCGCAGCAGGTTCTCGCCCGAGATCTTGCGGATATCGGCCTCGGTCCAGCCACGACGCATCAGTTCAGCCAGGATGCGGGGATAGGCCTCCACGCTCTCCACGCCCTCAGGCAGGCTGTCGACGCCGTCGAAATCGCCGCCCAGCCCCACATGGTCGATGCCCGCCACGTCGCGAACGTGCTGAATGTGGGCCACGACGTCGTCCAGCGTGGCCTTGGGCGAAGGGTTGGCGGCCGTCCAGGCGTCAATGCCCGCCTTCACCGCGTCAGGATCGCCCTGGTTCAGAGCCGAGAGCCGCGAAAGCTCGGCGGAGCGCAAAGAGCCCCACTGGCGCACCGGCTCGCTGATGAAACCGGGCACGAAGGTCACCATGACGATGCCGCCGTTGGCCGGCATCATCCGCAGCACGGCGTCGGGCACGTTGCGTGGGTGGCCCGTCACGGCGCGCGCCGACGAGTGCGAGAAGATGACCGGGGCCGTCGAGACGCGGATGGCGTCGGTCATGGTCTCTTCCGAGACGTGGCTCAGGTCCACCATCATGCCGAGGCGGTTCATCTCCTTGACCACCTGCTCGCCGAAGGGCGACAGGCCGCCCCACTTGGGCGCGTCCGTGGCGCTGTCGGCCCAGGTCGTGGTCTTGGAGTGGGTCAGCGTCATGTAGCGCGAACCCGAATCATAGAACTCGCGCAGCAGGCCCAGGGAATCGTCGATCGAATAGCCGCCTTCCATGCCGATCAGGCTGGCGATGCGCCCCGCCTTGTGGATGCGGGCGATGTCGTCGGCGGTGACAGCGATCTCGAACACCGAGGGATAGGCGGCGGCGATGCGCTTGACCGTGTCGATCTGCTCGAAGGTGGCCTTGGCGGCCTCCACCGGCTCCAGGCTGGCGGGGACATAGACCGACCAGAACTGGGCCCCGACGCCGCCCGCGCGCAGGCGCGGGATGTCGGTGTGAAGCCGCGTCGTCGCCGCCAGATTGGTCGCCAGATCAACGCGATAGGGGTCATTGCCAAAGCCCTGACGCAAGGCCCAAGGCAGGTCGTTGTGACCGTCGATCAGCGGCGTGCGGCGCAGGATCTGCATCACCCGCTCCTGCCCTGCGGTGCTGTCGCCGGCCGGGGTTTGGGCCAGCGCGGGTCCGGCCAGGACAGCGAGCGAGACAGCGGCGAGCAGAGCGGTGCGGATCATGAGGGTCCCCTGAAGACTGATAAGGTCACGCTGACACAGGCGAGGCGGCATGGAAACCTGGTCTGATCTGGATCAAGGCCCTGTTTTGGGCCGGGGCGCATGAAGCGCGGACCGCACACTGTTCACAAAGGCCGCCCGTCATGGTTGAAGCCCTCATGATCCAAGACACCCCCACCCTGATGGTCGAGCACCGCGAGCGCGCCCGCGTCTGGTTCGAGACCCTGCGTGATCAGATTCACGCCGGTTTCGAAGCCCTGGAAGACGCCGCCCCCGCCGACCTCTTCCCCGGCGAGGCCGGCCGCTTCGTGCGCACGCCCTGGGACCGCAAGGAAGGCGGCGGCGGCGTCATGGGCATGATGAGCGGCCGCCTGTTCGAAAAGGTGGGCGTCCACTGCTCGACCGTCCACGGGACCTTCCCCGCCGACTATGCGAAGAATGTCCCGGGCGCCGAGGAAGACCCGCGCTTTTTCGCCACCGGCATCAGCCTGATCTGCCATCCGGTCAGCCCGCGCGTGCCCGCGGTGCACATGAACACCCGACTGATTTCGACCACGAAAACCTGGTTCGGCGGCGGCGGCGACCTGACGCCGGTGCTGGACGCGGACCGTCGCGACGACCACCCCGACACCCTCGCCTTCCACGCCGCAATGAAGGGCGCCTGCGACGCCTATGACCCGGCATGGCACGCCAAATACAAGCAGTGGTGCGACGAATACTTCTTCCTGCCCCACCGCAACGAACCGCGCGGCACCGGCGGCATCTTCTACGACCATCACGACAGCGGCGACTGGGAACGCGACTTCGCCTTCACCCAGGACGTCGGCAAGGCCTTCCTTGACGTCTATTCCAAGATCGTCGCCGGTCGCATGACCGAGGCCTGGACGCCCGAGGAACGCGAGGAACAGCTGATCCGTCGCGGCCGCTACGTCGAGTTCAACCTGCTCTACGATCGCGGCACCATGTTCGGGCTGAAGACCGGCGGCAATGTCGAGTCGATCCTCAGTTCCATGCCGCCCGTGGTGAAGTGGCCCTGATCAGGCCCTAGGCGGCGCGGTCGCGCCGGGTCATCACCTGATCTATCCCGTCGAACAGGGCGGCGAGGGTCAGGGGCTTGGTCAGATGGCCGTCCGAGCCTGCCGCCCGCCCCGCCTCGACGTGCTCGGCCATGGCGTTGGCGGTCAGCATCAGGATCGGCGTCCGAGCGCGGCCGTGCTGCGCCTCGAAGGCGCGAATGCCCGCGGTGGCGGTCAGGCCGTCCATCACCGGCATCTGCATGTCCATCAGGACCAGATCGAAGGCCTCGCGCTTGAAAGTCTCCAGCGCCTGCGCTCCGTCCTCGACGGCGACCAGTTCCATCGCGGTCGCACCCAGCATGATCTCGATGACCTTGCGGTTGGCCGGGTGGTCGTCGGCCAGCAATACCCGCAGCGGCTGTTCGCGCACATCGCCGACGGGCTTAACCTCATCGACGGCCTCGATCGCTTCCCCGACGGGCGGCAATGGAATCTCGAACCAGAAGCGCGAGCCCACGCCGGGCGTGCTGTCGCATTCCAGCCAGCCGCCCATGAGCTCGACGAGTTCGCGCGAGATGGCCAGACCCAGGCCGGTGCCGCCGAAGCGCCGCGTGATCGAGCCGTCGGCCTGCTGGAAGCGGCCGAAGATGCGCGCCTTCTGCTCCTCGTCGAAGCCGACGCCGGTGTCGGTGACGATAAACCGCACGTCCCCCTCAAGGCCCGGTTCGACCGCCAGGCTGACCTTGCCCTGCGACGTGAACTTCAGCGCGTTGCTGACCAGATTGGTCAGAACCTGACGCACGCGCACGGCGTCTCCTAGCACCTGGCGCTCAAAGACGGGATGGGCGTGCAAGACGACCTCCACACCCTTGGCTTCGGCCGGAATGCGCCACAGGGCCGCCACGTCCTGCACCGCGCGGCCCAGATGGAAGGGCGCGGGTTCGATCGTGACCTGGCCGGACTCGATACGGGCGCTGTCCAGGATGTCGGACAACAGGCGTTCCAGCATGGCGCCGGATGAGCGAATGACCTCGACCATGTCATGCTCGTCGGCGTTCAGCTGGCGCTGACCCAAGGCGTCGGCCATGGCCACGACCCCGTTCAGCGGAGTGCGGATCTCATGGCTCATATTGGCCAGGAACTCGCTCTTGGCGCGATTGGCCTCCTCGGCGCGGCGGCGGGCGCGGCGCAGTTCGCCCCCCTGACGCCACTGCCACAGCAGGGTCAGCAGCGCCGACAGCATGAAGACCACGCCGATGCCGACGATCCAGTTCTGCCAACGGATGACCGTGCGCTGCAGCTCGGTATTGGCGCGAGCGGTCTCCAGTTGCTGTCGCCGCCGATCCAACTGTTCCTGGATGTCGCCGGTGACCTGACGAATGCCCGCGCTGAACCTCTGGGCCGTCTGGACATCCCGTTCGCGTTGATAGGTCCGCAACACCGCATAGGCCTCGGCCGACTGGCCAGAGGCGAACAGAAGTTCGGCCTCGACCAGGGCCACGTGGGAATCCACGCCCCCCTCGCGGTCCAGCACGCGCAGTTGGGCCAGATCACGACGCGCCCCGTCGAGGTCGCCGGTCCGCGCGCGGGCCACAGCCCGCAAAGGCAACAGCTCCAGCTTCAGGAAGGCGGCCGAGCCCATGTCCTCGCCATAGGGCGCGACGCAAGCCAGCACCTCCAGCGGCTCGTCCCTGGCATCCGCCACCTGGGCGCACAGGCTGGCATCATAGACCAGCAGGTTATCCAGACCCGTGCGCATGCTGAGGCGGCGGTGGGCGGCGTAATAGGCCTGGGCCCGGCTCAGGTCGCCGACCTGCACCGCCATCTTGGTCAGGTTGTACAGGCTGTCGAAGTCGGGGCGCGGATAGGCCGGATTGGCGTAGTCGAGCTCGAAGCGACGGAAGGCGATCGTCGCCCCCACCACGTCGTTCAGCTTCATCAACCCCATGCCGGTCATCTCCCACAGCCCCGAATGGGCGGTGGCGGCGAAAGGATCTTCGTCCTGAATCTCGGTCTCGGCCTGACTGAGCAGCTTCAGGCCCTCGCCCACCTTGTCCTGGTCCATGAGAGCCATGGCCGTGAGACGCGCGGCGTGAGCCCGCACGAACCAGTCAGATCCCACGGCGGTCATGCGGGCCATCTCAGCGTCGACGCTAAGATCGCCTTGGTCGTAGCGGGCGGTCAGATCATTCAGTCGCGCGATCTCGATGTAGCGACGGTCGTTTTGTGCGCGCGCGTTTTCGGCCAATCGCGCGTTCCAGAAGCCCGCGCGCTCGAACTCGCCCTGGTTCTGAATGATCCAGACGACGTGATAGAGGCGATTCAGTCCCTCGCGGTCGTGGCGCTTGTAGGCCGCCTCGCCGAAGGCTTCGAGCGCGGCGAAGCTGGTCTGCGAGGCGCGCTGCTCGACGGCCCGCAGCAAGTCATCGCGCGGCGCGGGCGCCTGCGCCTGAGCCAGGCCCGGAGACAGAAGAATGGCGGTCGCGAGGACCGCAGCTTTGATTGGCGACATATCACTTCCGGACTGACGCCCCAGATTGGCACAGCAGAAGTTGAGCAAGGTTTAGCGTTCGACGAACGCGCCCGCGTCAGATGCCGCTGCCGTCAGCCTCGACCGGCGGCGGAGTCAGCAGCAGATAGGCGCGGATCCAGGCCGTCAGCACTGCCCGGTCGTTCGCCCCTTCGAGGCTCAGCAGGGCTTCGTCCGCCAGATCGTGCGGGATGCGATGGCCGCGTCGTCCCTCGATCAGGGCGGCGGCGTAGGCCGGCTGGAACTCCGGGTGGCACTGGAAGCTGACCGCGTCCTCGCCCCATGCCAGACCGGCATAGGGGGTGAAGGCGCTGGAGGCGATGACGCGCGCGTCGGGCGCGACCGCCACCACCTGATCCTGATGCGACACCGGAATGGCGATGGAGGGCGCGCGCGGGTGCATCCAGGGCTCCTGACCGACCACGTCGTAGCGGTGCAGGCCGACGCCCCAGCCCTTGTCCGACTTCTCGACCTTGCCGCCGAAGGCATGGGCGATGACCTGATGGCCGAAGCAGATCCCCAGCAGGCGGGTCTGGCCCCGCGCCGCCCTCAGCCAGTCCACCAGCGGCGAGATCCACGGCAGGTCGTCATAGACCCCAGCCGCCGAGCCGGTGACGATGACGCCCGTATAGACGGACGGGTCTTCCGGCAGTTGCCCCGACTGCACGTCGAAGCGCGTCGTCGGCACGTTCTCGCCCAACAGATAGCGGAAGCGCGCCGGATAGTCGTCGAAGGCGTCCCGCAGATGCTCGGGCGGGTGGCCGGTTTCCAGAATGGCGATGCGGGTCATTTCGGCGTTTTCCAGCGGGGAGAAGGAAGCGTCTGTCTCTGGATTGGGGTAGAAGTCGGGCGATTGCAACGAGGCTGCCCTTCATGACCGCCGACGCGTCCGTCGAATCTCCCGTCGTCCTGATCAACATCTTCAAGTGCGACGCGCGCCGTCAGGAGGAATTGATCGAGCATCTGACAGCCCTGGCCCAGGTGCAGCGCACCCTGCCCGGCTTTGTCTCGGGCACCCTGCATCGCGGCCTGAACGGACGTGTCGTCGCCAATCACGCCGTCTGGGCCAGCGCCACGGACTGGAAGGTCATGACCCGTCATCCTCAGGTCGTGGCCGCCATGGAGCCGATCCTGGCCATCGCCACCTTCGAGCCGCACCTGTATGAGCCCGGCGAGGTGGTCGAGGCTTAGCCGGCCCGCCAGACCTCGGCCCGAGCGCCCGCCTCGCCCAAGGTCGCCGCGACCCAGCCGCAGATTTCGGCGGCGGCCGCCTCGGCGCCCGAGGGCGGATTGATCACCGTCATGGTGCAGCCGTTCATCTTCATCGGATTGTTCAGCGGGCGCAGGCGCGCCTCGGCCACCAGCACCCGACCGACCCTGGCCTCCTCCAGACGGCGGATGAAGCCGTCGAAGGTCTCCATGTCCTTCAAGGGGGTCCAGACCGCCACCGTCGCCGTGCGGTCGTGGCGCAGGATGGCCGCAGCCGTCTCGGCTGAGCGTACGTAGTCGTCGGGCCGCTCGAACGGCGGATCGATCAGGACCAACGGCCCCTTGGTCGCCCTGGCCGCCTTCAACGCCTCGACATATCCGTCGCCCTGACGACCCTCGGCTGCGGGCCAATCGGCCAAGGCCTCGGCCAGCATTTCATGAACCGGCGGATGGAACTCAAAGCCCAGATAGCGGTCGCCTTCACGCAGCGCCCGAGCGATCAGCAGCGGCGAGCCCGGATAGAAGCGCGCCCCGCCGTCCGGATTCAGCGCCGCGACCTCGGCCGCCAGGGCCTCGATCAGCGGCGGCCGCTCCTCGGCGGTCATCAGCCGCGCCACGCCCGCCTCGGCCTCCTTCGACCGCGCACCGTCGCCCGACAGGTCATAGAGGCCCGCGCCCGCATGGGTGTCGAGAACCGTAACCGCCCCCCTCTCCTGCCGCTCCTTCAGCAGCCACAGCACCAGGGCGTGCTTGACCAGGTCGGCGAAGTTTCCGGCGTGAAAGCTGTGACGATAGTTCATGTCCGCTCCGTCCCTCGGTCCGGGCGCTGGGTCAAGAGGAACCCGCGCGCGATGCGGCCCGTTGGCCTCCGGCGACCAGGACCCGACCCATGCCCGACGGCCCCTCTGCTTTTCCAATCGTCCACGACGTCCCGGAGGGGCTGAGCTGGTGCAGCGACGACAGCCCCGGCATCACCCGTCGCCGGTCGGGCCAGGGCTTTTCCTATCGCGACCGGGACGACCGCCCCATTGGAGACCGCAAGACGCTGGACCGCATCCGCGCCCTGGCCGTCCCGCCCGCCTGGACGGACGTCTGGATCTGCCCGCGCGCCAACGGCCATGTCCAGGCGACGGGGCGCGACGCGCGAGGGCGCAAGCAGTACCGCTATCACCCCGACTGGACCCGCCACACCGCCAGCCACAAGTTCGACCGCCTGTCCGACTTCGCCCGCAGACTGCCGAAGCTGCGCCAGAGGGTGGAGCATGATCTGTCTCGACGCGGGCCGTGCCGCGACAAGGTGCTGGCCACCGCCGTGCGCCTGCTGGAAATCACCCTGATCCGCGTCGGCAACGCCGAATACGCCCGCCAGAACCGCAGCTTCGGCCTGACCACGCTGCACAAGCGACATCTGGATGTGGACGGCGCGGCCCTGACCTTCGAGTTTCGCGGCAAGAGCGGCAAGGACCACAAGATAAGCGTTCGCGATCAGCGGCTGGCGCGGGCGATGCGCACCCTGGAGGGCCTGCCCGGCCAGCATCTGTTCAAATACCGGGACACGGCGGGCGACCTGCGCCCGGTCACCTCGGACGACGTCAACGCCTATATCCGCGAGGCCATGGGCGAGCAGTTCTCGGCCAAGGACTTCCGCACCTGGGCCGGGACCATGTCCGCCGCGCGCGCCCTGCGCGGCATGGAGCCGCCGACCTCGTCCACAGATGCGCGGCGCAAGATCACCCTGTGCGTCAAGGCGGTGTCCGGCCTGCTGGGCAATACGCCGACGGTCTGCCGCGCCGCCTATGTCCATCCGCGCGTGATGGCGACGTTCGAGGACGGGAGCCTGGCCGACGCCCTGCCTGGCGCAGAAGCGAAAGGGTTCGAGCCGGCCCTGATCCGGTTGCTGTCGCCGCCATGAAATGACGGTTCTTTCATTTTGAAGATCGGCGTTCTCCAGCCCAATCCGCCTGCCTGGCCGCCCCTTGTGAGGATACGCTGATGGACTATCGCCTTTCAAACCGCTTCCTGAGGCTGGCGGTCCTGTTCGCCCTGATCGGCATGGGGTTGGGCTACTGGATGGGGGCGACCGAACAGTTCGCCGCCTCGCCGGTCCACGCCCACATCAACCTGCTGGGCTGGGTGTCGATGGCGCTTTACGGCCTCTTCTATCGGGTTCAGCCCGGGGCGGCGCTGGGCTGGCTGCCCCAGACGCACTTCTGGGTTTCGCTGGTCGGGCTGGTGATCTTCATGCCGGCGCTTGCAGCCAAGCTGCTGGGCGGGGCGGACGTGCAGGCGGCGGCCAACCTGGGTCTGATGGTGGGCCCGACCCTGACCCTGCTGTCGATGATCCTGTTCGTGATCATCGTCTTCCGCGCCACCGGCCCGCGCTCCGCCGCGGCCTGATACGAAAAAGCCCCCTGCCTTGCGGTCAGGGGGCCTCGGCTTCGCGGGTCAGCGACCGATCAATCAGCCCAGTTCAGAACCACCTTGCCCGACTGACCGGACTTCATGGCCTCGAAGCCCTGCTGGAAGTCCTGATAGGGCATCTGGTGGGTGATCAGCGGCGACAGGTCCAGCCCGGCCTTCAGCAGACCCAGCATCTTGCGCCAGGTGGTGAACATCTCGCGGCCATAGACGCCCTTGATGGTCAGGGCCTTCAGGATGATCGTGCCCCAGTCGGTCTCCATCGGCTTGGACGGAATGCCCAGCAGGGCCATGCCGCCGCCCATGATCAGGGTGTCGACGCATTGCTTGAAGGCGATGGGCGAGCCCGACATCTCCAGCGCCACGTCGAAGCCGACCTTCAGGCCCAGCTCGTGCATGACGTCGCGCAGGTCTTCCTTGGTGGTGTTCACCGTGCGCACGCCCGGCGCAACCTTTTGCGCAAGTTCCAGTCGGAAGTCATTGATATCGGTAAGGACAACGGTGCGAGCGCCCGCATGGCGCGCCACGGCGGCGGCCATCATGCCGATCGGGCCGGCGCCGGTGACCAGCACGTCCTCGCCCAGCAGGTCGAACTGCTGCGCCGTGTGCACGGCGTTGCCGAAGGGGTCCAGGATCGAGCCAATCTCATAAGGAACGTCGTCCGGCAGCTCGATGACGTTGAAGGCCGGGGCCACCACATATTCGGCGAAGGCGCCCTGACGGTTCACGCCGATGCCGCGCGTGTCGGGGTCCAGATGGAAGTGACCGGCGCGGGCCGCTTCGGAGTTCAGGTCGATGACATGGCCCTCGGCCGAGACGCGCTGGCCGACCTTGAGGCGGCGATCCACGTCCTTGCCGATGGCGACGATCTCGCCGGCGAACTCGTGTCCCGTGATCATCGGTACAGGCACGTTCTTCTGGGACCATTCGTCCCAGTTCCAGATATGGATGTCGGTGCCGCAGACGGCGGTGCGGTGCACCTTGATCAGCACGTCCTCGTCGCCCGCGACGGGGATGGGGGCGTCGATCAGTTCCAGCCCCTCGGCCGGTTTCGTCTTGGCCAGGGCCTTCATGGTGTCGGTCATGGTGGGTGCTCCCGTTGCTTAGATGCAGCCGCTAGGCCCCCTTGGCCCGAACCGCAAGCGGATCATGCGCCCTTCGACCGTCGACCTCTGTTCACCCCGCCCCAGACCGTAACAAAATGAGACAATCAGCCTCAAACAAGCTTGGCTATATAAATGCGAATCAGTTAGCGGGCGCTCCGGATCACGAGATCCGCAGCGAGATGGTCTCGAAGCGGCTTCGGACCGAATACAAGCGAAAACTCATGAAGAAGATTATCGCCGCCGCCACCGTTGCGGCTCTGTCCCTGGCCGCTTCCAGCGCGCTGGCAGGAACCCTGGTCAACCCGTCCGTGACGCTGTCGAACACCGGCTTGTCGCAGCCCACGACGATCACCGCCACCTACACGACAGTAGCCGACGTTCCTTCCGGCGAATTCATGTTGCGAGCCATGTTGCCTGCAGGCTTCACCAAAATCACCGCCGACCAAATTAGCGACTGCACGGGCGTGACGCTCAAGGTTAACAACATCGTGCAAACGGCAGGCAGCGCTCCCACCTGCAGTCTGTTTACGGGCGGCACGCTCCTGATCTGGACCAATGCGCTTGTCCCTGGCGGTTCGTCAGTGGAAATTCATCTAGCCTCGTCTCTCTACGCCACCCCTTCCACGGCAGGCGTCAAATCCTTCACGATGTTCCGGACCGCCGAACCCAATGGCACAGCCATTGACGACGCGGTCCCTATGCCCAGCGTCACCGTCGGTGCTCCCGCTCCCGTTCCGACCCTGACGGAATGGGCCATGATCCTGTTGACGATCGCCCTGGGCGGTTTCGCCGCCTTGACCATTCAGAAGCGTCGCCGCACGGTCTGATCGGATCAGACGACGGCAGGGGCGGGCCGCCGCGGTTCGCCCCCGTTTTCCAACTTCCATCTCCCGCTGAAGAGGCGACGACGCCCGACCATGCCGCGCTTTTTCAAATCCCCAGCCGTCCAGTATCTGGGCCTGTTCGCCCTGCTGGCCGTGACGCTGTTCAGCGTTTTGGCCACGCCCTGGGCCGAGCGACTGTTCGTCCAGCCCTTCACCCAGCTGCTGGTCGACATCTGCGCCTTTGTGCTGGCGCCGTTCGATCCCCGCGTTCAGGCCCAGGGCGACATCCTGCGCTTTGCCGACGGGCACGGCGCGGTTCAGGTGCTGGCGGGTTGCAACGCCGTCGAGGTCTGCGCCCTGCTGATCGCGGCCATCCTGGCCTTCCCGGGTCGGCTGCGCGACGGCCTGATCGGGGCAGCTGTCGGCGTGATCGCGCTGCAGTTGGTCAACCTGCTGCGGATCATCAGCCTGCTGTATCTGTCGCGCGGCTCTGAATCGATGTTCGAGTTCTTCCACCACTATGTCTGGGACGCCATGATCGGGCTGGAGGGCCTGTTGGTCTTCTTCTTCTGGACCCGCTGGCAGAGTCGCCAGCCCGGCAATGCGCCCAAGACCGTCGTTCAGGACGCCGCCTGATGGCCGCCTGGTTCGAAACCCTCGGCGCCCGGACGCCGGAAGAAGCCGCGCGTCGTCGCTTCGGCCTGTGGTCGCTGGGCCTGTTCGTGCTGGTGCTGCCGCTCTGGTGGCTGTGGGGCGCGGACCTGTTCGCGACGGCCCTGCGCCCGCTGGCGGGTATGGTGTTCCGCCTCTTCGGCCTGTCGGGTGAGATCGCGGTGCTGGCGGACGGAGGCTGGAGCGTCGGCACGCAGCTGACCAGCGGCGGCGTCCCCGTGTCCTACGAAGTGCCCCATACCTCGCTGCGTCGGCTGTTGCTGGGCTTCCCCCTGGCCCTGGCCTTTCTGACCGCGCCGCCGCGCACGCCGAACCCGCTCAAGGCGGCGGTCGTGACCGTGGTGGTGCTGACGCTGCTGTTCATCCTGTCGCTGACCAGCCTGATCTGGGGCGATCTGGCGGCGCAGCTGAACCCCGCCCTGGCCCCGCCCAGCGCGGACGCGCGGCAGGCCCTGGATCAACCAGCCCTGCATCCCATCCTGGCCCAGATCGCCATCATCGGCCGCTACATCGGCATGTCGGTGGCGCCGCTGGTCGCTGCGGTCGTGCTGTGGGCCGCGCTCAACCCCGCCGGGCGCTCGGTCATCATGGCCGACGACAGCCTGAAGTCGTAGGTTTGCCGGGGGTCAGATGACCCCCAGCTCCTTGCCTGCCTGGGTGAAGGCGGCGACGGCCGCGTCGATCTGCTCGAACGTATGCGCCGCCGACATCTGGGTGCGGATGCGGGCCTGACCGCGCGGCACCACCGGGAAGCTGAAGCCGATCACATAGACGCCCAGTTCCAGCATCCGCGCCGCCATGTCCTGGGCCAGTTTGGCGTCGCCCAGCATGACGGGGATGATGGGGTGCTCGCCCGGCTGCAGGGTGAAGCCCGCCGCTGTCATGGCCGAACGGAAGCGCGCGGCGTTGGCGAACAGCTGGGCGCGCAGGGCGTCGCCCTCTTCGCCGGCCGCGATGCGGATGGCTTCCAGCGACGAACCGCAGACGGCGGGCGCCAGGGCGTTGGAGAAGAGGTAGGGCCGCGCCCGCTGCTTCAGCAGGGCCACGACATTGGCCCTGGCGCAGATGAAGCCGCCCATGGCGCCGCCCAGGGCCTTGCCGAAGGTGCCGGTGACAAAGTCCACCTCGACCTCGTTCCAGGCATAGGAGCCGCGCCCCTTCTCGCCCAGGAAGCCGGTGGCGTGGCAGTCATCGACCATGATCAGGGCGCCGTACTGGTCGGCCAGGGCGCGGATGTCCTTCAGCTTGGCGATATAGCCGTCCATCGAGAAGGCGCCGTCGGTGGCGATGATGATCTCGCGTGCGCCGTCGGCCCGAGCCTGCTTCAGCTGCGCCTCCAGATCGGCCATGTCCGAGGTGGCGAAGCGATAGCGCTTGGCCTTGCACAGGCGCACGCCGTCGATGATCGAGGCGTGGTTCAGGCTGTCCGAGACGATGGCGTCCTCGGCCCCGAACAGAGGCTCGAAGATGCCGCCGTTGGCGTCGAAGGCGGCGGCGAACAGGATGGTGTCTTCAAAGCCGAGGTAGTCGGCGATGGCGCGTTCCAGCTCCTTGTGGATCTCCAGCGTGCCGCAGATGAAGCGGACCGAGGCCGTGCCCGCGCCCCACTTCTGCATCGCCCTGATGCCCGCCTGGGTGACGCGCTCGTCGCCGGCCAGGCCGAGGTAGTTGTTGGCGCAGAAGTTCAGGACCTCGCGGCCGTTGACCGCGATCACCGGCCCCTGACGCGAGGCGATGACCCGCTCGGGCTTGGTCAGGCCCTGAGCGTCGATGTCGGTCAGTTCGGCGGAGATGCGGTCGTAGAAGGCCGTATTGGTGCTCTGGGTCATGATTTCTCCGCTACGCTGAATCCCGGCAGGTTTGAACCCCCGATTTCAGCTCGCAGGGGCAGGTCTGGCCGAGGCGTCGGCCACTGGGCGCAACGGGCCGACACGAACCTGCCGCCCGCACGGGGTCAGGGCCAGCGGCAAGCTCACCACAGCCGTGTCGCCAGGCATCGTCAGGCGCAGGGTCTTGGCCTCGGGACAGGTCTTTTCGCCCTCGGCTTCATGCGGGACGACGTTCCACGCCAGATCGAAATAGGCCTTGGCTTGGGGGTCCAGCGAGACCGGCGTCGGCACAGTTCCTTTCGCAAAGTAGTTGCCGGGCTCCTGCACCGCCTTGACGGTCGTCAGAGCGCCGCCATTCGCATCGGCCAGCGTCACGGTGGGATAGCCGGTCAGGCTGCAGGTCTGCGTCCCCGCATTCTGCAAGGCCAGGGTGGTGACGCGATTGCCCATGCCCGCATCGCCGCCCTCGACCGACAGCCGCAGGTTGGTTTCGACGCAGGGCGCCTCGGGCGATGGGGCCAGAACCGGGACCGGGCGGCTGCAACGTTCGATGATCGTCCCGCCCGTCTGATCGTTCGCCGCCAGTCGGCTGAGGGTTCCGCTCTCGTGCCCGTTGCGGCTGGCGGTCCACCATTCCAGTCCCTGCCCGGCGTAACGCGCACCGCTGGCCGAGACCGCGCTGGTCAGGACGTAGTCGCGCCCGTCGTAGGACACCCGCGCCGTCTCGGTGTCGGGGTAGGTCGCAGTGACGACCTTGCCGCTTTCGCAGGCGTAGCCGACGGCGGCGGCGGTCTGGGCCGTAGGCGCTTCGACCGGCGACGTCGGCGCGGGCGGTGCCTCCTGCGAACAGGCGGCCACGGTCAGGCCGAGACAGGACAGCAGCGCAACGGCGGAACGGGTCATAGGCGTCTCTCCGAGTCAGTCCGGTCCCAACGCTACACCCTGCCAAAGGCTCCGCTTGAAAAGAAATCGAGCGGAGCGGTTGCGTGGTGATATACTATAA
Organism: Brevundimonas sp. UBA7506; assembly: GCF_002479495.1. Classification (GTDB taxonomy): domain Bacteria; phylum Pseudomonadota; class Alphaproteobacteria; order Caulobacterales; family Caulobacteraceae; genus Brevundimonas. The sequence goes on from NZ_DLNQ01000001.1 coordinate 54,458, forward strand.
CATATCAAGTTCGCGACATTGTAACGGGGATGCGTGCCTTGCGACTTCAAACCTTCCTGCTGACCGCCGCCGGGGCGGCCGCCCTCTCGACGTCCGCCTTCGCGGCTGATGAGGTCGTCCAGACCGCCCATCAGGACGAGCCGACCGAGATCGCCGACGTGGTTGTGCGCGCCCTGCCCCTGGGCCGCGCCGGCGACGACGTGGGCTCGCACGTGGCCCTGCTGAGCGGCGATGAACTGGTGCACCGCCGCCAATCTACGCTGGGCGACACCCTCAGCGGCATTCCCGGCGTCAATTCCGACACTTTCGGCGGCGGCGCCAGCCGCCCAGTGGTGCGCGGTCAGGCCGCCCCGCGCGTCAAGGTGCTGAGCGAAGGCGCGGGCCTGATGGACGCCTCCGAAGTCTCGCCCGACCACGCCATTTCCGGCGAGCCCCTGCTGCTGGAAGGCATCGAGATCCTGCGCGGCCCCTCGGCCCTACTCTATGGCGGCGGCGCCATCGGCGGCGCGGTCAATCTGCTGGACAAGAAGATCCCCACCCGCGTCCCGGCCAACGGCGGCGAGGCCGTGGTCGAATACCGCCGCGGCTCGGTCGACAACGAGGAAGCGGGCGTGGTCGGCGCCACGGTGGGCGCCGGCAACTTCGCCGTCCGCATCGAGGCGGCGGCCCGCAAGGCCGACGACTACAAGGTGCCTGATTGGGACGAAGCGCGTCTGGACGGCTCCTACAATGAGACCTCGACCGCGACGCTCGGCGCCTCATACATCGGGTCGCGCGGCTATCTGGGCGCGGCCTATACCGAACAGACCAGCCGCTACGGTCTGGCGGGCCACACCCACGAATACGAGGGTTGCCACCCGCACGGCGACCACCTGCATTGCGGCGGCCATGACGACCACGACCATGACGGCCACGATCACGAAGAGGGCGAGGAGCACGATCACGACCACGGCGTGCCCGAGGTCCGCCTGAAGAGCCGCCGCGTCGATCTGCGCGGTGAACTGCGCGATCCCCTGCCCGGCTTCGAGAACCTGCGCCTGCGCGCCGGCTATACCGACTATCAGCATCAGGAGCTGGAGGAAGGCGTCGTCTCGACCACCTTCACCAACGAGGGCTATGACGGCCGCATCGAGGCCCAGCATCGCGAGATCGCCGGCTTCAAGGGCGTGGTCGGCTTGCAACTGAGCAAGAGCGACTTCGCCGCCGTCGGTGAAGAGAGCTTCCTGGCCCCCAGCACGACCAAGAACACCGGCCTGTTCGTGATGGAGGAGTACGAACTGGGCGACTGGCATCTGGAAGGCGCCCTGCGTCAGGAGTGGCAAGAGGCCTCAGCCTTGGGTCTGGCCGATACCGAGCACAAGCCCTTCTCGATCTCAGGCTCGGCGGTCTGGCACTTCATGCCCGGCTGGACCGGCGCCGTCTCTCTGTCGCGCTCGCAGCGCGCGCCCTCGGCGCAGGAAATGTACGCCGACGGCGTCCACCTGGCGACCAACACCTATGAGATCGGCGACAGCGGTCTGGACGTCGAAACCGCCAATGCGCTGGAGCTGACCCTGCGCAAGACGGCGGGGTCCACCACCGCCTCGGTCAGCGCCTATCACTACGTCTACGACGACTACATCTTCGCCCGGACGCTGGACCAGTTCGAGGACTTCCGCCTGATCCAGTACAGCCAGGCCGACGCCACCTTCACCGGGATCGAGGGCGAGGTGCGCCAGCAGCTGACGCCCTGGCTGTCGGCCACGGTCTTCGGCGACTATGTGCGCGGCGAGTTGAAGGGCGACGGCGGCAACCTGCCCCGCATTCCCGCCGCCCGCCTCGGCGTCCGCGCCGAGGCCTTCGCCGGGCCGTGGTCGGGGGACGTGGAGTACAGCCGCACCTTCAAGCAGAACGACATCGCCGCCTTCGAAAGCGAGACGCCGGGCTACAACATGGTCAACGCCACCGTGGCCTATGACGTGGAACTGGCCGGGGTGAAGTCGCAGGTCTTCCTGCGCGGCACCAACCTGCTGGACGAGTTGGCGCTGAACCACGCCTCCTTCCTGGCCGAGACCGCGCCGCAACGGGGCCGTAACCTGGTGGTGGGGGTCCGCGCCCGCTTCTGATTTCATCAGAGCCGAAAAAAGAAGGGGCGGCGTGCGACGGACGCCGCCCCTTCGTTCGTTAGACTGCTGTCGAGCCTGCTGTGACATTTCCGCGTCATTACAGGCTGTTAATCTGATTGAACCCATGTCGCCCTTATTCGGCGCACATCGGTCTTCAAGCAGGTCGACGCCCAAGCCTTCGGTCTAGCCAGGACTCCTTATGTCGCCCGTCGTTCTGCTTCTCGCCCTCGCCTCGCTCGACCCCAATGCGGAGACGGCGACCCCTACGGCGGCGCCACAGACCCAGACGCCTGCGGTCCCGGCCATCAACGAGCAGGAAGCCTATGACCTGGGCGAGATCCAGGCCGTTTCGACCAAGCGCCGGGGCGCGGCCCTCGGCGACTACGAACCCGAACTGGTGCTGGATGAGGAACAGCTGAAAGCCTATGGCGCCAGCAGCATCCAGGAGCTGATGACGCTTCTGGAGCCGGTGACGCGCAGCTCGCGAGGCGGCTCGCCGGTCTTTCTGGTCAACGGTCGACGCATCTCGGGCTTCCAGGAAATCCGCGGCATCCCACCCGAGGCCATCGAGCGCACCGAGATCCTTCCCGAGGAAACCGCCCTTTCCTACGGCTACAGCGCCGACCAGCGGGTGGTGAACTTCGTTCTCAAGGCCAACTTCCGCTCGCTGACCATGCAGGCCAGCGTCCGCCGCCCCGAAGAGGGCGGCCGCACGGTCAGCGATCTGGAAGGCAACATCCTGCGCATCGCCGGCAAGCAGCGCACGACGCTGGACCTGGAATACGAGAACGACACCCCCCTTTACGAGACCGAGCGCGACATCCAGCGCGAGAACGGCGATCCCACCGCCTACCGCACCCTGCTGGCCAAACAGGAACAGGCCTCGGTCGCCGGTTCGGTGGTGCGCGACCTGGACGACACCACCGCCCTGACGCTGAGCGCAAGCCTGGAGGACACCTCGCGGCTGTCCTACCAAGGGTTGCCCAGCGTCCAGCTGGCCCTGCCGCCGTCCAGCATCTCGGAACAGCTTTATCTGAACGCGCCCGACGCCCTGTCGCGCACCACCGACACCCTGGCGGGCAAGGTCGGAGCCCTAGTGGACGGCTATCTGGGCGACTGGCGCTGGACGCTGACCGGCGGCTATGACCGCACAGAGACCAAGACCCGCACCGGGCGCGGCCTGGATCAGCAAACCCTGCAGGCCGGGGTGACGACGGGGGCGATCGACCCGTTCGGCGACGCGGACCTGCTGCCGCGCCTGCCTTTCGACACCGCACGGTCCGTGTCCAGCAGCGGCAATCTCGAAGGCGTCATCAACGGCACCGCCTGGGAGGCCCCGGCGGGCTCGCTGACCTCGACCTTCAAGGTCGGCTTCAACACCCAGACGCTGGATTCCGAGAGCGTGCGCTCGGGCGTCTTCTCGGAACGTTCCCTGTCGCGCGACCGGACTAGCGCGTCCGGCAACTTCAACCTGCCGATCGCCAGCCGCGACCGCGAGGTCCTGGGCGTGCTGGGCGACCTGTCAGCCAACCTGAACCTGGCCTATCAGGACCTGTCCGACTTCGGCGGCCTGAGCGCCTATACCCTGGGCCTGAACTGGACCCCGTGGAGCCCGCTCAACTTCAACGTCAGTTGGAGCGACGAGCAGAACGCCCCGTCGATGTCGCAGTTGAACGATCCGACCATCTCGACCCCAAACGTGCCGGTCTATGACTTCGCCACCGGCCAGTCGGTCAACATCACCCGCATCGAGGGCGGCAACGCCGGCCTGTCCGAGGAAACCAAGCGCATCCTGAAGCTGGGCTTCAACTTCACCCCGCTGAAGGACAAGGACCTGCGCCTGACGGCCAACTACAGCCGCACCGAGGTCGAGGGCTCCATCGCCGCCTTCCCGACCATCACTCCGGAACTGGAAGCCGCCCTGCCCGAACGCTTCACGCGGGATCTGGACGGCACCCTGCTGTCGATCGACGCCCGTCCGCTGAACTTCCAGAAGGCCGAGCAGCAGGAAATCCGCTGGGGCCTGAACTTCTCGACGCCGTTCGGCAAGCCCGACCCGGCGGCGGCGGCGCGAATGGGTCAACGCGGCCCCGGCGGCGCGGGCGGCGCACGCCCGGGCGGCGCTCCGGTCGTGATGCGCATGGAAGGCGGCCCGCCTCCGGGCGGCGGCGTGGGCGGTCCTCCGCCCGGCGGCGGCATGCGGATGCAGGGCGGTCGCGGCAATCGCGGCCCTGCGATGCAGCCCGGCCAAGGGCGCTTCAACGTCTCGCTGTACCACACCTATCGCATCCAGGATGAGATCACGATCCGTGACGGCCTGCCGGTGCTGGACCTGCTGGACGGCGCCGCCACGGGCTCGCGCGGGGGTCAGGCGCGCAACGAGGTCCAGCTCCAGATGGGCCTGTTCAAGAGCGGCATGGGCGGCTTCCTGAACGCCAACTGGAAGGAATCCACCCGGATCAACGGCGGCAGCGAGGCCAGCGACCTGACCTTCTCGGACCTGACGACGGTGAACCTGAACCTGTTCGCCGACCTGTCGTCGCGTCAGACCCTGGTGGCGAAGTATCCGTGGCTGAAGGGCGCGCGGGTCAGCGTCGGCATCGACAACATCTTCGACCAGAAGCTGGACGTGCGGAACGGCCTGGGCGAGACGCCCCTGTCCTATCAGCCCGACTATCTGGACCCGCTGGGCCGGACCTTCCGGGTCAGCTTCCGCAAGATCCTGTTCTGACAAGAAAAAGGCCCGGTCATCGACCGGGCCTTTTGACTTCAGTGCGCCTCTTTCGGCGTTTCCATCAGTTCGATCAGGACGCCGCCCATCTCCTTGGGATGCAGGAAGACGACCGGCGTGCCGTGGGCGCCGATGCGCGGTTCGCCGGTGCCCAGGATGGTCACGCCCTTGGCGCGCATCTGGGTGATCGCGTCGTGGATGTCGGCCACCTCGAAGCAGACGTGGTGCTGACCGCCCTTGGGATTCTTGGCGAGGAAGCCCGTGATGGGGCTGATCTCGTCGAACGGTTCGATGAGCTCGATCTGAGCCGTCGGCGTGTCGATAAAGCAGACCTTCACCCCCTGCGACGGCAGGTCGAACGGCTCGCCGATCCTGGTCGCGCCCAGGATGTCGCGATACAGCTTGATCGAGTCCGCGATCGAGGGCGTGGCGACGCCGACGTGGTTCAGGGCGCCAATCATCACTTCACATCCTTAGGCGCGGGCTGGGCATAGCCCAGACGCAGGTTCAGTTTTTCAATCAGGTCCGCCGCCGTGTCGGCGATGACCGAGCCGGGCGGATAGACGGCGGCGGCCCCCATATCGAGCAGAGGCTGCACGTCCGACGGCGGGATGACGCCGCCGACCACGATCATGATGTCCTCGCGCCCCAGCTTGGCCAGTTCGGCGCGCAGTTCAGGCACGAGGGTCAGGTGCCCCGCCGCCAGCGACGAGGCGCCGACCGCGTGGACATTCTTCTCGACCGCGTCCCTGGCGGCCTCGGCGGGCGTCTGGAACAGCGACCCGGCGGTGACGTCGAAGCCGATGTCGCCATAGCCGGTGGCGACGACCTTCTGGCCCCGGTCGTGGCCGTCCTGACCCAGCTTGGCGATCAGGATGCGCGGCGGGCCGCCGTCGTTTTCCACGAAGGTCGCGACCATGTCGCGGGCGCGGGCCACCTTGGGATCATTGCCCGCCTCCTTGCCATAGACGCCCGAGACGGTCTTCACCGTGGCCACGTGGCGACCAAATGCGGCCTCCAGCGCGTCGGAAATCTCGCCCACCGTCGCCTTGGCGCGAGCGGCCTGAACCGCCAGCTCCAGCAGGTTGGCGTTTCCGCGTGCGCCCGCCGTCAGGGCTTCCAGAGCGGCGTCGGTCGCGGCCTGATCGCGTTCGGCGCGCAGCTTCTTCAGCTTGTCGATCTGGGCGGCCAGCACGGCGGCGTTGTCGACCTTCAGCATCGGAATGTCGTCGGGCGTGTCGTTCAGATAGCGGTTCACGCCGACCACGGTCTGCTGGCCGGTGTCGATGCGGGCCTGGGTCTTGGCCGCAGCCTCTTCGATGCGCAGCTTGGGAATGCCGGCCTCGATGGCCTTGGCCATGCCGCCCGCCGCCTCGACCTCGTCCATCAGGGCGCGGGCGCGCTCAGCCAGATCCTGGGTCAGACGCTCGACGTAGAAGCTGCCGCCCCAGGGGTCGATGGTGCGGGTCAGGCCCGTCTCCATCTGCAGCAGGATCTGCGTGTTGCGCGCGATCCGGGCCGAGAAGTCGGTCGGCAGGGCCAGGGCTTCGTCCAGAGCATTAGTGTGCAGGCTCTGGGTCTGACCGCCCGCCGCCGCCATGGCCTCGACCATGGTGCGCGAGACGTTGTTGAACACGTCCTGCGCGGCAAGCGACCAGCCCGAGGTCTGGCAGTGGGTGCGCAGCGACAGCGACCGCTGATCCTTGGGCGAGAACTTCTCGGCGACCTTTTCCGCCCACAACAGGCGGCCGGCCCGCATCTTGGCCACCTCCATGAAGTAGTTCATGCCGATGGCCCAGAAGAAGGACAGACGCGGCGCGAACCGGTCCACGTCCATCCCGGCGTCCACGCCCGCCTTGATGTATTCCAACCCGTCCGACAGCGTATAGGCCAGCTCGATCTCGGCCGAGGCCCCCGCCTCCTGCATGTGATAGCCGGAGATGGAGATGGAGTTGAACTTCGGCGTCTCCTGCGCGGTCCAGGCGAAGATGTCCGAGATGATCCGCATCGAGGGTTCGGGCGGATAGATGTAGGTGTTGCGGACCATGAACTCCTTCAGAATGTCGTTCTGAATGGTTCCGGTCAGGGCCGCGTGCGGCACGCCCTGCTCTTCGGCCGCCACGACATAGAGGGCCAGGATCGGCAGGACCGCGCCGTTCATGGTCATGGACACCGACATCTGATCCAGCGGAATGCCGTCGAACAGGGTCCGCATGTCCAGAATGCTGTCGATGGCCACGCCGGCCATGCCGACGTCGCCCTTCACCCGTGGATGGTCGCTGTCATAGCCCCGGTGGGTGGCCAGATCGAAGGCGATCGACAGCCCCTTCTGACCCGCCGCCAGGTTGCGACGATAGAAGGCGTTGGACTCCTCGGCGGTCGAGAAGCCCGCATACTGGCGGATCGTCCACGGATTGCCCGCGTACATGGTCGGATAGGGACCGCGCATATAGGGGGCGAAACCCGGCAGGCCGTGGATGGCGTCGAGGCCTTCCAGCGCCTCGGGGCCATAGGCGGTTTCTACCGTCAGGCCCTCGGGCGTCAGCCAGGGATCGCGGCTCGGGCCTTCACCCGTCGCGGTCAGGTCGAGGTCCACCTTGGAGAAGTCGGGGAAGCTCATTGGGCGGCCTCCTCGGACGCGACTTCAAAGGGCGCGGCGAAGCGCACCGGGGTCAGGGCGCCGTGGCGCACCGGGACGAAGGCGGGATCAACGGCCTCGACCGGGGCCGGGCGCGGATCGGGATCGACGTATTTGGTGACGCCGACCATGTGGCGGGCGCCGTCCTTCAGCGCCGCTTCCAGCTGACCGCGCGCACGTTCGACGCGGGGCTGGATCAGGTGGTGCTTCAGGGCGTCGACCACGCCGCCTTCGGCTTCGATGGACTGGAACTCCTTCCAGCCGGCCTCGGCCAGATCGCGGGTGCGGCTGTCCAGGAACCAGGAGCCGGCGGCAGGATCATCGACCCGGCCCAGATTGGCCTCTTCCATCAGCACCAGCTGGGTGTTGCGGGCCTGACGGCGGGCGAAGGCGTCGGGACGGCCCTCGGCGCGGGTGAAGGCGTCCAGCACCACCACGTCGGCGCCGCCCACGGCCCCGGCGAAACCGGCGGCGGTCAGGCGCAGCAGATTGGGCCAGGGATCGCGCGCCGACAGCATCCGCCGCGACGAGCGGGCCTCGATGACAGCGGGGGTCTCATGGCCAAAGGCCTTGCTGACGCTGGCCCAGATCAGGCGCATGGCCCGCACCTTGGCCAGGGCGTCGAAATATTCGGCGTCGACCGAGACGCCCAGCACCACGCCCTTCAGCGCCTGTTCGACGCTCAGTCCGGCCAGCACGGCAGCCTTGACGTAGGCGACGGCGCTGCCGGCGGCGAAGGCCAGTTCCTGCCCCGCCGAACCACCCGCCTCATGGACCACGCGGCCCGAGGCGAGGAAGAGTTTGGCGTCAGGATAGGTCCCGGCCAGACGCACAGCGGCCTCAGCCGCCTCGGTCACGGCGGCGTCAATCTCGCCTTCCCCCGCCTCGGCATAGGCCGAGATCGGGTCGAGGTGGAATTGCAGCTGCGCCCGAGGCGAACCCTTGGCTACCGCCGCCAGAGCCTCGGCGGCTTTCACGCCGTCAAAGCCCGCATCCAGCGCCACCGGCGCCAGTTCCAGCGCCACGCCGTCCAGGGCGGCGGCCAGCGCGGCCTCGTCCGTCGTGAACGCGCCCTTCAGCACCACCGAGGCGGCGCCGTTTTCAAGGTCGGTCAGGACGGCGGCGTTGATCGCCGCCGCCTCGTCGCCCTCGACCAGGGTGCGCAGGTCCCACGCCCGCCCCTCGGCGTCCGTAGTGCGCGGCGCGCGAAGCGCCTGCACCCCGGTCGCCTCGGCATAGAGCGGCCGGATGATCAGGCCGTCGGCGTCGAGGTGAAGCAGGCTTTCGATCGCCCGCCCCTTCAGCGCCTTCTCGGCCTGTTCCCGCCATTCCAGCGGGCTCGGCGTGGGAAAGGTCATGCCTTCGCCCCTCCACTAAGCCGTCGCACCAGTTTCGTCACAGTGGCGGCCAGTATCCAAACGGCCAGCGCCATCCACGTCATGCCGATCAAAGCGGCCAAAAGCGTAGACAGCGTCGTGCCGCTCGGCGTCGAGAAGGCCCAGACCAGCATGCCCACGATCAACATCTGACCCACGACCAGGATAGCGAGCGCGCTCAGGGCTCCGCGCCCCGTTAGCGCTCCGCGAAAGCTAAACGCCTGCCGCATCACGCAAACTCCACCAGCACGTCGTCGGCGGCGACCGGATCACCGGCCTTGGCGCCGACCGCCTTCACCACGCCGTCACGCTCGGCCTTGAGGATGTTCTGCATCTTCATGGCTTCGATGATGGCGACGGTCTCGCCCGACTTGACCTCCTGGCCCACGCTTACGGGGATGTCGACCACCAGACCCGGCATGGGCGACAGCACCAGCTTGGAGGTGTCGGCGGCGACCTTTTCCGGCAGGCGCTGATACATGTCGGCGGCGCGCGGCGTCAGGACGCGAACCCGGGCCCTGGCGGCGCGATGGCGGATGTCGAAGCCGTCCGGCGCGCGCTTGACCTCGGCGGTGAAGGGCTCCTCATCCAGAACGGCCCGGAACTGGGCCATGCCCGGGCGCCAGTCGATTTCCGACAGGGTCAGGTCGCGATCATCCAGCGAGATGACCAGATCCTCGGCCTCGTCATAGGACAGCGACACCTCATGGGCCTCGCGGTCGATCAGGACGGTCCAATCGGTGCGTTCCGAAGGATCGCCCGCCTGCTCGGCCAGGACCTCGTTCATCGCCGCGGCCACGGTGACGAAGATGTCCTTCTGCGCCTCGCTGGGCTCCAGACCGCGGAAGCCGTCGGGGAACTCGTCCTTGATGTAGCTGGTCGACAGCTGGCCCGACTTGAAGCGCTCCTGATCCATCACCGCCGACAGGAAGGGCACGTTGTGGCCCAGACCCGACAGGTGAGTGTCCTCCAGAGCGCGGGCCATGCCCTCGACAGCAGCGTCGCGCGTCTCGCCCCAGGCGCACAGCTTGGCGATCATGGGGTCGTAGAACATGCTGATCTCGTCGCCCTCGCGGACGCCGGAATCGTTGCGGACGGTGTAGTCGCCCTGATCGCCCTCTTCCGGCTGCTCATAGCGCACCAGACGGCCGATCGACGGCAGGAAGCCGCGATAGGGGTCCTCGGCGTAGATGCGGCTTTCGATGGCCCAGCCGTTGATCGACAGGTCTTCCTGCTTGAAGCCCATGGTCTCGCCCGCCGCCGAGCGGATCATCTGTTCGACCAGATCGACGCCGGTGATCAGCTCCGTCACCGGATGCTCGACCTGCAGACGGGTGTTCATTTCCAGGAAGTAGAAGCTGCGGTCCTGACCGGCCACAAACTCGACCGTCCCGGCCGAGTCATAGTTCACGGCGCGGGCCAGGGCCACGGCCTGATCGCCCATGGCCTTGCGCGTCGCGTCGTCCAGCAGGGGCGACGGCGCCTCTTCGATGACCTTCTGGTTGCGGCGCTGGATCGAGCATTCGCGGTCGAACAGCGAGACGATGTTGCCGTGCTTGTCGCCCAGCACCTGAATCTCGATGTGGCGCGGATTGACGATGAACTTCTCGAGGAAGACCCGGTCGTCGCCAAAGGCGGTCAGGGCCTCGGCCTTCACCGCCGCAAAGCCCTCGGCCATGTCGGCGTCGGAATGAGCGACGCGGATGCCCTTGCCGCCGCCGCCGGCGCTGGCCTTGATCATGACCGGATAGCCGATCTCGTTGGCGATCTTCACCGCCTCTTCGGTCGACTCGATCAGACCCATGTGGCCCGGCACGGTCGAGACGCCCGCTTCAGCCGCGAACTTCTTGGACGTGATCTTGTCGCCCATGGCCTCGATGGCGTGCGGGTTCGGGCCGATGAAGGTGATGCCCTCGGCCTCCAGACGACGCGCGAAGACCGGGTTTTCCGACAGGAAGCCAAAGCCGGGGTGAACCGCCTCGGCGCCCGACTGACGCACCGCGTCCACGATCTTGTCCTGGATCAGATAGGACTGGGCGGCGGGCGACGGCCCGATGTGGATGGTCTCGTCGGCCATCTCGCAGGCCAGCGACCCGGCGTCGGCGTCCGAGTAAACGAGCACCGTCTTGATGCCCATCTTGCGGCAGGTCTTGATGATGCGAACCGCGATCTCGCCCCGGTTGGCGATCAGAATTTTCTTGAACATTTCTGGGCCTTACAGGGGAATGTTGTCGTGCTTCTTCCAGGGATTTTCCTGGGTCTTGTTCTTCAGCGTCTTCAGGGCCTTGATCAGGCGGCGGCGGGTGCCGTGGGGCATGATGACGTCGTCGATATAGCCCAGACCGGCCGCCACGAAGGGGTTGGCGAAGCGTTCCTTGTACTCGGCCTCGCGCGCGGCCAGGGCCTCGGGATCGACGGCCTCCTTGCGGAAGATGATCTCGACCGCGCCCTTGGCGCCCATGACCGCGATCTCGGCGGTGGGCCAGGCGTAGTTGACGTCGCCGCGCAGGTGCTTGGAGCTCATGACGTCATAGGCGCCGCCATAGGCCTTGCGCGTGATGACCGTCAGCTTGGGCACGGTGGCCTCGGCATAGGCGAACAGCAGCTTGGCGCCGTGCTTGATCAGGGCGCCGTACTCCTGCTTGGTGCCCGGCATGAAGCCCGGCACGTCCACCAGCGTCACCAGGGGGATGTGGAAGGCGTCGCAGAATCGGACGAAGCGCGCGGCCTTGCGGCTGCTGTCGATGTCCAGCACGCCCGCCAGAACCTGAGGCTGGTTGGCGACGATGCCGACGCTCTGGCCGTCCAGACGGCCGAAGCCGCAGATGATGTTCTTGGCGAAATCGGCGCCGATCTCGAAGAAGTCGGCCTCGTCGACCGTCTTCAGGATCAGCTCCTTCATGTCATAGGGCTGGTTCGGATTGGTCGGGACCAGGGTGTCCAGCGAGGCTTCATCGCGATCCGCCTCGTCATAGCTGTCGCGGATCGGCGGCTTTTCGCGGTTCGACAGGGGCAGGAAGCCGATCAGGCGGCGGACCTCGGACAGAGCCTCCAGATCATTCTCGAAGGCGCCGTCGGCGACGCCCGACTTGCCGGCGTGGACGCGGGCGCCGCCCAGGTCCTCGTGGCTGACCACCTCGTTGGTGACGGTTTTCACCACGTCCGGGCCGGTCACGTACATGTAGGACGTGTCCTTCACCATGAAGATGAAGTCGGTGATGGCGGGCGAATAGACGTCGCCGCCCGCGCACGGACCCATGATGACCGAGATCTGCGGGATGACGCCCGAGGCCAGGGTGTTCTGCAGGAAGATGTCGGCGTAACCAGCGAGCGATTCCACGCCTTCCTGAATACGGGCGCCGCCCGCATCGAACAGGCCGATGATCGGCGCGCCGGCCGTCAGGGCCATCTTCTGGATCTTGACGATCTTGGCCGCATGGGCGCCCGACAGCGAGCCGCCGAAGACGGTGAAGTCCTTGGAGAAGACATAGACCAGACGGCCGCCGATGGTGCCGCGTCCGGTGACGACGCCGTCGCCGGGGATGCGCTGCTGGTCCATGCCGAAGTCGTGGCTGCGATGCTCCACGAACATGTCGGTCTCTTCGAAGCTGCCTTCGTCCAGCAGGACTTCGATCCGTTCGCGCGCGGTCAGCTTGCCCTTGGCGTGCTGGCTCTCGATGCGCTTTTGACCACCGCCCATTTTGGCGGCGGCGCGACGGCGCTCGAGTTCCTCGAGGATGGCCTGGCTCATGGTTTGGGCGACTCCCTGAAATCTTTCGTGATCACCAAGCCGCTTCGTTGCAAAAAGGCAATCGCAACTTTGCAAAAGGGGCGTAAGTGCGTAAGCCTGCCAAGGTCGATGGGCTGTTTTGCAAAGTTGCGATGGCGGAAAAACTCTATCTCGGGGCCAAGGTGCGCAAGCTGCGCGAGGCGCGCGGCTGGACGCTGGAAGCCTGCGCCGGTCGACTGGCCCTGTCGCCCAGCTATCTGTCGCAGATCGAGACCAATCAACGCCCGGCGACGGCGCGGGTTCTGATCGCCCTGACGCGGGCCTTTGACGTGGACGCCAGCCTGTTCGATCTGGACGGCGACGCCCGCCTGATCGCCGACCTGCGCGAGGCCGTCACCGACGTCGCCGGTCACGCCGAGGCGCCGTCGCCGGTCGAACTGAAGCAGGCCGTGACCACGACGCCGCGACTGGCGCGTCAGTTCCTGGCCCTGCATCAGGACTATCGTCGGCTGGACGAGCGGCTGAAGACCCTGAACGAGACCCTGGGCCGGGACGAGCGGGCGCAAGCGGCGCCTGCCCTGCCCTATGAGGCGGTGCGCGACTTCTTCCACTATCGCGACAACTACATCGACGTTCTGGATCAGGCGGCGGAGGCGCTGGCCGAGCAGCTGGGCCTCGGCGCCGGCGGTCATCCCGAGCGCGATCTGGAGGCCGCGCTGAACGACCTGTGCGGCGTCCGGCTGGCCACCGGCGAAGGGCGCGGTGCCATGCGGCGCTTCGATCCGGCGGCGCGCATCCTCTATGTCGACGCCAGCCTGCCCGGCGCGACCCGGTCCTTCCTGATGGCGCACCAACTGGTGCTTTTGCGCTTCCACGATCTGATCGAGCACGAACTGGACCGCGCCGCCTTCGACATTCCCGCCGCGCGCGACGTGTGCCGCGTCGGTCTGGCCAACTATGCGGCAGGGGCGCTGCTGCTGCCCTACCGCCGCTTCCTCGAGGCGGCGCGCGAACTGCGTCACGACGTGGACCGCCTAAGGAACCGCTTCCATGTCAGCTTCGAGCAGGTCTGCCACCGGCTCTCGACCCTGCAACGCCCCGGCTGGCGCGGCGTGCCGTTTTACTTCGCGCGAGTGGACATGGCCGGGAACATCACCAAGCGGCACAGCGCCACCCGGTTCCAGTTCGCCCGCTTCGGCGGCGCCTGCCCCCTGTGGAACGTGCACGAGGCCTTCGGCGCGCCGGACCGCATCCTGGTCAATCTGTCGGAGATGCCGGACGGCTCGCGCTACATCTGCATCGCCAAGAGCGTGTCCAAGCCGGGCGGGTCCTATCTGGAGCCCGACCGCCGCTATGCGCTCGGCCTCGGCTGCGAGATCGAGCATGCGGATCAGCTGGTCTATGCGGCGGGCCTCGACCTGAACGGTCCGCCGACGCGCATGGGCGTCAGCTGCCGCATCTGCGAGCGCACCGACTGCGCCCAGCGGGCCTTCCCGCCCATCGACCGGACGCTGCGCGTGCCGGACCATGAGCGAGGAGTCATTCCCTATACATTGAGCTGAGCTTGATCCTTCTCCCGATAGGAGAAGGTGGCCCGAAGGCCGGATGAGGGTCGTGGGCCGGCATCGCGCAAGCCGTCGTGCAACGGCTGATGCCGACTGAAAGGTCGAACCCTCACCCTTTGGCTGCTACGCGCCGCCCTTCGGGTCGCCTAACCAATCGCTTCGCTCTTGGAGGCTCAAGCCCTCTCCCATCGGGAGAGGGTCTTGGATTTACCCCATCGTCGGGATGACGAAGGAGCTGTCGGCGTGTTCCAGCGCGCTATCGGGCCAGCGGGCCGTGACGGTCTTGGTCTTGGTCCAGAAGCGCAGACCTTCCATGCCGTGCTGATTGATGTCGCCGAAGGCCGAACGCTTCCAGCCGCCGAACGAATGATAGGCCACCGGCACCGGGATCGGCACGTTGATGCCGACCATGCCGACGTTGACGCGGGCGGCGAAGTCGCGGGCCGCGCGGCCGTTCTGGGTGAAGATGGCGACGCCGTTGCCGTACTGGTGCTTGCTCGGCAGGCTCAGCGCCTCCTCGAAGCTGGCGGCGCGCATGATCTGCAGCACTGGGCCGAAGATCTCTTCCTTGTAAGATTCCATCTCAGGCTTGACGTGGTCGAACAGCGACGGGCCGATGAAGAAGCCCTTCTCGTGGCCCTGCAGGCTGAAGTCGCGGCCGTCGACGACCAGTTCAGCGCCTTCCTCGACGCCCTTGTTGATCCAGCCCAGGACCTTGTCCTTGTGGGTCTGGGTGACGACCGGGCCGTAGTGGGCCTCGGCGTCGGTCGAGACGCCGACGCGCAGGTTGGGGATTTCCGAGACCAGACGCTCGCGCAGTTCGTCGGCGGTGCGCTGGCCGACCGGCACCACGACCGGCAGGGCCATGCAGCGTTCGCCGGCCGAACCATAGGCCGCGCCGGTCAGATCCTTGATGACCTGATCCATGTCGGCGTCAGGCAGGACGATGCCGTGGTTCTTGGCGCCGCCCATGGCCTGGACGCGTTTCCCGTGCTGGGCGCCCATCTGATAGACGTAGTGAGCGATGTCGGACGAACCGACAAAGCTGACGGCGTGGATGTCGGGATGGGTCAGGATGGCGTCGACCGCCACCTTGTCGCCGTGGACGACGTTCAGCACGCCCTTGGGCGCGCCCGCCTCCATCATCAGTTCGCCCAGACGGACCGGCAGTGACGGGTCACGCTCCGACGGCTTCAGGATGAAGGTGTTGCCGGCGGCGATCGCCATGCCGAACATCCACATCGGGATCATGCCGGGGAAGTTGAACGGGGTGATGCCCGCCACCACGCCCAGCGGCTGACGCATGGAATAGACGTCGATGCCGGGGCCGGCGCCTTGCGTGTATTCGCCCTTCAACGCGTGAGGGATGCCGCAGGCGAACTCGATGACCTCAAGACCGCGCTGGATGTCACCCTTGGAGTCGGCGATGACCTTGCCGTGTTCCGAGGACAGCAGCTCGGCCAGCTCGTTCATATTGGCCTCGACCAGGCGCTTGAACTCGAACATGACGCGGGCGCGGCGTTGCGGGTTGGTGCTGGCCCAGCCCTCAAACGCGGCTTGGGCCGATTGGACCGCGCGGTCCATCTCGGCGACGGTGGCCAGCTGGACGCGGGCCTGAACCTCGCCGGTGTTGGGGTTGAACACGTCGCCGAAGCGGCCCGATGCGCCGTCGAAGGCCGCACCGTCGATGAAGTGGCGAATGTCGCGCATGGAGGCGTTTCCCTGTGATGTCGTGGTTCGTTCCAGCATGGCCTAGCAGACCAACGCCAAACCACCCATTGCAATCGTGCATCCTATGCTGTGCATTCCTGCAATGTTCGACTGGGACGACGTTCGCATCTTCATCGCCGCCGCGCGGGCGGGCTCACTGGCCACGGCGGCACAGCGGCTGGGCATAGACGCAGCCACGGTCGGGCGGCGCGTGGCGCGGCTGGAGACGGCGTTGAAGTCGACCCTGGTGGTGCGCTCGGCGTCCGGCCTGCTGCTGACGGCGGCGGGGGCGCAACTGCTGGAAACGGCGCTGGACGCCGAAAGCGCCATGGAGGCCGCCGAGCGGGTCACCCGCCCCGACCTGATCGCCGGCACGGTGCGGATCAGCGCCTCTGAGGGCTTCGGCGGCGCCGTCCTGGCCCCTGCCCTGCCCGGTCTGCTGGCGGCGCATCCGGGGTTGAACATCGAACTGGCCGCCAGTTCCGGCTTCCTGTCGCCCAGCCGCCGCGAAGTGGACATGGCCATCACCCTCAGCCCCGCCGCCAGCCCGCGGCTGATCGTTGAGCCGCTGACGCCCTATCAGCTGGCCCTCTACGCCGCGCCCGGCCATCTGGAGCGTCATGGCGCGCCCGAACGGGTGGAGGACCTGCCGAACTGCGACATCGTCGGCTACGTCGACGATCTGATCTACGCGCCGGAGCTGCATTATCTGGACGAGATCCGCCCCAACCTGCGCCCGCGCCTGGCCTCCTCCTCGATCCGGGCCCAGCGGGACATGATCGCGGCGGGCGGCGGGATCGGGGTCCTGCCCTGCTTCCTGGCCGAGGGGCTGACGCGGGTCCTGCCGGATCAGGTGCTGATCGAGCGCCGCTTCTGGCTGAGCACCCACCGCGAAGTCCACGGCACGGCGCGGCTGAAGGCGGCGCGGCGCTGGATCAAGGCCCTGTGTCGCGACGCCGCCGAACGCCTGTCGCCCTGGTCCGACTAAAGTCGCCCCCCTGCCGGAACCCAATTCCGCCCAAGCTCAGGCATAAGGTCAAGCTTCATCGGCAGGTCGGAATGTGACGCAATTTTACATTCTGGACCGCTGACGCCGACCACATCCCGCAAAGCGCAAGCTATGGTCAGGGCGCTCCGGAGTGTTGAAGTAAAATGAAAATTGCCCTGCTCGACGACGACCCAGTCCAGCTGGAAACCATGGCCGCCACAGCCCAGGACCTCGGGTATCGCGCCGTACTGTTCTCACGCGCGCAGGCGCTGATCTCCGCGCTGCGCAAGGATACTTTCGACCTCCTGATCGTGGACTGGAACCTGCCCGACCGCTCCGGGCTGGAGGTTCTGGCCTGGGCGCGCACCAATCTGCGGCCGCCGCCCCCCATGCTGCTGGTCACCAGCCGCTCCGAGGACGACGACATCGTCGCCGGCCTGAACGCCGGCGCCGACGACTACTTGCCCAAACCCCTGTCGCCGCCGGTTCTGGCGGCCCGCATCAGCGCCCTGATGCGTCGGGTTTACGCCCAGCCCTCCGCGCCAGGCGCCGAGGTCCATGCCGATACCCTGTTCGACGAGTCCGCCGGCGCCGTGGTGCGCGACGGCCAGACCGTAGTGCTGACGGCCAAGGAATTCGCCCTGGCGCTTCTACTGTTCCGCAACCTTCACCGCGCCCTGTCGCGGACCTACATCCTTGAAACGGTCTGGGGCAACGAGCCCAATCTGAACAGTCGGTCGCTGGACATGCACATCTCGCGAATCCGCACCAAGCTGAACCTGCGTCCCGAGCAGGGGTTTCGCCTGACACCCATTTACAGCTACGGTTATCGCCTTGAGCGCATAGGCGCGACAGACGAGGTCGAACCGGCGATCCGGGACGAGGCCCCCAGCGTGGAAGAGACGACGGAATGATGGGACGGGCGCTGGTCGCCGGGGCTCTGGCGGCGGCATTCTGCGCCCCCTCCTCCTTCGCGCAATCTCTGGCGGATCCGGCCGCCGGGACCATCGACTATCAGGTGCAGCGCGGCGACACCCTGATCAACCTGGCCGTCGCCTATCTGAATCGTCCCGCCGACTACCGGCAGGTCCAGCGCGGCAACCGCGTCGCCGACCCCCGCCGCATGAGCGTGGGCCGGACGCTGGCCATTCCCGTAGAACTGCTGCGGGCTGACCCGGACCAGGCGCGGATTGTCGGCTTTCGCGGCGCCGTGACCCTGACCCAGGGGACGTCGACCAGTGCTCCGACCCAGGGGCAGATGGTGTCCGAAGGCGCCGTACTGACCACCGGCGCCAACGCCTTCGTGCGCCTGGCCCTGTCGGACGGCAGCTATGTCGTGGCGCCGTCGAACAGCCGGGTGCGGCTGACCCGCCTGCGGCGCTACGCCATCAACGGGGCCGTCGATCACGCCATGACGGTTGAGGCGGGCCGCGCGGAGTCCCGCGTGACGCCGCGCCGCCGCCCCGGCGGCTTCGTTGTCCGCACGCCGGTTTCGGTCTCGGCCGTCCGAGGCACGGACTTCCGCGTCGCCTTCGACGACGCCGCCGACCGATCGGCGACCGAGGTCATCGAAGGCAGGGTCGAGGTCGAATCGGGCGACGGGCGGGTGGAGGCCACGGCTGTCGCCTCTGAGGGCGTGACGGCCAGCGCCACGGCCGCGCGTCTGGCGCCCCTGCTGCCCGCGCCCGCCCTGGCTCGCCCCGACGAAGTGCAGTCCGGGCCTGCAGCGGTGTTCGAGATCGACGCCTTGCCGGGCGCTGGTCGCTATCGCGGGCGTCTGGCGACAGACGCCGGCATGATCGACGCCTTCGCCGAGACGGACAGCGCGGCCGGTGCCGCGTCCCTGACCTTCAGCGACCTGACGGACGGGGCCTATTTCCTGCGGCTCAGCGCCCTGTCGCCCGAGGGGGTCGAAGGCCGCAGCACCACCTACAGCTTCATTCGCGCCCGTAACGGCGTCGGCGGTCTGGCGGCCAGCAACGCCATGGTGGACGGCCGCCGCGTCTATCGCTTCCGTTGGGAGGCCGAGGGCGAGGGCGAGGCCAGTTTCCGTTTCCAACTGTCCCGCGAAGACGCCGACGGCGCGCGCGAAGGGGTTCCCCTGGTCGACCAGCCCGGTCTGGCCGATCAGGCCTTCAGCCTGACGGACCTGCCGCCTGGGGTTTACACCTGGAGGGTGCAGGGCTCGCGTCATCGTTTCGGCCGCCTGTTGCAGGTCTGGTCCGAGCCGCAGCAGCTGCGCATCGGACGCTGACCCGTGGCCGGCGTTCGCCAGCTGGGAGCCAGACTGACGGGACGGCGCGCCCTGATCGAATGGGCGCTGGTGGCGAGCCTGACCGGTCTGGTCGTATGCTGGCTGGCGCTCAGCCCGACCGCCGACCGCGCCGATAATCTGGTCTATGACGCCCTGATCCGGCTGCAGGGCGGCCCGACGGACGAGGCCATCGTCATCGTCGCCATCGACGACCGCAGCCTGCAGAGCCTGGGCCGTTGGCCATGGCCGCGCGCGACCCACGCAGCCCTGATCGACCGCCTGTCCGAGGCTGGTCCTCGGGCCGTCGCCTACGATGTTCTGTTCACCGAGCCCGAGGCCGACGATCCGTCTCTGGCCGCCGCGCTGGCGCGTTCGGGCAATGTCCACCTGCCGCTTCTGGTCGACGCGCCCGGCGAGAACGGGGCCCCTTGGCGGGTCAGCGAACCCGACGCCCTGGTCGGGAGCGCCGCGGGCCTCGGGCACGTCAACCTGACGGTGGACGGCGATGGCGTGATCCGCCGCCTGCCCCTCTATATGCAGGGTGGGGATCAGGTCTGGCCGCAGCTTATCCTGCCGCTGGCCCGGACGCGTGTCGCCACGCCCGCGCCTGATCCGGACGCCGCCACGCCCGACGCCCTGATCGCCGCACGGCCCGAGGCCATCGCCTATCGCGGTCCGCCGGGACGGTTCCGCACCCTGTCCTTCGTCGACGTGTTGAACGGCGAGGTCCCCCCCGGCTTTCTGAAGGACAGGCTTGTGCTGGTCGGCGCGACCGCCCCCGGCCTGGGCGACCGCTACGCCACCCCGGCGGCGCCCCACGGCGAACTGAGCCCCGGCGTCGAGATTCAGGCCGCCCTGCTGCAGACCCTGCTGGAAGGCGGCGGCCCCCGTCCCTTGGCGCCGCCTTGGGTTCTGGCTCTATCCTTGTTGCCGTTGGCCCTGCTGGTTGGCGGGTTCCTGTTCCTGCGCCCCGTCGTCAACATGGTGCTGGGCGCGGGACTGATCGTCCTGACGCTGGCGGGCAGCCTGATCGCCTTCCTGAGCGCCGGCCTGTGGTTCCCGCCCGCAGCCGCCGTCGCGGGCCTGGCCCTGGCCTATCCCTTCTGGAGCTGGCGACGCCTGGCCGCCGCCTCGGCCTATATGCAAAGCGAGGTCGAGACCTTCGAACGCGACGCGCCTGCCCTGCCCGGCGCGGCGCGGTCGTCGTTCCGGCCGCAGGGCGACGTGGTGGCCAAGCAGGTGGACACCCTGCGCGCCGCGCTGAAGCAGCTTCGCGATCTGGACCGGTTCATCTCCGACGCTCTGCGCAGCCTGCCAGACGCCACCGTGGTGGCCGATCCTGCGGGCCGGGTGCTGCTGTCCAACGACCGGGCGCAAGCCCTGTTCGGCGACGCGCTGAAGGACGAGGCGAACCTGACCGAACTGTTCCAGTCGCTCGGCGAACCGTCGTGGCGGCGCTTCCTGGTTTCAGAAGGGGGCGATCCGGGCGACATCCAAGGACCCGGCGGACGGGTGCTGAAGGTCGCCGCCGCCGCCCTGACCAACGCCACGGGCGAACCTGTCGGCCACATTGTCCGCTTCGCCGACATGACCAGGTTCCGCGCCGCCGAACGGCAGCGTGAACAGGCGCTGCAACTGCTCAGCCACGACATGCGCGCGCCCCAGGTCTCGATCCTGACCCTGCTGGAAGGCGGCCAAAACCGCGCCGACCCCGCCTTTGAGCGCCGCATCGGCGACTATGCGCGCCAGACGCTGGATCTGGCCGAGGGCTACGTCCAGCTGGCCCGCGCTGAATCCCAGCCCTATCGCGCCGTCGTCCTGGACCTCGGTCAGGTGCTGATGGACGCCGCCGACACCCTGTGGCCCCAGGCCTCCGCCAAGGGCGCGACCATCCAGACGCCGATGGGCGAAGAGGAATATCTGGTCGAGGGCGATCCCGCCCTGCTGCGTCGGCTGATGACCAATCTGCTCGACAATGCGTTGAAGTACGGCCCGCCAAGGGGCGTCATCACCTGCACGCTCGACACGGATGAAACCGACGACGGCCCTGTCTGCATTCTGCGCATCCGCGATCAGGGGCCGGGCCTGTCAGCGGAGGCGGCGCGGCGGCTGTTCCAGCCCTTCGGTCACGGCGACGCCGACCACCGGGGCGCCGGCCTGGGCCTGGCCTTCGTCCGCACCGTCGCCGAGCGTCACGGCGGCCGGATCCGCTACGAGGCCGGCGAGGTCGGCGCGACCTTCGTCCTGACCCTGCCCCGCCTGATCGAGGCCGACTAGGGCGTCAGTTCGGAAACGGCGGCGGCGGCCAGGGCCGGCAAGGCGACGTCGGCCTGTCGCGGCGCCACCGTCGTGGCCGCGCTCGCCTGATAGGCGCCGGGCGCGGCCTCGGGTCCATGCAGGGTCAGGGTGAGGCTGTGCGCCAGCCGCTTGCGTCCCCACCACTGCGGCACGATCGGCGCATCCAGCCAGTCGCCGTCGCGAGCCGAGGCATCGGAATAGGCGCCCGTCGCCTGCGGCCGAACGGCATAGGCCGCCTCGATCCGCCACGCCGGACCGTCGCGCGTTTCGCGCCACCCCTTGGCCGCCAGCTGATCGCGCACCGCCGCGAGCATGGCCTGATCGGTCGCTGACGCCGGTTCAGGCTCGATCAGGCGATAAGTCGTCGTCGCAGCCGGGAAGGCCACGGGCGCCGTGGTCACGATGTCGGGGCCGGAGGCGCACGCCGACAAAGAAACGGCGGCGACGGACAGGATCAGCAAGGGACGGGCCATGCCTCAACCTACAGCCCCGCCGCGAGCTGAGCCATAGACGAAAGCGCCGCCGCACAGCCCTGTTGCACGACGGCGCCTCGCCCTGTGTATCCAGATCAGATCGGGCTCTTGGCGCGCGCCGCCAGCTCTTCCGCGCGACGGTCCAGGTCGGCGGCCCGTTCAACCAGCCTGGGGCTCAGGGCGATCAGATCCGCGTCGGTGACGATGTTGCCCTGCTCGCGATTGCGGGCGATCTGCTCGGCGCGATAGGCCGGGTCGCGCAGGCGAACCGCCTCCTCGCGCATGTTGTCCGCGCCGCGATGCATGTTCTCCGCGCCGCGCCCCATCTGTTCGCGCGCCTGGACGCGAGCCCGAGCCGCGATGACGCGGGCTTCGTCGCCCTGCCGACGCGCGACGAGGGCCTGGGCCCGCGCCTGTTCGGCCTGTTGGCGGGCGACGGCGGCCTGGGCGCGGACCTGCACCGCCTGCCGACGGGCCTCCTCGCCTTGTTGACGAGCGACGGCCGCATGGGCGCGAGCCTGGACCGCCTGTTGGCGCGCCTCTTCGCCCTGCCGACGGGCGTCGGCGGCCAGAGCCCGGGCCTGACGGGCCACCTCGCGCGCCGCCTCAGCCTCGGCGCGCTGCTCGGGCGTGCCGTTCTCGAAGTAGTAGCCGTTTGAGGAATAGTAGGTGGTCACGCGTCCGGGCGGAGGCGCAGGCGGGGCCGGGGGCGCGGGCGGCGCAGGCGGCGCGGCAGGCGGGGGCGGCGGCGGAGCGGGCGGGGCTGGAGGTGCGGGGGGTGCGGGCGGCGCCGGGGCATAGGCGGACGCCTGCTCGCGCAGATCCAGCGCCGCCAGCGGCGTGGCGACGGCGGCGAGCGCGGCGACGGTCAGGGCGACCGCCAGCGGGCGACGGCGAGCAGAGGTGTTCGTCATGATGCAGGCGATCCTTTTTTCGAGCGTGTGGGTGTCGGCGGCCATGGCGGTCGCGGGACAGACGGCGGGATTGGCGGCCAGACGGACCAGGACGCGGGCGTAGTCCTTGCGGTCCACGGTGCGAACGGCCTCGGCGTCGGCGGCCTCTTCAGAGGCCTCAGTCAGGACAACGGACAGACGCCAGACCAGAGGGTTGAACCAGAACAGCGCCAGCGCCAGCCGCGACAGGATCAGGAAGACCCAGTCCTTGCGCCGCAGATGGGCCAGTTCGTGCGCCAGAACGGCGGAGGCGGTTTTCGGCTCGGCCAGGCTGGCGGGGTCGAGGACGATGACCCCGGGGGCCACGCCCCAGCTCAGCGGGCTGGACACCCGCTCGCTGCTGACCAGACGCGGGCGCGCGGCGGGGGCCAGCGGCTCCAGCGGCGAACGCCAGGCGGGGCATTGAACCGCCCGTCCCTGCTCGGTCCAGCGACTGAGCGTGTTCAGGCCCAGCAGCAGCCGCCCCACGACCGCCGCCACGCCGGTCAGCCACAGGCCGGCGGCCACGGTCGCCCAGGACGGCCACGGCAGGTTGGCCGTGACCGCGACGCCCGCGACAGACCCGACCTCGCCCGACCAGAGCGGCGTCAGCGGAGCGCTGTCCGCGACGGACGAGGCTGGAAGCAGCGCCAGCTCCAGGGCGGGCAGGACCGCCGCCAGAACCGGCAGGGCCAGAAGCAGGCAGACGGTCGCGCGCAGAATGTCGACGCGATCGACGGCGCGACGCGCCACGAAGCGGGCGACGATCAGCCCCGTCGCCGCGATCAGGCTGGACTTGACCAGCAGAGACAGAAACAGGGCCAGGCTCACGGCTTGCGCTCCACGGCTTCGTCGATGGCGCGTTCGAGAGCGGCGGCTTCATCGGCCGTCAGACGCTGCCCCAGACCCAGCAGGGCCGTGGCCGCGCTGGCGGCGGAGCCGGCGAAGAAGGTGTCGATCATCCGCTGCAGGGCGCCGGCGGCGACGGCCTCGGTGCGGGGCACCGGACGATAGACGAAGCCCTCGGTGCCCGCCGAACGTTCGACCAGGCCCTTGGCCTCCAGCCGGGCCAGCAGGGTGCGGATCGCGGAGTCGCTGAGCGTGTCGGTCAGGGCGTTGCGCACCCCCGCGGCGGTGCCCGTCTCCAGCCGACACAGGGTCTCGAAGACCTCCCGTTCACGTCGGGGCAAGGACTCGATCATGGGGACTCTCCGCATCGGTTGACGCTACTTTTGTAGCGCTACGTTTGTAGCGGATCGAGTCGAAAATGAGGCGACGAGATTAACTCGCCGTAGGCCCCTCCTCCCGCCGGTCGGCGGGAGGAGAAGGCGCAGGCGTCAGCCGACCGGCTTGACGTTGTCGTCCGAGTTGCGGTCGATCCAGCGGTTGTAGGGATCGATGCCTGCAAAGGCCGGCTTCTTGTCCGTGACGAAGCGGAAGACCTGGGTTCCGCTGCGCAGGGGACGGCGCTCCATCAGGATGACCGACTTCTGGTCGAACGCCCCCTTGCCCGGCTCGGCCGAGAACAGGCCGACGTCGAAGGTCTCGTTCAACGGGGCCTCGGTCTCCTCGCCCTTGCCGTCGGCGTACAGCTTGCGGGCCTCGACCGTCAGGGCGACGTCCCACTTGCCGTCGGCGCGCTTGGTCGCCGTGACCGACTTCGACTTCACGTCATACAGGGTGATCTTTTCGAACAGGTCGGTGATCAGGGCCTGCTTGTCGGCCGGCGCCTCTGCGCGGATCGCGTTGATAAGATCCAGCGAGCGCGGATAGGGCGCGGACTTGAAGGCGTACTGCGCCAGCACCCGACGCAGGGCGCGGTTGACCGCCTCCTCGCCGATCTGATCGCGCAGCAGGTACATGACCAGACCGCCCTTCTGATAGTGGATGTACTGCTGGTTCTCGATGCGCATCAGCGGCATCTCCTCCAGCCGCTCCATGCCGCGCGAGCGCAGATAGCGATCCAGCTCGTACTTCAGGAAGCGACGGATCTTGTCGGGCCCGTACAGCTTCTCCATCACCATCAGCGCCGAGTACTGCGCCAGGGATTCCGAGAGCAGGGTCGAGCCCTGCTGGTCCGAGCCGACCACCTGGTGCGCCCACCACTGGTGACCGACCTCGTGAGCGGTGACGTAGGTGACGTAGTCGATCTTCTCCTCGTCGGTCAGGTCGGCGATGAAGCCGAGGCCTTCCGAGTAGGGCATGGTGTTGGCGAAGGCCTGGGCGAAGCTGGCGTAGGCCGGGAACTCGATGATCCGGGCCTGACGGAACTGGTACGGGCTGAAGGCCGTGCCGTAGTAATCCAGCGCCGACTTCATGCCGTTCAGCATGCGCTCGACGTTCCGCTCATGGCCCTTGTGGTAATAGACGGCCAGTTCGATCGGACCGTGCTGCTCCCGGGCCACCTGATAGTCGGCGGACTGGACCGAGAAGAAGTTCAGCACCGGCGCCTCGGTGACGAAGCGGGCCGTGCGACGGCCGTTCTTCGTCACGTCCGACACCTTGTAGCCCGGCGCGATCGGCGTCTGATCGGCGACCGTGGTCACGGTGATGTCGGCGTTGACCCAGTCGGCGCCGATATAGTTGTGAGCCCGCGCGCTTTCGTCCTCCAGCTTGGCCATGCGCAGCCCGGCCGGCAGGCCGTGCTTGCGGCGCTTCGAACGATCCGACAGCAGGCCGTCGCGGCCCATGCCGATGGTCAGGCCGAACTCGCCATTGTTGACGAAGGTGCCGTTGTCGACGATCCGCGTGGTGTCGCCGCTGTTCTTGAAGCCGCGCTGTTCCAGCACCGTCTCAAAGGCGATGGTGCGCTTCTCGCCCGGCTGCATCGGCGTGGCGAAGCGATAGATGCGGTACTCGAACTGCGGCCATTCCTTCGCGACCGTCGCACCCTGGACGTCCAGCCTGGCGATCTTCAGGTCCTGGCTCCAGCGCAGATGGACTTCGCCCAGGGGCGCGCCCGTGCGGTTCTCGATGACGTAAGTCCCCTTGGTCGTCAGGCGCGGCTGATGCGGATAGAGGTCCAGGTCCAGCTTGACGTCGGTGATCGCGGGCTGAGGCGTCTTCTCGTACTTCAGCAGGGTCTTCTCATAGTCCGCCATCAGCTGTTCGCGCTGATCGCGGCTGCGGTACTCGTTCCACACATTGGTGTTGATGAAGCTGAAGACGCCCAGGGCCACGAAGGCGGTCAGGGCGACGCCGCCGATCGCGCCTGCAGACCCCATCAGGCGACGCGGCAGACGCTTCAGGCGCGGCAGGAAGCGCGTCTCGGCGCCACGACGCCACAGGCCGTAGGCGATGACCAGCAGGACGACGGCGAAGGACGTCCAGTAGGCCTGCATCCAGGCGGCGTAGCCGGCGAACTTGCCCAGACCGTTCATGTCCGACAGCGGCATGCCCGTCCCCGAACCATAACGGTACAGGACATGGTCGAAGCCCATGTTGGACAGGACGATGGTCGAGATCAGATAAACCACCATGACGGCCCAGCCGACGAACTTGTTCGGCGACAGGGCCTGCACGAAGATGGCCAGCACGGCCATCAACGCAAAGCTGATCGACTGCGGCACGACGTACCAGAACAGGTATTTGCCGATCTCGAAGTTGGTGTAGCCCTTGATCGTTTGCACGATCATCCCGGCCAGCGACGCGGCGAGCAGGGTCGACACCAGCACCAGAACCAGGGCCAGGGTCTTGGGCAGCAGGAAGGTCCAGTCGGGCGTCGAGGTGGAATCGATGATCTCATGCGTGCGCCGCTCACGGTCGCGCCAGACCAGTTCGCCCGAATAGTAGATCGAGATGATCATGACGATCAGACCGAAGGAGCTGCCCAGGGTCTCGATCACCACGCGCGTGACCGGCAGGACGGGCGCCCCGTACATCTCGCCCGCGAACAGCAGGACGGCGATGCCGAAGGCGAAGCCCAGAGCCAGCATGACGAAGTAGGCCGGGCTCTTGAACACCGCCTTCATCTCGAAAAGGGTGCGCGAGATCAGCTGGGTCCAGCCCGCCTTGAAGCCATAGGACGGCGCGGCCAGCGGCGCGACAGGCGCGCCGGCGTCCGCCGAGGCCTCGGCCATCGCCTTCAGCTTCTCCTGCTTGCGCAGCTTCGAGCCGCGCGGCGACGGGCGATACAGCGGGAAGGCGGCGGCCAGGAAGGCCAGACTGACGCCCAGCCACAGCAGCTTGTTGCCCAGCAGCAGGCCGGTCAGCGGGGCGTTGATCGTGTTGCGCTCGGCCGAGGTCCAGTAGCGGGTCGCCAGACCATAGGCGCCGGCGCCGAAGGGCTCCAGCCAGGCCACCAGGGTTTCCAGCTCCGGCTTGGAGCCGAACACCGAGGTGGTGGTCATATAGAAGATGAAGACCCCGACGACGCCGACATAGGTCGCCATCATCGAGCGCGTGACGGTCGCCAAGGTAAAGAAGACCGCCGAGCTGAACAGCAGCCCCGGCAAGCCCATCACGACGAAACCGTAAAGGTAATCCAGCGGACGGAACGGCCCCACCGTCTCCTTGTCCACCCAGGGCATCAGCGTGCCGATCAGGATGCCCAGAGCCACCGACAGGAAGGCCAGGGCCACCACGGCGAAGGCGCCGAGGAAGCGTCCGTAGAGGTAGTCGAACTTCGACAGACGACTGGCCTGGATCATCGGACCGAAGCCCGTCGAGGCGTCGCGCACGACGACGTTGGCGACGATGGCCGTGGTCGCCAGCATGAAGAAGAGATTGAAGGCCAGCATCGCCTGCGCGATCGCGAAGGGCGCGTTCTTGAAGACGTTGCCGCCCGAACCGAGGCTGATGTTGGGGCTGGCGACCGTGCCGAAGCTCAGCAGGAAGAAGAGGATGGATATGACCCAGAAGGCGGGCTGGCGAAGCTGATAGCGGAACTCGAAGGCCGCGACTTTCCCGAACATGATCCGGGCCTCAGGCGGCTTGAGCGGCGGCGGGGCGGCGCGAGGCGGCCAGCGTCGAGAAGTAGACGTCCTCCAGACCGCCCGAGGCCGGCTCGAAGCCCTCGCCCGGCTTGGCGTCGGCCAGGACGTGGATCACGGTCTGCCCCGCGAACAGGCGCGTCGAGATGACCTCGAAGCGGGCGCGGTGTTCCGGCAGGGCCTCCTTGGCGATGGCCTTCTTCCAGACGCGGCCGGACATCTGCTTCATCAGCTCCAGCGGCGCGCCTTCCAGCTGGATCTTGCCGCCCGCCAGCACCGCCATGCGCGGGCACAGATCGGCCACGTCCTCGACGATGTGGGTGGACAGGATGACCACCACGTTCTCGCCGATCTCGGCCAGCAGGTTGAGGAAGCGGTTGCGCTCCTCCGGGTCCAGACCGGCGGTCGGCTCATCGACAATGATCAGGCGCGGGTTGCCGATCAGGGCCTGGGCGATGCCGAAGCGCTGGCGCATCCCGCCCGAGAACCCGGCCAAAGCCTTCTTGCGGACGCTCCACAGGTTGACCTGGTTCAGCAGGGCCTCGACCGTCTGCTTGCGCTCCTTGCCGTCGGCGATGCCCTTCAGCACCGCCATGTGGTCCAGCATGTCGTAGGCCGAGACGCGCGGATAGACGCCGAAGTCCTGAGGCAGATAGCCCAGGGTGCGACGCAGCAGCTCCGGCTGGCGGATCACGTCGATGTCGCCGAAGCGGATCTCGCCCGAGGTCGGGCTCTGCAGGGTCGCGATGGTGCGCATCAGCGTCGACTTGCCCGCCCCGTTCGGGCCCAGCAGGCCGAACATGCCGGTCGGAATGGTCAGGCTGACGTCGTCCAGCGCCCGTGTTCCGTTGCCGTAGACATGAACCAGATTGTTGATCGACAGCATGACGCGCCCCCGCGATGTAAAAGACACTTCACACTGACGGCTTCCCCGCCCCCTCGACAAGTTACAGATTGGACAGGTTTGGCGCCGGGCAACCGTTTCAGCGGACCTCTGGAGCCCGCAAGCCATTGCCTGCTACAGTCAATGACACCGGTTTCTTGGGAGGGTGACCATGGGAATGACGCGACGCGCCGCGGTTCTGGCGGGGATGGCCGCCACGGCGACGGCGACCGCTGTTCATGCCGCGCCGCGAGATCCCCGCGCCGTCACGACGGCCGGTCCGGTCCTGGGGCGGCGTCAGGACGGGATCAACGTCTTCAAGGGCGTGCGTTACGGCGCGCCGACGCGGCGTTTCCAGCCGCCCGAGCCGCCGACGCCGTGGCGCGATGCGGCCCCCGCCTTCGACTATGGCGCCGCCAGCCCGCAACGAGGCGACGAGCCGAACCAGAGCGAGGACTGCCTGTTTCTCAACGTCTGGACACCGGGTCTCGACGCGGGGCGTCGGCCGGTCATGGTCTATATCCACGGCGGCGCCTATTCGAGCGGATCGGGGTCCGATCCCCTCTATGACGGGACACGGCTGGCGGCGCGCGGCGATGTGGTGGTGGTGACGCTGAACCACCGGCTGAACGCCCTCGGCTACGCCTATCTGGCGCGGCTGGCGCCGGGGTTCGAGGACTCTGGCAATGTCGGCCAGTTGGACCTGATCCTGGCCCTGCGCTGGGTGCGCGACAACATCGCGGCCTTCGGCGGCGACCCCGAGCGGGTCATGGTCTTCGGCCAGTCGGGCGGCGGGGCCAAGATCGCGACCCTGATGGCCGTGCCCGAGGCGAAAGGCCTTTTCCACCGCGCCGCGACCATGAGCGGTCAACAGGTCACGGCGTCCGGCCCCCTCAACGCCACGGCCCGCGCGACCGCCTGGCTGAAGGCCCTGGGCCTGACACCCGACCGGGCGCACGAGGCCGCAAGCCTGCCGCTCGAACGACTGCTGGAAGCGCAATCGGTCGAGGATCCCATCCTCGGCTACGGCGGGCTCTACTTCGGACCCGTGCTGGATTTCCGCAGCCTGCCGCGCCACCCCTTCTATCCCGACGCCGCGCCGCAGGGCCTGACCATCCCCATGATCATCGGCAATACGCGCGAGGAAACCCTCGGCTTCATGGGCAATGATCCCAGGAATGTCGGCCTGACCTGGGAGACCCTGCCCGCCCGCCTGTCGCCCGGCGTCATGCGTATCGACATCACCCCGGAAGCCGTCATCGCCGCCTATCGCCGTATGCACCCCGACTGGTCGCCCGATCAGGTCCTGATCGCCGCCACCACGGCCGGACGTTCATGGCGCGGCGCGGTGATCGAGGCTGAGGAACGGGCGAGGGCCGGAGCCCCCGCCTGGGTCTATCAACTGGACTTCCCCGGCGAGACGGCCTCGGGCCGAAAGGGCGCCTTCCACACCGCGGACATCCCCTTGGTGTTCGACAATGTGAACGCGACCGGATCGCGCACGAATGGACCGGGCGCTCAGGCCGTGTCGGATCAGATGAGCGACGCCTTCATCGCACTGGCGCGCACTGGCGACCCCAACCACGCGAGCCTGCCGCGCTGGGAGCACTATGAGCTGCCGACGCGCCAGACCCTGTTGTTCGACGTGGAGCCCCGGATGGCCAACGACCCGCGCGGCGACGAGCGGGCCTTCTTCTCGGCCATCCCCTACATCCAGCCGGGAACCTAAAGAGCGAAGTCCAGACGGGCGGCCCAGGCGCGCGCCAGCTCAGGCCAGACCGCTGCCGGTCTTCCCTGGATCAGGCGGATGCCGAAGCCGTGGCCGCCTTCCTGGAACAGGTGGGCCTCGGCCTTCACCGAGGCGGCCTTCAGCGTGGTTAGCAACATCAGGCTGTTCTCGACCGGCACCGAGACGTCGTCCACGGCGTGCAGCAGGAAGACCGGCGCCGCGCCGGTCCAGGACATCTGCTCCAGAGAATAGGCGGCGATGCGCGCCTCGCTCGGTGTTTCTCCCAGCAGGTGCGTGCGCGACCCCGCGTGGACGTGCGGGTCACTCATGGTCGCCACCGGATACATCAACACCGTCAGGTCGGGACGCAGCGAGACCTCGTCCGCCGCGTCGACCGGGGCGTAGGCCGCGTCCGACCGTGCGCTGGCCAGCCCCGCCAGATGCCCGCCCGCCGAGGCGCCCAGAACCGCAATCCGGTCGGGGCGAACGCCGAACTCGGCCGCCCGGCTGCGGATCAGGCGGATGGCGCGCTGGGCGTCCTGCAAGGGCGCATCCGCCCCCGCCGCCCAGCCGTCGGCGGGCAGGCGATAGCGCAGGACGAAACAGGTCGTGCCGCTGGCGGCGAAGACGCGGGCGACGTCGAAGCCCTCCTTGTCCAGCACCGACCAGCGATAGCCGCCACCGGGGATCAGCAGCATGGCCGAACCGTTGGGCTTGTCGGGCCGCATCACCGTCATGATCGGATCGGTGGTGTATTGGGCGTAGCGGTCGCGATAGGCCGGGTCGGTCGAGCGCTCGGGGACGACGGGGACGACCGTCACCCCCTCCCCGCCCGGCGCGCCATTGGGCCACAGACGGACGACCTCGGTCGGATCAGAGGGCGCGACGGTCTGCATCCCTGCGCTGACCGGCAGGGCTGTCGCCAGCGCAGGGGCTGCTGCCCCCATGATCAGCAAACCACGTCGATGCAGATCCACGTCCGCCTCCCTCCAGAATTGAAGAAGGGCGCTCGCCCCCTCAGACGAGCGCCCCTCTCGGCGTCAGGTCATCAAACCTTGGCCGGTTCGTATCGTGGCGAGATGATGTGAACCACCAGCAGCGCCACCAGATAGGCCGAGGCCGCCACCACGAAGATCGGGGTGTAGGTGCCGATCTTGTCCAGCACGAAGCCGGCGTACTTGGCCATGATCATGCCGCCGATGCCGCCCAGCATGCCGCCGATGCCGACGACCGAGCCCACCGCCGAACGCGGGAAGACGTCGCCGGGGAAGGCGTAGAGGTTGGCCGAGAAGCCCTGGTGAGCCGCCGTGGCCAGACCGATGATCAGCACCGCCACCCACAGGTTGGACGCGAAGGCGGCGAAGGCGACCGGCACGGCGCACAGGGCGCAGATCAGCATGGTCAGCTTGCGCGCCTTGTTGAGGTTCATGCCGCGCTTCATGAACTGTCCCGACATCCAGCCGC
The DNA here is from genome assembly GCF_002479495.1 of Brevundimonas sp. UBA7506. Taxonomy (GTDB): domain Bacteria; phylum Pseudomonadota; class Alphaproteobacteria; order Caulobacterales; family Caulobacteraceae; genus Brevundimonas. Next base: position 86,265 of record NZ_DLNQ01000001.1, read on the forward strand.
CGCCGACCGAACCGACGTCCGACAGCAGATAGATGGCCACGATCGGCGGACCGAAGGTCTTCAGGTCCAGGCCGTAGCTCTTGCCCAGGAAGTCAGGCAGCCAGAACAGGAACATCCACCAGATCGGGTCGATCAGGAACTTGCCCGCGGCATAGGCCCAGGTTTCCTTGACCGTCAGCAGCTTCTTCCAGCCGATCTTCTCGACGGTGTCGGCCGGGTCCTGCTCGATCCATTCCAGCTCGGCCGTGGACAGCTTCTTCACTTCACGCGGACGGCGATAGACCAGCAGCCAGATCGGCAGCCAGATCAGACCCATCAGACCGGTGACGACGAAGGCCATCTGCCAGCCGAAGCTGAGCACCAGAACCGGAACCAGCAAGGGGGTGACGATGGCGCCGATATTGGTGCCGGCGTTGAACAGGCCGGTGGCGAAGGCGCGTTCCTTCTTGGGGAACCACTCCGCCACAGCCTTGATGCCGCCGGGGAAGCCGCCGGCCTCGCCGACGCCCAGCACCATGCGGGCCATGATGAAGTGCGACAGGTCACGGGCCGCGCCGTGCATCATGTGGCCGATCTGCCAGATGAAGAAGGCGACGCCCAGACCCCAGCGCGCGCCAACCCGGTCCATGATCCGTCCGAAGATCAGATAGAAGACGGCGTAGGAGGCCTGGAACCAGAAGACGATGTCCGCATAGTCCGTCTCGGACCAGCCGAACTCAGCCGACAGCGTCGGCTTGAGGAAGCCGATCATCTGACGATCGACGTAGTTGATGACCATGGCCGCGAACAGCAGCCACATCACGATCCAGCGGTACTTGCCCGCCGGCGGCGCCATCACGCGGATCGGCCCCTCCCCGGCGGGTGCGGCTTTCGAAGCGTCACTCATGGTACGAGACCCATTCCCTTTGATTTCCTCGGCGCGCCCCGTCTTCTTGACCACCCTGAACGGCGGACAGGTTCACGCAGTGATTAGATACTAGTCTGACGTCGGATGCGGCGCGGCCTTCACGACCGTGCAGCGGACTTCTCCCACGCCTTCGAACACGCACGTCGATTCACTGCCGGCGTAGATGCGATGCACGCCGGTGACGGCGCCGGTCGAAACCAGCGTCCCCGCGGTCAGCGGACGGCCCCAGCGCGCGCAATGCTCCAGCAGGAAGCGCACAGACTCCAGCGCGCCGCCGGCCAGCGACAGCGAGCCGCCCGTGCCGACGCTGACGCCGTCGATGATGGTCTCGACCTTGATCGCATCCATGCGGTCGCGCCAGTCGGTCAGCTCCGGGCCGATCACCAGACCGCCGTTGTTCCCGAAATCCGAGGCGACCACGGCCGATCCCAGGTCGTTGATGGCCGACAGCGGGCTGCCCGCCAGTTCCACGCCGATGAAGACGGCGTCGATCTGGTCGGCGGCCTCCTCGACGGTCCAGTCGGTCTTGGCCGGGTCCGCGTCAGCGCCGATGCGGGCGATGAACTCGGCCTCGACGGCGGCGAATCCGCCCTCGATGGCGGGCAGAGGCGTCGGGGCCTCACCGACGGCCCAGACATTGCCGGCGAAGATGGCGCCGGCCAGGCGATGGATGCCCAGGGCCGGCTGCTGCGCCGGGGGCACGCCGCCGACCTTCCAGCCTACGACACGGTCCGGATAGAGGGCGATGGCGGCGTCCTGAATGGCGTAGGAACGGGCCATTTGTTGAGGGACGTCGCCCGGATAGCCCGGCACGGCGCGCGCGGCGAGACGCGCGCTGACAAAGGTCTCGGCGACAGCCTGATCCGAGATCGGCGCCTGCACGGGAGCGGCCGTCATGCGCAGCGCTCCGAATGAATGATCTGGTCGGTCAAATGACGCCCCATTGGAAAACGCCGGATAATGGGCGGCTTAGGAAACCGGTGTCAATCCGCCTTGAAAACAGCCCATGGCGCCCGACGCCGAGCGGAGCTATGCCTAGCGTCAACAAGAACACGAAGGGGAACGCTGTTGTCGGAAGACGATTCGCGCACAGCAAAACCGGGCAAGCGCGCCACCATCAACGACGTCGCCCGCGTGGCCGAGGTCTCAAAGAAGACGGTGTCGCGCGTCATCAACCAGTCGCCCTTCGTGCGCGAGGACACGCGCGAGCGCGTCCAGGCCGCCATCGACGAGCTGGGCTTCGTCCCCGACCCGCAGGCGCGCGGTCTGGCCTTCCGTCGGTCCTTCCTGGTGGGCATGATCTATGACCAGCCCAGCCCCACCTATGTCGTCAACATGCAGCAGGGAATTCTGGACGCTCTGAAGGGCTCGGGCTTCGAGCTGGTGGTCCATCCGTGCAGCCGCAACTCCCCCACCCTGCTCAAGGACATTCGCGGCTTCATCGAACGCCAGCGCCTGTTCGGCGTCATCATGCCGCCCTCGGTGTCCGAAGACGATTCGGTGATGGAACTGCTGCGTGAGCTGGACTGCCCCTATGTCCGCATCGCCTCGCTGACGCTGGATGAGCCCCAGAACATGGTCGTCACCAATGACTGGATCGGCGCCGCGGAAGCCGCGCGCCATCTGGCCGACCTGGGCCACCGCCGAATCGCCCTGGTGCGCGGCCTGGCTTCCTTCCGTTCGTCCGTCGTGCGCGGTCAGGGCTTCATCGACGCCCTAGCGGAACGCGGCATCGCCCTGCCACCGGAATATGACCTGCAGGGCGCCTATACCTACGAATCGGGCGTCGAGGCGGGCCATGCCCTGCTGTCCCTGCCCCAGCCGCCGACCGCCATCTTCACCCTGAACGACGACATGGCGCTCGGCGTCATGCAGGCGGCGCGCGAGCGAGGCATGGAATTACCGCGCGACCTGTCGGTGGTCGGCTTCGACGATCTGCCGATGGCGGCGCGGGTCTGGCCGAACCTGACCTCGGTGCGGTTGCCTATCCGCGACATGGGGAGGATGGCCGCAGAAAAGCTGCTGGCGCCCACGCGCGGCGTCGATCCCGCCAAATTGCAGCAGCCCGAGGTCCGTCCGGCCCTGGTCGTGCGCCAATCCGCCGCGCCACTGGCCTAGCCACTCAACGACAAAGGCGGCCGGCGCCTGCGCGCCGACCGCCCTTTTTCTATGCCGTATCGAACGCCGATCAGGCGTTGATGACGCCCTTCAGATACTCGCGGATGCCTTCGTCAGTGGCGTTGGCGAAGAAGTATTCCTGGAACTTTTCACCGGCCACGGTCGCCTTGAGCAGGTCCTGGTCGATGGACTTCAGGACGGTCAGCATGTCGTTGCAGGTGACGGCCTTCAGGCTCTTCAGGATGCCGCGGTTCTTGGCCATGATCTCAGCGCGTTCCTTGGGATAGCCCAGACCGCGCTCGCCCTCGAACAGCTTGCGATAGACGTCCTGCAGGTTCAGCTCGGCCGCCCAGCCGAAGCCCTTGGCGTAGGGCATGGAGATGGCGTTGCCGTCGTTGATCTGGCCGAACAGGAAGGCGTCGGTCGGGTCGATGACCAGGCCGCAGAAGACGCCCGGCATGGAGTTGGCGGCCAGCATGGAGCCCATGCCCGTGCCGCAGCCCGTGACGACGAAGTCGGCGGCGCCCGAGTTCAGCAGGATGCCCGCCAGAAGCCCGTTCATGACGTAGGTCAGCGAGGCCTTATCCTCGGGCGTGTACATGCCGTAGTGGAAGACCTGATGGCCCAGGGGCTCGGCAACGGCGGTCAGGGCGGAATGCACCGTCTCGCTCTTCGCGGCCTGGCTGTTTTCAATGATGAGAGCGATTTTCATGGGGGCGATCCTCAAGACGGTGGCGAAGCGATGCCGATCTGATGCCGGCGATTATGGTCTAACCGATTGCATCATAATATGACACCGGTTACCTAGTCCACTGAAGGACGGACGCAAGATCCGTCACGGCGGCTCGCCCAGCGAGCCCCCAGGGAGCCCGGCATGTATTACGACCCCATGTACGACAAGGTCTATCAGGCCACCCATCCCGACATGATGGACGGCGCCTCGAACCAGCAGCTGCGGGATCGCTACCTGATCCAGGGCCTGTTCGTGCCGGGCAAGGTCAGTCTGAACTATTCGCACCACGAGCGGATGATCATGGGCGGCGCGACCCCGACGACGAGCCCCCTGACCCTGCCGACCCATTCCGTACCGGCTTCGCTGGCCGGCGCGCCCCTCCTGCAAGGCCGTGAACTGGGCATCGTCAATATCGGCGGCGCCGGAGCGGTCACCGTCGACGGCGAGGTGCTCGAACTGGGTTTCCGCGACGGCGCCTATGTGCCGATGGGCTCTATCGATGTCTCCTTCACCTCGAAGGACGCTGCCGAGCCCGCCAAGTTCTATCTGGTCGCCACCCTGGCCCACGCCCGGTACGACCTGACCAAGATCTCGATCGCCGACGCCGTGCCGCTGGAAATGGGCGCGCTGGAGACGTCCAACGAGCGGACGATCTATCAGTACATCGTTCCGGCCAAGGTGAAGTCCTGCCAGCTGCTGCTGGGGGTGACGGTTCTCAAGCCCGGCTCGGTGTGGAACACCATGCCGCCGCACATTCACGACCGCCGCTCGGAAGCCTACCTCTACTTCGGCCTGGGCCAGGACGACCGCGTCTTTCACTTCATGGGCGAGCCGGACAAGTCCCGCAATATCGTCGTCGCCGACGGCGAGGCCGTGATCTGCCCGCCGTGGTCGATCCACATGGGCGCGGGCACGTCGAACTATACCTTCATCTGGGGCATGGGCGGCGAAAACCTGGACTACACTGACATGGACAAGCTCGACATCTGTCAGCTGAAATAAGGACCTATGGGCATGGCCAATCCTTTTGATCTGACCGGCAAGGTCGCACTGGTCACCGGCGGCAACACGGGCATCGGTCAGGGCATCGCCCTGGCTCTGGCCGCAGCGGGGGCCGACATCGCCTCGGTCGCGCGCCGCGCCTCGGACGACACGGTCGGCAAGGTGCTGGCCAAGGGCCGCAAGGCCGTCTCCATCCAGGCCGACCTCACCTCGATCGAACCGGTCGAGCGCGTTCTGGACGAGGCGACCGCCGCCCTCGGCCCCGTCGACATTCTGGTGAACAACGCCGGCATCATACGCCGCGCCGACGCCGTCGACTTCTCGGAGCAGGACTGGGACGACGTCATGAACGTCAACCTCAAGGTCCTCTTCTTCCTCAGCCAGGCCACGGCCAAGCGGATGATCGCCGACAACCGTGGCGGCAAGATCATCAACACCGCCTCCATGCTGTCCTATCAGGGCGGCATCCGCGTGCCGTCCTACACCGCGTCGAAATCCGGCGTGGCGGGCCTGACCAAGCTGATGGCCAACGAGTGGGCCAAACACGGCATCAACGCCAACGCCATCGCGCCGGGCTACTTCGCCACGGACAACACCCAGGCCCTGCAAGAGGACCCGGTGCGCTCCAAGGAAATCCTGGGCCGCATCCCCGCCGGCCGCTGGGGCGACCCGTCGGACATCGGCGGAGCCGCCGTCTTCCTCGCCAGCCGCGCCAGCGACTATGTGCAGGGCATCACCCTGCCGGTCGACGGCGGCTGGCTGGCGCGCTGATCCCGCGCTAGCGTTCCGACCATGACCCAGACGAAATCGGGCGGTCGCATCCTCTGCTTCGGCGAGATGCTGCTGCGGTTCAGTCCGAACCAGAACGAACTGCTGCTGCAGTCCCCGGCCCTGACCGCGCGTCCAGGCGGGGCCGAGGCCAATGTCGCCGTCGCCCTGGCCCGCTTCGGCGCGCCGGCGGCGATGGCGACGGTCCTGCCCGACAACGCCCTGGGTCAGGCCGCCCGCGACGAGGTGCGGCGCTACGGCGTGGACACCACGCCCATCGTCTTCTCGCCTGGCCGCATGGGCCTCTATTTCCTGACGCCGGGTGCCGTGCGTCGCCCGTCCGAAGTCCTCTACGACCGCGCCGGTTCGGCCTTTGTCGAGCGCGTCGCCGACGCCTTTGACTGGGATGCCCTGCTGGACGGCTATGAATGGCTTCACGTCTCGGGCGTGACCCCGGCCACAGGCCCCAACGGTTCGCGCGCGGCGGTCGAACTGGTCGAGGCCGCCGTCCGCAACGGCGTCCGCGTCAGCTACGACGGCAATTTCCGCGGCAAGCTGTGGGAGCAGTGGGCCGGTGATCCGCCCGCCACCCTCGGCAAGATGCTGGCCGGGGCCGAGATCGCCTTCGCCGACGACCGTGACTTCGCCCTGGTGTTGAAGACCAAGTTCGAGGACGCCGATCCCAATGCGCGCCGCCGTCTGGCCGCCGCCGCGGCGTTTGACGCCTTCCCCCGCCTGCAACGCATCGCCTGCACCCTGCGCGTGCAGGAAAGCGTGGCCGATCAGGCCCTGTCGGCGGTCATGCTGACGCGCGGCCCGAATGGCGAAGTGGTCGAAACCTGCGCCGAGGCCATTCACATGACGGGCGTGGTGGACCGGGTCGGCGGCGGCGACGCCTTCGCCTCGGGCGTGCTGTTCGGCCTGTGGAGCGGCTGGTCCGACCAGGACGCCCTGGACTTCGGTCTGGCGGCGGCGGGTCTGAAACACTCGGTGCCCGGCGACTTCAACCTGTTCACCGCCGCCGAGGTGCGCGCAGCCATGGGCGACGGCGGCTTCGACATTCGTCGCTGACGGTTTCGTGAAAACCGGGGCGTTTTCAAGGGCGCCCCGCCACTAGGAAACCGGTGTCAATCGTGTTTAGCTTCGCTGAACTCAAGCAGCCGTCAGAGCTGCGAGGCGACGCATCCGAGGAAGACACCATGACGCTCATGAACCGCCGCGCCCTGCTGGCCGCCGGCGCCGCCGCGACCTTTACGGCCGCCTCCGCTCCCGCCCTGGCTAAAACCGTCCTTCAGGCCGCGCCCGACCGCGCGGCTGTCTTGGCGGCGATGAAGCGCGCCACCCGCTTCATGACCGACGAAGCCGCCGTCGAGGGCGGCTATGTCTGGAACGTCCTGCCCGACTTCTCGCGCCGCTGGGGCGAGCTGGAAGCCTCGCCGACCATGATCTGGGTCCAGCCCCCCGGCACGGCCACCGTCGGCCACCTCTATCTGGACGCCTACCACGCCACCGGCGACGAACAGTTCTATGAGGCCGCCAAGTCCGCCGCCGACGCCCTGGTGCGCGGCCAGCATCCGGCGGGCGGCTGGAACTACGTCATCGACACTGCGGGCGAGGAATCGCTCAAGCGCTGGTACGCCACCTACGGCAAGAACGCCTGGCGAATGGAGGAATTCCACCGCTATTACGGCAACGCCACCTTCGACGACGCGGGCACGGCCGAGGCCTCGCAGCTGCTGCTGCGGGTCTATCTGGAGAAACGCGAGCGCAAGTATCGCGCCCCGCTGGACAAGGCGATCCAGTTCGTCCTCGACGCCCAGTACGCCAACGGCGGCTGGCCACAGCGCTATCCCTTCGTCGAAAACGGCGGCATCCACGGCCACGAGGACTACACCCCCTACATCACCTTCAACGACGACGTGGCGGGCGAGAACCTAGAGTTCCTGCTCTACGCCTATCAGGGGCTGGCGGTGAACGGTCGCGGCGATGCCCGCCTGCTGGACGCCATCCATCGCGGCATGGACATCTATGTGAAGACCCAGCAGCCCATGCCGCAACCGGCCTGGGGCCTGCAGCACTTCCCCGACACCCTGAAGCCCGCGGGCGCGCGGACCATCGAGCCGCAAGCCTTCGCCACGCACACCACGGGCGCCAATATCAAGTCGATGCTGGGCTTCTACCGCCTGACCGGCGATCGCAAATACATGGCGCGTCTGCCCGAAGCCCTGGACTGGCTGGATCAGGTGAAAACGCCGCAGAACCTGATCGCGCCGGGACGCACCCATCCGACCTTCATCCTCGAGGGCTCGAACACCCCGGTCTATATCCACCGGCGCGGGTCCAACATCACCAACGGCCAGTATTACGCGGACACCAACCCCAACAACCTGATCGTCCACTACGGCTCGTTCCGCAACGTCGACACCGCCGCCCTGCGCCGCGAGTACGAGGAACTGGCCGCCCAGTCGCCCGAAGAGGTCAGCCGCAACTCGCCGCTGAAGGCCCGCGCCGGGTCGCTGAAGCTGCCGAAGTATTTCACCCTGCAGGACGTCGATGTCTGGGACATGTCGTCGGACGCGCGTCGTCTAGCCAAGCCTGCACCGGGCCGCGCCGCCGAACTGGTCGCCGGGCTAAACGCGCGCGGCTACTGGCCCTCGCCCCTGACCACGACCTCCAACCCCTATATCGGCGAGGCCCCGGCGGCGGTCACGGGCGGCGAGTACCAGACCACCCGCGTCGGCGACCTGTGGGACACCTCGCCCTACAACACCGACTATCCGGTCGAGTGCGTCTCGACCCAGGTCTTCATCAGGAACATGGGCGAACTGATCGAGACGCTGGAAGGCTGATTAGGGGTAGCGTCGGCGCCTAGAGATAGGCGCCGACCTGCCAAGGCACGAACTCGTTGTCACCGATACCGAGGGCTTCGGACTTGGACGGCTCGCCCGAGGCCACGGCCAGCATCCGCTCGAAGATGGCGCGGCCGACCTCCTCCATCGCCACGCCGGTCAGCACCGGAGAGGCGTCGATGTCCATGTCCTCGTCCATCCAGTTCGCCAGCCTGGCGTTGGAGGCGACCTTGATCGACGGCGCGGGCTTGGCTCCAAAGACCGATCCCCGCCCCGTGGTGAAGACGATCAGATTGGCGCCCGAGGCGATCTGCCCCGTCGCCGAGCAGGGGTCGTATCCGGGACTGTCCATGAAGCTCAGCCCCTGGGTCGTCAGCGGCTCGGCATAGCCGATCACGTCATTGAGCGGGGTCGAACCCGACTTGGCCACCGCCCCCAGCGACTTCTCCAGGATGGTCGTCAGGCCGCCCTTCAGATTGCCGGGCGACGGGTTGTTGTTCAGCTCCATGCCGTGCTTGTCGGCATAGGCCCGCCACCATTCCAGACGGGCGTTCAGCCTGTCCGCCACGTCCTGCGACGCCGCGCGACGCAGCAGCAGATGTTCCGCGCCCCAGATCTCCGGCGTCTCCGACAGCATGGCCGAGCCGCCGTAGGCGACCAGCAGGTCGACCGCCGCGCCCAGGGCTGGATTGGCGGTGACGCCGGACCAGCCGTCCGACCCGCCGCATTGCAGGCCCACAGTCAGGTGCGAGGCCGACACCGGCTGGCGCTGGACCTTGGCGGCTTCGCTCACCAGTTCGCGGACGATCTCAATGCCCGCCTCAATCGCGCGGGCCGTGCCCCCGGCTTCCTGAATGGTCAGGGCGCGCAGGGAAGGTCCTGCCTCCAGCCCTTCGTTGGCCAGCCAGGCCGGGATCTGGTTGGCCTCGCAGCCCAGGCCGACGATCAGAATCGAATGGAAGTTCGGATGCCGGGCGTATCCAGCCAGTGTCCGCTGCAGCAGGACCGTGTCGCTCGACAGTGAGGACCCGCCGCAACCGCCCTGATGGGTGAAGGCCACCACCCCGTCCACGCCCTTCGGCAGGCTGGCGTCAGGGAAGGCGTCGGCGATCCGCCGCGCCACCGTGGCCGAGCAGTTCACGCTGGTCAGGACCCCGATATAGTTCCGCGTCCCCACCCGACCATCGGCGCGAACAATGCCGTTGAAGGTCGCTCCAGACAGAGGCGTCGGCGCATGAACGTCCGCCCCGACCTCGGCCTCGCGTCCGTCCTCGGCCATGGCCAGGTTGTGGACGTGGACATGATCCCCAGCGGCGATCGCCGCCTTGGCTCGCCCGATGACCTGGCCGTAGCGACGGACCAGACCGCCCGCCTCTACGGCATGGCGAGCGATCTTGTGACCCGTGGCGATCTCGGCGCGCGCGGGTGCAGCCAGACCTTCGGGCGTCTCGCCCACGGCGATGTCGTCAAGGGCGATGGCGACATCATCGGCGGGGTTCAGGACCAGGACGCGGCTCATGCTCTACTCCGTCACGCGGCGCGCGGCCTCGACCGCGCCGTGCTCTCTCAAGGACAGGAAGGCGCCGGTGACCGCATCGACGAAGCGCCGGTCGCTGCCCAGAGCCTCGGGGAAGACGGCCGACAGGGTCAGCAGGGCGCGGACCTCGGCCTCATCGTTCTCGGACGCCGCGATCAGTTCGGCGGTGCGCGCCGCAAGAGGATCGTCGACCACGACAGCCTCGCCGCTTTCGGTCACGCCCTCCTGCCAGCGCATCCAGGCGGCGACGCCCAGGGCCAGAGCCTCGATCCCCTGCCCGGCCGCCAGCCGTTCTGCCGCACCCGCCAGGAGACGCTGGGGCAGCTTCTGCGACCCGTCCATGGCGATCTGGCGCGTCCGGTGCATCAGGGCCGAGTTGGAGAAGCGGGCCATCAGTTCCAGGCGATAGGCGGCCACGTCCAGCCCCGGCGGCGGGTTCAGCGTGGTCTGCGCCTCGTCCCACAGGGCCTCGATGAAGGCGCGGAAGGCCGGAACCGCCACAGCCTCATGCACGTGTTCGTAACCCGACAGGGCGCCGAGATAGGCCGTCGCCGAGTGTGCGCCGTTGAGCAGGCGCAGCTTGGCGTCTTCCCACGGCTCGACCGCATCGGTCAGTTGCACGCCGAAGGCGGCGAAGTCCGGCCGCTCTCCCGCGAACCAGTCCTCGATCACCCACTGGGTAAAGGGTTCGGCCTTGACCATGCCCTGATCCTCGACGCCCAGCCGCGCGGTCAGGCGGGCCACGTCGTCAGGAATGGTGGCCGGCACGATCCGGTCGATCATGGTCTGGGGGAAGGCGCCCTCGGCCTCGATCCAGTCGGCCAGCGACAGATCAATGCGCCGGGCCATGGCGATGACGCCGGCCCGGATGCGCTTGCCGTTGTGGGGGATGTTATCGCAGCTGATGACGGTGAAGGGCGCGAGCCCCGCCGCCTTCCTCGCCTGCAGGGCCGCGACGATGAAGCCCGGCGCGGTGCGCGGCGAGGCGATGTTGGCCAGGTCGGCGGCCACGTCCGGATCGTCCACCAACAGATCGCCCGTCGCCGGGTCCAGGCGATAGCCCTTCTCCGTCACCGTCAGGGTAACGATGTGGACCTCGGCGTCGGCCATGGCCGCAACCAGAGCCGCAGGGTCTTCCGGCCCGACCAGAACGCCGCGGCCGGCGCCAATCACGCGCAGATGCTCCGCCGCCCCGTCGCGCACGACCAGGGTGTAGAGCCCGTCCTGGGGGTTCAGTTGGTCGCGCACGCCGGGCGAGCGCAGCGAGGCCCCCAGCACGCCCCAACGCAGATCACCGCTGGCCAGGGCGTCGTCGAACACCACCGCCTGATGGGCGCGGTGGAAGGCGCCGATGCCCAGATGGACCACGCCGGTCTTCACCGCCGCGCGGTCATAGGCCGGGCGCGCGACATCGGCGGGCAGCCCCTCTAGGGCCGCGTCATTGAGGCGGGTCACAGCTTGTAGGCCGCCTTGACCAGACCATAGGTCAGGGCTTGGGCCAGCTCGTGGGCCTCGTCCTCCTCCATGCGATGCTCGACCACCAGCTTGGCCAGGAAGCCGCAGTCCATGCGCCGGGCCACGTCGTGACGCGCCGGGATCGACAGGAAGGCCCGCGTGTCGTCGTTGAAGCCGACAGTGTTGTAGAAGCCCGCCGTCTCGGTGACCTGCTCGCGGAAACGACGCATGCCCTCGGGGCTGTCGTGGAACCACCAGCTCGGCCCCAGCTTCAGCGCCGGATAGTGTCCGGCCAGGGGCGCCAGTTCGCGGCTGTAGGAGGTCTCGTCCAGGGTGAACAGGATCAGGGTCAGGCGCGTGTCCGACCCGAAACGGTCCAACAGCGGCTTGAGCGCCCGCACATAGTCCGTCCGGGTCGGGATATCGCAGCCCTTGTCGCGGCCGAAGCGGTTGAAGACCGTGGCCGAGTGGTTGCGGAAGCTACCGGGGTGCAACTGCATCACCAGACCGTCCTCGACCGACATGGCGGCCATCTCGGTCAGCATCTGGCCGCGGAACAGCTCGGCGTCGGCGGCGCTGGCCGGGGCGGTGGAGACGCGCTTGAACAGGGCCTCGGCGTCCGCCTTCGACAGGTCGGCGGTGAAGGCGGTCGGGTGACCGTGGTCCGTCGAGGTCGCGCCCATTTCGATGAAGAAGGCGCGGCGATCGCGCAAGGCCTGCAGATAGCCCTCCCAGTTCATCGTGTCGCGGCCGGTCTGCTCGGCCAGAACCTTCAGATTGTCGCGGAAGCCCTCGTAGTCCGGGTCCAGCACCGGGTCGGGGCGATAGGCGGTCAGGACCCTGCCCTTCCAGCCCGAGGCGTTGATGACCTTGTGGTGCTCCAGCGTGTCGAGCGGGCTCTCGGTCGTAGTCAGGACCTCGATGTTGTAGCGGTCGAACAGGGCGCGCGGCTTGAAGGCCTCGGTCTTCAGCGCGGCGTCGATGACGTCGTAATAGTGATCCGCCGTCTCGGCCGACAGGCGCACGTCGATGCCGAAGGCCTCGGCGTAGACCCAGTCGTGCCACATGCGCGACGGCGTTCCGCGGAACAGGTGATAGTTCTCGGCGAAGCGGCGCCAGATCTTGCGCGGATCAGCCTCGACCGGACCGCCGTCGGCGCGCGGCACGCCCAGGTCCTCCATCGCCATGCCCTGCGAGTGCAGCATGCGGAAGACGTAGTGATCAGGCGTGATCAGCAGCTCAGCGGGGTTGGCGAAGTTCTCATTGCCCGCGAACCAGCTGGGGTCCGTGTGGCCGTGGGGGCTGATGATCGGCAGCCCCTTCACCTCGGCGTAGAGGCGGCGCGCGACGGCCCGCGCGTCGGCGTCGGCCGGAAACAGGCGGTCGGGGTTCAGGCGAAGCGGCTGGGTCATGCGACAACTCGAGACTGGATTTCGAACAGTCAGAGCAGGACGCAAGGCTCGGCGAATCGCATTGTCGTCGGACCCATTGATCCGAAGCCGACAGGGCCGCTTCCCCTTTCGCCGCCCCTCTGACGGGGGTGGTCGTTTGGTTGTTTTCTTCGGGCGCAGAACCGTCGTGCGGCTTCGATGCGATCAGCGTTCGTCATCATCTTGCCACACACCGGAAACTGTGCGTAGCTTTATATGACACCGGTGGCAGAGGCTGACAAACGCCAAATGACACCGGTTCCCGCGATCGCGGAGGCTGGAACGGAGGCGCTCGATCTCCGAAAGGCCCAACTGGGAGGAGGACATAGATGACCCACCACGCTACCCGTGCGCGCTACGCGCTGACCCTCGGCGCCTCGCTCGGCGCCCTGACCCTCGCACTGGCCGGTGCCGCTCATGCGCAGGACGCCAGCCCGGCCGACGAACAGGACGCCACCACGGTCGACGAGATCGTCGTCACCGGCTTCCGCGCCAGCCTGCAGAACGCCCTGAACATCAAGCGCCGAGAAGCCGGCGTGGTCGACGCCATCTCGGCCGAGGACATCGCCGACTTCCCCGACACCAACCTGGCGGAATCCATCCAGCGCATTCCGGGCGTGTCGATCGACCGTGACGCCGGCGAAGGCCGCTCGATCACCGTGCGCGGCCTGAGCTCGGAGTTCACCCGCACCCGCATCAACGGCATCGAGGCCCAGGCCACGACCGGCGCGACCGACTCCTCGGGCGGCGTGAACCGCGGCCGCGGCTTCGACTTCAACGTCTTCGCCTCGGAACTCTTCAACAACATCACGGTCCGCAAGACCGCCTCGGCCGAGGTCGAGGAAGGCTCGCTGGGCGCCACCGTCGACCTGCGCACCGCGCGTCCGTTTGACTATCAGGGCTTCACCGCCGTCGCCTCGGTGCAGGGCGGCTACAACGACCTGTCCGAAGAGTGGAGCCCCCGCTTCGCCGGCCTGATCTCCGACACCTGGATGGACGGCAAGTTCGGCGCCCTGCTGTCGCTGGCCTACAGCGACAAGAGCTCGATCGAAGAGGGCTTCAGCTCGGTGCGCTGGGGCCCCGCCAACGGCGACAACGGCTTCCAGAACCCGGGCGCCCTGCCCGGCGGTTCAGCCGCAGCGGGCGGCCTGTTCCACCCCCGCATCCCGCGCTACGGCCGCCTGAGCCATGAGCAGGAGCGCATCGGCGCGACCCTGTCGCTGCAATGGCGCCCGTCGGATGCGACGACCATCAGCCTGGACGGTCTTTACTCCAAGCTCGATTCGACCCGGAAAGAGAACTTCCTCGAAGCCTGGTCGCTGAGCCGCAACGCCTCCCAGGGCGGCAAGCCGCAGGTCGACATCGTCGAAGCCATCGCCGACCCGAATACGGGCGAACTGGTCTATCTGCGCCTCGACGACATGGACATGCGCACCGAGGAACGCTTCGACATCCTCAAGAGCGAGTTCTCGCAATACACCCTGGAAGTCGAACACGACTTCTCGGACACCGTCCGCTTCCGCGGCGTGGCCGGCCGCTCCAAATCGGAGTTCGGCAACCCGCTGCAGGTCAACGCCATCATCGACCATCAGGACGGCGACGGCTGGTCGATCGACTTCCGCGAAAACCGCAACCTGCCCAAGATCGTCTATGGCTTCGACGTCACCGACGCGAACCAGTGGAAGATCACGGGCCCGGCCGGCGCCCAGCCGCTGTCGGAACTGCGCATTCTGTCCAGCGAACAATCCAACACCTACACGACCTTCGAGGGCGGCTTCGAGTTCGACATCGATGACCGCATGACCTTCAAGGTCGGCGCCAGCTACAAGGAATACCAGTCGCAAGGCTCTGGCTATGCCCGTCAAACCAACGCCGCGCCCGCCATGCCGGCCGGGGCGACGATCGGCAGCCTGACCTATCTGCTCGACGGTTTCGGCAAGAACCTGGACCTGCCCTCGGGCTCGGCTACGGCCTGGATCTCGCCCAACCTCGACGCGATCATGAAAGCCTATGGCGCCGACTGCCTGTGCAACACCGGTGTGGCTGGCGGCGATTTCCGTCTGCTGGGACTTGAGAACGGGTCCACGGCTCTGGGCAACTGGCGCGACGTGACCGAGAAGGACACCGGTCTGTGGGCCCAGATGGACTGGAACACCGAATGGGCCGGCATGCCTGTTCGCGGCAACTTCGGCGCGCGCTGGGTGAACACCGAGGTCGAGGCCGCCGGCTACTCCGCCCTCAGCGGCGTGACCACCCGCGTCACCGGCGCCAACAACTATGACGACATCCTGCCGTCACTGAACCTGTCGATCGAGCCCATTGAAGACGTCATGGTTCGCTTCGGCGCGGCTCGCGTCATGTCGCGCCCGCCAGTCACCAACCTGGTGCCGGTCTTCTCGCTGAGCGCGCCGAACGCCGCCAACCGTACGGCGTCGCTGGGCAATGTGAACCTGGACCCCTACCGCGCCGATACCTTCGACCTGTCGCTGGAGTGGTATTTCGCGCCGGAATCCCTGCTGTCCCTGGCGCTGTTCTACAAGGACATCTCCACCTATGTTCAGACCACGCAGCAGACGCTGACCTATGCGGAGCTGACGGCCATGAACCCGGCCGCCTTCCCTGCCGCCGCCGACCGTCCGCCTTCGGATCAGTATGTCTTCAGCACCCCGACCAATACGCCGGGCGGACCGCTGACGGGCTTCGAGATCAGCTATCAGCAGCCCTTCACCTTCCTGCCGGGCGCCTTCTCGAACCTGGGCGTGCAAGCCAACTTCACGCACGTCGAGTCGGAAATCGACTACTGCACCACGGCCGCCTGCAACGTCTATGTGACGGCGAACCTGGTGAACCTGTCGCCCGACGCCTGGAACGCCACGCTGTATTACGACGACGGTCGCTTCAACGCCCGCGTCTCGGCCGCCTATCGCGACACCTATTATCAGCAGGTGCCGGGCGCCAACGGCGGCACGCGCGGCATCGCCGTCACCGGCAAGACCGAGACCCTCAGCATCGACGCCTCGGCCTCCTTCGACGTCAACGACAAGCTGGCCCTGTCAATCGAGGGCATCAACCTGACCGACGAGTTCAACCGTCAGAACCACAGCGAACTCGATGGCGTGCGTGACAGCACCTACGTCTATCACCACACAGGCCGCCAGATCTTCGTGGGCGCCCGCTACAAGTTCTGATCCGACTTACATCGCACTCCTGAGCGGTGAACTTCGGCGCTGGCGGTCTGACCGCCAGCGCCTTCTTTTTATGTCCGGCAGTGCTCGACGAAGCCATTGATGAAGCGCGCCAGACGGCGGCGGGCGTCCTCGTCCGTCAGCTGACCGTCCGCGTCGAAGGCCGAGCCCGCGTGAGGCAGCATCATGCGCCCGCCGAACCAGGGCGCGGTTCCCAGGGTCCGCAGGACCGGCAGCCAGGCGGCCTGGCTCATCATCGTGCCGAAGGGACCGGGCGAGGCGCCCAGGACCGCCACCGGCCGCCCGCCGAACACCCGCTCGATGTCCGAGGCTGGACGGCTGAGCCAGTCGATGGCGTTCTTGAACACGCCAGGAACGCCATTGTTGTACTCGGGCGTGAACAGCAGCAGGCCGTCGCAGTCGGCGATCAGATCCTTCAGCGCGACCACCGCCTCGGGAAGGCCCTGATCCCGCTCGACGTCGCCGTCATAGAGGGGAATCCCCCTGATCGAGCCCTCGATCAGGTCCACGCCCTCGGGCGTCATGCCCTGGGCCGCCCGCAGCAGGGCGCTGTTATAGGAGGCGGCCCGCAGGCTGCCCGACACTCCGACCAGACGCATCAGTCCTTCGTCTCCGCAAAGGCATAGGGAGTCGCGCGCGGCGACGCAGGCGTTTCACCGTGAATCTGCTGCTCGGCGCAACCTTCGGCGAGGAAGTCGAGCAACAGCCGCACCGAGGGCAGCAGGCCGCGCCGCGACGGGAAGACCGCGTGGACGATCCACTTCCTGGGCCGCCAGTCCGGAAGGATGTCGATCAGCCGCCCGGCCGCCAGGTCGCCGGCCACCGCCACCGTCGGCAGCAGGGCCACGCCCAGTCCCTGACGCGCACCCTCGTGGAGCATATGCAGGTCGTCGGTCACCAGCCGCGGCGCATGACGCACCGAGGCGGTCATCCCGTCCCTGTGGTGCAGGGCCCAGACGTGGTCGCGATGCGCCGGACCGAAGTCCAGACTGGGCCAGCCGGCCAGGTCCGCGGGGCCGGCGGGCGCCGCGAACCGCGCGATCAGGTCGGGCGCCGCGACCAGACGGTGCACGCTCTCGTCCAGCTTGCGCATGACCAGATCCGTCTGCTCCAGCGGCGGCTCGCGCACGCGGATGGCCAGGTCGAAGCCCTCGCCGATGACGTCCACCCGGCGGCTGGTGCTGTCCAGTTGCACATCGACCTCGGGATAGCGGGCCATGAAGCGGGCGATCAGCCCGCCCATCTGATAGGTCAGCAGTCCCGGCGCGCAAGCCACGCGGACCGTGCCGCAGGGCTCGGATCGGGCCCCGTCGATCACGGCCTGCGCCGCCTCGGCCTCGACCAGCATGGCCAGACAGTGCCGGTAGTATTCCTGACCGACCTCGGTGACCGAGAAACGGCGCGACGACCGCTGGATCAGGCGCGTGCCCAGCTGGTCCTCCAGAAAGGCGATACGTCGGCTCAGCTTGGACTTCTGCGTCCCCAGAGCCCGCGCCGCGGGGGCGAAGCCGCCGTGATCCACCACCTGGACAGCCACTGGGTCGGCGACGGCTTCCCGGTGCGCTCGCTGTTTTCCTATGACGCCGCAGGCAAGCACGTCACCCCCTTCCTGCTGCTCGACTACGCCGGCCCCTACAACTTCGAGCCGACGACCGAGCGGCGCGGCGTGGGCCAGCATCCGCACCGCGGCTTCGAGACCGTGACCATAGTCTATGACGGCGAGGTCGAGCACCGCGACTCGACCGGTCAGGGCGGCATCATCGGCCCCGGCGACGTCCAGTGGATGACGGCGGGCGGCGGCATCCTGCACGAGGAGTTCCATTCTCCGGCCTTCTCGCGCACCGGCGGTCCGTTCCGCATGGTGCAGCTGTGGGTCAACCTGCCCGCCAGGGACAAGATGACCCGCCCCGGCTACCAGTCGATCCTGAACGCCGACATTCCGACCGTATCCCTGCCCGACAACGCAGGCACGGCCCGGATCATCGCCGGCGCCATGGACCGCTCGAAAGGTCCGGCCAGCACCTTCACCCCCATAAATGTGTGGGACGTGCGGCTGAACCGGGACGCCGAGACGACGCTGGACCTGCCGGAAGGCCACACCGCCATGGTGGTGGTTCTGTCGGGCCACGTCACTGTCAACGGCGATCAGCCCGCCGGGTCCGCCGAGGCCCTGCTGCTGGACCGCCAGGGCGACAGCGTCACCCTGCACGCCGATGCGGACACGACCCTGCTGATCCTGACCGGAGAGCCGATCGACGAGCCCATCGTCGGCTACGGCCCCTTCGTGATGAACAGCGAGGACGAGATCCGCACGGCGATCACGGACTTCAACAGCGGCCGCTTCGGCGACATTCCCGCCGCCGTGTGACAAGCTGAACAACAGGCGGTCCGGCGCGTTCCCCGGACCGCCGCCCCCAATCGAGGAAACACCATGATCGAACTCGTCATCGACCAGCGTCGCAAGGATCTCGGCGGCTTCGAGGTGGGGCGCGTCCTGCCCTATGCGAAGCGCCGCATGGTCGGCCCCTTCGTCTTCTTCGACCACATGGGGCCGGTCGACATGCCAGCCGGCATCCCGCGCAGCGTCGATGTGCGCCCGCACCCGCACATCGGCATCTCGACCCTGACCTATCTGTTCGACGGCGAAATCACGCACCGCGACAGCCTGGGCGTGCAGCAGGACATCCGCCCGGCCGAGGTCAACTGGATGACCGCCGGCAGCGGCGTGACCCATTCCGAGCGCTTCGAACGTGCCCGCATGGAAGGTCTGCGGCTGGAGGGCATCCAGGCCTGGCTGGCCCTGCCCAATGGTCAGGAAGAGATCGACCCGTCCTTCCAGCACGTCGGATCGGCCGACCTGCCCACCTGGATCGAGAACGGCGTGAAGGGGCGTCTGGTCGCCGGCGAAACCATGGGCATGAAGGCGGGGGTCAGCACCTTCTCGCCCCTGCACTACATGCATCTGGAACTGGAGCCCGGCGCCCGCTTCCAGACTCCGACCGACCATTCGGAAAGCGCGGTTTACGTCGTCCAGGGTCTGGTCGAGATCGACGACGGCAAGCCTCTGGGTCACGGCCAGATGGCGGTGTTGTCCAGGGGAGCCCCGTCGGTGATCCACGCCCTGCAACCGACCACCGTCATGGTGCTGGGCGGCGAGCCGGTGGGCGAACGCTTTATCGAATGGAACTTCGTTTCCTCGTCGAGGGACCGCATCGAACAGGCCAAGGCTGACTGGCGCGCCGGGCGCATGAAGCTGCCCGACATGGACGATCAGGAGTTCATTCCCCTGCCGCCCGATCGCCCCGATTCCGCCCCTCCGATGTCCTGACCGGAGCCCTCAACATGGCCATCGCCCACGCCCATATCGGAACCGCCCGCTACCGGACCTCGATCCGGACGGGCGGAGATTTGAAACACGAACTGACCGCGGACGAGCCCGAACGCCTGGGCGGCGCAGACAGCGGCCCTGCCCCGTTCGATCTGCTGATTTCGGCGCTGGGGGCGTGCACCGCCATCACCCTGACCATGTACGCCGAGAAGAAGGGCTGGCCGCTGGAGGGCCTGGACGTCAAGTTGGAATACCGGGGCGGCGAAACCCCGCCGCGCATCGAACGCGTGCTGACGCCCGAAGGGCCTCTGGACGACGCCCAGCGCGCCCGTCTGGCCGAGGTGGCCGAGCGCACGCCCGTCACCCTGGCGATCAAGAACGGCGTGCCGGTCCACACCACCCTGGTCGCCTAGAGCCGCTCAGGTCAGGCCGGCGATCCGGCTGACGGCCGGAATGTCGAAGTGCGCTTCCAGCACCTCGGCGATCCGGTCCAGGGCACGGTCGACGCGCTCGCTCTGGTCCACCCCGTCCGACGAAGCCCCTAGATCGGCCAAGATCGCCGCCCGCGCCTCGGCCTGATCGAACAGGCCATGGACATAGAGGCCGGCGATCCGACCATCGGCCGACATCGCGCCATGCGGACGCCCCTCGATGCGGGCGAAGGGGCGGCTCGTATCCGGGCCGTCGGTCTGGCCGATGTGGATCTCATAGCCCGCGAAGGCCGCGTCAGAGGCCGCCAGCGCCCCCGTGGTCTGGCGCAGAGTCTTCTCACCGGCCAGCACGGTCTCAACGTCGAGCAAACCAAGGCCCGGCGCCGAGCCCGCCACGCCCTCGACGCCGTCAGGGTCGCTGATCATGCGGCCCAGCATCTGATAACCGCCGCAGACGCCCAGCACCCGACCGCCGCGCCGCACGTGGGCGGCGATGTCGACGTCCCAACCCTGAGCGCGCAGGAAGGCCAGATCGGCCAACGTCGCCTTGGTCCCCGGCAGGATGATCAGGTCGGCGTCGCCCGGCAGGGCCGCCCCCGGCGGGACGAAGTCGAAGTCCACGCCCGGCTCGTGCCTTAAGGGATTGAAGTCGTCGAAATTGGCGATGCGCGACAGCATGGGCACGGCTATGCGCACGCGCCGCGCCGCCCCGCGCCCGGCGGCCCGATCCAGCACTACCGCATCCTCGGCCGGCAGGGATCGCGCATCGGCCAGCCAGGGCGCCATGCCCAGATCGGCCCAGCCGGTGCGGCGTTCGATCTCGGCTCGACCTTCATTGAACAGGGATGGATCGCCCCGGAACTTGTTGATCAGAAAGCCCTGGATCATCCCCCGGTCGCCCTCATCCAGAACGGCATGCGCGCCGACCAGGGCGGCGATGACATGGCCCCGGTCGATGTCGCCGACCAGCACCACCGGCACATCGGCGGCGCGAGCGAAGCCCATGTTGGCGATGTCGCCGGCACGCAGATTGGTCTCCGCCGGACTGCCCGCCCCCTCGACGATGACCAGATCGGCCTCGGCCTGAAGGTGACGGAAGCTGTCGAGCACCACGTCCAGCAGAGCGGCCTTGCGGTCCTGATAGCCCGCCGCCTGCCAGACGCCCTCGACCCGGCCGCGCACGATCAGTTGAGCCCCCGTGTCGCTCTGCGGCTTCAACAGGACAGGGTTCATGTCCACGGTCGGCGGGGTGCGACAGGCCAGGGCCTGCAGCGCCTGGGCGCGGCCGATTTCACCCACATAGCCTTCGGCGTCCGGCGCGGTGACCGCAGCGTTGTTGGACATGTTCTGCGGCTTGAACGGCCGCACCGTCAGGCCGCGATTGGCGAACAGCCGGCACAGACCCGCGACCAGCACGGACTTGCCCACGTCCGAGCCGCAGCCCTGAATCATCAGCGCCGCCATCGGCCCTCCGCGTACATCCCGTTCATCATTGGACCTAGGGCCGCGCCCTGGTCTGGGTCAACCAAAGACCGGACGCCAGCATCGCCGCGATTTGCAGAGCGCCCGCGCATGGCGTCAAATCCCCGCAGTTTTGATTCTCGGGGGCTTCCACACATGAAACGTCTGCTCGTCGGCCTGTCGGCCCTGTGCATCGCCACGCCTGCCCTGGCGCAGTCGGTCGACCGGGTCGCCATCAACGGCATCATTGATCAGGGCCTGAACCATAGCGAGGTCATGCAGACCGCCGCCTATCTGACCGACCGGATCGGCGGGCGGATGACCAACTCGCCGCAGATGCGTCAGGCCGAGCAGTGGAGCCAGCAGCAGTTCCGCGACTGGGGCCTGTCGAACGTCCGCGCCGAAGGGTTCGAGTTCGGCCGGGGCTGGTCCATCGTCCGCTCCAGCGCGCGGATGACCGCGCCTCGCGGCATTGAACTGCGCGCCATTCCGGTGGCCTGGACCCCCTCGACCAACGGGACCATCAACGCCGGCGTCGTCGTCGCCCCGATCACCAAGGTCGAGGACTTCGACAAGTGGCGCGGCAAGCTGTCGGGCAAGATCGTCATGCTGTCCCGTCCCGACACCGGCTCCGAGCCGACCGAGCCGGCCTTCCGTCGCTGGACCGACGCCGAACTGCGCGACCGCAACACCTACGTCCAGCCGCAACACGCCCATGTCCCCGTCGAACGCCAGCTGAAAATGGCCGAGTTCGCCGCCCGCCTCGACGCCTTCCTGGCTGACGAAGGCGCCCTGGCTTGGGTGCGGATGTCGCAACGTGACGGCGGCCTGCTGCACGGCACCGGTTATACCTATCAGGTCGGCGCCACGCCCAAGCTGCCGGGCATGGAGATCGCGGCCGAGGACTATCGTCGCCTCGCCCGCCTGGCCCTGACCGACACCCCGCCGATGCTGTCGCTGCTCAGCGAGGTCCAGTTCCACGACGAAGACGTCAACGCCTACAACATCCTGGCCGACATTCCCGGCTCGGACCGTTCGGGCGAATACGTCATGGCCGGCGCCCACCTCGACAGCTGGGTCGCCTCGGACGGCGCCCAGGACAACGCCGCCGGCAGCGCCGTGGTCATGGAGGCCGCCCGCATCCTGTCGCAGATGAAGGTCAAGCCCAAGCGCACCATCCGCTTCGCCCTGTGGAACGGCGAGGAACAGGGCATCCTGGGCTCGCTGGCCTATGTCGACCGCTATCTGGCCACGCGCGCGCCCGCGTCGGACCCGGCCCTGGCCGCCCTGCCCGGCAACCGCACCTGGCGCAACCGCTGGCCGGTCGAGCCGCGCCCCGGCTATCGCGACCTGGTCGCCTATTTCAACCTGGACAACGGCTCGGGCAAGATTCGCGGCATCAACGCCGAGGGCAATGTCGCCGCCGCCCCCATCTTCCAGGAATGGCTGGCGCCGTTCGCCAGCATGGGCGCCACCACCGTCTCGCTGCGTCCCTCGGGCGGCACCGACCACGTCTATATGCAGACGGTCGGCGTGCCCGGCTATCAGTTCATCCAGGACCCGCTCGACTATTCCAGCCGCATCCACCACACCAGCATCGACAGCTATGACCACCTGAAGCCCGAAGACCTGCGTCAGGCGGCGATCATCCTGGCCAGCTTCCTGCTGAACGCGGCCAACCGCGACGCCCCCTTGCCGCGCATGCCGCTGCCGACCGAACCGACGCCGACCGACCCGTTCGCGTACCCGGCTGACTAAGGCGCACTGACAAGCGAAACGGTCGGACACCCCCGCACACCTCGTGCGGGGGTGTTTTCGTTTAGCGCCGCCTTTTTTTGAAAACGAAGACCGCTGCCAAGACTGATCGCCCCTTCCCCAATCAAAATGATATATAATATTGGCGTAAGTACCCGATTTTACAGAATCATATCTATCATTTAGATCGCTGTCGCTGGCATTGCAGTTTGAGCGCTCAAAATGATAGATAATTCAAAACCCGACGCAGCCGCGATCTACAACGCGCCATTCATGGAACTGCTCTATCGGGCCCAGACGGTGCACCGGGCCCACTTCGATCCGAGCACGATCCAGTGCTCCAAGCTGCTGTCCATCAAGACCGGGGGCTGCCCCGAGGACTGCTCCTACTGCTCGCAGTCGGCGCGCTACGACAGCGAGCTGTCAGCCTCCAAGATGATGGAGGTCCAGAAGGTTCTGAACGAGGCGCGCAAGGCCAAGGCGGCGGGCGCGACGCGCTACTGCATGGGCGCCGCCTGGCGCTCGCCCAAGGAACGCGACATGCCGGGCGTCCTGGCCATGGTCAGGGGCGTCAAGGCCATGGGTCTGGAGACCTGCATGACCCTGGGCATGCTCAGCGACGACCAGGCGGCCCAGCTGCGCGAGGCTGGCCTCGACTACTACAACCACAACATCGATACCTCGGAGCGCTACTATTCCGAAGTCATCACCAGCCGCACCTTCGCCGACCGGCTGAACACGCTGGACCGCGTCCGCGCGGCGGGGATCAACGTCTGCTCGGGCGGCATCGTCGGCATGGGCGAGACGGCCGACGACCGTATCGACATGCTGCGCACCCTGGCCGAGATGGAAGAGCCGCCGGAATCCGTGCCGATCAACATGCTGATGCCGATGAAGGGCACGCCGATGGCCGACATGGCCCCGCTGGACCCGATCGAGATGGTCCGCACCATCGCCACGGCCCGCATCCTGATGCCGCGCGCCTATGTTCGCCTTTCGGCTGGCCGTTCGGAGATGAGCGACGAGCTTCAGGCGATGTGCTTCTTCGCCGGCGCCAACTCGATCTTCGTCGGCGACACCCTGCTGACCGCCGACAACCCCGGCCAGGACAAGGACGCCCTGCTGTTCAACAAGCTGAACCTGCGCGCCGAGGTCGCCCCGGCCTGCCCCAAGCCAGCCGTGGAGCAGCCCCAGGAGCAGGCCCAAGAGCAGGCCGCGTGATCGCCCACCCGCGCCATCGCGCCGGCCTGGACGCCCTGGCCGCGCGCGATCGGTTGCGGGCCCGAGCCCCGACGGCCGGACTCGACTTCGCCTCCAACGACTATCTGGGGCTGGCCGGGTCCGAGCTGCTGAAACAGGCCGCCCTCGACGCCCTGAACCGGGGCGTGCCTGTGGGCGCGACCGGGTCGCGGCTGCTGCGCGGCAACCACCCGGAACACGAAGCTCTGGAGGAAGAAGCCGCCGCCTTCTTCGGCGCCGAGGCCGCCCTCTTCATCGGCGGCGGCTTTCAGGCCAACCACGCTCTTTTCTCGGCCTTGCCGATGCAGGGCGATCTGATCCTGTACGACGCCCTGATCCACGCCAGCGCCCATGACGGGATGCGGCTGGGCCGGGCCGAGACCCGCGCCTTCGCCCACAATGACGTCGTCGCCGCCGAGGCCGAGATCCGGTCCTGGCGTTCTGCGGGCGGAACGGGCCGCGTCTGGCTGGCGGTAGAGAGCCTCTATTCGATGGAGGGCGACCTCGCGCCGCTGGATCAGCTTGCGGCGCTGGCCCGCCGCCACGACGCCGTTCTGGTGGTGGACGAGGCTCACGCCACAGGCCTGTTCGGCCCCATGGGCGCGGGCCGCGCTCTGGCGCAGCCGCATGACCCGAACCTGCTGACCCTGCACACCTGCGGCAAGGGGCTGGGGGCGGTCGGCGCCCTGATCTGCGGCGACGCGGTCCTGATCGAGACCCTGGTCAACAAGGCCCGCCCCTTCATCTTCGCCACCGCCCCCTCGCCGCTGAACGCCGCCGTGGTGCGCGCCAGCCTGAGAGCCTTGCACGACCGGCCCGACCTGCGCGAGCGCGCCTGGGCCCGCATCGCCCACGCCCACGCCGAGGCCCGGCGCCTGTGCGGGCTAGACGGCTTCGAAAGCCAGATCCTGCCGATCCATGTCGGCGCGGACGGCGAGGCCGTCGCCCTGGCCCGGACGCTGCAATCGCGCGGCTACGACGTGCGCGCCGTGCGCCCGCCGACCGTGCCCAAGGGCACGGCGCGCCTGCGCATCTCGCTGACCGGCGCCGCGGATCAGGCCGCCGTCACCGGCCTGTTCGAAACCCTGTCAAACGTCGGATCCGCCTACCTATGAGCACTGTCATCGTCACCGGCACCGACACCGGCATCGGCAAGACCGTCTTCAGCGCCGGACTGACCCGCGCGCTCGGCGCCACCTACTGGAAGCCGGTCCAGTCCGGGCTGGAAGAAGCCACCGACAGCGAAACTGTGGCGTGCCTGTCGGGCTGCCCCGTCCTGCCCGAGGCCTATCGCCTGCAGATGCCCGCCTCCCCCCACCTGTCGGCGGAGGCTGAGGGTGTCGAGATCGACATAGCCCGCCTGACCCCGCCCCCGGTCGAGGGGCCGCTGGTGATCGAGGGCGCCGGAGGGCTGATGGCGCCGCTGACGCGGCAGCACCTCTTCCTCGACGTCATCGCCGGATGGAAGGCTCCCGTGGTTCTGGTGGCGCGCACCAGTCTGGGCACCATCAACCACAGCCTGCTGTCGCTGACCGCCCTGCGCGCCAGGGGCTGCACGGTCGCGGGCGTCGCCTTCGTCGGCGAGGAGATGGCCGACAGCCGCCGCACGATCGCCGAGATG
The DNA here is from genome assembly GCF_002479495.1 of Brevundimonas sp. UBA7506. GTDB lineage: Bacteria > Pseudomonadota > Alphaproteobacteria > Caulobacterales > Caulobacteraceae > Brevundimonas. Next base: position 112,105 of record NZ_DLNQ01000001.1, read on the forward strand.
GGCCAGGCGCGCGATCTGGGCCGGCTGCCCTTCCTCGCTGACCTGACCCCTGACGCCTTGACCGCCGCCTTCGAGGCCATCGACGTCGCCGCCATCCGCGAGACCCTGTGATGGACGACGCCATCGCCTTCGACCGTCGCCACCTTTGGCGCCCCTACGCCGGGATGCGCGAACCCGGCCCGGTCCATCACGTGGTCGAAGCCCAGGGCGTCTGGCTGACCCTGGCCGACGGCACTCGGATGATCGACGCCATGTCCTCCTGGTGGTGCGCGGCCCACGGCCATCGCCATCCGCAGATCGTCGCCGCCATGACGGCTCAGCTCAACCGCATGCCGCACGTCATGTTCGGCGGCCTGACCCATGATCCCGCCATCGATCTGGGGCGGCGGCTGGTCGCGATGTTGCCCGACGGGTTGAACCGCATCTTCTATTCCGACAGCGGCTCCGTCGCCGTCGAGGTGGCGCTGAAGATGGCGCTTCAGGCCCAGGTGGCGCGTGGCTTTCCCGCCCGCACCGCCTTCGCCACCGTGCGCGGCGGATATCACGGCGACACCTGGAAGGCGATGAGCCTGTGCGACCCCGACACCGGCATGCACGGCCAGTACGGTCGCGCGTTGCAGGTCGAACACTTCGTCGCCGCCCCGCCCATCCCCTTCGGCGCCGACTGGGACGAGGACCCGGCCCGCAACGGCCTGTCCGAGGTGGCGCGGCTGTTTGAGGCGCACGGCGAGCGGATCGCCGCCTTCATCCTGGAGCCCGTGGTTCAGGGCGCGGGCGGGATGCGCTTCTATCAACCGGCCTATCTGACCGGCCTGCGCGCCCTGTGCGACGCGCACGGCGTCCTGCTGATCTTCGACGAGATCGCCAGCGGTTTCGGCCGCACCGGGCGGATGTTCGCCATGGATTTCGTCAGCGTCGTCCCCGACATCCTCTGCCTCGGCAAGGCCCTGACCGGCGGCCACATCACCTTCGCCGCCACAGTGGCCCGAGAGGATGTAGCCGAGGCCATCGCGGCCGGGTCGCCCGGCGTGCTGATGCACGGCCCCACCTTCATGGCCAATCCCCTGGCCTGCGCCGCCGCCGGGGCCAGTCTTGATCTTTTGCAGGACGGCGGCTGGCGCGACGCGGTCGTCCGGATCGAGGCCCAACTCCGCGTCGAACTGGCTCCGGCCCGGCGGCTCGACGGCGTGCAGGACGTCCGAATCCTCGGCGCTATCGGGGTGATCGAGACGAAGGCTCCGCTGGACACCGCCCGCGTCCACGCCTTCGCAAAAACCTCGGGCGTCTTCCTGCGCCCCTTCGGTCGGCTGCTCTACGCCATGCCGCCCTATGTCGTCCGGCCGGACGAGCTGACGCGCATCACCACCGCCATGCTGGACATCGTCGGGTGGAGCGAATGAGAAGCCAATGGCTGCAGCGAAACGGCGTCGACGACCTGATCGTCGTCTTCGGCGGCTGGGCCCTGGGCGCCGCGCCCTTCGCCCATCTCAGCGGATCAGCCGACGTCTTGCTGCTCAGCGACTACCGAACCCAGGACTTTGACGCCGAGCCGCTCGCCCCCTACGCCCGACGCAGCCTGATCGGCTACTCCTTCGGCGTCGCCGCGGCGGGCCATGCTCTGGCCTCGACGGAACTGAAGTTCAACCGCAAGGTCGCCGTCTGCGGCTCCCTCCACCCCGTCGACGAGCGCCTCGGCATCCCGCCCGAGCGGGCGCGCCAGACCGCCGACCGGTTAACCGAGACCAGCCTGCGCCAGTTCGCCCGCCGCGCCGGGGCTCCCCTGCCCGAAGCCAGCGACATCCCCGCCCTGAGAGACGAACTGCAGGCTGTCATCGCGCGCGGCCCAGCGCCCCACCCCGGCTTTGACCGCATCTGGCTGGGCCGCAATGACCGCATCTTTCCGCCCGAGAATCTGGAAGCGGCATGGCGCGATCAAAGCGACCGCGTCCGCTGGCTCGAGACCGGCCACAATCCCTTCGCCGCCTTCACCGACTGGCGCGACCTCCTGGCATGACCGCCGCCGCCCGCGTTCAGCGCAGCTTTCGCCGGGGCTTCGCCACCTATGACGACAGCGCCCTGGTGCAGAAGGCCATCGCCCGGGGCCTGATCCGCCGTCTGCTGCGCCACGCCGCCGACACCCGCCTCACCCGCGTTTTCGAAACAGGTTACGGCACCGGCCAGCTGACCCGGCTTATGCTGCAGCGCCTGCCGATCGAGACCCTGCACCTGAATGATCTGGCGGCGCCGCCCCTGCCCTTCGCGCCGCAGGCCGACTATCGCCCTGGAGACATCGAGACCCTGGCTCTGCCCCCGGACCTTGATCTGGTCATCTCGGCCTCCATGATCCAGTGGATCGCCGATCCGCTGGGGCTGATCCAGCGCCTGTGTGAGGCGGTGCGGCCCGGCGGCTGGCTGGCCCTGTCCGGCTTCGGCCCCGACCACTTCCCCGAGCTTCAGGCCCTCGGCAGTCAGGCCGCCGCCCCGTCGCTGCTGTCGGCCGCCGCCATGGCCAGCCTGCTGCCGTCCGGCTGGACCGTGCAGGAGTCAGGGTCGCGCGCCCGATCCCTATGCTTCGCCACGCCGCGCGAAGTACTGCGCCACCTGCGCGACACCGGCGTCAACGGCCGCGCCAGCCGTCCCTGGACCCGCCGCGATCTCGACACCTTCTGCCACGAATATGATGCGCGGTTCGGCCAGTCAGGCCGCGTCTCCCTGACCTATCAGCCCGTCTGGCTGATCGCGCGAAAGGCCTAGACCGCCCGTCCCAGATGGCGCTCGGCCGTGGCCAGCGCCCCCTGCACGTCGCGGGCGCGGATCGCCGCCATCAAGGCGTGGTGGTCGGGATCGGGCCGCGGCTTCCACCGCTCCCTGTACTGCACCAGCATATGCCGAGAGCCGTGCAGCTGCAGATTGCCCACCTCTTCCAGCAGGCGCGGCATGCCGCAGGCCGCCATGGTCCCCAGGTGGAAGGCGCGATTGGCCGCCTCCCAGCTATGGATGTCGGTCGCCGCGTCGCAGGCCAGACGCAGGTCCTCCAGTCGCCCGATCTCGTCCTGGGTGAGGTTAGGCACTGAATGCATCAGGGCCACCGGTTCCAGCGCCGCGCGCATCAGCTTGACCTCGCGCTGGGCCGCCTGATCCAGCGGCGCGACGCGAACCCCGACATTCGGTTTGCTGACCGCCAGCCCCTTGGCCACCAGACGCAGGAAGGCCTCGCGCACCGGGACATGGCTGACCTTGAACTCGTCGGCGACGTGTTCCTGGCGGAGCTTGGCGTCCGGCGCGAGTTCTCCGCGCACGATCCGAACCGTCAGTGCATCAGCGATGCCGTCCGCGGAAACACCAAGTTTGGAAACGGCCACACTACCTCCGACGTCGCGCAATTATCTACAATCGCACTCATAGTGCCGTCAACGACATCGGCGACCTCGACCAAGCAGGCGCCGTTGAAGAGATTGCGGGGCCACCTGAACCACGCCGGGGCGGGGTCTTCCAGACCGTCCTGAGCCAGAGGCAGGATCAGGCCCTGCTCCCAACCTTCGCTGGACGACGCGGGCACGCCGATCAGATCTCCCCGCATCGACCGGGCCTCGGCCTCGACGGCGAACAGAAGATAGTTAGGGAGGCCGGGCTTGCGGACTTGTGACCGCGACTTTGTTTTCCGCACATGCATACGGCGACGTTGACGGCGTCCGATTGGTGTATTAGCTCACCGATACACCAATCGGACGCCGCTCCTTGCACTTCTCCATCAACCCCACGGACAGCCGCCCCATCTACGTCCAGATCATGGACGAGGTCCGGCGCGGCATGGCCTCAGGCGCGCTCGCCAGCGGCGATCCTCTGCCCTCGGTCCGCCAGCTGGCCGCCAGCCTGAAGGTCAATCCCAACACCGTGGCCCAGGCCTATCGCGAACTGGAACGGGAAGGTCTGGCCTATGTCCAGCGTGGACAGGGCACCTTCGTCGGCTCCGCGCGCCAGATCGACGACGACCGCACGGCCCTGGCCCATGAACTGGCCCAGCGGTCGCTGGTCGAGGCCGCGCGCCTGGGGTTGAACGCCGAACAGTTCATCCAGGCGATCCGCTCGGTCGACTCCTCGAAAGCCCCGCTCAAATGATCATGCCCTCTTCCGCCGACGGAGACGCCGGCCTCGCCGTCGCGACCCACGCCCTGTCCAAACTCTATGGACGGGCGACCGCCTTGCAGGCTGTCGACCTGCGGGTTCCCGCAGGCGCCGTCTATATGCTGGCCGGAGAGAACGGTGCCGGGAAGTCCACCCTGCTGCGCCTCCTCCTGAACCTGGAGCGACCGACGGGAGGCCAGATCGAGGTCACGGGCCTGGCGGCGGATCGAAACGGCGCGCGCGTTCGCGCCCGTGTCGGCTATGTGCCGGAAGGCTTCGACATCGGACCGCGCTGGATGACCGTCGGGCGCTGGTTCGCCGAACGGGCCGTCTATTATCCGGCCTGGGACGCGGCCTACGCCGCCGCCCTGTCTCGTCGCCTGGACATCGATGGCTCGCGACGGATCGGTCAGCTGTCCAAGGGGCAGGCGCGCCGCGCCCAGATCGTCGCCGCCCTGGCGCACCGCCCGCCCCTGCTGCTGCTGGACGAACCCACCGACGGCCTGGATCCGGCGGCGCGCGACACGGTGCTGGAGCTGATCTCGGATCATCTGTCCCAGACCGACTGCACCATCCTGGTCTCCACCCACCTGATCTATGAGTTGGACGCCCTGGTCGATCAGGTCGGCGTCCTGTCGCACGGCCGCCTGACGGCCCAGACGCCGCGCGACGCCCTGCGGGAATCCGTGAAGAACTACCGCATTCGCGGTCCCGAGGGATGGAAGCCCCCGTCCGACATCCCCGGCGTGCTGCATCGCGGCCAGTTCGGTCGCGAGCACAGCTGGGTCATCCGTGGCGAGGAAACAGAGGTCGCCGCGCACGTCGCCCGTTCCGGCGGCGAAGTCCACGATGTCGCCCCTCTCAACCTCCACGACGCCGTCGTCCATCTGATGCGCCAGGGAGCGGCGTCATGACCACCAACACCAGCCACGAGCCGCCCCGCGCGGCCGCCGTCTTTCAACTGCAGCTCGGGAAGATGGGCCGCGTCCTGCGTCCCGAGCTGATCGGTCTGGCCCTGATCCTCAGCCCTACCGCACTCATGGCGCTGGGCCTTCTGATGCGCCGCGACGCCGTCCTGGACTACCCCCCGGAGCTGAGCTTCCTCCTGCCGGCCGCAGCCTTTCTTCTGCCCTTCAGGCTCTGGAACAGAGAGGGGCTGTTCGAGCGCGGCGACTTCCAGCTCATGCCTGTCGAGCGCCGCAAGCACGTCCTGATCAGGGTCTGCGCCGGCTCCGTCTGGGCCCTGGGCCTGGCCGCAGCCGTCGTTCTTCTCTTCAATCTGCTGGCGCTGGCGGCTGGCTCTCCGACGATCGGAGCGGCGGCCTGGCTGTGGCTGGTTCCGCTGGGCTCTGTGGCGACGGCCTATCTGCTGGGCAGCGCCCTGGTCCTGGCCCTGCGCCATCCGCTCCGCTGGAGCGCCGGCCTGGTCCTCGCCTATGTCCTGCTTACCGCCTTCGGTCTCGGCGGCCCCCTGGAACCCATGACCCAAGCTGTCCTCCATAGCGATCTGGGGCTGGAGCGCGTCCTGACTGGCGGCGCTTCGAGCACGGCCTGGATCGTCGCCCTCCTGTTCTGGTTCGGACTGGGCCTGATCGCTGTCGCCCTGGCCTCTCTGCGTCACCGGGAGGGCTGAAGGATGGAGGGCTTCATTCACGACGCCGCCGCCGTCATCGCGCGACATGGCGTCTGGGCCGGACCGCTTCTGGGCCTGATGACCTTCGGGGAATCCCTGGTGCTGGTCGGCGCCTTCGTGCCGGCCACCGCCCTGATGGCGGCGACGGGCGTCCTGGTGGCGACGGATGTCCTGTCGCCCGCGCCGGTGCTGTTCTGGGGATGCGTCGGCGCCATCCTGGGCGAGGCCCTGTCCTATCACCTGGGTCGGCGGGCCGGGCCGGCGATCTGGCGCCACCGGCGACTGCGGTCCCAGAGGAAATCCGTGGCCCGCGCCCGGCTCTACTTCCGACGCTATGGCGCGACCTCCATCTTCCTCGGCCGCTTCCTGGGCCCGCTCCAGGCCGTGGTCCCCCTGACGGCCGGCGCGACCGGCATGGGTCAAGGCCGCTTCCATGTCGCCAATGTACTGTCGGCCCTGATCTGGACGCCCGCCATGCTGGCGCCGGGATATATGGCGGCCGGGGGCCTCGGCGGGTGGAGTCCGCCGCTTCTGATCCAGAGCTCCTTGCTCGTTCCCGGGATCACAGCCGTCGCCGTCATGGTTCTGGGCTGTCTGCTGATCCTCGAATCCCTGTTCAGCGATCGGCGGGGTTGGACCCTGCACCCCATATGACCCCGCCCTTCTCCCTAGCCGGTCGAGGCTCCCTTCCTGCTTCTCGGCACGAGCCTCTGGCTCCTGATCTGCTTCGCCGTCGCCTTGAGCCGGCCACGCTCGCGGTCCTGACCGCCCTTCCCGTCCCTCCATCTCAGAGATCTTCATGACCCGCTCACCAGCGCGCCTTTCCGCATGCCTGGCGTCCAGCCTCGTCCTGGCCATGGCCGCAGGAACCGCCGCCATCGCCGCCCCCGTCGCCGAAGCCTCGGCCGCCAGGCCTGCCGCCTACAGCGCCGCGCAATTCTATGAGACGGTCGACCACCGGCTGGCCGGCGGCTCAGGCCTCGCCTTCTCGCCCGACGGCCGTTTCGTGCTGATGACCAGCGACCAGTCGGGCGTGTTCAACGCCTACGCCGTTCCGGTCGACGGCGGAGAGCCCGTCGCCCTGACGACCTCGACCACAAACGCCATACAGGCCCTGAGCTGGTTTCCCGAGGACGAGCGCATTCTGGTGATCTCGGACAGGGGCGGCGATGAACGCACCCGCCTCTATGTCCGCGAACGTGACGGCGGCTTGCGCGACCTGACGCCCGAAGGCCGGGTCACGTCGGACCTGCTGGGCTGGAGCGGCGATCGCTCCACGATCTGGATCGCCTCCACGGCCCAGGATCGCCGCGCCCCGGACATCCTGGCGGTCGATCCCGTCACCTATGAAAGCCGCCTGCTGTTCCAGAACCCCGGCATGCTGATCGAAGCCGTTTCGCCCGATGGACGCTGGGTCGCCCTGCGCCGACAGTCCGGCTCGGCCGACAGCGACCTCTATCTCGCGGATCTGACCCAGGCGGGCGAGCCGCGCCTGATCACCCCCCACGTCGGGATGGTCCGCCACAATGTCTTCGACTTCACGCCCGATTCCTCGGCCCTGATCTTCGGTTCTGACGCCGCGGGCGAGTTCGGACAGGCCTATCGCTACGACCTGGCCAGCGGGGCGATCACCGAGGAGTTGAAGGGCCGCTGGGACGTCATCGCCGCCCACTTTTCTCCGTCCGGCCGCTACCGGGTGTCCGCCTTCAACGCCGACGCCCGCACGGAGATGACCGTCACGGACATGACCACCGGCGCCCCGATCGCCCTGAAAGGCGTCCCGGCGGGCGACATCGGCGCGGTGCGCTTCCGTGCGGACGAAGGACGGATCGTCTTCACCGTCTCCTCCTCCACCTCGCCTGCCGACGTCTTCATCGCCGACCTGACGACGGGCGAGACCCGAAGGCTGACCCAGGCCCTGAACCCGGCGATGCAGGAGGACGACCTCGTGGAGGCCGTGGTCGTGCACTATCAAGGTGAAGGCGGCGTGACGATCCCGGCCAACCTCTATCGCCCCAAGGGGGCCTCCGCCGCAGCCCCGGCTGCGGGCGTGGTGATGGTTCATGGCGGACCGGGCGGTCAGGCCCGTCGCGACTATTCTCCCATCATCCAGCACCTGGTCAATCACGGCTACGCCGTCCTGGCGGTCAACAATCGCGGCTCGTCAGGCTACGGCAAGACCTTCTTCCGCATGGACAATCGGGCGCACGGCGAGGCTGACCTGCGCGACGTGGTCGCCGGCGGCCAGTGGCTGCGCGATCAGGACTGGGTCGCCGACGATCAGGTCGCGGTGATGGGCGCCTCCTATGGCGGCTACCTGGCCCTGGCCGCCCAGACCTTCCATCCCCAGGCCTTCGAGGCGGCGATCGACATCTTCGGCGTCACCAACTGGACCCGCACCCTGGAGGAAGCCGCGCGCCTGCCCGAATCCCGACGCACCGCCCTCTACGACGAGATGGGCGACCCGGCGACCGACGCCGAACGCCACCGCCGCATCTCTCCCCTGTTCCACGCCGCCAACATCGTCAAACCCTTGCTGGTGGTCCAGGGCGCGAACGACCCCCGCGTCCTGAAGATCGAAAGCGATGAGCTTGTCGCCGCGGTCAGGGCCAACGGCACGCCGGTGGAGTATGTGGTCTTCCCCGACGAAGGCCACGGCTTCCGGCGGCGCGAAAACCGGGTGACGGCGCAGGAAGTCTATCTCAGGTTCCTTGACCGCCATCTACGTTCCCGGTCCGCGCCGGAACGCTGAGCCCCGATCAGTCCGTCAGGAAGCTGGCCATCGGGCTACATCGTCCAGGGCTGGTCGCCGTACACGTTGAGCGCCCGCAGCGTGACCAGCCGCCGACGGCGCGTCGCCCCCTCAGCCGCGAACCACGGTCCGATCCCATGTCCCAGCACGATCACCAACCCCAGGGCGATCAGCAGGCCGCGCGGCAGATGAACCAGGGCCGCGAGCGCGATCATCGACAGGCCGATAACCCAGACGACCTGCAGGCAGCATGACCAGACCGCGCAGGGCGTCGCTGGCTTCCATGCGCCCAAAGGCGCCGACAGTGCGAGCGGCGCCCGGATTTCCGGCGGCGGTATCGGTTGACATCAGCATGCCCGGCGGATTAGCCGATATGTAATAACATTACAAACGGAGTCGCCGTGTCCCTGCTTTCGAGTTGCGCCAGTCTGTGTCTTCTGGCGGCGGCTGACCCGACGTCCCGTGATCATGCCGAAGTCCAGACGAATGAGGCAACGACTGTGGGCGAAATCGTGGTCCTAGGTCGCCGGAAGACGCGCGATCTGACCCTGGGCGCCGGCCCGGCGACCGAACGGATGTCGCCGTCCAGCCGCTCCATCGAAAGCGATCTTCTGCACGCCGTCGGCGCGGTTCGCCTCGCCGATGCGCTCGAACTGGTCAGCGGGGTCAGTCAGCAGAACAACCGCGGCGGCGTCATGGACAACTTCGCCATTCGCGGCTTCCTGGGCACGCCGGACGGCGGCGCCGAATACTATGTCGACGGCTTCCTGGCTAACCGGGGCATGGCGCCGCCGCGCGATCCGGCGACGGCGGAAAGGATCGAAGTCCTCAAGGGCCCGGCCGGCGCCCTGTTCGGCGACATCGATCCTGCTGGTCGGGTCAACATCGTCTCCCGCACCCCGCGCTTTGTCCCGGACGCCGCCTTCATCGCCACCGTGGGTTCGTTCGGGTTGCGACGCGGAGAACTGGATCTGACGGGGCCGCTGTCTAAAACGCTTGCCGGTCGCCTGGTGGTCGCCGGCGAAACCAGCAGCGGCTGGCGCGATTACGTCGGGCTCGACCGAACCGTCGTCTCGCCGTCCCTGACCTGGCGGCCGAATGACGACCTGCGGCTGACCTATGTGGGCGAATTCACCACCTTCACCACCCTGTTCGACCGCGGCCAGCCGGCCATCAACGGCGACGCCCTGGCCCTGCCTTCGTCGCGCTACTTCGGTGAGCCCAGCGACGGTCCGACGCGCTTTCGCAATGAGCGCCACCAGATCACAGGCGACTATCGCCTGAACGACGACTGGACACTGAAGGGCGGCTTGGCCTGGCGCGGCGGCTCGCTACGCGGCCTCTCCAGCGACCACTCTCGCCTGATCGGCGACACGCTTTGGCGCCAGCGCCGAGGCCGGGACTTCTCGGTCGAGGATCTGTCCGCCCGACTGGCGTTGAACGGCCAGTTCCGCGCCGCCAAGGGCGTGCACAACCTCGAACTCGGCGCCAAGGCCTACAGCCTGACCTATGGCGAGCGCTGGCTGCGCATCAACCCGACCCTGGACAACCCCTATCCCATCAACGTCCATGATCCGGTCTATGGCGGCGCGGCCCCGACGCCCCTGCCCTTCACCGACAATCTGGAGACGCGCGAGGTCGTCACCCTCTACGCCCAGGACCTGTGGGAGGTGAACGACCGCCTTAGCCTCCTGGCCGGCTTGCGTTACGACGACTATCGCCAGACCATCCGCAACAATCGCACCGGCGCGGTGGGCGAGAACACCGACGCCCCGATCGATTACCGCATCGCCGCCCGCTATCGCCTGACCGACGCCATCACGGCGCACGCCAGCTATGGACGCTCCTTTGTCCTTAATTCCGGCACAGGTCGCGACGGCTCCGGCTTCGCCCCCGAGGAAGGCCAGGGCTACGAGATCGGGCTGTCCGGCGCCTGGGAGGGACTGGATCTTGCGGCGACCGTCTTCGACATCGAGAAGAACAACATCCTGACCAATGACCCGGTGGACCCGAACTACCTCGCCCCGGTCGGCCGATTGACCACGCGAGGCGTCGAACTGGACGGATCCCTGCGCATCGGGGAGACGTGGCAGGTTGTAGCCAACTACGCCTGGACGGACGCGAAGACCGATGACGCGGCCTTCGCCAGCGAAGACGTCCTCAATGTGCCCGAACATTCCGGCTCCCTGTTCGTCATCGGCCGGTTCCGCACGTCTCACGGGACGGAATGGTCCCTCACCGCCGGCGCCGCCTATGCCGGTGATCGGGCGGCGGCCATCGACGGCAGCGGCGTTCGTCTGCCCGCCTATTGGAAGGCCAAGGCAGCAGTCGAATATGGCCTGACGGATCGCATCAGCACGCGCCTGGAAATCGATAACCTCTTCGACGAACGCTACGCCCAGAGCTCCTACAGTCCGCTCTGGATCTTTCCCGGCGCGCCCAGAAGCCTGAAGGCTTCCATCAGACTGGCTCTATAGAAACAGAACATTGACGGAGATGACGCCGCCTGACGTCGGCATAGCGCGAGGAACGGTCATCGGCCTCTCGACCGACAGTTGACGTTCATCCTCGCGTAGCGTTCCCGGCTTGATTGACGCCAACATTCATTCCATTATCTTGGAATCATGGAATCAGAAGCCGCCATTCTCGCCCTCGCCGCCCTGGCCCAGCCCACGCGGCTGGAGACCTTCCGCCTGCTGGCCCGGCATGAACCCGCTGGCCTGCCCGCCGGAGAGATCGCGGACGCCCTGGCAGTGCCCGCCAACACCATGTCGGCGCACCTCGGGGTCCTGTCCCGCGCCGGCCTGATCAGTTCGGAACGTCGCAGCCGGTCGATCATTTACCGCGCCGACCTGAGCCGCCTTCAGGCGCTTGTCGTCTTCCTGCTGAAGGACTGCTGCCAGGGCCGCGCCGACCTGTGCGAGCCGCTTCTGGCCGAACTCGCGCCCTGCCGCGCCTGAGGACCTCATGGACGTCGTCATCTATCACAACCCCGCCTGCGGAACGTCGCGCAACGCCCTCGCCCTGATCCGTCACGCCGGGATCGAGCCCCACGTCATCGAGTATCTGAAGACGCCGCCCAGCCGCGCCATGATCACGGAGCTGGTCAGGCGCATGGGCGTTCCGCTGCGCAGCCTTCTGCGCGAGAAGGGCACGCCCTTCGCCGAACTGGGCCTCGGCGATCCCGCCCTGACGGATGACCAGCTTCTGGACGCCATCGAGGCCCATCCGATCCTGCTGAACCGCCCGATCGTCGTCTCGCCGCTGGGGGTGCAATTGTGCCGGCCGTCGGAGGCGGTCCTCAACCTTCTGCCGGCCGAGGGGCTTAAGCCCTTCACCAAGGAGGACGGCGAGGTCGTCATCGATACTGAGGGCCGAAGGATCCGCTGATGGTCGACGCCGTCATCACTGAACAGCCAAAGCGCCGCCTGTCCTTCCTCGACCGCTGGCTGACACTTTGGATTTTCGCCGCGATGGCGCTGGGCGTGCTGCTGGGTGCGGTCGTGCCGGGCCTTCCCGCCTGGATCGACGGCCTGTCGGTCGGGACGACCAACATCCCCATCGCCATCGGCCTGATCCTGATGATGTATCCGCCGCTGGCGCGGGTGAAGTACGAGGAACTGCCGCGCGTCTTCGCGGACAGGCGCGTGCTTGCCCTGTCCCTGTTCCAGAACTGGGTGCTGGGGCCGGTGCTGATGTTCGCCCTGGCGGTCATCTTCCTGCGCGACCAGCCGGAATACATGACCGGCGTCATCCTGATCGGTCTGGCCCGCTGCATCGCCATGGTGCTGGTCTGGAACCAGTTGGCGCGCGGCGACAACCAGTATGTGGCGGGTCTGGTCGCCTTCAATTCGCTCTTCCAGATCGCCTTCTTCAGCCTCTACGCCTGGCTGTTCCTGACCGTGTTGCCGCCCCTGTTCGGGCTGGAGAGCAGCGTGGTGGACGTCACCGTCTGGACCATCGCCGGCGCCGTCCTGGTCTATCTGGGCCTGCCCTTCCTCGGGGGGGTCCTGACCCGGCGCACCCTTGTCGCGAGGAAGGGAAATGACTGGTACGAGACGCGCTTCCTGCCGCGCATCACGCCGATCACCCTGATCGCCCTTCTCTTCACCATCGTCGCCATGTTCAGCCTCAAGGGCGGCGAAGTGGTCGCCCTGCCGCTGGACGCCCTGCGCATCGCCATCCCGCTGACGATCTACTTCTTCGTCATGTTCGTGGTCAGCTTCCTGATGGGACGGTTGATCGAGGCGGACTATCCGCGCACCACGGCCCTGGCCTTCACCGCCGCCTCCAACAATTTTGAACTGGCGATCGCCGTCGCCATCGCCGCCTTCGGGCTGGCGTCGCCGGTCGCCTTCGCGGCGGTCATCGGCCCGCTGGTCGAGGTCCCGGTGCTGATCCTGCTGGTGTCGGTCGCCCTGTGGCTGGGCCGCCGCTACTTCCCCGCGACCGCCCCGAAGAAGGACGCCTGCTGATGGCCTTCAACGTCTCGGCGTTGCCCGAACCCACCGCCGACCTGATCGCCGCGCTGGAGGCTGCCGGACTACCGACGGATGACCTCCACGAACCCGGCCGGCGCTTCTTCCGCTTTGAGAATGGCGAGGGGCTGGTCGGCTACGGCGGGCTGGAGCAGGTCGGGCCCGACGTCCTGATCCGCTCCATCGTCGTCCCTGACGGCCGTCGCGGCGGCGGTCACGGCGGGGCGATCCTGTCCTGGCTCGAAACTGAAGCCGCCCAGCAAGGCGCTGCCAGCCTCTATCTGCTCACGACCTCGGCCGCCGCCTTCTTCCAGCGGCGCGGCTACTCGGTCGCCCTTCGGTCAGCCGCGCCGCCCGCCATCGCCGCCTCTCGCCAGTTCAGCGGCCTGTGCCCGGCATCGGCGACCTTCATGTTCAAGGATCTGCGTATCCAATGACCCGCCTTCGCGACCTGCCCGATCCCGACCACCTGCCCGCGCTCGACCCGGCCTATCTGTCCAGCCGCCCCGCGCTGGGTCTCGGTCCGAACGACCATCCGCCGCGCATCCTGCTGCTCTACGGCTCGCTGCGGGATCGGTCCTTTTCCCGGCTGTGCGTCGAGGAGGCCGCCCGCCTTCTGCGCTTCATGGGCTGCGAGACGCGCATCTTCGATCCGTCCGACCTGCCGCTGACCGATCAGGTCGCCTACGACGATCATCCCGCCGTCCACGAACTGCGCGAGCACGCCCTGTGGTCTGAAGGCATGGTCTGGAGCAGCCCGGAACGCCACGGTCAGATTTCGGGGATCATGAAGCTGCAGATCGATCACCTGCCGCTCAGCATGGGCGGCATGCGTCCGACCCAGGGCCGCACCCTGGCGGTCATGCAGGTCTCCGGCGGCTCGCAGAGTTTCAACGCGGTCAACACCCTGCGCCTGCTGGGCCGCTGGATGCGGATGATCACCATCCCCAACCAGTCCAGCGTGGCCAAGGCCTTCATGGAATTCGACGACGACGGCCGCATGAAGCCGTCCAGCTACTATGATCGCATCGTCGACGTGATGGAGGAACTGGTGCGCTTCACCGTCCTGACCCGCGCCCATGCCGACCAGTTGGTGGATCGCTATTCCGAGCGGAAGGCGTCAGGCGTGCCGATCGATGCGGCCAACGACCTGTCCGCGATCGCGACCAGGTCTGCGTAGCCTCAGGCTGGATTGTTAGAGAATGGCCACGGAAATCAGCGGCGAATCCAGCTCAGTCCACGGGCGCCCGAGCGCGCCACTGGCCGGTTCGCCGACAGAGGTCTTCGCGGTCTTCCTCAAGCTCGGCCTCACGTCGTTCGGCGGGCCCGTGGCGCACCTCGGCTATTTCCGGGACGAGTTGGTCTCGCGACGCCGTTGGATCGATGAAGCCGGATACGCCGACTTGGTCGCCATGTGCCAATTCCTGCCCGGCCCAGCCTCCAGCCAAGCGGGCTACGCCTTGGGCTTGTGGCGCGCCGGCCCATTGGGCGGCGTTGCGGCATGGTGCGCCTTCACACTGCCGTCCGCCGCGCTTCTGGTCTTGTTCGCCATGGGCGCAGCCTCGCTCAACGGTCCGGTTGGAATGGGCCTGCTGCATGGACTGAAGCTGGTGGCCGTGGCTGTGGTCGCTCAGGCGGTCTGGGGGATGGCCCGCACCCTGACCCCCGACTGGCAAAGAGCGGCCATCGGCCTAGCCGCTGTTGTAATCCTGTTGTTGCTCGGCGGAGCGACAGGTCAGATCGTCGCCATCGTCATCGGCGGCCTGGCGGGGCTGCGCCTCTGCCAGACGACGAACGCCACATCAGCATCGACTCCAAACTTCCCGATTTCACGGCGCGCCGGCGCAGGGGCTCTGGTCCTGTTCCTTCTGCTTCTGGCGGGCTTGCCGCTCGCCTCCATGGCGACAGGGCTCCACGGCGTCGCCTTGCTGGACGTCTTCTATCGAGCCGGCGCTTTCGTTTTCGGAGGCGGTCACGTCGTTCTGCCCCTGCTCGAAGAAGGCGTGGTGCAGCCCGGCTGGATCGATTCCAATGGCTTTCTAGCGGGCTATGGCGCGGCCCAAGCCGTGCCGGGGCCGCTTTTCACCTTCGCCGCCTATCTGGGCGCCGCCATGGAGCCTTCTCCAAATGGATTAGCCGGGACCGCCCTTTGTCTCGTGGCGATCTTCGCCCCGGGATTGTTGCTGGTGACAGGGGTGCTGCCGTTCTGGAGTTTGCTGCGCGCCCGACCGGCGGCCCAGGCGGCGATGCGCGGCGCGAACGCGGCAGTCGTCGGCATTCTGGCTTTCGCCCTCTATACCCCTGTAGGAACCGGCGCGATCCTGAGTGCGATAGACTTCTTCGTGGCGCTGGCGGGCTTTGTTCTGCTGACGGTGTGGAAGTGCCCACCATGGATAGTCGTTGCCCTGACCGCCGCAAGCGGGGTCGCCGTCGCATTGATTTGACACTAGCCGCACCCGTCGCGGGCGCCTGAAACAGGCGGCCGCCCCCCGTCGATTCGTCCAAACCTCTTGCGCAGTGAACGTGACGGATCTTGCATTCAAAGCCCCGTAGCGGCATGCATGCCGTCGTTCACCTTGGACTCGGCGCCCCTGGGCTGCCGGGTGGCTATCCCGTCCGCCGATCCGTCGGGAAACTGAGCCGCCGCATGCGGCTCGTCCAAATGAAATCCTGAATGTCCATTATTGCATCCGCGCGCCAGCAATGGCTCGCCAACCCTCGCCGCGATTTGCTGGCGGGCACCGTCGTGGCGCTGGCCCTTATCCCGGAGGCCATCGCCTTCTCCATCATCGCCGGCGTCGATCCCGCCGTGGGCCTTTACGCCAGCTTCGTCATCGCCGTGACCATCGCCTTCGTCGGTGGGCGACCCGCCATGATCTCGGCCGCGACCGGCGCCATGGCCCTGCTCATGGTTACGCTCGTCCGTGATCATGGCCTGGAATACCTGTTCGCCGCATCAATCCTGTGCGGCGTCTTTCAGATCATCATCGGCCTGCTGAAACTAGGCCGCTACATCCGCTTCGTCAGCCGCAGCGTCATGACCGGCTTCGTCAACTCTCTGGCCATCCTGATCTTCCTGGCTCAGATGCCGGAACTGATCGGCGCCAACTGGCAGACCTTTGCTCTGGTCGGCGCTGCACTGGCCATCATCTACGGCTTCCCTCGCCTGACCAAGGCCGTGCCTTCGCCCCTGGTCGCCATCGTCCTGATCAGCGGCTTCGTGATCATGACCGGTCTGGATGTCCGCACGGTCGGCGACATGGGGCAGATGCCTTCGTCCCTGCCGATCTTCCATCTGCCGGCCGTCCCGCTGACCTGGGAGACTCTCGTCATCATCGCGCCGGTCTCGGCCACATTGGCCTTCGTCGGCCTGCTGGAAAGCCTGCTCACGGCGAACCTGATCGACGATCTGACCGACACGCCTTCTGACAAGGACCGCGAGACCCGCGGTCAGGGCATCGCCAACATCCTGTCACCCCTGTTCGGCGGCATGGCGGGCTGCGCCATGATCGGCCAGTCGATCATCAATGTGACCTCCGGCGCGCGAGGCCGCCTGTCCACCCTATGGGCTGGCCTCTTCCTCTTGTTCCTGATCCTGGTGCTTCAGGATTGGGTGGCGCGGATACCCATGGCGGCTCTCGTGGCGGTGATGATCATGGTGTCCATCGGAACCTTCGACTGGAGCTCGGTCCTGAAGCTGCACTCAACGCCGTTCCAGTCGTCCATCGTCATGATCGCCACGACGGCGACTGTCGTGGCCACCCATGATCTGTCCAAGGGCGTCGTCCTGGGCGTGATCCTCTCGGCCGTCTTCTTCATGCGCAAGGTCGGTAAGACCGCGGTCGTCGAAGAGATCGAAACGCCGGAAGACGGCGTGCTGCGCTACCGCGTGTCTGGGCAGTTGTTTTTCGCTTCGGCCGATGTCTTCGCCGCAGCCTTCGAGCACCACGGCAGCCCCAGACGCGTGGAGATCGATATGACCGACGCCCACCTGTGGGACCTGACAGGCGTCGCCGCTGTCGACAAGGTCGTTTTCCGTTATCGGAAGCAGGGGGCCGAAGTCGAGGTCATAGGCATGAACGCTGCGGGACAAACCCTGGTGGAGCGGGTGGGCCGTCACGATAAGAGCCATCTTCCCGTCGGGCTGTCGCACTGACCGCGACGCCGCAGCGGCTCAGCGCAAGTCGGTCGAACGACTACAGGACCAACTCGCGCGCCATCATCCGTAAATCGGCTTCAGGCACCCGGACCAATAAGCTCGGACGAAGGCTTCCGCTTGCTCGTATCAGCCTCTCTCAAGCGGCCAGTGGCCGGCCGATAGTGTTCGTCGAACAGACACGCTCCGGCATACCGAGAGCGAGCGGCTGCACAGAGCGCCGCCACAGACTCCGCGTCGGGCTTGGCGCCTTGGTCGATCCAAGCCGTCAAGGCTTCGAAAACAGCGACATATTCCGGGGCGCTCAGGGCGCTGTGCTCGGCTTCATTGGTGAAGGTCTGGACCAGAAGGTCCGACCGTCCCGCCGCCGCGACCCTCTCGCGATAGGCTGCCTGGTGCGAGACGAAAGCCGTGGGGTCATACTTGCCGTGAATGGTCACGGTCGGCGCCACGATCAGGCCCGACAGATCAGCATCATAGGCCAGACGCACCACCGCCATGGGATCAGAGTCAAACCGCTGCACCCCCGCATTGAGAGCCGCATCGTCATGTGATCCAGCATAGACGACATCCCTATTGGAAAAGGGGTTGAGCCCGTCCAACCGGTGCTGAACCAGGTCCTGAAACAGGAAGGTGGCCCAGGCCAGGTGGCCGACCAACTGGTCTTCCTCGACGCCGACCACATTGAGAATATCCGCCAGCCGCTGCTTCTGTTCCGGCGAGCGCTCGGCCTCCGGCAGGCCGACGCCGGTGCAGGTCTTGACCCGTTCCGCCAACTCGACGCGGGTCATGCGGACGCCATCGGGCAGGCCCTGCCAGAGCGGATACTGGACCTCGTCGGCTTTCGGATGATTGTGACAATAGTATTGATAGACGGCGCGCAGGTCGGCGCGGAACCTGTAGGCCTCGGTCCCGCCGGCCAGGACGCCGCTGGTCAGGACGACGCCGTCCCAGACCACCCGGCCTTCGGCGTCGCGCGCATAGAGCTCCGCCGCCTTGGCCGCGACATTGCCGCCCCACGACTGACCGTGAAGGATTGTGCGGCGTGGGCGTCCAAAAGCATCCCAGAAGATCTGACGCAGATCGTCAGTGTCTTCGGCCGCCATGCGCACGCCGTAGCCGCCCCGGCGATAGGTCGAGCCGGCCCAGGCGAAGCCTTCCTTCACCGTCATGGAGAAGCGTTCCAGATCCTCCAGCGGGTCCTCGGCCTTGGGCGCACCCGTGCGTGGTCCGCCGTGGGCATGGACGATCAAGGCGCCGTTCCAGTTTTCCGGCACGGCGATCCAGTAGTAACCGCCCTTGGCCGCCTGCCCCGACCAGCAGTGCGCCTGCTGCGGAAGGAAATCAGGACAGACGGCCGGGGCGGGCGCCGACGGAGAGGAAGCCGCCAGCGCATCCTGGGTGGCGGCGAAGGGCGCGCCGATAAACGCCAGGGCGATACCGCCCGAGACGATCCTGAACATGCGCATCCCCTCGCCTCTCCGATCAGAACGACTTGCTGGCGTTGACGTACCAGTAGCGACCCCAGGGGCTGTGCACCGAACCCCGATAGCCGCCGTCAGCCAGCGGCGGCCCCTGGTCCGTCAGATCGCGCACGCCCAGACGCAGTCGGGTCTCGGCGGGGAATTCATAGTCCACATAGGCATTGATCGTCTGCCGCGAGTCGACCACCCAGGCCTCGTTTGAGGCGCCCAGCAGGCCGGGCTGATCGAATTCGCTGATGTACTGGCTCGACAGTCCCGCGCGGATCGGACCCTTGCGCCAGGTCAGGCTGGCGTTGACGCGCCATTCCGGCCGACCGTTTTGCCCGACCAGTTGGGCCGTTTCCGGCAGGGTGGTTCCGGCGTTGATCGTACCCGCGGCGCGGGCGGCGTAGAGGGCGTTCACGATGTCGCCAGGGTCGCGCGAGAATTCGTCCAGTTTGCTGGCGTTCACATTGACGGTGAAGGTGCCGAAGCGCGTGCGGCGCAGCGACCAGTTCATGCCCAGGTCCAGACCGCTGACCGTCTGCGGCTGCAGGTTGATGAAACGATCATTGATCGAGACCACCTCGCCCACCGGCGTCAGGCCCGTGCCTTCAAACAGCAGGATATCTTCGGGCGTGGCGGCGCGGCGGTTGACCAGCGGATTGGCGCCGCCCTCCACACGGTTCAGATAGTCCAGCGCCAAAGCCGTCTGAGCCCCCAGCAGGCCGACGATCTTCTCCTGCTCGATACGCCAGCGGTCGATGGTGAAGGTGAAGGCCCCGAAGCGATCGGGGATGAAGGACGGCTGCAGCACCAGGCCGTAGGAGCTGTTGGTGCTCTCTTCCGGCTCGAGGTCAGGATTGCCCGCGACCAACAGCGAGGCGCCCGAGGTGTTCTGGGCGCAAGCCGCGAAGTTGGCGATGCGGCCCGCGCGCAGATCCGCTTCGCAGCGGACATAGTCCACGCCGCTGGCCAGACGCGAGTATTGCGTGGCGTTGGTCTGCTCCAGGTTGGGCGCACGGAAACCCTCGGAATAGGAGCCGCGCAGGCGGACGCCTGGAACGACATCCCAGGCCACCGCCACCTTGGGCTTGGCCACGGAGCCAAAGTCCGAATAGTGCTCGTAGCGACCGGCGACCTGCATATCCATCTGATAGATCAGCGGAATATTCATCTCGGGCGACACCAGAGGCAGGGCGAACTCGATATAGGTCGAGAAGACTTCGCGGCTGCCCTTGGTGTCGGGGTTGGGGCTGACGGCCGAGACATTGGACAGGTTGGTTTCGCCCGTCACCATGTCGGTGAAGGTGAAGGTCCCATCCACATTGGCGTCGCGGTCGTCCTTCTGCGTCTCGCGGCGCGCCTCGACGCCGAAGGCCATGCCCGCCGGGCCGCCCGGCAGTTGGAACAGGTCGCCCCGCGACAGCTTGAAGTCCGCCATGGTCAGGGTGGTGCGCGACAGGCGACGCATGTCGAAGACGATGGCGTCGATCGCCGCCCGCGAACTGGGCGAGCAGTCGCCGTAGCTGGTGGTGGCGACGCAGCCGCCGCTGAAGGGATTATAGGCGTCAGGCGTGGACAGGGCCAACTGGCGCTGCAGGGCGGTCATGTTGATATTGGGCGAAACGTCCTCGGCCTCGGCTTCGGAGTAGACTAGGGCCGTCTCCCAGTCGAAGCCGCGCCACTCGCCGCGCAGGCCGCCCAGCAGTCGGGCCTGATAGTTGTCGACCTTGACCACCTGGAAGCCGGTGTCGACGAAGCGGTAGTTGGTCATCAGAACCGGAAGCCCGGCCGCCGGCACGCCGGTCAGGCCCGGCAGACGGTTGGGGTTGGCGGATCCGTCGGAGAAGGTCACTGGACCGAAGGGATTGTAGTAGTTGCTGGCCGGGATCCAGATCTGGTTCAGGTTGACCACCGGCGGCTGCACCGCGCGGCTGTGCGCGCTGTAATAACCGATCTCGCCAAAGGCCTCGACGGTGTCGGTCAGGTCATAGCGACCGGTCAGGAAGAGGTTCAGCCGCTCGACCGAGGGCCGCACCGTTGTCTCGTGACGCGTGTCGTAGCGCATCTCGCGGTTCGTGGTGTTGAAGTTGTGATTGCCGCTGGCGATGCAGATGTCGTTGCCGACGCTGACGCCACAGCCGAAGCTGGTCGGCTGGAAACGGAAGGTGCCGGCCGAGTTGGTCACGGCCGTTCCATTGGAACGGATCACCGCACGCGACCCTACCGACAAGCGCGCCCAGGGCGTGTGTGACGACCGGCCGTCCAGCGACTGAACCCCGGCGAAGTCAGCGTAGTCCGCGAACAGAGGGCGGATGTCGTCCGAACGGGTGAAGTCCTGATCCGAAGCCCACAGGGCCGTGCGCTGAGCGTAGTTGGCGAAGAGCGAGACGTTGCCGCGCTCGAGATTCTTGCCTGCGAACAGGTTGAACTCGGTATCGCGCATCTGCGTGCCCTCGGCGCCGCCGTAGCGAGCGCTGACCGTCAGGCCGTCGATGTTGTCGCGCAGCACGGTGTTTACCACGCCCGCCACCGCGTCCGCGCCATAGATGGCGGCGGCGCCGTCCAGCAGCACTTCCAGCCGCTCCAGACCCGAGACCGGGATGGCATTGGAGTTATAGCTGAGCACTGGCACCGTACCGGTGTCCGAGGTGCCCTGGCTGGTCGGATGCTGCACCAGGCGACGGCCGTTCAGCAGGACCAGGGTATTGCCGACGCCCAGCGAGCGCAGGTTGACCGAGTTGACGTCGCCGCGCGCCGAGTTCGAGGTCTGGGGGTTGTTGGCGGAATCGAACAGGACATCGCCCATCTGGGGGATGGTCCGCATGAGTTCATCGCCAGTCGTCGCGCCCGTGGCCTCGATCTGCTCGCGATCGGCGACCACCACCGGCAGGGCCGCCGTGGTTCGGGCACCGCGAATATTGGTGCCGACGACGACCACGTCCTCGACCTGGGACGCCTGTTCGCCGCCGCCGACGGAAGACGTCTCTTGAGCTTGCGCCAATCCCGCGAACAGGACGGCGGAGGCGGTCGTCGCCATCAAGGCGATCTTCGAATGCATTTTCATTTTTCCAC
This sequence comes from Brevundimonas sp. UBA7506, assembly GCF_002479495.1. Lineage (GTDB taxonomy): Bacteria > Pseudomonadota > Alphaproteobacteria > Caulobacterales > Caulobacteraceae > Brevundimonas. The sequence goes on from NZ_DLNQ01000001.1 coordinate 133,790, forward strand.
TCCCTTTGCGCCGCCTGTTGCCGACGGTCGCGGTTTTGAAATTCTGACGGTTCAGTCGTCGGCCAACACCAGATCATCGCCTGGTCCCGCCGCCGGATCGGGCGACGCCGCCAGGGGCTGGGGTCCGCCGTCCAGCGCGGCCTTCAGCGCATCGCGGTCCAGTTCGCCTTCCCAGCGTGCCACGACGATGGTCGCCACCGCGTTGCCGATGAAGTTGGTCAGGGCCCTGCATTCGCTCATGAAGCGGTCGATGCCCAGGATCAGGGCCATGCCCGCCACCGGCACGGCCGGCACCACCGACAGCGTCGCCGCCAGGGTGATAAAGCCGGCGCCAGTGATGCCCGCCGCCCCCTTGGACGACAGCATGGCCACCAGAAGCAGCAGGATCTGATCCTGCAGGCTGAGGTCGATATTCAACGCCTGGGCGATGAACAGGGCCGCCATCGTCATGTAGATGTTGGTGCCGTCCAGATTGAACGAATACCCCGTCGGCACGACCAGACCGACGACCGACTTGGACGCCCCGGCTCGCTCCATCTTGGAGATCAGGCTGGGCAGGGCCGCCTCGGAGCTGGAGGTGCCCAGCACCAGAAGCAGTTCTTCCTTCAGGTAGCGGATCAGCTTCAGGATGTTGAAGCCATTGGCCACGGCCACCAGCCCCAGCACCCCGACGACGAAGATGGCGGCCGTCAGATAGAAGGTGGCGATCAGGGCGAACAGGTTGGCCACCGAGGCGATGCCATAGGCGCCGATGGTGAAGGCGAAGGCCCCGAAGGCCCCGATCGGCGCGGCCTTCATCAGGATGGCGACCAGCTTGAAGAAGGCCGCGCTGACCGATTCCAGGAAGCTCATCACCGGCTTGCCCAGATCGCCGATCATGGCCAGGGCTATGCCGAACAGGATGGAGACGAACAGGACCTGTAGGATATTGCCAGTCGAGAAGGCGCTGACGACGGTGTCCGGGATGATGCCGCTCAGGAAACCGATGATGGTGCTCTCATGCGCCGCCTGGGCGTACTGGGACACCGCACCGGCGTCGAGGCTGGCCGGATCGATATTCAGGCCGCGCCCCGGCTGGACCAGATTGGCGACGATCAAGCCAACGATCAGGGCGAGCGTCGAAAAGACGAGAAAATAGCCGAATGCCTTGGCCGCGACCCGGCCGACCCGGCCGATGTCGCGCATCCCGGCGATTCCGGTGACGATGGTCAGGAAGATGACCGGCGCGATGACCATCTTCACCAGTTTGATGAAGCCATCGCCCAGCGGCTTCATGCTCTCGCCGAAGGTCGGCCAGAAGTGACCTATGGCCCCGCCGAGCACGATGGCGACCAGCACCTGAAAATAGAGGTGCCGATAGAAGGGGCGGCGCGCGACGGCCGCCGTCTCTGACGCGATAGGGATCACGAAGGTCGCTCCTGACAGCGAGCCAAGACGCTCGCGGATTTCCTCGGCGTGCTCTTCGTCACGCTTGCGCCTCAGTCTGCGTCAGGGAGAACGGGCGACCAACACACGAGCATAAATCTATCAGATCATTGATATTAATGTCTTTTTTAAAGAGCTGTCAGCTCCCTTCGCGCAAATCGTGCGGAAAACCACTCCGAAACATGGCTTATTTGTGCGAAATACCGCACACATACTCATGCTCCATTCGGCCTCCATGCACGCGGCGACCCCGATCCATTTGCGAAACCGGCTGACCTTGGCTTTGCTGGCCTTGGTCTGGCTGGCCGCCAGCTTGGCGGGGGCCTACGCCGCCGGCGAAACGGCGCGCCGCAGCGCCGAGGCCGCACTGGCCCGCCAGTCGGAAAACGCCGCCGCGCTGCATGCCGCGGTTCTGCGAAGCGAGCTTGAGAAGTATCGATCCTTGCCGCCCGCTCTGGTCACGGACCCTGACGTGGTTCGTCTGCTGAACGCGCCGGACGGCGCCGAAACTACGACGCTGAACCAGCGGCTCGAAACCCTGGCCGATCAGACCCGCGCCTCGGCCATCTATGTCATCGCCGCAGACGGCGTGACCCGCGCAGCCAGCAACTGGCGTCAGCCGATCAGCTTTGTCGGCGCCGACTACAGCTTCCGCCCCTACTTCATCAAGGCCATGCGCGAAGGCTCTGCCGAGTTCTTCGCCCTGGGCACAGTTAGCCGAACGCCGGGCCTCTTCCTGGCTCGACGCGTCTCGGATCGCGGCGGGCGCGTCCTGGGCGTGGTCGTGGTCAAGGTCGAGTTCGACACCCTGGAAGCCGAATGGCGCGCCTCAGGCGAACCGGCCTATGTGGCCGACCCCGGCGGCGTGATCTTGATCACCAGCGTCCCGGCCTGGCGTTTTCGCACCCTGCGCCCGATGGACGCCGCCAGCCGCCGACTGACACTGGCCGACCAGACCCTGGGGCACGGCGCCCTGACGCCCTTGAACTTCCAGACGCCATCCGATGGACGCTCGCAGTTGGTCGACGCCCCGATCGACGGCGCCGCTCGCCACTGGATGCACGCCTCATCTCAAACCGCGACCGCGGGCTGGACCCTGCATCTGCTGACGCCCACGCGCGGCGCGATCGAAACAGCCGTAGCCAACGCTCGCGCCATCGCCGTCCTGATCGTCACCCTCGTCTTCGGCGTCCTGGCCGTCCTGCTGCGTCGCCGCCAGCAAGCCGCCGCGCGCCATCGCGCAGCCGAAGCCGCGCGTCAGGACCTGGAACACCGCATCGCCGAACGCACCCGCGACCTCAGCGAGGCCAACGAGGCGTTGAACCGTCAGATCGAGGAACGAATGCGCGCCGAAGCCAGCCGCGAGGCTTTACGCGATGAGCTGGTGCAGGCTGGCAAGCTGGCGGCCCTGGGCCAGATCGCCGCCGGCGTGGCGCATGAAATCAATCAACCCGTCGCCGCCATTCTCACGCAGGCCGAAACGGCGGCGGCCTGGCTGGAACGCGACCAGGCCCCCAAGGCGGCCCGCGCCCTGAGCCGCATCGGCGACCTGACGAGCCGCATCGGCGCCATCACCCAGGAACTGCGCGCCTTCTCCCGCAAGAGCCAACCCAGCGTGTCGTCAGTCTCGATCAACGAAGCTCTCGACGGCGCCCTGCTGCTGCTTGGCGGCCGTTTGCGGCAGGCCGGGGTCCGGCTGGTCCGACACAAGGGCCCCGACGCCGTCGTCATGGCGGACCGGTTTCGTCTGGAACAGGTCATCGTCAACCTGATCCAGAACGCGCTGGAGGCGCTGGACGGCGTTCCGACCCCTATCGTCACTCTGTCGGTCAAACGCGAGGCCGACCAGGTCGAGTTGATCGTGGCCGACAACGGTCCCGGTCTGTCCGAAGCAATCCGCGAACAGCTCTTCACGCCCTTCGTCACCAGCAAGTCCAATGGACTAGGCCTTGGACTGGTCATCAGCCGCGACATCGTCGCCGCCTTCAACGGCGAGCTGGATCTGCGACCCAGCGACACCGGCGCCGTCTTCGTCGTCACCCTGAGGCAGGCGTGATGGACTTTCCGCGCCTCGACTCCGTCGCCCTGATCGAGGACGACGACGATTTTCGCGCCGCCCTGGTCGAACGCCTGGAGCTCGACAATCTGACGGTTCACGCCTTCCGCTCCGCCGAGGCGGCCCTGGCCAAGATCGACGCCGACTTCGCCGGCGTGGTCGTCACCGACCTGCGCATGCCCGGAATGGATGGGCGGCAACTTCTCGCCCGTCTTCAGACGCTGGATGCTGCCCTGCCCGTCATCCTGATCACCGGCCATGGCGACATCGCCGAAGCGGTCGCCGCTATGAACGCGGGCGCCTACGACTTCGTGGCCAAGCCCTTCGCCTTTGAACGCCTGCGCGAAAGCCTGAAACGCGCCCACGAGAAAAGGGCACTGGTTCTCGACAATCGCCGCCTGACCGCCCTGTCGTCCGAGGCGGGCCTGGAGTTGCCGCTGCTGGGCGAAAGCCAGGCGATCCGTCGCCTGCGCGCCACCATCGCCCAGATCGCCGACGCGCGCATGGACGTCCTGATCGAGGGCGAGACGGGCTCCGGCAAGGAGGCCGTCGCCCGCGCGCTTCACTACAACGGTCGCCGCCGCCCCCAGCCCTTCGTCGCGGTGAACTGCGGCGCCTTGCCCGAAGGCCTGATCGAGAGCGAACTGTTCGGCCATGAGCTCGGCGCTTTCGCCGGGGCCATGCGTCGTCGCCTCGGGCACGTCGAGCGGGCGCACAACGGCACCCTCTTCCTCGACGCCGTCGACACCATGCCGCTGTCCGTTCAGATCAAGATGCTGCGCGTGCTTGAGGAGCGCGAAATCCAACCTGTCGGGGCCGAAGCCCCCCGCGTCGTCGATCTGCGGGTCCTGGCGTCGTCCACCGGCGATTTGAGCGAGGCGGTCGCCCAGGGCCGAGTGCGCGAGGATCTCTACTACCGCCTCAACGCCGTGCGTCTGCGCATGCCCCCGCTGAGGGAACGTCGTGAAGACATCCCCCTGCTCTTCGCCAGCCTGTTGGCTCGCGCCCAGGTCGGCCCGGACGGCGTCGCCCCGGTCGTCACGGACGAGATTCGCTCGAAACTTCTAGAGGCCCCCTGGCCCGGCAATATTCGCGAACTGTCCCACTTTGCGCAACGCTTCGCCCTAGGCCTGGAAAGCCGTCACGGCGCAACCAGAGAAGCGGAAAGCGGACTGGCCGAACGCGTCGCATGCTTCGAAAGTCGAATCCTTCAGGACACCCTCGAAGCCCTCGGCGGGGACATCGCCCAAACCCTTCGACACCTAAAAATTCCGCGCAAGACTCTCTATGACAAGCTCAAACGGCACGGTCTGAAACCCGCTAGTTTCCGCCGTCACTAATGCTCTTCTTCACCAACGGGGTGGAGTTCTCTGAGTACGCCGAGCAACACCCCCTAGTGATAAAAGGCTTCCTGGCGCCACACGCGGTCATTGATGCCCGCCCGAAAAGTGGAACCTTGGCGAGCCAGGTTCAGAGGCTGCTTTCGACTCACCGAAGGGTTTCGACGCAGGGCTCTCCACGGTTCGGCATGAGAGCCCTGCACAGGGGAGCCCCGGCAGGCTGAGCCAATTGGCCATACCGCAAGGTGAGTTGTGGCGTCAGCGCCGCTCATTGAAGCTTCCAACGAGGGGAATCGTGATCCAAAGCCCCGCCTTGCCTCAACTTGCGCGCCAGGTGCTTCCGCGTGGCTTCCACGGCAGGATCTGGGGCGTTAGATTTCGGACAGCAAAAAGCCGCTAGACGATTGATCTAGCGGCTTATTTGTTTGGGTGCGGGAGCAGGATTTGAACCTGCGACCTTCAGGTTATGAGCCTGACGAGCTACCGGGCTGCTCCATCCCGCGGCAAGGCGGTGTGTGAGGAAGAAGGGTTCGAAGACAGTCCTTGGGACGTCTTGTTCTTGTGTATCTGGTAG
>NZ_DLNQ01000014.1 GCF_002479495.1 Brevundimonas sp. UBA7506
CGCGCTCCGCAGCCGGTGGCCCAGACGGTGGCCGCCCTGCGCAGCGGCGCCCGCAAGCCGTCTCTGGTGGTGGTCTCAGACGGCTGGGAGGAGTTCTGAACCTTTGCGACGACGGCGGGGGCTGACACGGCCCCCGCTTTCGCCTATATGACCGCTCACATCGTTAGACCGGCGTCCAACGGCGTCGTTTCAAGCGGCGGCCCGGACGGACCGCCGCTTTTGTATTTGGACCTGACCCTTGCGCGCCAAGACCGCTGAAGACCGCGCCCTGCTGGAGATGATCGACCCCGTGGCCGAGAGCCTGGGGCTGGCCGTCGTGCGCGTGCGCCTGATGGGCGGCACCCTGCGTCGCCGTCTGCAGATCATGGCCGAGCGCGTGATCGACAATGACATCTCGGTCGAGGAATGCGCCCGCCTGTCGCGCGCCGTGTCGGAAGTGTTCGACGCCGCCGATCCGATCTCGGGCGAGTACCTGCTGGAGGTCTCGTCGCCCGGCATCGACCGCCCGCTGACCCGCCTGATCGATTTCGACCTGTTCGAAGGCTATGAGGCCCGCTTGGAAACCGACCGCATGGTCGAGGGGCGCAAGCGCTTCAAGGGAATCCTGGCCGGGATCGAGGGCGACAACGTCGCCATCGATCTGGACGGCGAGGAGGACACGGCCCTGATCCCCTTCGAATGGATTGCGGACGCCAAGCTGGTGCTCACCGACGAACTGCTGAAGCGGGGCGCGGCCCTGCGCGCGGCGCGCGGCGAACCCGAAGACGACGGCCTGCCGGAAGGTGCGGCTGAAGACGAACAAACCACCCCGACCTCGACCAAGGACAAAGCCTGATGGCCGTCACCGGTATTTCCGCCAACCGTCTCGAACTGCTCTCGATCGCCGACGCCGTCGCGCGTGAGAAGAACATCGACAAGGAAATCGTCATCGAGGCGATCGAGGAGGCGATCCAGAAGGGCGCCAAGTCGCGCTACGGCGCCCATCACGACATCCGCGCCAAGATCGACCACAAGACCGGCGAACTGTCGCTGACCCGCCACGTCACCATCGTGCCGGACGACTGGCAGCCGGAAGACGAACTGGAAGAGTTCAACGACAGCGCCATGGTGCGTCTGCGCGACGCCTCCAAGCGCGACCCGGAAGCCGAGGTCGGCAAGGAATACGTCGAGGTCCTGCCGCCGTTCGAGTTCGGCCGCGTCCAGACCCAGATGGCTCGCCAGGTCGTGACCGGCAAGGTCCGCGAGGCCGAGCGCGCCAACCAGTACGAAGAGTTCAAGGATCGCGTCGGCGAGATCGTCAACGGCACGGTCAAGCGCGTCGAATACGGCAACACCATCGTCGACCTGGGCCGTGGCGAAGGCATCATGCGCCGCGACCAGTCGATCCCGCGCGAGGTGTTCAACGTCGGCGACCGCGTCCGCACCTACATCTACGACGTTCGTCCCGAGGCCAAGGGGCCGCAGGTCATGCTGTCGCGCGCCCACCCCGGCTTCATGGCCAAGCTGTTCGCCCAGGAAGTGCCGGAAGTCTATGACGGCGTGATCGAGATCCGCGCCGCCGCCCGCGACGCCGGTTCGCGCGCCAAGATGGCCGTCCTGTCGAACGACAGCTCGATCGACCCCGTCGGCGCCTGCGTCGGCATGCGCGGCTCGCGCGTTCAGGCGGTCGTCGCCGAACTGCAGGGCGAGAAGATCGACATCATTCAGTGGAACGACGACGAGCCCACCTTCATCGTCAACGCCCTGGCCCCGGCCGAAGTGGCCAAGGTGGTCATGGATGAAGAGGCTGACCGCGTCGAAGTCGTGGTGCCGGACGAGCAGCTGTCGCTGGCCATCGGCCGTCGCGGCCAGAACGTGCGCCTGGCTTCACAGCTGACCGGCTGGCAGATCGACATCATCACCGAGTCGCAGGACAGCGAGCGTCGCCAGAAGGAGTTCGCCGAGCGGACCGCCCTGTTCCAGGAAGCCCTGGACGTCGACGAGACCATCGCCCAGCTTCTGGTCACCGAAGGCTTCGCCACCATCGAAGACCTGGCCTTCGTGGAATCCTACGAAGTCGCCGAGATCGAAGGCTTCGACGAGGAGACCGCCGAGGAGCTGCAGACCCGGGCCCGCGAATTCCTGGACCGCAAGGCTGCTGAGCTGGACGCCAAGCGCGTCGCTCTCGGCGTCGAGGATGCCGTGCTGGACGTGCCGGGCGTGACCGGCGCCATCGCCGTCGCCCTGGGCGAAGGCGGGGTGAAGACGGTCGAGGACCTGGCCGACCTGGCCACCGACGAAATCCGCGGCGGTTATGAAGTCCGCAACGGCGAGCGCGTGAAGGTCGCCGGCGTGCTGGAGAGCTTCAACCTGTCGCAACAGGACGCCGAGCTGCTGATCCTGCAGGCCCGCGTGGCCGCCGGCTGGATCGACGCCTCGGAGCTGCCGCAGGTCGAAGAGCCCGAGTATGAGGAAGAAATTTTCGCCGAGGCCGGCGAAGAGGGCGCCGAATACGAGGTTGAAGCCGTTGATGCTGATGCGGAGGTCATCGCTGAAGACCTCGAGCCGTCGCAAGACTGATGGGAGCCGCAGCCGTCCATGACCCCGAACGAGGCGCTGATCGATAGAGACCGTCAGGACCTGGTGACCCGCCAGGTTCTCGATGAATCTCGCCTGATCCGCTTCGTGCCGGCGCCGGACGGCTCGGTCGCGCCCGACCTGGCGCGCAAGCTGCCGGGCCGGGGTCTCTGGGTCGAAGCCTCGCGGGCTTCGGTCGAGACGGCTGTGAAGAAGAACCTGTTCGCGCGGTCGGCCAAGGCGCCGCTGAAACCCGCGCCGGACCTGGCCGATCTGGTCGAAAAGCTGCTGGTTCGACGCTGTCTGGACCAACTGGGTCTTGCCCGGCGCGAAGGCGTGCTTATCTCTGGCTTCGAAAAGAGCGCCGCCGCCATTCGCGGCGGGCGAGCGGCTTGGGTCATCGAGGCGGCGGACGGTTCCGCTGACGGTCGAGGCAAGCTTCTGGCCCTGGCGAAACATCCGTCCCCGGCGCCCAAAATCTGCGGCGCATTCAGCGCGGACGATTTGAGTTTGGCCCTTGGGCTGGAAAATGCGATACACGCCGTCCTGCTGCAAGGCGGGCGAGCCGATCGTTGGACCCTTGAGGTCGAGCGGCTGGCGGGATTTCGGCCTCTGCGTCCAGAGAGCTGGCGCCGGGACGGTCCCGGCGACGGCGCCGAGGACGACCGGGGCGAGACCCTGGAACGAGAGCCTGAGGCTTTTGGCGGGCGAGGACCTGTTTCCTGATCAGGAAGCGGGACCACGCCCGGCTATGGGTGTTTGACGAGACGATGGCGGAATTCTCCGCCCCGAGTAAAGCGACCGGATGAGCGACGAAAACGACAAGACCGAAGACGGTAAGACCCCTGCCAACGCGCCTTCTCAAACGGGGCCGCGCGCTCCGCTGAGCCTGAAGCCGCGGACGGCCGGATCGGTCTCGACCGGCACCGTGAAGCAGAGCTTCAGCCATGGACGGTCCAAGACCGTGGTCGTCGAGACGAAGCGCCGCGCCGGCGCCGCGCCCGGACATCAGCGTCCGCAGGGCTTCGACGTGTCGCGTCCGCGCGCCGAGCAGGGTGCGCCGCAATCGCCGCGCGCCAATGCGCCGCGTCCGGCCGGCGGAGGCCTGTCGGTCGAGGAGCAGGAAGCGCGTCGCCGCGCCATCGCCCTGGCCACCCAGGCCCAGGCCGAGCGTGAACGCGCCGCCGTGGCTGAAAAGGCCGCCCGCGAAGCCGCCCAGCGCGATCAGGCCGCCGCCGCCGAGAAGGCCGCTGAAGCCGCTCGCGCCGAAGCCGCCGCCGCCAAGGCCGCGGCCGACGCCGCCCGCGCCGAAGCCGCCAAGCTGACGGCCGCCGCGCCGCCGGCCGCCCCGGCCAAGCCCAAGATCGAACTGCCCAAGCCGATCGTGCCGGCGCCGACGCCCGCGCCGGCTCCGGCTCCGGCCGCGCCCGCCGCTCCGGCTCGTCCGGCCGCGCCCGCGCGCCCGGTGGTCAACTTCGGCCAGCGCGCGCCCAAGATCCCGACCGGCCGCGCGCCGATCGAGCGTCCCGCCTTCGGCGGCCGCTCGGCCCGCGAGCAGGCCATGGGCGACGGCGATCGCCCGCAGTCCGATCGTCCGCAGGCCTCGGACCGTCCGCAAGGCGGCCGCCCGCAAGGCGATCGTCCGCAGGGCGCCCGTCCGGCCGCCAGCCAGACCGTCCGCTATTCAGCCCTTAACCCGAAACCGGCGCCCGGCGCCGCCCGACCCGGCGCGGCCCGCACCGGCCCCGGCGGCCGCCCGACCCCGAACCAGCCGCCGGCGACGCCCGATGTGGCCCGTCCCAGCCGCGCGCCCGGCGCCGGCTTCGGCCGTCCGGTCCGTCCCGAGGACGACCGCGACAAGCGCTTCTCGGACGCCGGCAAGGCCGTCAGCCGCACGCGCGGCGAACCCAAGCGCCGCGAAGGCCGTCTGACCATCCAGTCGGTCGCCGGCGACGGCGACACCGCCGAGCGCATGCGCTCGCTGGCCTCGGTCCGCCGGGCCCGCGAACGCGAGAAGGAAAAGCGCAAGGGCGGATCGACCGATGCGCCGAACCGGCCGCGTGAAGTCGTCATTCCCGACGTCATCACCGTGCAGGAGCTGTCCAACCGGATGGCCGTCCGCGGCGTGGACATCATCAAGTTCCTGATGCGTCAGGGCATGATGATGAAGATCAACGACGTGATCGACTCCGACACCGCCGAACTGGTGGCCGAAGAGTTCGGCATGGCCGTCAAGCGCGTGTCGGAATCCGACGTCGAGGAAGGCTTCATCGCCGAGGCCGACGACGAAGGCGCCACCACCCTGCGCGCCCCGGTCGTGGCCATCATGGGCCACGTCGACCACGGCAAGACCTCGCTGCTGGACGCTCTGCGCACGACCGACGTGGCCGGCGGCGAAGCCGGCGGCATCACCCAGCACATCGGCGCCTATCAGGTGCGCCTGGAAGACGGCCAGCGGGTCACCTTCCTGGACACCCCGGGCCACGCCGCCTTCTCGGCGATGCGGGCGCGCGGCGCCAACGTCACCGACATCGTGGTCCTGGTCGTGGCCGCCGACGACGGCGTCATGCCGCAGACGATCGAAGCCATCCGTCACGCCAAGGCCGCCAACGCGCCCCTGATCGTCGCGGTCAACAAGATCGACAAGCCGGACGCCAACTCGCAGAAGGTGGTCAACGAGCTGCTGCAGCACGAAGTCATCGCCGAAAGCCTGGGCGGCGACACCCAGATCATCGAGGTGTCGGCCAAGAACCGCATCAACCTCGACGGCCTGATCAACGCCATCCTGCTGCAGGCCGAGGTCATGGACCTGCGCGCCAACCCGGACCGTTCGGCCGAAGGCGTGGTCATCGAGGCCAAGCTGGACAAGGGCCGCGGCCCGGTCGCCACCGTCCTGGTCAAGCGCGGCACGCTGAAGCGCGGCGACATCGTCGTGGCCGGCTCCGCCTGGGGCAAGGCCCGCGCCCTGCTGGACGAACGCAATGCTCAGCTGACCGAAGCCGGTCCTTCCGTCCCGGTCGAGATCCTCGGCCTGTCGGAAGCGCCCTCGCCGGGCGACGTCTTCGCCGTGGTGGAGAGCGAGGCCCGCGCCCGCGAGCTGACGGAATACCGTGAGCGCGTGAAGCGTGAGAAGAGCCAGGTCTCGGGCGGCAGCCTGTCGCTGGCCGACATGATGGCCAAGCTCGGATCGAAGAAGATCAATGAGCTGCCGGTCGTCATCAAGTCCGACGTCCAGGGCTCGGGCGAAGCCATCTCGGCCTCGCTGGAGAAGATGGGCAACGACGAGGTGCGTGCACGCGTCGTCTATTCGGGCGCCGGCGGCATCACCGAGAGCGACGTCAACCTGGCCAAGTCGGCCGGGGCGCCGATCCTCGGCTTCAATGTCCGTGCGTCCAAGCAGGCGCGCGAACTGGCCGACCGCGAAGGCGTCGAGATCCGCTACTACTCGATCATCTACGACCTGCTGGACGACATGAAGGGCGTGCTCTCGGGCATGCTGGCGCCGCTCCAGCGCGAAACCTTCCTCGGCAACGCCAAGGTGCTGCAGGTCTTCGACATCACCAAGGTCGGCAAGATCGCCGGCTGCCGGGTGTCGGAAGGCGTGGTCCGCAAGGGCGCGCGCGTCCGCATCATCCGCGACGACGTGGTGGTGCTGGAACTGGGCGTGCTCAACACGCTCAAGCGCTTCAAGGACGAGGTCAACGAGGTGCCCTCGGGCCAGGAGTGCGGCATGCAGTTCCAGGGCTTCCAGGACATCAAGGAAGGCGACTACATCGAGTGCTTCACCGTCGAAGAGGTCAAGCGCACCCTGGACTAGGGTTCGCCGGACTGACGAAGGCCTCAGGGGCGCGGTTTCGAAAGGGACCGCGCCCCTTGTCTTTTCGGGCCGAGGGTTCACGGCGGCGGCCGATGCCGTTACGGTCCGCCGGTCGCCGGGGGGGGTGTCCATCGACGGGGTCGCCATGCGTCGCCACATCCTGATTTCGCTTCTTCTGACCGCCTCCGCGGCGGCGGGACCGGCCATGGCCGACACCCGCTTCCTGGCCTTCGACGCACGCGACCGCACGACCCAGGCCCTGACGCGCGGCGTGACCCTGGAAGTCGAGCGCGGCCTGTTCGGCGCCGTGGCGGTGCGCAACCTCTTCTCCAGCACCTCGCGCGGTTCGGCCCGTTTCACGCCGGGCGGGCCCGACGCCGTGCGCCGCGCCCTGCCGGCGGGGGCGAGCGAGAGCGGAGTCTACGCCATCGTCCAGGAAGGCGACGGGCGGGGTCTGTCGCGCGCCCTCTGCCCCGGCTCCGACGAGAGCTGGGTCGTGGTGGGCCGGGTCAAGGCGGGGCGTCCCATGACCATGCACGCCGTCGGCCGTTGGAGCGACGGCCAGTACCGCCACTGCGTTCAGCTGAACTACGACTATCGCGGCGAATGGGCGACGCAGCAGGGCGCCAGCCCGGCGCGGGACGCCCCCGTGGCCTACGGTCCGGGCTGAGGCCCGGATGGAGGCGCTCGGGCGGTTTCTGATCGCGGCCCTGATCGGCCTGCTCGCCGCCCTGTGGACCCTGACCCGATCCGGCGATCCGGCTCTTTTCCCTGCGGCGCCGGGCGAGCCGGGCGTGACCGTCTATCTGCTCGACAACGGCTTTCACACCGACCTGGCCGTGCCGCGCGCGGCCCTGATGGACGGGGGCGGACCGCTGGCCGAGGCGACGGCGGGGCTGGCCCCCGGCGACTGGGTGCTGGTCGGCTGGGGCGATGCGACCTTCTATGTCGATCAGAGCCCGATCCCGGGGCGACTGGCCGACGGGGCGCGGGCCTTCTTCCGGCCGGGCAACGCCTCGGTCGTCATGCTGGACCCCGAGGCGCGCGATCCGACGCGGCGGTTCCGGGCCGAGGATCGACAGGCGCTGCGGCTGTCCCGGGCGGGCATGGCGGCGCTGCGGGCGCGGGTCCAGGCGTCGCTGGCGACCGACGCGGCCGGGTGTCCGATCCTGGCGGCGGCGCGGCCCGGCGACGACGCCCGCTTTTTCGTCAGCCGCGAGACCTTCTGGATCGGCCACCTGTGCAACCACTGGACGGCGGAGCTGCTGTCGGCCGGGGGCCTGCCGGTTCGGCCTTTCCGCGCCGTGACCTCGGGCGAGGTGATGCGGACGGCGGTCCGCGCGGAGCAGGGCGCCGCCAAGCTGGACTTGGAGCCCGTCCGCGACTAGACCGCGCCCTTCGCTTTTTCAGCCGGCGTCCGATCCCCGGCGAGCGACCCAGGAGGCGCGCCATGAGCCGCAAGCAACATACCCGCAACGCCACCGGACCTCAGGGTCCGTCGCAGCGCCAGCTGCGCGCCGGCGAACTGATCCGTCACGCCCTTGTCGACGTGCTGCGCGAACAGGAAATTCACGACGAGGCCCTGCTGGGCGTGTCGATCACCGTGACCGAGGTGCGGCTGTCGCCGGACCTGAAGCACGCCACCTGTTTCGTAGAACCCCTGGGCGCGGGCGTCGAGGCCGCCGTGACCGCGGGCCACGAGAGCGAGATCATCAAGGCGCTGAACGCCCACGCCAAATTCCTGCGCGGCCAGCTGGGCCGCCACATCGACATGAAGTTCACCCCGGATCTGCGCTTCCGTCATGACGAAAGCTTCGATGCGGCCAGCCACATCGACCGTCTGTTCGACGACCCGCGCGTGCGCGCCGACGTGGCGCGCGCCGAAGACCAGGACGAAGACTGACCCATGGCGCGTCGCAAGAAGGGCGAGATCGTCAACGGCTGGGTCTGCCTGGACAAGCCCTATGAGATGGGCTCGACCGAGGCGGTGACCAAGATCCGTCGCCTGTTCGACGCCCAGAAGGCGGGCCACGCCGGGACCCTGGATCCCCTGGCCTCGGGCATCCTGCCCATCGCCCTGGGTGAGGCGACCAAGACCGTGCCCTTCATGATGGACGCCGAGAAGGTCTATCGCTTCACCATCCACTGGGGCATTTCCACCGACAGCATCGACCGCGAGGGCGAGATCATCGCCCGCTCGGACGTGCGGCCCTCGGTCGAGGCGGTGAAGGCGGCCCTGCCGGCCTTCGTCGGCGAGATCGATCAGGTCCCGCCCCAGTTCTCGGCTATCCGTGTCAACGGCGAGCGCGCCTATGACCTGGCGCGCGACGGCGCCGAGTTCGAACTGGAAGCCCGCAAGGTCATGATCCATGAGGCGGCGGTGACCGACGCCCCGGACGCCGACCACGTCGAGATCACGATGCGGACGGGCAAGGGCGTCTATGTCCGCTCGCTGGCGCGCGACCTGGCCGCCATGCTGGGCGCCGAAGGGCATGTTTCGGCCCTGCGGCGCGAGCGGGTGGGGCCGTTCTCGACCGAGAACGCCGTCACTCTGGATTTTCTCGTCGATCTGGCGCATAAGGGCGCCGCCTTGGAAGGCTTGCTGCCCGTTTCGACCGCTCTGGACGACATCCCGGATCTGGCCGTCACGGAACAGGACGCCTTCTCGCTGAGGCAGGGACGGCCGATCGTTCTGCTCCCCCGTCAGGTCGAGACCTTGAAGAGCCAGCTTTCCGCCGGTTCGCGCACGGTGTCGGCCTTCGCGGGAGAAACGCTCGTCGCGCTCTGCACCCTGCGGGCCGGACGGCTAGAACCCGACCGTGTTTTCAATCTCCCCTAGCGCTCGTCTTCGGACGGCGCGACAGGGCTCCAACATGGAGACTCTCGATGTCGATTACGGCTCAACGCAAGGGCGAAGTCATCGCTGACAACGCTCGTTCGGCTGCAGACACCGGCTCGGCCGAGGTCCAGGTCGCGATCCTTTCGGAACGCATCGCCAACCTGACCGAGCACTTCAAGACCCACAAGAAAGACAACCACTCGCGTCGCGGCCTTCTGAAGATGGTCTCGCAGCGTCGTCGTCTTCTTGACCACCTGATCAAGGTCGATCGCGAGCGTTACACCGCTCTGATCACCAAGCTGGGCCTGCGTCGCTAAGGCGGCCGACCGGCAGCGGATAGATTTCTCGAGGCGCGGGCGGACACGTCCGCGCCTCGTTCCGCACCTAAGAGCCCTTTGTCGAAGCGGAAGTGGTTCGCCTCGAGAAACGCTCGACCAGTGAGCTTCCTGCGCGCCGCAGGTCTTTAACGGCGCAGACGCGAGGGCCAGGACGGTCCTTGCTCCATCCGCCCGGACGCGATGGCGCGACCGGGTTTTCGGGGACCGAGGGACTGAACAGCCCGAGGCTCCACACACCCCCGTCGGGAATACGCCCGCGGGAGACGAAAGAAGAAAAATGTTCGATATCAAACGCAAGACGATCGAGTGGGCCGGCCGCCCGCTGACGCTGGAAACCGGCCGCATCGCCCGTCAGGCTGACGGCGCCGTTCTGGCGACCTACGGCGAGACCGTGGTCCTGGCCACCGTCGTCTATGGCCGCCAGCCCAAGCCGGGCCTGGACTTCTTCCCGCTGACCGTCAACTACCAGGAAAAGACCTTCGCCGCCGGCAAGATCCCGGGCGGTTACTTCAAGCGTGAAGGCCGTCCGTCGGAAAAAGAGACCCTGGTCTCGCGCCTGATCGACCGTCCGATCCGTCCCCTGTTCGTCAAGGGCTTCAAGAACGAGACCCAGGTCGTCATCACCGTGCTGCAGCACGACATGGAAAACGACCCGGACGTCCTGGGCATGGTCGCCGCTTCGGCTGCTCTGACCATCTCGGGCGTGCCCTTCATGGGTCCGATCGGCGCCGCCCGCGTCGGCATGATCGACGGCGAGCTGGTGCTGAACCCGGCCATCGACCAGATGGGCGAAAGCGCTCTGGACCTGGTCGTCGCCGGCACGCAAGACGCCCTGATGATGGTTGAATCCGAAGCCAAGGAGCTGTCGGAAGAGAAGATGCTCGAGGCTCTGATGTTCGCGCACGCGGGCATGCAGCCGGTCATCGACGCCATCATCGACCTGGCCGAACACGCCGCCAAGGAGCCGTTCGACTTCCAGGCCGAGGACCACTCGGACGTCGTCGCCTCGATCAAGAAGCTGGTGGGCGAAGACATCAAGGCCGCCTACGCCCACCCGGGCAAGTATGAGCGCCGTTCGGGCGTCGATGCGGCCAAGAAGACCGCCGCCGCCGCCCTGGTGAAGACCGACGAGAACCCCGAGGGCGTTGACAGCTCCAAGTTCTCGGCCGCCTTCAAGGAATGCGAAGCCGACGTCCTGCGTCGCGACATCATCGAGAACGCCCACCGCGTCGACGGCCGCGCCCTGGACAAGGTCCGCGCCATCGTTTCGGAAGTCGGCGTCCTGCCGCGCACCCACGGTTCGTCGCTGTTCACGCGCGGTGAAACCCAGGCCCTGGTCGTCGCCACGCTCGGCACCGGCGAGGACGAGCAGTACATCGACAGCCTGCAGGGCACCTACAAGGAGTCCTTCCTGCTGCACTACAACTTCCCCCCCTATTCGGTGGGTGAAGCCGGCCGCATGGGCTCGCCCGGCCGTCGCGAAATCGGTCACGGCAAGCTGGCCTGGCGCGCGATCCGTCCGATGCTGCCGACCAAGGAAGACTTCCCCTACACCATCCGTCTGGTCTCCGAGATCACCGAGTCCAACGGCTCGTCCTCGATGGCCACGGTCTGCGGTTCGTCGCTGGCCCTGATGGACGCTGGCGTGCCGCTGGTTCGTCCGGTCTCGGGCATCGCCATGGGTCTGATCCTGGAGCCGTCGGGCGAGTTCGCCATCCTGTCGGACATCCTGGGTGACGAAGACCACCTGGGCGACATGGACTTCAAGGTCGCGGGCACCTCGGAAGGCATCACCAGCCTTCAGATGGACATCAAGGTCGCCGGCATCACCAAGGAGATCATGGAGCAGGCCCTGACCCAGGCTTCGGCCGGTCGTCTGCACATCCTCGACGAAATGTCGAAGGCCATGGACGCTCCGCGCGCCGAACTGGGCGAGCACGCTCCGAAGATCGAAACCATCAAGATCCCGGTCGACAAGATCCGTGAAGTGATCGGTTCGGGCGGCAAGGTGATCCGCGAGATCGTCGAGAAGACGGGCGCCAAGATCGACATCGGCGATGACGGCACCATCAAGGTCGCCGCCAACGACCAGGAGAAGATCGACGCCGCCAAGAACTGGATCAACTCCATCGCCGCCGAGCCGGAAATGGGCGCGATCTACACCGGCAAGGTGGTCAAGGTCGTCGACTTCGGCGCCTTCGTGAACTTCTTCGGCGCCAAGGACGGTCTGGTCCACGTGTCCCAGATCGCTCTGGAACGCGTCGCCAACCCGGCCGACGTCCTGTCGGAAGGCCAGGAGGTCAAGGTCAAGTTCCTGGGCTTCGACGATCGCGGCAAGACCAAGCTGTCGATGAAGGTCGTCGACCAGACCACCGGCGAAGACATCACCGACAAGATCAACGCCGAGCGCGCTGAACGCGGTGAAGCCCCGCTGTCGGAAGACACCGGCGGCCGTCCCAAGGGCGACCGCAACGGCGGCGATCGCGGCCGTCGCCGTCGCGACTAGGCCTCACGATTTGAGATGAGAGGGCCCCGCTGGAAACGGCGGGGCCTTTTTTCTTTTTGGGGCGCCGTCGCCCGCGACGCGGTCGCGGGCTGTTTGAGCGCCGGTTCTCCCTCCCCCTTGTGGGGAGGGTGGCTGGCGCGAAGCGCCAGACGGGTGGGGCGCTTCGGCAGGTCAGACGCTGCGGATAATCAGCCTGGCCCTCCCCACCCGGTCGCTGCGCGACCACCCTCCCCATGAAGGGGAGGGAGAAGGTTACGCCCCGCATTCCTTCGGCTTGGTCTCATCCGGGCCGTACATGGCGCAGGATCGGTCGATCTCGCCCTGGATCATGTCGCAGGGGTTGGCGCTGTTGCAGGGCGGACGGGTGGCGGGGCTGACGGCGATGCAGCGCTCGACCAGACGTTTGGACCGGGCCTCGCCGATCTCGGCCAGGCAGGAGCCGGGTTCGCCGACGGGCGTGACGGCGGGCGCCTCCGGCTCGGCTTCCGGCTTGGGCTCGACCTTGGCTTCGGTCTTGGGTTTGGGCGGCGCAACGGGCGCGTCCTTGAGCGGCACGGCGTCGATCGGTTCCTGCGACAGCGGCGTGTTGACGCCCGCGGGCGGCGGAGTCTCGGCGGGTGCGGACTGACGCTGGCCGCATCCGGTCAGCAGGGCGGCCGTCAGGGCCAGAAGCGAGGCGGCGAGGGCGGGGCGCATGAGGCAGTCTCCGTTCGCAGAAGACCGCACCATGCCTTGATCAGCCCTCGCGGCCTAGTCCTCGATAATCAGCGGCCGAGGGCGGCCCGTTGCAGGGCGAACAGTTCGGCGCAGCCGATGCCGGCCAGTTCGAACAGGCGGTCGAACTCGGGGCGCGAGAAGCCGCGCTTCTCGCCGGTGGCCTGGATCTCGACGATGCCGCCGGCGCCGGTCAGGACGAAGTTGCTGTCGGCCTCGGCGGTGGAGTCTTCCTCATAGTCGAGGTCCAGCACCGGCAGGTCGTTGAAGATGCCGCAAGACACGGCGGCGACCTGATCGATGATGGGATCGGCCTTCAGCACGCCCTCGTCCTTGAGGTAGTTCAGGGCCACAGCCATGGCCACCCAGGCGCCGGTGATCGAGGCGGTGCGGGTGCCGCCGTCGGCCTGGATGACGTCGCAGTCGATCAGGACCTGACGCTCGCCCAGGGCTTTCAGATCGACCACGGCGCGCAGGCTGCGGCCGATCAGGCGCTGGATTTCCTGGGTGCGGCCCGACTGCTTGCCGGCGGCGGCTTCACGACGACCACGCGTGTGAGTGGCGCGGGGCAGCATGCCGTATTCGGCCGTGACCCAGCCCTGGCCGGTGTTGCGCATCCAGCCCGGGACCTTTTCCTCGACCGAGGCGGTGCACAGGACCTTGGTGTGGCCGAACGAGACCAGGCACGAGCCCTCGGCGTAGCGGTTGACGCCGGTCTCCAGCGTGACGGCGCGGAGTTGTTCGGGGGTGCGTTTAGACGGGCGCATGGGATTTCCTTGGAACCTGAGTGGGGCGTGCTTATCCTGAAAGCGTGAGCCTGTATGCCCCCCATCCGTCGCCGTTCGGAAGCGCCCCCGCTGGCCTGGGGACGCTGGACGCGCGCGCGCGCGACATCTTCCGCCGCATCGTCGAGACCTATCTGGAGACGGGCGAGCCGGTCGGGTCGCGCACCATCTCGCGCGGCGGGCTGGCTCTGTCGCCCGCCTCGATCCGCAACACCATGCAGGATCTGACCCTGGCTGGCCTGCTGGCCTCGCCCCACACCTCGGCGGGGCGGGTGCCGACTCATGCGGGCCTGCGCCTGTTCGTCGACGGCCTGCTGGAGGTCGGCGACATCGGTCAGGACGAGCGACGCGAGATCGACGCGCGGCTGGCAGCCGCTTCAGGCAAGCATGGGGGCCGCAACTTCGAAGAGGCGCTGGACGCCGCCACCAACCTCCTGTCCGGTCTGGCCGGCGGGGCGGGCATTGTCGCCAGTCCGGTGCGCGACGCAGGCGTCAAGCACGTCGAGTTCGTGGCCCTGGGCCATGACCAGGCCCTGGCGGTTCTGGTCGGGGACGACGGCACGGTCGAGAACCGGCTGATGCCGCTCTCGGCGGGGGTGACCCCCTCGACCCTGTCCGAGGCCTCGAACTTCCTCAACGCCCGGCTGAAAGGCCGCCCCCTGGCCGAAGCCCGCACCGAGATGAGCGCCGAACTGGACGCCGCCCGGCGTGAGCTGGACGCCGCCGCCGCCCGTCTGGTCGAGGACGGTCTGGCCGCCTGGTCCGGCGGGGGCGAGCGCGACCGGGCCTTGATCGTGCGTGGGCGCGCCAACCTGTTGCAGGACGCGCAAGCGGTCGAGGATCTGGAGCGGGTGCGTGTCCTGTTCGACGATCTGGAGCAGAAGGAACAGCTGATCGGCCTGCTCGACGGCGTCGGCGCGGCCCAGGGCGTGCGCATCTTCATCGGCGCCGAAACGCGCCTGTTTTCGCTTTCGGGTTCCGCTGTGATCGCGGCGCCTTATATGACGGGTCGGCAGCGGATGCTGGGCGCCATCGGCGTCATCGGCCCTGCAAGACTGAACTATGCCCGTGTCATCCCGTTGGTGGACTATACCGCCCGGGTGCTGGGCCGGATTCTGGACGGACAAGAGACGTGAACGACATCAACGACGAGACCCGGGACCAACTCGAGCAGGACATGGGAGAGGCCGCCATCGATGCTGCACAGGAAGCCGCCGAAGACGGCGACATGGCCGTGGTCGACGCCCTGATCGCCGAGCGCGACCAGTGGAAGGACCGCGCCCTGCGCGCCGTGGCCGATGCCGAAAACACCAAGCGCCGCGCCGAGAGCCAGGCTAACGACGCCCGCGCCTACGCCATCCAGCGTTTCGCCAAGGACCTGCTGAGCGTGGCCGACACCCTGGAACGCGGCCTGCTGTCGGCGCCCAAGGTGCTGGAAGGCGCCGAGACCGACAGCGCCGCCGCCGCCATGGTCACGGGCCTGGAGCTTACTCAGAAATCCCTGCTGTCGGCCTTTGAATCCAACGGTCTGACCCGCGTCGCGCCCGAGCCGGGCGAGGCCTTCGACCCCCATCTGCATCAGGCCGTGATGGAGCAGCCCTCGGACAGCGTGCCGGGCGGCACGGTGATCCAGACCCTGCAGCCCGGCTACGCCCTGTTCGGCCGCACCGTGCGCGCCGCCATGGTGGCGGTCGCCGCCAAGGGCTCGGGCCCGGCGGGCGGCGCCTATTCGGAAGCCAATACGACCGGCGGGAATTTCGACGCCAAGGCGTGAGCCTCGGCCGAGTGAGAATGAAAAAGGCCCGGGGCGGATGCTCCGGGCCTTTTTTGCTTGGGGCGGTTCGCTTCCAATTTCCGCTCATCCCCGCGGAGGCGGGGACCCAGTGTTTTGGCTTCCAAGCACTTCGATTGACGAGTGAGGTCTCCGACTGGCGCTCTCACTGGGTCCCCGCCTCCGCGGGGATGAGCGGGTTAGGTAGCCTTAGTGTTTCAGCCGATGCTCGAAAAACGCCAGCAGCCGTCGCCACCCATCCTGCGCATCCGCCTCGCGGTAGCTGGCGCGGTAGTCGGCGTGGAAGCCGTGTGGGGCGTCGTCGTAGAGGATGATCTGACTGTCGGTCTTGCCCGCAGAGGTCAGGGCCGCGCGCATGGCCTCGACGCTGGAGACCGGGATGCCGCCGTCCTGTCCGCCGTAGAGACCCAGCACCGGGGCCTTCAGCTCGGCGGCCAGATCGACCGGCCAGGGGCGGCCCGCTGTCGCCTGGGCCTCGGTGGCGTTGGCGGCGGGGGCCAGGCGGCCGTACCAGGCCACTCCGGCGTCGAGGGCCGGGAAGCGGGCGCAGGCCTGCCATACCACCTTGCCGCCCCAGCAGTAGCCGGTGATGCCGACCTTGTCGGACTTGGCCCAGGCTTGCAGGCCGATCCACTCCAGGGTGGCGCCCACGTCGCCCATGACCTGCTCGTATCCGGCGGCCCCGACGATGGTCATGATGGCGGCCATGTCGCTGAGCGGGGCCGGGTCTTCCTTGCGTACGAAAAAGGCGGGGGCGACGGCGGCGTAACCGGCCTTGGCCAGGCGGCGGCAGATGTCGCGGATGTATTCGTGCACGCCGAAGATCTCGGACACCACGATGACGACAGGGAAGGGACCGTCGCCCTCGGGCCGCGCGACATAGGCGGGCAGTTCGAAGCCGTCGGGAGCCGGAAAGGAGACGGTGTGGGCGGTCAGGCCGGCGCTGTCGGTGGTGATCGGGCTGGCCGTCTGGCTGAGGGCGGCGGGGGCGTAGGCGGCGAAGGCCACGCCGCCGAGGGCCGCGACCCCCAGGCTGCGGCGGCTGGGGGCGATCTGGTCGGCGCTCAGGCCCTCGGGCCGGGTGATCAGGGTCATCGCGGGTCTCCGGTGCTGCGTCACAAATGAGGCCGGGACTGTGGCCCGGCTTTGACGTCCCCGTCGAGTCCCGATCAGCGCGCCCGTCTCAGCGTCAGATTGATCCGCCCGCCGCCGGGGACCAGCCTGGACGAGCCCGCCAGCAACCGGTCGATCCCGTGCCGCGCCAGGCGGGCCGGGCCGGTCAGGGCGCAGACGTCGCCGGACGCCAGTTTCAGGCTGTGGGTCTTGCCGCCTTCGGCCGCGCCGATGCGGAAGACCGCCGTATCGCCCAGCGACACCGACAGGACCGGCGCGCTCAGGTCGGCTTCGTCGCGATCCTGATGCAGGCCCATCTTCGCCTCCCCGCGATAAAGGTTGACCAGGCAGGCGTCGGGCGGGGCGGGCCAGCCGGTCAGGGCGTCCCACAGGTCGAGCAGGGCCTGCGGCATCGGTGGCCAGGCCTGGCCGGTGACCGGGTGGGTCGGCTGATAGCGATAGCCCGCCCGGTCCGAAACCCAGG
The DNA here is from genome assembly GCF_002479495.1 of Brevundimonas sp. UBA7506. Lineage (GTDB taxonomy): Bacteria > Pseudomonadota > Alphaproteobacteria > Caulobacterales > Caulobacteraceae > Brevundimonas. The sequence continues at coordinate 16,945 of NZ_DLNQ01000014.1, forward strand.
CCAGGGGCCCCATGCCCGTCATCTCGACCGAAAAGGGACGCCCGCCGGGCGTGACGGGGCGATAGAAGGGAGCCGTTTCAGCCGCCGCCAGCACCTGATCCAGCAGGGCCTTTTGCGCCGTCCCGTCGAGCGCGCCCGGCCACAGGCGAAAGCCGGGCAAGCCGGTCGGGGTTTCGCGAGGTGGAGACATATTCCCCGTTTAAGACCCATCCCTCAGTGGGAGAAGCGTCTCGTCCATCCTTGCCGTCATTCCGGGGCGCGAAGCGAACCCGGCACCCAGGACCCAACATTCCGCCGAGTCGTCCTCGGATCCAGCGACTGGGCCCCGGATCGTCCCTTCGGGCCGTCCGGGGTGACGGCGAGGTGCAGGCTTCGCTTGGAGGCTCGAGCTCTCAGCCGCCGGGAGAGGGTCTATTGCGGTAAACGGCGCCGAATCCGTCCTGAACCGCACGAAACCCTTGCGGCCCCTGCGGTCTTTCCCATATCCGGGCCAGTCTGGAAGAAACCCCGAAGTTGCTGGGGCTTTCGACCGCAACCATCCAACCCGCCTGACCGGACGACCGGAACGGCTTTCAGCCCAACTGGGGGCGGTCACGCGCGGCGCTTTTCGAAGGCCGCCGCATCGCCCGCCGCAAGGAGTGAAAAGACAAGCTCATGGCCAAGATCATCGGCATCGACCTCGGCACGACCAACTCGTGCGTCGCCGTCATGGACGGCAAGAACCCCAAGGTCATCGAGAACGCCGAAGGCAACCGCACGACCCCGTCGGTCGTGGCGATCCAGGACAGCGGCGAAGTGCTCGTCGGCCAGCCTGCGCGTCGCCAGGCGGTCACGAACCCGACCAACACCTTCTTCGCCATCAAGCGCCTGATCGGCCGCAATTTCGATGACCCGGTGGTGGCCAAGGACAAGGGCATGGTGCCCTATGAGATCGTCAAGGGTCCGAACGGCGACGCCTGGGTGCGCGCCCACGGCAAGGACTATTCGCCGCAACAGGTCTCGGCCTTCACCCTCGGCAAGATGAAGGAGGCCGCGGAGGCCTACCTCGGCGAGACCGTGACCCAGGCCGTCATCACCGTTCCGGCCTACTTCAACGACGCCCAGCGTCAGGCGACCAAGGACGCCGGCAAGATCGCCGGCCTGGAAGTCCTGCGCATCATCAACGAGCCGACCGCGGCCGCCCTGGCCTATGGCCTGGAGAAGAACGACGGTCAGAAGATCGCCGTCTATGACCTGGGCGGCGGCACCTTCGACGTCTCGATCCTGGAGATCGGCGACGGCGTCTTCGAGGTGAAGTCGACCAACGGCGACACCTTCCTGGGCGGCGAGGACTTCGACCTGCGTCTGGTCGACTACCTGGCCGACGAGTTCAAGAAGGAGCAGGGCGTCGATCTGCGGACCGACAAGCTGGCCCTGCAGCGCCTGAAGGAAGAGGCCGAGAAGGCCAAGAAGGAACTGTCCTCGACGTCGCAGTACGAGGTCAACCTGCCCTTCATCACCATGAACGCCTCGGGCCCGCTGCACCTGAACATCAAGCTGTCGCGCGCCAAGCTGGAAGCCCTGGTCGATGACCTGATCCAGCGCACGATCGAGCCCTGCAAGAAGGCCCTGGCCGACGCCGGTCTGAAGGCCGGCGACATCGACGAGGTCGTCCTGGTCGGCGGCATGACCCGCATGCCCAAGGTCGTGGAAGCCGTGAAGGCCTTCTTCGGCAAGGAGCCGCACAAGGGCGTGAACCCTGACGAAGTCGTGGCCCTGGGCGCCGCCGTTCAGGCCGGCGTTCTGCAAGGCGACGTCAAGGACGTGCTGCTGCTGGACGTGACCCCGCTGACCCTGGGCATCGAAACCTTGGGCGGCGTCTTCACCCCGCTGATCGAGCGCAACACCACCATCCCGACCAAGAAGAGCCAGGTCTTCTCGACCGCCGACGACAACCAGTCGGCCGTGACGATCCGCGTCTTCCAGGGCGAGCGCCCGATGGCCGCCGACAACAAGGTCCTGGGTCAGTTCGACCTGATGGGCATTCCGCCGGCGCCGCGCGGCATGCCGCAGATCGAGGTCGCCTTCGACATCGACGCCAACGGCATCGTCCACGTCACCGCCAAGGACAAGGCGACCAACAAGGAGCAGTCGATCCGCATCCAGGCCAACGGCGGCCTGTCGGACGCGGACATCGACAAGATGGTCAAGGAAGCCGAGGCCAACGCCGCGGCCGACAAGGCCCGCAAGGATCTGGTCGAGGCCGCCAACGGCGCCGACAGCCTGATCCACTCGACCGAGAAGGCCCTGTCGGAACACGGCGACAAGATCGACGACGCGACCAAGGCGACCATCCAGTCGGCCCTGGACGACCTGAAGTCGGCCAAGGACGGCACGGACCCCGAGGCTATCCGCGAGAAGACCAACACCCTGGCCCAGGCTTCGATGAAGCTGGGCGAGGCCATGTACGCCGCCCAGCAGGGCGCCGGTGAAGACGGCGCCTCGGAAGCTCCGGCTGACGACGGCGTGGTCGACGCCGAGTTCGAGGAAGTCTCGGACGCCGACGACGACAAGAAGAACGCGTAACGAAACGCGGCTTATGACGACCGGCCCCGCTTGCCAGACGGCAGGCGGGGCCGTTTCATAAAACTTGCATCATTCGACCGGGCGCCCATGTCAGCAGACATGGCCGTTGGGTCATCCGCGAACGTACGATCCTCGGCTTAACGGGGACGGCGGGCGCGACGGGAAAGTAAGAGGACGAACGCCTGATGGCGCAGCGTGACTATTACGAAATTCTGGGGGTCGAGCGGACCATTGACGCCGCTGGCCTGAAGTCGGCCTATCGCAAGCTGGCCATGACCCACCATCCCGACCGCAACGGCGGCTCGGAGGAATCCCTCGCCAAGTTCAAGGAGATCTCCGAGGCCTATGCGGTGCTGTCGGACGATCAGAAGCGCGCGGCCTATGACCGGTTCGGTCATGCGGGCGTGAACGGCGGCGCCGGCGGCGGCGACCCGTTCGGACGCGGCGGCGGTCAGGGCTTCCACGACATCAACGACATCTTCTCCCAGGTCTTTGGCGACGCCTTCGGCGATGCGTTCGGCGGCCGGGGCGGACGTCAGCAGCAGGGCGGTCCGCGTCGCGGCTCGGACCTGCGCTATGACCTCGAGATCACCCTGGAGCAGGCCTACAAGGGCGCCGAGGTCGAGATCTCGGTCCCCACCACCATGACCTGCGAGGTCTGCGACGGTTCGGGCGCCAAGGCCGGCACCAAGCCGACCATCTGCTCCACCTGCGGCGGCGCCGGGCGCGTGCGCCAGGCCAACGGCTTCTTCCAGGTCGAGCGCACCTGCCCCCGCTGCGGCGGCTCGGGCGAGATGATCGCCGACCCCTGCAACGCCTGTCACGGCCACGGTCAGGTCCGCAAGAACCGTCAGCTCAGCCTCAAGATCCCGGCCGGCGTCGACGACGGCTCGCGCATCCGCCTGTCGGGCGAGGGCGAGGCCGGCCAGCGCGGCGGCCCGCGCGGCGACCTCTATGTCTTCCTGTCGGTGCACGACCACGAACTGTTCGAGCGCGACAACCTGGACCTGCTGGTCACGGTGCCGGTGCCGATGACGGTGGCGGCGCTCGGCGGCGTCGTCGACGCCCCCTGTCTGGTGTCCGAGGCCTGCGACGGCAAGTGCAGGGCCACGGTCGAGGTGCCCGCCGGCGCCCAGACCGGCAAGACCGTCCGCATCAAGGGCAAGGGCATGCCCCACCTGAACGGCCGCCAGCGCGGCGATCTGGTGGTCGAGCTGTTCGTCGAGACCCCGACCGATCTGACCCCGCGTCAGAAGGAGCTGCTGACCGAGCTGGCGGCGTCGCTGGGCGAGACCCAGACCCCGCGCAACACCAGCTTCGCCGGCAAGGCCAAGCGCTTCTGGGCCGACATCCTGGGCGGCGACGCCGACAATCCGAAAGAGACCGCGTGAGCGACATCTTCCACGCCGGCATCTCCGGCGCCCGGGGCCGCATGGGCCGCGCCGTTTCACAAGTCCTCGACGCCCGCGAGGACGTGGTGGTCGCCGCCCGTTTCGACCGGGGCGAGACGCCCGACCTGAACCTGTGCGACGTCATCATCGACTTCTCCACGCCCGAGGCCTCGGTAGAGTTGGCCAAGGCCTGCGCCGCGCGCGGAGGTCCGGCCCTGGTCATCGGCTCCACCGGCCTGTCGCCCGAACAGGACGCGGAACTAGAGGCGGCGGCGGAGAAGATCGCCATCGTCCGCAGCGGCAACTTCTCGTTGGGCCTCAACATCCTGATCGGTCTGGTCGAGCACGCCGCCCAGCGTCTGGACGGCCGCGACTGGGACATCGAGGTGCTGGAGACCCATCACCGGCGCAAGGTGGACGCGCCCTCGGGCACCGCCCTGATGCTGGGCGAGGCCGCAGCCAACGGCCGTGGCCGCGATCTGGAAGACCTCAAGACTGCTCCCTATGACGGCATCACCGGCCCGCGCGAGCCCGGCAAGATCGGCTTCGCCAGCCTGCGCGCCGGCGGCGTCATCGGCGAGCACACGGTGCTGTTCGGCTCGGACGACGAACTGCTGACCCTGTCGCATTCGGCCATCGACCGCTCCCTGTTCGCCAAGGGGGCCGTGGTCGCCGCCGCCTGGGTGCGCAACCGCCGCCCCGGCCTCTACGACATGCAGGACGTGCTCGGCTTCCGTCAGGCCTGATCGGCGGATGAGCCGGCCGGGCGTCAGACAGGGGAGCAGCTACGGCATCATGCTGCGGGCGGCGGCCGCCCTCAGCTTCTCCCTGATGTACGCCCTGATGAAGTGGGCGGCGACGATGGAGCCCGTCTCGGCGGGCGAGATGGTCTTCTACCGTTCGATCTTCGGCCTGCCGGTGGTGCTGTTCTGGGTGCTGAACAGCGGCGGGGGCTTGGCCGCGATCTCGACCCGGCGGCCCATGGTTCACGTCTGGCGCTGCGCCCTGGGGGTGACCGGCATCCTGCTGATCTTCCAGGGCTTGCGGTTGCTGCCCCTGGCCGACGCCACGACCATCGGCTTCACCGCCCCCATCTTCGCCACCTTGCTGTCCATCGTCTTCCTGAAGGAGAAGGTGGGGCGTCATCGCTGGACGGCGGTCATCCTGGGCTTCGTCGGGGTTCTGGTCCTGGTGCGGCCCGGCGCCGAGGGCGCGCCGCCGCTGGGCGGTCTGCTGTTCGCGCTGGGCGGAGCCTTCGTCGCGGCTTCGGTCACCGTCACCCTGCGCCAGCTGGGCAAGACGGAATCGGCGACCGCCATCGTCTTCTGGTTCTTCGTCGCCTGCGCCGTGGTGGGCGGGGGCCTGGCCCTGATGGACGGGCACAGCCACAGCTGGCCGGTGCTGGCCATACTGGCGGCGGGCGGGCTGGCGGGCGGGCTGGCCCAGTTGCTGATGACCAGTTCGCTGCAGCACGCCCCGGTCTCGGTCCTGGCCCCGCTGGACTATCTGCAGATGGTCGGGGCCGTGGTTCTGGGCTGGCTGTTGTTGAGCGACGCGCCGACGGGGGCGACCCTGATCGGGGCCGCCCTGATCGCCGGCAGCGGCCTCTACACTGCCTGGCGAGAGCGCGTGCTGAGGCGCGAGATCACCCCGCCGTCGCCCAGTTCGACGGTCTGACGCCCGGCCTATTTCCCCGTCGAGCCGAAACCGCCGGCGCCGCGCGCCGTTTCATCCAGAGCCTCGACCTCGGCCATGACGGCCTGGGTGTAGGGGGCGATGACCATCTGGGCGATGCGTTCGCCGCGGTTGATCTCGAAAGCGAGCTGGCCGTGGTTGATCAGGATGACCCCGACCTCGCCGCGATAGTCGCTGTCGATGGTGCCGGGCGAATTCAGGCAGGTGACGCCGTGCTTCAGCGCCAGACCCGAACGGGGCCGCACCTGGGCCTCATAGCCGGGCTCCAGCGCGATCTTCAGGCCTGTCGGGATCAGCTTGCGCTCGCCGGGAGCGAGGATCACCGGCTCGAATTCCGGCAGGGCGGCGCGCAGGTCCATGCCCGCCGATCCCGTCGTCTCATAGGCGGGCAGGGCCAGGCCCTCGGCGTGGGGCAGACGTTGGACGCGGACGGTGGTCATGAAGGGATCTTTCAGGCCTTGAAGTGATCGGCGATGCGGCGGGCAAGCTTCCTCGCCACCTCGGTCTTGGACTGGCGCGGCCAGGGCTCGGCGCCGTTCAGGGTGAACAGGGTCACGGCGTTGCCGTCCGAGCCGAAGACCTCGCCCGAGACGTCGTTGCCGACGATCCAGTCGCAACCCTTTCTGGACAGCTTGGCGCGAGCATTGCCCTCCAGGTCGCTGGTCTCGGCGGCGAAGCCGACCACCAGTTTGGGGCGCTTCGGGCCGGGGGCCGAGACGCCGGCGAGGATGTCGGGGTTCTCGATCAGGGCCAGGGAGGGCGGACCGCCCGGCTTCTTCTTGATCTTGCCGGAAGCGACGCCGTCCACGCGCCAGTCGGCGACGGCGGCGCTCATCACGGCGATGTCGGCGGGCAAATGAGCCTCGACAGCGGCCTTCATCTCGGTGGCGGCCTCGACCCAGAGGCGGGTGACGCCGACCGGCGCATCCAGGGCCACGGGGCCGGAGATCAGGGTCACCTCCGCGCCCAGTTCGGCCAGGGCGGCGGCGACGGCGTAGCCCTGCTTGCCGCTGGAGCGATTGGTCAGGCCGCGCACCGGGTCGATGGGCTCGAAGGTCGGCCCGGCGGTGACCACGGCGGTCTTGCCGGTCAGCGGGCGGCCGTCAGGGCCAGCCAGCAGGCGGGCGATCGCGTCGAGGATGACGGCGGGTTCGGCCATGCGGCCGGGGCCGAACTCGCCGCAGGCCATCTCGCCGTCGTCGGGGCCGACCACGGCCGCGCCGTGGAAGCCGTCGAAGTTTTTCAGCCGCTCGACATTGGCCTGAACCGCCGGGTGCAGCCACATGCGCACGTTCATGGCCGGGGCCAGCAGAACCTTCTTGTCGGTGGCCAGAAGCGTGGTCGAGGCCAGGTCGTCGGCCATGCCGTTCGCGGCCTTGGCGATCAGCCCCGCCGTCGCCGGCGCCACCACCACCAGATCGGCCCAGCGCGACAGCTCGATATGGCCCATGGCCGTCTCGTCCTCGGGCATGAACAGGGCCTGGCGTACCGGATGGCCGGTCAGGGCCGCCAGGGACATGGGGGTGACGAACTCGGCGCCGGCCTTGGTCAGCAAGCTCATCACCTCGGCCCCGGCCTTCTTCAGCAGACGCGTCAGCTCCAGCGCCTTGTAGGCGGCGATGCCGCCGCCGACGATGAGCAGGACCTTGCGGCCCGAAAGCGAGGATGCGGTCATGAGGAATCTCTAGCGGGGCCGCATGACGCCGTCGAGACAAAGCCGTGGATCGACGCGCGGCGACTATGGAACATTGCCAGAACAAATAGTTTATGCCTAACTGTGTTCGGCGGGTTTTTCAGGGAGGGTGACCCATGCGGATTCAAGTGACGGCGGGCGTTGTGGCGGCGTTGGTTCTGGCGGCTTGCGACAGCGGCGGCTCGGCGGTTCAGACGCGCGAACGAGCGGCGGCCGAGCCGGTCGCCCTGATCTCGGCGGCGGCGCCCGAGAGCGAGACGGTCGCGGCGGCGCCCGAGGCCAAACCCCCGGTCACGGCCAACCGGCGTGAAACCGCCGACGCCAAGGTCCAGCGTCTGTATGAGCGTAACGGCGCGGCCTTCGGGGCCAAGTCGGCGGACGACTATCTGCACAAGGTGCGGACCTTCATCGAGGCGACGCCGCGCGGGACCGAGACGGTCAAGCGACCGAACGGCGACACCCTCTACTATCAGGTCTCGACCAACACCTTCGCCGTGGTGGACCGCAACGGCGTGCCCCGCACCATGTTCAAGCCGGACGACGGCCCGACCTACTGGGCGCAGCAGAAGGAGCGGGCGCCGACCTTCGGCCAGCGCCGCTCAAACCCGGCGGAGTGATCAGGCGGCGTCGAAGGTCAGGGGCGCGCCCCAGAAGCGGGCGATAAGCTCCGACTGCGGGCCGGGCGTGCCGGTGGTCAGGAAGTCGCGACGGCCGGACGCGCCCAGCTCGTATTCGGGATGGCGCGCGAAATAACGTTCCAGCGAGTCGGCCACGGCGGTCGGCTGGCTGATGACCTGGACCCCGGCGGGCAGGGCGTCGGCGAACAGGTCGGCGACGATCTCGTAGTGGGTGCAGCCAAGGATGGCCTTGTCGGGGTGACGGCCGATGCGACGGCGCAGGGCGTCGACGTGGTCGTTGACCACTACCCTCAGCTCCTCGGTCGGGGCGCCCAGTTCGATCAGGCCGGCCAGGCCGGGGCAGGGCTCGGTGAAGACGGCCAGGTCCTCGCGGCGCTTGTCGATTTCGATCTCATAGACGCGGCTCATGGCCGTGGCGGCCGTGCAGAAGACGCCGGTGACGTCGATCGCCTGTTTCTTCTCGCCTTCCAGTCGGCCGTTGCGCTCGGCCTCATAGGACCACGGCAGGCCAGTCGCCGCCTCGATCGTCGGGACGATGATGCCCAGGACGTTGACCGGACGGCCCAGCTTCTCACGCATGCCGGGAATCCAGGTCTGCTGTAGACGGCGCAAGGCGATGGCCGAGGCCGTGTTGCAGGCCAGGACCACGACCGAGGCGCCGGCCTCGAACAGACGCTCGCACCCGGCGCGCGTCAGTTCGACGATGTCCTCGCCGCCGCGTCCGCCATAGGGGGCGTGGGCCTGGTCGCCCAGATAGATGAAGTCCCGCGTCGGAAAGCGGGTCGTGAGTTCGCGGTGGACCGTCAGTCCGCCCACGCCGGAGTCAAAAACGCCTATCGCCATGCAGCGGCCTTTAGACCCGTGGGGTTCCGTCGTCCAATGGTTAGGATTACATCGAGGCATAAGCCTGCCCGGACGAGCACGTCGGGGCGGGTCGAAAACAGCTATGGTTGGGAGACCTGGATGCACAGACGCCATCTTCTCATCGGGGGCGCGAGCCTCTTCGCCCTTTCGGGCTGCGCCTCCGCCGGCGCTCTGGAGAACGGAATGACGGGATCGGCCGCGGCCCTTTCGACCGCTGATGAAGCCCGCATCGCCCGCGCCGTCCTGCCGACGACCGCCCCGCGCGCCGAGCTGCTGCAGCCCTGGACCGGCCCCTATGAGGGCGTGCCTCCCTGGGACAAGGTGACGGCGCCCAAGATGCGCGAAGCCATTCTGGAAGGCATCGAGCTGCAACGCGCCGACGTCGCCGCCGTCGCCAACAACCCCGACGCCCCGACCTTCGCCAACACCCTGGTGGCCATGGAGCTGGCCGGCGAGCCGCTGGACCGCGCCATGAACGTCTTCAGCGTCATGACGTCGAACATCGGCGGCGACGCCTGGGACGCGCTGGAGACCGAGCTGTCGCCGATCCTGTCGGCCGCCTCGGACGAGATCACCTTCAACGAGAAGCTGTTCCAGCGCATCAAGGCCGTGGCCGACGGCGCCGACGCCGCCGGCCTGAACGCCCAGCAGAAACGTCTGGCCGAGCGCAGCCGCGACGCCTTCGTGCGCAACGGCGCCGCTCTGGACGCCGCCGGCAAGGCCGAGCTGGGCCGTATCAACACCGCCCTGTCGAACGCCTTCACCGGCTTCGGTCAGAAGGTGGTGGCCGATGAGAACACCTGGACCGTCATCACCAGCGAGGCCGGCCTGAAGGGCCTGCCTGAGTCCAACAAGGCCGCCGCCGCCGCCGCCGCCCGCGCCCGCAATGTCCAGGGCTGGGCCATCGTCAACACCCGCTCCAGCGTCGATCCCTTCCTGACCTTCGCCGACGACCGCGCCCTGCGCGAGCAGGTGTGGAAGAAGTTCGTCAAGCGCGGCGACAACGGCGACGCCAACGACACCAAGTCGACCATCGCCCAGATCGTGGCCCTGCGTCAGCAGCGCGCCAGGCTGCTCGGCTTCGGCAACCACGCCGAATGGCGCATGCAGGACACCATGGCCAAGACCCCGGCTGCGGCGATGGAGCTGATGCAGCGCGTCTGGGCCCCGGCCAAGGCCCGCGTCGCCGAGGAGGTCGCCGACATGAAGGCGATCGCCGGTTTCGACATCGAGCCCTGGGACTACCTCTACTTCGCCGAGAAGGTCCGCAAGGCCAAGTACGACCTCGATCAGAACGAGCTGAAGCCCTACTTCGAGCTGCACGCGGTCCGCGCGGCCTCCTTCTACATGGCCGAGCGCCTGTACGGCTTCGTCTTCAAGCCGCTGGCCAAGGGGACTGTCTCGACCTTCGAGCCCGACGTGACCACCTATGAGGTCACCGACAAGGCCACCGGCAAGCTGATCGGCCTCTACTACGCCGACGACTTCGCCCGTCCGGGCAAGCGTTCGGGCGCCTGGATGACCACCTACCGGTCCTTCTCGCAGCTGACGGGGTCGAAGCCGATCCTGGCCTCGAACAACAACAACTTCGTCAAGGCCGAGGCCGGTCAGCCCCTGCTGATCTCGCTGGACGACGCCGAGACCCTGTTCCACGAGTTCGGCCACGCCCTGCACTACTTCTCGTCGGTGGTGACCTATCCGTCGTTCGGCAACACGCCGCGCGACTTCGTGGAATATCCGTCTCAGGTGCACGAGCACTGGGTGCTGAGCCGCCCGATTCTCGACGGCTACATGAAGCACGTCGAGACCAAGCAGCCGATGCCGCAGGCGCTGGTGGACAAGATCGAGGCCTCCTCGACCTTCAATCAGGGCTACGCCACGGTCAGCTACCTGTCCTCGGCCCTGGTCGACATGGACCTGCATACGCAAGCCACGCCGCCGACCGATATCGGCGCCTTCGAGAAGGCCTCGCTGGATCGTCTCGGCATGCCCAAGGAGATCGTGATGCGGCACCGCCTGCCGCAGTTCAACCACCTCTTCACCTCTGACGCCTACTCGGCCGGCTACTATTCCTACCTGTGGTCGGAAGTGATGGACGCCGACACCTGGGCCTACTTCGAGGAGTCGGGCGACGTCTTCAATCCGGACATCGGCGGCCGCTTCAAGTCGATCATCCTGGCGCCGGGCAACACCACGGACCGCGGCGAGGCCTATCGCCAGTTCCGCGGCCGCAACCCCGACGTGGCGGCCCTGCTGAAGGTGCGCGGCTTCCCTGTTTCCTAAGGGGCCTACCGCTCGTCCTTGAGTGGCCTACCGGCCTTCGGCCTACTTGAGGCCGTTGACTGCTGAATCTGGAAAGGGCCCGGTGGAGCGATCCGCCGGGCCTTTTCTATTCCAGCCGGGGTGGCGTATGCCTTGGCCGTTCAGTTGAAGGAGCGCCCATGAGCGTCGTCGCCTCCTACGTCTACAAGGACGGCAAGCGGGTTCGCGAGGCGCCGCTGACCGAGGCGGGGCTGCGGCTCAAGCCGGGCGAGTATCTGTGGATCGGTCTCTATGAACCGACCGACGAGGAGTTCGAGGGACTGGTGCGGCGTTTCCGCCTGCACCCGCTGGCGGTCGAGGATGCGCTGAGCGCGCATCAGATGCCCAAGATCGAGGTCTATGGCGGCGAGCTCTTCATCGTCGCCCGCACGGCCCAGAAGGTCGATGACGCCATCCTCTATGGCGAGACCCACGTCTTCGTCGGCGCCCGCTACGTCATCACCATTCGCCACGGCTCGGCCCGCGCCCACACCCAGCTGCGCGCCCAGCTGGAGGCCTCGCCGCTGCAACTGCGGCACGGCGCCGACTTCATCCTGCACGGGGTTCTGGACTTCATCGTCGACGGCTATGTGCCGATCGTCGACGACATCGAGGACAGCGTGCTGGAGATGGAGCAGCGGGCGCTGGACAGCTTTCTGTCGCGCGCGGACATCAAGCGCCTGTTCCAGCTGCGCCGGGAGCTGCTGAAGTTCAGTCGGGTGCTGGGGCCGATGGAGGAGGTGGCCAACCGGCTGCAGTCGCTGGACCTGCCATGCATCGACCGCGAGGTCCGTCCCTATTTCCGCGACGTGGCCGACCATGTGCGACGCGTCGCCAGTCGGGCGGCGGCGTTGCGCGACATCCTGTCTTCGGTTTTCGAGGTGTCCAACCTGCTGGAGCAGCAACGTCAGGGCGTCATCACCCGCAAGCTGGCCGCCTGGGCCGCCATCCTAGCCACGCCCACGGCTGTGGCCGGCATCTACGGCATGAATTTCGACTACATGCCGGAGCTGCGCTGGGTCTATGGCTACCCCATGGTGATGGGGCTGATCGTGGCCATCTGCCTGGGCCTCTACGTCACCTTCAAGCGGACCAGGTGGCTGTAATCAGCCGCTGTTTCGCAGGCCCGCCGCCACGCCGTTGATGGCCAGAAGGATGCCGTTGCGCACGCGTGGATCGTCGTCGCCGGCGCGGCGGCGGCGGATCAGTTCGATCTGCACATGGTTCAGCGGTTCGACATAGGGCATGCGCTGGCGGATCAGCCGGTCCAGCTCGGGCTGGCCGCCCAGCAGGTCGTCGTGGCCTGTGATCGACAGGACGGCGGCCTTCGTGAGCCGCCACTCCTCGAGGATGGCGCCATAGATGCGCTCGGCCAGGGCCGCGTTGGGGACCAGTCCGGCGTAGCGGCGGGCGATGGCCATGTCGGCCTTGGCCATCACCATCTCCATGTTCTGGACCACGGTGCGGAAGAAGGGCCAGGCCCGGGCCATGTCGCGCAGTTCGTCCGGGTTCTCGCCCTGGACCGCGGAGCCGAAGCCGAACCAGCCGGGCAGCATGACCCGCGACTGCGACCAGCTGAACACCCAGGGAATGGCGCGCAGGTCCTCGATCGCGGTCGAGGTCGAGCGTGAAGCCGGGCGCGAGCCGATCTTCAGGTCGGCGATCTCGGCGATGGGGGTGGCGGCGCGGAAATAGTCGACGAAGCCGGGCGTCTCATAGACCAGGGCGCGATAGGCCTTCATCGAGGCCGCCGACAGGCGGGCCGCCGTGGCGCCGTGTTCGGCGCTGTAGCCGCCGTCGGTCTGCGGCCCCAGCGAGGCCAGCAGGGTCCCGCAGGTCAGGGCGTCCAGGTTCCTTTGCGCCACCTCCGGTTCGCCGTACTTGTTGGCGATGACCTCGCCCTGTTCGGTGACGCGGATGCGGCCCGCGACCGTCCCCGCCGGCTGGCCGAGAACCGCCGAGAAGCTGGAGCCGCCGCCGCGCCCGACGGCGCCGCCGCGACCGTGGAACAGCTGCAGCCGGACTCCTGCCGCGCGGGTCACCTCCAGCAGGGCGCGAGAGGCTTCGTGCAGTTCCCAGCCCGAGGTCAGGTAGGAGCCGTCCTTGTTCGAGTCCGAATAGCCGATCATGACTTCCTGCACCCCGCGCGCAGTCGCCACGGCGCGGGCCGAGGGCTCGGCCAGGACGCGCTCCAGGGTCGGCTGCGAGGCGCGCAGGTCCTCGATGGTCTCGAACAGGGGGGCGGCCTGGATCGGGCAGGCGGCGGGATCGGCGGGGTCGTAGAGGCCGACTTCTTTCAGCAGCAGATAGACCTCCAGCATGTCCGACGCCGCATCGGTCTTGGACACGATATGGGTGCGGATGGCCTGGGGTCCGAAGGCGGCGAGCGCCCGCGCGGCCGCCTGCAGGATGGCGCGTTCCTTCAGGGTCTCTGGCTCATAATCCGCATACGGAGAAAACAACGGGCGGGGGTTGGACAATTCGCGGGCCAGCAGGGCCAGACGGGCGTTTTCGTCGAGCGCCGTATAGTCGGGACAGACGTCGGCCACCTTCAGCAGGTCAGTGACGACGCGTTCGTGCACGTCGGAATTCTGACGCAGATCCAAGGTCGCCATGTGGAAGCCGAAGACGTCGGCGCCCGTGATCAGCCGGGCCAGCCGGTCGTCAGCGAAGACGGCGCCGTGGGTGCGGATCAGGCTGTCGTGCAGCACCGCCAGATCGGCGCGGAAGGCGTCGGGCCCTTCATAGGCCGGGGCCTCGAACGAGGCGGGCAGGGGGGCGGGGCCGCCAGTGAGGGTCAGATGAGTCGTCGACAGCCGGGCGTAGATGCGGCTCAGCGCCCGGCGATAGGGCTCGTCCGCGCGCTGGATCGAGGCGTCGCCGGAGCTTTGCGCCAGAGCTGCCAGCTCGGGGGTGACGCTGGTCAGGTCGGCCGAGAGGCTGAGCTCCTCGCCGAGCGCATTCGTCTCCTCCAGATAGAAGCGCAGCACGGCGCGCGACTGGGTGCGGAAGGCGGCGGCCAGAACCGCGCCGTCGACATTGGGATTACCGTCGCGGTCGCCGCCGACCCAGGTGCCGATGCGCAGGAAGGGCGCCAGGTCGGGCGCGTCCAGCAGGGTGCGCCACTCGGCCAGCTGGGCCGGGGCGACGTGCAGGAAGATGCGTTGCAGCCAGTCGGTGACGGTGTTGATCTCGTCCTGCACCACCAGGCCCGAGGCGCGGGTCAGGCGCGTGGCCCACAGGATGACGATCTGTCGCCGCAGCCCCGCCTTCAGCGCTTCGGGCGAACAGGCGACCCCGTCGCGATCGCAGCCGTCCAGCAAGGCGCCAACGGCGGCGATGCGGTCGATGACGCTCTTCCTGCGAACCTCGGACGGGTGGGCGGTCAGGACCGGCGAGATCAGGGCTTGCGACAGCAGATCGCGCACCGCCGCCCGTTCCACCCCTGCCGCGTCCAGCCGTTTCAGCGCGCCCTCGGGCGTGTCGGCCCGTTCGCCGGCCGCAGCCTGATCCCGTGCGCGGCGCTTGCCCGCCCGGTCTTCGGCGACATTGGCCAGCAGGGAGAAGGCGGCGAAGCCGTGGGTCAGGCCGATGGCCTGGTCCAGCGACAGATCCTTGAGCAGGGCCTCCAGCCGTGAGGCGTCATGCGAGGCCGGGTCGCGGTGATAGGCCACCGAGGCCTGACGCACCGCCTCGATCCGGTCGTAGAGTTCCTGGCCGCCCTCGTCGCGTATCACCTCGCCGAGCAGGGCGCCCAGCAGGCGAACCTCGTCGCGCAGTCGATCGTCGGCGGCCTGGATCATCATATTGTCCTTCAGCGGGGAGGCTGGAAGCGGGACCGTATCAGCGGAATCCGAACGGGCTAGTCCCCATGGTCAACGCTGAAACCCTTTGTGTGGTTGAGGGCGCGTAAAGGCGGGAGTCGACATTTGCTTGTGGATGCTCCATAAGCCGCCGCTTCCGGCGCAATTGAACCTGCGCCTCCTCCGGTACGACAGCTTTCCTTGGTCGTGCTACCGCGCTGAGCGCTGCTTGAGCACAGCCCATTCGGGCTCAGGCAGGCCGACCGGCCGATAGCCCTGACGAAAGAACGAGCCCGGCGAGGACCCTCTGCCGACGTGATCGTCGCCAGAGGCCGTTTCTCTATGGAGGTCAGGGTTCGCGCATGAAAGGTTTTGAATGTTCGAGGCTCTGAACGAGCGGCTGACAGGCGTCTTCGACCGGATCACCGGCCGCGGCGCCCTGTCCGAAAAGGATGTCGAGGAAGCGCTGCGCGAAGTCCGCGTCGCGCTGCTCGAGGCCGACGTCGCCCTGCCGGTGGTCAAGGACTTCATCAGCCGCGCCAAGGAACAGGCGACCGGCGAAGAGGTCATCCGTTCGGTCAAGCCGGCCGATCAGGTGGTCAAGATCGTCTATGACGGTCTGGTCGAGATGCTGGGCGGCGAAGAGCCGGTCCCGCTGAACACCAACGCCACGCCGCCCGCCGTGATCCTGATGGCCGGCCTGCAGGGCTCGGGCAAGACCACGACCTCGGCCAAGCTGGCGCTGCGTCTGACCAAGTTCGACCGCAAGAAGGTCATGATGGCCTCGCTGGACACGCGTCGTCCGGCGGCCATGGAGCAGCTGGCGACCCTGGGTCAGCAGATCGAGGTCGCGACCCTGCCCATCGTGGCGGGCCAGTCGGCGGTCGAGATCGCCAAGCGCGCCCTGCAATCCGCCAAGCTGCAGGGCTTCGACGTCCTGATCCTCGACACCGCCGGCCGCATCACGCTGGACGAGGCCCTGATGGCCGAGGTGGCCGAGGTGGCCCGTGTCGCCAATCCGGTCGAGACCCTGCTGGTCGCCGACAGCCTGACGGGTCAGGACGCGGTCCGCACGGCGGCCGCCTTCCACGAGCGTCTGCCGCTGACCGGCCTGGTGCTGACCCGCGCCGACGGCGACGGTCGCGGCGGCGCCATGCTGTCGATGCGCGCCGTCACCGGCCTGCCGATCAAGTATCTGGGCGCCGGTGAAAAGGTCGACGCCCTCGACGTCTTCGACGCCCGCCGCGTCGCCGGTCGCATCCTGGGTCAGGGCGACATCGTCGCCCTGGTCGAAAAGGCCGCGACCGAGCTGGATCAGGCCAAGGCCGAGAAGATGGCCCGCAAGCTGGCCAAGGGCCAGTTTGATCTGGACGATCTGGCCGGCCAGCTGGGCCAGATGAAGAAGATGGGCGGGCTGCAGGGCATCATGGGCATGCTGCCCGGCGTGGCCAAGCTGAAGGCCCAGATGGCCGACAGCAACGTCAACGACAAGATGATCGACCGCCAGCTGGCCATCATCTCCTCGATGACCAAGGCCGAGCGCAAGAAGCCCGACCTGCTGAACGCCAGCCGCAAGAAGCGCGTCGCCGCCGGCTCGGGCGTCGAGGTCCAGGACATCAATCGCCTGCTGAAACAGCACCGGCAGATGGCCGACATGGTCAAGTCGCTGTCCAAGGGCGGCGGCAAGAACCTGCAGAAGATGGCCGCCATGATGGGCGGTCTCGGCGGCGGCGGCGGCATGCCCGGCCTTCCCGGAATGGGCGGTCCCGACATGGCCCGCCTCAAGGCCCTGGGCGGCGGCAAGATGGCCGAACCCAGCGCCGACGACATGAAAGCCATTCAGGACCGGCTTGCCGGACTGGGCGGCGGACAACTTCCGGGAGGCCTTCCGGGCCTGCCGGGCTTCCCGAAAAAGAACTGATTTCGATTTTCTAGAAAGAGACTGAAAATGCTGAAGATTCGTCTGGCCCGCGGCGGCGCCAAGAAGCGCCCCTACTACTACATCGTCGTGGCTGACTCGCACGCTCCGCGCGACGGCAAGTTCATCGAGCGCGTCGGCAGCTACAACCCGATGCTGCCCAAGGACAGCGCCACCCCGCGCGTCGTCCTGAAGGCCGACCGCATCTCGGAATGGCTGGCCAAGGGCGCTCAGCCGACCGATCGCGTCGCCCGCTTCATCAGCCAGTCGCAAGACGAAGTCCTGGTCGGCAAGGTCGCCTGGACCCAGTCGAACAACCCGAACAAGGGCACGCCGGGCAAGAAGGCCCAGGAACGCGCCGCCGAGCGCGCCCAGCGCGAAGCCGACCGTCTGGAAGCTGAAGCCGCCGCCAAGGTCGAGGCTGCCGAAGCCGCCGCCCGCGCCAAGGAAGAAGCCGCCGCTGCCGCCGAAGCCGCCAAGAACGCTCCGGCTGCTGAAGAAGCCCCGGTCGAAGCCGCTGCTGAAGAAGCTCCGGCCGCTGAAGCGACCGAAGAACAGGCTTAAGCCTTTCGTGCGTCATCCCGGAACCGCCGGCAGGCGGTATCCGGGACCGCCAAGGGCGCTGCAGTTCCACATTGTCGAGCCTGTCGTGGCCCCGGATATCGCTTCGCGATTCCGGGGTGACGTTTATGAGGAGCTCCCATGTCTGACCCGAAACTGATCCTCGTCGCCCAGATCGGCGGCGCCTTCGGCGTGAAGGGCGAGGTGCGGATCACCGCCTTCACCGCCGACCCCATGGCCCTGCTGACCTATCAGCCCCTGCTGAAGGCGGACGGAACGCCCGCCCTGACCCTGCTGTCGGCGCGGCCGGACAAGGCGGGCGTGGTGGCCAGGGTCAAGGAGATCGCCAGCAAGGAACAGGCCGACGCCATGCGCGGCCAGAAGCTGTTCGTGCCGCGCGACCGCCTGCCCGAGCCGGAAGAAGACGAGTTCTACCTGACCGATCTGGTGGGGCTGCAGGCCCGTGATCTGGACGACGCCGTCGTCGGCACGGTCAAGTCTGTGCAGAATTTCGGCGCCTCGGACATGCTGGAGATCAGCCCGAAGGAAGGCGGTCCGACCTGGTACCTGCCCTTCACCCGCGAGGCGGCGCCGGACCTGCGCATCTCTGAGGGATGGCTGCGCATCGTGCGCCCGACCGAGGTGGACGAGCGCGACGAGGCCTGACCGACCGCCACCGACGCGGTGGCTATTGCGTCGGGCGGTTCGGCTTCCAACATGGGAGGCTCAACCCGCCCGGAGCGCCCCATGGCCGACCTGTCCGCCTTTCCCATCACCCGCCAGTACCCGCCGGCTCATCCCGACCGGCTGCAGCTCTACTCCCTGCCGACGCCGAACGGGGTCAAGGTCTCCATCCTGCTGGAGGAGCTGGGTCTGGCCTACGAGCCGCATCTGGTCGACATCGGCAAGAACGAGACCTGGACGCCCGACTATCTGTCGCTGAACCCCAACGGCAAGATCCCGGCCATCATCGATCCGGAGGGTCCGGGCGGCAAACCCCTGCCCCTGTTCGAGTCCGGGGCCATCCTGGTCTATCTGGCCGAAAAGACGGGGCGCTTCCTGCCCGTCGATCCGGCGGCGCGCTACGAGACCCTGCAGTGGGTCTTCTTCCAGATGGCGGCCATCGGCCCGATGTTCGGTCAGGTCGGCTTCTTCCACAAGTTCGCCGGGCGCGAGTTCGAGGACAAGCGTCCGCGCGACCGCTACGTCGCCGAGTCGCGGCGTCTTCTGGGCGTTCTAGAAGGGCGTTTAGAGGGCCGGGACTGGATCATGGGCGACGACTACACCATCGCCGACATCGCCATCCTGGGCTGGGTGCGCAACCTGATCGGCTTCTATGAGGCGGGCGATCTGGTCGGCTTTTCTGACTTCCCGCGCGTGGCCGCCTGGCTGGAGCGGGGTCTGGCGCGCCCGGCGGTGCAGCGGGGTCTGAACATCCCGGCGCGGCCGTAGGAGAGATAGCGGGGGCGCGGACGCCGCGCCCCCGCGAAACTCAGACTTCTTCGGTCGGGGCGTCGCCGACGTGCTTCTTGATCGACTCGATGGCGCGCTTGGCGCCCGACTTGTCCGAGTAGCCTTCGGTCGAGAAGATGATCTCGGAATTGTACTTGAACCGGACGCGGAACTCGCCCGCCTTGTCCTGATAGACTTCGAACTTGTGCGCCATGATCGCCTCGCTCTGACGGCCGCCAGTCGGCCGGACGTCAGGCTGTCACAGTCACGCTGGGGACGGAAGGGCGTGAATGTAAAACCGGGTCAGGGTCGGGGGCGGATCCAGCGTCGCGCGGCCAGCGCCAGGAAACCGACCGCCAGACCCCAGAAGGCCGAACCGACCCCGAACAGGGCCACGCCGGACGCGGTGGCGGCAAAGGTCAACACCGCCGCTTCGCGGTCCTCAGGCAGGCTCATCATGCCGGTCAGGGAGCCCGTCAGCGGCGCGATCAGGGCCAGGCCGGTGATGACCGCCAGCGCCCCTGTCGGCATGGCGATGAACAGGCCCGCCAGCGGCGCGGCGAAGAGGGCGACTATCAGATAGATCAGGCCGTAGAGGACGCCGACGGTCCAGCGCCGGCTTTGATCGGGGTGGGCCTCGGGGCCGGTGCAGATCGCGGCGGTGATGGCGGCCAGGTTGACGCCGTGGGCGCCGAAGGGGGCCAGGACCGTGCTGGTTAGCCCGCCCCAGAAGATCAGCTTGCCGGCGGGCGGGGCGTATCCGGCGGCCCTCAGCACCACCAGACCGGGCAGGTTCTGCGAAGCCAGCGTCACCAGATAGAGGGGCAGGGCCAGGCTGATCGCCGCCTTCCAGTCAAAGGCGGGCATGACCGGCGACAGCTCGCCGAACAGGCCGGTCCCGGCGGGCAGGCCGACCTGACCGCGCAGGGCCAGGACCGCAAAGGCCGCGACCAGAACCGCCGGCAGGGCCCAGGCGGCGGCGACCCTTCGCATGATCAGGAAGACGGCCAGCAGGCCCGCCGCCAGCGCCATGTCGGTCGGGAAGACGAGAAACAGCTTCAGACAGAAGGGCAGAAGGACGCCCGCCAGCATGGCCGAGGCTATGGCGGCGGGAATGCGCTCGGCCAGCCGGCCCAGAGCCGGGACCAGGCCGGTCAGCACCATCAGCAGGCCGGCGATGACAAAGGCGCCGACGGCGGTCGACCACCCCTGCCCTAACGTCGAGGCCGCCAGCAGGGCTGCGCCCGGCGTCGACCAGGCCAGGACGACCGGCATCTTCAGCCGCCAGCTCAGCACCGCGCCCGGCAGGCCGATGCCGAGGCAGAGCGCGGTGACCATGGAGATGATCTGCGCGGGCGAGGCCCCCAGCGTCTGACCCGCCTGAACGATCAAGGCCACCGTGCCGCCGAAGCCGATGACGGTCGCCACGGCGGCGGCGGAGAAGCTGGAAGGCGGGGGGAGGCGCGACGAACTCATGCGGCGAAGCTAGGCCGGGCGGCGGCGCCCGGGAAGCAAAAAGGGCCGCCGGTGGATCCGGCGGCCCTGATCTTGTTCCGACCCCGGAGGGGATCAGGCCTCCATGTCGTCCGGCAGGCCGACGGCGTGGAAGCCGGCGTCGACGTGGACGACTTCGCCCGTGGTCGAGCGGCCCAGGTCCGAGCACAGCCACAGGGCGGCGCCGGCGACGCCTTCCATCGAGGTCTCTTCCTTGATCAGCGAGAACTGCGCCGACTTGGAGTGCAGGCCGCGGCCGCCCGAGATGCCGGCCAGCGACAGGGTGCGCATCGCGCCCGCCGAGATGGCGTTGACGCGGATGTTCTTGGGACCCAGGTCGCGCGCGATGTAGCGGGTCGCGGCTTCCAGGGCGGCCTTGGCCACGCCCATGGTGTTGTAGTTGGGGATGACGCGCTCGGACCCGAGGTAGGTCAGGGTGATCATCGAGCCGCCGTTGGGCATCAGCTTGGCCGAACGCTTGGCCACGTCGACGAAGCTGAAGGCCGAGATGTTCATGGCCAGCAGGAAGCTGTCGCGCGTGGTGTTGTCGACGAAGGAGCCCTTCAGCTCGTCCTTGTTGGCGAAGGCCACCGAGTGGACGACGAAGTCGATCGTGCCGAATTCTTTTTCCAGCTCCTCGAAGGCCTTGTCCATCGAGGCGTCGTCGGTGACGTCGGCCTGGATCAGCAGCTTGGCGCCGACGCTTTCGGCCAGGGGGCGCACGCGGCGCTCAAGCCCTTCGCCGAGGTAGGTGAAGGCCAGCTCGGCGCCCTGGGCGGCCAGTTGCGAGGCGATGCCCCAGGCGATGGAACTGGAGTTGGCCACCCCCATGATCAGGCCCTTCTTGCCCTTCATCAGGTCGCCGGTGGGCATATCCCAGCCTTCGCTCGTCGCCATGGGTTCGTCTCCGTATCTGAACTTGACCCGCCTTTTGGACGGGTGCGGCGCGGGTGACAAGTCGCGGCGCCGCTGGCGTTCGGCGCGGAGCCTCTTAAGTTGAGAAGCGATGAGCCTTGATCCGCACAGTTCAGACGCCTTTCAGCCCGGTCCGGTCTTCTTTGATCGGCAGGAACTGGGACTGGTGCTGCGGGTCTATGGCCGCATGGTCGCCGCCGGCGAATGGCGCGACTACGCCATGATCGGCCACAAGGAGGTGGCTGAGTTCGCCGTCTTCCGCCGCTCGGGCGACGCGCCGCTCTATCGGATCGAGAAACGCCCGGCCCTGCGCCTGAAACAGGGTCAGTGGGCCGTGATCGGCGAGGGTGGCCATGTGCTCAAGCGCGGGCGAGACCTGGCCCAGGTGCTGCGGGTGTTCGACAGCCGCAAGTTCACCGTGGTGGAATAGCCACCCACCGCTCATCCCCGCGGAGGCGGGGACCCAGTGCTTTGGCTTCAAGACACTTCGATCAACGGATGAACGCTCCGCCCGGCGCTCTTACTGGGTCCCCGCCTCCGCGGGGATGAGCGGATAGAGTTGCTGTCCGTGCAATGAAAAAGGCCCCGACGTTTCCGCCGGGGCCTTTCATTCTTTTGGGCCTATCGCGCTTGCGCGCGACTTGAGGCTTTTATTCCCGGCTGCCGCCCATGAAGGCCAGCAGGAACTGGAACAGGTTGATGAAGTTGATGAACAGGCTCAGGGCGCCGAAGCCCGTGGCCACGCCCATGGCTTCCTGATTACCGCCGAGCGCGTAGTAGGTCATCTTCAGGCGCTGGGTGTCATAGGCGATCAGACCCGAGAAGATCAGTACGCCCAGGCCCGAGATGATCAGGTACATCGTACCCGACTGCATGAAGATGTTGACGATCGAGGCGATGAACAGGCCGATCACGCCCATGATCAGGAAGCTGCCCATGGCCGTCAGGTCCTTCTTGGTCGTGTAGCCGACCAGGCTGAGGCCCGCGAAGGCCGCCGCCGTGACGAAGAAGGTCGAAGCCAGCGAACCGCCGGTGTAGCGCAGGAACAGGATGCCCAGACCGGCGCCGATGGTCGAAACCACGGCCCAGTAGAGCATGTTCACGCCCTTGGCCGTCGGGTTCTTCATGAAGAACATGGAGCCGAACAGCATGACCAGGGGCGAGAACTGGATGATCATGCCCAGCAGGGTCAGGCCGATGCGGCCGTCATCGGCGCGGGCGAACAGCAGCTGTTGCACCGCCGGCACGTTGCCGGTGACATAGGCCAGGGCGCCGGCGACCACGAGGCCGAGGGCCAGCTTGTTGTAGACGCCGAGCATGAAGGCGCGCAGACCGGCGTCGACGGACATGTCCGCCGACTGCGGAAGCGGGCGCGCATAACCGTTGTTGAAGTCGCTCATCGCGAAAGAAGTCTCCTAAATGGACGGCAAACGCCGACCTTGACCGGAAATATCGGGACGGACGGCCCGCCTTGCAAGGAAAACCCGTCTTCCGAAGGGGCGTTCCGCCCGCTACCAAGGGTCGCATGCTGCGTCTTTTCACCGCCATCGCCATTCCCGAGGACGTCGCCGAGACGCTTCAACGCCGTCAGTCCGGCCTGCCGGGCGCCCGCTGGCGGCCGCTGGACGCCCTGCATGTCACCCTGGCCTTCTATGGCGAGGCGTCCGAGCGGACGGCTGACGACCTGGCCTCGGAACTGAGCCGGGCCGAGGGCGGCGGGGCCTTCGAGATCACCCTGAACGGCGTCGGGGCCTTCGGCGACGCCCACCGCACCCACACCCTGTGGGCCGGGCTGGAAAGGTCTGAGCCGCTGAACGTCCTGGCCGGACGCTGCCGTTCGGCGGGCGAGCGGGCGGGGGCACCGCCCGAGAAGCGCGAGTACCGGCCCCACGTGACCCTGGCCTATCTGAAGCCCCAGGCGAACCCGGACCGCATCGGGGCCTGGATCGCTGGACACAACCTGCTGCATTCGCCGCCGATCCGGGTGGACCGGTTCGGCCTCTATTCGAGCGTCCTGACCGGCGACGGCAGCGTCTACAGCCTGGAGCGGGAGTATCTGCTGTGATCGAACGTCCGACGTCCCCGCTTGGCCCGACGCTGGAGACCGAGCGCCTGTTCCTGCGTCCGCCGACGCTGGAGGACTTCCCACGTTGGGCCGACTTCATGAGCGACCCTGAGACGACCCGCTTCATCGGCGGCGTGCAGTCAAAGCACGAGGTCTGGCGCGCCATGGCCTCGGTCGCCGGCATGTGGGCCTTGCACGGCGAGGGCATGTTCTCGCTCATCGAGAAGGCGACCGGGAACTGGATGGGCCGCATCGGGCCGCTGCATCCCTATGACTGGCCGGGCCGCGAGGTGGGCTGGAGCCTGCACCGCGACGCCACAGGCAAGGGCTATGCGGTCGAGGCCGCCGCCGCCGCCATGGACTACGCCTTCGACGTCCTGGACTGGCCCGACGTGATCCACTGCATCGACCCGGACAATCTGGCGTCGGAGAAGGTGGCCCTGCGTCTCGGCTCGACCAATCGCGGTCCGGGCGTCATGCCGCCGCCGTTCCAGCATCACCCCGTCAACCTGTGGGGCCAGACGCGCGAGGCCTGGCGGGTCAACCGCGCGCGTCTGTAGCCGCCGCGTCATCCGAAGCCCGGCGTCGAGCGTAAGGACCCCGTCGGGACTTTCGGAGGACGCCGTATGAGACACCGCACCTTGCGCCCCTTGGCGAAGCTGGTCGTCGGCCTCAGCCTTCTCGCCGGCCCCGCACTGGCCCAGGCCGAGGCGGTGGACCTGGACCGCTTCGACGGGCGCTGGTTCGAGATCGTGCGCAATCCCAATGATGTTCAAAAGGATTGCAGCCGCGCCCAGATCGATTTCACGTCTCAGAACCGGGCCGGGCGTTACGGCATCGTCGTGACCTGCACCCGGCGCCCGGGCGGACAGATCGAGACCTTGCACGCCAACGCCCGCGTCACCGACGCTTCCACCAGGGCCAAGTTCCGCTTCACCCTGACCGGCTTGCTCAGCTTCGGCGGTCTGGCGGGGCAGAACTACTGGGTCTGGGACCACGCCCCGGACTACAGCTGGGCCATCATGGGTCTTCCGAACAAGTCGAACTGGTGGATCTGGCACCGCAGCCAGAGCCCGTCGGAGGCGACCCGGACCCGGTTGATCGCGCGGGCGCGGGAACTGGGCTTTCGCGGGGAGCCGGTTCACACCGGCCGCTGACGGCGCCGCTTGCGGTGGGAACATAGGCGGAACATAAAGGCTGCATGGTCGCCTCCGCCCTGCATCTCGAACTGGTCTTCAGCCGTCCCGAGACCACCCTGTCGGTCACGCGGGGGGCGGCGCGGCTGATGCGCGACCTGGGCTATGCGCCCCTGCTGGAGGTCTGTCTGCCCAATGGCCGGCGCGCCGACGTCATGGCCCTGGGCCCCAAGGGCGACGTGATCATCTGCGAGGTGAAGTCGGGGATCGATGACTATCGCGTCGACCGCAAATGGCAGGAGTACGGGCCGTTCTGCGACGCCTTCTACTTCGCCGTGGCGCCCGAGTTTCCGCAGGGGGTTCTGCCGGACGAGCCGGGCCTGATCGTCGCCGACGGCTTCGGCGGGGCCGTGGTGCGCGAGGCGCCGGCCACGCCCCTGGCCCCGGCCCGGCGCAAGGCGCTGACCCTGGCCTTTGCGCGACTGGGCGCGCTCAGGACGATGCGTGAGTGATGCCCTTCTCCCACAAGGGGAGAAGGGAGTTAGCGCGGCGCCCGCTTCGCCAAAATCCGCTGCAGGGTCCGGCGGTGCATGCCCAGGCGGCGGGCGGTTTCCGAGACATTGTGGTCGCACAGCTCGTAGACGCGCTGGATATGCTCCCAGCGCACCCGGTCGGCGCTCATGGGGTTTTCCGGCGGCTCGGGGGCTTCGCCGACCGAGAGCAGGGCCTTGACCACGTCGTCGGCGTCGGCGGGCTTCTGCATATAGTCGACGGCGCCGGCCTTGACCGCCGCGACCGCCGTGGCGATGGCGCCGTAACCGGTCAGCATGACGATGCGGGCGTCTTCACGGCGCTCGCGAATGGCCTCGACCACCTTCAGCCCGTTGCCGTCCTCCAGCCGCATGTCCAGCACGGCGAAGGCGGGGACGGAGACGCGCAGGGCGTCGCCGGCCTCAGCCACGGAGCCGGCCAGGGTCACGGTGAAGCCGCGCGCTTCCAGCGCCCGGCCCATGCGCGTGCGCAGGGCTGCGTCGTCGTCCAGCAGCAGCAGGGTCTTGTCGGCGAGGGTGGCGATACGCGCTTCGAGTTCGGACATTTAGTTCTCCTGACGCTCAGGTCGTGCGTCCGCGCGGCATGGTCAAGGTTTTAGCTCCCGACTGCGACATCAGGTTCCACCTAGGCGTTGCTTGGTTCAAGGGCGGGATCTGTGACTTCGAGCGCCTGGCGCGGCCAGCGGACGGTGACGCGCGCGCCCTTGGGCTGGCCTTTTTCGCCGCCGCCGGATCCGACTGAAACCTTGCCCCCGCTGCGCTCCAGCAGAGTGCGGGCGATGAAGAAGCCCAGCCCCATGCCGCCCTGGCTGGGCGCAATGGGGGCGGTGATGGGCGGGGGGGCTGCGGTGGGGCGGCCCGCCTTGCGCGGGCGGGCCGAGGCGGCGGCGATCTGGGCCGCGAGGGCGCGGCGCGCCTTGGCCTGGGGCCGGCTGGTGACATAGGGCTCGCCCAGTCGCGGCAGGATTTCCGAAGCGAAGCCGGGCCCGTCGTCGACGATGTCGATCTCGATCCAGCCGGCGTCGACTATGGCCGTCACGCGCACGCGACTGTGGGCGAAGTCGGCGGCGTTCTCGATCAGGGTCGACAGGCCATGAACGACCTCGGGCAGGCGATGGACCCGCGGCAGGGGCTGGCCCGGCGGGGCCTTCACCGCCGTCTGGAAATCCAGATCAAAGCCGCGGTGCGGCTCGACCACCTCCTCCAGCAGGGCCTTCAGGTCGACGTCGGCGTAGAGGGGGTCGCCGTCCTCGGGCTGGGCCGACAGCTGTTTCAGGATGTCGCGGCAGCGTTCGGCCTGTTGCAGCATCAGGGCGGCGTCCTCGGCGGTCGGGCTGTCGGGCGGGGAGGCGCGCAACAGCTCCTTGGCCACGACCTGGATCGTCGCCAGGGGCGTGCCCAGTTCATGGGCGGCGGCGGCGGCCAGACCGCCGAGCGCCGCCAGCCTCTGTTCGCGCTGGAGCACGTCCTGGGTGGTGGCCAGGGCCAGTTCCAGCTTCTCGGCGTCGGCGGCCACCTTCCAGGCGTAGCCCGAGGTGAACAGGACCCCGGTGGCCAGGGCCAGGCCCATGCCGAACCGATAGAGGGGCGGCAGGACCAGATGCTCGTGCAGGCGCCAGGGCAGGGGCAGGGACCAGGAGAAGAGAACGGCCAGAGCGATCAGGGCCATGACGCCCAGCACCAGGGCCTGACGCGAGGGCAAGGAAGCCGCCGCGATGGTCACCGGCGCGACCAGCAGGAGGCAGAAGGGGTTGTCCAGCCCGCCGGTCAGGGCCAGGAGCGTGGCCAGCTGCAGGATGTCGAAGCCCAGCTGCGTCGCAGTCTGAAGGCCGTTGGGCAGGCTGCCGTCGATGCGCCGCGCCCGCGCCATGGTGGCCAGGTTCATGACCACCCCCGCGCCGATGGTCGCCAGACATTCCCACAAAGGCAGGGGGAAGTGCAGGGCGAAATAGGCGGTCAGGATGGCGCAGGTCTGGCCGAAGACCGCCAGCCAGCGCAACACGATCAGGGTGCGCAGCGACAGGCCGCGCCCGCGTCGGGGCCGCTCGCGCAGGGCCTCCATCGAGCCGGACGGAACGGCGGCCACCCCCGCTCCCACGCGTTGGGCGGCCTGCGACAGGGAGGGGGCTTCTGTGCTGCTCACGCCTCTTCTATAGACCGCGACGTCGGCGGCCGCATCCGCCGCTTGAGGAGAAGTCGATGCCGCGTCGTCCTGTCATCCTGTTCGCGTCCGCCTGTGCGGTCATCGCCCTGGCGCTCGGCCTGATCACCATGGTCGTGGTCAAGGGACGCGAGCAGTCGGCTCAGGTCGCCGAGACCGGCACGGGGCAACCGATGGTGGGCGGGCCCTTCACCCTGACCAACCAGGACGGACAGGTCGTCGATCAGTCGATCCTGAAGGACAAGTGGACCCTGGTCTTCTTCGGCTTCACCTACTGCCCCGACTACTGCCCGACGACGCTGGGCGTGCTCAAC
This sequence comes from Brevundimonas sp. UBA7506, assembly GCF_002479495.1. Lineage (GTDB taxonomy): Bacteria > Pseudomonadota > Alphaproteobacteria > Caulobacterales > Caulobacteraceae > Brevundimonas. The sequence continues at coordinate 44,462 of NZ_DLNQ01000014.1, forward strand.
GCCGTTCAGGAGCGGATGGGCGACAAGGCCAAGGATCTGCAGATCGTCTTCATCAGCATCGACCCCGAGCGCGACACGCCGCAGTTGCTGAAGGACTATCTGTCGTCGGACGGCTTCCCCAAGGGCGTCATCGGCCTGACCGGCACGCCGGAACAGACGGCCCAGGCGGCGAAGGCATACCGCGCCTTCTACCAGAAGGTCGGCGAGGGCGAGGGCTATACGATGAACCACAGCCTGACCGTCTATCTGATGGGGCCGGACGGCCAGTTCCGCAGCGCCGTGGCCCACGACCTGGGGCCGGACCGCACCGCCAGACTGATCGAGAACGCCATGGAGCGCGGCTGATCACCTTTCCCTGATTGGGGCGAGCTTGGTCTGTTTTGCGCTGAAACCTAATATATGCTGCACTGCCGCATCGGCGGGGGCCGCAGTCGGGGTTTCATGCTCTACGCATTTCACGAGCTCGCCTATCATTCAGCGACGCCGTTCCGGATCGGGGCCCAGATGGCCCGCCAGTTCTGGACATCGCCCTTCAATCCGGCCTCGGACACGGCCATCGGCCGCACCGCCTACGCCTCGGCCGAGGTGTTCGAGAGCCTTACGCGGCGCTACGGTAAGCCCGCCTGGGGGCTGGAGATCCTCGACATCGACGGCCACGCCGTGCGCACGACCGAGCAGGTGGTCTGGTCCTCGCCCTGGTGCAGGCTGGTGCGCTTCAAGCGCGACGCGGGCGATCTGAAGAAGGCGGGCAAGCCGTCCGACGCGCCCGCCGTCCTGATCGTGGCGCCCCTGTCGGGCCATTACGCCACCCTGCTGCGCGGCACGATCGAGGGCTTCCTTCAGGATCACGATGTCTATGTCAGCGACTGGAGCAACGCCCGACAGGTGCCGGTGCTGGAAGGCCGCTTCGACTTTTACGACTACATCGACCACGTCCGGGCCATGCTGAGCGCCATCGGCTCGCGCGCCCACGTCGTCGGCGTCTGTCAGCCGGGACCGCCGGTGCTGGCGGCCTGCGCCGTCATGGCGGCCGAGAACGACCCGAACCGGCCCGCCTCCATGACCTTCATGGGCTCGCCCATCGACGCCCGCCTGTCGCCGACGGTGACCAACCAGCTGGCCGAGGAAAAGCCCTTCACCTGGTTCAGGTCGAACATGATCCACACGGTGCCCTGGCCCTATCCGGGGTTCGGACGGCGCGTCTATCCGGGTTTCGTCCAGCTCTACAGCTTCATGTCGATGAACGAGGACAAGCACGTCGACGCCCATCATCGCTACTTCGAGAGCCTGGTCGACGGCGACGGCGACGGGGTCGAGAAGCACGAGCAGTTCTACGACGAATACCTGTCGGTGCTGGACCTGACCGAGGAATTCTATCTCCAGACCATCGACATCGTCTTCCAGCAGCACCTGTTGGCGCGGGGGCTGTTGGAGCATCGCGGACAGACGGTCGATCTGACGGCGATCAGCGACATCGGCCTGGCCACGGTCGAGGGCGAGAAGGACGACATCTCCGGCGTGGGTCAGACCCAGGCTGCGCATGGCCTGACGCCCAACATCCCCGACGACCGCCGCCTGCTCTACGTCCAGCCGGGCGTGGGCCATTACGGCGTCTTCAACGGCCGCCGCTTCCGCGACGAGATCTATCCGCGGGTGCGCGACTTCATCGCCCAGAACGAGTCCTTAAGTGCAGTATCGGAACGGCCAGCGGCTGCCGCTTGAGGGCGGGGGCGCCCTTCGCCTGTCGGTGAACCCGCGCGCACGAAGGCTGTCGATCCGTATCGACGCCCGCGCCGGTGAAGCCGTGGCCGTGGCCCCGTCGGAGCGGCGTCTGGGCGAGGTCGTGGCCTTTGCGCGCACCAGGTCAGACTGGATCGCCGACCGGCTGGCCGCGCGGGTTGCTGGCGCGCCGCTGGAGCCCGGCGCGACCATCTCCTGGCTGGGACGCAGCGTGCGGCTGGAGGCGGTCGGCGGGGCCGGCGCGGCGCGTCTGGTCGAGACGCCGGACGGGCCGGTGATCCGCTCGGGCGGCGAGGGCGAGGCCTTCTCGCGCCGGGTCGAGAACTGGTTCAAGAGGGCGGCGCGCGCGTTTCTGGTCGCCCGCACCGAGGTTCATCTGACGGCGCTGGGCCAGAAGCCGGTCAAGGTGTCGATCGTCGACACCCGCTCGCGCTGGGGTTCGTGCAGCCCGCACAACCGCTCGATCCGCTATTCCTGGCGGGTGATCATGGCCCCGCCGGAAGTGGCCGACTATCTGGCCGCGCATGAGGTCGCCCACCTGGTCCATGCCGACCACAGCCCCGCCTATTGGGCGGTGGTGCACCGGCTGGTCGGCGATCATCGCCCGTTCCGCCAATGGCTGCGCGACCACGGCGCGGCCCTGCACGCCGTGGGGCGGTAGAGGCCTAGACTCCCGCTCATCCCGGCGAAGGCCGGGATCCAGATCAAATGACGAGACGGCAGGTCCTGCACGCGGGATCGCACTACTTCCGCAGACGGCGCGCCTTACAATCTGGGTCCCGGCCTTCGCCGGGACGAGCGAGAAAGTATGCGTTCTTCCTCCCCTAGAAGAACACCGCCTCGGGCTTCTTCTCGCTGCGCGGGGCGTCCTTGGGGGACGGCTGCGGCGAGGTGGGGCGAACGACCGGCTGGTTGTTGGGCAGGGGCGCGGGCGCCGGGACGGGCTGGCCGTCGACGATGGCGGGGCCGGGGTCGCCCTCGACCGGCTGGGCGTAGGGATCCTCGACCTGACCCATCATGTCGCCGACCGGATCGGGCGCGACCCAGCCTTCGGGCAGGGGCGGGCCGTTGGGGATGGGGTGGACCGCCAGCTTGGGCAGGGCGGCCTCCATGAAGCCGCGCCAGATGGCGGCGGGCGAGGAGCCGCCGGTCACGCCGCGCATGGCCTTGTTGTCGTCCTTGCCGACCCAGACGGCGGCGACGAAGCCGCCGGTGTAGCCGACGAACCAGGCGTCCTTGTAGTCCGAGGTGGTGCCGGTCTTGCCCGCGATGTCACGCCCGCCGATGGCCGCCGAACGGCCGCTGCCCGAGGTGATCACGCCGCGCAGCATCTGGTTCATGTAGTAGAGCGGCGGGTTGTTGATGGTTTGACCGTTTTCGCCCGTGCCGTGGCTGTAGATGACGCGGCCCGAAGGGGTGCGGATGCGGCTGATGCCATAGGCCTCGACCCGCTTGCCGCCGTTGGCGAAGGCGTCATAGGCCTGAGCCATCTCCAGCGGGCTGACCTCGACGGCGCCGAGCGCCATGGACGGCTGCAGGCCGATTTCGCTGGTGATGCCCAGGCGGCGGGCCGCGCGAGCCACGGCGTCGCGGCCGACCTGATCGGCCACATAGGCGGCCACGGTGTTGGTCGACTGGGCCACGGCCTGGGCCAGGGTCATCTGGCCCGAGAAGTTGCCGGAATAGTTCTTGGGCGACCAACCGCCGATGGTCACGGGCTGGTCCACGACCGGCGTCGAGGGCGTGTAGCCGGCCTCGGTCGCCGCCAGATAGACGAAGGGCTTCCACGCCGAGCCGGCCTGGCGGCGGGCGTCGGTCGCGCGGTTGAACTGGCTGTCGGCGTAGGAGCCGCCGCCGATCATGGCGCGGACCCGGCCTTCGCCGTCCAGGGCGACCAGGGCCGCCTGTTCGACGCCCCGGCCCTTGTCGCGGTCGAGGATGCGGCGCACGGCGCGCTCGGCGTCGGTCTGCAGGGTCAGGTCGAGGGTGGTCTCGACCACCATGTCCTCGGTGGGTTCGCCGACCAGGCCGCGGATCTGCTTGTCCAGCCAGTCGATGAAATACTGGGCGTGCTGGCTGGCCAGGGTGCGCGAGACGCGGACCGGCTCGGCCACGGCGGCTTCGCGCTGGGCCGGGGTGATGGCGCCGACGTCGACCATTTCGTTCAGCACGACGTTGGCTCGGGTGGCGGCGCGTTCGCTCTCGGAGACGGGCGAATAGCGCGACGGGGCCTTCAGCAGGCCGGCCAGCAGGGCGGATTCGCCGACTGTCAGCTTGTCCGCGCTCTTGTCGAAATAGCGCTGCGAGGCGGCCTCGATGCCATAGGCGCCGGCGCCGAAATAGACGCGGTTCAGATAGAGGGCGAGAATCTCTTTCTTGGTGAACTTCATCTCCAGCCAGACGGCCAGCATCAGCTCCTGGACCTTGCGCTTCATGTTCTGATCGGGCGTCAGGAACAGATTCTTGGCCAGCTGCTGGGTGATGGTCGAGCCGCCCTGGACCACGCGTCCGGCCTTGAGGTTCAGCGCCATGGCGCGGCTCATGCCGATGGGGTCGAAACCGGGGTGGTGGTAGAAGCGGCGGTCCTCGATGGCCACGAAGGCGGCGGGGACATAGTCGGGCAGGGAGTCCAGATCGACCGGCGGGGCCATCTGGGTGCCGCGCACCGCGATCAGGGCGCCGGAGCGGTCCAGATAGGTGATCGAGGGCTGGCGCTCGACGTCATAAAGCGTCGAGGTGTCGGGCAGGTCGCGCGCGAAGATGGCGAAGAAGACGACCGCGAAGATCAGGCCCCAGACGGCCAGCACCGCGCCCCAGTAGAAGAGGTTGCCGAGGAAGGACCGACGCGGCTTCTTGCCGCCAGCCTGCTCGTTGCGGTCCGGTCCGCCGTCTTTACGCGCCATGAAAGTCCCTCTTGCAGCGGCGTGACCCTAGAGCGAAATCGGCAGGGACGCGACAGCGTCCAAACTCAGATATTCGCCCAAGCAAGACGCCGGGTCGCGCCGTCGCAGAAAACGCCGTCTTTTCTAATCACAGGAGCGTGAGGACCTATTTCGCCGAAAGAAAGGCGTCGAGGTCGCCGTAGAAGGCCGTCGGCTGGTCCAGCATGATGAAGTGGGCGCTGTCATCGATGCGCTTCAGTTTCGCGCCCGGCAGGGTCGAAAACGACATCTGATAGATGGCGTCGGTGATGGCGTCGGTCATGCGCGGGTCGTTGAACTTCACGTAGAGGACTTCGGTCGGGGCGGTGATCTTGCCCAGTTCCGGGCGCAGATCGGTGACGATCAGTTCGCGGAATGCGGCGGCCGAGACCTGCTGATCGCTGTTTTCGGTGTCCTGCAACGGGCCGGAGCGGGCGGCCTCGGTCTTGATCATGCCGGTGACGGCGGCCTTGGCCTGGGTCAGGTACTGGTCGCGGGGCGCGGTCGACTGGGCGGTGAAGACCTGATCGGCGACGGGGACGACGCTCTGGGCCGTGGTTCCGGGCGGGCCGAACATGGCGCCCATGAAGGGGATCATGTCCACCACCATCAGCTTGCCGACGAGGTCGGGGTGCCGTGCGGCCAGCATCATGCCCATGGTCCCGCCCATGGAGTGGCCGACGACGGCGGGCTTTTGCAGACCCTGTTCGCGAATGTAGCGGGCGATTTCCTCGGCCACGGGGGCGGCGACAGGCCCGGTCGCATTGCCCTTGGCCGGGGCGCCGGCGAAGCCCTGAACATGGATGCGGTGGACGCGGTAGCGGTCCCCCAGATGATCGACCACGCCCTGCCAGATCTCGGGCGAGGACGACAGGCCGGGGATGAGGATCAGGTCAGGGGCGCCTTCGGGGCCGTCGACGCGGACGTGCAGGCGGTCCGAGGCGAAGGCGGCGTGGGCGTGGCCGTGAGCGGCGTGGCCCTCGGCATGGTTTGTGTGGCCGTCCTGGGCCAGGGCGGGCTGGGCGGCGACCAGCAGCAGGGCGGCGGCGCCGGAAGCAAGAATGGAGGCGGTGCGGATCATGGCGTCTTCTCCCCGAAGATTTTGACCCAGATTAATTCATCGGTTGCAGAAGGGAATGGGCTTTGGACGGGCGGCGGTCCCTGCTGCTAGAAAGCGGCCATGACCGCTGACGCTGCTTCTTCTCCCGCGACCGCTCCCGAGGCCAAGGCGCCGCCGACCGCCTTCGGCAAGGGCTTCGTGCGCGACGCCTGGTATTTCGTGGCCCTGGCGCGCGACGTGCCGGTCGCCAGTCTGAAGCGCTATGAGGTGATGGACGAACCGGTTCTGGTCGGCCGGACCCGCGCGGGCGAGGTCTACGCCATGCGCGACATCTGCCCCCACCGGGCGGCGCCCCTGTCGGCCGGGCGTCTGGTGGAAAAGCCGGGCGAGGGCGAGACGATCGAATGCCCCTATCACGGCTGGCGCTTCCGCCCCGACGGCGTCTGCGCGGCCATTCCCTCCCTGGTCGAGGATCAGGCCTTCGAGGCCAACCGCATCCGGGTGCGGTCCTATCCGGTGCGCGAGAGCCAGGGCCTGGTCTTCGTCTGGATGGCTTCGGACGCGCGCAATCCGTCCGAGCCGGACCACGAGCCGCCGCTCTTCCCCGGCGCCGAGGTCGAGGCCAAGCTGGTCGAGGCCATGGACTTCGACAGCCATATCGACCACGCGGTCATCGGCCTGATGGACCCCGCGCACGGCCCCTTCGTGCATCAGCAGTGGTGGTGGCGCTCCGAACACTCGATGCACGAGAAGGCCAAGACCTTCGCGCCGCGCGACTATGGCTGGGCCATGGTGCGCCACGCCCCGTCGTCGAACAGCCGCCTGTACAAGATTCTGGGCGGGGCGCCGGCGACCGAGATCACCTTCCGCCTGCCGGGCTATCGCTGGGAGCATATCCAGGTCGGCGCCAAGCAGGTGCTGGCCCTGACCTGCCTGACGCCGGTGACGGAAAACAAGACCCGCATCACCCAGATCTTCTGGTCCGACCACTGGGTGTTCGCCATCGCCAAGCCCTTCCTGCGGATGGGCGTGGTCGCCTTCCTGAAGCAGGACGGCGGCATGGTGAACCTGCAGAACGAGGGGCTGAAGTACGATCCCGCCCTGATCTGGATCGACGACGCCGACAAGCAGGCCAAGTGGTATCAGCAGCTGAAGCGCGAGTGGACCAAGAGCCGCGCCGAGGGCCGCGCCTTCGTCAATCCGATCAAGGAAATTGTCCTGCGCTGGAAGAGCTGAGCGGAGGGCTGGCCACGGTCAGTCGGCGCCGGGTCTGAAGCCAAGAAAAAGGCCTCTCCCGCGATGGGGAGAGGCCTTTTTGTTCGGCGGTCAGGGGCGCGTCGCCCCGCCGATTACTGGCGCGACAACTGGCTGGACAGGATGAGGTCCAGTTGCTTGCGGATGTGCGGCGTCAGCTCCTCGATGCCCCAGTTGTCGTAGGCGGCGTAGCGGAAGTTGGCGATGAAGACGTCCCAGATCATGCGGGCCATGACCAGCTGATCCAGGTCCTGACGCAGTTCGCCCTCGCGGATGCCGCCTTGCAGCACGGCGATGACGGCCTCGATGATGGGCTTGACGAAGGTGCGCGAACGGGCGTCGGCGGCCTCGGGCTGGAACCACGAGCGGGCGATCATGGCCTGCATCAGCGGCAGGTGCTCCAGCGAGCGATGGTAACCGGCGGTCAGGCCCTCGGCCAGACGCTCCGCGACGCGGCCTTCATGACCGGCGGCGGTCTGGATGTCCTGCAGCAGCCCGGCCATTTCCTCGGCGAAGACGCACTCGAACAGTTCGGCCTTGTCCTGGAAGTTGGCGAAGACGGCGCCGGTCGACATTCCGGCGCCCTTGGCGATGTCGCGAATGGTGGCGGCGTCGTAGCCGCGCTCGGCGAAGAGGGCGCGCGCGGCGTCCAGCACCTTCTGACGGGTGCGGATCTTGGCGGCCTGGCGGCGGTTCATCCGGACCGGGGCTTCGGTTTCGGCAGCCTCGGGGGCGGACAGGGTGGTCTCACGCATCAGTAAAATACTCTGGCTCGGGAGGGGCTTAGAGCCCGCCGGTCGTGAAGGACGTTAGCAGCATCGAACCAGATCCGACGCCGCCTCGGCGTGGACCACGGCAAGACGACGACAGGCGTCCCGTGGGGGGAGGCGAACTTTCATCACCGAACATTGACCAAAATGGGTCACGAACCGCGCTCAAATCTTGCTGAAGCTTGGCCTTAAGGTCAATCTACATAAGGGTTTTTACGTAGTCACGTATTCCCGGTCGGTGGCGAGAGAGCGGATCGCACGCTTCTGAAAGCCCGGGCGGGGCGGGCGCCGCGATCATCGGGCGCGGCCGCCTGGAAGGTTCTGCGGAAGCCGTCGCGGCGTTCATGGATCGACGCCAGCACAAGCCCCATGGGCACGCCGAGGTCGACCAGGGTGTTTTCGGCCAGTTGCAGGCTGGCCTCGGTGGTTTCCGGCACGGCGTCGGTGACGCCCAGGGCGTAAAGACGGGCGGCGTGTCGGTCGTCGCGTGCGCGCGCGATGAGGATCAGGTCGGGGCGCAGGGCGCGGGCGGCCTTGACCACCTCATCGACCTTGGTCGGGCTATCCATGGTGACGATCAGGGCGCGGGCGGATTCCAGGCCGCAGGCGTTGAGCATCTCGGGCCGGGCGGCGTCGCCGAAATAGACTTCGAAGCCCTCGGCGCGGCCGGAGCGAACCGAGGCGGGGTCGGCGTCGAGGGCGATGAACCTCTGGTCGTGTTCGGCCAGAAGTTCGCCCACCAGTCGGCCCACCCGACCGAAGCCGACCACCAGGACGGCGCCGTCGGGCGCCAGGACGGCGCCGTTCGGCGACAAGCCCTCAGCGTCGGTCTCAAGCGGAAGGGCGGCGCCTTGGGTCAACACCCGCGCCAGGACGGCCAGGGGCGGGACGGCGAACATGCTGAGGGTGGCCGCCAGCATGGCCTTGCGGGTCAGGTCGGGGTCCGCCAGGCCCTCGACCAGGCCGGTCGACAGGACGACGAAGGCGAATTCGCCCGCCGGGCCGAGAACCAGGGCGGTCTCGATAGCCGAACGCGCCGCCAGGCCCCAAGCGCGCGCCAGAATGAAGATGATCAAGGCCTTCAACAGGATCAGGCCGCCGGCCAGACCCAGCACCGTCCAGGGGTCGGCGGCCACGGCGTCCAGATCCAGGCCGATGCCGACGCCGATGAAGAAGACGCCGAGCAGCAAGCCCTTGAATGGATCTATGGCCACCTCGACCTCGCGGCGGAACTCGGTCTCGGCCAGGAGCACCCCGGCCACGAGGGCGCCCAGGCTCATCGACAGGCCGACCGCCTGGGCCCCCAACCCGGCGACGACAACGACCAGAAGGCAGGCGGCGACGAACAGTTCACGGCCCTCGCCGCGATGCTGGGCCCGGGCCACCGAGCGGAACATGGGGCGCAGCACCAGCCGGCCTAGCAAGACCATCAGGAACAGGCCGCCGGCGGCCGGCAGCAGGGTGAAGAGGGCGCGTCCCAGGGCGGCGGGCTCTACGGCGCCGCCGGATGCGGCGCTTTGGGCCAAGGTGGCCAGAACGGTGACGGTGATCAGGATGGGCGCCACCGCCACGTCCTGGGCCAGAAGCACGGCGAAGGAAGCGCGGCCGGTCTCGCTGTTGATGCGGCCCTGCGCCGCCAGAACCGGCATGACCACGGCGGTCGAGGAAAGGGCCAGGCCCATGCCCAGAACCGCTGCCCCCGCCAAGGGCTGGCCCAGGACCATGAATACGACGGCGATGGCGACGGCGCAGACGGCGATCTGCAGCATGCCGAGTCCGAAAACCATGCGACGCATGGCCTTGAGCCGTTCCCACGACAGCTCCAGTCCGATCATGAACAGGAGGAAGGCGACGCCCAGCTCCGACAGTTGGCGGATCTGGGCCTGATCGCCGATGGTCAGCCAGCCGAGCCAGCCGTGCGTCTGGGCGAACCGGCCCAGGCCGTCGGGGCCCAGCAGGACGCCCGCGGCCAGAAAGCCCAGAACCGGACTGATCTTGAGGCGGTTGAACAGGGGCACGACCACGCCCGCGGCCGCCAGAAAGACCACAAGGTCCCGATACTCGCCGCCGTGCGCCTGGCCCATGGATCCTCCGTAAGGTCGCACTGTGATGCAGGCGATCACGTTCTGGCGATACCGCTCGCGTCTTTCATGAACTTTTTTTAAGACGCCGGGGCGCTCAAGGCGGGATTAGGGTCCGCGCCGAACCTGAGCATGGGTTAGTCGAGGGATTTGCTTATGAAGAAACTGCTGATCGGGGCCGCTGTCGGCGCCCTGTTCCTGCCCGCCGGCATGGCGGCGGCGCAAGACGGTCACGACCACGCCTGCGTGGACGAGAGCTGCACGGTCGTGGAACTGTTCCACGGCGCCTCGGCGCCCGAAGGCGGCGCTGCGCCGGCCGGCTGGGTCGGCACGGACGCCCCCAAGTACGGAACCTGGGGCTTTGACCTGTCGGGCCGCGACACCTCGGTCTCGCCGGGCGACAGCTTCTTCCGCTACGCCAACGGCACGGCCTTCGACAAGCTGCAGATCCCGTCGGATCGCACCTCCTACGGCTCCTTCCCCCTGCTGCGGGAACTGTCGGACAACCGCATGAAGGCCCTGATCCAGGGTCTGGTCGCGCGCACCGACCTGACGCCGGGCTCGGACGAGGCCAAGATCGCCGACGCCTATCGCAGCTACATCGACGAGGCGCGCATCGAGCAGCTGGACGCCCAGCCGCTGCAGCCCTACCTGGCCGCCATCCGCGCCGCGGACACCCATGAGAAGATCGCCGCCTACATGGGTCAGACCCAGGGCCGCGTCGGCTCGTCCTTCTTCGGCACCGGCATCACCATCGACCAGAAGAACCCCACCCGCTACGCCGTCACGACGGGCCAGTCGGGCATCGGCCTGCCGAACCGCGACTACTATCTGGACGCCCGCTTCGCGGACAAGAAAGAGAAGTATCAGGCCTATATCGAGCGGATGCTGACCAATGTGGGCTGGGCCGATCCGGCCGGTCACGCCGCCGCCATCGTGGCGCTGGAGACCAAGATCGCCGAGGCCCACTGGACCCCGATCGAGAACCGCAACCGCGACAAGACCTATAACGAATACACCATCCAGACCCTGGCCGCCGAGGCGCCCGGCTTTGACTGGACCGGCTATTTCAACGCCGCCGGCCTGGGCTCGGTCAATCGTCTGATCGTGCGCCAGAACACGGCCATGCCCAAGATCGCCGCCATCTTCGCCGCGACGCCGATCGACACCCTGCAGGCCTGGCAGGCCTTCCACACCACGGACGACGCCGCCGGCAGCCTGTCCAAGCGTTTCTCGGACGCCCAGTGGGAGTTCCGTTCGCGCGACCTGTCCGGCCAGCCCGAGCAGCGTTCGCGTGAAAAGCGCGCCATCAGCTTCGCGGAAGGTTCGCTGGGCGAGGCGGCGGGTCGCCTGTATGTCGCCGAATACTTCCCGGCCGAATCCAAGGCCAAGATGGAAGAGCTGGTCGCCAACCTGCGCACCGCCCTGTCGCACCGCATCGACAACCTGACCTGGATGGGGACGGAGACCAAGGCGGCGGCCCAGGAGAAGCTGCGCAAGTTCACCGTCAAGATCGGTTATCCGGACAAGTGGCGCGACTATTCGGCCCTGGAAGTCCGCGCCGACGACCTGTTCGGCAACACCCAGCGTCTGGGCCAGTTCCAGTGGAACTATCAGCTGAACCGTCTGAATCAGCCGGTCGACAAGGCCGAGTGGGGCATGACGCCCCAGACGGTCAACGCCTACTACAACTCGGCCAATAACGAGATCGTCTTCCCGGCCGCCATCCTGCAGCCGCCCTTCTTCGATCCGAGCGCGGACCCGGCGGTCAACTACGGCGGCATCGGCGGCGTCATCGGCCACGAGATCGGCCATGGCTTCGACGACCAGGGCTCCAAGTCCGACGGCGACGGCGTGCTGCGCAACTGGTGGACCGATGAGGACAAGGCCAACTTCCAGGCCCTGACCACCCGTCTGGGGGCCCAGTACGACCAGTTCGAGCCCCTGCCGGGCTTCCACGTCCAGGGCGGTCTGACCATGGGCGAGAACATCGGCGACGCCGCCGGCACGGCGGTGGGTCTGGAGGCCTATCATCTGTCGCTGAACGGCAAGCCCGCGCCGGTGATCGACGGCGTGACCGGCGACCAGCGCTTCTTCTACGGCTGGGCCCAGGTCTGGCAGTCCAAGTACCGCGAGGACGCGCTGAAGAACCAGATCGCCACCGATCCGCACAGCCCGGCCGAGTTCCGCGTGATCGGCCCGGTCCGCAACATCGACGCCTGGTACGAAGCCTTCGGCGTCAAGCCGGGCGACAAGTACTACCTCGCGCCGGAAGACCGCGTCCGCATCTGGTAAGCGTGACGTCTGACGAATGAAGAGGGCCGGGGCGTCGCCGCTCCGGCCCTTTTTCATGGCTAACCGCTGGCTATCGAAGCTTGTTCGACAATCGGCTGTCGCGTCATCGTCCGAGGGCGGAGTTGCTGGGTGTCAGGCATGAAAAAGCCCGCTGCGGGGGATACATCGCAGCGGGCTTTCACGCTCTCTAAGGAGCGGACGTTTCCTCCCCGAAACGCCTCCAAGATGTCGCTGCGTTTGATCGCTGCGCCTCCTGAGTGAGACCAAATGACGCGAAGGCCGGGGGCAAGTCAATCATGTCCATGCCAAAAGGCAGGTCTTTCGTGACTGAACGTCGATAATACACGCTCAGCGCCAAAAGTTAATCGAAGACTATTCGATAATGGCCCGGATCGTGGCGATCAGGTCGCCGCGCGCCACTTTCTGCTGACCGGGACGCTCGGCCTTCCAGGCTTCGTTATCGGCGATGGCGCCGGCGCGGGCGCGCCCGGCGTCAAGGTCCTTGATGGTGACTTCACCGGCGGCCAGCTCGTCGCCGCCGAGGATGACCACGGCCGGCGCGCCGCGACGGTCGGCGTATTTCATCTGCGCCTTCATGCCGGCGCGGCCCAGATAGAGCTCGGCGGCGATGCCGGCGGCGCGCAGCTCGGACACGGCGTCGAGATAGTGCTGCATGTCGTCTTCCGCGAAGACGATGACCACGACGGGGCCGCGCGTCGCATCGTCGGCGCCGCGACCGGCGGCGCGCAGGGCCGAGGCCAGACGCGACACGCCGAATGAGAAGCCGGTGGCCGGGGTCGATTGGCCGGTGAAGCGGGCCACGAGGTCGTCATAGCGGCCCCCGCCGCCGATGGAGCCGAAGCGCACGGTGCGGCCCTTGTCGTCCTTAGTGTCGAGCAGAAGCTCGGCCTCGAACACAGCGCCGGTATAGTATTCCAGACCGCGCACGATGGTCGGGTCGAACTTCACCTCGGCCTCGCCGACGCGCATGGCGGTCAGGGCGCGGTCGATGGCCGACAGCTCGGCCAGGGCCGCTTCGCCCGCGGCGCCCAGGCCGGCGCCGGCGTTGGCCACGGCGTCCAGCACGCCCGCGCGGCTAAGGCCGGGGGTCTCGGCCGAGACGAGGAAGGCCTCGACCGCGCCGATGACGGCGGCAGGCAGGCGGGCGCCCTTGGTGTAGTCGCCGGATTCATCTAGACGGCCCTCGCCCAGCAGGGCGCGCACGCCCTCCAGACCCAGGCGGTCGTACTTGTCGACAGCGCGCAGGGCGGTCAGGCGCTGGACCGCGTCAGTCACGCCGCCGGCGTCGAACAGGCCGTCGAACAGCTTGCGGTTGGAGACGCGGATGACCGACTGGCCGTCGCCGAGACCGGCGGCGCGCAGGCCCTCGCAGCCCATGGCGATGATCTCGGCGTCGGCCTCAGGGCGGTCGGAGCCCACGGTGTCGGCGTCGCACTGCCAGAACTCGCGGAAGCGGCCGGGACCGGGCTTCTCGTTGCGCCAGACCGGGCCGTAGGCGTAGCGGCGGAAGGGCTTGGGCAGGGTCTCCCAGTTCTGGGCGGCGAAGCGGGCCAGGGGCGCGGTGTGGTCATAGCGCAGGGCCATCCACTCGCCCGGCTCGTCCGATCCGGCGTCGTCCTGCAGGGCGAAGACGCCCTCGTTGGGGCGGTCGGCGTCGGGCAGGAACTTGCCCAGGGCGTCGGCGTACTCGAACGCCGGGGTCTCCAGCGCCTCGAAGCCCCAGCGCTCATAGACCTCGGAAACGCGCGCCACGATGCGGCGTTCGGCGGTCAGGTCGCGGCCGCGACGGTCAGCGAACCCGCGCGGCGAGCGGGCTTCGGGGCGGATGGGGGCTTCGTCGGTCATGCCGCGCGATTAAGCCATCGGCGGACCGGCTGCAACTTGCTGTCCGGCGTCTTGGTCAGACGGCGCGGCGTAGAGGCAGATCGTGGCCATAGCTGAGGCGGCGCCACAGCCACTCCAGCGGCCCCATGCGGAACCGGCTCAGCCACAGCGGCGACCAGATCAACTGCAGGGCCCAGACGGCGGCGACGACGGCCCACTGGGCCGGGTAATCGATCTGTCCCATCAGGCGCGGCCCCCACGGCATGTAGAAGAGGGTGCTCATAATCAGCGTCTGGCTTAGATAGTTGGTGAAGGCCATCTGCCCGACCGGAGCGAAGATACGGCGCACCCACATGACGCCGCGCGAGGTCAGCAGGATCAGGCCGCTGGCGTAGGCCAGGGTGATGAAGATCGGGTAGGAGGCGACGACCTCGGCCCAGCCATGGGTGGCTTCAACGCCCGGTCCGGCCGTGATTTCACGCCATTCCAACACGCCGAGCAGGGCCAGGACCGCGCCGCCGACCGCGAGCAGGGTCAGATAGACGCGGGTCTGCAAGCGGCCATGGAAGAAGCCGGCCTTGAACAGGCCCAGGCCCAGCATCATCAGCGGGATGGTGGCGAAGACATAGCCGAACAGGCTGGCGCTTTGCAGGATGCCCCAGGCTTTCAGGTTCTCGATCAGGCCGGCGGGCCAGCCGCTGCGATAGGCGGCGATGCTGGCGGAGACAGCGCCTTCGGCCAGGTCCATGCTGTCGTCGCTCATGGCCTCGACCAGGGCGGCGGGGCCGTTGACCGTCAGCCACATGGTGGCGGCCTGCATGGTGGCCAGGGCCAGTGTGGCCGCCGCTCCGAACAGAATGAGCGAACGGGCCGACATCGAGCGCATCAGCATCACGAACAGGCCCGACCAGGCGTAGAGCAGCAGGATGTCGCCGTACCAGAAGGCGGCACCGTGGATGACGCCGAACAGGGCCAGCCACATCAGGCGGCGGCGCAGCACGCGACCGCGCGCCCCGTCCCCGCGTTGACCGCCGACCAGAAAGATCGAGACGCCGAACAGCATGGAGAACAGGGTGACGAACTTCTGGTGGAAGAAGACCTCGACCGTCCACTGCGCCGCAGCAGCGGCGCCGACCAGGGGGAAAGGCGATTGCTCCGGCGACATCGCCGCCGACATGGGCAGGGCGAAGGCGGGGGCGTTGACCGCCAGGATGCCCAGCACCGCCACGCCGCGAAGCACGTCCAGGGTCTGGATGCGCGCGCCGGCGGCCACGGGCTGCGGGCTGTCCGCGAGAAGGATCTGATCAGTCATGGCGTCGGCTCTCCCCCGTCGAGGAGACCGGTCATGCGGGCTGCGGGCGGCGCCGACACCTTAAAACGCGGTAATGTTCAGGGCTGACCGTTCGGCATCAGGCCCATGCGGCCCTTGACCACGGGGGCGGGCGCAAAGGCGATGAAGGCCACGCACAGACCGGCCCACAGAGCGTAGCTGACGCCTACCAGCACCGCCAGCGGCAGACCGGCGACGCCGAAGATCAGCAGGGTGGTCTCCAGCGCGCCCAGCCCCTGGACCAGGCTCTGCGAGGCGATCACCGACAACAGGGACATGACCAGGGCGATCAGGGTCTGTACGGCAGCGGCCAGCAGCCCGCCGAAGACCATGAAGCGGCAGACCACGCCGAGGCGCGTCGAGGGGCGGCCGACCCGCTCATGGGTCTGGCGCAGCAGCCACAGGCCGGCCGGGGCGGCGATCAGGCCCAGCACCAGCAACACCAGCCGCCAGTCGGTGTCGACGCCCGAGGCCCAGTTTTCGGGCGGCCAGACGGCCAGGGTCAGAATGAGCGGCGGCCAGGCGGCGGCGGCGAGGGCGGCCAGCACGAACCTCTGGGTCGAACGGCGCGGCGCGACGCGCTTGAGGCCCGGGAGGTCCTCGATCCGGTCGAGGCGCAGCATCAGCGGGTCGGGACCGGCGTCGCGCCGGAATAGTCGTAGAAGCCGCGGCCGCTCTTCTTGCCCAGCCAGCCGGCCTCGACATACTTCACCAGCAGGGGGCAGGGGCGGTACTTGCTGTCGGCCAGACCGTCGTACAGCACGTTCATGATGGCCAGGACCACGTCCAGACCCATGAAGTCGGCCAACTCCAGCGGCCCCATCGGATGGTTGGCGCCCAGCTTCAGCGCCTTGTCGATCGAGGCGACGTTGCCGACGCCTTCGTAGAGGACATAGATGGCCTCGTTCATCATCGGCACCAGGATGCGGTTGACGATGAAGGCGGGGAAGTCCTCGGATTCGGTGGTGATCTTGCCCAGGCTCTCGGCGAAGGCGACGGCGGCCTCATAAGTGGCGGCCGAGGTGGCGATGCCGCGCACGATCTCGACCAGCTTCATCGTCGGCGCCGGCTTCATGAAGTGCAGGCCGATGAAGCGGTCGGGCCGGTCGCTGACCGAGGCCAGGCGCGTGATCGAAATGGACGAGGTGTTGGACGCCAGCAGGGTGTCGGGGCGCAGGTGGGGCAGCAGGTCGACGAAGACCGATTTCTTGACCGCTTCGTCCTCGGACGCCGCTTCGATGACCAGATCGGCCTGGGCCGCCTCGGCCAGGGAGGCGACGGGCTGAATCCGCGTCAGGGCCGTATCGGCCTCGGCCTGGGTCATCAGCCCGCGCGCGGCGCGCCGCGCCAGGCTGGCCGCGATCTCGCCCTGGGCCAGGGGAATGCGCTCGGCCGACAGGTCGTAGAGCCGCACCTCATAGCCGCCGGCGGCCACCGTCTGAGCGATGCCCGAACCCATTTGCCCGGCGCCGATAACGGCGACTGTCCTGATCGTGGTCATAAATACGCGCAATCTGCGGTCCCGCGGGGACCCGTCGCGCGCACCTTAGGAGCCCGCCCGCCGGGCGCAAGGGGCGGAATGGGGCGGGATTAAGATTCCTGACCGCCCGTGTCCGAGTCTCAACGACCTAGTAGCCGCCCGCCAGACCCAGCGCCGCCTGATACAGCGGCGGCAGCAGATAGCCTTGCACGCCCTGGATGATCAGCAGGGCCACGATCGGGGTCAGGTCGATGCCGCCCAGGGGCGGGATGATCCGGCGCAGCGGGGCCAGGATGGGGCTGGTGAACCGATCCAGGAACTCGGCCACCTGGGCCACGAAGCGGTTGCGATAGTTGATCACGTCAAAGGCGAACAGCCAGCTGAGGATCGCATTGGCGATGATGGCGAACAGCAGAAGCTGCAGCAGCGCGCCCAGCACGAAGAAGATGAAGCCGATGACGCCGGCGCCGATGCCCATGAACCAATTCCCTTGAAAGCAGACCTGTTTCTAGCGGGGCCTTGCGGGAACGCCAAGGATTCCTCCGCGACCCGTTGACACTCCCCCGCGCCGCCCTCTATCTCCGGCATCTGCCTGTCGGTCGGGGCCGTAGCTCAGTTGGTAGAGCGCGTCGTTCGCAATGACGAGGTCAGGGGTTCGACTCCCCTCGGCTCCACCAGGGCTTTTCAGACAATCGGATGTCGAGACGGCGCGTGTGCGCGCCCGCTCAGTTTTCCCGATAGAAGTTGCAGTACCAGTCGACGAAACGGCTGACGCCGTCCTCGACCGGGGTCGAGGGGGCGTAGTCGAGGGCTTTCAGGGTGTCGGCGACATCCGCCTCGGTATTGGCCACGTCGCCGTCCTGCATGGGCATGAGGTTCAGCTTCGCCTTGCGACCCAGCTTCTCTTCCAGAACCTCGATGTAGCGCATCAGGGCGACCGGGCGGCCGGCGCCGAGGTTGAGGATGCGCCAGGGGGCGACGCCGCTGGTGGCCGGGTTGGGGGCGGCGGCGTCCCAAGTCGGGTCGATGGCGGCGGGGCGGTCCAGGGCCGCGATCACGCCGGTGACGATGTCGTCGACATAGGTGAAGTCGCGCGACATCTTCCCTTCGCCGTAGACGTCGATGGGCTCGTCCTTGAGGATGGCGCGGGTGAATTTAAACAGGGCCATGTCCGGGCGGCCCCACGGCCCATAGACGGTGAAGAAGCGCAGGCCCGTGGCCGGGAAGCCGAACAGGTGGGCGTAGGAATGGGCCATGGCCTCATTGGCCAGCTTGGTCGCCGCATAGACGGTCAGCGGGTGGTCGGCCGGGTCACGCACCGAGAAGGGCAGGGCGGCGTTGGCGCCGAAGACCGAGCTGGTCGAGGCGAAGACCAGGTTGGCGGCCTTCACCGCGCGGCAGCCCTCGAGAATGCTGAGGAAGCCGACGACGTTGGAGTCCACATAGGTCTCGGGCGCCTCGAGGCTGTAGCGGACACCAGCCTGGGCGGCGAGGTGGACGACGCGGCGCGGCTGGTGCTCGGCGAACAGGGCGGCGACGCCGTCGCGGTCGGCCAGATCGAGGGTGTGGTGGCGATAGGCAGGGTAGGCCTGAAGCTGGGCCAGACGGGCGTGTTTCAGCGCCGGGTCGTAGTAGGCGTTGAGGTTGTCCAGACCGATGACCGTCTCGCCGCGCTCCAGCAGCCGCCGGGCGGTGTGAAAGCCGATGAAGCCGGCGGAGCCGGTGACGAGAACGGGATCGTGGGACATCAGGCTGCGATAGACGGTTGGACGCGGTTTCGCCAGCGGACGGTCAGGGCAGGGCCTCGGCCACGGCGGGGGTCGGCTCGGCGAAGCGGGCGGCGAGGTTGAGGCCGCAGGCCAGGACCAGACAGGCCGCCGCGCCGATCAGCACCGGGCGGACCGCGCCGACGGGCGGGCTGAGGGGGCGCAGGAAGAGCAGGGCCAGCAGGCCGATCAGGGCCAGGGCGCCGGGCAGGTCCATGCCGATGCCGAGGAAGACGAAATGGCCCAGCCCCATCAACCAGGCGCCGCCGAGCACGCCCGCGACGGCGGCGGGGATCAGGCTGGCGGGCCGGGTCAGATCGGGGTTGATCAGGGCGGCGAGCGCGGCGGCGGTCGCCGCCAGCAGGGTCGGCCAGACGAAGAGCAGGGCGGCCTCGGGGGCGGCGCCCTGAACCACGCAGCCGAGCAGGACGGCGAGAGCGATCAGGCCCAGCCAGGCGCCCCAGGTCGTGGTGGTGGCCTTGACCAGCCACAGCGACAGGGCGGCGGCGATGACGCCCGCGCCGAGCATGACCGGGCTGAAGCCGCCGATCAGCAGGGTCAGAAGGGTCAGGACGGCGACGGTCCCGGCGATCACGCGCGGACGCGACCGGCGCGCCCCGGTCAGGAACAGCAGGGCCAGGGCGAGGATGGTCAGGACGGCGCCCGCCTCCATCCAGGGCAGGCGATGCAGAAGGACATAGTAGGTTTCGGAGGAGGCGGCGCGGCTCGACATCGGCCCGGCCAGCAGGCGCACGGCCTGGGCCAGAACCAGTCCGGCGGACAGGAACCACAGCCCGTCCAGCAGGCCGCGTCCGACCTGTGCGGCGGTCAGGCCGGTGGCGCGTCGGGCGCGCCAGGCGGCGAAGCCGCCGAGCAGGACGGTCAGGCCCAGCAGGCCCCAGCCCATGACGGCCGAATGGCTGAGCATCAGGCGGCCGAAGACGTCGGCGTAGACGGTGTTCGGTCCCTTGGCGGGCAGGGCGGGGGCGCGCAGCAGGGCGTCGGCGGCCTCCAATGCCTGAGAGCCGAGATGCTGCAGGGCGCCTTGGTCGAGGTTCTCGGGCGTGGCGTCGGCGGAATGGTACTGCGCCGGGCGGCCGATGAAGGCGAAGTTCAGCCCGCCGACACCGCGATCCTTGGGGATGGTGAAGTCGGTGCCGTTGGGCATCTGCTCGTACATGAAGACCGCCAGCGAGGTGGCGGTGGTCCCGCCGTCGGCGCGCATGGCGGCGCGGCGGAACAGGTCGACGGTGGGGCCGGCCTCGCGTCCGGTCTCGAACATGGCGGCGCGACCGCCGCCGCCTCGGGCCTCGAGGTTGACCACGGACCCGATGCGGTCGCGTAGGGGGTGCCCGCCGAAGAAGATGCGGGCGCCGTCCAGGCCCAGTTCCTCGGCGTCGGTCAGCAGGACGACCAGGTCGCGTTCGATGGGGCCGCGCGCCTTGATGGCGCGGACGGCCTCCAGCACGGCGCCGACGCCGGTGGAATCATCGGCCGCGCCGGGCGAGCCGACCACGGTGTCGTAGTGGGCCATCAGCATGACGGCGGGCTGGCTGCGGTCTTTTCCGGGCAGGACGCCGACCAGATTGATCGCCTGATTATTGGCGGCGTCGGGATCCCCGCCGGCCTTTTTCAGCCGCTGGATCGCGCCGGGGGACAGGGGCCCGACCTGTTCCTGGGGCGACAGGCCCAGCTGGGTCATGCGGGCTGTGAGATAGGTGCGGACGCGAGCGTGCTCGGCGGACCCGACCGGGTGCGGGGCTTGGGCGATCTGCTCGATGTCGGTCATGGCCCGCGCGGCCGAGAAGGCGGCGGCAGGGGCGTCAAGCGGGCGAGGCCTGGGGACCTGGGTGGTCCAGCCGGCCAGCAAGAAGGCGAGCGTCAGCGATCCGAACAGCAGGGCCAGCCGCATGTGAAAGATCCTCCCCGATCCGGGAGGCAGTAGGGCCAAGCTGGGCCCGGATGGCAAGAGGGCGGCGACAGGTCTCCCTGTCGCCGCCCTCCGATGCGATCAGCCGTGAAGCCTTAGAAGCGCTTGGTCAGTTCCACGCCGTACATGCGCGGTTCGTTGACGAAGGCCGTCAGGTTGTTGAAGTCGATGGCGCCGATGATGTTGGCCTCGTCCGTGATGTTGCGGACATAGGCGGCGGCTTCCAGGCCGCGGTTCAGGTCGCGCCAGCCTGCGCGCAGGCCGCCCTCGAAGTTGGCGTCCTGACGGAACTCCACCGCCTCATAGAGGAAGAGGTTGAAGTCCTTCTGCATCACCCAGTCGGTCGAGGCGAACAGCTCCTGGGCGTCGCCGATGGGGCGGACATAGGACAGGGTCAGGTTGGCGGTGTACTCCGGCGCCTGGGGGAAGGGGTTGCCGTCGATGGCGGCGCGGTCGCTGGCGCCCACCTTCACGATTGGATCAGTGATGGTGCACAGGTGGTTGCCGCAGATGGCGACCAGAAGGTCCTTGTCCTTGATCTCGGTGTGGTTCCAGGCCACGCCGCCGGCCAGGGTGAAGCCCGCGCCCAGATAGACGTCGCCGTCGATCTCCAGGCCGTAGCCCTGACCCTTGTCGGCGTTGATCAGGCGGTTGGAGTTGTCGATGCCGCCGATGGCGGTGAACTGCATGTCCTTGACGTCATACAGATAGGCCGTGGCGTTCAGACGGGCGCGGCCGTTCCACAGGCGGGACTTGAGGCCGGCCTCGTAGGACATGACGGTCTCGGAGGCGGCCGTGGTCAGGACCGGCAGGTTGCGGCCCTGGATCGACGGACCGCGATAGCCGCTGGCCACGCGAGCGAACAGGTTCAGGCTGTCGTTGACTTCATACAGGGCGCTGACGTCCCAGCTGACCTGCTCGTCGCCGACCGAGACCTGGCCCTCGGCGTTGGCCGGCGTGCCGATGACGATCTTGCCGTGATAGTCGCGGCTATCGTCGGTGTAGCGCACGCCGCCGGTGATTTTGAAGGCGTCGGTGACCTGATAGTTGGCCTGACCGAAGATCGACCAGGAGTCCGACTTCTGCACGATGTCGGTGGCCTTGGTGGGGATCAGACCGCCGGTGCCGTTGAAGGTGCCGGACACCAGGTTGATGCGCTCGTCCCAGTAGAAGGCGCCGACCTGCCAGCCCAGACGGCCGTCGCCGTTCGAGGCCAGGCGCAGTTCATAGGTGTTCTGCAGCAGGTCGCTCGAGAGGGTGCCGGACTCGACATTGAACGGGGTCTTGTAGCCGGAGCCTGCGGGGGCCGAGGCCACGCCGCCATCGATGTCGCCGTCGCCCTGGCTGGAGCCCTGATAGGAGCCGACCACGCCGGTCAGGGTGGCGGGACCGAAGTCATAGGCGACCTGCAGCGACTGCGAGGTGGTCTGCTGCTTCTGGAAGTTGTTGCGGCCGCCGTCGTACCAGACCGTCTCGCGGTCGAAGTTGTCGTTCAGTTTGTTGGAGCCCTTGGTCAGGGCGTTGGCGCGGTTCATCGTGCCCGTGCCCTCGTAGTCGCGGGCCTGCAGGGTCAGCAGGGTCGACAGGCGGTCGGTCGGGGTCCAGGCGACGTGAACGCGGCCGGCGATGTCGTCAAAATTGCCGAGATCCTTGCCGTCCTTCTTGGCGAAGGGGGCGTCATAGGCGTTGTTGATGTAGTCGTCGCGGTGGTTCCACAGGGCGGCGACGCGAACCGACAGGGTGTCGGAAGCTGGCAGGGTGACGGCGGCTTCAGCGCGGGTCGAACCGTAGTTGCCGTAGGTCAGCGAGCCATAGCCGGTGAAGTCGTCGCCCGGCTTGGTGGTGTCGATCTTGATCACGCCCGCCGGGGTGTTGCGGCCGAACAGGGTGCCCTGCGGACCGCGCAGCACTTCCAGTTGCTTGACGTCGAAGAGGGGGAAGCCCTTCAGGTAGACGCTCTCCAGCACGATGTCGTCCATCACCATGGAGACGGGCTGAGAGGCGGTGAAGTCGAAGTCCACATTGCCGAGGCCGCGGATGTAGAAGCGCGGGGCGTAGCGGCCGTTCGAGCTTTCGACCTGCAGGCTGGGCACGCGGCCCGACAGGCTGAGGATGTCGGCGCCGCCGGCCGAGATGGCGGTCAGGGTCTCGGTGTTCATCGCCGTGACGGCGAAGGGCACGTCGCGGATGTTCTCGCTGCGGCGCTGGGCGGTGACGACGATCTCGTCGACGGCGACGGCCTGTTCGGCGGCGGCGTCAGCGGTCTGGGCCATGGCCGGGGCGGCGAGGAGCAGGGCGAGGCCGCTGGCGGAAGCGGCGAGGGCGGTAAGGCGAGGGGACATGGGGGGAGGGTCCTCGTTGAAACTGGCGAGGGGCCTAGGTCTGCGGCGACGCTTTTGCCAGCTTCGATAGCGCTGGCTCGATGAAGCTTTCGCGACACGGACACGCTGCCGGAAAACCTGACGCATCAGGCGATGACGGGGGCGTCCTGGCATTGTGCGGCGCAATGTCCCATGCGAAACGGCAGGGCTGCGCCGCCTCTGGCGAGGAAACTCTCGACGCGCCGGGGCGGCCTGACAGGGACCCGCGCATGCCGACTTCCAGCCTTCACCGCCGTCGCCTGTTTCAGCTGATGGCCGTCGCCGTCGTAGCGCCGGGCCTGGGGGCGTCGGCCCCGTCGGCGGGCGCGCAGGCGATCGGTCGGGTTCTGGCCATGTCCGACCTGCACTCGGCCTATGAGCGGACGGGACAGCTGCTGGCGGCGCTGGAGGCCGAAATCGCAGGATCGGATGTTCCGCACCTGATCGCCATCGACGGCGACATCTTCGAGCACGGCAACGTCGTCTCGGTGCGCTCAGGCGGAGCCATCGACTGGGCTTTCCTCGGCGAACTGCCGAAGCTGGCGCCCACGGTGGTCAACCTGGGCAACCACGACAACGATCT
Organism: Brevundimonas sp. UBA7506; assembly: GCF_002479495.1. Taxonomy (GTDB): domain Bacteria; phylum Pseudomonadota; class Alphaproteobacteria; order Caulobacterales; family Caulobacteraceae; genus Brevundimonas. Next base: position 67,877 of record NZ_DLNQ01000014.1, read on the forward strand.
GACGCCGGACCTGCATGAGGTGGTGGCGCGCATGCGGTCGCTGGGCGTTCTGGTGGTCAGCAATATCGTCGATGCGCGCACGGGCCAGCCCTACGCCGAGGCCGCCGTGACCGTGCCGTTGGGCCGGCGGTCGCTGATCATCGTCGGGGCGGGGACGGATTCGCTGAACACCTATCCCAAGGTCAGCCGCGACTGGCTGTCGATCCCCGAACCGGGCGACTGGGCGCAGGCGAACCTGGCCCGGCTGCTGGACGGGGCCGACCTGATGCTGGTGATGAGCCATGCCGGGGTGGCCGGGGATCGCGACATCCTGCCCCTTCTGCCCGAAGGGGCGCTGATGATCGGCGGGCACAACCATCTGCTGTTCCAGCATGAACAGGGCCGCAGCGCCTATGCCCACACTGGATCGTGGAGCAACGCCTACACCACGGCGACCCTGTTCGACGACGGGCGGATCACGGTCGGCTCCACGGCGGTGGATCGCGAAGCCGCGCCATCGGCGCGCATCGCCGATCTGATCGCGACGACCCTGGCGACGCATCTGACCGACGAGGAAAGGGCGGTGCTGGGCGTCAGTCCGCGCGCGATGAGCCTGGGCGAAACCGGCCGGGCCGTCGCCGCCGCGCTGGCGAGAGCGGCGGACGCCGAGGCGGGCTTCATCGGCCACACCACCCTGGGGACCGGCCTGCCGGCGGGGCCGGTGACGCGTTATGAGTTCGACGCCGTGGTGCGCTTCGACGGCAAGCTGATGGTCGCCGAGGTCCCGGTTGAACGCCTGGCGGGCTTCATGGCGCGAGCCAACCAGGATCGAACCATGCCCCTGGCCGAGCGCAACGGCGACTTCGTCTATGGTGCGGTGAGCGATGTCGCGGGCAGGGCAACCATCCGTCTGGTCACGACCGACTGGTGCGCCCTGAATCAGGCCGAGTATTTCGGCGTCAGCGATCTGGTTTTCAGCGAGGTTCCGCAGGTGCGGGTCAAGGCGGCAGCGGCCGAAGGCCTGCTGACGGCCTAGGCGGCGCGGCGCACCGCCGATGGGGCCTTCACATACAGGCCCTTGCGGCCGGCGACCGGACGGAAGGCGACGCTGTCGCCCTCAGGCCGCTCGTCGACCCCGAGGAAGAGGCAGCCGTCGTCCACCAGCTGGCGCTCCAGGCGGTCCAACACCTGAGCGCGGCGTTCGGGCTCCAGATCGCAGAGCACATGGCGGCAGAAGATGACGTCGAACTGGCGCTCGTCGGCTGGTTCGTCGAGCAGGTTGGCGCGTTCGAATTTCACCGCGCTGCGCAGCTCGGGACGGGCGCGCCATTGTTCATCGGCTTGTTCGAACCAGCGCAGCATGGTGCGGGCCGACAGCCCGCGCTGGATTTCGAACGAGGTGTAGAGGCCCGAATGCGCCTTTTCGATCGACAGGCGCGACAGGTCTGTGGCGAGGATTTCCACGTCGGCCCTGTTCTCCAGGGCGGCGATGGCCAGGGAATAGGCCTCCTGACCGGTCGAGGCACCGGCGGACCACAGCCGCACCTTGCCGCCGGGCCGGGCGGCGGTCAGGGCCGGCATCAGTTCACGCGCAAAGACGTCGAAAACGGCGCGGTCGCGGCGGAACCAGGTTTCGCCGTTCAGCAGGGCTTCGATCACCGCCCAGCCAAGCGAGGCGACCGGCTTGTTCCACAGCGTCGCCAGCATGGCCTCGACATTGTGGTAGCCCTCGCGGCGCGCCACGGGGCCCAGGCGATGCTCGGCCAGATGCATCCGGTCGCGCGACAGCCGAAAGCCGGCGCGGGACGCCAGCAAGGTCTGAAGGCGATCGAAATCCTCCGGCGTCATGACGGCGACTGAACAGCTCCCACTTCGGCGAGTTTGGAATGAAGGATCTCGCCGTCGAAGGGTTTCATAACATAATCGTCGGCCCCTGCGGACAGGGCTTCTGCAATCCGGTCGGCGCGGGTCTCGATCGTGCAGAACAACACCTTGGGTACGCGGCCGCCAGGCAGGTCGCGCAGGCGACGCAGGAAGCTGAGACCGTCCATGACCGGCATCTGCCAGTCCAGGAGGACCACCTGGGGCATCAGGCCCATGCAGTAGGTCAGGGCCTCGGCGCCGTCGGCGGCTTCATCGACCTCGAAGCCAAGGTCCTCGATGATGCGGCGCGCGACCTTGCGGATGATCCGGCTGTCATCGACGATCAAACAGGTCTTGAGGTCCAAGGGCTCTATCCCGCTGCGCGCACAATCAAAGCGCGGCTCGCGCCATGATCGTTCCTGGGGGTTAACGGACGATTGGAACGGGCCGCGATCAGGCCGGAATGCGGGCGATCAGACCGACGCGGCCCTCGTCGCTGGCGACATCGAGGCGTCCGCCCGCCTCGTTGACGGCCAGCCACAGCCAGTAGGGCTGGATCCACTGACCGGCCAGACCCTCGGTCAGGCGTTGCCCGCCGAGCCCGGTCAGGGCCTCGGGCTTGAGCCGCGCGCGGTTCCCCTCGGCCGATCCGATCAGCAGAAGACGGTCGCTTTCGCGGCGAGCGGTGATGGTCGCCACCCCGCCGGTCGGAAGGGCGCCAAGGGCCATCCAGGCCAGATTGATCAGGATGCGGGCCTCGGGCTTGGAGAGCGTCTGGCCGTCGTCGATGCGCCAGTCCAGCGTGGCGCGTCCGCCTTCGGACAGGTTGGCGACCAGGCCGCGCAGCTCGGCCGAGACAAAGTGTTCGCTGGTGGTGGCGGCGCCGAAGGCGACGCGGGCGAAATGGACGTGGGCCACCATCTTCTTCGCGCTCTGGCGGATCAGGCTCATGGCGTCGTCGCGCATATCCTGGGCGGTGGGGTCCTCCAGCAGGTCCAGCCCCGACATGATGGCGCCGGCCGGGCTGATGAAGTCGTGACACAGCTTTCCAGCGATGAAGGCCGCCAGTTCGGCGCCGCCCACGGGCAGGTCGGCGGCGGCGAGGTCGGCCGAGGGAATAGCTAGGTCAGGGAGGGTCATCGTTCGGGCGGTCTTCTGGATGGAATGGTTAAGGCTGACCTGATTTGCCGGTTCTTGAAACCGGTCGCATGGGCTATCGAGGCGAAGACATGACGCACGCTCTTGAGACCGACCTCGCTTCCGGCGCCCTCGCCGAGACCATCGCCGACATCGCCGAGGAGGCTGCGCGTCTGATCCTGCCGTTCTGGCGGGCCGACACGGCGGTCGAGACCAAGTCCGACGCCAGCCCGGTGACCGAGGCCGACCGCGCCGCCGAGGCCCTGATCCTGAAGCGGCTGGCCGAGCACTGGCCCGAGGTCGAGGCTGTGGCCGAGGAAGCCTCCGCCGCCGACGGCGTCCCGACCTCGGTCGGCGAGTGGTTCTGGCTGATCGACCCGTTGGACGGGACCAAGGGCTTTGTTCAGGGCCGCGAGAGCTTCACCGTCAACATCGCCCTGATGCGCGGCGACGCCCCTGTCGCGGGCGTGGTGACGGCCCCAGCCACGGGGGTGACCTGGGCCTCGACCACACCAGGCAAGGGGGCCGTGCGCCGCGCCTTCGGCGAGGCCTGGCGGCCGATCAAGGTGCGCGACCGTCCGGCCGAAGGCGTCGCCTTGCTGAGCCACAGCATGACCGACGAGGAGGCGGCGCGGCTGGCCGCGCGTCACGGCTGCAGCCGGTGGCAGGGCACGGACTCGTCGTTGAAGTTCTGCCTCATCGCCGAGGGCCGTTTCGACGCCTACCCGCGCACCGGGCCGACATCCGAATGGGATACGGCCGCCGGGCAGGCGGTGCTGGAAGCGGCCGGGGGCCGCGTCCTGGGGGCGGACGGGGCGCGGTTGGCCTATCGCAAGCCGGGCTTCCTCAACGGGCCGTTCGTCGCTGTGGGCGGCTAAGCCGCCGCCGAGCCCACGCGCGCCATCTCGATCTGGGCCGACAGGCCGGGCGGCAGATCGCGCTCAGGAACGGCCGCCAGAGCCTCCATCCGCTCTGGATTGACGGCGTCCACCATGACGCTGGCGATGGCCGGGTCGGTCAAGGTGAAGGCCAGGCAGATTTCCTCGGCCTTCCAGTTCGTCGTCTGGTGCAGGAAGGCGAAGGAGCCGGCGTTGGCCAGGCCCGGATCGACGGGCTTGGCGCCGAAACCGAACAGGCCCTTCTTCTTGGGCGCTGCGCCCGCGCCCGCCGCCTTGCGTTCGGTCGACAGGCTTTCAGGGAAGTAGTCGTAGGTGAAGACCGCCATGTCGCGTTCGCGCGCGGCTCGCATCCGCGAGCGGATGCGCCATTCCACATTGGCGTGGAAGGGGGTGTAGAGAACGTCGAAGGCCCCGGTCGAGACATAGACGTCCATCACGGGCGCGTCGCCCGACACGCCGAGCAGCTTGACGTGACCGGCCTTGCGCTGGGCCTTCAGCACGATCAGCGAAGCCTGGGGCAGTTCATCGTCGGCGGGTTCGTCCAGCACGGCGACGTCGAACCAGCCCAGACCCGAGGCGTGCAGGGCGCGGTCGATCGATCCGCTCAGGCCCTCGGCCGAGAAGTCACGAAAGCCCTTTTTACGCCCGTCGCCGACGCCCAGGGTGAGGCCGACGCAGACCAGGCGACGCTCGACATGGCCGAGGGCCTCGCCGACGATCTCGGCCAGGACCGGGTCGGCGTTCTCGAGGTGATAGCTGTTCACCCCTGCTTCGAGTGCGGTGAAGATCAGCTCGCTGAGGGCCGCGCGTCCCCGCCCCAGGGCCTCATGCCCGAGGCTGAGGGTCAGGTTCGAGACCGCCGCGCCGGTGCCGCCGAACGGACGATAGCGCATGGGTCAGCCCGCCTCGGCAGGGGCGGAGGTCTCCAGCGCGAGGGCGTGCAACTCGCCGCCCATCTGACCCTTCAACGCGCCGTAGACCAACTGGTGCTGGCGCACACGCGGCAGGCCCTTGAAAGCCGCTGATACGATCCGGGCGCGATAGTGGTCGCCGTCGCCGGCCAGGTCCTCGATGGCGATGTCCGCATCGGGGAAGGCCTCGACCAGATGGGCGCGAAGGACGTCGACGGACATGGGCATGAAGCTACTCTCGAAACCGGAAGATCGGATCTGAACTGTAAAACCTAGAGAGGTCTGCGCCGTCTGTCAGCCCGCAACCGCGCGGGGTCGTTCAAACAGGGTGACGCGCGAGTCCTTGTAGTCGGCTTCGGCATAGGGGCGGTAGCCGACGCGCTCCGCCAGCTTCACCGAGGGGGCGTTGTCGGGCGAGATCATGCAGACGGTGCGCGGCTCCAGCCGATAGGCGTCGGTCCAGGTCAGGGCCGCCTGCAGGGCTTCAAGCGCCAGGCCTTGACCCTGAAAGGCGGGGGCCACGCCCCAGCCCAGTTCCGGCGCATCGAAGGCCGGGGTCATCTCGCGCCGATAGTCCAGCACCCCGACGCTGCCGACATAGGCGCCAGTATCCGTCTCGCGGATCGACCAGTTGCCGTACCCCTTGGCCTGCCAGTGGCCGATATCGCGCAACAGCCGGAACCAGACCTCTTCCTCCGACAGGCCGCGCCCCATGATGTGGCGGGTGAAGTCGGCGTCGGCCCAGAGCGGGATCAGATCGTCCATGTCGCCGACGGCGACAGGCGTCAGGGTCAGGCGGTCGGTGGTCAGGATGGTCACATCAAACCCAGTTGCTTGAAGCTGGCCACGCCTTCGCGGCCGACGATGAGGTGGTCGTGGACCTGGACAGCGAGCGAGCGCGCGGCCTCGATCACCTGTCTCGTCATGTCGATGTCGGCGCGACTGGGGGTGGGGTCGCCGGAGGGGTGATTGTGGACGATGATCATGGCGCTGGCCGACAGCTCCAGCGCGCGGCGCACCACCTCGCGCGGATAGACAGGGGCGTGATCCACCGTGCCCCGGTTCTGGATCTCGTCGAGGATCAGCTGGTTCTTCTTGTCGAGGTAGAGGACGCGGAACTGCTCGCGCGGCTCGTGCTGCAGCGACAGGCGGACATAGGCCAGCAGGGCCGTCCAGGACGAGATGACGGTGCGCTTGTTGGCCTCCTCCTTGGCCACGCGGCGCGATACCTCGTGCAGGGCGGCTAGGTCCAGGGCGGTCTCGGCGCCGACGCCCTTGGAGCGGCCGCGCGAGTCCTCTGCGCGGACGGTCATCAGGTCCTCGACCGAGGCGGCCAGGACGGCGGCCAGGGAGCCGAAGCGGGTCAGCAGGGCCTTGGCGATCGGCTTGACGTCGCCCTGCGGCTGACTGCGGAACAGGAAGAGCTCCAGCAGTTCATAGTCAGGCAGGTGGTGGATGCCGGCGCCGCGCGCGCGTTCGCGCAGCCGTTCGCGATGACCGGCGTGGTGCGGCTTGGCCTGCTTTGGAATTGCTCCCGCGACGCCGTCGGACACGATGCCCCCATCCGCTCATCCCCGCGGAGGCGGGGACCCAGTCCTGGGACCGGACGCTAACTTGTCCGTCGCAGGGATCAAGCGCTGGATTGCGGGGCCAAAGCTCTGGGTCCCCGCCTCCGCGGGGATGAGCGGGGTCTAGAATTTCGGGCGGAACAGGCCCTTCGGCGAGGCCGAGAAGATTTCCAGACCGTCCTCGGTCACGCCAATGGTGTGCTCGCACTGGGCCGACAGGGACTTGTCGCGGGTCACGGCAGTCCAGCCGTCGGACAGCACCTTCACCGCCGGCTTGCCCAGGTTCACCATCGGCTCGACGGTGAAGAACATGCCGGGCTTCAGCACGGCGCCCTCGCCGCGGCGGCCATAGTGCAGGACATTGGGGCTGTCGTGGAAGACGCGGCCGATGCCGTGACCGCAGAAGTCGCGCACCACGCTCATGCGCTGGGCCTCGACGAATTTCTGGATGGCATAGCCGATGTCGCCGAAGGTGGCGCCGGGCTTGACCTGGGCCAGACCCAGTTCCAGCGCCTCATAGGTGACGTCGATCAGCTTCTTGGACCGGGCGTTGATCTCGCCGACCGGATACATGCGGCTCGAGTCGCCATGCCAGCCATCGATGATGACGGTGTGGTCGATGTTGACGATGTCGCCTTCCTTCAGAACCTTGTCGCCCGGAATGCCGTGGCAGACGACGTGGTTGATCGAGGTGCAGATCGTCCGGGTGTAGCCCTTGTAGCCGAGGCAGGCGGGGACGCCGCCGCGCGCCAGGGTGAACTCGCGCACCAGATCGTCCAGTTCGCCGGTGGTGACGCCGGGCTTCACGTGCTCGCCGATCATGTCCAGAGCCTCGGCCACCAGACGTCCGGCCTTGCGCATGCCCTCGAAGGCCTCCGCGTCATGGATGCGGATTTCATGGCTGCGGACGAAGGCGTCGGTATCCAGGTCGGGGGTCTCGTACATGATCTGCTTTCGGGCGCCGCGACGAAAGGGAGGGCGGCTGTTTCTTAGACGTCAGATGGCGAGACTAGCACAAAAGCTCAACCCCGTCAGGCGGAGACGATGACGCGGCGGAAGGCGGCGCCTATCTGCAGATCATGACCGATCAAGCCGCCCCCACTGCCGCCGTTCTGATTATCGGGGATGAAATCCTGTCCGGTCGGACGCGGGACACCAACCTGAACACCATCGCCCGATTTCTGGCGGCCTTGGGGATCGACCTGATGGAGGCGCGCACGGTCGGCGACCGGCAATCGCAGATCGTGGAGGCGTTGAACGCCCTGCGCGCGACCTATGACTACGTGTTCACGACGGGCGGCATTGGTCCGACCCATGACGACATTACCGCCGACGCTGTCGGGGCCGCCTTCGGCGTGCCGGTGAACGAGCACCCTGACGCCGTGGCCGTTCTGGAGCGCCGTTACCGACCTGGCGAGTTCAACGCCGCGCGCCGGCGCATGGCGCGCATTCCTGACGGCGGGACCCTGATCGCCAATCCGGTGACGGATGCGCCGGGGTTCCAGATCGGCAATGTCTTCGTCATGGCGGGCGTGCCGAAGATCATGGAGGCCATGCTGCAGGACGTGGTCCCGCGTCTGCGCACGGGGGCCGTGGTCCATGCCAGGACGATCCGGGTCGAAGGCGTCGGCGAGGGGGGCGTCGCCGAGGTTCTGAGGGCCGCCGCGGAGGCTCGTCCGGACCTGTCGTTCGGCAGCTATCCTTTCGGCTTGGGCGGCGAAGGACCGGTCGGAACCCAGCTGGTGATCCGTGGTCGTGATGAAGCGAAAGTTGACCTTGCGGAACACGATCTTTCTCGCGAACTGCGTTATTTGGGAATTAATCTTGCCGTAACGTCACCGTCTCAGGTGTAGAATTGTGCGACAAAGTCGCCACGGTTTCGACGATTTGCGGTCCGAGAGGAGTCTCAGGCGCAACGCTTTCATGACACGAGCGCTGTGGCTGATAGCGTGGCGCCTCTCCCCGAAAAACGACCCGTTCACCAGTAAGAACGGGCGGACTTACATAGGTGAAACAGTATGACCCCCAGGAACACGGCTCGCATCGGCGGCCTTGCAGTCCTCATGGCCTCCGTGGCGGCCCCGGCCTTCGCCGGCTCCTTCTATCTTCAGGAACAGTCGGTGCGCGGCGCCGGTCGCGCCTTCTCGGGCGAAGCCGCCGATCGCGGCACCGGCTCGATGTGGTGGAACCCCGCCGCCATCGCCCGCAGCGGGCGCGAGCTGTCGTTCGGCATGCACGCCATCCGCATCGACTCCGAAGTGAAGAACGCCGGCTCCTATGTCACCTATCCGGGCGGCGTGAACGTGCCGGTGCGCGACCCGCGCAACACCGAGGTGGATCCGATCGAAAGCGGCCTGGTGCCCAACTTCGCCTTCGCCACCCCGATCGGCGACCGCTTCGCCGTCGGCGTCTCGGTGGCCGCGCCCTACAACTTCACCACCAAATACGAGCCGGGTTCGTTCGCCCGCTATGACGCCCTGACCTCGGAACTGCGCTCGGGCGACGCCAGCCTGACCGTGGCCTATCAGGTCAACGACTGGCTGGACCTCGGCGCCGGCCTGAACGCCCAGTACGTCAAGGCCAAGCTGACCTCGGCCATGCCGTCGGTCTCGCCCCTGCTGCCGGACGGCTCGTCCTCGCTGGAAGGCGACGGATGGGATTTCGGATGGAACGTCGGCGCCCAGGTGCACAAGGGCGCGTGGGACTTTGGCCTGTCCTATCGCTCGGCCATCGAGCATGAACTGGACGGCGACGTGAACATCGTCCTGACCGGCCCCCTGGCGCCCAACAGCGTCTCGACCGGCGGCATGGCCAGCTTCAACACCCCGTGGTTCGCCTCGGCCTCGGTGCGTTACGCCGTCAACGACAAGCTGACCCTGAACGCCCAGGTCAACCGCATCGGCTGGTCCGAGTTCGACGCCATCAACGTCGAATATCCGAACGGCGGCGACTCCATCCATCAGAACTACAAGGACGTGACCACCGGCGCCATCGGCCTGGATTACGCCTACAGCGACAAGACCACCCTGCGCGCCGGCGTCGGCTATGATCCGACCCCGACCCGCGACAGCCTGCGCACGGCCCGCATCCCCGACGCCGACCGTCTGCTGGTCTCGGTCGGCGCCTCGACCGAGGTGAACAAGGGCGTGACCTTCGACGCGGGTCTGACCTACATCGCCTTCAGCGACTCAGACATCTATGACGACCGCACCTTCTACGCCGGCACTCCGGCGGCGACGACGTCCCACCTGCGCGGCACGGCCGAGGGTTCGGCTCTGGTCGCCTCGCTGGGCGCGCGCTGGGCCTTCTGATCCCGGCCCCAGACTCATATGGAAAGGGCGGCTCCCTTGCGGGAGCCGCCCTTTTTCTTTGGCTTCGGATCAGACGATCCTAGGCGCTGTAGCCCTTGCCGCCGTTCGACGGGCGACGACGGGGGCGGCGCTTCATCTCGCCGACCGGCTTGGGCTCGGCCGCCGGTTGGGCGCGCGGCGACGACTTGGGACGTTCGCCCGCCATCGGATCATAGGCCGCCGCCGGACGCTCGGCGTGGTGGGTGCGGTCGCGGCCGCCCTTGCGCTGGCGGTGCGGCTGACCGCCGCCCTCCGGCTTGACGCCGTCGCGACGCGGGTTGCGAGGACGATTGCGGCCTTCGCCGCCGCGGCCTTCACGACCTTCGCGCTCGGGCAGGGTCGCCTTCTTGGCCACGCCCGCCGCCATGATCGAGGCGTCCAGCTGGGCCAGGGCCTTGTCGTTGCGGCGATCCACGGCCGGGATCTTCTGGCGCGTGACCTTCTCAATGTCCTTCAGCAGCTTCATCTCGTCGCCGGCGACGAAGCTGATGGCGGTGCCGTCCTTGCCCGCGCGGGCCGTACGGCCGATGCGGTGGACATAGGCTTCCGGCACATAGGGCAGTTCGAAGTTCACCACGTGGGTGACCTTGTCCACGTCGATGCCGCGCGCGGCGATGTCGGTGGCGACCAGAACGCGCAGCTTGCCGTTCTTGAAGGCTTCCAGGGCGCGCTCACGCTGCGGCTGGCTCTTGTTGCCGTGGATGGCGCCGGCTTCGACGCCGCCGGCTTCCAGATAGGCCGCGACCTTGTCGGCGCCGTGCTTGGTCTTGGTGAAGACCAGGCAGCGCGTATAGGCGGGGTCGCTGAACAGCTCGGTCAGCAGGGCGCGCTTGCGGCCCTGTTCGATGTGGATGACCGACTGTTTGATGCGCTCGACCGTGGTCGACTGCGGCGTGACCTGGACCTTGACGGGATCCTTCAGCAGCTCGCCGGCCAGCTTGCCGATCTCCGACGGCATGGTGGCCGAGAAGAAGAGGTTTTGACGCTTGGCCGGGATGCGGCTGACGATCTGACGGATGGGCTTGATGAAGCCCAGGTCCAGCATCTGGTCGGCCTCGTCCAGGACGAAGATCTCACAGGTCGACAGGTCCAGGGTCTTTTGCTGGATGTGGTCCAGCAGGCGGCCGGGGGCGGCCACCAGAACGTCCAGGCCCTGCTGAAGGGCGCGTTCCTGGCCGCCGTACTTCACGCCGCCGAAGATGACGGCGACGCGGAAGCCCAGATGGGCGCCGTACTGCTTGAAGCTCTCGCCGATCTGGGTGGCCAGTTCGCGCGTCGGGCTCAGGATCAGAGCGCGCGTGGTGCGCGGGCGCGGCGGGATGCGGTTCTCGGCCAGGCGATGCAGGATCGGCAGGGCGAAGGCGGCCGTCTTGCCGGTGCCGGTCTGGGCGATGCCCAGCAGGTCCTTGCCCGCCATGACGTCGGGAATGGCCTTGGCCTGGATCGGCGTCGGCTTTTCATAGCCGGTCGCGGCCAGGGCCTGAAGGATGGCCTTGTTCAGGCCCATGGATTCAAAGGTGGTGTTGCTCACGGAGCGTCTTTCGCTTGCGGAAGTGCGCATCCCGCGTGCGTCAGGTCGAGAAGGCGAAGCCTTCTGACCGCACGCAACAAGGAAGACGCACCGCCAGTCCCGATAGAGCTTCGGAATGAAGCCGTCGGGGTGGATCGGGCGCCGCCCCGCGTGTCCGGACGACGTAATGACTCTGAGGTCTGGCCGGCTGCGTCTGCAATCAGGTCTTCGGGGAGGAAGGCCCACACGCGTTGCAGGAAACCGGATACCGCGATTGTGCGGTGCAGCGCAGATGGGCCTCAATAGCGGCCAAGTCAAGGCGGCGCGGGCGCGGCCTTGATTTTTCAGGCTCAGGTATGGCCGTTCAGAGCAGCGTAGATCTGTTCGTAGCGCCCGTCGATCTCGGCGCGGCGCAAGGGTTTGACCCGCTCAACCAGGATCTCGCCGCGCGGGGTTTCGCCGCGCTCGATCAGGCCGATCACCTCGGCCGTATAGTCGGCCAAGGGCATGGAGGCGGGGTTTTCGGCGTGGCCGGGCATGAGGTCTGTGGCGACCGCCGGCGGGGCCAGTTCCAGCACCTCGACCGAGGCGCCAGCCAGTTGGGTGCGCAGGGACTGGGTCCAGGAATGGATAGCCGCCTTGGTGGCGTTGTAGGTCGGAGTGGCGGCCAAGGGGATGAAGGCGAGGCCGGAGGTGACCGTGATCACGGTCGAGGCCGGGCGGCGGCGCAGATGCGGCAGCAGGGCCATGGTCAGCCGGATCGGGCCCAGCAGGTTGGTGGCGATGGTGGTCTCGGCCGTCTCCAGCGAGAAGGGCTCGGCGGTCAGATCCTCGGGCTGCATGATCCCGGCGTTGTTGACGACGACGTTGAGGTCGGGGTGGTCCCGCACGATCCGGTCGGCGAAGGCGCGGATGGCGGCGGAGTCTTCCATGTCCAGGGTCGCCCAGGCCATGCCGGGGTTGGCGGCGGCGACGGCCTTCAGCGGCGCCTCACGGCGGCCGGTGATGATGATGCGGTTTCCGCGCGCGTGCAGGCTTTCGGCCAGGGCGCGGCCGATGCCGCTGCCGCCGCCGGTGATCAGGATGGTGTTGCCGGTGATCTTCATTTCGGGCTCCTTCGGTGTGCGCATTCACGCCGGGGCTCAGCTATGGTCTATGCTCTCCGTTAGAAAGTAGGCACCAGAAACAGCCATACTTACCGGATGGGAAGATTTGGATATGACGCACTATCCGGCCGCGAGAATTTCGTCGCCACATAGCGATGAGCCGGTCGATGCGCGCGTTGAGGCTCTGGTCAACGAGGTCATTGGGCGGGTGGCGGACAAGTGGACCATGTTGATCCTGGAGGTGCTGGAGCAGCACGGGGAGCAGCGCTTCACCCGCCTGGGCGAACGGGTCGGCGGCATCAGTCAGAAGATGTTGACCCAGACCCTCAGGCAGATGGAGCGCGACGGCCTCGTGGTGCGGACCGTGCATCCGGTCATTCCGCCGCGCGTCGAATACCGGCTGACCGATCTTGGCGTGACCCTGGCCGAAGCCTTCTGCGGGGTCTGGACCTGGGCGGAGAAGAACCTGGATCGTATCGAGGCGGCGAGGCTGGCCTTTGATGAGCGCAAGGCGGCGGGCTAGCCCAACAGGCTCACCGCCATATTGACCGCCAGGGCCAGGATCACCGTGTTGAACAGGAAGGCGACCAGGCTGTGCAGCGTGGCGATGCGGCGCAGCTTCTGGCTGCTGATCTGGATGTCGGCGGTCTGGCTGGCGACGCCGATGATAAGGGCGAAATGCAGGAAGTCCCAGTAGTCGGCGTCGTCCTCGCCGGGGAAGATCAGTCCCTGGCGGTCGCCCTTTCCCGTGTCGTCGGGCGCGTAGAACTCATGCGCGTAATGCAGGGTGAAGATGACATGTACGAACAGCCAGGAGAGGGCGATGACGACGATCGAGAAGAAGGCCGCCGCCGCCGACGGCTTGCCGCCGTCGGCCGCCTCCATGACGATGATGAAGACGCTGGCGGCCGCCGCCAGCAGGCTGAGGGGCAGGACCGCGCCGCCAGCCTGATCCAGTTCGGCGGCGCGCTTGCGAATGGCCTCGACCGAGCGGGCGCGCATCAGTCGCGCGAAGGTCAGGGCCAGAAAGGCGGCGGCGCCCGCGCCCCATCCCGCCGCGATCCGCGTCGGCCAGTCCCGGACGCCGGGCGTCAGGGCGATGACCGCGCCCAGCACCGCCAGCCCCAGCCACAGGGCGGCGTGCAGACGGAACAGGCGGACGATCCAGGTCATGGACGGATGATTGCGCGGTTCTTCGGCCGGGGCCAGAGGCCTGAACGAATCCGCGCCGCACCCGTTGAAGCGGGCTGGAGGACCGGATCATGGCCGCGCGACCGACCTGGCAGGGGCATTTGAAGCTGTCGCTGGTGACCTGTCCCGTCGCCCTCTACACGGCGACCAGCAGCGCCGCCGACGTGCGCTTTCACCTGATCAACCCGGCGACGAACAACCGGATCCGCATGGTGACGACCGACCCCGACACCGGACCGGTCGAGCGGTCGGATCTGGTCAAGGGCTATGAAGTCTCCAAGGACGAATACGTCCTATTCGACGAGGCCGACTTCGACAAGGTGAAGCTGGAAAGCACCAGGACCATCGCCATCGACCAGTTCGTCGACGAGGCCGACATCGACCGTCTCTATTGGGATGACCCCTTCTATGTGGTGCCGGAAAAGGGCGTCGGGGTTGAAGCCTTCGCCGTGATCCGCGAGGCGATGAAGACGGCGGGCAAGATCGCCCTGGGTCAACTGGTGCTGCGCGGCAAGGAGCGACAACTGGCGCTGGAGGTCCACGGCAAGGGACTGGTCGCCTACACCCTGCGCGCCCACGACGAGGTGAAAAACGCCGACGACTTCTTCGACGACATCCCGGAGGCGAAGGCCGACCCCGACATGGTCGAGATCGCCGCCCGGATCATCGGCCAGAAGGAGGCGGCGTTTGATCCGACCCGCTTCCATGATCGCTACGACGAAGCCCTGCGCGAGATGATCGCGGCCAAGCAGAAGGGCGGGAAGGGCGTGGTCTCGGCCCCCGAGCCGGACGACACCAATGTCATCGACCTGATGGCGGCGCTAAAAGCGAGTTTGAAGGGGGCGGCCTCCAAGGCGGCTCCGGCCAAGCCTGCCGCCAGGAAGGCCGCGCCGAAAAAGAAGACCGGCTGACTAGCGTTTCTTGCCCAGTTCGGCGGCGATGTCCTTGGTCATGCGGCCGACTTTGCGGTGGGCGGTGACGATCTGGTCGCGGGTCACGCCCCAGCGCTTCATCCAGTATTCGACGGCCTGACGTTCGGACAGGTCCAGCCGGTCCTTGTCGATAAAGCCGCGCTTGTCCTTGAGGCCCGCCATGAGGGTGTTCCTTGATCGTAAAGATCAAGCCTAGCACCAAAGCGGCGAAGCGGCCCCTCCTTCGGATGAAGAAGAGGCCGGTCTTTTGAACTAGCAGCGGGCGGGAGCCGCCGTCGCCTCGCGTGCCTCGCGCCGGACCAGCAGCAGGACCAGGACCAAACCCGAGGCCGCCATCGCCGCCCCGGCCAGGGCCACGGCCGGATAGCCGAGGTTGAGGCCGATGACCGCGCCGCCCAGGGCCGCGCCGATGGCGTTGCCCAGGTTGAAGGCGCCGATGTTCATGGCCGAGGCCAGGTTGGGCGCGTCGCTGGCGGCGGTCATGACCCGCATCTGCAGCGGCGGCACCAGGGCGAAGCTGGCCACGCCCCACAGGAAGATGACCACGGCGGCGGGCGCCTGCCACGGCATGACGACGGCGAACAGGACCAGCAGGGCGGCCAGGCTGGCCAGGGTGATGATCAAAGTGCGATCCACCGAACGGTCGGCGAAGCGGCCGCCCAGCCAGTTGCCCACGGTCAGGCCGACGCCATAGACGACCAGCATGGCGGTGACGAAGGCGCTGGAGGCCAGGGTCTGTTCCTTCAGGATCGGGGCGATGTAGGTGAAGACGGTGAACATGGCGCTGGAGCCGATCACGGTCAGGGCCAGGGCCGCCAGCACCGGGCCGCGCTTCAGCACTGCGAGTTCGGCCTTCATGGCGCCGCCGTCGGCCGAGGCCTCGACCCGGCCATGCGGCAGGGTCAGGCGCAGGGCGATCATGGCCAGGGCGCCGAGACCGGCGATGCCCCAGAAGGAGGCGCGCCAGCCCAGGGTCTCGCCGGCCCAGGCGGCCAGGGGCACGCCGGTGATGTTGGCTATGGTCAGACCCATGAACATGGCCGCCACCGCGCCCGCGCGCCGGTTCGGCGCCACCACGCTGGCTGCGACGATGGAGCCGACGCCGAAGAAGGCGCCGTGGTTGAACGAGGTCACGACCCGCGCCGCCATCAGGCTCCAGTATTCGGGGGCTATGGCCGACAGCAGGTTGCCCAGGGTGAAGATTCCCATCAGGCCGATCAGCAGGGTTCGGCGCGGCACGCGGCCGGTGGTCAGGGTCATCAGCGGCGCGCCGATCAGGACCCCGAAGGCGTAGGCGCTGACCAGCAGACCCGCCGCCGGAATGGAGACGCCCAGGTCGCCGGCGATGACGGGCAGCATGCCCATGGGCGCGAACTCGGTGACGCCGATGCCGAAGGCGCCGACCGCCAGCGCGAGAAGGGGAGGATTGAGTTTCATAAGAGCGGAGGCCTGTCCTGTTTCGAGCGGACAGGTGGCGCGAGCGAGGTGCAGGGAGTAGGGCTGGGTGAGGTCAAACATCTTTGCTCTGGAGGCACGAATGGCCGACATCGAGGTCAATCGCGCAGGCGAGCTGGCGGTATTCGAGGCGGCGGCGCGAGCGGGGAGCTTCTCCGGCGCGGCGCGCGCGTTGAAGCTGACGCCCTCGGCCGTCAGTCGCACGGTGGCGCGGACCGAGGCCCGGTTGGGTGTGCGGCTGGTGATCCGCACCACGCGCAGCCTGACCCTGACGGCGGAGGGCGAGGCCTATCTGCAGGCGGCGCGACGCATCCTGACCGATCTGGACGATGCCGAGCAGGCCATCGCCGACCAGGGCGCGCCGCGCGGGCGGCTGCGGGTCAGCGTGTCCCAGTCGCACGGGCGTCTGCACGTCGTGCCGCTGCTGGGCGATTTCACAGCCCTCTATCCGCACATCCTGGTCGATATCAACCTGACCGACGCGGTGGTGGACATCGCCGCCGGGCAGGCGGACGTGGGCGTCCGTTCGGGCCCCTTGGAAGACAGCGGCCTGACGGCGAAGAAGATCAGCCAGACACGGCGGGTCATCGTGGCCTCGCCCACCTATCTGGCCCGTCGGGGAACGCCGGTCGTCCCCGAGGACCTGCACGCCCACAACTGCCTGAATTTCAACTTTCGTCGGGCAGAGCCGGTCTGGCCGTTCGTGCGCGACGGGCATGAATTCCGCCTGACGGTGCGGGGAAGCCTAGAGGCCAATAATGGTGAAACCCTGGGCCAGCTTGCGGCTGACGGAGTGGGGATCACCCGGGTCGGCGCCTTCAGCGTGGCGGATGACATCGCCGCCGGTCGGCTGACCCCCCTGCTGGAGGACTTCAATCCCGGCGATGTGGAGAACACCCACGCCGTTTTCATCGGCGGGCCCAACACCCCGGCGCGGGTGCGGGTCTTCGTCGACTTCCTGGCCGAGCGTCTGCAGGCCTAGCGGAGCCTCCGCAGTGCAGGTTTCAGCGACGCTGCCGAGGCGCGGAACTCCGCCCACGGATCGGGCGCTTGCAACAGGTCGACGGCCGACGACAGGTTGAAGGCCTTCGGGTCGAGCGCCGGCTTCACCTGATCCCAGGACAGGGGGCAGGCGATCCCGGCCCCGGGCCGGGCGCGGGGCGACCAGGGGGCGACGGCGGTGGCGGCGCGGCCGTTGCGCAGATAGTCGAGGAAGATCTTTCCGCCCCGCGCCTTCTTGGCCAGGGTGGTGGTGAAACGGTCGGGGTGGTCGGCCTTCATCGCCTCCGACACCGCCTTGGCGAAGGCCTTGGCGGCGTCCCAGTCGATGCGGCTGCGAGCGTCGGCCCTGATCGGGACCACGACGTGCAGACCCTTGCCGCCGGTGGTCTTCACGAAGGGCGTCAGGCCCAGGGCCTCGAGGCGAGGTTTGAGCATGTTGGCGGCGACGACGACGGCGTCGAAGTCGAGGCCCTCGTCGGGATCGAGATCGAAGGTGATCTGATCCGGCGTCTCGGGATCGCCGGGCTTGCAGCCCCAGGGATGCAGTTCCAGCCCGCCTGACTGACCCACGGCGATCAGGCCGCTTAGGTCGGTGACGGCGAGGTAGGGCTTGCCTTCGCCGACGTCGATCGCCGTCAGGCCCGGATGTCGGCCCGCCAGGGCGTGGCGCTGGAAGAAGCGTTCGCCTTCGATGCCGTCTGGGGCGCGGATGATGGAGACTGGCCGGTCAAGCACATGGGGCAGAAGCCGCTCGGCCACGGCCGCGTAATAGGCGATCAGATCGGCCTTGCTGACGGCGGCGTGGTCGCTGGTCGCGGGCCACAGGATCTTGTCGGGGTGGGTGATGCTCACGCCTGCGACGGTCAGCTTGCCGGCTTTGGCGGCGGGCGGTTGGGGCGGGGCGGTCACATCGGCGGGGGCCTTGTCTTCGCGCAGGCCCTTGAAGGCGGCCTGACGCAGGAGGCCATCCTTGGAATAGCCGGCGTGTTCGATCTCGGCGACGAGGACGGGGGCGACCCAGTGCAACTGATCCTCCGCCTCGGGCGGGGCGACGAAGGGCGAGCGCTCGGCGGCGGCGGCTTTCAGCGCGGGCAGAAGGGTCTTGGTCAAGGCGGCGGAATAGCCCGTGCCGACGCGGCCCAGGTAGCGCAGGCCGCCCTTCGCCTTCACCCCGACCAGCAGGGAGCGAAAGCGGGTCCCGTCCTCTGACGACCAGCCGCCGATCACCATCTCGTCGCGACCCCGGCATTTGGATTTGACCCAGGTCGCCGAGCGGCCGGCGCGATAGGGGGCGTCCAGCTTCTTGGAGATGACGCCCTCCAGCCCCATGCGGCAGGCGCCTTCCAGAACGGCCTGACCTTTGGCGACGAAATGGTCGGCGTAGCGCAGACGCGCTCCACGAGATTTCGTCACGCGGTCGCACCAGGCCTGCAGCCGCGCCTTGCGGTGCGACAGCGGCAGTGGGCGCAGGTCTTCGGCCCCGTCGAACAGCAGGTCGAAGGCGAAGTAGACCAGACGGCCCGTGTCGCCCTCGGCGATGGCGGTTTGAAGCGCCGAGAAGTCCGGCATGGCGTCCTCATCCAGGGCGCACAGTTCGCCATCGACCACGGCGTCGGGCCAATGGGCGGCGTCGTCGGCCAGTTCGGGAAATCGGTCGGTCCAGTCCAGGCCCTTGCGAGTGCGCAGGGACGCTTGCCCGCCGCCGGTCGCGACCTGAATCCGATAGCCGTCGAACTTGATTTCATGCACCCAGCCGGGCGTCGAAAGCGGACGTTCGGCGACCTGGCACAGCTGGATCGGCACGAAGGCGCGGGGCTTGGCGAGGGGTTTGGGAGCGACGGCGGGCTTGGGCGCCGTCTTGTGGGCGGCGGGTTTGGACGATGTCCATTCGCTATGACCTTCGGCGATCTCGGCCAGGCTGCGCCCGCTGACGACCGAGGCGTCGATCTCGGTCAGGGCGTCGCCTTCGCCCTCGACGGCATAGGCGTCCTTCTCTTTGAGCAGCAGCCAGTTCGGGCGCTTGGAGGGTTTGCCGCGATCCGACTTCAGCCGGATCAGGGCCCAGCCGCCCTTCAGCCGCGCGCCGTCGAGGGTCAGCTTGATCACGCCCTTGGCAAAGGCCGCGTCCAGATCGGGGTCCTGGGGCGTCCATTCGCCGACGTCCCACAACTGCACCGTGCCCGCGCCATAGTTCCCGGCCGGGATAGTCCCCTCGAAGCCGCCGTAGTCGAGGGGATGGTCCTCGACCTCGACCGCCAGCCGCTTGATGGCGGGGTCGCGCGAGGGGGCCTTGGTCACGGCCCAGGACTTGAGCACCCCGTCGTGCTCGATGCGGAAGTCGTAGTGCAGGTGCGACGCGGCGTGGCGCTGGATCAGATAGCGCAGGCCGGTCTGGCGGGCTTTCGCCTTGCGGCCCTTCGGCTCCGGCGTGACGCCGAAGTTCCGCTTGGCCTGATAGGTGTCGAGCTCGCCGCGCGCGGTCATCCGGTGGGAACGCAGAGGGGCGGCGAAGGCTTCATCGACCCACGCCGCCCGCTCGTCAGTGCATGGCCTCGCCGTGCTGGCTGTAGTCGAGGCCCTCGATCTCGGCCTCCTTCTCGACGCGCAGGCCGACGGTGTATTTGCAGATCATCAACACGACGAAGGTGCCGACGGCGCTCCAGACCATGGCGCCGCCCAGGCCGATGGCCTGTTTCCAGACCGTGGCCCCTTCGGCGACGGGGTTGATCGCGGCGTTGGCGAAGACCCCGGTCAGCAGGGCGCCCGCGATCCCCGCGACGCCGTGCACGCCGAAGGCGTCGAGGCTGTCATCGTACTTGAGTTTGTGCTTCAGCCAGACCGCGCCGATATAGGCGACCGGACCCGAGATCAGACCGATCAGGAAGGCCCCCTTGGGGTCGACGAAGCCGGCGGCGGGGGTGATGGCGACGAGGCCGGCGACCACGCCGGTCAGCAGACCCAGAAGGGTCGGCTTTTTCTTCAGCGTCCACTCGACCGCGATCCAGCCGACGGCGGCGGCGGCGGGGGCCAGCAGGGTGTTGAAGACGGCGACGGCGGCGATCTCATTGGCCCCGGCCGCCGAGCCGCCGTTGAAGCCCATCCAGCCGACGAAGAGCAGGCCGGTGCCGATGGCGGTGAAGGCCAGGTTGTGCGGGGCCATGTTGTCGCGACCCCAGCCGTGGCGCGGGCCGAGCACGATGGCGCAGACCAGACCGGCCACGCCCGCATTGACGTGGACCACGGCCCCGCCCGCGAAGTCGAGCACGCCCAGTTCGCCCATCCAGCCGCCGCCCCAGACCTGATGGCAGATCGGCGCATAGACGATCAGGTGCCACAGGGTGAAGAAGAGGACGCTGGCCGAGAACTTGATCCGCTCGGCGAAGGCGCCCGCGATCAGGGCCGGAGTAATGATGGCGAAGGTCAGCTGATAGCTGATCCACAGGAGCTCGGGCAGGCCGGGGGTCAGGGCGTGGGCGGTCTTCACCCCCACGCCGTTGAGGAAGAGGGCTTGAAGACTGCCGATGAAGCCGTTGGCGGGGCCGTCGACGGTGCCGAAGGACAGGGTGTAGCCGGCGACGAACCACAGGACGGTGACGATGGCCATGGCCGCCGTGGAATGGGCGATGGTGGCGATCAGGTTCTTCTTGCGCACCATGCCGCCGTAGAAGAGGGCCAGGCCCGGCAGGGTCATCATCAGCACGAAGGCCGTCGAGGTCAGGATCCAGGCCGTGCCGGGACCGTCCAGCGCCAGCGGGACCTGATGCGCGAGCAGGTTCGGCGGCGCGGCGAAGGCGGGCGCCGCGAACGCAAAGGCGAAAAGGCCGCAACAGAATGCTGCGGCCTTGGTGATCGTCGGTGGTGTCATGAAGGTCTCGGGGAGAAGACGCGGGCGAAAAGGGGAGGGCGACGTCAGGCCGGTTGGGCCAGCCTGACGTCGGTCTCAGCGGCCTCGGCGGCGAGGACGGTCTTGGGCGCGATGCGGACGAAGCGCGGCGCGAACTGGGACCAGTCGGCCAGGATGCGTCGGGCCAGGGGCGAGGCGGTGGCGCTGGCATGGGCCTCGATCAGGGCCTTCAACCGGGCCTCGGCGTCGGCGTCGAGGCGGCCGATGCCGGCCAGATCGCCGTTCAGAGCCTGGGCCGCGCGGCCGTCGGCGTCGAGCACGAACAGTTCGCCGCCGCTCATGCCTGCCGCCAGGTTCCAGCCGACCGAGCCCAGGACGACCACACGACCGCCGGTCATGTATTCGCAGCCGTGCGCGCCCAGACCCTCGACCACGGCCTCGGCGCCCGAGTTGCGGACGGCGAAGCGTTCGCCCGCCGCGCCCGCCACGAACAGACGGCCCGAGGTGGCGCCATAGAGGGTGGTGTTGCCGCAGACCTGCTGGTCGGCGCGCCACTCATAGGGACGGACATGGATGTCGGCGCCCGACAGGCCCTTGCCGACGTAGTCGTTGACCTCGCCGGTGACGTCGAGGATCAGGCCGCGCGCGCCAAAGGCGCCGAAGCTCTGACCGGCGATGCCTTCCAGCTTCAGCTTCAGGCGGCCCTGCGGCCCCTCAGGCCCGAACTTGCGGACGATGGCCGAGGAGACCCCGGCGCCGGCGGTGCGCTGGGTGTTGTTCAGCGGATAGGACAGCTCCAGCGTCTGGCCGCGCTCGAGGAAGGGAGCGGCGTCCTTCAGCACCTGGGCGTCCAGGCTTTCGGGGACGGGCTTGCGCACCTTGTCGGCCCAGCGGCCGGGCCGGTCGACGTCGACCTTCATCAGCAAGGGGTTGAGGTCCAGGTCGTCCAGGTGCGAGCCGCCGCGCCGCGTCTGACGCAGCAGGTCGGTGCGGCCGACGATCTCGTCGATCGTGCGGGCGCCGATCGAGGCCAGGATTTCGCGGACCTCTTCGGCGATGAAGGTGAAGAGGTTGACCACCTTCTCCGGCGTGCCGGTGAACTTGGCGCGCAGGCGCTCGTCCTGCGAACAGACGCCGACCGGGCAGGTGTTGGAGTGGCACTGACGCACCATCAGACAGCCCATGGCGATCAGGCCCGAGGTGCCGATGCCGTATTCCTCGGCGCCCAGCAGGGCGGCCAGGACCACGTCGCGGCCGGTGCGGATGCCGCCGTCGGCGCGCAGGGACACCGACGAGCGCAGGTGGTTCAGACTGAGGACCTGGTGCGCTTCGGCCAGACCGATCTCCCACGGCATGCCGGCGTGCTTGACCGAGGTCTGGGGCGAGGCGCCCGTGCCGCCGTTGTGGCCGGCGATCAGGATGGCGTCGGCCTTGGCCTTGGCCACGCCTGAAGCAATGGCGCCGATGCCGGTGGCCGAGACCAGCTTGACCGTGACCTTGGCATCGGGATTGATCGCCTTCAGGTCGTAGATCAGCTGGGCCAGGTCCTCGATCGAATAGATGTCGTGGTGCGGCGGGGGGCTGATCAGCGTCGTGCCCGGAACGGCGTGACGCATCCGGCCGATGAACTCGGTGACCTTGAAACCGGGCAGCTGGCCGCCCTCGCCGGGCTTGGCGCCCTGGGCCACCTTGATCTCGATCTCGCGGCACTGGTTCAGGTATTCGGCGGTGACGCCGAAACGGCCCGAGGCCACCTGCTTGACCGCCGAGTTGGCGTTGTCGCCGTTGGGGCGCGGCACATAGCGCGCCGGGTCCTCGCCGCCCTCGCCGGAGACGGCGCGCGCGCCCATCCGGTTCATGGCGATGTTCAGGGTCTCATGGGCCTCAGGCGACAGGGCGCCCAAGGACATGGCCTGGGACAGGAAGCGACGGCGGATGTCCGAGACGCTTTCGACCTCGTGCAACTGCACCGGGGTCAGGCCGTCCTTGAAGTCCAGCAGATCGCGCAGGGCCAGATCCGGCTGCTCGCGGACGGCGGCGGAGTATTGCTTGAAGCGCTTGTAGTCGCCGCGGTTCACCGCGTCCTGCAGCAGGTGGATGGTCCTGGCGTCGTGGGCGTGGGCTTCGCCGCCCGCGCGGATGCGGAAGAAGCCGCCCATCGACGGCGACGGCACGGCCGCGCCGAAGGCCACGGCGTGACGCTTGAGCGCCGCCTGCTCCAGACCGGCCAGGCCGATGCCCGAGATGCGCGACGGGGCGCCGGGGAAGAACTCGGCGGCCAGAGCCCGCGACAGGCCCAGGACCTCGAACTCGCAGCCGCCGCGATAGGCGGAGATGATGCTGATGCCCTTGCGCGCCAGAACCTTGAGCAGGCCGGCCTCGATGCCGTGCTTGTAGTTGAGGCAGGCGTCGTGGAGCGTCAGGCCCGGATAGACGCCGCGATCCAGACGTTCCTGGAACAACTCCTGCGCCAGCCACGGATTGACGGCGGTGGCGCCGACCCCGATCAGAACGGCGAAGGCGTGGGGGTCCAGGGTCTCGGCGGAACGCACGACCAGCGAACAATAGGTGCGCAGGCCCGCCGCGATCAGACGGCCGTGCGTCCCGGCGGTGGCCAGGATCATCGGCGCGGCCAGACGCTCGGCCGAGGCGTGCTCGTCGGTCAGGACGATCAGGGTGGCGCCGTCGCGGGCGGCGGCCTCGGCCTCGTCGCGGATGCGGTCGAGCGCCTGACGCAGGCCGGCGCCTTGGCGATCGCCTTCAGCGGGGACCGGATAGGTGCAGTCGATCACCGTGGTCGAGCCGTCGGCGACGACGCCCAGCAGGCGCTGATACATGCCGGTGGTCAGGACCGGGCTGTCCAGGACGAAGACCTCGGTCTGGGCCTCGTCCTGGGCCAGGATGTTGCCCAGGTTCTTGAAGCGGGTCTTCAGGCTCATGGCCCCGGCTTCGCGCAGGGGGTCGATGGGCGGGTTGGTGACCTGGCTGAAGTTCTGGCGGAAGTAGTGGGCCAGTGGGCGCGGCAGGCTGGACAGGACGGCGGGCGGGGCGTCGTCGCCCATCGAGCCGACCGCCTCCTTGCCGTCGCGGACCAGGGCGTCCAGCAGCAGGTCCAGATCCTCGCGGCTGAAACCGGCGGCGATCTGACGACGGATCAGGGCCTCGCCGACGGCGGCGCGCGGCTCGGGTCCGGGGCCGATGATCGGCTCCAGGTCGACCATGTTCTCCAGCCACTGTTCATAGGGCTGGGCGGCGGCCAGGGCGTCGACGGCCTCATGCTCGTCGTAGAGACGGCCGTGCTTCAGATCGACGGCGATCAGCTTGCCGGGGCCGATGTGCAGGCGGCGCTTGATGCGGCCCTCGGGCAGGGGGACCAGACCGGCTTCAGAGCCCGCCAGTAGCAGGCCGTCCACGGTTTCCACCGCGCGCAGGGGGCGCAGGCCGTTGCGGTCCTTGCCGGCCACGACCCAGCGGCCGTCGACGGCGCACAGGGCGGCGGGGCCGTCCCACGGCTCCATCACCGCATTGCAATAGGCGTAGAGGGCGCGGTGTTCGGGCTTCATCACCACGTCGTCCGAGGACCAGGCCTCGGGCACCAGCAGGGCCTTGGCCAGGGGCGCGGGACGTCCGGCGCGAACCAGGACCTCGAAGACATTGTCCAGGGCCGCCGAGTCCGAACCGCCTGGCTGGACCACCGGCTTGACCTCATGGTCGCGGTCGCCAAAGGCCGAGGCCGCCATGCGGATCTCGTGGGCGCGCATCCAGTTCAGGTTGCCCTGAAGCGTGTTGATCTCGCCGTTGTGGGCCAGCATGCGGAAGGGCTGGGCCAGCTTCCACTCGGGGAAGGTGTTGGTCGAATAGCGCTGGTGGAAGACGGCGTAGCCGGCCTCGACCGTGGGGTCGTTCAGATCGTGATACAGCTGACCCAACAGCTCGGCGCGGACCATGCCCTTGTAGACGATGGAGCGGGCCGACAGCGAACACAGGTAGAAGCCGTTCAGGCCGCTGGCCTGCACCGCCTTTTCGATGCGGCGGCGACACAGGAAGAGCTCGCGCTCCAGTTCCTCGATCTCCATGCCCTCGGGGGCGGCCAGCATGATCTGCTCGATCTCGGGGCGGGTGGCGTCGGCGCGGACGCCGACGACCGACAAATCCAGCGGCGTCTGGCGCCAGCCGTAGATGTAGAAGCCCGAGCGGATGGCCTCGGCCTCGACGATGGCGCGGGCGTGGTCCTGGGCGCCCAGGTCGGTGCGCGGCAGGAAGACCTGGCCGACAGCGATGGGGCCGGGGCGCAGGGTCTGGCCGACGGCGCGCACCTGGGCGGCGAAGAAGGCCTGGGGCAGCTCGATCATGACGCCGGCGCCGTCGCCGGACAGGCCGTCGGCGTCGACCGCCCCACGGTGGGCCACGGCCTTCAGCGACTTGATCGCCATCTCGACGATTTCGCGGCGCGGCTTGCCGTCGATGGCACAGACCAGACCCACGCCGCAGGCGTCGCGTTCCGATGCCGGATCATAGGCCCCCCCTTCGATCAGGTGGGCGCGGTTCTCTTCGTACTGGGCCAGCCAGTTCTGTTGTGATGCGTCGGTCATGCGGCGGCTTCCTCGGTACGCGCGCGCAGGTAGCGGTCGATTTCGGCCGCGGCGTCTTGGCCGTCGCGCACGGCCCAGACGACGAGAGAGGCGCCGCGCACGGCGTCCCCGGCGGCGAACACGCCGGGCAGGGTGGTGGCGAAACCGCCACGCGCCACCTGCAGGGTGTTCCATTTGGTCAGGCCGAGGCCGGCGTCGAGTTGCTCGGCGAAGGCCTCGGGCTCAAAGCCGAGGGCCTCGATCACCAGGTCGGCGGGCAGGTCGAAGTCCGAACCGGCCACAGAGGCGATGTCGCGACGCTGGCCGGGGGCGGCTTCCGTCAGGGCCATGCGCTGGGCGCGGACGGCGGTGACGGCCTCGCCTTTCGACATCAGGGCCTTGGGCGCGCCCAGCCATTCGAAACGGACGCCTTCCTCCTCGGCGTTCTGCACCTCGCGGGCCGAGCCGGGCATGTTCTCGCGGTCGCGGCGATAGAGGCAGACGACGCTGTTCGCGCCCTGGCGGATAGCCGTGCGGACGCAGTCCATGGCCGTGTCGCCGCCGCCGACGACGACCACGTCGCGACCCGCCGCATGAGGCGCGGACGCATCAGCAGCGTCGCCGCAGTCGACGCGGTTCTGGGCGATCAGGAAGTCGAGGGCGGCGACGGTGTCATTCGGACCGCGACCGGGCACGGCGAGGGTGCGGGCCTGATAGACGCCCATGGCCAGCAGGACGGCGTCATGGCGCGACCGCAGCTCGTCCATCGACACGTCGACGCCGACGTTGGTGCTCAGCACGAACTGGACCCCGCCCTCGACCAGGCGGTCGATGCGGCGCTGGACGATGCGCTTCTCCAGCTTGAAGCCGGGGATGCCGTAGGTCAGCAGGCCGCCGGCGCGGTCGTGGCGGTCATAGACGACGACGGCGTAGCCCTCGCTGCGCAGGCGGTCGGCGGCGGCCAGGCCGGCGGGGCCGGAGCCGACGATGGCGACGCTCTGGCCGCGTTCGGCCAGGGGGCGGATGGGCTCGACCCAGCCGTTGTCGAAGGCCGTGTCGGCGATCCAGGCCTCGACCGAGCCGATGGTGACGCCGTCCCAGCCGGACTGCTGCAGGGTGCAGGCGCCCTCGCACAGGCGGTCCTGAGGACAGATGCGGCCGCAGATTTCCGGCATGGTCGAGGTTGCCGAGGCGACGCGCCAGGCCTCGCGCAGGTCGCTGTCGGCCGACAGGGCCAGCCAGTCGGGGATGTTGTTCTGCAGCGGGCAGGCGTTCTGGCAGAAGGGCACGCCGCAGTCGGTGCAGCGCGACGCCTGGACCGTTCCGCTGTCGGCGGTCGGTTTGAGCGTGATCTCCGTGAAGGCGCGTACGCGCAGATCAGCGGGCTGTTTCTCCAGCCGACGCTGCTCGATCAGAAAACCACCGGGGTTGGAACGTCCACCTTTTTGCATCTGCTCATTAAGCGAATCCTGCGGCGGGAGCGCAAATATTTTCCGAAGTGAAGCTAAAATTTTATATGCATAGGCATTAATGGGCCTTCAAATCTAAATTTGCGGAATTTATCACCGGACTGCGGTGTGCGACGCAGCACGTTTTCGCGGGTGCGGACGCGATGGGCGCGGCTCCTGCGGGCATCGCCCTGGGAAAATGTTGGTTTCAGGCGGCCTTGCGTCATCCCGGGAAGGGCTGTGGCGCTCTCCAGGGGGCGAAGGCTCAGGGTCGGGTCTGACCCTGGCCGCGCACGACGTACTTGTAGGTGGTCAGCTGTTCAGCGCCGACGGGGCCGCGCGCGTGCAGCTTGGAGGTCGAGATGCCGATCTCGCCGCCGAAGCCGAACTCGCCGCCGTCGGCGAACTGGGTCGAGGCGTTGATCAGGACAATGGCGCTGTCGACTCCTTTGGCGAAGCGTTCGGCGGCCTCGGGGTTGGTGGTGATGATGGCCTCGGTGTGGCCCGAGCCGTAGCGGCGGATGTGATCCACGGCGCCCGTCACCCCGTCCACGACCCGCACCGACAGGACGGGGGCCAGGTATTCGGTGGTCCAGTCGGCCTCGACCGCCTCGGCCGCTGCGGGGACCAGGGCGCGGGTCTCTGCATCGCCGCGCAGTTCGCAACCGGCAGCCATCAGGTCAGCGGCGACGACGGGCAGCAGGCGCATCGCGGCGGCGCGATCGACCAGCAGGGTCTCGGTGGCGCCGCAGACCGAGACGCGGCGCATCTTGGCGTTGACGGCGACGCGGCGGGCGACCTCAAGGTCGGCGGCGGCGTCGAGATAGGTGTGGCAGAGGCCTTCCAGGTGGCCCAGCACAGGCGCTTTCGCCTCGGCCTGAACGCGGGCGACCAGGCTCTTGCCGCCGCGCGGGATGATCAGGTCGATGGCGCCCTCAAGCCCCGACAGGATGGCGCCCACGGCTTCGCGGTCAGGGACGGGAACCAGCTGGATGGTGTCGGCGGGCAGGCCGGCCTCGGTCACGGCGCGGGCCACCACGGCGGCGATGGCGCGCGAGGATTCCAGGCAGTCCGAACCGCAGCGCAGGATGGCGGCGTTGCCCGAGCGCAGGCAGAGGGCGGCGGCGTCGGCGGTGACGTTGGGGCGGCTCTCGTAGATGACGCCGAGCACGCCGAGCGGGGTGCGGACGCGGGCGATGTCCAGACCGTTGGCGGGGGTCCAGCGGGCCATCTCGGCGCCGACGGGATCGGGCTGGGCGGCGATGGTCTCGACGGCGACGGCCATGCCCTCGACGCGAGCGGGGGTCAGGGCCAGACGGTCGATCAGGGCTTCCGACAGGCCCGAGGCGCGGGCGTTGGCGATGTCGCGGGCGTTGGCGGCGAGAATCTCGGCCTCGGCGGCGCGCAGGCCCTGGGCGAGACGGATGAGGGCCTCGGTGCGGGCGTCCGGCGTCGTGGCGCGAAGGGCGTCGGCGGCGGCGCGGGCGCGTCGGCCCATGTCCAGCATGATGGTGCTTACATCAGTCATCGGGTCTCCAGCACCAGGTCGTCGCGGTGGATCACAACCGAGGGGCCGCGGTAGCCGATCAGGCTCTCGATCTCGTCAGAATGGCGGCCCCGGATCAGGGCGATTTCATCGGCCGGATAGGCGGCCAGGCCCACGCCGAAGGCGGCGCCGGACGGATCGAGCAGACGCAGGCTGTCGCCTTTTTCAAACTCGCCGCTGACGGTGACAATGCCCGAGGGCAGCAGGCTCTTGCCGGATTTCAGGGCCCGCACGGCGCCCTCGTCCAGGGTCAAGGAACCGCCCGGCGCCATGCTGCCGGCGATCCACTGCTTCCACGCGGCCAGGGGCGTGGCCGGGGCGGTGATCAGGGTGGCGCGGGCGCCCTCGGCCACGGCCTTCAGCGGATGCAGGGTCAGGCCCGACGCGATGACGGTGGCGCAGCCGGCCGAGCGGGCGATCTGGGCCGCCGCCAGCTTGGTGGCCATGCCGCCGGTGCCGACCCCGGCCTCGGCATTGGCGCCGCTGGCCATGCCGAGGATGTCGGGGCCGAGGCTCTCGACCAGGGCCAGATGGCGGGCGTCGGGATCGCGGCGCGGGTCGGCGGTGTAGAGGCCGTCCACGTCGGACAACAGGATCAGCAGGTCGCCGCGCGCCAACTGTGCCGCGCGCGCAGCCAGCCGGTCGTTGTCGCCGTAGCGGATTTCCTCGGTGGCGACGGTGTCGTTTTCATTGACCACCGGGACGACGCCATGGGCCAGCAGGGCCTCGACCGTGGCGCGGGCGTTCAACCAGCGGCGACGGCGTTCGGTATCGTCGCGGGTCAGAAGGATCTGGGCGGTGATCAGGCCGTGGGGGGCCAGGGCTTCTTCCCAGGCGTGCATCAGCAGGGTCTGGCCGACGGCGGCGGCGGCCTGCTTGTCCTGCAGCCGACCGGGTGCGGTGTTCAGTCGTCCGCGCCCCAGGGCCACGGCGCCCGAGGAGACGACAATGACCTCGCGACCCTGCGCGCGCAGGTCGGCGATGTCCTGGGCCAGGGAGGCCAGCCAGTCGCGGGCCACCGCGCGGGTGGCGGCGTCAACCAGAAGGGAGGAGCCGATCTTGACCACCACGCGGCGGGCGTGGGTCAGCGCCGTCGCGGGGGCGGCGGTGATGTCGACGGCGGGCGTGGATACGGCGGGAGAAGCCATGCATCCTCCCTAGAGCATCAATCGCGTCGGGGTCACGCCCTCGTGCGTCAAAATCGTGCCGACGAGCCCAAAAGAAAACGCCCGGCGGGGTCGAACCTGCCGGGCGTTTGTATTTTTAGCGATGATCCGAGGATCAGGCTTCGGGGCTAGGCTTCAGGATCTGGCGCCTGATCCCAGCCGCCCGCCAGGGCCTTGAACAGGGCGATCTGGTAGGTGGTGACCTGGGCTTCCGAAGCGGCGAGAGCTGCGTCGGCGCCGGCCAGGGTCCGTTCCGAATCCAGCACCGTCAGGAAGCTGTCGGCGCCGGCGTCGAAACGCAGACGCGACAGGCGCGCCGCCGTCGCCGCCTGATCCCGCGCGGTGCGCAGGGCTGTGCGACGGTCCAGTTCGTTGGCGTAGGCGCTGAGCGCCGTCTCGGTTTCCTGCAGCGCCGTCAGCACGGTCTGGTCGAAGGTCGCCAGAGCCGCGTCGGTCTGGGCGCCGGCCTGCTTGATGCGGGCGCGGGCCACGGCGATGTTGGGGAAGTTCCAGCTGATCAGCGGACCGACGCTGAAGCGGAAGTTGGCGTCGTCGCCCAGACCCGAGGAATCCAGCGAGGTCGAGCCCAGCGAGCCCCCCAGGCTGATCGACGGATAGAGGCTGGCGGTGGCCACGTTCACGCGGGCGGCGGCCGCAGCCAGACGGGCCTCGGCCTGCCGCACGTCGGGACGACGGGCCAGCAGGGCCGCGCCGTCGCCGATCGGGATCGGCTGCGACAGTTGCGGCGGCGACTGGCAGCCGCGCGCCGCCTCGCTGGCCTCGGCCGGGGTGCGCCCGGTCAGGGTGGCGAGGCGATAGAGTGCGCCGTCGCGAGAGGCCCGCAGGGGCGGCAGGCTGGCGCGGGTCTGCTCCAGGGCCGCGCGGGCGCGGGCCACGTCCAGGCCATTGCCCGATCCGCCGTCGAGCAGACGCTGGGTCAGATCGACGGTCTTGCCCTGCAGGTCGATGGTGCGTTCGGCGACAGCGATCTGGGCGTTGGCCGAGCAGGTGTCGGCGTAAGCCCGGGCCGTTTCAGTGGCGACCGAGATGCGAACGATCTCCAGCGCCTCGGCGGCGGCGGCGGCGTCATTACGGGCGGCGCGGATGGAGGACTCCACCCGGCCGAACAGGTCGACTTCGTAGGAGACGTCCAGGCCGACGCTGTAGGTGTCGACGTCGTCCAGCTTGGCGCCGTTGGCGGCGGGGTTGGTGATGGTCGAGGCCTGGCTGCGGTTGAAGGCGGCGTTGGCGTTGGTCGTGGGCAGACGACCGGCGCGGGCTTCGGACAGCGAGGCCCGGACGGCGCGCAGATTGGCCGCGGCCGCCTCCAGCTCGTTGTTCTCGGTCAGCGCCTGCTGGATCAGGCTGTCCAGCGTGGCGTCGTTATAGAGCCGCCACCAGTCGGCGCGGGCCGCCTCGGTCGAAACCGAGACGGATTGCGAGCCGATGAAGGCGCCCTGGCCCTGCGCCGGGATCGTAGCGTCCGGCGCCTTGGGCCCGACCGCGCAGGCGGCGAGCAGGAGCGCGGCGCCGGAAGCGGTCAGGAGCGAGAGGGCTTTACGGTTCATCAGGCGTCTCCCAGGCGCGGGCTGGCCGTGGGGGCCGTCGGCGCGGGGTCGTTGGGGTCGTACGGATCATGCGGAGGCGCGCCGTAGGTCGTCGGCAGCTCGCGCGGCTTCTCCGGCGTCTTGGGCAGCTTGGCCGAAAGCCAACGCATCATCACGTAGAAGACCGGGGTGAAGATCAGGCCGAAGAAGGTCACGCCCAGCATGCCGGAGAAGACCGACGTGCCCAGCGACTGGCGCATTTCGGCGCCGGGGCCGGTCGCCAGCATCAGCGGCACGACGCCGAAGATGAAGGCGAAGGAGGTCATCAGGATGGGACGCAGGCGCACCTTGGCGGCGTAAACAGCCGCTTCGAAGCGATCCATGCCCTCTTCTTCTTCCGCCTGCTTGGCGAACTCGACGATCAGGATGGCGTTCTTGGCCGCCAGGGCGATCAGGACGACCAGGCCGATCTGGACCAGGATGTTGTTGTCCAGACCGCGGATGTTCACCCCGATCATGGCCGCCAACAGACACATGGGGACGATCAGCACCACCGCGAGCGGCAGGGTGAAGGCCTCATACTGCGCCGCCAGCACCAGGAAGACGAAGACCACGGCCATGATGAAGATCATCGAGGCGCCGCCCGAGGCCTGCTTCTCCTGCAGGGCCAGTTCGGTCCACTCATAGCTGAAGCCTTGCGGCAGGGCTTGAGAGGCGAGCTGCTCCATCGCCGCGATGCCCTGGCCGGACGAGACGCCCGGCGCGGCCTGACCCTGCAGCTCGGAAGCCGGGAACAGGTTGTAGCGGACGACGCGGGCCGGACCGGAGTCCTCGCGCAGGTTGGCGACGGCGCCGATCGGCACCATGGCGCCGGAGGCGGAGCGGGTCTTCAGATTGGCGATGTCGGCGATGTCGTCGCGGGCCGAGGGTTCAGCCTGGGCGGTGACGCGGAAGGTGCGACCCAGCAGGTTGAAGTCGTTGATGTAGGAGGAGCCCAGATAGACGCCGAGGGTGTCGAACACCGCCGACGGCTGGACGCCCATCATCAGGGCCTTGTTGCGATCAACGTCGGCGGCGATGCGGGGCGAGCCGGTGTTGTAGGTC
Source organism: Brevundimonas sp. UBA7506 (assembly GCF_002479495.1). Lineage (GTDB taxonomy): Bacteria > Pseudomonadota > Alphaproteobacteria > Caulobacterales > Caulobacteraceae > Brevundimonas. Next base: position 100,006 of record NZ_DLNQ01000014.1, read on the forward strand.
GAGAAGACCTGCTGCACCTGTTCAGGCATCTGGGCCGCGCCGCCCATCATGGCGAAGGTGGCGCCTTCCAGCGCGCGATAGCCTGCGCCGGAACGGTCCTGGATCATCATCTTGAAGCCGTTGCCGTTGCCCAGGCCCTGAACGGCCGGGGGGGCGATGACGAAGATGTTGGCTTCCTCGATGCCGCCGGTGGCGCCGGTGATGGCGCCGGCCAGGGCCGTGGCGGCCTGTTCCTTGGTGCGGTTCTCGAAGGCGTCGAGGCGCACGAAGATGGTCGCGGCGTTGGAGCCGAACGAGAAGCTGGAGCCGTCGAGACCGGCGAAGGCCACAGTGCCGTCGACACCCTCGGTCTTCTGGATGATCTCGTTGGCGCGCTTCATCACGGCCTCGGTGCGGTCAAGCGAAGCGCCGGCCGGAAGCTGGATGACGCCGATCAGGAAGCCCTGGTCCTGTTCCGGAATGAAGCCCGAGGGCGTGTCCATCAGGCGCCAGCCGGTGAGGGCCAACAGGCCCGCATAGATGATCATGACGACCATCAGCGAGCGCACCAGACGGGCGGTCAGACGACCATACTTGTCCGACAGCCAGTCGAAGCCCTGGTTGAACTTGTCGCCGGCCCAACGGACGTAATAGACGACCGCGCCCCAGAGGCCCGGCTTGCGCACGTTGTCGTGCTCTGTGTGCGGCTTGAGCAGCAGGGCGGCCATGGCCGGGGACAGCGTCAGGGACACCAGCAGCGAGATCAGAGCCGCCGAAGCGATGGTGACGGCGAACTGACGGTAGAAAATGCCGGGGATGCCGGGGACGAAGGCGGTCGGAACGAACACCGCCGTCAGCACCAGGCCGATGGCGATCAGGGCGCCCGAAACCTCCTGCATGGAGCGATAGGCGGCCTCCTTAGGCGTCAGGCCTTGTCTCAGGTAGCGCTCGACGTTCTCGACCACGACGATGGCGTCGTCGACGACGATGCCGACGGCCAGAACCAGGGCGAACAGCGACAGGGAGTTGATGGAATAGCCGAGCGCCAGTTGCACCGCGAAGGTGCCGACCAGGGCGACGGGGATGGCGACGATGGGAATGATGGCCGCGCGCCAGGTCTGCAGGAAGACCATGACGACGATGACGACGAGGACGACAGCTTCCAGCAGGGTGTGCTGCACCGCTTCGACCGAGGCGGCGACGAATTCCGTCGGGTTGTAGGGGATGGAGGCGGCCATGCCGGCCGGCAGTTCGGTCTTGATGGCCTCGACCTCGGCCAGGACGCGGTTGGCAGTGCCCAGGGCGTTGGCGCCCGGCTGCTGGACGACCGCGACGCCGACGCCGCGCTCTCCGTCGAAGAAGCCGCGGATGCCGTAATCCTGGGCGCCGAGTTCAACGCGGGCGACGTCGCGAACGCGGGTCACGCGCCCTTGAGCATCGGTTTTGATGACGACGTCGGCGAACTGATCCGGGTCGGACAGGCGGCCCTGGACCTGAACTGGCAGCTGGAAGGCGGCGGCGTTGGTGGCGAAGGGCGGCTGACCGATGGCGCCGGCGGCGGCCTGGACGTTCTGGGCGCGCAGGGCGGCGACGATGTCAGGACCCGTCAGACCGCGCTCTGCCGCCTTGGCCGGGTCGATCCAGATCCGCATCGAATAGTTGCCGCCGCCGAACACCTGGACCTGACCGACACCGTCGATCCGCAGCAGGCGGTCGCGCAGCGTCGAGTTGGCGAAGTTGCCGACATAGTCGTTGTCCAGGCTGCCGTCGGGCGAAGTCAGGCCCACGATCATCAGGAAGCCGCTTTCGGCCTTGTTGACCGTCACGCCGATCTGGCGGACCTGTTCAGGCAGCTTGGGCTCGGCCAGGGCGACGCGGTTCTGGACCAGCACCTGGGCGGAATCGAGGTCCGTGCCGGGCTGGAAGGTCACCGTGATCGCCACGGCCCCGTCCGAGGTGGACGAGGAGGTCAGGTACAGCATCTTCTCGACGCCGTTGACCTCTTGCTCGATGGGGGCGGCGACCGTCTCGGCCAGGGTCTCGGCCGAGGCGCCCGGATAGGCCGCGTTGATGGTGATGGTAGGCGGCGCGATCTCCGGATACTGCGACAGGGGCAGCATCGGATAGGCGAACAGGCCGATCAGGGTGATGAACACCGAGATCACGCCTGCAAAGATCGGCCGATCGATGAAGAAGCGTGAGAAATTCATGAGCTATCAGCCGGCGTTGGCGAAGGAGGCGCTGGAAGCCGGCGCCGCCTGGGTGACCGGGGCGCCGCCAGCCTGCGGCGCGACCGGAGCGATGGTGCCGTTCTTGGGCGCGACCTTCATGCCCGGCATCTGGATGCGCTGACCGCCGGCGATGATGACGCGATCGGTCGGTTTCAGGCCGGAACGGATGACACGCAGGCCGTCGACCAGAGGTCCGGTCTGGACCGCGCGCGGCTCGGTCGTGCCATCAGGCTTGACCACGATGACCACGCGGCGCGCTGCGTCGGTGGCGATGGCGGCGTCGGGCACCAGCAGGGCCTGATAGGCGCCCGCTCCGGCGAGTTGGGCCTGACCGAACATGCCGGGCTTCAGGAAGCCGTCGGCGTTCGGCACCACGGCGCGCAGGCGGATGGTGCCCGAGGCCGGGTCAATGGCGTTGTCGGTGAAGTCCAGCGTGCCGACGCGGTCATAGCTGGTCTCGTCTTGCAGGCGGATGCGGATCGGGGCGGCGCCGCCGGAGCGGGCGTCGCGCTGATACTTCAGCGCCAGGGCCTCGGAGCCGTCGAAGACGAAGTAGATCGGTGAGGCCGAAACCACGGTCGTCAGCACATCGCCGGCGGAGGAGCCGCCGCCGATCAGGTTGCCGGGATCGACGCGTCGATCGGACACACGGCCGGAAATCGGGGCCGTGACGCGGGTGAACTCGACGTCCAGCTGACGCGCGCGGATGGCGGCGTTGGCGGCCGAGACGGCGGCCTGGGCCTGGGCCACGGCGCCGCGCTTGGCGTCGACCTCGGCCTGGGACACGGCCTGCGAGGCCAGCAGGCCTTCGGCGCGGGTGAACTCGGTGCGGGCCAGGGTCAACTGGGCCTGGGCCTGCGACAGCTGGGCCTGGGCCGAGGCCAGGGCGGCCTGGGCCGGGCGCGGGTCAAGCGTGAACAGCAGCTGGCCCTGACGCACGAAGTCGCCGTCCTTGAAATGGACCGACTGGATGTAGCCGCCGACGCGCGCGCGCACATCGACCGTGCGGGGGGCTTCAAAGCGACCCGTGACTTCGTCCCAGTCCACCACCTGGCGGGCCAGGGGCAGGGCCACCGTCACCGGAGGGGCTTGGGGGGCGGGGGCTTCGCCGCCCTTGGAACAGCCGTAGAGGGCGGTCGCCATCAGTACGGACGCGGCCGCGATCTTCACCGTGCGCATCGGCGCATTCTCCTTGGGAGGGAATTGAATCTGGAAGACCGTCGCTCTTTGGGGAGGGAGCGTCCAGTCAACGCTGGGTGACTTAAAGAACGGCGGCAGCGCTTGTCAACGTCTGATGACAAAGCCATATAGGGTTTAAGGTTTATTGGAGTAGGTTCCGTTGGTCCTTTGCGACGCCCCTCGACCGCGTAACGCCAACGCGACGCGCCAGGCGATTCTGGAAGCGGCGCGGGAGCGTTTTTGTTCCGACAGCTACGATGACGTCGGCATGCGAGACGTCGCGCGCGACGTCGGCGTGGATGCCGCTCTGATCAGCCGCTACTTCGGGTCCAAGGAAGACCTGTTCGTCGCCGTGCTGGACAGCTGCAAGAACGGTCGCGACCTGATGGACGGCCCGCGCGAGGACTTCGGCGAGCGGCTGGCGCGCGAGATCGTCTACGGGGAGGTCATGCCCTGTCAGGATGACGGCGCGGGCGCCAAGATGCGAGGTCTGTTGATCCTGCTGCGCTCGGTCGGTTCGGCGAAAGCGATGGACGTCATGCAGCGCACGTCCAACAACCGCTTCTTCGACCCTTTGGCCGCCTGGATCGGCGGTCCCGAGGCCCCGGTGCGGGCGCGTCTGGCGGCGGGCCTGATCATGGGCATGGCGATCGGGCGCGAGCTGTCGGACGGCTATTCCTCGCTGGACGAGACGCAGAAGGCGGAGTTGGCGCGGCGCATGGCCGTGGCGCTGCAGGGCCTGATCGACAACTGAATGCAAAAGGGCGGACCGCGAGGCCCGCCCTTTCTTTGTGCGCCGACGTCGGGGCTCAGGCCCAGTGCATCGGCACGTGACGCGCGGCGGCCCAGTGGATGGCGCGGATGGCGTCGACGATGGCGCGGGTGGCCTCGACCGTGCCCAGGGCGCCGCCCAGATCGGCGGTGACGGCGCCCGAAGCCAGGACGGCGGCGACGGCGGCCTCGATGGAATCCGCCTCGTCCTCCAGATCGAAGCTGTGACGCAGCATCATGGCTGCTGACAGCACCATGCCGACCGGATTGGCCAGATCCTGACCGGCGATGTCCGGGGCCGAGCCATGGATCGGCTCGAACAGGCCGGGGCCGTCGGCGCCCAGCGACGCCGAGGGCAGCAGGCCGATGGAGCCGCCCAGCACCGAGATCTCGTCCGACAGGATATCGCCGAACATGTTCTCGGTCAGGATGACGTCGTAGTCGCGCGGCTTGCGGATCAGGTGCATGGCCATGGAGTCGACCAGGGCGTGTTCCAGGGTGATCTGCGGATATTCCTCGGCGTGGATGCGGGTCACCACTTCACGCCACAGGCGGCTGGTTTCCATGACATTGGCCTTGTCGACCGAGGTGACCTTGCCGCGACGCTGGCCGGCGGCCTGGAAGGCGGCGCGGGCGACGCGCTCGATCTCCTCGACGGTATAGACGCACAGGTCGGAGGCGCTGGTTTCGGTGCGGGTCTTCTCGCCGAAATAGACGCCGCTGGTCAGTTCGCGGAAGACGATCAGATCGACGCCCTCGACGATCTCCTTCTTCAGCGGCGAGCGGTGGGCCAGGACCGGCGAGACCTGCAGCGGGCGCAGATTGGCGTACAGGCCCATGGCCTTGCGGATGGCCAGCAGACCCTGTTCAGGGCGGACCGGGGCGCCGTCCCACTTGGGACCGCCGACCGCGCCCAGCAGGACGGCGTCGGAAGCCAGGCAGGCGGCCTTGGTGTCCTCGGGCAGGGCTTCGCCGGTCGCGTCGATGGCGGCACCGCCGATCAGGTGCTCGGTGAAGTCGAAGCGGTGGCCGTAGATGTCGCCGATGCAGGTCAGGACGCGCTCTGCGGCCAGGGCGACCTCCGGCCCGACGCCGTCGCCGGGCAGGACCACGATGTTGAAGGTGCGGGGGGCGGGGTGGGCTTCATGGTGGGGCATCAGGCGGTCTCCGGCTGATAGGAATCTTGGCGCAGGCGTTCAAAGGTTTCGACGTAGGGCAGCTTGGCTTGCAGCCAGCCGAGGGTGTCGACCCCGTCGAGCAGGCACTGACGGGCGAAGGCCTCGACCTTGAAGGGGACGGGGGCGACGTTGCCGCGACGGATCTCGCCGGCTTCCAGATCGACGGTGACCGCCTGTTCCGGGTGGGCGGCCAGGTCGTCCCAGGTCGCCTGATCGACGACGATGGGCAGGAAGCCGTTCTTCAGCGCATTGGAGGTGAAGATGTCGGCGATCTCGGTCGAGATCACCGCGCGAAAGCCATAGTCCAGCAGGGCCCAGGGCGCGTGCTCGCGCGACGAGCCGCAGGCGAAGTTGGGGCCGGCCAGCAGGATGCGGTGCTCGCTCGGGTCGATGCGGTTCAGCACGGACTCGGGCTTGGGCGAGCCGTCGGCTTCATAGCGCCAGTCATAGAAGGCCTGGGCGCCCAGACCCTCGCGCGTCGTGGTGGTCAGGAAGCGCGCCGGGATGATCTGATCGGTGTCGATATTGGCCTGGCTCAGGGTCAGGGTCTTCGACGTCAGAGTTTTAAAGGGCTCAGACATTATTCTGCTCCTACCGCCGCGCGCGCGGCGCTCGGCTGCATGAGGAGGGCCGCCTCCGACAGATAGGCGCGCGGGTCGGTCAGGACGCCGGCGATGGCGCTGGCTGCGGCGGTCGCCGGGCTGGCCAGGATGGTGCGGGCGCCCTTGCCCTGGCGGCCTTCGAAATTGCGGTTGGAGGTCGAGACCGCCAACTGACCGGGAGCGACGAAATCGCCGTTCATGGCGATGCACATGGAGCAGCCGGGGATGCGCCATTCGGCGCCGGCCTCGGTGAAGACCTTGTCCAGACCCTCGGCCTCGGCGTCGCGACGCACGGCCTCGGAGCCGGGCACGACCAGCATACGCACGCCCGGCTGGACCTTGCGGCCGCGCAGGACCTCGGCGGCGGCGCGCAGGTCGGGCAGGCGACCGTTGGTGCAGCTGCCGATGAAGACCACGTCGACCTTGTGACCGGTCGTCGCCTCGCCGGCGGTGAAGCCCATGTAGGCGATGGCCTTGCGGTCCGAGTCCGAGCGCGGCTGCGGCACCGGGGCGCCGACGGGGGCGCCCGCGTCGGGGGTGGTGCCCCAGGTGGCCATGGGACGGATGGCGGCGCCGTCCAGCACGACCTCCTTGTCGAAGGTCGCGCCGGGATCGGAGGCGAGGCCCAGCCAGTCTGCCGCGGCGGCCTCATAGTCGGCGGGGACGTGTTTGCGGCCGCGCAGCCAGTCGATGGTCGTCTGGTCCGGGGCGATCATGCCCGCGCGGGCGCCCGCCTCGATGGACATGTTGCACAGGGTCATGCGCCCTTCCATGTCCAGCGACCGCACGGCCTCGCCGGCGTATTCGATGACGTAGCCGGTGCCGCCGCCGAAGCCGATGGCGGCGATGACGGCCAGAGCCACGTCCTTGCCCGAGACGCCGGGACGCAGGCGCCCGTCGACGGTCACGCGCATGGATTTGGCGCGGCGCTGCAACAGGCACTGGGTGGCCAGAACATGCCCGACCTCGGAGGTGCCGATGCCGAAGGCCAGGGCGCCGAAGGCGCCGTGGGTGGCGGTGTGGCTGTCGCCGCAGACCACGGTCATGCCGGGCTGGGTCAGGCCCAGCTCGGGCCCCATGACGTGGACCACGCCGCGCTGGTCCGAACCCCAGCCGGCCAGTTCGACGCCGTGACGGGCGCAGTTGGCCTCCAGGGTCTCGACCTGGGCCTTGGCGGCCTGGGTGAAATAGGGCCGCTGGCCGTCCGGCCCGGCGGGCAGGGTCGGGGTGGAGTGGTCCAGGGTGGCGAAGGTGCGGTCGGGGCGGCGGACCTTCAGTCCGCGCGCCTCGATTTCGGAAAAGGCCTGGGGCGAGGTGACCTCGTGAACCAGATGCAGGTCCACATACATGACGCCCGGCGTCTCGGCCGTTTCCGGCACGACGACGTGCCGGTCCCAGACCTTTTCGTACAGGGTGCGGGCGGCCATCAGCGATCCTCCCCTGCGTAGCGGGGGAGGGGGACCATGCGCAGCATGGTGGAGGGGGCGATGGCCGAGCGCGACGGATGGGGCTTGCCCCCTCCACCGCCTGCGGCGGTCCCCCTCCCCCGTCGCGAGGCGACAGGGGAGGATTGGTCATGCTGGCTCATGCACGCGCTCCTTGGGGGCGGTCGCCGCCTCGCCGATGGGCTCCAGCCAGCCGAAGCGGTCGGGCGTCGTGCCGTCGAACAGGCCGCGGAAGGCCTTGTTGACAGCCTTCGTGATCGGGCCGGGGCCGGCGGCGCGGGTCGTGATGCCGTCGATGGAGCGCACCGGAGTGATCTCGGCGGCGGTGCCGGTCATGAAGACTTCGTCGGCGACGTAGAGAGCTTCGCGCGGGAGGATCTGCTCGCGGGCTTCGTAGCCCAGACCGCGCGCCAGCTTCATCACGCTGTCGCGCGTGATGCCCTGCAGGATGGAGGCGGCGGCGGGGGGCGTCATCAGCACCCCGTCCTTGACCACGAACAGGTTCTCGCCGGCACCTTCCGACAGGCGGCCGTCGACGCCCAGGGCGATGCCTTCACCGAAGCCGCCGACGCGGGCTTCACGGCCGATCAGGTAGCCGGACAGATAGTTGCCGCCGGCCTTGGCGCCCGCCGGGATGGTGTTCGGAGCGACGCGGCTCCAGCTGGAGACGCAGGCGTCGACGCCCTTTTCCAGGGCTTCCTCGCCCAGATAGGCGCCCCAGGGAAAGGCCGAGATCATGACGTCGGTGCGGATGTTTTCCGGCGACGGGGTCACGCCCATGCCGCACTCGCCCAGGAAGGCCAGCGGGCGCAGGTAGGCCGAACGCAGGCCCTCGGAACGGACCACGTCCTTGCAGGCCTGGACCAGCTCGTCCTCGGTGAAGGGCAGGGGGAAGTGATAGATGCGCGCGCTGTCGAACAGGCGGCGGATGTGGTCGGTCAGTCGAAAGCCGCACGGGCCGTTGGGGGTGTCATAGACACGGATGCCCTCGAACACCGAGGTGCCGTAGTGCAGGGCGTGGCTCATGACGTGAATCTTCGCGTCGGCCCACGGCGTCAGGTCGCCGTTGATCCAGATATTCTTAGCCAGCGGCTGCATAGGTCTTGTCCATTTGTGCGGAGGCGCCCCCAATCGTCGTATTGGCCGTCACGGCCGCGATGATGGCGGTCAGCTCCGCGTCATTGATTTCGCCGATCTGGTCGGCGCGTTGTTTGAAGCCGGCGAAGACGTCGGCCAGGCGCTGGCCTTCCAGCACATGGCCCAGGGCCTCGGCCCGCTTGCCGACCGCGTGGCGGCCGGAATGCTTGCCCAGCACGAAGTAGCTGCCCTCGAAACCGACGTCCTCGGGACGCATGATCTCGTAGGTGCGGGCGTCGGCCATCATGCCGTGCTGGTGGATCCCGGCCTCGTGGGCGAAGGCGTTCAGGCCGACGATGGCCTTGTTGCGGGCGATGACCGTCTCGGTCACGTCTCGCAGGGTCTGGGACGCCCGCACCAGGTGGCGGCTCTCGGCGGATACGCTGACGCCATAGCGGTCCGCGCGGGTGCGCAGGGCCATGATGATCTCCTCGATGGAGGCGTTGCCGGCCCGTTCGCCGATGCCGTTGATGGCGCCCTCGATCTGACGCGCGCCGCCCTCGACGGCGGCCAGGGAGTTGGCCACGGCCAGGCCCAGGTCGTTGTGCGCGTGCGACGAGAAGATGATGTCGGCGTGTCGCGGGCGGATGATCCCGTCCAGATAGGCGAAGCGCTGGCGCGCTTCTTCCGGCGTGGCGTAGCCGACGGTGTCGGGCACGTTCAGCGTCTGGGCCCCCGCATCGGCGGCGGCCATCAGGGCCTCGGCCAGGAACTCCGGCTCGGTGCGGAAGGCGTCCTCGGCCGAGAACTCGACGTCGTCGAACATCGAGGCGGCGTATTCCACCGTGCGCGAAATCGTGGCCAGAACCTCGTTGGTGCTCATCCGCAGCTTGGCCGAGCGATGGATCGGGCTGGTGGCCAGGAAGACGTGGCAGCGGCGATGCGATTTCGGCGCCGGCGCCAGAGCCCGGAACGAGGCGTCGATGTCCTTCTCGTTGGCGCGGTTCAGCGAGGCGAAGATCGGTCCCTCGATCTCGCCGCAGACGCGTCGGATGCATTCCTCGTCGCCCGGCGAGGCGGCGGCGAAGCCGGCCTCGATCACGTCTACGCCCAGGTCGCGCAGGACATGGGCCATCTTCAGCTTGGCCTCGGCCGACATGGAGAAGCCGGGGGCCTGTTCCCCGTCGCGCAGGGTGGTGTCGAAGATGATGACGCGGTTGGGATCCGACGCCGTAATCTCGGCGGTTCTGGATACTCGTTCTACTCGGGACATTAGGCGGCCTCGGACTGATAGGCAGGGGCGCTGATGCGAGCGACGCCGAACAGGCGGTCGATCTGGCAACCCAGATTGTCGATGGAGCGCGCGGCGTCGCGCCCGCGCACGGTCAGGGCGATGCGGCGCGAGGGGCCTTCGTCAGCCATGCTCATGCCGTCGATGTGGAAGCCGCGGCGTTCCACCAGGCCGATGAGGCGCTGAAGCGAGCCGTCGGCCCGGTCGATCTGGATGTGAATGGTGTCGCTCATGCTCATGCGCCTTCCATCATTTCAGCGTTGCTCTTGCCCGGCGGAACCAGAGGCCAGACGTTCTCTTTGGGGTTGATGACGACGTGGGCCAGGCAGGGGCCGTCGGCGGCCAGCAGGCGGGCGATGCCGGCCTCGACCTGATCGCGTTGGTCGATGCGGAAGGCCTCGACGCCGAAGGCCTCGGCCACCTTCACGAAGTCCGGATTGTCGGACAGATCGACCTCGGAATAGTTCTCCTCGAAGAACAGCTCCTGCCACTGGCGCACCAGACCCAGCGACGAGTTGTCCAGCAGGACGATCTTCAGGGCGACGCCGTAGCGCTTCAGCGTCGCCAGCTCCTGGATGTTCATCATGAAGCCGCCGTCGCCGGCGATGGTGACGACCGTGGCCGACGGATCGGCCAGCTTGGCGCCCAGACCGGCGGGCAGGCCGAAGCCCATGGCGCCCAGACCGCCCGAGGTGATGTGGGCTTCGGGCTTGGAGAAGCGGCAATGCTGGGCCGCCCACATCTGGTGCTGGCCGACGTCGCAGGCGGCGACGAAGCGGTCGCCGGCGGCTTCGGACAACTGCTTCAGCAGGGCGGGCGCATAGACGCCTTCGCCCGGCGCGTCATAGCGGGCCGCATGATTCACGGCCGCCGTGGCGCAGCGGATGACCCAGGCGTCGATGGCCAACGGACCAGACGCCATGCGCGCAGTCAGGGCCTCGACGCCCGGCTTCAGTTCACCGGCGACCGCGACATGGGTCTCGCGCAGCTTGCCGATCTCGGAGGCGTCGATGTCGAAATGGACGACGCGGGCGTGGGGGGCGAACTCGGCCAGCTTGCCCGTGGCGCGATCGTCGAAGCGGGCGCCCAGGACGATCAGCAGGTCGGACGCCTGGACCGCCTCATTGGCGGCGCGCGTGCCGTGCATGCCCAGCATGCCCAGGAAGCCGGGGGCGTCGGTCGCAACCGTGCCCAGGGCGTTCAGGGTCGAGACCGTGGGGATGCCGGTGGCCTCGGCGAAGGCGCGGACGGCCTCGGTCGCGCGGCCGATCTTCACCCCGCCGCCGATGTAGATCAGCGGGCGCTCAGCAGCGCGGATGAAGCGTTCGGCCTCGGCGATGGCGTCGTGGTCGACGTCTGCGGCCTCATTGGGGATGTTGAAGCCGAAGGGGGCGGTCGCCGTGGCGAACTGGACGTCCTTGGGCAGGTCGACCAGGACGGGACCGGGGCGGCCCGAGGCGGCGATGTGGAAGGCCTGTTCGACGGCGGCCGGGATCTCCGATGCGTCGCGCACCAGTATGGAGTGCTTCACGATCGGCAGGGTGACGCCCAGGATGTCGATCTCCTGGAAGGCGTCGGTGCCCATGACGCCCTGGGGGACGTTGCCGGTGATGCAGACCATCGGCACCGAATCCATCATGGCGTTGGCGATGCCGGTGATCAGATTGGTGGCGCCGGGGCCGGAGGTGGCCATGCAGACCCCGACCTTGCCCGAGGCGCGGGCATAGGCGTCGGCGGCGAAGGCCGCGCCCTGTTCGTGACGGACCAGGATATGCTTCAAGCCCGTGCCGGTCAGGGCGTCATAGATGGGCATGATGGCGCCGCCGGGGTAGCCGAAGACCACCTCCACGCCCATTCGCTCCAGGCTGGAGACGAGCAGGCGCGCGCCGGTGGCCGTGTCGTGCACGGTCGCCGGGGCGGAGGCGGTTTTCAGGGCGGGCGCGACGGCGCTCATCGGGTCAGTCTCTCTTTATATATGTGCGGGTCAGGCGGCTTCAGACTTGGGGGTCTGCAGCCAGGCCATCCGCTCGCGCAGGCGGGCGCCGGTCTGTTCGATGTGGGATTGGCGATCCGCGTCCAGCCAGGCCTGGTATTGCGGCTTGCCGGTCTCGTTCTCGGCGATCCAGTTGCGGGCGAAGGTGCCGTCCTGGATCTCGGTCAGGACCTCCTTCATGCGGGCGCGGGTCTCATCGGTGATGACGCGCGGGCCGCTGGCGACCGCGCCCCACTTGGCCGTTTCCGAGATGAAGTGGTGCATCTTGGAGATGCCGCCCTCGTAGAAGAGGTCCACGATCAGCTTCAGCTCATGCAGGCATTCGAAATAGGCGATCTCGGGCTGGTAGCCGGCCTCGACCAGGGTGTTGAAGCCCGAGATGACCAGCTCCTTGGCGCCGCCGCACAGGACGGCCTGTTCGCCGAACAGGTCGGTTTCGGTCTCTTCGCGGAAGCTGGTTTCCAGCAGGCCGCCGGTCGCGCCGCCGATGCCCTTGGCGTAGCCCATGGCGCGGTCGCGCGCCTTGCCGGTCGCGTCCTTCTCGATGGCGAACAGCGAGGGGACGCCGCGGCCGCGCGCGAACTCGCGACGGACCAGATCGCCCGGACCCTTGGGGGCGACCAGGATGACGTCCATGTCGTCGCGCGGGGTGATGCGGTCGTAGATGATCGAGAAGCCGTGGGCGAACAGCAGGGCGGCGCCCGGCTTGGCGTTGGGCTCGATGATGTCGCGATAGACCTCGTTCTGGATCATGTCCGGGGTCAGGATGGCGATGATGTCGGCGCCGCGAACGGCCTCGGCCGGCTCGGCGGTGGGGACGCCGTCGGCGGTGGCGTGCTTCCAGCCCGTGCCGCCCTGACGCACGCCGACGATGACGTCGTGGCCCGAGTCCTTCAGGTTCTGCGCGTGGGCGCGGCCCTGCGAGCCATAGCCGATGACGGCGATGCGCTGGCCGGCGATGGCGCCCGGCTTGATGTCGTCGTTGGTGTAGATGGTGATGGCCATGGTTCAGGCGTCCTCAGAGATCGGGGCGTTGGAATAGGTGGAGGCGGCCAAATCTGCGGGGATCTGGGCCGGCGGCGGATTGGGGATGGTCACGGCCCCTTGCGAGGCGGAGGCGACGGCGGCGCGGTATTTCGCGAAAACGCCTTGCGCCGGGCGGACACGGTTGGGGGCGAAGTCCGCCCGGCGCGCCTCCAGATCGACGAGCACGTCGATCCGGCGGTTGGTGACGTCGATGACGATCGGATCGCCATCGCGAATGAGTGCAATCGGGCCGCCGACCGCCGCTTCGGGCGAGACGTGGCCGGCGACGAAGCCGTAGCTGGCGCCCGAGAAGCGGCCGTCGGTCAGCAGTGCGACGTTCTCGACCTTGCGGCCCTTCAGGGCGGCGGTGACCTGCAGCATCTCGCGCATGCCGGGACCGCCCTTGGGCCCTTCGTAGCGGATGATGATGACGTCGCCTTCGCCGACCGAGCCGTCCTGAACCGCGTAGAAGGCGTCTTCCTCGCAGTCGAAGACGGCGGCGGGGCCTTCAAAGCGGTCCACCTTGTGGCCGGTCAGCTTGATGACCGCGCCCTCGGGGGCCACGTCGCCATAGATGACGGCGTAGGAGCCGCGCGCCATGACGGGGGCGTCCATGCTGGTGACGACCTGCTGGCCGGGCGTCTCCTCGGCCTCGGCGGCCTCGGCGAACAGGCTGCGGCCGCTGACGGTGGGCGTGTTGACGATCTTGCCCGCCTCGGCCAGGCGCTGGGCGACCAGACGCGTGCCGCCCGCCGCGAACAGGTGCGAGGCCAGGAAGCGGCCGCCGGGCTTCAGGTCGCAGATGACCGGAGCCTCGACGCAGGCCTGGTGGCAGTCCTCGATGCCGAAATCGACGCCGGCCTCGGCCGCGATGGCGGTCAGGTGCATGACGGCGTTGGTCGATCCGCCCGAGGCCGAGACGGCGACGGCGGCGTTCTTCAGGCTGGCCTTGGTGATGTACTTGCGGGCGGTGTCGCCGGCGAAGACGCGCTCGACGATCAGACGACCGCAGCGCTCGCCTTCCGCGCCCTTGCCGGGATCGACGGCGGGGACGTCATTGGCGCCCATGGGGCTGATGCCCATCATCGACAGGGCCATGGCCATGGTGTTGGCCGTGAACTGACCGCCGCAGGCGCCGGCGCCGGGGCAGACCGCGCTCTCGACCGCCTTCAGGCCCTCGTCGGACAAGGCGCCGGCACCATGGGCGCCGATGGCCTCGAACACCTCCTGGACCGAGACCTCCTTCTCGCCGATCCGGCCCGGCAGGATGGTGCCGCCGTAATAGACCAGGCCAGGGATATCCATCCGGGCCAGGGCCATGGCCGCCGCCGGGATGGTCTTGTCGCAGCCGACGATGCAGACGACGCCGTCCAACTGATGGCCCTCGACCGCCAGCTCGATGGAGTCGGCGACGACCTCGCGGCTGATCAACGAGGCCTTCATGCCCGCCGTGCCCATGGAGATGCCGTCGGTGACGACGATGGTGTTGAAGTCGACCGGATAGCCGCCCGCCGCGACGATGCCGGCGCGGACGTCCTTGGCCAGGCGATCCAGGTGCATGTTGCAGGGGGTGACGGTCGACCAGGTGTTGACGATGGCGATCATCGGCTTGTCGAAGTCGGCGTCCTGCATGCCCGCCGCCCGCAGATAGGAGCGCGCGGCGGCGCGGTTCGGGCCCTGGGTGACGGCCGAACTGCGCGCATTGGGTCGATTATTGCTGTCTGGCGTCTTGGTCATCGGGCTATTGGAAGTTTCTGTCTGTCGGGTCTCGGCTGAGCACATGAAAAACCCCGCTGCCGGGAGGGAGCGGGGTGAAGCGGGCGATTTTGACGGGGTCAGGTCAGGTCGCAGGCATCCACACCGCTCGGCTAAGCGGAATAAGAATTACCGAAAGAAGGAGTACGCCCAGCGACAGCACGCGCAGATCAGCCGCCGCTTTCGCGGGGCTCAGGATCGCAGCAGTGGCGGCGCGGTGGGACACAGGAGAACCTTTCAACTGGGCGCTCTTATGCCGCCGTCGATGCTGCGTTGCAACCCGCGGCGGCCCGAATGTGGAATAAAAGTGCGTCATGCCGTCATTCGGTCCTTCCAGCGCGCGTCTGTGCTCTGAAGCGGTGTCCTCGACGCAACATTTTACCGCGTCGTGGCGGCGGGCCTATTATTGTGTGGGTCTGGCGGGCTCGGATCCACCGGGGTGGGCGGCCTCAGCGCGGGGGTGGCGAGGGCTTTTGTACGCCGAGTGGGGAGGCCTAGGGGCGGGGCTGCAGTCTCCCTGTATGTGCAGGGGCGTGGCGGTCAGCGGCCGCATCCTTTCCGGGACTCTCGTTCGTTGAGATAGTTCGTGAAACTGTCATTCAGGGCTTGTGGACTCGGGGTGGTGTCCGTATATCCGCCGCTCGCTCGGAGACGGGCGGCGGCGTTGGGTTCTGAGACGGGCCTGGCGAAGTGGATTTGGGAGCTTCGGTTTCCGGGTTTGCGAAAAGGCTGAAAAGCCTGGTTGACATGGAGATTGGCTTTCCTTAGAAGGCCGCCTCCGCCGGGGTCTTCGGGTTCCGGGAGTGTTGAGAAAGTTCTTTAAAAAGAACTGGTTGACACGGAAAATCAGGGGCGTTAAGCACCGCCTCCGCCGCGAACGGG
>NZ_DLNQ01000007.1:0-160359 GCF_002479495.1 Brevundimonas sp. UBA7506
CGGGCTGACCCTGGCCAATGCGCCGAACTTCCCCCAGTGGGCCTCGACCGGGGCGCGGGCGGTGCTGTACGGCGGGGTGACGCCGCGCGCCGACGGGCGGGTGGACGTGGGTTTCCGCCTTTACGATCCGTACCGCCAGTGCCAGCTGGTCAGCTATCAGTTCACCGCCACCTCGGAGCAGTGGCGCCGGATCGCGCACAAGATTTCGGACGTCATCTATCAGCGCATGACGGGCGAGGCGGGCTTCTTTGACTCGCGCGTCCTGTTCGTGTCCGAGAGCGGCACCCAGCTGAACAAGCTGTCGCGTCTGACCATCGTCGATCAGGACGGCTACAACCCCGTCTTCCTGACCCAGGGCGACGAGATCATCATGTCGCCGCGCTTCTCGGCGTCCAACCCGGACGAGGTCACCTATGTGGCGCTCGGCAAGGACTACAGCCGCATCTATCTGTACAACCTGTCGACGGGCCGCCGCGAAAGTCTGGGCGAGTTCGACGGTCAGGTGCTGGCGCCGCGCTTCTCGAACGACGGGACCAAGATGGCCTTCTCGATCATCCGGGGCGGAAACACCGACGTCTATGTGATGAACCTGCGCACGCGCCAGCTGTCGCGCCTGACCAGCGACCCCGGCATCGACACCTCGCCGTCGTTCAGCCCGGACGGCAACCAGATCGTCTTCACCTCGGACCGTTCGGGTTCGGCGCGCCTCTACACCATGCGGGCCGACGGCTCGGGCCAGCGGCCGATCTCGCGCGGCGGCGGCATCTATACGGCCCCGGCCTGGAGCCCGCGCGGCGACATGATCGCCTTCACCAAGCAGTCGGGCGGACGTTTCCACATCGGCGTCATGAAGTCGGACGGGACGGGCGAGCGCATCCTGTCGTCCAGCTATTTCGAGGAAGGCCCGTCCTGGGCGCCGAACGGCCGATACATCGCCTTTGCGCGCCAGAGCCCGGGCGGCGACACGCGTCTGTGGACCGTCGACCTGTCGGGTCGGGTGGTGGCGCAGGCCGGCTATGACGGACGCGGATCGGACCCGGCCTGGTCGGGTCTGCTGGACGCCCCGCCGGCCAGCCTGGGCATCGGGCAGGGGCCGGATTCCTGCCCTGCCTGATCCGTTTACGGCTTCGTGCGATCACGAGCGGAGCCATTCCCATAAACTGTGCGTTATCGCGTCTGGCGCGACGCGGCGCCGCAGTCTAGCTGACCGCAACAACAGCCAAGCTTGAGGCCGCCGTCCTCAGACCGAACCAAGGAGACGACCCGATGAACACCTCGACCCTGATCAAGCTGGCGACTGTCAGCGCCGCCGTCGCCGCCCTGGCCGCCTGCGCGCCCAAGCCCAAGGTTGAACCGGCCGTGCCGACGACCCCGGCCCAGCCGACCGGCCCGCAATACCCGACCGCCCCGACCGGCCCCGTCACCGGCGGCAACGTCGGCGCCGCCATGCCGGGCTCGGAGCAGGACTTCGTCGTCAACGTCGGCGACCGCGTCTATTTCGACCTGGACTCCTACTCGGTGCGCCCGGAAGCCCAGCCGCGTCTGGACGCCCAGGCCGCCTGGCTGCAGCGCTATCCGCAGGTCACGGTCCGCATCGAAGGCAACGCCGACGAACGCGGCACGCGTGAATACAACCTGGCCCTGGGCGCCCGTCGCGCCGAGGCCGTCCGCACCTATCTGATCCAGCGCGGCGTCCCCGCCGGCCGCATCGACACCATCAGCTTCGGCAAGGAGCGTCCGATCGCCGAGGGTTCGAACGAAGGCGCCTGGGCCCAGAACCGCAACGCCCACACCGCCATCGTGTCGGGCGCCCCGCGCTAAACACCGCGGAAGCGACAGAATGAAGGGAGGCGTCGGCTTTGCAGCCGGCGCCTCTTTTCTTTGAGGGCGTAGCGGATCAAAGTCCGCGCCGAATCCGGGGGGACTTTGCGTGATTGATCTGGAAGCAGCGGGCGGCGCCATGACGGGCGGCATCATCGCGGGGGCCATCGAAAAGCCGACCGGCAAGGCGGGCGAGCATCACACGATCTGCGCCGACTGCGGGGCCGAGGTCAGCGGCAACTTCTGCTCCAACTGCGGTCAGGCGGCCCATGTGCACCGCACCCTGCTGCATCTGGGCGAAGAACTGCTGCACGGGGTCATGCATTTCGACGGCCGCTTCTGGCGGACCCTGCCGCTGCTGATCCTCAATCCGGGGCGGCTGACCCGCGAGTGGGTGCAGGGCAAGCGCACGCGCTACGTCTCGCCCCTGGCCATGTTCCTGTTCACCCTGTTCGTGATGTTCTTCGCGCTCAGCTTCATGCCGCATTCGGAGGTGAAGCTGCAGGGCTTGCCGGAGCAGATCGCCGCCCAGCGCGAGGCGATCGCCGAGGCCGAGGTGGTCGTCGCCGCCGCCCAGAAGGAGGTCGATGAGGCCACGGCGGCGATGGAGCCCGCCGACGGTTCGCCGCCTGCGCCCAACAGCGGGGCGCGGGCCGGGGTCGCCGCCGGGGTTCTGGCCGCCGCCCAGGCCGGGGTGATCAGCGAGAAGGCCAAGCTGGAACGGCTGGAGCATGACGCCGTCGAGGGCCGCAAGGACGGCCTGACGCCCGGGAGCTGGCAGGCGCAGGTGGCCGATCTGGCCGCCGACGTGGGCCAGGACGGCGAGGTCAACGGCCTGACCAAGACCGTGGCCAAGAAGCTGAAGAACCCGGACCTGGCGCTCTACAAGCTGCAGCAGACCGTCTACAAGTTCGCCTTCCTGCTGGTGCCCTTGTCGATCCCCTTCGTGGCCCTGATGTTCCTGTGGAAGCGGGGCTTCACCCTGTACGATCACGGGGTCTTCGTCCTCTATTCGCTGACCTTCATGTCGCTGCTGCTGATGGCGGTGGTGGTGCTGGCCACGACCATCAAGGGGGCGGGGCCCGCCGTGGGACTTGTGGCCAGCCTGATCGTGCCGGTGCATATGTTCGCCCAGCTGAAGGGCGCCTACAGCCTGAAGATCTTCTCGACTCTGTGGCGGACGATCGCCCTGCTGATCTTCTGCGAGATCGCGGCGACCCTGTTCATCGTCTCGATCATCTATCTGGGCCTCGGCCACTGACCTTTGCCTCGAACCCGGCCTTGCGAGCGCCGCAAATCGATGGGACGACTTGAGACATGCTGAAGCTGCCTTTTTCCAAATCCGCCGCCCTGACGGCCATCGGCCTGACCCTGATCGGGGGCGCGGTCGTGGCCCAGGTCGCGCCGATGGAGCCGGTCCAGTGGGACAAGCGCCGTCTGGACCAGTTGGACCGCAATGTCCGCCGTCTGGAGCGCGCCCTGACCCAGAGGAACGCCGCCGGTCAGCCCGTCCTGGTCGAGCCTGATCCCGAGGTCGTGGCCATGCAGGGCCAGCTGCAGATCATGGACCGCCGTCTGGCCGACGTGGAGCAGACCTTCCAGCGGATGAACGCCGACAGCGAGCGTCTGACCTTCCAGCTGGACGAGGCGACGCGCGACAACGCCGCCCTGAGCCGCCGCCTGCGCGATCTGGAAGGCCGGGTCGAGCGCGCCGAAAAGGCGGCCGAGGAAGAGGCCGAGCTGAACGGGCCGATCGTCGCCAACTCGCCGACCGGGGATGCGGCCCAGGACCTGACGGCGGCGCTGCGCCTGCTGGGCACCGACGGCGTGCGCGGGCAGCGGGCGCTGGAGACGGTCATCGTCACCTGGCCCAATACGCCGCAGTCGCGTGAGGCCAGCAGCCGTCTGGGCGACCTGCACGTCGCCGCCCGCGACAACGCCGCCGCCGTGCCCGCCTACGCGGCCGCCCTGAACGGCTGGCCGCGTACGCCTTGGGCGCCGGAAACGACGCTGAAGCTGGCCGAGGCCCTGCGCGCCACCGACCGGGCCACCCAGGCCTGCGGCGCCCTGAACGAGTTCACCCGCCGCTACGCCGACACGGCCACGGCGGCGCAGAAGACCCGCGCCACGCAACTGCGCACGCGGGCGAACTGCAGCTGAGCCCAGGCGACGCCGACAGCCTGACCGGCCGGGTCTTCGCCCGGCTGGACGCGCGGCTGGACCCGGAGCGGGACGAGCCGGTCGCGGTCGCCCTGTCGGGCGGGGGCGACTCCATGGCCCTGCTGCATCTGGTCGCCGACTGGGCCAGGGCGCGCGGGCGGCGGCTGCTGGCCCTGACGGTGGATCACCATCTCAATCCTGCAAGCGCGGACTGGACCCGGTTCGCGGGCGAGGCCGCGCGCGCGGTCGGGGCCGATTGGCGCGCCTTGAGCTGGGATGCGCCCGTCGTCGGGCCGGGTCTGACGGCGCGGGCGCGGGCGGCGCGGCATGGGCTGATCGCCGAGGCGGCGCGGGCGGCGGGGGCGCGGGTCGTGTTGCTGGCCCACACGCTGGACGACGTGGCCGAGGCCGACTGGATGCGGGCGAGGGGCTCGACGATCGGCAGGTTGCGCGAGTGGTCGCCGTCGCCGGTCTGGCCGCAGGGGCGCGGGCTGATGCTGCTGCGGTCCCTGCTGGACGAGCGGCGCGAGGCGCTGCGGGACGATCTGCGGGCGCGGGGGCAGGGTTGGATTGAGGACCCGGCCAATGCCGATGAGCGGTTCGGACGCAGCCGGGCGCGGGCGGCGCTGGCGGGCGTTCCGGCCGTCGCCCTTTCCAGCGTCATCCCCGGCCCTGTGCCGGGGATCCAGACACTCGACGACGAAGGATCATGCGGCGACGGATCAGCATCCAGGGGGATGTTTCTGGACCCTCGGGACAAGCCCGAGGGTGACGGAGAGAATGAGATCCGGGACAGCGAGCTTGGTCCGTTCGTCTGGGCAGGCGTGCTGCACATCCCCCGCGACGTGTCGGGCTCGGCCCTGGCGGCGGCCCTGCTGTGCGCGGGGGGCGGCGCGGTTCCGCCGCGCGGGGAGCGGCTGGAACGGCTGCGGGCGAAGCTGGCGGCGGGCGAGGATTTCGTCGCGGGCCTGGCGGGGGCGCGGGTCGAGGCGGAGGGCGCGACCGTGCTTCTGATGCGCGAGCCGGGGGAGATGAAGCGGCGCCCGCCTGCGCCTGTGGCGCTGGCGCCCGGCGTTCCGGCCGTCTGGGACGGGCGCTTCGAGATCACGGCCAGAGAAGGCGGCTGGCGGGTCGAGGCGGCGGCCGGGCGGTTGGCGCTGTTGGCCGAGGCGGATCGGCGCATTCTTGGGGGGCTCCCGGCGGCGGCGCGCGGCGCCTTGCCCGTTCTGGTTCGGGACGATGGAGACGGCCCGATTCTGGCATGGCGCGGGGCGACGGTGCGGGCCCTGGGCGCGCGGCGTCTCAGCCTGGCCTTGGGCGAAACGACGCAGGAAGCCGACCTCTTTCACCCCATGCATGGCGAAACGCCGCCGACTGACCTATTTTCCTGGAAAGACTGCTGATCGACGGAGCGTCCCGGCGCGCGTCGAGGAACCGAGGACCGAATGAACCTGCGTAATTTCGCCATCTGGGGCGTGATCCTTCTGGGTCTGGTGGCGGTCTATGCCGCGATCAGCCAGAACGGCGGCACGCCCGCCATGCCGGGCGCCCAGGGCGCGGCGGCGGCGCGGCCCCAGGCCATCACCTATTCGCAGCTGATCACCGCCATCAACGGCCAGGAGATCAAGACGGCGACCGTACGCGGCGACACCGTCACGGGCGTGTACAAGAACGACAGCAAGTTCACGACCGTCACGCCCCTGCCCAACATCGACCTGGTCGACAAGATGCAGGCCGCCGGCGCCGCCGTGGACGTGAAGAGCACGCGCCAGCCCTGGTGGTCGGGCCTGCTGGGCCTGCTGCTTCCGGTGGCCCTGATCATCGCCTTCTGGTTCTTCATCATGAACCGGATGCAGGGCGGGGCCAAAGGCGCCATGGGCTTCGGCAAGTCCAAGGCCAAGCTGCTGACCGAGCATAAGGGCCGCAAGACCTTCGACGACGTCGCGGGGGTCGATGAGGCCAAGGACGAGCTGCAGGAGGTGGTCGACTTCCTGAAGGACCCGGGCAAGTTCCAGCGTTTGGGCGGCAAGATCCCCAAGGGCGCTCTGCTGGTCGGCCCTCCCGGCACCGGCAAGACCCTGCTGGCGCGCGCGGTGGCGGGCGAGGCGGGCGTGCCCTTCTTCTCGATCTCGGGTTCGGATTTCGTCGAGATGTTCGTCGGCGTCGGCGCCAGCCGCGTGCGCGACATGTTCGAACAGGCCAAGAAGAACGCGCCCTGCATCATCTTCATCGATGAAATCGACGCCGTCGGTCGCCACCGTGGCGCGGGCCTCGGCGGCGGCAACGACGAGCGCGAGCAGACGCTGAACCAACTGCTGGTCGAGATGGACGGCTTCGAGGCGTCCGAGAACATCATCCTGATCGCGGCGACCAACCGTCCCGACGTGCTGGATCCGGCCCTGCTGCGTCCCGGCCGCTTCGACCGTCAGGTCGTGGTGCCCAACCCTGATGTCTCGGGTCGCGAGCGCATCCTGCGCGTCCACATGAAGGACGTGCCCCTGGCCGCTGACGTGAACGTCAAGACCCTGGCGCGCGGCACGCCGGGCTTCTCGGGCGCGGACCTGGCCAATCTGGTCAATGAGGCGGCCCTGATGGCGGCCCGCAAGGACCGTCGCATGGTGACGCACCGCGACTTCGAGGACGCCAAGGACAAGGTCATGATGGGCTCCGAACGGAAGTCCATGGCCATGAACGACGAAGAGCGCCGCCTGACCGCCTATCACGAGGCCGGTCACGCCATCGTCGCCATCAACGTCAAGATGGCGGACCCGGTGCACAAGGCCACCATCGTCCCGCGCGGTCAGGCTCTGGGCATGGTGATGCAGTTGCCGGAAGGCGATCGCTATTCCATGAAGTTCCAGCAGATGATCGACCGCATCGCCATCATGGCGGGCGGACGGGTCGCCGAAGAGCTGATCTTCGGTCCTGAGAGCATCACTTCGGGCGCCAGTTCGGATATCGAGCAGGCGACGAAGCTGGCGCGGGCCATGGTTACGCGCTGGGGCTTCTCCGAAAAGCTGGGCACGGTGGCCTATGGCGAGAACCAGGGCGAGGTCTTCCTCGGCCACTCGGTGTCGCGCAGCCAGAATGTCTCCGAAGAGACCGCCCGGATCATCGACGAGGAAGTCCGTCGCATCGTCACCGAAGGCTGGGACGAGGCGCGCCGCATCCTGACCGACAAGGCCGGGGACCACGAGAAGCTGTCCCAGGCCCTGCTGGAGTACGAGACCCTGTCGGGCGACGAGATCCGCGACCTGCTGGAGAAGGGGCAGGTTCCGAACCGCGACGACGCCAATGACACGGTGGCCGGCCCGTCGGTCTCGGTGCCGGTGACGCCGGTCTCGGACGGAACCGAGGTCGAGACGGCCAAGCCGTCGGAGCCCGCCGCCGCGCCGACGACGAGCGTGCCGACCGTCTGATCTTTCGGACGGGCTGAAAAGGATGAGGGGCGGGCCGCGAGGCTCGCCCCTTTTTCGTGCGTCCTTTCTTGCCCGCTCATCCCCGCGGAGGCTGGGATCCAGTGCTCTGGCCTCCAGCGCCCTCCGTTGGCCGAACAAGGCGCCGCTACCCCAACTCGGCGTCCGAAGCTCTCACTGGGTCCCCGCCTCCGCGGGGATGAGCGGAAAGTCTTTAAACAGATTAGTTTGTAATTTAGACTAGTCTGTGAAATATGGCGTTATCCGAAACAGGAGGACGCCATGACGGCATCCCAATTCGATCAAACCGAGCGCCTCCACGGCCTCGACGGGCTGCGGGGCGCGGCCCTGCTGCTGGGGGTGGTGCTGCACGCGACCCTGTCCTTCTTTCCCGCGCAGATCTGGATCGTGGCCGACGACCAGAAGTCGGTCTGGGCCAGCGGGCTCTTCTTCGTCATCCACCTGTTCCGCATGGGCAGCTTCTTCCTGATCGCGGGGCTGTTCGGCCACATGATGCTGAAGCGACGCGGTAGGGCCGGCTTTATCAAGGACCGGCTGATCCGCATCGCCGGGCCGCTGGCGGCCTTCTGGGGGCCGGTGCTGGCGGGGATTGTGGCGGTGCTGATCTGGAACGCTTCGCTGTTGGGGCTGACGGCGGCCGACGCCCCGCCGCCGCCGACCTATGACTGGACCAATATCCCCCTGACCCATCTGTGGTTCCTGTGGGTGCTGCTGTGGTTCTACGCCGCCCTGGTGATCGGGCAGGCCGTCGTCGCCCGACTGGATCGGGCTGGGCGTCTCGGACGAGGGCTGGACCGGCTGGCTGGTGGACTGATCACGCCGTGGGGGCCTTTCATTCTGGGCGCGCCGCTGGCGGTCTCTCTGTGGTTCGAGCCGAACTGGATCGCCTTCTTCGGCATTCCGACGCCGGATGCGGGACTGGTTCCCGAGACCTCGGCCCTGATCGGCTTCGGTCTGGCCTTCGGCGTAGGCGTGCTGCTGGACCGTCGGCGCGACCTGCTGAAGCGGATGGAGGTCTGGACCCCGGTCTGGCTGGGGCTGGCCCTGGGCGCGGGGACGACGGCCCTGATGCTGTCGGGCGGGCCGACGCCGGTCCTGACGCCGATGACCGACCCGGCGGCCAAGGCCATGACGGCGGCGGCCTTCGGCGTGGCGACCTATGCCTCGGTGTTCGCGGTGGTCGGTCTGGCGCTGAGGTTCTGGTCGGGCCACAGCACCCTGAGGCGCTATCTGGCCGACGCCTCTTACTGGATCTACATCGTCCATCTGCCGCTTGTGATGGCGGCCCAGGTGGTGGTGAAGGACTGGCCGCTGGTCTGGCCGGTCAAGCTGGCGATCGTCGTGGTCGGGGTCATGGCCGTCTGCCTGGCCAGCTATGAACTGATGGTGCGCCACGGCTTCATCGGGCGCTGGCTGAACGGGCGGCGCGTGCCGTGGCGTCGGGCGCGCGTCAGCATCCCGCTCGCCGCCGAATAGCTTGCCAACCTTGGCGGCTGCGTCCATCCGAAGGGGGCAGCCGCGTCGCGCCAGGAATCACCCGATGACCGACAAGTCCCGCACGCCCGAAGCCGACCTCGCCTTCATGCGCTCGATCGTGGAGGGCAATGGGCGACCGTCGATGACCCTGGCCGTCTGTTATCTGGCGGGGGGGCTGCTGTACGGCCTGCAGTGCCTGTTCCACGTCGGCCAGGTGGTCGGCCTGATCCGTTGGCCCGACCTGGCCAATCTGATCTTCGTCGTCGGCATAACCGTGGCCTTTCTGGCGGTCCTGACCTGGGCCGTTCTGAAGGACCGCAAGGCCGGGACGTCCAACCGGGGGCCACTGGCGACGCGGGTGACCTCGGCCGCCTTCAGCGCCACCGGCATGGCCAACGCCGCCGTGATCATCGTCTTCGGCGTGGGGGCCGTGCGGGACCAGGATTTCGCCGTCTGGCTCTATTACGCCGCCATCGTCTTCGCCCTGCAGGCGGCGGCCTGGTATGTGGCCTGGGTGCTGAAGAAGAAGGGCTGGATGCTGGCGGTGTCGCTGGGCGGGTGGGTGACGGCGGTGGCCCTGGGCGTGCTGGTGCGTCAGCCGGTGGCCTATCTGGGCGTCTGCACCGTGGCCCTCTTCCTGCTGTTCGCCCTGCCGGGCTGGGCCCTGTTCCGGGACGCCCGCGCGGGCGCCAAGGCCGCCTGACGCCATGGGTCTGGCGGACGACTTTGGACGGATCGACGAGGTCATCCACGGCCGCATGCGGCTGGGGATCATGGTCTATCTGGCCGACGTCGAGGCGGCGGACTTCACCGAGCTGAAGACCGTGCTGGAGGCGACCCAGGGCAATCTGTCGGTCCACCTGAAGAAGCTGGAAGAGGCGGGCTATGTCGCCATCAGCAAGAGCTTCGTGAACAACAAGCCCCTGACGCGCATCGCCATCACGCCGGAAGGTCGGGCGGCGTTCGCGGCCTATCTGGACGCCCTGGGCGGGTTGATCGGGCGGAAGTAGGCTTCCCTTCTCCCCTTGAGGGAGAAGGTGGCAGGCGGGCCTGACGGATGAGGGGTGCGAGCGCCGCCTATCCGACGAAGTCCGCAGCACACGGGATTGATCGACGGTCAGACGCTGCGCCGACACCCCTCATCCGAGCGCCTCCGGCGCCCCCCTTCTCCCACAGGGGGAGAAGGGGGTTAGCGGCGCAAGGACTTTCAGTGGGCGGCGGCCTCGATGGGGTCTTCGTCCTCGATCAGGACGGGCGTCAGCTGGCGGGTCTCACCCGAGGGGTCGGGCCAGACGATGGACTGGCCTTCTTTCAGGCCGATGAGGCCGGCGCCGACGTGCGACAGGATGGAGACGCGGCCGGCGTCGATGTCGGCCTCGCGCGGCAGGACCAGCTGGACGCGGCGCACCTCGGGGTGGCGGTCGTCGGCATAGTGCAGCCAGCGGTTCAGGCCGACCACGTCGCGCGGCATGTCGGCGTCGTCGCAGACCTCGGCGCGGTCCAGTTCCTGTTGCAGCAGGCCGGCGGGGCCTGTGCCGGGCAGGTCGCCGACCAGACGGTCCAGGGCGTCGAAGTCCGCGCGGCTGAGGACGATGGCGGGCAGGGCCGGAGGGCGGCCGCGGGGTTTGGCGGTGGTCATGTCGGGTCTCGATGTTGAGTGGAAAAAATCAGGCGGCCGAGGGGCCGTCGTCGTCGCCGTCGTCTGCCTCCGGGGCAGGCGGCGTCGGGGTCGGCGCAGGGCGGCGGCCGGGGAAGGGCAGGATGTCGGCGCCGCGCGGGGGCGCGACGGAATCGTCTTGACGGTGGGTCATGGCAGGCGTGCTCACGGGCGCCGGTGAGGCGAACGCGATCCTGATGGGTTGAAGACTAGGGAAAAAAGCGAAGCGACGCGCCCCGTAGCGGGCGACAGCGCAGGCTGGCCGCTACGGGTTAGATGCCTTCGACGCGGCGACCCGCGTGGGTGAGGCGTCGAGCCTGGCTGACGAAACGTTCCATAGTGGCTAGAGGCTGAGCCTCAGCGCGCGGAAAGTCAAACCGGCGCCCCGGGAGTTCTTGTCGCATGGACCTTCAATCCCTCGTGAAGCCGCCGCTAGTCATGGGTATCGTCAACGTGACGCCCGACAGCTTTTCGGACGGCGGGCGGCACGACACGCGCGAGGCGGCGCTGGCCTATGCGCTGCGGCTGATCGAACAGGGGGCCGACATGCTGGACATCGGCGGCGAGAGCACGCGGCCGGGCTCGGACCCGGTCAGCGAGGACGAGGAGATCGCCCGCGTCCTGCCGCTGATCACCGCCATCCGGGCGCGTTGGGACGGGGTGATCAGCATCGACACCATGAAGCCGGGGGTGGCGCGGGCCGCGGTCCGGGCGGGCGCGACGATGTGGAACGACGTGACGGCCCTGATGCACGACCCCGACAGCCTGACGACGGCGGCCGAACTGGGCTGCGAGGTGGTGCTGATGCACATGAAGGGCGAACCCAAGACCATGCAGGACGACCCGCGCTATGACGATGTGGTCGCCGAGGTGGTCGCCCATCTGGCGGCGCGGGCCGAGGCGGCGATGAAGGCGGGGGTGGCGCGCGAGAAGATCTGGCTGGATCCCGGCGTCGGCTTCGCCAAGACGACGGCGCACAATCTGATGCTGACAGCGCGGCTGGAGGCTCTGGTCGAACTGGGCTTCCCGGTGCTGTACGCCGCCAGCCGCAAGCGGACTATTCAGGGTGTCGATGCGAGCGCGGTGGAGGCGACCGACCGGCTGGGCGGCTCGCTGGCCCTGGCGCTGGAGGGGGCCCGGCGCGGAGCGAAGATGGTGCGCGTCCACGACGTGCGCGAGACGGTTCAGGCGCTGAAGCTGCAGGCGGCGGTGGCGAAGGCAGGCTGAAACCGGTTGCCCCGGGGCGGCCGCTGGGTCATGCAGCGGCCATGTCCTGGCTGTTGTCAATCAATCCGTGGGCGGTGCTGATCGTCGCCGGTCTGTTCGAGGTCATGTGGGCTTCGGGCATCAAGTATGTGGGCGTGCAGCGGCCTCTGTTGTCGCTGGGCGTAGCCGCGGCCCTGGTGGCCAGCATGGTCGGGCTGTGGATCGCCACGCAGAAGCTGCCGGTGGGCACGGCCTATGCGGTATGGACCGGCATCGGCGCCGTGGGCGCGGCGACGGTCGGGGTCCTGGTCTATGGCGAGCCGGCGACGGCGGTGCGGGCGGTCTGCATCCTGTTGATCGTGGCGGGCATCGTCGGGTTGAAGTTGTTTTCGGGAGCGGCGGCGTGAGCGAAGCCAAGGGTCGAGTTCTTATTCTCGCGGGGTCTGATTCCGGCGGGGGCGCCGGCATCCAGGCCGACATCAAGGCGGTGACCATGCTGGGCGGGTTCGCCGCTACGGCGATCACGGCCGTCACCATCCAGAACACCCTGGGGGTTCACGGCGTCTATCCCCTGCCGATCGACGTGATCGAGGCACAGGCGAAAGCCGTGCTGGACGACATCGGGGCCGACGCCCTGAAGACCGGGATGCTGGGCTCGGTCGAGGTGGTCGAGGCGGTGGCGGGGCTGATCGACTACGCCGACAATGTGCCGACGGTGGTGGACCCCGTGATGATCGCCAAGGGCGGCTCGCCCCTGCTGGAGGATCGCGCGGTCGAGGCGGTGCGGCGGTTGATGGTGCCGCGCGCGGCCCTGCTGACCCCCAATGCGCCCGAGGCCGAGGCTCTGACCGGGATCGCCGTGGCCGACCTGGACGGGCAGCGCCGGGCCGGCGAGGCCCTGCTGGCGATGGGCGCGCGGGCGGTGCTGATGAAGGGCGGGCATGTGCCGGGCGAGACGGTGGTCGACCTGCTGCTGACCCGAGACGGCGAGACGGTGCTGGAGAGCGAACGCATCGACACGCGCCATACCCACGGCACCGGCTGCACCCTGGCCAGCGCCTGCGCCGCCGGGATCGCAAAGGGCCTGCCGCTGCAAACCGCCGTGGCCGAGGCCTGGGCCTATGTGGCCGAGGCCATCCGCCGCGCGCCGGGCCTGGGCCAGGGGCATGGGCCGCTGGACCACGGCTGGCCGATCCGCTGAAGCCCTTCTCCCCTTGAGGGAGAAGGTGGGCGCCGCAGGCGCTCGGATGAGGGGTGTCGGCGCGACGGCTAGGAGTTGGGTCGGCCGGGCATGGCGACCTTCATCGGATGCGAGGCGCTCACACCCCTCATCCGTCAGGCTTCGCCTGCCACCTCCTCCCTCAAGGGGAGAAGGGGAGGGGGGAAGGGCTTGGCGGGGCGTTGGAATCGCCGTCTCTGCCGCCCCATGAGCCTTGAGACCCGACTGATCGAGATCGTCCGCGCCGACCCGGCGCTGATGCATGTGCTGACTGTAATGCGGGACCTGGACCTGCCGGACTGGCGGCTGTTTTCCGGCGCCGTCTATCAGGGCGTGTGGAACGACCGGACAGGGCGGCCCGTCGGCTATGGGATCAAGGACTATGACATCGGCTATTTCGACCCGGACACCTCGTGGGACGCCGAGGACGTCGTCATCAAGCGGGTCGCCGCCGCCTTCGAGCCGCCGTTCCGCGATCTGGTCGAGGTGCGCAATCAGGCGCGGGTGCATCTGTGGTTCGAGAGCAAGTTCGGCGAGCCCTATGCGCCCCTGACCTGCACCGACGACGCCCCGGCCCAGTTCGTGGCCCCGGCCTTCGCTCTGGCCGTGCGGCTGGAGAAGGACGACACGATCAGCGTGGCCGCCCCCTATGGCCTGCAGGACGTCTTCGACATGGTGATCAGGCCCAACCCCGTGCGCGGCCTGGCCAGGGGCTGGGACAAGGTGGTCGCCAGCGCGCGCGGGCGCTGGCCTGAAATCACGGTGATTGTCTGACGTCCTTCTCCCCTTGAGGGAGAAGGTGGGCGCCGGAGGCGCTCGGATGAGGGGTGTCGGCGGCGCGGTTGGGTGGTTGTCTATGGCGTTCGGCGGGGGGGCTTCAGCGGATGGGCGGCGTTTGCACCCCTCATCCGCCTCGCTGCGCGAGCCACCTTCTCCCTCAAGGGGAGAAGGGCGTGTACGAAAAGGGCGCGACCCTTGCGGATCGCGCCCCTCGGTCGGGCCTCGGACAGGGAGGGATGAGGCCCGGTTCCCGCTCAGCCGTCAGTGGCGACGGCCGTTGTAGTCGTTGCGCTCATAGCGGACCTTGGCCGACAGGCGGTCGTAGCGACGATCCAGGTCCTCGCGCTCCCAGCGGGTCAGGCCGCCGCGCATGTAGCTGCGCTCCAGACGGACCAGGCTGTTCAACTCGTCCTGCAGACGCGAGGCTTCGCGGCGGCTGAGCTGGTGGTTGCGAATGCCCTGATCGATGCGGCGATCCAGGTTGTGCTTGCGCTGGGAAATCGAGTTCCAGCCGCCGTAGTTTTGTTCGTAGCCGTGGCCGCGCGAGGGACCATGACGGTCGTACGACTGGGCGGCGGCGGGCAGGGCGGCCGAGGCGACGGCGACGGCCAGGGCGGGGATCAGCAGCTTCTTCATGGTCTTGGCTCCTTCGGTTCGTCGCAACCGGATCGGCTGCGTTGACCCCAAAAGACCACCCGGCGGCTGAGCCGCATCTGAACGACGCGTTTCAGACTGCGTTCATCAGCATGAGAAGTTCTTCATCTTCATCCACATGCGCGGCCAAGTCGCATATGGGCGACAGCGACGGAGAATCCGCGCGCGTGCGTTCCTTGTCCGGATGAACAGCGATAGACTGCGTTCAGCCCCCGTTCAGAGGCCCCTGTCTAGAAGACAAACCATGATGCGTATTCGAGCCCTCCTGCTGGCCGGCCTGATCGCCCTCGTCCCCCTGACGGACGCGGCGGCCCAGTCGCGCGGCCGCGACCGGGACCGCGACGAGGACCGTCGCGAGCAGCCCCGGAACTATCCGGGCCAGGGGCTGCGTGATGCGCCCCGCTCGGCGCCGCGCGCAGACCCCGGCGATGTCGCCCGGCGGGTCCAGTCCAACCGTCCCGGCCGGATGCTGGGCGTGCAGGAGCGCGGCGGCGACTATGTGGTGCGCTGGGAATATCCGGGCGGACGCGTGTCGGACATACAGGTTGACGGCCGGTCCGGCCGGGTTCGCGGAGACGACTGAATGCGGGTGCTGCTTGTCGAGGACGACGTCGATCTGTCGCGCCAGCTGAAGACCGCCCTTTCCGACGCCGGCTACGCTGTCGATCACGCCCCCGACGGCGAGGAAGCCTGGTTCCTGGGCGACACCGAACCCTATGACGTGGTGGTGCTGGATCTGGGCCTGCCCAAGATCGACGGGGTGTCGGTGCTGGAGCGCTGGCGCCGTGAGGGTAAAGCCACGCCGGTGCTGATCCTGACGGCGCGCGGCGCCTGGTCGGACAAGGTGGCGGGCTTCGACGCCGGGGCCGACGACTATCTGACCAAGCCCTTCCACACCGAGGAGCTGCTGGCCCGCCTGCGCGCCCTGCTGCGCCGCTCGGCCGGCCATGCGGCGGCGACCCTGACCTGCGGCGGCCTGCGTCTGGACCCGCGCGCGGCGCGGGCGACGGTGAACGGCGAGCCGCTGCGCCTGACGTCGCTGGAATACCGCCTGCTGCACTACATGATGATGCATCAGGGGCGGGTCATCAGCCGCACCGAGCTGGTCGAGCATCTGTATGATCAGGACTTCGACCGCGACTCCAACACCATCGAGGTCTTCGTCGGACGCCTGAGGAAGAAGATCGGTTCGGACCGGATCGAGACGGTGCGCGGCCTGGGCTATCGCCTGTCGCCGCTGGCCGGCGAGAGCGACGCGGCCTGATCCGTGACCGACGCCGGGGCGGTTGAAGCGCCCGCCAAGCCGCACGGGAACGAATGGGGCCGCTGGCTGGGGCGACCGGGCAAGTCGCTGACGCGGCGCCTGATCTGGCTGGCCTCGGCCTGGATTCTGGTGGCGCTTGTGGTCACCGGCGTGGTGCTGACCTCGGTGTTTCAGGAATCGGCGCTGCGGCGGCTGGGCAACATGCTGGGCGACACCATCGACGAGGCGGTGGTGGCCGCCAGCATAACCCCCGAGGGCGAGGTCTTCGTCGGCGAAATCCGCGATGCGCGCACCGAGCGCCTGCTGTCCGGCAAGTACTGGATGGTGGCCGAGCCGGGCCGCGACGGACGGCTGCAGGTGGTGGCGCGATCCGCCTCTCTGGGGCGGGCCGATCTGGAATATGCGCCGGATCTGGATGAGCGGCTGCGCGAAGCCTTCGGCCAGACCATCAGCTACAACGCCGAGGACGGCCCCAAGGGCGAGCCCCTGCGCATCGCCGCCAGCATGAAGCAACTTCCGGGGCGGACCGCGCCGATCGTCTTCTTCGCCGGGGTCGACCGCTCGGACATCGACGCCGACACGCGCCAGTTCGCCACCGTGACCTGGGTGGCCATGCTGCTGCTGGGGGCGGGTCTGGTCTCGGCGGTCTTTATTCAGGTGCGGGTCGGTCTGCGCCCCCTGTTCGACCTGCGCGACGAGATTTCAGACGTGCGCAAGGGCCGCTCGCACCGGGTCGAGGGGGTCTATCCGCTGGAGATCCAGCCCCTGGCCGAACAGGTGAACCGGCTGCTGACCCACAACCAGGAGACGGTGGAGCGCCAGCGCACCCACGTCGGCAACCTGGCCCATGCGCTGAAGACGCCGCTGGCGGTCATGCTGGCTGAGGCGGGGACCAGCGAGGGCGTCCTGCCCGACATGGTGCGCAAGCAGACGCGGGTCATGCAGGACCAGGTCGACCACCACCTGCGCCGCGCCCGCGCCGCCGCCCGCGCCGCCCATGGTCTGGGCGAAACCACGCCGGTGGGCGAGGTGCTGGACGAGCTGGCCGTCATGCTGGAGCGGGTGTTCGAGACCAAGGGGGTCGAGATCGACTGGCGCGCGCCGGACGACCTGGCCTTCCTGGGCGAGCGTCAGGACCTGCAGGAAATCTTTGGCAACCTGATCGAGAACGCCGCCAAGTGGTGCCGGCGCCGGGTGCGGATTTCAGCCGGCGCTTCGATCCCCGGCCAGATGATCGTGGTGGTCGAGGACGACGGCCCCGGCCTGCCCGCCGACCAGCGCGACGCTGCCCTGAAGCGCGGCACGCGGATGGACGAGGACACGCCGGGCACCGGCCTGGGCCTGTCCATCGTCGAGGACCTGACCCGCGCCTATGGCGGCCGCGTCACCCTGGCCGACAGCGACATGGGCGGGCTGAAGGTGCTGCTGGAACTGCCGGCGGCGGAGGGATGAGGAGCTGAGGCTGGAAGCGGGCGTGTCGGGTGTCCGCTAGGGGTGGTTAGCGATCATGGCGATCAATAAATTAAGGTAGTCAGGAGAATTGGGGGCAAGCGATCATCCGCCGGGACTTGCTCAAGCTCTCACAATGGACGTTGGATCGATGAGAATGAAAAAGCAGCCATCGAGCGATATTGTGTTGTGGGTTTGTGTGGCTTCAATACTGTCTGCAATATTTTGTATTTTGATCAAAGAAGAAAATTATCTATTTAACGCTGTTGCATTTATAGCGGGGATATTTACTTTTTTATATGCAATATATTTGGCAGATGAAAGACTTCGCCAAAGAGGGAAGAGCGCGTCGTGGCTTATAATTTTCTTTGGTCCAGCTGTGGCGGCAATTATGTTTTCCCAGCTTTTACCTGAGGGTGAGGACAAGCTGATAATGCTATATATCATAGTATGTTGTTTGCTTGTTGTTCCTCCAGCCGTATGGGGGGTGTGCGAATTGTCGACAAAGCCAAATAATGAGGATAAAATTATTTGATCTTATTAAGGGGTGGTGTTTGATTTTTGTGCCGCCACGCCCTTTGGATTGGCTAAATTAGGCAGTTCAGAAGTCTTTCATGACGTCCGCAACGGGTCGAAAGCAGACCATAGGCCGCTCTGCCGGACGACGAGGGCGGCGCTGTGCCCGCCGCCCTAATATAGTCGCTTGAAGCTTGGCCATATTCGCTGCGGGCCGTGAGGCGGCGTGGGGAATGAGGGAAGGCTATGACGTCGCGTTTTATTTGCGGGCGGTTCGGGCTGGCAGCGGCCTTGCTGTTGTTTTCGGCGACGGGCGCGGCCGCCGGGGAGCGGCCGGACGTCGTCCCGGCCATGGCGGCGTTCGAGCAGGCGCGGGTCCTGTGCGAGGCAGACGGCGGGCGGGCCTGGGGCGTCAGCCTGTGCGGGCCTGTGCTGATCGCCGATCCGGCGACGCGACAGGTCATCGCCAACATGGACGGGGTCGATGCGGCGCTGGAACGCGAGGGCGAGGTCTTCCGGGGCCAATTGCCGGACGCCGTGCCCATCGCCAACACCGCCGTGCGCTGGAACGGCCGGGTCTGGACCATGCTGGTCGCGCCCTTGCCGAAGGATGAGCCGGGGCGGTCCATCCTGCTGATGCATGAGGCCTGGCACCGGATTCAGGATCAGATCGGCTTGAAGGCGACGAACGCCGACCAGCCGCAGCTGGCGACGGAGGCGGGGCGGGTCTCGCTGCGTCTGGAACTGCGGGCGCTGGCGGCGGCGCTGGCGGCAAGCGACCCGGCCGCGCGCCGCGTCGCGGTGGAGGACGCCCTGACCTTCCGCGCCTGGCGACAGGCCCGTTTCCCCGACGCGCAGGCCGCCGAGGACGCCATGGAGCGGCATGAGGGACTGGCCGAATACACCGGCCGCCTTCTGTCGCGCGACGAGGCCATGATCCCGCATCTGGCCGAGCATTTGGGCCGGGGAGACCGGGTCCGCGCCTATGCGCGATCCTTCGCCTATTACACCGGGCCGGCCTACGGCCTGCTGCTGGACGCGGCGGCGCCGGACTGGAGAGCGTCATGGGACCGGCGCGAGGGGCTGCCGCAACTCCTGGCGCAGGCGCTGGGTCTGCAGATCGCCGCCGGGGATGCGACGTTCGCGGCGCGCGGGGCGGCCTATGGGGCGACGACGGTTCAGGCCGAGGAGGCGGCGCGGGCGCTGGAGCAGGCGGCCCGCGTCGCGAGCCTGAGGGCCGGACTGGTGGACGGCCCGGTGCTGGTCGCGCCTGTCGCCGGGGCGAGCTTCAGCTTTGATCCCAACAAGGTGACGCCCCTGCCGCCCGAGGGCACCGTCTACGGCGTCATTCGCGCCGCCGCCGACTGGGGCGTGCTGACGGTCGAGAAGGACGGGCTGCTGTCGACGGACTGGTCGCGGCTGACCGTGGCACATGCAGGGGCGACCCCGACGCAGGACGGGTTGAGGGGCGAGGGCTGGACCCTGACGCTCAAGCCGGAGTGGCGTCTGACGCCCGGGCCGCGCGACGGCGACTGGACGATCACGCGACGTCCGTGAGTTCAGCGTGAGGACAGGCGGCTCCCAATCCCCTGTTAACCCGAAGGGCGCACCCTGACCCCCGTGGCCGGGATTCGGTTCGGCCCGAGGAGAATGCATGGCGGACCTGTCGGCCGCGCAAAGGGCCGCCCTGGCCCAGCTGATCGCCGCTTGCCCGGATCATCTGCTGTCCCAGCTGGAAGCGCTGGCGGCGGCGATGACGGGGGATCGGGCGTGGGCGCTGCGCGACATGGTCGAGGCCGAGGTGCTGGACCGGCGACGGCGGGATACGGCCTTTGCGCCGCTGAGGCCGTTGTTCCGGCGCCGCGAGGACGGGCTGGAGGGCCTAAGCTTTCCCGCAAGCGTGCCGGGGCGGCTGTGGCGGCTGGCCACGCGCAACGAGCCGGAACTGCTGCCGCAACTGGACCGCGACGACGAGCTGTCGCGCATGGTGGCCGATCGCCTGTGCCTGAGCGCGGCCTCGGCGGTGCGCGATCAGGGCGAGGCGCTGTGGCCCGGCGCCAGCGCGGCGCAGCTGGCGGAACTGTCTTCCTGTTTTGATCTGGCGGCCCTGGCGCGCCGGTCCCTGGACTATCTTGAGACCTGGCTGGGACGGCCGGGGCCGGAGGCGGTCGCCGAGTTGAAGCTGGCGTTGCGGCAGGCGGGCTCGATCGCGCCGGACGGGGCGGGACGGCTGATGGAGATGCTGTTCGCCCACATGCCGGACGCCCGCATGATGTTGCGGGTCGTGGCCCAGGCGACGCCGACGGCCGGGCGCGAAACCCTGCTGAGCGAAAGCGAGCTGGCGGTCTTCGTCGATCGGGTGGTGACGGCGCTGGCGCATCGCGCGGCCGAGGCGGCGGCCTTTGATCCTACGGCGCCGGGGGCGGACGCGGCCCTGCTGAAGGCCGATCTGGACTGGTGCGCCGAGACCCTGTCGGAGATCGACATGACCCTGTCGCTGCGGGCGGACAGCGCCTGGGGCAAGGCGGTGCGGCAGGCGCGGCTGAAGATCGCCCTGCGTTTGTCCGAACTGTTCAGCGCGGCCGAGAAGGCGACGGGCAAGGTGCTGCCGGTCGAGCGCGCGGCCATGGCGGGGCGCATGACGCGTCCGGCGCCGCGTCTGGACGAGGCGGTCGATGCGGCGACGGCGGATCGGGCCAAGGCTCTGGCGGCGGTCATCGGCCTGGTGCGCGGCCCGGCCACGGTGTTCGGCTGCGAGGCGGAGCGACGCCAGACGGCGGAAGGTCTGACCGGACGGCTGGCGACCTGGGCCGACGAGGCGCTGGAGCGGCTGAACGACGGCGAGGCGACGGATGAGGGGGTGGCGCGCAAGCGGATCGCCCTGACTGCTGAGCTGCTGGGTCTGATCGGGGCCAGGGAGGCGCAGCGCACGGTGCGGCGGCGGCTGACGGTGGCCGGGGCACCGCCCAGCGTGGCGGTCGAGGCTGCGACCTCGGGAGCCTCGCGTCGGCGCGCCTGATCCGCTAGAGCGGCGGGCATGACGATCTTCTGGATCATGACGGGACTGGCCGCGGCGATGGCCGGGCTTCTGGTGCTGGCCGGCGCGCGACGCGGGGCGGACGCGGAAGGCCTGGTCGATCGTGACGCCGCGGGACGCGAGCTGGCCGAGCTGGATCGGTTGAAAACGCGCGGTCTGCTGGACGAGGCGGGCTGGACCGCCGCGCGGGCCGAGGCCGGCCGGCGGCTGCTGGCGGCGCGCCGCGATGCGCGGGCGCCGGTCGTGGGCGCCAGGGACCGTCTGTGGGTTCTGGGGGGCATTGGACTGACGGCGGCGGCGTCGCTGGCGCTTTATCTGGGGCTGGGCGCGCCGGGCATGGCGGATCAGGCCTATGAGACGCGGGTGCGCGACTGGGCCTCTTCGCCCGAGACCCTGGAGCCGGCCCAGGCGGCGGCGGTGATCGGCCGCATCGTCAAGGACCGCCCCGACGATCATCGCGCCCTGACCATGCTGGGCGCGGCCCGGTTCGAGGCGGGCGACCCCATCGGCGCGGCCTCGGCCTTCCGCCGGGCGCTGGCGATCCAGCCGGACGACGCCCAGAGCTGGGCGCGGCTGGGCGAGAGCCTGGTGCGGGCCAACGAGGGCGCGGTCGGCGGCGACGCCGAGGCGGCCTTCCGCGAGGCGCTGAAGCGGGATCCGAACCAGCTCGGGGCGCGCTACTTCCTCGGCGAGGCGGCGCTGAAGCGCGGCGACAAGGCCGGGGCGGCGGCGGTCTGGGGACCGCTGATCGCGGCGCTGGAGCCGAACGATCCGCGCCGGGCCGAGCTGCAACAAAGACTGGGCGGGGCTGGATGAGCCCGCGCCGCAACCCTTTTGTGATGTCCTGAGATGAGCTGGCTTCCCAAATCGCCCAAGGCGCGGCGGCGTCTCTGGATCGTGGCTGCGGCGGCGCCGGTGCTGGCCCTGGCGGTCGGCCTGTCGCTGTGGGCCATGAAGGACAACGTCACCTACTTCTTCTCGCCGTCCGAAGTGACCGAAGAAGCGGCGCCGGTCGGGCGGGTGATCCGTCTGGGCGGGCTGGTCGAGGCCGGCAGCGTGGTCAAGGGCGCGGACGGGACGGTGGTCTTTGTCGTCACCGACAACGCGGGACGCAGCAAGGTCAGCTATCACGGCGACCTGCCCGACCTGTTCCGCGAGGGGCAGGGCATAGTGGCGCAGGGATCGTTCCGTCCCGACCGCGTGTTTGAGGCCAGTCAGGTGTTGGCCAAGCACGACGAGACCTATATGCCGCGCGAAGTCGCCGACCGCCTGAAGGAAAAGGGCGAGTGGCGGCCTGAAACGGGCGAAGCGCCGCCCGCAACCACGAGCCGCAGCCTGTGATCGTCGAACTGGGGGCGTTTGCGCTGATCCTGGCGCTGGTTCTGGCCGGGCTGACGACGGCGCTGGCGACAGCCGGGCGTTTGAGGCTGAGCCCGGTGCTGGCGGGGGCCGGGGGCGGGGCATTGATCGCCTCGGCGGGGGCGACATTGCTGGCCTTCGCCGCCCTGATCTACGCCTTCGCGGTGTCTGATTTTTCGGTGTCGAATGTTGCTCTGAATAGCCACACAGACAAGCCGATGCTTTACAAGGTGGCCGCCGCCTGGGGCAGCCACGAAGGCTCGCTGGTGCTGTGGTGCCTGGTCATGACCGGCTTCGGCGGGGCCCTGGCGTTGGCGCGGGGTCTGCCGTTCGGGCTGAAGACCTCGAGCGTGGCGGTGCAGGGCGCGCTGTCGACGATGTTCCTGGCCTTCGCCGTCTTCACGTCCAACCCGTTTGCGCGGCTGGACCCGGCCCCGGTGCAGGGGGCGTCGCTGAACCCGCTGTTGCAAGACCCGGCGCTGGCCGTCCATCCGCCCCTGCTCTACGCGGGCTATGTGGGCTTTTCGGTCTGCTTCTCGCTGGCGGTCGCCGCCCTGATCGAGAAGCGGGTCGATCCGGCCTGGGGGCGATGGGTGCGGCCGTGGGCGCTGGCGTCCTGGGCCTTTCTGACGGTCGGCATCCTGCTAGGCTCCTTCTGGGCCTATTACGAACTGGGCTGGGGCGGCTGGTGGTTCTGGGACCCGGTCGAGAACGCCAGCTTCATGCCGTGGCTGGCGGGGGCGGCCCTGTTGCACTCTGCTATCGTCACCGAGCGACGCGGGGCGCTGGCGGGGTGGACAGTCTTCCTCGCCATCCTGGCCTTCACCTTCTCCATGCTGGGGGCCTTCCTGGTGCGCTCGGGCGTGCTGACCTCGGTTCACGCCTTTGCTGTGGATCCGCAGCGGGGCATGGTGCTGCTGGCCATTCTCGGCGTGGCGGCGGGCGCGGCCTTCATCCTGTTCGCCCTGCGGGCGCCGGCCATCCGCTCGGGCGCGGCCTTCGCTCCGATCAGCCGCGAAGGCGCCCTGGTGCTGAACAACCTCTTCCTGACGACGGCGGCGGCGACGGTGCTGCTGGGGACCCTCTATCCGCTGATCCTGGAGGGGATTTCGGGGGCGACCATTTCGGTGGGGCCGCCCTATTTCAACGCGACCTTTGTTCCGCTGCTGGTGGTGGCCTGTCTGATCCTGCCCGCCGGGCCTCTGCTGGCGTGGAAGCGCGGCGATCTGACGGGGGCCTTGCAGCGGCTGTGGCTGGCGGCGGGTCTGGCGGTCGTGGCGGCCTTTGCGGCCTTCCTGCTGTTCGAACCGAAGAAGGCGCTGGCGGCGGCGGGGCTGGGCGTCGGGGCCTGGCTGATTTTCGGGGCGCTGGCTGAGCTGGGCGTGCGGACCAAGGCGTTTCGCGCGCCGCTGGCCGAGACCTTGCGCCGGGCCAGGGGCCTGCCGCTGGGGGCCTGGGGCATGACCCTGGCCCACGCGGGGCTGGGCGTCTTCATCCTGGGGGCTGTGGTCGAGACCAGCTTCAAGGCCGAGGCGGCGACGGCGGTTCCGCTGGGCGGCGTGGTGTCGTCGGGGCCGTGGCGGGTGCGTCTGGACGCGGTCGAGGTGATCGAGGGGCCGAACTATCTGGCCGAGCAGGGGCGGCTGACGGTCATGCCGGTCGAAGGAAAGGCGGTCGAGCGTGTCGTCACCGCCGAGCGCCGCTTCTTCCCGGCGGGCGGGCAGACGACGACCGAGGTGGGCCTCGACTTCCGCGGGCTGGACGACGTCTATGTGGTCATGGGCGAGCGGGCGGCGACCGAGACCAACGAGCAGGCCTGGACGGTGCGGGTCTATTACAATCCCTGGGCGCGGCTGATCTTCCTCGGCCCGGCCATCATGGCCCTGGGCGGGGTGCTGTCCCTGCTGGACCGGCGGCTGCGGGTCGGCGCCGGATCACGCAAGAAGACCTCGGAGGTGAAGGCGTGAGGCGGCTGGCTTCTCTGGTCGGGGCCTTGAGCCTGATGGCGGGCGCGGCCTTGGCCGAACCGCCCCCGGCGCCGGATCGTCCCTTGCCGGATGCGGCGCAGGAGGCGCGGGCGCGGGCTCTGTTCACCGACATCCGCTGCGTCGTCTGTCAGCACGAGTCCATCGCCGACAGCCCGGCGGGCATCGCCGCCGACATGCGCCGTCTGGTCCGCGAGGAAATCGCGGCGGGCAAGAGCGATCAGGCGGTGCGCGCCGATCTGGTGCGGCGCTACGGCGACTACATCCTGTTC
The DNA here is from genome assembly GCF_002479495.1 of Brevundimonas sp. UBA7506. Classification (GTDB taxonomy): domain Bacteria; phylum Pseudomonadota; class Alphaproteobacteria; order Caulobacterales; family Caulobacteraceae; genus Brevundimonas. Next base: position 24,293 of record NZ_DLNQ01000007.1, read on the forward strand.
CAGCCGCCGGTGCGGGCGGGGACCTGGCTTTTGTGGTTCGGGCCTTTCGCCCTGGTGCTGGGCGCGGGAGCGGTCTTCGTCTGGCGTTCGCGCCGTCGCCGGGTCGAGGTTCAGCCTCTGACGGCGGAGGAAGAACAGGCGCTGGCGGACCTGACCGCCGAACCTGACGAAAGCGAGAGCCTTTCGCCGCGATCCTGACGCAAGCGCGCCTCACGGCGAACGCGGATCGGGAACAACCATCGCGAGGGCGTGCATTGGCTTGGGCCGTAACGCCCTATATTCATGGGCGAACGGAGCTTCTGGAGCTCCGCCTTTCAGGACTGCAAGGACGACGATGCTGAAGCGCAAGGAGTTCATTCTGGGGGCCGCGGTCGGCCTGACCTTCGCCGCCGCCGCGACGGCGGGCGGGGTCATCAGCTGGCCGGGCGCCCACGCCGCGCCCGCCGCCGCACAGGCGGGACGGCTGGTCCCCTCGGCCGGGGCCGCGGGTCTGGCCTTCGCGCCGCCGCAGGGCGCGCCGCTCAGCTTCGCCGACATCTTCCAGCAGGTTGCGCCCGCCGTGGTGCAGATCGACGTCAAGACGCGGGTGCAGCGCCCCAATGGCGGCGGGTTCCTGCAGATCCCCGGCTTCGGCGCCGTGCCCATCCCCGGTCAGCCGCGCGGCGGCGGTTCGGATGAAGACAGTGAAGAGGACAATTCGACCACGGCCCAAGGCGCCGGATCGGGCTTCTTCATTTCGGCCGACGGCTTCATCGTCACCAACAACCACGTCGTGGCGGACGCGATCGAGATCAACGTCAAGCTGAGTGACGGGCGCGAGCTGAAGGGGCGTCTGGTCGGTCGCGACGAGGGAACGGATCTGGCGGTCATCAAGGTCGACGGCGAAGCCTTCCCGTTCGTCAGCTTCGAGGAAACGGCGGCTCCGCGCGTCGGCGACTGGGTCATCGCCGTGGGCAACCCGTTCGGTCTGGGCGGCTCGGCCACGGCGGGCATCGTTTCGGCGATGTCGCGCGACATCGATCCGGCCGGCTACAACGAGTATTTGCAAATCGACGCCGCCATCAACCGGGGCAACTCGGGCGGTCCGACCTTTGACATCTATGGCCGGGTGATCGGCGTCAATACGGCGATCTTCTCGCCGACGGGCGGTTCGGTCGGCATAGGCTTCGCTATTCCGGCGGCCACGGCCAAGAGCGTCACCGACCGTCTGATGCGTGGCGAAAAAATCGAACGGGGCTTCGTCGGCCTTGGCCTTCGCACCCTCAGCGAAGATGGCTGGGAGGCTCTGGGGCAGCCCAGGAACTTTAAGGGCGCGCTGGTGGAAACTGTCACCGAGGGCGCGCCAGCTTCGCGAGCAGGCGCGCAGATTGGCGACCTGCTTGTGAGCGTGAACGGCGAGGCGGTCGCCAATAGCGTCGAGGCGACCCGTCGCGTCGGCGCGGCCAAGCCGGGCGATACTATTCGTCTTGAGGTGATCCGCGACGGTCGCCGTCAGACGCTGAACGTCCGTGCGGGCGTCCGGCCCTCTGAAGATGAACTCGCGGCGGCAGAAGAGGGCGGCGCTGCCCCTGGGGCCGCAAAGCCGAGCGCAAGCGAAACGGTGGAAGGCCTAGGCCTGACGCCGCTGACTGCGGCCGCGCGGTCGCGCTACAGCATTCCCGAGAGCGTCTCGGGTCTGGTGGTGACGAATGTGGCGCAAGGCTCGTCGGCGGCTCGCCTTGGCTTCCAGCCGGGCTTCGTCATCACGCGCGCAAACACCCAGACGGTCAGTTCGGCGGCGGACCTGCGGGCGGTGGTGGAAGCCGCCAAGCAGGCGGGGCGTCCCAGCGTCCTGTTGTTCGTCCGCACGCCGCAGGGCACCAGCGTCGTGCCGCTGCCCTTCGCCAAGTCTGAATAAGGCGTAACTCACAGGATCGGCGGCGATGCGCTAACATCGCCGCCGAATCTATTTTGGGAGGGGTCCATGCGTATTCTGGTGGTCGAGGACGACGCTGAAGCGGCGACCGCGATGGTGCGCGGCCTGAGCGAGGCCGGGCATGAGGTGACGCACGCCGTGGACGGCGCCTTCGGTCTGCTGGAATCGCAGAAGGGCGGCTACGACGTCTATGTCGTGGACCGCATGATGCCGCGTCTGGACGGCGTCGGCATGGTCGAGACGGTGCGCAAGGGCGGCGATCAGACGCCGGTCCTGTTCCTGTCGGCGCTCGGCGAAGTCGAGGATCGGGTGACGGGTCTGAAGGCCGGCGCCGACGATTACCTGGTCAAGCCCTACGCCTTCGCCGAGCTGATCGCGCGGGTCGAGGCCCTGGCGCGCCGTCGCGAGACGGGCGGGGTGCAGACCGTGCTCAAGGTCGGCGACCTGGAGATGAACCTGATCGGCCGCACCGTCCATCGCGGCACGACCGAGATCGATCTGCAGCCGCGCGAGTTCCAGCTTTTGGAGTTCCTGATGCGCCACGCCGGTCAGTCGGTGACGCGCACCATGCTGCTGGAGAAGGTCTGGGAATACCACTTCGACCCTCAGACCAACGTCATCGACGTCCACATCAGCCGCCTGCGCTCCAAGATCGACAAGGGCTTCGACAAGGCCATGCTGCAGACCGTGCGCGGCGCGGGGTATCGGCTGGAGGCGTAGGCCAGACTTTCTCCCTCCACGGTTGGGGAAGGTAGCTTTTGATCCTCCCCTGCGCAGCGGGGGAGGGGGACCGCGCGAAGCGTGGTGGAGGGGGCGACTGCGAACGCCCCGCTTGGGATTTGAAGCATGGACGGCGCAAAGAGGGCAAAGGACGCGGTTGTGGCCGCCCCCTCCACCGCTTTGCGGTCCCCCTCCCCCGTAAACGGGGGAGGATCAGGGGGGCGCGACCACCCTCCCCATGAAGGGGAGGGAGAAGGAGCATGAAACTGCCCTCGCTCTTTCGGCGGACGCCGTTCCGGCTGACGCTGCTGTTTCTGGCGCTGTTCGTGGCCACGGCCAGCGCGGTGCTGGCCTATGTCTACATCGCCTCGGCGTCGGAGGCGCGGGCGCGGGCCGAGGCCAGCGTCAAGGCCGAGGTCGACGCCCTGACCGCCGTCTATCGCACGCGGGGCAAGGACGCGCTGAACCAGGCCCTGGTCGAGCGCGCCATTCGCGGCGGTCCCTACCTCTATGTCCTGAAGGACGCGGCCGGAAAGATCGTCACCGCCAACATCACCGACGTGCCCGAGGGCGTTTCGACCGGCCACTGGGAGACCTTCCGCCTGACCGACACGGATGAGGACGGGCGGGTGCGCAAACGGCAGTCCATCGGCATCGATACGGCCCTGTCGGGCGGCGAGCACCTGTTCGTCGGCGAGGACGTGGGCGACATCGAGGCCTATCTGGCGCGTCTGACCCAGGCCCTGTGGGGGGCCATGATCATGGTTCTGGTGCTGGGCGTCGGCGGCGGTCTGGTGATCAGCCGCCGGGTCGAGAAGTCGATGGGCGGGCTGAACCGGGTGGTGGCGGCGGTGCAGGACGGCGATCTGAAGGTGCGCGCGCCCGTCACCCATTCCGGCGACGAGCTGGACGAACTGGGCCAGGGGCTGAACACCATGCTGGACCGGCTGGAGGCCTCGATGGCCTCGATCCGCCACGCCGGGGACGCCATCGCCCACGACCTGCGCTCGCCCCTGACCCGGATGCGGGCCAAGCTGGAGGTGGCGCTGATCGACGCCGAGGCGGGCAAGGTGTCGGGCGTCGACGCCCTGAGCGTCGCCCTGGACGAGGCGGACCTGCTGCTGAAGACCTTCAACACGGTTCTGGCCATCGCCCGGCTGCAGGCGGGCGGGGCGCCCGATCCCAAGGTGTTCGACGCCGCCGAACTGGCCATCGACATGGCCGAGCTCTATGAGCCCTCCGGCGAGGACAAGGGGCTGGAATTCTCGGCCGAGATCGAGAAGGGGCTGATGATCGAGGGCAACCAGCCCTTCCTGGCCCAGGCCCTGGCCAACATCATCGACAACGCCATCAAATACACGCCCGAGGGCGGGGCGGTGAAGTTCCGCGCCCGGCGGCGGTCGTCCGGCGAGATCGAGTTTTCGGTCACCGACACCGGGCCGGGCGTGCCGGACGAGGATCGCGAGCGGGTGCTGCAGCGCTTCGTGCGGCTGGACAACAGCCGCACCGAGCCGGGCTCGGGTCTGGGTCTGTCGCTGGTGACGGCGGTGGCCGAGGCCCACGGCGGCCGGGTGCAACTGGATGAAGGGCCGGGGGCCTATGGCGGACAGGGGCCGGGCCTGCGCGTGGCCCTGGTCCTGCCCCCGGCGAGCGAGACGGCGGCCTGATGAACGAGGCCCAGAAAGGCGGAATGCTGGGACCGAGGCTGAAGCCGTGCGGGCCGGTGCGCGACGCCGAGGCGGCGGGGCGCATCCACGAGCGGCTGGTCGAGGCGGCGGATCAGGGCGTCTGGCGCGCGACGCTGGACGGAGCCTGGGCGGCGCTGGAGCCGGTGTTCGCGGCCTCGCCCTATCTGGCGGGGCTTGCGCGGCGCTGGCCCGAACGGCTGCGACAAATCCTCGAGACGGCGCCCGAGACGCGGCTGGCCGAGATCCTGGCGGCGACTGGCGCCATCGACGGCCCGGCGGACGAGGCCAGGGCGCCGCTGCGGCATCTGAAGGCCGAGCTGCATCTGCTGACGGCCCTGTCCGACCTCGGCGGGGTCTGGGATCTGGATGCGGTGACGGGCGCCCTGTCGCGCTTCGCCGATGCGGCGGCGCAGGCGGCGCTGCGCTGCGTGGCTTATGACCAGAGGCGGCGCGGCAAGCTGATCTCGGCGGCGGATGACCCGCGCGGGCCTGTGCCCGGCCTCTTCGTCCTGGCCATGGGCAAGGGCGGGGCGTTCGAGCTGAACTATTCCTCGGACATCGACCTGTCGCTCTTCTTCGAGCCCGAGGTGCTGGAAGGGGCGCTGGCCGACGGCGTGGAGGCGCAGGGCTTCGTCAATCGTCTGGCCCAAGGTCTGACGACCTTTCTGACCGAGCGGACGGCGGACGGCTATGTCTTCCGCGTGGACCTGCGGCTGCGGCCCGATCCGTCCTCGACACCGCCGGTGGTCGCGGCGCCCATGGCCTTGGCCTACTATGAATCCGTCGGTCAGAACTGGGAGCGGGCGGCCTTCATCAAGGCGCGGGTCTGCGCCGGAGATGCAGAGGAGGGAGCGGCCTTCCTGAAGGCTCTGGTTCCCTACATCTGGCGCCGCAGCCTGGATTATCAGGCCGTGCTGGACATCCAGTCGATCAAGAAACAGATCCACGTCCACAAGACCGGCGAGGGGTTGGAGGCGGCGGGCGCCAATCTGAAGCTGGGGCGCGGGGGCATCCGCGAGATCGAGTTCTACGTCCAGACCCAGCAGCTGATCCTGGGCGGGCGGGACAAGGGGCTGAGATCCTCGCGGACGCTGGAGGCGCTGGAGGCCCTGACCGAGCGTGGCCATGTGACGCTCGAGGCGCGCGATGAACTGGCCGCCGCCTATCATGAGCTGCGGGCGCTGGAGCATCGGGTGCAGATGCTGGCCGACGAGCAGAGCCACGTCCTGCCGGTCGATCCCGAGCGTCGGGCCGATGTGGCGGCCTTGGCGGGCGAGGGCGAACTCGTCCTGTTCGACGCCGGGGTCGAGAGTCTGCTGATGGGGGTCAATCACCGCTATGGCGAGCTGTTCGAGGGGGGCGAGGAACTGTCGTCACCCTATGGCAGTCTGGTCTTCACCGGGGTCGAGAATGACCCCGGCACGCTGGAGACCCTGAAGCGGATGGGCTTTTCCGAGCCCGCGACGGTGTCCGACACGATCCGCAGTTGGCACCACGGCCGTATCCCGGCGACGCGGACGGCGCGGGGGCGCGAGCTGTTCACGCGGCTGGCCCCGCAACTGCTGACCGCCGTGGCCAGGACGGGGGCGCCCGATGCGGCCTTCCGCCGCTTCGCGGTCTTCTTCTCGGGTCTGAGCGCGGGGGTGCAGGTGCAGGCCCTGTTCCTGAACCAGCCGAAGCTGTTCGATCTGGTGGTCGGGGTCATGGCCTTCGCCCCCAGACTGGCGCGGGCTCTGGGTCGTCAGCCGCAGGCGCTGGACGGGGTGCTGGACGCGCGCTTCATGACGGCTCTGGGCACGGATACCGGCGTGGCCGATCAGGTGGTGCGCGAGGCGCGTGAGGCGGGGGATTTCGAGAGCGCCATGAACGCCGTGCGCCGCCTGCACCGCGAGCAGGCCTTCCGCATCGGCATGCACATCATCACGGGGCGGACCACGGCCGAACAGGCGGGGCTGACCAATACCTCCCTGGCCGACGCCTGCATGCAGGGGCTGGCCCCGGCGGCTCTAACCGAGGCCGAGCGGATGGGCGGGGCCTTGGAGGGCGCGGTCGCCGTGGTGGCGCTCGGCAAGGCCGGATCGCGCGAGATGACGGCGGGGTCGGACCTGGACCTGATGACTGTTTATGCCGCGCCGCCCGAGGCGGTCTCGGCGGGCAGGGGATGGAGCGCGGACCTCTTCTACGGGCGGTTCACGCAGAGGTTCATCGCCGCCCTGTCGGCCCACACCGCCGAGGGCGGGCTCTATGAGGTGGACATGCGCCTGCGGCCGACGGGGTCCAAGGGACCGGTGTCGGTGCGGCTAGAGGCGTTGGAGGCCTATTACGCCGAGGAGGCCGAGACCTGGGAGTTCATGGCCCTGACGCGCGGGCGGCTGGTCTGGGCCAGCGACGCGGCGTTCGGCGCGCGGGTCGAGGCGACGCTGGAGGCGGCGCTGCGGCGGCCGCGTCCCGGTGTGGACGTGGCGCGGGACGTGCGGGCCATGCGTGATCTGATGGACCGCGAACGGCGACCCAAGGGGTTCTGGGATCTGAAGCTGTCGGCGGGGGCGCAGGTCGATGCCGAGTTCGTCGCCCAGTACCGCCAGCTCTGCGCGGCGGCGGCGGGCGAACCGCTGACGGTCTCGACGCTGGAGGCGCTGAAGGACGATGCGGTTCTGGCCGAGACCTGGCGCACGCACCAGCAACTGGGGCAGTTGATGGCCTGCGCCTTCGACGGGCGTGGCGACCCGGACGCCGAGCCGGCGGGCTTCCAGCAGCGGCTGGCGGAAGCGGCGGGGGCGTCCGACTTCGAGACTCTGAAGGCGCAGTTGGTTGAGTTGCGGCTGCGGGCGCGAAACGCGTTCGAGGCGGCGCTGCCGAGCGGGCTGGACGGCGGTCGCGACGGAAACTGATCCGGGCGGCGTTCTATTTCTCGACAGGGAGTTTTTTCGGGCTTCAGCCCGTGGAGACCATCGAGATGAACAAGACCCTTGGTGGCGTGGCCGCCATCGCCGTCCTGACCGTTTTCAGCGGTGTGGCCGTGGCTCAAACCGCCGCCCCGCAGCGCCCGGCGCGCGCCGCCATGGCCCAGCCGGTGTCGCAGGCCGACTTCGTCCAGCGCCGCGTGGAGCGCCTGCGCGCCGCCGACGCCAATCATGACGGCACAGTCACGGCCGAGGAGATGCGCGCCGCTGGCCAGGCCAAGCGCGCCGAACGCCGCGCGGCTCTGTTCGAGCGTCTGGATGCGAACAAGGACGGCTCCATCAGCCGGACCGAGTTCGAGGCGCCGCGCGCGGAAGGTCAGCAGGCCCAGCGCGCTCATCGCGGACCGCGCGCTGAGCACGCCGGTCGCGGTCATCGCGGCGGCATGCATCGCGGGGCCGAGCGCATGGGGCGGGGCGGTGAAGGCCGCTTCCCGATCGTGATCGCCGAGGCCGAGCGCAAGGCGACGGAGGCCTTCATGCGTCTGGACGCCGATCGCGATGGGACGCTGACGGTCGAGGAGCGCCGTGCGGGCATGCAGGCGCGTCGCGCCGACATGCGCCAGAAGCGTATCGAGCGTCGGGCCCCGGCGGCGTCGCCTTCGACGCCCGCTTCGGAGTAGGGTGATGTCGGGGAAGGCGGTGCAGCCGTCGGCCCGTTTCGTGAACGGCGAAAGAGGCTGGATTGGCGAAGACCGCCGACCCCGACGAGGAACTGGTGCGGCGCGTGGGTCAGGGCGACCCCGCGGCGATCCAGGCCATGGTCGCTCGCAAGCTGCCGCGCATGCTGACGCTGGCGCAGCGGATGCTGGGCGACGCGGCGGAGGCTGAGGACGTGGCGCAGGAAGCGATGCTGAGAGCCTGGCGACAGGCGCCCCGCTGGACGCCCGGCCAGGCCAAGTTCGACACCTGGCTGCACCGGGTGGGGCTGAACCTCTGCTACGACCGGCTGCGGCGTCGGCGCGAGATCGCGACGGATACGCCGCCGGATCGCCCCGACGACGGGCCGGCGCCGGATCGGGGCCTGCTGGCCCTGGAGACGGGGGCGCGGGTCGAGGCGGCCCTGGCGAAACTGCCCGAGCGGCAGCGCGAGGCCATCGTCCTGTGTCACTATCAGGAACTGGGAAACATCGAGGCGGCGGGGCTGATGAACGTCAGCGTCGAGGCCCTGGAGAGCCTGCTGTCGCGCGGACGGCGGGCGTTGCGGACGGCTCTGGCGGACATGGCGCCGAACGCGCCGGATGCAGTGAGAGCGGCGAATGGGTAAGGCGGGGGCTGGAACCATGACGATGACGTACGAGCGTTTTGAAACTCTGGCCGACGCCTATGGCGGCGACCTGCGGCGCTGGCCCGAGGCCGAGCGCGAGGCGGCGCGCGCCCTGCGGGATGCAGACCCACGTGCGGCGGTCCTGCTGGCCGAGGCCGACGGCCTGGACGCCCTGCTGGACGCCGCGCCGCGCCCGGTCGCGTCGCACGTCCTGCGCGAGGCGGTGATCGCCAGCGCGGCGGGGGCGGGCCTGCGGTCGCGCCGTCGGGGTCCTGGCCCTCTGGCCTGGCTGTCGGGCGCCGGCTGGGCGGCGGCGGCCTGCGCCGGGGTGGTGTTCGGGATCAACCTGACCAGCCATCTGACCGCCGACGTCCAGGCGGACGCGGTGCTTTATCAAGCCAGTCTGACCAGTGCGGACGACACGGAGGTTCTGGGCGGATGACGTCGCGTAGCTTGAAGATCGCCTTGGCCGTTTCGGTCGCCCTGAACGTTTTCGCCGTCGCCGCTGTGGGCGCGGTCTGGGTGTCGCGCGACAAGATCGAGCACCGCGTGGCCGAGGCGCACAAGTCGGGGCGCAACGAACCGGTCTGGGATGTCATAGAGCGGATGGACCCGGCCGTGCGCGATCAGGTCAAGGCGCAGCTGCGCGCCGCCGCCATGCAGGCGCGGCCGGACTTTGAAGAAGCCCGTGCGGCGCGGCGCGAGGCCATCGCCCTGACGGGCGGCGAGACCTTTGATCCGGTGGCGGTGGCCGCCCTGCTGGAACGCTCGCGGGCGTCCGAGGCGCGCGGCCGCTCGCGGCTGGAGACGGGAGCGGTCGAGACCCTGAACCAACTCAGCCCGGCGGACCGAAAGGCCCTGGCTCCCATCCTGTCGCGTCACAAGGCGAAGCGGGAGGCGCGCAAGCCCGAGAAGGCCGATAAGCCGGTCGCGCCCGTGGCGGCGGCTTCGGCGGCGCGATAATCTCTCCCGTCATCCCGGACGGCTGTCAGGTCGATCCGGGACACAGGTGTCGGTGCAGGGGCTGTCGTCAGTTCTCGACAGCGAGATCGGGGATGTATTGCGCAGCAATCCTGTCGACGAACTTCTGGGGCGAAGCGCCCATCAGGTTCGTCAGAACGATCACCGTCAGGTCGTCCTCGGGGTAGATGAAGATGGCCGCCCGGTCGCCGCCAGTGGGCGTGACCGCGGGATGTTCCGCGCGGCGGATGACCGGCCAGCCGAGCCCATAACCATTGATGGTCCGGTTGAAGCCGCGGTAGCTTCCGTCGGGCAGTTGCTGCGGCGTCCAGAGCTGTTCGAGGCCCTTTTCGCTGACCAGTTTCCGATCCTGCAGCGCGATGACCCATGCGGCCAGATCTCGAGCCGTGGTCTGAACGCCTCCGGTGGGATGCAGATAGGCCGGCCACGTCTCATGGCGCGCCATCGGGGTTTCGCTGCGCTCGACGCCGACGGCCCTCATGCCCTCCATCTTCAGCGTCAGATATGTATAGAGCGAGGCGAGCTCGGACACGGTGTCGGCGGTGTGTCCAAAGCGCGCCTGCTCCATGCCCGCCGTGTTGAACTGCCCGTCGCGAACGAAATCGACGAAGGGCTTGCCCGAGAGCTTCTCGATGATCTTGCCCACCAGGGCATAGCCGGTCTGATTGTAGGCGTACTGCGTACCGGGCGCATATCTCAGGGGCAGTTCCTGCACCTTCGTCCAGGCGGCGTCGGGCGAGGCGCCGTCGATCAGTCGGGTGTTGTCGTCGATGATTTCGGGCAGGCCGGATGTGTGCGTGAGGACGTGGCGGACCGTGATCGCTTCCCACGACGCCGGAAGCCCTTCGAGATACTGCGTCACCGATGCGTCGAGATCGAGTTTTCCGGCCTCGACAAGCTGCATCGCCGCGACGCCGGTGAAGGCCTTGCTGATCGAGTTGACGCCGAAGACCGTGCGTTCCGTTACCGGCTTCGCGGTCTCGAGGTCGGACTGGCCATAGGCGCCGGTGAAGATGATTTCGCCGTTTTTTACGATCGCCAATTGGAGCCCCGGAATACGCCGAGAAGCCATCTCGCCTTGAACCAGTTGGTCAATCGCGGCGGCCCTGTTGTCCGCTTCCGCGACCGGCGTCGCCTGAGCGTCGGCGCTATCGGCAAGACCGCCCATGATCGCAATCAGGCCGATTGCAGCAGAAATTTTGTTCAGCATTTTTTGGCTATCCAGAGCTTTGGGGTATCGGCGTGTCGACCGAGAGAGGGGCCGGTCATGACGTCGATTGAGCCGCTCGCCGCACGCTCGTCCATCGCGGCTCGGTCAATGGCGCGCCTTGATCGGTGAACGGCCGTGCGTCCCGGTGAACGGCCGCCTCAGGGGGGAGCGGGACGCCAGGCGGCCTAGAGCGAACTTCATCCTGGGACGGCGCCGCTGCCTGGCTCCTGGGTCTTGGGCTCGCCGGACGAGCGGCTCGCTAGGCCGCCTGCGACTGAACCCGCTGAACTGGCGCGCCGGCCGGGGCCATGGCGCCTTCGGGGGCGCGCAGCGGCAGGTCGAACCAGACGGTGGTGCCGTGGCCGGGTTCGCTCTCGATCGTCATGCGGCCGCGGTGCAGTTCGATCAGCGACTTGGTCAGAGCCAGGCCGAGGCCGGTGCCTTGCGTGGTCTTGGAATGCTGGCCCTCGACCTGCTCGAAGGGTTGGGCCAGGCGCTCCAGGTCGGCGGCGGCGATGCCGATGCCGGTGTCGGTCACCGAGAGGCGGACATGATCGGCGTCGTGGGGCGCGATGGTGACGGTGACCGCGCCGCCCTCGGGCGTGAACTTCACCGCGTTGGAGATGAGGTTCAGCATCACCTGCTTCAGGCCGCGATGGTCGGCCTCGACCTGCAGGGTTTCGGGGGCGACGAGGCCGAGGGTCAGGCCCGCCTCCATCGCCTTGCCGCGCATCAGGCGGATGGCGTCGTTGCACAGGGCGTTCAGCGACACGGCCTCGTAGTGCAAGGTCAGCTTGCCGGCCTCGATCTTGGCCATGTCGAGGATGTCGTTGATCAGGCTGAGCAGGTGCTGGCCCGACTGGTGAATGTCGGCGGCGTAACCCTTGTAGCGTCTATCGCCCAGCGGGCCGAACATCTCGCCGGCCATGATTTCCGAGAAGCCGTTGATGGCGTTCAACGGGGTGCGCAGTTCGTGGCTCATATTGGCCAGGAACTCGGACTTGGCCTGGTTGGCGGCCTCGGCGCGGGTCATGGCGACCTCGTACTTGCGCGCCAGCAGAGACAGTTTGACCTCGCGGTCCTCAAGCTCCTCGACCATGCCGCGCAGTTCGTCGGCGGCGCGACGGCGCTCGGCCTCCTGACGGCGGATGACGGTGATGTCCGTGCAGATGACCACGGTGCCGCCGTCGCCGGTGAAGCGTTCGGCCATCTGCAGCCAGCGGCCGTCCTTCAGCTCGACCTCGCGCACGCCGGCGCGGCCGCTGGCCGAGGGGTGCTCGGCCTTGATGGCCCCGGCGGCGATGCGGTTCAGGGCGTCCTTCTGGGCCCCGCGCACCACGACGCCGGCGGGGAAGGCGAAGGCGTCCTGGAAGGCCTGATTCCACAGGATCAGACGACCCTGGCGGTCGAACAGGACGAAGGCGTCGGACACGCTTTCGATGCCGTCGCGCAGGCGGTTCTCGGCGGCCTGGGCCTGGGCCTTGGAGCGGCGGGCCTCGGTGATGTCCAGCGCCACGCCCAGCAGGCTGGAGAAGCCGCCGCTGTTGCGCGGCTGGCGCGACTGGCCGCGAGCGTCGATCCAGCGCACCCCGCCCGACTTCAGCGGTACGGGGAAAGTGACGTCGAAGACGCCGTCGGCGGCGGCGCGGTCGATGGCGTCGATCAGGGTCTCGCGATAGCGCGGGTGGACCCGGTCGATCAGGGCCTGGGTGGTCAGGATCTGGCCGGGCTCGGCCTCCAGCATGGCGGCCATGTAGTCGGACAGGACCACCTCGCCGCGCGCCAGATCCCATTCCCAGACGCCGCAGCGGGCGGCCTCGACGGCGACGCGGAAGCGGCGCTCTGTGTCGGCCCACTGTCGGCTCGCGCGGGCCTGGCGCCAGTTCTGCACGGCGAGGACGGCCAGCATCAGCAGGACCAGCAGCAGGGGCGCGGCCAGCATCCAGGCGTCGTCCAGCCAGGCGGACAGGCCGCCGGCGATGGGCAGGGAGGCCACGACCGCCTGACCGGCGGCCCCGAGCGGAGCTGAGGCCGTCAGCCGGAGCCGACCGTCGGCGTCCTTGACCGGACGTCCGGCGTCGGCGGGAGCCTGACCGGCGGGGGTGAGGCTGAGGTCGGCGCCCCCGAGTTCGGCCTTGAGCGGGGGCAGGGGCGTGCGGGCGACGACGGCGCGGCCGTCCCTGAGCGCGCGACGCGTCACCAGGCCGTCGTCGTGCAGGGCATAGGCGGAGGCGGACGACGCGGACCGGGCCGAGGCGGCGTCGGTCTTGCCGCCCACAGCGGCGAGGACGCGTCCTTCGGCGTCCACGACGACGAAGCCGGCTTCGGGCGCGACAAGGCGGGCGCGGTCCAGGGCCTCGACGGCGAGCGCCGGACGTTCGGCCAGATCGCGGGCGATGAGATCGAGCGCGCGGTCGGTCAGGGCCAGGCGGGCGTCGATCAGGCCAGCGGCGCGCTGGGCTTCGAGCCTCAGGGCCTCGAAGCGGACCGCCTCCGCCTCGCGGCGGGGGCGGCTGTCGTCACGGATGACCAGCAGGGCATAGGCGGTGATGACCAGGGCGACGGCGAGCAGCAGGGCGCGCACCCACGGCATATGACCGCGCGTGATCTGGTCCGTGGCCCGGCGGCCCGGCTGATAGCTGCGGCGCTCCTTGCCCTGCAAGCCGACCCTCTCATGCTGAACAGCAGGCGGGAATCTAGGCTGCGTCGCGGATTCCTGTCGAGGCCCGGAGCGAAAGGCTTTTCACCTGGAAGGCGAACCGGTGCAGGAAAGACTCAGACCGCCTCGTCAGCGGCGCTCGTCGTGGCGCGCGGGGCGTCGTCGGGCGCGGCGAGAACATCAGTGATCTGACGCAGGACGTCGCGGGCGCGGCGGGCGAGACGCAGGCTTTCCGGCGGGGCGTCGTCGGGGGCTTCGGACACCGTCTCGACCAGTTCACGGGCCAGATTCATCAGGTCGGGCGACGCGGCGATCAGGCGGGACTGGAACTCGATGCGCTCGGGATCGCGGTCGTATTCGGCGCCCGGCACGCGCCAGCCGCCCCAGTCGGCCTTGTCGGTGACGACGACGGGATAGGAGCCGGGGAAGGGGTGATGGGCGCAGTCAGCCGGTTCCTGCCACTTGTTTCGGGCGCGCAGGACGCGCCAGTCGCCCAGGGCGGTGAGGGCCACATTGTCCTCGGCCGGAAGCTGCAGTTCGGCGGCCTGGAACTCACGGCCGAGGCCGACCTCGTAGGTGATGCGGACAGGTTCGTCGAAGCCCTTGGCCCAGACGGGCAGGACCTTCTCGATCTGGGCCCAGGCGCCGACGCTTTCGACCCAGACCTTCTGGCCTTTCTGGAACTGCGCGCGCGCCATGGACCTCTCCCCGAATGCAGGGAGGCAGCATGGCGCGCCAGCCGTTATCGTCGGGTTCCGCGACGTGGTTAGCGCGCGGTAAGGATCATCAGGCCGAGCGGGAGATCTCTTCGAGGGCTTCGCCGGCGTACTTCTCCTTCACCCGCGTCGATAGGTCGCCCAGGGAGACCACGCCGACCAGGCGTCCGTCCTTGTCCACGACCGGCAGACGGCGCACCTGACGCGAGCTCATCAGGTCCAGGGCGATCTTCAGATCGTCGTCGGCGCGCACGACGAGGGCGTCGCGGCTGAGGAACTCGACCACGCGGGCATTGGGGGCGGCGCCGGCGGCCACGGCGCGCACCGTGATGTCGCGGTCGGTGATGGCGCCCACCAGGTTCTCGCCGTCGGCCACGGGGATGAAGCCGAAGTCGCCCGCCGCCATCCGGGCGGCCACTTCCTGAAGGGTGTCGTTGGGACGGGCCACCTGCACGTCCTTGCTCATCACGTCGCGGATCTTCATGGGGTTCTCCTTGCGCTGCGGCCCTGGGCCGGACGCTAAGAACCCGCGCCGTCGAACCGGGTTCCGGATCGGCGTCTAGGGCTCCCTCCGTTCCGGCAGGGTCTGGGCGGCGCGGACCAGTTGCACGAACTCGGCGCGGTCGCCGTAGGGATCGTCGCCGCGCGCGCCCTGGGCCTGATCAAGGATGGCGTTCCAGCCGTAGTCGGCCGCCATCCAGGGATCGTCGCGCAGTTTCTGACCGAAGGCGGCGACGGCGATGGCCCAGCGCGTGGCCTCCGGCGGCTGGGCGCTGACGCGGCCGTTGGCGGGGTTGGCCAGAACCTGCTGGATCAGTTCGGAACGGGCGACGCCGGGCTGCTTGTAGCGGACCTGGATGAAACCGATCTCGCCGTTCGGATCGCCGGCGCCGGTTGTGACGCGGTTGTCGGGGTAGCGCCGCTCGGGGATCTGGGTCGGGCCGCCGACGGGGGTGATTTCATAGAGGGCGGTGACGGAAGCGCCCGAGCCGACCTCGCCGGCGTCGATCGCGTCGTTGTTGAAGTCTTCCTCGTTCAGCAGCCGGGTCTCATAGCCGATCAGCCGCCATTCGGCGACGCGGGCCGGGTTGAACTCGACCTGGATCTTGACGTCGTCGGCGATGGGGAAGGCGCTCTTGTCGAACTGGGGACCGAACAGGCGGCGGGCCTCGTTCAGGTCATCGACGTAGGCGGCGGTTCCGTTGCCGGCCTGGGCGATGGCCTGCATCCGGGCGTCCTGATAGTTGCCGCGGCCGAAGCCGTAGACCGACAGGTAGATCCCCGTCTTTCGCTTGTCGGCGACATAGTCTTCCAGCCGCTTGTCGTCGGTGACGCCGACGTTGAAGTCGCCGTCGGTGAACATCAGGATGCGGTTGACCTTGTCGCGGCCGAAGCCGGCCTGGGCCTGATCATAGGCGTTGGTCATGCCGGTGGCGCCGGCCGTGCCGCCCGACGCGCGCAATGAGGCGACGGCGCAGCGCAGCTTCAGCTTTTCATTGCCGGAGGTGGGGGCCAGGGTCGTGCCCGCGCCCTCGGCGTAATAGGCGACCGCGACGCGATCCTGGGGCCGCAGGCGGTCGATGATCAGGTTCATCGATTGCTTGGCGAGGTCCAGCTTGTCCGGGCTGCGCATCGAGCCCGAGACATCGACCAGGAAGGTCAGGTTCAGCGGGCGGCGCTGCGCCTCGGGCAGTTCATAGCCCTGCAGGCCGACGTGGACGATCTGGCGGCCGGGCGCCCAGGGCGAGGCGGCCACGGCGGTGGTGACGGCGAAGGGCCGTGCCGCCGAGGTCGGGCGGGCGTAGCCGTAGTCGAAGTAGTTGATCATCTCCTCGACGCGGACGGCGTCGCGCGGCGGGGCGCTGCCGTTGTCGATGAAGCGATGGACGTTGGCGTAGGCGGCGGTGTCGACGTCGATCGAGAAGGTCGAGACGGGCTGATCAGCCGTGCGCTTGACCGGGTTGGGCGTGGCGTCGGGATAGCGCTCGGTATTGGCGGGCGACGGAGGGATCATGCCGCCTGGGGCGTGCGGTCCGATGCGCGAGCCGCTGACGACGACGCCTTCGACGGTCGTGCGGCCGTCCGGCGTCGTCGAGATGACGGCGGGCCGTACCGGGGCCGGAGGAGGCGGCGGCGCGGGTGGCGGCGGCGGTCCATACACGACGACCGGCGGGCCGCTGTATTCCACCCGGTCTTCCTTCCTGGTCGGGCCGATCGGCACGGTGACGGGCGGCGGAGGGCGGCGCACGACGGGCGGTTGGGGCGGAGCGGGCGGCGTCAGGATGAACCCGAATTCCCGACAGGCGGCGTCGGTAGGAGCGCCGTCACGCAGCGGGGGAAGGGGGACGGCCATGACCGGCGCGGGCGCGGCGGTCAGCAGAGCGGCGACGGCGGCCAGCGTCAGACTGTACGGGCTGCGCCTCAAAGGGTTGCGATTGGGCATCGAACGATCTCCTCCATCCCTGTTGCGCCCACTAGCATGACGATGTTCGGCGGAACTGTGGCGAAGCTTTTGTCCTGATCTCGGCAAGGGACGATCGTGGCGTGGGCGCCTCGGCTGCATCGGCCCTCGCAATCGCGACGCTTAGTCCCCACAATGGAGGCTCAATCCAAAGGGTGAGCGATGGCCGAAGCGGCGACAGGACTGGATCTGGGCCATGTGGCGGCTCTGCTGGCGGCGGGGGTCGTGGCGGTGCCGGTCTTCCGCAAGATCGGGCTGGGCTCGGTGCTGGGCTATCTGGCGGCGGGCGCGGCCATCGGACCGTTCGGTCTGGCCCTGTTCCGCGAGCCGGAGACCATCCTGCACGTCGCCGAGTTCGGCGTGGTCATCTTCCTGTTCATCATCGGTCTGGAGATGCGTCCCAAGCGGCTGTGGGGGATGAGGAACGAGATCTTCGGTCTGGGCGCTGCCCAGGTCGGACTGGCGGGTCTGGCCCTGACGCTGGTGGCGATGGCGGCAGGGGTTTCGGCGCCGGTGGCTTTCGTCGGGGCGATGGGCTTCGTCATGTCCTCGACCGCCGTCATCGTGCAGATGCTGGAGGAGCGGGGCGACCTGCCGACGCCGCAGGGGCAGAGGGCGGTGTCCATCCTGCTGTTCGAGGACCTGGCCATTGTGCCGTTGCTGGCCGTGGTCGCCATTCTGGCCGCTTCGGTCGGGACGGCGAGCGAGAGCGCCACGCCCCTGTGGCAGACCATCGGGCTGGCGGTCGCGGCGGTGGCCGGGGTGCTGGTCGCCGGGCGCTATGCGATTAACCCGGCCTTCCGCTTCCTGGCGCGCAACGGCGGGCGCGAGGTGATGACGGCGGCGGCCCTGCTGGTGGTGGCGGGCACGGCCTGGATCATGGATCAGGTCGGCCTGTCGATGGCCATGGGCGCCTTCCTGGCCGGGGTGCTGCTGTCGGACTCGACCTTCCGGCATCAGCTGGAGGCCGACGTCGAGCCGTTCCGCGCCATCCTGCTGGGGCTCTTCTTCCTGTCGGTGGGCATGGCGCTGGACATTGGGGTGGTGATTTCCGACTGGCGCATCGTGGTCGCGGGCCTGCTGGCCTTCATGGTGGTCAAGGCCCTGGTGATCTATGTCGTCGCCCGTCTGTTCAAGGCGCGTCATCATGAGGCGATCGAGCGGGCGGCCCTGTTCGCCCAGGGCGGAGAGTTCGCCTTCGTTCTGTACGGCGCGGCGGCGGCGGGCGGGGTGATCGACGGTCAGGCCAGTGCGGCCCTGACGGCCATCGTCATCCTGTCCATGGCCCTGACCCCGTTGACGACCCTGGCGATGAAGCGCTGGCTGCCGAAGGAGGCGGGCCTGTCGCCGGAAGACGCCGAGGGCGTGGATGCGGCCGAGGGCCTGCGCGGCCAGGTGCTGATCATCGGCTTCGGGCGCTTCGCCCAGGTGGTGTCCCAGCCCCTGTTGGCGCGCGACGTGGACGTGTCGATCATCGAGAACGACGTGGAGATGATCCAGGCGGCCGGGAACTTCGGCTTCAAGGTCTATTACGGCGACGGGACGCGGCTGGACACGCTGCGGGCCTCGGGCGCGGGCAAGGCCGAGGCGGTGCTGGTCTGCGTCGACAAGCCGGAGGCCGCCGACAAGATCGTGCAGCTGGTGAAGTCGGAATTCCCCGGCGTGAAGCTGTTCGTGCGCGCCTTTGACCGAGGCCATTCGCTGCGCCTGATCGCGGCGGGCGTCGACTACCACATCCGTGAGACCTTCGAGTCGGCGCTGGCGTTCGGCGAGGCGGTGCTGGTCGATCTGGGGGTGTCCGAGGACGAGGCGGCCGAGACCATCGCCGACGTGCGCCGTCGCGACGCGGCGCGTCTGGACCTGCAGGTGACGGGCGGGCTGACCGCCGGGCGGTCGATGATGCGCGGCAACGCCGTGACGCCCGAGCCCGAGCCCTACATCAAGCCGGCGCGCGAAGGGCGGCTGGTCAACGAGAGCGAGGCCCCGCCCGAGGCGGTGATCGAGCAAGAAGCGGACTGACCGGGCATGGCGAGCGTCGATCTGGCCAAGCGGGCCTATGACCACGGCTGGCGGCTGGACCCCATCGTCCGCAGCCTGCTGGACACAGACTTCTACAAGTTGCTGATGCTCCAGCTGATCTGGCGCAGGCATCGCCATGTGCCGGTGACCTTCAGCGTCATCAACCGCACCACCAGCGTGCGGCTGGCCGAGGAGGTGGACGAGGCGGAGCTGCGGGCGCAACTGGACCATGCGCGGACCCTGCGGTTTTCGAACCGCGAGCTGATCTGGCTGGGCGGCAACACCTTCTACGGGGTGAAGTCGATTTTCACGCCCGACTTTCTGGCCTGGCTGGCCGAGTATCGCCTGCCCGAGTACGACCTGTCGCGCGGGGCGGACGGGCAGTTCCGGCTGGAGTTCTCGGGCGGCTGGGCGGACGTCACCCTGTGGGAGATCTCGGCCCTGTCGATCCTCAATGAGCTGCGCAGCCGCAAGGCCCTGCGGCGTCTGGGCCGGTTCGAGCTGGACGTCCTCTATGCCCGGGCCAAGACCAAGCTGTGGGGCAAGGTCGAGCGGCTGAGGAAGCTGGAGCCGCTGGCCATTTCGGACTTCGGCACACGACGGCGGCACGGCTTCCTGTGGCAGGGCTGGTGCGTCGAGGCGCTGAAGGAGGGGCTGGGGAAGGCCTTTATCGGCACGTCCAATGTCCTGCTGGCCATGAACAACGATCTGGAGGCAGTCGGCACCAATGGGCATGAGCTGCCCATGGTGCTGGCGGCCCTGGCGGGGGATGACGACGCGGCGCTGCGGCGTGCGCCCTGGCAGGTGTTGGAGGAGTGGCGGGCGACCTATGACGGCAATCTGTTGATCGCCCTGCCGGACGCCTTCGGAACGCGGGCCTTTCTCGCCGATGCGCCGGACTGGCTGGCCGACTGGAAGGGGTTCCGGCCGGACTCGGCGCCGCCGATCGAGGGCGGGGAGGAGATCCTGAGCTGGTGGGCGGCGCAGGGCCGCGATCCGCGCGAGCGGTTGCTGGTCTTCGCCGACGGCATGGACGTGGACACGATCGAGGCGACCCATGCCCACTTCAAGGGGCGGGTGCGGACTAGCTTCGGCTGGGGCACCAATCTGACCAATGACTTCCGCGACTGTGCGCCCGCGCCCATGCCGGAGCTGACGCCCATCTCCCTGGTCTGCAAGGTGACGCGGGCGGGCGGGCGCTCGGCGGTCAAGCTGTCGGACAATGTCGAGAAGGCGACCGGCGACCGGGGCGAGATCGAGCGCTACATCCGTGTCTTCGGCGAGGCGGGACGGGGGCGTCAGACGGTCCTCGTCTGAGGGAACCGCCAAGCTTGGTGGCGCATTTCGCCAGAGGCGACGGACGGCGTCGTCTCACCCAGCGGGATGCGCGTCATGACCACCTATAACGTCGGCTATATCGTCGGTTCTCTTGCCAAGGGCTCGATCAACCGAAAGCTGGCCAAGGCCCTGATCAAGCTGGCGCCCGAGAAGCTGAAATTCCACGAGATCTCGTTCGCGGACCTGCCGCTGTATTCCTATGACTATGACGCCGACTATCCGGCGGTGGCGACGGATTTCAAGGCGGCGATCAAGGGTTCGGACGCCATCCTGTTCGTGACGCCGGAGTACAACCGCTCGATCCCCGGCGGGCTGAAGAACGCCATCGACTGGGCCAGCCGGCCCTATGGCGCCAACAGCTTCGCCAACAAGCCGACAGCGGTGATCGGGACGTCGCCGGGCGCCATCGGCACGGCGGTGGGGCAGCAGGTGCTGCGCCCCATCCTGGGCTTCCTGCAGGCGCCGCAGATGAACGCGCCCGAAGCCTATATCCAGTTCAAGCCAGGCCTGATCGACGACGACGGCAATGTCAGCGTGCCCGAGACCGAGCAGTTCCTGCGCGACTACATGGAGGCCTTCCATCAGTTCATGGCGCGGGTGCTGACGGTCTTGCCGCGCGACGCCTGATCCATCAGGGAGGCGGGACCGTATTCAGGTTCCATCCCGAGTCAGGACCGCCGCTTGCCCGCCTCTCCACCCGTCATCCTGTGGTTCCGCCGCGACCTGCGGCTGGCCGACAATCCGGCCATGCACCACGCTCTTGCGACTGGGCGGCCGGTGTTGCCGCTCTATGTGCTGGACGAGCGGCTGGAGGGGCGCCTCATCGGCGCCGCCTCGCGCTGGTGGCTGGACAAGAGCTTGCGGGCGCTGGACGCGGATCTGAGGACGCGGGGCGGGCGGCTGATCCTGCGGCGCGGGGACGCCGAGGCCGAGCTGCGCCGCCTGATCGAGGAGACGGGCGCCGATCAGGTCTTCATGAACCGGCTGTTCGAGCCCGAGGCCTTCGCTCGCGACGCCGACATCGCTCATGACCTGAAGGCGGACGGGGGCGAGTGCCGGGGCTTCAACGCCAGCCTGATGTGTCGCCCGGGCGCGGTGCTGAACGGATCGGGCCAGCCCTACAAGGTGTTCACGCCCTTCTTGAAGGCGCTGCTGAGCGTCGCCGAGGCCCCGGCGGGACTGGAGGCGCCCGAGGCCATCGCGGTCCCGGATGGGGTGGTCAGCGAGACGGTGGAGGACTGGGGCCTGCATCCGACCCGGCCCGACTGGTCGACGGATTTTGTCGGGATGCCGGGCGAGGCGGGGGCGAAGGCGGCGCTGGACGCCTTCGTCGCCGGAGGCCTGAAGACCTACGCCACCGATCGCGACCGGCCGGATCGGGCCGGGACCAGCGGCCTGTCGGCGCACCTGCATTGGGGCGAGATCGGCCCGTGGCGGGCGATTCAGACAACTCGCGCCGCCGCCGCCGAGGGCCGGGTCCCGGCGGCGGAGGCGGAGAAGTTTGTCGCCGAGATCGGGTGGCGCGAGTTCTCGGCCCATCTGCTGCACCACTTCCCCTATCTGCCTGAGCGGGCGTTTCGGCCCGAGTATGACGCCATGCCGTGGCGGGGCGATCCGGCGGGACTGGCGGCGTGGAAGGCGGGGCGGACGGGCTATCCCCTGGTCGACGCCGGGATGCGCCAGCTATGGGCGACGGGGACCATGCACAACCGGGTGCGGATGGTGGTCGCCTCCTTCCTGATCAAGCACCTGCTGATCGACTGGCGCGAGGGCGAAGCCTGGTTCTGGGACTGCCTGACCGACGCGGATCTGGCCAGCAATGTGCAGAACTGGCAGTGGGTGGCCGGGTCAGGGGCGGACGCCGCTCCCTATTTCCGCATCTTTAATCCGGTTGCCCAAGGCGAGAAGTTCGATCCGACGGGGCGCTATGTGCGGCGTTGGGTTCCCGAGGTGGCGCGGCTGCCGGATCGCTGGCTGCACGCGCCGTGGACGGCGCCGCCTATGGTGCTGAGCGAGGCGGGGGTGAGGCTGGGCGCCACCTATCCCCGTCCCATCGTCGATCATGTCGAGGGCCGCGAGCGGGCCTTGGCGGCGTTGAAGACGGTCAGCGCCAGTCGCGGCGAGGGCGACTAGTCCAGCGACCAGACGCGCGAGCGTTTGACCTCCTGGTCCTCCAGCTCGCGGGTGGTGGGGACGGTGTACTCGGCCAGCAGGGTCAGGCCGGATTTCGGGAAATAGGTGCGGCCGGGGTCGCCGACGATGACGCGGGTTCCGTTGGCCTGCGCCTGTTTCAGCCAGGCCAGGACCGCCTCGGCCATGGGCTTTTCATAGAAGACGTCGCCGGCGCAGATCAGGTCGGCGGGCGGCGGCGGGGCGTCCAGCAGGTCAGCGTCGGTGAAGGCGATCTCGACGTTGTTGGAGCGGGCGTTGGCGGCGACGGCGGCGGCGCAGAAGGGGTCGATGTCGGCGGCCAGAACACTGGCGGCGCCCGCCTTCATCGCGGCGACGGCGACCAGGCCCGAGCCGGCAGCCAGATCGATGACCCGCTTGCCCGCGATCTGATCCGGGTGATCCAGCAGCCAGCGCGCCAGGGCCTGACCCCCGGCCCAGGCGAAGGCCCAGAAGGGCGGCGGCAGGCCCATGGCCCCCAGCTCTTCCTCGGTCAGGCGCCACAGGGGCGTGATCTCGTCCGCCAGCCACAGCGAAATCTCCGGCGCGTGCGGCACGGCCTGCAGCCGGGTGTTGGCGGCGATGAAGTCAGGGGCGTTGGCGGGCGTCAGGCGCATGAAGGGTGTCTAGGGCAGACAGGCTGGCGGCGCGAGTGCTTGGATAAAAATCATGCTGCCCTGACAAAAAGTCAGGTTGACATGACATAAGCAAGACGTAAGGTATGACTTACATTCAGTCAGGAGCGCCTTCCATGTTGACGCTGTCCAAACAGAACACCCCCGCCGGCCGCCGCTATGTGATCCGCACCATGGCCTTCATGGGCGGCTATGTCGCGGTCATGCTGGCCACCATCGGCGGGGCCTTCGACACCATCCAGAACACCCCCGCCGCCTGGGCTCTGGCCCTGACAGTGGCGGCCCCGATCGCCGGTCAGATCTGGGCCACCCTGAGCTTCATGCGCGACAGCGACGAGTTCGTCCGCGCCGTGACGGCCAAGCAGTTCATCGTCGCGGCGGGCGTGGCCATGGCGGCTTTCAGCGCCTGGGGCTTCGGCGAGAGCTTCGCCGGCGCGCCGCACGCCGAGGGCTGGCTGATCTATCCGCTGTTCTGGGCGGTGTTCGGCGTCGTCTCGCCCTTCATCCGGTCGTCGAACTGATGAAGAACAAGCTGAAACTGCTGCGCGTCGAGCGCAACTGGACCCAGGAGCAGCTGGGTCAGGCGCTGGGGGTCTCGCGTCAGGCCGTCAACGCCCTGGAGACCGAGAAGCACGACCCCTCGCTGGACCTGGCCTACCGCATCGCCGCCCTGTTCGAACGGCCGGTGGAAGAGGTCTTCGAAAACCCCCACGCCTGACGTCTCTGTCAGTTTAACCTTACTTTTTCCGCCTCGTTTTTCCGCCGTCATTTCCGGATCCGTCCCGGAAAGCGACCTCGCACGCCCCGAACCCAGGGCGACGACGGCGGGTCCATCTCAAACCGAAAGGAAACGCCATGTCCAAGATCTCCGCTCCCGCCAAGACCCTTCGCGCCTTCGCCCTGGCCGTCGCCGTCGGATGGGCCGCCGGGAGCATCTTCTCCCCGGCGCAGGCTGCCGAACCGACCCGCGTCGAGGCGCCCGCCTTCGCTTCGGACCGCCTGTCGATCGAGGTGATGGGGCAGGGGCCCGACGTCATCCTGATCCCCGGCTTCGCCTCGTCTCGCGACGTGTGGCGGCCGCTGGCCGAGCGCCTGTCGGCGACGCACCGGGTGCATCTGGTGCAACTGGCCGGGTTTGCGGGCGAGCCGTGGAGCCATGGCGACGGGGCCTTCGTCCAGCCGGCGGTGAATGATCTGGCTCGCTACGCCAAGACCTTGAACAAGCCTGCCGTCATCGGCCATTCCATGGGCGCCCTGACCGGGCTGATGCTGGCGCAGCAGCATCCCGAGGTCGTCGGCAGGCTGATGAGCGTCGACAGCCTGCCCTTCTTCAGCGCCCTCTACGGGCCGACCGCGACCGCCGAGACCGCCCGCCCCTTCGCCGAGCAGGCGGCGGCGGGCATCCTGAACGCCGACGCCGCCGGATACCGCGTCCAGCAAGAGCGTACGGCGGGCGGCATGATGCGCAACGAAGCGGGGCGCGCCGCCATGGTCGAATGGTCTATGGCCTCGGACCGTCAGGCCATGGCCTCGGCCATCCGCGACGTCATGACCACCGACGCCCGCCTGGGACTGGCGGCCATGACCACGCCCGTCTGGGCCGTCTATGCGGCGGATGCGAATGGCGGCGTGCCGAGCGCCATGGCCGACGCCATGTGGAGCCGCGAATACGCCGCCCTGTCGGGGGTGAAGCTGGTCCGGGTGGATGACAGCCGCCACTTCATCATGACGGACCAGCCCGAGCGGCTGGGCGTGCTGGTGGATGAGTTCCTGGCGGACTGACCATACCCGCTCATCCCCGCGGCGGGGATCCAGTGAGAGCCTCGCGCGCCGCCTGTGGATGAGCGCCGCCAGCTGTGATCGGTTACGCTTGTAGCCAAAGCACTGGGTCCCCGCCTCCGCAGGGATGAGCGGACGAGAGGGGCGCGCCCGAATTCGGCGCGCCCCCAGCCGCTTACTTCGGCCGCAGGTCGTTGGTGACGTCGCCGGTCTTCAGCGGCTTGCCGCCGAACTCCGACGCATAGGCCGGGGCCAGCAGGGTCTGGAAGGTCGAGGCGGGCAGGGTCAGGTAGTAGGCGCCTTCGACGTAGGGGCCGACCGCATAGGCGTCGAGCAGGAAGGTCAGGCCGCCGGCCTTGCCCGCCGTGTCGCCGGGAGCGAGAACGATGGCCAGGTCCTTCAGCTTGGGACAGGCCCAGGTGTCGCCGCCGACCTTGACCGGGGTGGCGCCGGGGCGGGCCTTCTTGGCGGTGTTGACGGCGTCGCACAGGGCGCGTTCCAGCGACGCCGTGTCGGCGCCCTTGGCGAAGAGGTCGGCGGGGGTGATGCGGCGCTTCTCGGTCTTGTCCCACAACAGGGCCGTGGCCACCGTGTTCGGGTGGGCGCCGCCGGAATAGTCGAAGTCGGTGCGCATGGCGCTGAACAGGCGGCCGGTCTGGACCGGATCGCCATAGACGATGGTCTTCTCATAGGGGCCCATGGCGCTTTCGCCGCCGGCCTCGGTGCGGTCGGCCTGGGCGCCCTCGGCGTACTTGGCCAGGTCGGCGACCTCCTGACGATAGAGGCTGGCGTAGAGCTCGGGCTGGGTCTTGATGGCCTCGGGCAGGGTCAGGCTGGTCTTGGCGTAGGGCGTCGCGCTCTCGTACTTCAGCGGGCCGTCGGCGGCGACGGCGGTCGCGGCCTTGGACGCCTCGGGCGCCTTCTGCTCGTTGCGCTGGCAGGCGGCCAGAGAGGCGCTCAGCGAGGCCGCGACGGCGACGGTGAGGAGAAGAATGCGAGCGGAACGCGAGGGGATCATGCCGGACTCCTAAGGCGAGATCAGAAAGCTAGGCCGTTGAACGCGATGGCGGCCAGAAGGATCAACCCCGCCTCGCGATTTGATTTGAACAGGCGAAGGCAGAGGACGCCGTCCTCGGGTTTCAGCGTCTTGACCTGCCAGGCCAGATGCAGGGCGTAGGCGGCCAGACCGACATAGAAGATCGGGCCGAGGTTGGCGGCGAAACCGGCGGCGCCCGCCAGCAGGACGGCCAGGGCGTAGAAGACGGCCACGCCCGGCTTGACCTGCGCGCCGAGACGGCGGGCCGAGGACTTGATCCCGGCCATGGCGTCGTCCTCGATGTCCTGCAAGGCGTAAATGGTATCGTAGCCGAGGGTCCAGAACAGACCGCCTGCATAGAGCAGAAGGCTGGGCAGGGCCGGATCTTGAAGGCTTGGCAACCAGCCGTCGCTGCTGCTCCACAGCGTGAAGCCGATCAGTGCGGAGCCGCCGCTGGCCGCCGCATAGCCGATAGGGCCGCCGATGTTGAAGGTCAGTCCCAGCCAGGCCTGAGGCCACCAGGTGATGCGCTTCATGAAGGGATAGGCGCCGACCAGACCCAGCGACAGGACGCCGATTATGATCGCAGTCAGGTTCATCGTCAGCAGGATGCACAGGCTGATCAGGCTGAGGCCGGCGACGAAGGCCCAGGCCTGTTTGACGCTGATCTGGCCCGCCGGAATGGGGCGCAGGGCGGTGCGGGCGACCTGGGCGTCGAAGTCGCGGTCGACGATGTCGTTCACCGCGCAGCCGGCGCCGCGCATCAGGCAGGCCCCGATGGCGAAGCCGACGATCAGCCACAGCTCATAGCCGCCGAAGGGCCGGTCGTACTGGTTCAGCGCCAGCATGATGCCTTGCCAGCCGGGCAGCAGCAGCAGCCAGGTGCCGATGGGGCGGTCGAAGCGGCCCAGCTTCAGCCACGGCTTCAGCCCCTCGGGGGCGTAGCGGTCCACCCAGTTCTGGCGGGCGGCGTCGGGAAGCGGGGCTGTGCTCATGCAGGGGTCTTAGACCCTGAGGCGGTGGCGGGTGAAGACCTTGCGTCCGATCCGCGTGATGCGAGGACGCTTGCGGGATGCGGTCAGGCTGCGTTTAGTGGCGCTTCAAACCGGAGGGAGCCGCCGATGACTGAAGCGCCGATCAAGGGCCCCGCGTCCTATTTCCCCTCCATCGAGAAGAAGTACGGGCGGCCCATCGCCGAGTGGAAGGCCGAGGTCCGCGCCCGCTATCCCGCCAAGCACATGGAGCTGGTGACCCTGCTTAAGGACGAGCACGACATGGGCCACGGCCACGCCAACGCCATTGTCGCGCACACCCTGGCGGAAGACGGGCTGAGATAGACGAGGCGGCCTAGGCAGAAGTCTGGAAACGGGCAAGGACTTGAGGTCTGCTCGCGACCCGTTGCGGACCTTCATCGGCGGCCTCAGCCAACCCAAAAGAGCGACTGAATAGGGCTCCGCGGCTCTTGGTGCGCAATCTGTCGGCTTGCAACTTCAAACAGCGCTCGAGCAGATGAGCCTCAGCGCCCGAGCGCGATCTCACGCTATCTTGCTTCTAAGCGACGCGCGACCACCTCCCGCATGATCCGGGCAAGGTGATCATTCCAAACATCGATCCGAGTTTCTGAACGCCCAACAGCATACAAGCGAACTTCCTGCTCGCCATTATACCAACTCAACGCCGTGGTTCGCTCGCCGTCACCGCCGATATAGTATCTGGCGAGAGCCTTTCCAGGACCGAAGTCAGCATTAACGGCTGAATCGGGAATTCTGACACGCACAGTTTGGGTAAGTGGTTGGCGGTAGTCGTTTTCCTGTATGTCGAGGACATAATCCCCGCATTCTGAAACAACTCTATACCCATTTAAGCGTCCATCCGACCGAGCCACGCCCGAGGCTCCCTCTATAATCGTAGAGCAACCTTCCCTATTGAGTATTTGTGCAGAAGCAGCCGCTATAAATGTTTCTGGCGCGACCTGTCGAGCAGATTCCGCTTGCGCCGCCATGCTGTCCACATAAGCCTTGGCTGACGGGAGGTTGCGGTTAAGCGGGTTCGCTGGATCTCCTGCACGACGGCTCTCGATCTCTTGACTTTGATCCGCACGAGCGAACTTTTCTGATCGCTGCAGTTGATACGCGGACACAAGTTCCGTCGACTGCAACTGCGCAACAATTATTCCGACCATAGACCACAACAACATTCTCACCACTCCGAAAGATTGCAGTCAATTGCTTGTGTTACGAAGCATGGAGTGTAACTGGACGCCCCTATATCCACGTAACCCCACCCCTCGGCACTGCACACCAAATCGATATAATCATAGAGTTCATGGTCTGGGCCGACGCCAGAGGTCACGTAATGCTCGCCATCGACAGTCCAGCCTGAACTTCCGCAAAACTGGCACCCCGCGTATGATCTCCATGTCTTGCGCCAAGAATCGACAAATATTCGACTGGGGGCGCTCGCACCAAAAGTATGGACGGACTGAGTCTCCATTTGGACTTTATCGAAAGCGCCGATCAGCGTTGATCCCATCCAGGTCACGCTTTCATTGAACCCGCCACAGTTAGCACGGGAGAGTCCGGTAAGATTGAACGGGCCCGCAAGAGCAAACGTGGGAATACACCACGCTGCACACACCATTAAGCCAAATCGACCCATTGCCTCCCCCGTTGTTAATGCGAGTCGTTTGCATCTGAATAGCTCAGCATAACGCCGCAATCCAGCGCTCTTTCGGCGAAAATCGTCTTCCCTGACGCTCGGACTTAGGTCGAACCTTGGGTTCGGTCCGGTCCCGTGCCGGACTGTCCCGGCCGCCGGGCTTCCGCGCGTCTGCTTTCCGAGGCCGGATGGACGACGGCGTGGTACGACGGCGCGTCGCTGAAGCTTGTCGGCGGCCGATCGGAGGCTGTTCATGACGTTGCGTCCGCGCGGGGGCCGTCCGCCCATCATCCTGTATCTGACCTGGCTGATCCTGATCGGGGCGGCGGTGGGCGGGTTTCTGAGAGAGGCGTTCAGCATCACCTTCGTCGCGGCGGGGACATTGCTGCTGTCGCTGGTTCCGGTCTGGGTGGGCGAGAAGGTGGGAGTGACCCTGCCGACCGCTTTCGTCAGCGCCATCGCCGCCTTCCTGTGCGCCACGCTGCTGCTGGGCGAGGTCGGGGACTTCTATGAGCGCTACTGGTGGTGGGATGTGGCGCTGCACGGCGGCTCGGCGGTGGCCTTTGGGCTGGTCGGGTCCTTGTTGATGCTGATGCTGGTCAAGGGGAACCGGCTGACGGCGGCGCCCTTCACCGTGGCCTTCTTCGCCTTCTGCTTCGCCGTCATGATCGGCGCGGTGTGGGAAATCTGGGAGTTCGCGCTGGACCAGTTGTTCGGCCTGAACACCCAGAAGTCCGGCCTGGTCGACACCATGTGGGACCTGATCGTGGACGCGGTCGGCGCACTGATCGGCGCGGGCGCGGGCTGGGCCTATCTCAAGGGACGTCAGAACGGGCCGCTGACCCAGGCCATCCACGCCTTTGTCGACAAGAACCGCCGCCTGTTCGGCGACGACTGAGGCGTCAGGGCTACTTGGCCAGTCGCCCCTTGGCCTTGTCGGCGGGGAAGACGATCTCGGGATCGGGCTTGCCGGCCTCCAGTCCCGGGCAGTTCAACTGGTGCAGGACGTGGCGGATGATGTTGAGCCGCGCCTTCTTCTTGTTGTCGGTGGCCACCACGGTCCACGGCGCATAGTCGAAATGGGTGCGTTCCAGCATCTGGTCGCGGGCGGCCGAATAGTCGGCCCAGCGCTTCTGGGCCTCGGCGTCCAGCGGCGAGACCTTGAAGCGTTTCAGCGGGTGGGTGGTGCGTTCTTCCAGCCGCCGGTCCTGCTCCTCGCGGCTGATGTCCAGCCACAGCTTGATCAGGGTCGTGCCCGACTGGGTCAGCATCCGCTCGAAATGCGGGGCGTCGTGCAGAAAGCGATCATGCTGGGCGGGGGTGCAGAAGCCCATGACCGCCTCGACGCCCGCGCGGTTGTACCAGGAGCGGTTGAAGAAGACGGTTTCCCCGGCGGCGGGCAGATGGGCGGCGTAGCGCTGGAAATACCACTGGGTCAGTTCGCGGTCGTTGGGCTTGGGCAGGGCGACGACGCGGGTCTGGCGCGGGGCCATGAACTCGGTCATGCGCTTGATGGCCCCGTCCTTACCGGCGGCGTCGCGGCCCTCGAATACGATCACCACCTTGAGCCCCTGTTCGATGGCCCAGGCCTGGGTCTCGACCAGCTGAATCTGCAGGGCTTCCAGGGTGTCTTCGTAGTTGTCCTTGGCCATGGTGGTCAGTCCTGTGCCGCGCGATGAACGAACCTTGCGACCATTTGAGGCCCGGCGCCAGCCCGCGCTGAGGATGGCCCGCATCGGGTGACTCGCGTTCGGCGTTTACCAATCCCTCGCATTGGGGCGTTCGCTTTACAGTTGACGTGCTGTGGATAGTCGGGTGACAACATCGCCGCAGTCCGGATTTCACGTGGGGTCCAAACCCGCGTCTCGCTCCTTCGCCTGAACGAGCTTGTCCAGATGGGCTGACGGATTCTCCTGCATGGAAATCCGCCTGGCAAAGCGCGTTTACGGAGACGCAGATATGGCGACCGGCACGGTCAAGTGGTTCAACCCCACCAAGGGCTACGGCTTCATCCAGCCCGACAACGGCGGTTCGGACGTTTTCGTCCACATCACCGCTGTTCAGAAGGCTGGCCTGCAAGGCCTCGATGAAAACGCCAAGGTCGAGTACGAGCTGGAAAACCAGCGCGGCAAGACCTCGGCTGTGGACCTCAAGGTTCTCTAAGGCCGACGAACCCGAAACGGGTTCAGACGATTGAAAGGCGCGGGACCGAAGGGTTCCGCGCCTTTCTTTTTTGGGTGAAGAGGAGAGCGCTAACGCGCGGCTCGCGGAGCCGCGCTGCTTGAGCGCAGAAGAAGCCCGATCTCCATAGGCAGGTCGAGCGCGCCCTAGAACCCCAGCTCCGCCCGCAGGGCCTCGGGCGTCAGGCCGCCGGCGCGCAGTTCGGCCAGGGTCACCGACTGGTCGCGCTTGGCGTAGCGGCGGCCGTCGGGGCCGGTCAGCAGGCGGTGGTGGCGATAGACGGGAGCGGGCCAGCCCATCAGGGTCTGGATCAGGCGCTGGATGTGGGTGGCCTCGAACAGGTCCTGACCGCGAACGACATGGGTTACGCCTTGCAGGGCGTCGTCGTGGGTGACGGCCAGATGATAGGCGGTCCCGGCGTCCTTGCGCGCCAGCACCACGTCGCCCGCCGTCTCAGGGCGCGCACGAATGACGCCGGTTTCACCGTCCGGGCCTTCGCCCTCCTCGACAAAGGACAGCGCATTCCAGGCGTCTTCGCCCAGAGCCTGTCGCGCCCGATCCAGCGACAGCCGCCAGGCGTAGGGGCGGCCTTCGGCCAGCAGGCGGGCTTCATCCTCGGGCGCATGGGGGCCGGGGCGGACGACCTCGGCCGGGCCGTGTGGCGCGTCGCCGATGGCGTCGAGGATCTCCTTGCGGGTGCGGAAGCAGCGGTAGAGCAGGCCGCGCGCGTTCAGGGCGTCGATGACGGCGGCGTAGTCGGCCAGATGCTCGGACTGACGCCGCACCGGCGTCTCCCAGTCAAGGCCCAGCCAGGCCAGGTCCTCGAAGATGGCCGCCTCGAACTCCGGTTTGCACCGCGTCGGGTCGATGTCCTCTATGCGCAGAACGAAGCGACCGCCCGTCGCCTTGGCCGCGCTCCAGGCGGTCAGGGCCGAAAAGGCGTGGCCCTTATGCAGACGGCCGGTGGGCGAGGGGGCGAAGCGGGTGGTGAACATCGGCCGATCAGAAGCGCTTGAGCGCGCCGGCCTTTTCCGCCTGGTCGACGGCGGCGCGAATATCGGCCTCGGCCACGAAGTCGAACTGGGCGATCAACTCCTCGATGGCGAAGTCCGGCTGGGACAGGGCCCAGCGCATGGCGTGGGCCGCAGGGCCGGTGACGGCGGGGCCGAGCAACCCGGTCGGGCGATAGGCGGTGAGCGTCAACGGCTGGGGCAGGGCGAAGCGGGCCGGGCGGGGGACCAGTTTTTCCTGCGTCATCGCCACCTCGTCACGGAAGGCGGGCAGGGCGATCAGGCGGGCCAGGCGCTGGCCGAGATCGGCGAGGTGGTCCTGCAGGGCCTGACCGCCGTCCCGATCCGCCGGGGGCATGAAGGCGCGGAAGGCCGGGTCCTGCATGGCGATCCGGTCCAGCAGGGAGAAGAGGATCCGCCCGTAGAGGGGCGTGATTGAGAAGGTCGCGTGCAGCGAGGCGCCGTCCTGGGCCAGGGCGTCGTGATACCAGCCGCGCGGCAGGTAGAGGACGTCGCCAGGCCGCATCCGCACCTCGGTCATCAACCGGCCCCGGCTCTGCTCCAGCCAGCGGCGGGTATCGGGCGTGTCAGGGGGGAAGTCGACGGGGTTCTCGGCCCGGTTCTCATACAGGCGCCAGACCTTTTCACCCTCGACCTGCAGGGCGAAGACATCGTGCAGATCATAGTGGGTTCCGAACGCCTGAACGCCCTTGAACGAGCAGTAGAGGTTGACCCCGATGGCGGCGGCGAAGGCGCGGCCCAGCATGGCCGAGGCGTCGGCCAGGCGCGGAGTCAGTTCCTGCGCGTCCCCGGCGACGAGGCTGGCCCCGGTGGCCAGGAAGACGGCCACCTTGGCCGGGTCGGGACGCATCACCGAGCCGGACTGAGTCTGCACCGGACGGCAATACTGGTCCGGCGTCACGGCGACCGTGTCGCGCACCAGTTTCAGGCTCTGGGCGGTCCAGATCGACGACTGGTTCAACAGGGCGTTGAAACCGTCCCAGTCCAGCAGGGTCCGCTTGGCCGCGCCTTCCCCGGCGGGAATGTGCAGCGGTTTCCGGCCGTGAAACTCGGCGAAGAAACGATCGGGGGTGATCGGGTGAAGAAGTTCGTCCAGACTATGCATCGGCCGCGACGCTAGAGCGGCGCCGTTCCCCTGTCGATACGGACCCTCATGGCCACAGCTCCCTCCGCATCCTCCATCGCCGCCGCCCGAGAGGCCCTGGCCGCCGCTGATCCGGCGCTGGCGCGGGCGCACGCCTTGACCCCCGTGTTCGAGTGGCGACTGCGGCCCGGCGGCTATGAGGGCCTGTTCCGCATGATCGTGGAGCAGCAGGTCTCGGTCGCCGCCGCCGCCTCGATCTGGAAGCGGACGGTCGAGGGGCTGGGCGGCGTGGTGTCGCCGGAGGCCGTGCTGGCGCTGGACGTCGAGACCCTGCGCACCTTCGGCCTGTCGGGGCAGAAGGCGAAGTACGGCCACGAGATTGCATTGGCCCACACCGAAGGTCGCATCGACTTCGACCATCTGGAACGACTGGACGACGCCGAGGCGGTTGCGGCCCTCGTGGCCATCAAGGGGGTGGGCAGGTGGACGGCCGAGACCTTCCTGATGTTTTGCGAGGGGCGGCTGGACGTCTTTCCCGGCGGCGACGTGGCCCTGCAGGAGGCGATGCGTTGGGCCGATGCGGGCGAGGCGCGGCCGAATGAGAAACAGGCCTATGCCCGGGCTGAAATCTGGCGGCCGCATCGCGGGGTGGCGGCGCATCTGCTCTGGGGATGGTATGGAGGAGTCAAGCGCGGCGATATCGCGCTGGAGGACTTGAAGACTTGAATCCGCTGACCGACGCCGACCTGACCCGGCCCGAGACCGTCCTGCCGCTGCTGGATTTTGCGGGGGTGGCCGTCTTCGCGGCGACGGGCGCCCTGGCCGCCGCGCGCGAGAAGCACGACCTGGTGACCTTCGCCTTCTTCGGGGCCATCACCGGAGTCGGGGGCGGGACGCTGCGCGATCTGCTGATCGGGGCGCCGGTCTTCTGGGTGCAGGACTGGCGCTACATCGCCGTCTGCCTGCTGGCGGCGGCGGCCTTCTGGATGCTGGGGGCGCGGACATGGCGCTTCCGGGCCCTGCTGTGGCTGGATGCCGTGGGTCTGGCGGCCTATGGCGTCATGGGGGCGGCCAAGGCGGCCTCCCATGACGTGGCGCCCCTGATCTGCGTCGTCATGGGGGTGCTGACGGCCTGTTTCGGCGGGGTGGTGCGTGACGTCCTGGCGGGCCAGCCGTCGATCCTGTTGCGGCGCGAGCTGAACATCACCGCCGCCCTCTTGTCAGCGGGCCTGTTCGTCAGCCTAAAGGCCCTGACCGTGCCGACCTGGCCGGCGGTGGGGGTGGCGGTCCTGGCGGGCTTTGCCCTGCGCGCCGGCGCCCTGAAGTGGGGGTGGAGCCTGCCGGCCTTCCCCAGCGCCCCGACCCGAAACTGAGGACTGAGCCATGACCGACGTTCCCGCCGCCTATCGCGACGCGCCGCGCTGGCCGTTCGGCGACAGTCCCGAACTGGCCGACGAACTGCTGGCCCTGGTGCTGGCGGGCGGCAAGAAGGCCACCTGTTCGTCGCTGGCGTCGTGCGAGGCCGACATCATGCCGACGGTGGGCGAGATCAGCGTCATTCTCGACGGCGCCGGCGTTCCGCGCTGCGCCATCCGCACCACCGAGGTCGAGATCATGCCCTTCGAGCAGGTCAGCGAGGACTTCGCCCGCGCCGAGGGAGAGGGCGACCTGACCTATGAATGGTGGCGCGGCGCGCACGAGGCCTATTACCGCCGCGAAGGCACCTGGGCGCCGGGCATGAAGGTGGTCTGCGAGCGCTTCGAACTGGTCGAGGTCTTCTGAGGCGGCGTCACGAAAACGCTGCATCTCGGTCATGGCGATGAGGGAGAATCGGGCGTAGGCTGAGGCCATAAGACTAGGGAAGGAGACGTGTCCTCACTCCTGTCGCCTCGGTATCCCCCCGTATGAGCGGGAGGGCCTGATGCAGGTCCTGACCCGCCCCCCGTCCGGCTTTCCGGCCCTGGTGCTGAACGCCGATTTCCGTCCTCTGTCCTATTATCCCCTGTCGATCTGGCCCTGGGAAGAAGTGGTCAAGGCCGTCTGGCAGGAGCGCGTCGACGTGGTCGCCACCTATGACAAGGTGGTGCGCAGCCCGTCGATGGAGATGCAGCTGCCCAGCGTCATCTCGCTGAAATCCTATGTCGATCAGGACCGCAAGCCCGCCTTCACCCGCTTCAACGTCTTCCTGCGCGACGGTTTCGCCTGCCAGTACTGCGGCGAGAGCGGTCTGGCCCAGGACCTGACCTTCGACCACGTCATCCCCCGCTCGCGCGGCGGCCGCACCACCTGGCAGAACATCGTCGCCGCCTGTGGTCCCTGCAACCTGAGGAAGGGCGGGCGAACGCCCCAGCAGGCCGGCATGCCCCTGCTGCGCCGCACCGCCCATCAGCCCAATTCCTGGGAGTTGCAGGAAGCCGGTCGCCGCTTCCCGCCCCACTACCTGCACCAGAGCTGGCTGGACTACCTCTACTGGGACATCGAGCTCGAACCCTAGGGTTTACCGGTGTTCCTGTTTGTTGCCCAAGCGCCTGTTTTCGTGGCGCAAAGAGGGCAAAGGGCGATTGCCCGGGATGACCGCCTTATCCTCCGACTTGCTCCGTTCTGGTGGCCATGTGGTGACCAGAAATCGGGCTCTAACCCCGCCGCGGCGGGACGGAGGAAATATGTCTGGTGGCCATGTGGTGACCAAGCGGCTCACGAAAAGGGTAGTCGAGGCTTTGGCACCTCGGGACGAGCGGTACGTCGTGTGGGATTCCGATCTCAAGGGATTTGGCGTCCGGATCTCTCCGCAGGGGCGGCGAACTTACCTCGCCAGGTTCCGAACGCACGGCGGCGCGGACCGGCTGATGGCGCTGGCCCCACACGGGGTCATCACAGCGGAGGAAGCGAGAGAACGGGCTCGGCTCGCCATCGCTGAGGCAGCTCAAGGCGGAGATCCCCAAGCCGACAAGATGGAGCGGCGAGGCGAGATGACGATGGGCGAGTTGTGCGAGCTCTACATGGCTGAGGGCACGGCGATGAAGAAGGCGTCGACTCTCCGGATCGATCGCATCCGTATTGATCGGCACATCAAGCCCCGCGTGGGACGGATGAAGCTGGGCGATGTTTCGCGGGCCGACATCCAGCGCCTGATGATTGATGTCGGGAACGGCAAGATCCGGGCAGAGGCCACGCCCCATACCCGGGGCGGCAAGCACGCGGCTGCGCGTACCGTGGGGCTACTCGGCGGTATCTTCAGTTTTGCGATCGAGCGAGAGCTCATGACCGACAATCCGGTCCGCGGACTGAAGCGTTACAAGGACAATCGGCGTGAACGTTTCCTGTCCGCCGCGGAGATGGCGAGGCTTGGAGACGTGCTGGCTCGGCTTGAGCAGGATGGTGGTGATCCTCGACACGTGGCCATCATCCGCCTGCTGACCCTGACTGGCGCGCGCAAGAACGAGATCGCGCACCTTCGCTGGCGGGAGGTGGATCTTGAAGGCGGGCTGCTGCGGCTGAAGGACTCGAAGACGGGGCCCAAGGTGATCCGGCTGGGCAAGGCTGCGCGGACGCTGGTGGGGTCTCTGCCGGTTCACGATCGCGAGTGGGTTTTTCCGGATCGCCGTCATGCGGGGAAGCCGGTGGCCAATCTGGACTGGGCCTGGGTGAACATTCGCAATCAGGCCGGTCTGCCGGATGTGCGCATCCATGATCTCCGACATAGCTTCGCCAGCGTCGGGGTAGCGGGCGGCGAAGGTCTCACGCTGATCGGCAAGCTCCTGGGACACCAGCATGTGGTTACGACAAGCCGGTATGCCCACCTCTCCGACGATCCCCTGCAAGCTGCAGCAGACCGGATCAGCGATCGGTTGGCGTCAATGATCCTGCCCGCCCCGGCGGATGACGCAGGCAAGTCAGAAAGCCCTGATGGCGGCTTTGGTCGGCCCGATGAACTGGCCGGATTTAACATGTCGGTTTCAACGTGTTAAAAAAGTCGAAAATAACGAACACGTCCGGTTGGCCATGTTAAAACCCACCTATTCCATTCCTCGCCTTCCGCCGAAGGGGGACCTTGAAACGGCCGCGGTGCTTCGCGAAGCGGCTCGCGCGCACCGCCATCTGGCGGAATTGAAGGGGCGCGCCCGGAGTATTCCGAACCAGGCCATCCTCATCGACACGCTCGCGCTTCAGGAGGCGAAGGCGAGTTCGGAAGTCGAGAATATCGTCACGACCCAGGACGAGCTGTTTCAGGCGAGCCTGCACTGGGATGGCGCCGGCTCCGCCGCGGCCAAGGAGGTCGCCAGTTATCGTGACGCCCTTAAGAGGGGGTGGGACCAGCTCCACGTGAACCAGGGGCTGCTGACCAACAATGTCATCGTCGAGATGTTTCAGGTGCTCAAGCGGACGGATGAAGGTTTCCGCGCGACGCCCGGGACGGCTCTGCGCCATCAGGCAACGGGCGAGCTCGTTTACGTGCCGCCACAGGATCGCCGGGAGATCGAGGCCCAGATGACGGCTCTCGAAGCCTTCATCAACGACGACGCGGCAAGCGATCTGGACCCGCTCGTGAAGATGGCGCTCATCCATCACCAGTTCGAAAGCATCCACCCCTTCTCGGACGGCAACGGCAGGATCGGCCGGATCCTGAACGTCCTCTACCTGACGCGAACGGGGCTACTGGACATCCCGGTGCTCTATCTCAGCCGCTATGTGACGGCCAACAAGGCGGACTATTACCAGATGCTGCAGAGCGTTCGGGACAACGGCGACTGGGAGCCCTGGTTGCTCTACATGCTCCGTGCCGTATCCACGACGTCCCGCCAGACATTAGCTCTGATCGACGGCATGAGCGCCTTGATGGCGGACTACAAGCAACGGCTGCGGGCGCACGCGACAATCCGCTATTCGCAGGATCTGCTGAACAACCTGTTCCGGCACCCCTACACGCGGATCGAGTTCCTCCAAAACGATCTCGACGTCACCCGTCAAACCGCTGCCAAGTATCTCGACCAACTCGCCATTGCGGGGTTTGTTGAGAAGCATCAGGCCGGCAGGAACAACTACTACATCAACCGCCCCCTGGTGGACCTGCTGATGCGAGTGTCGGACTGAGCGGGGAAAACGCGGTCTGTCTGTCGGTCATCAGAATCCACCAGCGGTAAGCAGACGCAGAATGAGAGGGGCGGGAGGGCAAGATAAAAGAGGGGCGTGTTCGCTTCGCTTTTATCCTTTCGTTTCCACTCGTTAGTGAGCGTTCTCTACCGGTTCTGCGACTTGTGACGACTTGCGGCGGTTGAGAGCGGCTTTGCACCTCCTGGGAGGCGTCGTCATGACCGTCCGCAGCATCATCGAAGACCGCATGTCCGCCCTGTCCGCCTCGGCGGATGGCGAGCTTCAGGTACGCCTCGCGACGAGCGTGAAGCGAGACGGCTCTGTCCGGACGTCGATGCTGAAGCGGCTCTCGTCGTCGATGCGGTTCAGCTATGGCGCCAGGGCCGGGGCGCTGAAGACGGCCGCGAAGCGATCCGGCATCGCCTTCCGCGTGGACGTGCGCCAGCGGGTCATCGTCAAGGCGCTGGTGTCGCGACACAAGGGCAAGGGCATGGCGCGCGCCGGGGCGCTGGCCGCCCATGTCCGTTATCTCTCTCGTGAGGGCGCCGGCCACGAAGGGAAGGCGGGGACCTTCTTCGATCGGAACGAGGAGGCGGTGGACGGTGCGGAGCGCATCAAGGACTGGGCCGAGCATCGGCACCATTTCCGCTTCATCATCTCGCCGGAGCACGGCGACCGGATCGCCGACCTTCAGGATTACGTGCGCGATGTCATGGGCCGGGTCTGCGCCGACCTAGGCGAACCGGAACTGCCGTGGATGGCGGTCTGCCACTACGACACCGACCAGCCCCACGCCCATGTCCTCCTGCCGGGGCGGCGGGCGAACGAGCGGGACCTGGTCATTCCCCGCGACTATGTCGCCTACGGCTTCCGGGCGCGGGCCCAGGAGGCGGCGCAGGAACGATTGGGCGACCTGTCACGGCTCGACGCGGAACGTCGCGTCTGGCGCGAGACGCAGAGAGATGGCTTCACCAGCTTCGACCGGCGGCTTCTGGCGTCCATGGACGGGGAGGGGGTGGTCGGCGACGCCGTGGGCGGCAAGAGCGCCTGGGCGGCGCTGACCCGTGGTCGGCTGGCCCATCTGGAGGCTCTGGGCCTGGCCGAGCGTGAGGGGCGGTGCTTCAGGCTCAATGAGGACCTCGAGGGCGAACTGCGGCGGCTGCAGATTTCCAAGGACGTCATACGCACCCTCAACCAGCGTCGGCTGGAGACAGGCCAGACCGCCGAGATCTTCCGGGAGGGCAGGGTGACCGGCAAGGTGATGAAGGCGGGCTTCCACGACGAGCTCGGCGTTTCGCCGTTTGCGGTTGTCAGGGATGCCCAAGGCGTCGAGCACTATGCGCGGCTGGCGGTGGGGGCGGCCTTGCCGGCGGTCGGCGCCCCGGCGACGCTGGGCATGGACGCACGCGGCGTGGCGCAGGTCATCCCGGGCATTGGGCGAGGCGGGGAGGGCCTGGGGCTGTAAGCTGAAGCCGCGCCCCAGTCAGGGGCGGGCTTCTTCTCCATGGCGTGGCGCGCTCCATCCGCCCGAGCGCCGGGGCTGGCTGGAGGACGAGCGAAGGGCCGTCAGCTGGCTGCGCGCCCATTCATGCAGCTTCTGGCGTGGATAGTAGGGCGTGCGGCCAAGATGCATGCAGGGCGGGCCGTCGGATCGGGTGCTGAAGATCTTGGCCAGGGTGGCCGGTGAGCGGCGTATGCCCATGCGCAACAGTTCGGTGGACGCCTCCTTGCGGTTCAGCAAGATGTCTTCCGTCTCCCCAAGGTATAGGCCAGTCATTGCGTGTGCTCCTCTGTGAGGGGCTATCCGGCGACGATTATCCACAGGCGGTCAATGCGAGCGCTTGAGGGCGATCACGGACAGGATCGTTTCAGGAATGTTCAGGCTGTTTCAGGCGGTTTCAACACGTCCGATCCGTTCACGCGGTCTCTCGCGAACGTGATGGGAGGCAGCCGTTTGCGTCCACAGATCAGGCGGTCTCGGCCTTCGCTTTCAGCTCGGCGATCCTAGATTGGCAGAGGCTGGCGACGAGGTCGCGCAGGATGCGGGCGCGGGCCGTCAGCCAGTCTAGGTCCTCGGCCGAGGCGTCGTACTGGTCGCTATAACGGGCCTCGACATAGGCGCGCTTGAGCAGTTCGAAGCGGCGACGGTCAGTGCGCTGCTCGCGCGGCCAGGCCTCGACCAAGCGCGTGTCCACGTCCTCGGCGAGCGAGCGCAGGAACTTGATATTGTGGGAGCGCGGGAAATAGAAGGTGTGGACCAGCAGGAAGCAGGCGTAGGCCGCTTCGACAGCCTGGTGGAGGCTGAAGGCTGCGAGCTTACGGAAGCCTTCATCTGAGGCAGCCTTGAGCGTCTGGTATTCTGCCGTGTCGATCCATCTGGTGAGATCGGCGGCTTTAGCCGTGTAATGCCGGATTGCTATCTCGACGGCATCTTCTGGTGTCATCGGCTGCGGCGTCGCCAGCGCATGACCGGGCACGTTGTACAGCGAGACGCCGTCGCGCACGATGTCGGTCCAGAAGTACTCGCCGCGCTTCAGCGCGTCGTTCACCTCCTGGAGGTCATGGACGATGATGTTGACGGTCCGGCCGATGGACGGATCCCGCAGGATCTGATCCTCGGAGTTCCACCAGTAGTCGGCGATGTTGGTCATCTTGGCGTTGTTGACCACGATCAGCACATCGAAATCCGATAGATAGCCGTTCTCCGGCTCATCGACCCAGTCACCGCGAGCATAGGAGCCGAAGAGGATAATCTTCAGCACCGTCCCGCCGCGCCGCCACTCCTGCGTGCCGCCTCCGCCGCCGTTCTTGGCCGCCTCGAACCCGGCCAGCAGCGTGTCCCGCACGCGCTCAAGCTCGCGCTGCTGCCGCTCCGGTAGATGGTGCAAATCAGACCGCATGGGATGAGTCTAACCGAAACGTCTGGGCTGCACCAACCAACGGTCAAGGTCAGGTGATTTACATCCGTAATGCGCCAGAAGCGGTCATTGGCGCAGGTGCGCAAAACGGACATCCGGTCCCCGGCAATCTATGTTATCCCCCGCTTCCAAGGGGGACACCATGCGTCGGCTTACGCTTCTCGCGCTCATCGGTCTTGCTGGTTGCCAGAGCTCAGACCGGTTCGATCTCGTGTGTGAAGGTGTATTGAACGAGAAGGTGACTTTCGGGTCGATCACCACGCACAAGAAAATCGAAGAGCAAACCATGCGTTTCAGCATCGACCTCGACCGGGGCGTTTGGTGCTACACCGATGGCTGCGACGAAGCCGCGCTGATCCCGATTAAAGAAACCAGCTCAGCGGACCTGCTTCTAAACGACAGGGTGAATATCGACCGCAGCAGCGGCTATGTCGAACAGGACTGGGGCACGACCGTCTTCCAAGGTCGCTGTGATAAAGCCCGCTTTACCAAGCCGCTAAAGGCTAAGTTCTGAAGGGCCCCAGCCAACACGAGCGGATGAGGCTGAACAGCGCCAGAAGCGGAACTTGGCGCCGCAGCGGAAAGTGGACGTTAGAATGGGGGATTGAAGGTCGCGCCCGGGAACGGCGGCCACCGAAAACCCACCGCCACAAAGCGGACCATCAGCTCGTTTGGTACAACTTCAGACGCCAGACCGACGCCCCCGCAAGCTTGCTCCCATCCTACCGTTCTAGTCGCTCTGCAAGACGAGGGGTTGGATGGATTCTACCAGCCGCCGTGTCCACACACCCTCGCGCGTCCCGTTGGTCAGATAGATGATCACGTAGTGATCGTTCAGATCGTCGCCGCGGAAAATCAGTCGCACCCGCACCTTGACGCCCCCGTCGTGGCCGACCTCCCGGAATCCCTCACTCTCGCCGTAGTCCCAGCCCGACGCGAAATCGCCCCTCTGCCCGTTCGCCTGGCGATACGGGCGCCACAGGCGGGCCAGCGTCTGTGGCCGCGCGAACCGGCCTTGGGCCACGGCGGTCAGAAAGACCCCCAGATCGTCCGCAGTCGTGAACAGTTCGGCATGGGCGATGCTGTAGTCCGGCCATGGGACCGTCGGATCGGGGACCAAACGTGCGCCCTCGCCCCGGTAGGCGGACACAAGTCGTCCGGCCGGCGCGTTCGCCAGGCCCAGATAGACGTCCCGCAGTCCTAGCGGCTCGGCGATCCGTCGTTGTACGATCTGCCGGTAAGGCATGCCGTGCAGGCGTTCCAGGACGGCCTGTAGCACCAGATAGTTCGTCTGGTTGTAGCGGACCTGCGTACCCGGCGGGAAATCCAGTGGCTTTTCGCCCAGTGTCCGGAAAACCTCGTCCCGCGTCCGCGGAAAGTCCAACCGGCCGTCGGTGCCCTGGAAGTAATCAGGCAACCCCGAAGCGTGGTTCAGCAGTTGCTCAATCCGCGCTTCGCGCCACGCCGGCGGCAGGCTGGCGATGTAGCGGCTGGCAGGCGCCTCCAGATCGATCCGGCCCTGATCGACCAATTCCAGGATCAAGGTGCTGACGAACAACTTGCTCACGGAATAGACGGCATAGACATCGTCCGGCCGGACCGCGCGCTGTGACTCGATGTCGGCGAAACCTGTCTGGCTGCGGTACAGAACCTCGCCGTTCCGCATAACCAAAACCGATTGGGCCGGGATGCCGTGAAGCGAAGCATTGGCCTCAAGTTGAGCGTCGATCTGCGCGCGCAGGTCGGGCGCTGCCGATCCTGTACAAGCCGCCAGAAACAGGCATAGGCCTGCCGCAAACCGGCGGGCCGCCCCGCGGCCGTCCCGCCATTGACGTTGCCAAAGGTGAAGGATCTTCAAAGCCGCCTCCGTCATCGGACGAACACCAGGGTGCGGGCGATGCCCGCGTTGTTCCATCGAGGAGCCCAGGCCCGAATTTCGATCTCGTGAACCCCGGCCGCGGTTGGCTGATAGACACCT
Source organism: Brevundimonas sp. UBA7506 (assembly GCF_002479495.1). Taxonomy (GTDB): domain Bacteria; phylum Pseudomonadota; class Alphaproteobacteria; order Caulobacterales; family Caulobacteraceae; genus Brevundimonas. Next base: position 66,787 of record NZ_DLNQ01000007.1, read on the forward strand.
TCGAACCGACTGGACGGCCCGGCGTAGGTCAGCGGAACGACCGCGACCTTCTCCCCGACCCGATAAATCCACGCCTCCACCTCCACCCCACCGGCGTCCCAGGTCCCGCCAGGTTCAAATCCGCAGCCGCACATCAGGGTGACGCCTGCGAGCAGATCGATCTCGCCGCCGCGATCCACGAATCCGTGAGCAACCGGCGTAGAGATATCGACGACGAGCCCGGGCATTTCGACCACCCAGCCGTCGCCGTTGGTCAGATGCTTGCCCGGAAGTACCCATTGCGTGCTGATCTGGCGACCCGCGCGGGAAGCCCCTTCAGGGCTACCCACCTCAAGCGCGACCAGGCGGGGCCGATCCATATCCAAGGAGGTCGAAAACACCGCGGCGTTGTCGCCCTGCATTTGGCGAGGCTCGCTGGCCCCTGCGTTCAGAATCCGCGCCGTGTCGCCGGTTCCTCCCTCCGTCCAGCCCCGTATGAGAACCTCGCCTGTGTCGGCATCCCGGAGCGTGATCGGGACGGAGCCGTGGCCCGGGAGGAACTTGGCGCCCCGGGCCAGGACACGCACGTCGATCCGCGTTTCCTCGGCGGCGGCGGGGGCGGTTATACCGCCGCCAGCGACGAGCACGCAGAGCAGAGTTCGGGCGATTGAGTGCATCAGGACAGTCCGATCGAATGCGGCGGGCCGCAACGGTTCGAGGGAAGCGGTTGGTGCTTCGTCGGGCAAATGACATGATGGGACATTCGCTGACTTCCGCCGCCGCGAGACCTGATCAATGACCCCGAACCGTTCGCCCTTCTCACCTGTCCGACATCGCGACGGGGGGCTGCGGTTCGACGGTTACTTGCTCCATCGCCATCCCTTGAGCCTGTGGTTCGGTGGAAAGCGGGTGGAGGTCCCGAGGCAATCTCTGGAACTGCTCGACTATCTGATCGCCTGCCGCGAGCGGGTGGCGACGCGGGAAGAATTGATTGCCCGCTTCTGGTCGGCCGAGCACCTGGGCGCCGATCAGAATCTCAACACCTGCGTGAAACGGCTTCGAAAGGCGCTGATAGAGGCCGGCGGTTCGGATCTGATCGAGACCCAGTCGCGGGTCGGCTACCGCTTTGTTGGCCACCCCGACGCTTCGCCCGCCAAGAGGCGCGGCGGCCAGGCGTCGCTCCTGCTGGCATCTTTCGGAATAGTGGGCGTCGCCGTCGGGGCCGTCTTTCTGATCGGCGCGCCGCATGAGCCGGGTTCTCCGCCTCGCGAGAAAACGGCCCTCGCCGAGGTTCGCGTCGCCGTGCCCCCCGGCCGCAATCTTTGCGATACGACGCTATTCCCGATGTTCATCGACGGACTTACGGAAAATCTCGTGGCCGATCTGCAGGCTTCGTCCGGGGGTGAGGTCGCCTTCCTCAAGGTCGGCGCCGGCGAAACGTCATTCCGGACGCCGGAGGCTCCCTACGTCCTCGACCTAACGGTCCGCCAGATGCCGGATCGCACGATTGCGAACCTGACCCTTCTGTCGTCCGACGATGGAGAGGTTCTCTGGGCCCAACAGATGTCGGAGCCCACGGACCTCGACAACTACCTGAAGACACAGGAGCGCCTGTCATCCCGGCTGGCCCACGCCTTCTCCACACGAGACTCATAGGGCCTCTGGCGACTGCCGCAACGGGAGAGCGTCTCTGCGCCATTCGCGGACATTAGGATCTGCCCTGAAAGCCGACATTCCAAGAAGGAGCTAAAATCCGTTTTGTGGCCGATGCCGATATCGCGATCCCGCCCTCCGTGGACTCTGGGCCGCCCCGCAGTTTTATGAGCCTCGGCAACGACCTACAAGTTGGCCGCTGTGGTCATGTCTGCTTCTCAGTATCTAAGATATTGTGAGACGCCATTCTTCAAGAGCCAGGAGTGATCCCAATGGGACAGCTCGAGGGGGTAGATGGCGCGTCTCGTGTGAGCACGGTCTATTGAGGCAATAGGCCCAGTCACGTGACGGGTTGTCGATCTCGAGGGCCACGACGTGATCGCAGACCCAATGCGCGCGCTTGTCAGGCTAAGTTTTGCCGACACGAGGGAAGGCTTCCGGACCGGAGGCACGAAGTGCTGAGATAATCTCGCGCATCTGCATGTCGTCGATGGTGATGACAGAGAACCAGTCCACCGACCCGTTACCGTTTCGGTAGCCGTCAGGCAGGGCAAACCCTTCAGGAGTTAACTCGGGCCACGAGTCCAGCAGATCGGCGCCATACCGACGGCTATTGTGTTTGAGAGCGTTGTTCAGGTCTCTGACCGCGTCCAGCCGCGCGTGCGGAGTGACCCCTTTTTCCTCGACCCCTCTCCGTAGCTCCGCGTGATCAGCCCTGGCTCCAACTTCGGCCCACTGACCGACCATCCGCTCCCACGAATGATAGAGCGCGATCACAAAGGCCTTACGGATATTTGCGAGCCCTTCATCTACAAGCTCCAGATCGAACTCGTAGGCATCAGACTGGTCCCAAATCTTCCGCCCGTCATCCGCCCATTCGCCGATTCTTTTCCCGCTTGCTTCATACTCAGCGGCCTCAGCGAGGGTTCGGTTGCGGTTTTCGGTTAGCCCGCGCTCCGCCTCAACGAGAGTGTCCTCTAGAACCATCAGGCTCCGCCCATAGTCGTAGCCATGAACGTCGAACCCGAGTCCCTGAAATAGCTTTGCCACAAGCGCCCTCCGTTCGACGTTGCCTCAATCACCTGGGCGACTCGCTCCCCCTCTCTGCATCGTCACGCAGCGATAGCGTCGTCTCGATTAACCCAATTCCGTACCTCGGCATGGAGGGCTTCTATCTCCACGAAGTTCGAGTTCTCCGCCAAAGCGGTGATATCGAAATCGGCGCAGAAGGAGAGGTCGATGAGGGACATGTAGCCGCCATGGATCAGGACCTCGCGGACCTGGTCCTCGATCTCGATGTGTTCCCGCGTCTCCGGGTCAGCTGACTCGGTCAGGAAGGTCCGATAGCCTTCAAGAATGATGTCCTTGCTGTGATCCTGAATCTCGGCCACCGCGCGGATAATCTCCCGGACCTTCGTCGCGAGTTCGGCTTCCGTGCTGAAGAAGATATTGCCGTTCGAGTGCGCAGTCTCGTTGCGATCCTTCACCAGCTTGGTGTAGGCGCCGATCTTGCCGTTGTCGCACTGGATGAGCTTCAGGAAGCGCATGACGTGGCTTTCATTGACCACGTGGAAAGTGAAGGGGCTCGTCGCTTCGAGGAGGTCCTTCTCCATGTCCTTGCCGAAGCCGATCAAGGCAGTCGCGAACGCCTCTGGTCTGATCTGTCTTATCTGCCAGATGTTGAAGTAGACGAAGCTCATCACGAGCATGTGGTAGGCGAGGAAGGCGAACTGGTACTTGCCGTGCTCGACATTTGTTTCGAACGCCTCCCACAGGAAGCGGACATATTCCCGCTCCTTCGGCGTCCGGTAGGACAACGGGAGGAAGCCTTCCAGATGACCAGCCTGCTCGATCATGCCGTTTCTTGATCGCTAGCCTCGCCCCAGACACGGGCGATGGTGAAGTCGATCTTCTTCTCGAAGCGGTCAACGAGGTCGCGGTTGCCGTTAACCAGCACTTGCTCGGCCTCAATTTCAGCGACGATGGCGGCTTGAGTGTCTAGGTCGGGCAACGGTACTTTCAGGTCAGCAAGAATACCTTGTGACAGGTTGCGAATGTTCGCGCCTTGTCCACTCTGCTTCATCTTATCCGAGAAGACGGGTGTTTTGAAGAAGTAGGCGAGATAGCGAGGGTTCACCCTCCCTGCGTCGAACCGGGCGCGAATGGTAAATCCTGAGAACGTCGCGCGTCCGATTTCATCTCCCGCGAGCATGGAGCGGCCCACAAGGTCCGGGTTGCCATTCGAGCGTACGAACAGAATGTCGCCTGGCTGGAGGAGGTAGTCCCGACCTACAGATGCGTCAGGTTGGATGGTTGCCAGACTGTCGGATGGAACCAGCGTGTTAGACTGAAAGTCGCTCACACCTACTATGCGGACCGATTCTCCCTCGTCGCTCTTGGTGAAGTTCAGGCCGTTTTTGAAATCTGCGATATCGGCCATCGGCACAATCGGCCACTCTGGATCAATCGGAATGTGAGGGCGGTAGCTTTCGAGGACAGCCCGGGCTCCGTCGATGACACGTTGATAGCTCTCGATCTCAGCAACGATCTCGCGCTGAATTGCCAATGGCGGGAGGGGAATTCTGAGGGTCTGGAAAAAGCCCGAATGGAAACTTTGAACCGTAACGCCCGGCTTGATCCCCTCCGCTAATATCTCGTCTCCCCGCGCTTTGAGATTCCAGAACAAGAATGGCCCGAGTATCTGACTCTCGTCAGGGATAAGGCCGATCAGGTCTTGGTTGAAGCACAGCTCGCGCGACGTAATCGCGACCGGGAACGAGTGCTGCAAAATCCCCGAACGGACCACCGCCAAGATCGTCCCGGGCGGGACCAACGAAGTGGCACTGCCTTCGACTGCGGCTTCTGAGACGTGATCTTCCGTGTCGACAATCACGTCGACCTTCATGTCTTTTGGTGAAACCCACGGGATGTCACCATTCCAATAGGCTTCATTTGCCTTTGAGGGTGTCCCTCCGCTTACCCGCCTCGTCACATCCCCCAGAGCCACCATCGGCCACACATGCTCAACCGCCGCCTTAGATCGGTATCGGTCGGCACTGAGATTGTAATCCCCATCTTCGGCTAACTTTGCCCGCGCGACAGTGTTGCCAAGTTCGGAACGTAGTTCTTCACCAGGACTCGATCGCGCGGCCTTAAGCCAAGCGCTGAGGTCCGATTTGACTTGGGGCAACTGAGACCCCTTCACCGCCCTGCGCTGTGCGCCAAGACCGAAGCCGTCATTCTCGACCTTGAAGAATGCGACGTGGGTGCTGGCCTTCGCCACTGCCCGATCGAGGATAAGGATCGACGTCTTGACGCCCGAATATGGGTTGAAGACGCCCGCGGGCAGCGAGATGACGGCGGCGAGGTAGCCCTCCACCAACATCTTGCGCAGGGCAACATAGGCACTCTGGCTCTGGAAGATGATGCCCTCCGGCACCACGATCGCCGCGCGCCCGTTCGGCGTCAGGTGTTCGGCGATGTAGTCGACGAACAGGACTTCGCTGCGCTTGGACGGCACCTGAAACTTGTTGTGGGGGATGATCCCCCCCTTCGGCGACATGAAGGGCGGATTGGCGAGGATGACGTCAGCGGTCTCCCCCCACTTATCGTCGCTGGTCAGGGTATCATATTCCTCGACCAACGGCTCCTTGAAGGCGTGAAGGAACATGTTCACGCGGCTCAGGCGCACCATGTCCGGTGAGATGTCATAGCCCTTGATGTTGCGAGCCAGGCGCGCGCGCTCGTCCGGCGAAAGCAGGTCGCCTTTGTAGCGTTGTGGGCTCTCCAGCGCTTGCTCCGCTGCATCGCCCTCGACCCCGTTTCCGTTGCCGTTTGCGGCCCCGGTCGTGCTCCGCTTCAGGATGTGTTTGTAGGCCGAGATCAGGAAGCCCGCCGTGCCGCAGGCAGGATCGAGAATGACCTCGTTTTTCTGCGGGTCGATGATCTCGACCATGAAGTCGATGATGTGGCGCGGCGTGCGAAACTGACCGGCGTCACCCTGACTGCCTAGGACCGACAACAGGTACTCGAAGGCGTCTCCGAGCCGCTCGCTGTGGTCGTAGGTGAAGCCGTTGACCTCGCGCAGGAAGCTCCGCAGCGTTTCTGGGTCCCGATAGGGCAGATAGGCGTTGCGGAAGATGCTGCGGAACAGCTCGGGAAGGTCCGGGTTCTCGACCATTTTGGTCAGAGCCTCGGTGTAGAGGTTCAGCATCTCCTGTCCGCCGACGCCCGGCGCGACCAGCTTGCTGAACCGATAACGTTCGAAGTCGCCGGTGAAGAAGCTGCGCGCCCCGCCAAGCTCCTCGGCCTCAAGGTCCATGTCGTCCATGAACTTGTAGATCAGGGCTATGGTGATCTGTTCGACCTGGCTCTTCGGGTCGGGCACCTTCCCGACGAGAATGTCGCGACAGGTGTTGATGCGGCGCTTGGTGTCTGAATCGAGCATCGGGCGCTTCTAAGGGAGGAAGGGGTTCAGGGACACATAGTCCTTCACATATTCGGGGATGCCCCGGACCCATTCCTTCGGCACCGCCTTCAGGTCGGCGATGCTGAAGACCGGATTGACGTTGAGGTCGGCGATGCGGCCCTCATCGATCAGGCGGCGGACGTTGGGGTCCGTCAGATAGGCCGCAAAGAAATAACGCATCGGCGCGATGCGGTCGGCCTGCTCCGGCTTCTGGTCTAACAGGAATTTCTGAAACTCATCATCGACCAGCTCGGCCTTGGACTTGAGCTTGGGAATATGGCCGAACGCCTTCTCGATCAGCTCGCGCACAGTAATGCGGCGGTCCAGCCCGGAGGCTCGGCGCAGCTTGTCGAGATTGAAGAATTCGTTCGGCTTGTCGAACACGGTCTTCACCACAAGGCTCACCGCCGCGTCCCAGTTCTCCTGTTCAACTAGGTCGGCCAGCGCAGCATCTTCCCGGATTGTGCTTTCAAACTTCTGGAAGAACTCCCGATCAACCCGCATACCCTCCGAGCCGATCTGTTGCTCGGTCTGGAGTACGATCGCATCGGGTCGAGCGGTCTCGAAGCCGTCAAAGGTTCGCCCCGGTGACTCCACGTGACTCAGGAGCGGCTGAGCGGACGGCTTGGGCAGCTTCAGCTCTTCGTCGTAGTTGAAGCGTTCCTCGAAGAACTCGCAGTTCGCGAAGAAGTCGAACAAGCGGAACTGGGTCTTCTCGATGTCAGCCAACTCGGCCTTGCGAGCGGGATCGCGCATCTCGTCGGCGAAGCGATGTTTCCGCGTACCGCGCCCCTTCATCTGCACGAACTCGGACGGGCTAAAGATGGGTCGCATCATCGCGAGGTTGAGAATGTCTGGACAGTCGTAGCCCGTCGTCATCATCCCCACCGTGACGCAAACCCGGGTCTTGCTAGTGACGTAGCTCTCGTCGAACGGGCTGCGCCCGCCGAGATTGTTGTTCGCGAACTGAACCGTCATGGTTTGCGCGTTCATGACCTCGCTGGTCACCTGGGTCGCGAAGTCCGACTGGTATCGCCGGGGCCACATGGCGTCAGCCATGACGTTCAGAATCTGGGTCACCTTGGCGGCATGGTTCTGACTGACGGCGAAGATGATGGCCTTGCCGAACTCGCCCGTGACGGGGTCACGCAGGCCGTGCTTCAGGAAGGTCTGGCAGAACACCTCGTTCGTCGCTTCCGCGAAGAACTTTTTTTCGAAATCCCGACCACCGAACGCTTCCTTGAGCTCGACCCCGTTCTCGTCGGTAGTTTCGACGACAAACCCCTCCTCAGACAGAAGTTGGGTGGTGATATCGGTCCGCGCATCCACCACGTAGGGATTGATAAGAAATTCGTCGCGAACGCCATCGAGCAAGGAATAGCGGAAGGTGGGCTCGCCACTCTCGCAGCCGAAGATGCGATAGGTGTCGAGCATCATCCGGCGCTCGGTTTCGCGCGGATCGCGCGCCGCTCCCCTCGACTGTTTCAGATAGTCCTTGGGCGTCGCAGTCAGGCCCAGCTTGTAGCCGACAAAATACTCGAACACGGCCCGGGCATTGCCCCCGATGGACCGGTGCGCTTCGTCCGAGATCACCAGATCAAAGTCGGTTGGCGCAAAGGCGCGACGGAACTTGTCGTTAAAAAGAAGGGACTGGACGGTGGTGACGACGATGTCAGCCTTCCGCCAATCATCCTTCTGCGCCTTGTAGATGACGCAGGTGAAGTCGTTCTTCAAAAGCGCCTTGAAGGCCTTGTCCGCCTGGATCTCGAGCTCGATCCGGTCGACGAGGAAGAGCACGCGCCGAGCATTCCCCGTCTTCAGGAACAGCTTGATGAGCGCGGCTGAAGTGAGAGTCTTTCCGGTCCCGGTCGCCATTTCGAACAGGAAGCGGATCGCGCCCTTCTTGGCCGCCTTCTGAACGGATTGGACGGCGCGCTTCTGATAGTCCCGCAGGAAGCGGAGCTTGTTCTTATCGATGAATGAAAGGCGCTCGGCGTCATTTTTCCATCCCGCCTCATTGGCGTAGGCTGGCATTTGGGTGAGGGCGATGTAGTCGTTCTCGACGACCTCATTCGCAAGCCGCTCGGCATCAGGCTGAAAGGCGTGGTGGTCTTTGATGTCATCCGGGCTGGGAAACTTGGTGATGAGGCTCGGATTGCCCTGCTTCAAATCCCACAGGTAGTGGAGGTTGCCGTTCGAGAGGATGACGAACCGGGCGTCCTGCTCGCGAGCGTAGCGACGGGCCTGCTCCTTTGCTGAGAGGGGGTTCTTTCCCTCGGACTTAGCCTCCAGGACGATCAGAGGCCGACCGTTGCGATCCAGCAGCAGGAAGTCGATGTAGCCGTTTTTGACCGTCTCGAAATCCTCGCCGAGCGCATCGATTTCCGACTGTTTGATCTTGGTGTTCGGCTCAAGGGCGATATTGGCGGAGCCGTTCTCGTCGTCGAAGAAGCGCCAGCCCGACTCTTCCAGTAGACGATTGATCTTGATGCGAGCAGTTGCCTCTTTCGCTTTCACGATTTCACCCGAGCGAACGCATCATTGGATTGAGGAAGAATCATGTGGTCAGCCTCACTCGCCCTCGGGAGGAGCGGGGAGATAAACTCGCTTCAACGGGACAGCCGCTCGGTAGCGGCTGTCGAACTGCTCGTAGTGCTCGAGAATGAGCTTCACGAGGCTCTCTCCATCGATGAGGCGGATGTCCGGCACCGAGCGGGCGAATAGCTCGGCCTTCGAGCTGATTGTCCCGAGTGTCACGAGTAAGCCCTTCTCACCTCCGGACAAGTTTCCCTTGAGCTGCTTTACTTCCGGTTCACCGATAGAGCCCTCGGTGCTCTTCACCTGAACCTTGATAATCGGGGGTTCGAGACCAAGCGCGTCCTTGTGCGCGATGATGTCGACGCCGCCATCGCCGGACTTCTTGGTGACCCTTGCGCGGAACCCCATCGCTTCTAGCAAATGGGCCACAAAATGTTCCAAGGCATGGCCTTTGAACTCCCGCGCCAGCCGCTTCAGAACGAAGTCTTCGGTGCTCTGCTCGCTCTCCATGACAACGGCGGCCACGGCCTCATCCTCGCTTACTGGGGCGATATAAGTCTCTCCGCTGATCGCCGCTCGGAACTCGTCAGCGAAGTTCTTGACCTGAAACAGGGAGAGGGCCGAGCCGATCTCGTAAAGCGCGCTCTGGCTGAACTTGGTGCGGGGAAAGGTATTCAACCATTCCACAGGGCGGTGGTTGGGGTAGGCCTTTGAGAGCTCGGGCCGATAGACATAATCGCCTGTTACCCGTCCGATCCTGACAGTGCGGTCCAGTTTGGCCGGAAATACCACGAGGTCCCCGACTTTGATTTCTTTTGCGAACCGGAAGAGTTGTCCCGCGGCGACCGGCACGTGCCCCGCACTCTTGGATGGAAAGACGCTGCTGTAGCGCGCCTTAAACGCTTCCCGGCTCGGCTTCATAGCCGATAGATCGCCCATGTCAGGCCAGCCCACCGCGATGCAATTTGATTCGGCGAACAGAGCCTCCGCGTCGCCGGTCTTGCCTGCGTGAATCCCCCAAATAACCTGCTCGGCCATAGACGCGCCCCCTTCGATCAGCGCACCCTATAGGCGAGTTCTCATTGCGACAAAGCGAAGAATGAGGGGCGTTGAAGTGCGGTCGGCCTTGTTACGCGCACCTGTTACACATAGCATTCAAAACGCTGCCTGATCCGGCGTCGGACCTGATATTCCGTAGGATTTTAGCACTTGGTAGAGCCTCGCCTCAGCCCCTCCGGACTTGGACAAGTCATCGCCATACTTGCTCACGAGGGGCAGCTTGCGGCTCCAATAATGTGAACCGTGAGGCCTAACGGTCTGCGCGAGGCTCGGCAGCTGATCGACGCTTTACCCGAAGGCGGACCTCGCCAAAGACCGCTTTGAGTCAGAGGCAGTCCTTCGCGTCATGGTGAGCCACCATGACCGTTTCTGACTCAAAGCGGTAGTCCAGAAGGTCCACTCAGTGGAAGAAACTCAATAGGGTCGAGCCACCCCGAATACCCGCTATGTCGCGCATACCGCCGCTGCTGCGTAGCCTAAGAACTCGAGCTGCGGGGTACGCGCCACGTCCCAACGCGCCCGGGGGAAGTCGGGCGGCCGGGCGCGCTGGCCACAATGGGTCAGGAGAAGGTGTGTTCGGGCTCGTGAGATGCCGACGAAATAGACCGAGCGCTCGCTTGCAAGGCTCGACCAGAAGGTCTGGTTCTCCACGCCGAGGATCACCACGGCCTCGAACTCGAGCCCTTTGCTTTTGTGCATCGACATGATGCGGACAGCTTCGTCGCCGGCAAAACTCGCCAAGGCCAAGGCTGGATCCCCGCCGCGGACAAGTAGGCCGTGCGCCTTGGCGATCGTCTCGGCGATTAACTGATCCAGTCTGTCACCTTGGGCATAGTCGGAGGACATCTCCACAATCCTTTCGCGCCCCACCGATGCGATCACGGTGTGGGCCAGGTCCGTCAGATCGCCTTCGCTCGATAGATCGATCTCACGGGAGGCGATGCGCGCCTGGGTGTCGGCGATCAGCCGGCTCCAGCGCGAGCGCTGCTGATATTCATGCTCTTCGTCGAACCCGTAGCTGAACACGACCTGCTCAAGCAGGCGACGATGGGCGGCCGCCTCGCGCCTTCCGCAGGCCACCAGCAGAAAGTCTACGATCAGCCGCGCCACGGGCTCCGAAGCGAGATCCTGCGTTGAATCCTCATCCCGGTACGGCACGCCGGCGGCGTCCATAGCCGCCATCAGGTCTTGGCAGAAGTACTTCTGTTCGCGGCTTACGAGGATGGCGATCTCCGAGGCGGGCAGCCCGTCATCTGCGATCATGGCGCGCACCCGCACGGTAAGGTCTGCAGCCTCTTCCTTGTCCGTCGCATACTGGAGAACGGTGATCGTCCCCGTGTCGCCCTGGAGTTCACCGTCGTCGCCGGCTGCGGGCGGGTCCATGACCCGGATCATAGCGTTCTGCATCCGACGCAGCCGCGGAGCCGACCGGAAGTTCTGATACAGATTGAGCGGTCGGGCGTCGAAGTCCTCAGCGAAGGTCTCGAAAATCCCTTCCAGCGCTCCGGCCCACCCCATGATGCTCTGCTTGGTGTCGCCGACGGCGGTGAGGATCGCGGGCGAACCCAGGAAACAGGCCTTGATCAACGCGTATTGATCCGAGGTGCAGTCCTGGAACTCGTCGAGGAAGACGTGGCTGTAGGTCTGTTGGACGGCATTTCTGGCGATTGCGCTTGAGGCGATGATGGTCTGGGCCAGAGGCACCATGTCCGAGAAGGTGATCGATTCCCCCTGCACCCGGCGCGCGCCGACAGAGTAGTCAGGATTGAGCGCATCCCGGCCTTTCAGGACGGGGCGGAACCGATCGATCAGACGCTTGGCAAAGGCATGGAAGGTATGGCTGTCGAGCCGAGCCGCTAGGTCCGGCCCGCAGCGCATTCGCACGCGGGCCTTGAGGTTGCGCGCGGCGTCCACCTTGAACGAGATCGCCAAGATTCGGCGCGGATAGCGACATTGCCCGGTCTGCAGCAGGAAGCCCGCGCGCTGGGCCAGCATCTCTGTCTTGCCGGCGCCGGGTCCCGCCGTCAGCGCCAGATTGGTTCTGGTCTCTGTCGCCGCGACCAAGGCGTTGGGCTCCAACGTCAGGCCGGCGGACGGGCGCCAGCGGTCGATCGGAATCATTCCGGCAACGCTTCGAGTTTGACTGCGACCATATCGATTAGTCGTCTCAGCACAGCAGGCATGCTGGCGACCAGGGCGGCGTCGTCGAGCGCGGATAGAGCTGCCACGTGATGCGCCGGCTTGCTGCCGACCTTGAACCGGTCGTGATAGGCGTCGAATAGTTGCTGTTGCGCAGGAGTGTACTGGTCCGCGAAACCGTCATGACGCTTTCCCAGCACCGCCTTAGCCGCGTCGGCGTCGGGTGGGCCCAAGTCGAAGACGGCATCTACGCCATAGGCCTCTGGGAAGGCTTCGATCATCATCAGGTCGAGATCGAGGGGCGAAGAGAAGAAGACTCCGTGGGACTCGAGATACGCGACCCAGCCTAGAGTGTCGTCTAGCAGCCGCGCCGCACCATTCCATGCCGGGATGGAATCGACGCCCGCTTGGGTGGGCGCGTTGTGAACCCGGGACTCGATCAGCTGCTGGGCCGCATAGCGGACCCGGCCCCAGCCGCCCTGCCAGCGCGCGAGATCGAGGTCCAGCAGGGTGACATGGGGGATGCCAAGGTCCGACAGCAGACGCCAGAAGTGGTTCACATGGCGCCCGCCGAGCGGCACGACGGACACTGACGCGTCGTCGGCGAGGATGTCCCTCGCTCCGAGCAGGCGAGGGACGACGATCTCCTCGCTATCGCCTTCACCGAGAATAACCAGCCGCGCAAAGTAGAGTTCCGGGAAGGCTTTGACCGCTTGGCGGACGTACTTCTCCGCCTCGTCTGTCTTGGCGGGCATGGTGATCCTGGACACGAGGGTCCGGCGAAGGCTGTCGAGGCGCAGATATCGGATCGATTCAGGATCGACCCGCCGGAGCAGGGCCGGGGCATGGGTCGCAACCACGGCCTGGGCGTCCCGGCCGGCCCCAAACGCCTTGAGGGCCTGGACGACCCGGCCGAGGTAATGGGGCGAGAGGCTGTTTTCCGGCTCTTCCACCGCGAGCAGGGTGAAGATCGGCGGCCGCAGTTTGTCGATGTCGAACGCGTCGCCTCCCGCGAGCGCCCTGTCACCGATCGCACGCGTGGCCAGGACCAGGCTGATGTAGAGCAGCGATTGCTGGCCGTCGCTGAGGCGGGAGAAATCGACCAGAGGGGCTTCGGGCGCGGGGGTGAAGGAGAGGCTGAGGTGGCGAAGCAGCGCCTCGATCTCGCTGCGCGCGAAGGACACCGCCGGGCTCGCATAGAACCGACCCTTGTGTAGACCCTCCCAGGCCCGGGTGATCTCGGTCCCGATCTCGGCGATGGCGGCGTTGCCGGTCAGGGTCTCGTTGATCTGCCCGGTCAGGGCCGAGACGGTGTCGCGCTCGGTCGTCCAGTTCGCGGCTCGCAGGATCCGCCCGAGCATGGCGTTGGTCGCATAGGAGATGTGGTCCGCCGGGTTACGGCGCGCCGGTAGATAGTGGACCTGGATCGCGTTGCGCTCGAGTTTGGAGACCCGGCTTTCCGTCTCGACCGCGCCGAACGCGTCGAGCTTGATGACGTGGGTGAACGTCTCTTCGATGTCGCCGTCCTGATCGAGAATGGCCTGAAGCCGGAAACGAATGGCGACAGTGTCGTCAGTGGTCTCCATCTGCATGTGCGCGAAGCTGGCGGGAACGGACGCGAGGAGATCAATGACGCCGTCGACCTTGAGCTCCGGGAACTCGAAGTCCGCCTCGATCCACAGCCTGCGCTCGGCCGGCGCATCCTCCGGCGCTTCGCTGGCGGCGATATGGAAGTCAGACGCCCGGATCTTGCGTTGCGCCGGATCGATGCTGAACATTCTGGCGAGGGCTTGCAGCACGGCGGTCTTGCCAGATCCGTTCGGACCGATAACGAAGGTCGTGTCGTCGAGTGTGATCTGGGTGGGGCCGGGTCCGAAGCATCGGAAATTGCTCAACCTCAAGCGTACCAGCTTCATCGTATATTCCCCTCGGCGAACCAGACCATGGCGCACGCCTTGGTTGAGGGATGCTAGCCGATCACCTCGCTCTCGCAAGGGTGTCCGGACCAGAGCGAGGCCTCTTTCACTACCGATCCTGCTTGGACGATGCTGACGCGGTCGTCATTCACCGAATGGTGTCGATGACGTCGCGGACTTCTTTCATCAAGAGAGGAGAAAGGCCGTAGTCGGCCAAGGGCGCGGTGCGAAGCCAACGCCGCGCTGCTTCCACATCGACCAAGGGCTGTTTGGGGAAATCCGCGAGCCGCATCGCGATCGCTCGCGGAATGCCTGCGCTCATCAGACTGATCGTCGTCCTGTCCGAGGCTCCAACCTCGAGAAACAGGGGGATGGGCGGCATCGCTTCGACGAGGTCGGTGCGGCCCAGGTCGATCAGCACCGCCGAGAGCACGGACCCGTAGCAGCTGAACAGACGCCAGCAGTCGTAGCGCACCCGCTTTTCGACGAGCTCCAGCGTCTCGCGCACAACCTCGCGTCGGTTCTTTTCCGGATTGCGGTTCAACTGGTTCTGGATGATCCGGGGAAGCGGGTGCCCCTTCATCCACCGCAGCACGATGATGGCCAGGAACCGGTGGACCCGGCTTTCGTGCCTCATGCCCATGATCAGCTGGTGACAGATCTGCAGTATCGCGGCGTAACAGCCGTAGGCGTGGGTGTCGCGGGGATGCAAAGGCACGAGGGAGCGTGCCGCCACTTCCGACGTCGAGGCCCATTCATGCAGGAAGCGATAGAGCGCCTGCTGCTTGTGGGGGGAGATGTTGGGGCTGCGACGCAGCACCGATGTTGGCAGGGCCACATCGAGCGCCGCATCGGCGACCAGACTCGACACTAGGGCGAAGCCGTCGCCGCCAGCCGGCGACGACAGACGTCCGATTACCTGAGGCATGCGGTCGTGGGCGTGATCGTCGAGAAGCCGGACGAAGGCGGCCTCGAGCAGTTCATTGTTACGGGCCGGGCCCATGCCGTTACGGAATATGGAGGTGAGCTCGTCGGCGCTGGTCGTAAGCGCGGTCTGGAGGGCGGGCACAATGAGCGCATCTCTGGGTTGGCTCAGTGGTTTCCTTCTCCAGCTGTCGTAGTCGATCAGGAATATGTTGCCCTGGAACTCTTTCAGGAGGCGTCCCGCCCGGCCCGCTAGGTTCCAGAAGTCGACGGACTCCAGAGGCTTGTCGTCACCCTTCTCGGGGCGGCACATAAAGATGTTCTTGGCCGGAAGATTGACACCCTGGAGGAGGGTACTGGTGCATACCAGATAGTCGATGTCGCCTGCGACGACGGCCTGCTCGACCGCCTGGCGTACTAAGGCTGGCATGTTGGAATAGTGGAAGGCCACGCCCCGCTGAACGCACTCCACGAGCGCGTAGGACTCGTGAACCGTCTCGGCGGCGAGTTGCGCGAGCGCCGATTGGCGTTTCGTCGGAACCCGTTCCTTGAACAACTTGGCGAGCTCGATGGCGATGTGTTCAGCGTCTCCAGCCCCATTGGCATAGACGAGGTTGGTGGAGCCCATACCCAGCCGTGCGGAGATTTCGATCAGTCGGCGTCGGCGCGATGGGCTACGCCTCTCGAGCTTCACCTTGGTGATTTCCGTCGTCGTCCGGTCGTTCTCGACATAGTGAACGGAGACCTCGTCAAAGCGGGTGCCTTCGGGCCGGACGATGAGGAAGTTCTGCGCGACCGTCGGCTCGCGGGAGGGCAGCTGTTCGACGTCCGACAGACCAAACATGTCGCCGAAAACGTCGAGATTGCGGATTTGGGGGCTGGCGAAGAGGAGCTGGGTATCGGGATTTCGACGCAGCAAGTCCTCAATTACCCATTGTAGCAATATTCCCCGGGCGCCTTCGCCAACAGAATGGGCTTCATCGACGATAACGACGTTCGCCGCGAACTCGGTGTGGGCCGACACCGTCATCTGCAAGCGTTCCTGCGTCATCACGAAGACGGCCCGCACCGGTAAGGGCGTGGTGCGCTCCAGGGGGACGGTCGCGATCTCGACGATGGAGGCAGGCGGTTGGCCGGCCACGATACGCCGCAAGTCGGCGGATACCTGACTGATCAGGGCCCGGGTCGGTACGAGATAGACCACGGTGCGCGGGCGCGCGTCGTCGAACAGGCCGCCGATGAAGTTCTGCAGGATGAAGGATTTCCCGGCCGAGGTCGGCGCGGCCACGGCGACCCGCTCCTTACGCTGCAGGCGCTTCCAGAGATTCCACTGGTAGTCCGTCAGCACGACGGAGCGTTCGCCCAATCTTATCGTGCGGGCGTCCGAGACGACAAGTTCCTCGCCGAAGAGAGGGGCGGGCAGATGGGCCCGCGCCTTTTCGATGGCGCTGCGCGTTCCCATGGCTGGAAAGTTCCCCAGCCGAGCCAGAACGACGCGTATGGCCTGATCCAGGGGCAATTCGTCCGCCCCGAACAGCTCGAACGCCGAGGTCGCGGATCGGAAGGCTTGTTGGCGGTGGGTGGGGTCATCTGAACAGGCTAGGATCGCCGAAGCCCGGATGACCCGGCCTGCCTCTTCGAGCGTCGGAGGGTTCGGGGGATCCACCCCGAGTTCTTTGGCGATCCAGCCCTGCTGTAGCCGAGCAGCGGCGGAGTGAAAGGCCGGGTTGTTCCAGACTTTGTCCGCCAGCGCCTGCACTAGGGCCGCCCCCAGCCGATGTGGTCTTGGAAGCGGATGCGAAGATCCTCGACCGAAGGCACCGGCAGCAAGAACATCTCGACCCGCTGCTGGCTCAGCCCCGCGCGGGTCAAGGCCGCCGCGATCTTCGGTCCGACCTCGGCAAGGTGTTCGACCACGAGTGCCTCGAACCGCGCGCGCGGATCATCATGGCGCCCCAGATCGCCGTAGCCCGCGAAGTCGAAACCAATCAGGCAGGTCACAAGGTCGACGCGGTCGTTATACGCCTCCTCCAGGGGATCCAGATATTTCAGCAGAGCGGCTTCTGCGTCCGCGGTCAATCCGGCGAAGCTGAGGTTCCGGCGCACGAGCTCCAACTCGTGCTTGGCCTTGTCGTGATCGAGGCCTTCCGCGATTGACTTGGCTGCGGAGGCGATTGCACCGTCTATCCGGGAGTAGAGCTTGGCCTCACCGGAATAGAACAGCAGCTTGCCGGTTTCAGGGACGAACTTCACATGGATTCCGTCTGATCCGTGAACCGGCATCTGCGGATTGCTCTTCAGCGACATCTTGGCGATGATCTGGGGGGCACCAATGATCCACTCGGTCAGTAGGAACAGGAGGAGCTCGCCCGCCTCGCCGCTACTCGACGCCGACCGCACCCGCTTGAATAGGGACACCGCCTCCTGATTGAGCCGCGTGGCCGCCGTGTGGAAAGCGAAGCTGTCGAGCTGTTCCTTCTGAGCATAGACCGCCTCCACCTGTTTCCGAGGCAGGCTGAAGTGCGCCATGAAAAGGACGATGATGTCGATCAGGTCGCCGACGCTCGCCTGGGCGTTGCGAAGCGCCGGGTAATGCAGACGCAGGGTCAGGCGGTTGTGGTCGGTCACGACGTCATGGTCGACCTGTCGCAGGCGCGGCGCGAGCAGGGTCCAATCTCGGCCGAGCGCGGCGATCTCCGCCTCAAAGCGTTCCGGGCCTAGAACTGTTTCGTTGTCCTCAGCATGTTCGACAGCGCTGATGTGACATTCCTCGTATAACGACGCTCAATGTCTGTATCCCACTGAACCGGTTCGGCAACAATACCCAAGCTTGCTCCCTACGGCCTGTGGACGCGGACCGGCGTCGGACCCGCCGATGCGGGCCGCCCGGCACAGGCCGACTTGGGCGTGTCAGGCCAGTCCCAATCCCTTGAGCCAAGCGCTAATCTGACCGTGGGCGTTGCTCTCGGGCATGAGCGCGAAAGCTGGATGTCGCGGTCCCGCCGGGGGATCGGCGGATGTCTCACTTGAGGCAGAAAGACAGTGAACGCTCCTAGCATCTACTTATATGCGGTCGGTTCCCAGCCGAGCTTTGTAACGAGACGCGCCGTTAGCAGTTTGCGGGCTGGCGCTGGCCGAGGCCACAGGCCGAACGGCGACCGGGATCCCATCGGGCACTGAGGTCTTCGGGGGATAGCATCAACTCGTCTTGGTAGAGGCAGAGGAAGTCTTCCAGCTCATGATTATCTAGGACACGCAGTGCGTGGGGAAACCGCAGAGCAACGCGCACGCATGGTGCTCTCCACCAAGACTGTGCGGTGGTCCCAAGAGCGCGAGTGGCGGCTCATTCGCTCAGTTCGTGGGCCGGCGGCGTACAAAAGTGTGAACTGTGTTGACGGCGTTTATCTGGGCTCGCGCGTTTCTTCCGACCACCAGAAGGCGGTGCGTGAGGCTATGGAACAGCTCAAAATCCCTCTCTGGCAGATGGAGATCGACAAGTATGCCGTGGCATTTAAGCGCGTGCCTCGCCGAATGACACTTAGGAAGAGTTCTGGTGGCCGCGTCGGATAACCACAGCTGGCGGATGACGCCGACCAGCTTGCCGAACGTCTGGTTTCGGGCTGTTGGTCAATGTCTGCTTCTGGCGCGTTGCAGCCGTTAGCGACGACTTTTCGGCTGGTTTCTGGTAGCCTCTGTCGCGTGCTGGAAATCGCTGCGATTTCCGTCGCCGTGGTGATCATATGGTGACCATGGGCATCGGTCGGATTGTCTGGTGTCGATTTTTATAAATGCTCTCAGGAGTTTATCGGCGCGGATAGGGCGGTTTCAGCTTCCTCTACTGGGACATCGAGCTGGAGCCCTAGGGCGGCGTCCGTCGTCACACGAGCGGCTGGATGTCGGGCGCTCCGTGAAGATGCTCTGCTTGCGTCGTTCCGCGGGAGTCCTTGGCGGCGCCTAGCGGCGGCATGCCGACAAGTCTTGCGGGCAAGGCGACGAACTGGAAAGGAATGGGTTGCGCGGTCGCGAAAAGCTGTACCTTGGCGTTCGTATTGGGGTGGTGACACGATGAGCGAGACAGGCGAGCGGCGGCAGGGCATTCAGTCCGTGGGCATCGGCCTGCGTGTGCTGGAGGTGCTGGCCTCGCAGAACGGAGCGGCGGCCTTGGGCGCGATCGCCCAGGCGTCGGACCTGTCGGCGTCGCAGGCGCACCGCTATCTGGCCAGTCTGATCGCCGCCGGCATGGCGCGTCAGGATGCGGCGACGGGGCGCTATGAGCTGGGCTCGGGCGCGCTGCGTCTGGGGCTGGCGGCCCTGTCGCGGATGGACAGCTTCCGCGAGGCGGCGATCGCCCTGACCGACTATGTCGCCGAGACCGGGCGCACGGTGCAGATGGGCGCCCTGGGGCCCACCGGGCCGATCGTGGTGCGCTGGATCATGGGCACGCCCGCCATCTCGACCTCGCTGATGGTCGGCTCGCCCCTGCCGCTGCTCAGTTCGGCGACTGGGCATGTCTTCCTGGCTTTCCGGCCCGAGGCGGCGACGCGGCAGATGGTCGAGCGCGAGACCCAGCCGCAGTTCCAGCCGGTCGACGTCGAGGGCCTGCGCGCGCGGGTGCGGCGTGACGGCTATTCGGCCATCCGGGGGGATCTGATCCCCGGCCTGCGGGCCACCGCCGTGCCGATCTTCGACCTGCAGGGCGAGGCGGTCTTCACCGCCACGGTCCTGGCCACCGACGTGTTCAAGCCGGAATACGACGATCAGGCGCGCGAACGCCTGATCGAGGTCTGCGACCAGATCACCCTGGCCACGGGCGGGGTGCGCCCGTCGCTCTGACGGCTCAGGCGGCGGCCTTGCGCAGGTCGGCTGCCGGGTCGCTCGCCGTCTCCGCGATCAGCGCCTTGCCCATCAGGCGGCGCGCCGTGGCGAAGTCGCGCGGCTGATCCAGGCAGACCGCGCCGACCAGCACGCCGTCGCGTAGATAAAGACGCACCGCCTCGCCGCGTGACACGACCGCATCGCCCGCCGCCGGATCACCGAGGATCTGCAGGTTGTGCCCGCACTGGGCGGTCCAGAACCAGGGCGTCGGCTCGACCTCTGCCGGCAGCCCCAGAATGGCCAGGGCGGCGGCGCGGGCCGAGGTCTGGGCGTGGGCCCAGGTCTCCATGCGGGCGGCGGCGCCGTCGCGCCTCCGGGCGGCCAGATCGCCCACGGCGAAGATGCGGTCGTCGGCGGGCGAGCGGTAGTCGTCGCCGACCAGAACCCCGCCCGCGACCGGCAGGCCCGCGGCCTCGGCCATCTCGGTCGAGGGGATGATGCCGATGCCGACGACGGTCAGGTCGGCCTCGATGGTCGAGCCGTCGTCCAGCCGCGCCAGAACCGAGCCGTCGGCGGCGTCTTCCAATGATTGCAGCGACCGGCCCAGCTTCACCTCGACGCCGATGCGGGCGTGGGCGGCGGCCAGCCATTCGGCGGCCTCGGCCGGGACGTTGCGGCCCAGCAGACGCTGGCCCGCCTCGATCACCGTGGCGGTCAGGCCCAGCCCGCGCAGGGTCGAAGCCGCCTCCAGACCGATCACGCCGCCGCCGATCACCAGGGCGCGGGCGCCGGGTTTGGCCGCCGCCGCGATGGCGCGGGCGTCGTCGGCGGTGCGCAGGTAGCGGACGGCGGCATGGTCGGGCAGGGGCAGGCGGCGCACGCGACCGCCCATGGCCAGGACCAGTTTGTCGTAGGGTTCGACCGAACCGTCGGCCAGTCGAATCTCGCCCCTGTCACGGTCGATGGCGACGGCCTCGGCGCCCAGTTTCAGGGCCACGTCCAGCTCGACCCAGCGTTCAACGGGCGCCAGCCAGACCGGATCGGCCTCGGCGCCCGACAGGTATTCCTTGGACAGGCTTGGACGTTCGTAGGGGGGGTGGGCCTCGTCGCCCACGACCAGGATCGATCCCGAAAAACCCAGCTCACGCAAGGCGATAGCGGTCGCGCCGCCGGCCTGTCCGGCGCCCAGGATGACGATGCGTTCAGCCATTTGTGATCTCCATTCGTCGTTGCACTAGATGCAACGCGTTTGACATAGATCAAAAACCACGACACCAATGCGGTCAACGGCGACATGAGATCGCCGCTTCGAATTCTTGTCCGGGAGCTTTCAGTGAACATCCCCGTACGCCCGCCGGAGGGCGAGAACAGCCGCGCATGGCCGGCCGACGTCGACGCCGCCGTGCCCTACTGGGTCTATACGGACCCCGCGATCTACGCCGAGGAACTGCAGAAGATCTGGTACGGGCCGCACTGGCTCTATGTCGGTCTGGAGTGCGAGCTGACCGAGGTCGGCGACTGGAAGACGACGACCCTGGGCGAGAAGCCCTGCGTCATGGTCCGCTCGGGCGAGGACGAGATCTCGGTCGTCGAGAACCGCTGCGCCCACAAGGGCGTCAAGTTCTGCCAGACCCGCACCGGCCACTCCAAGGAACTGATCTGCCCCTATCACCAGTGGTCCTATGCCCTGAACGGCGACCTGCAGGGCGTGCCCTTCCGCCGCGGCGTCAAGCGCCAGGGCGGGATGCCGTCGGACTTCGATCCCAAGGACCACAGCCTGAACAAGCTGCGCGTCGAGGTGGTCAACGGCGTGGTCTGGGCCACCTTCTCGGACGAGACGCCGCCCTTCCGCGAGTATCTCGGCGAGAAGTTCTGGAAGCACTACACCCGCGTCTATGACGGCCGGAAGCTGGAGGTGCTGGGCTACAACCGTCAGCACATCCCCGCCAACTGGAAGCAGATGCAGGAGAACATCAAGGACCCCTATCACGCGGGCCTTCTGCATGTGTTCTTCGCCACCTTCGGCCTGTTCCGCGCCGACCAGAAGTCCGCCGTCGATATCGACGACGAGGGCCGCCACGGCATCCTGATCTCGCGCAAGGGCGAGCAGGAAAAGACCGAGGCCATGGCCGATATCCGCAACTTCCAGGGCGATCTGGTGCTGGAAGACCCCCGCGTCATGGACGTGGTGCAGGAGTTCCCCGGCGAGGAAACCGTCGGGATGATCACCATCTTCCCCAGCGTGATCCTGCAACAGCAGGTCAACAGTCTGACCACGCGCCAGATCGTGCCCAAGGGCGTCGGTGGCTTTGACTTCCACTGGACCCACTGGTGCTACGCCGACGACACGCCGGAGATGCGCCTGCGCCGCACGCGTCAGGCCAACCTGTTCGGCCCGGCGGGCTTCGTCTCGGCCGACGACGGCGAGGTTCTGGAAATGACCCAGCAGGGCGCCGCCGGTTCGCCGGACGAGCACTTCATCCTGCAGATGGGCGGCCGCGAGATCGCCCCGACCGACCATCAGGTCACCGAGACCGCCGTGCGCGGCATGTACCGCTACTGGCGCAAGGTGATGGGCCTGTGAGCGACGCCATGACTATTGCTCGTGACGAGATCCGCGACCTGTATGACGCCTATTACGGCGTGCTGGACGATGTCGATCTGCACGCCTGGCCCGACTTCTTCACCGAGGACTGCCTGTATCGGGTGATCCCGCGCGAGAACTACGACGCCGGCTACACCCTGTGCACCATGCAGGCCGAGAGTCGGGGCATGCTGAAGGACCGGGTGACCGGCCTGACGCGGACCCAGATGTATGCGCCGCGATATTACCGTCGCTTTCCCACCGCGCCGCGCGTGACGGCTCAGGACGAGGGGAGCGTCAGCGTCCGTCACAACCTGCTGGTGGTGCAGACCCTGGTCGACAAGCAGTCGGACATCATCCTGTCCGCTGTCTGCCACGACCGCATCGTCCGCGACGGCGACCGCCTGCGCTTTGTCGAGCGTATCGTCGTCTTCGATTCCGAAATGATCCCCAACAGTCTGGTGTACCCCGCATGACCGAAGCCGCGACCCTGTCGTGGGTGGCGACCCTGCCGCCCTCGGCCCTCGAAGAGCACGGCGTCGCCAAGGCCAGCGCCAACGGCCTGAACGTCGCCCTCTATGTCGTGGACGGCGAGTATTTCGCCACCGCTGACCTGTGCACCCACGGCGCCGCCAGTCTGTCCGACGGCTTCCTGGACGGCGAGCTGATCGAATGCCCCCTGCATCAGGGCACCTTCAATGTGAAGACGGGCGCGCCGGTCGATGCGCCGTGTTCGGTCGCCGTGCGCAGCTTCCCGGTCAAGCTGCAGGACGGACTGCTGCACGTCGGCATGGAGGGCTGAGCCATGCACGAGGTCCTGTCCAACGACCAGCAGTCCCAGCTGAACGCCCTCTATGAGCAGATGGAGCCCGAAGGCCTCTATCCCCTGTGGGAAAAGCTGTCGGCCCTGGTCCTGCCCAAGCCGGATTCTCCCGCCAAGGTGCACAAGTGGTCCTATGACAATGCGCGCGACTACCTGATGCGGGCGGGCGACCTGATCAGCGCCAAACAGGCCGAGCGCCGGGTGCTGATCCTGGAAAACCCCGGCCTGCCGGGCCATTCGGGCATCACGCCCAGCCTCTACGCCGGTCTGCAACTGATCCTGCCGGGCGAGATCGCTCCGGCCCACCGCCACGCCCAGTGCGCTCTGCGCTTCGTCATGGAGGGCGGCGGCGCCTATACCTCGGTGGACGGCGAGAAGGCGGTGATGCAGCCCTTCGATCTGGTGCTGACGCCGGGCGGCCAGTGGCACGACCACGGCAATCCGACCGAGACGCCGATGATCTGGCTGGACGGTCTGGACATCCCCACCGTCCGTCACTTCGACGCCAGTTTCGCCGAGGGCTATTCGGAAGACCAGTTCCCCGAACAGGCCCCGGCCGGCGACAGCCTGAACCGCTATGGTCGCAACATGCGTCCGCTGAAGGGCCACACGGCGGATCGCCGTCCGGCGCATCAGCCCCTGTTCCACTATCCCTACGCCGAGTGGCGACCGGCGCTGGACGCCATGGCCGAGAGCGGCGCCGAGATCGACCCGCGTCTGGGCCACGCGCTGGAGTTCATGAACCCGATCAACGGCGGGCCGATCATGGCCACCATCTCGGCCCATGTCCGCCTGCTGCCGGGAGGCTTTGAGTCCAAGCCGCGCCGCTCGACCGACGGCACCATCTTCGTGGTGGTCGAAGGGACGGGCGAGGCGGTGATCGAGGGCGAGACCATCGCCCTGAAGCCGCGCGACATCGTGGTCGTGCCGTCGTGGAAATCGGTCGCCTTCAAGGCGGCCAGCCGACTGGTCCTGTTCGGATACTCCGACAAGGCCTGTCAGGAAAAACTGAACCTCTACAAGGAAGAGAACGCATGAGCCTGCTGTTCCAACCGCAAGCGCCCGTGCTTGCCCCGACCAACACCGGGGACGAATTCCCGGTCCGCCGCATCTTCTGCGTCGGCCGCAACTATGCCGCTCACGCCCGCGAAATGGGCCGCGACCCGGACCGCGAGCCGCCCTTCTTCTTCACCGCCTGGGCCGAGACCGTCGTGCCGGACGGCACGACCATCGCCTATCCGTCCAAGACCGAGAACTTCCACTATGAGGCCGAGCTGGTGGTCGCCATCGGCAAGGGCGGTCGCGACATCGCCGTCGAGGACGCGCTGGACCACGTCTGGGGCTACGCCACCGGCCTGGACATGACGCGCCGCGACCTGCAGCTGGAAGCCCGCGCGCAAGGCCGTCCGTGGGACACCGGCAAGAACGTCGAGCAGTCGTCGCCGCTGGGCCTGATCCACAAGGCGGGCGAGGGCTTTGATCCCGAGAACGGCAAGATCGAGCTGACCGTCAACGGCGAGGTCAAGCAGTCGGCGGACCTGGCCGACCTGATCTGGCCGGTGGCCGACATTGTCGCCTACCTGTCGGGTCTGTGGGAGATCCAGCCCGGCGACCTGATCTATACCGGCACCCCCGCCGGCGTCGGTGCTGTGGTTCCTGGCGACGCCATGACCGTGACCATCGACGGCCTGACCTCCCTCAACATCAAGGTCGGCCCGCCCGCCGCCTGACCCTTTTTTCTAACATCATCAACACAAGGAGAGGCGCGCGACAGACGCGCCCTCCACGGAGGACAACACAAATGGCAGCCATGGGTGAGGGGGGCGGAAACGCCGTCATCGACCGGGCCGAGTTCGGCCCGCTACAGTTCGGCGTCACGGCGCTGTGCTTCATCATCGCCATGCTCGACGGCTTCGACACCCAGTCGATCGCCTTCGTCGCGCCCAAGATCGCCGAGGACTGGGGCCTGGCCCCGTCGGCGTTCGGCCCGATCTTCGCCATCGGCCTTCTGGGCCTGACGGTCGGCGCCTTCACCCTGAGCCCGGCGGCGGACAAGTTCGGCCGCAAGACGGTCATCCTGATCTCGACCTTCATCTTCGGCCTGTTCGCCCTGCTGACGGCCTTCTCGACCTCGATGAACGAACTGCTGATCTATCGCTTCATCACCGGCGTCGGTCTGGGCGCCGCCATGCCCAACATCATCGCCCTGACCAGCGAATACGGCCCGGCCCGTCTGCGCGCGACCCTGGTGACGGTCATGTTCTGCGGCTTCCCGCTGGGCTCGACCATCGGCGGTCTGATCTCGACCTGGTTGATCGCGACCTGGGACTGGCATTCGGTCTTCGTCGTCGGCGGCGTCTTGCCGCTGCTGCTGCTGCCGGTGCTCTATTTCATGCTGCCGGAATCGGTGC
Source organism: Brevundimonas sp. UBA7506 (assembly GCF_002479495.1). Lineage (GTDB taxonomy): Bacteria > Pseudomonadota > Alphaproteobacteria > Caulobacterales > Caulobacteraceae > Brevundimonas. The sequence goes on from NZ_DLNQ01000007.1 coordinate 92,096, forward strand.
GTTTCCTGGTCGCCAAGGGCGCGCCGGAGCACAAGATCGCCCCGATCGTGAAGAAGATCGACGCTGACGCCTCGGTCAGCGAATTCATCGCCGGCCTGAAGCACGAGCAGACGTCGGCGGCCAAGGGCTTCTCGGTCTTCCAGCTGTTCCGTGAAGGCCGCGCCCCCGTGACCCTGCTGCTGTGGGTCGCCTTCTTCATGAACCTGCTGGTCATGTACTTCCTGGTGAACTGGCTGCCGACCCTGCTGAAGGGCGCCGGTCTGCCGCTCGGCATGGCCATCCTGTCCACCGCCACCCTGAACCTGGGCGGCGTCGTCGGCGCCATCGTCCTGGGCCGGATGATCGACAAGATCAGCCCCTACGTCGTCCTGGGTTCGGCCTACGCCGCCTCGGCCGCCTTCATCGCCCTGCTGGCCTTCGGCGGCACGAACCTGACGGTCCTGCTGGTCGGCGCGGCCCTGTCCGGCTTCGGCGTCGTCGGCGCCCAGATCGGCTGCAACGCCCTGACGGCGGCTGTCTATCCGACCGCCATCCGCGCCACCGGCGTGGGCTGGGCCCTGGGCGTGGGCCGGATCGGCGCCATCGTCGGTCCGCTGGTCGGCGGCGTGCTGCTGGCCGCCGGCTGGAGCCCGCAGAACCTGATCCTGCTGGCGGTCATCCCCGCCGTGATCGCCTCGATCGCGGTCTTCACCCTCGGCGGCGTGCGCCGTCGCGCCGGAGTCTGACCCCATGATCCTGCACGGTTATTTCCGCTCCACGGCCTCCTGGCGGGTTCGTATCGCCCTGGGCCTCAAGGGACTGGAGGCCGTGCAGGTCATCCATCACCTGCGCAAGGGCGAGCAGCGGGCGCCGGAATATCTGGCGCTCAACCCGCAGGGCCTGCTGCCCGCCTTCGTCACCGACGACGGCGCGGTCCTGACCCAGTCGCTGGCCATCATCGAATATCTCGACGAGACCTCGCCCGAGCCGTCGCTGCTGCCCGCTGATCCGGTGCCACGGGCCAGGGTCCGCGCCGTGGCCCAGGCCGTCGCCTGCGACATCCACCCGGTGCAGAACCTCAAGGTGCTGCAACGCCTGCGCGACCTCGGTCTGGGCGAAGACGTGGTTCAGGCCTGGGCCGCCACGGTCATCGAGGAAGGCCTCGATGCGGTCGACAAGCTGCTGGCCGACCAGCCGGGGCCCTTCGCCTTCGGCGACGCTCCGACCCTGGCCGACCTGTGCATCGTGCCGCAGCTGGGTAACGCCCGCCGTTTCGGCGTCGAGGTGCGCTGGCCGCGCCTGCTGGCCATTGAAGCCGCCTGCCTCGAACTGCCCGCCTTCCAGAACGCCGCCCCGGGCCGACAGCCCGACGCCGAATAAATCACCCCAATTGAACCGAGCGCGGAGCCAACCGCGCCCTTTCCCGGAGGACATCCATGAGTATCGCCGCTGCGGCCGCCGCCGCATTGCTTTCGCACGCCCCCATGCCCGCCGACGCCGAGGCGGCGATCCAGACCGCGCCCGCTGCGGTTCCGGTCGCCGCGCCTGCCGCCCCGGCCGCGCCGCCGCCGTTCAAGCTGATCAATCACGACGAGAACTACGCTTATCTGGCTGATCCGGCCAGGCGCACCTCGACCTGGTCGAAGTTCAAATATGTGCCGGTCGGCGGCGAGGGCAGCCCCGTCTGGGCCAGCTTCGGCGGCGAGCTGCGCTTCCGCGCCGAGCACCGCGACAATGAGCGCTTCGGTCGCGGCGCTCAGGATACCGGCGGCGACTTCCAGACCCGCGCCCGCCTGTGGGGTGAACTGAACCTGGGCTCTTCGCTGCGGGCCTTCGTCGACGTGCAGGACGCCCGCACCTCGGGCCTGGCCAGCGGCGAGCCGGTGATCGAGGAAAACCGCACGGACCTGCATCAGGCCTTCGTTGAAGCGAAGACTGGTCTCGGCGGAGGCACGGTGCGCGTCCGCGCGGGCCGTCAGGAGTTCGGCCAGGGCGGCTTCCGCCTGTTCGACATGCGTGAGGGCGCCAACGCCCGCGTGGCCCTGGACATGGTGCGGGTCCTGTATGACAGCCCGACCGGCTGGAGCGGCGGCGCCTTCGCCGGCTACGCCCTGCGTGAAGGCAAGGCCTCGTGGGACGACGCCACCAACTTCGATTATCGCCTCTATGGCGCGACGGCGGCCAGGACGCTGGGGCAGGGAGCGACGGCGCCGAAGCTTGAGCTGCTCTACGCCAACACCGACCGTCTGACGACGCCGTTTTACGGTCAGGTCGCGGGGCGCGACGACCGCGACACCCTGTCGGTGCGCCTGTCGGGCAAGGTCGCGCCCTGGGACTATGAGATCGAGGCGGTCAAACAGTGGGGCTCGTTCCGCGATCTCGACATCGACGCCTGGTTCGTCTCGGCGGTCGGCGGGCGCACCTTCTCGAGCGTGAAGTGGTCGCCGCGCCTGGCCGTGCGTCTGGACGTCGGCTCGGGCGACAAGGACCCTAACGACGGCAAGCTGAACAGCTTCAACCCCCTGTTCCCGCAGCCGGCGGCCCTGCGCACCGATCTGGGTTTCGCCAACATGGTGCTGCTGCAGCCCGAGGTGACGGTGCGCCCGTCGCCCAAGCTGACCCTGGGCGCCAACACCGCCGGCCTGTGGCGTCAGAGCAAGGACGACGGCCTCTACGCCCTGTCCGGCATGGTTCTGCGCGGCGCCAATGAAGGACAGTCGTCCTATGTCGGCTGGCGCACCGGCGTCTTCGCCCGCTACGCCTTGACCCCCTATGTCTCGCTGATGGGCGTCGCCAACTACACCAAGGCCGGCGACTTCCTGAAGGAGACCGGGACGGCGGAAGACCAGTCCTATCTCGGGACCTTCCTGACCTTCCGCTTCTGACCATTCGGCTCTGAGCCTGGCGTTACAAATGAGGAGCCCCGTCGCCGCGACGGGGCTCTTTCTTTTTGCGCCAGAGACGATCCGAGGGCTCGGCGCCACGGCGTCAGCACGGGTGCGGCGGGCGTTCCATCGATGCTCGAGGCTGTGGCGATACTGCAACGGCGTTACGTCAAAAGCGTCTTCATTGCGGTTGCGGTGGTGCAATTGCGGCGGTTTTGGCGAAGTTTGATGAACTTGTCGTAATGAAAATGTTGCTGTTCGGACTCGTTGAGAAACGGGAGGGACGGGTTGAAAAAGGACACAGTGATCAAGATGACGCCGCAAAATCGTCTGCGCTATTCCTCCTCGCTCTTCGGCGGCGCTGTAGCGGCGCTGCTGGCGACGAGCCCAGCCTTCGCTCAAACGACGCCGCCGGCCGCCGTGGACGACCAGGCCACCCAGGTTGAAGAAGTCATCGTCACCGGGTCGCGCATCCCGAAGAATGAGTTCACCAGCGCCTCGCCGGTGCAGGTGATCACCAGCGAACGCGCCCAGGCGCGGGGCCTGAGCGACACGGCGCAGATGCTGCAGTCGTCCACCGTCGCCGCCGGTTCGCCGCAGGTGAACAGCACGATTTCCAGCGCCTTCGTGACCGATGGCGGCCCCGGCGCCTCGACGATCTCGCTGCGCGGTCTGGGCGCCAACCGGACCCTGGTCCTGCTCAACGGGCGTCGCGCCGGCCCGGCCGGCACGCGCGGCGGCGTGTCCGCCTTCGACCTGAACGTCATTCCGCAGTCGGCGATCAATCGCGTCGACGTGCTGAAGGACGGCGCCTCGTCCATCTATGGCTCGGACGCCGTGGCCGGGGTGGTCAACCTGATCACCAATCGCGGTCGCGATGGCGGGGAGATGGGCGTCTTCGCCACAGCGCCCCTGGACGGCGGCGGCGAGCAGTACAACATCTCCGGCTCCTTCGGGAAGAAGTTCGACCGGGGCTACATCAACCTGTCGGCCGACTACTATCGCCAGGAGGCGCTGCGCGCCGGCGACCGCGACTTCCTGATCTGCAAGAACCAGTATGTGTTCGAGCCGGGCACCCGCAATCGCGCCGACCGGATCGACCCGCGCACCGGCGAGCCGACCTGTAACGACACCCTGTGGGGACAGGTCTATGTCTATGGCCCCGGCTTCACCGGCCGCGCGGGTCGCTTCCAATACGATTACGACGGCGACCTGGGCAAATACATCCCGGCCCGTCCGACCAATCCGGCCACCAGCGCCCAGTATCCGGTGGCGCCCAACGGCTTCTATCTGGTCAACTACGACGCCGCCTCGCGCGCGGTCGTCAACGCCAGCCACCCCTTCGCACGCGAAGAGTCCATCGTCCCCGAGATCGAGCGCTACACGGCCTTCGTCGATGGCGCCTATGACGTCGGCGGCGGCGTGGAAGTCTATGGTGAGTTCCTGCTGAACCGTCGCGAGAGCCGCACCGACAGCTATCGGCAGTTCTGGAACTACACCTACACCTCGACGGGGCTGGGCTATGGCGGGGATCCCGTCACCGGCTTCAGCGGCGACTACTATCTGAGCGCGACGCCGATCACGGACCACTTCGATCAGTCGCAACGCGTGGACTACATCCGCGGCGTGGCCGGCGTTCGCGGCGATCTGAACCTGTTCTCCAACACCTGGAAATGGGACGTCTTCGCCCAGTACAGCCGTTCTGACGGCGACTACACCTCGGACGTGATCCTGGACGACGCCGTGGCGTCGACCAACTTCAAGACGTCGAGCTGCGTCGGCAGCAACCTGCCGGTCAGCGGCCGCAAGTGCATCGACATGGACTTCACCGATCCTCGCGTGCTGCGCGGGGATCTGAGCGCCGAAGAGCGGGCCTTCCTGTTCGACACGGAAACCGGCAACACCCTCTACGAGCAGACCTATGTGGAAGGCTCGATCGGCGGCAATCTGTTTGACCTGCCGGCCGGACCTCTGGGCCTGGCGCTGGGTTTCCACATCCGTCGTGACGAGATCAATGATACGCCCGGCGAAGTGACCCTGGCCGACAACAGCTGGGGTCTGTCGGGCGCCGGCATCACCCAGGGCAGCGAAGACACCCGCGAAGCCTATGCCGAGCTGGCCGTGCCCCTGCTCAAGGACTTCCCCTTCGTCCAGGGGCTCGATCTGTCGCTGTCGGGACGCTACACCGACACCAAGACCTCCGGCGACGCCTCGACCTACAAGGTGGGTCTGAACTGGGCGGTGAACGACGCCGTGCGCTTCCGCGCGACCCACGGCACCTCGTTCCGCGCTCCGGCCCTGTTCGAACTGTATCTGGCGGACCAGACCAGCTTCGCCGGACAGCGCAATATCGACCCCTGCCTGAACCTGGACACGCGTCTGGCCGACGGCGCCGTGACGCAGAAGCTCTATGACAACTGCCGCAATGCGGCGGGTCCGGGCGGCGGCGTGGCCGGCGACTTCACCGGGGGCAACGCCTCGGCCGAGGTGGTCACCGGCGGCGGTCTGGGCGTTCTGACGCCGGAAACCTCGAAGGCGACGGTGGTGGGCGTCATCATCACCCCGCCCGAAACCGGCATCAGCCTGGCGGTCGATTACTTCGACATCAACATCAACAACCAAGTGACCAACCTGGGCGCCGGCGGGATCCTGACGGCCTGCTATCTGTCGGACAACTTCCCGACCGATCCGATCTGCAACCAGTTCGACCGCGATCCGACCCTGGGCATCACCCAGGTGCGCGACAGCTTCATCAACATCGCCGAGCAGACGAACCGCGGCCTGGACTTCACCTTCCGCTTCATCACCGAGACGCCCTGGGGTGAGCTGACGCTGGACAGCCAGACGACCTGGACCCTGGAGAACTACACGGCGGTGTTCGCGGACAGCTCGGTCGATCCCCTGGGCGAGGTCGGCTATCCTGAACTGGTCGGCAATCTCAACGCCAGCTTCTCGCGCGGTCCGTGGACGGCCTACTGGGGCTTCGACTGGATCGGCAACCAATCCAGCGCGGGCGAGTACCTGGAAAGCAACGGCTCGCTCTTCACCACCATTGACGGCCGTCGCGTCGAAGTGAAGGCCGACGCCGAGTTCACCGGCTTCCACAGCGCCTCGCTGGCCTATCAGTTCGACGACTGGAAGCTGATCGGCGGCGTCGCCAACATCTTCGACGAGAAGCCGCCCGCAGCCTCGACCATCATCGGCGAGTACTCGACGACGGGGAACTCGATCCTCGCGTCGCAGTACACCGAGGCCTATTACGGCCGTCGCGTCTTCGTTCGGATCAGCAAGTCCTTCTGATCGAAAGAACATCTGTGTTCCGGGAGGGCGGCGAGGCTTCTCGCCGCCCTTTCCATTTTTGTGCTGTGCGGCGAGGCGGACCCTGCCTTATCCATAGCTGAGGCTTAGGGGGAAGCATGGCTATCATCACCGGGATCAAGGACACGCTGGACGCCGAGGTGGCGCGGTTCTCACAGACGCCGCTGGCGCAGCCGGTCCTGCTTAACAGCGTGCCCAAGGGCGGCACCCATCTGTTGCGCAACATCGTCAGGATGTTCGTGCCCGTCGAGCAGCACTACGATCGCGACTTCGTGCAGATCCCCAACATGCATCTGCACCTGGAGGCCTTCAATCCGCACGCGCCCAGGCTCAGCGCCGCGCACCTGCTGTTCAGCGACCAGGCCGCCGCCAATGTCCGCACCGCCCGCCATGTCCTGTTGGTGCGCGACCCCTACGACTGGGTGCTGGCGCGCGCCCGGTTCTTTGTCTCGGACACCTTCCATCAGGAGAATCTGGAGCATCTGAAGTCCGGCGTGTTCAACGCCGACATGCTGATGAACTTCATGATCTTCGGCCTGCATGGGAAGACGCCGGCCCTGGCCGACATCTACACGCACAATGCCGCCTCCTGGCTGGGGACGGGGGTCTATCTGGTCCGTTACGAGGATATTCTGGCGGCGCTGGGCGATCTGGATGCGCCGTCGTCAGAGGCCTATTTCCGCGCGCTTCTGGACGCCTGCGGCATCGCCTTGCCGGAAGACTGGAAGGCGCGCGTGCGGATCGGCTCGGACCGCAAGCTGAGCCGGACGGCGCGCGAGAACTTGATGTTGCCGGAAGGCATGACCTTCCCGTCGGAACTGCCAGAGCAGCAAAAGCGGCTGGTGGACTTCCACGCGCCCGGCCTGCGCAGCCTGCTGGGCTACGCCTAGCCGGCGCTCTGAGACGCCTTCCAGACCTCGAGGTACTCCAGGCGGCGCAGCACCTTTGAACCGGGGTCCAGCAGGATGTGGGCGCTGGAGGGCGCCGTGAAGACGGCGCGACCGTCGGTCATGGGCAGGGCGCGCAGACGGCCGTCCACCTCGACCTCGACAGGCAGGGGGAAGGGGCGGCCGTTTCCGGTCTTCCACTCCACGGTGACGCGCTCGCCGTCGCGGGTCATGACCAGATCGGGCAGGGCGGCCTGATAGAGGTAGGCGTCGAAGAACCAGCCCAGATCGCGGCCGGTCACCTGATTGACGATAGCCACATACTCCGGCGTCGTGGCGTAGCGCGGGGCGAAGTTCCCCGGCTTGGGGTCGGGGTGGCCATAGACCAGTCGGCGCAGGGATTCGTAGAAGGCCTCGTCGCCGATGTAGAGGCGCAGGGTGTGGGCGATCAGGGCGCCCTTGTAATAGAGGTCCAGCCCCGGCCCGGTCTCGCCGTTGTAGACCGTGCCCGCGTCCTGGGGCTTGCCCGAGACCACGGGGAAACGATTGGCCAGCGTCAGCCGCATGGTCTGCAGTTCGGACTGCATGGCGCGCTCGCCGTTCAGCCAGCGGGCGTAGAGGGGCTGCATATAGGTGCCGAAGCCCTCGTGCAGCCACATGTCGTCCCAGTCGGCGTTGGTCAGCTGATTGCCGAACCATTCGTGCGCCAGTTCGTGCTGCAGCAGCCAGTCGTAGCCCTTGCCGTCCAGCTTGTAGCCGTTGCCGTAGGCGTTGATGGTCTGGTGCTCCATGCCCAGGTGCGGGGTCTCGACCACGCCCATCTTCTCGTCGCCGAAGGGGAAGGGGCCGATGGTCGCCTCATAGAAGTCGAGCTGCTTGGGGAACTCGGCGAACAGGGCGGCGGCCTTGGCCGGATCGTCCGACGCCAGGCGCCAGAAGCGCAGGGGAATCACATTGCCGAAGCGGCTGGGGTAGTCGGCGGCCATCTCGACGAAGGGGCCGACGTTCAGGCTGATGGCGTAGGTGTCGGGCTGGCGCGCGGTCCAGTTCCAGGTGGTCGTGCCGTCGCCGTTGTCGGTCTTGCCCAGGAAGCGGCCGTTGGCGGGGGCGCTGAGGGCGGTCGGGACGGTGATGTGCAGATCGACGCGGTCGGGCTCGCCCTGCGGATGGTCGATGCAGGGCCAGAACAGGTCGCAGCCTTCGCCCTGAACCGCGCTGGCGATCCAGGGCTGACCATCGGGCGTCTTGGCCCAGACGAAGCCGCCGTCCCAGGGCGCGCGCTTGGCCTGATGCGGGCGGCCGGCGTAGGCGATGCGGACGGAGGCGGTCTGGCCGGCCTCCAGGGCGCGCGGCAGGGGGATGGTCAGGCGGCCCTCGGGATTGGACCAGCCGGTGACCGTCTGGCCGTCCACGGCGATGGAAGTGATGGCGAACAGGGTGTCCAGTTCGACCACGACGGCGCTGGCCGGGGCCGCAGCGGTGAAGTCGAGGACGGCGACGCCCTCGATCGACTGGGTCTCGGGCAGCAGCTTGAACGACAGGTCCGCCTTGTCGAAATGCAGGGCCAGTTGTTCCGACGTGCGGGGCGTGCCGCTGGACAGGGTGAAGGCCGTCGAATCGCGAGCGGGGGCGGCCTCCTGGGCCAGCGCCGGGGCGCTGATCAGGGCGGTGGTCAGGCAGAGGGCGGCGGTCAGGCGCAAGGCTTCGGCTCCGGCAGAGGTCGCGATGACCGTAGCGGGGGGCGACGAGGGCGCAAAGAAAAAGGCCGGTGTTTCCACCGGCCTCTTCAAACTTGGTCAGACGGCGCTGATTAAGCGGCGGTCTGCTCGGCCAGCTTGGCCTTGACCTGGCGCTTGATGCGCTGGGCGGCGACCGACAGCTTTTCGTCGCGAGCCTTGACGATGAAGGCGTCCAGGCCGCCCTTGTAGTCGAGGGTGCGCAGGGCGGCGTTCGAGATACGCAGCGAGAAGGTTTGGCCCAGCGATTCCGAGGCCACCTTGACCGTCTTCAGCGACGGCAGGAAGCGGCGCTTGGTCTTGATGTTCGAGTGGCTCACATTGTGGCCGACCATCGGGCCGATACCCGTGAGTTCGCAACGACGCGACATCTTAAGATCCTCAAGGTCACATCCGCGAGACGTGTGCGGACGCATGAAACAGGTGCACGCAGCGGGCGGACCCCTGCGAGAGAGGGGGCCGTATAGAGGAATGACTCGGAGGCCGTCAAGGCTGGAGTCGAGTCAGGCCAGGGATTCTGGCGGGGATCGAGGCTGTCCGGCGCGCGGGATCGCCTTCGTTCAGCCAGCGTTCAACGACCTGCTATACAGAGGATAGCATGAAGACCCATTGGAAGCCGTTCCCCATGAAGACGCTGCCTGTTTCGTTCGCTCGAGTCCTGGCCCTGGCCGCCCCCGTTGTCGCCGGCGCCGTCATGCTGGGCGCGCCTGCGGCGGCCCCCCAGGCCCAGACGGCGGCCCCGGCCCAGCCGGTCCTGCCGGGCTACTGGGAATACACCACCAGCGCACTGGGCAGCCGCGACACCGAGCAGAAGTGCGTGCGCCCCAGCGAGATCAACCGCTTCTTCGGCGGGCTGTCGACCAACCGCTGGAAATGCACCTATCCGACGCGTCAGGTCGGCGACGGGCGGGCGCGTTTCGAAGGCACCTGCCAGGACAAGAAGGGCCGTCGCGTCAGCGTGCGCCTGAACGGCACCTATCAAACCGAGAGCTTCCATTTCAACGGCGGCGCCCAGCTGATGCGAGGCACCCCCTATATCCCGGCCAGCATCACCGCGCGTCGTCTCAGCGCCCAGTGCCCGGCGAACGCCGAGTATTTCTAAGCCTTTCCTGAGCGGCGCAGCCAAAGCTCCGCCGCGATCAGGTTGGGAACCCAGGCCAGGAATGAGATGGCGCGGTACCAGGGCAGGAAGGGCAGATCCAGGACCATGACCAGCGGCAGGTAGAGCCGCAGGGTTACGGCGGCCAGGGTCAGGGCCCAGGAGCGGATCATCCAGCGGCGGTGCTCGTCGAAGCGGCCCTGCACGGCGGCGCGCCAGCCTAGGAGGGTTGTGGCGATCCAGAGGACGGCGAGGGCGCCGAAGCCGGCCGAGGCGATGGGTCCTGCGTGGGAGCCGGGAGCCAGAATCAGGCCCGCCGAGCCGCCGACCAGGCATCCCGCGCCATAGACCCTCCCGATCCAGCGGTGGGGCGGGCCGGCTGTGCGGCGCAGGACCGGCAGGAACTGGAGCGACCCCAGCGCCAGGGCCGTGACGGAGCCTGCGACGTGGACGAAGAGCCACGGAACGCCGCGTGGGTTGCCCAGGGCCTGGGCGGGCGTTTGCGGCGGTTGCAGCAGATAGCGGGCGGAATAGACGCTGATCCCCAGGCAGAGGAGGGCGAGCAGCGCCCAGCCGATGCGGAAGCGCCAGGACGTGCGGCGGGGCGAAGGCGGGGCGGCGGTGGTCATGCAGGGCCTCGTTGGCGGTTTCGCCGAACGCCATTGCCGGACGGGCGGCGGCTCGCTAGGCCTTGCTTCGCGAGCGGCGCCAGGGTTGCGCGAACGGGGCGGCATGAGCGGAGAGGCGACAAGGACGGGGGCGGCGGCCATGGCGCGGCGATGGGGCGTCGACCTGGCCATGCTGATCGCGATCGGCCTGCTGATGGGATTTTTGGGGCCGTTCGGCTCGGACCGCATCCCGGACGCCTATCGCTATATCTACTGGATGATCTGCATGGTCGGCGGCGGGGTGATCGGGATTACGGCCGATGAGCTGCTGAGCCGTCGCATGGCTTCGGGCTGGCGACGGGTCGCGGTCGTTTCGGTGCTGATGACGCCGGCGGTGTCGCTGCTGGTGTTGAGTACCGAGCACCTTCTCATGGGCGGGCGGCTCGACTGGCAGGGCTTCGGGCGCCTTCTCTGGCAGGTCTGGCCCATCCTGCTGGCGGTGATGGCGGTGCGAGCCCTGGTCTGGCGGCGTTCGCCGGCGCGCGTCGAGACGCGGACCATCATCGCCCCGCCCTTGCCCGAGGCCGAGGCCGCGTTCAGGCGGCGCCTGTCGGCGAAACGGCGCGCGGCGCGGCTGATCGCGATCGAGGCCCACGACCATTATCTGAAGGTCCACACGGATGCGGGGGTCGAACTGGTCGCCCTGCGTTTCGGCGACGCCCTGGAGGAACTGGGCGGCGCGCACGGCTGGCGCGTTCACCGGTCATGGTGGGTGGCGGCCGATGCGGTGGAGGATGTGCGCTGGCGGCGCGGCGTCGGCGAACTGCGTCTGGTCGGCGGCCTGACGGCGCCGGTGAGCCGGACCTACGGCCCTGTGCTGAAAGAGGCGGGCTGGTTCTAGGGCCAAAGAAAAGGCCCGGCGTTTCCGCCGGGCCTTTGTCGTATCCGTCTGTCGCCGTGGATCAGGCGGCTTCGGCCTCGGCCTCGGCGGCGGCCAGTTCGGCGGCGGTCGGGACCGGCTTCTTGGCGCTCAGCGACTTGGCCAGCAGGGCGACGGCGGCGTCCTTGTCGATGCGGTTGGCGGCGGCGACTTCGCGAGCCATGCGGTCCAGGGCTGATTCGTAGAGCTGACGCTCCGAATAGGACTGTTCCGGCTGGGTGTCGGCGCGGTGCAGGTCGCGGACCACTTCAGCGATCGAGATCAGGTCGCCCGAGTTGATCTTGGCTTCGTATTCCTGGGCGCGACGCGACCACATGGTGCGCTTGACGCGGGCGCGGCCCTTGAGGGTCGTCAGGGCCTTGGTGACGGTGTCGTCGGCGGCCAGGGTGCGCAGACCGGCGGTCTTGGCCTTCTTGGTCGGGACGCGCAGGGTCATTTTTTCATGGTCGAAGGTCACGACATAGACCTCCAGCGACATGCCGGCGACTTCCTGAGTCTCGATGGCGGCCACCTTGCCGACGCCATGGGCGGGATAGACCACCGCATCGCCAACCTTGAATTCCAGACCGGTCTTGCTCGTCATGTCATTCCTTTCCCGGAACAGGGGCGAAGCGAGGCGCTGAACGCAGCCGATGGGCGAAAACAACCCCGCCGCCGGAAACTGGTCCCGTCGGTTGGGCGGTCAGGTCACACATCAGAAGCGAAAGCGGATCACCGAACCTCTGGCCGACCCCGTCTGTTCGGCGGGGGACTGTCGCAAACGCGGGCGGCGCGCATGACTGCGGAACCGCCCGTTTCGAATAGGGAGGAACCTATCATAAAATTAGGAAATCTCAAAACATCCACAGGACGACTGAGCGGTTCCGGCACTTTGTGACCGGATTGTGTTCAGGTCTTAGGAGCCCTTGCCGGGCTTCTCGCTGAAGTATTTCTCGAACTTGCCGGTCTCGCGCTCGTACTGTTCGCGGTCGGCGGGCGGCGTGCCCTTGACGGTGATGTTGGGCCAGACCTTGGCGTACTCGGCGTTGACCTGCAGCCACTTGCCGTCCGGCTCGTCCTCGGTGTCGGGGACAATGGCGTCGACGGGGCACTCCGGCTCGCACACGCCGCAGTCGATGCATTCGTCGGGAGCAATGACCAGGAAGTTCTCGCCCTCGTAGAAGCAGTCCACCGGGCAGACCTCGACACAGTCCATGAACTTACATTTCACGCAGGCGTCGGTGACGATGTAGGTCATGGCGGTCGGGCGGGCTCTCTGGCGCAATCAGGGTCGAGGGCGGGCAAATGGCCCCGTCGGAACCAACTGTCAACCGAGGGCGCTGTCGCAAGGGCGCGGGGAGCTTGACCGGGCCGGGTCGCGTCTGCATCCCATGCGATTACCGTTCATCGCTCAGAAGGAGGTTCGCCTATGCGTCTCACCGCTCGTTCCACAGTCGTTCGCGTCGGCGCGGGGGCGTTGGCTCTCAGCCTTCTGGCCGGGGGCGCGGTCGTCGCCCAGGCGGCCCTGACCCGTGTGCCCTCCGAGGTCCAGGCCGGCGACTACAAGCTGGATTCCGCCCACGGCAAGATCACCTGGTCGGTCGATCACCTCGGCTTCTCGACCTATGTCGGCCAGTTCGTGAACGTTCAGGCCGAGCTCAAGCTCGACCCGACCAATCCTTCGGCCAGCAGCCTGACGGCGACTATTCCGCTGACGGATGTGGCGTCGAACTCGGACGGTCTGAACCGCCACCTGCAGACGGCCGACTTCTTCGACACCGCCAACCACCCGGTCGCCACCTTCCGCTCGACCCGCATCATGCTGGACCCGTCGGAACCGAACGAGGCCATGGTGCATGGCGAGCTGACCCTGCGCGGCGTGACCAAGCCGGTGACCATGGAGGTCGAGTTCAATCAGGCGGGCCAGACGCGCGGCGGTTACAAGGCCGGCTTCGACGGCGAGGCCAAGATCAAGCGGTCGGACTTCGGCATCACCTTCGGCCTGCCGGCGCTGGGGGATGAGGTCGAGCTGCACATCGAAGGCGAGTTCGTGAAGCCGTAGAGGGCTTTTTCCTCCCCATAAAATGGGGAGGGGGACCACGGAGTGGTGGAGGGGGCGACGCAAACTTCAGCCGTCGAGACGCCCCCTCCGTCTCGTCGCCTTCGGCGTCGATCCACCTCCCCATTTCATGGGGAGGAAAGAGGTTAGGTTTCCGGCGCGTCGAGCGCCGCATAAAGGGCGCGGGCTTCCTCGGGAGGGCCGCGCCTTTCGCCCAATTGCAACACGCGCACGGCGATCAGCCGCCCGCCCTGGGCGAACAGGATGTCGTCGCCGGGGTGGACGCTGCGACTGGGTTTGTCGAGGCGGGTCTGGACCCCGTGATGGGTCAGGCGAACGGCGCCGCGCTCGACCATGTCGGCCGCCAGACCGTGGGTCCTGGCGAACCGCGCCCGCCACAGCCAGAGGTCGATGCGGCAGCTTTCCGCCTTCACGCGCCGGCGGCCTTGCGCCTCGGGCGGCGCTTGCGGCGCGGGGGCGCGGGCGGCCGGGTCAACTGGGCGAGGGCCGCGAAGGGCGAGTCCTTGGGAGGCGGGGCGGGCTTGCCCGGGCGCGGGGCCTTGTCGGCGCGGGTCAGGCGCAGGGCCGCCTGAATCTGTTTCGCCTGTTCGGCGGTCCAGCCCAGTTCGGTCAGGGCTTCGTCGGCCAGCGGAGCCTTGCCCGCCGCGCGCGACAACTCGGCGAAGCGTTCCAGGGCCTCGACCGGAGCGGTCCATGATCCGACCGCGCGGCGACCGAAGGCGGACAGCGCGCGCGGCGATGGCGCAGGCGCGGGCAAGGGCAGGAGAGCCTCCCCGCCGGGACGGAAGGGCTCGGTCACAAAGGCCTGCGCCAGAAGCCGGGCGCGGGGCTTCAGTGCGCCGGGCAGCCAGACGGAGTGGGCGCCGATGCGGATGGCGAAGGTCTTCACCGTGCGCCGTTCGTGCTGACTCAGCGCCGCCAGATCGCGCTCGACGTCGGCGCGGGGGATGACGCCGCCCGCCTCGATCAGGCGGAAGGCCAGGCCACGGGGCAGGCCGGTCAGGGCGCCGCTGTCGACCGCCTGACGCAGGCGGCGCAGCTCGCGAAGGGCGCGGCCGGCCTCCGACGCCAGCCAGGCCTCGATGCGGCGCTGGGCCCGCTCGCGCGCCGGGACGGGTCCGAGGTCGCCCAGCAGCCGGACGCGCGGGGCGAAGGGATCGTCGTTGACGATGCGGGCCGTCAGGGCGCCCTTCCACAGGACGTCGCCGCCCCCCGAACGCGGATTGGGAATGACGCTGAAGCCTTCGTCTGCTTCCGCCGCCAGTCTGCCCAGACGCCGCGCGATCTCGGGGCCTACGGCGCGGGTCGCGGCCTGCCGCAGCGCCCGGTCGGCCAGGGCCGAGCCGCCGGCGTCGGGGGTGAAGTGGACCCCCTCCAGATGGCCGACCACCTCGCCCTCGACCGTGACCTCTCCGTCGTCGCCCACGCCCGCGACGGTGTCGGAACGCACGTTCAGCGCCCGCATCAGGGCGGTGGTGCGCCGGTCGACGAAGCGGGCCGTCAGCCGTTCGTGCAGGACGTCGGACAGGCGCTCCTCCAGCGCCTTGGTCCTGTCGCGCCAGCCTTGCGCCTGATCCATCCAGTCGGGGCGGTTGGCGATATAGGCCAGGGTCCGCACCCCGGCGAGGCGCGCTGACAACTGGTCGATCTGGCCGTCGTCGCGGTCCAGATCATTGAAGCGCGGGGCCACCCAGTCCTCGGTCAGGCGGCCGCGACGACTGGTCAGGGCGGTGAAGATCTCCTTGGACAGGCGGGCATGCTCGTCCAGCGTCGTCTTCTGGAAGTCCGGCAGCTGGCAGGTCTCCCACAGCCGCATCAGGGCGCCCCGCGAGCGGGCGATCTTCTTGATGTCGTCGTCGGCCGCGAAGCGCCGCAGCAGGGTCTCGTCCAGGGCCTGGGCCGTCAGCCGCAGGCCGAACCGTTCGGGGCTGATGGTCAAGGAGCGCAGCAGGTCGGGCAGGGTGTCGAAGTCCAGCCGCCCGTGGCGCCACTCGGCGGCCTCGATCGGATCGAAGCGGTGGCTGACCACCTGTTCGAGGATGTCCTCGTCCAACTCCTCGGCCTCGCCCGTGACGCCAAAGGTGCCGTCGCGCAGGTGGCGGCCGGCGCGCCCGGCGATCTGGCCGATCTCGGCGGCGTGCAGCCAGCGGGTGCGCCGACCGTCGAACTTGCGAAGCCCCGCGAAGGCGACATGGTCCACGTCCATGTTCAGCCCCATGCCGATGGCGTCGGTGGCCACCAGGAAGTCCACCTCGCCCGACTGGAACAGCTCGACCTGGGCGTTGCGGGTACGGGGCGACAGCGAACCCATGACCACGGCGGCCCCGCCTCTCTGGCGACGCAGCAATTCGGCGATGGCGTAGACCTGCTCGGTCGAGAAGGCGACGACGGCGCTGCGCCGGGGCAGGCGGGTCAGCTTCTTCGACCCGGCGTAGGACAGGGTGGACAGGCGCTCGCGCGTGACGATCTCGGCGTCTGGGACCAAGGCGCGGATCAGCGGAGCCATGGTCCCGGCCCCCAGGAACATGGTCTCGAAGCGGCCGCGCGCGTGCAGCAGGCGCTGGGTGAAGACGTGGCCGCGCTCGGGGTCGACGACCAGCTGGATTTCATCGACGGCCAGGAACTCGACCTGGCGCTCCAGCGGCATGGCCTCGACGGTGCAAACGAAATAGGCCGGGCGCGGCGGGACGATCTTCTCCTCGCCGGTGATCAGGGCGACGGCGGCGGTCCCGCGCTGCCTGACGATCCGCTCATAGATCTCGCGCGCCAGCAGGCGCAGCGGCAGGCCGATTATGCCCGAGGCGTGACCCAGCATCCGCTCGACCGCCAGGTGGGTCTTGCCAGTGTTGGTGGGGCCCAGGATCGCCGTAACGCGCGATGGGGCCAGACCTGCGGAACGATCACTCATGTCGCGTTCAAGGTGGAGAAGCGCCCTGGGTTTCTCAAGCGAAACCGCAGATCGAGGGCAATAATGAACAGATGCTTGCCGGCGCCTGGAACGGGCGCGAAACGAATCATGACCGAATCAGCGACACGGCCCGATTCAGGCTTTGTTCCCTACAAGATATTGTAGCTTAACGAGGATTAATCGCTAGGATTTTCTTGCCGGGTGGATAAGTCGGGCCAGACATCTTTCCCTCGACCTCGCGAGCCGCTAGGGACGGCCCACGTGGCCCCGTAGCTCAGCTGCATAGAGCAAGGCTTTCCTAAAGCCGAGGTCGGGGGTTGGAGTCCCTCCGGGGTCGCCAGATTGTCGAGACAAGCTAAAACCTGCTCAAAACAAGCTAAGACCTGCGCAGGTCGCTCGCGGCCGCACGGCACGCGCCTGGAACCGGCCTGATCTCGCGTGGTGGCTCACCGTTAAGCTTTAAAGGTCAAAAGGGGAGGCAGTGGAGATGCCGTCTTGCCCCGTTCCAAAGTACCGCTTGAAACCCTCGAGCGCTTATCGCGCGAAGCCCGCGTACGTACGCCGAAGCTGTTAGGCAGCAACGTGTCGTGGGGTCTCCTGCGGTGGGGGCTGGCCGCAGCCTTTATGAGCTTTCTGGTTGCTCTCGCGATGGTCATTTTCCATCGGGACGGGCCGGATAGCGTGATCGCTCTGCTTGGCGAGGTTGTAAAATGGCTCGGATTTGCAGGTCTCCTTCTGTCTTTCGTCGGCTTCTTCGCTCCGCTGCTGGCTCTGGCTGCCATTCGTGTCCGCGGCAAAGATCCGCAGGCTATTATGGCCGACCGCCGTCGTGGAGAGGCTTTAAAGTTCGCGCGGTTCCTCGCTGATCGACTGGATCGCTCGTCCATCGACACGGCTAGGCGTGGGGCGACGGCCGAGATTAGCCGGTTCGAGCGGCGCAAATTTATGCATACCCTGTTTGCCGGCGCGGGAGCTGCGGTCGCTACCGTAGCCAGGGGCCTGGGCGGGGAGGCCGCAGTTTGGGTCGATTGGGTAGTCCTTATGGGAGCCGCGTTGGCCTGCGGCATGACCCTTGGGATTTTGGCGACGCTGGACTTTATAGATCGCCTGAACCGGATTCTCGACGCCCTCAATGAGGCGGAAGTAATCCTTGTGGCGCGAGAGACTCGAAAGGCAGTCCCGGATCACGGCCGTTCGGTCCGGTCCGGACTGATGGCTCTGTTTGATGCCGTCGTGCGTCGAGTGACGCAGGGGGCCGCCTACCGCGCTTGAGGCACCTACAAGGTAGGGCTTCGTGGTGGACGGTTTGCAGTGGGAGTTTTCGTCTAAGCGGCAATCTCGGAAGTGGTTGTATCAAATGGTAGCGCTTGCTCCTCGTTCCTAGCGTTGCATCGTTCATCGGATTTGACGCACAGTTGGGCGTTATGGGGGCTGGATCACTCAACTTTGGGTTCTTGGAGCGACACGATCTGCGTTTGGCGCAGATTGCGGCTTTGGCTGAGCGCTATTTTCATGACGATCCGCCCGGTGCTCTGATCCGTCTACGCCAACTGGCCGAGATGCTCAGCAAGGAGATTGCTGCTCGTCATGGGCTCCTGGCGAAGAGCCGGGCGTCATTCGATGAGACACTGACGGAGCTAAAACTGAAGGGCGTCTTGCCCAATGCCGCTTCTGAGGTCCTATACCACGTCAAGCGCGTGGGTAACGCGGCGGCGCACGAGAACACCGGAGCGGCGGATCAGGCGCTTCAGGCGCTGAAGATGATGCGGGCCGTCGCGATCTGGTTTCATCAGGTCTATGGCGGCGAGCTGGGATTCCGTCCGGGACCTTTCGTTCCCCCGCGCCCGCCGGAGGACCTGACAGAGGACCTTAAGCATCAGCTCAAGCAACTCGCGGACAAGGTGGCCGCCAGCTCAGACGAAGTCGCCAAGGCGCGTCTCGCGGCGGAAGAGGCTGAGGCGGAACGTCGGAAGATCGAGCAGGATGCCGCCGTCAGGGCGGAAGAGAGCGCCTTCTGGGAGCAGTACGCGCGCGAGGTCGAGGCCGGAGCCAAGGCGGCGGAAGCCAAGCTCGCCGCTCTTCAGGCCGAGGCGGTCACCGAGCCCGCGCACCAGCTGGACATACTTGCGGGCCTAGCGTTGCAGGCTGCGGCAACGATCGAACTCGACGAAAGATCGACGCGTGTTCTCATCGACGATCAGCTTCGTGCGGCGGGCTGGGAGGTCGACAGCACCCTGTTGCGTCATGCGCGCGGGACGCGGCCCGAGATTGGACGCAACCGGGCCATCGCAGAGTGGCCGACCCGAAGCGGACCGGTCGACTACGCCCTGTTCATCGACGAAAAATGCGTTGCCGTCGTCGAAGCCAAGCGCAGCGTCAGGGATGTGCCGGGCAGGCTCGCTCAGGCCAAACGCTACGCCCGTGACATCCGGCTGGACGTTGATCAGATCCTGCTGGAAGGCCCCTGGTGGGATGGCGACGAGAAGCTGATTGCCCCATTCGCCTTCGCCACCAACGGTCGCCCTTATGTGAAGCAGCTCGACACCAAGTCGGGCATCTGGTTCTGGGATGCGCGCCGCCGCGAGGCACCGCGCGCCTTGGCCGAATGGTTCTCGCCGCGCGATCTGAAAGAGCGGCTTGAACAGACGGTTGGTGCCGGTCACGCCGATCTTGCCGAACGTGAAATCGGCGTGACGGGCCTGCGCCCCTATCAGAAGGATGCGATCGAGGCGGTTCAGGGCGCACTTTCGGACGATCGGCGCGCGATGCTGCTGGCCATGGCGACCGGCACGGGCAAGACGCGATTGGCGATCGCGCTCATGTACGAGTTGTTGCGCACCAAGCGTTTTCGCCGGATCCTGTTCCTGGTCGACCGCAACGCCCTCGGGCGTCAGACTCTGGACGCCATGAGTACGACCGATACGGCGGGCTTCCTCAAGTTCGACCAGGTCTTCCCAGTCGCCGATATGGCGCGCAAATTCCCGGAGGCCACGGACCGGGTGCAGGTGGCCAGCGTGCAGGCCATGATCCGCCGTCTGGCCAGCGAGACCCTTTCCGAGCGACCGACGCCCGGGACCTATGACCTGATCATCGTGGACGAGGCGCACCGCGGCTATACGCTGGACGCAGAGCTTCGCGAGGACGACCTCGGCTTCCGGAGTCTGGACGACTATCTCTCCGCCTATCGGCGCGTGCTCGATTATTTCGACGCGACGACGATCGCCCTGACCGCGACCCCCGCTCTGCACACCAGCGAGATTTTCGGCGCGCCCATCTACCGCTATGGCTATCGCCGGGCCGTCATTGACGGCTGGCTGATCGATCATCGCCCGCCGCGTCGCATCACGACCGCGCTCAGCCAGACCGGCATCTCGTTCGACAAGGGCGAAACGGTTTCGATCGTCGATCCACGTACGGGGCAGGTCGATCTGGCGGATCTGGAGGATCAGGTCGATTTCGAGGTCGCCCAGTTCAACCGGAAGGTCCACACTGAGGCTTTCAACCGGGCTGTGGCCGAGGCCGTCGTGCGCGAATGCCCGCCGGATCAGCCGGGCAAGACCCTGGTGTTCGCCACGCGCGACGACCACGCCGACATCTTGGTCAAGGCGCTGAAGGCGGCCCTGATCGAGGAGTACGGCCCCCAGCCGGACGATTTGGTCGACAAGATCACCGGCTCGGTCGACAAGCCGCTGGATCGCATCAAGGCGTTCAAGAACGACCCCCGGCCCAAGTATGTCGTGACGGTTGACTTGTTGACCACGGGCATCGACGTGCCGGCGATCACCAACCTGGTCTTCGTGCGCCGGGTGAACAGCCGCATCCTGTACGACCAGATGATCGGTCGGGCGACGCGACGCTGTGACGAGATCGGCAAGACCTACTTCCGCATCTTCGACGCCGTCGATCTGTACGCCAACCTGCAGGAGGTCTCGGATATGAGGCCCGTGGTGGTCGATCCGGGGCTGACCTTCGCCCAGCTTGTGACCGACCTGGAGCGCGCGCCGACAGAGGGCGATCGCGTCATCGTGCGCGATCAGATCGTGGTCAAGCTGCGCGGTCGGCTGAAGCGGCTGGATGATCGGGAGCGAGAGGCTCTGGAGGCGACGCTGGGCGACCTCGGCGCCCTGCCGGATCGGTTGAAGGATGCTTCTCCGGCCGACACCGCGGCCCTGTTCGTCGCCCACCCCTCGCTGGCCAGGGTGCTGGACGCCTCGCCGGCCAATGGCAAGCGCGATGGCATCTATATTTCGGAGCACGACGACGAGCTGATCTCGGTCGAGGACGACTTCGGCGCCAAGGCCTCGCCCGAAGACTACATCGAGAGCTTCGAGGCCTTCGTGAAGGCCAATATGAACGCCGTCCCAGCCCTGATCGCCGCGACGCAGAAGCCACGCGATCTGACCCGGGCGGAGTTGAAGAGCCTGGCGCTGGCGTTGGACGAGCAGGGCTTCTCGGAGGCCAAGCTGCGTCGGGCCTATGGCCGCGTCCGAAACGCCGACATCGCCGCCCACATCATCGGCTTCGTGCGCCAGGCGGCGATCGGCGATCCGCTGGTCCCGTATGAGGCGCGCGTGGATTCCGGCGTGGAGCGTCTGCTGGCCGGACGCGTCTGGACCGCGGGGCAGCGCAGGTGGCTGACCCGCATCGGCAAGGCGTTGAAGGCTCAGCCGGTCAGCGATCCAACCCTGCTGGACGAACCCCTGTTCGCCCAGAACGGCGGCTTTGACACCGTCGATCGCGAGTTCGATCACCAGTTGGCGCAGGTGCTGATGGACCTGAACGCCGCCATCTGGGATAGCGGCCACGCCGCCTAGGAGTACGCTTGTGAATCCCTCTTCCGACCTCGTGAACCGTCTGTGGCGCGAGTGCGCCGTCCTGCGAAAGGACGGCGTCACCTACATGCAGTACGTCACCGAATTGACCTACCTGCTGTTCCTGAAGATGTGCTCCGAGCAAAAGGATGAGAGCCGGATTCCCGAAAGCTACCGCTGGGAGGCGATCAGAACGGCCGGCGAGACCGAAGTGCTCACGCGCTATAAGCAACTGCTGATCGACTTGGGTGACGGGACCAAGATCGCTGACCGATCCATCGTGGCCATTTTTAACAATGCCTCTACCGTCATCCGCACGCCTGCCAACCTTAGGAAGCTGATTGCCGCCATCGACGACCTGCACTGGTTCACAGCCGAGCGGGACGCATTCGGAGACGCCTATGAAGGCCTCCTACAAAAGATGGCGGAGGAGACTAAGCGCGGGGCCGGCCAGTATTTCACCCCGCGCGTCTTGATAAACATGATCGTTGGCCTGATGAAGCCCCGGGCCGGTGAGATCATTCAGGATCCGGCCGCCGGCACCGGCGGCTTCCTGATTGCCGCCGATCAGTACATGCGCGATCAGACCGACGACTATCACGACCTTCTCGACAGCCCGCGCAAAATCACGTTCCAGCTCAAGCAGGCCATTAGAGGGCTGGAGAACGTCTCGGACACTTTCCGTCTCTTGCTGATGAATCTTCATCTGCACCGTATCGACCCGGACTACCTGGATCTGAACGATACCTTGTCGCCGACAGGGCAGCAGGCGGCGTTCAAGAACGCCAATCTCATCCTGACTAATCCGCCGTTTGGGCCTGCGGGCAGTCCGCCGACGCGCGACGACCTGACCGTCACCGACCGGGTGTCCTCCTATCAGTTGCCGTTCGTGGAGCATGTGATCCGCGCCTTGGCCCTCGGCGGACGCGCGGCGGTGATCGTGCCGGACAATGTGCTGTTCGACGACGGGCGCGGGCGGCTGCTGCGGCAGATGTTGATGGAGCGCTGCGACCTGCACACCATCCTGCGCCTGCCGACCGGCATCTTCTATGCGCAAGGGGTCAAGACCAACGTCCTGTTCTTCACCCGGTCCCAGGAAGAGGCCCCGACCGAGGCCGCGACCCAGGCCGTCTGGATCTACGACCTGCGCACCGGCGCTCCGGCCTATGGCAAGACCAATCCGATCGGGGACAAGGACTTCGCCGACTTCGTTCAGGCCTTCGGCGACGATCCCTTGGGGCGCAGCGCCCGCACGGATCAGGGCGAGACCGGCCGCTTCCGTCGGTTCACGCGCGAAGACCTTGCTGCCCGCAACGACAACCTGGACATCACCTGGCTGAAGGCCGAGAGCGCCGACCCCGACGACGGCCTGACCGACCCCGACGACATCGCCGCCGCCATCGAGACGCACCTGGTGTTCGCGCTGGAAGAGGTGCGGGGGCTAGTCGAGGAGCTGGAGCGCGAGGCGCCGTTGGCGGCGCTTGAGGAGGTCGAGGCGTGACCCTGCCGCAGGGCTGGGCGGAGACGACACTGGGTGAGTTGGTCGAGGTCAATCCGAAGCATGCAGCGGACATCGATAGGACCGTGTCGGTTTCGTTTGTGCCGATGCCCGTCGTGGATGAAGTCACGGGTCGCATAACCGATCCAATCGATAGGCCGCTGGATGAGGTGTGGAAGGATTATACGCATTTTTCGGACGGAGATGTGATCTTCGCAAAAATCACGCCGTGTATGGAAAATGGGAAATCCGCCATCGCGTCCGGGCTCACCAATGGTCTGGCCTGCGGCTCGACCGAGTTCTTTGTGTTTCGGTCTCAGGGCGCAATCGAACCTGCTTACCTTTGGCGATTTCTGCGGCAGACGAAATTTCGAGAGGAAGCTGCGAAGGTGATGACTGGTGCTGTTGGGCAGCGCCGTGTGCCTAGAGCTTGGCTGGAAAACTATAATCTGGGCGTTGCGCCTCGCGCTGAACAGCGCCGCATCGTCGCCAAGCTGGACGCCCTGACCGCTCGCCTCGCCCGCGCGAAGCTCGAGCTGTCCAGAGCCCAAAAACTTGTCGCGAAAGAGCGCTTAGCGATCCTAGGGGCAGCGTTTCAGCAGTTTCGCAGCTCACCACGTGCTCGGCTCGACGAGCTTTGTCGCGTGGGAACTGGTTCGACGCCCAGGCGAAGCGAGAGCCGCTACTATAGCGGCGGCTCCGTGCCTTGGGTCACAAGCGGCGCTGTAAACGACGGCGTGGTCTCACAGGCTTCCGAGCACATCACTGACGCTGCACTGAAGGAAACCAATTGCAAGGTGTTCCCGTCAGGCTCCATCCTCATCGCCCTCTATGGTGAGGGAAAGACCAGGGGGATGGTAGCGACCCTCGCGATTGCAGCCGCGACCAATCAGGCGTTGGCAGTGCTGCATGCTTTCGATCGTGATCGCGTAGAACCTGATTGGATCGAGCTCTTCCTACTCGGCCGATACGAAGAAACCCGCAGGGCAGCGGCCGGCGGAGTCCAACCGAATTTGAACCTCGGCATCGTGAAGGCGATTGAATTGCCGGTCCCGCCCGTGTCTGCGCAGCAGGCGACTGTCGCTTACATCAAGTCCGCCTTCGCCCGCGCCGACCGCGTCGAGGCCGAAGCCCGGAAGGCCCTCGCTCTGATCGATCGTCTGGAGACGGCGATCCTGGCCAGGGCCTTCCGGGGCGAACTGGTTCCGCAGGATCCGAACGACGAACCGGCCTCGGTCCTGCTGGAGCGCATCCGCGCCCGCCGCGCCGCCGAGCCGAAGCCCAAACGCGGGCGACGACCGAAACTGGCGTCCTGAAGGCGCAAGGGGGGAGTATGGACGACGCGGGATTCAGAGAGATGCTGCTGGGGCGTGGGAACGCGCCGACTGGCGTGGAGACGCGGATCGGCTATCTCAGGACCATCGAAAAGCACCTGGCGGGGCTGGGGCTTCCCTTCGCCGACCTGGACGCGGCGTTCGATGCCGACGGTCTGGCCTCGGCCATCGAGGCGGTGCGCGGCTTGATGACAGACTACAAGGCCGGCGGGACTGACTATCGCCTGTTGTTTCCCCAGTCGGTGAACCCTGGAAACCGTCTGGCTAATCTGCCGACCTTCCTGAAACACTATCGCGACTATCGATCGGGAGCCGGTACGGCCGAGAGCGACGCCGGCCGCATCCGCCGATTTGCGCTGGAGCATTTCGTCGAACCCGCTCGTGCGGGAGGCAAGGCGACGGTCTCCCTCCGCGCCGGCGATCTGCACAATGCTCTGGGCCTGAGCAACGCCCACGCCAATGTGTGTCAGGCCTTGCGGGGTCGTCTGTTCCGCAGTCTGGCCGGCGTCGGCGAACCGGTCGTCAGCGGGCCCGAGAACAGCTCGACCACGACGTTTGAGTTCCGCCTCGTCCCCTCAGTCATCGCGCCGACGCCCCCAGCAAGACGATTGACCAAACCCATGCTCCAAGCCGCGGCGCCCACCAATCTGATCCTCTACGGCCCGCCCGGAACGGGGAAGACCTTTGCAACGGCGCAAGAGGCGGTGAAGCTGTGCTCGCCGGGCGTCGATCTGGACGACCGTGCCGCCGTCGACGCCGAGTACCGACGTCTGGTCGAGGCGCGTCAGGTCGAGTTTGTCACCTTCCACCAGTCCTACAGCTATGAAGACTTTGTCGAAGGCCTTCGCCCGCCGGTGTCGGGCAAGGACGGCGAGGGCGATGAGGACAAGTCGGGCTTCCGCCTGGAGGTCAGCCCCGGCGTCTTCCACCGCGTCGCCACCCGAGCCGCCGCCAGCAAGGGCTCGACCGGCAAGAGCTTCGATCTGACCGGGCGTCAGGTGTTCAAGATGTCCATCGGCGAGGCTGCCAACCCCGAAGACGCCTATCTGTTCGAGGAGTCGCTTCAGAACGGCTATGCTCTGCTCGGCTTTGGCGAGATCGACTGGAGTGACGAGCGGTTCGCCAGGCGTGAGGCCATGATCCAGGCCTGGAAGGACGAAGAGCTGGAAGCTGATCCGCCCACGCCACAGAGCGCGCGGGTGCAGTGTCCCGACATGTTCCGCAACTGGATAGGGCCGGGCGACATCCTGATCGTTTCCAAGGGCAACGGCAGCTTCCGCGCTATCGGCGAAGTCACCGGCCCCTATGAATACGCCCCGCGCGACGATGGCGGCTATTTCCACCGGCGAGCCGTCAACTGGCTCTGGAGCGACCGTAGCGGCGTGCCGGTCGAAGAGATCTACGCCAAGCGTTTCAGCATGCGCACCCTCTATATGCTGACCCCGTCCGATCTGAACATGAGCGCCCTGCAGCGCTACATCACCAGCCAGGAACCCGGCGGTCCGCCCGAGCCCTTCGTCCTGATCATCGACGAGATCAATCGCGCCAATATCTCCAAGGTGTTCGGCGAACTGATCACCTTGCTGGAGCCGGACAAGCGGACCACGCCCGACGGCGGCGGCCTGAAGGTGCGGCTGCCCTATTCAAAGGAAGCATTCGGCGTGCCGTCCAACCTGCACGTCATCGGCACCATGAACACGGCTGATCGGTCGATCGCCCTGCTGGACACGGCGTTGCGACGCCGTTTCGAGTTCCGCGAACTGATGCCGGATCCGGACCTGCCTGAGCTAAAGATCGCCAGCGCGCACTGCGGCGTCGACATCGGCAAGCTGCTGCAGATTCTGAACGAGCGGATCGAATACCTGTTCGACCGCGAGCATCAGATCGGCCACGCCTACTTCATCAAGTGCGCTTCGCGCGGTGAACTAGACGCCGTGATGCGCCGGAAGGTGATCCCGCTGCTCGCGGAGTACTTCTATGAGGACTGGAGCAAGGTCGCCCTCGTGCTGGGCGACGCGGACCTCGGCAAACCGGGCCGGTTCCTGGACCGGACCGTGCTGAAGCCGCCGGCCGGTCTCGATGCGGACGGCGGTGACACACGCTGGCGTTGGACAGTGCGGAAGGACTTCGCGCCCGATGCCTACGCCGACTTCCAGTGATCCGCCGCACCGTTCTTGAATGGCGTTCACTGCCCTACGGCAAGGGCGAGGATGCGATTCCCGAAGATGCAGCCGACCGCCTGATGGCCGTGGCCTGCGCCTCGCCGCTGGGCGGTCGCGACGGCGGTCGCATCCTGACGCACGGCCGCCACGCCATCACCGCGCGCCAGGTCGTTGGCGTTCTGGTCGCCGACGGCGTGACCTTGGAAATCCTGCCGAAGATCGACATACCAGATGCTGACGGAGAGGCGACGCACGGCCAGATCCGCAAACGCTTGGTTCACATGCTGGCCGTGGCGCTGGAGATTGATATCGCTGTCGGGCCGATGACGGATCTGGGCTGGCAGAAAGACACTTTGCTCGAAATCCTGATCGGATTGTTCGCACGCAAACTCGCGGACGAGGCCCGCAAGGGCATGCCGCGGCGCTATCTGACGCACGAAGACGACCTGACAGCCATGCGCGGACGCCTGGATGTCACGCGTCAGTTCACGACATTGATCGCGAGGGCCGACCGGCTCGCCTGTCGCTTCGATGATCAGTCGCCCGATATTCTGCTTAACCAGATCATGAAGATGACGGTTGATCGGCTGATCCGGGTCTCGGTGTCGACCGAGAATCAGCGTCGGCTGCGGGAGCTGGCCTTCTTCTATGCCGACATCCACAGCGTGCCTCCGAGCGCCGTGGCCTGGGACAGCCTGATCCTGGACCGTACCAATAACCGCTGGCGCGAACTCGTCGAACTGGCGCGCCTGTTGTTGGGCGACCGGTTTCAGACGACATCGAGCGGCGCTGCGCATGGCTTCTCCCTGACCTTCGACATGAGCCGCCTGTTCGAAGCCTACGTCGCGCGCCAACTGAGACGCGCTCTTGCCGGCACAGACTTCACGGTGCACCCCCAGGGTGGTCGATTGTACTGCCTCGAGGAGGCTGAAACCGGTGTCGGCCGTTTCATGACCAAGCCGGACATCCTTCTGAAGCGAAGGGGCGCGGTCGAGCTGATCATTGACACCAAGTGGAAGCGTATCAATCGCCAACTGGACGATCCCAAGAGGGGAGTCAGCCAGAGCGACATCTATCAGATGATCGCCTACGGACAGCTATACAACAGCGCGGATTTGCTCTTGCTCTATCCTCACCACAGCGATGTCGGATCGGAGGCTGGCACCTTCGCCTCTCACCGCATTACGGGTACCATGAGGCGCTTGCGAGCGGCCACTATCGGCCTCGCTGGAGACTGTCACGATGACCTTGTCGGCCTGGCTGGCTGGGAGAGCGACGAGCCCATTAGGTTGAGCCAGTCTTAGGTGGTTTGGCACCGGTTTGAGCCACTCTTAGATGGTCTCGCTAAGTGGTCGGTTTTCTCAAAACCAATGGCTGTCGAATTTTGGTGAGCCGCCGTTAAGTGATCCCGACATGCTTCTAGCTGTGCGACGCGTCGTTGAAGTTGCCTCATATAATTTCGATAGCTTTCCCCGATTTGGGGAGCTTGCCCGCCGGGTGACCCGTCGCCGCGCGCCGAACGCATAAGGTCTTTACGCGCGCCTTATGCGGAGCGCCGGGTTCCGCATGGCTCCCTTATGCCTCCAGGGCGTCTTGTCCGGCTCTCAGTCGAGCTGGAGGTGTCGGCATGGCCGATGTGATCTTTCTGGCGATCGGCTGCGGGGCCTTCCTGGCTTTCGCAGCCCTCGCCGTTGCGTTGAAGAGGTTGTGACGATGTTGCTGAACCTCCTGTGGGGCGCCGGCGCCCTCGTTATCGCCGGCTACATGGTCGCGGCCCTGCTGCGCCCCGAGCGGTTCTGAGCGGAGCCGCCTTCTCATGAATATCCAAGGATGGGCGGAAATCGCCCTGACCCTCGGTCTGGCCGTCGTGCTCGGCTGGCCGATCGGGGTCTATATGTCGCGTGTCTGGAACGGCGAGCGCACCTGGCTGGACCCGGTGCTGAAGCCGGTCGAGGGCCTGTTTTATCGCGCCGCCGGGGTCGACCCGAGCCGCAGCCAGGGTTGGCTGGGTTACGCCGGCGCCCTGCTGGCCTTCAACCTGGCGGGCTTCCTGCTGCTGTATGGCCTGCTGCGTCTGCAGGGCGTCCTGCCGATGAATCCTCAGGGGTTTGACGGCGTCAGCCCGCACCTGGCCTTCAACACCGCCGTCAGCTTCGTCACCAACACCAACTGGCAGAGCTATGGCGGGGAGACGACGATGTCGACCTTCACCCAGATGGTCGGCCTGACGGTGCAGAACTTCGTCTCGGCGGCCACCGGGGCGACGATCGCGGTGGCGCTGGCGCGGGCGTTCGTCGCCAGTCGCGGCGAGGGCGTCGGCAACTTCTGGGCCGATCTGACGCGCACCAGCCTCTATGTCCTGCTGCCCATCGCCTTCATCGTGGCCGTGGTTCTGGCAGGGCTCGGCGTGGTTCAGTCGCTGGCGGCCTCGGCCCAGGCGACGACGCTGGAAGGCGGCCAACAGACCATCAGCCTGTTCCCGACCGCCAGCCAGCTGGCCATCAAGCAACTGGGCATCAACGGCGGCGGCGTGTTCAACGTCAACTCGGCCCACCCGCTGGAAAACCCGACGCCCCTGACCAATCTGATCACGGCGATCAGCATCAACGTCCTGGGCTGGGCGGCCTTCTTCGCCTTTGGCCGCAGCGTTCTGGCCAAGAAGGACGTGCGCGCCCTGGTCGTGGCGGCGGTCATCCTGCTGGGCGCGGCCGGTTCGGCCCTCTACGTTATCGAAAGCCAGCCGGCTCCGGCTGCGATCGCCGCCGGCGTCGATACATCGGTCGGCAATATGGAGGGCAAGGAGGTCCGCTTCGGCGTGCCGTCTTCAGTCGCCTGGGCGGCCCAGACGACGGGCGCCTCGAACGGCTCGGTCAACTCCATGCACGCCAGCTATATGCCGCTGGGCGGGGCTGTGACCATGTTCCTGATGCAGCTGGGCGAGATCCTGCCCGGCGGGATCGGCTCGGGCGTCGCGGTCATGGTGCTGATGGCCATGCTGTCGGTCTTTGTGGCGGGCCTGATGGTCGGCCGCACGCCCGAATACCTGGGCAAGAAGATCGAGGCGCGCGAGATCCAGTTCGCCATGCTGGCGGTCCTGGTCGTGCCTCTGTCGGTGCTGGGCTTCTCGGCCATCGCCGCCGTCCTGCCCGAAGCCCTCGCCGGACTGCTGAACAAGGGGCCGCACGGCCTGTCCGAGGTCCTCTACGCCTATACCTCGGCGACGGGGAACAACGGCTCGGCCTTTGCCGGCCTGACCGCCAACGCCCCCTGGTGGAACACCACCCTGGGTCTGGCCATGCTGCTGTGCCGGTTCGTGCCCGCTGTCGCGGTTCTGGCCGTCGCAGGGGCTCTGGTCGCCAAGCCCCGGCTGGCGCCCTCGACCGGGACCCTGCCGACCCATGGCCCGCTGTTTATCGGCCTGCTGATCGGGGTGATCCTGATCCTCGGCGGCCTGCAGTTCTTCCCCGCACTCTCGCTGGGTCCGATCGTGGAGCATTTCGATATGCTCCAGGTCGTGGCCCGGTTCTGATCCTCATCGGATGAATGTCATGACTCAAGTCACGCTCGATCCGTCGAGCCCTCGGTCGTCGCCCATCGCGGGCGGGCTGTCCGGGGCCATGCTCGGCCGGGCGCTCGGCGACGCCGTCGCCAAGCTGAACCCGACCAAGCTTCTCAGGAATCCGGTGATCTTCGCCACCTGGATCGTCGCCCTGCTGGCGACCGCTTCGGCGGTCGTGGCGGTGGCCAGCGGTCAGGCGGCGGGCTTCGCCATCCAACTGGCCCTGTGGCTGTGGGCCACGGTCCTGTTCGCTAACGTCGCCGAAAGCATCGCCGAAGGGCGCGGCAAGGCGGCGGCTGACAGCCTTCGCGCCACCCGCGTCACCACCAAGGCCAAGCTGATCGTCGACCCGAAAACCGGAACGGTCGTCCCGACCCCGGCGGGGGAGCTGGAGATCGGCTCCATCGTTCTGGTCGAGGCCGGCGACGTCATCCCGTCGGACGGTGAGATTATCGAAGGCGTCGCCTCGGTCAACGAGGCCGCCATCACCGGCGAAAGCGCGCCCGTCATCCGTGAAAGCGGCGGCGACCGTTCCGCCGTCACCGGCGGTACGACCGTTGTCTCCGACTGGATCAAGGTGCGTATCACCTCGGCCCCCGGCGCCACCTTCCTCGACCGCATGATCGCCATGGTTGAGGGCGCGGACCGCAGGAAGACGCCGAATGAACTGGCCCTGTCGGTTCTACTGGCCGGTCTGACCCTGGTCTTCCTGATCGCGGTCGCCAGCCTGCTGGGCCTCGGCGCCTATTCCGGGATCAAGCTGGATCCCATCGTTCTGGGCGCCTTGTTTATCACCCTGATCCCGACGACGATCGGGGGGCTGCTGTCCGCGGTCGGCATCGCCGGCATGGACCGGTTGCTGAAGGTGAACGTACTGGCCACCTCGGGCCGTGCGGTGGAGGCGGCAGGCGACGTCGACACCCTGCTGCTCGACAAGACCGGCACCATCACCTTCGGCAACCGCATGGCCACCGAAGTCATCACCGTGCCGGGCGTGCGTCCCGAGGCGGCGATGCGGGCGGCGGTCATGGCCTCGCTGGCCGATGAGACGCCGGAAGGCCGCTCCATCGTCGAGCTGGGCCGCAACGCCGGGGTGACGGGCGACCTGCCTGTCGGCGCCAGGACCATTCCGTTCAGCGCCGTGACCCGTCAGTCGGGCCTCGAAGCCGACGGCCAGTCGTGGCGCAAGGGGGCGGTCGACGCCGTGCTGAAATCCCTCGGCGTGGACGAAGGCACCGCGCCCGCCGAGTTCCGCGCCGCCGTGGACCGCATCGCCCGCTCGGGCGGCACGCCTCTGGCGGTGGTCGAGAACGATGTCCTGGTCGGCGTCATCCACCTGAAGGACGTGGTCAAGCCGGGGGTGAAGGCCCGCTTCGCCGACCTGCGCCGCATGGGCCTGAGGACCGTCATGATTACCGGCGACAACCCGGTGACGGCGGCGGCCATCGCGTCCGAGGCCGGGGTTGACGACTTCCTGGCCGAGGCCACGCCCGAGGACAAGATGCGTCTGATCAAGGCGGAACAGGCCAAGGGCCGTCTGGTCGCCATGTGCGGCGACGGGGCCAACGACGCGCCGGCCCTCGCACAGGCCGACGTCGGCGTGGCCATGCAGACCGGCGCCCAGGCCGCCCGCGAGGCCGGCAACATGGTCGATCTGGACAGCGATCCGACCAAGGTCATCGAGATCGTCGAGGTCGGC
The DNA here is from genome assembly GCF_002479495.1 of Brevundimonas sp. UBA7506. GTDB lineage: Bacteria > Pseudomonadota > Alphaproteobacteria > Caulobacterales > Caulobacteraceae > Brevundimonas. Next base: position 123,578 of record NZ_DLNQ01000007.1, read on the forward strand.
AAGCAGCTGCTGATCACACGCGGCGCCCTGACCACCTTCTCGATCGCCAACGACGTGGCCAAGTATTTCGCCATCATCCCGGCGATGTTCGTGGTCGGTCTGCCGTCTCTGGCGGCGCTGAACGTGATGAAGCTGTCCAGCCCGGAAAGCGCCATCCTGTCGGCGGTCATCTTCAACGCCCTGGTCATCATCGCCCTGATTCCCCTGGCGTTGCGCGGCGTGAAGTACCGCGCCGTGGGGGCGGGCAAGCTGCTGGGCCGCAACCTGCTGATCTACGGCCTGGGCGGTCTGATCGCGCCCTTCATCGGCATCAAACTGATCGACATCGTCATCTCCGCTCTCGGCCTGGCCTGAGACGCAAGGAAGCCATCATGCGTAAACGCAACACCACCAAAGCCTCGGGCGCGAACGACGCCCTGTTCGGCGGCGCCTGTCTGGTCGCCATCATCGCCCTAGGGCTGTGCAGCAGCCCGGCCAAGGCCGAGGAAAAAGCCGGTCCCGACGTCGCCTTCAACGCCGCCGTGGCTTCCGACTACGTCTTCCGCGGCGTCAGCCAGACCGAAGGCGATCCGGCGATTTCAGCCGGCGTCGATGTGACCCAGGGCCTGTTCTACGCCGGCGCCTGGGCCGGCAACGTCTCCTTCGCCGGGGACGCCGACACCGACGCCGAGATCGACCTCTACGCCGGGGTTCGGCCCGAGTTCGCCGGCTTCAACTGGGACTTCGGCGTGGTCAGCTATTTCTACGCCGGTCAGCCGGACGGGGCCGATTACGACTATGTCGAGCTGAAGGCCGTGACCTCGCGCGCTGTCGGCCCGGCCACCCTGGGGGCGGCGATTTACTGGTCTCCCGACTTCTTCGGCGCGGCCGAGGATGAGGCGACCTATGCCGAGATCAACGGCGCGATCAGCCCGGCGGACAGGTGGACCCTCTCGGTGGCGGTGGGCCGTCAGTGGGTGTCGTCGGACTTTGACTACACCACCTGGAACCTGGGCGCTGCCTATCAGCTGACCGACCATCTGGCGCTGGACGTCCGCTATTTCGACACCGACGAACACGACTTCGGCGCCGCCTATGACGGTCGCGTCGCAGCCAGCGTGAAGGCGACCTTCTGATGCTGAACCACATCCGTCCGGCGGTCGTGATGATCGCCCTGTTCACCGGCGTTCTGGGCGTCGCCTATCCGTTCGCGGTGACGGGCGTGGCCCAGACGGTCTTCCACGATCAGGCCGACGGCAGCCTGGTCCGCGACAAGGCGGGTCAGGTGGTGGGCTCGGCCCTGGTCGGCCAGACCTTTGCGGAGCCGGTCTATCTGCATCCGCGCCCTTCGGCGGCGGGTGAGGGCTATGACGCCGCGGCCTCGTCCGGCTCCAACCTCGGCCCGCTGAACCCGGACCTGATCGCCCGGGTCAAGACGGACGCCGATGCCTTGCGCGCCGAAACGGGTGCAGCGGTTATCCCCGCCGACGCTGTGACCACCTCGGCCTCGGGCCTCGACCCGCATATCTCTCCAGCCTACGCTGAGCTGCAAATCGCCCGCATCGCCAGCGCGCGCGGGGTAGCGGAGGCGCAGGTGCGCGAGGTGATCGGACAGCATGTCGAAGGCCGCACGTTCGGCGTTCTGGGCCAGCCGCGCGTCAATGTGCTGCTGACCAATATGGCGCTGGACGCGCGCTTCCCTCGTCCCGCTGCGGAGGGCTGATGGCGCCGCCTGTCATCCCGACGGGCAAGACCCCGGCCGCCCCGCGCAAGCGTGGGCGGCTGAAGGTTTTTCTGGGCATGTCGCCCGGCGTCGGCAAGACCTATGAGATGCTGCGCGCCGCGCGTCGGCGCAAGGCCGAGGGCGACGACGTGGTCGTCGGCGTGGTCGAGACCCACGGCCGCAAGGAGACCATGAGCCTGCTGCGCGGGTTGGAGGTCATGGCCCGCAATCCCATCGCCTATCGCGAACGGACCCTGCTGGAGTTCGACCTGGACGGCGCCGTGGCGCGCCGTCCCGGCCTGCTGCTGGTCGACGAATACGCCCACTCCAACGCCCCCGGCTCGCGCCATCCCAAGCGCTGGCAGGACGTGGAGGAGATCCTGGACGCCGGGATCGACGTCTGGACCACGCTGAACGTCCAGCACCTGGAAAGCCTGTCGGACGTGGTGCTGCGCATCACCGGGGTGCGCCAGCGCGAGAGCGTGCCCGACAGCGCCCTGTCGCGCGCCGACGACATCGAGGTGTTGGACATCACCCCCGAGGAGCTGCGCAAGCGTCTGGCCGAGGGCAAGGTCTATGTGCCCGAGACGGCGCGGCTGGCCTCGGACAACTTCTTCAAGGTCGAGAACCTGACGGCCCTGCGCGAGCTGGCCCTGCGCCGCGCGGCCCAGACGGTGGATGATCAGCTGGTGGCCCGACTGCGCGAGCAGGGGGTGCCGGGGCCCTGGGCGGCGGGCGAGCGGATTCTGGTGCTGATCGCGGGCGACGCCATGGCCGGGCCTCTGGTCCGCGCCGGGCGGCGGCTGTCGGACATGATGATGGACGCGCCCTGGACCGTGGCCCACGTCGACCGCCCCTCGGGCGCGCGGCACGGCGTCGGCTCGGCGGGCAAGTTGTCGGACGCGCTGAAGCTGGCGGAGCAGCTCGGCGGGCGCACCGTGGTCCTGTCCGGCGACGACGTGGTGCGCGCGGTCATGGATCACGCCCATCAGAATAACGTCACCCAGATCGTTCTGGCCAAGGGCCGCGACAGCCGCCTGTCGGAATGGCTGGGCCGTTCACTGGCGGCGGAACTGCTGCGTCAGGCGCGCGGCGTGGCGGTCCACGTCATCACCGACGGGGCCGATCTGGAGGAGAAGACGCTGCGCGAGCCGCGCCTGTCCCTGCCCGGCGGCTGGCGCGGCTATGCCGTGGGCGCGGCCTTCGTGATCGCCGCCACCGGCCTGGCCCTGCTACTGGATCGGACGTTCGAGCGGGTCGATCTGGGCGTCATCTATCTGTCGGCGGTGCTGGCGGCGGGGGTGCTGTACGGCCTGCGCCCGGCCCTGGCGGCGGCGACGGTCGCCTTCCTGACCTACAACTTCCTGTTCCTTCAGCCGAAATATAGTTTCGCCATCGGTTCGCCGACCGATTTCCTGACCCTGATCGTCTTCTGGGCCGTGGCCCTGACCACGGGCTTCCTGGCCGGCCGGGTGCGCGAGCAGGCGCGGGCGGCGCAGCGCCGGGCCTCGGCGGTCTCGGCCCTTCTGGCCGCCAGCCAGCGCCTGACCGGCGTGGGCGACCGCACCGCCGCCGCGCGCATCCTGGCCGAGCAGACGGCGGCCGCGGCGGGGGCGGGGGCCGTGGTCCTGCTGCCGGTCGAGGACGAGCTGACCCTGATCGCCGGGGCGCCGGGCAAGCCGGAACTGGGCGCCGAGGCCATGGCCGCCGCCCGCTGGGCCTGGGAGAAGGGCGAGCCCGCCGGACACGGCACCGGCACCCTGCCGCAGGCGCGCTGGACCTTCCGCCCCCTGCAAGGCGTGCGCGACCGCGCGGGCGTGGCCGGGATCGAGGCGGCGGCCCTGTCGCCCGGCTCGGACGAGGAAAAACTGGCCCTGGCCCTGCTGGATCAGGGCGCGGTCGCGGTCGAGCGCGCCGATCTGGCCGGGCAGGCGGTCGAGACCGAGACCCTGCGCCGCACGGATCGGTTCAGGGGCGCGCTGATGAACTCGGTCAGCCATGATCTGCGTACGCCCCTGTCCACGGTCCTGGGGGCCTCGACCACGCTGATTGATCTCGGCGACAAGCTGAAGCCCGAGGTCCGCGCCGACCTGCTGCTGTCGATCCGCGAGGAGGCCGAGCGGCTCAGCCGCTATGTCGGCGACCTCTTGGACATGACCCGGCTGGAGGGCGGCGGGCTGAACATCCGCGCAGACTGGGTCGATGTGCGCGACGTCCTGAACGCAGCGGGCAAGCGCGTGGCGCGGCGTCTCGGCCAGCGCAGGATGACGCGCGACTTCCCGGCCCAGCTCAGTCTGGTCATGGTCGATCAGGGCCTGCTGGAACAGGCCCTGGTCAACATCCTGGAAAACGCTATGGCCTACAGCCCCGACGGCTCGACCGTCGAACTGGCCGCCTATGAGGACCGGGGTTCGGTGGTCATCTCCATCGAGGACGAGGGCAAGGGCATCCCGACCGCCGAGCTGGAACGGGTTTTCGACAAGTTCCGCCGCATGGAGGAGCCCTCGGATCGCACCAAGGGGGCCGGGCTGGGCCTGGCCATCGCCAAGGGCTTCGTCGAGGCCATGAACGGCCGCATCGCCGCCGCCAGCCCGATTCAGGACGGAAAAGGCACCCGCATCCTGATCAGCCTGCCCAAGGCCGTCGTCACCCATCCCAGCCTGCTTTAGGGTTCGCCGCATGGCCGCCGTCCGTCCCCAGATTCTCGTCATCGACGACGAGCCCCAGATCCACCGCTTCCTGTCCCCGGCGCTGGACGCCGCCGGCTATGAGCCGCGCCGCGCCGACAGCGGGCAGGAGGGCCTGCGCGGCATCGCCCTGTGGAGCCCCGACGCCGTGGTCCTCGACCTCGGCCTGCCCGACATGGACGGCAAGGACGTGCTGGCCCGCGCGCGTGAGTTCTACGCCGGCCCCATCATCATCCTGTCGGCGCGCGACAAGGAGGCCGAGAAGATCGCGGCCCTGGACCTGGGCGCTGACGACTATGTCGAAAAGCCTTTCGGCGTCGGTGAACTGCTGGCCCGTGTCCGGGCCAACCTGAGGCAGGCCGCGCCGCGCGTGGAGGCCAGCGGGCCGCTGACGGCGGGCGAGGTGGTCATGGACCTTGAGCGCCGCCTGATCACCCGCGCGGGCGAGGCCGTGCGCGTCACGCCCAAGGAATACGACGTCCTGGCCCATCTGGCGCGCAACGCCGGCAAGGTGGTCGGCCACCGCGACCTGCTGACCGCCGTATGGGGCAAGGCCCACGCCGACGACACCCAGTATCTGCGCGTGGTCATCGGCCAGTTGCGCCAGAAGCTGGAGGCCGACCCGGCCCAGCCGCGTCTGATCCTGACGGAGCCTGGCGTGGGGTACCGGCTGGCGGGTTGATCGTGGCGAAACGCTTGACCCTGTAGCCGCTACAGGGTGCATGAGGCCGCCTCGGCTAGGGGCAAGGGTCCCGCTTCCTGTCTGCTTCGGAGCTCGCGTGTCTTCATCCGTCGTCTCGTCTCGTGCTCGCCAGATCCTGTTGGCGTCGGTCGCCGCCCTGATTGCGGCCGCCGCGTCTCCGGCGCTCGCGCAGGAGGCCGGTCACCACGACGACGACCATCAGGATGAAGCGATCGAGGTCGAGGACGTCATCGTTCAGGCGACCCGCTCGGGGCGCTGCATTCAGCACGAACCGATCCGCGTCGAGGTGATCGGCCGCATGGACAGACCGGCATTCCCGTCCGGGTATGCCGGTCTGTCATCGCGTCCTATGCGACCGGGAAGGTCGGCGGCGGCAGGACCAGTTTGGTGTCGCTCACCGGCTGTTCGCTGAAGAACTTCACCAGCAGGGGCTGCACCTCGGGGTGAGCCTCGAAGACGTTGTGGCCGGCGTTCTCGACCAGAACCTGGGTCTTGTTCTGGAACTGGGCGACGACCTCGGCCTGTTCCTCCAGCGGGGTGCGGCCGTCCAGCGAGCCGGCGACCAGAAGCGCCGGGGTCTCGATGCGGATGGGCTGGCGGAAGTCCTCGCCCAGATCGACGCCGGGGATGGCGGCCACCAGATGCGGCATGGGCAGATTGAAGGCGTCGCCCAGAACCGCCGTCTTCGCCTCCCGGGTGATGAGCGCCAGACGTTCGGGCGAGACGCCCGAGGCCATATCCATCGTCGTCGACATGCCGGAGACGCCGAAGTAGCGGTGGGGCGGCGGGATGATCGACGCCAGGCTGTCGGTATCGCCTGCGTCGAGCTTCAGATAGATGCCGGGCAGCATGGAGAGCTGCGGCGGGTTGGCGACCAGGGCGGAGGCCAGCAGCTGGATGCCGAAACCGCCCACCTGGACGTCGATGGGGCCGTTTTCACCGGCGAAGGTAACCGTCGCCGGATTGGCTTCCAGCCGCTCATGCACGCGGCGCATCAAGGCCGGCATGTTCGGGATCGCCGCGCGAACGGCGGGGTCCTGTCCCATCAGCTGATCCACGCGGTCCAGGAACATGTCGATGTGGGCCGGACGCTTGACGGTCTGGTCCTGACCTTCAAGGCTGGCCAGGGCGACGCGACCGATCGAATTCGGGTGGCGCTTCAGCACCGAGAGGGCCAGGTGGGTGCCGTAGCTGATGCCCCACAGATTGACCTTGTCCACGCCCAGATGGCGGCGCAGGTCCTCGATGTCGTCGGCGTTCTGTTCGGTATTGTACCCGGCTATGGCCACGCCGGCGCGTTTCCAGTCCACCCAGGCCTTCTGCGTTTCCTCGCGGTACCAGGCGCTCACGGCGGCGTGGGTCATGGCGGGATAGGGGGTGCTGGTTTCCCGTTCAGGAATGTGGTTCGACATCCCGACCCCGCGCTGATCCAGAGCAATGACGTCGGCCACTTCTCTCAGCGCCATGAAGATCGGGAAGCGCGGCCCCATCGCCGTGCGCGGGCCCGAACCGCCCGGTCCGCCGGCCAGATAGATGATGGGCGGTCCCGGGTTCTTCGCGGTCGAGGCGAAGCGCACATAGCCGATGCGGATGCGGCGCGAACCCGGAACGCGGCGATCCTCGGGCGCCTCGAAGAAGCCGCGTTCAGCGTCGACTTCCTCGCCGTTGCCGGCCTTGAAGCGGAAGGGCCCGGCTTCGGGCTGGGCGTCCTGAGCCCAGGCGGTTTTCGACAAGAGCGCCAGACCGGGAAGCGACAGGCCGGCGGCGGTGAGGATGGAGCGGCGGTTCAGGGATGTGTGTGTCATGACCCCGGTTGAAGCAGGCTTTTCGGCGCTGTGGGGCGTGCTTCGGCCAACGGTCGGCCTGCGTCGGTGAACGGCAGCGCTTTCAAGCGAATGGCGATAGGGTCCGCGCCATGTGGCGGATTCTTCTCATCGCGATTCTCTGGACCTCGCTGCCGACGGCGTCGCGAGCGCAGGATCAGGGCTATGACTGGCAGGCGTGTCGGGGCGAACCGGGCGCGGCGGCGCCCGTTCTGCACGACTGTCGCCCGGTCGAAGGCGTCATCGATCCGCAAGGGCGCGAGTTGTGGTTGCGCGCCGCCGTGCAGCGCCCGAGCGGCGACGAACCCGCCGCCCTCTATGTCGTCGGCGCGGCCTCCTCGGAAGTCTGGCTCAATGGGCAGAAGCTGGGCGCGAACGGACGACCGGGCGGCTCGCCAGCGGCGGAAGCGGCTGGTCGTTATGAAGCGTCCTTCCCCATCCCCGAGCGGCTGTGGCGTTCGGCCGACAACCTGGTCGTGGTCCATATGTCGTCGTTTCACGGGGTCGTGCGTCTGGACAATCCCGTCGGGGGGATCATGGTCGCCGCCTATCCCTGGCCGTCGCGCACGATCCCGGTGGCGATCGCCTTCATCGCGGCCGGGGCGCTGTTCGCGGCCGCCTTCGGTTTCGCCGTCATCTACAGTCTGCGCCGCACGGGTTCGAGCCTGGCGCTGGCGGCCCTGGCCGGGGTCGCGGGTCTGCAGGCGATTCTGGAAAGCCTGCGGGCGCTGGTTCCCTATGCCTATCCCGTCCACGGTCTGCGGCTGGTCGGCATCTGGGTTCTGAGCGCCGCCTTCGCGGTCCTGCTGGTTTCCTATGTCGTGTCGCGCTTCTGGCCGCAGGCGCGCGGCCGGCTGGTGCTTCTGGCGGCGGCGGCCGTGGCCGCGACCGGCCTCGCCCCCGGTTTCGACCTGAAGACGACGTTGGCTCTGATGATCGGCCTGGCGCTTTCCGCCGTCGTCGCCGCCGTCGCCGTGCGCCGCCGACTGCCCGGCGCGCGGCCGATGCTGGCCTATCTCGCCGTCTTCATCGCGGTGGGCATGCTGTTCCCGAGCTTGCTGGTCGACCTGTCCTATTTCCTGTTCGCCGCGGGCCTTCTGCTTCCCCTTCTGATGGCCGATGTCGTTCGATTGGGGCGCGCCGATCAGGAACGGGAGGCGGCGCTGACCCGCGCCGCCGCGCGTCCGGACTGTCTGACGGTGGCCTCGTCGCGCGGGGTCGAGCGGGTGCCGCTCGTCGACATCCTGGCCGTGGTCGGCGCCGACGACTACGTGGAACTGCGCCTGACGAACGGACGCAGAATGCTGCACGCCGCCCGTCTCGATCGACTTGAAGCGGAACTGCCCGCCAGCTTCCTGCGGGTCCACCGCTCGGTGATCGCCAACCTGGCCCACGTCCGTGGCTTTGAGCGTGAAGGCGGGCAAGGGCGCTTGCTGATGGACGAGGGCGCATCCCTGCCCATCAGCCGAAACCGTCTTCCGAGCGTTCGCGACGCGCTCAACGCCGCACCGCGCGTGTGAGCGTCAGAACCGGAAGGTCTGGCCCGCCGCGTAGGCCTCCCAGCTTTCCCGCGTCTTGAAGTCCAGGCCGCCGTCCCAGGCGGAGCCCATGTAGTAGGTGAAGGGCCGGCCAGGGGTGACGCGGACCAGGATCAGATAGTTGTCGGCGTCCTCGGCGAAGCCTTCGACCAGGGCGGGATCGACGGCGATGGCGATGCCGATGGAGCCGTGCTCGGGATTGGCGGGCTCCCAGAACATCAGGCGGCCGTTGGCGGCGTCGCGGGTGACGGCGCCGGCTCCCGCAGCGTTTCGGCGCTTGGAGATGCCGATGCCGACGATCAGGGGCTCTGACGTGTCCGAGCTAAGCGTCGAGGTCATGCGGGTGAAGTTGGAGCCCAGCGGCAGGCTGAAGTCGCGCGTCTCCCAGACCTTGCGGGCCACATCGACGGGCCAGGGGCGATAGTCGACGCTGAAGCGGGCCTCGTCGCCGCCGGTCTCCTCGATGCGATAGGTCGAGAAGTTGCGGCTGGTCCACAGCTTGTTCTCGTACCAGACGCCCAGACCGCCCGAGCCGCGCCCGCGCCCGACGTCGTAGTAGTCCAGGCCTTCGCCGCGATCGACGTGGTAGTTGGGGAAGCGCAGCTGGCGGTCCATGTAGGGATAGCGGACGCGCTTGGCCCAGACGTCTATGCCCGAGCCCGAGGGCGCCTCGCGCGCCTCCAGCGCCGGGCCGTAGATGCGGTGGGCGACGCGGTCGTTCTCCCACAGCAAGTCGTCGAGACGGTCGGGGGCGAAGCGGACCACGGCGCGCGGTTGCTGCTGGTCGGCGGGCGGCGGCGTCAGGCGCTCGACCTCGGCGGGACGCCCCAGAGCGGCGGGGTCATAGGAGAGGGCGCGGGTGGCGTGCATCTCCTCGGCGCGACGCTTGATCTCGGCCTCGCCGACGACGGTGACGGGGGCGGGGGGCGTCGGCGTGGTGGCGGCGATCACCTGCGGCGTGTCGCGTGCGGGCTCGGCCAGGGGCAGGCTCTTTTGCGCGCCGTTCAGGTCGGCGACCTCCAGACCGGCCAGCAGATAGGTGCCGGTGGTGTAGAGGCCGACTTCGTTCGGATCGGTCGCCACGGGCATGTCGCCGGTCTTCTGCGTCGCGCCGATCAGGCCGCTGGGCAGGACGTGGCGGTTCAGCGCGGCCCAGCCCTTGAGCACGGCGGGTTCATAGGTCGCGCGGTCCAGCAGGCCGTGGTTGATGCCCCAGGCCATGGCGTAGACGTAGAAGACCGAACCCGAGGTCTCGGCCTGCGGGTAAAGCTCGGGGGCCAGCAGGCTGGCGCGCCACAGGCCGTCGTCCTGCTGCAGTTCGCGGATGCGCCCGGCCATGGACTGGAAGATGTCGATATAGTCCTGACGACCCTCGAAGTCGGCGGGCATGGCCTCCAGGGTGCGGGCCAGACCGCCCATGACCCAGCCGTTGGCGCGGCTCCAGTAGATGGGCTGGCCGTTGGCTTCCGTGCGGCCCTCGAAGCGCTGGTCGCGCAGGAAGAGGCGCTGCTCGGGCACCCACAGGCGGTCGATGGTGCGGCGGAACTCCTTGTCCATGCCGCGGATGTATTTGGGATCGCCGGTCACCGCCGACATGCGCGCCAGCACCGGGGGCGCCATGTAGAGGGCGTCGGCCCACCACCAGATGGAGGCCTCGGTCTCGGTCGTGCGGTTCAGGTGCGGGACCATATAGTCCAGGCGCTGACGTAGGGGCATCAGCACCCCGTCCTGGCCCCGACGCGAATAGAGTTCGAGGTAGAGGTCGCCGATGGTCTGGTCGTCGGCGTTCAGCATGGTCGGGCCGGAACGAGCGCCGCGCAGGCTGTAGTTGTAGTGCTCGGCCACCGCCGTCAGGAAGCGCAGGGTCTCGGGATCGTCCGACACACGGGCCAGGCGCGCTGCGCCGATGTAGAAGGTGGCGGCGACCCAGTTGGACGACATCTGCGTCAGGTTGCTGCCGGTCGAAAGGGCCAGCGGACGCGACGCCATGTCCTTGATCTGCGACGAAGCGACATATTCGACCGCCGCCATGGTCTGTTCGCGTGAGGGGCGGGCGTCGGCGCGGAAGTTGAGGTCAGGACGCGGCTTGGCGGTCAGCCATTCGGCCTCGACGCCGGGGTTCGACTGCGGCGCCCAGGGCTGGCCGGCGGCGGACTGCGCCAGAGCGGGAGAGGTCAGGACGGTGCTGGCCAGCAGGAAGGCGGCAATCGTCGGCACGGCGCGGCGTAGCGTCACAGGCGTTCTCTCCGGTACGAACCCCGATGGGTTTGGGGTTTCACTATTTGCTTATGCGTACCATAAAATGGTGGATGAGCAGCGCAAGTCGGAATGACACCGCGCGACAAGACGCCGTCGCCCAAGGCGGCCAGCATATTGAGGAACGCCCATGCATCGCCGCTCCCTGCTGCAACTCGGCCTGACCGGGGCCATCGCCACCGCAGCCCCGCCTGCCTTCGCACGATCGACGGGCCGCACCTTCGACGCCGCCGACTTCGGCGCGGTCGGCGACGGCGAGACGATCAACACCCGTCCGATCCAGGCCGCCATCGACGCGGCGGCGGGCGCGGGCGGCGGGACCGTGGTGCTGAAGCCCGGCGTCTATCTGTCCGGCTCGCTGTTCGTGAAGTCGAACGTCACCCTGCTGATCGGACGCGGCGCCACGGTGAAGGGGCTGCGCGACATCGCCGCCTATCCCATGGTTCGCACCCGCGTCGCCGGGATCGAGATGGAATGGCCGGCGGGCCTGCTGAACATCTACCGCGAGAAGAACGCCAGGATCACCGGCGAGGGTCTGGTGGACGGCGACGGCAAGGTCTTCTGGGACAGCTATTGGGCTATGCGCCGCGACTATGATCCCAAGGATCTGCGCTGGGCTGCGGACTATGACTGCCGCCGCCCGCGCCTGATCCATGTCTATGATTCCGAGGCGGTCGAGGTGTCGGGGCTGAACCTGGCGCGGGCGGGCTTCTGGACCGTGCATGTCTGTTATTCGCGCGACGTGAAGGTGTCGGACCTGATCATCCGCAACAATCTGGGCGGTCGCGGCCCCTCGACGGACGGCATCGACATCGACTCGTCGGAGCGGGTTCTGGTCGAGCGCTGCGACCTGTCGGTCAACGACGACGCCATCTGCATCAAGGCCGGGCGCGACTGGGACGGCCTGCGCGTGGCGCGGCCCTGTCGTCAGGTGAAGGTGCGCGACTGCATCGTGCGCGACGCCCTGGCCGGCATGACCTTCGGCAGCGAGACCTCGGGCGGATTCGAGGATATCGAGGTGTCGGGCCTGCGGATCGAATACCCGGTGCCGCTGGGCATCTTCTTCAAGTCGGGTCACACGCGCGGCGGGGTCATCAACAACATCGCCCTGAAGAACATCCATCTGCAGGACGTGGCGACGCTGTTCCGGGTCAATCTGAACTGGTACCCGAACTACTCCTACGCCCAGATCCCGGCGGGGATCACCGACATCCCCGACTACTGGCGCGCCCTGGCGACCCCGGTGCCGCGCGAGCAGGGCATCCCCCGCATCCGCGACGTGCGCCTGTCGGACATCAAGGCGGTCGGCGGCAAGATCGGCTTCGAGGCCGCCGCCTATGAAGAGGCGCCGCTGCGCGACTTCCAGTTCGAGCGGCTGGACTGGGACGTGCGCGAGGCGGGCAGCATCGCCAACGCCGACAACTGGCGCTTCAGCGACTGCAGGATCGACACTCTGGACGGGACGGGCCCCAAGGTGACGGCCTCGCGCGGCGTGGTCGGCCTCTAGGGCGTCCGCAGAGTTAGAAAGTCAGAGCCCCGGCGTTTAGGCGTCGGGGCTTTTTGCTGCGTGGCGGCAGGCAAAAAAGAGGCCCGGAGCGAGAACGCTCCGGGCCAAGTGATGCGCTGAAAGGCTCAGGGAGGAAGATCAGTATTTCCAGCGCAATCCGATAGCGATCTCACGGCCGGTGTGGCGGTAGTCGGACACGCGGTCCGCCACATCGACGTAACGATCATTGTATTCGTCGGTCAGGTTGATGCCTTCCAGCGACACCGTCAGGTTGTCGTTGAAGGCGTAGGACATGGAGGCGTCGATGTAGGTCGTCGCGTTCATGCCTTCTTCCGAGTTGCCGTTGCCGCCCGGGAAGGACATCAGGTAGCCGCTACGATAGGCCGCCGAGACGCGGGCCTGGAAGGGGCCGTCCTCGTAGTACAGGGTCGTGTTGTAAGTGTTCTTCGACTGACCCGTCAGACGGTTCTTGCCGGCGGCGCCGTAATCGACCTCGGAGTCGACATAGGTGAAGTTGCCGATGAAGCCGAAGTTCGACCACAGGCCGGGCAGGAAGGTGAAGGGCTGCTGGTACTGGATTTCCAGACCGTGCAGCGAACCGCCTTGGCCGTTGAGCTTGCGCGTGACCTGGAAGACGTCGGTCGGACGCGCGGCGCCTTGCAGCAGGTCGTCAGGCAGACCCAGGTCGCTCCAGACGATCGACTCGGTCACCGAGGTGATGAAGCTGTCGATGTCCTTGTAGAAGACGGCGGCGGCCAGCAGGCCTTCGTTCTGGAAGTACCACTCGACCGACAGGTCGTAGTTGGTGGCCCGGAACGGATCCAGCAGCGGGTTGCCGTAGGAGACGGTGCGCGTGGTCGGCGACACGCCGCCGCCCGGCGTCAGATCGCCCAGGGTCGGACGCGACATGACCTTGGCGGCGCCCAGGCGGACGACCAGGTCGTCACGCGGCTCGATGGCCAGGTTGAACGACGGCAGGACGTCGTCGTAGTCGTTATTGGCCGTGACATAGGCGTAGGTCGGTCCGCCCGCGCCCGTGATCGTCTGCCAGCCCTTGGATTCGACCTCGGTCTGGGCGTAACGGACGCCCACGTTGCCGCGCACCACCATGTTGGCGAAGTCGGTGTTGAAGTCGGCCTGGACGAAGAGGCCCTTGTCGGTCTCGTCGACTTCGCGCTCGCTGCGGTTCGAGACCAGCGGATCGTCATAGGTGCTGAGGAAGTCGTTGATCTTCCAGATATCGGGCACGATGAAGTTCATGCTCGAACCGGCGGGGACGCCGATCTTGCCGTCGATGCTGACGATCTTGCCCAGGGCGTCCACGCCGGTGATGCGATCGGCGCCGGTGGTGTTGGTGGCGGCGCGCGCCACGCCCCAGGTGCTGAAGCCATAGGTGCGGTACTCACCGCCGGCCTTGAAGGTCAGCGACGGGTTCCAGTCGTATTCCAGGGCGCCGGCCACGACATTGTTGTCGAAGTCGCCGCCGCTGGTGCTGCGCGTGCCCTGGACCAGGGTGAAACCCTTGCCCGAGGTGATGTCGTAGCCGTAGTTGATCATCGGCATGCGGTCATTGCCGCGGAAGTCGATGGTGTAGCCGTTCACGCCAGCCTGTTCAAAGGCGTAGGTGACGTTGATCGGGGTGCGGGCTTCCGACTTGTTGAGGCCCAGCTTCATGTTGCCGCGCAGGCGGTCGGTGAAGTCATGACGGACGTTCAGCGAGGCCTGGGCGAAGGTGCTCTCATTGCGGGTGAAGCCGTTTTCTGAACGCACCAGCATGTTGTCGAAGACGCCGTAGGACAGGGCGTTCTTGTTTGCGTCGATGGCGTAGTCGCGAACGATGACGTTGTTCACGGCGGCGCGGCTGAAGGCCCAGGCTTCGACGTTGGGGCTTTCCAGCTCCGAGTTCAGGCGCGACCAGAGCAGATCCAGCACCACCTCGGTGCGGTCGCTGGGGCGCCATTGCAGGGCGCCGGTCAGACCCAGGCGATCTTCCTGGGTGTTGCCGAAGGTGTAGCGCGGGATGCGCGGATAGAAGGCGTTCAGCAGCTCGGTGCGTTGAGCCGTCGTGGTGCAGGGGACGCAGCCGCCGAAGTTCTGGCCGACGCCATAGGCTTGGGCCGGGTTGCCCTTCTGCCAGCGCGTCGTGTTGAAGCTTTCGAGGATCGGCGAACGCTCGGAATAGGCCACCGACAGCAGGGCGCCGAAGGTCTTGTCCTCGTTCGACCAGCTCAGCAGGCCGGCCGTGCGCGGCACGGTCTTTTCCGACAGGTCGTTGTACGACCCCTGGACCGACAGGGCCGAGTTGAAGCCGCTGCGCGAGAAGTCCAGCGGGCGGCCGGTCTGCAGGTCGACGGTCGAGCCCAGCGAGCCCTCTTCGATCTCGGCCGACTGGGTCTTGCGGACCTTGATGCTGTTGAACAGTTCCGACGCGAACATCGAGAAGTCGAAGCTGCGGTTGCGGTTGCCGCCCGAGGCCGCCTGGGCCTCCAGGCCGTTGATGCGGGTGCGGGTGAAGTCGGCGCCCAGACCGCGCACCGAGATGGTCGTGCCCTGGCCGTTGACGCGCTCGATGGTCACGCCGGGCAGGCGCTGGATGGCCTCGGCCAGGTTCTGATCGGGGAAGTCGGCGATGTCTTCAGCCAGGATGGCGTCCACGGCGCCGGCTTCGCGGCGCTTGACGTTCAGGGCCTGCTGCAGGCTGGAGCGGAAGCCGGTGACGACGATCTCGTCGACGGTGGTGGCTTCTTCCTGCTCGGGAGCCGGCGCGGCCTCCTGGGCGAAGGCGGGGGCGGCGCCCCACAGCAGGGCGGTCGCCGAAACGCCGGCGATGCACAGAGTCCGGGCGTGGCTGAAGGGCCGTTCCATGTTTCTCTCCCCGCACCGGAGCCAGTGGCACCGGTGTCATTTGTTGGTATGGTGTCGCGCATAGTTGGACGTCAGCGCGTGCCACTTCTTGCAACAGCTTCCCGTCTTTTGCAACTGACTGATGTCAGCCGTGCATTTTGAAGCCCGCAAGACGTCGAAAATGTGTTTTCAGGCAAAGGGATGGCGGCGCGCGTCGTCGCCAAAAACACATGGGATCGGGTTCTGAATTGCGGAACACGGGTATCCCGTCGGACGTGTGAGATAAGAAAAAGGCCCCGGATCGCTCCGGGGCCTTCTTTGCACAAGGCGCGGCAGGGCGGTCAGGCCGCGCGGGCCACCTCGACGGCATAGACGTGATTCCGGCCATGCATGTTGGAGACGAAGACGATCCAGCGGCCGTCCGGCGTAAAGGTCAGGTTGGGCTCCAGCCGATAGTCGTGGTTGGACAGGTCGACCAGCCGTTCCGAGCGCAGGTATTCGACGCTGATCTGATCGTCCTTGTCGCTGGAGGGGTCTTCATCGACGATGGGTTCGGGACGCAGAAGGACGATCCATTTGCCGTCCGGAGCATGGGCCACCATGTCGCCGTCGCCGCCGTCGCCGGCGAACATCCGGCCGTCCGGCGAGACGTTGAAGTGGACGGACCAATCGTTCTGCTCGACCCGGCGATAGACGCGCTTGCCCGTCTCCAGATCCACCGAGGCGACCCAGAAGACCTGACCGCGCGGGGTCTGGAGGTCATAGAGCACCTGCTTGCCGTCGGGGCTGAACCACTCGTGGCCGAAGATCTCGAAGTTCATGGTTCGGGTGTGGGTCTTGCGCAGGTCCGAGCCGTCGACCTTCATCGTCCACATGCGATCAACCCGATGCCAGGGGCCTTCGTGGCAGAAGATGATGCGGTCGGGATCCGTCGGCGAGAACTGGGTGTGGCCGATCCATTCGTTGGTCGAGTGGATGACGCGGCGTTCGCCGGTCGCCATGTCGATGACGAAGATCTCCATCGGATAGCGGGCGGCCCAGCGTTGCAGCATCCGCACGCCCTTGGCGCGGGCGAAGTTCAGGGGCTTTCCGTCCGGTCCGTTGGCGGCGTACTCGGCCTGATCGAAGCGGCGGTTGCGCGGGTCGCCGACGCCCGGTTGAAGCGGTTCCGACCCATAGGCGACGAAGCCTAGCAGCAGGGTCTCGTCGGCGTTGACCGAGTTGATGTTGCCGTTGGGGATGCGGGCGATCCGGCGCGTGCGCTTCGTATCGACGTCGATGACGTAGATCGTCTTGGCGCGGTCCATCAGCTGGGCCTCGCCCGGCTCGGTGACCGAGTAATAGACGTTGCGACCCTTGCGCCCGGTGAACATCAGGTCGGCGTTGCGGTCAGGGACCAGGACGCTCAGCGTCCAGGTCTTGAGGTCCACCGTCGAAATGCCCTGGGGCGTCGAGATGACCATCAGGTCCGGCGCGCCCGCCTTCGCAGGCAGGAACATGTTTTTGTAGAAATAGGGCTTGCCGCCTCCGTCGGGCGTCAGGCGGCGGATGCGGTGTCCGGTCTTCTGGTCGATCCAGTCCGTCGGCACGGGGCCGGACCATTGCGGCGGCTGGTGCGGCGCCTCCTGGGTTGAGGGCGGGGCGGTGTTGGGCGCGGGCCAAGCCGGGACCTGCCCGGCCGGCGGCAGGGCGGGTGGCAAGCCGTTCGCCACGCGCGGCGCCGGCGTGGCGCTCTGGGCGTGGGCGACGCTGGCGACGCCCGCGGCGGCGGGGGCGGCCAACAGGGCCTTGAGGGCGGAACGGCGGGAGGTCGTCATGGGGCGGTCCTCTTGATCATCGTCATCAGGGCGCGGGCGTCAGGCCTTCGACCCGCACGCTCCAGCCTTCTTTCGGGAAGCCGGGCGCGTGGCCGGTCGAGCCGTCCCAGCCGCCGGCCATCAGACCCACCGCCATCAGCAGCGAGCCGTTGGACGGGAAGTAGGTCTCGGCCGCGCGACGATAGCCCGCGCCGTCGGGATTGACCGACATCTCCACGCCGCCGGCGCCGGCGGACACCGGCACCAGCTCGTCGGCGTGCTCGTCCAGATGGACGCGCGGGGTCATGCCGGTGACGCCCCACTGATTGTTCTTCAGGTCGGCGAACAGCCAGTCGACAGCCTTTTCCGGCTCGCCGAGGCGGGCGGCGGTCATGGCCATCATGGGGAAGTCCCAGCCCCAAGTCTGGCGCACGTCCCAGTTCTGTTCCACCGCCTCGAAGGTTCGGCGCATGGCGGCGGGATCGATCCGCGCGCCGGGAATGAAGCCATAGGCCATCAGGAAGGAGGGGTGGTCGCGGTTCTTGCACTGGGCAGCCGCGGCGTGCTTGCGGCAGGCGTCCGACATGGCCGTCTCCCAGAAGTCCGGCACGCTCTCGACCGGCAGGTAGAGGCCGTCCTTCATCGCCGGTGGGGCGATCTTGGCCAGGGCCTGATCCCAGTCGGCGCGACGGGGCTGTCCCTGACGGACACGCCACTGTTGCGCGGTTTCCAGCGCCCAGCGGAAATACTCGACCTCGAAGGTCGGGTTCACCGTGGTCAGGGGATCATAGTTTTCCTGAGCCGGAATCAGGGGCGTGCCGAGGTTCAGGCGGCCGTTCTGTTCGATCGGCCAGGAAACCAGCAGGTCGGCGGTAGTCTCGACCAGTTCGCTGTACCGGCCCAGCACCGCCGGGTCCTTTTCCGAGCGCCAGACCAGTTCGGCCAGGAGGATCGGATGCGGCTGCTGCCACATGATGAAGGGGGAGACGAGGCTGGGGCTGTTGCGGCCCTCGGGCCCGACCATCTTCGGCCACCAGGCGCCCTTGACCCCGTGACGCGCTGCCTCGGCCCGGGCGTTGTCGAGATTGCCCAGATACCAGGGCAGGCTGCGCTCCAGCAGTTCGGGGCGGCCCCACATGGCCTGCCAGCCGGCGTGCCAGGGATGCATCTCCAGATGGAACTTGCCGTACCAGGAGTTGGAGAAGAGGCCCTCTTCCTGCGGCGGCAGCTCGCCCGCGCCGTTCACGGCGGACAGATACTGTGACAGGACCACGCGGCGCTCCAGCTCAGTGGCGCGCGGGTCAGTCGAGCCGGTGAAGTCGACGGCGCCGCCCTGGGTCCAGAAGGCGTTCCAGTGGGTGGTTACGGCCTGAACGCTGGAGGAGTAGGCGGGGGCCTTCGTCGTGTCCGCCGTCTGATCGAAGCGGACCATGACGGTCAGCCGGTCGCGGCCGTTGGCGACGACGCTGAAGCGGTCAGCCCCGCTCTGCTCAATCTTGCCCGAGGCGATGATGCCGGAATGATAGGTGGTGTCGTCCAGGGTGCGGCGAATGCGAACGTCGCCGGTGTCGAAGGCGACGACCTCCAGGCTTTGCGCGCCCGTGGCGTCGAAGCTGGTCGGATCCGGGTTGATCGCCGGGTTCACGCCGGGATAGCGGACCTGAACGCCCAGGCCCTGCGACGCGACCAGAGGCGAGACGATCTCGACCATGACCATGTCGAGCTCGGGATGGACGCGCGTCACGACCTCGACCGACTGGCCGTCATAGGTGAAGCGGCTGGTCAGGGCGCCCGACCACAGGTCCAGGGTCTGGCGGGTGTCGGCCACCTTGGCGAAGTCGAGGGCGCGGCCGTCGCTGAAGCTCAGGCCGATGCGGCTGAGCGAGATGCGGTGCGGGTTGGCCCGAAGCCAGGTGTAGGCCGGGTTGGTCTCGGCCTCGGCCCAGGACTTCATCCAGGCGTAGGGCTGCTCGCCGCGACCGGGGACAGGCACGTTCACCAGCCCGTTCTGCTCAGTGTAGCCCTGAGGGTTGGGGAAGCTGTGCCAGGCCCACTGGGCCATGGTCAGCAGGGGGGCCAGTTCCGAATACTGCTCGGGGAAGGTTTGCAGGCCGGTGATGTCGGCGGTGAAGCCCAGGTCGCCATTGCCCAACATGATCGGGGCGTGGCGGTCGATGGCGGCCAGCGTCACATTATGACGCTGGGCCAGGGCCTGCCGGTTGATCGGGGCCGCCGGGGCGACCGCCGATGCCGGCTGAACCGTCTGGGCGCAGGCGCCCAGCGGCAGAGCGACCGGGCCGGCCAGCAGGGTGAAGGCGAGCAGGGCGGAACGCAGACGCATTACTTGGCCTCCGTCTTCAGACCCAGACCCGCGCCCTTCCAGCCGTACCAGGCGACGACCACGAAGCATGCGGCGGGCAGGAGGAAGGCGACATTGGCACCATAGAGATCGGAAATCTTGCCCATGGGCCAGGGCAGCAGCACGCCGCCGCCGATGGCCATGACCATCAGAGACGAGGCCTTCTTCGTCGCGGCGCCCAGGCCCGTCGTGCCCAGGGCGAAGATGGTGGCGAACATGGTGGACATGAAGAAGAAGACGGCGATCAGGGCGATCGGCGACACCTTGTCGATGCCGGCGGCCACGATCAGCGTCAGGATGACGTTGATGACGCCATAGGCGGTCAGCAGGGTGCGCGGCTTGACCTTGAGCAGAAGGGCGGTCGCAGCGAAGCGGCCGACCAGATAGCCGATGGCGGCCAGCGACAGCATGAAGGCGCCGGTCTGGCTGCTCAGGCCCTGCCAGTTCTGGGTCACCAGGTTGATGAAGAAGGCGCCGATGCCGACCTGGGCGCCGATGTAGAGGGCCTGAGTGATGACGCCCGCGACGAAGTGCGGTTGCTTGGACAGCGGCTTGGCCACGCCGCCGGCGTCCTCGCCGCCGTGGTCGGCCAGGCCCGTTTCGGGCAGGCGGGCGCGCCACACCACCAGGGCGAACAGCACGACGCCCAGGGCGATCAGGCCATAGACGATCTGGATCGAGCGGGTGGCGCCGCCCAGAGCCTCGGTCGTGGTGGGACTGAAGAAGACCGCGCCGCCGATCAGGGGGCCGAAGAAGACGCCAAGCGCATTGAACGACTGCGCCAGGTTCAGGCGCTGCGGCGCCTTGGCCGGGTCGCCCAGCACGTTCACATAGGTGTCGGCGCTGGTCTCGAGGATGCAAAGACCAGCCGCCAGAACGAACATCGAGCCGACGAAGGGCAGGAAGGCGCCGGCGCTGGCCGCCGGAATGAAGAGCAGGGCGCCGACCGCCGCGACCATCAGGCCGGTGACGATGCCGAACTTGTACCCGCGCGCGTTCAGCAGCATGCCCGCAGGCACGCTGAGCAGCAGATAGGCCCCGAAATAGGCGATCTGCAGCCAGGCGCTGTCGGCGTGGCTGATGCTGAGCGTGTCCTGGAAATGCTTGTTCAGAACGTCCAGCAGGCCGTAGGCCAGACCCCAGATCAGGAAGCAGGCGATGGCGAAGGCCAGCGGACCGCGCAGGTTGCCGGCGGGCACGGCGAGACCGCCGGGGGTGTGGGCGGCGTCGGTTTCGATACTCATGTCGTCCTCTCGGGCTTCCTCGGGGGCCGGCGCCGTCTTGATGCGGGCTCGGCGAATGGTGGGTCAGATGCGGTAGATCGCCTCGGCGTTGGCGGCGAACAGACGGTCGCGTTCATCGGCGCTGAAGTGGCGCGTGATGGCGTCGAAGGCGGAATAGAAGGCGTCGAAGGTTCCGTGAACGCGCTCGACCGGGAAGTCGCTGGCGAACATGGCGCGGCGGGTTCCGAAGGTCTCGATGCAGGTCAGGACGACCGCGCGGATGCTGTCGGGCGTCCAGGCGCGGTCGGTGATGCCGAGGCCGGAGATCTTGATCGAGACCTGCGGACGCTCGGCCAGGGCCTTCAGCCCGGTGCGCCAGAGCGCCAAGCCCGCGTCGTCGCGGTCGGTCGGCAGACCGGCGTGGTTGATGATCAGCGGAATGTCGGGATGGGCGTCGGCCAGTTCGACCGCGCTGGCCATCTGCGACGGATAAAGCTGCAGGTCGAAGGACAGGCCGTGCCGCGCCAGCTTGGCGAATCCCGCGCGCCATGCGGGATCGAGCAGGGGATCAGCGGGATTGTAGGTCTTCTTCGGATCGGCGTGCCAGCAGACGATCTGGCGCACGCCCCGGACGTTGGGCCGCGCGGCGTGGGCTTCCAGCAGGGCGTCCAGATCGGGGTCGGTCAGGTCGGCGCCGGCGACGACGCTATGCGGATAGCCGTAGTCGTCGGCCATGGCCTGCAGCCAGTCGGTCTCGGCCAACTGTTGACCGCGCGGCTGGCCGGCCTCGACATGGACGATCTTGTCCACGCGCCAGTTCGCCGTGTCGGCCAGGTAGTCCTTCAGCAGGTAATCGCGGTGCGCGATCGGGGCCATGTCCCCCGCCGGATTGTTCGGCAGTGGATCGTCCTGCAGCCAGCCATAGCGGGCGCGTGACAGGTCCCACAGGTGGACGTGCGGATCGACGATGCGAAGGTCGCGGCCCACCTGAAGCTCCCTAGTAGGTCGTG
Source organism: Brevundimonas sp. UBA7506 (assembly GCF_002479495.1). Classification (GTDB taxonomy): domain Bacteria; phylum Pseudomonadota; class Alphaproteobacteria; order Caulobacterales; family Caulobacteraceae; genus Brevundimonas. The sequence continues at coordinate 145,026 of NZ_DLNQ01000007.1, forward strand.
CGGCCGCCCGACGTATCGAACGTCGAGGCGGTGGTGAAGCTGCATTCTTCCGACGCCATGAAGCAGACCATGGCGACGCTTTCCTCGACCTCGCCCAGGCGGCCCATGGGGATCTTGGAGCGCATGTAGTCGACCTGGCTCTGCGGCAGCTGCTCCAGGATGGGGCTTTCGAAGGTGGCGGGGGTCAGGCTGTTGGCGATGACGCCCTTGCCGGCCAGTTCCTTGCCCAGGGACTTGGTGAAGCCGATCACGCCGGCCTTGGACGCCGAATAGGCGCTGGCGTTGGGGTTGCCTTCCTTGCCCGCGACCGAGGCCACGTTGACGATGCGGCCATAGCCGTTGTCCAGCATGTAGGGGGTGACGGCGCGGCAGCAGTAGAAGACGCCGTTCAGGTTGATGTCGACCACGCGCTTCCAGCTGTCGAGCGGGAACTCGTGCACCGGCACGGTGGCGCCGGTAATGCCGGCCGAGGCGACCAGGATATCGATGCGCCCGCCGAGGGCCTCATGCGAGGTCTTGGCGGCGGCCTCTACGGCGGCCGGGTCGGCCACGTCCAGGGCCACCGTGGCGACGGCGCCCACTTCCTCGGCGGCGGCCTTCAGCGTGTCCGCGTTAAGATCCCAGAGCACGACCTGGCCGCCCTCGGCGACGATGCGGGCGGCCGAGGCCTTGCCCAGGCCCGAGGCGCCGCCGGTGACGACGGCGGTGCGGCCGGTGAAACGGCCCTGATAGGCGCTCATGCCACCACGTCCTTGGACCAAGCGACGACCGATTGGCGCTGAGAACCCAGCTTTTCGATCCCCAGCTCCATGACGTCACCGGCCTTGAGATAGAAGGGCTCGGGCTTCTGGCCCAGACCGACGCCGGGCGGGGTGCCGGTGGTGATCAGGTCACCGGGCTCCAGGGTCATGAACTGGCTGACGTAGGAGACGATCTCGGCCACGCCGAAGATCATGGTCCGGGTGTTGCCGGTCTGCATGCGCTTGCCGTTGAGATCCAGCCACATGTCGAGCGTCTGCACGTCGCCGACCTCGTCCGTGGTGACGATCCAGGGGCCGACCGGGCCGAAGGTGTCGCAGCCCTTGCCCTTGTCCCAGGTGCCGCCGCGTTCGGTCTGGAAGGCGCGTTCTGACACGTCGTTGATCAGGACATAGCCGGCCACATGGTCCAGGGCGTCGGCCTGTTCGACGTAGGAGGCGCGCTTGCCGATGACGATGCCCAGCTCGACTTCCCAGTCGGTCTTTTCGGAGCCGCGAGGAATGACAACGGTATCATTCGGGCCCGTCAAGCAGGACACCGCCTTGGTGAAGACCACGGGTTCGGCGGGGATCGGCAGGTTGGACTCGGCGGCATGGTCGGCGAAGTTCAGGCCGATGGCGATGAACTTGCGCACGCCGTTGACCGGCACGCCGTAACGCGGCGCGCCCTCGACCAGAGGCAGGGTCTCGGGATCAACGGCCTTCAGCGCGGCGAGGCCTTCGCCCCACAGCTGGTCCGGGGTGATGTCGGCGACCACGCCCGACAGGTCGCGGATGCGGCCTTCGGCGTCCAGGGTGCCGGGCTTTTCCTGACCCTTGGGGCCGTAGCGGAGGAGCTTCATGGGGAGGAACTCTTGTCTTAGCGCGCGTAGGGGCGGTGCAGGGCGATGTCGCGGTTCAGCTCGACGCCGAAGCCGGGAGTGTCGGGGACTTTGAGCCGGCCGTTCACGGGCACGGGCTCGCCGATCAGTTGCGGATGGAACATGGGCACGACCTCGTCGGCGCCGGGGGCCATCATCAGGAACTCGGCGAACGGGCTGTTATGGCGCGTCACGACGAAGTGGTAGGAATAGACGGATGAGCCGTGGGGGATCATCAGCACTCCCTTGGAATCGGCCAGGGCCGAGATCTTCTGCAACTCGGTGACGCCGCCGCACCAGCCCACGTCGGGCTGGATGATGTCGCAGCATTCCATTTCCAGCAGCATGCGGAAGCCCCAGCGGGTGGCCTCATGCTCGCCGGTGGTGACCAGCATCCCCTTGGGCGCGTTCTTCTTCAGCGCCTGATAGCCCCAGTAGTCGTCGGGGCTGAGGGCCTCCTCGATCCACTTCAGACCCAGCTTGTGGGCCTCGTGGGCCAGGCGGGTGGCGTAGTTGAGGTCCAGCGCCATCCAGCAGTCGAACATCACCCAGAAGTCGTCGCCGCAGGCGTTTCGCATGGCCTCAAGCTCGGCCAGGTTCTTGCGCAGGCCTTCCTCGCCCTCGGCCGGGCCGTGGTGCAGGGGCATCTTGCCGCCGATGAAGCCCAGTTCCTTGGCTTTGTCGGGACGGGCGCCGGTGGCGTAGAAGGTCAGTTCGTCGCGAACCGCCCCGCCGAGCATGGCGAAGACCGGTTCCTGACGCAGGCGGCCCAGCAGGTCCCACAGGGCCAGGTCGACGCCGGAGATGGCGTTCACCACCAGACCCTTGCGGCCATAATACTGGGTCGAGAAATACATCTGGTCCCAGATCTTCTCGACCTCGGACGGATCGCGCCCTTCCAGGAAGCGGGCCAGGTGCTTTTCGACGATATAGGCGGCGGGCTCGCCGCCGGTGGTCACCGCGAAGCCGACCACGCCATTGTCCGCTTCGATCTCGACGACCAGGGTGCCCAGCACATTGATGCCGAAGCTGCGGCGGCTCTGGCGGTACTCGGGGTATTTCGCCATGGGCGTGGCGATGTGGTCGTCGATCCAGTGGCCGTCGCCCTGGTCATGATAGTCGGCGCCCCCGCCCGTGCCGTCGTTCTTCACAACAAATGCGCGGACGTGTTTGATTTTCGGCAGGCGGCTCATTGGCAAATCACCGAGATACGGTAATCCGCTCCCATAATGCGGGATTTCACTGGCGTTCCTCCGTGCGACCCGTCAAACTTGCCAACCATTTGAGCGGCCCGCTTGCGTGTTTTGCTACATTCTGGGAATGAGGATTACGAGATGGGACGAATGACGTCAATCAAGACCGAACACGGCGAAGGCGAAGAGGAAACCGGGGTCAAGGCCTCCGGCAGCCAGACCCTGCTGCGCGGTCTGGATGTCATCGACGCGTTGATCGACGGCTCGCTGCCTCTGGCCGAACTGTCCGAGAAGCTGGAGCTGACGCGCAGCACCACCCACCGTTTGGCTTCGGCTTTGGTGGACCGTCGTCTGCTGTCCTTCCGCCCGCGCGAGGGCTATTCGCTCGGTCCCAAGCTGCTGGAGTTGGGCCACGCCGCCAGCCAGCAGATGCACCTGCCGCGGGTGGCGCGCCCCTGGCTGGAGCATCTGTCGGCGGCGACCGACGACACGGTGCACCTGGGCGTGCTGGACGGCCGCTTCGCTCTTTATCTGGACAAGGTGCCGGGACGTCGCCGGGTCAACATCGGCTCGCGCCTTGGGGAGCGTCACCCCATCGCCTCGACCGGTCTGGGCAAGGCCCTGATCCTCGACAAGTCCGAGCCGGAGTGGAGCGACTTCTACGCCCCGGAGGGCGCGCCGTTCGATTCCGCCGCCCGCGCCGTCTGGATGGAGCGGATGCGCGGTTACGCCGAGAAGGGCTACGCCTTCGACCTCGAGGAAAACGAGGATCAGGTTCGCTGCGTCGCCGCCCCGATCCGGTCGGTCGACGGGCATATCGTGGCCGCGATCAGCGTCTCCTCCGCCGCACAATACATGTCCGACGCCCGGATGGCCGAGCTGACCAAGACGGTCACCGACGCCGCCAACGCCATCAGCGGCGACCTGGGCTGGACCCCCAAACCCTGAAGTAACTGACTGTACGGAGCCCCCATGCTGCTTAAAGACAAGGTCGTCCTCATCACTGGAGGATCGCGAGGCATCGGGGCGGCCGTGGCCGTGGAAATGGCCAAACAGGGCGCGGATGTGGCGATCAACAGCTACGCCGGCGGCGAAGCTGCGGCCGAAGTGATCGCGGCGGTCGAGGCCCATGGTCGGCGCTGCATCTCGGTCGAGGGCGACGTGGCCCTGCCGGAAACGGCGGCGGCTTTCGTCAGCGCTGCGGTTGAAGCTTTCGGCAAGGTGGACGTCTTCGTCTCCAACGCCGGGATCTGCCCCTTCCACGCCTTCCTCGACATGCCGGCGGAAACGCTGAAGCGGACGATGGAGGTCAACCTGCACGGCGCCTACTTCATGACCCAGGCGGCGGCGAACCAGATGGTGAAGCAGGGCAACGGCGGGGCCATCGTCGCCATCAGCTCGATCTCGGCCCTGGTCGGCGGCGAGTTCCAGACCCACTACACCCCGACAAAGGCGGGCGTGCACAGCCTCATGCAGTCCTGCGCCATCGCCCTGGGCAAGCACGGCATCCGCTGCAACTCGGTGCTGCCGGGCACCATCCTGACCGACATCAACAAGGACGACCTGTCCGATCCGGCCAAGCGCGAATACATGGAAGGCCGCATCCCGCTGGGCCGTCTGGGTCAGCCCGAAGACATCGGCGGCGCGGTCGCCTTCCTGGCCTCGGACATGGCGGCCTATGTCACCGGCGCGGCCCTGCTGGTTGACGGCGGCGCCTTTGTGAACCTGCAATAGGACGGGCGGCGTGAAGGCGGCCTCCATCACCGACTATCGCGAGCTGGCGCGTCGGCGCCTGCCGCGCTTCCTGTTCGAATACATCGACGGCGGCTCCTACGCCGAGACGACGCTGGGCCGGAACATCTCCGATCTGCGCGATGTGGCCTTGCGTCAGCGCGTGCTGCGCGACGTGTCGGACATCGACCTGTCGGCGACCTTGTTCGGGCAGAAGCAAAGCCTGCCGGTGGCCCTGGCGCCCGTCGGGCTGGCGGGGATGAACGCCCGGCGCGGCGAGGTCCAGGCCGCCCGCGCCGCCGCTGCCTTCGGCGTGCCCTTCACCCTGTCTACGGTCGGGGCCTGTTCGATCGGCGAAGTGGCGGCGGGCAGTCCGACGCCCTTCTGGTTCCAGCTCTATATGATCCGCGACCGCGCCTTCATGGCCGACCTGCTGGATCTGGCCGAGGCGGCCAAATGTCCGGCCCTGATCTTCACCGTCGACATGCCGGTGCCGGGGTCGCGCTATCGCGACTACCACTCGGGTCTGGCAGGGGCCTCGGGCTTCTTCGGCGACATGCGCCGCGCCATGCAGGCGGTCGGCCGTCCCGCCTGGGCCTGGGATGTCGGCGTCCGGGGCGGTCCGCATTCGCTGGGCAATGTCGCGCCGGTGCTGAAGGGCAAGACCGGCATCGACGACTTCTTCGCCTGGATGCGCGACAACTTCGATCCCACCGTGACCTGGGACGATCTGGCCTGGGTGCGCGAGCGCTGGAAGGGGCCGCTGATCATCAAGGGCGTGCTGGACGCGGACGACGCCAAACGGGTGGCGGACCTAGGCGCTGACGGTCTGGTGGTGTCGAACCACGGCGGGCGGCAACTGGACGGCGTCCTGTCCTCGACCCGCGCCCTGCCGCCGATCGCCGACGCGGTCGAGGGGCGGTTGACGGTGCTGGCCGACGGCGGGATTCGTTCCGGCCTGGACGTGGCGCGGATGCTGGCGCTCGGCGCCGACGGGGTGCTGATCGGCCGGGCCTGGGCCTATGCCCTGGCCGCGCGCGGCGAGGCGGGCGTCAGCCATGTGCTGAACCTGATGGCCGCCGAGATGAAGGTGGCCATGGCCCTGACCGGCGTGACGCGGGTGGATCAGCTGGACCGTAGCGCCCTCGCCTAAGAGGCGGGCGGCTTGCCCGCCAGGCTGTGGCGACGACCATAGGCCAGATAGACGGCGATCCCGGCCAGGTTCCAGAACAGGAACCACAGGTGGGTCTTCTGCGGCAGGCTGGCCAAAAGGTAGAGACAGCCGGCGATGGCGATGGGGCCGATCACCCAGGCCAGGGGCGTGCGGAAGCCGCGCGGCGCGTCGGGCGCACGGCGGCGCATGATCAGCATGCAGACCGCCACCGCCGTGAAGGCGACCAGCGATCCGGCGTTGGCCAGGGCGACGATCTCGTCCAGCGGCAGGAACAGGCTGATGGCGCCGACGACGGCGACCGTGAACAGGGTGATGCGGATCGGACGGCCGCCTTTCGACACCCTGGACAGGCCGTGCGGCAGCAGGCCGTCACGCGCCATGACGAAGAAGATGCGGCTCTGGCCGTAGAAGAAGGCCATGATGACGGTCGGCAGGGTGAGCACGGCGGTCACGGCCAGGAAGCGGGCGGCGCCGGGCTGGTTGATCTCGCGCAGGATCAGGGCCAGGGGCTCGGGGCTGTTGGCGAAGGCGGTGAAGGGCGTGGCGCCCAGGGCCGCCAGGGCGATGATCGTATAGATGGCGGCGCAGGCGAACATGGAGCCGATGATGCCGATGGCCAGATCGCGCTTGGGATTGCGGGTTTCCTCGGCGGCGGTGGCGATGGCGTCGAAGCCGTAGAAGGCCGAGAAGATGATGGCGGCGGCGGCCATGATGCCACGCTCGACGCCGTCGGCGCCCATGTTGCGCGCGAAACCGTAGGGGCTGAAGGGCTCCAGGTTGGCGGCGTCGAAATGGGGCAGGGCGAACCAGACGAAGACGGCCAGGGCCGACAGCTTCACCGCCACCAGGATCATGGTCAGGCTGGCGCTCTTGCGCGTGCCGGCGATCAGCAGGGCGGCGACGACGGCGATGATGAAGAGGGCGGGCAGGTTGGCGACCCCGCCCGCGTGCGGCGCCTGCATCAGGGCCATGGGCACGCCCGCCCAGCCGTTCAGCAGGGGGGCGGCGTAGCCTGACCAGCTGACCGCCACGGCGCTGACCACCAGGCTGTATTCCAGGATCAGGCTCCAACCGATGATCCAGGCGAAGACCTCGCCCATGACGACGTAGCTATAGGTATAGGCGCTGCCGGAAGCCGGGATCATCGAGGCCATCTCGGCATAGGCCAGGGCGGCGCAGGCGCAGACGAAGCCGGCGATCAGGAAGGACAGCAGCACCGCAGGTCCAGCCTTGTCGGCGCCGATGCCGATCAGGGTCAGGATGCCGGTGCCGACGATGGCGCCCACGCCCATGGCGATCAGATGCGGCCAGCTCAGGGTGCGCGGCAGGGCCTGCCCGTCATGCGTGTTCTGAGTGTCGGCGTCGATGCGCTTGCGTGCGTTCCAGCGGCCCATTTGGCGATCCTAGGGGGAGGGGGCGGACCTCTTCGCACGGATCGCGGGCAGGATAAAACCAGGCGGCGGCCAGAAGGACGACAATGGGCGTTTCTGCTGGCCGCCTACCGCGGTGCCAGGATGGCGAGGGCCTCCTCGCAGAAGGCGATGCGGTGGCGCTCGAACGCAATCCCGGCCTTCAGCACCAGATGCTGCAGCCGCCGGTCGGGCGCGGCAGGCTCATGGGGAAAGTCGCGGGCCTCGATCTCCAGATAGGCCGCCAGCTTGCCGCGATGGCGCTCGGCGACGGCGGCCAGTTCCTCGGCCAGGCCCGTCGGGCCGACGACGGCCTCGGCGCGGATGCGCACCATCAGTTCGTCTCGGATCGCGGGCGCGTCCTGGCGCTCGTTGACCCAGCGCCGCAGCTCCTCGCGGCCGGGCGGCAGGATGCGAAAGCGGCGCTTGCCTCCGCGTGCGCCCTCGACCGGTTCCGCCTCGACCCAACCGGCGGCTTCGAGGCGAGCCAGTTCACGATAGATCTGCTGGTGCGTCGCCTGCCAGAAATAGCCGATCGAGCGGTCGAACCGGCCGGCCAGTTCGGAGCCCGAACCGGGGCGTTCGGCCAGAGACGTCAGAAGGGCGTGGGGCAGGGACATGGGGTCTGGATAGCCGAACCTCAGGAGGCCTTGAAGGCGGGCAGAAGCGCGCCGAGGCGGGCGCCCATTTCGGCGGCCAGGGCCTGGACCCCGTTCATCGGGCGCATCATGACCTCGAAGTCCGTGATCAGGCCGTCTTCGTCAAAGCGGATGAAGTCGATGCCCTTGACGCCCTTGTCCCCGACGCGGGCGCTGAACTCCAGCACCACGTTCAGGCCGTCGGCGGTGGCGGCTTCACGGTGGTAGGCGAAGTCCTGAAACACGGTGATGACCGTGCCGAGCGCCAGGATCAGGGCGTCGGCGCTGTGGTAGGCCTTGAAGGCCACCGGCGAGCGGAAGGTCGCGTCCGGGTGAACAATGGCGCGCAGATCGCTCACGTCGGCGCGGGTCACCATGTCGTGCCATTTCGCCAGGGAAGCGGCGGCGGCGGGATGCAGGTTCAGCGTCGTCATGAGCTTTCCTCCCTTAGATGGCGGCGGCCAGGCGCACGCCCTGGTCGATGGCGCGTTTGGCGTCGAGTTCGGCGGCCACGTCGGCGCCGCCGATGAGGTGGACCGAGCAGCCGCGCGCGACCAGATCGTCGTGCAGGTCGCGCAGGGGCTCCTGCCCGGCGCAGATGACGACGTGATCGACCGGCAGGGTCTTTTCGGCGCCGTCGATGACGACGTGCAGACCTTCGTCGTCGATGCGGCGGTAGGCGACGCCGCTGGCGGTGACGACGCCGTGCATCTTCAGCGCGGCGCGGTGGATCCAGCCGGTGGTGCGGCCCAGACGCTCGCCGACCTTGCCGGTCGAGCGCTGCATCAGGAAGACCTGACGTTCCGCCGGTTCGACCTGCGGCGCGGCGCGTCCACCGGCGGTCTTGTAGTCGGGATCGACGCCCCAGGTGCGGAAGAAGCGGTCGATGGAAGGTGGTTCGTGCCGCTCGACCAGATACTCGCTGACGTCATGACCGATGCCGCCGGCGCCGATGACGGCGACAGACTTTCCGACCGGAACCTCGTCGCGCAGGACGTCGAGGTAGGACAGGGTTTTGGGGTGGTCGATGCCGTCGATCTCGGGCGTGCGCGGGCTGACGCCGGTGGCCAGCACGATCTCGTCAAAGCCCTCGTCGGCCAGGGCTTGCGCCTCGGCGCGGGTGTTCAGGCGGAGCTTGACGCCGGTCAGCTCCAGTTGCTTGCGGAAGTAGCGGATGGTCTCGTTGAACTCTTCCTTGCCGGGGATCTTCTTGGCGATGTTGAACTGACCGCCCACGTCGCTGGAGGCCTCGATCAGGGTGACGGCGTGGCCGCGTTCGGCGGTGGTGACGGCGAAGGCGAGGCCTGCGGGGCCGGCGCCGACCACGGCGATCTTCTTGGCGGCTTCGGTCGGGGCGATGACCAGTTCAGTCTCGTGGCAGGCGCGCGGATTGACCAGGCAGGAGGTGATCTTGCCCGCGAAGGTATGGTCGAGACAGGCCTGGTTGCAGCCGATGCAGGTGTTGATCTCGTCCGCCCGGTTCTCGCGCGCCTTTTGCACAAAGGCGGCGTCGGCCAGCAAGGGGCGGGCCATCGACACCATGTCGCAATAGCCCTCGGCCAGCAGGCTCTCGGCCACCTCCGGCGTATTGATGCGATTGGTGGCGACCAGGGGGATGGAGACCTCGCCCTTCAGCCGCCTGGTCACCCAGGCGAAGGCGGCGCGCGGGACGCTGGTGGCGATGGTGGGGATGCGGGCCTCGTGCCAGCCGATGCCGGTGTTGAGGATGGTGGCGCCCGCCGCCTCGATGGCCTTGGCCAGTTGCACCACTTCGTCGGCGGTCGAGCCGCCCTCGACCAGATCCAGCATCGACAGGCGATAGATGATGATGAAGTCGGGGCCGACCTTCTCACGCGTGCGACGCACGATCTCGAGGGGCAGGCGGATGCGGTTCTCGTACGAGCCGCCCCATTCGTCGTCGCGCTGGTTGGTGCGGGCGGCGATGAACTCGTTGATCAGATAGCCCTCGGACCCCATGACCTCGACCCCGTCGTAACCGGCGGCCTGGGCCAGGGCGGCGCAGTTGACGAAATCCTCGATGGTCTGCTCGACCTCCTCGCTGGTCAGGGCGTGGGGGGCGAAGGGGGTGATCGGGGCCTGGATGGCCGAGGGCGCGACCAGGTCGGGGTGGTAGGCGTAGCGGCCGAAATGCAGGATCTGCAGGGCGATCTTGCCGCCCTCGGCGTGGACGGCCTCGGTGATCTGGCGGTGGTGGTCGGCCTCTTCCTCGGTGGTCAGCTTGGCGCCCCAGGGCATGGGCCGGCCGCGTTCATTCGGGGAAATGCCGCCGGTGACGATCAGCCCGACCTCGCCGCGCGCCCGCTCGGCGTAGAAGGCGGCCATGCGTTCGAAGCCGTTCTCGACCTCCTCCAGCCCGACGTGCATCGAGCCCATCAGCACCCGGTTCTTCAGGGTGGTGAAGCCCAGATCGAGCGGCTTGAGCAGTTCGGGATAGGGCATGGGCGGCGGCCTGTTGTGCAATCCGTTTCATAAATACTATCGCCGTTGAAAGTTTATGCAACGAATTGAAGTTGACTGCGCCAAGGAACGCCGCGCGGCTGGCCTTTCCAAAATAGCGGTTGAACCGGACGGCCCCGGTCATGCAGAAGCGCTGCATGGGGGTTTCGGACGAACGAGCGCTGTGGCTTGCCACGTACGTGATGCCGCACGAGCCGGCGGTGCGCGGCTGGCTGCGCCGCGGGCGTCAGGCCGAGTGCGACGTCGACGACATCATTCAGGAGGCCTACGCCAAGCTGGTGACGGTCGCCGACGTGTCCGAGATCCGCAACGTGCGGGCCTATTTCTTCCGCACCGCCTATTCGGTCCTGGTCAGCCGGGTGCGCCGCAAGAGCGTGGTCTCGATCCGCTCTCTTGCCGAGGTCGAGAGCCTTCAGCTGGCGGTGGACGAACTGACCCCGGAAGACACGGTGATGGCCCGCAACGAGCTTCAGGTCCTGGCCGAGATGATTTCCCGGCTGCCGGAAAAAACGCGAAAGATCTTCCTTTTGAGCCGGGTCTCGGGCCTGTCGCAGAAGGAAGTTTCGCGCCGGACCGGGATTGCGGAAAGTACGGTCGAAAAACACATCGCCAAGGGGCTGGGCTTGCTGATGGCGGCCTATGCGAATGGCGGATTTGGCGCGGTGGTCGCGTCTAAGGCTGAGAAACAACAACGCGGTAAGGTTCATGGCCAGGCAGACAAGCCAGGAGGTTGAGCGCATCGCTTGCCTCTGGGCGGCGAAGCTTGACGACGGACCCCTGTCCCCGGCGGATCAGGCGGAACTGGACGCCTGGCTGGAAGGCGACGAGCGGCGTCTCGGGGCCTTTGCGCGGGCGCGGGCCGTGGCGGTGCACAGCCGCCGGGCGGCCGCGCTGGCGGGCGGGGCCACTCCGTTCACGCGTCCGACGCCCAAGCCGGTCATCAGCCGACGCGGTCTGATCGCGGCCTCGGCGTCGGTGGTCGCGGTCGGCGGCGCGGGGGCGCTGGCGGCCTTGAGCAGCCGGGCGCAGCCGTTCGAGACCCGCATGGGCGAGACCCGGGTCGTGCCGCTGGACGACGGTTCGGTGATGACGCTGAACACCCTGTCCGAGGGCGATGTCCGCTACAGCCGCAGGACGCGCGAAATCGTGCTGACCACGGGCGAGGCCCTGTTCAACGTGGTCGCCGACGCCAGCCGCCCCTTCGTGGTGCGCTCGGGCGAGGCGGCGGTGATCGCCAACGGGGCCAGCTTCCTGGTGCGACGGCTCGGCAAGTCGCCGCTTCAGGTCGTCTCCTTCGGCGGCGAGGTCGAGCTGAACGGCTCGCACGGCCAGGGGCTGGAGCTGGCGGCCAACACCCGCGCCTTCCTGTCCGACGGCGCGCCGCCGGTCCATGTCGGCGAGATCGACGCCGACCGCGAACTGGCCTGGCGGCACGGCCGCATCCAGCTGGAAGACGAGACCCTGATGCGGGCCGCGCGGGAGTTCGCGCGCTACAATCCCACCCGGATCGTGCCCGCTGATCCCCTGGTGGCGGGCATGAAGATCACCGGCCTGTTCGTGGCCAACGACCCCGTCAGCTTCGCCCGCGCGGCGGCCGGAAGTCTGGATCTGGACGTGGCCGTGAACGCCGAGGAAATCAGGCTGAGCCGTCGTCTGGCCTAATTTCAGGCCACGAATTGCTTTTTTTCGGAGGATTCCGGCGCGCCCCGCGTCTTGGAGGTGATCCGTCGCACGGCGGACGTCCAAAAAAGAATCAAGGGTCGGGGTAATGAGAGCGTCTTGGAAGCAGGGCCTGGCGGCGAGCGCCGCGGGATTGGCGCTGTTGTGTGCAGTGAGTGGGGCTCAGGCGCAGGATCGGACGTTCAACGTTCCGGCCCAGCCGATCAGCCAGGCGATTACGGAGCTGGCTCGTCAGGCCGGCGTGCAGATCTCGGCGCCGACGGCGCATCTGTCGGGCGTTCGCGCCCGCGCGGTGACCGGCGTCATGGACGTCGAGGCGGCGGTGAACCTTCTGATCCAGGACACGGATCTGGAGATCGTCAGCCGGGAGGGAAGCACCTTCGTTTTGCGCCAGCGCCCAAAGACGGCGGACGCGACCCAGGTGGACGAGGTCGTGGTGGTCGGCAGCCGCATCAAGGGCACGCGCATCAATGAAGCCCTGCCGGTCACGGTCCTCGGCGCGCAGGACATCGACGCGGCGGGCGCCGTGGACGGCGACGACCTGTTCCGGTCCATCTCCCAGGCGGGCGACGTCAACTTCAATGACGCCGACACCGACAACGGCGGCATCAACAACGCGCGCGGCGACGTGGCCTCGATCGACCTGCGCGGTCTGGGGACGGGCAACACCCTGACCCTGCTGAACGGCCGCCGTCTGGTGAACCACCCCGGCACCCAGGTCGAGAACTACGTCCCCGTCACCACGGTCAACACTAACGCCATTCCGGTCATGGGCGTGCAGCGGGTCGAGGTCCTGGCCGACGGCGCGGCCGCCCTGTTCGGCACCGACGCCGTGGCCGGCGTGGTCAACACGGTTCTGAAGAGCAACTTCACCGGCTTCAGCACCCAGGCCGGCATGGGCCGCGACGAAGGCGGCATGGAGGAATATTCCTTCAGCTTCCAGGCGGGCAGGGATTTCAACGACGGTCGCACCAACATCTCGGTCATGGGCGACTACCTGACCCGCGACGCCCTGTTCATCTGGGAGCGGCCCTACGCCTCGGTCGAAGGTCGCGCCGCCCGGTTCGGCGATCGCGCCACGGGGCTGGACTACGTCACCTACAGCTCAATCACGGCCTGGGCCGAGGGCCTGCGCCTGAACCCGACCACCTATCAGCTGGACAAGACCGCCGCCTCGGTCAACGGCAAGCGGCTGACCAGCACGGCCGGCGCCTTCCATGTTCAGCCGGGAACCAATCCGGGCTGCATCACCGACGGATTCCGCGCGGGCACCTGTTTCGACGACGGCGTCCTATCGCTCAGCGGCGCCAATGAAGACGCCAACCTGCGCTACGACCTGGACACCATGCGGACGATCAGCTCGGCGGTCGACCGCGCCAACCTCTTCACCTTCATCAACCACGAGTTCGACAACGGCGTCGAGGCCTTCGGCGAGATCGGCTACTACTGGGCCAACACCTGGTCGCAGCGTCAGCAAGACACGCCGCTGGGCTATCAACGCGTGCTGATGTCGCCGACGGCCTACTGGAACCCGCTGGGCGCGGCAGGCGTCACCGCGCGTCTGCCGGGCCTGACCTCGGTGCCGCTGACGGGGGCGGCGGTCGAACTGCAGGACTTCCGCTTTGCGGATCTGGGCTTCCGCAACGTCGACGTCGAGAACATCTCGACCCGCCTGGTCGGCGGTCTGCGCGGCCAATGGCAGGGCTTCGACTGGGAAACCGGCCTGCTCTACTCCCAGGCCACGACCGAGGACGTGATGGACGCGGTCAGCATGACCAAGCTGCAGGCCGCCATCAACCGCACCACGCCGGACGCCTACAACCCCTTCGCCGGCGGCGACCTGAGCAGCCCCAAGGACGGCGACTTCACCGCCAACAGCCGTGAGACGGTCGACAGCGTCATGGTCAAGGCCAGCCGCACGGCCGAAACCGAGCTGATGCAGTGGGACCTGCACGTCTCCAAGGCCGACCTGTTCCAGCTGCCGGCCGGCGATGTCGGCCTGGCCGCCGGCGTGGAAGCGCGCCGGGAGACCTTCAAGGAGACGCGGGACGACCGTCTGAACGGCACGATCAACTTCACCGACCTGACCGGACAGACATTCCAGAGCGACATCATGGGCGTGACCTTCACGCCCGACAGCTCGGGCGCGCGCAACGTCTATTCGGCCTTTGCCGAGCTGGCCGTGCCGATCGTCTCGCCCGAGATGGAGGTTCCCTTCGTCAAGTCGATCGACATGCAGCTGGCCGGACGGGTGGAGCACTATTCCCTGTTCGGGTCGGTCGCGGCGCCCAAGGTCGCCCTGGCCTATCGTCCGAACGACTGGCTGATGTTCCGCGGGGCCTGGTCCAAGGGCTTCCGCGCGCCGAACCTGATGCAACTGCACCAACCGGACTTCGAGCGGTCGAACTCGCGGCGCGACTACGCCGCCTGCGCGGTCCAGCTGGCGATCGGGGCGATCGACAAGATCACCACCTCGAACGAGTACTGCACCTCGGAATCCCGCGTCGAAAGCCGCGCCGGCAACCTGGAGCTGAAGCCCGAGCATTCGAAGAACCTGACCTTCGGCATGGTGTTCGAGCCCAGGCTCTGGCCCGAGAAGTACGGCGTCCTGACGGCGACGGCGGACTACTGGAAGATCAACCAGACCGATCTGGTCGGCATCTTCGGCGCCACCAACCAGCTGATCATGGACTACTATCTGCGCCAGGTCGGCAGCTTCAACGAGAACGTCGTCCGGGCTGATCCCACGGCCGAGCAGATTGCCGACGCCCAGGCCGCCGGCCTGGCGCCGGTCGGCACGATCGTCTCCATCCGCGACGTCTATCTGAACCTGCAGCCGCGCGAGTCCGAAGGCATGGACTATCGTCTGCACTACAGCCTGCGTCGCACGCCGCTCGGCGACTTCACCTGGACCCTGAACGCCAGCCAGTGGCTGAAGATGTATCAGGAAGCCAATGAGGACTATCAGCTGCTGCTGGACGGTCTGCGAGACGGCGTGATCGCCGGCGTCTCGGTCGGCGGGGTCGAGGAACTCGTGCGTCGCAACGGTCGGCCGGAGTGGAAGGTGACCTCCACCCTGA
This sequence comes from Brevundimonas sp. UBA7506, assembly GCF_002479495.1. Taxonomy (GTDB): domain Bacteria; phylum Pseudomonadota; class Alphaproteobacteria; order Caulobacterales; family Caulobacteraceae; genus Brevundimonas. The sequence continues at coordinate 160,027 of NZ_DLNQ01000007.1, forward strand.
CCTGGAGCACGGGGCCGTGGACCACGGGCTTCTATTCCAGCTACGTCAGCGACTACTTCGACACCTCGGCTAATATGAAGGACACGGGCGACTACTGGGTCGTGGACGAATGGCTGACCCACAACCTCTATGTTCAGTACGAGTTCGAGCAAGGCCCGCTGGAGGGGACGCGTCTGCGCATCGGCGCCAAGAACATCACGGACGAGGAGCCGCCGCTGGCCAACCAGCGCTACGGCTACGACGGCCGCCTGCACTCGAACCGCGGCCGCTGGTGGTACGCGACCATTCGCAGGTCGTTCTGATCTAGTCGTGCGGGCCGTTAGGCTTTAGCAA
>NZ_DLNQ01000007.1:160547-161536 GCF_002479495.1 Brevundimonas sp. UBA7506
CGCCGATCAGGCGGCGGCGGCCGCCAAGAATCTGTCGCTGATCACCGACGTCTTCCTGCGTCTGATCAAGATGATCATCGCGCCCCTGGTCTTCACCACCCTGGTGGCGGGCATCGCCCACATGGAGGACGCCGCCTCGGTCGGCCGCATCGGCGTCAAGACCATGACCTGGTTCATCGGCGCCTCGGTGGTGTCGCTGCTGCTGGGCCTGATCATGGTGCAGATCCTGCAGCCGGGCGCCGGGATGCACCTGCCGCAGGCGGCGCTGGCGACGGCGCCGGCCGCCTCGACCGACGCCTTCTCGCTGCACGGCTTCGTCACCCACCTAGTGCCGACCTCGATCTTCGACGCCATGGCCAAGAACGAGATCCTGCAGATCGTCGTCTTCTCCCTGTTCGTCGGCACGGCGGTCGCGGCGCTGGACGACAAGGCGCCGGCGGTGCTGAACCTGGTCGAACAGGCCGCCTCCATCATGCTGAAGGTGACCGAGTTCGTGATGAAGCTGGCCCCCCTGGCCATCTTCGCCGCCCTGGCCTCGACCATCGCCACGCAAGGTCTGGAGATGCTGGCCGTCTACGCCAAGTTCGTGCTGGGCTTCTATGGCGCCATGGGCGTGCTGTGGGGCCTGCTGTTCCTGGCCGGCGCCGTGGTGCTGGGGCGTCGCGTCCTGCCCCTGTTCAAGGTGATCCGCACCCCGGCCCTGCTGGCCTTCTCGACCGCCAGTTCGGAAGCCGCCTATCCGCGCATCCTCGACGCCCTGCCGACCGTCGGCGTGCGCCGCCGCATCGTCAGCTTCGTCCTGCCGCTGGGTTACTCGTTCAACCTCGACGGCTCGATGCTCTACTGCACCTTCGCCACCATGTTCATCATGCAGGCGCACGGCGTGCACCTCAGCGTCTCGCAGCAGGTCTTCATGCTGCTGCTGCTGATGGTGACCTCCAAGGGCATCGCCGGCATTCCGCGCGCCTCGCTGGTGGTCATCATGGCGA
>NZ_DLNQ01000007.1:161756-183812 GCF_002479495.1 Brevundimonas sp. UBA7506
GCCCAAGCCCGCCGCCGCCTGAGGCGTCAGCCGCTGAAAATGAAACGGCCGCCTCATCCCTGGGGCGGCCTTTTTGCTGGGCGGTTTGGCAAGACTGGCGGCGACCCGAGGGCCGCCGCCGTGACCAGTGCTACTCCCCGGCGCTGACCGCCGGCCCGTAGAAGAGGGCGTTGAACAGCAGGCGGACCGACGATCGGGCCTGGGCGCGGTTGACCACGTCAGGACCCAGAACGATCACCCGGCCCTCGCCGTGCGGCAGGTCCAGCACCGCGTCCGAACCCGCCAGCTTCTGCGGACCGATGGCCCAGCCGCTGGCGACCGCGACCTGTTCCGGGTAGCGGACGATGGAGCCCGTCTGGCCGGTGTGGCGGAAGCCCGAGTTGCGGTTGAAGAAGACGTTCATCTGGGCCGGGGCGCCGAAGGCCAGCGGCTGACGATTGTCGACCTCGGTCTTCAGGACCGCGCCGGGGATGAAGAAGTCGGTCGAGGCCGGAGCCTTGCCGTCCGCGCCCAGCAGCACGTCCTGAACCGGCGCGCCCATGGCTGTGGCGAGACGGTGCGACGAGCCGATGGTCACCACGCTGCCGCCGCCGCGCACGAAGGCGTCGATCTGCGGCACCGACTTCTCGGTCGTGATGTGGCCCAGCCAGCCGCGATACTCGGCCGGGATGGACTCAGGCTCAGGCTGGTCGCGCTGGGCGGCCGCCGACAGGTCCGTCGGGATCATGTCCGAGGCGAAGACCAGGACGTCGAAGTCCTTGGCCAGATCGCCCGCGTCCAGACGCTGCGGATAGACCACCTCGAACGGATACTCGAACTGCTCCAACATCCAGCGGGTCCAGCCGGAGGCCATGGAGCCGCCGTAGCGGTCGACCAAGCCGACGCGGACGGGCTTGAGCGCGATCTTGTCGCCGCCGGGGGCGCGGGCGGCGGCATGGGCGTTCAGACCGAGGTCGCGCACGGCGGCCTCGACGATGGGACGGGCCGCGTCGCTGGCCGGGATCCACAGGGCGCCGGGGGCCAGGGTGGCGCGACCCGCGCGGGTCTCGCCTTCCTGCCAGAAGACCGGCACGCCCGCCTTCAGCAGGCGGTTGGACAGGATGTAGCCGTTGACCGGGGCGTGATCGATCAGCCAGCCGGCGCGGCCCGAACCGTCGATCTTGCCGGGCGGCGGGGCCATGACGTCGCCGACGCGCTCGGTCGGGGCCTCGAAGCCGTCGAGGATGCGGTCGAACTTCACGCCCATCTGCAGCGCCAGGGTATAGCCGGTGGCGTCATAGGGCAGGGCGGGCGGACCGCCCGGATACTGCAGGTCGTGGGGGTGGTCCTGCGGCTCGAACATGTCCAGGACGTGCGGGCGATAGGCCTGGGCCGTCTTCACCACATAGGAACCTGCCGGATAGGTCGTGCCGCCGATGGTGAAGGCGCGCGTGGCGCGGTCCACGTCCACGCCGGTCTTGATCAGGCTGTTCAGGAAGGCCACCGCGTTGGGCAGGTCGGCCTGATCCGCCGGGATGACATAGCCGCGCGGATCGCGACGCGCCGGATCGCGCAGCACCTTGTCATAGAGGGCCGGATCGACGCCGCGACGGCCCGCCGTGGGACCGGCGGCCTCGACCAGGGCCTCGACACCGGTCGGCGTGATGCGCCAGGTGTCGGTATTGCCCTTGTCGATGGCGTTCTGGCCCATGCGCCAGATGTTGAACAGCAGCCGGTCCTTGTTGCGCGAGGCGTAGTTCAGCACGGCGCGGTTGATCGACTGCGAGTACTCAATCGACTGGGCGAAATGCCAGGTTTGGGGCGCGACCGGCATGGGCAGGTCGTTGCGGGCCAGCTGGTTTTGCGGGATCAGGCTGATCTGGCTCGGCGTCGGGTGGCCGGTGATCTCGGTCAGCAGGCCGACCGCATTGTGGAAGTAGGTGATGGAGCGCTCCATCCCGTTGTTCCAGGTCGAGTAGCTGGCGCCGCTGCGCATGGTCGAGCCGGGCTTGCCCTCCTCGATCAGGCGGCTGTGCATGGCCGCGCCCACTTCCGACAGGGTGCCCATGACCAGGGGGTCGTAGTTGTAGTTAAACGGGTCGCGGAAGGGCGGCATGAAGACCACCGTCCCGGCGGGCGCCGTCTGGTGGTGGTTGTAGATGATCTGCGGGAACCACTCACGGAAGAACTGGCGGTTGACGTTGGTCGTCTCGGCCATGGCCGACAGGTAGTAGTCGCGGTTGTTATCGTGGCCGACGTACTTTTGATAAAGCACCGGGATCGAGGCGAACTCGCGCTTCAGCGGGTCCTCGTTGCGCATGTACCAGTTGGAGACCAGCTCCATCCCGTCCGGGTTCAGCGGCGCGAACAGGATGATCGTATCGTTCAGGACCCGCAGGGCCTCGGGGTCTTCCGCCGTCAGCCATTCATGCACGGCGGCGATCAGGGCTTGGGGCGGGACGGTCTCGGTCGAGTGCAGACCGCCGTCGATCCAGACCACGGCCTTGCCTTCGGCGGACATGGCGCGGGCCTGTTCCTCGCTGACGCCCTCGGCCTTGGCCAGACGACGCGCGATCTCCTGATAGCGGTTCAGGTTGGCCAGGTTCTGCGGCGTCGAGACAATGGCGATGTACTGGGTGCGCCCTTCCGAGGACTTGCCGATCTCGACCAGCTTCATCCGGTCCGACTGGCCGGCCAGGGTCTTCAGATAGGCTTCCCACTGGGTGTAGTTGACCAGGTGATAGTCGGCCCCGATCGCGTGCCCGAATGCTTCCTGAGGCGAAGTGATGCTCGACCTGGGCGTCGCGGCGGCGACGGCGACCGGCGCCTCGGCCAGCGCGGCCTCATAGGCCAGGGCGCTGGCGCTGTTCAGGGCGAAGGCCGCGAACCCGACGGTGAGGGCCAGCAGAGGGCGGTGACGCGATACTCGGTTCCGCGCGACGGCGGGGGTAGGCGAACTTGTCATGGCGTTCCTGTCAAAAGCAGCAGCGGGGCGCTCAACACATGACGTTGCGGCAACGCTGATTCCTCCACGATGCTGTTGTTGCGGTCGATGTCCATGGCGAACACGCCGCGCACCGCGCTTTCGCCATGACACGGCGCATTAAGCCGCGGTCGAAAGGAGGCCAGCTGTCCGCCTATGCGGCGAACTCCCTCGATTTCGCCCTTCCTCAGCTCGAGCCTGATGGTGCCCGATACGATCTGATCATCGGCAACCCGCCTTTCATCCGTTCGCGGAACTTCTCGGACGCCAGCCGCGAAGCGGTTCACCGGGTGGCCGCCTGCCTGGACCTCCCTCACCAAAGCCGCTGCCGGCGCGCGACAGACACCTTCGGCCTCACCTGCAGCTCAATGGAAATCCCGCGACCCTGGCAGAATGCGAACATCGCGCGGATGACGGTGCGGCGCATGGCGCGGCGGCTGCGGATTTGCGACGACGTCGGCGCGGGCAAGCTGAACCGTCGTGTCATGATCTTCCGACAGGCGCGTCAGTTCCGAAGAGCGGTCGATGATCTTGCGGGCGACCAGGTGGACCACGCCTTCCGGGCTCTTTTCCACCACGCCCTCGACCTCCATCAACCGGGCGGCCGTGACCTCGCGGCGGAACTGTTCGAACATCCGCGCCCAAAGGACGACGTTGGTGATGCCCGTCTCATCCTCCAGGGTGACGAAGATGGCGTTGCCCTTGCCGGGGCGTTGTCGCACCAGGACCACGCCCGCGACCCGCACCAGGGAGGCGTTCCGTTTCGCTTCAGTCTGGGCGCAGGTGAGGATCCGCTCCGCGTCGAAGATGGGGCGCAGGATGGCCATGGGGTGGGCCTTCAGAGACAGGCGTAGGGTCTGGTAGTCGGCGGCGACATGCTCGCCCAGCGGCATGATCGGCAGGCGCGCGTCGGGCTCGGCGCCCAACTCGCGAGCGTCGATGGCGGCAAACAGGGGCAGCGGCGCATCGTCGGGCAGGCGGCGCACCGCCCACAAGGCCTGACGCCGATCTAGGCCCAGGGAGCGGAAGGCGTCGGCGTCGGCCAGCTTGCGCATGGCGGCTGACGGCAGTCCTGCGCGCCGGGCCAGGGTTTCGATGTCGGACGGGCGGAGGGCGCGGGCGGCGATCAGGGCCTTGGCCCAGTCTTCGCGGAAGCCGTCGATCTGGCGTAGGCCGATCCGCAGGGCCGGTCTCTTGTCAGAATCTTCCAGACTGTTGTCCCAGCCGCTGTGCGAGACATCGACCGGTCGCACCTCGACATCGTGGTCGCGGGCATCCCGCACGATCTGGGCCGGGGCGTAGAAGCCCATCGGCTGGCTGTTCAGCAGAGCGCAGGCGAAGGCCGCCGGATAGTGGTGTTTGATCCATGACGAGACATAGACCAACTGGGCGAAGGAGGCGGCGTGGCTTTCCGGGAAGCCGTAGGAGCCGAAGCCCTTGATTTGGTCGAAGCAACGCCGGGCGAAGGTCGGATCGTAACCGCGCGCGATCATCGTGCCGACCATTCGGTCCTCGTAGGTGTGCAGGGTGCCGTCGCCCCGGAAGGTGCCCATGGCCTTGCGCAGGCCGTTGGCCTCCTTGTCCGAGAACTCGGCGGCGACCATGGCCACCTTCATCGCCTGTTCCTGAAACAGGGGTACGCCCAGGGTCTTCTCCAGCACCTTCTTCAGTTCGTCCTGGGGATACCGAGGTCCGGGCTTGGAATAGTCCGGCTCCTCCAACCCGTTGCGACGTTGCAGATAGGGGTGGACCATGTCGCCCTGGATCGGGCCGGGCCGAACAATGGCGACCTGGATCACCAGGTCATAGAGTTTGCGCGGCTTCAGCCGGGGCAACATGTTGATCTGGGCACGACTCTCGACCTGGAAGACGCCGATGGAGTCGCCCTTGCACAGCATGTCGTAAACGCCGGGATCGTCGGCGGGGATCGTATGAAGCGCCCAGTCCTTGCCTTGATGGGCGCGGATCAGATCGAAGGCCTTGCGGATGCAGGTCAGCATGCCGAGCGCCAGCACATCGACCTTCATCAGGCGCAGTTCGTCGATGTCGTCCTTGTCCCACTCGATGAAGGTGCGATCGACCATGGCGGCGTTGCCGATGGGTACGAGCTCGTCGAGGCGGTCTTGGGTCAGGACGAAGCCGCCGACATGCTGGGACAGGTGACGGGGAAAGCCCAGCAGCCGCGTCGCCATCGCCACCGCGCGACGGATCAGCGGATTGGCGGGATTCAGGCCGGCCTGTTCGACATGGCGGTCGCCTATCTCCGAGCCCCAACTGCCCCACTGACTGGAGGCCAGACGGGCGGTTACGTCCTCGGTCAGGCCCAGGGCCTTGCCGACGTCGCGGATGGCGCTCTTGGGACGATAGCGGATGACGGTGGCGGCGATGCCGGCGCGCTCGCGGCCATAACGGTTGTAGATGTGCTGGATGACCTCCTCGCGGCGCTCGTGCTCGAAGTCGACGTCGATGTCGGGCGGCTCGCCCCGGTCCGACGACAGAAAACGTTCGAACAGCAGGTCGGATTCCGCCGGATCCACCGCCGTGATCCCCAGCACATAGCAGACAGCGGAATTGGCCGCTGAACCACGTCCTTGGCAGAGGATGCGCTTGTCACGGGCTACCCGGACGATGTCGTATATGGTCAGGAAATACGGCGCGTAGTCTTCCTTTGCGATGAAGGCCAACTCCTTCTCCAGCAGCAGCCGCACCTTTTCAGGAATGCCGTAGGAATAGCGGACTTCGGCGTGTCGCCAGGTCAGATGCTCCAGCCACTCCTGCGGGGTCTTGTTCGGTGGCGTCGTCTCCTCGGGATATTGGTAGCTGATGTCGCCCAGGTCGAAGCCGACGCGGGCCAGCAGGTTTCCGGTCTCGGCCACCGCCTCGGGCGCATCGCGGAATAGGCGCAGCATTTCGGCGGGCGGCTTCAGCCAACGTTCGCCATTGGCGTTCAGACGTCGCCCCGCCGCCTCGATCGTGACGCCTTCACGGATGCAGGTCAGGACGTCCTGCAGATCACGCTGATCGGCGTCATGATAGAGGACGTCGTTGACCGCCAGCAGCGGGACGCCGCTCTGTCCTGCCAGCGCCTTCAGCCGCGCCAGCCTGCGCCGGTCGTCGCCGCTCCGCCCCATGGCGACGCCCAGCCAGACCGCGCCGGGCGCGGCCTCGGTCAGGCGATCCAGCGTCCGGTCCATACTGTCCAGACGCGCATCCGACATGACGATCAGCAGCAGATCCTCCGGCGCGGCGATCAGGTCGCCCAGCCCGATCTCGCATTGGCCCTTTACAGCCCGGCGGTTGCCCAGGGTCAGCAACCGCGTCAGCCGCCCCCATCCGGCCCGCGTCTCGGGATAGGCGATGATGTCGGGCGTGCCGTCGTTGAAAGCCAGACGCGCCCCGGTCGCCAGCTTGAAGCCCGCCGCCCGCCGTCTGACCTCGTCCGACAGGGCCGGGTCGTTCAGCGGATCCTCGACATAGGTCACTTCGCCAGGCCCCGCGCCGTCGCGCACCACATCGGGCGGCGACAGACCCTCTTCACGCAGACTGCGTAGGGCGCTCCAGGCCCGCACCACGCCTGCGACCGTGTTGCGGTCGGCCAGGCCCAGCCCCGTATGACCGCGCAGGATCGCGGTCAGCACCAGATCCTTCGGATGCGACGCCCCGCGCAGGAAGGAGAAGTTACTGGCGGTCGCCAGTTCGGCATAGGCGGGCCCAAGAGCGGGGGCGGTCATGCGAACAGGCCGTGGACGAACCAGCGCGGTTCGTCGGTCTCGCCGTACAGGCCCTGACGGAACAGCCAGAAGCGGCGGCCCTCTCGGTCCTCGACGCGGTAATAGTCGCGGGTTTCCTGATCGGGCGCACGCCACCACTCGCCGCCGATCCGCTCTGGCCCTTCGGCCAGGGCTACCTCGTGCAGCACCCGCCGCCAGCGGAACCGAAGGGGCGAGCCGTCCGGCACCTCGGCCAGGGTTTCGATCGGCTGGGGCGGGTCGAACATCTGCAGTGGGCGCAAAGGCGGATCGCCGGGGATCCGCTCCGGCCAGTGCTCGGGCGTTCCCGTCGCTGTCATCGCGGCCGGGACGAGACGCGACGCCCGCTCGGGGATGTGCGACTCCAAAGGCTCGAAGCGCAGCACGGCCTCGGGGCCGAGACGGGCAGTTAGACGGTCGATTAGGCGACTGAAATCCTCATCATCGAGGCGGCCGCCGTCCAGGCCGCGCTGGGCCGGCTTCAGTCTCTGAGTCTCCAGAACCGACAGCCGCATCTGGTCGAAACCGAAGCCAGGATCCAGCGGATTGGACAGGGCCGCCAGCCGTTCGCGGAACAGGCGCAGCACGGCGTCCACATCCCGGGTCGCCCGGCCGGTCCGTGCAACGATACGGCGGACCTGACCGTCGATACGATAGAAGCCGGCCTCGAAGGTGCGCCCGCCCTGGCCCGCCTGGTCCAGCCGGTCGGCAACGTCAGTCAGCAGGTCGGACAGGACGCGCTCCACGTCCGCATCTGTTTGGATGGGTTCGAAGAAGACGCGGTCAACAGTGATGGGCGACGGCGGGCGATGCGGTGTGATGCGGACATCTTCGTCGCCTAGAATGCGGGCCAGACGCGCGGGAAAGTCCGTCCCGAAGCGGGCGGCCAGTGGCGCGCGCGGTCGGTCATCTAAGTCGGCGATCCGCTTCAACCCCGCCCGCTGCAACGCTTGGGCGTCGCGCTCAGGCAGTTCCAAGGCCGCAACCGGCAAACGGCACACCGCCTGTCGATCCTCACGCGCCTCGAACAAGCCGCCCGGCCCGAACCGGGCCAGGGCCCGCGCCGCTTGGGGCGTTGAGGCCAGGGCGCTGCGAACCTTCAGGCCGATGCGCCCCGCGCGATCATGGGCGGTGCGGACCAGGCCAGCCTCGCCGCCGAACAGATGAGCGCAGCCGGTGACGTCCAGCATCAGACCATGCGGGGCGTCTTCGGCGATCATGGGGGTGAAGCGGCCGAAGTCCTCCATCACCTGCTGCAGCAGGGCTGCATCCGCCTCGGGTCTGTGAACGGTGGTGCGTAGGGAAGGCGTCCGAGCCCGCGCATCGGCCAGGGTTAGGCCGGGCGTCAGGCCCGATCTCGCCGCCGCCGGATCGACCGCAGCCAGACGCAGGGCACCGCCGACTTTCTCGACCAGGACTACAGGCGCCGCATCAAGCGACGCGTCGCCCGCGCTCGCCCCACGTCTCAGCCGGTCGTTGGGGAGCCACGGGAACCACAGTGCCAGATAGCGGCGCCGGTTCGCGGAAAGATCGGGCGTCACGATCCCACTCCAGGGTCCAACTTCTCTGTTCGCCCCCGCCGCGTCGCCGCAGCAGGGTAACGGAAAAAGACGGCCGCCCCGGCGCTCCCCCTTCCAACGGCGTGGACGCCGCCGCCTGCACCGACCATCGCGTCTCGGCCGCGCTGGGCGCGGGCGTCGCTCCGGCCCGCGCCAGGAACAGCGTCCCGCCGCCCGTCTCTGCTGCCAGGGCCAGACGACGGCTGGCGGTCAGAGACAGGGCCTTGGCCTCGCCCCAGGCGCTGAGCAGCACAGCACCCACCGCAGGCGTCCGCAGAGCCTCTTCGCCGATGGCCAACAGGGTCTGGATGTCCGGCGCCCGCACCAGCAGCACGTCGGACGGCGCCAGCCCCATCTCGTGCAGGCCGGGGCCGTGCGGTCGCCCAGCCTCCATTCCCATCATCTCGTGCAGCCCCCAGACGACGATCCGCCCATTCGCCGCCTGGATCCCAGCGCCAAGTCCGAAAGCGTTGACCGCCACGGCGTCGGCGGGCGTCGCCGCATAAAGGTCGTGCAGGACGCCGCGCGCCCATCGCGCCGGAAACTCGGTGGAAGATGAAGCCTGTCGAGACGCCGCAGACGTCTGCGACACGCCCAGCGTTGCGAGCTGGGCGCGCAGGGTGGTCAGACGATCATTGGGATTAATGTTCTCCATTTGTTCTATATGACGCGCGGAGCCCCTGTTGAGTCAAGGATGCTGTCGCCGAGCGCAGAACCGGAAGCCGGCGTCATCGCCCCTCTGTCGGTCCTTGGCCGACAGAGGGGCGATGACGTTCAGAAATCGAAGGCGAGTTCGCCGGGGGGGCGACGACTTTACCACCAGGCGATAACCGTAGCGGCCATCCCGGCCCAACCTGGCCGAGATCATCAAAATTCTAGCCGGAGCCGCCACGATGGGTCAGGCGCTTTTCGCCGCACTTTCGATCAGGGTCTCCAGCATTCGCACGGTGCCTTCCAAAAGGGAGGCGACGATCACTGGAGCTGGCTGCCCGTCCAATCCCAATCGCTGCAGGCTCTTAGCGTAGGTTGATCCCCGGGTATGAGCGACGCCTGATGACCGCAGTCCCTGAATCGCGCGCAACACCGCGAGATCTCGCCCGGTTTCGCCATAGCCCAGTCCGGTCAGGAACCGCTCGAGTTTGCCGAGGCTTCGCTCCCCCTCGATCGGCGTGCCTAAAGCGGCGTCCAGGGCCGGATCGTTGAGAGCATCGACAAGAATCTTTGCCAGGCCGAGGATCTGGGCGTCCAGTTCGGCGGGGTTGTCCGAGGTAGGAACATGCAGCTTGGTGAGGAGGTACTGGTCCGCTGACGCCAGCGACCGAAAAAGCGGCCAGCCCTCTTTAGCCGTCCAGGCCATGGCAAGCTGTTCGTAGGCGGCTTTGAAGCGATGCTCGAGCTGGGTTCCGTCCGCGAAACGCGCCTCGAAACTGCGTGCAAAGGCGGTTTGGCTGAGGGGACCGTCAGGGGCGACATTGTGCATGCGCCAATGCAGCTGTTCCGTATAGGGCAGGTCCCGTCCCAGGTCGCCGAGGAAGGCGATCACTCGATCGGCATGGTCGTCATCGATCGACAGCACCCAATGCGACCCATGCCGCACCGATCCATCCGATACGGTGAAGCGGCCGCGGTTGTGGAAGTAGCGATCCAGCACTTCGCGACGGAAATGCACCCGCGTCAAATAATTCGGCGCGCCGGGAGGAAGGTATCGATGTCAAAATGCGGAACCAGACGGACGGGAAGGGCGGACGGCTAAGCTCAAATCATAGATCATCGTCGTCATTCAGCGCGTCATCATAGATTTCGACTTCGCCTTCTTCGATTTTGTGGGTCGGGAACGAGATGTAATCCAAGGCGTCCGGATTGAAGAAGGCGGTGCGGTGATAGCCCTCGTACGGCAAGTTGATCATGCCGGGTTCGGGGTTTCCGCTGTACGGAAAATGGATGTCGATCAGCGGCTCGATGCATTCGAAAAGATTGCAGTCGACGTAGTCGATTTCCCGCCGGCGGCCGGTTGAGAACTGGACCGTGACGGTGTGAGCGAGGGCCATGATCGCTTCGGTGTCCGCGGCCCGCGCGGCCTTCTCCGTCGCGAGGTCTTCGGGTTTGATGGCGCCTTCCGCGACCAGAGCATCGAACTGATCGTCGGTGATCATGATCTGATTTTGAACGCGCTCGACGTCCTCTTTCGCGAAGTCCGCGCTATAATCCTCTCCTGTGAGCCCTCCCTCTCGAAGGGTCTCGACGATGGCCCAATCGCGCCCGTCGGGCATCTGGATGGGCGTGGCGAGTTTATAGTCGTCGTGATCCGCCCCGAAGGTATCGTAGGCCTCGCTGGAAAAATAGAACTCGGAAATCGCTGTGCGTCGGATCGCGACGGTTCGATTCCCTATATCCTTGATCACGATGAAGCGCTTGTTGCTTTGCAACTCGCTATGGGCCTGCGTATGCGCCGCGGCCGAAATCGACAGCACCAAGGGCTCGCCCATGCCGAGGAAATGCACGGCGCACTCTCCGTAATATTGGAGGTCTAGCGGGGCGTTTCTATCATAGAAGGCCGCCGTTTTTGGCGGGTGTCGGCCCAGCAGTTCGAGTTCCGTTGCGTTGAAGTGCTGGGCCAGCTTGGCGAGATGGCTTTTCGGGATCTCGACCTTGCCGGTTTCCCAACGCTGATAGGTCGGTTGCGTCACGCCCGCCGCCTTAGCGGTTTCGGTCTGGGTCTCGGCCTTCATGACCCGGAAATGCTTCAATCGATTGATCGCCATCGTCCCTTCCTGATGCATCGGCTTGTTATGTGCATATATGCGCATAATAGGTCGACCTGCAAGCGGCCCGCTCTCAAGCCTCGGTCGAAGGACGCTCATGGGATAAGATCTGTTGTCCTTCGCCCAGTTCGAGCGCGAGGTCACGGGCGAGCGCATCCGCGACAAGATCGCCGCCAGTAAGAAGCTCGGCATGTGGATGGGCGGCGGCGTGCCGCTCGGCTACGATCCGGACGGCCGCACGCTCACCATCAATCCGGCCGAGGCGGAAACCGTGCGCGGCATCTATCGCCGCTACCTGGAGTAGGGCTCGCTGCACCTGCTGTGCCGTGAACTGGCCGAGGCAATGCGCCTCGTCAGGCCGGAACCCAACCGACCATCGGCAAACGGAGACGGGGCGCGATAATGGCCGCAGAGCAGGCGTGTTCAGTCGCGCCGGAGACGCCAGAATCGTCTCTGCTTCCGCGCAGGTCGCGGTAATGTCAGGGTAATTTTCAGAGAAACAGCGAACCGTCAGTCAGCGACTGACGGCGTGGCGGACAGAGAGGGATTCGAACCCTCGGTACGCTTTCACGTACACACGCTTTCCAAGCGTGCGCGATCGACCACTCCGCCACCTGTCCGTTTCCACGACGTCGCCGTGTAACCGCCGGACGGTCGATCCAGCGGAGCGAGGCTGATAGAACAGCATGACCCCCTCGGCAAGCGCCCTGTGAGGCCCCATATGGGGGAAAGTCGATTTTGCCGCTGATTTCTGCGAGATTTTTCCGATGCTGTTCCAGAAGACCGCCGAACTGCCGACCGTTGAGACGGCCCTGCCGGGGCGGGATGCGCCGCTGGCGACGGACGAGACTCATTTTGTTCTCGGCCATGCGCTGAAGGGACCGCATCCGGAGGGATTCGAGACGGCGGTGTTCGGCATGGGCTGTTTCTGGGGCGTGGAGCGGGTGTTCTGGCAACTGCCGGGCGTCTGGGTGACCTCGGCGGGCTATGGGGGCGGGATCACGCCGAACCCGACCTATGAGGAGGTCTGCTCGGGCCGGACGGGTCACACCGAGGTGGTGCAGGTCGTGTTTGATCCGCAGGTCATTTCCTACGGCGACCTGCTGAAGGCCTTCTGGGAGAACCACGACCCGACCCAGGGCATGCGTCAGGGCAATGACCAGGGGACGCAGTATCGCTCGGCCATCTACACCCTGAACGACGCCCAGCAGGCGGAGGCCGAAGCCTCGCGTGACGCCTATCAGGCGGCGCTGAGCGCGGCGGGGCGCGGAACGATCACGACCGAGATTGAGCCGGCGGACCCCTACTACTTCGCCGAGGACTATCATCAGGGCTATCTGGCCAAGAACCCGGCGGGGTACTGCGGCATCGGGGGGACCGGCGTGGTCTGCCCGATTGGCGTGGGCGTGGAAGCCTGATGGACCGGGAGGGGGTAGGCAAGGTTTGTCTGGCGCTGCCGGGAGCGACGCTGGATCACCCGTTCGGCGACGACCACGACGCCTACAAGGTCGGCGGCAAGATGTTCGTCATGGTGGGGGCGACCGGCGGGGTGTCGTTCAAGGTCTCGGACATCGCCTATGAGGTGCTGACCGAGAGCGGCCATGCGCGGCCGGCGCCCTATATGGCGCGCGCCAAATGGGTGAACCTGCCGCAGATCGACGACTGGGCGGACGAGGAGCTGGCGGACCACATCAAGTCCGCCCACGCCATCATCGTCGGCAAGCTGACGAAGAAGGCGCGGGCGGAACTGGGGCTTTAGCGTCAGGTCGCGGGCCTGGCTTTTTGCTCGGCGATCCAGCGGTCCATGCGGGCGTCGAGCAGGTCCAGCGGCAGGGGGCCGTCGACCAGCAGGGCGTCGTGGAAGGTGCGGACGTCGAAGCGGTCGCCCAGTTCGCGCTCGGCCTTCTGGCGGATCTGGCGCAGGCGGATCTCGCCGATCTTGTAGGCCGTCGCCTGACCGGGCCAGCCGATATAGCGCTGCAGCTCGGTCTCGATGTTGTGCGGGGCGAGGGCAGAGTTGTCGCGGAAGCAGGCGCGGGCCTGCTCCTCGGTCCAGCCCAGCCAGTGCAGGCCGGTGTCGGCCACCAGGCGGCAGGCGCGCCACATCTCGTAGCTGAGGCGGCCGAAGCGCTCGTAGGGGGTGCGGTAGATGCCCATCTCTTCGCCCAGGAACTCGGAATAGAGGCCCCAGCCCTCGGTGAAGGCGGTCACGTCCGCGCCGCGACGGTAGTAGGGCTGATCCGCCGCCTCCTGTTGCAGGGCGATCTGCAGGTGGTGGCCGGGGACGGCCTCGTGAACCGTCAGGGCCGGCAGTTCATAGAGGGGCCGCTGATCCAGCTTCGAGGTGTTGACGATATAGCCGCCGGCCACGCCGTTCTGCATCGAGCCGGGGTTGTAGCGGCCGGTGGTGTAGCTCTCCTCGATCTCGCGCGGGACGGGGCGCACGCCGTAGGGCAGGCGCGGCAGGGTTCCGAACAGGGCGGGCAGGCGGTCGTCGGCGCGCTTGGCGATCTCGGACGCCTTTTCCAGCAGCTGTTCGCGGCTGGTCGCGTAGAATTGCGGATCGGTACGCAGGAAGTTGAGGAAGCCGGCAAAGTCGCCGGTCCAGCCGGCGGCGCGCATCTCGTCCTGCATCCGGGCGCGGATGCGGGCGACTTCCTCCAGGCCGATCTGATGCACCTGGTCCGGGGTCAGGTCGGTGGTGGTGTAGCTGCGCACGGCGTTGGCGTAGAGCTCGCGACCGCCGGGGCGGTGGGTCATGCCGGGCTCGACGGGGGCGCGCGGCCGGTAATCGTTCTTGAGCATGTCGCGCCAGGCGATCCGGCGCTGCGCGACGGGGCCGTCGATCAGGGTTTGGGCTCGGGCGCGCAGGGCGGCCTGTTCTGCGGCGGGGATGGTCGCGGGCAGGACCTTGAACGGCTGCATCAGGATGTCGCCGCCCTCGCGCGGCTTCACGTCGGTTTCGGCCAGGGCCAGGGCGCTGTCGACGACCGAACGGGCCTGGACCAGGCCGGTGTCGAGGCCGCGCCGGGCGTCGGCGATGGCGGCGTCGTAGAGGCCGGGAATGGCGTTCATGCGCGACAGCCAGGCCTCGGCGTCGGCGGTCGAGGTGATACGGGTCGAGCTGGCCAGATAGGCCACGCCCTGACCGGGGCCGCCCTCGGAGCTGAAGGCCAGGCGTCCGCCGTCCAGCGGGATGGCGTCCAGGTTGCGGCGGATCAGGTAGGCGGCGAAGGATCGGTTCAGTTGCTCGTCGTCGTTCAGCGCGGACGGGCTGATCGCTTCCAGACGGTTCAACAGGGCGGTCAGGGGGGCGACGCGGGCCAGCTCGCCCGCGCGGGTGGGATCGGGCAGGCGCGACAGGGCCTCGCGGTCGCCCTCCATGCCGGCGGTGATCGGGTCGACGCGGCGCAGCCAGGCCTCGTAGTCGCTCAGGATCCTGGCGAGGGCGAGGCTGGCGGCGTCGGCCGGGGCGTGGGTTTCCGCCGGAGCGGTTGACGCGGCGTTGGCCAGAGCCGGCGTCGTCGCCATGAATGCAGCCAGAGCCGCTCCGATCAGAACTTGCTTGCGCATTGCTGTCCTCCCTCAAGCGAGGGGGAGCAGACAGGCGCAGCGCCTGACGGTCAAGCTATGTCGAAGGCATCAGCCGCACAGGGCGAAGAAGCGGTCGATCTGCTTGTCCGTTCCCTGCTGTGCTGCCAGCGGGATGCGGTAGTCGGGGCCGTAGGTAGCCAGCCATCCCAGCTTGCGGAAGCGCAGGAAGACCGGGTCGGTGGTGCGGGCGACGGCGGTCAGGTCGAGGCCGTCGTGCATGGCCGAGGGCTCGGCCTTGGCGGGATAGGTCTCGGTGTCGCCGCCGGATTCCAGCGCGATCGTCTTCGGGTGGCCCTCGGCGACGGTCTGCAGGATTTGCAGGGCGCCCGACCCGGGGCGGCACGACAGGTCCAGCGGCACGTCGTCGGTCTCGGCCATGCCGTAGGACAGGCTGGCCTCTTCCGCGTCCTCGTTCAGATGCCAGTCGTAACCAGCGACGGGGGCGGGGGCGCCGTTGCCGGAAGCGGCGACCAGACGAGTGCCGACGGTCGGGGCGCAGGCGGAAAGGGCAAGCGCCGCAAGGGCGGAGACGGTCCAGATGATGGGGCGCATGGCGGTCCTCAGCCGGTGCAGAGTTCGGCGAACCGGCGCAGCTTGGACAGATTCGCCCGGTCGATCTCTATCGCCGAGGATTGTTCGCCGACCGCGATCTGCAGCTTCCCGTTGGCCAGGAAGGCGGCGAAGACCGGGTGATCGGCGCGCAGCATGGTCTGCAACTGGCCGCGCCGAGGCTGGGTCTCGGCGTTGACCGAAGCCGCGCCCGAGGTGACGACGGCGATGCCTTCGGCCGGGGCGGCGTCATAGAGGGTCAGGCGCACGATGCTGGAGCCGGGCGCGCATTCCAGCGTGGTGCGCAGGCGCGGCGTGTCCGGCACCTCATTGGCCAGGACAAGAGGGCCGTTGTCGGCGTAGAGGGTCCAGGTCCAGGCCTCGGCCGACGGCGTGGCCTGCAACGTCAGAGCCAGCGACATGGCCTGGGCCAGCCCGAGCAAGGCGGTCATGGTTCAGCCCCCGCTGATTGGTTCTAGGGGACTTTGATCAGGCGTGGCTGGAAGCGCAATAGCTGAGGAAGCCCTGAACCAGGCGGCGTTCGGTGCGGCTGGCGCGAATCTGCCGGGCGCCGGCCTCGCTCTGGACCGCCATGCGACCGCCGCGCGCCAGGCCGGTCAGGGCCGCGTCGGAAAGGGGCAGGCGGGCCTCATAGGCTTCGCCGTCCGACAGGGGGTCGATCGGCTGGGGGCCGTTGGCGGCGAGGGTCAGGGCCGGACTACGCGGTTGGGTGTCGCCATAGACCACGGCGGCGCGATCGCCCGGGGTGCAGGTCAGCATCAGGGCCACCTGATCGGAATCCGGCAGACCGTAGGCCAGCTTGGCCATCGACCCCTCGTGCAGCAGGTGCCAGCCCGCCGCGCCTTCGCCGGGAGCGGACGGGGCGGTGGTCATGGCCTGACCGGCCAGGGCGACGAAACCGAGGGCGGCGGCGGCGGGAAGCAGGGACTTCAGCATTACAAATCACTCGCGTTCGACAGAGCAAACGCGGGTCGCTTGTTAAGGGTTCACCGCTCCGCTTGCGCGAGCGCGATTCCGTGACGACGAGTCACCGGAAAAACACGCTCGACGAACAATGGTCAGAACGGGCTGAAGCGCTCCACCAGGGACTGGGCCGCGGGCGTCGCCTGCATCCGGCTGATGTCGCCGCGGCCGCCGTAGCTGATGCGCGCCTCGGCGATCTGGGTGTGGGCGATGGTGTTGGCCGAGGAGATGTCCTCGGGGCGCACGATGCCGGCGACGGTCAGTTCGCGGACCTCACGGTTGGTGCGCACTTCTTGCCGACCCTGGATGACCATGTTGCCGTTGGGCATGACGGCGGTGACCACGGCGGCCACGGTCAGGTTGACGCGCTCAGAGCGGTTGACGCTGCCCGAACCCGAGGCGTTGGTCTCGCCCTCGGTGCCGACCATCTTGGCCGGGTCGAAGCCGCCGGGGAAGGCGCGGCCGAGGCTGTTCTCCAGGCCGAAGAAGTTGGTGACCCCGCCCGAGGCGCTGTTGGAGCGGGCGCGCTGGGTCGAGTTCTGCGTCTGGGCGCGGTCGTTGATGTCGATGTTGACCGTCAGGATATCGCCGACCCGGCGGGCGCGCTGATCGCCGAAGAAGCTGCGGGCGCCGGTGCGCCACAGGCTGTTGGGCGAGGCAGGGGTGGGCGGCGGCAGATAGGCCTGCTCGATCGGCGCCAGGGCGGCGGGGTAGCCGACGGGGGCCAGTTCAGGCCCCTTCACCGTTTCCGTGATGGTGGAGCAGGCGCCCAGCGAAAGGGCGGAAGCGGCGGCGGCGAGGATCAGAACTTTACGCATGACGGGATCTCTCAGCGGGCGGCGAACTGTTGCGGGTTGGCGCGGGCTATCTGGGCGGCGGGACCGGCGACGGCGCGACCCGGCGACACGGCCACGGCGTCGATGGTGCGGCCCGACTGGACGTTCAGTACGGGGACGGGCTCGCCCGCCGAGGCGTTGCGGGTGGCCTTGCCTGTGACGGTCAGCTCGACGCCGCCTACGATATAGGCGACCTCGACCATGTCGTTGCGGGCGATGACCTGAGGCGAGGCCAGGTCGCGGCCGGTCACGACGGCGCCGGCGCGAAGGGCGCGCTTGGCTGACAGGCCGACGACCTGGTCGGCGTCCTGGGGACCGCCGGCCGGGGCCTGATGGGCCTGAACCGTGGACCAGACGACGTCGGCAGGCTGGACAATGTCGCCGGCGGCCAGGCTGCGGGCGTAGGTCAGGACCTCGACGGTGGCGCCGGGGCGCGAGACCACGGTGGCGGCGGCGGGACGGGCCGAAGCGTCTGCAGTCATGGCGCCGCCTTCGCGCACGACCACGCGGCGCAGGCCCTGAGGGTTGGCCCAGTCCAGACCGGCGCGGCGGGCCGCGGCCTGGATCTGGCTGGCCTCGAAGACGGCGGTGGCGCCCAGCCGCTGGCCGACCACGACATCGGCGGCGGCGCCCGCGTCGTCGAACAGATCGCCCAGGGTGACGCGGCCGTCGTCGTCGACGGGGTCGGCCAGCAGGCTGACCGGACCGGCCAGAGCCGGAGCGGCGAAGGCGGTGAGAACGGCGGTCAGGATCAGGATGCGCTTCATGACTTAGCTCTTCACCTGGGCCGAGACCGACAGCATCTCGTCGGCGGTGGTGATGACCTTGGAGTTCATCTCATAGGCGCGCTGGGCGACGATCAGGGCGGTGATCTCGCTGACGGCGTCCACGTTCGAGGCTTCGGTGTAGCGGTGCAGCAACTGGCCGAAGCCGGGCTCATTCGGCGCGCCGATGGTGGCGGCGCCCGAGGCGGCGGTCTCCAGCAGCAGGTTGTCGCCGATGGCTTCCAGGCCCGCCTCGTTGAAGAAGGTTGCAAGCTCCAGCTGTCCCACCACCTGCGGCGCGGCCTGGCCCTGGGTCGTGACCTGGACCTGACCGGATTTGGAGATCGAGATGTCGATCATGTCCTGGGGGATGTTGATGGCCGGTTCGACGGGGTAGCCGTCGTCGGTGACCAACTGGCCTTCGCCGTTGACGGCGAAGTTGCCCGCGCGGGTGTAGGCGATCTCGCCGGACGGCATGCTGATCTGGAAGTAGCCCTTGCCCTCGATGGCGATGTCGTAGTCGTTTCCGGTACGGGTCGGGCTGCCCTGTTCGGTGATGCGATAGACGCTGCCCGCCTTCACACCGGCGCCGATCTGGATGCCGGTGGGGACCACGGTTCCCTGGGTCGAGGACTGGGCCCCCATGCGTTCGACGTTCTGGTACAGCAGGTCCTGGAACTCGGCCCGCTGACGCTTGAAGCCGACCGTGTTCATGTTGGCGATGTTGTTGGAGATGACCTCGACGTTCAGCTGTTGGGCCAGCATGCCGGAGGTGGCGGTTCGAAGAGCGCGCATCGTTCGGGCGTCCTAACTAGCTGATCCGGCCCAGCCGCTCGACCGAGCGGCGTGACAGGTCGTTGGCGTTTTCGATCATCTTGGTCACGCGTTCGTAGGCGCGGTTGATCTCGATCAGGTTGGTGATTTCCTGAAGCGTGTTGACGTTCGAACCTTCCAGCATCCCCTGGCGGATCTGCACGTCCGGGGCGTCGACCGGCTGGGCGTTCGAGGTGTTGCGGTACAGGCCGTCGCCGCTCTTTTGCAGCACCGACAGGGCGTCGAAGCGGACGGCGTTCAGGCGGCCGACCGGCTGCCCCTGCTGACTGATGGTGCCGTCGGGGCCGACGGTGACGGGGCCGAGCTCGGGGTCGAGCGTGATCGGACCGCCGTCGCCCAGGACCGGCTGGCCCTGCTTGGTCATCAGCACGCCCTCGGCGTTGGTCGTGAAGCCGCCGTCGCGGGTGTAAGCCTGACCCGTGCCGGTCTGGACCGCGAAGAAGGCGCCTTCGCCTTCGATGGCGAAATCCAGAGCGCGGCCCGTCTGCTTCATCGAGCCCTGGCCGAAGTCGCGCCCCACGCCCTTGTCCAGCACGAAGCTGGCCGAGGGGCGGATGTTGTCGTTGCGGGCGCGCTGACCGACCTCGGTCCCGACCATCAACTGTTCGACCTTGAACCCGGTGGTGTCAGCATTGGCGACGTTGTTCGCCACGATGTCGAGCTCGCGGCGAAGCGTCATTTGACGGGACAGTCCGATGTAGGCGGCGTTTTCCACGAGTGCGGCTCCTTCGCCGATCTCGTCGCAACGACCGTGCCAACAGGGTTAATCCAGGCGCAGCAAGGGTTTTGCCCGATTTGACCCTGGCGGCGCCCGGCAGGATTTGCCGATCGTAAACGCCTCGTTAACCAAAATCGCCTCATCAGGAAGTCTGTGATGATCGGGGCGACGTGCGGATGCTGAAGCTGGGCAAGAAGAAGGACGCGGCGCCGGGCGGCGACGACGCCAACCTGCCCGCCGTTTCGGACGGCGAAGGCGGGGAGGGCGCGCCCGCCAAGAAGAAGCTGCCCCTGCTGTTCATCATCATCCCGGCGGCCCTGGTCGTCCTGGGCGGCGGCGGGGCCGCGGCCTTCTTCCTGATGAAGCCCAAGCCGGCCGAGGCCGAGGCCGGGGAGCACGGCGCGGAAAAAAAGGCCGATCACGGCAAGAAGGAAGAGAAGAAGGGCGGCGATCACGGCGGCGGCAAGGACGGCGAGGCCGATCCGGCGGCGGGCAAGATCGCGGAGGGGCCTGACGGCGTGACCTTCTACACCCTGCCCGACATGATCGTGAACATTCAGTCGGCGGACGGTCGTCCGACCTATTTGAAGCTGAAACTGACGCTGGAGATGAAGGACGCTGAACTGGCGTCGCACCTGCAGGGCGAGGCCCCGCGGATGCAGGACATGTTCCAGGGCTTCCTGCGCGAACTGCGCCCCGAGGACCTGGCCGGCTCGGCCGGATCCTATCAGCTGCGCGCCGAGATCCTGCGCCGGGTCAACCTGATCGCCGCTCCCGGCAAGGTCGATGCCGTGCTGATCGAAGAAATGCTGGTGCAGTAGGCATGACCGACACCCTGGCGGCCGAAAACGAACTGGATCCCTTCGGCGGCGAAGCGGACATGGGCGCGGCCCTGTCCGAGCGCGTGCTGAACCAGGACGAGATCGACAGCCTGCTGGGCTTCGACATGGGCGACGGCGACGACTCCGAACGGAGCGGCATCCGCGCCATCATCAACTCGGCCCTGGTGTCCTACGAGCGTCTGCCGATGCTCGAGATCGTCTTCGACCGCCTGGTGCGGTTGATGACGACGTCCTTGCGCAACTTCACCTCGGACAACGTCGAGGTCAGCCTCGACACCATCAGCTCGATCCGTTTCGGCGACTATCTGAACTCGATCCCCTTGCCGGCCATCCTGGCGGTGTTCCGGGCCGAGGAGCTGGACAACTACGGCCTGCTGACGGTCGATTCCAACCTGATCTATTCGATCGTCGACGTCCTGCTGGGCGGGCGTCGCGGCACGGCGGCCCTGCGTATCGAGGGGCGGCCCTACACCACCATCGAGCGGGTGCTGGTGCAGCGGATGGTCGAGGTCATCCTGAACGACGCCCGCGCCGCCTTCGAGCCGCTGACCCCGGTGCATTTCACCCTGGACCGGCTGGAGACCAATCCGCGCTTCGCCGCCATCGCGCGCCCGGCCAACGCCGCCATCCTGGTCAAGCTGCGCATCGACATGGAGGATCGCGGCGGACGGGTCGAGCTGCTGCTGCCCTATTCGACGCTGGAGCCGATCCGCAAGATGCTGCTGCAGCAGTTCATGGGCGAGAAGTTCGGCCGCGACAACATCTGGGAAGGCCACCTGGCCACCGAGCTCTGGACCACCGAGACCGAGGTCCGCTGCGTGCTGGACGAGCAGCAGATGCCCCTGTCCCAGGTGCTGGACTTCAAGGTCGGCGACACCCTGATGCTGAACGTCTCGCCGGATTCCGAGGTGTCGGTCCGCGCCGGTTCCATTCCGCTGACGACCGGCAAGATGGGCCGCAAGGGCCAGCATATCGCCGTGCGGGTCGAGGGACCGATCAATCCCGACATCGCCGCCAACCTGAGCCGAAGGAAGGGCTGACATGACCGGCATCATTCTCGATTCCATCCTGATGCTGCTGCTGGTCGCGGCCATCGCCTACGGCATCAAGCTGGAGAAGAAGCTGAAGGCCCTGCGGGACGGTCAGCTGGCCTTTGCCGGCGCCGTCAGCGAGCTGAACTCGGCCGCCGGGCGCGCCGAACAGGCCCTGGCGACCCTGCGCGCCTCGGGCCACGAGACCGACCTGCTGCACGATCGCATCATCAAGGCCCGCGCCGTTAAGCAGGAGCTGGAGGTGCTGATCGCCCGCGCCCCCGCCGGCCTGCCGCCGCGCGCCCAGGTCGAGGCTCCGGTCGAGGCGCCGCTGGAATTAACGGTTCCGGCCTCGCAGGTCGCGCCCTTGCTGGACGACGAGGCCCGCGCCCGTCGCATGGCCTCGTTGATGGAACGGATCGAGGGCGCGCGCGCGGTGATGAAGGCGCCTGCCGCCGCCCGACCCGCCGCGCCCGCTGCGGCTTCGACCGAGGCCTTCGCCCCGGTGCGTCAGGCCCTGGCCGCTAACCATGCTGCGCAACAGAGCCTAAACCGCGCCCGTCGTAGCCTGGACGAAGATCTTTTCGCTGCATGACTCTAAGAGGCCCTATGTCCGAGGCGCGGCCTCGGACGACTTGAGGGCGAAGAGTTTTTTTGAAGTCTCTATGCCTGTGCGGCGTTTGAACCGCCTTACCGAGTGCCACCGATGAGCAAGCTGCCCCGTCTTCTGCCCCTGATCGCCATCGCCATCGGCGGTGGCGTGGGCGTGCGCGCGGCGGGGGGGGGGCCGGGGGTGTTTCCGGGGCGGGCCCCCCCGGGCCCAGGAGGCGCGGGCCCCCGGGACCCCGGGGGGGGGGGGGGCGGGGGCGCCG
>NZ_DLNQ01000012.1 GCF_002479495.1 Brevundimonas sp. UBA7506
GGGGGGGGGGGGGGGGGGGGGGGGGGGGAGCGGGCGGGGGGGGGGGGCGGGCGGGGCACGTGGAGCGGGGGGGGGGGGGGGGGGGGGGGGGGGGGGGGGGGGGGGGGGGCATGCCTTGTTCAAGAGAAGGCTGCCAGACATCGGCGCCGAGACGGCGGTGCGAACACAGGTCCGCAGCGTTTTCAACGATGATGGGAGAAGTGGCGCACCCGAAGAGATTCGAACTCCTGACCCCCAGATTCGTAGTCTGGTGCTCTATCCAGCTGAGCTACGGGTGCGCACTGCCTCGCGGGCAGGGCGGCTATCTAGCGGGTGGGCCGGGGGCTGGCAAGCGGCTTTTCTGAAAATACCGATAGAAAATGCAGGCTTGGACTCTGGGGCCCGGCGCACTAGGCATGAACCTCTCCCTGAACCCTGCCGGAGCCCCTCGGTGCGCGCCCATTCCATCCCTTCGTCGACGTCCCGGCGCAAGAATTCGCTCATTCTGGCCGGAGCGGCCCTCGGCGCATTTATGCTGGCGGGCTGCGTCACGACGCCGGTCGCGCAAGGAAACGACTCGGCGTCGGTCGCGGAGGCGGCGCAAGCGCCCGCGCGTGGGCCCTTCGTCTCGGCCGCCAATCCTCTGGCGGTCGACGCGGGGATGAAGGTTCTGGCGCGCGGCGGGTCGGCGGTGGATGCGGCGGTCGCCGTTCAGGCGGTGCTGGGCCTGGTCGAGCCGCAGTCGTCGGGTCTGGGCGGCGGCGCATTTATGATGTTCTACGACGCCGACACCGAGGCCATCACTGTCTATGACGGGCGCGAAACGGCCCCGGCCTCGGCCACGCCCGAGCTCTTCTATGAAAATGGAAAGCCGCTGCCCTTCGTCGATGCCGTGCTGAGCGGCCGATCGACCGGCGCGCCGGGCGCCGTGCCGATGCTGGCCCTGGCGCAGAAGCAGCACGGGGCGCTGCCCTGGTCCGAGCTGTTCGGCGACGCCGAAAAGCTGGCGCAGGACGGTTTTGTCGTCAGCCCCCGACTGGCGGGCATGATCAACGGCAATGCGCCCCAGGCCAAGACCCGCTGGGCGACCGCCTATTTCACCAAGCCGGACGGCGCGCGCTATGTCGCGGGCGACGTGCTGCAGAACCCGGCCTATGCCGAGACGGTGCGGACCCTGGCGCGCGAAGGCGCGGCGGGCTTGCAGACCGGGCCTCTGGCCGAGGCCATCGCCGCCGCCGTGGCCGAGGGGCCGCGTCCGGGCGGACTGACCACCGCCGACATCGCCGCCTATCGCCCCGTCGTGCGTGAGGCCGTTTGCGGTCCCTACAAGGTCTATGTCGTCTGCGTGCCGCCGCCGCCGTCCAGCGGCGCCTCCATTTTGCAGCTGCTGGCCATGGGCGAAACGACGCCGGACCTCGATAAGGGGGCGCAGAGCCCCGAGGCCTGGGCCGCCTTCGGTCAGCTGCAGCGGCTGATGTACGCCGATCGCGACCGCTACTTCGGCGATCCGGCCTTTGTGTCGGTGCCGGTCGCCGGTTTGCTGGATCCAGCCTATGCCGCCGAACGCGCGGCCCTGGCCCCAGCCCTGCGCGGAGCCGCGCCGTTCGGGACCCCGGCGGGCGCGCCACGCCTGGGCGCCGACGTCACGCGGGAGCCGGCCGGCACTTCACATTTCGTCGTGGTGGACGCGAGGGGCAACGCCGTCAGCATGACCACGACGGTCGAGAGCCTGTTCGGCTCGGGCCGGATGGCGGGGGGCTTCTTCCTCAATAATCAGCTGACCGATTTCTCCCTGGTCCCGACGGCGGCTGACGGAACGCCGGCGGCCAATGCCGTGGCGGCAGGCAAGCGCCCGCGCTCGTCCATGTCGCCGGTCATCGTGCTGGATCGCGAGGGGCGACTGGTCGGGGCTCTGGGCTCGCCCGGCGGCTCATCCATCCTGGCCTATAACGCCAAGGCCCTGATCGGCGCCCTGGGGTGGGGCCTGCCGCTGCAGGAGGCCTTCGATCTGCCGAACCTGGTAGCCAAGGGCGACGGCTTCGGCGCGGACACCGAGGGCTTCCCCACGGCCGTGCGCGACGGCATGGCGGCGCGCGGGGTGGTGCTGCGGCCCAACACCACCGAGACCTCGGGCCTTCATGGCGGCCTGTGGCGCAATGGTCGATGGGACAGAGCGGCGGATACGCGCCGCGAGGGCGTCGCCCGGACCCAATAGGGTCTATTCGCGGGGGCGGATCGTCAGTTGGAAGGCCACCAGGCCTTCCGACACGTCGGTCTTGATGCCGTTGTAGGCGCGGATGCCGTTGGCTTCGATCTCGCGGTAAACGATGCCGAACGAGCTCTGCACCGCCCCTCGGCGATAGGCCACGCCCACCGAGGCGTCGCCCAGGAAGGCGCCTTCGTCGTGGCTCATGCCCGAGCGCGCGAAGTCGCCGTCGCGGGTGCGGGCGAAGTTGTAGCCGACCGCCCGCTTGGACCCGGCCGCATAGACGTACCAGCGCGCGCGTTCGCCGAAGGCTTCGTCGCCGTCGGGGGCCAGGCGGTCCAGTCCCTCGCCGATCTTCAGGGTGGCGCCGGCCTCGGCGCTCGTGCCGTCGCTGCCGAAGCCCACCCCGGCGTGGGGCGTCAGCGAGACTTCCAGGCCCGAGGCCGTGCGGCCCTGGGCCGCGACCCAGCCGCGCGTGTAGGTGACGTCGTAGCCTTCCCCGTCAAAGGCGCGGGCGTCCAGGGCCCGCGGGGGCACCGGGGCGCCGTCTGCGCGGCGAGGTTCGCCTCGTGTCGTGACCTGCAGCCGGTCGGTGAAGCCGTCGCCGTTGAACCAGGCCTCGCTGCGGGCGGTGGTGAAGGCGTCCCGTCCCGCAGGCGAGCCGGACAGGGCCAGGGGCGCGCCGAAGGGCGTGTCCACGGCGGTGACGGCGATCTCGTCGCCCAGCCGGGCGGCGGCGTCCTCGAACTGGACGGCGTCGCTGTTGCGTACGGCCACGGCTCCGGTGAACGCGCCGTTCGCTTGCGCGCTCGCCGTCATGGGCAGGCCCACAATGATCAAAACCCCAGCGAGGCAAGCCTCAGCGCGCACCAACGGTCCCTCCCAAAGCCGTTAACAGTCTCACTCTGCACTAACGCGGGGGAACTGCAACGGACTCTTTCAAGCCACAATCCTGTTCCGTTCAAACGAAACCGCCCGGAAGACGGTTCCTCCGGGCGGTGAGATCAGCAGTTCGAGATGCGAGGGATGGCTATTGGCAGGCCAGGCACTCGTCATAGTCGGTGCGAGCCGCAGAGAAGAGGTCCGGCTGGTTCGGGTCGATCTCTTCTTCCTTCTTGTCCTCGGCACCGGCGAAGGCGGCGCGCTGCACCGACTTGGAGCGCAGATAGTACAGCGACTTCACGCCGCGCTCCCAGGCGGACCAATGCAGCATGTGCAGGTCCCACTTGTTCACGTCGCCGGGGATGAAGAGGTTCAGCGACTGGGCCTGGCAGATTTCCGGGGCGCGGTCGGCGGCCAGTTCGACCACCCAGCGCTGGTCCAGCTCGAAGGCGGTCTTGAAGACGCCCTTTTCATCGTCCGACAGGGCGTCGAGGTGCTGAACCGAACCTTCGTGTTCGAGGATCGAGTTCCACACCGCCTCGGTGTCGATGCCCTTCTCGCCCAGAAGCTTCTTCAGATAGGGGTTCTTGACCGCGAAAGAGCCCGACAGGGTCTTGTGCGTATAGATGTTGGCGGGGATCGGCTCGATGCCCGCCGAGGTGCCGCCGCAGATGATCGAGATCGAGGCCGTCGGGGCGATGGCCAGCTTGTGCGAGAAGCGTTCCATCACGCCGCGTTCCTCGGCATCCAGGCAAGGGCCCTTTTCCTCGGCCAGCAGGCGGCTGGCCTTGTCGGCCTCGCGGCGCAGATGCTTGAACAGGCGCATGTTCCACGACTTGGCCATGGCCGATTCAAAGGCCACGCCCTGCGATTGCAGGAAGGAGTGGAAGCCCATCAGGCCCAGACCCACCGATCGCTCGCGCTTGGCCGAATAGACGGCCGCCGCCATGGCGGGCGGGGCGCGGTGGATGAAGTCCTCCAGGACATTGTCCAGGAAGCGCATGATGTCTTCGATGAACTTCGGCTCTTCGCGCCATTCCAGGAAGGTTTCGGCGTTCACCGACGACAGGCAGCAGACGGCGGTGCGCTCCGCGCCCAGGTGGTCGCGACCGGTGTGCAGCATGATTTCAGCGCACAGGTTCGACTGCTTGACCTTCAGGCCCAGCTCGCGCTGGTGCGGGGCCATCTGGCGGTTAACCGTGTCCGAGAAGATCAGATAGGGCTCGCCCGTCTGCATGCGGATGTCGAGCAGCTTGGTCCACAGCGAACGGGCGTCGACGGTCTTCATGACCTCGCCGTTCTTCGGCGACTTGAGGTCGAAGGTGGAGCCGGTCTTCACCGCCTCCATGAACTCGTCGGTGATGTTGATGCCGTGGTGCAGGTTCAGGGACTTGCGGTTGAAGTCGCCCGAGGGTTTGCGGATCTCGAGGAACTCCTCGATCTCGGGGTGGTGGATGTCCAGATAGACGGCGGCCGATCCGCGGCGCAGCGAACCCTGCGAGATCGCCAGGGTCATGGAGTCCATCACGCGGATGAAGGGGATGATGCCGCTGGTCTTGCCGGCGCCCTTGACCTTCTCGCCGATGGAGCGGACGCCGCCCCAGTAGGTGCCGATGCCGCCGCCGTTCGAGGCCAGGGCCACGTTTTCATTCCAGACGTTCTGGATGCCGTCCAGGCTGTCGCCCACGGCGTTCAGGAAGCAGCTGATCGGCAGGCCGCGGTCGGCGCCGCCGTTCGACAGGACCGGCGTGGCGGGCATGAACCACAGCTTGGACATGTAGTCGTAGATGCGCTGGGCGTGCTCGGCGTCGTCGGCGTAGGCCGTCGAGACGCGGGCGAACATGTCCTGATAGCTCTCGCCCGCCAGCAGGTAGCGATCTTCGAGAGTCTTCTTGCCGAAGTCGGTCAGAACGGCGTCGCGCGAACGGTCCAGCTTCAGGCCCGAGACCACCTTCAGCTGCGGCTTGCCCTCGAGCGGCGGCGCAGAAACCGTCGTGAATTCCGTCGTCTGCAGAGCTTCGCCGCCAGCCATGTTGATCCTTGCCCCGATCAAAATCGTATGAAGACCGTGCCGGTTTGAAACACTAGATATGGTGTCTCTGTTCCCGTGCTCGGCTAGATGTATGGGCGCATATCGCTAATGCCAGGTAAAGACTTGATCTTGGTCGGGCGATGTGGGGTCCACAGATTCACCGGGCGCGCCCTGTGGAAAAGTCGGAAAAGACAACCGTCAAGCTGCTCGGCCCGCACGATCACAAACGCGTGATGTCAGGTTCGCGGGAACGTGCGCCCAGCTTGACCGTTAGCGGTCCCATGGCCCCCCATCCGACCGCCTTCCTGACCCGCGCGCTGCGCGTGGCCCGCACCGAAATCGCCGCCGTCGCCGCCCTGCTGGTGCTCGCCCTGGGCACGCTCACCTTCATCGAAGTGGCCGACGACATGCGCGAGGCCGACGGCCAGGCCTTCGACCAGTCTGTGCTGCAGGCGGTGCGCCCCTTCGCCGACGATCCGGGCCGCCCCTGGGGGCCGTGGTGGCTGCACGAGGCGGCGGCGGACCTGACCTCTCTGGGCGGGATTTCGGTTCTGACCCTGTTCGCCCTGGTTGCCCTGGGCTTCCTGCTGATTCAGGGCAAGCGGCTGTCGGCCCTGTTGCTGGTCTTCGGCCTGGCGGGCGGGGTGGCGCTGAGCGAAGGCCTCAAGGCCCTGTTCGAGCGCGAACGTCCGCCGCTGGAGTTTCAGGCGGTGGAAACCCTGAACGCCAGCTTCCCCTCGGGTCACGCCCTGCTGTCGACCGTCTTCTATCTGACGCTTGGGGTCATGCTGACCCGCGCCTTCCCCCGAAAGCGACTCAAGGCCTATGTCTTGGGATGCGCGGTGCTGATCGCCCTGCTGATCGGTCTGACACGGATCTATCTGGGCGCGCACTGGGCCTCGGACGTCTTCGCCGGATGGAGCGTGGGCGCGGCCTGGGCCATGACGCTGTGGCTCGCCGCCTATGCGGTTGAACGCCGCCAGCGGCTGCACCACGCTCCGTTGCAGGACGCGCCTTCGACCAATGTCTAGCGGTCGGGACGCGCCCGGCGCCGGATAACGCATCGAAGAGAGCCGAACGGCCGTTCGAGGAAGCGCCATGACCGATCACGCTACGCACTACGCCCAGCGCCTGACCACGCCTGCCGCCGCCGCCGCCCTGATTCCTCCCGGGGCCAAGGTGGCCATGGCGCTTGGCGTCGGCCAGCCGCCGGCCCTGTTGAAGGCCCTGGCCGACCGGGCCGAGGCGAGAGAGGTCGGCGATGTCAACATCTACTACCTGCTGTCCACCGCCATCGCGGGCGAGACGGTGCTGCGCTACGAACTGACCGACCGCCTGCGCCCCCACAGCCTGTTCCACGGCGCCATCGAGCGGAAGCTGGAGGCGCGCGGGGTGGAGGAAGGGCGGCAAGCCGTCTGGTTCGTGCCGACCGGATTTCAGCAGACGCCCCGGGTTCTGACGCGCGAGATCGGGGTCGATACCCTGCTGGCTACGGTCTCGCCCATGGACGCCGAGGGCTATTTCAGCTTCGGCGCCAACACCGACTACGCCCTGGCGGCGTCGAAGACGGCCGCGCGGGTGATCCTGGAGGTCAATCCCCACATGCCGAGGGTCTTCGGCGACTGCCGGGTCCATGTCTCCCAGGTGACTGCCCTGGTGGAAAACGCCGCGCCCCTGCTGGAGGCCGGCAAGGCCCCGCAGCAGCCGCAGGACCTGGTCATCGGCGGCCTCATCGCCGGCCTGATCGAGAACGGTTCGACGCTGCAGATGGGCATCGGCGCCTTGCCGGACGCGGTCTGCGCCGCCCTGCATGACCATGTCGACCTGGGCATCCACACCGAGCTGCTGACGCCGGGCCTGGTCGAACTGATGCGCGCCGGGGTCGTGACCAATGCGAAGAAGACCCTGCATCCGGGCAAGACGGTCTTCACCTTCGCCATGGGCGATCGCTCGACCTATGACTTCCTGCACGAGAATCCGGCGATGGAGGCTCATCCGGTCGACTATGTGAACGACCCCGCCGTCATCGCCCGCAACGACAAGATGGTCTCGGTCAACGCCACTCTGCAGATCGACCTCTTCGGGGCCTGCTGTTCGGAATATCTGAACGGTCGGCAATATACGGCGGCGGGCGGTCAACTGGACTTCGTGCGCGGCGCCTCGGCGTCCCAGGGCGGCCAGTCCATCATCGCCTGTCACTCAACGGCGGCCAGGGGGACGGCTTCGCGCATCGTCGCCCGACTGGACGGTCCGGTGACCACGCCGCGCAACGACACCCAGATCGTCGTCACCGAGCATGGTTGGGTCAATCTGCGTGGCCTGACCGTCGATCAGCGCGCGCGGGCCCTGATCGGTCTGGCCGCTCCGCAGTTCCGCGAGGGGCTGGAGGCCGAGGCTCAGGCGATGGGGTTGATCTGAATCTAGGGAAACCGACGTAATCTCACGGGCAGGATTTGTTTACACTTGCACCGCAGGGTTGAGGTGAACCACGAGGGGAGGCGGGGGGAATGAGCGGACGCTGGCGAGCCTTTCGTCATGAGGCGGGCCAAGAGGCCGGACCTCATTCCGCTGTCTATGTCCTTCTGTTCGCGCTTTGTCTGCTGTTGGGCCACTGGAGCGCGACCACCTTCCAGGCGGTGATCGCCTGGCCCGCCAACGGGGTGATGCTGGCGGCCTTTCTGCAGCTGCCGCGACGACGCGCGGCGCTGGTCCTGGCCCTTTGTTTCGGACTGAACCTGATCAGCGCGGCGGTGCGCGGCGACGTTGCGCCCTTCGTCTGGATGAATCCGCTGCTGAACCTGGTTCAAGTCCTGACAGCGGGCGTTCTGGCGCGACGCCTGTGCGGCGCGGCGCTGGATATGCGGCGGCCCCGGCGGGTCGTGCTGTTCGTACTGGGCGCTGCGGCGCCGGCCGTGGCCCTGACCTCCACCATCGGCGTCGTCGTGGCCTTGACCGTACGGGACTATTCCCTGGTCCGGGCCGTCTTCGCCTGGCGCCATCTGTTCGCCATGGAGTTGCTGGGACTCGTCATCGTCACGCCCAGTCTATTGCTGCTGGCCCGGGCGCATCGATTCCGTCAGGCGTCGCAGTCGCCGGTGGAGATCGCCGCCGTGCTTGGGCTGGTGACCGTCACGGCGCTCTGGATTTTCACCCAGTCCGCGCCCTTCCTCTTCCTGATGTTTCCGCCTCTGATGCTGGCGGCCTTCCGTCTGTCGCCGCCATGGATGGCCGTCGCCCTGATCCTGACGACGGCGATCAGCGGTTTGCTGACCCTGACCGGTCATGGGCCGATCAGTGCTTCGTCCGTACCCTATGTGAACGAACTGGCCGGTCTCTCGCAGAGGATGCGGCAGATGCCGCTTTATTACGGCTTCCTGCTGGTAGCGGCGATGACCGCCTTGCCGATCAGCGCCATGATCGCCGAGCGCCGCTCCTTCATCGCTCGTTTGGCGCGTCGCACGGCGACCGCCCTGGAGCAGCGGCGGCGCGCCGAGGCGGCCGATGCGGTCAAGTCCCGCTTCCTCGCCCTGATGAGCCACGAGATGCGCACCCCGCTGAACGGGGTCAGCGGCTACGCCGACCTGCTGTCTCGTCGGGGCGACCTTTCGCCTGAGGCGAAGGTCCAGGTCGCAGCCATACGGTCCTCCGGCGAGTCCATGCTGACCCTCATAGACGATGTTCTGGATCTGTCGCGCGGCGACGAGCCCCTGTGTCAGGAGCCGTTCGATCTGGTCGCGCTCATTCATGACGCGGTGGCGCTGGAGGTCGATGCGGCGCGCGCCAAGGGGGTGGGTTTTCACGTCGAGCTGGACTTGCAGCCGGGCGGCCGCGTGGTCGGCGACGGACGGCGTCTGCGCGGGGCCCTGCGACACCTGGCGTCCAACGCCGTGAAGTTCACCGACCAGGGCGAGGTGCGGGTTCGCGCGACGCACGTCGGCGACACACTGAAGGTCGAAGTGTCGGATACGGGCTGCGGCGTGGCCGAGGCCTTTATTCCGCGTCTTTTCGAACCCTTCGCCCAGAGCGATGATTCCCTGCGTCGGCGTCACGGCGGAGCAGGGGTGGGGCTGCCCGCGGCGAAGCGTCATGCGCGCCGCCTGGGCGGCGACGTGGTGCTGGGTTCAACCTCGTCGGCCGGCTCGGTCTTCATTCTGACGGCGCGCCTGGAGCCGCTGGAGCCGACGGTCGCGGACGTCCCTGCCGACCCGTCAGTCCTGCGCGCCCTGATCGTCGACGACCATGCCGTCAATCGGCAGATGTTGCGGCTGATGATTGAAGCGGCGGGGTGTGCTGCGGTTGAGGCGACCGACGGCCTCGAGGCGCTGGAAAAGGTGCAGGCCGAGACGTTTGATCTGGTATTGATGGATGTGCGCATGCCGCGGCTGGACGGGTTGGAGGCCACGCGGCGCATCCGGGCCCTGACGTCAACGGCGAGCGAAACGCCCATCCTGGCGGTGACGGCCGACGCCATGCCCGAGGACGCCGCGCGTTGCCTGGCGGCGGGGATGGACGCTCACCTGGCCAAGCCGGTGACCTATGAGCGGCTCTACGCCGCCATCGATCAGACCTTCCGCGCCGCCGCCGATCGCGAGCAGGTCCACGCCGCCTAGGCGTCGTCGGTGAACGGAAAACGCTTGCTCCAGAAGGACTGCAGGTCCGGCAAGGCGTCGATCCGGCGCATCACCTCGGCCATGCGCGGGGCCTCGGCGTAAAAACGGGTTCGACGCGGCGTCCAGCGGCTGGCGACGGCGACGTAGAGGTCGAGCACGCTGAGGTCTTCGCCCAGGAGGAAGCGCCCCGGCGTGATCTGGCTGTCCATGAGGCCCCAGCAATTGGCGATCCGCTCGGCTGCGCGCAGCCGCACCTCCGCCTGCGCCTCTGCGTTGTCGCCGACCAGCCGTGACGGCACGTCCCGCACCCAGAACATCGAATAGACGGCGGCGGAGATGAAGGTCATCCAGCGCAGGAACTGCGCCCGTCGCGGATCGTCCAGCCCCGGCCCAAGCCGCGCCTCGGGATGGCTGTCGGCCAGCCAGATCAGGATGGCCGCGCTTTCGGTGATCGTCTCGCCTTCGGGCGTGATCATGGCCGGGATCTGGCGCATGGGATTGACGACGGCGACCTTGTCGCGCTCCGCTTCGCCCTCCCAGGTCACGGCCTCGATCACGCGATAGTCCAGCCCGATCAGGGTCATGGCGGCCTCGACCGGGACCGGTCCCGAGCCGGCGGCGCCGTATAGCGTATAGGTCATCCCCAGGCTTCTCCCCATCTGATTGTCCGCGGACCACCATATCTAGCGGTCGGATGAAAATGTGATCGCAAGATAGGCGTATTCCGACTTGGCGCCGCGCGCCTCTGGACGCATGGTCAAACTCGCTTCTCCCGGATTCGCTTCAGGTCATTTTGATGAACGCCCACTCCTCGATCATCCGTCCCGGAACGGCCGGACTGCTGACGCCCTCGGCCGCCTACAAGCCCTTCCGCTATCCGTGGGCCTTCGACATGTGGAAGAAGCAGCAGCAGGTCCACTGGATGCCCGAGGAGGTGCCGCTGGGCGAGGACGTCAAGGACTGGGCCACCAGCCTGACCGACAGCGAGCGCAACCTGCTGACGCAGATCTTCCGCTTCTTCACCCAGGCCGATATCGAGGTCCAAGACAACTACATGGAGCGCTACGGCCGGGTCTTCAAACCGACCGAAGTGAAGATGATGCTGGCCTCGTTCGCCAATATGGAGACGATCCATATCGCGGCCTACGCCCTGCTGCTCGAAACCATCGGCATGCCCGAGAGCGAGTTCGGCGCCTTCATGGAATATGAGGCCATGCGCGACAAGCATGACTTCATGGGCCAGTTCGGGGTCGAGACCGACGCCGACATCTGTCGCACCCTGGCCATGTTCGGCGGCTTCTCCGAAGGTCTGCAACTGTTCGCCAGCTTCGCCATGCTGATGAACTTCCCGCGCCAGTCGAAGATGAAGGGCATGGGCCAGATCGTCAGCTGGTCGGTGCGCGACGAGAGCCTGCACTGCGAAGGCATCATCAAGCTCTACCACGCCTTCAACAAGGAGACGGGCGCCGTCACCAAGGCGGTCGCCGACGACATCGTCGACTGCTGCAGGACGGTGGTCGAGATGGAAGACAAGTTCATCGACCTGGCCTTCGAAATGGGCCCGGTGAACGGCATGACGCCGGACGACATCAAGCAGTACATCCGCTTCATCGCCGACTGGCGTCTGCGGCAACTGCAACTGCCGGAGGTTTACGGCGTGACGGAAAACCCGCTGCCCTGGCTGCAGTCGCTGCTGTCGGGCGTCGAGCACGCCAACTTCTTCGAGGCCCGCGCCACCGAATACTCCAAGGCGGCGACGCAAGGCTCGTGGCACGGCGCCGACGGCGTCTGGGACAGTTTCGACGCCATGATGAAGCGCCGCGAGACCGCCGAGGACTGATCGGGTCTCAGGAAGGCTGTAGGAAGGGCGTCCCGACACAGGTCGGCGGCGCCCTTTTCGCATTTAGGGGTCAGTTGGGCGACTGCCGACCGGCGTTGCAACGCGCCCGGTCGCCGCGCTCGCAGGCGGCGACTGTTGCGCGCCAGTCGGCCATCTGCCGCTCATAGTCGGCCTGGGCCTCGGCGGCGGCGCGCAGGTCGGCTTCATGGCGGTCGCGCGCCGCGCGGGCGGCGGCGTCGGCCTGCTCCAGTTCGGCCTGATACTGGGCCTGAGCCTTGGCATGGTCGGCGGCGTTGGCGCGGTCCTCGTTTTCCGCTAGATCATTCTGGGCGACGATTTCGTCGTTCAAGGCCTGGGTGCGGCGCAGTTCCTCGGGATTCTGGGCCGCGTCCGGCGCGCGATGATAGCGCTCGCCCTGACGCAGCAGATCGCCGACGGGGTCGTTCGGCGCGGCTGGGGCGGAAACCGCCGGCTTGGCGGGCTGCTTGGCGGGCGTTTGGGCCAGGGCGGCGGGCGCGACCAGGGCGACGGCCAGGGCCGCGATGGCGGGGCGAAGCAGGCGGTGGCTCATGGCGGCGTCCTCGAGGCGTGATGAAGGCGTGACCTTCGGGTGTTGATTACACCAAGGCTTCCAGACGGCCTATGGTTGCAACTCCTACGCGTCCGACCGCGCTCGGCTCCGGATGTGCCAGCGGTAGGGGCGCGCGTCTGGGCGAGCAGGGCGGCCAGCAGCATGGACCTTGATTGGGCAAGGCGTCAGGCGGGCAGGCGCAGCTCGAAGGTCGTGCCCTCGGGGCCGGTGTCCAGCAGGCGCAGTTCGCCGCCATGGTTGGCCGCCAGCTCGCGCGAGATGGTCAGGCCCAGGCCCGTGCCTTCCGACGCGCGGCCGCTGACGAAGGGCTCGAACAGCCGTCCGGCCAGACGCTCGGGAATGCCCGGTCCGTCGTCGGTGATGCGGATGGCGACGACGCCGTCGCGGGTCTCGGCGCGGACGGTAATGCGGCCCTTCCGGTCGCGGGCGGGATCGCTTTCGATGGCCTGACGGGCGTTGCGCATCAGGTTGACCAGAATGCGGTGCAACTGGTCGCTGTCGGCCCTGACGGTCAGGCGGGCGGGCAGATCGCGGATCAGGCGCACCCTGTCTTCTTCCAGTCCTGCGTCCTCGGCGGCGACGGCGACCACGCGGGCCAGCAGCATCTTCTGCAGTTGCGGCGCGGCTTCTTCGGACTTGCCGTATTCCAGCACATTGCGGGCCAGGGCGGCGGCGCGGCCGAGCGCCCGCTCCAGCCGGGGCAGGGCCTTGGCCACCAGGGGGTCGGACGAGCTGGACAGTCGCTCGGACGCCATCTGGGCCGAGGTCAGCATGTTGCGCAGATCGTGGTTGATCTTGGCCACCGCCTCGCCCAAGGCCACCAGGCGGGCGCGCGAACGCAGGGACTGGCGCACTTCTTCCTGCATCCGCGCCAGTTCGCGTTCGACCCGGCCGATCTCGTCCTTGCGGTCCGAGGGCGTCTCGGCGGGGCTTTCGGGATCGGCGGCGAAGCGCTCGATCGAGCGCGTCACCCGGCGTAGCGGCGCCAGGACCAGGAAGGACAGGCTGGCGTAGAGCAGGCCGCCGGCGACCACGGCGATCAGCAGCGACATGGTCAGGCTGTTCAGCAGGAAGGTTTTAAGCTCGACCTTCAGCGGCTGGGCCGGGGCCAGGATTTCGATGAAGTCGCCCGAGCGATAACGCGGCTTGGCCTGAACCCGCAGCGAGCGGTCGGGGTGACCGAACAGGGTCTTCCACGGGTCCAGCAGTCGGGCGCCGACATTGCGTTGGCGTAGGTCGATCAGATCGGGTGTGCGCGGCAGGTTGGGTGCTTGCAGCAGCAGACGACGCACGCCCTGCTCGCCGACGACTACGGACTGCACCCCGCCGATGCTCAGCAGCTGTTCGGCGGTAGAGTCCTCGACGGCGGAATAGGGCAGGGCCTCGACGCCCACCGAGGCCAGTTCGGCGGCCTGCAGCCGGTCCATCAGCCACCGCTCCTGGAAGGAGGCGGCGCTGGGCACGATGATCAGGGCGGCGACCGCCAGGGTGAAGGCCACGGTCAGCAGCAGCAGGCGGCTGGACAGGCCGTCGGGCGCGCGCGGCGTCAGGCGCTCACGCCAGACTTCAGGCAGGCGTCCCGGTAGGCGCGCCGCCTGCAGGCGCGCCATAAGCCCTGTCTCGTCGCGGGGGCGCGTGGGCAGTCGAGTCTCGATCGCGTTCCGTTCCGTCATGCGGCGTCCATGCCGTGCCGAGCCCGCCATTTCTGCACTAATTTGAGCGCCAGGGGCAGCAGCATCGACAGGAAGGCGACGCCCAGCAGCGGCCACATGAACTCGGCGAACAGGCTTTGCAGGTTCGGGTTGGGATCATCGACCAGAATGTCGTTCAGCCCCGCCCCGATCCAACAATAGATGATGTGGGCCGGCAGCAGGCCGATGAAGGTGGCGATCATATAGGGACGCAGGGGGGCCGCCATGACGCCCGCCGCCACATTGATGAGGTGGAAGGGCACCGACACCACCAGCCGCGCCACCAGGACGTACCAGAAGGTGTTGCGGTCCACGCCCTCGCAGACCTTCTTCAGCAGACCGGTGTCCTGGGCCGCGCGACGGCGCAGGGATTCGCCCAAGGCCGTGCGCCCCACATAATAGACGGCCAGGGCGCCGATGGTGGCGGCGAAGGCCGTGGCCACGCCCCCGACCCAGGGGCCGAACAGATAGCCCGCCGTCACGGTGATGAAGACCACGCCCGGCACCACGCTGGCCGTGAGCAGGGCAAAGAACAGCATCAGGGCGAGCAGGGTCAGGATATAATGCTCGTCCGCCAGGGCCTGAAACGCCGCGCCGTGCTCGCGCAGGGTGTCCAGCGACAGGTAGCGGTTCCAGCCCATGCCGAAGATCAGGGCGATCGCCGCCAGCAGGACGGCGAGGGGCAGAAATCGTTTGACCCGGTTCATTCCTGCTCCGTAACCGACGCTGTCCAGCTTCCCTAGCAGTTTCAGGCCGTTTGCAACGCGTCGGATCGCTTGTCGGCGTTGACTCGTCCGTCGTCGCCGCTTATACGCCCGCCTCCTGCAGCGGATGACTGTTGTCCGTTGTGCAACCTTGTAGCCCTGGAGCCGAACGTGAAGCGGACCTATCAGCCGTCGCGACTCGTGCGCAAGCGCCGTCACGGCTTCCGTTCGCGGATGGCCACCAAGAACGGTCAAAAGATTGTTGCGCGTCGCCGCGCCAAAGGCCGTAAGCGCCTGACGGCCTAACGTCACGCGCCCATTACCCTTTGGGCGGGCGCATGACCGATCCGATGAAAATCGATCGCCTGACAAGGCGGCCCCAGTTTCTGGCGGCCGCCAAAGGTGTTTCTCAGGCCCGTGGCGCCGTGGTGGTCCAGCAACTGGACCGTCAGGACGGACTGGCTACGATCCGCCTGGGATTCACCGCCACTCGCAAGGTGGGCGGAGCGGTGGTGCGCAACCGCTGCAAACGCCGCCTGCGCGAGGCTGCGCGCCTTCTGGCGCCCCTGCACGGGCGTCCCGGCTGCGACTATGTGTTCATCGCCCGCATGGGCACGGCGGACCGTGACTGGGACCGTCTGCTTGACGATGTGAAATCGGCCCTTACAAGGCTCGCAACCCCGCGTGCGGCTCCCGATATGGGAGATGCGGCGAAATCGCCCGCCCGCGCCTCTGACGATTCGCGCCCCTCCGGCCAGGACCGCTGACCCCGATGCAGAACGAGAATTCGCGCAACACCATCATCTTCTTCGTGTGCGCGGCCCTGATCATGGGCGTGTACTACTTCATGGTGATGCGCCCGCAGGCCGAGATGCGCCGCCAGCAGCAGGTCGCCGCCGCCGAGGAGAAGGCCGCCACGGCGACCGACGCCGGTCTGACGCCGGGCTCGGCCGCCCCGACCGCCTTCGTCGCCGACCGCGCCCAGGCCCTGGGCACGGCGGCGCGCGTGCCGATCCAGACGCCCAAGCTCAAGGGCTCGCTGTCGCTGCAGGGCGCGCGCATCGACGACCTGTACCTGACGGACTACAAGGAAACGCTGGACAGGAATTCGCCGCCGGTCGAGCTGTTCCGCCCGCAGGGCATGGAGCACGCCTACTTCGCCCAGTTCGGCTGGAGCGGCCCCAATGTCCCCGGCGGCGTCCCCGGCCCGAATACGCCCTGGACCCTGACCAAGGGCGCGACCCTGACGCCGACCACTCCGGTCGAGCTGACCTGGGACAACGGCGCCGGCCTGCGCTTCACGCGCGTCATCGCCATCGACGCCCAGTACCTCTTCACCGTCACCGACACCGTCGCCAACCTGAGCGGCCAGCCCATCACCATCGCTCCCTATGGCCGCGTCGAGCGCCAGGGCGTGCCGGCCGATCTGGGCAAGCAGATGATCCTGCATGAAGGCGCCATCGGGGTCTTCGGCGCCGACGGCAAGTTCGCCACCGAACAGGTCAAGTACAAGGATTGGGCCAAGAAGCCGCGCATCGAGAACCAGTCGACCGGCGGCTGGCTGGGCATCACCGACAAGTACTGGATGGCCGCCCTCATCCCGGACCAGAAGGAAACCATCGAGGGTCGCTTCGCCGTCCGCGACGCCACCGGCCTGAACGTCCACGAAGCCGCCATGCTGGGCGCGACCCGCACCATCCAGCCGGGCCGCCAGATCGAGGAGACCCAGCGTCTGTTCGCCGGCGCCAAGCGCAACGAGATCCTGGCCGGCTATGAAAAGAGCCAGGGCCTGCCGCGCTTTGTCTACGCCATTGACTGGGGCATGTTCTGGTTCCTGACGCGCCCGATCTTCATGGTCGTGGAGTTCTTCTACGGCCTGCTGGGCAACTTCGGTCTGGCCATCCTGGCCCTGACCGTCGTGGTCAAGCTGATCATGTTCCCGCTAGCCAACAAGTCCTACGAGAGCCTGTCCAAGATGCGGACCCTCCAGCCCAAGATGGAGGAGATCAAGAAGAAGCACGGCTCCGATCCGCAGAAGCAGCAGCAGGAGATGATGGCCCTGTATCAGCGGGAGAAGATCAATCCCCTGGCGGGCTGCCTGCCCATTCTGGTGCAGATTCCGGTCTTCTACGCCCTGTACAAGGTGCTGTTCGTCACCATCGAAATGCGCCACGCGCCCTTCTTCGGCTGGATCCGCGACCTGTCGGCGCGCGACCCGTCGACGATCTGGAACCTGTTCGGCGCCGTTCCCTGGGATCCGGCCACCCTGCCGCTGCTGGGCAGCATCCTGAACGGACCGCTGCACCTCGGCGTCCTGCCGATCGTCTATGGCCTGACCATGTGGCTGCAGCAGTCGATGAACCCGCCGGCCCAGGATCCGATGCAGCGTCAGATCTTCGCCTTCCTGCCCTTCATCTTCACCTTCATCATGGCCCCGTTCGCGGCCGGCCTGCTGATCTACTGGGCCTGGAACAACATCCTCTCGATCGCGCAGCAGTACGTCATCATGCACCGCTTCAAGGCCGAGAACCCGATCGACACCTTCCTCGCGCGTTTCAA
Source organism: Brevundimonas sp. UBA7506 (assembly GCF_002479495.1). GTDB lineage: Bacteria > Pseudomonadota > Alphaproteobacteria > Caulobacterales > Caulobacteraceae > Brevundimonas. Next base: position 17,096 of record NZ_DLNQ01000012.1, read on the forward strand.
GAAAGCCTGATCCATTGGACCAACCGTCGGACGAGCCCAAGGTCGGAGAATATTCGGAGGCCGAGATCGAGGCGGCCCGCGTGCTGTTTGCGCGTCAGGCCACCTTCGTCCTGGGCTGCGCCAAGATCGAGCAATTGCCCGATCCCGACCTGCCGGAAATCTCGTTCGCCGGTCGCTCCAACGTCGGCAAGTCCAGCCTGATCAACGCCCTGGTCGGCATGCACAAGCTGGCTAGAGCCTCGAACGAGCCGGGCCGCACGCGCGAGGTGAACTTTTTCGATCTGGACGGCCGGATGCGTCTGGTCGACCTGCCCGGCTACGGCTGGGCCAAGGCGTCCAAGACCACGGTCAAGAAGTTCCAGGACCTGGGTCGCGACTATCTGCGCGGCCGGGTGACGCTGAAGCGGGTCTATCTGCTGATTGACGCCCGCCACGGCCTCAAGAAGGTCGATGACGAGGCGCTGGATGCGCTGGACCTGGCCGCCGTCAGCTATCAGATCGTCCTGACCAAGGCCGACAAGCTGAAGAAGGGCGAGGCCGAGAAGGTCCAGGCGGCGACGCTGAAGGCCATCTCCAAGCGCCCCGCCGCCTATCCGGCGGTGCTGGTGACGTCGTCCGAGAAGGGCTTCGGCATCCCCGAACTGCGCGCCGAGATCATGCGCACCACGGGCGTGACGCTGGACTGATCGTCGTCCCGCCTATGGCGCCGCTGATTTGCGGCCCCATATCGCTCGGATGATCCCGCTTTCTATTCTCGATCTCGCGCCGGTGCCCGACGGTTCCGACGTCTCGCAGTCTCTGGCCAACACCCTCGACCTGGCTCGCCATGCCGAGCGTTTGGGCTACAGGCGTTACTGGCTGGCCGAGCACCACAACATGCCCGGCATCGCCAGCGCCGCGACCTCCGTGGTCATCGGTGCTGTGGCGGCGGCGACCAAGACCATCCGCGTGGGCGCGGGCGGGGTCATGCTGCCCAATCACGCCCCCTTGGTCATCGCCGAGCAGTTCGGCACCCTGAACGCCCTGCACCCCGGCCGCATCGATCTGGGCCTGGGCCGCGCGCCAGGTTCGGATCAGGCCACGGCGCGGGCGCTGCGCCGCACGCTTCAGGGCGACGTCGACGCCTTCCCGCAGGATGTGATGGAGCTGATGCAGTGGTTCGCGCCCGCGACGCCCGATCAGCGCATCATCGCCAATCCTGGCGAGGGTCAGGCCGTGCCGATATGGATCCTGGGCTCCTCGACCTACGGGGCGCAGCTGGCGGCCCATCTGGGCCTGCCCTACGCCTTCGCCAGCCATTTCGCGCCCGGCGAGATGATGCGGGCGCTGGACGTCTATCGCCAGACCTTCCGGCCGTCCGAGCACCTGGACCAGCCTTACGCCATGCTGGGCTACAATGTCTTCGCCGCCGAGACGGACGAGGCCGCGCGCCTGCTGTTCACCTCGGTCCAGCAGGCCTTCGTCAATCTGAGGACCGGCCGCCCTGGCAAGCTGCCCGCTCCGGTCGAAGGCTATTATGAGCGTCTGGATGGCGCCGCGCGTGGCATGATCGACGCCGCCCTTGCCTGTTCGGCGGTCGGCTCGCCCCAGACCGTGCGGGCGGCCATGGACGCCTTTATCGCTCGCACGGGCGCGGACGAACTGATGGTCACCAGTCAGATCTGGGATCCTGCGGCGCGGGTGCGTTCGATCGAACTTCTCGCCCAGGCGGCCGGTCAGGTCTGAGGCTCAGCTTTCGTCCGGCGGAAGGAAGTGAAGCGGTTCAAGCGTCGCTTGGTCATAGATTGCGTCCTCGACCAGACGCCGCCAGGCTTCACCCAGGCGAATGGAGTCAGCCAGATCTTGCGGCGTGATGGCGGCCGTTTGGGTCAGACGCTGGCGCAGGCCGTGGCAGGCCGCCAGCAAGGCCGAGGCCTGACGCACGGCGGGAAAATCGGAGTGGGCGCCCAGGGCTTCATGGGCCGCGTAGCGCCAGCGCGCCCCTTCGGGCGCGCCGTTGATCAGGGCCCATTTTTCTGCTGGCGAGAGTGCGTCGCCCAGGGGTTCCCAGGCGTCGCTGTCCGCAGGGCGTCGATAGTGGCCTGGGCTCTGAGGCAGGCCATGGCGGCCATAGACCTCGGCCGCCGCCGTCTCGATCGCCCGCAGCAAGCAGAGCACATCGTCTTCGGCGGCCTTGCGCTCGGTCTGGTCGTCCGCGCGCGCCGACAGGGTTTCTGACCGACGACGCCCCAGACGACCGAACATGGCCCTAGTCGATCTGCAGGGCGCTCGTGACCGAGACGTCGTAGATCACACGGGTGATCGACTGAACGAACTCGAAGAACTTGCGCGCTTCGGCCGAGTCCGACCGCGGCGCATAGACCACGTCGTCGGGCTGGATCATGAAGTTGTTGGCGACGAAGAAGCCCTGACCTTCTGCCAGGTTCACGCGATAGACGACGGGCACGCCGCGCGGCGTGAGGGCCTGGGTCAGGCCGAGGGCCTGAGCGACTTCAGGCCGTTCGAAACGGAACACCATGACGGTGCGGTGATTGGCGGACTGGGTGTCCAGACCGCGCGTCCGCGCCAGTGCGGCGGTCAGGCTGAGCGGCCCCTGGCCCATGTCCTGCTCGCTGACCGCGCCGACCGCGCCGAAGGCGGTGAAACGACGTGGCTTGTAGGTCAGGTTGACCTGGTCGCCGCGGCGCAGGCGGACGTTCTCGCCGAATTCGGTGGAGACGAGCGTCAGGGGCGCCGAAAAGGTCTCGTTGCCGCGACGAACATTGACGATCAGGTCTTCGGCCGGGCGGGTCGGGCCGCCGGCGGCGGCGATGACGTCCAGGATGCGGTCGGTGTTGACCGAAAGCGCGGCGCGGCCTGGGTTGCGCACGTCGCCCAGAACGGTGATCGAGTTCGACGGGTTCTGAGCGATGTGGGCCACGACCTGCGGGTTGCCGACCTTGCCGCGCAGGGAGCGCTTGATGGCGTCGGCGGCCTCGGGGGCCGTCAGGCCGTTGACCTGAACGCGGCCAGCGAAGGGCACGTTGACCGCACCGGAGCGATCGACCACCAGAGGCGGCAGCGCCTGGGTGCCGGTCTGGATGTCGCGCGACATGTTGCGCGTGCCGAACAGGGCGCCGCTGGGCTCGTAGATGGAGACGGACAGAACGTCGCCGATGCCGAGCACGTCCACCGGGGTGTCCACGCCGCCAGCGGCCAGGCTGCCGCCGAAGCGCGGCGGCACGGCCTTGATGACTTCGCCGACCGTGAAGTCGACGTCGACCATGGCGTAGTTGACGGCTTTCAGGTCGTGACCGGCGTTGTCGGCGACCGTGCGCCCGGACGGGCCGTCGCCGGGCAGGGTCGAGCAGCCGCCGACAAGGGCGAGGGCCATCAGGGGCAGAAGGGATCGCTTCATGGCGGCTCCGAAGATCAGGCGGTTCAACACCGTGATTACTTGGCTTTGCGGCTGCGGACCAGAGGGATGCGTTCTGACCCTTGATCCGTTCTCATGCCGGACTGGCGAGACAAACATCCATGCTCTGGTCCAGGCCCAGTCGTGCTTCAACCGTCGCGAAGTGGCCAGGCCAGGTCGGCGGGGCGTAGGCGGTCGCGATCGGACGTTTCAGCGTCGCCGTCTCGAGCGCCGCCAGCCAACCCAAACCATCCAGCGGGTCGATCAGGGTCGCCTGGGCCACCAGTTCGCGGTGGGCCGGAATGTCGGAGGCGATCAGCGGCACGCCGAGGGCGCAGGCTTCCACTGCCGGCAGGTCGAAGCCCTCGACGGACGAGGGAGCCAGCACGGCTTGGGCGCCGCTCATGAGGTCGGCCAGGGCAGTGTCGGGCAGGTTTTCGACCTGGTGCACCAGGCCCTGAAGATTGGGCGAGCGCTGCAGATGGTCCAGCACGGCTTCGTTTTCCCAGCCGTAGCGCCCGATCAGGACCAGACGGGGGGCCTCATCGCCCATCTTCTCCTGCAGGCGTCGCCAGATGGTCAGCAGGAAGGCCAGGTTCTTGCGCGCTTCGATCGTGCCGACGTGGACGAAGTAGGGACGCCGCGCACCGCTCGGCTCGGCCTTCATGAAGACGGGCTCCAGGCCCAGGTGCGCGACGTCGATCGGCGGAGCAGCCAACTCCTCCCGGTCGGCGAAGGCCAGCAGTTCATGCGCCGTATAGTGGGAGTTGACCACGATCCGCGAGGCGTGGCGCAGGGCCGTCAGGACGCGGCGGCGATGCTTCGTCCCGTCGCCGGGCCGGCAGAACTCGGGATGGGTGATCGGAATCAGGTCGTGCAGCATGACGACGCGATCGATCCCCTGGCTTCCCAGGCTGGCCAGGATGTCCGGCGTGTTCAGGCTTGTATGCCCGACATTGAAATAGAGCTTGGCCGGTGGCGGCGCGGCGATCCGGCGCGAACGGAAGTACTGCTTCCAGACGCGGCTCTTCTTCTTCGTCTTGGGCTGATGCGGGTCGGGCGCCTCGCCGATCACCGAGGCGGTCGGGCGGTCCGCTTCAAGGGCGGCGAACAACCGGCGCTCGTTGGTGTTAAGGGCGCGGGCGTCGGAGCCGCCGGTCCAGCGTTGACGCAGGTCGACCATGCAATCCCGGAACCAGGCGTCGTCCACCGCAGCCAGTTGATCGTGGCGAGACCGGACCGGCACCATGCGGTAGTCAGGATGATCGACCAGCCATTCGGCATAGGCCAGACAGACGCGGTCCACGCCTGTCGGCGCGCTTCGGTCCGTGCGGCTCAGCAGGCGGCTGGCGTCGAAAAGAATGTCCTGTGTCATCAGGAAACGTAGCCGGCCTGCATCAGCTCGGCGATATGGATGATGGCGACGGGCCGTTCGTTCTCGACCACGAAGAGGTTGGCGATCTTGTTGGCGCTCAGCAGGTCGACCACGTCGCTCATGCGGGCGTCGGGATCCACCGTGATGGGGGTGCGGCTCATGATGTCCTCGGCGCGCAGGGCCGAGATGTCGCTGGTGAAGGCGCGGCGGATGTCGCCGTCGGTGATCATGCCCGCCAGGCTGCCGTCTGAATGCAGGACCGCGACGGCGCCCTTGCGGCCGGCGGACACGGCCGAGACCACGGCGCTGAAGTCGGCGTCCATCGGCACGCTGGCCGGGGTGGCGGCGTTGTCGCCCATCCATTCACGCACGCTCTGCAGGCTCATGCCCAGGGCGCCGCCGGGGTGGTGCAGGCCGAAGTCTTCCCTTGTGAAACCGCGGCGGTCCATCAGCACCATGGCCAGGGCGTCGCCGATGGCCAGGGTCATCAGGGTCGAGGTGGTCGGCGCCAGGCCGTTGGGGCAGGCCTCGGCCACCTTGGGCATGGTCAGGCTGACCGCCGAGTGACGGCCCAGGAAGCTGCCGGCGCGCTGGGTGATGCCGATGACCGGAATGTCGTTGCGCTGGCAATAGAGCAGGGGATCGCGCAGTTCGCGGCTCTCGCCCGAGTTGGAGATGGCCAGAAGCGTGGTGTCGGGGCGCAGCATGCCCAGGTCGCCGTGGCTCATCTCCGCCGGGTGGACGAAGAAGGAGTTGGTGCCGGTCGAGGCCAGGGTGGCGGCGATCTTGCCGCCGATGTGGCCCGACTTGCCCATGCCTGTCACGACCAGATAGCCAGGACGCGACAGGATGATGTCGCAGGCGCGAGCGATCGAGACGTCGATAGAGCGCTCCAGCGCCTCCAGGGCCTCGATGTTCAGACGCACGACCTCGCGCGCTCGATCCGTCATCGTAGCGATCTGCTCGGGCGACGAGTGAAGCGTGTTGGGCATGGGCATCGGCTCCTGAGACGCCGGACCGCTGCGGCGGTTCTTCATGGCGCATCCGCGAATTGCCCCATCTGGATTGTTCGCACAATGGCGGGGCTGCGACGGAATTGTCACCTTGGCGGACAACCTTCCTGGTCCCGGCGCGTTCCCAACTGTCTCGACAACAGCATCGAAACGAGTCCGGACCTTATGTCCTCTGCCTCCGGGGCGATCGCCTCATGCCTGCCCAAGCCGCCTCTCGTACTGAAGAAGCCCGCGCTCTTTCTGGATCTCGACGGGGTGCTGGCGCCCCTGGCGCCGACTCCGGACGCGGTGGGACCGGACGCCCGGCGCACCGAGGTGCTGAGCCGACTGACCGATCGGATGGAGGGCCGGGTCGCCATCGTCAGCGGGCGAACCTTGAGTGAGATTGATCGGATCAGCGACGGCGCGGCGCGGGCGGCGTCCGGCGTGCACGGCCTGCAAAGGCGTCGCGGCGACGGATCCTTCGCCAATCGAACACCGGACCCCGCCGTGCGCCGGGCGGTGGCCGCCTTCGACGCCTTCGCCGCAGACCGCCCCGGCGTCATCGTCGAGGACAAGACCTTGGCGGCGGGTCTGCATTATCGCCAGGCGCCCGGCGTCTCGGACGAGGCGCTCGCTCTGGCCGCGTCTTTAGCTGAGGAGACTGGCCTGGCCCTGCAGCCCGGCTCCATGGTCCTGGAGCTGAAGACCCCGGGCACGGACAAGGGCGCGGCCCTCACCGCCTTCATGGCCGAAGCGCCGTTTACAGGGGCGCTGCCCATCATGGTCGGCGATGACTTGACCGACGAGCATGGCTTCGAGGCGGCGGCGTCTCTGGGCGGGTTCGGCGTCCTGGTGGGGCCTGAGCGGCTGACGGCGGCCCGCTATCGGCTGAAGAACGTCGCCGCCGTTCTCGACTGGCTGGATCAGATTGAAGGAGGCGCCGCATGAGCCGTCCCAACCTCGACCTCGCCCCGATCGGCAACTGCTCGGTCAGCGCCCTGATCGACCGGAGCGGCCGTTTCGTCTGGGCCTGCGCCCCGCGCGTGGATGGCGATCCGGTCTTTTCCGCCTTGATGGACGGCGATGATCCCGAACACGGTTTCTGGGCCATCGAACTGGCGGACATGGTCTCGATCGAGCAGGCCTATGTGCGCAACACCGCCGTCCTGCGCACGGTGATGACCGACGAACGCGGAGCCTCGGTCGAGATTCTCGATTTCGCGCCCCGCCATCTGAAGCACTCGCGCATCTATCGCCCCATAGCCTTCGCGCGCGTCGTGCGGCCGCTGTCGGGGGCGCCGCGCATCACCGTGCGGCTGCGGCCCTCGGCGGACTGGGGGGCGCGTCGGGCGGAACAGACCTCCGGCTCCAACCATATCCGCTATCTGTGCACCGACCTGACGCTGCGGCTGACCACCAACTGCCCGGTGACCCATGTCCAGAATGAGCGGACCTTCCGTCTCGAGGGCGAGCTGGCCTTCTTCCTGGGCCCGGACGAGGGCTATGACCAGTCGGTTGTGGCGGGGGTTTCGGCGGCCCTGGATCAGACCATCCAGCACTGGAAGCTGTGGACCCGGACCCTTTATGTGCCGCTGGACTGGCAAGAGGCGGTGATCCGCGCCGCCATCACCCTGAAGCTCTGTGTCTATGAAGAGACCGGGGCCATCGTCGCCGCCATGACCACCTCGGTGCCCGAGTTTCCCGAGAGCGGGCGCAACTGGGACTATCGCTTCTGCTGGGTGCGCGACGCCTATTACACGGTGCGGGCGTTGAACCGGCTGGGCGCGGTGGACATCCTCGAGAACTACCTCGGCTATCTGCGCAATCTGGTGGATGACGCCAAGGGCGGCCATGTCCAGCCCGTCTATGGCGTGGGCCTGGAGGCGGCGATTGGCGAGCGGATCGTCGACAGCGTCGAGGGCTATCGCGGCATGAAGCCGGTGCGCGTCGGCAATCAGGCGCACGAGCATCTGCAGCACGACGTCTATGGCCAGATCGTCCTGCCCCTGGTCCAGGCCTTCTTCGACGAGCGGATGTTGAGGCCCGGCACGATCGACGACTTCCACGCGCTCGAAAAGGTCGGCGACCGCGCCTTCTCCATGCACGACCAGACCGACGCCGGTCTGTGGGAGTTCCGCACCATCGCCCGGGTCCACACCTATTCCTCGGTCATGTGCTGGGCCGCCTGCGACCGGCTGGCCAAGGCGGCGCGGCATCTGGGTCTGGCTGAGCGCGGCGAGCTGTGGGACGAGCGGGCCCGTCTGATCCGGGCGCGGATCGAGGCCGAGGCCTATCTGCCCGACGAGGGTCGCTTCGCCGCCAGCTTCGGCGGAACCGAGTTGGACGCCTCCCTCTTGCAGATGACCGATCTGGGCTTCCTCGACGCTCGCGACCCACGCCAGGTGAAGACCTTCGAGGCGGTCGAGCGCGACCTGAAACGCGGCCCCTATCTGTTCCGCTATATCCACCCCGACGACTTCGGCGAGCCGGAGACGGCGTTCAACTTCTGCACCTTCTGGTTCATCGAGGCCCTGCATCTGAACGGCCGGACCGAGGAGGCGAGGGCCATCCTCGACGAGATGCTCAGCCGGCGCACCCACGCCGGTCTGCTCAGCGAGGACATCGCGCTTCAGGACGGCGAGCTGTGGGGCAACTACCCCCAGACCTATTCCCTGGTCGGGATCATCAACTGCGCGGTCCTGCTCAGTCGTTCGTGGCAGGACGCGCGATGAGCCGCCTGATTGTCGTTTCGAACCGCGTCTCGGCGCCCAAGGACCCGGCCTCAGGCTCGGTCGGCGGCCTGGCCATGGCCTTGTCGGCGGCGCTGCGGAAATACGACGGCCTGTGGTTCGGCTGGTCCGGCGAGACGGTCGAGCAGTTCACCGGCGAACTGAACATCGAGGACCGCGCCGGCGTCACCGTCGCCACCGTCGATCTGGAGCCGCAGGACGTCGACGAATATTACAACGGTTACGCCAACAAGACCCTGTGGCCGCTGTTTCATCACCGGGTCGACCTGACGGCCTATGAGCGGTCCTATGGCGAGGGCTATGAGCGCACCAACCGCCGCTTCGCCGAGGTGCTGCAGCCGCTGATCCAGCCCGACGACATCATCTGGATCCACGACTATCACATGATCCCGATGGCGCGGGACCTGCGCCGTCTGGGGGTGAAGAACCGCATCGGCTTCTTCCTGCACACGCCCTGGCCGGCGCGTCAGCTTCTGGTCACCCTGCCGCATCATCGGCGGCTGGTGGAATCGATGTTCTATTTCGACCTGATCGGTTTCCACACCCAGGAATGGCTCGGCCTGTTCGAACGCTACGTCGAGGTCGAGGCGCGGGGGCGGGTGTCGCCCGACCATGTGATCGAGGCCTTCGGGCGCCGGGTCCAGGGCGGGGTCTTCCCCATCGGCATCGACGTGGACGGCTTCCTGGCCGCGCGCGATTCGGTGCTGGGCGGCAAGACCTATGACCGGATGGCGGCGTCGGCGGCTTTCCGCTCGATGATCGTCGGCGTGGACCGGCTGGACTATTCCAAGGGGCTGGAGCAGCGCTTGCTGGGCTTTGAGCAGTTCCTGGAGGACAACCCCGCCATGCGCGGCGAGGTCTTCCTGTTGCAGGTGACGCCGATCTCTCGCGATGACGTGGACACCTATCAAGATATTCGCGGACGGCTGGACGCCCTGGCCGGGCGCATCAACGGCGCCTATGCCGACATGGACTGGCAGCCGATCCGCTATCTGAACCGCACCTTCCGCCGGGATCAGCTGGCGGGCCTCTATCGCGCCGCCAAGGTCGGACTGGTCACGCCCCTGCGCGACGGCATGAACCTGGTGGCCAAGGAATATGTCGCGGCCCAGAATCCCGAGGATCCCGGCGTGCTGATCCTGTCGCGCTTCGCCGGCGCCGCCGAGCAGATGGGCGAGGCCCTGCTGGTCAATCCCTTCAGCCGCGAGGAACTGTCGGAAGCCATCAAGAAGGCGCTGACCATGCCGCTGAAGGAGCGCATCCGCAAATGGCAGGCCCTGATGCAGGTGGTGCGCGACACGGATGTCGGGATCTGGCGCGACAGCTATGTGAAGGCGCTGATGAAGGTCGAGCGTCGCGCCGACGACGAGCACATCGCCGGCGTGTTCTGAGGCAGTCTAGCTGGCCTGTGCGTACTGCGCGGGCGCCCCGTCGCGGGCGATGGCGCGGGCGTGGGCCGGGCGCGCCGCCAGCCGCTCGACATAGGCGTCCAGCAAGGGGCTGTCCGGCAGGTGCTCGCGCGCCCAGGCTACGGTGCTGCCGATCAGGACGTCGGCCACGGTGAAGCGGTCGCCCATCAGCCAGGGGCCTTCCCACAGGGCTTCCAGCAGCCGGGTGACAGCAGCGTCATAGCGGGACTTGGCGTGGGCGTCGGTTTCGACCGCACCCGTGATCTTGTTCCACAGCGACGGCTCCAGCTCGCCCGAGGCCCAGAACATCCAGGTCAGCAGCGGGCCGCGCTGCGGCGAGTTCGGGGGGAAGCCCAGTCCGGCCTCGGGATGCAGGCCCGTCAGGTAGAGGGCGACAGCCGCTGATTCCGTGATCAGGGCGCCGTCGTGCAGCAGGGCCGGGACCTTGCCGTCGGGATGCGGGTTCTTCGGGTCGGCGGCGCCCGCGCCGTCCATGCGGCGGATGTCGCAATATTCGATGCGGCAGTCGGCCCCCAGTTCCTCGACCAGCCAGACCAGGCGCGAGGAACGGGACCAGGGGGCGTGGAACAGGGTCAGCATCGATAATCCTCCCAGATATCGCGCCGCGACGGGGCGTCGGCGGCGGTTCGTCTTGACTACTGACACCCTGCTGCCACCATGCTGTCAGCAGTGTTCGGTCAGGGTGGGGACATGAGACGCGCCGACCGACTGTTCCAGATCATCCAGGTGCTGCGCCGGGCCTCGCGTCCGGTGACGGCCGACGCCATCGCGGCCGAGCTGGAGACCTCCAAGCGCACCATCTATCGCGACATCGCCGCCCTGCTGGGGCAGCGGGTGCCGATCCGGGGCGAGGCGGGGCTGGGCTATGTGCTGGACGGCGGGTTTGACCTGCCGCCGCTGATGCTGACCTCGGACGAGATCGAGGCGGCGGTGCTGGGGGCGCAATGGGTGGCGGCGCGCGGCGATCCGGCCCTGGCGCGGGCGGCGCGCGACCTGACCGCCAAGATCGCCGCCATCGTGCCGGAACGCTTGCGGCCGGTGGTGCTGGAGCCGTCGGTGGCCACGCCCCCTCCCTGGGAGCAGAAGATCGAGACCGTGGACCTGGCCCAGGTGCGGGCCTGGATCCACGCCGGGCGCAAGCTGCGGCTGCACTACGCCGATGAGCAGGGGCGCGAGACGACGCGGGTCATCTGGCCCTTCCTGATCGGCTATCATGAGCGGGCGCGACTGCTGCTGGCCTGGTGCGAGACGCGCGAGGACTTCCGCAGCTTCCGCGCCGACCGGGTGGTCGACGCCGAGTTTCTGGACGACCGCTATCCCGGCCGACCCGCCGTCCTGCGCCAGCGCTGGTTCGCAGCGATGGAGGCGCGACGGGCGGCCGAGTGCGGGCCTCAGTAGATCTCGAACAGACCGGCGGCTCCCATGCCTCCGCCGATGCACATGGTGACGACGCCGTATTTGGCCCCGCGCCGCTTGCCCTCGATCAGGACGTGGCCGGTCATCCGCGCGCCGGACATGCCGTAGGGGTGGCCGATGGAGACGGCGCCGCCCGAGACGTTCAGCCGGTCATTGGGGATTCCCAGCTTGTCGCGGCAGTAGAGGACCTGCACGGCGAAGGCCTCGTTCAGCTCCCAGATGCCGATGTCGTCCATAGTCAGGCCGTGGCGCTTCAGCAGCCTGGGCACGGCGAAGACGGGGCCGATGCCCATTTCGTCCGGCTCGCAGCCCGCCACCGCCATGCCGCGATAGGCGCCGAGCGGCTGCAGGCCGCGCTTCACCGCTTCGCCCGCCTCCATGACGACCGCCGCCGAGGCGCCGTCGGACAACTGGGATGCGTTGCCGGCGGTGATGAACTCGCCCTGCTGGATCTCCTCGCCGCCGCCGAAGACCGGCTTGAGCGATTGCAGGCCCTCAAGGGTGGTGTCGGGGCGATTGCCTTCGTCCTTCGACAGGGTCACCTCTTTCGACGAGGTCTCGCCGGTGGCCTTGTCCACGACCAGCATGGAGGTCGTCATCGGCACGATCTCGGCGTCGAAGCGGCCTTCGGCCTGGGCGGCCGCCGTGCGCTGCTGCGACTGCAGGGCGTATTCATCCTGGGCGTTGCGGCTGATGTTGTAGCGGCGGGCGACGACCTCGGCGGTTTCCAGCATCGACATATAGATGTGGGGCGACAGCTTCAGCAGCGCCTCGTCCTTCATCCGGTAAAGGTTCATGTGCTGGTTCTGGACCAGAGAGATGCTCTCCAGCCCGCCGCCGACCGCCATCTTCTGGTGGTCGAAGACGACCTGCTTGGCCGCCGTGGCGATGCCCATCAGGCCCGAGGCGCACTGGCGATCCAGGCTCATGCCGGGAACGGAGGAGGGCAGGCCCGCCGCCAGCGCGACTTGGCGGGCTACGTTCGTTCCGGTTGAGCCCTGTTGCAGGGCCGCGCCCATGACGACGTCCTCGATCTCGGCAGGATCGACGCTGGCGCGCGCGACCGCGTGCTTCACGGCGTGAGCGCCCAACTGCTGCGCCTGGGTGTCGTTGAAGGCCCCGCGATAGGCTCGTCCGATCGGGGTGCGGGCGGTGGAGACGATGACGGCTTCACGCATCGAGAAGTTCTCTCTTTTTGGGCGCTATCGCTCGGCGCGCGGCGCCTCGCTGCTTGAGCGCGTGAGAGGACGCTGTCGCCGCGATGCGGACGCGCGCTGCGGGAAGCGCGTTTCCTGCCTAACAGAGAGAAGATAGGCGCCTCACGTCACGTCAACGCAAGGCGCCTTCTGAGAAGTGAGCGCGGGCCTCAAGCAGCGAGGCGCCAAATGGCCTCAAGCCGCGAGCGACCGCGTCGCGAGCATAGGCCTCTTAAGATGAGTGATGCGTCTGGGCTTTCGTCAGCTCGATCATGCCCTGGGCGGCGCCCATGTCCGGCACGATCTCGTGGCTGCGATCCGAGATGGCGTCGAAGCGGGCGGCGACCTGTTCGGGAGCGTCCGAACCGACGGCGAAGTCGCCTTGGGTCAGGGTCACATAGGCCCGCTCGAAACCGCCGGCGCCGGCGGCCAGGATGGCGCGGGTCGGGGCGTCGCGGCTGACCAGATGCAGCAGGCCCGGCGTCACCAGCTCCGGCCCCAGGGCCTCCAGAGGCAGGCCCTGCAGGTCCTCGGTCATGCGGGTGTGGGCGGTCGGGGCCAGGGCGTTGACGCGGATGTCGTTCTTGGCCCCCTCGATGGCCAGGGTCTGCATCAGGCCGACCAGGGCCATCTTGGCTGCGCCGTAGTTGGCCTGGCCGAAGTTGCCGAACAGGCCTGACGAGGAGGTGGTCATGACGATGCGGCCGTAGTTCTGGGCGCGCATGATGTCCCAGACCGCCTTGGTGCAGTGGACCGCGCCCATCAGGTGGACCTCCATCACCAGGCGGAAATCGGCCAACTCCATCTTGGCGAAGCTCTTGTCGCGCAGGATGCCGGCGTTGTTCACCAGAATGTCGATGCGGCCCCAGCGCGCCATGACCTCGGCGACCATGGCTTCGACCGCCGCCGCGTCGGTGACCGAGGCCGCATTGGCCATGGCCTCGCCGCCCGCGGCCTCGATCTCGGCGACCACGGCCTCGGCCGCGGTGGCCGACCCGCCCGAGCCGTCGCGGGCGCCGCCCAGGTCGTTGACCACCACCTTGGCTCCCCGCGCCGCCAGGGCCAGGGCGTGTTCGCGGCCCAGACCGCCGCCCGCACCCGTCACGATCGCCACCTGGCCGTCGAACCTGATCGTCATGCCTTGCCTCCGTTGTGTTTCAAAATGGTCCTAGCAGGCTCGATTGAGGGAAAAAACGGCCCGATGTGTTGAAAGGGCGCCACAGTTGTCACAATGCGGGGAAAGATGGCGGAACCTGAGCGGTCTCGTGCCGTTGAAGCCCCCTGAGTGCTGACGTCATCGACGACGGCTTTCGGATCAACTTGAGTGTGAGGACACTATGAAGCTCAAACTTCTCGCCAGTGTCGCCGCGGCCGGGCTGTGCGTGGCCGGCGCTGCGTCGGCTGAGCCGGACGGCTGGT
>NZ_DLNQ01000004.1:0-12727 GCF_002479495.1 Brevundimonas sp. UBA7506
GTTCGAACTTTTCCTTGGCCATTCTCTAGCTCCTGGAGGGTCCCCGAACCGGGGGTCCATTTGGTTTGGGGATAGGCGGGGCGATTTGTGGTCAAACCGCCCCGTTTTCAAGTGGGTCCGTCGAAATGACGGACTTAGGCGTACTTCTTGATCACTTCGTCGGCGACGTGTTGCGGCACCGGCTCATAGTGGTCGTACTGCATGGTGAACTGGGCGCGGCCTTGCGACATGCCGCGCAGGGTGTTCACGTAGCCGAACATGTTCGCCAGCGGCACGAAGGCGTTGATGACGATGGCGTTGCCGCGCATGTCCTGGCCCTGGATCATGCCGCGACGGCCGTTCAGGTCGCCGATGACCGAGCCGAGGTATTCCTCGGGGGTCACGACCTCGACCGCCATGATCGGCTCGAGCAGCTTGGGCGAACCCTTTTCCTTCAGTTCACGGAAGGCGGCGCGCGACGCGATTTCGAAGGCCAAGACGCTGGAGTCGACGTCGTGGAACTTGCCGTCCGTCAGGGTCGCCTTGAAGTCGATCATCGGGAAGCCGGCCAGCAGACCGTTTTCCTTGGCCGATTCCAGACCCTTCTCGACGCCCGGGATGTATTCCTTCGGCACCGCGCCGCCGACGATGGCGTTTTCGAACACGAAGCCCGAACCGGCTTCACCCGGCTCGAAGGTGATCATGACGCGAGCGAACTGACCCGTACCGCCGGTCTGCTTCTTGTGCGTGTAGTCGATGTCGACCTTGCGGCCCAGCGATTCACGGTAGGCCACCTGCGGCGCGCCGATGTTGGCTTCGACCTTGTAGGTGCGCTTCAGGATGTCGACCTTGATGTCCAGGTGCAGTTCGCCCATGCCCTTCAGGATCGTCTGGCCCGACTCGTGGTCGGTCGAGACGGTGAAGGAGGGGTCTTCCGAAGCCAGCTTGGCCAGAGCCACGCCCAGCTTCTCCTGGTCGGCCTTGGTCTTCGGCTCGACCGAGATCTCGATCACCGGCGCCGGGAATTCCATCTTCTCGAGGATGATGGGCGACTTGATCGGGTCGCACAGGGTGTCGCCCGTGCGGGTTTCCTTCAGGCCGGCCAGGGCGACGATGTCGCCGGCGTAGGCTTCCTTGATGTCCTCGCGGTTGTTCGAGTGCATCTGCAGCATGCGGCCGACGCGCTCTTTCTTGTCACGCGACGAGTTCAGCAGCGACATGCCGGTTTCCATCTTGCCCGAGTACAGGCGGCAGAAGGTCAGCGAGCCGACGAAGGGGTCGTCCATGATCTTGAACGCCAGAACCGACAGGGGCTCTTCGTCCGAGGCCTTGCGGGTGACCGGCTCTTCCGTACGGAAGTCGATGCCCGGGGTGGCCGGAATGTCGGTCGGCGACGGCAGGTAGTCGATGACGGCGTCGAGCAGGGGCTGAACGCCCTTGTTCTTGAAGGCCGAGCCGCCCAGGATCGGGTAGAAGGCGCCGGTCAGAACGGCCTTACGGATGCACTTCTTCAGCACTTCGACCGAGGGCTCTTCGCCGCCCAGGTAGGCTTCCATGGCGTCGTCGTCGAGCTCGACGGCGTTGTCGATCAGGTACTGGCGAGCAGCGGCGGCTTCGTCAGCCATGTCGGCCGGGATGTCGCGGACATCGGCGTCGGCGCCGACGGTGTCGGTTTCCCAGACCAGAGCCTTCATTTCGACCAGGTCGATGACGCCCTTCAGCAGGTTTTCAGCGCCGATCGGCAGTTGGATCGGCACAGCCTTGGCGCCCAGACGGTCGCGGATCGACTGCACCGAAGCAGCGAAGTCAGCGCCGATCTTGTCCATCTTGTTGACGAAGACGATGCGCGGAACCTTGTACTTGTCGGCCTGGCGCCAGACGGTTTCCGTCTGCGGCTCAACGCCGGCGTTGCCGTCCAGAACGGTCACGGCGCCGTCGAGCACGCGCAGCGAGCGCTCGACTTCAATGGTGAAGTCCACGTGGCCGGGGGTGTCGATGATGTTGAGGCGCTTGCCTTTCCAGAAGGCGGTCGTCGCGGCCGACGTGATGGTGATGCCGCGTTCCTGCTCCTGGTCCATCCAGTCCATGGTGGACGCACCGTCGTGCGTCTCGCCCATCTTGTGGTTACGGCCGGTGTAGAACAGGATCCGCTCGGTCGTCGTCGTCTTGCCCGCGTCGATGTGGGCCATGATGCCGAAGTTGCGGTAGTCTTCGATTTTGTGTGTGCGGGGCATTGGAGTTGCCTTCGGGCTGCTTCCCGGACGCGGCGAGCGCCCATTGGTGTCGGATATGACGGCGCGGGCGGTTCAGTCTGAACGCCCGCGCCGGATCGTCTTAGAACGCCGCCGTCCCCATAAACGCAAAGGGGGACGGTTTTAAGACGCTTACCAGCGGTAGTGGCTGAAGGCGCGGTTGGCCTCGGCCATCTTGTGGGTGTCTTCACGCTTCTTGACCGCGGTGCCGCGGTTGTTCGAGGCGTCCAGCAGCTCAGCAGCCAGCTTTTCCGTCATGGTGTTTTCACCGCGCTTGCGAGCGGCGTTGACCAGCCAACGGATGGCCAGGGCGCGACGACGGTCCGGACGGACTTCGACCGGCACCTGGTAGGTGGCGCCGCCGACGCGGCGCGAACGGACTTCGACCGACGGGGCGACGTTGTCGAGAGCGGCGTGGAAGGTTTCGACCGCGGTGTGGTCTTTCTTCTTCTCGGCCAGGATGTCGAAGGCGCCGTAAACGATGTTTTCGGCGACGGCCTTCTTACCTTCGTACATGACGTAGTTCATGAACTTGGTGACCACCAGGTCCCCGAACTTGGGATCCGGCAGAACTTCACGCTTCTGGGCGCGGTGACGACGCGACATGGGTTATTCCTTGCAGTACCCGACTGACGCCGGGAAAATCTCTGAGGGTCCAGACCAGCAGGCCTGAAAGCGGTTCGCTTACTTCGGACGCTTGGCGCCGTAGTGCGAACGACGCTGCTTGCGGTCCTTGACGCCTTGCGTATCGAGCACGCCGCGCAGGATGTGGTAGCGAACGCCGGGCAAGTCCTTCACGCGGCCGCCGCGGATGAGCACGACCGAGTGCTCCTGCAGGTTGTGGCCTTCGCCGGGGATGTAGCAAACGGCTTCGTAGCCGTTCTTGGCCAGACGGACCTTGGCGACCTTACGCAGAGCCGAGTTCGGCTTCTTCGGGGTCGTGGTGTAGACGCGGGTGCAAACGCCGCGACGCTGGGGCGAACCCTCCAGAGCCGGCACCTTGTTGCGGGTGGGCTTGGGCTTGCGCGGCTTGCGGATCAGCTGGTTGATCGTAGGCATACGATTTGTCTCTTTTCGATGTGGAGGCGTGTGCCTTTCGGCCGGGGCGCCTCATGAGCCTTCTTTTGGACGCCGCCGAAGCGCCGCCCGGGTGTTGATCGAGCGAGCCGGAACAGCCAAACGAAAAAGCCGGAACGCGCGCTTTGGGCGTTCCGGCGGGCACAGCCCGTCCGTTCAATTGTCACGATCTCAGCAGACAGCGAACCGCCCACGTCTCGAAAGTGCGCGCCGTTTACGCGCGATGGGTAAAGGCGTCAAGTGATTCACGCCCGGAGGCGGCCAACGCGCCCCGTCAGAAACACGGTTCCATAAAGGGCGAGACTCGCCCCTATATTGCCATGCTTGCCTTGCCATCTTTCTCGACGAGGATTGGGGAGCCGCAATGAGCGTTGCAGTTCTGGCCCGCGCGCCAGTTCGTCGTCTACGTCCTGGGACGCGCCGCACGCTGCTGGCCGGCGCCTCGCTCGTGATGCATGTGGTGGTTCTGGGCTCGATGGTCCTGCTTGCGGCCAGCGAAGAGCATCCGGTCGCGCCCCCCGACCTGCAACCCATCATCCAGCTCGAGATCGAGCGGCCGTCCCTGCCGCCGCTCCAGCCGATCCTGCGGCCGACGCCGCTGCCGCCTGAACCGACCGTCGAGCCGCTGCCGACGCCGACGCCGGAACGGGCCGTGCCCACGCCCGAACGATCAGCACCCGCCCCCTTGCCGACGCCCGCTCCAACACCTGCGCCGCAGCCGCTGCCTCAGGCGCCGCCCCGGACTGCGCCGACAATTCCCCCGACGCCCCTGCCCGCACCGACGCGTGCTCCCGCTCCGCCCGCCCCGGCGCCCGTCCCTGCGCCCGCGCCGGCGCCTCCCGCTGCAGCCGAACGCGCGGCGCCGGCCGCTACCGCCCCCGTCACGGCGCTCCGTCCCCGCAAGAAGGATGAAGACGAAGCGCGCGACGGCCTGCCCGCCGCCCCAGCCCCGCGGCTCGCCAACCCGGCGCCCGGCGCCCCCTCGGCGGCGGCTTCAGGCGTGGACGGCGTCTCCGACGCCTGGCGCGTCGCCCCTGAAGGCCAGGCCGGACGCAACGCCCGCGCCCTGCGAACCTCTCCGGCGGGATGCCCGTCCTCGGCCATCCTGACGCGCGGCGAACAGGCCATCTGCGACGAGCGCTTCAACGCCCGCGCCGCCGAGGGCGCCCAGCGCGCCATCACAGGCAGCGGCAACGCCCAACGCGACGCCCGCTTCGCTCGCGAAGGTGCCCGGGAGATGCAGCGCTACGAGCAGCAACGTCGCCCTCTGTCTGGCGGCGTCGGCGTCCTGGGGCCGGCCGACTGCCCAGGCTCAAACTTCGGCACAGGCTGCGCCGGCGCCCACCTCAGGGACGTCCAGGGCGTCGACATGCGCCAAGGCGCGCGCAGCACCGTCAACGAAGGCGAACGCCGAACGCTTGAGCGTCCGCCGCAATAGAGGGCCTGGGAGCGCCCGCTTCGGCCTCAAGCCGCCCAACGGCGCAAAAAAGAAAGGCGGCGCCGTCGCCGGCGCCGCCCTCTTCAGTCTTCAGGCCCGAGAACGGATCAGCCTTCCGGCTGCTCCAGTTCCAGCGCCAGATCGGCCGGCAGGGGCTCGATGGCGTCTTCGCGAGCCTGGGTCAGTTGGGCGTCGCGCTCGTTCGCCAGCTTCTGCAGCGAGCGCAGATAGGCGCCCGTGCCCGCCGGGATCAGACGACCGACGATGACGTTTTCCTTGAGGCCTTCCAGCAGATCCTTCTTGCCATGGACCGAAGCCTCGGTGAGGACGCGCGTGGTTTCCTGGAAGGACGCCGCCGAGATGAAGCTGCGGGTTTGCAGCGACGCCTTGGTGATGCCCAGCAGGACCGGTTGCGTGACAGCCAGACGGCCGCCGCGCTTCTCGACCTTGGCGTTCTCGAAGGCCGCCTCGGCCACCTCGACCGTGTCGCCACGGATGAGGGTGGTTTCGCCGGAGTCGATGACTTCGACCTTCTGCAGCATCTGACGGACGATGACTTCGATGTGCTTGTCGTTGATCGGCACGCCCTGCAGTCGGTAGACCTCCTGCACTTCGTTCACCAGATACTCGGCCAGCGCCTCGACGCCCTGGATGCGCAGCAGATCGTGCGGATCCGGGTTGCCGTCGATGATGTAGTCGCCCTTCTGGATCAGATCGCCGTCGTGCACAGAGATGTGCTTGCCCTTCGGGATCAGGAACTCGACCGCCTCGGCCTGGTTGCCGTCGGCATCCGGCTCCGGGGTGATCTTGATGCGACGCTTGTTCTTGTAGTCGCGACCGAACTCAACGCGGCCATCCATTTCGGCGATGACGGCGCAGTCCTTCGGACGACGGGCTTCGAACAGTTCGGCCACGCGCGGCAGACCGCCGGTGATGTCGCGGGTCTTGGCGCCTTCGGTCGGAACACGGGCGATGATCTCGCCCGGCTTGACCTCGTCGCCGTTCGACACGGACAGAACGGCGCCCACGGGCAGCAGGTAGCGGGCGTCAGAGCCCGAGGCCAGCTTGGCGTAGGTGTCGCCAGTCGTGATGCCCATGGCCGGACGCAGGTCCGAACCGCGGGGGCTGGCGCGCCAGTCGGAAACCACGCGCTGGGCGATGCCCGTCGCTTCGTCGGTTTCTTCGCGGACGGACAGGCCGTCGACCAGGTCCTCGAAGCGAACGACGCCGCCGACTTCGGTCAGGATCGGCGTGGTGTAGGGGTCCCACTCCGCCAGACGCTGGCCCTTGGCGATGTCTGCGCCTTCCTTGACGCGGATGCGGGCGCCGTAGGGGACCTTGTGGGTCTCGCGGTCCTTGCCGTCGACGACCACGACCACGACCACGTTGCGGCTCAGGGCCACCAGGTCGCCGTGTGCGGCGGTGACGGTCGGGCCGACGATCTTGGCCGTACCGGCGTTGGTCGCCTCGTAGAACGAGGTTTCCGCCACCTGGGCCGTACCGCCGATGTGGAAGGTACGCATCGTCAGCTGGGTGCCCGGCTCGCCGATCGACTGAGCGGCGATGACGCCGACCGCTTCGCCGATGTTGACGTTGGTGCCGCGCGCCAGGTCGCGACCATAGCACATGCCGCAGATGCCGGCTTCAGCTTCACAGGTCAGGGCCGAACGGACCTTGATCGACTGGACGCCGGCCTGATCGATGACCTCGATCTCTTCTTCCTGCAGGTAGGTGTCTGCGGGGAAGAGGATCGTGTCGCCGCCCGGTTCCTTGATGTCCTCGGCCGCATAGCGACCCAGGACGCGTTGGCCCAGCGAGACCAGGACGTCGCCGCCTTCGACCACGGCGCGCAGGGTGATGCCGCGCGTCGAGCCGCAGTCTTCCTCGGTGACGATGGAGTCCTGCGCCACGTCCACCAGACGACGGGTCAGGTAGCCCGAGTTGGCGGTCTTCAGCGCGGTGTCGGCCAGACCCTTACGGGCGCCGTGGGTGGAGTTGAAGTATTCAAGGACGGTCAGGCCTTCCTTGAAGTTCGAGATAATCGGCGTCTCGATGATCTCGCCCGAGGGCTTGGCCATCAGGCCGCGCATGCCGCCCAGCTGCTTCATCTGCGCCTGCGAACCACGGGCGCCGGAGTTGGCCATCATGAAGACGGAGTTGATGTCCGGCTCCTGGCCCTTGATCAGGACGCGAGGTTGGGCGATTTCGCCCATCATCTCGTCAGCGATCTTGTCCGTAGCCTTGGCCCAGGCGTCGACGACCTTGTTGTACTTCTCACCCTTGGTGATCAGACCGTCGGCGTACTGTTGCTCGTACTCCTCGACCTGGGTGCGGGTTTCGTTGACCAGGGCTTCCTTCTTGGCGGGGATGACGATGTCGTCCTTACCAACGGAAATGCCGGCCTTGGCGGCTTCGCGGAAGCCCAGTTGCATCATCTGGTCGGCGAAGATGACCGTCGCCTTCTGACCACAGTGACGATAGACCTGATCGATCAGGTTACCGATTTCCTTCTTGGTCAGGTTCTTGTCGAGCAGGCGGTAACCGATGTTGGCGTTGTGCGGCAGCAGAGCGCCCAGCTTCATCCGACCCGGGGTCGTGTCGATGACCTTGGTGACGACTTCGCCAGCCTCGTTCATCTCGGTCCAGCGGGCCTTGATCTTGGTGTGCAGCTTGACGACGCCAGCGTCCAGGGCGGCGTCGATTTCACCCATGTTGGCGAACAGCTTGTTCTCGCCCGGCTGGTTATCCTTGACCAGCGACAGGTAGTACAGGCCCAGAACGATATCCTGCGACGGCACGATGATCGGCTTGCCGTTGGCGGGCGACAGGATGTTGTTCGTCGACATCATCAGGACGCGCGCTTCCAGCTGGGCCTCGAGGCTCAGCGGGACGTGAACGGCCATCTGGTCGCCGTCGAAGTCGGCGTTGAAGGCGGTGCAGACCAGCGGGTGCAGGCGGATGGCCTTGCCCTCGATCAGCTTCGGCTCGAACGCCTGGATGCCCAGACGGTGCAGCGTCGGCGCGCGGTTCAGCATCACCGGGTGTTCCCGGATCACTTCTTCCAGGATGTCCCAGACCTGCGGCTGCTCGCGCTCGACCATGCGCTTGGACTGCTTGACAGTGCCCGACAGGCCCTTGGCGTCCAGACGCGCATAGATGAAGGGCTTGAACAGCTCGAGCGCCATCTTCTTCGGCAGGCCGCACTCGTGCAGCTTCAGCTCGGGGCCCACGGTGATGACCGAACGGCCCGAGTAGTCGACGCGCTTGCCCAGCAGGTTCTGACGGAAGCGACCCTGCTTGCCCTTCAGCATGTCGGCCAGCGACTTCAGCGGACGCTTGTTGGCGCCCGTGATGACGCGGCCGCGACGGCCGTTGTCGAACAGGGCGTCGACCGACTCCTGCAGCATCCGCTTTTCGTTGCGGATGATGATGTCGGGCGCGCGCAGCTCGATCAGGCGCTTCAGGCGGTTGTTACGGTTGATGACCCGGCGATAGAGGTCGTTCAGGTCCGACGTGGCGAAGCGGCCGCCGTCCAGCGGCACCAGCGGGCGCAGTTCCGGCGGGATGACCGGCACGATCGTCAGGATCATCCATTCGGGTTTGTTGCCCGACTCCAGGAAGGCCTCGATCAGCTTCAGGCGCTTGGACGCCTTCTTGGCCTTCATTTCCGACGGATTGTCGGCCAGCTCGGCGCGGTGGCGCTCGGCCTCGGCGTTCAGGTCGATGCCCATCAGCAGGTTGCGGACGGCCTCGGCGCCGATTTCAGCCGTGAAGCCGTCGTCGCCGTATTCCTCCTGGTAGCGATAGAACTCGTCTTCCGTCAGCAGTTGGTTCTGCTTCAGCGGGGTCAGGCCCGGCTCGGTGACGATGTAGTTTTCGAAATAGAGGACGCGTTCCACGTCCTTCAGCGCCATGTCCAGCATCAGCGAGATGCGCGACGGCAGCGACTTCAGGAACCAGATGTGGGCGACCGGAGCGGCCAGGTCGATGTGACCCATGCGCTCACGGCGAACGCGAGCCAGCGTGACTTCAACGCCGCACTTCTCGCATATGATGCCCTTGTACTTCATGCGCTTGTACTTGCCGCATAGGCATTCGTAATCCTTGGTCGGGCCAAAGATACGGGCGCAGAACAGGCCGTCACGCTCGGGCTTGAACGTGCGGTAGTTGATGGTTTCCGGCTTCTTGATCTCGCCGAACGACCACGAACGGATCTTCTCCGGCGAGGCCAGGGCGATCTTGATCTGGTCGAAGGTCGGGGTGACCGGAACCGGGTTGAAGATGTTCAGGACTTCCTGGTTCATCTTTTTTCCTTCTGCGGGGCTGCCCCGCGAAAATCATTCAGAGAGGAGAGGCGGTCGGACCGCCCTCCCCCGCCGTGCGGGAGAGGGCCTTGTTTCCGATCAGCCGTTCTCCAGCTCCACGTTCAGGCCCAGCGAGCGCATTTCCTTGATGAGCACGTTGAAGCTCTCGGGAATGCCGGCTTCGAAGCTGTCGTCGCCGCGGACGATCGCTTCGTAGACCTTGGTGCGGCCGGCCACGTCGTCGGACTTCACCGTCAGCATTTCCTGCAGGGTGTAGGCGGCGCCGTAAGCTTCCAGAGCCCAGACCTCCATTTCCCCGAAGCGCTGACCGCCGAACTGCGCCTTACCGCCCAGCGGCTGCTGGGTGACGAGCGAGTACGGGCCGATGGAGCGGGCGTGGATCTTGTCGTCGACCAGGTGGTGCAGCTTCAGCATGTACACATAGCCGACCGTGACCGGACGCTTGAACTGCTCGCCCGTCTGACCGTCGAACAGGATCGACTGACCCGAACGATCCAGACCGGCCGTTTCCAGCAGGTCCTCGATGTCCGAGATGTGCGCGCCGTCGAAGACCGGGGTCGCGAAGGGCACGCCCTTGGCCAGGTTCTGAGCCAGCTCGATCAGGTCCTCGTCCGATTCCGGCAGAGGCGTGTCGGCGCCGTAAATCTCGGTCAGACGCGTGACCAGGGCCTCGCGCAGACCGCCGTCCATCCAGTTATCGAGCAGGCCCTTGATCTGCTTGCCGAGACCGGCGGCAGCCCAACCCAGGTGGGTTTCGAAGATCTGACCGATGTTCATGCGCGAAGGCACGCCCAGCGGGTTCAGAACGATGTCGACGTGGGTGCCGTCGTCCAGGTGCGGCATGTCCTCGATCGGCAGGATCTTCGAGATGACGCCCTTGTTGCCGTGACGGCCGGCCATCTTGTCGCCCGGCTGAAGCTTGCGCTTCACGGCCACGAAGACCTTGACCATCTTCATGACGCCCGGCGGCAGCTCGTCGCCGCGCTGCAGCTTCTCGACCTTGTCTTCGAAGCGGCGGTCGAGGGCCTTACGGGCGTCCTCGAACTGCTTCTTCATCGCCTCGAGTTCGCCCATCGCCTTCTCGTCGTCGAGGGCGACCTGCCACCACAGGCCCTTGGACACTTCGGCCAGCTTCTCTTCGGTCACTTCGCCGCGGCCCATGCCCTTCGGGCCCGAGACGGCGTCCTTGCCGAGCAGCAGCGGCTTCAGGCGGCCATAGACGTTGCGCTCAAGGATCTTGAGCTCGTCGTCGCGGTCCTTGCCGAGGCGTTCGATTTCAGCGCGCTCGATCGCGACGGCGCGCTCATCCTTGTCGACGCCGTGACGGTTGAAGACGCGCACGTCGACGACCGTGCCGGCGACGCCGGGCGGCAGACGCAGCGAGGTGTCGCGGACGTCCGAAGCCTTCTCGCCGAAGATGGCGCGCAGCAGCTTCTCTTCCGGCGTCATCGGGCTTTCGCCCTTCGGCGTGACCTTGCCGCACAGGATGTCGCCCGGCTGGACTTCGGCGCCGATGGCCACGATGCCCGCTTCGTCGAGGTTGCGCAGGGCTTCCTCGCCGACGTTCGGGATGTCGCGGGTGATTTCTTCCGGCCCAAGCTTCGTATCACGCGCCATCACTTCGAATTCCTCGAGGTGAATGGAGGTGAAGATGTCGTCGCGCACGATGCGCTCCGAGATCAGGATGGAGTCTTCGAAGTTGTAACCGTTCCAGGGCATGTAGGCGACCAGGACGTTACGGCCCAGAGCCAGTTCGCCCAGGTCCGTCGACGGACCGTCAGCGATCACGTCGCCGGCCTTCACTTCATCGCCAACGCGCACGATCGGGCGTTGGTTGATGCAGGTCGACTGGTTCGAACGCTGGAACTTCGACATGCGGTAGATGTCGACGCCCGAGCGACCGGCGTCCACGTCGCCGGTGGCGCGCAGAACGATACGCGTGCCGTCGATCTGCTCGACGACGCCGTCACGCTTGGCGATCACCACAGCGCCCGAGTCCACGGCCACGACCGCTTCCATCCCGGTGCCGACCAGCGGCGCGTCCGACTGCACCAGAGGCACGGCCTGACGTTGCATGTTGGCGCCCATCAGTGCGCGGTTGGCGTCGTCGTTTTCCAGGAAGGGGATCAGGGCCGCGGCGACCGAAACGACCTGCTTCGGCGACACGTCCATCATGTCGACGTCGGCCTTGGTCAGCAGCTGGGATTCACCGTTGATCCGGCCGGGGACCAGGTCCTCGACGATCTCGCCCGCCTTCAGCTCAATGTTGGACTGGGCGATGACGTGCTTCGCCTCTTCCATGGCCGAGATGTAGACCACCTCGTCCGTGGCCTTGCCGTCCTTCACGCGACGGTAGGGGCTCTCGATGAAGCCGTACTTGTTGACGCGCGCGTGGGTGGCCAGCGAGTTGATCAGACCGATGTTCGGGCCTTCCGGCGTTTCGATCGGGCAGATGCGGCCGTAGTGGGTCGGGTGAACGTCGCGGACTTCGAAGCCGGCGCGCTCACGCGTCAGACCGCCCGGGCCAAGCGCCGAAAGGCGACGCTTGTGGGTGATTTCCGACAGCGGGTTGGTCTGGTCCATGAACTGCGACAGCTGCGACGAGCCGAAGAATTCACGCACGGCGGCGGCGGCCGGCTTGGCGTTGATCAGGTCGTGCGGCATGACCGTGTCGATATCGACCGAGCTCATGCGCTCCTTGATGGCGCGCTCCATGCGCAGCAGACCGACGCGGTACTGGTTTTCCAGCAGCTCGCCGACCGAACGCACGCGACGGTTGCCCAGGTTGTCGATGTCGTCGATCTCGCCGCGGCCGTCCTTCAGGCCGACCAGGATCTGCAGCACCTTCAGCACGTCGTCCTTTTGCAGGACGCGGATTTCGTCAGAAACCTCGGGGGTTTCCAGACGCATGTTCATCTTCACGCGGCCCACGGCCGACAGGTCGTAGCGCTCCGCGTCGAAGAACAGCGAGTTGAACATGGCCTCGGCGGCTTCCGGGGTCGGCGGCTCGCCCGGACGCATGACGCGATAAATGTCGAACAGGGCGTCTTCACGACCCGTGTTCTTGTCGATGCGCAGCGTGTTGCGCATGTAGGCGCCGACCGTGACGTGGTCGATGTCCAGCACGTCGATGGTGGTGAAGCCGCGCTCTTCCAGCAGGGCGATCGTTTCGGCGTCCAGCTCGTCGCCAGCCTCGGCGTAGATCTCGCCGGTCTCATAGTTGACAGCGTCGGCCGCCAGATACTTGGTCAGCAGGGCGTCAGCCGCCAGCGACAGCGAAACCAGACCGCCGTCGGCCAGCTTCTTGGCGGCGCGGGCGCTGATCTTCTGACCGGCTTGCGCGACCACTTCGCCGGTGTCCGCGTCGACCAGGTCGAACTCCGGCTTCACGCCGCGCCAACGCTCGGGCTTGTAGGGCGTGACCCAGCCTTCGCCGCGCTTCTCGTAGGGCACGGTCTCGTAGAAGGTCTTGAGGATTTCCTCGCCGTCCATGCCCAGGGCCAGCAGGAAGCTGGTGGCCGGCAGCTTACGGCGACGGTCGATACGAACGTAGACCACGTCCTTGGCGTCGAACTCGAAGTCCAGCCACGAGCCGCGGTAGGGAATGACGCGGGCGGCGAACAGCAGCTTGCCAGACGAGTGGGTCTTGCCCTTGT
>NZ_DLNQ01000004.1:12904-40328 GCF_002479495.1 Brevundimonas sp. UBA7506
CTTCCTCGGTTTCAAAGACGATCAGGCGCAGCTTGACCTTCAGCGGAGCCGCGAAGGTCATGTCACGCTGGATGCATTCCTCGACGTCGTACTTCGGGTCCTCGAACTCGTAGGACACGTACTCCAGAACGGCGCGCTCGTTGAAGTCCTTGATCGGGAAGACCGACTTGAAGACCGCCTCGATGCCCTGGTCCTTGCGCAGGCCGCTGCGCACTTCGCGCTGCAGGAACTGCTCGTAGGAAGCGCGCTGAACCTCGATCAGGTTCGGCATCTTCACCGCTTCGGGGATGCGCCCGAACGAGTGACGAATACGCTTCTTTCCGGTGAACGAGGTGGCGGAGGCGATCTTACCCAGGGCGAGACCGTCAGTGGAGTTTGCCATTCTGTTTTCCCAATCGCGAGCTCACCCCCACAAAGGAATGAAGACCCGACGTCAATGCAGCAGCCACAGAACGCCAAACAGCGATCCGTGACCGTAAGTTCTCGCGGCGCCCACCCTCGATCCGCTACGGGACCAGGGCGCCTGATATGCCCGCTCCTTGGGAAAGGAGCGACGCCTGCGCACCGGTCGGAGGGCGACAAACCGGGCCTCGGCGCTTTCGCGCGGGATTCTTGGAATCTGCGGAGCGCGCATATATACGCCGTTCTCCGGCGAAATAAAGGCCTCTGGCGCAGACAGGTGACAGTTTCGACCGGCGTGATAAGCCTAGCGGTATGAACCGTATCGCCCTGCCCGCGCTCGCCGCGACCGCCCTCGCTCTGTCCCTGTCCGCTTGCGCCACAGCGCCCGCCACGACCGCCCCCGTCGCGCCGCAGGGCCCCGCCACCCAGGAGAACTGGGAAGTCGGCCAAACCGCCTATCTGATGTGGAACGGCCAGCAGCGCGGCTGGACCACCACGCCTTCGGGCCTGCAGTACCGCCGCGTCGGCAAGGCCAGGCCGGAGGGCGTCCAGCCGACCTCGACCGACACCGTCAAGGTCCACTATCGCGGGACCTTCATCGACGGCCGCGAGTTCGACAGCTCTTACTCGCGCAACGCACCGGCCAGCTTCCCGCTGAACCGCGTCATCAAAGGCTGGACCGAGGGCGTCGCTCTGATGCGCACCGGCGAGACCTATGAGTTCGTCATCCCCGCCGACCTGGCCTATGGCGCGCGCTGGGTCGGCGGCGAGATCCCGCCGAACTCGGTGCTGCGCTTCACCGTCGAGCTTTTGGAAGTAAACCCGGCGAGCTGACACAGCTTCGTCATACGGCTTGACGCAGGGTGCGACACATTGTGGTCTGCGCCCCGCATCGGGCCGCGTGGGGGCGGCCGTTTCCGGATCTCCTGTGATGAAGCGTTTCGCCCTGGCCGTCAGCGCCGCCGCCCTGCTGATTTCGATGGGCGCGCCCGCGCTGGCCCAGGTCGGCACGCCCGCCCTGCCCGTGGCGCTTGCGCCCATCCCGGCCCCGCGCGACGTGGCCTATCCGGGCGTCATCAGCCTCGACGTGGACGCCACCGACATCGACCGCCGTCTGGTCCAGGTGCGCCAGACCATTCCCGTCACCCAGGCAGGGCCCATGGTCCTGCTCTATCCGCAATGGCTGCCGGGCAACCACAGCCCCGCCGGTCCCGTCGCCAACGTCGGCGGCCTGACCTTCACCGCCAACGGTCAGCGGCTGGAGTGGGTGCGCAACACGGTCCAGCCCTGGGCCTATCAGATCACCGTCCCCGCCGGCGTTAGCCAGATCGAGGTCGCCTTCCAGTGGCTGACGCCGATCGAGGGCAGTCAGGGCCGCGTCGTCGTCACCCCCGAAATGCTGAACATCCAGTGGGAGAAGGCCCTGCTCTATCCGGCGGGCTACTACTCGCGCCAGATCACCTTCAAGCCGACGCTGAAGCTGCCGACCGGTTGGAGCTACGGCGCGGGCCTCGACACCGTCAGCTTCGAGAACGGCCTGGCCACTTTCGCCCCCATAACGCTGGACCATCTGGCCGACAGCCCCGTCTTCGCCGGCCAGCACTACCGCCAGATCGACCTTGATCCGGGCGGTCGCTCGCCCGTCCGCCTCAATGTCGTGGCCGACACGGCCAAGATGCTGGAAGCCTCGGACGAACACATCCAGTTGCACCGCAATCTGGTCCAGCAGGCCGACCGTCTGTTCGGCGCGCGCCATTACAACCACTACGACTTCCTCGTGGCGGTGACGGACAAGCTGGGCGGCATTGGTCTGGAGCACCAGCGCTCGTCCGAGAACAGCGTCGATCCCAAATATTTCACTGACCGCGAAGCCACTCTGGCCGACCGCGACCTCTTGGGCCATGAATACACCCACAGCTGGAACGGCAAGTGGCGCCGTCCCGCCGACCAGATGACGCCCAACCTCAACGAGCCGCTGCAGAACTCCCTGCTCTGGGTCTATGAGGGCCAGACGCAGTACTGGGGGCTGGTCCTGACCGCCCGCGCGGGCCTGATGAGCAAGCAACAGGCGCTGGACGTCCTGGCCATGACCGCCGCCAGCTTCCAGAACATCCCCGGCCGCCAGTGGCGCGCCATGCAGGACACCACCAACGACCCCATCATCGCCCAGCGCCGCCCTCAGCCCTGGGGCAGCTACCAGCGCAGCGAGGACTACTACCGCGAGGGCTCGCTGATCTGGCTCGACGCCGACACCCTGATCCGCGAGCAGACCGGCGGCAAGAAATCGCTGGACGACTTCGCCAAGGCCTTCTTCGGCGCCCAGGACGGTGACTGGAACCCGGCCCCCTACACCTTCGACACCGTCACCTCGACGCTGAACGGGGTCCAGGCGAACAACTGGCCCGCCTTCCTGCGCGAGCGTCTGGACGCAGTTGGACCCAACTCGCGCGGTCCGCTGGACGGCATCGAGCGCGGCGGATACCGCCTGGTCTTCAAGGAGCAGCCGTCCGGCTACATGGGCGCGCTCTACAAGGAACTGGGCCGCAACGACTTCACCTATTCGCTCGGCTTCATGATGAACCGGACAAACCGGATCACCTCGGTCGTCTGGGGCGGCCCGGCCTTCGAACAGGGGCTCACCTCGGGCTGGGAAGTGGTCGCCGTCGGCGGTCGCGCCGCCTCGGCCGATGCGCTGAAGGAGGCCGTCACCGCCGCCAAGGGGACATCCGCCCCCATCGAGCTGATCCTCAAGAACGGCGACGTCTTCAAGACCGTCCGCTTCGACTACCACGACGGCCTGCGCTACCCGCATCTGGAGCGGATCAAGGGGACGCCGGACCGGCTGGGCGACATCCTGTCGCCTCGCCGTCGCTGACGCGGCCTGCCAAGCCTTACGCCTGATTACCCCTGAGTTCTGGATACCCGATGACCCGACGCCTGCCTGCCGCCGCCCTCGCCCTGTTGCTGACCTCGGTCGCCTCGACCGCCCAGGCTCATGCCCCGCAGGCCTGGACCGGCCCGCAGGCACCGCCCTCGCCGACGCCCCAGAACACGCCCCTCGGCCTGCCCCGCGCCCTGCCGCCGATCCCGGCGCCGACCGCCGAGACCTATCCCGGCGTCATCAAGTATGAGGTCGACGCCACCGACGTGGAGCGCAAGATCGTCCGCGTCCGCCAGACTATCCCGGTCACGGCCGGGCCTCTGGTCCTGCTCTATCCCAAGTTCCTGCCAGGCAATCACGCCGCCACCGGCCCGATCCAGCTAATCTCGGGCGTGACGGTCACGGGCGGCGGGAATCGCATCGACTGGCTGCGCGACACCATCGACCCCAACGCCTTCCACATCGACGTGCCCCAAGGCGTCAGCGAGATCGTGGTCGAGTTCCAGTGGCTGACCCAGCCCGACAACGCGACCTGGCGCGTGGTCATGACGCCGGAAATGGTCAACCTGCAGTGGGAGAAGGCCCTGCTCTACCCCGCCGGCTACCGCTCGACCGGCATCACCTTCGCCCCGTCGATCCGCCTGCCCGAGGGCTGGAAGTACGGCGTGGCGCTGGACACCGAGCGCTATGAGAACGGCGTGGCGACCTTCCGCCCCACCGACCTCTACACCCTGATCGACAGCCCCCTGTTCGGCGGCGCTCACTTCCAGCGCATCGAGATCGACCCGCGCGGCGAGGCGGTTCACCTGAACATCGTCGCCGACGAAGCCAAGAACATCGCCCCAACGCCGGAGCAGATCGCCTGGTTCGAGAACCTGGTCACCCAGACCGACCGCCTGTTCGGCGCCCGCCCCTATGACCGCTACGACTTCCTGGTCGCCGCCACGTCCAAGATGGGCGGCATCGGCCTGGAGCATCACCGCTCGTCCGAGAACTCGGTCCCGACCGACTTCTTCACCAACTGGGGCAAGAGCATGGGCGCGGTCGGCCTGCTGCCTCACGAGTTCGTCCACGCCTGGAACGGCAAGCGCCAGCGCCCGGCCGACGAACTGACCGCCAACCACAACATCCCGACCCAGAACACCCTGCTGTGGGTCTATGAGGGCCAGACGGAATACTGGGGCGACGTCCTGACGGCCCGCTCGGGTCTGGCGTCGAAGGACGATATCCTGGTCACCGTGGCCGAGAACGCCGCCTTCTACGACAACCAGCCGGGCCGCGAGTGGCGTCCGCTGCAGGACGTCAACAACCACAACCTGCTCGGCTACCGCACCAGCAATCCCTATTCGTCGTGGATGCGCGGGACCGGCGACTACTACCGCGAAAGCCTGCTGATCTGGCTGGACGCCGACACCCTGATCCGCGAGGCGACGGGCGGCAAGAAGTCGCTGGACGACTTCGCCAAGGGCTTCTTCGGCGGCGACGACGGCTCCTACGCCCCGCGCGGCTACACCTTCGACGATGTGGTCACGGCCCTGAACGCCGTCCATCCGCACGACTGGGCCGGCTTCCTGCGCGCCCGCCTGGACGCCAACGGCCCGGACGCCAAGGCGCCGCTGGACGGTCTGGCGCGCGGCGGCTACCGCCTGACCTATACCGACAGCCTGACGGCCGGTGAAAAGCGCATCCAGTCCGGCTGGGCCACCGACTTCCAGTATTCCCTGGGCTTCACCCTGTCCTCGTCGAACAAGCTGACGGGCATTCGCTGGGGCGGCCGCGCCTTCGAGGCCGACATCGGTCCCGGCTGGGAACTGGTCGCCGTCAACGACCGCGCCGCCTCGGCCGAGGTGCTGCGTGACGCCGTCACCGCCGCCAAGGGCACGGACAAGTCGATCAGCCTGCTGCTCAAGAACGGCGACCGCTACCGCACCGTGGCCTTCGACTACCACGACGGCCTGCGCTACCCGCGTCTGGAGCGCATCCCCGGCACGCCGGACCGGATCGGCGACATCCTCAGCCCGCGCCGCCGCTAAGACCGCGTCAGAAACAGAAACGGCCCGGGATCGCTCCCGGGCCGTTTTTCGTATGCACCTGTCGCCTAGACTTGCAGCAGCTTCAGCAGCGCCTCGGCCGCTTCGCGCGACGAGGCGGGGTTCTGGCCGGTTACCAGCGTCCCGTCCGTCAGGACGTATGAGGCCCAGTCGCCCCCCTTGCTGTAGCGGCCGCCGTTGGCCGTCAGCATGTCCTCGACCAGGAAGGGCACGACCTGGGTCAGGCCCACGGCCTCTTCCTCGCTGTTGGTGAAGCCGGTGACGGCCCGCCCCTTGACCAGGGGCTGGCCGTCCGCGCCCTTCACGTCCTTCAGCACGCCGGGCGCATGGCAGACGAAGCCTGTCGGCTTGTCCGCAGCGGCGAAGGCCTGGATCAGGCCGATGGAGACGGGATCATTGGCCAGGTCCCACAGCGGTCCATGCCCGCCGGGATAGAAGACGGCGTCGAAATCCTCAGCCTTCACATCGGCCAGTTTGACCGTGCTCGCCAGCGCGGCCTGGGCCTCGGCGTCGGCCTTGAAGCGGCGGGTGTCCTCGCTCTGGGCGTCCTCGGCGTCGCTCTTGGGGTCCAGCGGCGGCTGTCCGCCCTTGGGCGAGGCGATCACGATTTCAGCCCCGGCGTCCTTGAGGGCGTAATAGGGGGCGGCGAACTCTTCCAGCCAGAAGCCGGTCTTGTGGCCGGTGTCGCCAAGCTGGTCGTGCGACGTCAGAACCATCAGGATCTTCATGGGGGGCATCCTCTTGTGAGGGGCTGAGATGGTCTCGCTCCACCCGCGCCGCCAGTCGCGCCCAAAAGAAAACGGGCCGGAGGTTGCCCCCGACCCGTTCCTTGAAGTCTGAGCCTCGACCCGAGGGTCGAAGCGCAAAATCCGATCTTACTTGATCTGGATCTTGGCGCCGGCTTCTTCGAGCTTCTTCTTCAGCTCTTCAGCGACTTGCTTCGAGACGTTCTCGACGACGTTCTGCGGAGCGCCTTCGACCAGGTCCTTGGCTTCCTTCAGACCCAGGTCGGTGCGGACGCCGCGGACTTCCTTGATCACGTTGATCTTCTTGTCGCCGCCGTCAACCAGGACAACGGTGAACTCGGTTTGCTCTTCAGCGGCTTCAGCCGGAGCAGCAGCGCCGCCAACGGCAGCAACGGCGACCGGAGCAGCAGCCGAGACGCCCCACTTGTCTTCCAGCAGCTTCGACAGTTCAGCGGCTTCCAGGACGGTCAGAGCCGACAGTTCTTCAACGATCTTGGCGAGATCAGCCATTTTAGTCTTCCTTCGGTAGGATGAGGTTCAGAGAGATATGCAGAGATGACGAGGCTTAGGCGGCGTCTTTGGTCGCGTACGCGTTGAAGACGCGAGCCAGTTGGCCGGCGGGTGCTTGCAGGACGCCAGCAACCTTGGTCGCCGGGGCTTGCAGCAGGCCGATCAGCTTGCCACGCAGTTGGTCAAGCGACGGCAGCTTGGACAGGGCGTCGACGCCAGCAGCGTCCAGCACCTTGTCGCCCATGAAACCGCCGATGAGCTTGAACTTGTCGTTGCCCTTGGCGAATTCAGCCGCGACCTTCGCAGCGGTGACCGGATCAGCGGCGTAGGCGATGCCCACCGGACCCTTGAACAGATCGTGGTAGGCCGAGCCTTCCTCGACGCCCAGCGCCTTCAGCGCCAGACGGTTCTTCACCACCTTGAACGCGCCGCCTTCTTTACGAAGGCGACCACGCAGGTCTTCCATCTCCGCAACGGTCAGACCCAGGTTGTGGGTCACGACCACGGCGCCCGCGTCGGCGAACACGCTTTTCAGCGATTCGATCGACTCGGCTTTTTGTGCGCGGTCCATTGCGGTCTCCAGTTTTGGTATTCGCCGCCGGGCTAATTCCCGACGACGGATTTGGCTTAAGCGCCATGCATCGCTGCACAGCGTTCAGGCCGGTCTTATTGTCCGAAGGAAGCAGGCCTATCCGGCCGAAAACGGCTGGATGAAAGGTCTTTGCATCCCCATCTCCCCACGGCGTCAGAAGGCTCTCTGACGATTATGACGCAGGCGACCCCCGCGTCCCGAAGTTCTCGGACAGGATCCGCCAAGGCCGAGGCCGTGACGAGAAGCCGCGCTCTATACACGGCTGGGCGGATAAATCAACGGGTCGAGGGCTTTCTCGCGGCCTGCCCTTTCGGGGCCTCGCCCTGGCAGTCGAACTCGGCGCAGAACTTGGTCATCAGATCGGTCAGATAGACCACCTCGAACCGCTGCATGATCTCGCCCTGGGCCATGCCCGCCTCCATCTGCTTGCGCGCGATCCCGCGCCCCATCGGCGTTTCGTAGAAAGCGACAAGCGCCCGAAGCTCCGCCTCGCTGAAGCGCTCGGCATAGTCGCGGGTCATTTCATCGATCATGGGCCGCATGTGGGTGTTCATGATCTGCAGGGCGTGACGGCGAAACCACCTCGCTTGCTCCTCGGGCACCGAGGCGTCCCACTGAGCGACCTGTCCGTCGAGCAGTTCCTGCATAGCCTTGTCCATGCCGGTGATGGACAGTTGGACATAGCGTTCGGCCAAGGCCTGTCGCTCTGAGGTCTGGGCCGAGGCCGCCGTTCCGAAAGACAGACTGGCGATGATGGCGATGGCGGCGAGATGGCGCATGGGGTTCTCCTACCCCCACTCATAGCGAAGTCGAACGACGTTCGCCATGCACCTACTGCGGTCTAAAATCCCGGATCAGCTGCGCCAGATCGGCTTCATGCACGGCGTCCGCGGCGTCTGCCTGCTTCATCCAGCGGCGCTGGCGTTGCTGATCCTCGGGCCAGGCTCCCAACTGAATCAGAACCTCCAGAGGATAGACGGCGACCACGCAGGCCTGTTCGGCGCCGGTCTTGAGCCGCTTGGC
Organism: Brevundimonas sp. UBA7506; assembly: GCF_002479495.1. Classification (GTDB taxonomy): domain Bacteria; phylum Pseudomonadota; class Alphaproteobacteria; order Caulobacterales; family Caulobacteraceae; genus Brevundimonas. Next base: position 21,110 of record NZ_DLNQ01000004.1, read on the forward strand.
GTAGCGGAAATGGCCGACCGGAGCCTCAAGGGTCTCGCCCTGAACCCCTGCCTCCTCATAGGCTTCCTGAGCCGCCGCCTGCGGATCGGTCTTGCCGACCATGCGGCCGCCCTTGGGGATGACCCAGCGTCGCGTCTCTCGCGAGGTGATCATCATCACCTCGACGCCGTCGTCGCCCAGCCGCCACGGCAGCGCCGCGACCTGACGCGTCTCGGAAGTCTCTGTTCGGGCGGTCGCGCTCATCAGGTCAGGAAGAAGCCGCCAACGAAATAGAAGATCGCGCCGATGGCGGCGGCGGCGGGCATGGTGATGAACCAGGCCGTCACGATGCTGCGCGCCACACTCCAGCGCACGGCCGAGACCCGCTTGGCCGCGCCCACGCCGACAATGGCGCCGGTGATGGTGTGGGTGGTCGACACCGGAATGCCCATGCTGGTCGCCGCGAAGAGGGTGATCGCCCCGCCCGTCTCGGCGCAGAAGCCCTGCTGCGGGCTGAGACGCGTGATGCGCGACCCCATGGTGTGGACGATCTTCCAGCCGCCGAACAGGGTGCCGAGCGCGATGGCCGCCTGACAGGTGATGACCACCCAGAAGGGCACGTGGAATTCGCCGCCCAGCATACCGCGCGAGTACAGCAGGATGGCGATGATCCCCATGGTCTTCTGCGCGTCATTGCCGCCGTGGCCCAGGGAATAGGCCGAGGCCGAAACGAACTGCAGCCCGCGGAAAATCCGGTCCGCAAAGGCCGGGTTGGCCTTGGCGAACAGCCAGGACACGATCAGCACCAGCAGCAGAGCCAGCAGGAAGCCGATGGCCGGCGACATGAAGATGGCGCCCACGGTCTTCAGCACCCCGGCGATGACGACCGCGCTGGTTCCCGCCTTGGCGATGCCCGCGCCCAGCAGGCCGCCGACCAGGGCGTGCGAACTGGACGACGGAATACCCGCCAGCCAGGTGATGACATTCCAGCTGATGGCCCCCATCAGGGCGCCGAAGATCACCTGATCCGAAATCACGTCCGGCGAGATGATGCCCCGCCCAATCGTGTCGGCCACGTGCAGGCCGAAGAAGAGGAAGGCGATGAAGTTGAAGAAGGCGGCCCAGCCGACCGCATAGATCGGCGGCAGAACCCGCGTCGCGACGATGGTGGCGATCGAATTGGCCGCGTCGTGCAGGCCGTTCAGGAAGTCGAACAGCAGGGCGACGCCGATCAGGAAGATCAGGATCAGAAGGGCGTGATCCATCGGACCCTACAGGTGCTCGACCAGAACGCCGTTGATGCGGTTCGCCACATCCTCGAACCGGTCGATGATCTTCTCCAGGTGGTCATAGACCTCGCCGCCGATGATGAACCACAGCGTATTGCCGCCGGTCATGTCGTGGCGGTGCAGCTCGTAGAGCGCCTTCATGCCTTCATCATAGAGGGTGTCGCTCGCGCTCTCCAGCTTGGCGATCTGCTCGGTCAACTCGTTAAGCCGGTCGTGATTCTTGCGCATGGCCGGCAGCAGGGACACCGCCTCCGCCGTCAGCGCGCCGCACTGGACGGCGATGTCGGCCAGTTCGCGCATCTTGGGCGCGAACTCGCGCATCTCGTACAGGGTCACGACCTTGGCCGTCTTCTGCATCTGGTCGATGGTGTCGTCCAGCGAGTTGGTCAGGCCGCGAATGTCCGAGCGGTCAAACGGGGTGATGAAGCTGCGACGCACGGCGAACAGGACTTCGCGCGCGACATCGTCGGCTTCGTGCTCGTGATCGACGATCTTCTGGCACCAGTCGGGCGTGGCCTCGCCGCCGTCCATCATGCCGCGCAGGGCCTGCGCGCCCTTGACCAGGGTGGCGGCGTGGGCGTCGAACAGGCGAAAGAAGTTGTCTTCCTTGGGCAGCAGCGCCTGGAACCAGCTCAGCATCAGTCGTCTCCGAAAGGGCCGCCCGAAGCGACTGCGCCCCAAGACCGGAATTACCCCCCTGCCGTCAAGTCGTCAGAACACGGAAATCGTTTCCTGCAACCATTAGTGCTCAGCGGCCCTGAGCCGCGTCGTACCCCGCCTGGGCCAGCGCCACCTCCGGCATCCGGGTCTCGGCCCAGTCGATCACAGACTGCAAGGCCTGAACCAGCGTGAGCCCCAGGGGCGTGATCGCATAGGTGACGGACACAGGCACCGTGGCTTCGACAGTGCGTGTCGCCAGCCCGTCCCGCTCCATCTGGCGCAGGGTCTGGCTCAGCATCTTCTGCGACACCCCCTCGATCCGTCGCTTCAGGGCGTTGAAGCGCATCGGTTCGTCCGCCAGCGTGGTCAGCAGCAACACGGTCCACTTGTCCGCGATGCGGTCCAGCAGCAATCGCGTCGGGCAGTTGGCGGCATAGACATCGCCGCGCCAAAGCCCTGGGGCGGTTCCCGCAGGGTGACCTGATGAGGTTTCGGTGCCTTCTTGCATGGTTGCTTCCAATATCACACCTGGTCGCCATCGGTAACCTATGGAGTCCTCCCCATGAAAGTCGCAGTTCTCGGCGCCAGCGGCCGCGCCGGATCGGAAATCACCAAGGAACTGGCCCGTCGCGGCCATCAGGTCACGGGCGTGGCCCGCAACCCGGAAGCCATCCCCACCGCCGACGGCGTGACCCCGGTGAAGGGCGACGCCTCCAATCCCGCAGCGCTTGCCGAAATCCTGCGAGGAGCCGACGCCGTCATCAGCGCGCTTCACTTCGATGTACCGGCGGATACCCTGCTAATGGCCGTCAAGGACGCGGGCGTGCCGCGCCTGCTGGTGACCGGCGGCGCCGCCAGCCTAGAGGTCTCGCCGGGCGTTCGCCTGCTCGACACCCCCGAGTTCCCTGCCGAGTGGAAACCCTATGCCGAAGGCGGTGTGGTCTTCCTGGACCGACTGCGCTCGGAAACGGATGTCGACTGGACCTTCTTCTCACCGGCGGCCCTCATTGAGGACGGCCCGCGCCTCGGCCGTTACCGCTTAGGCGGCGACCAACTGGTCGTCGACGACAAGGGAGAAAGCCACATCAGCTTCGCCGACTACGCCATCGCCATGGTCGATGAACTGGAACAGCACCGCCACAGCCGCCGTCGCTTTACCGCCGCCTACTGAGCCTCGCTGCAGGCGGTCGACTAGTTCGCGGTCGCCGCCTGCGCCTTCAGACCCTGCAGTTGCGACTTCATCTCCCGCCGCTCCTGAGCCGTGCATTCCAGCCGGTCGCACAGGCGGTCCATCGCGCGCTCAATCACAGACGGGAGCACTTGCTGGGCCACGGCGGTGACGCGCGGCGTCGCCTCATAGCTTTTGCGGACCATCGACCGCCCCACGTCACTTTCATAGAAGGCGACCAGAGCCTGAAGTTCCTGCAGGGTGAAGATGTCGGCATAGACCGGCGCCATCGCCTTGAAGAGCGCCGGCATATACTCCTGCATCATTTCGGACATGGTCTCCTGAACGGCGCGCGCCTTCTCGGGCGGCAAGCCGTCCGCGGAGGGAAAGAGCCCGCTCAGGGATTCCGCCATGGCACGCCCCATGTCTTCAGGCTGTACCAAGCCGACGAAACGATGGGCCAACTCAAGTTTCTCGGACGCTTCATCCCGGGCTTCGGCCGCGATGGGCGCGGCCAGCATCGCCAGCGCCAAGCAAAGGCCAATGAAAATTTTCGGCATGATCGCTCCCCCTTAGACCCACTCGCCATGCCCACTGAAAGACCATCGGTCAATGAAAAAGACCCCGGAGATCGCTCTCCGGGGCCTTCGTCATTTTCAGCGCGAGGCTCGGATTAACCCAGCGAAGCCGGATCGACCTTGAAGCCCGGGCCCATCGTCGACGACAGGGTGATACGCTTCACATAGGTGCCCTTGGCGCCCGACGGCTTGGCGCGGTTCAGAGCGTCCACGTAAGCCTTGACGTTGGCTTCCAGGGCTTCCTGCGTGAAGGAGACCTTGCCGATGCCGCCGTGAGCGATACCGGCCTTCTCGACGCGGAACTCCACGGCGCCGCCCTTGGCGTCCTTGACGGCCTGGGCGACGTTCGGGGTCACGGTGCCGACCTTGGGGTTCGGCATCAGGCCGCGCGGGCCCAGCACCTTACCCAGACGGCCGACCAGGGCCATCATGTCGGGCGAAGCGATGACGCGGTCGAAGTCCATCAGACCACCGTTGATCTGCTCGTACAGATCTTCGGCGCCGACGTATTCAGCGCCGGCGGCGCGGGCTTCGTCAGCCTTGGCGTCCTTGGCGAAGACGGCGACCTTGACGTCGCGGCCCGTGCCCGACGGCAGGTTGACCACGCCGCGAACCTGCTGGTCGGCGTGACGCGGATCGACGCCCAGGTTGACGGCGATTTCCATCGACTCGTCGAACTTGGCCTTGGCGTTGTCCTTGACCAGCTTGATGGCGTCCGAGAACGACATCAGCTCCTGGGTGACGCCGGTGCGGGCTTTCTGAGCCTTGGTTTGCTTAGCCATGGATTAGCCCTCCACCACTTGGATGCCGATCGCGCGGGCCGAACCTTCGATGATGCGCATGGCGGCATCGATGTCGTTGGCGTTCAGGTCTTTCATCTTCGCTTCAGCGATCTCGCGGACTTGCGCCTGCGTGACCTTGCCGGCGGTTTCGCGACCGACCAGCTTGGCGCCCGACTTAATGCCGGCGGCCTGCTTCAGGTAGAAGGTCGCCGGAGGCGTCTTCGTGATGAAGGTGAAGGACTTGTCCTGGTAGACCGTGATGACGGTCGGCAGCGGGGTGCCCTTGGCGACCTTCTCGGTGCGCGCGTTGAACTCCTTGCAGAAGCCCATGATGTTGACGCCGCGCTGACCCAGTGCCGGGCCGATCGGGGGCGAAGGCGTGGCCGAACCGGCCGCAACTTGCAGTTTGATATAGCCGAGAATCTTCTTGGCCATTGGTCTCTCCTATGGATGACCCCGACAGAGACTGAAGGGGCCGGTGAGCCGTGGTCCGGCATGGCTGCCTCCCACGGATTTGCCGCCGATCGACTCAAAGGCCGACGGGCGAAGGCGCGCGTTTAGCAGGGCGGCCCTGCAAACGCAAACGAGGGCCGCAGGCGCGACCCTCGAATGTCTGAACCGAAAAGGCCCGGCTTAGCCGGCGGTCTTCTCGACCTGATTGTATTCCAGATCCACCGGGGTCGGGCGACCGAAGATGGAGACGGCCACGCGCAGGCGGGCGTTGTCTTCGTCGACGCTCTCGACCTGACCGTCGAAGCTGGCGAACGGACCGTCGATGACCTTGACGGTTTCGCCGATGTCGAAGCGGATCGTGGGCTTCGGACGCTCGACGCCCTCTTCCACGGCGCCGATGATGTTCTGAACTTCACGTTCCGAGACCGGCAGGGGCTTGGTGCCGCCCGCGGCGCCCAGGAAGCCCGTGACCTTCGGCGTATTCTTGACCAGGTGATAGGCGTTGTCGGTCATCTCCATCTTCACCAGCACGTAGCCGGGGAAGAATTTGCGTTCCGAGTTCACCTTGCGGCCGCGACGGATCTCGACGACTTCCTCGGTCGGAACCAGGATTTCGGAGAAGTTGTCTTCCAGGCCTTGCTGCTTCGCCTGCTCGCGCAGTTGCTCCGCGACCTTCTTTTCGAAGTTCGAGTAAGCGTTGACGATATACCATTTGTGGCGGGGATTGGCCGCCGGCTTGGGCGCTGCATCGCTCATGTGCGCGTCTCCTTTATTGGCCGAGGCCGAGAATGAAGCGGGACGCAAAACCCAGACCCATGTCGACGATCCAGAAGAAGGCCGAGGCGATCAGGACCATGATGAAGACCATCACCGAGGTGATCCAGGTCTCCTTGCGGCTGGGCCAGACGATCTTGCGGGCTTCAGCGCGAACCTGGCTGAAGAACTGCGCAGGCGACGTCTTCTTCTTGGGTGCAGGCGCGTCAACGGCGACCGTTGCGGCGCCGGATGCGGCGGCTGCGGTCTGGTTTCCCACGGTGCGGCGACCGCCGGGGGTCTTCGCCTTGGCCATATGACGTCTCTTCAACCTCTGGAACCTGTCGCCTCACATGGGAACTCCCAAGCGACTGCGACAGGGGGAATGGCAGGAGCGGAGGGACTCGAACCCACGACCCTCGGTTTTGGAGACCGATGCTCTACCAGCTGAGCTACACTCCTAGTGTCCCGGACAAAGATCAATGCGCCGTGAGCAAGCTCGACGGCGCTAACCTCGCCAGAGGGGCGCATATGCCTGACGGCCGATCGCATTTCAAGGGGCGTTTCACGATAACCGTCGATAGATGCGCAGCCTTGTTCAGAACAGCCGCGCCACGGCGCTCGGCTCATAGCTGACGCCATGCACGACGCGGTCGGGATCGCCGATCGAGAAGGTCTGGGCGCGGCTGCGGCCGTCGATCACGGCCACCGCCTCGACCTGTTCGGGAATCACCTTGACCACCGCCACTGCATCGCCGCCGGGGGCCCAGGGGCTGATCTCGGGCGAACGCTTGATGATCAGATCGTTCAGACGCTGCACCTCGTCGCCGTCGGTCACCTCCTCGGCCCGGCCGTCGATGGACAGGCCGACCGCCTCCCCCTCTCCGGCCATGCCGCGCACGGCGACGCCGACACGCGGATCGGCGATGATGTTGCGCAGCTTCTCGCTGTCGCGAGCCGTGACGAAGTAGAGGTTCAGCCCGTCGTTCAGATAGCCCAGGGTGCTGGCCTGGGGCCGTCCGTCGGCGCGATTGGAGGCCAGGGTCATCAGCCGCTGGCCATCGAGCAGCTTCAAAATTGCGGCCACCGCGCCGCCGCGGATAGGGACCACGCTGGATGTCGACTCTGCGGTCATGACCTGAACTCCTTGGCTGAGAGAACCTGCGGCGGGGCCGCCGGGTTCACCTTGACACAGATCAAGGCGATTTGGCCCCGAGCGCGCGAAATGGCCGCATGACCGAGTCCCGCCTCATGCCAGACGCGCCGCGCCTGGATGTCGTTCCCCTCACCGAGGCCGAGGCGCCGGCCGAGTTCGCCCTGGCCCGAATGTGGCGGCCCGATCTGGGCGCGGACCAATGGCGCACCTTCCTGCGCGACTGGCGCACTGCCCCCGACAGTCGCGGCATCCTCAGCGCCCGTAATCAGCGCGGCGGCGTCCTGGGCTTCGTCAGTTGGTGGCGGCAACCGGATCTGGAATACGGCGAGACCCTGTGGGCCGGCCCCTTCGTGGTCCGGGAAATGGGCGTGCGGCCTCTGGTGCGGCAAAGTCTGGCGGTGGAGCTGACCGCCCTGGCGCATCGGCTGGGCGCAAAGCTGCGCTATGCCGAAGACGTCGCCTAGGACAGCCTGCCCACTTCGAAAGCGATCCGCGTTCAGCTAGGCTGCAGCGCAATGCTGGAGCCGACCATGACCGCCCGTAACGCCGCCCTGGCCGAACCCGCCGCCGATCCTGCCGACGTCCGCCTGGAAGACGTCCATCCCTGCGCGACCTGCGGGGCGCGGCCCCTGGGCGTCTGCGCCGACCTGAAGGGCCATGAACTGCAGAGCATGGCCTGCGCCAGCGAGACTATCAGCGCCCAGCCCGGTCAGGCCCTGTTCCACGAAGGCGATCCCAATCCCTTCGTCTTCAATGTCGTCGAGGGCGCAGTGAAGCTGTATCGCCTGCTGCCCGACGGTCGGCGCCAGATCACCGGCTTCCTGTTCCAGGGCGACTTCCTGGGTCTGGGCGGTCGCGGACCCTCCAGCTTTACCGCCGAGGCTCTGACGCCGCTCAGCGCCTGCCGTTTCCGGCGCGGCGACTTCGATCAACTGCTGAACGCCCTGCCCGCGCTGGAGCACCGCCTGGTGGCCATGGCCGGCGACGAGCTGATGGCGGCGCAGGAACAGATCGTGCTGCTGGGCCGCAAGACGGCGCGCGAGCGGATCGCCAGCTTCCTGACCCGCCTGTCGGCGCGGCAGGTGCAACTGGGCGGCGCCGAGGGCCACGTTCACTTGCCCATGACCCGCCTGGACATCGCCGACTACCTGGGCCTGACCATCGAGACGGTGAGCCGGGTCTTCACCCAGTTCAAGACCTCGGGCCTGATCCAACTGCTGCCGAACAATGAAGTGGCCCTGCCCGATCCCGATGCGCTGAAGGCCCTGGGCGAGGGCGCGGCCTGAGCTGAAAGAATGATCGCAGGCGCGGCCTGAAATCAAACGGGCGATGGGGGTGCAGGCTGACGTCCCGCACCCCCGCCCCGCATCGACGCGGAAGTCCTAGAACTTCCGACCGACGCCCACCGACACGACCCATGGATCCAGGCTGACGCTGCTCTTCAGCGCGCCGCCGTTGATTTTGGCGTCCGTGTCGAACCACACCTTCTTGGCGTCCAGATTCAGGGTCCACGGCCCCGACAGGTTCCAGTCCGCCCCGGCCTGCAAGGCGACGCCGAAGCCGTCATCCAGATCGACCTCGAAGCCGTTCTTATCCTTGCCGTCGAAGAAGGCCATGTAGCTGACGCCGGCGCCGACATAGGGGCTGATCGTCGCATTCGGCGTCGGGCGGTATTGCAGCGTCACCACCGGCGGCAGGACCCAGGTCTCGTGCACCGCAACATCCGTTCCCGCCCCCTTGGCGCGGACCTCGTGCTGGGTGGCGCCGAGGATGGCTTCGACGGCCCAGTGGTCGGCGACGAAATAGGTGAAGCCCAGGGTCGGCATCCAGTCGTCGCTGACGTCGACCTGCAGGCCGCTGTCGGCGCCCGCGGCGGTGAGGATGGCGTCGTCGGCCTGCGGCAGGACGCCGGTCATCCGGGCGGTGACGACCAGCGAGCCCTTGCCGACGGGCTCGGGAGCGACGGCTTGCGCCGAGGCGGCGCCCGCCAGGGTCAGAACACTGGCGGCGGCCAGAAGGGCGGCGGCGGTCTTCATCGGTATCAATCCCCGACAATCGCCGGATCGAGGAGGGTCCGGCTTCGATGTCGAGAACACTCTTCCACGCCCCCTGCCCTGACGCCTTGATCCAGCGCAAGGCCATGGAAATACGCATGAAAAAGCCTCTTCGACCGAGATCGAAGAGGCTGATTTCATTGACGAAGCGATCAGGGCTCGGAGCGGCCCTCATCCCCTTCGTCGAACAGCTGGAACTCGTGCCAGACGCCGTTCAGCACGCCGAACGCCACCGCCAGGCCGAGGCCCAGGATCCAGGCGAAATACCACATGGGACGATCTCCTTTCGCGGGATCAGTAGAGGTCGGGATTGGTCTTGAGAGCGGCTGTGCTCGAACGGCCCCACAGCACCTTGTAGACCCACGAGGTGTAGAGCAGCACGATCGGCATGAAGACCACCACCACGACCAGCATGATGAACAGGGTCGTATGGCTGGACGAGGCGTTCCACACCGTCAGGCTGGACTGAGGATTGATCGAGCTGGGCAGAATGAAGGGGAACATCGACAGGCCGACCGTTGAGATGATCCCCACCGCCGAGGCCGAGGAACCGCCGAAGGCCATGGCCGGGGACCGGCGCCACATGCCGATCAGGCCCACCAGGGCGCCGAGGAAGCCCAGAACCGGAGCGATGATCATCCACGGATAGAGGCCGTAGTTGTCCATCCAGGCGCCAGGCGCGGCCTCGACCGTGGTGCGCAGCGGGTTGGAGAAGCCCGCCGTGTCCAGCACGCCCGTGATACGGAAGCCGATGTCGCCAAAGGCGATGAACAGGCCGCCGACCGCGAAGAGCACCAGGCTGAGCAGACCGGCGACAGTGCCGATGGCGCGGGCGCGGTGCAGCACCGGCCCCTGCTCGCCCTTGATCGACAGCCAGGCCGCGCCATGCAGCACCAGCATGCAGACCGACAGCAGACCGCAGATCAGGGTGAAGGGCGAAAACAGGCCCAGCAGCGTGCCCTCGTAGAAGGAGCGCAGATCGCTATCCAGGCGGAAGGGCGCGCCCAGCAGGACGTTGCCGACAGCCACGCCGAACACCAAGGCCGGGACGAAACTGCCGATGAACAGGCCCCAGTCCCACATCGAGCGCCAGCGCTTGTCGGCACGCTTGGACCGGTACTTGAACGACACGGGCCGCAGGATCAGCGCCGACAAGACCAGGAACATGGCCAGGTAGAAGCCGGAGAAGCTGACGGCATAAACAAAGGGCCAGGCGGCGAATATCGCCGCGCCGCCGACGATGAACCAGACCTGGTTGCCCTCCCAGGTCGCGCCGACGGTGTTGATCACCATGCGGCGCTCTTCATCCGTCTTGGCGACGAAGGGCAGCAGGGCGCCGACGCCCATGTCGAAGCCGTCCGTCAGGGCGAAGCCGATCAGCAGCACGCCCAGCAGTCCCCACCAGATCAGGCGGAGCGTGGTGTAGTCGAGGGGAAGTTCCATCTCTCTTGTTTCCTTGAACGACCGGGGTCAGGCGACCGCCGGTTCGCCTTCCGCCTGAGGTTCATCGGGGACGTCGTGCTGGTTGAAGGGGCCTTTCTTGATCGCGCGAAGGATCAGGCCGACCTCGATCACCGCCAGGGCGCCGTACAGGACGGTGAAGCCGATGATGGTGGTCCAAAGCTGCGCCACGGTCAGGCTGGACGCGCCCAGGAAGGTCGGCAGGACGCCTTCCACGGCCCAGGGCTGACGGCCCACTTCGGCCAGGACCCAACCGGACTCGATGGCGATCCACGGCAGGGGGATGGCCAGAACGGCCAGACGCAGGAACCAGCGCGTGTCGTGCTTGCGCAGGGTGCACAGGACGAAGGCCGTGGCGAACAGACCGATCATCAGGAAGCCGATGCCGGCCATGATGCGGAAGACCCAGAACATCAGCGGCACATTGGGTACGGTGTCCCAGGCCGCCTGCTTGATCTGCTCGGGCGTGGCCTGACGCGGATCGGCGACATAGCGTTTCAGCAGCAGGCCGTAGCCCAGGTCGTTGCGCACCGATTCAAACTGCGCGCGAGCAGCCATGTCGGTGTGGTCGGCCTTGACCTTCTCCAGGGCGTCATAGGCGACGACGCCGCGTTCGATACGGTCTTCAGCGACAGCGACCAGTTCCAGAATGCCGATCACCGGCTTGTCGATGCTGCGCGTCGAGATCAGGCCCAGGACATAGGGAATCTTGACCTCGAAATGGGTGTGACGGTCTTCCAGGCTGGGCAGGCCGAAGGCGGTCAGACCCGCAGGCGCCGGCTCGGTGCGCCACATGGCTTCCAGCGCGGCCAGCTTCATCTTCTGGTTGTCGGTCAGGGCATACCCCGACTCATCGCCCAGAACGACGACCGACAGCGACGACAGCAGGCCGAAGGCGGCCGCCACGGTCATGGACCGCTTGGCGAACCCGACGTGTTTGCCCTTCAACAGATAGAAGGCCGAGATGCCCAGCACGACCACGGCGGCGCAGACGTAGCCGGCCGAAACGGTGTGGACGAACTTGGCCTGGGCCACCGGGTTGAAGATCACCGCCATGAAGTCCACGACTTCCATGCGCATGGTGTCGGGGTTGAAGGCGGCGCCGACCGGGTTCTGCATCCAGCCGTTGGCGACCAGGATCCACAGGGCCGACAGGTTGGTGCCCAGCGCCACCAGGAAGGTGACGAACAGGTGCCCTACGCGCGGCAGCTTGTCCCAGCCGAAGAACATCAGGCCGACGAAGGTGGCTTCCAGGAAGAAGGCCATCAGCCCTTCAATGGCCAGCGGGGCCCCGAAGATGTCGCCGACATAGTGGGAGTAATAGGACCAGTTCATGCCGAACTGGAATTCCATGGTCAGGCCGGTGGCCACGCCCAGAACGAAGTTGATGCCGAACAGCACGCCCCAGAACCGGGTGATGGTTCGCCATATAGGCCTGCGCGTCATGACATAGATGCTCTCCATGATGACCAGCATGAAGGAGAGGCCCAGCGTGAGGGGCACGAACAGAAAGTGGTATAGCGCCGTCAGTGCGAACTGAAGGCGTGACAGGTCTACGACCGCCAGGTCGATCATGGGCTCAGGCTCCTGACCGCCAGCCCCCATCGACCGGCGTTCTACTATAACCTAAAGCAGCGCCGTGGGGCGCGCCTTGATCCGGATCAAAGCCCAACCGGGACGACTCGCTCTAGACGGCGTTTCGCCCAAGGCTGTTTCGTCACAAGGACGATTCGCCCAATGCGCCTTCGCGCTGGTCTATGTCTGTTCGCGCGGACGGAGCAGGAGAGACGATGACGGCCCAGCCGATCGAAGCAGACGCCGCACCGGCCCAATGGCTGAAGAAGGCCCTGTCGCCGCGCACGCGGATCATGTCCTTGGCCGGCGGCCTGGTGATCGCCGACGCGATTCCGGCCGTAGGGTTTGCGGCGGGCCTTGGACTGGCCGTCGGCGCCCTGCCGCAGGGATACAGCCACGCCCTGCCCGGCGCGGCCCTGGCCGTCGCCTCGCTTCTGACGCGCGGGGCGCTGACTCAGGTCGCGACCGTCGTGGCCGCGCGCGCCGCCCGCGCGGTCAAGGGGGACCTGCGGCGTCAGGTCCTGAACGGCGCCTTCTCCGGCCGCCTGTCCGACGCCGAGACCATGACCGCGACCGTCGAGGGGGTCGAGGCGCTGGACGGCCATGTCTCGCGCTTCGGGCCCGCCCGCATGGCCGCCGCCGTGACGCCTCTGTTGCTGATCGCCGTCGCCGCCGTGGTCAGCCCCTTCACCGCCTGCATCCTCATCTTCACCCTGCTGCCCTTCGTCATCGGCATGGCCCTGACCGGCATGGCGGCGGGCGCCGAGAGCCGCCGTCAGTTCCAGGCGCTGGAACGGCTGTCCGGTCTCTTCCTCGACCGCATCCGCGCCCTGCCCGCCATTCTCGCCTTCCAGGCCGAGACGCAGCAGACGGCGGTGATCGCTCGCGCCTCCGACGATCTGGCCCGCCGCACCGGCAAGGTGCTGAAGATCGCCTTCCTCTCCTCGGCGATTCTGGAGTTCTTCTCGGCCCTGGCGGTCGCGCTGGTCGCCGTCTATTGCGGCTTCAACCTGCTGAAGCTGCTGCCCTTCCCCGCGCCTGAGCAACTCAGCCTGACGCGCGCCTTCTTCCTGCTGGCCCTGGCGCCCGAAGTCTATGCCCCCATGCGCCGCCTGGCCGCCGCCTATCACGACCGTCAGGCCGCCGAATCCGCCGTGCCCAGCCTGAGGAAGCTGACCGAGAGCGCCGCGCCCGTCGCCGCGCCGCCGCCAGCGCCCGCCAGCGCCCCCGCCGTCGCTTTCCGCGACGTGACCATCGCCTATGAAGCGGGCGCGCCCGTCCTGACCGACTTCAATCTGGCTGTCGCCCCCGGCGCCACCGTGGCCCTGCTGGGCGCCAGCGGCTCGGGCAAGAGCAGCCTGCTGCATCTCTTCCTCGGCCTGTCCCCGCTAAGCGACGGCGAGGTCGAGGTCGGCGACGTCCGCCTGTCCGACCATCCCGACCTGACCGCCTGGATCGCCTGGGCCGGTCAGGCGCCGGTCGTGGTGCCCGGAACCCTGGCCGAGAACATCGCCCTGGCCTGGCGCGGCGCGCCGTCAGGGCGCGTCATGGAAGCCGCCGCCCGCGCCGGCTTCACCGGCGACCTGAACCGGATCATCGACGAGCGCGGCGGCGGTCTGTCGGGGGGCGAGCGACGGCGGCTGGGTCTGGCCCGCGCCTTCCTCAAGCCCGCGCCGATCCTGCTGCTGGACGAGCCCACCGCCAATCTGGACGCCGCGTCGGAGGCCGCCCTGTTGCCGATCATCCGCGCCGCGGCCGAGGGCCGCACTACCCTGATCGCCACCCATTCCGAGGCCGTCGCCGAATTGGCCGACGTCGTGGTGCGGCTGTGAGCGCACCGAACATGTCCGGCGTCGCCCGCCTCAAGACCCTGATCCGCGCCCAGGAACGTCGGCAGGGCGCGCGTCTTCTGACCGCCGCCGTCACCGCCGCCCTCGTGTCCGCCGCCGCCGTCCTGCTGCTGGGGGTGTCAGGCTGGTTCATCACGGCCTCGGCCCTGGCCGGTCTTGCGGGGCCCCTGGTGGCCCACAGCTTCAACTTCATGGTGCCCAGCGCCCTGATCCGCTTCCTCGCCATCGTCCGCACCGGGTCGCGCTACGGCGAGCGGGTCACCGGCCACGACGCGGCGCTCAAGGCCCTGGCCGCCCTGCGTCCTCAGTTGTTCGAGAGCGTCGCGCGCGGCCCCGCCAGCCGCGCTCTGACGTTGGCGGGCGGCGATGCCTCCTCGCGGATGGTTCAGGACGTTGACGCGGTTCAGAACCGCTTCGTGCGCCTGTCAGCGCCCTGGGGCGCCGCCGCCGGTCTGGTGGCAGGCATCGGTCTGGCTCTGCTGACCGGCTGGATGACCGCCTTGGCCATCGCAGCGGCCAGCGCCTTCGGCGTGCTCGCCGCGGCCCTCGTCGGCCGCGGGATGGCCGAGCCCGCCGGGCGCGCGGTTCAGGCCGCGTCGGGCGATCTCAAGACCGAGTTCGCCGCCCTGGCCGCCGCCGCGCCCGAGCTTCAGGCCTATGGCGTCAAGCCCTGGGCAGTGGAGCGTCTGGCCGAGCGCGGCGCGACGCTGGAACGCGCAACCCAACGCCTGGCCGTGGCCGGCGGCTGGATCCTGCTGCCCCAGTCAGCCGCCATGGCCTTGGCTGTACTTGGCGTGATGGCGACCGCCGGGGCTGCCTCTCCGCCCCTGATCGCCTTGGCCATTCTGGCCGCCGTCACCACCGTCGAGAGCGCTGGCGCCCTGCTGACCGCCTTCCGCCACAACGGCGCGGTTGAAGCGGCGGTCGAGCGTCTGGGCGACCTGCTGGAAGCCCCCGCGTCAGCGCCGACTCAGCCCGCCGCCCCGATCATCGGCCTGAGCGCTGACCTCTTGCTGGCCCCGCCACAGCGCCTGGCCGTCACCGGCCCGTCCGGCGCCGGCAAGACCACCCTGATCGAGCGGCTGATGGACCTGCGCACGCCCCTGTCCGGCGAAGCGACCCTGGGCGGTGTCGACGCCGCCGACACCGCGCCCGACGCTGCCCGCGCCCTGTTCGCTTACGCCCCGCAACAGGCCGTGCTGCTGGCCGGCACGGTGCGTGAGAACCTGAAGCTGGCCCTGCCGGGCGCCGATGACGACGCCCTGTGGGCCGCGCTCGAAGACGCCGATCTGGCTGACCGCATCCGCGCCGCGCCCGCCGGTCTGAACGCGCCTCTTGGCGAGAACGGCGCCCGCCTGTCGGGCGGCGAACGTCGTCGCTTGGGCCTGGCCCGCGCCTATCTGCGCCCCGCGCCCTGGCTGGTGCTGGACGAACCGACCGAAGGTCTGGACGCCGCCACGGAGACGCGCGTGCTGGAGCGCCTGACGGAGCGTCTGGCGCGCACCGGTCAGGGTCTGATCCTGGTCAGCCACCGCCCCGCCCCTCTGGCCCTGTGCGACGAGCGTCTGGCCGTCACGGGTCTGTCGCCGTCCGGGGCGGTTCAGATGGCGTTGCGGAAGGCGCAGGCGGCGGCCTGATCCGCCGACATTCCTTTGATCTCTATCAAGGCGCGCGGGCTCGCGAACGGCTTTGCTGGGATTAAAGGAGATATCCCATGCCCGCAGACGTCGTTCCCGTCATCGCCGCCATCGTGTCGGCCTTCCTGGTCTTCATGGCCGTCCTCGGCTTTGCCTCCGTCTGGAGCAACATGGACGACAAGGCGAAGAACTAACGACCTGGAACCCGCCATGAAAAAAGCGCACGCCCGTTGAACGGACGTGCGCTTTGTCGTTGTTGCAAACCGTGGCCCGACGCCGATCAGTCGGTGTCGGTCGGGCCGCTTTCCTGCCCCGGAATGATGGCCCGGAACAGCAACTTGTCGATCCGGCGATCGTCCATATCCAGCACCTCGACCTCGAAGCGGCCCAGTTGAAGGATTTCGCCCTCCTGCGGCAGCCGCGACAGGTGATGCAGCACCAGCCCGGCGACGGTGTGGAAGCTTTCGTGCTCGCCGAAGTCCTCTCCCAGTTCGTCGCCCAGTTCGTCCAGATCGGTCTGGCCGTCGACCGCCCATGAGCCGTCTTCGCGCTTGCGGATCGACTGCCCCAGTTCGTCGTGGCTCTCGTTGAAGTCGCCAGCGATCATTTCCAGCAGGTCGGTGGCGGTCACCACGCCTTCGAAGGCGCCGTACTCGTCGACGACGAAGGCCATGTGAACCTTGGAGCCCTTCAGAATCTCCAGCGCCTTTAGCACCGAGGTCGACTGCGGAATGAAGGCGGGCTCGGCCACCAGCTTCTCGATGTCGTAGGAGCCGTCGGTCAGCAGGGCGTCAAGCAGGTCCTTCTTGTGAACCACGCCCAGGGGATTATCGACGTCGCTCTCGCGCGCCACGACGATGCGCGAATAGGGGCAGGTGCGGATTTCCTCGCGCAGCACTTCCTCAGAATCGTCCAGGGCGATCCAGAAGACCTCGTGGCGCGGCGTCATGGCCACGCGCACGGCGCGGTCACCCAGGCGCAGGATCTCCTCGATCATCTCCTGTTCTTCAGGCTCGATCAGGCCGGCGGACGTGCCTTCCGCCAGAATGCTCTCGACCTCTTCCTGGGTGACGTCCGAACCGTCGCGGTCCTTGACGCCGAGAAGTTTCAGGATGCCCGAGGTCGACGCCGTCAGCAGAAGCACGAAAGGCTTCATCAACAGGGCCATGGTCGAAATCGGCGCCGCCATCTTGGAGGCGATGGTCTCGGGGAAGATCAAGGCCAGACGCTTGGGCACCAGCTCACCGACGATCAGCGAGACATAGGTGATCAGCACGACCACCAGGGCCGTCGAAGCGAACTGCGAATAAGGCGCCAGCGCCGGGAAGCTGGTTTCCAGGATCCGGTCGAGCTCGCCCGCTATGGTCGCCTGACCATAGGCGCCCGCCAGAATGCCGATCAGGGTGATGCCGACCTGAACCGCCGACAGAAACTGCGTCGGCTCTTCGGACAGCTTCAGGGCCGCCCGGGCCCCGCGATCTCCGCGCTCGGCGCGGCTTTGCAGCTTGGATTTACGCGATGAAACGACCGCAAGCTCGGTCATGGCGAAAAGGCCGTTCAGCACCACAAGCAGCAGCACGACGGCGATAGCGATGGTCAACATCGAAAGGGGAGAAACCCGCAGCGCGGCGCGACAATCGGCGTCCGCGCGGCGACAATAAGGCCGAAGATGCGGCTACGCCAGCAAATCATGCACCCAGCCGCAGGTTCACCATGTCCTGCCGACACCGACCGACCCGTAGGCTCCTGTCTCGGATGGTCGCCCGCCGTCCTGAACCGCCGCGCAGGCGCTCATGCCGATGATGGTGCCGATGAACAGTCCCAGCCGGATCGCGCGCCGCATTTATGGTTACCCGATTGTTAACGTCGTTAGCCAACGTCACGGGCGGGCGGCGGTTCCCTGGCCGTGACCTCAGGCGGCGGCGGACGCCTCGGCGCGCCAGGCCTCGGCCGCAGCGATGCCCTGGTTGAGGCCATCCAGCAGGATCTCGAGCGTCACCGGCTTGGCGACAAGGGCGTCCACGCCGACCTGCATCGCCTGCTGCTGATGGGCTTCGGTCGTGTTGGCGGTCAGCATGACGACCGGCGTGCGGTCCAGTCGATGCGCCGCCTCGTGCGCCCGGATCAGGCCGATCGCGGTCAGCCCGTCCATCACCGGCATCTGCATGTCCATCAGGATCATGTCGTACCGGTCGCGCAAGAACTGATCCACGCCCTGACGGCCGTCGTCCGCGGTGTCGATCTCGAAACCCAGCGGTTCCAGCAGGCAGCGCACAACCATCTGGTTGGCCGGATTGTCCTCGACCACCAGAACCCGCTGCGCCCTGTCCATCGCTTCGGCGCCGTCGTCGGGAGCCGTGTCGGCCGCCGCGCCCAGCCGCTGGATGGGCAGGATGACGGAGAATAGGCTGCCCTCGCCCGGCGTTGACCGCGCGGAAATCTCGCCGCCCATCAACTCAGCCAGAGACCGGCAGATCGACAGCCCCAGGCCGGTGCCGCCAAACTCGCGCGAAATGGTGTCGTCGGCCTGAACGAACGGATTGAACAGGCGCTGCGCCGTCTCAGGATCAAAGCCGATCCCGGTGTCCTTCACCTCGATCCGCAGGCGCTCGCCCTCGGCGCCGGTCGTCAGATCGACCCGCACGTCCACAGCGCCTTCCGGCGTGAACTTGACCGCGTTGGACACCAGATTGGACACAATCTGCGTGATCCGCACGCCATCACCCAGCACCTGCCCTTCGGCGGCCTCCGAGAAGCTCACCGACAGGGTCACGTCCCGTTCCTCGGCGGCGGCGGCCCGCATCTCGACCACGGCGGCGATGTCGGCGCGCAGATCGAACGGGGCCGGTGCCAGACGGAACTGGCCCGCCTGCATCTTCGACAGGTCCAGCATGTCGTCCAGCACGCGCCGCAGGGAATCGCCCGCGCCGGTGATCAGCGACAGCATCTGCGTCTGCCGCTCGGTCAGGGTCGTGTGCGCCAGGGCCGAGGCCAGACCGAGGACGGCGTTCAGGGGCGTTCGCACCTCATGACTGATGTTGGCGAAGAAGCGGTCCCGCACCTGGGCCGCGCGGCGGGTCTCTTCCTGCGCGATCTCCAGCGCCTTCAGGGCCCGGACGTGATCGGAAACCTCGAAACGGATGGCCGTGTAGGTCTCGGGCCGTCCGTCCTCGCCCGGGTTCGGCACGATGGTCGTATCGACCCAGTACAGTTCGCCGTTCTTGTTGCGGTTCTGGATCGTGCCGCGCCACACCCCGCCGCCGGCGATGGTCCGGTAAAGGTCCTGGAAGAACGCACGCGGGTGATGGCCGGAATTGACCAGCCTGTGGTTCTGGCCGACCAGTTCGTCGCGGCTGTAGCCGCTGACGTCCACGAACTTCTGATTGCAGTACAGAATCTGGCCGGCGCGGTCCGTGATGGCCACGATCGCCGCCTCGTCCAGAGCCCCGGACAGGCCCGCGCGACGCGGCCAGTCAATGTCAGTCATTAGGCTTACCTCTCGTCAGGAAGGCCTTGCGCCAACTTCACCGCAGCTTCGTTAATATCATTGATATTCAGGCACTTATTATCCGTGCCCGGCGAATTTTCTCTCCGATCAATTCGCCAAGGTCGCCCCGACAGCAAAACGGCCCCCGGATTGCTCCGGGGGCCGCTCTGTTACGCTTTACGCTTGGCCTGACGCCCTTGCGGGCTGCTTCAGGCCGGTACGCTTACTGTTCGGGTCCGAAGACCCGGATCCATCGCTTAGGCGACGATCTTGGCCACGACGCCGGCGCCGACGGTGCGGCCGCCTTCACGGATAGCGAAGCGCAGCTTCTCTTCCA
>NZ_DLNQ01000015.1:0-1756 GCF_002479495.1 Brevundimonas sp. UBA7506
GATCAGGGTCTTGATCTCCTTGGCCGCCTCGGCCGAGCGCTGGGCCAGGGCCCGCACTTCCGAGGCCACCACGGCGAAGCCGCGGCCGGCGTCGCCCGCGCGGGCCGCCTCAACGCCCGCGTTCAGGGCCAGGAGGTTGGTCTGGAAGGCGATCTCGTCAATCACCCCGATGATGTTGCCGATCTGGGCCGAGGACTGCTCGATGGCGTTCATCGCCTCGACCGCGTCGCGGACGATGACGCCGCTCTTCTCGGCGTCGCCGCGGGCCGACTGGACCACGCCAGAGGCTTGCCGGGCGCCGTCCGCGGTGCGGTTCACCGTGGCGGTGATCTGATCCAGGGCGGCGGCGGTTTCCTCCAGCGAGGCCGCCTGCTGCTCGGTGCGGCGCGACAGGTCGTCGGAGGCTTGGCTGATCTCGCTCGAACCCGAACGGATGGCGGCGACGTTGTCGACGACCACGGCCACAGCCTGCTCCAGCTGGGCGATGGCGGTGTTGAAATCGGTCTTCAGCTGCTCGGAACGGGCCGCCACCTGGGCGGTCATGCGGTGGGTCAGATCGCCGTTAGCCATGGCCTGCAGACCCTGGCCCAGGGCCGTGAAGGCGATGCGGTCCTCCTCGGCGGTGCGGGCCTTCTCGGCCTCGACGCGCGCGCGCTCCTCCTCGGCGGCGGCGCGCTGGGCCGCCGCTTCCGCTTCCAGACGCTCGTTGGCGATGGCCGCGTCGCGGAACACTTCCAGAGCCCCGGCCATGCGGCCGATCTCGTCATGACGCGCCAGCCCCGGAATGGCCGAAGCCTTGTCCCCGTCAGCCAGCCGCTTCATGCGGTCGGCCAGGGCCACGACCGGCCCGGCGACCGAACGCCCCAGCATCCAGCCGGCCACGCCCATGGCCACAGCCACGGCCAGGGCCATCCCGCCCAGGGTCAGGGCGGCGCCGGCCACGGCCGCGACGATCTGATCCGTATAGACGCCCGAACCGATGACCCAGCCCCAGGGCTTGAAGGCCTTGACGTAGGAGACCTTGGACGCCGGTTCTTCCTGCCCCGGCTTGGCCCAGCGGTAGTTGAGGAAGCCCGCGCCGTCTCGGCGGGCGATTTCGGTCATTTCACGGAACATGAAGACGCCGTCGGCGTCGGTCTTGGCGCTCAGGTCCTGACCTTCCAGCTGCGGGCTGAAGGGGTGCATGACCATACGCGGCTGCATGTCGTTGACCCAGAAATAGTCGTCCTGGCCGTAGCGCAGGGCGCGCAGGGTCGACAGGGCCGCCGCCTGGGCCTGGGGCCGCGTCATGACGCCCGCCTGTTCCTGGGCCTGATAGTGGGACACGACGCTATGGGCGACCTCGACCGTCTTCCTGGTCCGGTCGGCGATCTCGGCGCGCATCACGCCGTCGAGCTTCATCAAGGAGAGGCCCGTCACCAGAAGCAGGCCGGCCACCGCCAGCACCGACAGCAGGTTCACCCTGCCGCCGATCGTCAAACTACGCATCGTCATATCCCCTGACTGTCAGGGGCAGAATGAAGAACCCCGGTAAACGCAGCGGAAAACCGGCGGTGCGTAGAAATCCCTGCGTACAATTCCCTATTGCCGCGACGTCAAGATGGATGGCCGCAGACCGAGGGACGCCGACGACGAGGAGCGCAAGCCGCCCCTCGTCGTCTCAGCCGTGATCAGAACTCTTCCCAGCCGTCTTCAATGGGCTGCGCCTTAAGAGCGGCGCCGCCGCGGCCGACGGTCTTGAGGGCGGCGATGGTCT
>NZ_DLNQ01000015.1:1999-137169 GCF_002479495.1 Brevundimonas sp. UBA7506
CGACCATCGCAGCATTTTGCTGAGTGACCTGATCCATCTGGTTCACGGCGGTGTTGACCTGTTGCAGGCCGGTGGCCTGCTCCTGGGCCGAGGCCGAGATTTCCGAGACCAGGCCGTCGATCTCGGCCACGCGGCTGACGATGCGCTGCAGGGCCTCGCCGGTCTGGCCGACCAGGGTCACGCCCGCCCCGACCTGCTGGCCCGAGGCCGAGATCAGGGTCTTGATCTCCTTGGCGGCTTCAGCCGAGCGCTGGGCCAGGGCCCGCACTTCCGAGGCCACCACGGCGAAGCCGCGGCCGGCGTCGCCCGCGCGAGCGGCCTCGACGCCCGCGTTCAGGGCCAGGAGGTTGGTCTGGAAGGCGATCTCGTCGATCACCCCGATGATGTTGCCGATCTGGGCCGAGGACTGCTCGATGGCGTTCATCGCCTCGACCGCGTCGCGGACGATGACGCCGCTCTTCTCGGCGTCGCCGCGCGCCGACTGGACCACGCCCGAGGCTTGCCGGGCGCCGTCCGCGGTGCGGTTCACCGTGGCGGTGATCTGGTCCAGGGCGGCGGCGGTTTCCTCCAGCGAGGCCGCCTGCTGCTCGGTGCGGCGCGACAGGTCGTCGGAGGCCTGGCTGATCTCGCTCGAACCCGAACGGATGGCGGCGACGTTGTCGACGACCACGGCCACGGCCTGCTCCAGCTGGGCGATGGCGGTGTTGAAATCGGTCTTCAGCTGCTCGGAACGGGCCGCCACCTGGGCGGTCATGCGGTGGGTCAGATCGCCGTTAGCCATGGCCTGCAGACCCTGGCCCAGGGCCGTGACGGCGATGCGGTCCTCCTCGGCGGTGCGGGCCTTCTCGGCCTCGACGCGCGCACGCTCTTCCTCGGCGGCGGCGCGCTGGGCGGCCGCCTCGGCTTCCAGACGCTCGTTGGCGATGGCCGCGTCCTTGAAGGCCAGCAGGGCGCCGGCCATTTCGCCGACCTCGTCCTTGCGGCCCACGGCGGGCACGATGATGGTCTTGTCGCCGCCGGCCAGACGGCGCATGGCCGAGGTCATGGCCGCGATCGGTGTGGCGATCATCTTGGCCAGCCCCAGACCGAACAGGATCGACAGGGCCAGAGCCGAAAGGATGCCGACGCCCAAGGCGACCTTGGTGGCGGCGAAGGCCTGGCTCTGATCCTCGACCGCCGCCTTCTTACGATTGGCCTGGGCCTCAACGATCGCATCAAAGGCCGCGTCGACGGGTTCCATGAACTGGTCGGGGATCGCGCTTTCCGTCAGCGCCATGGCCTCCGCCCGCGTTTCCGGACGGCTGGCCAGACGCACCTCGGGATCAATGACTGCAGCCTGATAGGCGCTCACGGCCTTCACCAGATCATCGATACGCTCGCCGGCGCCCGGAAGATGCGCGGTCATAGCTCTCATTTCAGCGACGCCGTCACGGAAGCCGCCCTTGTGCCGCTCGATCCGCTCCAGGTGATCCGGCTTTCCGGTCAGGATATAGGCCAGGACGGCGCTTTCCTGCTGATCCACCGAGCGCTTGAGCTGGCTGGTCTTGGCGGTGACCGCCTCGGCCAGAGCCACCGTCTCCTTGGCCTTCTCCAGCGCGCTCACCTGCATAAAGACCACCACGCCGAGCGCGATGATCACCGCCACGATCAGGGCGAAGGCGCCCGCCAGCTTCCGCGAAATTCTTACGTTGTCCAGATTCACCGGGATTAGTCCTGTTACTGCACGCGCACCGGCGCGCGCCGACACGATGGATCAAGCTTGAAAAAGGTCAGGCGTCGCCGACGGCCCGGGGCGGCCGCGCGGAGGTCCCGTCAGAAGACGAGCGACGACGCGCCTCCCCTGACGAAATTTCAGCGAAAATCGTTGATACGGGTAAACGGCAGGCGAAGCGGCGCCTGCGGAATATCCCTTGCGTAATTTCCCGTAATGCCCGACGCCTCAGCATCGGACTTCAGACCGTTCAGGCGCGCCGGAACTCAAGGAAGATCGGCGTGGTGTCGCCCAGCTTCTTTTCCTCATAGCGCGTGACGACGTGGTCGGCCGGGACGGCGAACCAGTCTTCCCCCTCGGACATGATCCGCGTCAGGCCAGGCGTGCGATCCAGCCGCTCCAGGGCCCATTCGGCATAGTCCAGCCAGTCGGTGACGAAACGCACGCGACCGCCGGGCTTCAGCAGGCGGGCGATCTCCACCGCCGTCTCGTCCTGCAGGAAGCGGCGCTTGTTGTGGCGCGCCTTGTGCCAGGGGTCGGGGAAGAGGATCATCACCCGGTCCAGCGAGGCGTCCGGCAGGGCCGTCATCACGGCGCGGGCGTCGTCGGCGTGCAGGCGCACGTTCTTCAGACCGCCCTCCTCCACATGACGCAGCGCCGAGGCCACGCCGTTGAGGAAGGGCTCGCAGCCGATCATCAGGGCGTCGGGGTTGCGCGTCGCCTGTTCCGCCAGATGCTCGCCGCCGCCGAAGCCGATCTCGAGCCAGACTTCCTTGGCCTCCGGCATCAGGGCCAGCGGGTCGATCGGCCCCTTGGCCGGGTCCGGCACGGCGATCTGCGGCATCAGGGTGTCGAACAGGGCCGCCTGACGCGCCTTGATCGGCCGCGACTTGATGCGTCCGAACGAGCGCAGCGGGCCGTGGGCCTGGGCCCACTCGGGGCGGTCGCTGTCGAAGACGGGCAGATCGGCGGGTTCGGGCTTGTCGGTCATGCGCGCGCTCTAACCGTTTACGCCCGAAGGCGCAAAGTCGATCAGCCCCAGGGACCGCGCGGCGCGCTCGGCGCAGAGGGCGTGGTCGGCACGCTGGTCCGGGGCGCGCCGCCCGACGGGGCGGCTGCGACGGGAGCCGCCGCCGGGCGTCGGCTCATGCCCATCTTCGCCCCCATCTCCATCAGGGCGCGGACGCGGTTGCCGGTGGCCGGGTGGGTCGAGAACAGGTTGTCCGCGCCCTTCCCGTTCAGCGGATTGATGATGAACATATGGGCCGTGGCCGGATTGCGTTCGGCCGGAGCGTTCACCGCCCCCCGCGCATAGGCCTCGATCTTCTGTAGGGCCGAGGCCAGGGCCTGAGGGTCGTTGGCGATCTCGGCCCCGACGCGGTCGGCCTCGTATTCACGGGCGCGGCTGATGGCCATCTGCACCAGACCCGCCGCCATGGGCGCCAGCAGCATCAGGGCGATGGTCCCGATCATGCCGCCCGGCCGCTCGCGGTCGTCGCC
Organism: Brevundimonas sp. UBA7506; assembly: GCF_002479495.1. Lineage (GTDB taxonomy): Bacteria > Pseudomonadota > Alphaproteobacteria > Caulobacterales > Caulobacteraceae > Brevundimonas. The sequence continues at coordinate 5,211 of NZ_DLNQ01000015.1, forward strand.
GCCGCCGAAGAACATGGCGAAGTTGGCCAGCATGGCGATGGCCCCCGCCACTGTCGCCGTCACCGTCATGGTCAGGGTGTCGCGATTCTTCACATGGGCCAGTTCGTGCGCCATCACCCCGCGCACCTCCTCGCGCGTCAGCATGTCCAGCAGGCCGCTGGTCGCGGCCACGGCGGCGTTCTGCGGATTGCGGCCCGTGGCGAAGGCGTTGGGCTGGTCATTGGGAATGATGGTGATGGTCGGCTGCGGCAGTCCCGCGTCGGCCGCCATCTGCCTGATGTCCGCGACATAGGCGCGGACCACGGCGTTGGGATGGGTCTCATCCACCGGCTGCGCCTTGTACATCTTCAGCACGATCTTGTCGGCGTTCCAGTAGCTGAACAGGTTCATCCCCGCCGCCACGAGCAGGGCGATCATCATGCCGGTCGCGCCGCCGATCAGATAGCCGATCCCCATGAACAGGGCGGTCATCACGGCCAGCAGGGCGAAGGTCTTGAGATGGTTCATCGGGTCCGGGCGTCGTCAGGGGTGGCGAAGAAGTCCTGAACGTCTATGTGAGGCCCTGTATCCTCGCCCTCAAGGCAGTCCCCCTGTGACCGAACAGCCCACCCCGCCCCCCGCGGACGACGACGCCGCCGACGAAGGCGCCCCCGCCTTCAACGCCGATGTCCCCCACGCCACGCCCGAGCGGCCCCTGAACGCGATCGCGCGTCGCGCCCTCATGGAAGCGGCCGAACGTCGCAAGGCCGCCGAAGCGCCAGTTCTGGACACCGAACACGGCGGCCCGCGCGGCCCCGAGCCGACCCGTTACGGCGACTGGGAGAAGAAGGGCCTGGCCGTCGACTTCTGAGCCGGACGCCGTTCGCCCGAGGGGAGAATAGTGAACGCTTCGGCCGAAGCCGCATTAACCTTTGCGGCTGAAACAAGGAGCGTGGCCATGAAGGCAGTCGCATACATCGCCGTCGGCGCGGCCCTGCTGGCCGCCGGAACCGCCGAGGCCCATCAGCGCCAGGTGCGCCATAACGCCGCCTCCGGCTACGCCCAGCAGGCCTATGCCCATCGCGGCCCCATCGTCGAGAGCCGGGTCCAGACCTATTACAGCGACACCGGCTGGCAGGGCGGCTACGGCCCGGTCGAGGCCTATGGCTACGGCTACGGTTACGGCGGCGCCGGTTATCGCCCGCCCGTGGTCGTCGCCCCGCAACAGCAGCCGATCCGCCACGGCGGCTACGCCTACAGCGGCGTGTCCCGCTCCATGCCCTTCGGCTATGTCGTCGACGGCTATGGCCGCTACCCCTGGGCCCCCGGCCAGGTTCAGCAAAGCTATCAGGGCGGCTATCAGGGCGGCGGCTACGCCTCGGACTGCCGCTGCGGCCCGCCGCCTCAGCCGGTCCATTACCGTCCCGAGCCGGTCTATGTCAGCCAACCCCCGGTCTATGTCTCGCAGCCGCCCGTCTATGTGGAATCCCCGCCGGTCTATGTGCAGCCGGCTCCGGTCTATGTCGAACCGGCGCGCGTCCATGTCGCCCCGCCGCCCGTCTATGTGGCGCCCGCCGATGTCCGCGTCGCCCCGGCCCAGGTCGAGGTCGCCCGGCCCCAGGTCCATGTCGCCCCGCCGCGCGTCGAGGCCGCGCCTCCGATCGTGAACTTCGAACAGGGCTACTACGCCGTGCCCGACGCGCCGCCTCCCCCTCCCCCGCCCCCTCCGCCGCCGCACCATCACAGGTCGCCGACCGAGCGGCCCTATATGCAGGAGCCCGGCGAGCGGGGCTGATCACGACAAAGGGCGGCCTCCGCGAGGAGGCCGCCCTTTTTGTTTCACGTGGATCAACAGGTTGCGCGCGATCAGATCAGCGCAATCTCGGCCGAAATGGCTTGAGCCGCCGCGCGCGGATCAGCCCCGGCGGTGATCGGACGCCCGACCACCAGATGGCTGGCGCCGGCCTGCAGGGCGCTGGCCGGGGTCGCCGCCCGGGCCTGATCGTCCAGGGCCGCGCCGGTCGGCCGCACGCCCGGCGTCACGATCAGGAAGTTCTCGCGGCCCGCCCTCAGGGCGATCTCGCGCACGCGCGCCGCCTCATGCGGGCTGGAGACCACGCCGTGGATCCCGGCCTCCAGAGCCTGCCGCACCCGAAGCTCGACCAGATCCGCCGCTGACAGGCTGTGATCGTCGGCCTCCAGATCCGCCTCGGTCAGGCTGGTCAGGACGGTGACGCCCAAAATCTTGAGATCCGAGCCCGCCGCCCCGCGCGCCGCCGCCGCCATCACCTGCGGCCGGGCGTGAACCGTCAGCAGGTCGCAGCCCGCATTGGCCAGAACCGCCGTCGCCTTCTCCACCGTCGCGCCGATGTCGTGCAGCTTCCAGTCGAGAAAGACCTGAGCCCCCGCCGCCTTCAGCTCGCGCGCCAGGCCCATGCCGTCCGAGGCGAACAGTTGCAGCCCGACCTTGTAGAAACCGACCGCGTCGCCGATCCGCTCGACCAGGGCGCGGGCCTCGTCCGTCGTCGGCACGTCCAGGGCGCAGATGACGCGGGGATCAAACGGGCGGTTGGCCAGGTCAATTGGATGGGCTTCGGACATTTCCGGCTCTCGGCGGGTTGCAGGCGCGCGCGGATGCCCCGATAGGTGAGACCAAGGGTCGCGGGTCGCGCGGCGGGATTTAAGGCGGGGGCAAGCAATGAACGCGGTCGATCTGGGGGTCAACCTGTTCGTGGCGCTGTTCGCCTTGCTGGACCCCATCGGCAATGTGCCGATCTTCGCCGCCGCCACCGCCGGGGCCTCGCTGCGTCAGCGCATCACCGTCTCCGCCATGATCTGCGCCTTCGCGGCGGTCTTCCTGGGCTTCTTCTTCTTCACGGGCCTGGGCCTGCTGCAGTTCTTCGGCATCTCCCTGGCCGCCTTCCGGATCGCCGGCGGCATCCTGCTGCTGCTGCTCGGCCTCGACATGGCGCGCGAGGACTTCCTCAAGATCTTCGCCGACGCCGACGCCGTGACCGACGCCAAGGACGTGCGCGGCTACGCCAAGCGCCGCTTCAAGCGCCTGATCGTGCCCTTCGCCATTCCGCTGATGATCGGCCCCGGCGCCATCTCGGCCATCATCATCAACGCCGGTGAAGCCGAGAAGCTGGGCGCGGCGGGCACGGCCTCGTCGCTGATCGCCATGGTCGGCGCCTGCGTCGTCACCTTCATCTGCTTCGCCTGCACCGGGCCGATCAGCCGCATTCTCGGCGACGTCGGCATGGCCATCGTGGTCCGCGTGCTCGGCCTGATCCTGTGCGCCCTGGCCATCCAGTTCATCATCGCCGGTCTGGGCGAGGCCATCCCCGGCATGTTCAGCATCGGTGTGACGGCGCCCTACCCCGCCGGCGGTCACTAAGCCCCTCAAGCGCGTCATCCCGGAAAGCGCGAAGCGCTGATCCGGGACCGCCACAAACACCAGCCGCTGAGCCCTGAGCGGTCCCGGATAGCGGCTTCGCCGCTTCCGGGATGACGGAGAAGGTTAGCTAAAGCCGGTCCAGCCGTCTGGCGTGACCGCCGACCATCTTCAGCGCCAGGCTGTCGGGCAGCAGACCGCCCAGCGCCGCCAGCACATTATTGGCGACGCCCGGCGTGACGCGCGGGCGATTGGCCTCGACCGCGTCCCAGCCGATCCGAGCCACGCGGTCGGCGTCCATCCACATCCATTTCGGATAGGCGCTCGAGACCTGTTCGCGCGAGCCGTTGACGTCGTGGAACTCGGTATAGGTGTAGCCGGGGCAAAGCGCCGTGACGTGCACGCCCGTCCCTTGCGTCTCCAGCCACAGACCCTGCGAGGCCTTGATCAGGAAGCTCTTGATCGGGCCGTAAAGCGTGTCGCCGCCGGTCGCCGGCATCTGTCCGGCCAGGGAGGCCACGTTCAGCACCCGACCCCAGTTGCGTTCGACCATGCCGGGCAGCAGCAGGCGCGACAGCTCGACCGGCGCGGTCAGCATGACCCGGATCATGGCGGCGTGATCGGCCGGATCGGTCGCCAGAAAGCCCGTGGTGCGGCTGAAGCCCGCGTTGTTGACCAGGCCGTCGACCTTGAGGCCCCTCGCCGCAATGGCCGCGACGAGAGCGGCTGGCGCACCAGACTCGGCCAGGTCAGTCGTGATTATGCTGACGGTCACGCCGTGCTGCGCCGTCACCTCCTCGGCCAGGGCCTGCAGCGGCCCTTCGCGTCTCGCCGTCAGGATCAGGTCGTATCCTCGCGCGGCGCAGACACGAGCAAGCGCCGCGCCGATGCCGGCGCTGGCCCCCGTGATCAGGATGCTTCGGCGATGCTCCCCCAAGCGACGCGCGTCAGGCGGCGACGGGACAGGAGGAATGCGGCGCGAAATCGCGCAGCGAGGCGGGGTCGGCCTCGAGCAGGTCGGCGATGGTGATCTTGGCCAGGGCCGCGCCCGCGGCCTGATCGGCGGCGGTCAGGGCCTTGGCCACCTGACGCGGGATGTGCTCGCCGACCGGGCAGCCCTTGGCGCCGGCAGGGGTCGAGCCCAGATGAGCGCAGCCGTTCACCGCCTTCAGCACCTCGTCCAGGCGGATGGTCTCGGGCTGACGCAGCAGCCAGGATCCGCCCGAGGCGCCGGGGCGCGTGGCGATCAGCCCGGCCTTGGCCAGCAGGGCCGTCACCCGGCGGATGACCACCGGATTGGTCGGCACCGAGGCGGCCAGCACGGCGCTGGGCGCGGCGTCGGCGGCCGAATAGGCGCCCTTGTGGGCCAGATAGGCCAGGGCGTGTGCGGCGACGGGGAATCTTTGGCTGTCAGACATCTTGATCAATGCTCCAGACCGGAAGGTAGGGCTTCCGCCGCCGTTTCACAAATCCAACCGCAACAAAAACTGTTTTAATTACCGCCAAGCTTCACGCGCCGGCCTTCCGGGCGAAGCTCCAGGCCGCGTCCGACAGGGGCCCGACCTGGGCCGCCATGGTCCTGGCGTGGGCGCTGGCGGCGGTGCCGTCGCGCACCCGCCCGGCGATTCCCTGGCAGATGGCGGCCAGCCGGAACAGGTTGTAGGCGAACAGCCAGTCAAGGTTCTGGGGCGGCGTCGTCCCGGTCTTTGCGGCGTAGCGTTCGACCGTCTCCTCGACCGAGGGAATGCCGAGTTCCTTCAGATCCGCCCCCGCCAGACCATTCCTCAAGCTGGCCGGAATGACCCAGGCGATCAGCAGATAGGAGAAGTCGGCCATGGGATCGCCCAGGGTCGACAGCTCCCAGTCCAGCACCGCCCTCACCCTGGCCTCGTTCGGGTCGAGGATCATGTTGTCGAGGCGGAAATCGCCATGAACGATCCGCGTCGGCCCCTCCGGCGGCAGGCTGTCGGGCAGGAAGGCGATCAGGCGGTCCATGGCCGCGATGGGCTCGATCTCGCTGGCGCGATACTGCTTGGTCCAGCGCCCGACCTGGCGGGCGAAGTAGTTGCCCGGCTTGCCGTAGTCGGACAGGCCGATGGCGACGGGATCAAAGGCGTGCAGGGCCGCCAGCGTATCCGTCTGGGCCTCATAGATGGCCCGACGCTCGGCGGGGGCCAGACCCGGCAGCTTCAGGTCCCAGAAGACCCGCCCCTCGACCTTGTCCATGACATAGAAGATCGAGCCGATGACGGCTTCATCCGCGCACAGAGCATAGGGCCGCGCCACCGGAAACCCTTGCTTGTGCAGGGCCGAGATGACGGTGAACTCACGGTCCACAGCGTGGGCGCTGGCCAGCAGGGCCCCCGGCGGCTTGCGGCGCAGCACATAGGTCCGACCCGGGGTGGTCAGCTCATAGGTGGGGTTGGACTGGCCGCCCTTGAACTGGCGGATCGTCAGCGGCCCGGCGTAGCCCTCGACGTTCGTCGCCAGCCAGGCGTCCAGAGCCGCCTCGTCCAGCCGATAGCGCTCGTCCACCTCGCGCGTGCCGGAGAAAGCCGACTGGGCGTCCAGATGATCGGTCATGTCTCGTCTCCCCCGCCGACGCTCTTTGGCGCGCGTGCGATCATTCGGCGGCGATGATGGCGGCCTTCACCGCCCCGCGCCAGCCCTTGAGCAGCCGCGCCCGCTCGTCCTCGCCCATGCGCGGACGCCAGACGGCGGGGGCCTCCGCCGGGGCGGTCCACAGCTCAGGCGTCAGGCCGACGCCGAAGGCCGCCAGCCGCGCCGCCCCCATGGCCGTCATCTCCTGGAAGGCGGGCCGTTCGACCTCGACCTGGCAGATGTCGGCGACGAACTGCATGGCGAAGGCGTTGGCGGTGACCCCGCCGTCCACCTTCAACCGCGTCAGCGACGGCGCCCCGTCCTTCTTCAGGGCGTCCAGCAGATCGCGCGTCTGATAGGCCAGACTCTCCAGCGCCGCGCGGACGAAGTGGGCCGGGCCGCTGTCGCGGGTCAGGCCGATGACCGTCCCCCTCGCCTCGGGCTGCCACCAGGGCGCGCCCAGGCCGGTGAAGCCGGGGACCAGATAGACCCCGCCATTGTCCTTCAGCGTCTGGGCCATGGCCTCGGACTGGCGCGAGTCCGAGATGACCTTCAGCCCGTCGCGCAGCCACTGGATCGCCGACCCGGCCGAAAAGATCGACCCCTCCAGGGCATAGGCGACATGGCCGTCAGCCGCATAGCCGAGCGTCCCCAGCAGCCGCGAGGTCGAGGCCACCGGCTGGTCCCCCACATTGGCGACCAGAAATGCCCCGGTGCCATAGGTGATCTTGGCGTCCCCGGCCGCCAGCGCCCCATGCCCGACCAGGGCCGCCTGCTGATCCCCGGCCGCCCCGTGGATCGGCAGGGCCCGCCCAAACAGGCTGGCGTCGCAGTCGCCCAGATGATCGGCGCAGCCCCGAATCTCGGGCAGGGCCTCAATCGGCACATCGAACAGGTCGCAAAGATCAGACCGCCACTGCAGCGTCTTCAGGTCCATCAGGCTGGTGCGACTGGCGTTGGTGGCGTCGGTGACGTGGCTGGCGCCCACTCCCCCTTCTCTGGCCGTCAGCTTCCAGATCAGCCAGGCGTCGATGGTGCCCAGCTTGACCTCGCCCTTGACCGCCCGCTCGCGCGCCCCCGGCACGGCGTCCAGCAGCCAGGCGTATTTCGAGGCCGAGAAGTAGGGGTCGAGGATCAGGCCGGTCGCGGCCTGCACCGCCGCCTCATGTCCGTCCGCCGCCAGCCGCGTGGTCACGTCCGCCGTGCGCCGGTCCTGCCAGACGACGGCCCGGTGCAGCGGCTCGCCCGTCGTCGCATCCCACAGCACCGAGGTCTCGCGCTGGTTGGTGATGCCCACGGCGGCGAACCGGCCGACGCCCCCCGCCTTTCGCACCACCTCGCGACAGGTCTGCAGGGTCGCGCGCCAGATCTCGGCCGCGTCATGCTCGACCCAGCCGGACTGCGGGAAGTGCTGCGCCAGCTCGATCTGGCTGACGGCGACGGAATGGAACGCCCCCTCGGGCGACACCTCGAACGCGATGGCCCGCGTCGAGGTCGTGCCCTGGTCGATGGCGAGGATCATGTTCGCTTGCATGATGGAGAGTTATGCAGAGCCTGCGTCCCCGCGTAAGAGGGAAGTCATGCATACGCCCAGCTTCCAAGGCGTCCTCGACGCCGCCCGCCAGATCGCCCCCGCCGCCGTCCGCACGCCGCTGATCGAGCATCCGGCCCTCAACGAGGCCGTGGGCGGTCGCGTCCTGATGAAGGCCGAGACCCTGCAGGTGGCGGGCGCCTTCAAGTTTCGCGGGGCCTACAACCGCATCAGCCGCCTGAGCGCCGACGAGAAGACCCGCGGCGTCGTGGCCTATTCCTCGGGCAATCACGCGCAAGGCGTGGCCGCCGCCGCGCAGGCCGTGGGGACCCGCGCCCTGATCGTCATGCCGTCCGACAGCCCGACGGTGAAGGTCGAAGGCGTGCGCGCCTTCGGCGGCGAGGTGCGCTTCTACGACCGTTGGACCGAGAGCCGCGAGGCCATCGGCGCCGAGATCGCGGCCGAGCGCGGCTCCATCCTGGTCCCGCCCTTCGACGATCCCTTCATCATCGAAGGTCAGGGCACGGTGGGCCTGGAGATGCTGGAGCAGGCGGGCGTCGAAATGGATCAGCTGCTGTGCGGCGCCTCGGGCGGCGGCCTGATCGCCGGGCTCAATCTGGTCATGGCCGAACAGAGCCCCCAGACCCGCGTCATCGTCGTCGAGCCCGAGGCCTTCGACGACACCCGCCGCTCGCTCGAGGTCGGCGAACGGACCGCCCACCCGCAAGGCGCTCCCTCCATCTGCGACGCCCTGATGGCCCCCATGCCGGGCGAACTGACCTGGCCGATCAACCGGCGCCTGGCGGGCGCCGAGACCGTCACCGACGCCGAGGTGGCCGAGGCCATGCGTTTCGCCTTCCGCTGGCTGAAACTGGTCATCGAGCCGGGCGGCGCCGTGTCCTTGGCCGCGCTTCTGTCGGGCAAGGTCGCGGCCAAGGGCCTGACCACCGGGATCGTCCTGTCCGGCGGCAACGTCGATCCGGGCCTGTTCAGCGCCGTCATCGAGGGGCGGTTCAGCGCCTAAATCGTCATCCCGGACGCCCGCAGGGCGATCCGGGACCGCCCAAGACGCCGCCGTCCGCGCTTCCGGCGGTCCCGGATCATCGCTAACGCAATGTCCGGGATGACGCAGGATGCGCCTCTTGCGCCCGCCCGCGACGCAGGCAAGGCTGCATCAAACGGAGGGGCCCGATGACAAAGCCGAGCGATCTGCCATCCCTGATCGGACAGGAGGTCGGCGTCAGCCGCTGGATCGAGGTCGATCAGGCCCGCATCGACGCCTTCGCCCGCATCACCGAGGACGAGCAGTTCATCCACGTCGATCCCGAGGCGGCGAAACACACGCCCTTCGGCGGAACCATTGCTCACGGCTTCCTGACCCTCAGCCTGGCCTCGGCCATGAGCTATGACGCCGTCGCGCCGCTGGACGGCGTGGTCATGGGGGTCAACTACGGCTTCGACAAGCTGCGCTTCCTCGCTCCCGTTCCGGCCGGATCGAAGGTGCGCGGCCGCTTCAAGCTGCTGTCCGCCGAAGACAAGGGAGGCGGCCGCTGGCTGCTGAAGCACGAACTCACGGTCGAGATCGAGGGCGGCGACAAACCCGCCCTGATCGCCGAATGGCTGGGCATGCAGATGGTGAAGGCCTGAGCCTCACCCGTTTCCGGTGCTGGACAAGGACAGGATAACGGCGCTCCAGTAACCATAGTCCGGGCACGGTCAGATCGAGGGAGGCTGGACAGTGCACCTACACGGCGTTTCCGTCTTCGACGGCCTGTCCTTTCTGGTCGCCGTCTTCGCCGCCTGGACGGCCCTGGACCTGTTCCAGCAGGTGCGGTCCCACCAGGGCGGCGAGCGCCTGGCCTGGCTGGGCACCGCGGCCACGGCGATGGGCGGCGGCGTCTGGTCGATGCATTTCATCGCCATGCTGGGCTTCGATCCCGGTTCGCCGGTCCGCTATGATCTGACCCTGACCGTCATCTCCTTCCTTCTGGCGGTCGCCGGATCCAGCCTCGCCTTCCTCATCGCGGCAGGACGCGCAAACCCTCCTCGCATGATCCTGGCGGGCCTGGTCATGGGCGCCAGCATCTGCGCCATGCACTATGTCGGCATGGCGGCCCTGCAGACTTCGGCCGTCCTGACCTATGCGCCCGGCCTGGTCGCCGTGTCGGCGGCTGTCGCTCTTCTGGCCTCGATCGCCGCCTTGTTCGCAGTCAATCAGGACCGCTCACGGCTGTGGCGGCTGACGGCAGCCCTGGTCCTGGGCATGGCCGTGGTCGGGATGCACCATGTGGCCATGGCGGCTCTGACGGTCGCGCCGAGCCAGACCGCCGCCACGCTCGCCCCCCCCGGCGCCCCGCCCCTGCTGCTGGCCGTCGGAGTCGCCGGGGTGACGATCCTCATCCTGTTTCTAGCCCTGGCGGTCGCCATGGTGGACCAGCGTGACAAGCTGATCGCCATCATCGACGCGGGCGGGGTCGGCTACTGGGAGCTGGCCCTTCCACGGCAGGACCTCTGGCTGTCCGGGCGGGCGCGCAAATACCTGGGCCTGGCCCGCGGCGAGCCCTTTTCGGCGCGCGACCTCCCCCGCAAGCTGAAGCCCGAGGACATGGCCCGCCGAACGGAAACCCTGGAGCGCGCCCTCAGGGGAGAGGGCGACTACGCCGCGGAATATCAGATCCGCGACAGCGGCCGGTGGCTTCAGGTGCGCGGTCGGCTGATCCGCTCGCGGTCGGGCAAGCCGATCAAGCTGGCCGGGGTCATCACCGACGTCACCGACCGCCATCAGGCCTTCGCCGCCCTGGCCACCAGCGAGCATCGCCAGCGTCTGCTGATCAATGAGCTGAACCACCGGGTGAAGAACACCCTGGCCACCATCCAGTCGATCGCCGCCCTGACCGCGCGCCGCTCCAGCAGCGTCGAGGACTTCATGCGCCTGTTCGAGGCGCGGCTGATCGCCCTGTCGGACACCCACAACCTTCTGACCGCCAACCGCTGGGAAAAAGCGCGACTGCGCGATCTGCTGATCCAGGAATTCCGCCCCTACGCCGAGGATCGTCTGCGCATGACCGGGCCGGAAGTAACCCTGGGCCCCGAGCAAGCCCTGTCGATGGGCCTGATCCTGCATGAGTTGGTCACCAATGCCGCCAAATACGGCCCGCTCAAATGCCCGAACGGGGCTGCGGGCCGAGTGGACGTGTGCTGGTCGGAGGTGTCGGACGACGGCCGGATGACTCTGGACTGGATCGAGCACGGAGGGCCAGTCGTGACCCCGCCGACGCGCTCGGGCTTCGGCTCGCGCCTGATCGACACCAGTATCCGCACGACCCTCGCCGGTTCGGCGACCATGGACTACGCCGCCGGTCGCCTGCATTGCCGCCTGACCTTCCGGCCCGGCGGCGCGCCGAACGCCTAGGGCTCGCCCAGGCAGCGCAGGGCGACTTCCAGATTGCGCAGACCGTCTTCGCCCGAAACCGCCGCCGTCTCGCCGCTGCGGATGGCGTGGACGAAGGCCTCGTGCTCCTTCTTGAGCGGCTCGGCGGGCCACGAGTTCAGCATCCGCGTCGAGTAGGAACCGTCCGGCTGCTGGCCGAAATACTCCGTCACCTGACGGGTGATCAGGTCGGCGACGATGAAGCGGTTCTTGGTGGCGACCTGCAGGGTGCGGGTCTTGTAGGGCGTGACCCAGTTGGTGGTGATGTGGGCGATCACGTCATTGGCCATGCGGAACTGCAGCAGGGCCGAGTCCTCGCGCGAGGCGTGGGTGTGGCCCAGCAGCGACTGGACCTCGACGACCTCGGAGCCCGTCAGGTGGCGGATGATGTCGATGTCGTGCACGGCCAGGTCGATGACCACGCCAACCTCGCCCATGCGCGGCGGGAAGGGGCCGACGCGGGTGATCTGGATGGAGATGATCTCGTCGCCGTCGATGGCGCGCTTGACCGTGTCCACCGCCGGGTTGAAGCGCTCGACATGGCCGACCATCAGGACGCGGTTGTTGGCCTTGGCCGCGTCGATCATGGCCTGGGCGTCGGCGGTCGTGGCCGCGATGGGCTTTTCGACCAGGACATGCACGCCCGCGTTCAGCAAGGCCACGCCCAGCTCGGCGTGGAAGCGGTTCGGCGTGGCGATGACGGCGGCGTCCAGACCGGCGGCGACAAAGGCCTGAGCGGTCGTCACAGCGGTCGCGCCGTAAGCCTCGGCCACGCCCTCGGCCGTCACCGCGTCGGGATCAAACACGGTCGTCAATTCGACGTCGCGCAGTTCGGACAGGACGCGGGCGTGGTTGCGGCCCATGACGCCGGCGCCGGCGACGCCGATCTTGAGGGGGGTGTGCTGGGTCATGAGGATCAGGCCTTGAAGCTGGCGACGGCGGCGATGATGCGATCCTGGGTCGCTTCGTCCAGATCCGAGTGCATCGGCAGGCTGATGACGCGCTCCATCAGGCGCTCGGTCACCGGCAGGCCCTGCGGTCCGCGCGGATACATCTCATAGGCGGGCTGCAGGTGCAGCGGGATCGGATAATAGACCGCCGTGGGGATGCCCTCAGCCTTCAGGTGCGCGGCCAGACCGTCGCGGTCCTCGTGCTCGATGGTGTATTGCGCCCAGTTCGAGACATTGCCCGTCGGCACGTCCGGCACGGCGGCGACGTGGGCGCGCAGACCCTCGTTGTAGCGGGCGGCGATGCGGTTTCGCCATTCGATCTCCTGACCGAAGACCTTCAGCTTCTCGATCAGGACGGCGGCCTGGATGGTGTCCAGACGGCTGTTCAGACCGACGCGCATGTTCAGGTATTTGGGATCGTGATCGAAGGTCTTGTCCTTCAGATCGACCGCCACCGCCTTGCCGTGGACGCGGATGGAATCGATCAGCTGGGCCAGTTCGTCGTCATTGGTCAGCACCGCCCCGCCGTCGCCGTAGCAGCCCAGCGGCTTGGCCGGGAAGAAGCTGGTGGTGGTGATGTCGGCCCACTTCAGCGGGTGCTCGCCGTTGATGGTGCAGCCAAAGCCCTGGGCCGAGTCCGAGATCAGCTTCAGGCCATGCTTGTCGCAGATCGCCTTGATCGCCGGATAGTCGGCGGGCTGGCCGAACAGGTCGACAGCGATGACCACGCGCGGCTTCAGACGGCCTTCCTTCAGCGTCGCCTCGATGGCGGCCTCCAGATGGGCCGGGCTCATGTTGTAGGTGGCCTCGTCCACGTCGATGAAGACCGGCTCGGCGTCAAACCAGGGCACCACCTCGGCGGTGGCGGCGAAGGTGAAGCTGGGCACGAAGACGGCGTCGCCGCGTCCCACGCCCCACGCCATCAGCGGCAGGGCCAGGGCGTCGGTGCCGTTGGCGCAGCCCAGGGCGTGCTTGGCGGCCCCGAAGTCGGCCAGATCGGCCTCGAACTGGCGCACCTGCGGGCCCATGACCCAGGCGCCGCCGACGACGGCTTCCTGAACGGCGGCCTCGATCTTGCCGCCGAGACGAAGGCGCTGGGCCTGAAGGTCGATGAAGGGAATGGTCATGAAGGGTCGCTCTCTCGGTAGGGGCCGCGCAGGCGGAACTCGGGTTCGGCGGGCGGGCGCGAAGGCGGATCAACTATCTTGAGCGCCTCCTACCAAAGCCCGGGGGCTCTCGACAAACCCGCGAGGGTCACTTCGCGTTGCCGGTTGCAACGAAAGCCATGCTTGGCAAAACTGGCGACCCTGCCTAAGCCCGGCTGACCATGACGCTTTCGAACGCACAGAACCGGGTCCGTGACTGGCTGTTCCACCAGGCCCTGCCGCTGTGGGCGTCGGCCGGGATCGACGCCGAGGGCCGTTTTTTCGAGAAGCTGGATTTCGACGGCCGCCCGATCACCCGCGTCCCCCGCCGCACGCGGGTGCAGGCGCGTCAGGTTTATGTCTTCGCCGAAGCCGCGGCGCTCGGCTGGCCAGAAGAGAAAAATGGGGGCGAAACGATCGCCCGCCGCGGGCTGGACGCCCTGATCCGCGACCACCGCCGTGACGACGACCTATGGGTGCGCGCCGTTGACGACGCGGGCGCCGTGATCGAGGCCACGCCCGACCTCTACGACCTGGCCTTCGTCCTGTTCGCCCTGGCCGCCGCTCATCGCGTGCTGAAGGACGAACGCGCCCTGCCCCTCGCGCTTTCGACCCTCGCCGCCATCGAGGCGCGGATGGCCGATCCGGCCTACGGCGGCTGGCAGGAAGCCCTGCCCCCCGTCCTGCCCCGCCGCCAGAACCCGCACATGCACATGCTGGAGGCCCTGCTGGCCTGGCAGGCGATCGCCCCCGAGCCCGCCTTCGAGGCGGCGGCGCGCCGCGTGTTGGACCTGTTCGCCGCCCGCTTCTTCGACCGCGAACACCTGATGCTGGGCGAGTTCTTCACTGCGGACTGGAGCGTCGCGCCCGGCGGCGCCGGTCAAGTCATCGAGCCCGGCCACCACATGGAGTGGGTCTGGCTGCTGGATCAGGCCCGCCGCCTGGGCCTCGACGGCCACGACCGCAAGGCCGACGCCCTGTTCGCCTCGGCCCTGACCAACGGCTTCGACGCCCAGGGCATGGCAGTCCGCGAGGTCGACCGCATCGGCGCGGTCCGCCACGGCGGTCGCCGTCTGTGGGCTCAGACCGAGGCCCTGCGCACCCTCCTCCTGCGCGGTCGCACCGACCACGCCCTGCGCCTGATCGAGGGCGTCTTCGCCACCCATCTGGCCACGGCGACGCCCGGCCTCTGGGTCGACAGCTATGACGCCGAGGGCCGTCCGCAGGACGCTTCGGCGCCCGCCTCGACCCTCTATCACCTGATGACCGCCTTCTCGGCCCTGCTGACGGAGCCCGCATGAGCCGACCGGCTGCCTTCCTCGACCGCGACGGCGTCCTGATCATCGACTGCGGCTATCCCCACCGTCCCGACCAGTTGGTCCTGATCCCCGGGGCCGCCGAGGCGGTGAAGCGGCTGAACGACGCGGGCTATGTCGTCGTCATCGTCACCAACCAGTCGGGCGTGGCGCGCGGCCTGTTCAGCGAAGAGGTCATGCACGGCTTCAACGCCCTGCTGGTCCAGCGCCTGGCCGAAAGCGGCGCCCGCATCGACGCCGTCTACGCCGCCCCCCACCACGCCGAGGCCGTGGACGACCGCTACCGCCACCCCGACCATCCCGACCGCAAGCCCAATCCCGGCATGCTGCTGCGCGCCATCGCCGAGCACGACCTGGACCCGGCCCGCTCGCTGATGATCGGCGACCAGCCCTCGGACATGGAGGCGGCGCGCCGCGCGGGCGTGGCCGGGCATCGCTTCCCCAAAGGCGGCGACCTCGATCAATTCGTCGCGGCCATCCTTTCGACCTGATCGCAATTCTTCATCTGGTGAATTACTCTGCCGCCAAGGTCAGAAGAAGCCGCCGGAGAAGACGCTCATGCCCGCCCATGCCTCGCCCTTCGCAGATCGCTACGTCGAGCGTCGCTGGACCTCGCCGGACGGCCTGAGCCTCTACGCCCGCGACTACGCCCCCGCCGAGGGTCCGGCCACGCTGCCCGTCATCGCCATCCACGGCCTGACCCGCAACAGCGCCGACTTCGGCGTCATCGCCGGGTTGATCGCTCAAAGCGGCCGCCGCGTCCTGGCGGTGGACGTGCGCGGACGCGGCCTGTCCGACCGTGCATCCGACCCCATGACCTATACGCCCGACGTCTATGCCCGCGACGTCATCGCCCTGATGGAGCAGACCGGAATCGAGAAGGCGGTCTTCCTCGGCACCTCCATGGGCGGCCTGATCACCATGGCCCTGACGGCGATCAGGCCTCAGGGCGTCGCCGCCGCCGTTCTCAACGACATCGGGCCGGAGGTGGCGTCCGAGGGTCTGGCCCGCATCGCCGAATACACCGGCCGCAAGATCGAGATCCGCAACTGGGCCGACGCCGCCGCCTACGCCCTCGACATCAACGCCGTCGCCTTCCCCCATTACGACGACGCCGACTGGGACGCCTTCGCCCGCCGCATCTTCCGCGAGGGCGAGGATGGTCGACCGGCGCTGAACTACGACCCTGACATCTCGGTCCCGATCCGGGCGGCGGGAGCCGCGGCCCTGGTCCCCGACCTGTGGCCGGCCTTTATGGGCCTGGCGACCGGGCGCCCGACCCTGCTGGTGCGCGGCGGAACCTCGGACCTGCTCAGTGCAGACATCGCCGGCCAGATGCGCGAAGCGGCGCCGTCCATGGCCTATGTCGAGGTTCCCGGGATCGGCCACGCCCCCATGCTGGACGAGCCCGAGGCCCGCGCGGCGATCCTGACCTTCCTGGCGAGCGTTAGCTAATATCCGCAGTCATTCCGGGGCGGCGAAGCCGAACCCGGAACCCAGGCGGTTGTGCAACCGGCATGGCCCGTGTTGATCTCGACCGTCTGGGGCCCGGACAGCCCTGCGGGCTTCCGGGGTGACGGCAAGAGGGGTCGCTCTAGCCCTAGGCCTTCTTCACGAACTCGGTGCGCAGGACGAGACCCCGCACCTTCTCGACATTGGCCTCGATCTCGTCGGGGTCGCCGGTCAGGCGGATGTTCTTGACTAGGGCGCCGCGCTTCAGCGTCACCCCGCCCGAGCCCTTGACCTTCAGGTCCTTGATCAGGGTCACGCTGTCGCCGTCCGCCAGCAGGTTGCCGTTGGAGTCCTTGGTCACGTCGTCGGTCATGGTCGTCTCTTTCTCGTCATCCCGACCGAAAGCCGGGGCGACGGTCCTACTCAAGCGGGGACGTTATTGTCGAGTTCGTCGAGCCAGACCCGCGCGCTGCTGTCCGACGGCGCCCGCCAGTCGCCGCGCGGCGACAGCGAGCCCCCCGTCACCACCTTGGGCCCGTTCGGCACGGCCGAGCGCTTGAACTGGCTGGTCTGGAAGAAGCGGATCAGGAACTTCCTCAGCCACCCCTTGATGGTCGGCAGGTCATAGGCGACCCGCTCCGCCTGCGGCAGGCCGGCGGGCCAGGCCCCCGTCGCCGCATCGCCCCAGGCCTGATGCGCCAGATAGGCGACCTTGGACGGCTTCAGCCCGAAGCGGCTGATGTAGAAGAGGAAGAAGTCGTTCAGGGCATAGGGGCCGACGATGCTCTGCGTCGACTGGATCGCCCCGTCGGCGCCCGCCGGGACCAGTTCCGGCGAGATTTCGGTGGCCAGAATAGCCTGCAGCGTCGGCGTCGCCGCCTCGCCCACCAGACCGCGCTCGGCCACCCAGCGGATCAGGTGCTGGATCAGGGTCTTCGCCACCCCGCCGTTGACGTTGTAGTGGCTCATTTGGTCGCCGACGCCATAGGTGCACCAGCCCAGGGCCAGCTCCGACAGGTCGCCGGTGCCCAGGACGAAGCCGTGGTTCTGATTGGCCAGACGGAACAGATAGTCGGTGCGCAGGCCCGCCTGGACGTTCTCGAAGGTGATGTCGTGCACCGGTTCGCCATTCGAGAAGGGATGGCCGATGTCGCGCAACATCTGTTCGGCGGCGGGGCGAATGTCGATCTCGGCCCCCGTCACCCCCAGCGCCTTCATCAGGGCCCAGGCGTTGGATTTCGTCCCCTCCGACGTCGCGAACCCCGGCATCGTGAAGGCCAGAATGCCGGTGCGCGGCAGCTTCAGCCGATCAAAGGCGCGACAGGCCACCAGCAGGGCCTGGGTCGAATCCAGCCCGCCCGAGACGCCGATCACCAGGGTCCTGGACCCCGTCGCCGTCATCCGCCGCATCAGGCCCTGAACCTGGATGTTGAAGGCCTCGAAGCAGTCCTGATCCAGACGCGCCGCATCGTCCGGCACGAACGGGAAACGGTCCAGCGGACGGATCAGGGCATCGCCTGGACCGTCTCCGGCCTCGAACGGGACCACGGTCGCGGCCTCGCCTTCCAGCCGGGCGCAGTCGGCGAAGGTGCCGTTGCGCAGGCGATCCAGACCGATGCGGTCCACGTCCACGTCGGCGACGGTCAGATGGCTTTCCAGCGCGAACCGCTCGCCCTCAGCCAGCCGCGCGCCCAGTTCGTGGATGGTCGCCTGACCGTCCCAGGCCAGGTCCGTCGTGCTCTCGCCCCATCCCGAGGCGGCGAAGACATAGGCCGACAGGGTGCGGGCCGACTGGCTGGCGCACAGCAGGGCGCGCTCGTCCGCCTTGCCGATGACGATGTTGGAGGCCGACAGGTTGCACAGGATGCGCGCCCCCGCGAGCGCCGCCCGCGTCGACGGCGGCTGGGGCGCCCAGAAGTCCTCGCAGATCTCAACGGCGAAGACGAAGCCGGGCCGATTGGTCGCCTCGAAGATCAGACCCGGCGCGAAATCGACGCTCGTACCGTTCAGGACCAGGCTGTCCTCGGACCGGCTGGCGGCCGGCGCGAACCAGCGCTTCTCGTAATATTCGCGGTAGTTGGGCAGATAGGTCTTGGGCACGACGCCCAGCACCTCGCCGCCGCCCAACACGACGGCGCAGTTGAACAGGGCGTCGCCGTTGCGGATTGGCGCGCCGATCACGGCGATCACGCCCGCTTCGTCCGCGACCTCGGCCAGTTCAGCGATCCGGCGTTCGACCTCTTCCAGCAGAGCCGCCTGCATCAGCAGGTCGTCGATGGCGTAGGCGCTCAGCGACAGTTCGGGGAAGACCAGCAGGTCCACGCCCGCCTCGCCCGCCTGACGGATCAGCCGCGCGTGCTCCTCGGCGTTGGCGGCCGGGTCGGCGACATGGGCCACCGGGGTCGCGGCGGCGACGCGCACGAAGCCGTGGCGGCGCGGGGCGTGGAAGGAATGCGTCTCGGACTTCGCCATCAATCTTTCCGCTCATCCCGCCATGCGGGCTCCAGAGCCCTAGGGCTGATGGATCAATATAGGGTTGCGCGGTGAAGCCAAAGGACTAGCGGTTTGTAGTGACCTGCGAACCGGCGTCGGCTAAGGCTCGCAGCATGAGCGATACGCCCAAAAAAGGCTGGTTCCAGCGACTGAGCGCGGGTCTGTCCCGGTCCTCCAAGCAGATGACCGAACAGGTCGTCTCGACCTTCGTGAAGGAGCCCCTGTCCGAAGAGGCGCTGGAGCGTCTGGAAGAGCACCTGATCGAGAGCGACCTGGGCCCCGCCGCCTCGGCCCGCATCGTCGAGCGTTTCCGCGCCTTACGCTTCGGCAAGAGCTCGGACGAGCGCGAGGTCAAGGAGGCCCTGGCCGAGGCCGTGGCCGCCGAGCTGCTGCCGCGTCAGGCCAGCTTTGATCCCCTCAGCGGGCCCAAGCCCTATGTCGTCCTGTTCGTCGGGGTGAACGGCTCGGGCAAGACCACGACCCTGGGCAAGATCGCGTCTGACCTGACGGCCAGGGGCGCCAGGGTCATGATCGTCGCCGGCGACACCTTCCGTGCCGCCGCCCGCGAACAGCTCAAGGTCTGGGCCGACCGTGCGGGCGCCCATTTCGAGAGCCGCCGCGACGGCGCCGACGCCGCCGGTCTGGCCTTTGACGCCTACACCAAGGCCAAGGCCGAGGGCTTCGACGTGGTCCTGATCGACACTGCCGGTCGCTTGCAGAACAAGTCGACCCTGATGGACGAACTGCTCAAGATCGTCCGGGTGCTCAAGAAGGTCGACGCCGACGCTCCGCACGAGACCCTGCTGGTGCTGGACGCCACCGTGGGCCGCAATGCCCTGGAACAGGAAAAGATCTTCGGCCGCACCGCCTATGTGTCTGGTGTCGTGATGACCAAGCTGGACGGCACGGCGCGCGGCGGGGTCCTGGTCCCCGTGGCCCAGGCCTCGGACGCCCCGATCAAGCTGATCGGCGTCGGCGAGGGCGTCGATGACCTGCAAGCCTTCGACGCGCGCGCGTTTTCCCGATCACTGGTCGGGCTTGAGAACTAAAGCGTATGAGTGAAGCCGTCGAAACCAAGCGCCCGCAGTGGATCCGTCAGGCCGTCGATTTCGGCGCCCTGATCGCCTTCATGGCCGCCTATTTCATCACCCGCGACATGATCAAGGCCACCTGGGTCCTGGTCATCGCCTCGGCCATCGCCCTGACCGTCGGCTTCGTGCTGGAGCGCCGCCTGGCCCCCATGCCGCTGATCACCGGCGGCTTCGCCCTGGTCTTCGGCGCCCTGACCATCCTCACCGACGACGACCTGTTCGTGAAGCTGAAGCTGACGGTGCAGAACGGCCTGCTGGCCGCCGTCCTCCTGGGTTCGATCCCGCTGAAGAAGTCGCCGTTCAAGGCCCTGCTCGGCTCGGCCATCAAGGTCACGGACCAGGCTTGGCGCACCCTGACCCTGCGCTACGGTCTCTATTTCCTCTGCGTCGCCATCGCCAACGAGGTGTTCCGCAGCCCGGCCGCCGTCACCGCCATCTGGTCGGCGCTGAACCTGGGCACGCCCGACCCCAACGGCGTCTGGACCGCCTTCCGCGGCGTCCTGTGGATCGCCGCCTCCATCTTCGGCCTGTGCCAGGTGCCGCTGATCATGAAGAACATGATCAAGGACGAGGAGCCCGGCCCCATCTCGCCCGACACGGGGCTCTAGCCCCGTCATCCCGGCCAAGCCCGCCAGGGCGCCGAGCCGGGACCGCGACAGGCGCAACCTTGGCCTGAGCGTGGCGTTCCTCTGCGGTCCCGGATAGCGACTTCACCACTTCCGGGATGACGATGACGTCGCGCCTCAAGTAGCGCGAAGCGCGGTAGGACCAGACAAAATGTCTTCAAACCGTCAGGCTTACCGTCGTCAAAGCGTAAAGCGCGACTGTTAGCTGTCGCGCCATATCCGGCCCTCTCCTCGCGGCCGGAACGGGGATCGAAGACGATGGTCAAGTCGGGCAAGCAGGCGAAGATCAAGGGCGGGCTGGCGGAATCGCCCAGCCACCTGATGCACCGGGTGCTGCAACTGGCCCTCGACATCTACGCCGAAGAGGCCGGCCCCGACGGCCTGACCCAGCGCCAGTTCGCGGTGCTGGAGGCGGTCTCAGTCCGTTCGGGCCTGACCCAGACCGATCTGGTCAAGGCCACCGGCATCGACCGTTCGACCCTGGCCGATCTGGTCGCCCGCATGACGACCAAGGGCCTGCTGGAACGCGAACGCTCGGCGCTGGACGCCCGCGCCAAGGCCGTGCGCCTCTCTGAGCTCGGTCAGGCCGCGCTGGAGGCCGCCCGCCCCCGCGTCGCCGCCGCCGACAAGCGCATCCTGGCCCTCCTGCCCAAGGCCCGCCGCGAGGGCTTCCTCGACCTGCTGACCAGCCTGACCGACGCCGCCGACGCCGCCCCCGAACAGGCCAGGGCCGAAGCCAAGATCGCCAAGAAGGCGGCCAAGGAGGCCCGCAAGGCCGAGAAGGCCGCCAAGAAGGCGCTGGACGGCGCCAAGCCGAAAAAGAAGAAGAAGGTCGTCGAACCAGCGGCTGACGCGGTTACGATCGACGCGGTCGTCATCCCGCTCAAGGACGTGGCGAAAGCCTAGACCCGGATATCCAGCAGGGAGCCCGGCCGCTGATAGCGTGCGGTCGAGGGCGCTTCGGGCGTCTGAACGGATCGCACCGGCGTGTCCGCCCGCGTCTCGACCGGAGCCGTCGCGGGCGCCGGCGCGCTCATGCCCATGGCCGCGCGGAAGAAGGCGGACTGGGAGGTTCTCAGCGCATGGGCCGCGCCGCCTGCGGGAGGCGGAAAGGCCGGACGGTCTGAAGGAATCGCGGACATGAGCCGACGATCCGCCCAAACGGTCTAGATATGGTTAATACGCGATTCACCCTGTTTCACGCCGGATGACCTCAGCGCGGCGGGGCCTTCAACGCATCGACCAGCTTCTGCAGGTCCGCGTCGGTCAGCACCGGCCCCGACGACTTGGCGACGATGGTCCCATAGGCGTCCACCGCAAAGCTCTCCGGCACGCCCGAGACGCCGAGGTCCAGCCCCGCCCGGCCTTCGCGGTCCACCAGGACCAGGGCGTAGGGATCGCCGAGTTCGTCAAGGAAGGCGCGCGTGGCGACCGGTTCGTCCTTGTAGGCCACGCCGATGACATTGACGCCTTGCGCCTTCAGTTTCATCAGCTGCGGGTGTTCCAGGCGGCAGGGCGCGCACCAGCTGGCGAACAGGTTGACGATCATCGGCTTGCCGACGCCCGCCGTCTTCAGGTCCAGCCGCTGATCGGTCTCGACCTCGCCCTGCAGGATGGGCAGGACGGTCTCGGGGATGGGCTGGCCGACCAGGGCGTCGGGCTTGTATTCACGCCCCTCGCCCGGCGCACCGGACAGCGTGTTCAGTTGCACCATCAGAAAGACGCCCAGAGCGACCAGCGCCGCAATGGGGACCAGGGCGAACCAGCGGTTCATTTGCGCGCCTCTTCCAGACGGGCCAGTTCACGCTTCCAGCGCCGGGCGGAGACCAAGGCCCGGATCGAGATGGCGGCGAGCGCCACGGCGCTGATGGCCCAGGACGACCAGACAAAGACGCCGTAGGGGCTCATGTCGAGATCCAGCATCGGCGGCTCCTTAGGCTTCCAATCAGGCTTCTTGCGCGGCGCGGGCGCGCAGCGTCAGGACGCGGCGGCGGCGCACCTCGGTGCGGATCGAGGTCAGCCAGATGGCCCCGAACAGCATCCCATAGGCCGCCATCATGGTCAGCAGGGGCGCAAGGTAAGCCGGGTCCAGACTGGTCCCCCCCGCACGCAGCAGCGAGGCCGGCTGATGCAGGGTGTTCCACCAGTCGACCGAGAACTTGACGATAGGCAGGTTGATCAGCCCGACCAGGCCCAGGACCGCCGCGGCGCGCCCGGCCTTGGCCTCGTCGTCGATCGAGGCGCGCAGGGCCATGTAGCCGAGGTAGAAGAGAAACAGCACCAGCACCGAGGTCAGCCGTGCGTCCCACACCCACCAGGTCCCCCACATGGGCTGGCCCCACAAGGAGCCGGTGATCAGGGCCAGACCCGTCAGCACCGCGCCCGGCAGGGCGGCGGCGCGGGCGGCGGCGTCGGCCAGCGGATGGCGAAACACCAGGGCGAAGAAACTCGACACGCCCAGGGCCGCATAGGCCCCCAGCCCCAGGGTCGCGGCGGGCACATGGATGAACATGATCCGCACCGTGTCGCCCTGCTGATAGTCGGCGGGCGCGGTGAAGCTGAGCCAGGTTCCGACCACCAGGAGGACAAGCGCCAGCCCCCACAGCACCGGCGTGACCGGGCGGGTGAAGCGCATGAAGCGGTCGGGATTGGCGAGGCCGAACATGGTCCGCCGATTACGCGGCGCGACGGGGAACGGCAAGCGCCCCCCGCACACAGCCCTTGATCGCGATCAGAGCTTCAGCCCGTGCTCGGCGGCCAGGGCCTCCAGCTTGACCATGGGACGCGGGCCCCAGTGGGCGATCACTTCCGAGGCGGCCAGCGACCCGAGCGCCCCGGCCTCGGCCAGCGACAGGCCGCGCGCGAGACCCAGCAGCACGCCGGCGGCGTACTGGTCGCCCGCGCCCGTGGTGTCGACCACCTTGTCGACCGGGAAGGCGGCGACCTCGACCCGTTCGTCGCCGCGGAAGATGACCGAGCCCTTTTCACCGCGCGTCACGGCGGCGACCTCGACGATGCGGCCCAGGTGGGCGGCGGCGTGATCGAAGTCCTCGGTCTCGAACAGGGCGTGCAGTTCACCTTCATTGGCCAGGACGATGTCGGCCGAGGCCTCGATGAAGGCCAGCAGTTCGGCGCGCCAGCGGTGCACGACGAAGCTGTCCGACAGGGTGATGGCGACCTTGCGGCCCGCCGCATGGGCGGCGGCGGCGGCGGCCTCGAAGGCGGCGCGGGCCGGGGCCGGGTCGAACAGATAGCCTTCCAGATAGACGATCTCGCTGGCGCCGATCAGGTCGACGTCGATGTCGGCGGTCGTCAGTTGGTTGGCCGCGCCCAGGAAGGTGCACATGGTGCGCTGGGCGTCGGGCGTGACGTTGATCAGGCAGCGGCCGGTGCCGAAGCCGGCGCCCGCGCCGTCTTCCAGAACCGGGGTGTCGAAATGGACGTGGGCGGCGCGGATGTCGTGGCTGAAGACCTCGCCGAGCGTGTCTTTCGCGACCTTGCCGATATAGGCCGCGCGACCGCCGAACGAGCCGACGCCCGCCACCGTGTTGCCGGCCGACCCGCCCGAGGCCTCGACCCCCGCTTCCATCGCGTCATAAAGGGCCGCGCTCTGGGCCTCGTCCACCAGCTGCATCGAGCCGGGCGTCAGGCCCTGAGCCTCAAGGAAGGCGGGCTCGCACGGGCTCAGCACATCGACGATGGCGTTGCCGACGGCGCAGACGTCGAAGCGGGCGCCCGAGACGGACGAAGAGGAGTTCTGGGTCATGCGCGCCCCATAGCGGGACAAGGGCCACGACGCCAGCGCCGGGCTTTTCGACGCCGCCGAAAACAGCCTATGCAGGTCGCCTCCGAGGAGCAATCGCATGACCGAAGTCGCCGTCCTGACCCCCGACCCCGCCGACCCCTCCTACGCCGGGCAATGGCCGGGCGTGCTGGACCGACTGGCGGCGGCCCTGGCCACGGCGGGGATCAAGGCGCGTCCGACGCCCTGGACCGATCACATCGAGAACGCCCACGGCCTGATGGACTTTCCCCTGGTCCTGCCCCTGATCGTCTGGGGCTACCACCGCGACCATGAGCGCTGGATGCAGGCCTGCGCGACCTGGGCCGACGCGGGCGCGCCCCTGGCCAATCCCGCAGAGGTCCTGCGCTGGAACTCCGACAAACGCTACCTGGCCCGGCTGGCGGAAAAGGGCGTGGCCATCCCGCCGACCATTTGGACCGATCACGCCAGCCCCGCCGTGGTCGAGGCGGCCTTTGCCGCCACCGGCGCCGAGCAGTTGATCGTCAAGCCCACCGTGTCCGGCGGCGCCTGGCGCACGCTCAAGGTCGCGGCGGGGGACCTGCTGGAAGACGTGCTGACCGACGCTCCGGAAGGCGGGGCCATGATCCAGCCCTTCCTGCCGACCATCGCCACGGCCGGCGAGACCTCCCTCCTCTTCTTCGGCGGCGAACTGAGCCACGTCGTCAACAAGCGCCCGGCCCACGCCGACGAGTTCCGCATCCAGGTCCAGTACGGCGGTCAGTACCAGCGGCTGGATCAGGCGCCCGAGGGCGCGCTGAGCTTGGCCGAACGCACCCTGGCCGCCATCGACGAGCCGCTGCTCTATGCTCGCATCGACATGGTCCCCGACGCCGACGGCCAGTGGCTGCTGATGGAGGCCGAACTGATCGAGCCCGACTTCTACCTCGGCGCCGCCCCCGAGGCCGGCGCCCGCTTCGGCCGCGCCGTGGCGGAGCGGCTGGGGCTCTAACAGCCCGTCCCCTCTTCTTCCGTCATCCTCCGGCGCCCGCAGGGCGACCGGGGGACCCAGCGGCGCCGAAGGCGATCTTCACGACAAGCGCGGCGTGCGGAGCTTTCGCCCTCCGGGCGCCGCTGGGTCCCCCGGTCTGCGCGGCTGCGCCGCTCGCCGGAGGATGACGACAGAAATCAAACGCCCACGAAACTCGCCCGCGACGGACACAGGTCCGCGATGACGCAGGCCCCGCACTTTGGCCGCTGCGCCAGGCAGGTGTAGCGGCCGTGCAGGATCAGCCAATGGTGGGCCTTGGGCAGCCAGGCCTCGGGCACCACCTTGTGCAGTTGGGCCTCGACCTTGTCCGGGGTCGCGGCGTTGGCCAGCCCCAGCCGGTGCGAGACCCGGAAGACGTGGGTGTCCACCGCGATGGCCGGTTCGATGCCCAGTTCGTTCAGCACCACGCTGGCGGTCTTGCGCCCCACGCCGGGCAGGGCCTGCAGATCGGCGCGGTTCAGCGGCACTTCTCCGCCGTGCTGCTCGACCAGCATCCGCGCTGCGGCGATGACGTTCTTCGCCTTGGTGCGATAGAGGCCGATGGAGGCGATCAGGGGGATCAGCCCCTCCTCGCCCAGCGCCAGCATCTTCTGCGGCGTGTCGGCCACCGCGAACAGGGCCTTGGTCGCCTTGTTGACCCCTACGTCGGTCGCCTGGGCCGACAGGGCGACGGCCACGACCAGGGTGTAGGGATTGACGAAGTCCAGCTCGGTCCTGGGATCGGGCATGACCCCCGACAGCCGGGTGAAAATCTCCTCCACCCGGTCCTCGTCCGGCGGCCAGCCGATCACCGCCCCGACCGGCGCCTTCTTCGGCGCGCGCGACCGCTTGCCCGGCGGCGGGCTGAGGGCGGCGCGGACAGCCTTGGACGGGGGACGTTGGCGGACGGTCATGCTCCCGCTTCGCCTTCCGCGAACGCGGCGTCAACCGAACGGAATCGACACGGTGCGACAAAATCGCGCAGACGCCTCTTGATTTATGGACGCTTCTGTCCATTTTACGCGCCGAAATCGAAGCGAGCTGTCTCCCCATGGCCCTCCCCGCCACTCTCAAGAAACGCCTGCCCCTGATCGTCGGCGGCGTCGTCGGCCTCGCCCTGATCGCCGGCGGCGTGGTCTGGTGGCAGGGCAAGCAGCGCTGGGAGGCGACCGACAACGCCTTCGTCCAGGCTGACACCGTCTCGGTCAGCCCCCGCATCAGCGGTTCGGTGATCGAGGTCCTGGTCAGGGACAACCAGCGCGTCGAGGCCGGTCAGGTCCTGGCCCGTCTGGACGACGCCGACGCCAAGGCGGCGCTGGCCCAGGCCCAGGCCAATCTGTCGGCCCTGACCGCCGCCGTGGCCAATGTCGACGCCCGCGCCGAACAGGAACAGGCCAATATCGCCGCTCGCGCCGCCGCCGTGACCCAGGCCGACGCCCAGGCCAAGCTGGCCCGCGCCGAGGTCGATCGCTACGGCAAGCTGGCCGAGCAGGGCTGGGTGTCGCAGCAGCGCATCGAGACCCAGCGCGCCACCGCTGAAACCGCCCGCGCCTCGGTCGCCCAGGCCCAGGCCGCCCTGACCGCTGAACAGCGCACCGCCGCCGTCCTCGGCTCGACCCGCAGCCAGAGCGTCGCCGCCGTCGAGCAGGCCCGCGCCCTGGTCGAACAGGCTCAACTGACCCTCGACCGCACTGTCATCCGCGCCCCCGTCGCCGGCGTCGTCGGCGCTCGCGGCGTGCGCGTCGGCCAGGTGGTGCAGGCCGGCGGACAGATGATGTCCATCGTGCCGGTGCAGGACACCTATGTGGTGGCCAACTTCAAGGAGACCCAGGTCGGCCGCATGCGTCTGGGCCAGACGGTCGAGATCAAGGCCGACGCCTTCCCGGGCCAGGCAATCGTCGGCCGCGTCGACAGCTTCGCCCCCGCCACCGGCTCTGAGTTCGCCCTGATCCCGGTCGAGAACGCCACCGGCAACTTCACCAAGATCACACAGCGCGTGCCGGTCCGCATCGTCGTCGACCGCCGCGCCTCGGGCGAGTCCGTCACCCTGCGCCCCGGTCTGTCGGTCGAGGTCAAGGTCGACCTGAAGAGCCAGGGCGGCGCCGCCTTCGCCGACGCCCATCTGGGCGACGTCGCCGTCGCCTCGCTGGACACGGCCCGGTGACCGAGGCCGCCCCGGCGGAGGGTCTGGTCGCAGTCGCGGTCTCGGCCAAACCAGACATCAACTGGACCGTCCTTCTGCTCGGCTTCGCCGGCATGGTCATCGGCCAGTTCATGGCCATCCTGGACATCCAGATCGTCGCCGCCTCCCTGCCCCAAATTCAGGCCGGGGTCGGCGCCTCGGCCGACGAGATCAGCTGGATCCAGACCGCCTATCTGATCCCCGAGGTCGTGATGATCCCCCTGTCGGGATACCTGTCGCGGCTGTGGGGCACGCAGAAGCTGTTCCTGGCCTCCTGCACCGGCTTCCTGATCATGAGCGTGGTCGTGGGCCTGTCGTCCTCGGTCGAGATGATGATCTTCTTCCGCGCGCTGCAGGGCTTCCTCGGCGGGGCCATGATCCCGACCGTTTTCGCCGTGGCCTTCACCGCCTTCCCGCCCGAAAAGCGCGTCACCGCCAGCGTCATCATGGGTCTGATCGTCACCCTGGCCCCCACCGTCGGCCCGACCCTGGGCGGCCACCTGACCGAGGCGCTCAGCTGGCGCTGGCTCTTCTTCATCAACGTCTTCCCCGGCGTGCTCGTCCTCTTCCTGGTCAGCCGCTACGCCCACTTCGACAAGGGCGACCCGTCGCTGGCCAAGGGCTTCGACTGGTGGGGTCTGGGCCTGATGGCGGCTTTCCTGATGAGCCTGCAATTCGTGCTGGAGGAAGGAGCTAAAAATGACTGGTTCGCCGACGACCACATCCTGCTGCTCAGCCTGGTCGCGGCCATCTGCGGCCCGGCCTTCATCTGGCGCTCGCTGACCTATTTCAATCCGATCGTCGAGCTGCGCGCCTTCGCCAACCGCAACTTCGTCGTCGGGGTCGTCATGACCTTCATCGTGGGCGCGGCCCTGTTCGGCGGCACCTTCCTGCTGCCCCTCTTCCTCGGCCGGGTGCGCGAGTATTCGGCGGCCGAGGTCGGCACCACCATGGTCGTCTCGGGGCTGGCCATGTTCCTCACCGCCCCCTTCGCCGGGCGGCTGGTGCGCGCCGTCGACCCCCGCATCCTGATGTTCCTCGGCTTCATGCTGTGCGCCTGGGGGATGTGGGACGCGAGACTGGTGACCGGAGACTGGGGCTTCTGGGAGTTCGCCGGGGTTCAGGCCGTGCGCGGCTGCGGCGTCATGATCGCCATGATCGCCTCGCAGCAGGTGACCATGTCCACCCTGCCGCCGCACATGGTCAAGAACGCCTCGGGTCTGGTGAACCTGTCGCGCAACGTCGGCGGCGCCTTCGGCCTGGCCATCCTCAACACCTCCCTGACCCAGAATTCGGCCCTGCACATGGTCGAGCTGACCAGCGCCATCAACCAGTCGGACACGGCGGCGCGCAACATGATCGCCGGCATGGCCCAGCGCTTCTCGGCCTCCATCGACCCCCAGGCCGCCGCGATGAAGGCCTTCTACGGCATGCTGCAGAAGCAGGCGACGACCCTGGCCTTCGGCGACGCCTTCGCCCTGCTGGCGGTGGCCTGCGCCTGCGCCGCCTTCGTCACCCTGCTGTCCAAGCCCGGCAAGCCCGATCCCTCGGCCGGCCCGTCCGAGGTCCACTGATGCCCCGCGCCCCCGGTCAGGTCGACGAACACAAGAGCGAAGCCATCCTCCAGGCCGCCTCGGACCTGTTCGTGGAAAAGGGGGCGGGCGCCTCGATGACCGAGATCGCCCGACGCGCCGGCGTGTCGAAACAGACCCTCTACAACCGCTTTCCGACCAAGCTCGACATCGCCCGCGCCCTGGCCGCCCGGCGCTCGGACGCGGTGACGGCGCCGCTGAAATCCGGAGCCACGCCCGAAGAGGTTCTGAGCGCCATCGCCGAGACCCTGATCCGCAAGATCTGCAGCGAGGGCAAGGGCGCTTCCCTGCGCGGCGTGGCCCTGATGTCGCCCCAGGCCCCTGAACTGGCTCGCGCCATCTACGACGCCGGACCGGGCGAGAGCGTGCGCCGCATCGCCGCCTGGCTGGCCGAGCAGGAACGACTGGGCCTGTTGTCCGTGCCCGATCCCGCCGCCGCCGCCGAGATGTTCGCCGGCATGGTCCTGGGCCACGGCCACCTGCGGTCGGTCCTGGGCCTGCCGCACCCGCATCAGGACGACGTCCCGGGTCGCGCCCGCGAGACGGCCCGCCGCTTCATCCGCGCCTTCGCTCCGACCTAGGCGCCAACCCGAGCGCGGCGTTTGGCCCTTTCGCCGGATCGGCGTAAAGCGCCGAGGTCTTTCTGCCCCCCTCGCGGAGTTCTCCCATGCTGATCCACCTGTCGTCCTGGCCCGAGATCGACGCGCGCCTGAAGGACGGCGCCGCCCTGTCCAAGACGGTCATCGTGCCGATCGGCTCCAACGAGCAGCATGGCCCGACCGGCCTGCTGGGCACCGACTGGCTCTGCCCCGAGATCATCGCCCAAGCCGCCGAGAAGGGCGACGAGCGCCTGATCATCGCTCCGACCTTCAACATCGGCATGGCCCAGCATCACCTGGCCTTCCCCGGCACCATCTCCTTGCGCCCCTCGACCTTCATGGCCGCCATCACCGACTGGGTGTCGTCGCTGGCCCGTCACGGCTTCGAGCGCATCTACTTCCTCAACGGCCACGGCGGCAACGTCGCCACCATCGAGGCCACCTTCTCGGAAATCTACGCCGAGTGGTCCTTCGTCGAGGAGCAACCTCCGTTTATCCTGAAGCTGCGCAACTGGTGGGACCTGCCCGGCGTGCACAAGCTGTGCGAGGAGATCTTCCCCGTCGGTCACGGCGCCCACGCCACTCCGTCCGAGATCGCGGTGACCCAGGCCGCCTATCCCGACCACATCAAGATCGCCGACTACAGCCCCAAGATCGCCCCCATGGGCCCGATCCGCGACGCGCTCGACTACCGCGCCCGCTTCCCGGACGGCCGCATCGGCTCGGACCCGGCCCAGGCCAGCCCCGAGAAGGGCCAGCGCATCATCGACGCCTCCATCCCGGCGCTGATCCAGGACGTCTCGGCCTTCGCCGCCGAAGTCCTGCCCTGAAGCTAAGGGGCCTGATCCGCTTGCCCCGCGAGCGGAACAGGCCCAGGCTCACCGCATGAACCCCATTGCTCGCGCCGCCCGCACCGCCCGCGTCGGACAGGAGACCGCCGAGGCCTCGGCCCAGGTCATCGCCCGGCGTCTGGCCATCATGGGCGAGGCCCTGGCCGACCCTTTGCGCGCCGATCACGCCGAGCTGGGGCGGATGGGCGTGGAAAAGGTCGAGGCCCTGACGGCCTCGGCCGGGGCCGTGGCCACAGGCGCCCTCGATCTGGCCGACCAGGGCCGCCGCATCGCCGACCGCGAGGGTCTTGAAGCCTCGGCCCACCTGGCCCGGCTGGCCGGCGTCGACAGCCTGGCCGGCGCCGCGGCCCTGCAGGCCGCCTGGGGCATGGGCGTGTGGTCAAGGGCCATCGCTGACGGCTGGGGCCTGGGCGAGGCCATGCTGAAGCTGCAGGCCGAGGCCCTGTCGCCGATCCACGCCGCCGTCGTGGCCAACGCCGAACGCCTGAAACCCTGATTCAAGGCGGCGTGATGGAACGCCGTCCCGCCGCCCGTGTTGCTTGCGTGTCCAGCAAGGAGCCCGACATGGCCGAAGACCCCAAGAAGACCGATCCCCATCCCGGCATGATGGGCGACGGCACCGAGGAACAGAACCTCAACCAGCCCGGCGACCCGTCCAAGCGGATCACCGAGGAAGAGGTCGACGACGCCTTCACCAAGGACCCCAAGATCGTCCCGAAGGAATAGCCCGACCTCAGGCCGTCCGGATGATCCCGCCCCTGGCCTCGACCGGCCAGGGCGTCAGCTTGCCGCCCGCGCACGGTCCGCCGACGCAGGCGCCCGACAGCGGCTCGAACACCGCTCCGTGCCAACCGCACAGGATCAGCGACCCGTCCGGCGTCAGATAGCGGTCCAGTTCCATGGCGATGGGGAAGCCCGCGTGCGGACAGCGGTCGACCCAGCCCGCGACCGCGCCGTCCTTCTTGACCACGAAGCCGTGGAAGAAGGCTTCGCCGATCTGCAGCACGAAGCCGCGCGAGCCGGGATCGGCGATGTCGTCTTCCGCGCACAGGGGCACGTTCGGCGGCGTCTTCCAGACGCGCTTACGCTCTTCGGCGACGGGCTGGTCCGTCATCCCCACACCCGCTCATCCCCGCGGAGGCGGGGACCCAGTACTTTGGCCAGAAGTGCTTTGGCCAGAGACGGCGCACGTTGAATAGAGATGGGCATGGGTCTGAGAAACGGCTCGAACTGGGTCCCCGCCTCCGCGGGGATGAGCGGAAAAATGCGGGCTGACTATTCGCGTTCGGGCTTGAGCGGCCGGGTCAGCAGGGCCTCGATGGCCGCGTCCACCGTGGTCTCGCCCGCCAGGACGGCGGCGACGGCCTCGCAGATGGGGGTCTCGACGCCCAGCTTGCGGGTCAGCTCGCGCACCGCGGGCGCGCTCTCATAGCCCTCGGCCACCGACCGCTTGCCGGCCAGGGCCTGCTCCACGCTCATCCCCTGACCCAGGGCCAGACCCAGACTCATGTTGCGCGACTGCGGGCTGGAGCAGGTCAGGACCAGATCGCCCAGGCCGCACAGGCCGGCGACCGTCTCGGCCTTGCCGCCCAGGGCCTGGGCCACGCGGACGATCTCGGCGAAGCCGCGGGTGATGACGGCGGCGTGGGCGCTGCGGCCCAGTTCGCGGCCCTCGACGATGCCGCAGGCGATGGCCAGGACGTTCTTCAAGGCCCCGCCCGTCTCGGCCCCGATCAGGTCGTCGGCCAGATAGGGTCGGAAGACCGGCCCCGACAGGGCCGTGGCCAGGGCGACCGCCATGTCCTCGTCCTCGCAGGCGATGGTGACGGCGCTGGGCAGGCCGCGCGCCACCTCGGCGGCGAAGCTGGGGCCCGACAGGACGGCAGGGGTCGCCGAGGGGACGGTCTCGGCCAGCACCTCGGTCATCAGCTTCAGCGAGCCGCGCTCGACGCCCTTGGCGCACAGGACGATGGGCAGGCCGGGCCGGGCGTAGGGGGCGAAGGCCTGAAGCGTCGCCCGCATATGCTGGGCCGGGGGCACCGCCAGAATCAGATCGCAGTCGGCCAGATCGGCCAGGTTCGAGGTGACGTTGATGGCCGAGTCCAGCTCGATCCCCGGCAGGAAGGCGTCATTGACCCGCCGCGTGCGGATGCTCTCGATGACCTCCGGCTCGCGCGCCTGCAGGACGACCGCCAGGCCCGCCGCCGCCGCGCTCTGCGCCAGGGCCGTGCCCCATGCGCCGCCGCCAATCACGCCTGCCGTATGAAATTCCATGTCTTCTCCGGTCCCCCGACCACCGCTCGAACGCCGGCAGATCAAGCCTTGGCGCCCTTGCGGCCCGTTTTCTTGTGCACAGGATCGGCGTTCGCGCGCGCCTCGTCCAGAGGCCATCGCGGCCGGGCGGCGACATCGATGTCCGAGGTCAGGCCTTTTTCCAGCCGCTCGGCCCCTGCCAGGGCGATCATGGCCGCGTTGTCGGTGCAATAGACCATGGGCGGCGCCAGGAAGCTGAAGCCGTGCTTGGTCGCCAGATCCTCCAGCGTGCGCCGGATCGTCTTGTTGGCCGCCACGCCCCCAGCGACGACGAAATGCAGAACCTCATGCTGCTCTGCATACGCGACCATGGCCCGCTCGGTCCGCTCGGCCAGTTGACGCGCGATGGCCTTCTGCACCGCATCGGCCAGATCGGCCTTGTCCTGCTCGCTCGTACAGGTCTGGGCCAGCCGCGAGGCCGCCGTCTTCAGGCCCGAGAAGGAGAAGTCGCAGTCCTTGCGCCCCAGCAGGGCGCGCGGCAGGTCAAAGCGCGACCCGTCGCCCTTCTCGGCCAGCTTCTCCAGCGCCGGCCCGCCGGGGTAGCCCAGCCCCATGGCCTTGGCGATCTTGTCGAAGGCCTCGCCCGCCGCGTCGTCGATGGTGGTGCCCAGCCGGCTCATGTCGCCGATGCCTCGCACCTCCAGCAACTGACAATGCCCGCCCGAGACCAGCAGCAGCAGGAAGGGATAGGTCGTCTCCGCCCCCAGCCGCGCCGACACGGCGTGGCCTTCCAGATGGTTGACCGCGATCAGCGGCAGGTCGCGCGCCAGAGCCACGGCCTTGCCGTAGCTCAGCCCCACCATGACCCCGCCGACCAGTCCCGGCCCGGCGGTCGCCGCCACCCCGTCCAGCGCCGCATAGTCGATCCCGGCCTCAAGCATGGCCCGGCGGGCGACGCCGTCGATCATCTCGACATGGCTGCGCGCGGCGATTTCCGGCACCACCCCGCCGAAAGCCGCGTGCTCGTCGATCTGGCTGTGAATGACGCTGGACAGGACCTCGGCCCCGGCCGCCGACAGGCGCACCACCGAGGCGGCGGTCTCGTCGCAGCTGGTCTCCAGACCCAGCACGGTCAATCCGTCCGATCGCCGTTCGGTTGCCCCCGTCGTTCCGCTGCTATAGTCCGCGCCAGTGTTCATCGGGTCGAGGTAGCGGCCCGGTTCCCCTTTCGCAACGGCTGCGCGACCTCATGACCCCGCTTCTCCGCATCGGCACCCGCCGCTCCAGGCTGGCCCTGGCCCAGTCCGGCATGATGCAGCGCGCCATCGGCCGCGCGCTGGGCGTCGCCGAGGCCGACATCGAAACCCTGGTCCCCCTGGTCGAGATCGTCACCACCGGCGACCGGATTCAGGACCGCCGTCTGCTCGAAGTCGGCGGCAAGGCTCTCTTCACCAAGGAGATCGAGGAGGCCCTGCTCGACGGCCGCGTCGATGTCGCCGTCCACTCGATGAAGGACGTCCCCGCCGAACAGCCCGAGGGGCTGGCCATCGCCGCCGTCCCCGAGCGCGAAGACGCCCGCGACGGCTTCATCAGCGCGCATTTCGCCAGCTTCGCCGACCTGCCCCACGGCGCCCGCCTCGGCACCGCCTCGCTGCGGCGGCAAGCGCAAGCCCTGGCCCTGCGCCCCGACCTGCAGATCGAGATGCTGCGCGGCAATGTCGACACCCGGCTGAAGCGGCTCAAGGACGGCGACTTCGACGCCATCCTCCTGGCCTGTTCCGGCCTGAACCGTCTCGGCTTCTCCGAGGTCATCCGCGAGCGCCTGTCGCTGGACGATTTCCTGCCCGCCCCGGGCCAGGGCGCCCTGGCCATCCAGACGCGCGAGGGCGACGCCGACGCCGACTGGACCCGCGCCCTCAACCACGACCTGACCGCGCTTTGCGTCGCCGCCGAGCGCGGCGCCATGACCGCGCTGGAAGGCTCGTGCCGCACCGCCATCGGCGCCTACGCCCTGATCGAGAACGGGACCCTGCGCCTGACCACGGAAATGCTCAGCCCCGACGGCTCGGCCCGCTGGCGCCGCGTCGGGGAAATCTCGGGCGTTTCGTCCTCAACCGCCCTCGACCACGCTCGCGCCCTCGGCCTGCGTCTCGGCGGCGAGGTCCAGGCCGAGGCCGGCGACCAGAAGATCGACCTCTAGGCCATGCGGCCGATCCGCCGCGTCTGGATCACCCGCGCCCAGCCCGGCGCCGCGCGCACCGCCGCCCGGCTGACGGCGCTCGGCTTCCAGCCCGTGGTCGCCCCCCTGCTGGCTATTCGCCCCCTGCCCGACGCCCTCGACGCCGCGCCTGACTTCGCCTCGGTCGCGGCCCTGGCCTTCACCAGCCCCAACGGCGTCTCCGCCTTCGCCGCCCTGACGCCGGACTTGCGCGACCTTCCCGTCTTCGCGGTCGGCGACGCCACCGCCGAGGCCGCCCGCGACGCCGGCTTCACCGACGCCCGCTCGGCCGCCGGCGACATCCACGCCCTCGCCCGCCTCATCGCCGCCAGCCCGATCCACGGCCTGATCCTCGCCCCCGGCGCCCGCGAGCCCGCCGGCGACCTGCCCGCTCTCCTGCCCGAACACGCCGTCCGACGCCTGCAGGTCTACGCCGCCGAGGAGACCGACGTGGCCCCGCCCGCCGATTTCGACGCCGTCCTGCTGCATTCGCCCCGCGCCGCCCGCGCCTTCGCCCGCATCGCGACACCCGAGACCGTCGCAAACCGCCTCGCCGTCTGCATTTCCGCCGCCGCCGCGGCCCCGCTGACGGCCTTCAGCTTCACCGAAATCCGCACCGCCGACGCCCCGGATGAAAACTCCGTGCTGACAGCGCTTGGCAAGTCCGCCGGACCCGTATAAAGACCCGACCTCGCGCGGCCACCGACACTCGTCAGGCCGCCGACCGGAGCCGCTTTAGCTCAGCCGGTAGAGCACATCATTCGTAATGATGGGGTCAGGTGTTCGAGTCACCTAAGCGGCACCACTCTCTTCAGACAGCCTGAATCGTTTCGACCCGATCGCCTGGGGCCAGCCTGCGTGCGCGCCGTATTGCGCCGCTGTTCTTCATCGTATCATACTACTAATTGATCCGAAAAGATGGGGAAGCGGGAATGACGACGTTCAAGGCGGGTGCGGCAGGCTTCAATCGACGGCGACTGCTGATGGGCGCCGCGGCCACGGCGGCCTTCGCGGGCGCAGGGCCGATGGTCCTGGCCCAGCCGACCGTCGTTCCCCTGCCGCGCATCGGCGACGAGGCCGAGCCCAAGCTCTGGTACCGTAATCCGGCCGAGGCCTGGGTCGAGGCCCTGCCGGTCGGCAACGGGCGGCTGGGCGCCATGGTCTTCGGCGGGGTCGCCCGCGAGCGACTGCAACTGAACGAGGACAGCCTGTGGGCCGGCGGCCCCTATGATCCCTCCAGCCCCGACGCGCTCGAGGCCCTGCCCGAGGTGCGCCGCCTGATTTTCGAGGGCCGCTATCCGGAGGCGCAGGCTCTGGCCCAGGCCCGGATGATGGCCCGGCCGATCCGGCAGATGAGCTATCAGACCATCGGCGACCTGCTCCTGACCTTCGGCGTCCGATCGGGCGCGAGCGGCTATCGGCGTGAGCTGGATCTGGATCAGGCCCTGGCCACGACGGAGTACCGCCTGGACGGCGTCGGCTATCGCCGCGAAGTGTTCGCTTCACGCCCCGACGACGTCATCGTCGTGCGGCTGACCGCCGACCGCCCGGGCGCGCTGAGCTTCGACGCCGGCTTCGAGACGCCCCAGGCGGGCGACGCCGCCGTCGAGAACGGGGATCTGGTCCTGACCGGCCGCAACGGTTCCCAGTTCGACATCCCCGCCGCGCTGAGATTCGAAACCCGGGTTCGCATCCTGCCGCGCGGCGGGCGTGCGTTCGGCAAGGACGGCGCCCTGCGCGTCGAAGGCGCCGACGAGGCCCTGATCCTGATCGCCATGGCCACCAGCCACGTGGGACCCAAGGACGTCAGCGCCGATCCGCGCGCCCGGACCCTGGCCGCCCTGGCGAGGCTGGATGCGGATTTCGACCGGCTGAAGGCGCGCCATCTGGCGGACTACCAGCCCCTGTTCCGGCGCGTCGGTTTCGCCGTCGGGACCACCGAGGCCGCGCAAAGGCCGACCGACCAGCGGGTCGCCAGTTCCGCCACCCTGGACGATCCGGCTTTGGCGGCCCTCTACTTCCAGTACGGCCGCTACCTGCTGCTGTCCTGTTCGCGCCCAGGGACCCAGCCGGCCAATCTGCAAGGCCTGTGGAACGACAAGACCAGCCCGCCGTGGGGCTCGAAATACACGATCAACATCAATACCGAGATGAACTACTGGCCCGCTGAACCCCTGGCCATGCAGGAGTGCGTCGAGCCCCTGATCGCCATGGTCAAGCAGATGGCCGAGACCGGCGCCGTCACCGCCCGCGTCAACTACGGCGCGCGCGGCTGGGTCTGCCATCACAACACCGACCTGTGGCGCGCCACCGCCCCCATCGACGGGGCCCGTTTCGGCCTGTGGCCCATGGGCGGCGCCTGGCTGTGCGAACACCTGTGGGACCACTACGACTACGGCCGCGACAAGGCCTATCTGGCCGAGGTCTATCCGGTGATGAAGGGGGCGGCCCAGTTCTTCCTCGACACCCTGGTCGAGCACCCGGACGGCTCGGGCCTGGTCACCTGTCCGTCGCTGTCGCCGGAGAACCTGCACCCGTTCGGGGCCGCGGTCTGCGCCGGCCCCGCCATGGACAGCCAGATCCTGCGCGACCTGTTCGCCCATGTCGCCGAGGCCTCGCAGATCCTGCGCAAGGACGCCGCTTTCCGCCGTGAGGTGCTGGCCGCCCGCGCCCGCCTGCCCGCCGACCGCATTGGCAAGGCTGGCCAGTTGCAGGAATGGCTGGAGGACTGGGACATGGCGGCGCCCGAGCCGCACCACCGCCACGTCTCGCACCTCTACGCCCTCTTCCCCAGCTGGCAGATCTCGCGCCGCGACACCCCTGATCTCGCCCTGGCCGCCCGGACCTCGTTGGAGCAGCGCGGCGACCTGTCGACCGGCTGGGCCATCGGCTGGCGCATCAACCTGTGGGCGCGCCTGGGCGACGGCGACCGGACCCACCGCGTGCTCAGGCTGCTGCTGGGCCCGGAACGCACCTATCCCAATCTGTTCGACGCCCATCCGCCCTTCCAGATCGACGGCAATTTCGGCGGAACCAACGGCATGGCCGAGATGATCGTCCAGTCGCGACCGGGAGAGATCGAGATCCTGCCCGCCCTGCCCTCCGCCTGGCCGAAGGGCTGGTTGCGCGGCGTCCGGGCGCGCGGCGGCTTCGGCCTCGATGTCGCCTGGGCTGACGGACGACCGACCGAGGTGGTGCTGCGCGGCGCGCCGGACGACGAAACGCGGGTCCGCCACGCCGACGTCGTCCGCACCGTGAAGATCCCGCCGAGCGGAGAGACGCGCCTGGACTTCGCCTGACGCAGCGACAGCGCACTTGAAGGTATAAGCATATCTTTATATGTCTGTCGGCCTCACCGTCTTGCAGGAGCCTGCCTTGGCCCGTTCGTCGTTTCTGTTCACCTCCGAGAGCGTCTCGGAAGGCCACCCCGACAAGGTCGCGGACCAGATCTCCGACTCCATCGTCGATCTGTTCCTGTCCAAGGACCCCGAGGCCCGCGTGGCGTGCGAGACCCTGACGACGACCAATCTGGTGGTTCTGGCCGGCGAGATCCGCGGCGAGGGCATCATGGACACGGAAGGCAACTGGGCCCCCGGCGTCGAGCAGGAGATCGAGGCTGCGGTGCGCGGCGTGGTGCGCGACATCGGCTATGAGCAGGACGGCTTCCACTGGAAGACCTTCCGCTTCGAGAACAACCTGCACCCGCAATCGGCCCACATCGCCCAGGGCGTCGACGCCGGCGAGGACAAGGACGAGGGCGCGGGGGACCAGGGCATCATGTTCGGCTACGCCTCGAACGAGACGCCCGAGCTGATGCCGGCCACCCTGCAGTACAGCCACAACATCCTGAAGGCCTTGGCCGACGCCCGCCATTCAGGCCAGGAGCCGGGCCTGGAGCCCGACGCCAAGAGCCAGGTGACGCTCTTCTATGAAAACGGCCGCCCGGTGCGCGCCACCTCGATCGTCGTCTCGACCCAGCACAAGGACGGCCTCAGCCAGGCGCAGGTCGCCGCCATCGTCAAACCCTATGTCGAGAAGGTGCTGCCGCAGGGCTTCATCACCAACGAGACCGAGTGGCACATCAACCCGACCGGCACCTTCGTCATCGGCGGGCCTGACGGCGACGCCGGCGTGACCGGCCGCAAGATCATCGTCGACACCTACGGCGGCGCGGCCCCGCACGGCGGCGGCGCCTTCTCGGGCAAGGACCCGACGAAGGTCGACCGCTCGGCCGCCTACGCCTGCCGCTACCTGGCCAAGAACGTGGTCGCCGCCGGTCTGGCCGACCGCTGCACCATCCAGATCAGCTACGCCATCGGCGTGTCCAAGCCCCTGTCGGTCCACGTCGACCTGCACGGCACGGGCAAGATCGACGAGGCGGTGCTGGAAGCCGAGCTGCCCAGGCTGATCGGCGGCGCCTCGCCGCGCGCCATCCGCGAGCACCTGGGCCTGAACAAGCCCATCTATCG
The DNA here is from genome assembly GCF_002479495.1 of Brevundimonas sp. UBA7506. Lineage (GTDB taxonomy): Bacteria > Pseudomonadota > Alphaproteobacteria > Caulobacterales > Caulobacteraceae > Brevundimonas. Next base: position 44,155 of record NZ_DLNQ01000015.1, read on the forward strand.
CCGCAGCGCCGCCTATGGCCACTTCGGCCGCACGCCCGACGCCGACGGCGGCTTCAGCTGGGAAAAGACCGATCTGGTCGACAAGCTGAAGGCCCTCGTCTGAGCCCCGCAGCCGCCTGAATGAGAAAGGGCGTCGCGGCTTCGGTCGCGGCGCCCTTTTCGCATCCGGCGCCCGCAACACAATCATGCCCTTGCATCACGCGGCGTCTGGTCCTTTAAGCGCGCCAGACACGCCTCCCCGCGTTTTCCCGAAGGAAGTTTCGACCGATGACCTCGCCCGCCCCCAAGAAAGTCGTCCTCGCCTATTCGGGCGGGCTGGACACGTCGATCATCCTGAAGTGGCTGCAGGAGGAATACGGCGCCGAGGTCATCACCTTCACCGCCGACCTGGGTCAGGGCGAAGAGCTGGCGCCCGCCAAGGAGAAGGCGCTGAAGCTGGGCATCAAGCCCGAGAACATCTTCATCGACGACCTGCGCGAAGAGTTCGTGCGCGACTTCGTCTTCCCCATGTTCCGCGCCAACGCCCTCTATGAAGGCCAGTACCTGCTCGGCACCTCGATCGCCCGTCCGCTGATCGCCAAGCGCCAGATCGAGATCGCCCGCCAGCTGGGCGCCGACGCCGTCTGCCACGGCGCCACCGGCAAGGGCAACGACCAGGTCCGCTTCGAGCTGGGCTACTACGCCCTGAACCCCGACATCCACGTCATCGCCCCCTGGCGCGAGTGGGAGTTCCGTTCGCGCGAGGCCCTGCTGGACTTCGCCGAAAAGCACCAGATCCCGATCTCCAAGGACAAGCGCGGCGAGGCCCCCTTCTCGGTCGACGCCAACCTTCTGCACTCCTCGTCCGAGGGCAAGGTGCTGGAAGACCCGGCCGTCGAGGCCCCCGAGTTCGTGCACCAGCGCACCATCTCGCCCGAAGCCGCCCCTGACGTGGCCACGGTCATCGAGATCGGTTTCGAGAAGGGCGACGCCGTCTCGATCAACGGCGAAGCCATGTCGCCCGCCACCCTGCTGACCGCCCTGAACCAGTACGGCCACGACAACGGCATCGGCCGTCTGGACCTGGTCGAGAACCGCTTCGTCGGCATGAAGTCGCGCGGCGTCTATGAAACCCCCGGCGGGACCATCCTGCTGGCCGCCCATCGCGGCATCGAGTCCATCACCCTGGACCGCGGCGCCATGCACCTGAAGGACGAACTGGCGGTCAAATACGCCCACCTCGTCTACAACGGCTTCTGGTTCTCGCCCGAGCGCGAGATGCTGCAGGCCGCCGTCGACAAGAGCCAGGAGAAGGTCTCGGGCACGGTCAAGGTCAAGCTCTACAAGGGCAACGCCACGGTCATCGGCCGCGAGAGCCCCTACAGCCTCTATGATCAGGACCTGGTGACCTTCGAAGAAGGCGTCCAGGCCTATGACCACAAGGACGCCGCCGGCTTCATCAAGCTGAACGCCCTGCGCCTGCGCGTCCTGGCCAAGCGCGACGCCCGCACCCAGGGCTAAGCCCTGAAAGACTAGGGCCGGGCGATCCTCAGGATCGCCCGGCTGCGGTCGTCCGTGACCCAGATCGAGCCGTCGGCGGCGACCGCCATCACCACCGGCGAGCCGCGCGGCTGACGCCCGGCCACGCGATCCCAGCCCGGCGTCAGCACCTTGCCCTTCACGCTCGGCGCCCCGGCCGGATAGGCCAGCGATCCACGCGGATAGATGGCGTAACGCCCGCCCACGTCGGTCAGCGGCACGCCTTGCGCATCCGTCTCCACCGCCGTGATCCGTCCCGCCGTGCGCCGATAGCCGTGCCAGGTCATCAGCAGACGGCCGCGCAGTTCCGGGAACATCGCCCCCTCGTAATAGATCATGTCCAGCGGCGCCGCGTGCGGCGGCAGCAGGGCGACGGGCTGATCCCGCTCGCCGCAGCGCGCCTGTCGCGCGGGCCAACCGGGCAAGGGCGTCGATAGGTCCACGCAATAGGGCCAGCCGTAGTGCCCGCCCTGACGCAGCACATTGACCTCGTCGAACGGATGCTCGGGCGTGGGCAGATCGACCGAATTCTCGGCCTGCAACACCGTCCCCGACGGATGGCGCACCAGGGCGATGGAGTTCCTCAGCCCGCTGGCGAAGACGCTGCTCTCCTCGGCCCAACGCCCATTCCCCAGATAGGCGTGACGCCGCACCTGGGCGGTAGTGGCCTCCTCGACGCAGGCCCCAGGCTTGTCGGCACTAGGCGCATCCGTCTTCGGCTTGCCCGCCCCATCCAGACAGCGGTCGCTCGGCGCCCCGACATTGACCAGCAGGTCGCCGTTGCCGTCGAAGACGAAACTGGACAGCGGGTGACGGTTGTCGTGCAGCCGATTGTCCGGCAGGTCGCCAATCACCGTCCGCACGCTGGCCGCCGGGTCCGCCGCCTCGGGGTCCAGCGTCAGGATGCGGTTCATCTCGGACACATAGATGCGCCCGTCCGGCCCGCGCGCCACGGTGTGCGGCATCGACAGGCCCCGCGCCAGACGCCGCCATTGCGCCGCGCCGTCCGCCGCGAACGACAGGCGCCAGACCGCCCCCTTGCCCGCCTCCCAGCCGCCCAGGTCGGTGACCAGCCAGTCGCCGTCCGCGAGTTGCATCAGGCCGCGCGGCATCCTCGGCCCCTCGCTTCCCGCGCCCTGCCAGACCAGACCCAGGCACAGGCCGGGCGCCGTCCGCACCGTGGTCGCAGGCCGCCCGCCGCAGTCGCCGGAGGTCGCATAGGCGCGCGCCGGGCTGCCTGTCTGGGCGCCCGTCGGCGTCCCCCCGGACAACAGACCCGCCGCAACGGTCAGACCGAGCAGAAGAAAAGATCGTTTCATGCCCCCATGCTGACGCTTGCTCTCGGCGTCTGACAAGGCCAACTTCGCCTTCAACCGAACCCTCGGTCTTGTCTTGCGGCGAGTATCGCACTCCCGCCCTGCCGGAGCCTTCCTTACATGTCCCTGCATCTGACCCTCGCCGCCGCCGCGGCGACGCTCGCCTTCGCCGCGCCCGCCTTCGCCCAGGACGCCGCCCCGGCGACCCCCGCCCCCGCCGCAGCCCCTGCCGAAGCCAAGTCGCCCGCCGAGCTCGAGATGGAGGCCAAGGCCGCCGCCTTCCAGGCTCGCATGGAAAGCCTGCAGACTGAACTGAGCGCCGTGGTCGACGGCCCCGACGGCGGCGACGAAGCCAAGCGCATGGCCGCCGCCGACGCCATCCTGGCCAGCTACCAGCCCGATTTCGACGCCTTCGCCTCGGCCTTCGAGACCTTCCTCGACGGTCAACTGGCGGCGTCCACCGACGAGGCCGAGCGCCAGCAGCTGACCGACGCCCGCGGCAAGGTCGGCACGGCGATTCGCGGCATCGCCCCGCAGATCCGCGTCGCGGTCCAGCAGGCGATCACGGCGGCCGCCGCCGCTCCGGCCGCCACGGTCGTCGCGACGCCCAACTGAGGTCAGAACGGGGGCGGTCCGGCTTCAGGTCGAGGCCGCCCCTCGCCTTACCGCGATTTCACTTGAGGCCGGGCGGCGTTCGGCGGACCTTGCGGCGTCCGCTCAAGGAGCCCCCTGATGATCCGCGCCCTGTCGCTCGCCGCCGCCCTCGCCCTGCTGCCCGTCTCCGCCGCCGTGGCGCAGGAGGCCAAGACCTCCGCCGAGGTCCAGCTGGAATCCGCCGCCGCCGACTTCGAGAAGAAGATGGAGGAGTTCGGCGAACGCGCCGAAGCCATCGAGGCGGACGCATCTCTGGGCGATACGGCCAAGGGCCTGCGCATCGCCGCCCTGTGGTCCGAGTACCAGCCCCACGTGACCGCCTTCACCGGCGTCGCCGCGCAACAGGCGAACCTGATCGCCCAGCAGGCCCTCGCCGATGTGGACATCGAAGCCGTCGTGACCGAGGCCATGGCCGGCGTCGCCCCCCTGGTTCAGGGCCTGGCGGTCAACAGCACCTGGGCCCAGCCCGATCCCGACCAGATGGTGACCTACGGCCTCATGGCCGACTACGCCGTCGGCCAGTCGCTGGACGCCATCGAAGAGGTCCACGAGGCCTTCGACGCCCCGCTCGCGCCTCCGGCGCCGCCCGCCCCGCCCGCCGAGGCCTGATCCCGTCCGACAAGGCTTGACCTGACCCGTCCCCCGCCGGAAAGGGGACGCCATGGCCGCGCTTCCTGTCGATCCGCATCTCTACGCCGCCTTCCTGGGCGTCATGGCCGTCATGGCCATCACCCCGGGCCCGGCCAACCTGTTCGCCGTGGCGACGGGCATGGAGAAGGGCCGCGCCTCGGCCCTGATCGGCGTGGTCGGCATGAACGCCGCCACCCTGGTCTGGTTCGCCGCCGCCGCCCTGGGCCTCGGCGCCCTGGTCGCCGCCTTCCCCCAGGTCTTTCGCATTATCGCCGTCCTCGGCGCCCTCTATGTCGCCTGGCTGGGGATCAAGGCCCTGCGCGGCGCCTTCGCCACCGCCGCTGAACCGGATCATGTCGAGGTCAGGCGGGGGCGCAGCGCCCTGATCGACGGCTTCACCGTCCAGATCGCCAATCCCAAGGCCATCCTCTTCTTCACCGCCGTCCTGCCGCCCTTTCTAGACGTCAACCGCCCGGTCGCGCCCCAGCTGGCCCTGTTCGCCCTGGCCACCATCGGCATGGACGTCCTGTCGATGAGCGCCTACGGCCTCGGCGGCGCCGCCCTGGCCAACCGGATGAACCAGCCCCGCTTCAAGCGCGGCTTCGGCATCTTCGTCGGCGCCCTGCTGATCCTTGCGGCGATCCTGATCGTCACCAGATTGCACGGATAGGCGTCTGTGTCGCAGCCTCAGGAACTTGGCTGTTCACCTGTCGTTCAGCACCAAGGACGTTCAGTGAACGCTCAAGGAGAACCTCCCATGAGAAATCTTCGTAAGACGTCGGTTCTGGTCGCCCTCGCCGGGGCCCTGGCCCTGGGCGCCTGCGCCACCGCCACCCCCTATCAGCCGGCCGGTCTCAACGGCCAGCGCGGCGGCTACGCCGAGCAGCGTCTGGAAGCCAATCGCTACGCCGTCAGCTTCTCGGGCAACTCGGTCACCTCGCGCGATCAGGTCGAAATGTCCCTGCTGCTGCGTTCGGCCGAGCTGACGGTCGAGAACGGCTACGACTGGTTCGCCACGGTGACCCGCGCCACCGACCGCGACACCCGCTTCTACACGACGCCCGATCCCTTCTACTACGACCGCTACGGCCCCTACTGGGGTCCGTCGTGGCGCTTCTACCAGCGCGGCTACTGGAGCACCTGGGATCCCTACTGGGGTCGCGACCGCGACATCCGTCAGGTCGACCGCTACGAGGCCACGGCCGAGATCGTCATGGGCCGCGGTCCCAAGCCCGCCGGCGACGTCAACGCCTTCGACGCGCGCGAGGTCATCAACAACCTCGGCCCGCGCGTGACGCGGCCGGCTCCGAGGTAAGAGCGCTATCGCTCGCCGCGCGGCGGCTCGCTGCGTGAGCGAACACTTGCCGCGCTAAAAAACGCCCGCCTCATCGCTGAGGCGGGCGTTTCTGTCTGTGATCACGGCCTCAAGTAGCCCAAAGGGCGGTAGGCCCCAAAAAAATGTCAGCCGACCCGAGGCGTCTTGAGCCTGCGCTTGTTGGCGTGGGTGGCCGGCGCCGAGCCCAGGTCCTCCGGCACCTCGCCCTTGAAGTAGAAGCGCTGCCAGGCCTCCTTGGCCGCGTCGGGATCGCCCGAGGCCAGGCGGGTGTTGAAGTCGGTGCGCGCCCGGTTCCAGGCGTCGAACTGGCCCCTCATGCCGGGATTGGACTCCAGCGAACGGATCACCGGCTCGAAGGCCTCCACCTTGCGATGCTCGATCGGCAGGATGAAGCAGAAGGGCTCGCCCTTCTCGAACCGCACCTTGCCGGGCCGGGTGAAGATCCAGTTCATGGTGAAGGGGAAGGGCAGCCAGTCGGTCTCGATCAGGCCGGTCAGCGGCTGGATGCCGTCCTTGACGTGGTTGGGCGAGCCTTGCGCCAGCATGCCCCAGCCCGGCGGCGTGCGGAACAGGTACTGGGGGTGCATGGTCAGCACCCCGCGCGAGAAGTGCGAGGTGACGAAGTGGTCCATCTCCGGCTGGTGCCGGTCGGGCGTGATCTTGATGTCGGACTGGGCCGGCCCGCCGTTCCACTCGGCGGTGAAGCCGAAGGGACAGAGGATCTCCCACCCCGTGGTGTTGGCCATGTTCAGCGGCAGGCAGCGATAAGGGTGCCGGCTGGCGAAGGCGTCCATCCAGTTGCGCGACTGGCGGCCCGGCACCAGGTCGCACGGCCGGGCGGTCATCGGATAGCATTCCAGTTCCAAGACGCGGGCTCCCAAACAGGTCGAACAGGGGGTAACGATATCGTCTTCTCCCCTATCGCCCCCGCCGCCCGTCCGACAAGGCCGAGATGACCGACACCGCCCCTGAACTGACTGTTCCGTCCTATGACCGCGCCCGCCTGCTGGCCTGGATGGCCGACAACGCGATCACGCAGACCACCCACGACCACCCCGCCGTCTTCCGGGTGGAGGAAGGTCTGGAGCTCAAGGCCGACCTGCCCGGCCTCCACACCAAGAACCTCTTCCTCAAGGATAAGAAGGGCCGGCTGTGGCTGATCTCGGCGGCCCAGGACACGGTCATCGACCTGAAGCGCGCCCATCGGACCCTCGGCTCCGACCGCCTGTCCTTCGGCAACGAGGTGCTGATGTGGGAGACGCTCGGCGTCCGCCCCGGCTCGGTCACGGCGCTGGGCCTGATCAACGATGGGGATCGCCGCGTCACCTTCGTCCTGGATCAACGCCTGTGGGACGCCGACATCGTCAACTTCCACCCCCTGACCAATACAGCGACCACCGCCCTGTCTCAGGCCGACTTCCGCCGCCTCCTGAGCCTGCTGGACCGCGCGCCCCTGGTGGTGGATTTCGACGCCCTGGACTGAGTCGCTAGACGTCCATGCGCGCGGCCAGAGACCGGGCCTGCAGGGACTGGATGGCGCGCTTGATCGCGTCGAACACGGGGCCGGCGTCCTGCTCCATCTCGGCGTAGGCCCGCTCGAACGCGCCATCCAGACTATCGAGCAGGGCCAGCTGATCTCGCCCTCGTTCCGTGATCGCGATCAGGTTCACCCTCTGGTCGGCGGGATCGGGCTGGCGGCTGACCAGCCCCAGGGTCACCAGCTTGGGGATCTTCTGCTGCAGCAGCTGGTGCGAACGGTCCAGCGCCCGCCCCAGATCGGCGACCGAGACCGGACCCAGCATGGCGATGGCGCTCAACAGCGACGACGACTTGACCGGAATGACCAGGCCGGCGCGCTTGAACACCTCGGCCGACTGCTGCTCGATCAATTCGCTCAACTGCTCGCTGAGGCGGCCCAGATAGGTCCGGTTCAACTCGATCATTCGCCTGACGGCTCCTCAATCCAGGCGACGATAGGCGGCCGTTTCGCCGGACTTCCACACCCGTTCCAACCCGACCACGGCGCCGTTCGTCCGCACCAGACGAAAGCGGTAGTCATCCGTGCCCTGAACCGCAAACAGATCCTTGCCGATCGGGTCCAGCGCCAGAACAAAGCGCTCGCGCCAATGATAGGCCAGGCCGCCGGACGTGCGCACCAGGGTTCGCCCCTCATAGGTCCCCGCCGCCTCATCCAGATCGCGGGGGCTGGGCCTCTGGCCCGTCAACGCCCATTCGACCGGAACCAGCGCCCATTTCGCGTCCGCATCCCCGGCCTCCGCCCGGCTCCGCAGCAGGAATTTCTGCGCCGCCAGCAGGGCGTCCGAGGCCGGGACGATCAGGTCGGGGGTCACCCCGACCCCCTCGAAATCCTGACCCTTGATCGGATCGCGGATCTGGCCGAAGGGCACCTGCAGCATGAAGCGGTCGTCGATCGGCGCCCGGGTGACGGGATGGGCGCCGCCGGCCGTCTGCTCGCCGATCACGGTCGCCCGGCCGAGGCGCTGCAGCGAGAACGCCATCCACTCCGCCGAGGAAAAGGAGGTCGAACCGGTCAGGACCACGACAGGCATGTCCGCAAACCTCGGGCCCGACACGGCGGCCAGGTTCCACTGGCTGCGCGCCACCTGAAACCCTTTTTCGTTGTAGTTGTAGTCGAAGAACAGCTGATCCTTGCCCGCCGGATAGAGGTAGCTCATCAGGAACTGAGCCATCTCCAGAACCCCGCCGTTGTTGTAGCGCAGGTCGAAGATCAGACCCTTGGCCCCTTCGGCGAAGCGCATGGCCCCCACCGCCGCCTCCTGGCCGTATTGCGGGTCGGCGAAGAAGTCGAAGCGGATATAGGCCAGGTCCCCGTCCAGCCTTCGGGCTTCACGGAAACCGAAATTGGCCGCGCGCTCGATGTCGCGTCGCGCCTGGGTGCTGCTCTCCCCGCCCGCCTTGGCCTGACGGTCGGCGGCGACCTCGTCGGGATCAAAGGCCACGGTGAAATGCAGGTCCTCGCTGGCCTTGACCAGACCCTGCGACAGGCTCTCGGCGAACGGCCTGGCCTCGATCGGCCCGGCCTGAACCCGCCGGTCCAGTTCGGCCGAGATGGCGGGGATGCGGTCGGGAAAAACGTAGTTCTGCTTCAGCGCCGTCTCCAGGCGCGCCACCACCTCTCTTTGCGCCCCCTGATCCAGGGTCTGCGCCCGGACGGACGCGGGGGTCAGCATCACCAACGCCACCAAGGAGACAAAAGCGCGTGACGTCATCATCGATTCAATCCTGAAATATATTGCGCAATATGTTGTATAAATCCCGATTGTCAAATCGACGCTCTCTCTCGGCGCCTTTCGGCTTCCGCTTGCGGAACGCCGCGTTTCCCGGAATCGCCCTGTCTCCCCGGCGTCGCCCCGCCTAATATCGTCGTTATTTCGCCCTGCGCTCGCGCGGCGCGAGCGATGTTCGTGGCCTCAGACCCTCAAAGGGAGACGGTGCATGCGACTGTTGTCGAAAGCCCTCGCCGTGGGCGGCGTCGGTCTGGCCCTGACCGGATCGACCGCCCTGTCGCCTCTACCCGCCTCGAGGCCGGGGACGCTCAACGCGATCTGCGGTCCGGCGGCGGGCGGCGCCCTGGCCGGCGCCTTGCTGATCGGCTCGGCGGTCGCCGCCCCGCGGGTCAGGCCCAGACCCGTCAGGCCCAGACGAATTGGACTCTGTTTTTCAACGCCGGACCGGCGCCCCTTGCGGCCAGACGCCTCAGGCCTCTCACTTGGCGCTTGATGAGGAGGCATCCCGACGCCATCTGATCCGTTACGATTCTTCGACCCTGATGCGGACCCGATCATGACCTTCGCCGATCCCAAGCTTTCCGACGACCTGATCAAGGACGGCACCGACGCCAGCTTCATGGCCGACGTGGTCGAGGCCTCGAAACATCAGCCGGTCATCGTCGACTTCTGGGCCACCTGGTGCGGTCCGTGCCGCACCCTCGGCCCCGCTCTGGAGAAGGCCGTGCGCGGCGCCAAGGGCGCGGTGAAGATGGTCAAGATCGACGTCGACGCCAACCCGGCCTATGCGGGCCAGTTGCGGGTCCAGTCGATCCCGACCGTCTACGCCTTCGTCAACGGCCAGCCGGTCGACGGCTTCCAGGGCGCCATTCCCGACAGCCAGATCAAGGCCTTCATCGACAAGCTGACCGGCGGCGCCGGCGTCAACACCGACGTCGAGCAGCTGCTGTCGCTGGGCGAGGAATCCCTGTCGCTGAACGACCTCGGCGGCGCGGCCCAGGCCTTCGCCCATGTCCTGACCATGGAGCCTGACAACCCCAAGGCCATCGCCGGCATGGCCCGCGTCTATCTGGCCGAGGGCGACGCCGAACAGGCGCGCCAGACCATCGCCATGGCCCCGGCCGATTCCACCGACCCGATGGTCCAGAGCGTACGCGCCCAGCTGGCCCTGGCCGCAGCCGCGCCGACGGGCGCCAACGCCGAATTGGAAGCGAAGATCGCCGCCGATCCCAACGACCATCAGGCCCGCTACGACCTGTCTCTGGCCCTGGCTTCGACGGGCGACCTGAACGGCGCCGTCGATCAGCTGCTGGCCATCGTCAAGGCCGACCGCGAGTGGAACGACCAGGCCGCGCGCAAGCAGCTGCTGACCGTGTTCGAGGCGGCGGGCGCCACCAGCGAGGTCGCTCGCGACGGCCGTCGCCGCCTGTCCTCCATCCTCTTCGCCTGATCGGAGACCGGCGATGGCCCAGGGCTATATCAAGGCGATCGAGCTGCCCCAGGTGATCCCGGTCTTCCCCTTGCCGGGGTCGATCCTGCTGTCGCGCGGCCAGCTGCCGCTGAATGTCTTCGAGCCGCGCTACCTGAACATGGTCGACGACGCCATGGCCGGGGACCGGGTCATCGGCCTGATCCAGCCCATAGGCGGTCTGGGCGTCCAGCCGCCGCTGGCCCGCGTCGGCTGCGCCGGGCGCATCACCAGCTTCAACGAGACCTCGGACGGCCGCTATCTGATCACCCTGACCGGGATTTGCCGCTTCAACGTGGCCGGAGAGTTGCAGGTCAAGACGCCCTATCGTCAGGTCCGCGCCGACTTCGCGCCGTTCGAAGCCGATCTGCGCGCCCCCGATCCCGCCGCTGATTTCGACCGTCACGGCTTCCTCGACGCCCTGCGCCCCTATCTGGAGCACCGGGGCCTGAACGTGGACTGGGAGACCGCCGAGGCCGCGCCGCAGGAGGCCCTGATCAACAGCCTGGCCATGGCCCTGCCCTTCGAGGCCCCCGAAAAGCAGGCCCTGCTGGAAGCCGAGACCCTTGACGCCCGCGCCGAGGCCCTGACCGCCCTCCTGCGCATCGAGGCCGCCGCCAACGATGACGACGACGGCCCGGCGATGCAGTGAGTTGGCGCTGCCTCGACCTGGCGCTATGAACCGCAACCGCCTCTGGCGAACTATTGGGCGACCGGCGCCCTCAAGCAGCGAGCCGCCGCGCGGCGAACCTCAGGGCGCAAAACGCCCTCAAACAGTGAGCGACCGCGTCGCGAACGATAGGGCCCTAAAATTATGAGCGACGCCTTCAACACCCCCGTCTCGGTCGATCCCCGCCTGCTGGAGGTCCTGGTCTGCCCGGTCACGCGCGGCCGCCTGACCTATGACCGCGAGCGCAACGAACTGATCTCGGCCGGCGCCAAGCTGGCCTTCCCCATCCGCGACGGCGTGCCGATCATGCTGGCTGAGGACGCCCGCTCGCTGGACTGACGGCTTACGCCGCCCTTAGGCGGCGACCCGCTTTCCGCATCGCGCCCTTACGCCGCCCGGGTGTCTTCTTCGTCTCATGAAGGAGATGCCCATGAGCCGCCGCGCCCTGCTGAACCAGTCCCTGAAGCCTGCCGCTCCGCCCACGGTCTGGCGCATGACCCAGACCGTTCTGGCCCTCTATCTGGGCTGCACGCCCCGCGACCCCGGCGACCGGAGCCGCTCGCGATGATGACCGGCTATCCCGACGCGCGCCCCGCCCAATCCCTGGCCGCGCCCCACCGTCATCGCGCCTATGGCGTCGTCGCCCGCGACGGCGGCTGGTGCGTCACCCTGGACGACTGCGCCACCCGCCCCTTCAAGGACCGCGAAGCCGCCCTGCGCATCGCCCGCCAGCTGCAGCGCCAGGCCGACCGCCTGCACCACATCGAGCCACGCCCATGACCGCGCCTGTCCTGTTCGAGATCCGTCGCCTGGGCCGGGTCTGGCGCCTGGCCTCCTCAGACGGCCTCTTCTTCGGCCTGTTCCAGACCCGCGCTTCGGCCCTGCGCTGCGCGGTGGAGGAAGCCGACCGCCGCGACGACGCCGACGTCCTTCTGCACACCCACGACTAGGTGATCCTTCCTCCCCACTCGTGGGGAGGGGGACCGCGTAGCGGTGGAGAGGCCGGCGGCGCCAAGCTCGACCGAGCCCCTCCGTCTCGTCGGCTGCGCCGCCGATCCCACCTCCCCATTGCATGGGGAGGAGAGCCCTCAAGCAGCGAGCGCCCGCGGCGCGAGCGATAGGGCCTCTTCGCTTTAGAGGCTCTCGCCGCGCAGGAGGCGGGGCAGATCCCCTGTCGCGCCCCCGGCCTCGTGCATGAAGGCGCGGCGCAGGGGGGCGATGCGGTTGACCGCCGCCATGCCCAGGTCGCGGGCCAGCCGCACCGGCGCAATGTCGTTGGAGAAGAGCCGCACGAAACCGTCGAAGCCCGCCGCCAGGGCCGCATTGTCAAACCGACGCCAGCGGGCGTAGCGCTCCAGCACCAGCTCCGAGCCGATGTCCTCGCCGATGCGCACGGCGTCGGTCAGCACCTCGGCCAGGGCGGCGGCGTCCTTCAGCCCCATGTTCAGCCCCTGCCCCGCCACCGGGTGCACCCCGTGGGCGGCGTCGCCGAGGATGGCGATGCGCGGCGCGGTCAGCTTCTCTGCCAGTTGCAGCGACAGGGGATAGACGAAGCGCGGCCCGACCACCTCGACCCCGTCCAGGAACTCGCCGAAGCGGCGCATCAGGTGGGCGTGGAAGGCCTCGTCCGAGGCCGCCTTCAGGGCCTCGGCCCGGCGCGTGCTCTCGGTCCAGACCAGGCTGGCGCGCTGCTCCGTCAGAGGCAGGATGGCGAAGGGGCCGTCCGGCAGGAAATACTCATGGGCGACATTGCCATGATCGCGGCCCAGCCTGACCGTCGCCACCACGCCGCTCTGGCCGTAGCCCCAGCCGAAGGTGTCGATGCCCGCCGCCTGACGCACGGTCGAGCCGCGCCCCTCGGCGCCGACGACCAGAGGCGCCTGAATGGTTGCGCCGTTTTTCAAGGTCACCGTGGCCAGCCCCGGCCCGACCTCGACCCCGGCCACGCTGGCGGGCGCCCGGACCTCGATCCCGGCCGCGGTCACCGCCTCGGCCAGAGCCGTACGGATGCGGCGGTTCTCCAGCATATAGCCCAGGGGCTCGCCGCCGTTGCGGTCGCCGATCTCATCGGCGTCAAAGCGGATATAGGCCGGCGACGGCGGACGGCTGGCGGCGCCCGGGCGCTTGCCGTCCGTCACCAGAATCCGATCCATGCGGCAGGCGTGGGGCCGCAGGCTTTCGCCCAGACCGAGCGCGTCCAGCATCCGGAAGGTCGAATAGGCGATGGCGGTCGAGCGCCCGTCGAAGGTCGGCGCCAGCTGGGCGTCGAACGGCTGGGGATCGACCAGCACCGGCTTCAGTCCGCCCTGCGCCGCCGCCAGGGCGAACGTCGCCCCCGCCAGTCCCGCGCCCGCGATGATGATGTCGTAGTCCGTCTGAGCCATGCCGCCTGTGTCGCGCCGATGGCCGTCCGCGTCCAGAGGCGACGAGCGGGGCCAGACGTCGCGGCGACCGGATCGTCGCCTGGTAAACAGCCCCTTAACCCTGTCGCGCGACAAGGGAGGCCTAGTCTTCTGAGGTTCGCCTTCATGTCCGTCGCCCTCGCGCTCGGCCAACGCGCCTGGTCCACCGCCCGCATCGTCTGGGCAGCGCCCTTCGCCGTGCGGTTCCGCGGCGTCCTGCAAGCCCTGCTGGCCAGCCTGCTGCTGGTGGCCATGATCTCGTGGAATCCGGCCGACCCCAGCCTCAACGCCGCCTCGACGCAGGGGCCGACCAACTGGCTGGGCGGAGCCGGGGCGACCTTCGCCGACCTGATGATGCAGTCCCTGGGGCTGGCCGCCTGGCCCGCCGTCCTCTTGCTGATCGCCTTTGGGCTCGCTGTCGCCATCGGCGACGCCCTGCAGCACCGGCTGCAGCCCACGGCCTTCAAGGTCTTCTGCGCCATCGCCGGGGTCCTGCTGCTGTCCGCCGCCCTGTCGGCCCTGGCCGCGCCGGCCAAATGGCCGCTGGCCGCCGGCCTGGGCGGCCTGTGGGGCGACGGCGTGACCGGCCTGTCGGCGCAAGGGCTGGCCGCCCTGCACATTCCCGGCGGACGCTGGATCGTCGGCGGCCTGTTCCTGATCCTGGGCCTCTGGGGCCTGGGCTACGCCGTGGGCCTGCGCCTGCGCGACTTCACCGACACCGCCGGCTGGGCCGCCGAGAAGCACGCCGCCCATCGCGCCGACCGCCCCGCCAAGGTCAAGACGCCTTCAAAAGCCGAGCTCAGGGGCGACGCCCGCATCGTGGCTGAAGCCGCCGCTCCGGCCCGCAAGCCGCGCCACCGCCTGCCTGAAGCCGAGCCCGATTTCGAACCAGAAGCCATGCCCGCCGCCGGGCCCGCCGTCGACGACAACCCCTATGCGGCCGATCCCTACGCCGACGACGAGGCCGCCGCCTACGCCCCGCCGTGGGAAGACGCCGCCCCCGCCGCGCCGATCGCCCCGCCCTCGGCCCGCGCGCCGAAAACGGTCGAGCCCCGCGTGGCGGCGGTCAAGGCGCCCAAGCCGCGCGACACCGCCGACCAGCAAACCTTCGACTTTGAGCCCGGCGAGGGCTTCGACCTGCCCTCGCTCGGCATCCTCACCAAGCCCGGCCAGCGCGGCGGCGCCGTGGACGAGGAGTCGCTGAAGCAGAACGCCAAGATGCTGGAAGGCGTGCTGCAGGAGTTCGGCGTGCGCGGCGTGATCGACCAGATCCGCCCCGGCCCCGTCGTCACCCTCTATGAACTGGTGCCCGCCCCCGGCGTGAAGCACGGTCGCGTCGTGGCCCTGGCCGACGACATCGCCCGCTCCATGTCGGCCCGCGCCTGCCGCATCTCGGTCGTGCAGGGCCGCAACGCCATCGGCATCGAACTGCCCAACGCCAAGCGCGAGACCGTCTTCCTGCGCGACCTGCTGGCGTCCGGTGAATACGAAAAGAAGAGCCACCTCCTGCCGCTGGCGCTCGGCGAAACCATCGGCGGCGAGCCCTATGTGGCCGACCTGGCGCGCATGCCCCACCTGCTGATCGCCGGCACCACCGGCTCGGGCAAGTCGGTCGGGGTCAACGCCATGATCCTGTCGATCCTGTATCGCCACACGCCCGCCGAGTGCCGCTTCATCATGATCGACCCCAAGATGCTGGAGCTGTCGGTCTACGACGGCATTCCGCACCTGCTGGCGCCGGTCGTGACCGATCCCAAGAAGGCGGTCGTGGCCTTGAAGTGGACCGTGCGCGAGATGGAGGACCGCTATCGCCGCATGTCCAAGCTCGGCGTCCGCAACGTCGCCAGCTACAACGAGCGCGCCCGCGAGGCCCAGGAAAAGGGCGAGCATTTCGAACGCACCGTCCAGACCGGCTTCGACGAGCAGGGCCGTCCCGTCTACGAGAGCGAGAAGATCCGCCCCGAGCCCATGCCCTATCTGGTCGTGGTCATGGACGAGATGGCCGACCTGATGCTGGTCGCGGGCAAGGACGTCGAAGGCGCCGTCCAGCGCCTGGCCCAGATGGCCCGCGCCGC
This sequence comes from Brevundimonas sp. UBA7506, assembly GCF_002479495.1. GTDB lineage: Bacteria > Pseudomonadota > Alphaproteobacteria > Caulobacterales > Caulobacteraceae > Brevundimonas. The sequence continues at coordinate 59,493 of NZ_DLNQ01000015.1, forward strand.
CGGCATCCACCTGATCATGGCCACCCAGCGCCCGTCGGTGGACGTCATCACCGGCACCATCAAGGCCAACTTCCCGACCCGCATCTCCTTCCAGGTCACGTCGAAGATCGACAGCCGCACCATCCTGGGCGAACAGGGCGGCGAGCAGCTGCTGGGTCAAGGCGACATGCTCTACATGGCCGGCGGCGGCCGCATCACCCGTCTGCACGGCCCCTTCGTCGGCGACAACGAGGTCGAGGAGGTGTGCAAGCATCTGCGCCTCCAGGCCGAGCCCGACTATCTGGACCTGATCACCGACGAACCGGACGGCGACGGCGATGGCGCCATGGGCGGCGACGGCGACGGCATGTCGGGCGACGACCTCTACGACCGCGCCGTGGCCGTGGTCACCCGCGACCGCAAGGCCTCGACCTCCTACATCCAGCGCCGCCTGCAGATCGGCTACAACCGCGCCGCCACCCTGATCGAGCGCATGGAGCAGGAAGGCGTCGTCAGCCCCGCCAACCACGCCGGCAAGCGCGACATCCTGGCCGGGCCGCCGCCACTCTAGACATATAGCAATGTTTGCTCATGATGCGCTGAAAGGCGTGGGAGCTAAATTATTTTGACTCGAGATGCTGTTGACTCTGGACAAAAATGGAGTCCTGCGCTAGATTCGTCCAATCTTCCCGGGAGGCAAGTCTTCTCGGCTAAGGGGTCGTTGCTGTGAAAGGCACGGCCCCTTTCTCGTTGCAGCCACCTTACCGTGTGGGCTGGTATATCGACGGCTTCAATCTCTATCACGCCCTCGCCGCACTCGATGAGCCAAGCGTTAAATGGTTGGATCTCTGGTCGCTCGCGCGCTCATATCTGCGCGACGATCAGGTAATTGAGCGGGTCTTTTATTCCACTGCTGTGAACACTTGGGATCCCGGAAAACGATCTCGTCACATGGAGTATATCAAGGCTCTCCAGCATCAAGGCGTCGACGTCCGAGAAGCACGCTTCGATAAAACAAGGAAGTTCTGCCGAAAGAACGAGGTCTATTGCGTCTTCCGTGAGGAAAAACAGTCAGACGTAAACTTGGCGGTGAATGCGCTTTGCGATCTTTACGAGAAGAAAGTGGATACAGCGTTTTTCCTGACAGCCGATAGCGATCAGGTACCCACCTTTAGGGCGATCATCGAGAAGTTCCCCGATGCGCGATTAAACCTTCTCGCCCCTCCCGGCCGTTTGGAACAAGCGCGGGAATTGGCCGCTCTCGCGCATAACAAATTCGAGCTCACAGCAGGGCGGATCAAACAGCACTTACTTCCAGAGGTTATCTCAGACGATGGCGGCGTAGTAGCCAGACGCCCAATCGAATATGCCGCCGACTAACGGCTTCACCCGATGTGCGATGAACGACGCTTCATCGGGCCGCCGAAATATGGTCAGGCTGGCGTCATGGGGTCGCCGTCTGCCTGCGGCTTGATGACCATCCGATCACCATCCCGAACGGGAGAAGACAAGACATGACCCTTTCACGCCGCGCCTTCGGCTTCAGCGCCGCCGCATTGGCGATCATCGCCGCCGCGCCCGCCTCGGCCCAGTCCAACCTGTCCGCCGAGGATCAGGCCACCCTGCGCCAGGCCCAGGCCTATCTGACCGCCCTGACGGCGGCCCAGGGCAACTTCGTCGAGACCGGCCCCGGCGGCCAGCAGCGTTCCGGCAAGTTCTGGCTGCAACGTCCCGGCAAGATGCGTTTCGAATACAGCGAGCCGGCGGGCCTGCTGGTCGTGGCCGACGGCAACAACGTCAAGCGCTACGACCCGCGCCTCAACGTCTTCCGCCAGGTGCCGCTGCGGGCCACGCCGCTGTCGACCTTCCTGGCGCGCGAAGTCCGGCTGGATCAGGGTGTGCGCGTCGATCGCGTCACCCGCATGGCGTCGGGCGCCTTCGCCATCACCGCCCGCGACGCGTCCAAGCCCAACGAGGGCTCGGTCATCCTGGCCTTCGCCGGGTCGCCCCTGCGCCTGCAGGAATGGACCATCACCGACGCGCAAGGGTCGCGCACCCGCATCCAGCTGACCTCGCTGCAGCCCGCCTCGGGCCTGGCCGCCAGCCTGTTCCAGCTGCGCGATCCCACGCGTCGTCCCAGCCGCAACTAGGATCCGCAACCAGGGCGGGCGTCACACGTCTGGCACAGCCTTGACGCTTTTTCTTGATTTGACTTTTTTCGCTCGTGTGACATTCTAACCACAGAACGGCGGCGGCCGTTCTGTCCGCCATGGAATCATCCCCTCCCGGCGGCGAGAGAGACGAACTGAACAGCGCCCGGACCCGTTCCGGGCGCTTTTTTCATGGCCCATCCGCGCTTTTGGCCGTGCTAAGGCCGGGCCATGACCCTTCGCATCGTCACCTGGAACATCAACTCGGTCCGCCTGCGCGTCGACCAGATCGCCCGCTTCGTCGCCGAATACGCGCCTGACGTCCTGTGCCTGCAGGAGATCAAATGCACCGAGGACCAGTTTCCTCGGGAAGCCTTTGAGCAGATGGGCCTGCCCTATCTGAAGATCCGCGGCCAGAAGGGCTGGCACGGCGTGGCCATCGCCAGCAAGCTGCCCATCCTCGACGGCGAAGGCCCTGCGCTCGACGTTTGTCGCGAAGGTCACGGCCGCTGCGTCTCGGGCCTGATCGGCGGCGTCGAGGTGCAGAACTTCTACATCCCGGCCGGCGGCGACATTCCCGACCGCCAGCTGAACCCGAAGTTCGATCACAAGATGGACTTCTATGAGCGGCTTACCGCCGAGATGAAGACCCGCGACCGGCAGCGGCCCCTGGTCTTGGCCGGCGACTTCAACATCGCCCCGGGCGACAACGACGTCTTCAACCACAAGTTCATGCTCAAGGTGGTCAGTCACACGCCGGGCGAGATCGAGACCCTGCGGCGACTTCAGGACGTCGGCGGCTTTGCGGATGTCGTGCGCGACCAGATCCCGGACCCGGTCAAGCTGGCCAGCTGGTGGAGCTATCGCGCCAAGGACTTCCGGGTGTCGAACCGGGGCCTGCGGCTGGACCATCTGTGGACCTCGCCGGGCCTGACGCCCGCCGTGGTCAAGGGCAGCGCCCGCATTCTGGACACGGTGCGCGAATGGGAACGGCCCAGCGACCACGCTCCGGTCGTCATGGATCTGGACGTCTGACGCCCCAACACAGGCCCTTAGAACGGGAAAAAGATGGGGATGGCGACCATGGCCGCCGCCCAGGTGATCAGGTTCAGGGGCAGACCGACCCGCACGAAGTCCAGGTAGCTGTAGGCGCCCATCTGATAGACGAGAACGTTGGTCTGATAGCCGAAGGGGGTGGCGAAAGCGGCCGAGGCGGCCATCATCACCGCCACCAGGAAGGGGCGCGGATCGACCCCCAGGCTCTCGGCCAGGGCCACCGCGATCGGGGTCACCAGCACCGCCACCGTGGCGTTGGACAGAAGCTCGGTCGCGAACAGCGTCACGCCGTAGAGGACGATCAGGGCGCCCAGCGGCCCGAACGGACGGATCACCTCGATCAGCAGGCCCGCGCCCTGGGCGGCCAGACCCGTCACCTCGATGGCGGTGCCGACCACCACCATGCCGGCGATCAGCAGCAGGATGTCGGGCTTCAGCCCCGAATAGGCTTCGTCCGGCGTCAGCACGCCCAGCAGGATCAGGGCCACCGCCCCGGCGAAGGCGGCCGCCGCAATGGGCGCCAGGCCCAGCCCCGCCGCCGCCACCACCAGGACAAAGACCGTCAGGGCGATCAGCGCCCGCTTCCATTGCAGTGGACGGTCGGCCGAGGCGTACATCTCGACGTCGCCCAGGTGGGCGTCGCCGGTGCCGTCGCGCTGGTTGCGGCTTTCCCCCCAATGCATCAAGGACGGCCAGGCGAAGGGCAGGCGCCAGCGACCGAGACGCAGCCGACGTCCGCCCGCCTGAGCCTCGGCCAAGGCCAAGGCCTCGGCCTGCTGACGCTCACGTTCAGCCTCGGCCTCTTCCTCAGCCGTGGCCGAGCGGCCCAGTTGTCGGGCGCCAAAGAAGTAGAGCCACAACCCGCCGACAAGGGCGATGACCAGGCCCACGGGCGTGATCTCGAACAGACTGAAGACCGGCTGGCCCGCATTGCGCGCCATGTCGTTGACCAGCAGGTTGGTCGAGGTGCCGATCAGGGTCAGCAGGCCGCCCATGACCGTCACATGGCTGAGCGGCATCAGGAAACGCTTGGGCGACAGCTTCAGCGACCTGGCCATGTCGCGCACCACGGGCGCGGCCAGAACCACCACCGGCGTATTGTTCAGAAAGCCGCCGACCGAGCCGCACAGGCCGATCACCGCCCAGATGCCGACCGCGCCGAAACGTCGACACAGGGCTGTGGCCTTGCGGATCATCAGGCCCAGCAGGCCCGAAAGCTCGATGGCGTAGGCGATGACGAACAGCCCGGCCAGGGCGATGACCGCGGGGCTGGCGAAGGCGCTCTGGACCTCGACCGGGCGCACCACGCCGAGCAGCAGCAGCGCCGCCGCCCCGCTGAGCGCCACCACGTCGGACCGCATCCGGCCGTGGATCATCACCCCGACCACGGCGACCAGGACGATGAGTGCGATGATCTGATCCAGCGTCACGCGCGCGCGGACCCTCCCCGGCCCTCGCCCCCGCTGCGGATGCCGGTCGTTCGGCTGGGGGCGCCCTTCAGCGTTTCTCGTGTTAGGCTGGTTCCATGCCGATCACAACGACCCGTCTCATCGCGCCCGTCGCTGTCCTCGCCGCCCTGCCGCTGCTGGTCTGGTGTCAGCGCCCGCCCGAGCCCGAGCCAGCAGCGGCGGCCGCCGCCCCTTCACCCGCGCCGACGGTCGTGATCGACTCCACCTTGAACCGCGCCGCCCTTCTGGCCGCCCTGACGGAGGCCGGTTCGGCCCTGGCCGAGGGCCGTGACCGCGACGCCGCCCTGAGCGGCCGCACCGTGTCGGTTCGCCTGCCCTTCGGGTGCGGCGGGATGATCCGCGACGCCGACTCTGCGGTGTCCGGCCTGCCCCGCCTGATCCGCAACCCCGACGGCGGCCTGACCCTGACGGTCACGCCCGAAGACCTGAAGGCCAGGGTTCTGGCCAGCGGCGCCGGGCCCGCGCTGGAAGCGGGTCTGGATCAATGGGAGGCTGTCGAAGGCTTCTGGATCGCACGGCCATGGAGCGGGCTGGACGCCTGCCCCGCGACAGCGACTGTGACGCCTGTCGTTGCGCCCGCAATGCAGCCCGACGCGGCCAAGGTCGAAGCCGAGGCGTCAAAATCCGCCAAGCCCGGCGAGACGCCGCCGTCGCCTGTGGTGGTCCCGCCGGAACGCACGGCGGGGCTGGCGGCCGTGATCGAAGCCGACGGCTCACGCCTGGGCCGACGCCAGGGTCAGGCCTACGCCCATGTCATTCGGGGAGAAAAGGGCGCAGCAGCCACGCCGGCGCCGGGCGGGTATGCGCTGCGACTGGAGGGACGGCTGACGACCTTCGCCGACGGCAAGGCCGTGAAGTGCGCCCAGAAGGACGCCGAGAGCCGGCCGGTCTGCGTCGCCGCGCTGCGGCTGGACCGGCTGGCCTTCGAGGACGGAGCCACGGGCGCCCTTCTCAGCGAATGGCGCCCGCGTTGAGCTGAACTCAGCCCGGCTCGGTTTTAGGCGGCGCCGAGCAGCTTGGCGCCGGCCAGGACGCCCAGCAGGATCAGGGTGACGCTGCCGGTGAAGACGACGACGGCTTCAAACGACAGGCCGTGGGCGCGGGGATGCACGAGTTTCATGATGAGGTTCCTTGTCGGCGGGGAGATCCGAACCCCTCGAACATGGACCCTCGCGCCCCTGTGGACAAACCACGGTTAGGCTAGGTCGAGTGAGTTCGGATCACCCGACAGGATCGGCGTGGGCCTCGGCCTCGATCCAGTTGAGGAAGCGCCGCAGCTTGGGCTCGTCGGCGCGCTCGGGCAGGACCACGGCCCAGTAGGCCAGGTTATTGGTCAGGGCGTGATCGACGGGCTGGATCAACCGCCCTTCCTTGAGGTCGTCCGCCGCCAGGGGCGCCGAGGTCAGGGCCACGCCACGGCCCGACAGGGCGGCCTCCAGCGCCAGATGGCTGTGGCTGAAGACCGGGCCGCGCAGGTTCTGGACGCGCGGATCGACCACGCCGGCGCTTTCGAACCAGGCCTTCCAACCCATGCGGTCCGAATAGGGCATGTCGTGCCAGCTTTCGTGGATCAGAACCGCGTCCAGCAGGTCCGCCGGGGTGTTGACCTTGCGCGCCGCCGCCAGCGACGGGGCGCAGACCGGGATCAGGCGTTCGCTCATCAACCGACGCGCCGTCTGGCCGGGATAGGGTCCCTCGCCGTAACGCAAGGCCACGTCGGCCTCGCCGTTGGACAGGTCGGCGATGCGGTCCTCGGCGAAAACGATCAGATCCAGGTCGGGATTGTCCTCGCTGAAACGGTGCAGGCGCGGCGACAGCCACTTGCCCGCCAGCGACGGCAGGGCCGAGATCCGCAGTTGGCGGGAACGCCCAGGGCGCACGGCCTCCAGCGCGCTTTCCAGCCGCTCGAAGGCGTCGGCTACCCCCTGGGCCAGACGGCGCCCGTCGGCGGTCAGGACCACGGAACGGTTGAAGCGGTCGAACAGGCGCAGGCCCAGCCGCATCTCCAGCGCCTTGATGTGGCGGCTGACGGCGCCGGGGGTGACGCCCAACTCCTCGGCGGCCTCGCGGAAGCTGCCCAGGCGGGCGGCGGCGTCAAACGCCCGAAGCGCCACCAGAGGCGGGGTCGGACGACGCTCGCTCATCAGTTCGTCAGGCCAAGGTCAGGGCTGGAGGCGGTAGCCGCCCGCGTCGGTCAGCAGCAGGCGCGCCTGGCCCGGCTCGGGCTCGATCTTCTGACGCAGTCGATAGATGTGGGTTTCCAGGGTGTGGGTGGTGACCCCGGCGTTGTAGCCCCAGACCTCGGTCAGCAGTTCCTCGCGCGACACGGGCTTGGCCCCGGCGCGATAGAGGTACTTGAGGATGTTGGTTTCCTTCTCGGTCAGCCGGACCTTCTTGCCCTTGTCGTCCAGCATCATCTTCGAGGCCGGACGGAACTCGTAGGGGCCGATCTGGAAGACGGCGTCCTCGGACTGCTCGTGGCTGCGCAGGTGAGCGCGGATACGGGCCAGCAGGACCGCGAAGCGGAAGGGCTTGGTGACATAGTCGTTGGCCCCTGAGTCGAGGCCGAGGATGGCGTCGGAATCCGAGGACTGGGCCGTCAGCATGATGACCGGGGTCGAGACGCCCGCCTTGCGGATCAGACGACAGGCCTCGCGGCCGTCCATGTCGGGCAGGTCGACGTCCAGCAGGATCAGGTCGGCGCGGACCTCGCGCGCCTGACGCACCCCGTCGGTGGCGGTGGAGGCCTGGACGGGACGAAACTCCTCGTGCAGGGCCAGTTGCTCGGCCAACGCCTCGCGCAGGTCGTCGTCGTCGTCGATGATCAGGATCGTCTTGGGGGTCGCCATGTCTAGAGAATGGCGAGGCTTGAGGGGTTCGCCAAGGGTGCTCCGCTATTTCATCGCTTCAAGAGGGCTTTAGGAGCGTATTTCGTTCCCCGAACAGGGCCGAACCGACCCGGACATGGGTCGCGCCGAGGCGAATGGCGGTTTCATAGTCGCCGCTCATGCCCATCGACAGAACCGACAGGCCGTTACGGGCGGCGATTTCGGCCAGCAGCCTGAAATGCGGTTCGGGCGCTTCGTCGGCGGGCGGGATGCACATCAGACCCTCGACGCTCAGGCCATGGACGTCGCGAGCGGCGGCGATCAGGGCGTCGGCGTCGTCAGGCAAGACCCCCGCCTTCTGTGGTTCGGCGCCGGTGTTGACCTGGACCAGGACGCGGGGACGACGCCCGGCTTTCTGCATCGCCGCCGCCAGAGCCACCGCCAGCTTGTCGCGGTCCAGGGTCTCGATGACGTCGAAGAGTTCGACCGCCTCGACCGCCTTGTTGGTCTGCAGCGGGCCGATCAGGCGCAGTTCCAGATCGGGCAAGGCGGCGCGGCGCCCGGCCCAGTGGCTTTGCGCCTCCTGCACCCGGTTCTCGCCGAAGACGCGCTGGCCGGTCGCCAGGGCCGCCCCCAGCGCCTCGGAGCCTTGCGTCTTGGACACGGCGGTCAGCGTAACGGAGGCTGGATCGCGACCGGCCTCGATGCAGGCTTGCCGGACGCGTTCCCGCACGGCGGCGAAACGATCATGGATGGACGGAACGGCGGAAGCGGGATTAGAGGCGGTCATGACCCTGTCCGAGGACGCGCGCACGCTGTGGCAGACGGCGACGGCTCTAGCCCGTGCGGCGGCGGCTGTCAGCCCGCCGAGACGTCCCCTGCCCCCGTTGCTCTTCTTCACCGACCCGACGCGAACGCCCCGGCCTTGGGAAACGGCGGCCCGCCTGCCTGCCGGGGCCGGCGTCGTCTTCCGCCATTTCGGCGCGGCGGACGCGCTGGAAACTGGCCTGCGGCTGCGGGCGGCGACCAGGGAGGCGGGCGTGCGTCTGCTGGTCGGACTGGACGCTGATCTGGCCGAGCGGATCGGCGCCGACGGCGTGCATCTGCCGGAACGGGCGCTGTCGGCGGCCTACGCCCTGTCTGGACGCCGACCCGACTGGCTGCTGACCGGAGCGGCGCATTCGCTGGAGGCGGCGAAGACCGCGCGCGATCTGGACGCCCTGGTGCTGTCGCCGGTCTTTCGGGCGGGCGGCGTTTCGGCGAAAAAGACCGCGCTGGGGATCGACGGCTTCAAGGCTCTGGCGGCGCTCGCCCCCTGCCCCGCCTACGCCCTGGGCGGGATCAGCGCGGCCAATGCCGCTGATTTGCTGGAAGCTGGCGCGTACGGCATCGCCGGCGTGGACGCCGTGCAGACCGCTTTCAGGTCCTAGAGCCGGACCCGATCAGAACTTGAAGATGGTTTCCAGACGGACGCGCGGCGCGGCGCGGCGGTCGGCGGCGCTTTCAGGGGCGCGGGCCGGGTCGACCTCGGGCGAAGCCAGGTTGGCGGCGGCGCCGACGCGCAGGCGCGGGCTGAGGCGGTAGTAGGCGCCCGCCTCGACGTCGCCCCAGTCAGTCTCGCGGCCGACAGGCTGATTCAGGTTGAAGTTCAGGCCCCAGCGGCCGCTGTCGTTCCAGCGCAGGCCGCGGCGTGGCGGCGTCGCGGTCGAATGCGGGGTCTGGGCGGCTTCGGTCAGGGACACGGCCGGAGCCCGGCGGGCCTGGGCCGAGGCGTCATGAGCCGTCCCGGCGATAGCCAGGGCGCCCACAGTCGCAGCGATGATCGCAACGAAACGCATCTTCCAACCCTTGAGACCGGCTTGAACGCCGATCCTTGTTTCCTGAACCCGAGCCGAAGCTCGAGACCACAGCGATTAGACACCGCCGGTCCACCCGGTCAACGAAACGTAGTCATCCACAGGTCGTTCCGCACGACTCTTGCGAGTCCTGTGGCGCTGACACCACGCCAATAAGTCGACTTAGCGCCCCTTGAACACGGGTTCGCCTTGTCATCGCCCCTTTCGCCCGTGTTATAGAGCGTAGCTGCGGCGCAGACGTGCGCGGATTTTACGGGCGCGCGCCCGGGGTTCGCACCACGCTTGGCCACGAACCTTTACGGAGACCTCGGAATGGCATTTGTTCGCGGCGCTGCGGTCGCCCTGATCGCGTCGGGACTGCTGCTGGGCGGCTGCTCCAGCCTGCCTTTCGTCGGCGGCAAGGATAAGGCCCCCAAGGCCGACGCCCAGCTCGGCATCGGCGTGAACGCCTACCTGTGGCGCGCCACCCTGGACACCCTGTCCTTCATGCCCCTGACCAACGCCGACCCGTGGGGCGGCGTGGTGAATTACGACTGGTACGTCAATCCCCAGGCGCCGAACGAGCGCTTCAAGGCCACCGTCTTCATCCTGGATCGTCGCCTGCGCGCCGACGCCCTGAACGTCTCGGTGACCAAGGAAGTCAAGGACGCCGCCGGCGCCTGGACCGCCGCCCCGGTCGCGGCCCAGACGGAAACCGATCTGGAAAACGCCATCCTGACCAAGGCGCGCCAACTTAATCTCGCCAACGCGGCTCGCTAAGAGCCGCCTCTCCGCTTTCGCTCCCCAACGCAGACCTCAGGGCCGCCTCAAGCTTCGCGCCTGAGGCGATACCTCAGGATACGCCGTGGCCACTCGTTACGAGCCCAAGACCGCCGAACCCCGCCAGCAGGCCCGCTGGGCGGCCGCTGACGCCTTCTCCGTGTCCAACGACGACACCGGCCGTCCGAAGTACTACGTGCTTGAGATGTTCCCCTACCCCTCGGGCAACATCCACATGGGCCACGCCCGCAACTATGTGATGGGCGACGTGGTGGCGCGTCACAAGCGGGCGCAGGGCTTCGACGTCCTGCATCCGATGGGCTGGGACGCCTTCGGGATGCCGGCCGAGAATGCGGCCATGGAGCGCGGCGTCCACCCCGGCGACTGGACCTGGTCCAACATCGCCGCCATGCGCGACCAGCTGAAACTGCTGGGCCTGTCGCTGGACTGGAGCCGCGAGTTCGCCACCTGCGACCCGGCCTATTACGGCAAGCAGCAGGCCTGGTTCCTGGAACTGTACAAGCGCGGCCTGGTCTATCGCAAGGATGGCGTGGTCAACTGGGATCCGGTCGACAACACGGTCCTGGCCAATGAACAGGTCATCGACGGGCGCGGCTGGCGCTCGGGCGCCCTGGTCGAGAAGCGCAAGCTGAACCAGTGGTTCCTGCGCATTACTCAGTACGCGGATGATCTGATCGACGGCCTGTCCGAGCTGGAAGGCCGCTGGCCCGACAAGGTCCGTCTGATGCAGGAAAACTGGATCGGCCGATCCAGGGGTCTGCAGATGAAGTGGGCCTTCGCGCCCGACGCGGCCCCGGCCGGTCACGACGCCGTCGAGGTCTACACCACCCGCCCCGACACCCTGTTCGGCGCCAGTTTCGTCGGTCTGGCCCCCGACCATCCGATCTCCAAGCAACTGGCCGAGGCCAGCGCAGAGGTCGCCGCCTTCGTCGCCGAATGCCGCAAGGGCGGGGCTTCGCAGGCCGAGATCGAACAGGCCGAGAAGATCGGCTGGGACACCGGCCTGAAGGTCGTCCATCCCTTCACCGGAGCCGAGGTTCCGGTCTGGATCGCCAACTTCATCCTGTCGGAGTACGGCACGGGCGCCGTCTTCGCCTGCCCGGCCCACGACCAGCGCGACCTGGACTTCGCCCGCAAGTACGACCTGCCGGTGATTCCGGTCGTTCGTCCCGAAGGCGCCGGCGACGACTTCGCCGTGGCCAATGAGGCCTATACCGGCCCCGGTTCGATCTTCCATTCGGACTTCCTGAACGGCCTGGATATCGAGGCCGCCAAGGCCGAGGCCATCGCCCGCATCGAGGCCGCGGGTCAGGGGGAGGCCAAGACCATCTACCGCCTGCGCGACTGGGGCGTCAGCCGCCAGCGCTACTGGGGTTGCCCCATCCCCATCATCCACTGCGAGACCTGCGGTCCGGTGGCGGTTCCCGCCGACCAGCTGCCGGTCGAGCTGCCCAAGGACGTGACCTTCGACGTGCCCGGCAATCCGCTGGACCGCCACCCGACCTGGAAACACGTCGCCTGCCCGACCTGCGGCGGCGAAGCCCGTCGCGAGACCGACACGCTCGACACCTTCGTCGATTCCAGCTGGTACTTCGCCCGCTTCGCCGATCCCAAGGCCGAGGCCCCGATCAACAAGGCCGCCGCCTCGAAATGGCTACCGGTCGATCAGTATATCGGCGGCATCGAGCACGCGGTCCTGCACCTGCTCTACGCCCGCTTCATCACCCGCGCCCTGTCGGATGCGGGCCTGATGGACGTGAAGGAGCCGTTCGCCGGTCTGTTCACGCAGGGCATGGTGGTCCACGAGACCTATTTCGAGGGCCATGAGGCCAGCGGCAAGCCGCGCTGGGTCGAGCCCTCGGACGTGCGCATCGAGACGGTGGACGGCCAGCGCGTCGCCACCCGCCTGTCCAACGGCGCCGCCCTGACCATCGGCGACATCGAGAAGATGTCCAAGTCCAAGAAGAACGTGGTCGCGCCCCAGGACATCATCGAGGCCTATGGCGTCGACGCTGGCCGCCTGTTCGTCCTGTCCGACAGCCCGCCCGAGCGCGACGTGCAATGGTCGGCCGGCGGCGTCGAGGGCGCGAGCCGCTTCGTCCAGCGCGTCTGGACCGAGTTCGACGGCTTCGACCCAGCGTCCCCCGCCAATCCCGACGTGGACGCCAGCCTGATCCGCGAGACGCACAAGACCATCAAGGCCGTCAGCGAGGGCGTTGAAGGCTTCCGCTTCAACTCGGCCATCGCCAAGCTCTACGCCTTCCTGGCGACCGTTCGCCAACACGACAAGGCTGGGGCCGAGGCGAAGAAGACCGCGCTCAGCACGCTTGCCCGTCTGATCGCGCCGTTCACGCCTCACCTGGCCGAAGAAGCCTGGGCGCGCCTGGGTGAAGAGGGCATGGTTCTGGACGCCCCCTGGCCTGTGTTTGACGCGGCCCTGGCCGCCGACGACGAAGTGACCCTGCCCGTCCAGATCGGCGGCAAGCGTCGCGGCGAGGTCATCCTGCCGCGCGGCTCGGACAATGCGACGGTTGAAGCCGCCGCTCTCGCCAATCCGACGGTTCAGGCCTACCTTGCCGCCAACAACCTCAGCGTCCGCAAGGTGATCGTGGTGCCCGACCGTATCGTCAATCTGGTGGCCGGCTGATGCGTCGCGCCCTCGCCCTGATCGCCGTCGCGGGCGCAACCCTGCTTTCGGGCTGCGGCTTCACGCCCATGTATGGCGAAATGGGCGTGGGCGCAGGGCTCTCGCGCATCGCCGTGACCACGCCCGACAACCGCCTGGGATACCGACTGCGCGAACAGTTGGAGGACGCCTTCGGCCGCGACGGCTCGGCCCCGCCCCTCTATCGTCTGACGACCGAGGTCCAGCAGGAACGTCGGCCCCTGGGCCGGCGCATCGACGACACGGCCAGCCGCTATGAGCTGACGGTCAAGGCCGACTGGACCCTGACCCCCGTCAGCGGGGGCGCCCCGGTCAAGGGATCTCAGACCACCACCACCACCTACGCGGCCGCCGATCAGCCCTATGCCGCCATCGCCGCCCAGCAGGACGGCGAGGACCGGGCCGCCGCCGATCTGGCGCGCCTGATCCGGCTGGACATGATGCGCGCCCTGGCGGGCCAGTGAGGCCTGTTCTGAAGGGCCTAGCCGCGGGAGTGGCCGCGTGATCCTGGCCAAGCGGCCCGAGGTCGACCGCTTCCTGAGGTCGCCGGACGCCGGCATCCGCGCCGCCGTCATCCACGGCAAGGACCGCTCGGGCGTATCCGAGCGCGCCCTGACCCTGTGCAAGGCCATCACGCCCGACCTGAACGACCCGTTCAACGTCACCTTCCTGACCGAGGCCGACATCGACGGCGATGCGGTCAAGCTGGAGGAGGCCCTGACGGCGCTGTCCATGATCGGCGGGCGCCGCCTGGTGCGCATCCGCCTGTCGGACGGCAAGGCCAGCGTGGACAAGGCCATCGCCGCCGCCCTGACGGTCCACGCCGAAGGCGGCTACAACCCCGAGGCCATGCTGGTCGTCGAGGCCGGGGCGCTCGGCCGTGAATCCGCCCTGCGCAAGGCCGCCGAAAAGTCGTCCGCCGCCGTCGGCATCGCCTGCTACGAGGACGAGGTCGGCGACGTCGCCCGCATGACGCGAGAGGCACTCAGCGCCGACAAGGTGGGCCTGACCGCCGACGCCCTGGAGCGTTTCGTCGGCCGCCTGCCCCGCGAGCGCGGCCTGATGCGTCAGGAGATCGAGCGTCTGGTGCTCTATATCGGCCCCGGATCGGGCCGCACCATCGACACGCCCGAGCTGGAGGAGCATCTGGGCGTCGAGCCCGACGCCTCCCTGTCCGACGCCGCGCTTCAGGCCTTCGGCGGACGCCCCGCCCCGGCCCAGTCGGGTCTGCGCCGCGCCCTGGCCGAGGGCGAAAGCGCCGTCATGGCCGTGCGCATGGCCGCCATCCACCTGGGCAAGCTGCGCCGGATCAATGTGCTTCTGGCCTCCGGCGCCGGTCCCAAGGAGGCGGCCAAGGCCGCCGGCGTCTTCTGGAAACAGGAGGCCGAGATCCTGCGTCAGGTCCGCGCCTGGCGGCTGGAATTGCTCGACGAAGTGCAGGACAGCGTCAACACGGCCGACGTCGCCACCAAGACCACGGGCCTGCCCGAGGCCCTGATCGCAGAGCGCCTGCTGCTGGAAATCGCCGCCCGCGCCAGGCGCATCGGGCTTTAATCAAACGCCTGTTTTCCTCTCCCCCAAGGGAGGAAGGGAGCCGTCACCAGGCTAGGCCTTCTAAATCAGCCCCGCTTCGACGCCTTGCGGAAGGCGGGCTTGTTGGCCGCCGCAGCCTGACGCTGCATCACCTTTTCCGCCCCGCGCGCCCCGCCCTTGGTTCCGGCCGGTCCCGCCTGGGTCCCGGCCTTCTTGGCCGCGAGGGCGCGTTTCAGGGCTTCGGTGGCGCTGGTCTTGTCGGTCGGTTCAGTCATGGCCGCACCCTAGCACGACCTGACCCAAAAGGCCCGTCAGCCCCGCATCAGGCGGCGGCACAGGTCGTCAAGTTGTTCGAGCGTGCCGTACTTGATGGTGATCTCGCCCTTGCCGCCCTTGTCGCTCAGCAGAACCTTAAGGCCCAGGGCGTCGGCCAGATCCTGCTCCAGGGCGGCGACGTCGGCGGCGCCCTCCCCGCTCAGGACGGGCTTGGCCTTGGACGGCTTGGGGCCTTCGGCGGCGCGGCGGGCCAGGGCCTCGGTCTGACGCACGTTCAGACCCTTGGACAGGACCTGTTCGGCCAGGGCCTCGGGGTTGGGGGCGGTGATCAGGGCGCGGGCATGACCGGCCGAGAGCCGGTTCGCCATGACATGGTCCAGCACGCTGTCGGGCAGTTGCAGCAGGCGGATCGTATTGGCCACATGGCTGCGGCTCTTGCCGACCACGCCGGCCAGGGCGTCCTGGGTGCGGCCGAAGCGCGACATCAGCGAGCCGTAGGCCAGGGCCTCTTCGACCGGGTTCAGGTCGGCGCGCTGGACGTTCTCGATGATGGCGACCTCCATCACCTCCACGTCGTCCATGGCCCGCTCGATGATCGGCACGGCCTTGAGGCGCGCCGCCTGAGCCGCGCGCCAGCGACGTTCGCCGGCGATGATCTGCCACATGCCGTCCTCGCCCGGCTGGGGGCGAACCAGGATGGGCTGCAGCACCCCCTTGTCGCGGATCGAGGCGGTCAGTTCCTCCAGGTTCTCGGCGCTGAAATGCTTGCGCGGCTGGTCGGGATTGGGCTTGAGGCTCTCGATCGGCACGGCGCGCACGCCCGTCGGCTGAGCGCCGCCGTCCACCGGCGCGCTCTCGGCGACGTTTTCTCCCAGAAGGGCCGACAGGCCGCGACCCAGACCACGTTGACGTTCGGACAAGATGCTGATTCCGTTCTACTTAATCTATAAAGCCGCCGATCAGGCGGCGAGCGCCTGACGACGCTGGCGTTCACGGGCCACCAGTTCCCGCGCCAGCTTCAGATAGGCCTGGCTGCCGGTGCATTTCAGATCATAGATCAGCACCGGCTTGCCGAAGGACGGCGCCTCGGACACCCGCACATTGCGGGGGATGACGCTGTCATAGACCTTGTCGCCGAAGTGGGCGCGCACATCGGCCGCCACCTGGCCCGACAGGGCGTTGCGGCGGTCGTACATGGTCAGGACCAGGCCCTGGATCTCCAGCGCCGGATTGAGGCTCTGCTTGACCATGTCGATGGTCCGCATCAGCTGGGTCAGGCCCTCCAGGGCGAAGAACTCGCACTGCAGCGGCACCAGCACCGCGTCGGCGGCGGCCATGGCGTTCAGCGTCAGCAGATTCAGCGACGGCGGGCAGTCGATCAGGACATAGTCATACCTGGAATGACCGTTTCCGCCCTGGGCCGCCAAGGCGTCGCGCAGGCGATAGGAACGGCGATCCGCCTGGCTCAGTTCGATCTCGACGCCCGACATGTCGGCGTCGGCGGGAACGATGAACAGGCCCGGAACCGAGGTCTCCACCGCCGACAGGTCGATGGGGCGGCCGTCGACGATGACGTCATAGATGGTCGCTCGGCGTGTTTCACGTGGAACACCCAGACCCGTCGAGGCATTGCCCTGCGGGTCCATGTCGACGATCAGCACCTTTTCGCCGATGGCGGCCAGGGCGGTGCCCAGGTTGATGGCGGTCGTGGTCTTGCCCACCCCGCCCTTCTGGTTCGAGACCGCCAGGACGCGGGTTTGTTTCTGGTGATCAACGGGCACGGCGCAGACTCCGGACAGAAACGATACGGCCGCGCGGGTCGCTGCGCGAGACGGAAAGGTCGCTCTCAAAATGCCAGAGCTTGGCCGCCTCTTTCAACTCGACTTCGGCCTTCTCGCCCTTCAGAAACAGGCCTTGTGCACCGCGTTGGAAGTAGGGTTGTGCATAACCCAGCAATTTCTCCATCGCCGCCACGGCTCGGGCGGTGACAATCTCGACCTCGACCCTCTGCTCCTCGGCCCGGCCGTTAATCACCGTCGCCGACAAGTCGAGGGCGTCGACAATAGTCTGCAGGAAGCGGCAACGCTTGCCCAGGCTGTCGATCAGCCAGACATGGGCCCCCGGCCGCCCCTTCAGCAGGATGGCCAGGACCACGCCGGGGAAGCCTGCGCCCGCCCCCAGATCGGCCCAGGTCTTCGCCTCGGGCGCCAGGCTCAGCAACTGGGCGCTGTCCCAGGCGTGGCGGTTCCAGAAGTCGGGGATGGTGTCCGGACCGACGAGGTTCATCACCTCATTGGCCTCCGTCAGCATGCCGAGGAAGGTCTGCAAGTCGACGATATTGGCGTCGGTGGCGCCCGTCTGGGCGCGGAAGGTCTCAATAGCGTCTGACATCAGGCGACGACCGCCGCCAGATCGGCGTCCACGCCCCTGACCTTTTTCACATGAGCCAGAAGCGCCGTCAGCGCCCCCGGGGTCATGCCCTCGATCCGCCCGGCCTGCCCCAGGGTCAGGGGCCGGATCAGAGCCAGCTTCTCGCGCACTTCGTTCGACAGGGCGCCAATGGCGGCATAGTCGAGGTCAGCAGGAAGCGACAGCCCCTCCTCCCGGCGCAGAGCCTCGGCGTCCTGGACCTGGCGATCCAGATAACCGGCGTAAACGGCGTCGATCTCGATCTGCTCCCGCACGGCCGGCGCCCAGTCTGCGATCTCGGGCCGGACGGCGACGAACTGATTCAGGGTCACATTGGGGAAGGACAGCAGGTCGCGGATCGAACGACGCTGGCCGTCGGCGTTGACGGTGATGCCCAGGACGCCCGCCTCCTTGGGCGTGAATCGGGTTTCACGTGAAACACGGTTCGCCCGGCCCAACTGCTCGGCCTTATCCAGCCATACTTTCGCGCGATCTGCGCCGACGATCCCGGCCGCAATGCCGACCGGCGTCAGCCGCTGATCAGCGTTGTCGGCCCGAAGCGTCAGGCGGTATTCGGCCCGGCTGGTGAACATGCGATAGGGCTCGGTGACCCCGCGGGTCACCAGGTCGTCGATCATGACCCCGATATAGGCTTGGTCGCGGCCCAGGATGATGGGGTCCGAACCGGCGGCGGCGCGGGCGGCGTTGAGGCCCGCGATCAGGCCTTGCGCCCCCGCCTCCTCATAACCGGTCGTGCCGTTTATCTGACCGGCGAGATAGAGGCCGGGCCGTTTCTTGACCTCCAGCGCCGGGGTCAGTTCGCGCGGATCAACATAGTCGTATTCGATGGCGTAGCCGAACCGGAAGACCTCGACCTTTTCCAGACCCGGCATGGTGCGCAGGAAGGCCATCTGAGTGGCGTCCGACACGGAGGTCGAGATGCCGTTCGGATAGACGGTCGGATCGTCCAGACCCTCGGGCTCCAAGAAGACCTGATGGCTGGTCTTGTCGGCGAACCGGACCACCTTGTCCTCGATCGAGGGGCAGTAACGCGGGCCGCGCCCCGACAGCTTGCCGCCATAGACGGCGCTTTCGCCCAGATTTTCGGCGATGATGCGGTGGGTGTCTTCGGTCGTATGGGTGACGCCGCAGGCGATCTGCGGCACCTCGATCTTGTCGGTCAGGAAGCTGAAAGGCACGGGCTCGTCGTCCGCCGCCTGCATCTCGAGACGGTCCCAGGCGATGGTCCGGCCGTCCAGACGCGCGGGCGTGCCGGTCTTCAAACGGCCCATCATCAGGCCCGCGCCATAGAGGTCGGCGGCCAGACCCGTCGACGGCGCCTCACCGAAGCGACCCGCCGCAATGCGTTCCTCGCCACGATGGATGACGCCGTTGAGGAAGGTGCCGGTCGTCAGGACCACGGCCCCGGCGCGCAGGGTAATCCCCTCGCCCGTCGTGACGCCGACGACGCGGTCGCCGTTCAGGATCAGGGCCTCGGCCGTGCCCGCCATCAGGGTCAGGTTCGGGGTCTGGGCCAGTTCGGCCTGCATGGCCTCACGATACAGACGACGGTCGATCTGGCTGCGCGGGCCGCGCACGGCGGCGCCCTTGGAGCGGTTCAGCAGGCGGAACTGGATGCCCGAGACGTCAGCCAGACGGCCCATGACGCCGTCGAGGGCGTCGATCTCGCGCACCAGATGGCCCTTGCCCAGACCGCCGATGGCTGGGTTGCAGCTCATCTCGCCGATGGTCTCCAGCTTCTGGGTCAACAACAGGGTGCGGGCGCCGGCGCGCGCGGAAGCGGCTGCGGCTTCACAGCCGGCATGACCGCCGCCGATGACGATGACGTCGAAGGTGTTGGAAGGGGAGGAAGTCATGGCCGAGGACATAGTCCATCCGGCCCGACACCGCCACAGCCCCGACGCCGTTGTTTCACGTGAAACATCGAAGTTCTGTGGCTATTTGCCGATGCAGAAGGTCGAGAAGACCTCGCCGAGAATGTCCTCGACCCCGATGGCGCCGGTGACGCGGGCCAGGGCGTCCGCCGCGCGGCGCAGGTCGTCGCCCGCCATTTCAGGGGCCAGGTTGAGCGCGCGGCGCCCGGCCTCGACCGCCGCCAGGGCCTCGACCAGACGACGGCGATGACGCTCGCGCGTCACCGCCGGGAAGTCGGCGCCCGACAGGTCGCGGGCCAGACGAGCCGCAATCCAGTCGTGCAGTTCGGACAGCCCCTGCCCAGTTGTGGTGCTGATGGACAGGGCTTCAAGGCGGTCGTCGGGCGCGGCGGCGCCGAGGTCGGCCTTGTTGAGAATCTGCAGGTCGTCGGCCTGAGCGAAGGCCGATGCAGGGTCTTCCCCCTGCCCCACGCCGGGCGCCCGGACCCAGAGGCGCAGATCCGCTTCTTGCGCCCGCTGCCGCGCCCGGCGGATGCCCTCGGCCTCGACCAGGTCGTCGCTGTCGCGCAGACCGGCGGTATCGGACAGGGTGACGGCGTAGCCGCCGATCATCAGCTCGGCGTCGAGCACGTCGCGGGTGGTGCCGGCGATAGGGGTGACGATAGCCGCCTCGCGCGCCGTCAGGGCGTTGAACAGCGACGACTTGCCCGCATTGGTCTCCCCGATCAGGACGATGCGATAGCCCTCGCGCACCCGACGCCCGCGATCGGAATCGGCCAAGGCGGCGCGCAGATCGGCGGCCAACTGATCCAGAACCGGCCCGGCGGTCCGGGCCAGGTTGTCGGGGACTTCCTCGTCGGGGAAGTCGATCTCGGCCTCGACCAGGGACAGGGCCTTCAGCAGGTCACGGCGGAATCCGGCGTAGGCGGCGCTGAGGGCGCCGTCCAACTGGCCGAGAGCCTGAGACTTCTGGGCGGTCGTCTCCGCGTCGATCAGATCGGCCACGGCCTCGGCCTGGGCCAGGTCCATGCGGCCGTTCTGGAAGGCGCGACGGGTGAACTCACCGGGCTCGGCGGGACGGACATCCAGGGCGATCAGGGCGCGACTGGCGGCCTCGATCACGGCGCGACCGCCGTGCAGATGCAGTTCGGCCGAGTCCTCGCCAGTATAGGAGTTGGGGCCGGGAAAGCGCAGGACCAGGGCCTGATCCACCATCTCGCCGTCGTGGCGAAGCGTCCGCAGCGACGCCAGACGCGGCGTCAGCCCCCCTGCCCCGAGCGCGGTCAGGGCCCCGTCCACGCCCGGCCCGGACAGGCGCAGGATGGCGATGGCGCCCCGCCCCGGCGGGGTGGCCAGGGCGAAGATGGTGTCGGTATTGGAACTCAAGTCGTCAGCCCTTGGGCGCGCCCGTGACGGCGGCTTCCATCAGACGACGGAACTGGTCCTGGGCCTGAACCCCGAAGCTGGTCCAGGTCTTCATCAGTTCGTCGGGCTGCATGGCCGCCATGTTGGCGTCCATCCGCTTCTGCATCTCGGCGACCAGATGGCCGTTGAGCGGCGTCACATCCGGCAGGCCGAGGAAGGCGCGGGCCTCGGCCGGGGTGCAGTCGATCTCGATGTTCAGCTTCATGACGCCCTCGCGTGTTTCACGTGAAACATGCCCTCAAGCAGCCGCCCGCCGAGCGGGCGGCGCTAGGACCGGAATTATGTATTCATGGACTGGAAGAAGTCGCCGTTGTTCTTGGACTGGCGCAGCTTGTCGAGCAGGAACTCGATCGCGTCCTGCGGGCCCATCGGGTTGAGGATGCGGCGCAGGACATAGGTCTTGGCCAGTTGATCCTTCGGCGTGATGAGGTCTTCCTTGCGGGTGCCGGACTTGAGCACGTCGATGGCCGGGAAGATGCGCTTGTCGGCCACCTTGCGGTCCAGAACGATTTCCGAGTTACCCGTGCCCTTGAACTCTTCGAAAATGACCTCGTCCATGCGGCTGCCGGTGTCGATCAGGGCGGTGGCGATGATGGTCAGCGAACCGCCCTGCTCCACGTTACGCGCGGCGCCGAAGAAACGCTTGGGCCGCTGCAGGGCGTTGGCGTCGACGCCGCCGGTCAGCACCTTGCCCGACGACGGGACGGTGGCGTTGTAGGCGCGGCCCAGACGGGTGATGGAGTCCAGCAGGATGACGACATCCTTCTTGTGCTCGACCAGACGCTTGGCCTTTTCGATGACCATCTCGGCCACGGCGACGTGGCGGGTGGCGGGCTCGTCGAAGGTCGAAGCGACGACCTCGCCCTTCACCGTGCGCTGCATGTCGGTGACTTCTTCGGGGCGTTCGTCGATCAGCAGAACGATCAGGAAGACCTCCGGATGGTTCTTCTCGATCGACTTGGCGATGTTCTGCAGCATGACCGTCTTGCCGACGCGCGGCGGGGCGACGATCAGGCAGCGCTGGCCCTTGCCGAGCGGGGCGACGATATCGATGACCCGGCCCGAACGATCCTTCAGCGTCGGATCCTGGATTTCCATATGCAGGCGCTCTTCGGGATAGAGCGGCGTCAGGTTGTCGAACAGGACCTTGGTCTTGACCATCTCCGGATCTTCGAAGTTGATCGTATCGACCTTGAGCAGGGCGAAGTAGCGCTCGCCCTCGCGCGGGCCGCGCACGGCGCCGTGCACCGTGTCGCCCGAGCGCAGACCGAAGCGGCGGATCTGCGACGGCGAGACATAGACGTCGTCCGGGCCCGGCAGATAGTTGGCGTCGGGGCTGCGCAGGAAGCCGAAGCCGTCGGGCAGGATCTCCAGCACGCCCGAGGCGATGATCTCGACCTCTTCGTCGGCCAGGGTCTTCAGGATGGCGAACAACAGGTCCTGCTTGCGCAGGTTGCCGGCGTTCTCGATGTCCAGGCCCTCGGCGAAGGCGACCAGGTCTTCCGGCGTCTTCTCGTTCAGTTCCTGCAGGGTGATGCGGCCGTTGGGGACGATCGGCTCGCCGTCCTCGTCCTCGTCGTCGGCCGTGGTGTCGACGCCGGTGTCGTCGTTGACGATTTCAGCAGCGGCTTCGATTTCAATTTCCGGCTCCGGCGCGGGCTCGACGGGTTTCGAGCCGCCCAAGGTCAGCGTCTTGCGCGGACGTTCCGCAACAGTTTCAATGACTTCTGGAGCCTGGTCGTTGTTTTCGGGCGTGTCGGTCATGGCGTGCTCGCTCACGCGCTCGGACGCGAGAGGCGTCGAGGGCGGTTCGTCTGTCGATGTCGCGGCCTTGCGGCCAGAGGGAGGGCGACGGGGTCCCGCAGGGTCAAACCGGCAGGCGTCGCAAGAAGAGAGGGACCGCCTGCGGATCACAATGGGATCACGCCGAACGGTTCACCATGAGCGGAACCACGAAAGGGCCGACCGCGTCAAGCACAGCCCTTTCAAAAGAACTCGCGCTCAAACAGCAAGCGACCGCGTCGCGAGCGCTAGCGCCCTAGAACGTCCACTCCAGCGTGACGGACAGAACCATGATGATGGCCAGAACAAAGGGAATCTCGTTGGTCATGCGCCAGAAACGACCCGAATATTTCGAAGTGCCGGCGGCGATCTTCTTGCGCTGTCCAGCGAGGAAGCCGTGCCAGGCGGCCAGCAGGAAGACCCCCGTCAGCTTGGTCACCATCCAGGGCTGGTGGGCGAAGGACCAGTCCGCGCCCTCGCCGCTGCGCAGCCACAGAAGCCAGCCGCCGAAGATGAAGGCCAGGATCATGGCCGGGTTGATGATGATGCGCAGCAGGCGCGTCTGCCAGGTGCGCAGCAGGGCCTGCATCTCGCCCCGCAGCGGCTCGGGCTTGCCGTTCTGCTCGGCATCATAGGCGAACAGACGCGGCAGGAAGAGCATCCCGGCCATCCAGGCGATCACCGCCAGGATGTGAAGCCCGCGCGCGAGGTTGTAATAGTCCATGAGGCTCCCCCTCGACCGGTCAGGCCGCCTTTGAACAACCGCCGGGGCAGGCTTTCAAGTGGGCGCATGGTCCACCCCTGGACGCGCCCTGCGGCGCTGTGCCCGAGGTTTCCAGCGCCGCCTCGACGGCCTGGGCCAGGGCGGCGATGAAGGCGGGCTCCACCCCCACGGCCGGCGCCCGCAGATAGGGGGCGCAACCGACCTGTTCGGCCAGTTCGGCGTATTCGTGATCCAGTTCGACCAGGGTCTCGATATGCTCAGACACGAAGGCGATGGGCACGACCACGGCGCCGACGCCGTCCCGGCCCGCCTGTTCAATGGCCTCAGGCGTCGACGGGCCCAGCCATTTCAGCGGCCCGACCCGGCTCTGATAGCAGATGGCCCAGTCGCTCAGCCCCATGCGGGCGACGACGGCGGCCACGGTGGCCTCAACCTGGGCCTGGTAGGGATCGCCGGCCGCGACCAGCTTCTCCGGGATGCCGTGGGCCGAGAACAGCACGCGGACCGGCCGGCCTTCGGCCTTGTCCATGGTCTCGCGGATCAGGCGGACCTGGGCCTCGATCAGACCCTCGGCGTCCGGATAACAGCAGACGGCGTGGACCTCGCCCGGCCCCTTGTAGGCCTCGCGCCAGGCCTTCAGCGACGAGGCCGTCGTGGTGGTCGAGAACTGCGGATAGAGGGGCAGAAGCACCACATGGTCGGGCTGAAACTCCGCCACCGCCTTGGCCGTATCCTCGGTGAAGGGGTGCCAGTAGCGCATGGCGATGAAGACCTCGGTCTCGTCCCCCGGCGCCGCGTCGGCCAGGGCCTCGGACAGGGCCGACGCCTGTTTCAGCGTCTCGGGCAGCAGGGGCGAGCCGCCGCCCATCCGGGCGTAGTTGGCTTGGGCCGACTTTTCGCGCCGCGACGAGATCAAGTGCGCAAGAGGCGTGCGGACGATGCCCGGCAAACCGATGATGGCCGGATCGTTGAATAGGTTGAACAGGAAGGGTTTGACCGCGTCAGGCCCGTCCGGTCCGCCGAGATTGGTCAGGACGACGGCCACGCGCCGGTTCGGACGACGGGTCTCGGCGGTCATGGTCCCAGACATGATCATTGGGCTCCGATCCGACGCAGGACCTGCTCGACATGGGCGATCGGCACGTCCGGCAGGATGCCGTGACCCAGGTTGAAGATCCACGGACCCTGGCCCCAGGCCTCGAGCAGTTGATCGACGCGGCGATCCAGAGCCGGGCCGCCGGCGCGCAGCAAGAGGGGATCGAGCGCGCCCTGGATGGGCTTGATGGCCTGGACGCGTTTGCCGACTTCCAGAGGACAGGCAGTGTCCAGCGCCACGGCCTGAACGTCGCACTCCGCCGCATAACGCTCCGCAAGCGCCGCAGAGCCTCTTGGGAAGCCGATGAGCGGCACAGTGACCCCCAGGGCCCGGGCGCGGGCCACGAGCGCCTGGTGAGGCTTCAGGACCAGACTTTCGAACAGATCGTCGGGCAGGCCCTCGGCCCAGCTCTCGAAGATCTTCAGCACCTGGGCGCCCGCGTCCTGCTGCATCTTCAGATAGTGGGCGGTGGCTTCGACCAGAACCTCCAGAAGCGCCTCGACCTTTTCCGGTTCGGCGTAGGCGTAGGTCCGGGCCGCAGCGCGCTCGCCCTTCATGATGGTGCGGGCCTCGCCGTCCAGCATATAGGTGGCCACGGTCCAGGGCGCGCCGGCGAACCCGATCAGGGCCTTTGACGGATCCAGTTCAGCGCGCACCAGGCTGAGGGTCTGGCCCACTGACTTCAGGGCCTCCCCCGCCCCGGAGGCCAGCTCCCGCATCTGTTCCACCGACGGCAGGGCGCCCAGGCGCGGACCTTCGCCAGCCTCGAACCAAACCTTTTGTCCCAGGGCGCCGGGGATCAGCAGGATGTCGGCGAAGACGATGGCCGCATCGAAGCCGAACCGGCGCATGGGCTGAAGCGTCGCCTCGGCCGCCATCTCCGGGTTCATGCAGAAGGCGATGAAGTCCGGCGCCTTGGCGCGCAGCTCGCGGTACTCCGGCAGGTAGCGCCCGGCCTGACGCATGAACCACACGGGCGGACGGGTCGTAGTCTGGCCCTGGAGAGCCTGGATCAGAAGAGGAGTGCTCATACCTTGGGCTTTAGGATGCACACCCCCAAGCCTCAATCCCTATTCAAGAATAAGAATTGATAGAAAATTGGAGGATGGAAGCAGGGCGCTGAACTGCGTGGATAGAATTCGGATTCCCCCTCGATCGACAGGTTTCTCCCCGTTTTCGAAAGAACGAATCCCGGGGAGGGCCCGATGGGGTGTTCATAGCGGGGATAACCCGCTTCAGGCCCGGTATGACGGGAGTCCGATCTGGGCGCCGTTGTGGGAAAGGCGCCGGGCGCCAAATTTGGACAAGGCGCCTTATCCCCTGGTGAGGATAGAAATTCGGCGCCTGTATGAACGACTCCAGGCGCCGTTTCGCGATCGGCGCCCGCGATCCCCGCTCGCGACCGGCGTTGGAGCTTGCTAGAGGATTCGGCGCCCAATCGGCGCCCTGTCGGCGCCCAGGCGATGTCGAACGGCGCCCCGGCTTTTGCACAGGCTTCGGGGACAGAGTCCGACGCGATCCGGGCGCGAAGGATGAGGAGACGATCAGAGCCATGAGCCCCGCCCGCCCGTCGCCGCGCCTCGCCACCTATTTCCATGTCCATCTGGTCTCGGATTCCACCGGCGAGACCCTGAACGCCATGGCCAAGGCCGTGATCGCCCGGTTCGACGGCGTCATTCCCATCGAACACATCTACGCCCTGGTTCGCTCGTCCAAGCAGATGGAGCGGGTGCTGGAGGAAGTCGCCGGGGCGCCCGGCGTGGTGCTGCACACCCTGGTCGACCGCGAACTGCGCGAACAGCTGGAAGAAGGCTGTCGTCGCCTGCAGACGCCGCAGATCGGGGCCCTGGATCCCCTGGTCGGCGCCCTGTCGGGCTATCTGGGAACGAACATCTCGACCCGCGTCGGGGCCCAGCACGCCCTGGACCACGGCTATTTCAACCGCATCGGCGCCCTGGATTTCGCCATCGCCCACGACGACGGCCAGGGCACGCTGGAACAGCTGGAGCACGCTGACGTGGTTCTGTGCGGCGTCAGTCGGACCTCCAAGACTCCGACCTGCATCTATCTGGCCAATCGGGGCATCCGCGCCGCCAATGTGCCTCTGGTTCCGGGTCAGGAAGACGGCGAGCGACTAACAAGGTTGAAGAACCCCCTGGTCATCGGCCTGACCGTGTCGCCGGATCGACTGGTTCAGATCCGCCGCAACCGACTGGAGGGGCTGAACGCCCACCACGCCTCCGACTATGTCGATCATGACGCCGTGCGCGAGGAAACGGTCAAGGCGCGGCGCGCCTTTGAACGGCGCGGCTGGCCGACCATCGACGTGACCCGCCGCTCGGTCGAGGAGACCGCCGCGGCCATCATCAACCTTCTGAGCGAGCGGCGGACGCGCCGCGTGGGGACTGCCTGGTGAACAACGACGGCGAACGGCTGATCCTGGCCTCCAAGAGCGCGGCGCGACGCGCGGTCCTGACCGAGGCGGGCGTGCCCTTTACGGTTCAGGTGGCCGATGTGGACGAGGAGGCGCTGAAGACGCCGGGCGTCGATCCGGTCGCCCTGGCGGTCGAACTGGCCCGCGCCAAGGCCCTCGCCGTGTCGCGCCACGACGCCGACGCCTGGGTTCTGGGCGCCGATCAGACCCTGGCCTTCGACGGCGGACTGGTCTCCAAGGCGCCGACGCTGGCGGCGGCGCGCGAGCGCCTGATCGCCATGCGCGGGCGCACCCACCAACTGCATTCCGGCGCGGCCCTGGCCCGCAACGGTCAGGTGGTCTGGTCGGGCGTGGACACGGTCGAGATGAGGATGCGCGACTTTTCCGACATCTTCCTCGACGCCTATCTGGCCGCGGAGGGCGAGGCCCTGCTGGCCTGCGTCGGCTCTTACCGGCTGGAGGGCCTGGGCTCGCAGTTGTTCGAGGCGGTCGAGGGCGACTATTTCACCGTCCTGGGCCTGCCGCTATGGCCGGTTCTGGCCGAACTGCGACGCGCCGGAGTGATCGTCTCGTGAGCCCCTCCCCTTCCCGCTCGAACCGCATCACCGGCGCCGCCATGCTGGCGGGCATCGCCGGCCAGCCGGTGGCCCATTCGCTCAGTCCGGTGATCCACAACGCCTGGCTGGAGGCCGGCGATATCGACGGCGCCTATATGCCGTTCGCGCCGAAAGACGCCGCCGGATTCGACGCCCTGGTCGCCGCCGGGCGCGCCGGTCTGGTGCAGGGGCTGAATGTCACCGCCCCCTTCAAGGAACAGGCCTTCGCCCTGGCGGATGAAGCCAGCAAGGCGGCCCGGGCGACCGGTTCGGCAAACATCCTGGTCTTCGACAATGGCCATGTTCGCGCCGACAGCTCGGACGGCGTCGGCGTCCTCTACGCCCTGGCCGAGCAGGCGCCGGGCCTGAACCTGAAAGACGCCGTCGTGGTCATGCTGGGCGCCGGGGGCGCCGCCCGCGCCGGCGCGGGCGCCCTGGTCGAGGCCGGGGCGAGCATCCGCATCCTCAACCGTTCGCGCGACCGCGCCGAGGCTCTGGCCGCCGATCTTGGGGCCTCGGTGAGCGTGGCCGACGAGACCGCTCTGGCCACCGCCGATCTGGTCATCAACGCCCTCAGCGTTCAGCCGAGCATCGACCTGTCGGTGCTGAAGCCGACCGCCGTGGTCATGGACATGACCTACAAGCCCGTCGTCACCGACTTCCTAGCGGCGGCGCGAGCGCGCGGGCTGACCACGGTGGACGGTCTGGCCATGCTGATCGGTCAGGCGACGCCCTCTTTCACCGCCCTGTTCCGGCGCCCGCCGCCGTCGCTTGATCTGCGCGCCTTGCTGCTGGCCCATCTGGGAGAGGCCGCGTGATCATCCTCGGCCTGACCGGCTCGATCGGCATGGGCAAGTCGACCACGGGGCGGATGTTCGCCGACGAAGGCGCCCTGCTGTGGGACGCCGACGCCGCCGTCCATCGCCTCTATGCGCGCGGCGGGGCGGCGGTCGAGCCCCTGGGTCAGGCCTTCCCCGGCGTGGTCGTCGACGGCGCCGTGGACCGCGCCCGTCTGGCCGAGGCGCTGGGTCGTGACGAGACCGCCTTCAAACGTCTGGAAGCCATCGTTCATCCCCTTGTGGCCCAGGACCGGGCTCAGGATCTGGCGGCGGCGCGAGCCGAGGGCGTGCGGCTGGCCGTGCTCGACATTCCCCTGCTGTTCGAGATCGGCGGCGAGGCCTTTGTCGACGCCGTGGTCGTGGTCACCGCCGATCCTGAAGTTCAGGCGGCGCGCGTCCTGGCTCGCTCCGGCATGACCCGCGAGCGTTTCGAAGCCATCCTGTCTCGCCAGACGCCGGACGCCGAGAAACGCCGCCGCGCCGACTTCCTGGTCGATACCGGTCGAGGTCTGGACGCGGCCCGCGAACAGGTGGCTCAAATCGTGGGGACAGTTCTTGATCCCGCGTGGACGCCTCCGCGCCGGGGCTGAGGCCGCCCTTCCGTTGCGATGCGGCTTGCCTCATTAAGGGGGCATGGCCCGCGAAATCGTTCTCGACACCGAAACCACCGGCTTCGATCCCAAGACGGGCGATCGTCTAATCGAGGTCGGCTGCATCGAGATCCACGACCTGCTGCCGACGGGGCGCACCTTCCATCGCCTGGTCAATCCCGAGCGTCTGATCCCGCCTGACGCCATCCGGGTTCACGGCATCACCGACGAACATGTCAAGGATGCGCCGAAATTCCACGAAATCGCGGCTGACCTGCTGGAGTTCATCGGCGACGCGCCCCTGATCGCGCACAACGCCAACTTCGACCGCAACTTCATCGACTTCGAATACAGCCGCATCGGTCAGAAGCCGCCGGCCCAGGAACGCTGGATCGATACCCTGCAGCTGGCGCAGAAGCGGTTTCCGGGCATGCCCAACTCGCTGGACGCCCTGTGCAAGCGTTTCAAGATCTCGCTGGTCGACCGCACCCTGCACGGCGCCCTGATCGACTCCCGTCTGTTGGCCGAGGTCTATCTGGAGCTGCGCGGCGGCAAGGAGCGGGCGCTGGACCTGACCACGGCCCGCAGCCCGCAGGCGATGGCGGCGGCCGCCTCGGTCAGTTACGGCGCAAGGCCCAATCCCCTGCCCTTCCGCTCAACCGAGGCTGAGCAGGCGGCGCATCTGGCCTTCCTGAAGTCGACGCTGAAGGACCACAGCCTGTGGGCCGGCTACGGCGTGACCGTCGAGGTCGAAGCCAAGGACGAGGCGGCGGCCTAGAGCCCCAACCTCAAACAAGAAAGGGGGCGCCCCTTCGAGCGCCCCCTCCATGTTTCCGCTCAAGCAGCCCGTCGCTGCGCGGCGGGCGTTAGCGGCCCTTCTTGTATTAGGCCTGACCGGCGTCGGCCGGACCGCTGGCGATCTGCTGCTGGCGGGCGACGTAGATGGCGGCGAAGTCGATCGGGTCGACCATGAAGGGCGGGTAGAAGCCGCCGTCCGAGGTGGCCTGGGCGATGACCTGGCGAGCGAAGGGGAAGAGGTAGCGCGGGCACTCGATCAGCAGCATGGGTTCGATGTCCTGGGGCGAGACGCCGCTCAGGGCGAACAGGCCGCCGTAGACGAGTTCCACGTGAAACACCGGGGCCTTGTCCTCGCCCGTGGCCTTGACCGACAGCTTGAGGTCCAGCTCGAACAGGCCGTCCGGGCGACCGGCGGCGTTCATTTCCACGCCCATGTCGATGGCGGGCTTGCCCTCGATGCGCAGGCTGTCGGGCGCGCGCGGATTTTCGAAGGACAGGTCGCGGACGTATTGCGCCAGGATGCGGAAGCCGGGACCGGCGGGCTGGCCCTGGCCTTCCATCGGCTCGGTCTGGCCGTTGGCGGCGGTGTCGGCGGGGGCGGTGGCGTCGGTCATGAAGGTAAGCCGTCAGTCTGAAATCGTGGGACGCCGGACCGCTCCGGGCCCGGGGTGAAGGGCCCGCGACTACCACGGCGAGGCTATTGGCCGCAACGGCGAGACCGGCGTTCCGGACGCCGCCTGCCTTGCGCCCGGCGGGATCGCCCCCTAATCCTCACAGCAACAGATGCGCGCCCCTCGCCCCCTGATGGGCGCGCGCCAATCAGGTGAAGCCCGTGCCCGTCCAATTCCAGATCGTCATGTTCGCCATCGTCGCCGCGGTGCTGCTGTTCATGCTCTACAACGTCCTGGGCAAGAAGGTCGGGCGTCAGCCGCAGGAAGACGCCCGCCTGCCTCAGGCCTTGCCCGTGGGCGGCCCCGCGCCGACACCGGCCACGCCGGGACTGGACGCCGCGACCGCCGCCGCCGTGGCGGGACTGAAGGCGCGCGACCCGGCCTTCGACCCGGCCCGCTTCATCGAGGGCGCGCGTCAGGCCTATGAGACCATCGTGCGCGGCTACGCCTCGGGCGACCGCGAGGCCCTGCGCCCCCTGCTGACCCCCTCGGTCATGACCTCGTTCGAGGCCGGCATCGCCGCCCGTGAAGCGCGCGGCGAGCGCGAGCAGGCCGAGTTCCTGCATCCGCCCCGCGCCGATCTGGAGCTGGCCACGGTCAAGGACGACCGCGCCGTCGCCAAGGTCCGCTTCCTGGCCGAGATGCGCAGCGTCGTGACCCCCGCCCAGGGCGAGGCGACGACCGACGAGCGCCGCACCGCCGAACTGTGGACCTTCGAGCGCGCCCTGGGCGCCGCCGATCCCAACTGGGCCCTGGCCCGCGTCGAGCCGGCCAACGCCTGATGCACGTCGTCGCCGCGCCGCCCGCCCTGCCGTTCGCTCGGTCGGGCGCGGCCCGGCTGGGCGCCCTGTCCCTGCTGCTGTTCGCGGCGGCTTGCGCCTCGACCCCGCCGGTGGCGCCGCCGACGAGACCCGCTCCCGGCCCGGGACCGATCACGCCGCCGACCGCAGTCGAGGGGTTGAGCCTGACCGCCCTGCCCGGCTGGGCCGAAGAAGACCACCTGGCCGCCTTCAACGCCTATGTCGCCGGCTGCGTCCGCGCTCGGGGCGGGGCGGCCGAGGCTGTTTGCGCCCGGGGCCGGGACCTGGCCGCGCGCCGGGCCAGCCCCAGCGACGCCCGCGCCTTTCTTGAAACCCACTTCGTGGCGACCGAGGCTCGCACCGACGACGGCCGCGCCGGCCTGCTGACGGCCTATTTCGCGCCGGAATATCCGGCCCGCCGCGCGCCGGACGCCGAGTTCGACGCTCCGGTGCTCAGCCGCCCGGCCAACCTGTCCGAGGTCGGCGACCGCGCCGCCATCGAGGCGGGATCCGCCCAGTCGACCGCCCTGGCCTGGATGCGGGCCGAGGACCTCTTCTTTCTGCAGATCCAGGGCTCGGGGACCCTGAGCTTCCCGGACGGCGCCCGCCTGCGCGCCGCCTACGCCGCCGACAACGGCAAGCCCTTCGTCGGCATCGCCCGGCCGATGGCCGAGCGCGGCCTGCTGCCCGCCAATGGAACCTCGGGCGACGCCATTCGCGGCTGGCTGTCGGCCCATCGCGGAGCCGAAGCGCGTGCGGTCATGGCCCTGAACCCGCGCTACATCTTCTTCGTCGTCAGCCCCGACGACGGCAAGGAGGCGACCGGCGCCGCCGGCGTCCCCCTGCCCGCGCGCCGCTCGGTGGCCGTGGACCCCTCGCGCTGGAGCTATGGCGAGGCCGTGTGGATCGAGGCCGACGGCGGCAATCTGATCGGCGCCCGCGCCAGCTATCGCGGCCTGGTCATGGCCCTCGACACCGGCTCGGCCATCCGCGGCCCCGTCCGCGCCGACCTCTATATCGGCCGCGGCGACGCGGCGGGTCAGGAGGCAGGGGCGGTCCGTCACCCCCTGCGGATGTGGCGGCTGATCCCGAGGGGGTGAGGCTGGGGCCGAGTCTGTTCCCAAGCTCTCAGATCGACGTTATTGATCCTGAATGGAGAGCATCACTGTGACCCGCGATGGCCGGATGTCCCACGATGGACGCAAGGACGACGAGCCGTTTAGCAACTACCTCTACGCAGTCTTCAACGGCGATCAACGTATCGCTGAGATCACTCACACCTATCGCGGCGACGAGCTTTCCATGCGCCTAGTCGGGGGTGAGTGGGTGGACGCTGACGAAATTATCATCGGTGGCGGAAGGGCTGACAAACCACTTTTTCTTACACGCGCAGGACTGTGCTTGTTGGAGCGGCTTCGGGCGGCGTGATGTCTGCTAACCACCCTTAGCCGTCATTCCGGGGCGCGCAGTGAACCCGGAACCCAGGCGGTTGAGGTTTTGCGCGCTCGCCATGGGTTCCGGCGCCTGGACCCCGGATCGTCCCTTTGGGCCGTCCGGGGTGACGGAGTTTGGCGGACCGGGCTCTACCGTCGCTTCAGACTGCCCAGGACGCCGCGCAGCAGTTCGCGGGTGATGGTCGAGCCGGCGGTGCGCAGGACGGACTTGGTCAGGGCCTCCATCGGGGTCTGACGGGACGAGGCGCGCGGACGGGGAGCGGCGCGTTCGCGCGCCGGGGCGGGGGCGGAACGGGCGGCTTTTTCGGCCGCCTTGGCCTGGGCTGAGGCGGCGGCGGTTTCGGCCTCGATGCGCTCGGCCTGGGCGCGGCGGGCCTTCAGGACCTCTTCGGCCGACTCGCGGTTGACCGCCGTGTCATAGGTCCCGCGCACCGGGCTGGCGGCCATGACGGCGGCGCGTTCGGCGTCGGTGGCGGGGCCGAGGCGCGAGTCCGGCGGACGGATCCTGGTCTGGGCCACCACGGTCGGGGCCCCCTTGTCGTCCAGGGTCGAGACCAGGGCCTCGCCCACGCCTAGACCCTGAATGGCCTCGGCGGTGTCAAAGCCGGGATTGGTGCGGAAGCTCTGGGCGGCGGCGCGCAGGCCCTTCTGTTCGGCCGGGGTGTAGGCGCGAAGCGCGTGCTGCACCCGGTTGCCCAGCTGGGCCAGGACGGTGTCGGGAATGTCGGCCGGGTTCTGGGTGACGAAATAGACCCCGACCCCCTTGGAGCGGATCAGGCGCACCACCTGTTCGACCTTTTCCAGCAGGCCCTTGGGCGCGTCGTTGAACAGCAGGTGGGCTTCGTCGAAGAAGAAGACCAGGCGCGGCTTCTCCGGGTCGCCGATCTCGGGAAGCTGCTCGAACAGCTCCGACAGCAGCCACAACAGGAAGGCGGCGTACAGGCGCGGGCTGTTCATCAGCCGGGTGGAGTCCAGCACATTGACCTGGCCCCGCCCGTCCAGCGAGGTGCGCATCATGTCCTCCAGCCGCAGGGCCGGTTCGCCGAAGAAGGCGGTCCCGCCCTGTTGCTCCAGCTGCAGCAGGGCGCGCTGGATGGCGGCGATCGAGGTGGGCGAGACATTGCCGACCTCGCGGCCGATGGTCTGGGCGTTCTCGCCGACATAGGCCAGCAGGGCGCGCAGGTCCTCGAGGTCCAGCAGCAGCAGGCCCTCCTTGTCGGCGACGTGGAAGGCGACGGTCAGGACCCCCTCCTGCACGTCATTCAACTCCAGCATCCGGGCCAGGAGGGTCGGACCCACGTCGGACACGGTGGCGCGGATCGGGTGGCCCTTGACGCCGTACAGGTCCCAGAAGACGACCGGGGCCGCCTTGCCGGTCAGGCTCAGGCCCATCTTGCCGGCGCGCTCGGCGAACTTTTCGACATTGCCCGCCTGGCTGATGCCCGACAGGTCGCCCTTCACGTCGGCGCAGAAGACGGGGACGCCCGCGTCGGAAAAGCCCTGGGCCATGATCTGCAGGGTCACGGTCTTGCCCGTGCCGGTGGCGCCGGCCACCACGCCGTGGCGGTTGGCGCGCTTGAACAGCAGGTTTTCAGCGGCGCCCTCGAAGGACTGGCCGAGGAAGAGGGCGGCGGGGGCGTCGGTCATGTCGGGCGGTCTCCAGCGTCTGACCGCATGGTTATCTGACAGGGGCGGGGCCGCAAGGCGGAACCGTGCGGCTTTACAGCGATTGACGCTCTCCCCGACGCCGCCGACAGTCACGCTCATGAAACTGCCCATCTCGGTCCCGACCTCCTCGGTCGCACGCAACGCCCTGGTTTTGATCGCCGTCGTGGCGGGTGGGGCGGCGCTCTACTGGCTGAGGGACATCCTGACGCCCCTGGCCATGGCCATCTTCCTGTTGATCATGATCGACGGGGTGAAGCGGGCCATCGAGCACCGCACGCCTGTGCCTCCGCGCTTCGCCGGCGCGGCGGCCCTGACCGTCGTGGTGCTGGGCTTCCTGCTGTCGATCTGGATCATCGTCGACGGGGCGGCGAGCTTCTTCACGGATGCGTCAGGGGTGTCGGCGAGCATCGGTCCGCGACTGGATCACATCATCGCTGACGTCAGCGGCCTGGTCGGGGTGTCAGATCCGCCGACGCTGAACGAGCTGATCGCGGGAATCGACCTGCGTGGCTGGCTGACCCAGGCGGCCCTGCAGGCCCAGGGCGTCGCTTCGGGCGCCTTCTTCGTCATGGTCTATCTGGGCTTCCTGCTGGCCTCGCAGGCGGGCTTCCGCAAGAAGATCGTGGCCATGTTCCCCGATCGCGGCGCGCGCAACGAGGCGCTGGAGGTGTTCAGCCGGGTGCGCGGCGGGGTCGAGGGTTATCTGTGGGTCCAGGCCGTGACGGGGGCCATGATCTGCGCCGTCGCCTGGGCCTTGATGCGGGCCGTGGGGCTTCAGAACGCCGAGTTCTGGACCTTCGTCATCTTCATCGTCGGCTTTATTCCCGTGCTGGGCGGCGCCATCGCCGGCTGCGCTCCGCCCCTGTTCGCCCTGGTGCAGTTCGAGAGCTACTGGCCGGCCCTGATCCTGCTGGTGGGCCTGCAGGCCCTGCTGTTCATCGTCGGCAACATGATCCAGCCGCGCATGCAGGGCGATAACCAGAACATCGACCCCGTGGTGGTCCTGCTGGCCCTGGCCCTGTGGGGCAAGATGTGGGGCGTTCCGGGCATGTTCCTGTCGACCCCGCTGGCGGTCATGGCCATGGCCATCCTGGCCGAGTTCAAGGGCTCGCGCTGGATGGCGGTCCTGCTGTCCGGCGACGGCGAGCCCTATGCCGCGCGCAAGGCCGCCGTGCGGCCGGAAGGCGGAGGCGGTTGGTTCAGGCGTCTGCTCGGGCGCGGCAAGCCGCCGCACGAAAAAGATCGGAATGAAGGCTGATCCTGCCCTTGATCCGCCACAACCGCCGACTATCTGTCCAATCAGACGACGCGGCCCCCCTCCCCCCTCCGGCCGCGAAGTCCAGAGGACCGGCGCTCCCTCCCCCTCCTGCGCCGGACCCAAGCAGGCCGTCGAGCGTTTCGCTCGACGGCCTTGTTCTTTTCAGGCCCATGTTTTCGGTATGACGCTTCGTCTGATCCGGGCTGAATTGGGGCAGTTGTTGTCGTGTTTTAGGGTTGAGCGACCGAAATTCGCCCAACTGTGGGCCTCTGGCGCAACATGGTGCGCTGCACACTGAAATTCAGGGTCTTAGCCGCCTCAGCCGGCCTAGCCAGTTTCGCCAGCGGCGCTAAGGTGGTGCGGTCAAATCCCTGCGGCCTCAGGCCGTGCTGTTCGAGACCACACCATGTCCGCCGCTCCGCGCACAGTTTCCGCCACGCCAGCTGTACTGGAGGCGCTGGAAGCGGCTTACGCGCGGATTGTCGACGGCCCGCCGGGCGCCGCAGAAAAGTCGTTCCTGGCCCAGGCCTTCGACGACTACGCCGCTGACGAGACCCCTGAACTGGGCGGCGACGATCTGGCCGCCCTTCTGGCTTCGGCCTGGCGCGCGGCCCTGACCCGCAAGGCCGGCGAACCCGCCCGCGTCACCGTCAGCCCCCTGGTCGGCGCCGACGGCGCCCCGACCGGTTATGACAGCGTCCTGATCTTGCAGGACGACGCCCCCTTCCTGGTCGACAGCGTGCTCGGCGAACTGGCCGACGCCGGGGTCACGGTGCGGGCCCTTTTCCACCCGATCGTCGAGCTTGAGGCCGGCCGTCGCGACTCCCTGATCATCGTCGTCATCGATCCCCTGCCCCAGGAACGCCGCGACGCCCTGGGCGAGGGCCTGGCCCAGGCCATGGCCGATGTGCGCGCCGCCGTGACCGATCACGCCGCCATGGTCCAGCTGATGCGCGACGCCGTCGAGCAGCTGGAGGCCGCGCCGCCCGCCGGCGTCGATCCGGCCGTACTGGAAGAGAACATCGCCTTCCTGCGTTGGGCCAAGAGCGACCACTTCGTCTTCCTGGGCGCCCGTGACTACGCCTATCCCCGCAGCGCCGACGGCGGCTATGCGGCCGAGGCCCCGCTGGAGGTGTCGGATCAGGGCCTGGGCATTCTGAACGATCCCGAGCGCCGGGTGCTGCGCCGCGCTTCCGAGCCCGCCGTCCTGACCCCGGCCATGCAGCGCCAGCTGAATGAGAGCGAG
This sequence comes from Brevundimonas sp. UBA7506, assembly GCF_002479495.1. GTDB lineage: Bacteria > Pseudomonadota > Alphaproteobacteria > Caulobacterales > Caulobacteraceae > Brevundimonas. Next base: position 95,770 of record NZ_DLNQ01000015.1, read on the forward strand.
CCGGTCACCGTGGCCAAGGCCAATATGCGCTCGCGCGTGCATCGCCGCGCCTACATGGACTACGTCGGGGTCAAGCGTTACGGCGCGGACGGCAAGGCTTCGGGCGAGACGCGCTTCGTCGGCCTGTTCACCGCCGAGGCCTATGACAAGATGGCCAAGGAGGTGCCGCTGATCCGGCGCAAGGTCGCCAATGCGCTGGAACGCGCGGGCAAGACCCCCGGCAGCCACAACTACAAGCGCCTGAAGAACATCCTCGAGAACTATCCCCGCGACGAGCTGTTCCAGATCAGCGAGGACGAGCTGCTGGATACGGCGCTCGGCATCCTGCACCTCTACGACCGCCCGCGCATCCGTCTGTTCTCGCGCCGCGATCCGTTCGATCGTTTCGTCTCGGTTCTGTGCTTCATCCCGCGTGAACGCTTCGACGCCGGCCTGCGCCAGCGCATCGGCGGCATCCTGGCCAAGGCCTGGGGCGGTCGGGTCTCGGCCTGGTATCCGCAGCTGACGGACCAGCCGCTGACGCGCGTCCACTACATCATCGGCGTCGAGCCGGGCGCCCACCTGAACCCCGACCCCAAGGCCCTGGAAGCCGAGGTGGCCGAGGCCGGCCGCAGCTGGATCGACCGTTTCGAGACCGCCCTGCGCGCCGCCGACGTGGATGAGGTCGCTGTCGGTCCGACCAGCGCCAAATGGGCCGACAGCTTCGGCGTCTCCTATCGTGATCGCTACGACGCCGCCGAGGCCGTGGCCGATTTGGAGCAGTTCGATCGCCTGAACGACGGCTCGATGGGCGACGGCGTCCATTCCGAGCCGGTGGCTGTCCGCGCCTTCCGCACGGCGGACGAGACCTCGCTGCAGTTCCGTTTCAAGCTCTATCGTCGCGGCTCGGCCGTGCCGCTGTCCGACGTCCTGCCGATCCTGGCCGACATGGGTCTGAAGACGCTGGAGGAGTCGGACCATGTCGTCCGAACGACCGGCGACGCCCCCATCTACATCCACGACTTCCTGCTGGAAGATCCGCGCGGCGAAGGCCTGAGCTTCGCCGACATCAAGGCTCCGTTCGAGGCCGCCTTCTCGGCGGTCTGGACCGGCCGCACCGAGAGCGACGGCTTCAACCGTCTGGTGCTGGAGCTGGGCGTGGATTGGCGCGAGGCGGCCCTGATCCGCACCCTCGCCCGCTATCGTCAGCAGACCGGCCTGGACCCGTCGCAGGCGGTGCAGGAAACGGCCCTGCGCGAATATCCGACCGTCGCGCGCGCCATCCTGTCGCTATTCAAGGCCAAGTTCGATCCGGCCCACGGCGGCACGGTCGCCGAGCGCGAAGCCCTGGTGGCCGAGCTGAACGACAAGATCCTCGCCCTGCTGCAGGACGTGAAGAGTCTGGATCACGACCGGGTGCTGCGCCGCATCGCCCTGCTGATCGGCGCGGTCAAGCGCACCAACTTCTATCAGGTCGACGCCGAGGGCGTGGCCAAGCCGCACATCTCGATCAAGATCGCCTCGCGCGAGCTTGAGGATCTGCCCCTGCCCAAGCCCTTCCGCGAAATCTTCGTCTGGGCCCCGCACATCGAGGGCGTCCACCTGCGCTTCGGCCCCGTCGCGCGCGGCGGTCTGCGCTGGTCGGACCGTCGCGACGACTTCCGCACCGAGGTCCTCGGTCTGGTGAAGGCCCAGCAGGTCAAGAACTCGGTCATCGTGCCGGTCGGCTCCAAGGGCGGCTTCTATCCCAAGCAGCTGCCGGTCGGCGGCGACCGCGACGCGGTCCAGGCCGAGGCCATCCGCGCCTACAAGACCTTCCTGTCCGGCCTGCTGGACATCACCGACAACATCGTGGGCGAAGGCGCCCCGGTGCGTCCGGCCAATGTCGTGGCCTGGGAAGGCGACGATCCCTATCTGGTCGTGGCCGCCGACAAGGGCACGGCGACCTTCTCGGACATCGCCAACGGCGTGAGCCAGTCCTACGGCTTCTGGCTGGACGACGCCTTCGCGTCGGGCGGCTCGGCCGGCTACGACCACAAGGAGATGGGCATCACGGCGCGCGGCGCCTGGGAGGCGGTCAAGCGCCACTTCCGCGAGATGGGCAAGGACATCCAGTCCGAGCCCTTCACCGTGGTCGGCGTAGGCGACATGTCCGGCGACGTCTTCGGCAACGGCATGCTGCTGTCCAAGGCGATCAAGCTGGTCGCCGCCTTCGATCACCGCGACATCTTCATCGACCCCAATCCGGACACGGCCAAGTCGTTCGCCGAGCGTCAGCGCCTGTTCGAGACGCCGCGCACCAGCTGGCAGGACTATGACAAGAGCCTGATTTCGGAAGGCGGCGGCGTCTTCTCTCGTTCCGCCAAGACCATCACCCTGACGCCGCAGATCAAGGAACTGCTGGATATCGAGGCCGACACGGTCGACCCCACCACCCTGATGCAGGCCATCCTCAAGGCGCGCGCCGAGCTGCTCTACTTCGGCGGCATCGGCACCTACATCAAGGGCGCGGGCGAGACCAACGCCCAGGCCGGCGACAAGGCCAACGACGCCATCCGCATCAACGGCGGCGAGGTCCGGGCCCTGGTCCTGGGCGAAGGCGCCAACCTGGGCGCGACCCAATTGGGCCGCATCGAGGCGGCGCGCGCGGGCATGCGCCTGAACACCGACGCCATCGACAACTCGGCGGGTGTGGACTCGTCCGACCATGAGGTGAACATCAAGATCCTCACCGGCGGGGCCATCGCTTCGGGCCATCTGAAGGCCGAGGATCGCAACGCCCTGCTGAAATCGATGACCGACGAGGTCGGCCTCAAGGTCCTGGCCCACAACTACGACCAGACCCTGGCACTGACCCTGCAACAGGCCGAAGGCGCCGAGGCGCTGGACGCTCAGCAGACCTTCATGCAGCACCTGACCGCCCTGGGTAAGCTGAACCGCGCGGTGGAATACCTGCCCGATGACGCCCGCATGGCCGAGATGAAGCTGCAGGGCGCGGCCCTGACCCGTCCCGAACTGGCGGTGCTGACGGCCTATTCCAAGCTGGAGCTGTTCGACGAGATCGTCGGCTCCTCGGCGCCGGACGACGCCTTCTTCGAGCGCCTGCTGGTCCACTACTTCCCGGCTCCGCTGGCGAAGTTTGAGGAGGACATGAAGGGCCACCGTCTGCGTCGCGACATCATCGCCACCGTGCTGTCGAACGAGATCGTCAACATGGCCGGGCCGACCTTCCCTGATCGCCTGCGGGCGGCGGCGGAATGCGACACCGCGGCCATGGTCACGGCTTTCGAGACGGCGCGTCAGGTCTTCCGCCTGGATCAGGCCTGGAAGGCGGTGTCGGCCCTGGACCTCAAGATCCCGGCCGAGGCCCAGACGGCCCTCTATCAGGAGATCGCCAAGGTCCTGCGTCGCCAGACCTACTGGCTGGCCCGCCGCGCCGCCCGCACGGAAACCACGGTCGGCGGCATGATCGCCGCCTATCAGCCGGCCGCCGACGCCCTGCGCGCCGCGGGTCCGGCTGTGCTGTCGCGCTTCGAGCAGCAGCAGTTCGAAGCCCGCGTCGCCACCTTCGTCGGCCTGGGCGCCCCCGAAGACCTGGCCCGCGACATCGCCCTGCTGCGGCCCATGGTGGCCACGGCCGACATCGGCGATCTGGCCAATGAACTGGGCTGGAGCGCGCCGGCCATGGCGCGCCTCTATCACCAGGTCGGCGCCGCCTTCGACTTCGACCGCCTGCGCGTGGCGGCGGGCTCGATCCCGTCGGGCGATCACTTCGATCGTCTGGCCGTGCGCCGACTGATCCAGGACCTGATGGCCGAGCAGCAGCAGCTGACCCGCGCCGTGGCCAAGGCCTCGGCCGAGACGGCGGGCGCCAGCGAGGAAGCCGCCGAGACGGCCGTTGACGCCTGGATCGGCGCTCGCATCGGTCAGGTCGAATCCCTGCGCGGTTCGGTCGACGAGATCGAGACCTCGGGCACGGGCTGGACCTTCGCCAAGCTGACCATCGCCAACGGGGCCATCAGAGAGGTTCTGGGAAGCTAAGGCTTCCCAGGGGCGCTATCGCTCGCCGCGCGGCGGCTCGCTGCTTGAGCGCAGTCGCGTGATGTCTGCCTGAAGAGGCCCGCTCGTTTCGTCGTTCGCGACGAGGCGGGCGGGCCTTGGCGTTTGGGGCGGCTTGGCGTTAGGTGGTCGCCGCTGTTCAGAGATCCGCAAGGCGAGCCGACACCATGCCCAGGAAGTTCCTCGTCGTCGTGGACGACAGCCCCGAGTTCGGCGCGGCCCTCGGCTACGCTGCTCGCCGGGCCAAGTCGACCGGCGGGCGTGTGGTGCTGCTGCGCGCCCTGCCCGGCGGCTCGGATGAGCACTGGTCCGGCGTCCGCGACGAAATCCGCCGTCAGCAGCGCGAGGAGGCCGAGGCCCTGCTGAACCGTCTGGGAGAGGAAGCCGCCGAGAAGTCCGGCGCCTCGCCCATCTTCATCATTGAGGAAGGCGACCCCCAGGGCGCCATCCGCAAGACCGTCGGCGCCGATCCCGACATCAAGATCCTGGTCCTGGCCGCCGGTTCCGGCTCGCGCGGGCCAGGCCCCCTGGTTTCGGCCGTGCTGAAACAGGGCGGCGCCTTCACCGGCCGCAAGCTGCCCGTGACCATCGTGCCGGGCGAACTGACCGAGGCGGACATCGAAGACCTGGCATAATTCTAAGGGTCGCTATCGCTCGGCTCGCGGAGCCTCGCTGCTTGAGCGACGATGCTGCGTTTCTCCCTCCCCTTCATGGGGAGGGTGGCTGAGCCCGGAGGGCGAGGCCGAGTGGGGCGCTCGGCAAATCAGAAGCCACGCCAGCATCACCTTGCCCTCCCCACCCGATCGACGCTTCGCGCCGACCACCCTCCCCATGAAGGGGAGGGAGAAGGCTTGCGAACTTCTCTGTCGAGGTCCATCTCCCGGCCATGTTCATCCAGACCGAACCCACGCCGAACCCCCATGTCCTGAAATTCCTGCCGGGCCGCGACGTGGCGCCGGAAGGCGTGCTGGAATATCGCACCATCGACGAGGCGGCCGCCTCGCCCCTGGCCGAAGCCCTGTTCGAGGTGGAAGGCGTCGAGGGCGTCTTCTTCGGCGCCGACTATGTCTCGGTGACGCGCGGCGCCCAGGCCCCGGACTGGAGCGCGATGAAGGCCCCTATCCTGTCGGTCATCATGGACCACTTCGTCTCGGGGGCGCCGCTGACGCGCGGCGTCGAGGCTTCGAACGAGGATGCCGGCGAGGACACGGAGATCATCGCCGAGATCAAGGGTCTGCTCGACAGCCGCATCCGCCCGGCCGTGGCCCAGGACGGCGGCGACATCCTGTTCGACCATTTCGACGAGGAAACCGGCGTCCTGCGCCTGCGCATGCGCGGCGCCTGCTCGGGCTGCCCCTCCTCCTCGGCTACCCTGAAGGCTGGCGTGGAGCAGATGATGCGCCACTACATCCCCGAAGTGACCAGCGTCGAGCAGGTCATCTAGGCAAGGGGCGCTATCGCTCGCCGCGCGGCGGCTCGCTGCTTGAGCGCAGGTGGGGCGCGCGCGAAGCGCCAGGCCGCGTCGGGTCGGGAGGTCCCGAGGGGCCGACGACGCGGCTCCACAAAGATGTTGTTTCACATGAAACACTATCGTCCGAACGGGCCGTGGGGCATGATCGCCGCATGGCCCGTTTCACATCTGATGATGACGCCGGAGCCGAGGGGCGCGCCCTCGGCGAAGCCCTGTCCGCCTTGCGCCGCGAACGCGGCCTCAGCCAGGCCGAGGCAGGCACGCGGATCGGCATGACCAGCCAGGGCTGGGGCCTGTACGAGGCGGGCAAGCGCCCCGGTCTGTTCCGCCCCGACGTCCAGCGGCGCCTGACCGCCGCCCTCGACGCCACACCCGAGGATCTGGCCCTTCTGGTCGGCGCCGTCCCCGCCCCGATCTCCCCGCCCAGGACCCCGTCGGATGAGCTTCAGGCGCGCGGTCGCGCCTTCGAGGCCGCGCCTATGGCCGAGCGGCGGCGGCTGCAGCTTTCCACCGACGACCTGGCCCCCTGGGCCGCCGCCGGGACGGTGCTGGAATATGCGCCGGGCCGCTGGCCGCGCCGCGATCAGGGCTGCGTCATTGAGATGGACGACGGCTCCTTGCGGGCGCGGCTCTATGTGCGTTCGGACGAGGTCGAGCTGGTGGTGCGGGGCGCGGGCGCCCTGCTGACCATCGAGCGGATCCCACGTCATTCGGCGCGCGCCGTCTCGGCCGTGACGGCGCGGCTGGATGAGTGATGAAACGAAAAAGTTGTGTTTCATCGCGCTCTATGAAACTGTACGGCGGTGAACGTCAGGGAGCCGCCGTCCATGAACCGCCGCACTCAGCATATCGACGCCGTCGTGGGCCTGCGGATGGCGGCCCGTCGGTCGGCGCTCGGCCTGTCGCAGACGGCCCTGGCCGAGCAGCTGGGGGTCAGCTTCCAGCAGGTGCAGAAGTACGAAAAGGGCGCCAACCGAGTCTCGGCCTCGCGCCTGCATCAGGTGGCGACCGTCCTGGGCTGTTCGGTGGCCGACTTCTTTCCCGCGCGGGCCGATGCGCCCGACCCCATGGCCGGTCTGCGCGACCTGACGGCGACGGCGGACGGCCGCGCCCTGGCCGAGGCCTTTCACCGCATCGCGGACCCGGCGCTGCGTCAGGCGGTGACGCGGGTGGTCGAGGCGCTGGCGTCGGCCTGATCGCCCCGATAGGAAGGCGGCGATGAAAGTTCTGATCGTGGATACGGCGCTGGGCGCCTGTTCGGCCGGGGTGGTCGAGGACGGGCGCCTGCTGGGCCTGCGCACCGAACTGATGACCAAGGGCCATCAGGAGCGTTTGGCCGGCATGGCCCGCGACGCGGTGGCCGAGGCCGGCGGCGGCTTCGGCGCCGTTGACCGGATCGGCGTCACCGTGGGGCCTGGCTCCTTCACCGGCCTGCGCGTCGGTCTCGCCTTCGCCCAGGGTCTGGGCGCGGCGCTGGATCGCCCGGTCGTCGGGGTCTCGACCCTGGACGCTTTGGCCGCATCATCTCCCGCCACGGGGCTGGTCGCCGCCGTCATCGACGCGCGCCGGGGGCAGGTCTACGCGCGGCTGTTCCGCGACGGGGTCGCCATGGGCGCGGCCGAGGCCCTGCCGTTGGACGTCGCGGTGGACCGCATTCTTCAGGCTGCAGCCGGGAATGCGCCGGCCCTGGTCGGATCGGGGGCCCTGTTGTTGGCGGAAGCCTTCCCGGACCACCTCGCGGACGCGGTGATTAGGCCGCTGGCGGCGCCGCCGCCTGAGACCCTGGCTAGCCTGACCGCCACCGCCGATCCGACGACGGCCCTGCCCCGCCCGCTCTATCTGCGCGCGCCCGACGCCACCCCGCCCAGCCGCCTGCCGGGCCAGCCGCGCCCGCCCGCCGCATCATGACTGGCGCCTCGTGACCGACGCCCTCGCCGCCCTCCACGCCGAGGCCTTCGAGACGCCGTGGGACGCCGCCTCCCTGTCGGCCCTGCTGGCCTCGCCCGGTGTCTTTGCGGTCGAGGAGCCCGACGGCTTCATCCTGATCCGCGTGGTCGCCGACGAGGCGGAGATCCTGACCCTGGCCGTGCGGCCATCTGCAAGGCGCGGCGGGCTCGGCCGACGTCTGGTCGAGGCCGCCGTGGTCCGAGCGGCGGCGCTGGGGGCCGAGCGCATGTTCCTGGAAGTGGCCGAGGACAATGTCGCCGCCCGCGCCCTCTACGCCCGCACGGGGTTCACCGAGGCGGGGCGTCGTCGCGGATATTATGCGCGTGCGGATGGAAGCCGTGAGGACGCCCTGGTGCTGGCGCTGAACTTTTCTCGATAGCTTCCATAAGGCGACGGCTCAGCCTATCCTCCGCCCCATGGAACGGATCGAGAAACTTTGCGCCGACCGCGGCATGCGTATGACCGAGCAGCGGCGCGTGATCGCCCGCGTGCTGTCGCAGGCCGAGGATCACCCTGACGTCGAGGAGCTGTATCGCCGCGCCTCCGCCATCGATCCGCATATCTCGATCGCCACCGTCTATCGCACCGTGCGCCTGTTCGAAGAGGCGGGCGTGGTCGAAAAGCACGACTTCGGCGACGGTCGCAGCCGCTACGAAGAAGCGGGCGACGACCACCACGACCACCTGATCGACACCAAGACCGGCGAGGTCATCGAGTTCTTCGACGCCGAGATCGAGCGCCTGAAGACCGAGATCGCCAAGCGTCTGGGCTTCGAACTGGTCGGTCACAAGCTGGAGCTCTACGGCCACTCGATCGAGGGCGTCGAGCCCAGCGAGCGCGAGGGCCTGATCTACAAGCGCCACGCCGCACGCGTGGAGCCCACCGACAGCTGAGGCTGCCGAGCGTCGTCTGCGCCTGATCGCCTTGCCGTCGTCGGCTTGGGCGATCATAAGCCGCGCATGACCGATACGCTCGAAAAGCCTGTGGACACGGCGGATGGCGTGGCCGAAACGGCTGCGCCCAAACGCCTCTTCATCAAGACCTACGGCTGTCAGATGAACGTCTATGACAGCGAGCGCATGGCCGACGTCCTGCGCCCGCTGGGCTATGCGCCGACCGACGCGCCCGAAGGGGCCGATTTCGTCATCCTCAACACATGCCATATCCGCGAACGGGCCGCCGAAAAGGTCTATTCGGAACTGGGCAAGCTGAAGCAGATGCGCGAGCGCAAGGTCGCGCGCGGCGACGGCGGCATGACCATCGCGGTCGCCGGCTGCGTCGCCCAGGCCGAGGGCGAAGAGATCATGAAGCGCCAGCCGGCGGTCGACCTGGTGGTCGGCCCCCAGGCCTACCACCAGCTGCCGGAGCTCCTGACCCGCACGGCGCGGGCGCGCGGCGAGCGCATCGGCGCCGACTTTGCCCCGCATGAGAAGTTCGACGCCCTGACGCCCGAGATGATCGCGACACGCGGCGGCGACGGCCCGACCGCCTTCCTGACCGTGCAGGAGGGCTGCGACAAGTTCTGCACCTTCTGCGTCGTGCCCTATACGCGCGGCGCCGAGTGGTCGCGTCCGGTTTCTGCCGTCCTGGCCGAGGCCCGCGCCCTGGCCGACCGGGGCGTGCGCGAGGTCACCCTGCTGGGCCAGAACGTCAACGCCTATGACGGCGAGGGGCCGGACGGAAAGCCCTTCACCCTGGCCCGGCTGGCCTACGCCCTGGCCGAGATTCCCGGTCTGGACCGCATCCGCTACACGACCAGCCACGCCAACGACATGAGCGATGACCTGATCGCCGCCCACGCCGATCTGGACGCCCTGATGCCCTATCTGCACCTGCCGGTTCAGGCCGGGTCTGACCGGGTGTTGCGGCTGATGAACCGCAAGCATGGCCGCCAGAAATACATCGACCTGATCGCCCGCATCCGCGACGCGCGGCCCGACATGGCCATCGCCGGCGACTTCATCGTCGGCTTCCCCGGCGAGACGGATCGCGACTTCGAGGAGACCCTCGATCTGGTGCGCCAGGTCACCTATGCGGGGGCCTTCAGTTTCGTCTATTCGCCGCGTCCCGGCACCCCCGCCGCCACCATGCCGGGCCAGATCGAGGAGAAGGTCGGGCTGGAGCGTCTGCAGCGGTTGCAGGCCCTGTTGTTCGAGCAGCAGACCGCCTTCAACGCGGCCCAGGCGGGCAGAACGTTGAACGTGCTGTTCGAAAAGAAGGGACGTTATGCGGGTCAGGCCATCGGCCGTTCGCCCTATCTGCAGGCCGTTCACGTCGAGGACGCGGATCATCTGCTGGGCCAGATCGTTCCGGTACAGATCATCAGCGGCGCCCAGAACAGTCTGAACGGGCGGTTGGCCGACCCAAGCACTATCTAGACCTGTATTGCAGCGACGTCCCTCAAGCAGCCTCGTCCCGCTGGACGAGGCGTTAGGGACACAAGAGAATGGTCCCTCAAGCAGCCTCGCTCCGCGAGCAAGGCGATAGGGGCCCTAAAACGCTCTCAAGCAGCCCCGCTCCGCGAGCGGGGCGCTAGAGCAACAAAGATGGAGCCTTAATGGCGCGAGAGTCCGAATTCCTGTCCCTGAGCGATCAGGCGCTGCGAGCCGTGATCGGCCCCAACAGCCGCCACGTCGCCCTGATCGAGGACGCCTTCAAGGTGTTGGTCGAGGCGCCTGGCGGGGGCGTGTCGATCAACGGCTCGGCGCGGGATCGGGCCCAGGCGAAACGCGTGGTCGAAACCCTGGCCAAGCGTGCCGACGCAGGCGCCGAGATCACCGAGGCCGATGTGCGGATGGCGCTCGGCGCCGCGGTGACGCAGCCGCGCGCCGATCAGGGCCGGGTGGTGCCGGACGCCGTGGCCCTGCCGGTCGGGCGGCGCGGGGCCATCGCGCCCAAGACGGCGGCCCAGGCGCGCTATCTGGACCTTCTCAGCCGCTGCGAGCTGACCTTCGGCGTCGGTCCGGCGGGCACAGGCAAGACCTTCCTGGCGGCGGCCTATGGCGCCAGTCTGCTGCGGCGCGGCCAGGTGGACCGCCTGGTCATCACCCGTCCGGCCGTTGAGGCGGGCGAGAAGCTGGGCTTCCTGCCGGGCGACCTGAATGAGAAGGTCGACCCTTATCTGGCTCCGATCTGGGAGGCGCTGAACGACATCCTCGGCGTCGAGGACGTGCGTCGTCGCCGCGAGAAGGGCGAGATCGAAGCCGCCCCCATCGCCTTCATGCGCGGGCGCACCCTCAGCCACGCCTTCATCATCGTCGACGAGGCCCAGAACACCTCGCGCCTGCAGATGAAGATGGTCCTGACCCGTCTGGGCGAGGGCGCGCGCATGGTCGTCACCGGAGACCCGTCGCAGATCGACCTGCTGAACCCGCGCGATTCCGGTCTCGCCCACGCCCTGCGCATCCTGAAGGACGTGAAGGGGGTCGGGGTTCAGGCCTTCAAGGCCGAGGACGTGGTGCGCCACGCCATGGTCGAGCGCATCGTGCGCGCCTATGACGCCGACGCGGCGCGCAACCGTCCGACGCCGGACCTCGAGGACGAAGACTGAATGATCGAGATCGAAGTCGAGGACGCGGCCTGGACGGCTGCGCTGTCTGACGTCGAGGCCGTCGTCCTGCACGCGGCAACTGCGGCGCTGGGAACCGTCGAGGGCGATGTGGTCGTGCTGCTGACCGATGACGCCGGGGTTCAGGATCTGAACGCCCGTTTCCGCGACAAGGATCGGCCGACCAACGTCCTGTCCTTCCCGGCGGCCGAGAGCGCATTTCCGCATCTGGGCGACGTGGTGCTGGGCTTCGCCTATTGCGCCGCTGAAGCTGAGGTGCAGGGCAAGACCCTGTCGAACCATCTGAGCCATCTGGTCGTCCACGGCGTGCTGCACCTGCTGGGCCGCGACCACGAAGATGACGCCGAGGCCGAGGAGATGGAGGCCGAGGAGCGCGAGATCCTGGCGTCGCTCGGCGTCGCCGATCCCTATGCCGCTGAACATGAGGCGACTGCATGAACGAGCGTTTGTCGGCCCTTTGGGGGGGCGTGCTGACGAACCGCTGGGGTCGTATCGCCCTGGCTCTTCTGGCGGGCGCCGGCGCGGCTCTGGCGCATCCGCCGTTCGGGATCCTGCCGGGCCTGCTGGGCTATCCCTTGTTGATGCTGCTGGCCGAGCGCTCGCGCACGGTGAAAGGCGGCTTCTGGGTCGGCTGGCTGGCCGGATTTTCTTACTTCTTCATCGGCTGCTGGTGGGTGGCCGAGGCCTTCCTGGTCAACAAGGATCAGGCCTGGATGGCGCCCTTCGCCGCCAGCCTGTTGCCCATGGGGCTCGGGTTGTTTTTCGGCGCGGCGACGGCGCTCTATCGTCGTTTCGCCCTGCGCAACGCGGTCCGGCGGGTACTGCTGTTCGCCGCCCTGTTCGCCCTGCTGGAATGGCTGCGCGGCCATGTCCTGACCGGCTTTCCGTGGAATCCGACCGGCGCGGCGTGGCAGGCGGGTTCGGCCATGTCGCAGTTCGCCTCGGTCGCGGGCGTCTATGGTTTGGGGCTGGTGACGCTGGCGGCCGTTTCGGCCCTGGGCTTGCTGGCGAGCGGCGGTGCGCGTCGTCCGCGCTGGATCGCCGCCGGTCTGGGCGTCGCGGTGCTGGCGGGCCTGTTCGGCTTCGGCGCCCTGCGCCTGTCGTCGGCCGAGCGCGTGGACGGCCCGACCCTGATCCGCCTGGTTCAGGCCGACATCCCTCAGGAATCCAAATGGTCGCCCGAGGCCTATCAGGCCATCGTCGATCGCTATGTGGCTCTGACCGCCCAAAAGGGGGCGGCGGTTCCCGACGTGGTGGTCTGGCCCGAAGGCGCCCTGCCCGCCACCGCCAACGACGTCTTCAACTCGGCCGACGCCCAGGCCATCGCCGAGGCCCTGCAGCCCGGTCAGACCCTGCTGATGGGCATCAGCCGCGGCGAGGCCGACCCGAGCGCCGAGGGCGGCGCGCGCTACTTCAACAGCCTGTTCGCCCTGCACGACGAGGGCGCGTCGGGCCTGCGTATCGGCGCCATCTATGACAAGCACCGGCTGGTGCCCTTCGGCGAATACCTGCCGCTGGGCCGCCTGATGAGCCGGATCGGCGTGCGCAGCCTGGTGCACGTTCCCGCCGACTTCAGCCCCGGGCCGAAGCCCGCGCCGATCAGCCTGGTCAATGCGCCGAAGGTCCAGCCGCTGATCTGCTACGAAAGCCTCTATCCGGGCTTCACCCCGGCCAAGGACGCTGACCGTCCGGCCTGGATCGTCAACGTCTCCAACGACGCCTGGTTCGGCGCCACCTCGGGCCCGCGCCAGCACCTGAACCTGGCCAGCTATCGCGCCATCGAGACCGGACTGCCGATCGCGCGGGCCACCCCGACCGGCGTCTCGGCCATGATCGACCCCTGGGGCCGGGTCGTGGACGGCAAGCGGCTGGACCCCGGCCATGCCGGCGTCATCGACGTGCGCCTGCCCGAACCGGCGGCGCCGACCCTCTATGGCCGCTGGGGCGACGGCCTGTTCGGCGTCCTGCTGGTCCTGATGCTGGCGGGTGGCCTGTCGTGGGGAAGGCGCAAGGGGCGGGCATGAGCAAGGCGGGCGACGAGGACGAGCAGGACCGCAAGCGGACGCGTCATATTGATGAGCATCTCGGCGCGCGCGTCCGTTTTATCCGGGAGAACCATGGTCTGACTCAGGCGGACATGGCCCGCAAACTGGATATCTCGACGAACCAGTGGGGCCGCCACGAAAGCGGCGCCAATCGCCTTCCCGCTGCTCGCTTGTGGCAGTTCTGTGAGGCGTTGAAGATCGACATCACCAGCGTTTTCAGGGGGCAGCCCTTTTCGGGCGCCGTCCCTACTGCGACCTTCGAGAGGCTTCCAGAGCCTCAAAGTCTTTTCGGCGCCCACGACGCCGGGGGGCAGGCAGAGGCGCCGCCGGAACACGGCGGCCTGGTGCAGAGGATCGGCGCTGCGGCGAGAGACCTGCCGGAAGCGCGCCAGCGCACGGCCTTGGCGGTCATCCGAGCCTTGAAGGATGAGGGCGACCGCTAGCCGGGTCAGGTTGCAAGGACACGCGCACAACGCGAATTGTCGTGACACCGCTGGCTATCCGTCGCATTTCGAGACAATTGAGTTCGGGCGTAGATTTCAGCGAGAACGCGTGATGGTCAGAGGCTCTGCAGAGGACGGCCCCCATCCCGTGGACCGTCATGTCGGTCGGCGGGTCTGCGACAAGCGCATCGCGCTCGGTTACAATCAGAGCGATCTGGGCCGGGCGCTGGGCCTGACCTTTCAGCAGATCCAGAAGTACGAGAAGGGCGCCAACCGCATCTCGGCGTCCAAGCTGTGGGACATCGCCCGCTTCTTCAAGGTCGATATCGGCTACTTTTTCGAGGGACTGACGACGCCTCAGCCGGGCATGGCCGAGGGAGAGGTCGAGCCCTTCGTCCACGATTTCCCCACCACGCGTCAGAGCATCGAGATCGGTCGTCTGGCCCCGCAGTTGTCGGTGCGTCAGCAGAAGCTGATCCTGGACATGATGCGCGAGATGGCCGGACACGAGGCGCCGGCCGATAAGGGTTGAGTTTAGTCCCAGGCCAGAATTGAAAAAGGCGCGGATCGCTCCGCGCCTTTCTGCTGTCTGGCGGCGCCTGCGGATCAACCGGCCAGGGCGGCCTCGGAGGCGACGATGCGGCTGGCGGCGTGGACCACGGCGCCGATGCGCAGGGCGGCCTGAACCTGGACGTTGGGCACGCCGTGCTTGCGCAGTTCGCCTTCGTGGGCGTCCAGGCAAGCGCCGCAGCCGTTGATGGCCGAGACGGCGGTCGACCACAGTTCGAAGTCCAGCTTGTCGACGCCCGGGTTGGCGATCACGTTCATGCGCAGCTTGGCCGGCAAGGTCGTGTACTCGTTGTTCTTCATCAGGTGCAGCGAGCGGTAGTAGATGTTGTTCATGCCCATGATGGCGGCGGCGGCCTTGGCGGCGTTCATCGCTTCGGGAGTCATGACGGCGGCGGCGGCGGCCTCGATGGCCTTGACCGCCGGGGCGACGCCGATGGCGTGGGCCGAGGCCAGGAAGCAGCCCCACTTCTGCTGGTCGTTCAGCACGGTCTCGCTGGCCAGCGAGGACAGGTTCAGCGAGATGTCCTTGCCGTAGGCCGGGATGAGGTCGCGCAGGGCGTCGATGGACATGGGGACTTCCTTCTGCTCAACGGCGCCGCTTGCGCCGGATACGATATAGGGACTGCCGACGCGCCCCGTCAGGGCCGGATTCGGGGGCGTCAGGCATGAAAAAGGCGGCGACAGTCGCCCGCCGCCGCCTCTTCAAGAGGGGCGGCCCGGACCATTACGAACGCGGTCCGGGCCTTCCTTGGCCAGTACTTAAGCGGCCAGGGTCTCGCCGCCGACCGGGCGGTTGCAGGCGCACAGTTCGTCGGTCTGCAGGGCGTCGACCACGCGAAGCGTGTCTTCCGGCGAACGGCCGACGTTCAGGTTGGTGACGTAGACGTGCTGGACCACGTTGTGCGGGTCCACAACGAAGGTGGCGCGCAGGGCGACGCCGTTTTCCTCGTCCAGGACGCCCAGCTCGCGGGCCAGCTTGCCGCCGCAGTCGGCGAACTGCCACATCGGCAGCTTGTTCAGGTCGGCGTGATCACGACGCCAGGCCAGCTTGGTGAACTCGTTGTCGGTCGAACCGCCGAGGACCACGGTGTCGCGATCTTCGAATTCCTTGTTCAGCTTGGCGAAGGCGGCGATTTCGGTCGGGCAGACGAAGGTGAAGTCCTTCGGGTAGAAGAAGATGACCTTCCACTTGCCCTCGAAGCTGTCCTGGGTGACGGTTTCGAAGGCCGAAACGCCGTTTTCTTCGTGGCTGTTGAAGCCCGGCTTCACGCCAGTGATCTTGAATTCAGGCAGTTTTTGACCGACGCCCAGCATAGTGGAGCTCCATTCTGACAATGTAAGACTTCCGGCGTCGCAGGGAGGTGCATCGCCGATGGGCCTCAGATGGGACGTGGGGCCTCGGAAGTCAAATCGATGATTTCACGCAGCCGAATAGATTTTAGTTATGGTTGCAGGGCGATGCGCAAACGCGCCTATCCATCTCGACCATAAGTTTTCCTGCTGGTGGCGAGAAAGTTTATCGATTTTCCTTCAGCGCGGAACCGGGCGTAGGCTCCGGGCCTAATCTGCTGACCAGGAGGAAAGTCATGGACGGACAAGCAGGCGGCCCCACCCCTCTCCACGATCCCCGCAAGGAACCGGGCGCCCTGCGTTCGCTTCTGGGGCGCACCAACCGCGACTGGTGGCCCAATCAGCTGTCCATGGACATCCTGCATCAGCAGGGCAGGTCGGGCGACCCGATGGGCGACGACTTCGACTACGCCGCCGCCTTCAAGTCGCTGGACCTGGCGGCGGTGAAGCGCGACCTGACCGCCCTGATGACCGACAGCCAGCCCTGGTGGCCGGCGGACTACGGCCACTACGGCCCCTTCTTCATCCGCATGGCCTGGCACTCGGCGGGCACCTATCGCACCGGGGACGGGCGCGGCGGCGCCGGCGCGGGCCAGCAGCGTTTCGCCCCGCTCAACTCCTGGCCGGACAACGGCAACCTGGACAAGGCGCGCCGCCTGCTGTGGCCGATCAAGCAGAAGTACGGGGCCAAGCTCAGCTGGGCCGACCTGATGATCCTGGCCGGCAACGTCGCCATCGAGAGCATGGGCGGGCCGGTCTTCGGCTTCGGCGGCGGCCGCGCCGACGTCTGGGAGCCGGAGAAGGACGTCTATTGGGGCACCGAAGAGAACTGGGTCGGCGACGAGGGCAACCAGACCCGCATCCAGCCTGACAAGGACATGGCGCTGGAAGAGCCCCTGGCCGCCATCCAAATGGGCCTGATCTACGTCAACCCCGAAGGTCCCGGCGGCGTGCCTGAAGCCCTGGCCTCGGCTCGCGACATTCGCGAGACCTTCGCCCGCATGGGCATGAACGACGAGGAGACGGCCGCCCTGACCGCCGGGGGTCACACCTTCGGCAAGGCCCACGGCGCCGGCGACGCCTCCAAGGTGGGCGTCAGCCCCGAGGGCGCCGACATCGCCCAGCAGGGCCTGGGCTGGATCTCGGGCCACGAGAGCGGCATCGGCGACCACACGATCACCTCGGGCATCGAGGGCGCCTGGACCCCTACGCCGATCACCTGGGACATGACCTATTTCGACATGCTGCTGGACCACGACTACGAGCTGGTCCGCAGCCCGGCGGGCGCCAAGCAGTGGCAGCCGGTGGGCAATCCGCCGGAAACCCTGGCCCCGGCCGCCCATACGCCGGGCAAGCGCGTGCCGACGATGATGACGACGGCCGACATGGCCTTCAAGATCGATCCGATCTATCGGCCGATCATGGAGCGGTTCCGCGCCGATCCGGCCTATTTCGGCGACGCTTTCGCCCGCGCCTGGTTCAAGCTATGCCACCGCGACATGGGGCCCAAGGCCCGCTACCTGGGCCCGGACGTCCCGGCCGAGGACCTGATCTGGCAGGATCCGATCCCGCCTCATACGGGACCGAAACTGTCGGACGCCGACGTCAAGACTCTGAAGGACCGCATTGCGGCCTCGGGCCTGTCGGTCGCTGAGCTGGTGTCGACGGCCTGGGCCTCGGCCGTGACCTTCCGCGGTTCGGACTATCGCGGCGGCGCCAACGGCGGGCGCCTGCGCCTGGCTCCGCAAAAGGACTGGGACGTCAACGAACCGGCCAGGCTGGCTCGCGTCCTCAAGGTCTATGAGGACATCCAGGCGGCGTCCGGTCTCAACGTCTCCATCGCCGACCTGATCGTCCTGGGCGGCGTGGTCGGGGTCGAGCAGGCGGCCAAGGCCGGCGGTCACGACGTGACGGTCCCCTTCACGCCGGGTCGCACCGACGCCTCGCAAGAGCAGACCGACGTCGAGGGCTTCAAGGTGCTGGAGCCGCGCGCTGACGGTTTCCGCAACTATCTGCAGGTCCGCTTCAACGTCCCGACCGAGGAGCTGCTGATCGACCGGGCCCAACTGCTGGGTCTGACGGCCCCGGAGATGACGGTCCTGGTCGGCGGCCTGCGGGTGATGGGCGCCAACCACGGCGGCTTGACCCACGGCGTCCTGACCAACCGGCCGGGCGTGTTGTCCAACGACTTCTTCGTCAACCTGCTGGACATGAAGACCGGCTGGAAACAGGTCGACGACAGCGCCGACGAGGTCTTCACCGGCAATGACCGCGCCAGCGGCGAGGAGCTGTGGACCGCCACCCGCACCGATCTGGTGTTCGGCTCCAACTCCCAGCTACGCGCCCTGTCCGAGGTCTATGCCTCGGCTGACGCGGGCGAGAAGTTCGTACGGGACTTCGTCGCGGCCTGGAGCAAGGTCATGAACGCCGACCGGTTCGACCTGAACTAGACCATAGGGGGCGCCGCGGGCAGAGCGGTTCGCGGCACCTTTCTTCATCAATGGTTTCGATTGTCTTTGAAAACACCATAGGGCGCGCCTATGTGGGGCGGATGCTCCCCACCCTGCGACAGCTCCACTATCTCAAACTCCTGGCCGAGCACGCCTCCTTCAGCCGCGCGGCCGAGGCGGCCCATGTCAGCCAGCCGGCCCTGTCGGCCGGGGTGCAGGAGCTGGAGAAGATCCTGGGCGCGCCGGTGGTCGAACGCACGCGCGGCGCGGTCCAGCTGACCGCCGTCGGCGCCGAGGCGGTCAAGCGCGCCGAGGACGTTCTGGCCCGCACCGAGGATCTGGTCGAGGCGGCGCGCAATGCGGGCAAGCCGCTGTCGGGCCGGTTCCGTCTGGGGATCATTCCCACCGTCGCCCCCTTCCTGTTGCCGCGCGCCCTGCCCGGTCTGCGTGACCAATACCCGGCCCTGCGGCTTTTCATCCGCGAGGACCTGACCCCGCGTCTGATCGCCGGGCTGAAGGCGGGCCAGCTGGACGCCGCCGTCATCGCCCTGCCCTATGAGGCGCCGGGCATCGACCACGCCCGCATCGGCGACGACGAAATCCTGGCCGCCGCCCCGGTCGGCCACCCGCTGGCGGGCGCCGGCCCCATCCCCGAGGGGATGCTGAAGGCCGACGACCTGATCCTTCTGGAGGACGGCCACTGCCTGCGTGATCAGGCCTTGGCCGCCGTCAACATCGAGGCCCCGCGCGGCGAGGACGTCTTCGCCGCCACCTCCCTGCACACCCTGGTGCAGATGGTGTCCTCGGGTCTGGGCGTCAGCTTCCTGCCGCAGATGGCGGTGCAGGCCGGTCTGGCTGACAACCCCGGCGTCGTGGTCCGGCCCATCTCCGCCGACGCCCCCCGCCGCGAGATCGTCGTCGCCTGGCGCGCGGGCTCCAGCCGCGCCGCCGAAGCCCGCCTGCTGGCCGAGGCGCTCAAGCTGGACTGACGGCGGGGCGCCGCCGCCCTTGAGCCGCCATGCCTTTCACATGCCTAGCTCCGTGTCCGCCGTCATCCTCGGGCTTGACCCGAGGATCGGATTGTTCGCCTGCGCGACGTCTGCAAGGCCGAGCGCGCCGTTCCGCTCGATCCTCGGGTCAAGCCCGAGGATGACGATTGAGGGATGAGGCCCCCCTACGACGGAGGTCGAAGGCCGAACCGGCCCCCTTCCCTTGCGACCCTGATCCTTATGTGGGAAAGGCCACGCGCGGTTTTGGCGGGCCGACGGGCCAGTCATGTCGCGACTGGACCAAGGAAAGCCGCTCATGCTCGAAACCTATCGTCTTCACGTCGCCGAACGCGCGGCCCTGGGCATTCCGCCGCTGCCGCTGTCGGCCGGGCAGACCGCCGACCTGATCGAGCTGATCAAGGCGCCGCCGGCGGGCGTCGCCGAGCAGGAGCTGCTGGACCTGCTGACCCATCGCGTGCCGCCGGGCGTGGACGACGCGGCCAAGGTCAAGGCCTCCTTCCTGTCCGCCGTGGCCCACGGCGACTTCGCCGTGCCGTCGCTGTCGCGCGAACGCGCCACCGAGCTGTTGGGCACCATGGTCGGCGGCTATAACGTCAAGCCGCTGATCGACCTGCTGAACGATGCGGTCGTCGGCGCTGTCGCCGCCGAGGGTCTGAAGAAGACCCTGCTGATGTTCGACTTCTTCCACGACGTCGCCGAACTGGCCAAGGGCGGCAACGCCAACGCCCAGGCCGTGCTGAAGTCCTGGGCCGAGGCCGAGTGGTTCACCTCGCGCGACAAGGTCGCCGACAAGATCACCGTCACCGTCTTCAAGGTCACCGGCGAGACCAATACCGACGACCTGTCGCCGGCGCCCGACGCCTGGTCGCGCCCCGACATTCCGCTGCACTACCTGGCCATGCTAAAGAACGCGCGTCCGGGCATCACGCCGGAACAGGACGGCGTGCGCGGCCCGATGCAGTTCATCGAGGACCTGAAGGCCAAGGGCCATCTGGTCGCCTATGTCGGCGACGTGGTCGGCACTGGATCGTCGCGCAAGTCGGCGACCAACAGCGTCATCTGGGCCACCGGCCAGGACATCCCCTTCGTGCCGAACAAGCGCTTCGGCGGCGTGACCCTGGGCGGCAAGATCGCCCCCATCTTCTTCAACACCCAGGAAGACTCGGGCGCCCTGCCGATCGAGGTCGACGTGACCAGCCTGAACATGGGCGACGTCATCGACATCTATCCCTACGAGGGCCGGATCGAGAAGGACGGCCAGAAGATCGCCGACTTCGAGCTGAAGTCGCAGGTCCTGTTGGACGAGGTCCAGGCCGGCGGCCGCATCAACCTGATCATCGGCCGGTCGCTGACCGCCCGCGCCCGCGAGGCCCTGGGCCTGGCCGCCTCGACCGAGTTCCGCTTGCCGGTCACGCCGGAAGACAGCGGCAAGGGCTTCACCGTGGCCCAGAAGATGGTCGGCCGCGCCTGCGGTCTGCCGGAAGGTCAGGGCATCCGTCCGGGCACCTATTGCGAACCGCGCATGACCACGGTCGGCTCGCAGGACACGACCGGCCCGATGACCCGCGACGAGCTGAAGGACCTGGCCTGCCTCGGCTTCTCGGCCGACATGGTGATGCAGTCCTTCTGCCACACCGCCGCCTATCCCAAGCCGGTCGATGTCAAGACGCACCGCGAACTGCCGCAGTTCATCTCCAACCGCGGCGGCGTGGCCCTGCGTCCGGGCGACGGCGTGATCCACTCCTGGCTGAACCGCCTGCTGCTGCCCGACACCGTCGGCACCGGCGGCGACAGCCACACCCGCTTCCCCATCGGCATCTCCTTCCCGGCGGGTTCGGGCCTGGTGGCCTTCGGCGCCGCCACCGGCGTCATGCCGCTGGACATGCCGGAGTCGATCCTGGTCCGCTTCAAGGGTGAGATGCAGCCGGGCATCACACTGCGCGACCTGGTTCACGCCATCCCCTACTACGCCATCCAGCAGGGCCTGCTGACGGTGGCCAAGGCCGGCAAGGTCAATGAGTTCTCGGGCCGCATCCTCGAGATCGAGGGCCTGCCGGACCTGAAGGTGGAGCAGGCGTTCGAACTGACCGACGCCTCGGCCGAGCGTTCGGCGGCGGGTTGCACCGTCAAGCTGAACAAGGAACCCATCATCGAGTACATGACCTCGAACATCGTGCTCATGAAGAACATGATCGCGGACGGCTATGCCGACGCCCGCACCCTGCAGCGCCGCATCGACGCCATGGAAGCGTGGCTGGCTGCCCCGAACCTGCTGGAGGCCGACGCCGACGCCGAATACGCCCACGTCATCGAGATCGATCTGGCGGACGTGAAGGAGCCCATCCTGTGCGCTCCCAACGACCCCGACGACGCGCGCCTGCTGTCGGCCGTGCAGGAGACTCCGATCGACGAGGTCTTCATCGGCTCCTGCATGACCAACATCGGCCACTTCCGTGCGGCCTCCCTGCTGCTGAAGGGCAAGAAGGATATCCCGACCCGTCTGTGGGTGGCCCCGCCGACCAAGATGGACG
This sequence comes from Brevundimonas sp. UBA7506, assembly GCF_002479495.1. Classification (GTDB taxonomy): domain Bacteria; phylum Pseudomonadota; class Alphaproteobacteria; order Caulobacterales; family Caulobacteraceae; genus Brevundimonas. The sequence goes on from NZ_DLNQ01000015.1 coordinate 117,193, forward strand.
CCTCGGAGCTGACCAAGGAGGGCCACTACTCGACCCTCGGCGGCGCCGGCGCCCGCATGGAGATGCCGGGCTGTTCGCTGTGCATGGGCAACCAGGCCCAGGTGAAGGAGGGCGCGACCGTGGTCTCGACCTCAACCCGCAACTTCCCCAACCGTCTGGGCAAGGGCTCCAACGTCTATCTGGCCTCGGCCGAACTGGCTGCCGTCGCCTCCAAGATGGGCCGCATCCCCACCGTGGCCGAATACATGGCCGAGATGGGCGTCATCGACGCCGACCGCGACGAGGTCTACCGCTACATGAACTTCGACCAGATCCCCGAATACGCGGATCCCGTCGCGGCCGAATAAGGCGGACGACAGTTTGAGAGACAAACGGCCGATGGAGCGATCCATCGGCCGTTTTCATGGGCGGCGCGTCTAGGTCGCCGTCTGTCCGATCATTGATCGGGCGACAGCCTCGGCGACCTTGATGCCGTCGACGGCGGCCGACAGGATGCCTCCTGCATAGCCCGCGCCTTCGCCGGCGGGAAACAGACCGCGCACGTTCAGGCTCTGGAAGTCCGCGCCGCGCGTCATGCGGATGGGCGAGGAACTGCGCGTCTCCACCCCCGTCAGCACCGCCTGGGCGTCGTCATAGCGAGGGATCTTGCGGCCGAAAACGGGCAGGGCCTCGCGCATCGCCGCGATCACATAGTCCGGCATAAGCGGGGCCAGATCAGTCGGGCGCACGCCTGGTCTATAGCTGGGCACGACCTCGCCCAGTGCGGTCGAGGGCCGTCCCGCCAGGAAGTCGCCGACCAGCTGGCCCGGCGCGAAATAGTCGCCGCCGCCCGCCGCATAGGCACGGGTCTCCAAATCCCGTTGCAGCTCGATCCCCGCCAGCGGGTGGTCGCTGGGATAGTCCTCGGGCGAGATGCCGACCACGAATCCGGAGTTGGCGTTCCGCTCGTTGCGCGAATACTGGCTCATGCCGTTGGTGACGACGCGCCCCGGCTCGCTGGTCGCCGCCACCACCGTCCCGCCCGGGCACATGCAGAAGCTGTAGACGGTCCGCCCGTTCGAACAGTGGTGCGAAAGCGAATAGGCGGCCGCCCCCAGATCGGGGTGTCCGGCGCAGGGCCCGAACAGGGCCTTGTCGATCCATGACTGCGGATGCTCGATGCGGAAGCCGATCGAGAAGGGCTTGGCCTCGATATGGACGCCCCGGTCGTACAGGGTCTGGAAGGTGTCGCGCGACGAATGGCCGATGGCGAAGACCACATGGTCGGCCTCCAGGAACTCCCCGGTGTGCAGATGCACGCCCCGCAGCTTGCCATTGTCGAGCTCGACATCGACCACCCGGTGTTCGAACCGGTACTCGCCGCCCAGGGCCTCGATCTTCTCGCGCATGGCCTCGACCATGGTCACCAGACGGAAGGTGCCGATGTGCGGATGCGCCTCGGTCAGGATCTCTTCCGGCGCGCCCGCCGCGACGAACTCGGTCAGGACCTTGCGGGCCAGGAAGCGCGGGTCCTTGATCTGGCTGTAGAGCTTGCCGTCGGAGAAGGTGCCGGCGCCGCCCTCGCCGAACTGTACGTTGGATTCCGGGTGCAACTTGCTCTTGCGCCACAGCTCCCAGGTATCCTTGGTGCGTTCCCGCACCACCTTGCCGCGGTCGAGGATTATGGGCTTGAAGCCCATTTCGGCCAGGATCAGCCCAGCGAACAGGCCGCAGGGCCCGGCTCCGATCACGATGGGCCTCAGGCCCTGGTCTTTGGGCGCGACCGCAACCGGACGATAGGTGACGTCCGGCGCGGGGTGAACGTGCACGTCGTCCTTGAAACGGGCCAGCAACGCGGCCTCGTCCCTGACTTCGACGTCGACAATATAGACCTTCAGGATGGCGGACTTTCGACGCGCGTCGTGCGCCCGCTTCCAGACCGACCAGGAAATGACATCACCCGGCGGCACGCCCAGGCGGGTAGCGATCACGGCGGGCAAGGCCTCCGGCGGGTGATCGAGAGGCAGCTTGAGTTCTGACAGGCGCAACATCGGTGTCTTGTAGCCGTTCGTGACGCCAAACGCATGAGGCAAGAGGCGGCGGACGGCCGAAGAAAAAGGCCGGTGGATCGCTCCACCGGCCTTTCCAGTCCTTAGCCTGAAGCCTCGCCTTATTCGGCGACGGCGGGCGCCTCGGCTTGCGGGCCCCCGGCCAGGTTGCGCAGGACGTAGGGCATGACGCCGCCGGCCAGCAGGTAGTCCAGCTCGGTCTGGTTATCGATGCGGCAGCGGACCGGGAAGCGGGCCATCTTGCCGTCCGACGGGCGGAACATCTCGACCCAGAGGTCCTGACGCGGCTTCAGCTTGCCGATGTTGACGTCGGTCAGGCCGCGGATGGTGACGATCTCTTCGCCGGTCAGGCCCAGCTTCTGCCAGCCGTCCTGCTTGAACTGCAGCGGCACCACGCCCATGCCGACCAGGTTCGAGCGGTGGATGCGCTCGTAGCTTTCGGCGATGACGGCGCGAACGCCCAGCAGCCGCGTGCCCTTGGCCGCCCAGTCGCGCGATGAGCCGGTGCCGTATTCCTTGCCGGCGAAGACGACCAAGGGACGGCCTTCCGACTGGTAGCGCATGGCCGCGTCATAGATCGACATGGTGTCGCCCGACGGGAAGTGCCTGGTGACGCCGCCCTCGATGTCCGGGGTGATCTTGTTGCGGATGCGGATGTTGGCGAAGGTGCCGCGCATCATGACTTCGTGGTTGCCGCGGCGGGCGCCGTAGCTGTTGAAGTCCAGGGCGTCGACGCCGTGGTTGGTCAGATAGACCCCGGCGGGCGAGGCCTTCTTGATCGAACCGGCCGGGCTGATGTGGTCGGTGGTGATCGAGTCGCCGAAGATGCCCAGGATGCGGGCCTCCACGATGTCGCTGACCGGGGCCGGCTCCATCGACAGGCCCTCGAAGTAGGGCGGGTTCTGGACGTAGGTGGACGTATCCTCCCACTCATAGGTCTGGCCGCCCGTGACCTTGATGGCCTGCCAGTGCTTGTCGCCCTTGAAGACGTCCTTGTAGCGCTTGGCGAACATGGCCGGGGTGACCGACTTCTTCTGGATGTCGGCGATCTCCTGCGAGGTCGGCCAGATGTCCTTCAGGAAGACGTCCTTGCCCTTCTTGTCCTGACCGATCGGGTCCTTGGTGATGTCGATGCGCATCGAACCGGCGATGGCGTAGGCCACGACCAGCGGCGGCGAGGCCAGGTAGTTGGCCTGGACGTCGGGGTTCACGCGGCCTTCGAAGTTGCGGTTGCCCGACAGGACCGAGGTCGCGACCAGGCCGTTGTCGTTGATCGCCTTCGAGATGGCCGGGTCCAGCGGGCCCGAGTTGCCGATGCAGGTGGTGCAGCCGTAGCCGACCAGGTTGAAGCCCATGGCGTCCAGGTCTTTTTGCAGGCCGGCGTCGGTCAGATAGTCGGTGACGACCTGCGAGCCGGGGGCCAGCGAGGTCTTGACCCAGGGCTTGACCTTCAGACCCAGGGCGTGGGCCTTGCGCGCCACCAGACCGGCGGCGATCAGGACCGACGGGTTGGAGGTGTTGGTGCAGGAGGTGATGGCGGCGATGACCACGTCGCCGTCGCCGACGGTGAACTTCTCGCCTTCGACAGCGGCGCGCTCGGCGTCGGTCGGGCGGCCGAAGACCTCGGCCAGGGCGGTCTCGAACGACGGGGCGGCGACGGTCAGTTCAACGCGGTCCTGCGGACGCTTGGGACCGGCCAGCGACGGCACGACCGTCGAGATGTCCAGCTCCAGAACGTCGGTGAAGACCGGGTCTTCCGAGGTCTCGTCGATCCACAGGCCCTGGGCCTTGGCGTAGGCTTCGACCAGGGCGACGCGCGCCTTGTCGCGGCCGGTGGCCGTCAGATAGTCGATGGTGGCGCGCGACACGGGGAAGAAGCCGCAGGTGGCGCCGTATTCCGGGGCCATGTTGGCGATGGTGGCCTGATCCTCGATGGTCATCCCGGCGATGGCGTCGCCGAAGAATTCCACGAACTTGCCGACCACGCCCTTCTTGCGCAGCATCTGGGTGACGGTCAGGACCAGGTCGGTGGCGGTGGCGCCTTCCGGCAGCTTGCCGGTCAGCTTGAAGCCGACGACTTCCGGGATCAGCATCGGGATCGGCTGGCCCAGCATGGCGGCCTCGGCTTCGATGCCGCCGACGCCCCATCCCAGGACGGCCAGGCCGTTGATCATGGTGGTGTGGCTGTCGGTGCCGACGACGGTGTCGGGATAGGCGACGGTCTTCTTGCCTTCGTCCAGGGTCCAGACGGTCTGGGCCAGGTTCTCCAGGTTGACCTGGTGGCAGATGCCGGTGCCGGGGGGCACGACGCGGAAGTTGTTGAAGGCCGAGGAGCCCCAGCGCAGGAAGTTGTAGCGCTCGATGTTGCGCTCATACTCGCGCTCGACGTTTTGGCCGAAGGCCTTGGCGTCGCCGAAGTGGTCGACCATGACCGAGTGGTCGATGACCAGGTCGACGGGGACCAGCGGATTGATCTTGGCGGCGTCGGCGCCCAGCTTGGCCATGGCGTCGCGCATCGCGGCCAGGTCGACGACGGCGGGAACGCCGGTGAAGTCCTGCATCAGGACGCGGGCCGGACGGAAGGCGATCTCGTGCTCGACGGCGCCCTTGTTCTCGATCCAGGCGGCGACGGCCTTCAGGTCGTCCTCGGTGACCGAGACGCCGTCTTCGTTGCGCAGCAGGTTCTCGAGAAGCACCTTCATCGAGCGCGGCAGGCGGGAAATCCCGGCCAGACCGGCTTCCTCGGCGGCCGGAAGGCTGTAATAGGCGTATTTCTTGCGCCCGACCGAAAGGTCCTGACGGGTCTTGAGGCTGTCAATCGACGGCATGGAGAAGTCCTCTGACTAACGCCGCCCGACAATTCGGTTGCGCCTTCGCGCGCTGGACGCCGGGGCGCACAGGTCCCAGGCGCGCGCGGCGAAAGCCTGCTGCGGCGCTTGCGGATATAGTCCTGTGCGGGGAAGCCGTCCATGTATCCACACGGGCGCCATGGACATCGAGAACGGTTCGCAAGTCGGCGGGGTCATGCTGAAGACGGTCGACATCGAGGCCCTGAGCCTGTCGCGCGGCGAGCGTGTCCTGTTCCAGGGCCTGTCGCTGCGGCTTTCGGCGGGCGAGGCCGTGGCTCTGACCGGGGCCAACGGGGCGGGCAAGACCAGCCTGCTGCGCGCCGTGGCGGGCTTTATCCGTCCCGATGCGGGGGCGATCACTTTTGGCGGCGCGGACGGTGAGGCGCTGGATCCGGAGAACGCGCGGCAGGGCGGCGTCCACCTGCTGGGCCACCTCGAAGGGCTGAAGCCGACGCGGACGGCGCGTCAGGAATTCGACTTCCAGACCGCCTGGCTGGGCGGGGATGAGGCCGCGCGCGAGGCCGCCGTCACGCGGCTGTCGTTGGCGCCCCTGCTCGATCTGGAGACCCGCAAGCTGTCGGCGGGGCAGAAGCGGCGGCTGTCGCTGGCCCGGCTGATCGCCGCGCCGCGCGCCCTGTGGCTGCTCGACGAACCCCTGGCCCCGCTGGACGAGCGCTGGCGGGCGGTCGCCGCCGAGTTGATGGCGGCGCATCTGGCCTCGGGCGGGATGATTCTGGCGGCGGTGCACGACCCCCTGCCCGTTCCGGCGCGCAATCTGGATCTCGGGGGCCTGTCTTGAAGGCCGTGCGGGTCCTGTTCGGCCGCGAGCTGTCGCTGGCCTGGGGCGGCGGCGGCGGGCCGCTGCTGGCGTGCGGCTTCATGCTGTGCCTGACCGCCATCCTGCCGCTGGCGGCGGGCGGCGATCCGCGCGTTCTGGCCCCGGCGGCCTCGGGCGCCAGTTGGATGGCCCTGGCCCTGGCCTCCCTGTTGTCGCTGGAGCGTCTGTTTGAGCGCGATCTGGAGGACGGGGCGCTGGACCTTCTGGCCCTCGGCCCCCTGCCTCTGGAGGCGACGGTGGCGATCAAGGCCCTGGCCCAGTGGCTGGCGACCGGCTTGCCGCTGGCCCTCGCCGCCCCGGTGGCGGCTCTGGCCCTGGGCCAGCCGGCCCAACTGATCGGTCTGACGGCGCTGGCGGCGGCGCTCGGCGGTCTGGGTTTCGCCTTCACCGGGGCGCTCGGCGCTGCTCTGGCTCTGGGGGCCAGGCGCGGGGGTCTGCTGATCGCGGTGGTGGTGCTGCCGCTGTTCATTCCGCCGGTGGTGTTCGGGGCGGGCGCCCTGACGCGGGCGGCGGGCGGCGGCGATCCGCTCTCGGCCCTGGCCCTTCTGGGCGCCTATGTCCTGTTCGCGGTGGTCATCGCCCCGGTGGCCGGGGCGGCGGCGATCCGAAACGCCCAAGGGTAGTCGCTGTCAGCCGCGCGGCTTCAGCGTGACATAGAGGGCGCCGTCGCCGCCGTGGCGGCGGTGGGCCGAGGCGAAGCCGGACACCACGCCGCGCAGGTGCGGCCCGGTCAGCCAGTCATGCACCGAGCCGCGGATGATCCCGCCGCCCCGCCGCCCCTGCCCGGTGATGACCAGAACCGAACGCAGGCCGCGCATCTGGCAGCTGATGAGGAAGCCGCGCAGTTGATCCTCGGCCTCGAAGCGGCCGAAGCCGTGCAGGTCGATGCGGGCCTCGATCGGATCGCGTTCGCGCGACAGGCGGCGCTGGCGGCGCGGCTCCAGCTCCTCGGGCGTCGGACGGGCGCGGATCTGCGTGGGCTGGGCGGGGACAATGATCCCCAGGGCCTCGAAACTCGGCGTCTGATCGGGCGCCTTGCGCTTTTTGCCGGCGACGCCGCGCGCGGGCTTGGCGGCAACGAGCGGAATTTCAGGATCAGGCACGACCGCGCCGGGGGTGACGCGGGCGGCCTTGCGGCGCGCGGGCGGGGTCACCGCGCCGGTCACCCTGGCCCAGATGCGTTTGTCGTCGTCAGTGGGGTCTGAAGGGCCTTTGCGGGCCACCTCAGTCCTCGCCGTCGAAGACGTCTCCGGGACCGGGCTCGTGGGCCAGCAGGTCGCCGGGCTGGCAGTCCAGTTCGCGGCACAGGGCGTCCAGCGTCGAGAAGCGCACGGCGCGGGCCTTGCCGGTCTTGAGGATCGACAGGTTGGCGACCGTCACGCCGACGCGGTCGGCGAGTTCCGTCAGCGACATGCGCCGTTCGGCGAGAATGCGGTCAAGTTGGACGCGAATGGCCATGGGCAGAGCTTAGCGTTTCCAGATCAGATCGTCAGTTCAGATTCGCGGCGCAGACGCGCGCCTTCGCGGAAGACCTCCGCCAGGACGAAGACGACGAGGATGGAGAAGACGGGGGTGAGCAGGTCGCTGACGCCCTGGGGCTCCATCACCCCGGGGGCCAGTCGCGCGGCCACCAGACCCTGAGCGACCCAGACGCCGCCGGTCACGATGGCCAGGATCAGGCCGATCTGGCGCAGGCGGCGCACGTTGTCGGGCTGGAAGGGGTCGCCCAGGGTCAGGGTGCGGAAAATCTTTCGCAGACCGCGCAGGATCATGAGGAAACCGCCGAAATAGGCGGTCATGGCGCCCACGCCGAACAGGAGCAGGGGGCGGGTCAGCGGGATCTGGCGGCCGTTGTCGCCGTCGGTGGCGGTGACGTAGAGACCGTCGATGGGAATGAAGATGGAGGCGACCCAGAGCAGCAGCAGCACGCCGGTGATCAGGGTCAGCAGGACATAGGCGACGTCCAGGGCGATCTTCAGCAGGCTGGAGACAGAGCCGGGGCCTATGGTTCTCAAATTGGGTGTCCGCAGGTTCGCGCCGGTCAGGCGCGGCGCTCTCATCCCGATAGCAGGCCGTTTCGGGAAGCGCATGAAGTCAGATCTCAGGCCGGGTGGTTCGGGCGGCGATCGCCGCGCGGGGTCCGGCGAACCCTCACGCGGCGCTATTCTTCGCGGTGTTCATGCTGATCGTCAAAGCCCCCGATACGATCCAGAGCCGGATCACAGGCTCTGGACGACCATGGCGATGGCTGCGGTGGGCAGGGCGGCCAGCAGAAGGGCGTTGAAGAAGCCGTGGCCGACGCGGTCCATCCAGATCGAGGTTTTCATCGCTTGCATCTTATCTCTCCGTGATTGCACGATTTTCGTGCGTTTCTGTTATGTCGCTGGGTGAACTTTGCGTCTTTTTTGCTTCGTCCGAACGGTGCGACCCCCGTTCTTGAGATTGAAGATAGGGGCGACCCCGCCGAAAAGCACGTTACATATCGTTTAACGATGTTAAACTTCCGCAATGCATCGGACAGGACTAAGGTCGCGTCATGAATCTCAAGCTGATCAAGGGGATGCGGCTGGTGGCCGCGACCCATAATCCGGGCAAGGCGCGCGAGATCGAAGCGCTGCTGGATGGAAATTACAGGATCGTCACGGCCGGCAGCCTCAACCTGCCTGAGCCGGACGAGACCGAGAGCACCTTCGTCGGCAACGCCATGCTGAAGGCGCGTCACGCCGCCGAGGCTTCGGGCGAGGTGGCCCTCGCGGACGACTCGGGCCTGTCGGTCGCGGCCCTAGACGGGGCGCCGGGCATCTTCTCGGCGCGTTGGGCCGGTCCGGGCAAGGACTTCGCCCTGGCCATGAAGAAGGTCGAGGCGCGGCTGGAGGAGATCGGCGCCTCGGGATCTTTGGGGGATCGCCGCGCCTGGTTCACCTCGGCTCTGGCCGTGGCCTGGCCCGACGGCCCCTGCGTGGTGGTCGAGGGGCGCATCGACGGCGACCTGGTCTTCCCGCCGCGCGGCGACCGGGGTTTCGGCTATGACCCCATCTTCCGACCGGAAGGCTCGGATCTGACCTTCGGCGAGATGGACCCGGTGGAGAAGGACGCCCTCAGCCACCGCGCCCGCGCCTTCGCCCGGCTCAAGGCGGCGCTGATTGACTGACGACCTGTCAGGTTCGCTCGCCCTCTATGTTCACTGGCCCTACTGCGCCCGCATCTGCCCCTATTGCGACTTCAACGTCGTGCGCGACCGGGGACGGGTCGAGGAGCAGGCCGGGCTGGTTCAGGCCGTCCTGGCGGACATGGAGGCGCAGGCCGCTCTGGTCGGGCCGCGTCGGCTGGCCTCGATCTTCTTCGGCGGCGGCACGCCGTCCCTGATGCCGCCCGAGGCTGTGGCGGCGGTGATCGCACGGGCCAGGGCGCTTTTCCCTCCGGCAGGCGACATAGAAATCACGCTGGAGGCCAACCCCACCGACGCCGAGGCGGGCCGCTACGCCGCATTGGCGGAGGCCGGGATCAACCGCCTGTCCATGGGGGTGCAGTCGTTCGACGACGCGGCCCTGGCCTTCCTCGGCCGCGACCATTCGGCGGCGGAGGCCCGGCGGGCGGTTGAGACGGCGGGGCGGGCCTTCCCGCGTCTGTCCATCGACCTGATCTACGCCCGACCGGGGCAATCCGTGGCCGACTGGACGGCGGAACTGACCACGGCGCTGGACCTCGGCTTCGAGCACGTCTCGCCCTATCAACTGACCATAGAGCCGACGACAGCCTTTGGCCGGGCCTTCGCGCGCGGAACCCTGACCCCGCCGGACGAGGATCTGGCGGCGTCTCTCTATGAGGCCACGCAAGACGTGCTCGAGGGGGCGGGGTTCGAGGCCTATGAGGTGTCCAACCATGCGCGCGACGTCGCGGCGCGCTCCAGCCACAATCTGCACGTCTGGCGCGGCGGCGATTATCTGGGCCTCGGCCCCGGCGCCCACGGGCGGCTGACCCTGGGGGGCGAGCGGACGGCCACGGTCGCCCACCGCCGCATCGCCGACTATGTCGCGGGCGTCGCCGCTGGAACGCCCTGGGCCGAGCGTGAGACGATGGATGCGCCGGGCGCCGCCGAGGAACTGGTCCTGCTGGGTCTGCGCACCGTCGAGGGCGTGCCCCTGCCCTTGCTGCACACGCTGGGTCTGTCCGAGACGACCGGGCCGCTGGCCGACCTGATCGCCGACGGCTTCCTTGGAGCGCAAGGCGGCCGCATCGCCGCCACGGCGCGGGGGCGGCCCCTGCTCGACGCCGTGCTGAAAGCCCTGCTGACCTAGGCGCTCGACCTAGACCCGAAGGGCCGGGGCTGGCAGGGTCGCGCCGATGTCAGACGCCTCCCTCTTCCCGCCGACCGCCCCGCCCGCGCGTTCCGTCGCGCCGGGCCTCTATCTGGTGGCCACGCCCATCGGCAACCTGCGCGACATGACGCTGCGGGCGCTGGACGTTCTGGCCGCCGCCGATCTGGTCCTGGCCGAGGACACACGCGTCACCGCCAAGCTGCTGACCGCCTATGGCCTGCGCGCCAAACTCGAACGCTGCGACGATCACGCCTCGGCGCGCGCCGCCGAGATCGCCGTAGAGCGTTTGAAGGCGGGCGAGGTCGTGGCCCTGGTCTCGGACGCGGGCACGCCCCTGGTGTCGGACCCCGGCTATGTCGTGGCCCGCGCCGCCATCAACGAGGGCCTGCCGGTCCATCCCATCCCCGGCGCCTCCAGCCTGCTGGCCGCCCTGTGCCTGGCGGGCCAGCCCGCCGACCGGGTGCTGTTCGCCGGCTTCCTGCCGCCCAAGTCGGGGGCGCGAAAGACCATGCTGGAGGAACTGCGCGTCGGGCGTCAGACCCTGGTCTTCTTCGAAAGCGGCCCGCGCCTGAAGGACAGCCTGACCGACATGGCGGTGGTGCTGGGCGACCGCCCGGCCGCCGTCACCCGCGAACTGACCAAGCTCTATGAAGAGGCGGTGCGCGGGACGCTGTCCGAACTGGCCGCCGATCCACGCTGCGACGCGCCCAAGGGCGAGATCGTCGTCGTCATCGGCCCCGGCGAGGCCGAGGTCGCCAGCGCCGCCGACGCCGACGCGGCCCTGGCCGAGGCCCTGACCCGCCTGCCGCCGGGCGAGGCCGCCGCCGAGGTGTCCAAGGCGCTGAACCTGCCCCGCAAGCCGCTCTACAAGCGGGCGCTGGAAATGCAGGGCCGGGGGTGAAGCCCCGCTTGCGGCCGCGTTCGTCGCCGCGTCGGCCCAAGTCGGGCTGGCGTCAGGCGTTGGGCGGACGGTCTCATCGGCAGGGCCACGGCGCCGAATGGATCGCCGCCCTTTGGCTGATGCTCAAGGGCTATCAGATCCTGGCCTTTCGCCTGAAGGGTCGGGGCGGCGAGATCGACATCCTGGCCCGACGCGGCCGCACCCTGGCGGTGGTCGAGGTCAAGCGGCGGCAAACCATTGAAGCAGCGATTTTGTCCCTGGGGCCGGAACAGCACGGCCGACTGGCCGTCGCCGGGGCGGCGGTGGCCCGCAGCCGACCCTCGTTGCAGGGGCTGAACCTGCGGATTGATATGGTGGCGCTGGCTCCCGGACGATTTCCGCGTCATCTTCGCGGGGTGATCTCGACAGGAGCGGACATCCGGTGACCCGGGACGAGGCGGAAACCATTCTGACCCAGGCGGGAAGCGCCGGGGACGAGGGCTTTCCCCTGCTCGACTGCGCCATCGCCTGCGCCATCCACGACTATCCCTTCCGCGACCCGGAGGCGGTGCGACTGCTGGCGGATCAGGCCGCGCAAAGGGTCAGAGAGCGCGCCGCCCACGAAAGTCCCGACGACGCCCTGGCCGAGACCATGGCCGCAGACCTGCGGCTGAACGGCGACTTGCTGAGCTACGACCATCCCGGCAACACCGACATCATCGACGTGGCCGAACGGCGGCGCGGCCTGTCGGCGGCCCTGGTGATATTCTACCTCGACGCGGCGCGACGTGCCGGACTGAAGGCGGCGGCGGTGGACTTCCCCGGCCACGTCCTGTTGCGGGTCGAGACGCCCGACGGGCCTGTGGCGCTGGACCCTTTCAGTCAGGGCCGCCTGGTTTTGCCCAGCGAACTGACGCGGCGCGCCCTTCTGGCGGGGTTGACGCCGCACGTCGCCGACCGGCTGGACCCGCTGATGGCGCCGGTCAGCGACCGCCAGGCCCTGATCCGGCTGCAGAATGTCCTGTTCGCCCGCGCCTTGGTGGTCGAGGACTATGAGGGCGCGGAGCGCTCGGCCCTGCGTCGCGCCCTGCTGGCCCCCGAAGATCACCGCCCCTGGCTGGACGTCGCCGCCGCGCGCGAGAAGCAGGGGGCCCTGACCGGGGCCCTGCAGGCCCTGTCGCGCGCCCGCGCCGTCGACGGCCCCGCCGACGCTCACCGCGCCAGCATGGATCGGGTGCGGATGCGCCTGAACTGAAGCCTTGCGGCGCGTGCTCGGCGCCATCAAGTAGGAGCTTGAGCGTCACAGGCGGCGCTCAAGCCGCGAGCGTCCGCGACGCGAGCATAGCGAACTAAAACTAGCTCAAACAGCAAGCGCCGCGGCGCGAGCGATAGCGCCCTCTTCTACCAAGGACTCCCCGCCCATGCTGAAAGTCGCCATCCAGATGGATCCGCTCGAGGCGGTGAACGTCGAGTCCGACACCACCTTCCTGATGGCCCTGTCGGGCCAGGCGCGCGGACACAGGCTGTGGGTCTACGACTTCCGCACCCTGGCGCTGGACGAGGGCCGTCTGTTCTGCCGCGCCCGTCCGGTGACGGTGAACACGGTGCAGGGCGAGCACGCCGACTTCGGCCCCGAGGCGGTTCTTGATCTGGCCGAGGACGTGGACGTCATCCTGATGCGTCAGGATCCGCCCTTCGACATGGCCTATGTCACCGCCACCTATCTGCTGGAACGGGTGCATCCCAAGACCCTGGTGGTCAATAATCCTGCCGAGGTGCGCTCGGCGCCCGAGAAGCTGATCGCCACCCTCTTCCCCGGCCTGCAGCCGCCGACCCTGGTGTCGTCGGACCCGGTCGCCCTGGTCGACTTCCACCGCCGTCACGGCGACGTGGTGCTCAAGCCCCTGCACGGCGCCGCCGGTTCGGGCGTGGTGCGGCTCAAGGCCGACGACCCGAACCTGGAAGCCCTGATCGAGATTCACGCCGCCGGGTCGCGCGACCCTCTGGTGATCCAGAAATTCATCCCCGCCGTGTCCAGGGGCGACAAGCGCATCATCCTGATCGACGGCGAGCCGGTCGGCGCCATCAATCGCATTCCAGCCAAGGATCAGGTGCGCTCCAACCTGCGCGTCGGCGGCACGGCGGCGCCGGTCGAGCTGACCCCGCGCGACCTGGAAATCTGCGCCGCCATCGGCCCCTATCTGAAGGAACGCGGCCTGATCTTCGTCGGCATCGACGTGATCGGCGACTACCTGACCGAGATCAACGTCACCTCGCCCACCGGCGCCCAGCAGTTGCTCAAGTTCAGCGGCGTCGATGCGACGGCCCTGATGTGGGACGTGATCGAGAAGAAGAAGGCCGAGCCGGCTTAACATCGCATAACGACGCTCTTGAAACTGCTTTGAGTTCGTGATTTGTTCTCTCTCGGTCAGCGGGAGGGAGCCCATGGTCGCGCGGGTGGTGACGGTCGCCTTCGACGGGGTCGAGGCGCGTCGGGTCGATGTCGAGGTGCAGCAGGTGGCGACGCCCGCGGGGGCCTTCGCCATCGTCGGCCTGCCGGACAAGGCGGTGGCCGAGAGCCGCGAACGGGTGCGCGGGGCCTTCGCCGGCATCGGCCTGGCCCTGCCGCCCAAGAAGGTCATCGCCAATCTGGCGCCCGCCGACCTGCCAAAGGAAGGCAGCCATTTTGACCTGCCCATCGCCCTGGCCCTGCTGGCCTCCATGGGGGTGATCGCGCCTGACGCCCTTGATGGGTGGGCGGCGGTCGGCGAATTGGGACTGGACGGCCAGATCGCGGCCGTGGGCGGCACGCTTCCAGCGGCCATGGCCGTTGGGGCCATGGGGTTGGGCCTCATCTGTCCCGAGGCGAATGGACCCGAAGCCGCCTGGGCCGGCGAGACCGCCATTCTGGCGCCTCGATCCCTGATCGGCCTGATCAATCATTTCCGAGGCACGCAGGTGTTGCGCGCGCCTGAGCCGGGTCCGGTGACGGCGGGCGGGGCAATACCCGACTTGCGCGAGGTCAAGGGTCAGGAAAGCGCCAAGCGAGCGCTGGAGATCGCGGCGGCGGGGGGGCACAATCTTTTGTTCATCGGCCCGCCGGGGTCGGGCAAGTCGATGATGGCCCAGCGCCTGCCGGGCCTCTTGCCGCCGCTGACGCCGCAGGAGCTGCTGGAGACCTCCATGGTCTGGTCGGTGGCGGGCCTGATCGACCGCGGCGCCCTGACCCGCGACCGGCCCTTTCGTTCGCCGCACCACTCCGCCTCCATGGCCGCCCTGACCGGCGGCGGTCTGCGGGCCAAGCCGGGCGAGGCCTCGCTGGCCCACAATGGCGTGCTCTTCCTGGATGAACTGCCGGAATATTCGGCCCAGGCGCTCGACAGCCTGCGCCAGCCTCTGGAAACGGGCGAGATCGTGGTGGCGCGCGCCAACGCCCATGTCCGCTATCCGGCCCGCTTCCAGCTGGTGGCGGCGATGAACCCCTGCCGCTGCGGTCTCGGCGGCGTCGGGCGCGGGGCCTGCGGCAAGGCCCCGCGCTGCCAGAGGGACTATCAGAACCGCATCTCGGGCCCGATGTTCGATCGTATCGACCTGACGGTCGAGACCCCGCCGGTGACCGCCGCCGACATGGCCCTGCCCCCGCCCGCCGAGGGCACCGCCGAGGCCGCCGCTCGCGTGGCGACGGCTCGCGCCCAGCAGGAGGAACGCGTTCGTGCGGCGGGCTTTGACCCCGACAAGGCGCGCGATCAGGCTATCAACGCCCGCGCCTCGGGCGAGACCCTGGATCGTTTCGCCGCCCCGGACGACGCGGGTCGGGCTCTGCTGATGCGGGCGGGCGAAGCCGGGGGTCTGACCGCGCGGGGCTGGACCCGGACCCTGAGGCTGGCGCGCACCATCGCCGATCTGGACGGATCGACCGGGGTCCTGCGTCGTCATGTGGCCGAGGCCCTGATGTATCGCCGCACCACGGTCGGGGCCCAAGGCGATTTCGACCGTCAGACCGCGCATCGAACCGAGGCTCCCGCCTTCTGAGCTTTGAAACCCTGTTCGGCCACGCTTAACCCTTGGGCGCTAGGGTGGTCGCCATGGCCCAGGCACGCAGAACGCACGCACCGACCGAGATCACGCTCGCCGCCCCCTCCGGAGGGCCCTCGGATGCGCCGGAACAGCAGTTCCTGCGGCTGATGAGCCATGAGATGCGCACACCCCTGAACGGGGTGATCGGCATGCTGGGCCTGTTGTCGCGGACCAAACTGGACGGCGCCCAACGCGCCTACGCCGAGGCGGCGCAGAAGTCGGCCGAGCACCTGCTGGGTTTGGTCAACGACCTGCTGGACTTCGCCCGCCTTGAGGCGGGCGCGCTGGAGTTCGACGCCTCGCCGGTCGATCTGGAAGGCCTGACGCGCGGCGTGGCCGAACTGCTCAGCCCCAAGGCCCACGACAAGGGGTTGGAGATTGTCTGGTCGGTCGCCGCCGACGCGCCCGACGTCATCGCCGACGAGGGCCGACTGCGTCAGGTTCTGTTCAATCTGGCCGGCAACGCCGTGAAATTCACCGACCGGGGCGGGGTCCGCCTGACGGTCGAGCGCGCGGGCGGAACCGCCGCCCGTCCACGCCTGGCCTTCGTCGTCGATGACACCGGCCCGGGCGTGCCCGAAGAGGCGCGCGGTCGCATCTTCGACGAGTTCGGCCACGCCGACGCCTCGGACGCCGCCCGTTTCGATGGGGCGGGTCTCGGCCTGGCGGTGGTCCGGCGGCTGGCCCAGGCCATGGGCGGCACGGTCGCCGTGAGCGACAGGCCTGACGGACCCGGCGCCCGCTTCCGCTTCGAGGCCCCCTTCGCCGTGGCGGCCGGCGCCGCGCCTCGCCCCCGTCCTCTGGACGGCGTGGCGGTGGCGGTGCGCAGCCCCGACCCCTTCGTGCGCCAGGCGGCGACGGCCCAGATCGAAGCTTCGGGCGGGCGAGTCGCGCGTCAGGCGGGCGTGACCCTAATCGACCACGCCATGGCTGAGGACGGCGCCCTGATGGTCAAGCCGTCGCAGGGCGAGGCCATCATCCTGCTGAAAGCCGGCGAACGCGATCTGATCGACCGCTACCGGGCGGCGGGCTTCCACGGCTATCTGATCAAGCCGCTGCGTCGGGCCTCGCTGGCCGAGCGCGTGTTGGCGGCGGCGGGTCGCCGCAAGGGCCTGGCGGCTCCCACGGCGCGCGCCCAGGATGACGATCGCGTCACGCCCGTCGCCTTCAAAGGGCTGCGCGTCCTGCTCGTTGAGGACAATCCGGTCGGCGCCCTTCTGGCCAAGACCCTGCTGCGCCGCGAGGGCTGCGTGGTCCAGACGGCGGCTGACGGCCACGAGGCCTTGCTGACGCTGAAGGAAGCCCGCTTCGACCTGATCTTCATGGACATGCGGATGCCGCGCATGGACGGTCCGGCGGCGGCGCGGGCGCTGCGCGAACGCGGCGAGCGCACGCCGATCGTGGCCCTGACCGCCAATGCCTTCGCCGAGGACCGCATCGCCTGTCTGGAAGCGGGCATGAACGACCATCTGACCAAGCCGCTGGAGGCCGACGCCCTGCGCGCCGCCCTGACCCGCTGGACGAACGTCGGCAACCGCGCCAAGGTCGGCGCCCAGTAACCACGACCGCCCGTTTCCGGCGGCGTCCGCCGGAGACCCGCATGACCGATACGAAGACGCCCGCTTCCGAGGTCGCGGCCCTGCACCCGTCGCCGAAAGGTCTGGGCGTGTTGAAGGCGGCGTTTCGTGAGCGCCGCACCCTGGCCATGCTGCTTCTGGGCTTCTCCGCCGGTCTGCCCTTCGCCATGCTGTTCGGCACCCTGAACGCCTGGCTATCGGACGCGGGCGTTTCGGTGGCCACCATCGGCGTCCTGTCCTGGGTGGGTCTGTTCGGAGCCTTCAAGTTCCTGTGGTCGCCCTCGGTCGGCCTGACCCCGCCGATCATCGGCAAGATGGGGCGGCGCCGGTCCTGGCTGATCCTGTGTCAGGTGGTTCTGGTCGGGGCGCTTCTGACCATCGCCCTGTCGCATCCGGGCACGGGCGCCATCGCCATGCTGGCGGGCGCGGCGGCGCTCGGCGCCTTCGCCTCGGCGACCCAGGACATCGTCATCGACACCTGGAGGATCGAGGTCGCGGATGAGCGGGTCCCGGTCGACCTGCTGTCCACCGTCTATCAGCTGGGTTTCCGCACGGCGGCCCTGGTCGGCGGCGCGGGCGCCCTGGTGCTGGCGGATCACCTCGGCTGGTCCTCGACCTTCGTCATCGGCGCAGGCCTGATGGGTCTGGGCCTGCTGGGGACCCTGATCGCGCCCGAGCCCAAGCCGGCGCCGAAACAGGCCATCGCCCGCGAGCGCATCGGCTCGCCGCGCCTGCGCATGACGGCTCTGGTCGTCACCCTGGCCGCCTGGGTCTGGGCCGCCTTCATGCTGATCCGCTTCATGGTCACCGCGCTCAGCGTCACGCCGGCGCCGAGCGCGGGCGAGTTCACCGCCACCTGGGGACCATGGATCGTCGGCGGGGCCGTCATCCTGCCCGCGCTCCTGGCCGGACTGATCGTCTGGCGCGGCGGCAAGACCGGGTCGGCGCCCGTCGAGCGCGACGCTCCGGCTCTGCTGAATACCCTCTATGACGCCATCCTGGCGCCTCTGGTCGAGCTGATGGGGCGTCTGGGCTGGGGCGCGGTGATCGTTCTGGGCCTGATCCTGACCTACCGTATCACCGACGGGGTCTGGGGCCCGTTCGCCTTCCCCTTCTACATGGGTGACACCGGCGGGGCGCTGGGCCACACCAAGACCGAGATCGCCCTGGCGTCCAAGACCTTCGGCGTGGTCATGACCATCCTGGGCATCGGCCTGGGCGGCTGGGCGCTTCTGGTCATCGGGCGGATGGCCAGCCTGCTGCTGGGCGCGGTGCTGTCGGCCGCCACCAACCTGCTGATGATGGACCTGGCGCTCGGCGCGCCTTTCATCCACGGCTTCATGCAGGTCAGCGGCCTTTACAAGCTTTTCGGCCTGTTCCACCTGGGCGAACCGATGGCGCGGCTGATGCTGGCCATCGCGGGCGAGAACATCGCCGGCGGCTTCGCGGGCGCCGCCTTCGTCGCCTATCTGTCGGCCCTTTCCAACAAGATGTTCGGCGCGGTCCAGTTCGCCGTCTTCACCTCCCTGGCCTTGCTGATCGGCACCCTGGGGCGCGGGGCCCTGGGCGAACTGATTGAGCGTCAGGGCTACGCCGCCATGTTCGTGGTGGCCGCCTGGCTGGGCCTGATCGCGGTGGTCTTCTGCGCCGCCGAATGGGTGCGCCAGACCTTTGAACTGCGCCGGTTGAAGCGGGCGACTTGAGGCCCAAACGCAAAGAGGCGGCCCGAAGGCCGCCTCTCGACGTTCCAGAGATGGAAGGCGATCAGTCCTCGCCCTCGGCGCCCTCGGCGTAGGCGGCGAAGGTGGCGGCGGTGATGATCTCGCTGACCGAGGCGCCCAGCGGGACGATCTGCACCGACTTCTCCAGACCGACCAGCAGAGGGCCGATCACCGTGGCGCCGCCCAGCGACTGCACCAGACGGGTCGAGATGGCCGCCGAATGGATGGCCGGCATGACCAGGACGTTGGCGTCGCCGGTCAGGCGCATGAAGGGATAGTTGGCGCGGGCTTCGGGGTTCAGCGCCAGCTCGGGCGGCATTTCGCCTTCGTATTCGAAGTCGACGTCCATGGCGTCCAGGATGCGAATGGCCTCGCGCACCTTCTCGCCGCGATCGCCGGGCGGATCGCCGAAGGTCGAGTAGCTGAGGAAGGCGACGCGCGGCTTGCGGCCCAGCTTCTTGACCGTGGCGGCGGCCTTGACGGCGATCTCGGCCAGTTCGGCGGCGTTGGGCAGTTCGTGGATCGAGGTGTCGGCCACGAACAGGGTGCGGCCCTTGGCCAGCAGGATCGACAGGCCGATCATGCGGTCCTTGACGTCAAGGACCCGGCGGACCTCCTTCAGGGCCATGTTGAAGTTGCGGGTCACGCCGGTGACCATGCAGTCGGCCTGGCCGCGCGCGATCATGGCGGCGCCGAAGTAGTTGCGGTCCTGGTTGATCATCCGCTGCACGTCGCGGCGCAGATAGCCCCGGCGCTGCAGGCGGTTGTAAAGCCACTCGACGTATTCGGCGTTCCGCTCCGAGACGCGGGCGTTCATCACCTCGATGCCCAGGTCGTCGAAATTCAGCCCCGCCTCGGCGGCGTTCTGACGGATCAGGTCCTCGCGACCGACCAGGATGGGCGTGCCCAGGTCGCCCTGCTTGAAGGCCCAGGCGGCGCGGATGACCGACTGCTCCTCGCCCTCGGCGAAGACGACGCGCTGTTTGGGTCCCGAGCGCACGGCCGAGGAGATCTTCTGCATCAGGGCGGCGGAGGGATCGACCCGCTGACGCAGGGCGATACGATAGGCCTCCATGTCCTCGATCGGCTTGCGGGCCACGCCGGTGTCCATCGCCGTCTGGGCGATGAAGGGCGGAATGTACCAGATCAGACGCGGATCGAACGGGGTCGGGATGATGTATTCCGGGCCGAACTTCAGCTTGCGGCCGCGATAGGCGGCGGCCACCTCGTCCGGCACGTCCTCGCGGGCCAGGGCCGCCAGGGCGTGGGCGCAGGCGATCTTCATCTCGTGGTTGATCTGACGGGCGCGCACGTCCAGGGCGCCGCGGAACAGATAGGGGAAGGCCAGGACGTTGTTGACCTGGTTCACATAGTCCGAGCGGCCGGTGGCGATGATGGCGTCCGACCGCACCGACTTGACGTCTTCCGGGGTGATTTCCGGGTCGGGGTTGGCCATGGCGAAGATGATCGGATTGGGCGCCATGGAGGCGACCATCTCCTTGCTGATCGCGCCCTTGGCCGACAGGCCCAGCACCACGTCGGCGCCGACCATGGCCTCGGCCAGGGTGCGCAGGGGCGTGTCGGTGGCGTGGGCCGCCTGCCATTGCGAGACGTTATCCCGGCCCTTGTAGATGACGCCCTGACGGTCGCAGATGACGGTGTTCTCGG
>NZ_DLNQ01000015.1:137475-381495 GCF_002479495.1 Brevundimonas sp. UBA7506
GGCCGGCGGTCGAGATGATGGCCGTGCCGTGCTGGTCGTCGTGGAAGACCGGGATGTCCAGCAGGTCCTGCAGCTGGGCCTCGATCTCGAAGCATTCCGGGGACTTGATGTCCTCAAGGTTGATGCCGCCCCAGGTGTCGCCGATGTTCTTGACCACGGTGACGAACTCGTCGGGGTCGGTGGTCTTCACCTCGACGTCGAAGCTGTCGACGTCGGCGAAGCGTTTGAACAGGACCGACTTGCCCTCCATCACCGGCTTGGAGGCCATGTGACCGAGGTTGCCCAGGCCCAGGATGGCGGTGCCGTTCGAAATGACCGCGACCATATTGCCCTTGGACGTATAGTCGTAGGCCTTGTCCACGTCCTCGGCGATGGCCAGGACCGGCACGGCCACGCCCGGCGAATAGGCCAGCGACAGGTCGCGCTGGGTCGCCATCGGCTTGGTCGGGGCCATGGAGATCTTGCCCGGGGTCGGCGCGCTGTGGAACTCCAGGGCGTCGTCGTCGGAGAAGGTCTGTTTGTCGGTCAATTCGGGCATTTCGATCTCGGGAAGGGCAGGCGCCTCTCGTTCCTAGATCGTGGGACGGGTGGGGACAACCGTTGACGCAACGTCAGGCGGCGGATTGCTGAGCTTTATGACAAGAGCCCGGTGCGCTCGATCTCGACCGGGCCGGTCATGAAGACGTGATCGGTGGCTTCATCCCAGTCGATGATCAGCTCGCCGCCGTCGACGATCACGGTCGCCTTGCGAGCGGTCAGGCCGCGCCGGGCGGTGGCCACCAGGGCCGCGCAGGCGCCGGTGCCGCAGGCCAGGGTCAGACCCGCCCCGCGCTCCCACACCCGCAGACGGATATGATCGTGGTCTATGACCTTGGCGAAGCCGACATTGACGCCCTCGGGGAAGAGCGGGTGATGCTCGACCAGGGAGCCCGAGCCGCGCACGAAGGCGTCGTCCTGCTGATCGGTGAAGAAGACCACGTGGGGATTGCCCATCGAGACCGCGCCCGGCGTGTGCAGGACCGGAGCGTCGATCGGCCCGACCTGAAGTTCGATGCCGCGCGTGTCCATCTCCTCGGCGATCGGCACCTGGGACCAGTCGAGACGGGGCTGACCCATGTCCACGGTCACCAGATGATCCCCCGCCCGACGCGCGGTGGTGGGCCCGCCGAGGGTGTCGATGACCACTTCCTCCTTGCCGGTCGCTTCCAGCAGCAGCCAGCCGACGCAGCGCAGGGCGTTGCCGCAGGTCTCGACCATGGAGCCGTCGGCGTTCCAGACGCGCATGAAGGCGTCGGCGGTCTCGGAGGGCTCGACGCCGATCAACTGGTCGAAGCCGCCCAGACCCGCCGCTGGGTCCGCCAGGGCGCGCACCTGTTCCTCGGTCGGGTGGAAGCCTTCCTCGAAGGCCTGGACGACGATGAAGGCGTTTCCGGCGCCGTTCATGCGGATATAGGGGCGAGCAGCCTGGGTCATGTCCGCCTTCATATAGGATTTTTCGCCGGTTCATGTATCGCTGGCGACGATGGCGTCAGAGCACAGCGAAACCGGCAAATCCGAAGGTCTGCGGCTGAGGGCGCGGCTGCGCTACCTCTATCACGGCTCCCAGCCGGCGGCGGTGAAGTTCCGCCTGATGGTCATCGTCATCGACCTGGCCATCATCGCCTTCTTCCTGGCCACGCCGATCCTCAAGGAGGCGGGCTGGGTCTTCTATGTGATGGACTATCTGATCGCCGCCGTTCTGGGGCTGGATCTGGCGGCGCGGGCCTATGCCTATTCCGACATCCGCGACTGGCTGAAACGGCCGATCGTCTGGGTCGATCTGTTCGTGCTGGCGACCCTGCTGTTCCCGGTCTGGCTGGCCAACCTCGGCTTCCTGAGGCTGCTGCGGCTGTGGAGCCTGCTGAACAGCGACCTGTTCTGGCGCACCATCGGCCGCCGCTTCGACGACACGCGGGTCGAGGAAATCACCCGGGCCCTGGCCGCTCTGGTGACCTTCGTCTTCGTGGTGACCGGTTTCGTCTACGCCTATTTCCGCGGGCGGGCCGAGCACATCAACGGCTATCTGGACGCCCTCTATTTCACCGTCGCCACCCTGACGACGACGGGGTTCGGCGACATCACCCTGCCGGGCAACTGGGGCCGGGTCATCTCGATCATCGTCATGCTGGTGGGCATCACCCTCTTCATCCGCCTGGCCCAGACCCTGATCCGGCCGCACAAGGTCAAGTTCCCCTGCCCGACGTGCGGTCTGCAGAAGCACGATCCCGACGCCGTCCACTGCAAGGCCTGCGGCCAGATCCTGTGCATCCCGGATGAGGGCGATTGACGCCCGTTCCGTCGTCGCTGCGACGAAAGATGACAGGCTTGTAAGATTTCCGCCGCTTGCCGCGGTCCTCGTGTCTCGCCAAGGTGCCGCCCGATTTCTGTTGGGGAATGAAAACATGATCCGCACTCTGGCGTCCGCCGCCGCCCTTCTTCTCGCCGCCGGAGCCGCTCCCGTCGCCATGGCCCATTCGACCGACACGCCCGCCGCCGCCTCCACGCCGGGCTTCGCGACCAGCGACGCGACCGATCCCTACATCTGGCTGGAAGAGGTCGAGGGCGAGCGCGCCATGGCCTGGGTCAAGACCCACAATGAGCATTCCCTCGGCACGCTGCAGGGCGACCCGCGCTACGAGGCCCTGCACCAGCAGGCGCTGGACATCGTGCAGTCGCGCGACCGCATTCCCTCGCCCGGCTTCACCCACGACGGCCACATCGACAACTTCTGGCAGGACGCGACGCATGTGCGCGGCATCTGGCGTCGCACGACGCTGGACAGCTACCGCACCGCGACGCCGACCTGGGAGACCATCCTCGACATCGACGCCCTGTCGGCCGCCGAGGGCGCCAACTGGGTCTACAAGGGCGCCAGCTGCCTGCCGCCCGAAGAGCGTTACTGCCTGGTCTCCCTGTCGAACGGCGGCAAGGACGCGGTCACCATCCGCGAGTTCGACAGCGTGACGAAGACCTTCGTCGAGGGCGGCATCAGCCTGCCGGAATCCAAGGGCGGCGCCAGCTGGATCGACAAGGACACCCTGCTGATCTCGCGCGACTTCGGCGAGGGATCGCTGACGGATTCGGGCTATCCGCGCACCGTGCGTCTGATGAAGCGCGGCCAGAGCGTCGATCAGGCGGTCGAGGTCTTCGCCGGCCAGAAGACCGACGTCTCGGTCTCGGGCTACACCCTGCGCGACGCCGACGGCGTGGTTCAGGCGGTGCTGCTGAACCGGGGGATCAACTTCTATGAAAGCGAAACCTGGCGCCTGAACGCCGACGGCTCGACGACGAAGCTGGAGCTGCCGCTCAAGGGCAATATCAACGCCCTGGTCGCCGGCCAGATGGTGGTGACGACGGATCAGGACTGGACCGCGCCCTCGGGGCAGGAATTCAAGACCGGCGACGTCATCGCCTGGAACCTGCAGGCCTGGCTGGCTGATCCCAAGACCCCGGCGCAACTGATCATTCGCCCCGGCGAGCGCGAGGCCATCGAGGGCATCAGCGCCACCCGCAACACCCTGGTCGTGGCGCTTTATGAAAACGTGCGCGGTTCGGTCTATGTCTACCGTCCGAACCCGTCCGGCGAATGGGCGCGCACCCGTCTGGACCTGCCGCAAAACGTCACCGTCGGCGTCGGCTCGGCTTCGGAGCAGGACGACAAGATCTTCGTCAGCGTCGCCGGCTATCTGAACCCGTCCAGCCTCTATCTGGCGGACGCGGCGACCGGCGCGGTCGCCCTGACCAAGTCCCTGCCCGCCAAGTTCGACGCCACGGGCATGCGGGTGGATCAGTTCGAGGCCCGTTCGGCCGACGGCACGATGATCCCCTATTTCGTCGTCCATAAGGACGCCATGGCCATGGACGGCTCGAACCCGACCCTGCTCTACGGCTATGGCGGCTTCCAGTCGTCGCTGCTGCCCGGCTATTCGCCGACGGTCGGCAAGCTGTGGCTGGAGCGCGGCGGCGTCTATGTCATCGCCAATACGCGCGGCGGCGGCGAGTTCGGTCCGAAATGGCACCAGGCGGCCCAGCAGGAAAACCGTCAGCGCGCCCACGAGGACTTCCAGGCCGTGGCCCAGGACCTGATCACGCGCGGGATCACCTCTCAGCCGCACCTGGGGATCATGGGCGGCTCACAGGGCGGCCTGTTCATGGGGGCCATGCTGACCCAGCGCCCGGACCTGATCAATGCGGCGGTCATTCAGGTGCCCCTGTTCGACATGCTGCGCTTCCACAAGCTGCTGGCCGGCGCCTCGTGGATCGGCGAATACGGCAACCCGGACATCCCCGAACAGCGCGCCTGGATCGAGGAATATTCGCCCTATCAGCGTCTGGCGGCGGGCCACCCCTATCCCGAGGTCTTCATCCACACCTCGACCAAGGACGACCGCGTCCACCCCGGCCACGCGCGCAAGGCGGCGGCGCGGATGGAGGAGCTGGGCTACCCGGTCCTCTTCTATGAAAACACCGACGGCGGCCACGCGGCCGGCGCCAACCTGCGCGAAACGGCTCGCCGCATCGCGCTGGAATACACCTATCTGACGCGCCGCCTGATGGACGAACCGGCGCAGCGGTAACCCCCCTGCCCGCTCATCCCCGCGGAAGCGGGGACCCAGGTTTGAGCCTCGCGCTCGAACCTGGGTCATGAGCGAAAATTCCTACGGCGGCTTATCAGGCCAAAGCACTGGGTCCCCGCTTGCGCGGGGATGAGCGGAGAAAACCATGAAGTCCCTGTTCCTGTCCGCCGCCCTGCCGGTGCTGATCCTCGCCGCCGGTCCGGCCTTGGCCGAGAGCGCGCCGGTCGATCCCGCCGCCGCCTCTGCGACCAATCCGCCCCCGCACTTCCCGCGCGATCTGTCGCCCGAGGGGGTCAAGGCCGCCGACGATCATCTGGCGCTGGAAGAGGTGGACGGGGCCGAGGCCCGCGCCTTCGTCGCCGCCTCGAACGAGAAGGCGCTGTCGGCCCTGACCGGCGACCGCCGCTACGAACCCTTCCGTCAGCAGGCCGAGGCCATCCTGACGGCGACCGACCGCATTCCCGGCGTCAGCTTCCTGGGCGAAGGCCTGGGCAATTTCTGGCAGGACGCCGCCAATCCCAAGGGCGTCTGGCGCCGCACGACCCTGGACAGCTATCGCAGCAACCAGCCGCAGTGGGAGACCCTGCTGGACATCGACGCCCTGGCCAAGGCCGAAGGCCGCGACTGGGTGTTCAAGGGCGCCAACTGCCTGGCCCCCGACGAGACCCGCTGCCTGATCAACCTGTCGGACGGCGGCAAGGACGCCGTGACGGTCCGCGAGTTCGACCTGACCACCAAGACTTTTGTGGATGGCGGCTTCGTCATCCCCGAGGGCAAGCACCGCCTGACCTGGCTGGACCGCGACACCCTGCTGATCGCCACCGACTTCGGCCCGGGCACGATGACCGAGTCGGGCTATCCCTTCATCGTCAAATCCCTGAAGCGCGGCCATCCCCTGGCCCATGCGGCCGAGGTCTATCGCGGCCAGCAGTCGGACGGCGGCTATGGCGTCTCGCCCATGGTCTTCCGCGACAAGGCCGGGGCGGTCGAGGCCGTGCTGTTCAGCCGCCCGCTGGACACCTTCCGCTCTGAGATCTGGCAGATGGTGGAGGGCAAGCCGGTCAAGTTGAACCTGCCGGAACGGGTCTCTGTCGAGGGGGTCATCAGCGGCCGATTGGTCTTCTCAAACGAGCAGGACTGGAGCTTCCAAGGGGCTGACTTCAGGGCTGGATCGCTGCTGGCCTTCTGCCTGCCTTGCCTATATCCGCAGGCGCCCGGAGAGATCGTCATCACCAACGCGGCGCCCGTGATCTTCGCGCCGTCCGCGCGCCAATCGGTCAGCGGCGTGAGCGTGATGGATGATCACGTCGTGGTCGCCATCAACGACAATGTTGTGGGTCGCCTGGCCGTGTTCGAGAACAAGGGCGAATGGGGCTGGCCGCGCTCTGACATCGCCGTCCCCCCCAACAGCGCCGTGGGTCTGGGCGACAGCTCCAAGGCCAAGGGCGGGGTCTTCGTCTCGACCCAGGGCTTCCTGACCCCGCCGACCCTCAGCCTGGCGGACGTCTCGACCGCCGCCCTGACCGAGCTGAAATCGGCCCCGGCCAAGTTCGACGCCTCCACCCATGTGGTCGAGCAGTTCGAGGCGACCTCGACCGATGGGACGAAGATCCCCTACTTCGTCACCCGTCCGAAGACCCTGGCGATGGACGGGACCGGTCCGACCATCCTGTTCGGCTACGGCGGCTTCCAGGCCAGCTTCCCGCCCGCCTACAAGCCGGAGATGGGCAAGCTGTGGCTCGAGAACGGCGGCGTCTTCGTTCAGGCCAACATCCGAGGCGGCGGCGAGTTCGGCCCCGGTTGGCACCAGGCGGCCCTGCGTGAAAACCGCCAGCGCGCCTTTGACGACTTCGCCGCCGTGGCCCGCGATCTGGAGCAGCGCAAGATCACCGGCCCGCGTCACCTTGGCATCTATGGCCGCTCCAACGGCGGAGTCCTGACCTCGGTGTCGATCACCCAGCACCCGGAGCTGTTCAACGCGGCGGTGATCGAAAGCCCGCTGATCGACATGCTGCGCTATCAGGACCTGCCCGCCGGCGCCTCGTGGATCGGTGAATACGGCGACCCGCGCATCCCCGGCGACGCCGAGTTCATCGCCCGCTACTCGGCCTATCAGCAGCTGCGGCCCGAGGTGAAATACCCGCGCGTCTACATCACCACCAATACGCGCGACGACCGGGTCCACCCCGGCCACGCCCGCAAGTTCGCGGCGCGCTTGGGCGACCAGGGCCACGACCACCTCTATTACGAGGACACGGCGGGCGGTCACTCCAACGACGCCGATCCGGTCGCCAACGCCCGCCGTTGGGCAAGGCATTACGTCTATCTGGCCCAGCAACTGATGGACTGACCCTCGGCGTCATCCCGGAAGCGGCTTCGCCGCTATCCGGGATCGCCCAAGGCGCGGACGTCGGCGTCCTGGGCGGTCCCGGCTCTACGGCCGGGATGACACGCGGCCTCAAGCAACGCGAAGCGCGATAGGCCAAGGAAGTCTGTGAGGTTTCACCCTTCACGGTTTTATGAGCGGCGCGGACGGGCCGAGCGGCTAGGATCGTCGGATGACGGCAAAGGGCTTGATCAGGATCGGGGTGATGGCGGCGGCAGGCCTCTGCCTGTTGACCGCCGCCGCCGCGCCGCCGCGCGAACGCGACGCCGCGGTCCAGCCGGTGGTGGTCGAGTTGTTCACGGCCCAGGGCTGTTCCGGCTGTCCCGAGGCCAACCGCACTCTGGAGGCGGTGGCGAACGCGCCGGGAGTCATCGCCCTGACCTACGGCGTCGGCTACTGGGACTATCTGGGCTGGTCCGACACCTTCGCCAAGCCGGAGTTCGCCGCCCGCCAGCAGGCCTATCGCCAGGCCTTGAAGCTGCGGAACGTCTCGACGCCCCAGGTGGTGGTCGATGGGCGGCGTCAGCTGTCGGGCGCCCGCTCGCCCGAACTTCAGGCCGCCATCGACGCCGAGGCCGCCGCGCGCCTGCATCCGCCCGAGATCGAATTCCGCGAGACCGGCGACCGGGTCGGGGTCGGTTCGGGCCGCCCGCCGCGCGGCGGGGCCGAAATCCTGGCCGTCGTCTATCAGCCGGGCCTGCAGACCGTCGAGGTGCGCCAGGGCGACAATCGCGGTCAGGCCGTGCGCCACGTCAATGTGGTGCGCCAGGTGCATCGTCTGGGCGACTGGACCGGCCGCCCCGTCCTTTTCGCCCTTCCGGGCGATTCCTCGTCTGAAGACAACGTCGTAGTTCTGGTCCAGGCCAAGGCCGACCGGCGCATTCTGTCGGCGGCGCGGCGGGCGGAACCGAGGCCCGATTGAACCGCTGACGGAAAGGGTCTAAAGGCCCGCCGCTGTTAATGGGCGCGCCCTCCGCGCGGCCCGGAGGTCATGCATGGCTGGGGATACGCCCCGCGGCGACGCGACAACGTCCGCCGCAAACGCTTCCGAACAACCGAACGCCGGGACTCCCTCTCCGCAGGGACACGGCAAGGCGACGCATCGCGCCCTGATCCTGGGCGCCATCGGCGTGGTCTTCGGCGACATCGGCACCAGCCCGATCTACGCCCTGCGCGAGGCCATTGGCCACGCCCAGAAGGGGGTCGGCGGCGAGCTGGCCATCATCGGCGTGGTGTCGCTGGCCTTCTGGGCCCTGATGGTGGTGGTGACGTTCAAATACGTCATGTTCCTGATGCGGGCCGACAACAAGGGCGAGGGCGGCACTCTGTCGCTGATGGCCCTGGCCCAGCACGCGGTCGGCCGGCGCAGCGCCTGGCTGTTCATCCTCGGCGTCTGCGGCGCGGCCCTCTTCTACAGCGACGGCGTCATCACGCCCGCCATCTCGGTGCTGTCGGCGGTCGAGGGGCTGAAGGACGCGCCCGGCCTGAACGGCGAACTGGATCCCTTCATCCTGCCGATCTCGGCGGGCATTCTGATCGCCCTCTTCCTGGTCCAGTCGCGCGGCACGGCCGGCCTGGCCAGGTTCTTCGGCCCCATCACCGCCGTCTGGTTCCTCAGCCTGGGCGTGTTGGGTCTGACGCACATCTTCGACGACATCTCGATCCTGCGCGCCCTGTCGCCGACCTATGGCGTCGAGCTGCTGCTCAAGGACGGCTTCCTCGGCTTCGTCATCCTCGGCAGCGTCTTCCTGGCCGTGACGGGGGCCGAGGCCCTCTATGCGGACATGGGCCACTTCGGCAAGGCGCCGATCCGTCAGGGCTGGCTGTTCGTGGTCCTGCCCTGCCTGACGCTCAACTATCTGGGCCAAGGCGCCTTCCTGCTGGACAACCCCGGCGCGGCGGACAACCCGTTCTGGAACATGGTGCCGCAGATGATCTACTGGCCCATGCTGATCCTGGCCACGGCGGCCACGGTCATCGCCAGCCAGGCGGTCATCACCGGCGCCTTCTCGGTGACCCAACAGGCGGTCCAGCTGGGTCTCCTGCCCCGCATCGACATCCGCAACACCTCCGAGACCCTGGCCGGCCAGATCTACGTCCCGGCGGTCAACAGCCTGCTGATGATCGGCGTGCTCTTCCTGCTGCTGACCTTCCAGTCGTCGCACAATCTGACGGCGGCCTACGGCGTGGCCGTCACCGGCACCATGCTGGTCAACACCCTGATGTCATGGTCGGTGGTGACCAAGAAGTGGAAGTGGCCGATGTGGGCGGTGCTGGGCACCCTTGTGCCGTTCGGCATCATCGACGGCGTTTTCCTGACCTCCAACCTGCTGAAGATCCCCGACGGCGCCTGGATGCCTCTGGTGCTGGGCGGCGGCCTGGTGCTGATCATGTGGACCTGGGTGCGCGGCACCCAGATTCTGACCGAGAAGACCCGCAAGGACAGCCTGCCCCTGCATGACCTGATCGAGATGCTGAAGGCGCGGCCGCCGCATCGCGCGCCTGGCACGGCCATCTTCCTGACCTCGGACCCCGAGGTCGCGCCGGTGGCCCTGATGCACAACCTCAAGCACAACAAGGTGCTGCACGAGAAGAACGTCATCCTGACGGTCCATACCGCCGACCGGCCCCGCGTGGCCGACAGCCAGCGGGTGACGATGGAGCCGATCAGCGACGACTTCAAACGGCTGACCATCACCTACGGCTTCATGGAGACGCCAAACGTGCCGCGCGCCCTGGGCCTGTGCCGCAAGCAGGGTCTGAAGTTCGACATCATGTCGACCAGCTTCTTCCTGGGCCGTCGCTCGGTGGTGCCGTCGGCGCGTCAGGGCATGCCCTTGTGGCAGGACAAGCTGTTCATCTTCCTGATGCGCAACGCCGCCAATCCGACCGACTTCTTCCATATTCCGCCCGGCCGCGTGGTCGAACTGGGCACGCAGGTTTCCGTATGAGTGGTGGTACGCCCAAGGGCAAAAGTTCGGCCGCGCGCGGTCGTCGCATGGCTGAAAAGTCGCGTCCGCGCCGTGAGGCCAAGCCCGAGGTGGTCGCCGACGACCCCCACGCCGACATCGGCGTGGAGGCGCGTCTCGTCGCCGGCGTCCTGCTGAACGCCGCGCTGGAGAAGCGCACGGGTCTGGATGAGGCCCTCGGCCAGTCCCCGGCCAAGGACCTGGCCGGTCCCGACCGCGCATTCGCCCGCGCCGTGGCCATGGCCGCCCTGCGCCGTCTGGGCGAGATCGACCAGATTCTGGATCGCCGCCTGCAGAAGGCGCCGCCGGCCCCGGTGCGCACCATCCTGCGCGTCGCCCTGGCCCAGACCCTGGTGTTGGGCACGCCGGCCTTCGCCGCCGTCTCGACCGCCGTGAAACTGGCCGAGCGCGACGCCAAGACCCGGCCCTACAAGAACCTCGTCAACGCCGTCCTGCGCGGCGTCGACCGCGACGGCCCCGGCCTGACAACCGCCGAGTCCAACCTGCCCGACTGGCTGGCGGCGCGCTGGAAGGCGACCTACGGCGAAGCCAATCTGATTGGGCTCGCTTTGGCTACCCGGGAGGAGCCCGCCACCGACCTCAGCGCCAAGCCTTCGGTCGATCTGGCCGCCCTGGCCCAGGACGTCGAGGGCGAGGTCCTGCCCGGCGGGACGGTCCGCACCGGCAAGCGCGGCGACGTGGCGGGCTGGCCCGGCTTCGAGGCCGGCGACTGGTGGGTCCAGGACGCCGCCGCCGCCGTCCCCGCCCGCCTGCTGGGCGCCAAGCCCGGCGAGACCGTTCTGGACATGTGCGCCGCCCCCGGCGGCAAGACCCTGCAACTGGCTGCGGCCGGCGCCCAGGTCGTGGCCGTGGACCGCTCGCCCGCCCGCCTGAAGCGCCTGCGTCAGAACTTCGACCGCACCGGCCTGCCGGTCGAGGTCGTGGCCGTCCCGGTCGAGGACTGGGAGGATGCGCGCACCTTCGACGCCGTCCTGCTGGACGCGCCCTGCACCGCTACCGGCACCTATCGCCGCAATCCGGAAGTCCTGCGCGCCACTCGCCCCGCCGAGGTCGCCAAGCTGGCCGACGTGCAGCATCGCTTGCTGGACGTGGCGGCGGAGAAGGTGAAGCCGGGCGGCCGTCTGGTCTATTGCGTCTGCTCGCTGGAACGCGAAGAGGGCGAGACCCAGGTCATCGCCTTCCTGCGCCGCAACCCGGCCTTCCGCACGGTCGCCGCCGTTCCGACTGAGATCGGCGCCCCCGACGAGGCCCTGACGGCCGAAGGCTGGCTGCGCATCCTGCCCTCGCAATGGGCCGAACGCGGCGGCGTGGACGGCTTCTTCGCCGCCCGCCTGGAGCGGATCGCCGACTAGGCCTCAGTCCTCGTCCTCGATGGCGTGGATCTGGTCGTCGTCGAGGCCGAGGTGATGGCCGATTTCGTGGATCAGGACGTGGGCGATGATCTCGGCCAGGCCGACGTCGCCGCGCTCGCACCATTCGTCGAGGATGGGGCGGCGATAGAGAAAGATGCGCGATGGTTCGGCCGCCGGACCCATGGCGTCGCGCTCGCCGATGTGGACCCCGGAATAGAGGCCGGTCAGCTCGAACGGGTCCTCGATCTCAAGATCCGCCAAGGCGTCTTCGTCGGCGAAGTCGTCGACTCGGATGACCACCTCGCCCGCCGCCTGGCGGAACATTTCGGGCAGTGCGGCGAAGGCGGCCTCGGCCAGGCGCGCGAAGTCGTCGAGTGAGGGGGCGGACTGATCGTTCCACGCCGGGTTCGGGGTCTGGGTCATGGTTCGGATATCGCTCGCGCCGGGGCAGGCTGCAATCCGTCGTCTCGCCGCATCGCAAATCGCGCAATCAGGGTATGGTAAACGCGAATCGGTCGGCGCCTTCGAGGGCGCTGCTGCTTCGTTCGACGAATTTTCCGGGGACAGGATGGCCGAGGCCGACATCGCCTATGTGGCCACTGCGGGCGCGGCGGGCCTGGCGCTGGCGATCAGCGCCTGGGCCTGGCGGCTGCGCAAGCGCCTGGGCGCGCGCGAGGCCGAGGTCGAGGTCTGGCTGGCGAGCGAGCGCGCCCACGCCGCCGCCTGCGAGGGCGCCCTCAACGTCTTCGACGACGTGCGGCTGGCCCTGACGCCCGAGGGCGCGGCCCAGTCGGTGTTCGGCGCCCCCGAAGCCCTGGCGGTTCTCGCTCCAGGCCGTCAGGGCGTCGCGGCGGCTGAGGTCATCGTTCGTGCACTGACGGAGACCCACACGGGGCACATGGAGGGGCTGGTCCAGCGCGGCGAACCGTTCGAGACCCTGCTGGAATCCGCCGATGGCGCCTGGGCGGTCGAGGGCCGCGCTCTGGGCGGGTCGGCCTGGCTGCGGCTGTCGAAGCTGGGCGGGGCCGAGACGGCGGCTGACGCCGGTCTGGGCGCCCTGGCCGAGGCCTCGCCCGCCCCGACCTGGGTGGTCGACGGGGCGGGGCAGCTGATCTGGGCCAACAAGGCCTGGCTGACGGAAGTCCGGGCCGAAACCCTGGCCGAGGCGCACGAAGCCGGCCTCAGCTTCGACCGAGGCGCCGATGTCGTGGTGGCCGAGGCGTCGCGTCTGAACGCGCGCCAGGAAGGCTTCCGCTGGGTGTCATCGGACGGTCGCCGCAAGGCCTGGCGCATCCTGGCCGAGCCTTTGGCGGGCGGGCGCGGCGCGGTCATCGCCTTCGCGATAGACATGACCGAGGCCGAGGAAACGCGCGACAACCTGCGTCGTCACGTCGAGGCCCATGACGAGACCCTGAACCACCTGGCCGACGCCGTGGCCATCTTTGGCCCGGCCAAGCGGCTGGCTTTCCACAACACCGCCTTCCAGCAACTGTTCAACATCGACCCGGCCTGGCTGGACGAGCGCCCGACCCATGCCGAGCTGCTGGACCGCCTGCGCCAGAAGCGCCAGCTGCCCGAGGTCATCGACTATGCGGGGTGGAAGGCTCAGGAGCTGGAGTTCTACGGCGCCGCCCAGGCCGCGCCGGATGACAGCTGGTCTCTGCCCGATGGGCGGACGCTGCGGGTCGTTCGTCAGCCTCACCCCCTGGGCGGCATCCTGCTGATCTTCTCGGATATCACTGACGAGCTGCAACTGCGCAGTCGCTACAACGCCCAGATCCAGGTCCAGACGGCCACCCTGGACAAGCTGAACGACGCGGTGGCGGTCTTCGGTTCGGACGGCCGGCTGAGGCTCCACAACGACGCCTTCGAGATCTTCTGGGGCGTTTCCGCCGAGAAGCTGGCCGAGGCCGGGGAGTTCGACGCCGTGGCCGCCTTGTGTCG
Organism: Brevundimonas sp. UBA7506; assembly: GCF_002479495.1. Lineage (GTDB taxonomy): Bacteria > Pseudomonadota > Alphaproteobacteria > Caulobacterales > Caulobacteraceae > Brevundimonas. Next base: position 150,764 of record NZ_DLNQ01000015.1, read on the forward strand.
GCCTGTGCTGGACGACGCCGCCCTGTGGCTGGGGCTCAAGGCGCGGGTGGCGGATCCGGACCCCGAAAGCCGCGTGCCGATCGCGGGCGAGGCGCGCACCGACGACGGACGGGTGGTGGCCTGGCAGACCCGCCCGCTGCCCGACGGCGCCACCCTGGTGGCCTTCTCCGACGTTACCGCCCGGCGTGAACTGGAACAGGCCCTGGCGGCCAAGGAAGCGGCGCTCGCCGAAAGCCAGGCGCTGAAACGCGAGTTCGTCGGCAGCGTCTCCTATGAGCTGCGCACCCCGCTGACCACCATCGTCGGCTATTCCGAACTGCTGGAGGCCATGGGCGACCTGCCTGAGCGCAGCCGCCAGCACGCCGGGGCCATCCGCGTCGCCGCCAGCCATCTGGCCCGCTCCATCGACGACGTTCTGGACATGGCCCAGATCGACGCCGGGGAGATGGAGCTGGCGCTGGGCGACATGCGCGTCTGCGACCTGCTGGAAGCCTGCGCCGAAAAGGTACACGGCAAGGTCGAGGGCCGCGGCGCCGTCCTGACCGTCGCCTGCCCGCCCCGCCTCAAGCCGATCCGCGCCGACGCCCGTCGCATCGCCCAGGCCGTCGACCACCTGCTGGAGAACGCCTGTCGCGCCGTCTCCGAAGGCGGGGCCGTGACCCTGAGCGCCGAGGTCGGATCGGGCGAGGTCCGCATCCGCGTCGAGGACACCGGTCGCGGCATCCCCTATCACCTGCAGGCCCACGTCTTCGACCGCTTCGTCCGGCGTGAGCGCGGCGGGCCGGGCGTGGCCCTGGCCCTGGTCAAGGCCCTCGTCGAGCTGCACGGTGGCTGGGCCGAGGTCCAGTCCGAGCCGGGCAAGGGCGCGGCCTTCATCCTGCACCTGCCGGTCGAGGCCACAGCGCCGACGGCGGCCCCGGAACTGCTGTTGGGCTGATGTTTCGTCCATGTCGTGCTAGAGGGCCTGTCCAAGCCCTCTAGGACGCCCCCATGGCCGACACGACCCGCCCCCTGCTCAAGACCGCCATCATCTATGATTTCGACGGCACCCTGGCGCGGGGCAACATGCAGGAGGTCAGCTTCATCCCCTCGATCGGGATGACGCCGGCCCAGTTCTGGAACGAGACCGTCCGACCCCGGACCATCGCCTCCGACGGCGACGGCATCCTGATGTACATGCAGATGATGCTGCTCGCGGCGCGCGAACAGGGCAATCCCGTCACACGCCAGACGCTGCAGGATCACGGCCGCGACGTGGCCCTGTTCGAGGGTCTGCGGGACCGCAGCTGGTTCGACCGGATGAACGAATTCGGTGCCCAGTACGGTCTGGAGATCGAGCACTACATCATCTCGGCGGGGCTGGAGGAGATGATCCAGGGCTGCCCCATCGCCGAGGCCTTCACCCACGTCTTCGCCTCGAAATACGCCTATGACGAAAACGAGGTCGCCGTCTGGCCCGCCGTCGGCGTCAACTACACCACCAAGACCCAGTACCTGTTCCGCATCAACAAGGGCGTGCACAACCACTGGGACGACGAGCGCATCAACCGCTTCATCCCCGACGAGGAACGCCCGATTCCGTTCGACCGGATGATCTTCCTCGGCGACGGCGACACCGACGTCCCGACCATGAAGATGATGCACACCAAGGGCGGCTTCTCCATCGCCGTCTATGATCCCGACAACACTCCGCGCGACCACAACAAGATCCACCGCCTGATCTCGGAAGACCGAGTCAACTTCGTCGCCGAGGGCGACTATCGCGAGGGCACGCCCGTCGACCTGATCGTCAAGGGTCTGATCGGCCGCATCGCCGTCAACTACGGGCGGATGCCGGCGGACTGAGGACCTATCCGCCGATCTGCCCGACTTCGCGTCCGGCCAGTCGCGCGCCCGCGACCACCGCCGGGTCGGCGCGGGCGGTGTCCAGCAGCCAGTCGCGGAAGCGGGCGATCTTGGGGGTCAGGCGGCGCGCGGGCGGGTAGCAGATCCAGTAGCCCTCGGCCAAGGCCACCGTCTGCTCGAAGGGCCGGACCAGCAGGCCGCGTTCGATCTCGCGCGCATAGAGGATGGGCGAGCCCAGGGCCACGCCCTGATCGCCCAGGGCCGCCGCCACCTCCATGGCCTGATTATCGGCCGTCAGACGCGGCGGCGGGGCCGTGTCGGCGGGCGAGACCTCGGCGGCGGCGAACCAGGCGGCCCATTCGCGCGGCTCGCCGACCAGATGGGCCCGCTTCAGATCGGCGGGGGTCTGCAGGTCCAGCCGGTTGCGCATGGCCGGGCTGCACAGGGGGGTGAAGACGGCGGGCATCAGAAAGCGGCTCTCCAGCCCCGCCCACTGGCCCGAACCGAAGCGCAGGGCCACGTCCAGCCCGTCGGCGCCCAGCATGGACAGGGTCGGGCTGGTGTCCACCCGCACGGCCAGATCGGGGTTGTCCAGTTGGAAGGACCCCAGCCGCGTCGCCAGCCACTGGGTCGCCAGGGTCTGAAGCGTGGTTATGGCCAGCACGCCCTGATCGGCCTCGACCACATCGGCCACGGCGCGACGCAACAGGGTCATGGCCTCGATCGCCGCCGTGGCCAGTCGCTCCCCCTCCGGCGTCAGCGACACCTGCCGCGTGCCGCGCACGAACAGGGGCCGGTCCAGCCTCTGCTCCAGATCGCGAATGCGCCAGCTGACCGCCGCCTGCGTCATGCCCAAAGCCTCGGCGGCCCGGGTGAAGCTGAGCAGGCGCGCGGCGGTTTCGAACACCCTCAGGGCGTCGACGGGAATGCGGGCCAGGATATCGATCATAAGCAAGCCTTATGCGTGAACCCTGTTCTCTCGTTTGTGAACATCGCCCGTCAACCTCATATTCTGAACACGCGAAAGGAGGACGACCGATGGAAGAGATGTACCGCACTCATAAGGAACCCGCGTGGGGCTGGATCGGCGCCCTGCTGGAGGCCCGCAAGTCTGCAGCGACCCAGCTCGCCGCCAAGCCCGCGCCGACGCTGCGGCCTCGCCGCGCCGCCTGCTGAGCCCTTGTCCGCGCCGCGACACGGCGTCGCGGACAGCCGCTCCCTCGCCGGAACGGTTTGCGCCGCTCCAGCGACCCTGGCCATAAGAGCCTCTTCATCGACACCGAGGGGGCTCCGACCGATGCGCCGCACTGCCAGTTTTTCGACCTTCGCCGCCGCTGCTGCTCTGGCGGCCGTCAGCCTGACTGTCGCCATGCCCGCCGAGGCGCAATCGCGCCGCGCCGCCGCTGTTGAAGCGCCGGCCGCCCTGACGCCGCGCGCGGCCCCGGCCGTGCAGCGCGCCGTGACCTTCGCCGCCGCCCCGGGCGAGCCCTCGGGCGCCCTGGTTCTGCCGCTCGGCGCCGAGGGTGACCTCGCCACGCGCGGCGCGGCCCTGACGCCCGCCGTGCGCCAGGCGATCGCCGCCGCCCTGACCGCCGCCCGCTTCGACTACAAGGCCCGTCAGACGCTCAGCCTGCACGGCGTCGGAGGCTGGGACCGCATCCTGGTCGTGGGCCTGCCCGCCGCCGCCAGGACCGCCGAGGTCCAGACCGCCGGAACCGTCGCGGGTCGCGCCCTGATGGCCCAGCCCGGCGCCATGACCGTCCTGACGGCCGGTTTGTCCGCCGACAGCGCCGCCGAACTGGCTGCGGGCCTCGGCCTCGGCCAGTACCGGTCCGACCTGCACCGCACCACCGGCCGCGACGCGGCCGCGCCGGGCGGGATCACGCTGATCACCGCCGACCCTGCTGCTGCTCAGGCCGCCTACCGCCGTGGCGCGGCTCTGGTCGAGGCCATGGCCTGGACCCGCGACATCTCCAACGAGCCCGCCAACGTCATCTACCCCGAAAGCTTCGTGGAGCGCGCCCGCGCCGCCTTCGCCGGCGTGCCCGGCGTGGAGATCGAGGTGCTGGACGTGCCCGCCATGCAGCGCCTCGGCATGGGCTCGCTGCTCGGCGTCGGCCAGGGCTCCGCGCGCCCGCCGCGCCTGCTGGTGGTGCGCTACAAGGGGCAGGGCGCGCCCGACGCCGGACCCGTCGCCCTGCTGGGCAAGGGCATCACCTTCGATTCCGGCGGCATCTCGATCAAGCCGGGCGCCAACATGGGCAATATGAAGATGGATATGTCGGGCGCCGCCAGCGTCGTCGGCGCCGTCCTGGCCCTGGCCAAGGCAGGCGCGCCGGTCGATGTGGCCGCCGTCGCCGCCCTAGCCGAAAACATGCCCGACGGGAACGCCATCCGGCCCGGCGACGTCCTGACCGCCATGAACGGCAAGACCATCGAGGTCATCTCGACCGACGCCGAGGGGCGTCTGGTGCTGGCCGACGCCGTGGTCTGGGCTGACACCCGTCTGAACCCTGCCGCCATCGTGGACGTGGCCACCCTGACGGGCTCGGTCGGCGGCGCCCTGGGCAATGACTATGCGGGTCTGTTCAGCCGTCACGACGCCCTAGCCGACCAACTTCGGGTCGCAGGCGACGCGACCGGCGAGCGCCTGTGGCGCCTGCCGTTGCACCCCTCCTATGTCGGGGCCACCAGCTCGACCATCGCCGACATCAAGAACTCCGGCGAAGGCGGCGCGGGGGCGGGCACGGGGGCTCACTTCATCGGCTATTTCGCCCGCCCCGAGACGCCCTGGGCGCATCTGGACATCGCCAACATGGCCTATGGCGGCGCCAGCGACGTCAAACCCGCCGGGTCGGCCGGCTTCAGCGTGCGCCTGCTGGAACGCTTCGTGCGCGACTTCCAGCCGGTGGCGAAAGAGAAGGGGACCGGCGGCTTCTAAGCCGTCGCCTTCAATCGACGGCGACGATTTCGACCGACTGGCCCGCCACGCTTGCCTCGTCGCCGACCCGCTTGCCCATCAGGGCGCGGGCCAGGGGCGAGACGTGGCTGACCGAGCCCTTGGCCGGATCGGCCTCGTCCTCGCCGACGATGCGCCACGTCTGGGTGCGGCCGTCCTCGCGCTCAATGGTGACGGCGCCGCCAAAGCGCACCCGCCCGTCCGGCGACGTCTCCAGCAACTGCGCCGAGGCCCGACGCGCCGACCAGTAGCGCAGGTCGCGCGTGGCCCGGGCCATGGCGGTGCGGTCGGCCTCGATCGCGCCCTTGACCTGCGCCCCTGAATAGGCCGCGCGGGCTGCGGCCAGTTCGACCTCGATCTGGGCCAAGCCCTCGGGCGTCACATGGTTGGAATGGGGCGAGATCGGGCGGTCCACCAGGTCGGCGGCCGTGGCTTCCAGATCTTCTTCTCGGGTGAAGGCGACGCTCATGAGGACAGAGCGTATGCCGTTCGCGGACGTTCCGGTCTAGGAAGGCGTGATGACCGACGCGCCTTCCTCCACATCTCCGACTGTCGCCGTGATCGGCGCCGGCCCCGCCGGGCTGATGGCGGCCGAGCGTCTGGCCCAGGCGGGCCTGCGCGTCACGGTGCATGAGCGGATGCCCTCGGTGGCGCGCAAGTTCCTGATGGCCGGACGCGGCGGGTTGAACCTGACCCATTCGGAGGCGCTGAAGCCCTTCCTGAACCGCTATGACGCCCCGGCGCGGGCGCGGATCAGCGGCTGGCTGGACGCCTTCTCGCCCGCCGACCTGACCGCTTGGGCCGAGGGTCTGGGGCAGGCGACCTTTGTCGGTTCGTCGGGCCGGGTCTTCCCCAAGGCCATGAAGGCCTCGCCCCTGCTGCGCGCCTGGCTGGCGCGGCTGGAGGGGCTGGGCGTCGAGGTCCGCACCCGCTCGCGCTGGACCGGCTGGACAGACGGGGCGCTGAGCTTCGACACCCCCGAGGGCGAGCGGCTGGAACGGCCCGACGCCGTGGTTCTGGCCCTCGGCGGCGCCAGCTGGGCCAGGCTGGGTTCCGACGCCGCCTGGGTTCCGGCTCTGGAAGAGGCCGGCGCCGCCGTCGCCCCCTTCCTTCCCGCCAATGTCGGCTTCGACCTCGCCTGGTCGCCCCTGTTCCGCGAGCGCTTCGCCGGCCAGCCGCTGAAGGGGATCGCCCTGAGCCACGCCGGGCGCGCGGTGCGCGGCGAGGCCATGATCGCCGCCTATGGCGTCGAGGGCGGAGCGATCTACGCCCTGTCGGCGGACCTGCGCGACGCCGTCGTGCGCGACGGATCGGCCGCGCTGACCCTCGACCTGCGCCCCGACCAGTCGCAGGAGGCCCTGACGCGACGCCTGTCGAGGCCGCGCGGCAAGGACAGCCTGTCCAACTGGCTGAGGAAGGCCGCCCACCTCGATCCTTTGGCCCTCGCCCTGCTGCGCGAGGCCGGGCTTTTGCCCACTGAACCCGAAGCCCTGGCCGAACGCATCAAGGGCGTGCCCCTGACCCTGACCGGGGTGCAGGGCCTCAGCCGGGCCATCTCCTCGGCCGGGGGCGTCACGCTGGACGCCGTGGACGAGCGCCTGATGCTCAAGTCGCGCCCCGGCGTCTTTCTGGCGGGCGAGATGCTGGACTGGGAGGCGCCGACCGGCGGCTATCTGCTGCAGGCCTCGTTCGCGTCCGGCGTGGTCGCGGCGCAGGGCGCGGTGGACTGGCTCGAGGCGCGCTGATCGACCAAGGGCGGGGGTCGACAGGCGGGGCGCGAGGGGGCAGCGTGTCAGCCTTCTCTCGCTGACCGAGTGCGCTTCATGTCAATGTCCCGTTCCGCCGCCGCTCTTGGCCTGATCGCCGTCCTGATGACCTCGACCTCGGCTCTGGCCCAGACGGCCCCGCTTGGCCGTGTCGACCCCCTGCGGCTCAGCGAGGCGACGCGGGTTCTGGCCTCGGACGAATTCGAGGGCCGCGCCCCGGTCACGCCCGGCGAGGACCAGACCATCGCATGGCTGACGCAGCAGTTCCAGGCGCTTGGGCTGGAGCCCGGAGGCCCCGAGGGGTCATGGGTTCAGGTCGCTCAGGTCAGCCGCACCAGTCAGGACGGACCGGCGACCATCAGCGTCACGGCCAAGGGACAGACCACCGCCCTGCAACGGGCGACCGACGTCATCGTCTCCTCGGATAGGCCGGTCAGCCACATCGCGCTCAAGGACGCGCCCCTGGTCTTCGTCGGCTATGGCGTGGACGCGCCCGAGCGCGGTTGGGACGACTACAAGGGCGTCGACCTGACCGGCAAGATCATGCTGGTCCTGGTCAACGACCCCGACTTCGGCGCCCCGGAAGGCCATCCCGTCGCCGGCCAGTTCGACGGTCAGGCCATGACCTTCTACGGCCGCTGGACCTACAAGTTCCAGGTCGCCGCGGCGCATGGAGCGGCGGGCGTTCTGGTCATCCACGACACGCCGGGCGCGGGCTATCCCTGGTCGACGCTGCAGAACTCCTCGACCGCGCCCAAGTTCGACATCGTCCGCGCCGACCCGGACAAGGAGCGCGTCGCCGCCCAGGGCTGGATCCAGGGCGCGGTGGCCGAAAAGCTGTTCCAGGACGCCGGTCTCGACTTCGCCGCGCTGAGAGCCCAGGCCCGCACGCCCGACTTCCGCCCCGTGGCGCTGGACGGCGTCACCATGTCCATCGACTTCGGCCAGAAGGCCGACCGGGTGCAGACCCGCAACGTCCTGGCCCGCCTGCCGGGTACGACCCACCCGGACGAGACGGTCATGTTCGGCGCCCACTGGGACGCCTATGGCCGCGCCACGCCCAAGAACGGCGACGACATCTATAACGGCGCCGTCGACAACGCGACCGGGGTGGCGGCGGTGCTGGAACTGGCCCGCCTGTTCGCCGAGGGTCCGCGCCCCCAACGCTCGACCGTCTTCGTCAGCTGGGCGGCGGAAGAGACAGGCCTGCTGGGGGCCGAATACTACGCCGCCAACCCGGTCTGGCCGCTGGAGACGACGGTGGCCAACATCAACATGGACAGCCTGCTGCCGGGCACCGAGATCGACCCCAACATCGTTGTCATCGGCGCGGGCAAGAATGATCTGGATGACCGGCTGGCCGTCTTCGCCGGACGCGAAGGGCGCCGCCTGATCCCCGATCCGGCGCCCCAGGCCGGGGCCTTCTATCGCTCGGACCATTTCCCCCTGGCGCGCCGGGGCGTGCCCGCCCTGTTCGCCGCAGCGGGCTTCACCGGCCACAACGCCGCCAGCCGCGACTATGTCGCCAACCGCTATCATCAGCCCACGGATGAATGGACGCCGGAGTGGAAGATGGACGCCGCCGCGGCCGATGTTCAACTGCTCTATGAGGTCGGCGCCGCCCTGGCCAACTCGCGCGACTGGCCCGCGTGGAAGCCCGGCGACGAGTTCGAGGCGGCGCGCAACGCCTCGGCCGCCGCGCGCAAGCCGTGACCGCGACGGCCTGACGCGCTAGACCCCCGTCATGACCGACTTGCCCGAAATCCACGGCCTCTGCCCCGCCCGATTCAATGCGGTGAAGGACGCCTTCGCCGCGAACTTCGTCGATGCGCCCGAGGGGCTGAACGAACTGGCGGCGCGCTTCTCCGTCACCATCGACGGCGAAGTGGCCGTGGACCTCTGGGCCGGGTCGGCCGACACGGCGGGGCGCCCGCCCTTCACGGACAAGAGCCTGGTCCCGGTCTTCTCGACCGGCAAGGCGATCATGGCGCTGATGATCGCGCGCTGCGTCGACAAGGGCCTGCTGTCCTACGAAGACCGCGTCGCCGACCACTGGCCGGCTTTCGGGGCGGCGGGCAAGGACCGGTTGACCGTCGGCCAGCTGATGAGCCACCAGTCGGGCCTGCCGGGCTTCGACGGCGGGGTCGAGCCCGAGATCTGGTTCGACCGCCAGGCGGTGCTGGACAGGCTGGCGGCCCAGACGCCCCTTTGGGAGCCGGGCACGGCCTCGGGCTATCACCCCATCACCATCGGCTATCTGGCGGGCGAGCTGTTCCGCATCGTCGACGGGCGCAGCATGGGCGCGGCCCTGCGCGAGGACTTCGCCCGGCCCTTCGATCTGGACCTGTGGATTGGCCTGCCCGAGAGCGAGCACGGCCGCGTGGCCCAGCTGCGCAAACCCGCGGCGGCGCCGGACCTCGGCCCGATCGACGCGATCAAGAAGGCCGCCTTCCTCGACCGGGGCTCGGCGCCCGGCGGACGCGGTTCGACCGAGTGGCGCATGGCGGAAATTCCCTCGGCCAACCTGCACGCCACGGCGAAGGATCTGGCGCGGATGATGTCGATCATCGCCACGGGCGGCGCCCTGGACGACCTGCCCGTCCTGTCGCAGGACACACTGACCCAGGCGACGCGTGAACGCATCCACGGCCAGGACAAGGTCCTGCCCTATGTCATGAGCTGGGGGGCGGGCTTCACCCGCAACGCGGGTCTGGACGTCTTCGGACCCAATCCTGAGGCCGTGGGCCATTGCGGCTGGGGCGGATCCATGGCCTTCGCGGATCAGGCGACCGGGGTTTCGGCCGCCTATGTCATGACGCGCCAGTCGCCGCACCTGATCGGCGATCCGCGCGCCACGCGCCTGGTCGAGGCGCTTTACGCCGCGCTGTAAGTTCAGCCTTCCGCGCCCCAGGCCAGCTGGTCGTGGACGATGCGCCAGCCGTCCTCGGTGCGGCGCAGCACGCGGGTGAACAGGCCACGATGGGTCTTGCCTTCGCGGCGCATGAGCACCCGGCCCGAAACCACGGTGGTGTTGACGTCGAACTGCAGGGTCTCGAACCACTCATAGGTCATCTGACCCAGACCGCCCGGCTGGGCGGCGCGGGCCTCAAGGGCGGCGCGGACGGCGTCGGGTCCCTTCACCGGGGTGTCGCCGAGGAAGACCAGCAGCGGCTCGTCCTGGACATAGGTGGCCATGACCGCCTCGACGTCGCCCGAGGACCAGGCCTCGGCGGCGGCGTCCAGGGTGTTGCTGACGGCGTCGAAGGTCTCGGCCGTGGTCGGCACGACGACCGGCGGCGCGCTGGAGACCGGCGCCTCGCTGCGCGCCGTGCGGATGACTTCGTCGCCGCCGCCCTGCATGCCGACGCTCTGAGCGCAGGCGGATGAGCCGGTCGCCAGGACGAAGGTCATGGCGAGGACGGCGAGGGAGCGGGCGCGGATCATCGCCTCTTCTAGGACGGAACCGCCTCGGACCTCAACGCGAAGGACGCGCTTCGTCGTCCAACGCCGCCATACGGTCCTCGGCCGGGTCATCCAACAGGCCGGGTTCGGGCGCGACAATGGTCTCGGCGGTGCGGCTGGCGCGACGCACCTTGAGCACCGCGCCGACGGCGAAGACCGCCGCGCCCAGCCAGATGAAGGCGAAGGAGGCGATGCGCAGGGCGCCCAGGGCCTCGCCCTGGATCATGCCGATGAAGAATACGATGGTCGGGGCCAGGAACTGCAGGAAGCCCATGCTGGACAGGGGCATGCGTCGCGCCGCCCAGGCGAACAGGGCCAGCGGGATGACGGTCGCGGGACCGGCGAACAGCAGCCAGAAGGTGGCGGCCGGCGAGGCGGTGAAATGCCCCTGCCCCGTCGCCTCTATGAAGATCACCCAGGCCAGGCCTGGCGCGGCCAACAGCAGGCACTCCATGAAGAGCCCGGTCTGGGCGTCGACCGAGACGCGTTTCCGGATGATGCCGTAGGCCGCGAAGCTGAAGGCCAGCAGCAGGGACACCCAGGGCGCGTGGCCAAGCGCCAGGGTCTGCAGCACCACGCCGACGGCGGCCAGGCCGATGGCGGCGGCGCCGAAGCGGTCGATCCGTTCCCGGAACAGCCAGGCGCCGGCGGCCATGTTGAGCAGGGGATTGAGATAATAGCCGAGCGAGGCGTCCAGCGTCCGCCCGTTGTTCACCGCCACGACATAGGTGGTCCAGTTGGTGGCGATCAGCACCGCCGACAGGGCCAGCCAGCCCAGCACCTTGGGTTTACGGAAGACCGCGAGGACCTGGGTCCACTGGCGGGCGATGAGCACCAGCAAAAGCGCCCACAGCACGCCCCAGACGGCGCGGTGGCCCATGATCTCCCAGGCGTCGGCGCCCTGATGCGCCATCTGCTGGAAGACCAGAGGGATGAAACCCCACAGCAGATAGCAGCCCACCCCCGCCATCAGGGCGGCGCGGGCTTCGGACGAGTTGGCAGAGGGGGACGCGGTCACTGGGCGGACCTTTCGGCCTCCGCCGCGCGAACGCGGCGGAGGCTTCAAGAGGATACGAAACGGGCCTCAAGCAGCCCCGCGCCGCGCGCGGGGCGTTAGGCCCCCTTCACTTAGACCGTCAGGCTGCGATAGCCGCTGGACGGGGTGATGACGCCGGTCTCGTCCAGCAACTGGGCGATCTGGACGGCGTTCAGGGCCGCGCCCTTGCGCAGGTTGTCGGACACGACCCAGAACGACAGGCCGTTCTCGACGGTCGGGTCCTTGCGGATGCGACTGACATAGACGGCGTGCTCGCCGGCGGCGTCGACGGGGGTGATGTAGCCGTCGTGCTCCAGCTTATCGATGACCAGGACGCCCGGGGCCTCGCGCAGGATTTCGCGGGCCTCGTCCGGCTCGATCGGGCGATCGAACTCGACCGTCACGGCTTCGGAGTGGCCGACGAAGACCGGCACGCGGACGCAGGTCACGGTCAGCTTGATCGAGGGGTCGATCATCTTGTGGGTCTCGTCCCACATCTTGGCTTCCTCGTCGGTGTAGCCGTCGTCGCGGAAGGAGCCGATGTAGGGGATGACGTTGAAGGCGATCTGCTTGGGGAACTTTTTGGGCGTGGCGTCGCCCAGGCCGTAGATGGCCTTGGTCTGGTTCCACAGCTCGTCCATGCCTTCCTTGCCGGCGCCCGACACGGATTGATAGGTCGAGACGACGACGCGCTTGGCCTTGGCCGCGTCATGCAGAGGCTTGAGCGCCACGACCAGCTGGGCCGTCGAGCAGTTGGGGTTGGCGACGATGTTCTTCTTGCGCGCCAGCTTGACCGCGTCGGGGTTCACTTCCGGCACGATCAGCGGCACCTCGTCGTCCATGCGGAAGGCCGAGGAGTTGTCGATGACGATGGGACCGGCCTTGCCGATCTTTTCCGACCAGGCCTTGGACACCGTGCCGCCGGCGCTCATCAGAACGACGTCCACGGTCGAGAAGTCGAACTGCTCCAGGTCCTCGCACTTCAGCGTCTTGTCGCCGAAGGCCACCTCGACGCCCTTGGATTTTCGCGAGGCGATCGCATGCATTTTATCGACCGGGAAGTTCAGCTCCTCGATGATGTTCAGCATTTCCCGGCCGACATTGCCGGTGGCGCCAACGATGGCGACGCGATAGCCCATGATGAAAATATCCTTGTAAGGGCGTTGGGGAGAAAAGCGGTTCTGCATTTGGGTCTTTCGCAGGCGCGAAGCAACCGGTTTTCGCCAAATTGCCGCTTCAGAAGGCATGAAACCGCTCCGCCTTCCCTGATCCGCCCCTTGGGGCTATGCCGCTGACCATGACCTCCCGTATCCGAAACGCCTACGACATCCGCGTCGAAGAGGGCGTCATCGCCCCCGATCCGAAGCAGCTGGAGTTGCTGACCGCGCTGGAACGTCTGGAGGCGGACCTGGCGAAAAAGGGCCTGTTCGGCCGCCCGCCCGAAGTGAAAGGCATCTACATCTGGGGCCCGCCGGGACGCGGCAAGTCGATGCTGATGGACCTCTTCTATTCGGCCACGCCCGAGCAGAAGAAGGTGCGCGCCCACTTCCACGCCTTCATGGCCCGCATCCACGATCTGGTGAAGCAGTGGCGTGAGGGCGACAGCCGCACCCGCAAGGCCGTGTTCGGGACCAGCAAGGGCGACGATCCCATCCCGCCGATCGCGGCCCTGATCGCGTCGGAGGCGCGGCTGCTGTGCTTTGACGAACTGCAGGTCACCGACATCGCCGACGCCATGATCCTGGGCCGACTGTTCGAGGCCCTGTTCGAGAAGCGGGTGGTCCTGGCCGTGACCTCGAACCGCGCGCCGGAGGACCTCTACAAGAACGGCATCAACCGCCAGCTCTTCCTGCCCTTTATCGACATCCTCCGCGAGCGCTGCGAGATGGTGGAGACGGCCGGGGCGCGCGACTTCCGCCTGGATCGCATGGCCGGGGCGAAGGTCTGGTTCGCGCCGCTGGACGAGACGGCGCGGACGGGGTTCGAGACCCTGTGGTCGGATCTCAAGGGCGGCGAGCCGGAAGAGCCGGTCGCCCTGCCGGTGCTGGGGCGTCAGGTCCGGGTGCAACGCACCGTCGGCGGCATGGCGCGCGCCACTTTTAACGAGTTGTGCGGGTCGCCGCTGGGGCCGCAGGACTATCTGGCGATCGCCCGGCGTTTCCACACCCTGTTCCTGTCCGACGTGCCGACCCTCAGCCCGGCCAACCACCACGAGGCGCGGCGTCTGGTGACCCTGATCGACGCCCTCTACGAGGCCAAGACGCGGCTGGTGGTGTTGGCCGAAGCTGAGCCCGAAGCCCTCTATGCCGAGGGCGTCGGCGCCTTCGAGTTCGAACGCACGGTGTCGCGCCTGAACGAGATGCGCAGCGCCTCGTGGCTGGAACAGAGGGGCGATAACGACGAGGCGCCAGAGCCGGTTCACGCCTGAAACTAGCCCCCTCCCCGCCGTCATCCTCGGGCTTGACCCGAGGATCGAGCGTTCAGCGGGCAGGCCGTCGAAGGGATGCGGCGCCCGGCGCGGATCATCGTCCCACGTCGCGCACACGACGGCCCGATCCTCGGGTCAAGCCCGAGGATGACGGTGGGGGTATCGGCATTGGGTGTGGCGCATGAAAAAGGGGCCGCGCCTTCCGGCACGACCCCTTCTTCAAACTAGCGACGGGCGCTCAAGCAGTGAGCGACCGCGTCGCGAACGATAGCGCTCTTAAGCGAGGGAGCTATCGATGTCCTTACAGGCCTGGATCAGGCCGTTCACCGACTCGACCGACTTGGCGAACATGGCCTTTTCGTCGTCGTTGGTGGTGAACTCGACGATCTTCTCGACGCCGTTCGCGCCGATCAGGGCCGGGACGCCGACGTAGAGGTCCGACAGGCCGTACTCGCCCGACAGCCAGACGGCGCAGGGCAGGACGCGCTTCTGGTCCAGCAGGTAGGACTTGGCCATCGCAATCGCGCTTTCGGCCGGGGCGTAGAAGGCCGAGCCGGTTTTCAGCAGGGCCACGATCTCGCCGCCGCCCTTGCGGGTGCGCTCGACGATGGCGTCCAGATCAGCTTGCGACAGGAAGCCAGCGGCGACGGCGTCCGGCAGCGGCAGGCCGCCGACCGTCGAGTGACGCACCATCGGCACCATGTCGTCGCCGTGACCGCCCAGGGTCCAGGCGTGGATGTCCTGCACCGAGACGCCGGTCTTTTCCGCCAGGAAGTAGGCGAAGCGCGCCGAGTCCAGCACGCCGGCCATGCCGACGACCTTCTCCTTGGGCAGGCCCGAGAACTTCTGCAGGGCCCAGACCATGGCGTCGAGCGGGTTGGTGATGCAGATGACGAAGGCGTTGGGGGCGTGGGCCTTGATGCCCTCGCCGACGGCCTTCATGACCTTCAGGTTGATGCCGATCAGGTCGTCGCGGCTCATGCCCGGCTTGCGCGGCACGCCGGCCGTGACGATGCAGACGTCGGCGCCCGCGATGTCGGCGTAGTCGTTGGCGCCCTTCAGGGCCACGTCCTGACCGAAGACCGCCGAGGCCTCGGCGATGTCAAGGGCTTTGCCTTGCGGCGTGCCTTCGGCGATGTCGAACAGGATGACGTCGCCCAGCGCTTCGCGCGCGGCCACGTGGGCCAGGGTTCCGCCGATCATTCCGGCGCCGATAAGGGCGATCTTCGCGCGAGCCATATGGGGTCTCCAGGTTTGCTGCGGGTGCGAACTTAGGCGGCGGTCTAGACCCCGGAATGGCGCGAAGCAAGTGGCGCGCCCGGCCTCAGCCAGGCGCGCGTTTTAGTAACATCCCAAGGCTTTGAAACCGCAGAGTTCGACATAGCGCCAGCGATGATGAATCTCATCCCCATGCTCGCGCTCGATAAATTCGCGGACGGCAGCGAGGACTGCGGCGTGCTCCGAGAAGGTCGTCAGGAACAGCTTGTTCTCAAAGATCATGAAGGGGGCGAGACGCCGATTCAGGGTCTTCATGTATTCGAAGAAGCCCTCGGTCACGCCGGGCCAATGGGGACCCAGGAAGTCATCCAGGAGAACGAAGCCGCCGCCGGCCAGCATCTCCTGCGCGATACACATGTCGTTGAGGACGTGGTGCTTGGTGTGGCCGCCATCGACCGAAAACAGTCGGATTTTTTCGCTGCCCAGGATCTTGCTGGCCGCGCTTGCAGGGATGGACATGCTGTCCCCCTGAATGATGTTCAACTGCGGTCGAATATGAGGGAACAAGGTATCGATGTAGGTGGAAAATTGGCCGAAGTCGCCGTTTCCGCTCCTGTCGACGTTCAGAGACTGATTGTTGAAGATGTCGACCGCGATGCAGCGTTCATCCGGGCGAGCGGCGGCGGCCAGGATGAAGAACAGCTTTCCATGATGAATGCCGATTTCTGCAATATCTCCGCGAATGTCGGCTTGCTCGTGAAACGCATCGCAGAAGCGCACCATGTCGGAAATTCTATTGCCGACCCAGCCATCAACATTGTGGCTGAAAACCGTGTTCGCGGCGGCCGCGATGGCTTCACTCCGGGGACTCATATGATATGCCTGCTTGATCAACTCTCAACGCCAAGTTGTTTCATGCTCAAGTCAATGAGACAAGGCCGCTGCTCCTCGTTCGTTGACCTGTGACACTGACCCCCTATCACAGCGCCGCACGGAAGCCTTTGCCATGTTTGAGCCGTCTTTCCCGTTCAACGCTGATCCCGCCTTCGAGGCCGGGTCCGTCTTCGCCGCCGACTGGCCCCTGTGCCAGGTGCGGCTGCAGGACGACGCCCGCTTTGCCTGGCTGATCCTGCTGCCGCGTGTCGAGGGCGCGGTCGAGCTGGACGACCTGAGCCGCGATCAGCGGGCGGCCCTGATGGAAGAGGTGGTGCGGGCGGGCGAGGTCGTGCGCGCCCTCGCCGAGGCGGCCGGACGGCCCGTGGACAAGCTGAACACGGCGGCTCTGGGCAATGTCACCCGCCAGCTGCATGTCCATGTCGTGGGGCGCCGCCGCGACGACGGTCTGTGGCCCGACCCCATCTGGGGCCGCCCCGGCGCCGTGCGTCGGTCCGAGGACGATTTGGCGGCGTTGTTGCGAGCGATTCGCGAGGCCTGATCAGGAAATTGCGATCCGCAGCGCTTATCCGGTCCGGTTCGTTGACACCCGGCCTTTGCGGTCACTAAAGCCTATCGCACTGCAACCGGACCTGTTTTTCCACAGGTTTTTTGAGAACCATTCGCATGTCGAACCTTCCCCAGGGTGCGGGCGACCCCACTGGCCGCTACGTCCGCCATCCCAATGGCCATGTGGCGCCGATGTCGCCCTTCACCGACGTCTGGCGGTGGCACGTGACCATGACGGCCTCCATCCTGTTCCGCGTCACCATCGGCGCGGCCACCGTCGGCGCCGTCCTGCTGCTGGCCTGGGTCGCGGCGGTCGCCGCTGGACCTGAAGCCTACGCCAAGGTTCTGGCCTGCTCGGCCTCGCCCTTCGGTCTCTTCATCTGGTTCGGCCTGTCGCTGGTGGTCTTCTCCTTCCTGCTGAACGGCGCCCGCCACCTGATCAACGACGCCGGCAAGGGCCTTGATCTGAAGTCCGCCAATCTGATGGCCAACATCGCGGTCTGGGGCCCCCTGGTCCTGACCGTCCTGTTCTGGGTCGTCCTGTTCGCCGCCGGAAAGGTTTCGCTGTGAGCGCCGCCCCCAAGTTCAAGAACAATGTGAAGATCTCCGAGCGCCACGGCGCCGGTGAATGGAAGATCGAGAAGCTGGCCCTTCTGGCCCTGATGCCGCTGGGCCTGTGGGTCCTGTCGTCGGGCTTCACCCTGGCCGGCGCCGGCTATGAGGCCGTGGTCGCCTGGTTCGGCAACGCCCTGAACACTGGCCTGCTGGCCGTGACGGCCATCGTCTTCTTCCTGTTCGCCAGCCTGGCCTGGAAGGTGATCATCGAGGACTACGTCCCGACGCCCTCGGCCCGGACGACCCTGATCAACCTGTCGAACCTCGTCTTCCTCGTGCTGGCTGCCGCCAGCATCTTCTTCATCGTGCGTGTGGCGATGGGCTCCGCCCCGCTGCCCGCCGGAGTCTGATCCCGTCATGGCTGCTTACGAGCTTATCGATCACGAATACGACGTCGTCGTCGTCGGCGCGGGCGGTTCGGGCCTGCGCGCGGCCCTCGGCGCCGCCCAGCAGGGCCTGAAGGTCGCCTGCGTCACCAAGGTCTTCCCCACCCGCTCGCACACTGTCGCGGCGCAGGGCGGCATCTCGGCCTCGCTGGGCAATATGGGCGAGGACAGCTGGCAATGGCACATGTACGACACCGTCAAGGGGTCGGACTGGCTGGGCGACCAGGACGCTATCGAATACCTGGTCCGTAACGCGCCCAAGGCCGTCTACGAGCTGGAACACTGGGGCGTGCCCTTCAGCCGCACCGAAGAAGGCAAGATCTATCAGCGCGCCTTCGGCGGCATGACCCGCAACTTCGGCGAAGGCCCTGTGCAGCGCACCTGCGCCGCCGCCGACCGCACCGGTCACGCCATCCTGCACACCCTGTACGGCCAGTCGGTTCGTCGCGAAGTGAAGTTCTTCGTCGAATACTTCGCCCTGGACCTGATCATGCAGGACGGCGCCTGCACCGGCGTCACCGCGCTTCAGCTCGACACCGGCCAGATGCACCAGTTCCGCGCCAAGATGGTGGTGCTGGCGACCGGCGGCTACGGCCGCGCCTACTTCTCGGCCACCTCGGCCCACACCTGCACCGGCGACGGCAACGCCATGGTGCTGCGCGCCGGCCTGCCGCTGCAGGACATGGAGTTCGTGCAGTTCCACCCGACCGGCATCTATGGCGCCGGCTGCCTCATCACCGAAGGCGCCCGCGGTGAGGGCGGCTACCTGACCAACTCGGAAGGCGAGCGCTTCATGGAGCGCTATGCGCCAACCGTGAAGGACCTGGCCCCGCGCGACATGGTTTCGCGCTCCATGACCATCGAAATCCGCGAAGGTCGCGGCGTGGGTCCGAACAAGGACCACATCTTCCTGCACCTGGACCACCTGGATCCCAAGATCCTGCACCAGCGCCTGCCGGGCATTTCTGAGTCGGCCAAGATCTTCGCCGGCGTCGACGTGACCAAGGAGCCGATCCCGGTCCTGCCGACCGTCCACTACAATATGGGCGGCATCCCGACCAACTATCACGGCGAGGTGCTGACGCTGCGCGACGGCAACCCCGACAGCGTGGTTCCGGGCCTGATGGCCGTGGGCGAAGCCGCCTGCGTCTCGGTGCACGGCGCCAACCGTCTGGGCTCCAACTCCCTGACCGACCTGGTGGTGTTCGGCCGCGCCGTCGGCCTGCGCTGCGGTGAAGTGGTGGACAAGGCCTCGGCCGTGCCCTCGGCCTCCAAGGCCCAGACCGACGAGCATCTGGCCCGCCTGGACCGCTTCCGCAACGCCTCGGGTTCGACCCCGACCGCCAAGCTGCGCCTCGAGATGCAGCGCGCCATGCAGTCGGACGCCGCCGTCTTCCGCACCGGCAAGACCCTGGATGAAGGCGTCCAGAAGCTGCGCTCGATCGACGCCGCTGGCGCCGACATCAAGACCACGGATCGCGGCCTGATCTGGAACACGGATCTGATGGAGACACTGGAGTACGATAACCTGATCGCTCAGGCTTTGGTCACCATCGAAGGCGCGGCCAACCGCACGGAATCGCGCGGCGCCCACGCCCGCGAGGACTATCCGGACCGCGACGACGTCAACTGGATGAAGCACACCCTGGCCTGGAAGCGTCCGGGCGAAGGCGTCCAGATCGACTACCGTCCGGTGCACAAGTACACGATGACCGACGACGTCTCGTACATCGAGCCCAAGGCTCGGGTTTACTAAGGGAGCAGGCAGATGGTTCAACTCACCCTCCCGCGCGGCTCCAAGCCCACGACCGGCAAGGTCCACAAGGCCCCGGCCGGCGCCAAGAACGTCAAGACCTACAAGGTCTATCGTTATGACCCGGAAACGGATTCCGATCCGCGCTGGGACGTTTACGAGGTCTCGTCCGACGATCACGGCCCCATGCTTCTGGACGCCCTGATCCACATCAAGAACGAGATCGACCCGACCCTGTCCTTCCGTCGCTCGTGCCGTGAAGGCATCTGCGGCTCGTGCTCGATGAACATCGACGGTCGCAACACCCTGGCCTGCACCAAGGGCATGGACGAGTGCTCGTCGCACAACATCACCATCGCCCCCCTGCCCCACCAGCCGGTGGTCAAGGACCTGGTGACGGACCTGAGCCTCTTCTACGCTCAGTACGACTCGATCCAGCCCTACCTCCAGTCCGACCAGCCGGACCCGGAGACGGAGCGCCTGCAGTCGCCGGCCGACCGCGAGAAGCTGGACGGTCTGTACGAGTGCATCCTTTGCGCCTGCTGCTCGACCTCCTGCCCCAGTTACTGGTGGAACCAGGAAGAATACCTCGGCCCGGCGGCCCTGCTGCAGTCCTACCGCTGGATCTCGGACAGCCGCGACGACGCGACCCAGAAGCGCCTCGACGACCTCGAGGATCCCTTCAAGCTGTATCGCTGCCACACGATCATGAACTGCGCCCAGGTCTGCCCCAAGGGGCTGAACCCGGCCAAGGCGATCGCCGAGACCAAGAAGCTGATGGTCGCGCCGAGCCGCAAGCGCGCGGCGGCCTAAGCCTTCCGGCTCATCCAACCGAACAGCCCCCGGCGCCGTCAGGCTCCGGGGGTTTTTCATGCCCGCCGTCCGCCGGGGCTTGCCTCCGGCGCAGGCGAGGCTAAGACGCCTGCATGGCCAAGATCACCTACATCGAGCACGACGGCACCGAGCACACGGTCGAGGTCAAGAACGGCCTGTCCGTCATGGAAGGCGCGATCCGCAACAATGTGCCGGGCATCGACGCCGACTGCGGCGGGGCCTGCGCCTGCGCCACCTGCCACGTCTATGTGGACGAGACCTTCGCCTCGGAGACGGGCCGCCCTTCGGCCATGGAGGAGTCCATGCTGGACTTCGCCGAGAACGTCGAGCCGAACAGCCGCCTGTCCTGCCAGATCCGCGTCAGCGACGATCTGGACGGCCTGATCGTGCGCCTGCCGCAAAGCCAGCACTGACATGGTCGACGCCCGGCTGCTGGACGCGGTCGGGGCTTTGATCCACGCCCATGCGCGGTCGGGGCATGTCCCGCTGATCGGGATCGCCGGGGCGCAGGGGTCGGGCAAAACCACCCTGGCCCGCGCCGCCGCCGAACGGTTCGGTGCGGCGCATCTGTCGCTGGACGACGTCTATCTCACCAAGGCCGAGCGCGAGGCCAAGGGCAGGGCGATCCACCCCCTGTTCGCCGTGCGCGGTCCGCCGGGGACGCACGATCTGGTTCTGCTGGAAACGACCGTCGCCGCCCTGCGCGCTGCCGGGCCGGACAGCCGCACGCCCATGCCATCCTTCGACAAGCTGGCCGATGATCGCCGCCCCGAGGCGCAATGGCCTGTGTTCGCGGGGCGCCCGACGGCGGTGCTGGTGGAGGGCTGGTGCCTGGGGGCGGCGGCGCAGGCCGAAGCAGAACTGGCCGAACCCATCAATGCGCTGGAACGCGGGCAGGACGGGCAGGGGGTCTGGCGCCGCGCCGCCAACGCCGAACTGGCCGGACCCTATGCCGAGGTTTTCGCCCGCTTCGACGCCGTCCTGTTCCTGAAGGCGCCATCGTTTGACGCCGTGCTGGACTGGCGCTGCGAACAGGAGGCGGAGTTGCTGGGCCTGCATCCCGGCGACCTGCGGCCCGAACGTCGCGCCGAAGTGGCCGTCTTCATCCAGGCCTTCGAGCGCATCACCCGGCATATGCTGGCGGGCGGGGTGCGAGCGGATGTGGCGATCGCGCTGGACAAGGATCGGCGCCCTTTCTTTTCCTGACCAGAAGGCAAGAAAAAAGGGCGGGACCTTTCGATCCCGCCCTTCTGCAGTCTTAGCCTTGGTTAGCCTGGACTTAGAAGTCCATGCCGCCCATGCCGCCCATGCCGCCCATGTCGGGGGCGCCGCCGGCGCCGCCCTTCTTGGGCGCGTCAGCGATGGCGGCTTCCGTCGTGATCATGATGCCGGCGACCGAGGCGGCCGACTTCAGAGCCGAACGGACGACCTTGGCCGGGTCGATCACGCCCATCTGGACGAGGTCGCCATACTCTTCGGTCTGGGCGTTGAAGCCGAACGAGGCGTCGGTCGAGTCCATGACCTTGCCGACCACGATCGAGCCTTCGACGCCCGAGTTTTCCGAGATCTGACGGATCGGAGCCTGCAGGGCGCGACGGACGATGGCGATGCCGGCGTTCTGATCGGCGTTGGAGCCCTTCAGGTCGACCAGCTTCTTGGAGGCTTGCAGCAGGGCCACGCCGCCGCCCGGGACGATGCCTTCATCGGCAGCGGCGCGGGTTGCGTTCAGGGCGTCGTCGACGCGGTCCTTCTTTTCCTTCACTTCGACTTCGGTCGAACCGCCGACGCGCAGGACGGCGACGCCGCCGGCCAGCTTGGCCAGACGCTCTTGCAGCTTCTCGCGGTCGTAGTCCGAGGTGGTGTCCTCGATCTGACGCTTGATCTGGCCGACGCGAGCCTCGATGCCGTCCTTCTCGCCCGAACCTTCGACGAT
This sequence comes from Brevundimonas sp. UBA7506, assembly GCF_002479495.1. Classification (GTDB taxonomy): domain Bacteria; phylum Pseudomonadota; class Alphaproteobacteria; order Caulobacterales; family Caulobacteraceae; genus Brevundimonas. The sequence goes on from NZ_DLNQ01000015.1 coordinate 172,442, forward strand.
GGTGGTGTCGTCCTTGGTGATCTGGACCTTCTTGGCCTTGCCGAGCATGTCGAGCGTGACGGTCTCAAGCTTGATGCCGAGGTCTTCCGAGATGACCTGGCCGCCTGTCAGGATGGCGATGTCTTCCAGCATGGCCTTGCGGCGGTCGCCGAAGCCCGGAGCCTTGACGGCGGCGACGCGCAGGCCGCCGCGCAGCTTGTTGACCACCAGGGTGGCCAGGGCTTCGCCTTCGATGTCCTCGGCGATGATCAGCAGGGGACGGCCCGACTGAACCACGGCTTCCAGCACCGGCAGCATGGGCTGCAGCGAGGTCAGCTTCTTCTCGTGGAGCAGGATGAGGGGCTCTTCGAGGGCGACCTCCATCTTGTCGGCGTTGGTGATGAAGTAGGGCGACAGGTAGCCGCGGTCGAACTGCATGCCTTCGACGATGTCGACGGTGGTTTCAGCCGTCTTGGCTTCCTCGACCGTGATGACGCCTTCGTTGCCGACCTTGGCCATGGCCTGGGCGATCAGGGCGCCGATTTCTTCATCGCCGTTGGCCGAGATGGTGCCGACCTGGGCGATTTCGGAGTTGTTGGCGACGGGCTTGGAGATCGACTTGACCTCATCCAGGGCCACGGCGACGGCCTGGTCGATGCCGCGCTTCAGGTCCATCGGGTTCATGCCGGCGGCGACGGCCTTCAGGCCCTCTTGCACGATGGCCTGAGCCAGGACGGTGGCGGTGGTGGTGCCGTCGCCCGCGTTGTCGTTCGCCTTGGAGGCGACTTCGCGGATCATCTGGGCGCCCATGTTCTCGAAGGCGTCTTCCAGCTCGATTTCCTTGGCGACCGAGACGCCGTCCTTGGTCGAGCGCGGGGCGCCGAAGGACTTCTGGATCACGACGTTGCGGCCCTTCGGACCGAGCGTCACCTTGACGGCGTCAGCCAGGACGTTGACGCCCTTCAGCATCTTGTCGCGGGCGTCGGTGTTGAATTTTACGATCTTGGCGGCCATTGCGGGCTGCTCCTGTCTTTATGCGTATGTTCTGGACGATGAGGACGGACGTCGGGTGCTTTATGCCGACGCGAATATCTGAGCCCGGCGCGTTGCGCCGGACCGATTTCGCTTAGGACAGCACGCCCAGGACGTCGGATTCCTTCATGATGATCAGGTCTTCGCCGTCGATCTTCACTTCCGTGCCCGACCACTTGCCGAACAGGATGCGGTCGCCGGCCTTCAGTTCCAGAGCGACGTGCTTGCCGTCTTCGTCACGGACGCCCGGGCCCACGGCGACGACTTCGCCTTCCTGGGGCTTTTCCTTGGCCGTGTCGGGGATGATGATCCCGCCCTTGGTCTTGGATTCTTCTTCCACGCGCTTGACCAGCACGCGATCGCCGAGCGGACGAAACGCCATCGGACTTCTCCCTCTTAAACCCCCGAAGCGGGGCGTTCTGAAATGGTGGGCGGCCCCCTGGCGGTCGCCCCTTTGGCAGCCGACCGTCAAGAGTGCTAACGCATCGGGCAAGTAGGAGGGCGGCTGCGGGGCGTCAAGGCGAGGGCGGCGAAACATCGCCCGATTTCGGCCTGTTGACTCCAAGAACTTTAAATTACAAAGTTCATTGTCTTCGTGAAACCCAAGGGGCCGCCCTGGCTCCGGTCACGAGAGGAGGAGAGAGAAATGCAAGCGGTTCAAAAGGCGGCCCTGGCCGCCGCCCTGTCGTCCCTGGTGCTGGCGGGGGCCGGTTCGGCCCTGGCCGGGGATGTCGTCATCACCGTCACCGGCGTCCAGGCGCGCGGCGGCGACCTGCTGGTCGGACTGCAGACCTCGGCCCAGTTCCTGAAGCACGAGGGCGATCACGGCGAGATCATCAAGTCGCCGGTCGCCGGAACCCGGGTCGTGACCCTGAAGGACGTGCCGCCGGGCGACTATTCCGTCTCGGTCCTGCACGACATGAACGGCGATCAGCAAATGGCCATGGCGAACGGCATGCCCGCCGAGGGCTGGGCCATGTTCCGCGGCGAGACCCTGAGGGCGGCCCCGACCTTTGACCGGGTCAAGTTCACCGTGCCGGCGAGCGGCGACGCGCGGGTCAGCGTGGCCATGCAGTATCCGGCGGGACGCTAACGCCGCGCCGTCGAGGCTCTCGACCTGCGGGTCGGGAGCCCGGTTGGCGATGCTCCAAGATGACTTGAATATGAACGGGACCCCTTGGGGTCGTTCAGCGGGGCCTCTCTAGAAAGGGGACAACGGATCAACCGGCTTTCGAAAGGAGCCCCGACATGAAGACCATTTCCAAGATCGGCGTCGGCGCGATCGCTCTGACGATGCTGGCCACGACCCCCGCCGCCGCCCAGTCCTATCGCGACCGAGATCGCGACAACACCGGCCGTGACGCCGTGCTGGGCGCCGTCGTCGGCGGCGTCGCCGGGGCCATCATCGGCCAGGGCGACGGTCGCTACATCGCCGGCGGCGCCCTGGCGGGCGCCGGTCTGGGCGCGGTGGCCTCGGACAGCGACCGCGACGGCTGCAACTATTATCGCGGCGGCCGCTGCTACCGGAACCAGGGCCACTGGGAGCGCGATCACGGCATCAACAGCCGCGACGGCTACTACAACGGCCGCTATGAGCGGAACGACGGCCGCTACTACCGCGACGGCCGCTACTGGCGAAACCACGGCGAGTGGCGCAGCCACCAGAACCGCCGCGACCGCGACTACCGCTACGACCGCCGCTGGTAGGTTCTGGCGCTGAAACTAAGGAAGGCCCGGCGGCGACGCCGGGCCTTTTTCGTGCCCGGCGTCAGCGGACGCCGATGCTCAAGGTGTAGTTGGCGTGCTCGTCCCGGCGGGCGGCGTTGCGCATCAGATAGACCCGCACGACGTAGTCGCCGTTGGCCGGAAGGCGGCCCGTGAACTGATTGCCAGAGGTCGATCCGATGAACAGGGCCTCGTCCGCACCCTGTCGGGCGATGTTGAAATAGGCCGAGGTGTTGCTGGTCCGCAGCCGCACGCTCAGCGTCTGCCCGCCGCGCGCGCTCAGGACGTAATCGACCGTGTCATAGCCGTGGATGTTGCCGTGCAGGGCGGCGGACGAGCTTCCCCGCGCGAACTGGACTCGCTCGGTGCGTGAATGGTCCTGGGCGACGGCGGGCAGGGCCAGCGCGCCGACAAGGGCGGCGATAAAGAGGGGCTTGAACATCGGGGCTTCCTGATTGAGTCCGGGGAACGACGACGCCGACGCCGGGGTTCCGGTCGCCTAAGCCGCGGCCCGCGCCTTGCCGATCAGGCCCAGGTGGGTGATCCCGAAGCTGTCCGGCGACTTGAGGCCGTAGCCGAGAGCGCGGTCGAAGCCGACGTGGGCCAGCCAGATCAGGGCGAGGGCGACGGGCAGTCCCCCGCCGGTCAGCCCGCCCGTCGCCGCCAGCAACAGCGGCCCGATCAGGCTGTGGGCCAGATTATAGGCCCAGGCGCCGACCCGCGGCCCCGCCAGGTAGCCGAGAAAGGACAGGTCGGGGGTCAGGAAGAGGACGGCGAACAGCAGCCAGCCCTCGCCGAACCGGGCATAGACCAGCACCGAGACGGCCAGCAGGGCCAGACCTTCCAGCCTCTGCCAGAGCGGCGCGACGACGGTCACTTCAGCAGCCGGGTCAGCAAGGCCGCGGTCGAGGGGTCGAGCTCGGGCGAGGGGGACCCCGCCGCCACGTCCTTCAGCACCGCCTTGGCCAGAACCTTGCCCAGTTCGACGCCCCACTGGTCGAAGCTGTTGATGTCCCAGATCACCCCCTCGACGAAGGTCTTGTGCTCGTAAAGCGCGATCAGGGCGCCCAGGGTCTGGGGCGTCAGGCGGTCCATCAGGACGGCGGTCGAGGGCCGGTTGCCGGGGAAGGTCTTGTGCGGGGCCAGGCGGTCGGCCTCGGCTTCGGATGCGCCCGAGGCGATCAGTTCGGCGCGGGCCTGGGTCTCGGTCTTGCCCTGCATCAGGGCCTGGCCCTGGGCCAGGGCGTTGGCCCAGAGCGGGGCCTCCGAGGTCATTCCGTCGGTCGAGGTGACGATGACGAACTCGGCCGGGACCACCTGCGGCCCCTGATGGATCTGCTGGAAGAAGGCGTGCTGGCCGTTGGTGCCCGGCTCGCCGAAGACGACGGGGCAGGTCTGGCGGCCGACAGGCGAGCCGTCGCGGCGCACCCGCTTGCCGTTCGACTCCATCTCCAGCTGCTGCAGGAAGGCCGGCAGGCGGCGCAGGCCGTGGGCGTAGGGGGCCACAGTGCGCGCAGGCCGGTGCAGGCCGTCGACATTGTAGATCTGGGCCAGGGCCAGCAGGACCGGGGCGTTGGCCTCCAACGGCGCCTCGAGGAAGTGCCGGTCCAGTGCGGCGGCGCCGTCGAGGAAGCCCTGGAAGACGTCCCAGCCCAGACCGATGACGCACGACAGGCTGACCGCCGACCACAGGGAATAGCGGCCGCCGACCCAGTCCCGGAAGGCGAAGGTGCGGCCGCAACCGAAGGCGGCGGCCTTTTCCGGGGCGGCGGTGACGCCGATGAAATGCCTGTCCATGCCCTCGGCGGGCAGGGCGGCGGCCAGCCAGGCACGGGCGACCTCGGCGTTGGCCAGGGTCTCCTGGGTGGTGAAGGTCTTGGAGACGACCACGACCAGGGTCGAGGCCGGGTCCAGCCCGGTCAGGGCCTCGGCCATGTCGCGCGAGTCGACGTTGGCGACGAAACGCACCTCGATGGCCGGATCGAGCGGGCGCAGGGCGTCCCAGATCAGGCGCGGCCCCAGGTCCGAGCCGCCGATCCCGATATGGACCACGGCCTTGAAGGGGCGGCCGGCGGCGCCCGTCTCGATGCCGGACCGGACGGCGTGGGCGTAGTCGCGCATCTGGCCGCGCACGGCGTCCACCTCGGCCGAGACCGGCTCGCCCAGGGCGTGGAAGGCCGCCCCGACGGGCGCGCGCAGGGCGGGGTGCAGGACCGCGCGCCCCTCGGTGAAGTTGATGGCCTCGCCGCCGAACATCTCGCCACGGGCCGAAGGGACCTGCGCGGCGCGGGCCAGGGCCAAGGCGGCGTCGAAGCCCGCGCGGGTCCAGCTCTGCTTGGACAGGTCGAGATGCAGGCCGGCGGCGTCCACGGTCAGCCGCGACAGGCGGGCGGGGTCGGCGGCGAACTGATCACTGATGCGGGCGTCGGCGTCGCGGCGCGCCACGGCTTCCAGTTCGGTCCAGGCGGCGTGCGGCATCGACGGCTCCCCCCATCGCCGTCCCGTGGTCTGGTACGGCGTTTGCAAGTCTTTGTTTATGGCTCAGGCCTAGAAGAGTTCAATCAATGGCCCGGTCAACATGGGTTTCCGTGTGGAAATTCTCTCGACCCGGCCGCCAGTGAGAAGGGATGCCCATGTCCTGCGGACTGATCCTCGCCGCCGTGCTGATGCTCAGCGATCCGTCCGTGGCTGAAGCCGCGGCCCAGCCGCCTGTCGCCGCGGACGCGCCGGTTTCGGTGGCGCACGAGCCCCTGTTCGCCGATCTGGTCACGCGCTCGGGGTCGCTGAAAGCCATCGTCGACGGCTGGATCGCCTCCGGCGAGGCTGACGGTCAGGGCTTCTTCGCCGGCGCCGCCTTCACCGGCTTCAAGGCGCAGACGGTCGAACTGGCCGAGCGCGACATGCAGGGCCATCTGGTGCTGAAAGACCGCGGCACGGACAATGATCTGAAATGCATCCTGCGCGGCATCTCGGAAGACATGCCCAAGAAGGTCGCCGCCCTTGAGGCCGCCCCCAACCCCGCCGAGCGCAAGGTCGCGCTGGAGGAACTGGCCTATCTGTTGAACGACAACGTCGAGGTCATCACCTCGCCGCCTAGACCGGCTGTCTGAAAGACAGCAGGTCTAGGCATTAGTTCTGGGGCTATCGCCCTTCGGGCTACTTGAGCCCCATTTTGAAATCCCGCTTCGCAGAGGGGGCGGGGTCTGAGTAACCTTCCTCAGCTTGCGACCGTCTCCGGATACTTGATCGCGCAGCCGTAGGGCTGGGCGAAGGCGGCTTGAACGGGACGGCCGGCCTTGGCGTCGGCCAGGGCGGCGCGGACGAAGTTGTTCGCGCCTTCCAGATCCTCGACCTTGTTGGTCGGCCGGTCGTCGATGCCGCCGACGAAGATCAGCCGGCCTTCGGGATCGATGATGCGCATGTCCGGCGTGGTCTTGGCGTCATAGCGCTTGCCCACCTCGCCGGTCGGATCCAGCAGCAGATGGGTGAAGGCGGCCTTGTGCTTGGCCTTCCAGGCCTTCGCCTCTTCGCCCTCGACGAAGCCCTGGGTTCCGGGAGCGGAGGAGATGATGGTCAGCCAGACCACGCCGTCGGCGGTCGCATCGCGCTGTAGGGCCTGCATGGCGCCGCTGTAGTGCTTCTTCACGAAGGGGCAGCCCTCGTTGGTCCATTCCAGCACCACCGTCTTGCCCTTGAAGTCGGCCAGCGAACGCTGAACGCCCTCGGCGTCGATCAGGGTGAAGGCCGGGGCCATGTCGCCCGGCCCAGCGACGGCGGCGGTTTCGGTTGCGGCGGGCGCGGCCTTGTCGGGCTCGGCGGCGGGCTGCTGCTGGCAGGCGGCGAGCAGGAGAAGCGAGGCGGAAGCGACGGTCAGAATACGGATCATCGGATGGTCTCCTTCAGTGAATGTCAGCGGGCGGCGTCTTTCAGAGCGTCGACGACGGTCCCCTCGGTCAGGAGCTGCGGCAGGATGCGCGGCCCGGTTCGGCCCGGCGCATAGAGCAGATAGAGCGGCACCCCCGAGCGGCCGTGACGTTGCAGCTCGGCGGTGATGGCGTCGTCGCGACGGGTCCAGTCGCCGACCAGATAGACCGCGTTCGCCGCCTGCATCGCCTCGGCGGTGCGGGGCGAGGACAGGGCCGCGCCCTCGTTGATCTTGCAGGTGACGCACCAGTCGGCGGTGAAGTTGACCAGAACCGGGCGGCCTTCGGCCAGGGCGGCTTGCACGGCCTGTTCCGACCAGGGCTGCGACGGCAGATGGGCGGAGGAGGCCGCGCCGTCGGTCGAGGCCGGCGCGGCGCGGGCGGCCAGAACGCCAAGGCCAAGGGCGGCGAGCAGGGACAGGGCGGCGGCGATGGCGGCGAGGCGGCCCTTGCCGGGCGCGGCCTGCGAACGGCCCCAGAGCCACAGGGCCAGGGCCAGCATCAGGCCCGCGCCGAACAGCAAGGCGAGCGCGTCAGACGTCTGGCGGCCATAGACCCAGGCCAGCCACAGGGCGGCGCCGTACATGGGGAAGGCCAGGAGGTTCCGAAGCGTCTCCATCCACGGACCGGGTCTGGGCAGGCGCGACAGAAGACGCGGGCTGAGGCTGATCAGGACATAGGGCAGGGCCAGGCCTAGGCCGAGCATCAGGAAGACCGCGAGCGCCATCGGCCAGGGCATCAGCAGGGCGGCGCCCAGGGCGAAGGCCATGAAGGGGGCGGTGCAGGGGGCGGCCACAACCACGGCCAGAACGCCGGTGAAGAAGGCGCCGGCGGCGCCCGGCAGGCGGGCCAGCGGACCGTGCCCCGCGCCTTGCAGGCCCGCGCCGATGTGGAAGACGCCCGACAGGTTCAGGGCCACGGCCAGCATCAGCAGGGCCAGGGCGGCGACCACGCCCGGCGATTGCAGCTGGAAGCCCCAGCCGAGCGCTTGGCCGCCCGCGCGCAGGGCCAGAAGGACCCCGGCCAGGATCAGGAAGGTGGCCAGCACGCCGGCGAGGAAGGCCAGGCCGTCGCGGCGGGCCTCGGCCGGTTCGTGGGCTGAACGGCTGAGCGCCGCCGCCTTCATCGCCAGGATGGGGAAGACGCAGGGCATGAGGTTGAGGATCAGTCCGCCCAGAAGGGCGAAGAGGGCGGCCTGAAGGAAGGCGACCGGCGCCGTGGACGAGGCGGAGGCTTGCGCCGCTTCGCCGTCGCCGAGCGCGCCCTCGCCCGAGGCGCCGGGCAGGACGGCGCCCTGTTCCGCCGAAATCTCCCAGGCGCCGAGATCGGTCGACAGGACCCCCGCCAGCGGCGGCTTCAGACCGTTGGCGGCGAGGCCGCGTCCGGGGGCGAGGGTCAGGGTCAGGCCCTGTGCGCCGCGCTGGCCGGTCTGGGCGGCGGCGTGGTCGATGATCCCGCCCTCGAAAGGGAAGAAATAGGCCCATTTCGGCGTGGCGCCCGCCAGCGGCCCGCCGACGGCGCTGAGGGTCAGCCGGCCGTCGGCGAAGGCGGCGCGGGCCTCGATCCCGGCGGGACGGGGGGCCGAGGCGACCACGGCCTGAATGGCCTGGCCGTAGCGCGGGTCCAGCGGGGCCGCGCTGTCGCGCACCGGCAGGCTGAGGGCCAGATCGAGGTCCTCGGGCACGCACATCTCGTCGCTGCAGACGTAGAAGTGGGCGGCGACGCGCAAGGACAGCGTCTGGCCCGGCTGCATCGAGCCGGGAATCTGAAGCGAAACGGGCAGGAGGACCGCGTCCGAATAGCCGTAGTTCATCAGGCTCTGCAGCCGCTGGCGCTCGGGCAGGGGCCAGAGGATGTCGCCGGGGATGACGCCGTCGGGCAGGTTCCAGCTGAGCGTCGTCGGGCCGCCGGAATCCCCCTGATTGCGCCAGTAGGTATGCCAGCCCGGCTTGATCTTCTGACGCACGGCGACGATCGCCGTCGCGCCGGGCGTGGCCCAGGCGCTCATGGGGACCAGCTCGGCCTCGATCCTTTCGGTGCGCTGCGTCCCGGAAGCCATGGTGGCGGCCCCGGCCTTCAACGCCTGCTCCAGCGCCGTCTGAGCCGGGGCGGCGACGGCGGCGGCGGTGAAGGTCAGCCAGACGAGAAGGGCGGCGAGAAGACGCAAGGGGCGACACCGGGCGACGAAGAACAGGCGGCGACCTTAACCGCCGAACCGCCCGACAGCCACCGTGCCGCGCCGCAAGAAGAGGGACGCGCTGACGCAGCCTCGCGAAAGCCCTGGACGCCTAGCGCCGCGGCTGGGCCTGGATCAGCACCTCGGTGCGGCGGCGCAGGGGGTCGTTGACGCCGTTGACCACCGCGCCCTCGGCGCCGGCGGCGGCGATCTCGAAGGCGGGGGCGGGCAGGCCGGCGACGGCCAGGGCCTCGGCCACCGAACGGGCGCGGCGCTCGGACAGCGACTGGTTGGAGGCGGGGGTGCCGGTGCGGGCGTCGGCCAGACCCAGAACCTGGACCTTGGTCACGTCGCAGCCCTGAAGCTGGGTGGCCGTCAGGCTGATGGCCTCGCGTGCGGCGGTGGTGAGACGGGCCTGGTCCTGATCGAAATAGACTTCGAACCGCTTGGCGCCGCAGGCGGCGGGATTGCTGACCAGATCGCTGCGCTTCTTGAAGACGCCGGGCGTGGAACAGCCCGCCAGCAACGCCAGGGTCAGTCCAGCCGCGATGATCGGGAGGATCGGTTTCATCATTCAGCCCCTCGACAAGGCGCCCAGCCCCGGGCGCGCACATTTCACGTCAGCAAAAAGGGCGGCCCGCACCAACGGACCGCCCCTTGAACCTGACCCGAAAAACCGTCGGGCGCCAGTGTCGTCTTAGTAGCGACGCTGGCCGTTTTCCCAGTAGCATTCGGTCTGGCGGTTATCGTAGCAGTAGTAATAACGGCCCTGGTTGTCGCGATAGCGCTGCTGGTTGTTGCGGTCCTGGCTGGAGCCGCGGATGGCGCCGGCCGCGCCGCCGGCGAGGGCGCCGATGGCCGCGCCGGTGGCTGCGTTGCCGCCGCCGACGTTGTTGCCGATGATGGCGCCGGCGACGGCGCCGATGCCGGCTCCGATCGCGCCTTGACGCACGGTTTCGTTGCTGCCGCCGCCGTAATACGGGTCGCTGGCGCAGGCGGTGACCAGGAGGCCGGCGCCGGCGATGGCGATGATCGCCTTGTTCATGGATCTGTCCTTCATGCCAAGGGGGCTCCCCTGAAGCCTGAAGAACGCAGGTGAAACGGGGCGGTTCCGGGGCGACGGCGACAAGCTTCACATTATTTTGTTCGCCGTCTGCGGTTTGGCGGAACCGGGCCGGGAAACGAGGCGTTCGCCGACCATGATCGACGTTTCCTCTGAAACCGGCGTGCCGGTAGATGCGCCCGAGACGCCCCGTCTTACGCCTCATGTCCCGATGAAGAGGGTGACCATACTGGTCAATCCCCTGTCCGGCGGGGTCGGACCGCAAGCCGCGGACGAAGCCGAGGCTATTCTGTCGGTCTATGATTTCGAGGCGACCGTGGTCGTTCTGGAAGGCGCCCGGATCCCTGACCAGATCGCCGCGGCGCTGGAGGCCCGACCCGACGTCCTGTTCGTCCTGGCCGGAGACGGCACGGCGCGCTCGGTGGCGACGCGGGCCGGGGCCAAGGGGCCGCTGGTGGCGCCCCTGCCGGGCGGGACGATGAACATGCTGCCCAAGGCGCTATACGGCACGGGCGACTGGAAGCTGGCCCTGCGACGCGCGCTGGAGGAGGGCGCCCCCCTGGCGGTCTCCGGCGGGGTGGTGGAGGGCGAGGCCTTTTACTGCGCGGCCATTCTGGGGGCGCCGGCCCTGTGGGCGCCCGCGCGCGAGGCGATCCGGACCGGCAAGCTGAAACAGGCCTGGATGCACGGGCGTCGGGCGCTGAAGCGCGCCTTCAGCGGCCATATCCGTTTCAGCCTTGACGGCGGCGCCCGGCGTCGGGCCGAGGCCCTGGTTCTGATCAGCCCGATGATCTCCAAGGCCATGGACGAGCCGGTGGGGCTGGAGGCGGCGGCGATGACCACCTCCGACGCGGCCCAGGCTTTCGGCCTGGCGGCGCGAGCCCTGTTCGACGACTGGCGCCATGATCCCAACGTAACGACCCAGCCGGCGCGTCGGATCAGCGTTGCGGCGCGTTCGAAGATTCCGGCGGTGATCGACGGCGAACCCATGCTGCTGGGCCGCGACGCCAGCATCAGCTTCCTGCCGCGAGCCTTCATGGCCCTGGCGCCTCGACCCCCGGCGGCCGAGGACAGCGTCTGATGGGGCGGGTCCTGCAGTTCTCGGACGTGCATTTCGGTTGCGAGCATCAACACGCCGTCGCCGCCGCCCTGGAGTATGCGCACGCCACGCCCCACGACCTGGTCCTAATCACCGGGGACATCACCCAGCGCGGGCTGCCGGCCGAGTTCGCGGCGGCGGGCGACTGGGTGCGGGCCATGCCCCAGCCGGTCTTCGTCACCGTGGGCAATCACGACGTGCCCTACTGGGACGTGATGGCGCGGTTGTTCTGGCCGTGGCGAGCGTTCGAGAGGGCGACCGGCCATCCGGCCCATGATCACGAGTTCAAGAGTCCTGATCTGATGGTGCGCGGCGTGACCACGGCGCGCGGCTGGCAGGCCCGGCCCAACTGGTCCAAGGGCGTCATCGACCTGGACCAGACGCGTCGGGCGGCCGAGGCCCTGCGCCACGCCCCGATCGGGGCGCTGCGGATCCTCGCCTGTCACCATCCCCTGATCGAGATGATCGGCGCGCCGATGACCGGTGAGGTCAAGCGCGGCGACAAGGCGGCGCTGATCTTCGCCGAGGCGGGGGTGGACCTGATCGCCACGGGCCATGTCCATGTGCCGTTCGCTCTCGGCATCGATCTGTCGGATCGCTGTTCCTACGCCATCGGCTGCGGGACCCTGTCGCATCGCGAACGCGGGGCGCCGCCCAGCTTCAACCGGATCGAGTGGGACGCGAAGGAGATCGTGGTCACGGCTGTGGTCTGGACCGGCAAGCGGTTCGAGGATCATCAGACCTGGCGTCTGCCGCGCCGTCAGGACACGCGTCGGGTCGAGACCGCGCCCGATCCGGCGACGCCCGGCGAAATGGAAGCCGCCGCTCTTTGAGACAGATACGAAAAGGCCCCGACGGATCGTCGGGGCCTCTTGTTTTTTCACGTGAAACGCGACGTCAGATGCGCGGGCCGCGTCCGCGCATGCCGCCCACCACCAGCGAGACCACGAACAGGATCACGGCGATGATGGCGATGAATTTGGCGATCTCGAACGACATGCCCGAGATTCCGCCGAAGCCGAGAACAGCAGCGACCAGGGCGATGATGAAGAAAATGATGGCCCAGCGAAGCATGGACGACCCTCCGAAACAGTGTTGAAGAGAGCAAAACCGTCGACCCCTCCCGTCGACCGTTCCGCCTGACTTCACAACGCCTCGGAGGCTTGGCCGTTCCGATCTTTTATCGGCGCCGCGGCCGGCTTTTTTCAGTAAAGGCCGCCGCCACCATGGTGGCCAGGGCCGGGTTGCGCAGGAAGATGAAGCCGCCGGCCAAGGCCGCGGCTACGCCCAGAATGGGCCGTTCCTGGAACAGGTGGAAGGCGCGCACGCCCAGACTCTCGGGCTCCTGTTCCTCTTCATCGTCCTCGCCTTGTGCGCGGCGCACGAAGACCAGGGCGATGATCAGGGCGATGACCGCGAACAGAGCCGAGGTGATGGCCGCCGCCGCCAGAGGCACGACGACCAGCGCCAGCAGATAATAGACCGTGGCGCCCAGGGCGACCATGGCCACGAAGCCCGCGCCGGCGGCGACAAAGGTCGCCACCGCGCGGTTGATCAGCCCCCGCCCGATCATCAGCGGCGACGACCGGCGATGAGCAGGCCCAGGACGAAGCCGACGCCGAGGGCGATGGCGGTCGACTGCACCGGACGCTCCTGCACGCGTTCGACGACATAGCGCTGGGCTTCCTCGAAGCGCTCGGCGGCTTCGTCGTAATACTCCCGGCCGCGCACGCGGGCGTCGTCATAGTAGCCGCGGGCCTTCTCGCGCAGCTCGTCGCCCTGCTCGCGCAGGCGGGCCTCGGCGGCGGCGGCCTTTTCCTTCAGGCGCTGCGTTTCCTCGCGCGCGCCGGTCTTCAGATCCTCCTTGAGGGTCTTGAGATCGTTCTTGATGTCTTCCCGAGCCTTGGTCGTGGCCATGATGCGCGCTCCGCTTCTGTGTAAGCTTGACGATTAAATAGAGAACCCCCGCCCCGAACGCCACACCGACGACCAAGGTTCCTGCACTGCAGCAAGACCCTGTCCGTCGCGCAAGCCGCCTTCTGGCGTCGTTCGAACCGTCGTTCTAGAACCAACGCCATGACCCAATGGCTGTTCCCGCCCGCGCCCACGCCCTCGCTTCCGATTGTCGGCGAACCGCGACGTTTTCCCGTCCGGCGCATCCTGTGCGTCGGTCAGAACTACGCCGCCCACGCCCGCGAAATGGGGGCGGACCCGAACAAGCCCGCGCCCTTCTTCTTCGCCAAGCCCGCCGACGCCCTGGTCGTCGACGGCGCCGATCCGGCCTATCCCTCGGCCACCGCCAACCTGCACCATGAGGTCGAGCTGGTCGTCGCCGTCGGTGAAGGCGGGACCATCGCGGGCTGGGCCGTCGGCGTCGATCTGACGCGGCGCGACCTGCAGGCCGAAGCCAAGGCCAAGGGACGACCCTGGGAGGCGGGCAAGGCCTTCGACCAGTCGGCGCCCTGCGGCGCCCTGACGCTGGGCGCCCTGCCCGAGGCCGACGCGGTGATTGAACTGACGGTCAACGGCGAGACGCGCCAGTCGGGCCGTCTGTCGGACATGATCTGGGATCCGGCGGGCATTCTGGCCAAGGCCTCGGAGCTGTGGTCGTTGCAACCGGGGGACCTGATCTTCACCGGCACGCCCGAGGGCGTCGGACCTCTGGTTCCCGGCGACCGGGTCGAGGCGCGTATCGACGGTCTGGCCCCGCTTCGCTTCACGGTGAAACCATGATCCTGCACGGCTACTGGCGCTCGGGCACCAGCTATCGCACCCGTATCGCCCTCAGTCTCAAGGGGCTGGCCTATGAGACGGCGCCGGTCGATCTGCGGACGGGGGCGCAGAAATCCGACGCCTACCTCGCCTTGAACCCGCAGGGTCTGGTTCCGGCGCTGGAGACCGGCGACGGCCAGGTCCTGACCCAGAGCCCGGCCATTCTGGAGTGGCTGGAGGAAACCCATCCGACCCCGGCCCTGCTGCCGTCGAACGCCGCCGACCGCGCCCTGGTGCGGGCCATGTCGGCCCTGATCGGCTGCGATATCCATCCGCTGAACAATCTGCGGGTGCTGAAGGCGGTGCGCGAGCTGGGCGCCGATCAGACGGGGGTGGACGCCTGGGCCGGGCGCTGGATTCTCGACGGCTTCGCGGCGCTGGAGGCGCTCGTGGCGCGGCACGGCGAGGGCTGGTGCTTCGGCGGCGTCCCGAGCCTGGCCGACTGCTATCTGATTCCGCAGATCTATTCGGCGCGCCGGTTCAACGTGGATCTGACGCCGTTTCCGCATCTGCTGGAGATCGAGATGCGGGCCGAAGTCCATCCGGCCTTCATTGCGGCGCATCCGGACAATCAACCGGACGCGGATTAAGCCTGTTCGTTCACCAACAGCCTTGATTTCGGTCAATCTCCCTTAAGCTTTGGCGCTGAAGATCAGCGTCGTGAGATTCGCCCTTCCGCCCTCTCCGGCCGACCGGCTCGCCATCGCTGTGGTGACAGAGCCCGAACGGTCCCGCCCGCTGCCGCCCGGCCAGCGGGAGGACGCCATGCGCCATCTGCTGCAAACGGCGGGCGACGCGGGCGTCGGTCTGGTGGCGACCCGGCCCGAAGGCGACGTCGAGCGCCTGCTGGGTCAGGCCTGGCCCTTCCCTTCTCCCTTCCGCGTCACCGTGCGCACCGTGCCCCTGGCCGACGGTCTGGACCGGGTCGAGGCCCGCGCCCGCCGCTCGCTGGAGCGCATGGGCCTGCCGCGCGGCGACGCCGTTCTGGTGCAGAACGCCTCTGATCTGGCCGGGGCCGAGGGCCGCGCCCTGTGGGCTCGCCTGCAGGCGCTCAAGGAACGCGGCGTCTTCCGCAAGATCGGCTTCGTCGCCACCGTCGAGGACGGCCCGGCCCTGATCGCCCGCCGCTTCCAGCCTGACGTGGTGCAGGTCGCCTGCAATATTCTGGATCAACGCGCCGCGCGCGGAGGGGTCATCGAGACCCTGGCCGCGCAGGGCGTCGAGGTGCACCTGGCCTCGGTCTTCGCCCAGGGCCTGCTGTTCGCCAATCGCGAGAGCCTGCCGCCCGAACTGGCCGCGCACGGCATGGCCCTGTCGCGCACGCGTCGGCGTCTGGCCGAGGCCCGGGTCGATCCGATGCAGGCGGCCCTGGCCTATGCCCTGAACCTGCCCGGCGTGGCCTCGGTGATCGCCAGCGTGGCCTCGGCCGCCGAACTGCGCGCCATCGTCGCCGCCTCGCACGCGGCCAAGCCCGACATCGACTGGGACGCCCTGGCCCTGGACGAGGCCCCCGCCGCCGTGGCCTCGCGCCTGCGCCTGCACGTCAGCAACGCCGCGTAAGGGTCAATCGGCCCAACGAGGCGTGTTTTCGGCAGGCGCACGACGATAGTTCGCGCGAACGAGATCGCGTTGGCGCAGGCTGACGGTGCGCCCCATGCGAAGGAAGATCACGCCGCTGGCGGCCAGGCAGGCCAGTCCGGGGGCCAGGATCAGGAGGCCATCCGGCGAGGCGCGCTGCAGCAAGACGTTGGCGATACTGGACAGGATGCTTCCGGCCAGGAAAAGACCCCACCACCAGCGCAGGAAAATCGGCTCCCGGGTCTTTCGCCATGTGTCAGGTTGCGTCGAAGCCGCCCAGAGGTCGGCCGTGACCCCATAGGGTTTCCAAAGCGACAGAAAAGGAATGAAGAACCAGAGCACGGCCCAGAGCGGGCTGCTGCCGACCTTGAGGTTCATGGCGTGAAGATTGCGAGTGGACCAGTAATACCAGATCAGGGTCAGGATGGCGCCGAGCAGATAGAACAGAGCCATAAGGTCGCCGACGATGACGGAAGCGACCGCCGCGGTCTCTGCCATTGCCCCGCTCGCGAAGGCCAAGGCGAGCAAGATGAAAACCCCCGCAGTTGCTGAGGCGACATAGAGCCAGCCCACGACCTCGACCGCGCTCCACAGGCCGATGAGATTGCGCGGCGTGCGCGAGGCCTTTGTCATAGAAATTTTCCCCGATCCCCGATGAAACGGATCATTTCTTTTTCTTGTTTGCAAGCCTGCGCTTGAGGCGGGCGCCCCGATCCGTCACCCTGCGCGGCGTATGAACGCGCCCCTGTCCCATCCCCCGCAAGTCGATCTGAAGCCCGACGCCGGAACCACCCCGGTCATGGCGCAATTCCTGGCGGCCAAGGCCGATCAGCCGGACGCCATCCTCTTCTTCCGCATGGGCGACTTCTACGAGCTGTTCTTTGACGATGCGGTCAAGGCGGCGGCGGCCCTGGGCATCACCCTGACCAAGCGCGGCAAGCATCAGGGCGAGGACATCCCCATGGCCGGGGTGCCGGTTCACGCCATGGACGGCTATCTGGCGCGGCTGATCCGCATGGGTTTCAAGGTGGCCATCTGCGAGCAGCTGGAGAACCCGGCCGAGGCCAAGAAGCGGGGCTCCAAGGCGGTGGTGCATCGCGGCGTGGTGCGGGTGGTGACGCCGGGCACCCTGACCGAGGACAGCCTGCTGGATGCGCGCGGCGCCAACCGTTTGGCCGCCGTGGCGATCCGCAAGGGGCGCGCGGCGGTGGCCGTCGTCGAGCTGTCCGCCGGGGCGGTGGACTCGGTGGCCTGCGACCTGAGCGATCTGGGCGCGGCGCTGGCGGCCTTCCGGCCGTCCGAAGTGCTGGTCCCCGACCGCCTGTTTTCTGACGACGGCTTGAAGGGGGCGCTGGACGGCTCCGGCGGGGTGGTTCAGGCCATGCCCCAGGCCCTGGCCGAGCCGGTCGGCGCGCGCGACCGGGTGCAGCGGCTCTATGGCGTCTCGGCGCTCGACGGTTTCGGGGCCTTCGAGGAGGCCGAGGTTTCGGCGCTCGGCCTGATCGCCGCCTATCTGGAGACGACCCAGGCCGGCAAGATCCCGGCCCTGGCCCCGCCGCGCCGCTCGGGCGAGAGCGGTTTTCTGGCCATCGATCCGGCGACGCGCCTCAGCCTCGAGATCGACCGCACCCAGAGGGGCGAACGCGACGGCTCCCTGCTGCACTGCATCGACCGCAGCGTCACCTCGGGCGGGGCGCGGGCCCTGGCGGAACGCATTTCGCGGCCCCTGCGCGACCCGGCGGCGATCAACGCCGGGCTGGACGCGGTGGAATGGCTGCTGGAGCGGCGCGACCTGCGGCGCGATCTGCGCGACGGGCTGCGGTCCTCGGCCGACGTGGCGCGGGCCACCTCGCGTCTGGCCCTCGGCCGCGGCGGACCGCGCGATCTGGCGGCCATCCGCTCGGGCCTGACGACGGCGCAAGGCTTGGCCGGCCTGTTCGCCGCCGCGACGCGCGATCCTCTGGCCGGGCCGCCCGCGCGGGTTCTGGCCTGCCTCGACCGGCTGACGCTGGGCGGAGAGTTGTCGCACCTGCTGGCCGATCTGGTCGACGGCCTGATGGGGGAGCCGCCGCATCTGGCGCGCGACGGCGGCTTTGTGAACCCCGGCCACCGCCCCGAACTGGACGCCGCCCGCACCCTGCGCGACGACAGCCGCCGCGTGGTCGCGGACCTTGAGGCCCGCGCCGTGGCCGAGAGCGGCGTGGCCTTCAAGGTGCGCCACAACGCCGTCCTGGGCTACTTCCTCGAGGCCTCGGCCAAGGCCGCCGAGAACCTGCTGCGCGCGGGGCCCGACAGCCCCTTCATCCACCGCCAGACCCTGGCCAATCAGGTCCGCTTCACCACGGTCGAACTGTCCGAGCTGGACGCCAGGATCAGCCAGGCCGGGCATCGGGCCCTGGCCATGGAGGGCGAGACCTTCGAAGCCTGGCGGCGCGAGGTCGCCCGTCTGGCCGGACCGCTGCAGGGCGTGGCCGAGGCCCTGGCCGAACTGGACGCCCATGCGGCCCTGGCCGAATGGGCCGAAGAGGTCGGCGCCGTCCGCCCCGTGGTCGACGACAGCCTCTGCTTCGACGTCGAGGCGGGGCGCCACCCGGTGGTCGAGGCGGCGGTGACGGCCCAGGGCGACCCCTATACGCCCAACAACTGCCGCCTGGCCGGCGACGGCGCCGGAGCCTCGCGCCTGTCGATCGTCACCGGCCCCAACATGGCCGGTAAGTCGACCTTCCTGCGCCAGAACGCCCTGCTGGTGGTGCTGGCCCAGGCTGGGGCCTTCGTGCCCGCGCGCGCCATGCGGCTGGGGGTGGTGGACCGTCTGTTCAGCCGTGTGGGGGCTGGCGACGATCTGGCCCGCGGCCGCTCCACCTTCATGATGGAGATGGTCGAGACCGCCGCCATCCTGACCCAGGCCACGCCGCACAGCTTTGTCGTGCTGGACGAGATCGGACGCGGCACCGCCACCTATGACGGCCTGGCCATCGCCTGGGCCACGGCCGAGGCCCTGCACGAGACCAATCGCGCGCGGACCCTGTTCGCCACCCACTATCACGAGCTGGCCCAGCTGGAGGAAAGGCTGGACCACGTCTGCAACCTGTCGATGAAGGCGCGCGAATGGAACGGCGACCTGGTCTTCCTGCACGAGGCGGTGCCCGGCGCGGCGGACCGCTCCTACGGCGTGCAGGTGGCCAAGCTGGCCGGGGTGCCGACGGCCGTGGTCGGTCGCGCCCGCGAGGTGCTGGAGCGGCTGGAGAGCGAAAAGGCGGCGGCGGCGCGTCTGGACGACCTGCCCCTGTTCGCCGCCGTGGCCGAGCCTGCGCCGGCGCCGATGAACTCGGCGCTGGACGACGCCATGGCTGGGATCGACCCGGATGAGCTGTCGCCGCGCGAGGCGCTGGAGGCGCTGTATCGGCTGAAGGGGTTGTCGCGCTCGTGACCGGCGCGGCGGCCCTCGATCCGCGTCTGGTTCAGGCCGCCTCGGCGCCCGACGCCCGCGCCGCCGTCACCGCCGTTCTTCGCGAGAGTTTCGCCATTGACCGCGCCCGCGTCGCCCGGCGGCTGGAAGGCGGGATCGACGGGGCCGAGGCGGCGCGCCTCTACGCCGCCGCCGCCGATGTCATGCTGACCAGCCTGTGGCGGACGGCGACCGAGGTCCTGCATCCGGCGCCGCAGGATCGCCTCAGCCTGCTGGCGGTCGGCGGCTATGGGCGGGGCGTCCTGGCGCCCTTTTCCGATCTCGACCTGCTGTTCCTGCGGCCCGGCCAGATAGCCGGCGCTCGCGCCGAGGCGGTGATCGAGTTTGTCCACTATGTCCTGTGGGATCTGGGGCTGAAGGTCGGTTCGGCCTCGCGTTCGGTCGGCGAGACCCTGGACCTGGCCCGCAGCGACATGACGGTGCGCACCACCCTGCTGGAAGCCAGGGTGCTGGCGGGGGACGCCGCTCTCGGCGCCAACCTGCTGCGGCGGTTTCGCGCCGAAGTCGCCAAGGCCGATCCCCGCCCCTTCATCGCCGCCAAGATGGAGGAGCGCGACGTCCGCCTGCAGAAGACCGGGGCGGTGCGCTATCGCGTCGAGCCCAACGTCAAGGACGGCAAGGGGGGCTTGCGGGACCTGAACACCCTGTTCTGGATCGCCCGGTCGCTGGCGCCGGACAGCGAGCGGGGACAGGCGGCGCTGGAGGGCCTGTTGAGCGCGCGCGAGCTGCGCAGCTTCCGCGAGGCCATCGGCTTCCTGTGGAGCGTGCGCATCCATCTGCATCTGGCGGCGGGCCGTGCCGAAGAGAAGCTGACCTTCGACTTCCAGCCTGAGATCGCCCGCCGCATGGGCTGGCGCGGGCGTGGCGACGAGCTGGCGGTCGAGCGCTTCATGCGCCGCTACTTCCAGGTGGCGCGCGAGGTCGGGGCCCTGACCCGCGCCGTCTCGGCCCAGCTGGAGGCGCGCCAGCAGAAGAAGGCGCAAGGCCTGGCGCGCGGTTTGTCGCGGCTGATCCCGCGACGACGGGCCAGGCTGGCCTTCGACGGGCTGGCGATCGAGGGCGGGCGGCTGACAGTGACCGGCGGCTCGGTCTTCGCCCACGACCCGGTGCGGCTGCTGCTGCTGTTCGTCGAGGCCGACCGGCTGGATCTGGATCTGCACCCCGACGCCTTCGCCGCCGTGATCCGCGCCCTGCCTCTGGTGACCCCGGCGCTGCGGCGCGACCCGCGCGCGGCCGAGGCCTTCCTGACGGTGCTGGCGCATGGGCAGAGGCCCTATCGCGTCCTGTCGATCATGAACGAGACGGGCCTGCTGGGGCGGTTCCTGCCCGAATGGGGGCGGATCGTCGGCCAGACCCAGTTCAACATGTACCACGCCTATACGGTGGACGAGCACACGCTTCAGGCGGTCGGGGTCATCAACGACATCGCGCGCGGCAAGCTGGAGGCCGATCACCCGGCCTCGACCGCCATCATCCACCGCATCGCCGACATCGAGGCCCTGATGCTGGCCATGCTGCTGCACGACGTGGGCAAGGGCGGCGATCGGGGACAGCTGGAGGACGGCGCCATCGCCGCGCGTCGGGCCTGCGAGCGGTTGGGCGTCGACCCGCGCCGGATCGAGCTGGTGGTCTGGCTGGTGCGCCATCACCTGCTGATGAGCGACTATGCGCAAAAACGCGACGTCTCCGACCCCTCGACCGTGCGGGCCTTCGCCGAGGCCGTGGGCGACCCCGAGCGTCTGCGGATGCTGATGGTCCTGACCGTGGCCGACATCCGCGCCGTGGGGCCGGGCGTGTGGAACGGCTGGAAGGGGCAGCTGATGCGCGCCCTGTTCGAGGCGACCGAGGCCCTGTTCCGCGGCGACGCCGTGACGCGCGAAGACCCGCTGATCGACCACCCGGCCCTGGTCGAGCGGGCGCGGCGCGAAGGCGCGGCGGTCGAGGCCCTGCCGCCCGAAACGGCGCTGGAATCCACCGCCCGCGTGGCGGTGGCGGCGCTGGACCGGCCCGGCCTGTTCGCCGATCTGGCTGCGACTTTGGCGTTGGCCGGGGCCGACGTGGTCGGGGCGCGTCTGGCCACCGCCGAGGACGGCACGGCGCTGGACGTCTTCGAAATCCAGGATGGGGCGGGCGAGGCCTATGGCCGGCGCGAGCCGCGTCGTCTGGCCATCCTGGTCAAGGCGCTGGAGCGGGCGGCGCAGAAGGGGGCGCGGGCCTCGGCGGTCGAGACGCCGCGGGTCAGCGCCCGTCGCGCCGTGTTCGAGGTCCGCCCGGTGGTGCGCATCGACATGGAGGCCGGGACCAGCGCCGTGGTGGTCGAGGTCTCGGGGGCCGACAGGCCCGGCCTGCTGGCCGACCTGGCGCGGACCATTTCGGCCCATGGCTACTCGACCCGGTCGGCCCATATCGCCAGCTTCGGCGAGCGAGCGGTGGACGGCTTCTACATCACCGACGCCGACGGGGCGAAGCCGACCGACGCGGGGCGGCTGGAGGGCTTGAAGGCCGGCCTGCTGGAGGTTCTGGACCGGGCGCCGCAAGGTCCGGCGGGGCGGCGCATCACGCCAGTGCGGGCCAGCGTGCGCGACGTCTCCGATCTGGAGGGCGAGATCGGACGCAAGCCCGTATCCAGCGGGTCGCGGGCGCGCTAAGGCGTTTGTCGGGCGAGCATAGAGACCAGCCGTGAACGACAAGACCGATCCCATCGAACCGGCCGCGCCGATCTCGGCGGCCAACGCCACGGTGGAGCCTGTCGTTCAACCGCCCGCCGCCTCGACGACGGTGAAGGGGGGCGGCGTCATGCGCTCCTCGGCCATCTTCAGCGCCATGACCCTGCTCAGCCGTCTGGCCGGGTTTGCGCGCGACGTGGTCATATCGGCGGCCCTGGGGGCCTCGGCGGGACCGGCGGCCGACGCCTACAACACCGCCCTGAACTTCCCCAACCTGTTCCGCCGCATCTTCGCCGAGGGGGCCTTCGCCGCCGCCTTCGTGCCGGCCTACGCCAAGACGCTGAAGACCGAGGGCGAGGCCACAGCCGATCAGGTCGCCACCGACGCCCTGGCCGCCGTGGCCGCCGTCACCGTGGTCCTGACCATCGTGGCCCAGCTGACGATGCCGTGGCTGATGACGGTCATCAACATCGGCTTCCTCGACGATCCAGCGCGCTTCAAGCTGGCGGTGATCCTGACCCAGATCACCATGCCCTACCTGCCCTGCATGGCCATCGCCTCGCTGCTCAGCGGCGTGCTGAACGCGCGCGGGCGTTTCATCGTCTCGGGCGCCTATCCCATCCTGCTGAACCTGATCATGCTGGCCGCCGTCTGGCCGGTGAAGGGGGATCAGATCGAGGCCGCCTACGCCGCCTCCTGGGGTGTGGCCGTGGCGGGCGTGGCCCAGGCGGGCCTGTGCTGGTGGGCGGCGCGGAAGGCCGGGGCCAACATCCGTCTGACCCTGCCGAAGCTGACCCCGGCGGTGAAGGCCATCATCATCACCGCCGTCCCCGCCGCCATCGGCAACTCGGCGACCCAGATCAACGTCTTCATCTCGGGCAACCTGTCCAGCTTCGTCGCCGGCGGGCGGACCTGGCTGGCCACGGCGGACCGCCTGTATCAGCTGCCGCTCGGCCTCGTCGGCGTGGCCATCGGCATCGCCCTGCTGCCGCGTCTGTCGGCGGCGGTGGCGTCTCAGGATCACGGCCAGCAGCAGGCCTCGATGGACGAGGCCCTGGCCCTGTCCATGGCCCTGACCCTGCCGGCGGCGGCGGCCCTGATGGCCATGCCCTACTTCCTGATCGACGCCCTGTTCACGCGCGGCGCCTTCCTGCAGGTCGACGCCGTCAACACGGCCCAGGCCCTGTTCCAGTTCGGCTGGGGCGTGCCCGCCTTCGTCCTGATCCGCATCCTGGCCCCGGCCTTCTTCGCGCGCGGCGACACGCGTCGGCCCATGGCCTTCGCCCTGGTCTCGGTGGCGGTCAACGCCGCCCTGGCCATCGGCCTGTTCAACCTGGGCATGGGGATTTCCGGCATCGCCGCGGCGGTCAGCGCGGCGGCCTGGACCAACGCCCTCCTGCTCGGCGCGACCCTGTGGCGGCACGGTCATTACCGGCCCAGCCCGGCGGCGGCCTCGCGGCTGGCGCGCATTCTTCTGGCCAGCATCGGCCTGGGCGTCGTCGTCGGCCTCGCCTCCTGGGCGCGGCCTATGCTGCAGGGCCCGATCGAGGCCCTGCTGGGCGCGATCGGCTCGGATCACGGCGCCAAGGAGCTGACCCTGCTGGCCGTCGTGGCGGCGGGCGGTCTGACCTATGTGGTCCTGGCCTTCATGACCCGCGCGGTCACGGTCGCCGAGATCAAGGGCCTGATCCGCAAGGGCCGCTAGTCGAGGGGCCGGGCGGTCAGCGCGGTTGCGACGACCGCCTCCCTGCCACCGGCCACGAGGGCCGAGCGACGAGGCGTGATCCCTCGCGGACGATGTGAACTCCTCCGTTCTCGGATGAGGACATTAACCCCAGAGCGCGCTCGGTCTGGGCGTCCCCGCCGGTCTCAGTCGCTACGACTGTGGCGTGCAGCCGCTGTCCATTGGGAGGCGTCCGGAAGCTCCCTTCGGCGTGTCCGTCACGGAAACTGAGGTCGAGACGGCGGGGCGCGACGTCGCTTCCAACCCGCGGCTGGATCAAGACCGTTGCTTTCGCCAGTGCTGGGTTCGAAGTCTGGGCGAGGGCGCGGGTTTCGGCACCCTCGGGCCTCAGTTCCAGAGTCAGGATGGGCGGGACGCCTTCCTGCCGAATCGATGTGCGCTTGTAGAGCGGCAGGCAGATGGACCTCTCCCTGCCCGACCACTGAAATCCGGTCCTGGCGCCAAAGGCCTGAAGCGGTGCGTTGCCCATGCGCCGCCACCCGGCCGCAGCGGCGGGAACTACGCGCGGCCATTCGACGGAGCCGAGCGACAGATAGCCGCCGATCGGTGGTTCGTTGACGTCCTGCAGGATGCTCCAGTCACAAGCGCCATCGCTTGGGCTGGCGGAGAGTTGCACCAGGTAGGGCTTCTCGGCCGCGGGCGGCCGCGTCGCGCAACTCGCCAATAAGGCCGTCGTGAAGACTAGACCGATGCAAGTATGAGTATGGCTCATCAACCGATGATATTTGGTTGTGCGATGATCGGTCAACCACCATGCCCCAAGTCCCGCCACCTTATCTGGACCAAGGCGTCGGTCGGGTCCTTATGAACTGGACGGTCACCATGGCCGGGCGACGAGGCGTGATCCCTCGCGCTCGATGGAGTTCGCCTGAAGGCCTCCCTGCACGAGCACGTCCACAGCCCTGTCCGTTTGAGTCTCGCCATCGGCCATCGTGGCGACGACTGTGATCAGCGCTGGTTGACCGAGCGGAAGGGGCGGGAGCTGCCCCTCGGCTTGGCCGTCGTGGAACTGGAGATCCAGCCTCTGGGGCGGGAAGTCGCCTCGGGGCTTGTATGGGTGGATCATGATGCTCGCCCCCGCCAGGCCAGGGTGGAAGCTCTGGCCGAGTACGCGAGTGTGCGCACCATCGGGTGTCAATGAGAGGCCGAGAACCGGCGGGAGGACGCCTTCCTGCCTCACTACGGCGCGCTTGTAGAGCGGGAGGCAGACAGTCTCGCCTGCTTTGAATATCAACGACCCTGCGGTTGCGCCGAAGGCCAGCAGAGGAGCCTCTCGAGTGCGCCAGGATTTTCGGGCTACCGGCACAACATGCGGCCACCAGGCGCCGCCCAAGGGACCGCTGCCCGTTGGCCTGATGTTCGCGTCCTGCATCAGGCTCCAGTCGCAAGCGGCCTCACTGTAGCTGACGGACAACTGGACTATATAGGGCTTCTGGGCCGCGGGCGGCCGCGTCGCGCAGCCACTGATGACGGCCGTCGCGAGGATCAGTGCGGCGTAGGCGGGAGCATTCTTCATGGATCGACGCTATGCGAGATCGTCCAGCATGGTCAACGGCTGCGGCGGGCCGCTCTCGCCTTGCCCTTCGCGCCTTGAGGCGATAAGCGCGAAGGCATGGCTCATTCGGGACACATCTTCGTCGCCCGGCGATGGCGCGGCTGACTGTTCACCGCACGACCCCGCACGCCTGCGCGTGCGCCGAATCCAGCCTCTTCGAGTTCCGAGAACCCTCCCATGACTGACCAGACCCCGGCCCCCTACACCGGTCCGCGCCGCATCCTGTCCGGTATTCAGGCCTCCGGCGCCCTGCACCTGGGCAACTATCTGGGCGCCCTGAAGCGCTTCACCGAACTTCAGGACACGGGCGCGCCCCTGTTCGTCTTCGTCGCCGACATGCACGCCATCACCGTCTGGCAGGAGCCCGAGAAGCTGACGGCCCAGACGCGCGAGATCGCGGCGGCCTATCTGGCGGCGGGTCTGGACCCGGCCAAGGCCACCATCTTCCCGCAGTCGGCGGTGCCGGCCCATGCCGAACTGGCCTGGATCTTCAACTGCGTCGCCCGCCTCGGCTGGCTGGACCGGATGACCCAGTTCAAGGAGAAGTCGGGCAAGCACAAGGAACGCTCCAGCGTCGGCCTCTACACCTATCCGGTGCTGCAGGCGGCGGACATCCTGCTCTACAAGGCGACCGAGGTGCCGGTCGGCGAGGACCAGAAGCAGCATCTGGAACTGACCCGCGACATCGCCGCCAAGTTCAACAACGACTTCGGCGTGCCCGGTTTCTTCCCGCAGCCGGAACCCCTGATCCAGGGACCGGGCACGCGCGTCATGAGCCTGCGCGACGGTTCGGCCAAGATGAGCAAGTCCGACCCGTCGGACCTGTCGCGCATCAACCTGACCGACGACGCCGACACCATCGCCGCCAAGATCAAGAAGGCCAAGTCGGACATGGATGTCCTGCCCGACACCGTCGAGGGTCTGGACGGTCGGCCCGAGGCCAAGAACCTGGTGGCCATCTACGCCGCCCTGTCGGACACGACCCGCGAGGCCGTTCTGGCCGAGTTCGGCGGTCAGGGCTTCGGCGCGTTCAAGCCGAAGCTGGCCGAGCTGGCGGTGACGTCGATGGCCCCGGTCACGGCCGAGATGCGCCGCCTGATGGCCGATCCGGCCGAGATCGACCGCGCCCTGGCCGTGGGCGCCGAACGCGCCCGCGAGGTCGCGCAGCCGGTGGTGGACGAGGTCAAGAAGATCGTCGGCTTCTGGCAGGGCTGACCAGCCGTTTTCGGACGTGACGGCCTCGCGGCGGGTTTCGCGGCGGGGCCTTCGCGCCTAGATCAGCGGCCATGACCCATCCTCTTGATCGCGCCGTTTACAACGCCCTGACGACCCGCCTGTCGCGGTTCACGACGCCCGATTCCGGGCCGGACGCGGTGCGCCTCGATCCCGAGGTCGGCGTATTTCTGGCGGCGGCGGACGACAGCGCGGCCAGCCGCGAGGCGCTCGGCGTCCTAGCGCGACGCTACCCCGGCGCGGGACTGGTCGAACGCGAGGACGGACCGATGGCCGGGGTCCTGCCCGAGGGCGTGCCGGTCGCCGCCCAGGTCGCCCTGGTGCAGATGACGGCCACGGCGCTTACGCCGGTCGGCCCGACCGCGTCTCTGGACGACGTGATCGAAGTGCTGGGCGAGGCGGACGCCCCCGCCATGCTGGCGCTGGGGACCCTGACACGACCCGGCCCCTTCCGCTCCAGGACGCGTGAGCTTGGCCCCTTCGTCGGGATCAAGCGAGACGGCGAACTGGTCGCCATGGCCGGGCGGCGGCTGCGCATCGACGGCTTCACCGAGCTGAGCGGGGTCTGCACCCACCCGGATCATCGCGGCATGGGCTATGCCGCCGCCCTGTCGCGCGTGGTGGTCGGCGAGATTTTGGCGACGGGGGAAGCGGCCTTCCTGCACGCCTTCGCCGATCACGAAACGACCATCGCCTTCTATCGCGGTCTGGGATTTCAGACGCGGGCGCGCATGACCTATAGTTCGCTGGGCGAGGTCTAGAGGAGAGGCGGCATGAGCGGTCACGGCGCGACGGTGGAATGGACGCGGGGCGATCAGGCCTTCGCCGACAAGCGGTACAGCCGCGCCCATGTCTGGCGTTTCGACGGCGGGGCGGTGGTGCCGGGGTCCTCGTCGCCGGCGGGCGTGCCGGTTCCCATGTCGGACCCGGCGGGCGTGGATCCGGAGGAGGCCATGATCGCCTCCCTGTCCAGCTGCCACATGCTGTGGTTCCTGGCCTTCGCCGCCAACGCCGGTCTGGTCGTCGACCGCTATCTGGACGAGGCCTCGGGCGAGCTGGACAAGAACGAGGCGGGCAAGTCCTATCTGGCCCGCGTGGCCCTCAAGCCCGTCACGACCTTTACCGGCCGTCAGCCCGATCAGGCTGAACTGGACGCCCTGCACCACGCCGCGCACGAGCACTGCGACATGGCCCATTCGGTGCGGTCCGAGATCACCGTCACGGCCCGCATCGGCTGAAAGCTCAGGCCGTCTCCTCCTCGATCAGGGAGCGGAAGGCGGCGTGGGCGGCGGTCATGCCGTCCGTCGTCGCCAGGGTGATATTGCCCGCCGGCCGCGCCAGATCGCCGGCGGCGAAGACGCCCGGCTGACTGGTCTGCTGCTGGGCGTCGACCTTGACGATGCGGCCCATGGGGCTGTCCGTCATCTCGCAGCCCAGGCTTTCGGCGAAGCCGTTGGCCTGACGCACATGGGCGCCGACGAAGATGGCCTTCAGGGGGATGAAACGGCCGTCCGTCAGCCGCGCGCCGGTCAGGGTGGGGGCCTCGCCCTCCAGCCGCTCGAGGGGCGTGGGCTCGACCGAGACGCCGCGGCGGGCCAGCAGGCGGGCGTCGTCTTCACCCAGCCGCGTCGGGTCGATGAACAGAACCGCCTGGCCCCATTCGGCGACGATCATCGCATACTGGACCGCATGGTCGCCGCGCCCGAGGACGCCGATCGGTCCGCCGCCGATCTCATAGCCGTGGCACCAGGGGCAGTGCAGGGCGGTTCGGCCCCAGCGTTCCTTCACGCCCGGAAGGTCGGGCAGGACGTCCTCGACCCCGTGGGCCAGGATCAGGCGGCGGCCCCTAGTGCGCGTGCCGTCCGCGAAGGCGACCGCGAAGCCGCCGTCGATGCGTTCGACATCCACCGCCTCGGCCATGCGGAAGGCGGCGGTGGGATAGGCCGCGACCTGGGCGCGGGCGGCGGCGGCGATCTCGGTCCCCGGACGGCCGTCGTTGCTCAGGACGCCGTGGGCGCGGGCGGCGAACCGGTTTCTCGGCCGGGCGTCGTCGATGACCAGAACCCGGCGGCGCGCCCGCACCAGTTGCAGGGCGGCGGACAGGCCGGCGTAGGAGCCGCCGATGACGACGGCGTCATGGGGCATCGGATTTTCGCTGGTGCGCATGGAGAAGGTCTCTCTTGGGGTGGGCGGCCAGCCGGCGCGAAAAGTCCGCCGCCAGATCGGCCAGGGTGATGGAGTCCAGCCGGGCGGCCAGCAGGGCGCGCGCGGCCGCGTAGGTGTCGGACAGGGCCTCGTTGACGGCGGCCTCGATCAGGCAGCCCTCGGCCTCGACCGGCGGGGTTTCGGGCAGCAGGCCGGGTTCGCCGAGCGCGGCGTGGACCTGACCCAGGGTGACGCCGTCCAGCGGGCGGGCCAGCCGCCAGCCGCCGCCATGTCCCTTTTCCGAGACGACCAGCCCCTGGTCGCGCAGGCCCGCCATGGTGCGGCGGACGACGACGGGATTGGTCGACAGGCAGGCGGCCAGCATGTCCGAGGTCATGGGTTGGCCATGACGCTGCTCATGCTCGGCCATGTGCAGCAGGGCGTGGAGGATGTTGGACAGGCGGGAGTCGCGTTTCATGTAACTTCAATTGTTACGTGATACGTCCGGCGTCAAGACAGGCGGCGGAATTTGTTTTCAAGCGTCGGGCGCCACGTCCTTGAGGAAGGCGGTGAAGCGGCGCAGGGCCTCCAGCGTCAGCTCGGGGTGGTGGCGCATCGGGCCGTTGCTGGTCGGCTCGTCGAAGGCGTGGGTGCCGTCGGCGACCCAGCTTTCGACCTCGGAGCCGCAGTCGCGGATCATGGCGTTGACCCGTTCGGCGTTAGAGACCGTGGTCAGGTGGTCGCGTTTGGCCGTCATGGCCAAAACGCGCGGACAGTGCCGCCACGGCTTCATCCGGTTGAAGGCCCAGAAGCCGACATAGGGGTAGGCCAGCCAGACGGCCTTGACCCCCGACAGGTCGCAGTCGCCGGGATCGGCCACGCCGAGGCGGCCCGGTTGCGGGTCTTCGCTCATCATCTCCATGATCGACCAGCCGCCGTGGCTCCAGCCCGCCAGCGACAGCATGGCGGGATCGACGTCGGGCCGTTGTGAAATCCCCTTGATGGCGGCCAGCAGATCGCCCGCCCGCTCATAGCCGCGCAGCACCAGGCCGGTGCAGACCGTGGTCAGGGTGAAGGCCCGGTTCCAGCCCCTCGGCCCGTAGGAATCGACGATGAAGGCGCGCCAGCCCGCCGCCTTGGCCGCCTCGGCGTAGCGGGGCAGGTGGTCGCGCAGGCCGCCGCAGCCGTGGAACAGCAACACCGCCGGGCGCGGCCGGTCGTCATCGGGCCCGACCACGGTCGTGTGCGGTTCCAGCAGGGCCCAGCGGGCGTCGAGCGTATCCATCAGCCCAGCTTAGAGGTTCGCGATTTTGAAGAAAGGGGTCTTGCGGTTTCGATATATCGATATATCTCTGCTTCAGTTCGATATATCTAAGTGAAAGACGAGAGAGCGATATGAGAGGATCCAAGGGGATCGAAAATACGGGCCAAGGCTTCGGGCGCGGCCGTCATGGCGCCCACGGAATGCACTTCGGCCACGGCTTTGGACGGGGCGGCCACGGCCGTCATATGCGGCCGGAAGGCGGGCGCGGCTCGAGGGCGGAGGGCGAAGGCCGGATGCGCGGCGAGCGCCACGGGCGACGCGGCGGCGGACGCATGTTCGAGCACGGCGCCCTGCGCTGGGTGCTGCTGTCGATGATCGCCGACAAGCCGAGCCACGGCTATGAGCTGATCAAGGGCATCGAGAGCCGCATGGGCGGCACCTATGCGCCCAGCCCCGGCGTCATCTACCCCAGCCTGTCGCTGCTCGAAGACATGGGGGCGGTCAGCGTCGCCGCCGAGGGCGGCAAGAAGCGCTATGCCATCACCGACGAAGGCCGTCGCCTGCTGACGGAAAACGCCGAAGCCCTGGCCCACATCGAGATGAAGATGAAGGCCCTGCGCGGGCGACCCGATCGGCCCGCCCGCATCGCTCAGGCCATCGAGGCCCTGCGCAACGCCACGCATCTGCGCCTGACCCAGGAGCCGCCGCTGAGCGAGGCCGAGGTCGAGGCCATCGCCGACCTGCTGGAGGCGGCGGCCGAGAAGGTGCGTCAGGCATGAGCGAGACCCATCTGCGCCAGCCGCGCCGGGTGCGGCACGAGCTGAAGTTCCGCCGCGCCCGCGTCGAGGCGGTCGAGCAACTGACGCCGGTGCTGAAGCGCATTGTCCTGACCGGCGATGAGCTGGAGGGCTTCTTCAGCCCGGGCTTCGACGACCACGTGAAGATCTTTCCGACGCCGCGCGGTCAGGCGGTGGTCCTGCCGACTGTGGGGCCGGACGGACCGGTCTTCGCCGAGCCCAGGCCGACAGCGCGCGACTACACCCCGCGCGCCTTTGACGCCGCGAACCGGCGGTTGACCATCGACTTCGCGGTCGGTCACGGCGGCCCGGCCACGGCCTGGGCCGAGGACGCCCGGGTCGGGGATGAACTGGGTCTGGGCGGGCCGCGTGGCTCCTTCCTGATTCCGACCAGTTTTTCGCAGCACCTGCTGGTCGGCGACGAGGCGGCCATTCCGGCCATCGCCCGGCGGCTGGAGGAACTGCCCGCCGGGGCCAGGGCCGTCGCCTGCATCGAGGTCAATGATGCGGCGGGCGAACTGGATCTGCCCAGCGCCGCCGACGTCGAGATCGTCTGGGTGCACCGCAAGGGCGGGCCGCGCGGTCGGGCCGAGGCCCTGACGGCGGCGGCGGTCGCGGCGGCGCGGCGCATCGATCCGGCTGACGCCTATGTCTGGGTCGCCTGCGAGTCCACGGTGGCGCGGTCGATGCGTTCGGCGCTGCTGGCCGCTCGGCCGTTCAATCCGAAGTGGATGAAGGTGGCCGGTTACTGGCGTCTGGGCCGTGCGGGGTCGCATGAAGTGATCGAGGACTGAGGCCCGACCGGGCCTTGGCCAAAGAAAAGGGCGCTGCCGACGACCGGCAGCGCCCTTCTTCTTGCGCTCATGTAGCGAGCCGCCGCGCGGCTCGCGCTAGCGCCCTTCCAACCTAGTGCCGGAAGACGCGCACGCCGGTGAAGGCCATGGCGATGCCGCGTTCGTCGGCGGCGGCGATGACCTCCTCGTCGCGGATCGAGCCGCCCGGCTGGATCACCGCCGTGGCCCCGGCGGCGACGGCTTCCAGCAGGCCGTCGGCGAAGGGGAAGAAGGCTTCCGAAGCGCAGGCCGAACCCTCGGCCAGGGAGTGGGCCAGACCCTTGGCCTCGCCGGCTTCCTTGGCGCGGATGGCGGCGATGCGGGCGCTGTCGCGGCGGTTCATCTGACCGGCCCCGATGCCCGCCGTCTGGCCGTCCTTGGCATAGACGATGGCGTTGGACTTGACGTGCTTGGCCACGGTGAAGGCGAACAGCATGTCCTGGATCTCGGTCGGCGTCGGCTGGCGGCGCGTGACGATCTTCAGGTCTTCCGGCTTGATCAGCGAGCGGTCGCGCGACTGGACCAGGAAGCCGCCAGCGACCGAGCGGAAGACCTCGCCGGCGCCGTGCGGGTCGGGCAGGCCGTCGGTGATCAGCAGGCGCAGGTTCTTCTTGGCGGCGAAGACGGCCTTGGCTTCGTCGTCGGCGCCGGGGGCGATGACCACCTCGGTGAAGATGCCGGTGATGGCGCGGGCGTCCTCGCCGTTCAGCGGGCGATTGACGGCGATGACGCCACCGAAGGCCGAGACGGCGTCGCATTCCAGCGCGCGGGCGTAGGCTTCCGACAGGGTGTGGCCCACGGCCACGCCGCAGGGGTTGGCGTGCTTGACGATGACGCAGGCCGGGGCCTCGAACTCGGCCACCAGTTCATAGGCGGCGTCGGCGTCGGCGATGTTGTTGTAGCCCAACTCCTTGCCCTGAACCTGTTCGGCATAGGCCACGCCCGGACGCTTCTCGCCGGTGCGGTAGAAGGCGCCGGTCTGATGCGGGTTCTCGCCGTAGCGCAGGGTCTGGGCCAAGGAGCCGGCGATCGACTTGCGGGCCGGGGCGGCGTCGTTCAGCTGAGCGGCGAACCAGCCGGACACAGCGGCGTCATAGGCGGCGGTGCGGGCGAAGGCGCGGGCGGCCAGCTGCTTGCGCAGGGTCAGCGAGGTCCAGCCGTCGGCCTTCAGGGCCTCGAGGATCAGGCCGATGCTCTCGCCGTCGACGGCGACGGCGACGTGGCCGTGGTTCTTGCTGCCCGAGCGGATCATGGCCGGACCGCCGATGTCGATGTTCTCGATGGCCGCTTCAAAGCCGCCGCCGGATTCCACCGTCTTCTCGAACGGATAGAGGTCGATCCAGACGATATCGATGGCGCCGATATTGTGCTCGGTCATGGCCTGAGCGTGGGTCGGGGCGTTGCGGACGCCCAGCAGGCCGCCGTGCACCACGGGGTGCAGGGTCTTGACCCGGCCGTCCATCATTTCCGGGAAGCCGGTCAGATCGGCCACGTCCTTGACCGGCAGGCCGAAGCCCGCGATCGCCGCCTTGGTGCCGCCGGTCGAGACCAGCTCGACGCCGAGACCGGCGAGCGTGCGCGCTGCGTCTTCCAGCCCCGCCTTGTCCGACAATGAAATCAGGGCGCGGACAGGTTTGATCGCGTCCGGGGCGGGCGGAAAGTCGGGAGCGGCGGGCATGGGCGGCGTCCGTTAACAGCTGGGGCGGGGAGATGGCGCGGCCTCTAGCACCATCGACCGTCCGCGTCAGCCCTTGGGACACCAGCAGGTCTCCTCCTCTCCGTCATCCTCGGGCTTGACCCGAGGATCGAGTTGTCCGCCACTCGACGTTCCATGATCGAGCGCCGCCCTTTCATCGCCACCTACATCCTGGCCAGCCGCCCGCTCGGCGTCCTCTACATCGGCATGACGGCGAACCTCTACGAGCGCATCCGCCGGCATCGTGAAGATCAGGTCGAAGGCTTCGCCCAGCGCTACGGCTGCAAGACCCTCGTCTGGTATGAGACGCACGGCTTCGTCACCGAGGCGATCCGGCGCGAGAAGGCCCTGAAGCGTTGGAACCGCACGTGGAAGCTGGAGCTGGTCGAGAAGACCAACCCGCAGTGGCAAGACCTCTATCCCAGCCTGTTCGGACTGGCGCCCGATCCTCGGGTCAAACCCGAGGATGACGGAGTGGGAGATGTCGAGGCCTTCCTGAAGGGCCTCGACGAAATCTAGTGCGGATCGCCCGCCGCGCCCGCCGGGCTCAGCTTCCAGCGGATCTTGGTGTCGGCGTCGGTGCGGGCGGAGCCGCGGACGACGATCTGCAGGGAGCGCCGCGTCAGGCCCTCGTCGACGTGGACGGCGGGTTCGATGGCGACGTCGGGGCCGTCGCTGCGGAACCACCAGCCGCGTCCCGAATGGCCGCGCAGCAGGATGGAGCGGCGGTCGCGGGCCAATGACGCCTGAACGCCCGGCTCCAGCTGGAAGCGCAGGGCGTAGGGAGCGGCGATGGCGCGGGTCACTTCGGGGCGGCCTTCCGGCGGATGCAGCCGCTCCTCGGCGCGCAGTTCGTCGAGGCGCTGATCCAGATAGAGGCGGCGCTGATGCATCAGGCCGTACTGAGCCATCCAGCCGTCGTGCTCGACCTCCAGCCAGACGGCGCCGTCGCCTTCGCGGTGGTCGCGGGTGACGTGCAGGGCCGGGCCGATCAGGCGGGGGCCGAGCAGTTCGGCCTTCCAGCCTGACAGGGGCTCGCCCAGAGGCTGTTCGCCCAGCGTCAGCGTCGAGGCGCCCGGCGTCAGGCGCAGGGCCTGACGGTCCAGGGCGCGCGGGGTCCAGCCGGCCGAGGTGAACAGGCGGTCGCGGCCGCAGACGACTTCCAGCGCGGCCGGTTGACCGCAGGCGGCGGCCGACCAGGCGCCGCGCGCCGGGGCCTCGACATCGACCATGACGGTCAGCAGGGGGCTGGAGATGCGGACCAGGCCGCCGACGGCGCCGCTGGCGGGCGGGGCGGGCGTGTCGTCATGGGCGCGGGCGGCGGCGACGCGTTCGGGCGTGGACGGACCGCCGCCCTGGAAGGCGGCCAGGCGGCCGTCGGGCAGGGCCAGGACGCGAAGACTGGTGGTCAGGCGCGAGATGGCGGCGGTGACCGGCTCGGGCGTCGGCTCGGACAGCTGGGCGAGGGCGTCGTCCAGGGTCAGCAGGTCGAGCAGCAGCTCCAGACCCATCTCCGGGGCGCGGGCGGCGTGATGGCCGTCGGCGGCGACGGCGGCCTCCAGCGCGGCGGGCAGACGCTTCAGGGCGGTGCGGCGGATGCCGGCGCCGGCCTTGCCGGCCAGGGCGCAGCCGGCCACGGCGGCGGCGGTCAGGCGCTCGGCCCGGCCCATCAGGCCGCCGGGCGGACGGAGCAACTGACGCGCCTGACGCGCCAGAATGTCGGTCAGACGCAGACGCTCAGGCTCGGTAGCCACCCCGGCCAGACGCCGTCCGGCGCAGGCCAGGTGATAGGCGCGCCGCGCCAGAATGTCGGGGTCCCAGGAGAAGGGCGACCAGCGGTTGAACAGGTCGTCCCAGGCCAGGGTCAGCGCCAGGGCCTCGCGCGCGCCGCGATCGCCGTGGGCCATCATCTCCGGCATCCAGACGAAGGCGTGCAGTTCGACGGCGAAGGCGCGGCTGGGGGTGGGGCGGTTCCACAGGTCGGCGGGCCCCTCGGCGTCGAGGCTGAGCCCGGCCAGGGTGAAGCGGCCCGACAGCAGGGGGCGCGGGGCCTCTTCGCGCAGGGGGCGGAAGTCGCGCGGGCTGACGGCGAAACCGTCGGCGCGGGCGCCTTTCAGCGTCATGGTGTAGCCGGGCAGGCCGTAGAGCTCGATCCACAGCTGGCGCGCGGCCAGCTGTCCGGCGACGGCGGCCCACAGGGCGGGGTCGGCCTTGGGCCCCCCGGCGGCGCGCACCGGGGTGCGGATCGGCGCGCCCTTGAGGCCGGGGATGTGGCCCTCGGTCAGGCCGCCTTCTGTTTCGCGCGGGGCGAAGGGGCCGAGGGGGCTCACGCGGCGGCGGCTTTCAGGGCCTGGATGTTGGCGGCGTAGGCGTCCGGCCCGCCCTTGAAGACGAAGGAGCCCGCGACCAGGGCGTCGGCCCCGGCGGACAGGCAGGCTCCGGCGTTGGCGGCGACCACGCCGCCGTCCACCTGCAGGTGGGCCCTGGAGCCGGCGCGGTCGAGGATGGCGCGGGCGCGCTCGATCTTCTTCAGCGAGGACTCGATGAATTTCTGACCGCCGAAGCCGGGATTGACGGACATGATCAGCACCAGGTCGACCAGGTCGACGGCCTCTTCCAGCACGCTCAGCGGCGTGGCCGGGTTGAAGACCAGACCGGCCTTGGCGCCCAGCTGGCGGATCTGGCCGAGGGTGCGATGGACGTGCGGACCGCTTTCGGGGTGGACGCTCATGATGTCGGCGCCGGCCGCGCGATAGGCCTCCAGCCAATTATCGACCGGGGCCACCATCAGGTGAACGTCGAAGGGCAGGCGGGTGTGGGGGCGAAGCGCCTTCACCACGTCCGGGCCGATGGTCAGGTTGGGCACGAAGTGGCCGTCCATGACGTCGATATGGATCCAGTCGGCCCCGGCGGCCTCCAGCGCGCGGACCTCTTCGCCCAGCCTGGCGAAGTCGCTGGCGAGGATGGAGGGGCAGATCAGCGGGGCGCTTGCGGCGGCGGTCTGGGTCATGGTTCTGCGACTTACGGCCATGAGGCGCGGGGGGCAAGCCGGGCCGCTGACGCAGGCCGACCTGGCGCGCGTCAGCAGGTGGTCATTGGCGCTTCGCGAACGGTCGGCGGTGGTCGTTGGCGAAGACGCGGCGGTTGAGGACGCAAGGCCGCTGGCGGGGTGCGGCGGGGCGAGGGAGGAAGGCGGCGACTTCTTCAGCCGTCCCCGAAAGGACCCGCCATGATCCGCATCCTCGCCGTCGCCGCCGTTCTGGCCTTCGCCGCTCCGGCCTATGCCCAATCCGCCGACAACCGTCTGACCCTGACCTTCGAGACGGGCGCGGAGACCGGCGCGGTTCTGGTCGCCCTCTACGACAGCGAGGCCGCCTATGAGGGCGGACAGCCGGCGCGCGTGGCCCAGGTCGATGTGGCGGCGGGCCAGCGCGAGGCCGTGTTCGACCTGCCCGCCGGAACCTACGGCATGAAGGCCGTCCACGACGTCAACGGCAACGGCAAGATGGACGTCAATCCGTTCGGCATGCCGAGCGAGCCCTTCGCCTTCTCCAACAATGCTGTCGGCAATATGGGGCCGGCCAAGTGGGACCGCGCCCGCTTCGAGGTGTCGGGCGTCACGGCCCAGACCATCCGCATCCGCTAAGTCTTGATGTTCGGAGAGACCGCCATGACCCCGACCCGTCGCACCCTGTTCATGGGCGCCGCCGCGCTTTCCGGCGCCCTGGCCGCCGCCCGCGTCCTGACCCCCGACCGGGCCTATGCCGCGCAGGCGATGAGCGCGACCGCCGACTGGTCGCTGGCCACCGCCGACGTCGAGGGCGACGTGGCGCCGCGCGCCCTGCGTCTGGTGCATGGCCGGGCGCCCGCCGGCCTGTCGGGCAGCCTTTATCGCAACGGCCCGGCCAAGTTCCGGCGGCCCGGCGGCTCGTCCCAGCACTGGTTCGACGGCGACGGCCTGATCCGCCGCTGGCGGGTGCAGGACGGGCAGGCGACCTTGGCCGCCCGCTTCGCCGACACGCCCAAGCGGCGTCAGGAGGCCGAGGTCGGGGCCATGCTGATGCCGGGCTTCGGCACGGTGGCCGATCCGCGCGCCCGCATCGGCTCGGCCGACGACGCCAGCCCGGCCAACACCTCGGTGCACAAGGTCGGCGGCAAGCTGTGGGCCCTGTGGGAGGCGGGCTCGCCGCTGGCCATGGACCCCGAGACCCTGGCGACCGAGGACTTCGTGACCCTGCGCCCGGACCTGAAGAACATGCCCTTCCTGGCCCACCCGCGCATCGAGCCGGACGGGCGTATCTGGAACCTGGGGGTGAGCGGACGCCAGGCCATGGTCTGGCGACTGGCGGCGAACGGCGCCCTGGAGGCGGCCGAGCTCATCGCCCTTCCGCGCGCCAGCTATATCCACGACTTCAGCGCCACGGCCAGGCATCTGGTCATCGTCCTGCAGCCCTGGGTCCATTCGCGCAACGTCATGCCCGTCTCGGCCGCCTTCGAGTGGACGCCGCAGGCCGGCACCCAGATTCTGGTGATCGACAAGGCCGACCTGACGCAGCGTCGGATCTATGAGCTGCCGCCCTTCGGCTTCTTCCACGCGGGCGACGCCTGGGAGGAGGCGGACGGCACGATCCGCCTCGATCTGTGCGCCCACAAGGACATGGATTTCGCCGCGCGCGGCGCCCATGAGGTGCTGAACGGCGTGCCCCTGGGTCACGACCCCGCCGAACTGGCCATGGTGGTGCTGGAACCGAACGGGCGCGGTCGTCTGGAGCGGACCGGCGTGGTGGGGGAGTTCCCGCGCAGCGACCCGCGCCGGGCCGGTCTGGCCCGCCGTTTCAGCCTGCACACCACGGGCGAACGCGCCGACCGGCCCCTGGCCTCGGCCGTGGCCGTCACCGACTGGCGCTCGGGCCGCACGCGGTCGTTCGACTTCGGCCCCGGCCATGTCACCGACGAGATGGTCTATGTGCCCAAGCCCGGCGGCGTGCACGAGGCCGAGGCCTGGCTGGTCGGCCCGACCATCAATCTGAAGGCGGGGGTCAGCGAACTGCACGTCCTGGACCTGATGCACGTCGAGGACGGCCCCGTCGCCACCTGGCGCGCCGACGTGGCCCTGCCGGCGGCGTTCCACGGGAACTGGGTGTGAGGGGGAGGGATGAACCTGAGGTCGTTGCAATGTTAGTCGCCTCATCGCAACGTGCGCGCCGATGGGCGCGCTTCTTCTCTTCCTCTCGTTTCTGACTTTCGCTGCTGGCTTGCTGTGGCGGCTTGGGAGCGAGATCGGCCGTCTACGACACGTTGGCATTGGTGGTGTCGAGGAAGACCTAGACGCTGCACGGCGGTCCTTGCGCGCGACTATCGTCGCGGCGCTGATCTTGGCGGCAACTATAATTGCCATTGTCTTCGTTGGAGAACGGTGGGCGGCGCAGTGGAGGGATACGCTTCCCGGCGCCTGGGCATTGACCCTCTTGTCGGTGGCAGCGGGTGTCGGCTGTATCTTGGCCGCAGGTCACACTCTTTTCCATCAGTGGTCCCGACGCGGGACCACGGCAGGGCTCGTACGCGGGGGCTCTATAGTTTCGCCACGGCGGCCATCTTTATGCTCACCATTCACTGGCGCTGGGGTTGATGTCGATCGGGAAGGGCAAGCGCCCCTACCACCACCCCGCCTCGCGCAGGGCCTTGGCGTAGCGGCGGCTGACGGGGGCGGTGAGGTCGCCGTCCAGGGTCAGGGCGGCGCGGCCGTCGCCGCGAGCGACGGAGGCGACGGCGTCCCTGGCCACCCACCAGCTGCGGTGGGTCTGGGCGCCTTCCAGACCTTCCAGTTCGGTCAAGGCATCAGACAGGCGCATCAGGATCAGGTCAGACCCCCGGTCGGTGTGCAGGCGCAGGTAGTGGTCCTCGGCCTGGACCGCGATCAGACGGGCGCCGCGCAGTTTTGGCGGCAGGCGCTCGAGAAAGCGGGCGGGCGCGGCGCCGGGCGCCGAGGCGTGGGTCTCGACCGGGCGCTCACGGCCCAGAAAGACGTTCAGGGCGCTGAGCACAGCGGTGATCAGCAGCACCGCCGGCAGGAAGTTGATCAGCACTTCGATCGACAGCAGGCGCTGATAGAAGAAGAGGCCGGTCGCGGCCCAGACGCCGAGGGTCAGCGGACCGGTGATGACCGCCGTGAGGATCGCCGCCGTCGTCCACGGCCGGGCGTCGGCGTCAATGTAACGCGTAACCAGGGCGCCGCAGACGTGGCCCCAGAGACCGCCCAACACCAGCATGGATATCCAGTAGATCAGCCTCTGGCCCAGGGGCGTCCCGCCCGAGCCGAAGGCCCCGCTGAAGGCCAGGAAGGCGCCTGCGACGACCGCGACGATCAGGCCGCGCGCGATGTCGCGCGCCTTGCCCTGAAGCAGGCTGGGCATCAGCCGCTCGTTTTCGAACCGCAGACGGCGCGGAAGCCGGCGGCGGCGAAGCGCACCATGTAGTCGCAGGCGCTGTCCAGGTCGCCGGACTTGCACAGGCCGCCCGACAGGCGGTCCAGACGCCCGGTCTCGCCCAGCGTTAGCGTCAGGGCGCCCGACAGGTTGTGCCAGGCCCAGTAGAGGTCCTCGTCGCGGGCTTCGGGATGGATGCGCTTGACCAGTTCCAGCAGGCGGCGAATGGCCGGGTCGAAATAGCGGGCCATGGTCTCGCCGCCGAAGGCCGGGTTGGCGTTGGTCTGGGCCACCAGGGCGGCGTAGTGTTTCCACCCCGGCCCGCCCTTGAGCGACCACTGGAACGGCGGGCGCAGGAAGGCCTCGAACAGGCCCTCCAGGGTCATGGCCTCGCCCGCGGCCTCGGCGTAGCGGTCGACGGCGGCGACCCGCTCGTTGTTCCAGACCTCGGCGCGACGGATGAAGACGGCGTCGAACAGCTCTTTCTTGGCCCCGAAGTAGTAGTGGACCAGGGCCGTATCCACGCCCGCCTCGCGCGCCACCTCGCGGATGGTGACGCCATAGAAGCCGTGCTTGGAGAACAGATCCTCGGCGGCGTTCAGGATGGCGTCGCGGGTCTCGCCCGCCGCGGCGGTCTTCGTCTTCTTGGGGCGACCGCGTCGCGCCGGGGCGGCGGTGACGGGCGGAAGGGCCGGGGCGAGGTCGTCGTCGGATTTCATGCGCGCAAGCTAGTCGTGCTTCGACCCTCAGTGCAACGGCGCCACAGGGGCGGCGGATTTGCGGCGGCCTTCAGCGTGGCCGTTTGACAGACCGGTGAAAGATCGGCACCTTCCGTGAAAATCATTGAACGCTGAATAAAAGCGTCGATTGGGCTGGAAATCAGGATTGGGATCCAAATGAACAGACTCGTGAAGACCGTCTTGCTGGCGGGCGCCGCCTGGGGCGCGCTCTCGGCCTCGGCCGTGGCGCAGGAAGCCTCGACCGAGACCCAGGTCTCCAGCATCGACGACGTCGTCGTCACCGCGCGCCGTCGCGAGGAAACCCTGAAGGACGTGCCGGTCTCGGTCTCGGCCCTGGGCGCCGAGCGTCTGGAAGAAACCGGCGCGACCGACATCACCGCCCTGCAGCAGCAGACCCCGAACGCCACGGTTCAGGTCGCGCGCGGTTCGAACTCGACCCTGATCTCCTTCATCCGCGGCATCGGCCAGCAGGACCCGCTGTGGGGCTTCGAGCCCGGCGTCGGCCTCTATGTGGACGACGTCTATGTGGCCCGTCCCCAGGGCGCGGTGCTGGACATCTTCGACATCCAGCGCATCGAGGTGCTGCGCGGCCCGCAAGGTTCGCTGTACGGGCGCAACACCGTCGGCGGCGCCATCAAGTATGTCACCTCGCGTCTGGACCCGGATTCGCCGGAACTGACCCTGCGCGGCGCCTACGGCAGCTACAACCAGGTTGACCTTCTGGCCCAGGGCTCGATGCCCGTCACCGACAAGCTGCGCATCGGCGGCGCTATCGCCAGCTACAACCGCGACGGCTACGGCGAGAACCTGAACACGGGCGCCGAGCACTACAACAAGGACGTTCTGGCCGGTCGCGTCAGCGTCGAATTCCAGCCCTACGACAACGCCTTCTTCCGCCTGGCCTACGACCGGGTCGAGGACAAGTCGAACCCGCGTCACGGCCACCGCGAACTGGCCGGCGTCGGCCCGGGCGCCGGCGTTCCCGGCAGCGTCTATGACACCTACGCCGGCCTCGGCGACAAGAACAAGGTGACGACCGAGGGCGTGTCGCTGACCGCCCAGGTCGATCTCAACGACGTCTGGTCGTTCAAGTCGATCACCGCCTATCGCACCGGCGACACCGACACCCTGATCGATTTCGACAATACGCCCGCCCCGACGCTGGACGTGCCGGCCGTCTACGGCGACCGCCAGTTCACCCAGGAATTCCAGGCCCTGTTCAGCACGGACCGGATCCAGGGCGTCGCCGGCCTCTTCTATCTGGACGGCACGGCCTCGGGCGCCTTCGACACCATCGCCCAGAACTTCGGCATCGTCATCGGCACCGCCGGCTATGTCGAGACCACCAGCATCGCCCTGTTCACCGATGTGAACCTGGACCTGACGGATCGCCTGCACCTGGGTCTGGGCGCCCGCTACACGATGGACGACAAGACCGGTCACGTCTTCCGCGCCAACTATCTGGGCGCGACCCGCAGCCCGCTGCTGGGCGGCACGGCGCGCAACCCCATCCTGCTGCGCACCGACTACACGCGCTCGAACACCTTCGACCAGTTCACGCCCAAGGCCTCGCTGTCCTATGACTTCTCGGACCGCCTGACCGGCTACGCCTCCTATTCGAAGGGCTTCAAGTCGGGCGGC
Source organism: Brevundimonas sp. UBA7506 (assembly GCF_002479495.1). Taxonomy (GTDB): domain Bacteria; phylum Pseudomonadota; class Alphaproteobacteria; order Caulobacterales; family Caulobacteraceae; genus Brevundimonas. Next base: position 213,997 of record NZ_DLNQ01000015.1, read on the forward strand.
TTCGACATGCGCGGCGACGCCATCCTGACGCCGAACACGGTCAACGGCTATCAGCCGGAGACGGTCGACTCCTATGAAATCGGCCTGAAGGGTTCGGCCTTCGACCGTCGCCTGAGCTTCGCCTCGGCCATCTTCTACAACGAGTATCAGGACCAGCAGGTCACCACCCAGGTTCCGGCCGTGGGCGGCATCGCCAGCTTCGTCGACAACGTCGGCTCGTCCAAGTTCTTCGGCGCCGAAGTGGAGGGCGCTCTGGTTCTGACCGACAGCCTGACGGCCAACTTCGCCGTGGGCTACCTTGACTCCAAGTTCGAGGAGTTCCTGCGCTACAATCTGACGACGCAGAAGTACGAGGACATCTCGAGCCTGGTGGTGCTGCAGAACGCGCCGAAGTGGACGGGCTACCTCGGCCTGACCTGGCGCGGCGACGTGGCCGGCGGTTCGCTGGCGGTGACGCCGTCGGTCAGCTACCGCGACGACTACAGCCAGTTCGAGTTCCCCAACCCCGTGCTGGATCAGGACGCCTTCGCCCTGGTCGACCTGTCGGTGGTCTGGACGGATCCGAGCCGCACCTGGACTGTCGGCGTCTATGGCAAGAACCTGACGGACGAGGAATATCGCGTCGGCGGCTACAACTTCGCCGGCGCCGCCTACAACAACTCGCTGATCGGCTACTACGGCCCGCCGCGCACGGTCACGGCCTCGCTGCAGTACAAGTTCTGATCGGGACTTCTCTCCTGAGCGCCTGATCATCTGATCGCGGGCGGCGGTTCCGACGAGAGCCGCCGCCCTTTTTCTTTTGGCGTCCTCGCACGACGCCGCTACCGTCCGTTCAAACAGAACAAGCCCGAGGGGGGCACGCCATGACCACGTCCGAGGCTGCAGCGCCCGAGGAGGCCGGCGAGAAGGCCGTCTCCCCCGGCTATCGCTATTATGTGCTGGGGATCCTGATCCTCATCTACATGCTGAACTTCCTGGACCGGCAGATCATCGGCATCCTGGCGGCGCCGCTGAAGGCCGAGTTCGGGCTGTCCGACAGCCAGTTCGGCCTGCTGGGCGGTCTGGCTTTCGCCCTGCTCTATTCGACCCTGGCCATCCCGATCGCCTGGCTGGCGGACCGGGTCAGCCGGGTGTGGATCATGACCGCCGCCCTGACCATCTGGTCGGGCTTCACCGCTCTGTGCGGTGTGGCGGGCAGCTTCGGCCAGCTGTTCCTGTGCCGGATGGGGGTGGGCATCGGCGAGGCGGGGGGCGTGGCCCCGGCCTATTCGCTGATCGCCGACTACTTCCCCAAGTCGCAGCGCGCGCGGGCGCTCGCCGCCTATGCCTTCGGCATTCCGCTCGGCATGGCCGCGGGCACCCTGGTCGGGGGTCTGCTGGCGGCGACCTATGGCTGGCGTACGGCCTTCATCGTCGTGGGCGTTCTGGGCGTCCTGGTCGCGCCGATCCTGCGCCTGACGGTCAAGGACCCCAAGCGCGGTGGTCTGGACGCCCCGGTCGCCCTCGCGCCCGCTGCCGCGCCGGTCGTGCAGAAGGCCCCGCCGTTCGGCGAGGTGGTGCGCACCCTGGCGCCCAAGCCGAGCTTCTGGCTGCTGGCCTTCGGCGCCGCATCGTCCTCGGTGTGCGGTTACGGCGTCGCCGCCTGGCTGCCCAGCTTCTTCATGCGCAGCTTCGGCCTGACCCTGTCGCAGACCGCCTGGTACTATTCGGCCATCGTCATGGTCGGCGGCGTGGCCGGCATCTGGCTGGGCGGGGTCATGGCCGACCGCCTGGGCAAGAAGTCCAAGGGCGCCTATCCGCTGACGCCCGCGATCGCCTTCCTGATTTCGGTGCCCTGCTTCCTGCTGGCGATGAACTCCGGCGCCCTGGTCGGGGCGGTGATGCCGGACGCCAATCCGAACGGGGCGGCGGCGCTGACCCTGGCCTTCCTGATCTTCCTGATCCCGACCGGGCTGAACCTGACCTGGCTGGGACCGATCACGGCGGCGGTGCAGCATCTGGGGACCCCGGCCATGCGCACCACGGCCTCGGCCCTCTTCCTGCTGATCAACAACCTGCTGGGGATCGCCGTCGGCATCTACTACTTCGGCTGGATGTCGGATCTGCTGCGCCCGACCTTCGGCGAGGAGAGCCTGCGCTGGGCCATCTATACGGGGATGGGCTTCTACCTGCTGTCCTCGGCCCTGCTGTTCGGCGCCTCGCGCACCCTAAAGAAGGACTGGGTCGACTGATCCAGCCCAGCTTGGGCCATAGGAAAAGGCTCTGACGGCCATAAGGAGGGGGGCGGTTGCGCAGGCGAAGGCGCGACGCCTATAAGCGCGACCAAAGTTTCCACAACCCTCCTCCCAACGGCGCGGATCAGACATGAACATTCACGAGTATCAGGCCAAGCAGGTTCTCAAGGCCTTTGGCGCTCCGGTCGCCGAAGGCGTCGCCATCACCTCGGCCGACCAGGCCGAAGCCGCCGCCAAGCAACTGCCTGGCCCGCTCTATGTGGTGAAGTCGCAAATCCACGCGGGCGGCCGCGGCAAGGGCAAGTTCAAGGAACTGCCGGCTGACGCCAAGGGCGGCGTGCGCCTGGCCTTCTCGATCGAGGACGTGGTCAAGAACGCCAAGGAAATGCTCGGCAACACCCTGGTCACCGCTCAGACCACGGACGCCGGCAAGCAGGTCAACCGTCTCTACATCGAAGACGGCGCCGACATCTCGCGCGAACTCTACCTGTCGATCCTGGTCGACCGCGCCTACGGCCGCGTCTCCTTCGTCGTCTCGACCGAAGGCGGCATGGACATTGAAACCGTCGCCCACGACACCCCGGAAAAGATCATCACCGTCGTCATCGACCCGACGACCGGCGTGACCGAAGCCGACTGCGCCACCCTGTCGGACGCGCTGAAGCTGGAAGGCGACGCCCGTGAAGACGGCAAGTCGCTGTTCCCGGCCCTGTATAAAGCCTTCGTCGAGAAGGACATGGCCATGCTAGAAGTGAACCCGCTGATCGTCATGGAAAACGGCCGCCTGCGCGTTCTGGACGCCAAGGTGTCGTTCGACGGCAACGCCCTGTTCCGTCACCCCGACATCAAGGAACTGCGCGACGAGACCGAGGAAGACGCCAAGGAAATCGAAGCCTCGGAGTGGGACCTGGCCTACGTCGCCCTGGACGGCAACATCGGCTGCATGGTCAACGGCGCCGGTCTGGCCATGGCGACCATGGACATCATCAAGCTGTACGGCAAGGAGCCGGCCAACTTCTGCGACGTCGGCGGCGGCGCCGGCAAGGAGAAGGTCGCCGCGGCCTTCAAGATCATCACCGCTGACCCGAACGTCCAGGGCATCCTGGTCAACATCTTCGGCGGCATCATGAAGTGCGACGTCATCGCCGAAGGCGTGGTCGCGGCCGTGAAGGAAGTGGGCCTGAAGGTGCCGCTGGTGGTCCGCCTGGAAGGCACCAACGTCGACCTGGGCAAGAAGATCCTGAACGAGTCCGGCCTGGCCATCACGGCTGCGGACGACCTCGACGACGCCGCCCAGAAGATCGTCGCGGCGGTCGGCTAAGGCTTAGAGCCTTACTCGCCACCGCCCAGCTGACACACAGAATTCAGAGCACAGACACATGTCCATTCTCGTCGACAAGAACACCAAGATCATCGTGCAAGGCCTGACCGGCAAGACCGGCGGCTTCCACACTGAACAGGCCCTGGCCTATCACGGCACCCAGATGGTCGCCGGCGTGCACCCGACCAAGGGCGGCACCAACTGGACCGGCTCGCACGGCGAAACCCTGCCGATCTACGCCTCGGTCGCCGAAGCCAAGGAGCGCACCGGCGCTGACGCCTCGGTCATCTACGTCCCGCCGGCAGGCGCCGCCGACGCCATCATCGAAGCCATCGAGGCCGAGATCCCCTTCATTACCTGCATCACCGAGGGCATCCCGGTGCTGGACATGGTGCGCGTCAAGGCTCGCCTGGAGAAGTCCAAGTCGCGCCTGCTGGGCCCGAACTGCCCCGGCATCCTGACCCCGGAACAGTGCAAGATCGGCATCATGCCGGGCAGCATCTTCTCCAAGGGCTCGGTCGGCGTCGTCTCGCGCTCGGGCACCCTGACCTATGAAGCCGTGTTCCAGACCACCAACGCGGGCCTGGGCCAGACCACGGCCGTCGGCATCGGCGGCGACCCGGTCAAGGGCACCGAGTTCATCGACGTCCTGGAAATGTTCCTGGCCGACGACGCCACCGAGTCGATCATCATGATCGGTGAAATCGGCGGCGGCGCCGAAGAAGACGCCGCCCAGTTCCTGATCGACGAAGCCAAGAAGGGCCGCAAGAAGCCGATGGCCGGCTTCATCGCTGGTCGTACGGCTCCGGCCGGCCGCACCATGGGCCACGCCGGCGCCATCGTCTCGGGCGGCAAGGGCGACGCGGAATCCAAGATCGCCGCCATGGAGGCCGCGGGCATCCGCGTCTCGCCGTCGCCGGCGCGCCTGGGTCACACGCTTCTCGAAGTGCTGAAGGGCTAAAGCCCTTCAGCAAGGTCGCTAACGCTCGCCGCGCGGCGGCTCGCTGCTTGAGCGAGTTCGCCGCGCCTCCGCTCCAGTCGATGTCGGGGGTTCGGGGGCAGGGAGCGCGACCGAACGATGTTCCGGGGCGAAATTTCGCGCCCTGTGACCCTTTGAAACGCCCTCGGAATCGTCCGGGGGCGTTTTTTCTTGCGGATTCGACCAATTTCCACCCGCATCGCCTCCCTTCGGTCATGACCAGTAAGGAAACACGGCCTATATGAGCGGCGCCGCTCACCGCGCAGGCGTGCGCGCGCGGCTGGAATGTAGGACGACGAGAGCAAAATGGCGGACGATGCAGGTCAGCTGAACCAGGTCTTTGCCGAGACCAGTTTCCTCTATGGCGCGAACGCCGCCTTCATTGAGGACCTGCACGAAAAATGGGCTGCGGACCCCGGCTCGGTGCCGGGGGAATGGCGCGCCTTCTTCGACCAGCTGAAGGACAACGCCGACCTGGTGAAGCAGTCGGCCGCCGCCGGTTCGTGGGGCCGTTCGGGTCCGGCCGAGCCGACCGAGGACACCGCTGTCTTCGACGGTCGCTGGCCCGCCCCCAAGGTCGATCCCAAGGCCGCCGGCAAGCCCGGTCCGCGTCCCGCCGCTCCGGCTGCCGACGCCTCGGGCGCGCTGACCGCCGCCGACGTGCGCGCCGCCGCCCATGACTCGATCCGCGCCCTGATGCTTATCCGCAGCTACCGCGTGCGCGGCCACCTGCAGGCCAAGCTGGACCCGCTGGGCATCGAGCAGCCGGTCGAGAACGCCGAGCTGACCCCCGAATTCTACGGCTTCACCGCCGCCGACATGGACCGCCCGATCTTCCTGGACGGCGTCCTGGGCCTGCAGACGGGTTCGATCCGTCAGGTGCTGGACATCCTCAAGCGCACCTACTGCGGCAACATCGGCGTGCAGTTCATGCACATCGCCGAGCCGGAAGAGAAGTCCTGGCTGCAGCAGCGCTTTGAAGGCGCCGACAAGTTCGAGCAGAACGCCTTCACCAAGGAAGGCAAGCTGGCCATCCTGAACAAGCTGATCGAGGCCGAGGGCTTCGAGCGCTTCCTGCACAAGCGCTTCCCCGGCACCAAGCGCTTCGGCCTGGACGGCGGCGAGGCCATGGTCCCGGCCCTGGAGCAGGTGATCAAGCGCGGCGGCGCCCTGGGCGTGGACGAGATCGTTCTGGGCATGGCCCACCGCGGCCGCCTGAACGTGCTCGCCGCCGTCATGGGCAAGCCCTACAAGACCATCTTCCACGAGTTCCAGGGCGGTTCGTCGGTGCCGTCGGACATCGAGGGCTCGGGCGACGTCAAGTATCACATGGGCGCCTCGTCGGACCGCGAGTTCGACGGCAAGAAGGTCCACCTGTCGCTGACGGCCAACCCGTCGCACCTTGAAATCGTCAACCCGGTCGTCCTGGGCAAGTCGCGCGCCAAGCAGGCCTTCGATATCCGCGAGGCCGAGGTCAACCAGGGCAAGTCGGACGCCGAATGGGTGCTGGACCGCTCCAAGGTCGCCCCCCTGTTGATCCACGGCGACGCCGCCTTCGCCGGCCAGGGCGTGGTGGCCGAATGCTTCGCCCTGATGGGGCTGAAGGGCTACCGCACCGGCGGCACCCTGCACTTCGTCATCAACAACCAGATCGGCTTCACCACGGCGCCGCGCAACTCGCGCTCGTCGCCCTATCCGTCGGACGTGGCGCTGATGGTTCAGGCGCCGATCTTCCACGTCAACGGCGATGATCCCGAAGCGGTCGTCTTCGCCGCCAAGGTGGCGACGGAATACCGCCAGAAGTTCCACAAGGACGTGGTGGTGGACATGTTCTGCTACCGCCGCTTCGGTCACAACGAAGGCGACGACCCGACCTTCACCCAGCCGTTGATGTACGCCAAGATCAAGAACCAGCCGTCGACGCGCGAGATCTACTCCAAGCGTCTGGTGGCCGAGGGCGTGATCACCCAGGCCGAGGTCGACGCCGAGCTGGCGCGCTTCGAAGCCTTCCTCGACGCCGAGTTTGAAGCGGGCAAGACCTTCAAGGCCGACAAGGCCGACTGGCTGGACGGCCAGTGGCAGGGCCTGGGCGCCGAGAAGACCGACGACGCCGCCCAGCGCGGCGACACGGCCGTCTCCACGGACAAGCTCAAGGGCTACGGCCACCGCCTGACCCAGATCCCCAACAGCGTCGACGTGCACAAGACGCTGAAGCGGGTCATCGACGGTCGTCGTGAGGCCGTCGACAGCGGCCAGAACATCGACTGGGCCACCGCCGAAAGCCTGGCCTTCGCCTCGCTGCTGGACGAGGGCTACAACATCCGCCTGTCCGGTCAGGACTCGGTGCGCGGCACCTTCTCGCAGCGTCACTCGGGCATCACCGACCAGACGACCGAGAAGCGCTACTTCCCGCTGAACCACCTGCGCGACGGCCAGGCCCACTTCGAGGTCATCGACTCGGCCCTGTCGGAAGAGGCGGTGCTGGGCTTCGAGTACGGCTACTCGCTGGCCGACCCCAATACCCTGACCCTGTGGGAGGGCCAGTTCGGCGACTTCGTCAACGGCGCCCAGGTGGTCATCGACCAGTTCATCTCCTCGGGTGAACGCAAGTGGCTGCGCATGAGCGGCCTGACCATGCTGCTGCCGCACGGCTATGAAGGCCAGGGTCCCGAGCACTCCTCGGCCCGCCTCGAGCGCTTCCTGCAGCAGTGCGCCGAGAACAACATGCAGGTCGCCAACTGCACGACCCCGGCCAACTACTTCCACATCCTGCGTCGCCAGCTGCACCGTTCTTACCGCAAGCCGCTGATCCTGATGACGCCCAAGTCGCTGCTGCGTCACAAGAAGGCGGTGTCGACCCTGGCCGACATGGCGGAGGGCTCGTCCTTCCACCGCGTTCTGCGCGACGACGCCCAGCTGCGTCCGGACGTGGCCGGCGTCTCGCTCAAGGCCGACAAGGACATCCGCAAGGTCATCGTCTGCTCGGGCAAGGTCTATTACGACCTGCTGGACGCGCGCGAGAAGGCGGGGGTCAACGACATCTACATCCTGCGCCTGGAACAGTTCTATCCGTGGCCGATCAAGTCGATCTCGGCCGAACTGGCCCGCTTCCCCAACGCCGACCTGGTCTGGTGTCAGGAAGAGCCCAAGAACATGGGCGGCTGGACCTTCGTCGATCCGTGGATCGAACTGACCCTCGAGAAGATGGATATCAAGGCCAAGCGCGCGCGTTACGTCGGGCGTCCGGCCTCCGCCTCCACGGCGGCCGGCCTGATGAGCCGCCACCTGAAGGAACTCGAGACCTTCCTCGCCGAGGCCATGGCCTGATCGGCCTCGCCTGACCTATAGATACGCCAAGACACGAAAAGACACTGGACCGAACCATGGCCGATATCCTCACCCCCGCCCTCGGTGAATCCGTCAGCGAAGCCTCCATCGCCAAGTGGATCAAGAAGGTCGGCGACTCCGTCCGTAAGGACGAAGTCCTGGTCGAGCTGGAAACCGACAAGGTTTCGCTGGAAGTCGTGGCCCCGGCCGACGGCGTCCTGGCGGCGATCAACGCCGCCGAGGGCGACACGGTCGTTCCCGGCACGGTCCTGGGTTCGGTGAGCGAAGGCGCGTCGGCTCCGGCCGCTGCCCCTGCCGCCGCTGCAGCCCCCGCCGCCGCTCCGGCCGCTTCGGGCGGCGCCTCGGTCGAGATCGCCGTCCCGACCATGGGCGAAAGCGTCGCTGAAGGCTCGATCGGAACCTGGCTGAAGAAGTCGGGCGACACCGTCGCCAAGGACGAGCTTCTGGTCGAGATCGAGACGGACAAGGTCGCGGTGGAGGTCTCGGCCCCGGCCGCCGGCGTCCTGACCATCGCCGCCGACAACGGCGCGACCGTGACCCCCGGTCAGGTCATCGGCTCCATCTCGGCCTCGGGCGCCGCTGCGGCCCCGGCGGCTGCGCCTGCCGCCGCTGCTCCGGCCAACAGCGGCTCAGCCCAGGTTCCGGCCTCGGCTCACCTGTCGCCCGCCGTCCAGCGCGTTGTGTCGGAAAACAACCTGAACCCGGCCTCGCTGTCGGCCACGGGTCCGAAGGGCAACATCACCAAGGCTGACGCCATCGCCGCCATCGGCGCCGCCGCTCCGGCTCCGGTCGTCGCTGCTCCGGCCGCGCCGCGCGCCGACCAGCCGCGCGAGGAGCGGGTGAAGATGACGCGCCTGCGTCAGACCATCGCTCGTCGCCTGAAGGAATCCCAGAACACGGCCGCCCAGCTGACCACCTTCAACGAGGTGGACATGACCAACGTCATGGCCCTGCGCGCCCAGTACAAGGAAGTCTTCGAGAAGCGCCACGGCGTGAAGCTGGGCTTCATGTCCTTCTTCACCAAGGCCGTGGTCCAGGCCCTGCACGAAATCCCGGCCGTCAACGCCGAGATCGACGGCACGGACATCATCTACAAGAACCACTACGACATCGGCGTGGCCGTCGGCACCGACAAGGGTCTGGTGGTTCCGGTCCTGCGCGACGCCGACACCCTGAGCCTCGCCGGCATAGAAAAGGGCATCGGCGCCCTGGGCAAGGCCGCCCGTGACGGCGCCCTGACCATGGATCAGATGCAGGGCGGCACCTTCACCATCACCAACGGCGGCACCTATGGCTCGCTGATGTCGACGCCGATCCTGAACGCGCCGCAGTCGGGCATCCTGGGCATGCACAACATCGTGCAGCGCCCGATGGCCATCAACGGCGAGGTCAAGATCCGCCCGATGATGTACCTGGCCCTCAGCTATGATCACCGCATCGTCGACGGCAAGGAAGCCGTGACCTTCCTGGTCCGCATCAAGGAACTGCTGGAAGATCCGGCCCGCGCCCTGCTGGACCTGTAAGGTCTTCGCGAGCAACAACTGACGACGGCGGGACTCGAAAGGGGCCCGCCGTTTTCAATTGGGAGATCCGTGTTAGCTTCGCCGTATGGGCGGACTGAGGGCTTGAGGACAAGATGGATCGACTGGAAGTGGCGCGGTTCACGAACTTGCCCGAAGCGGAGCTGGCGGCAGCTTTTCTGAAGCGACACGGGATCGACGCCCGCGTGCCTGACCGGGACGCCGCGACCAACATGGCGCATTTGCAGGTAGCGTTTGGCGGGCTCCGGGTGACCGCGCCTGACTTTCAGATCGTCCAGGCGCGGGATCTGATCGCCCGCGCCCGGCGCGGCGAGTTCGGCGATCTCGGCGGCGCAGAGTCCGAAGAATGGCGACTGGACGCGACGCCGGGCATGATTGGCGAACTTCGCGAAGACGAGGTCTATGGGGCGATCGGTTCGATGAAAACCGTCGTCCGCTATGTGGCGATCACGATCCTTGGCCTGTGCGGGATCGGCTGGCTGTGGCAGGTCCTGACCTTCTAGGCTCCCGCCGCGAGGTCAGTCGCCTCGAGTGATCGAAGCCAGAACCGCCTCCGTGTCCTGCCCCAGCTTCGGTGGCGGGGCCTCGTACCGGACGGGGGTCTTCGACAGGCGGATGGGCGAGGCGACGGTGCGGATCGGCGTGGCCAGGTCGGGGCGCGACTGTTCAATCGTCAGGCCGCGATGGATCGCTTGCGGCTCCTCGAAGACCTGGTCGATGGTGTTGACCGGGCCGCAGGGCACGCCCGCTGCCTCCAGCGCCGCCATCAGCCCCTTCATGGTGAAACACGCCGTCAGGGTCGACAGGGTCGGCGACAGCTCGGCGCGGTGCTGGACCCGCAGGGCGTTGGTGGAGAAGCGCGGGTCGGCGCCCATGGGCTCGACGCCCAGCGCCTTGGCCAGCGCCCGAAACTGGCCGTCGTTGCCGACGGCGATGACCACCATGCCGTCCGAGCAGGGGAAGGGCTGATAGGGGGCCAGGTTGGGGTGGGCATTGCCCATCCGCGTCGGCGCTGTCCCCGAGACGAACCAGTTGGTCGCCTGATTGGCCAGCATGGCCGCCTGGACGTCGAACAGGGCGACGTCCACGTGCTGACCCTCGCCTGTCGCTCGCGCATGCCACAGGGCGGCCAGGATGGCGTTGGAGGCGTAGAGGCCGGTGAACAGGTCCACGACCGCCACCCCCACCTTCATCGGCTCGGCGCCGGGCGCCCCGTCCGGCTGGCCGGTGATCGACATCAGCCCGCCCATGGCCTGGATCATGTAGTCGTAGCCGGCCCGGTGCGCGTCCGGCCCGTCCTGACCGAAGCCGGTGATCGAGCAATAGACCAGCTTCGGATTGACCGCTGACAGACCAGCGTAGTCGAGGCCGTACTTGGCTAATCCGCCGGTCTTGAAATTCTCGACCACCACGTCGCAGGTGGCGGCCAGTCGACGCACGGCCTCGGCGCCTTCAGAGCTGGCGATGTCCAGTTCGACCGACTTCTTGCCCCGGTTGGCGCACAGGAAATAGGCGGCGTCGCCCTTTGATCCGTCAGTCGCGGTGGTGAAGGGCGGCCCCCAGTGGCGGGTGTCGTCGCCCTCGCCGGGACGCTCGATCTTGATGACCTCGGCGCCGAGGTCGGCCAGGGTCTGCGTCGCCCAGGGGCCGGCCAAAACGCGGGACAGATCGAGGACGCGAACGCCAGCGAGGGGGCCTTGAGCTTGGGTCATCACGTTTCTTACCTCTCCCTCCCCTTCATGGGGAGGGTGGTCGCGAAGCGACCGGGTGGGAGGGCGCGGCGACCGTGCGGTGCGCTTGAAACAGCCCAGCGCCCCCACCCGTCTGACGCTACGAGCCAGCCACCCTCCCCATGCAGGGGAGGAGAATTCCTGTCCTAGAGCCCCACGTCCCAGACCCCGGCGTCGCGCATCCGGCATTCGCGAGCTTCCTCGGCGCGGCCGCCCATGTCGCGGGCCATGCCGCGAATGGCGTCGGACACCGTGCTCTTGTGCACGCCCGGCACGACCGCATGGGTGAAGGCGCAGGCGGCCAGGCGCATCAGCTTGAAGCCGAAACGCGATGAGGCGGCCATGTGCTCCAGATAGGTCTCGCTGACCTCACGCGGGTGATCGCGGAACAGACGTGAAAACGTGCTCGACATGATCCCAGCCTAACGCGGTTCCCCACCTCCCTCTACCCGGCCCCTTCATTATCGCCTAAACCGGCCCTCGGAACAGGGGTCGCATCGTCACGCTCTGATGACCCGCGCGTGACGGCCCAGAGAACCCCGCACACTGAACTGCTCAGGAAACATCCATGGCCGACGGCTCGCACGCTTCGCAACAGACCTTCCGTTGGGACGATCCCTTCGACCTGCGCGGCCGCCTGACGGACGACGAGCGGATGATCCAGGACGCGGCGCGCGCCTATGCCCGCGAGGCCCTGCTGCCGCGCGTGGTCGAGGCCTTCCGCGACGAGGCCTTTGATCGCGCCATCATGACCGAGATGGGCGAGATGGGCTTCCTCGGCGCCATGCTGCCGGAACAATACGGCGGCTCGGAAGCCAGCCACGTGGCCTATGGCCTGATCGCGCGCGAGGTCGAGGCGGTCGACAGCGGCTATCGCTCGGCCATGAGCGTCCAGTCGTCGCTGGCCATGTACCCGATCTACGCCTTCGGTTCGGAAGAACAGAAACTTAAATTCCTTCCTAAAATGGCGGCGGGTGAACTGGTCGGCTGCTTCGGTCTGACCGAGGCCGACGGCGGGTCGGACCCGGCCTCGATGAAGACCAAGGCGGTCAAGGTCGAGGGCGGCTATCGCCTGAACGGCGCCAAATACTGGATCACCAACAGCCCGATCAGCGACCTGGCGATTGTCTGGGCCAAGCTCGACGACAAGATCCGCGGCTTCATCGTCGAGCGCGACTTCGACGGCTTCACCACGGACAAGATCGGCGACAAGCTCAGCTTGCGCGCCTCGATCACCGGGGACATCGGCCTGAACGACGTCTTCGTGCCGGAAGCTAACATCCTGCCGGGCGTGCAGGGCCTGCGCGGTCCGTTCAGTTGCCTGAACAAGGCGCGCTTCGGCATCGCCTGGGGGGCCATGGGCGCCGCCGAGTTCTGCTTCCACGCCAGCCGCGACTATGTGGCTGAGCGCATGCTGTTCGGCCGCCCCCTGTCGTCGCGCCAGCTGGTGCAGAAGAAGCTGGCCGACATGCAGACCGAGATCTTCCTCGGCTTCGAGGGCGCCTATGCCCTGGGTCGTCTGCTGGATACCGGCGCCTGGGTGCCGGAGGCCATCAGCCTGATGAAGCGCAACAACTGCGGCAAGGCCCTGGCCGTGGCCCGTGAAGCCCGCGACATGCACGGCGGCGCCGGCATCACGGGCGAACTGCACGTCATGCGCCACGCCATGAACCTGGAAACCGTCAACACCTATGAAGGCGCCCACGACGTCCATGCCCTCATCCTGGGCCGGGCCATCACGGGCGAAAGCGCCTTCTAGGGGCGGTCGGCGTCGGCCGGCGCCGTTTCTTCCTGTCTCCTGCCCCCGCTGACCTCGGGTTGATACAGGCCCGTGACGGCGCGCACGACGAAGCCCTCGGGCCGGACGCGCGGGCCGAAGCGTGAGCAGGGGTCGGGCTGGGCGATTGGGCGCGGCTTGCGGTCGGCGGGGGCGAAGGCGTCGCCGACCATGTCGCCAAAGACCTCGGCCAACTGATGAGCGTCGCCGACGCGCGACAGGGACGGGTCGTCCGTGCCGACGACGGTGGCGTTGCGGGCCCAGACGATGGCCGCGACCTGACGGCCATCGGGGTCCAGCAGCTCGGCTTCGGCGGCCAGGCCGCCGGTGGTGCCCGGCGCCCGCAGTCCGATCGGGCCGGGGATGAAGTAGCTGGCGACGGCCGAGGCGGCCGATCCCGCCTGACCGGTGGGGCTGATGCGCGTCGCGGCCAGACGAACCCTGGCGGCATCCGGCGCAGGGGCGTCCAGGACCGTGAAGCGTTCGCTCAATTCATAGCAGACCTGACGATCCATCTCGCCCAGCACCAGGCTCCAGTCTTCGGCGCGCAGGGCCGGGGCCGCGTCCGACGTCAGCACGGCGCGTTCGATATGAACCTTTTCCACGGCGCGGGCGGCCTGCTCGTCCCGCCGCTGTCGCACAGAGGCGCGCACCGTGTCCGAGCGGGCTGCAAGTCCTTCATAGCTGGAGAGGAAACCGGATGTCGGCTCCGGGGCGGTGGCGCAAGCGGCGGTGCACAGGGCCAGGCAGGCTGTCGAGACCGCGCTTGGGAACGTTCTGCTCATAGGATCCCTCCATCGTCGAGAACCGACGATTTTTCTGAGTACGCTCCAGCATCGGCTTTGGTTCATAGGCGGTCGTCACGACCGACTTCCCGCGCTAGGCTGTGGGTCTGCGAAGGGACCGACCATGATGCGACACACCCTGCTGGCCTCGACCGGCGCCGCCTTTGTCCTGACCCTGAGCGCTGCGCCGGTTGCGGCGACGGCGGCTCCGGCGGCTGCCTCGGCCCAGACGCCTGCGGTCCAGGGTTTGCCTTATGATGCGCGGCGCGGGGTTTTCACCTTCGCCTCGGGCCTCGACGCCTCCTTGCCTGCCGTGGTCCAGGTGACCACCCTGGGCCAGTCGCGCGGCCCGCGTTCGGAAGGCGATCCCAAGCCCTCGCAGGGCGGATCGGGCGTTATCATCGACGCCGCGAACGGCATCATCGTCACCAACCACCACGTCATCGAGAACGGCCAGAAGTTCACCGTCGACATGATCGACGGCCGCCTGTTCGACGCGACCCTGATCGGGGCGGACAAGGCCACCGACATCGCCGTGCTGAAGATCGAGGCGTCGGGCCTGTCGCAGGTCCAGACGGTCGATTCCGACACCCTGCGCACCGGCGACCTGGCCTTCGCCGTCGGCTATCCTTTGGGCCTCGACCAGACCCTGACCATGGGGGTCATTTCGGGCCTGAATCGCTCAGGCATGGGCGACGCCATCGAGGACTATATCCAGACCGACGCGGCGGTGAACTCGGGCAATTCGGGCGGGCCGCTGCTGGACAGCCGGGGGCGGCTGATCGGCATCAACACGGCCATCCTGTCCGGCGGCATGGGCGGCGGCAACGACGGCATCGCCTTCGCCGTGCCGACCCGCATCATGATGTTCGTGGTCGACCAGTTGCGCGCCACCGGCGAGGTCAAGCGCGGCCAGATCGGCGTGGCCCTGGGCTCGCTGACGGCCGAACGGGCGCGCGAGATGGGCCTGAACATTGTGCGCGGGGCTGTGGTCTATGACGCGGCGCCCGGCTCGGCGGCAGAGCAGGCGGGCCTGCGTCCCGGCGACGTCATCACGCGTCTGCAGAACCGTCCCGTGGCCAACGCGGGTTCGGTCCAGGCCACCGTCGGCATCGCCCGGCCCGGCGCGACCCTGCCGGTGGTCTATCTACGGGACGGGCGCGAGGCCACGGCGAGCCTGACGGTGCAGTCCGCTGACCTGCCCGCCGTGCGCCTTGGGCGCAGCGCGGCGATGGCGCGCGGCCTGACTTTCCGCAATTCGGGAGAGGGCGCAGGGGCGCAGGTCACCGTGGTCGAGGGCGGTTCGGTCGCAGCAGCGGCGGGGGTTCAGGCGGGCGACGTGGTGGTCGAGGTCGGCGGCGCGCGCGTGGCCGACATGGCCGCCCTGGCAGGGGCTCTGCAAGACGGCGCGGTCGAGCTGACGGTGATGCGCGACGGCGAGCGGACAACGATCAGCCTGCCCGGCTGATCCGTCTCACTGAGGTCCAGACAGCAAAACGCCCGCGTCGCCAGGAGGGGGAGGAGGGCGGTCGCGGGCGTCTCTGCTTGGAGGAAGCATCGGCCCGTCGAAGCCCTTTAGCGGAAAAATCCTGGGGGGCTGGGGGGGCTGTTCAGGATCCGGGACTTTTCCGAACTCCGACAGGCCGATGGTGCCTTTTTGAACGTCCATCCGGGCGGACGAAGGGCCGAATGGCGTTATTTTCGTGTCCGAGGCGACAATTTTCGCCGGTTGGACGGTTTCTAGACCTTGGACAGGATCAGGGTGCCGTTGGTGCCGCCGAAGCCGAAGCTGTTGGACATGACGTGCTTCAGTTCGCCGTCGTGGCGTTCGCGCAGGATCGGCATGCCCTCGAACTCGGGGTCCAGGTTTTCGATGTGGGCGCTTTCGGCGGCGAAGCCGTGCTTCATCATCAGCAGGCAGTAGATGGCTTCCTGCGCGCCCGCCGCGCCGAGCGAGTGGCCCGTCAGCGACTTGGTCGAGGAGATCATCGGCAGGTCGTCGCCGAAGACGTTGCGCACCGCGCCCATCTCCTTGGCGTCGCCGACCGGCGTCGAGGTGCCGTGCGGGTTCAGGTAGTCGATCTTCGGATCGCCCGCCATCTTCAGGGCCAGCTTCATGCAGCGCTCGGCGCCCTCGCCCGAGGGGGCGACCATGTCGTAGCCGTCCGAGTTGGCGGCGTAGCCGGTGACTTCAGCGTAGATGGTCGCGCCGCGCGCCACGGCGCGTTCGTATTCCTCAAGCACCACGATGCCGGCGCCGCCGGCGATGACGAAGCCGTCGCGGTCCTTGTCATAGGCGCGCGAGGCGACCGAGGGCGTCTCGTTGAAGTTGGAGGACATGGCGCCCATGGCGTCGAACATGTTCGACATGGACCAGTCGATGTCTTCGCAGCCGCCCGCGAAGACCACGTCCTGCTTGCCCCACGCGATCTGCTCGGCGGCGGCGCCGATGCAGTGAGCCGAGGTCGCGCAGGCCGAGGAGATCGAATAGTTGATTCCCTTGAGTTCGAACCAGGTGGCCAGGACGGCCGATGGGCCGCTGGCCATGGCCTTGGGCACGGCGAAGGGGCCGACGCGCTTGGGCGAGCCCTTTTCGACGGTCGTCTGGGCCGCCTGCAGGATGACCTGGGTCGAGGGGCCGCCTTCGCCGACGATCAGGCCGATCCGCTCGTCCTTGATTTCGTCGGCGCTCAGACCGCTGTCCTTCAGGGCCTCTTCAAAGGCGATATGGGCCCAGGCCGTGCCGTTGGCCAGGAAGCGGGCGGCGCGGCGGTCCACCAGGGGCGCCCAGTCCTCGGCGGTGACGCCCAGGGCCGGCGGCGCCCAGACCTGCGAGCGGAAACCGTACTTGGCGTGGTCGGCGGCGTGCTGGACGCCCGACTTGGCTTCGCGCAGGGAGGCCGCGACCTCGTCCTGGCCGGTGCCGATGGAGGAGACGATGCCCAATCCGGTGACGACGACACGCCGCATGGTGTTTCCTAACATTCAGTCTTCAGGCGCCGCGTTGACCGCGGTCTGCATCAAATGGGGTCAGGCGTCCGTCGACGCCACCGTGGCCGCGCCGCCGAACAGGCCGACGCGCATGTCGGCGCAGGTGTAGATGACCTCGCCGTCGG
Organism: Brevundimonas sp. UBA7506; assembly: GCF_002479495.1. Taxonomy (GTDB): domain Bacteria; phylum Pseudomonadota; class Alphaproteobacteria; order Caulobacterales; family Caulobacteraceae; genus Brevundimonas. Next base: position 230,828 of record NZ_DLNQ01000015.1, read on the forward strand.
CCTCGAGCACGCCGTCGGCGATGCCCATGACCAGCTTGCGGTTGATGACGCGCTTCAGGTGGACCTTATAGACCACCTTCTTGACGTCCGGGGTCACCTGGCCGGTGAACTTGACCTCGCCGACCCCCAGGGCGCGGCCCTTGCCGGGGCCGCCGATCCAGCCGAGATAGAAGCCGACCAGCTGCCACATGGCGTCCAGGCCGAGGCAGCCGGGCATGACCGGGTCGCCGATGAAGTGGCACTGGAAGAACCAGAGGTCCGGGTTGATGTCGAGTTCAGCCTCGACATAGCCCTTGCCGTAGTCGCCGCCGTCGGCGGTGATGGTCTTGATGCGGTCGAACATCAGCATCGGCGGGGCCGGCAGCTGGGCGTTGCCCGGACCGAACAGCTCGCCACGGCCTGAGGCCAGCAGGCCTTCATGATCGAACGACGACGGATATTGGGACTGGCTCAAGGATGACGCTCCGGAAGTGTTGCGGGCGGGTTACACGACCCTGCGCGCCCGCTCAACTGTTGTGAAGTCTAGCTGCGACCGGCGCCGGCGGGCCGGGCGGCGTTGCACAGGGCGCGTTCCTGGGTTCCGAAGACCGCCCGTTCGGGCACCCAGCCCCGGATCTTGCGCACGCGCACCCGGCACCAGCCGTCTTCGCATTCGTCCAGGGAGACGATGGAGCGCGGCGACAGGCGGGCCCGCACCGACGAGGTGGCGGATCGGCCCGAGTGGATCATGATCTCTTCGGCCGAGCGGTTGAAGACGCTGCGACGGCCCGAGGCGACGGTGCGGTGGATCCACGCAACCGAACCGTCCGGATCGCAGATCTTGCGCCACTCCTTGGTCTCGGCGATCACCTGCACGGGCAGGCCCGCAGCGCGATATTCCCACAGGATCTGGTAATCGAGGCCCGGCCCCTGACGGGCGCGGACCTGAGAGGATTTCAGCGTGACCCAGCGCGGCACTTCCAGACCTGTCGGGGTCGGCCGGCCGTCAGGCATGCGGGCGCTGGCGCCCGCGAAGACGCCCGATCCGAGGACGGCGGCGATGACGGCGATACGCCGGAAACTTTTGAACCTGACCACAGCTTTGCTAGACACCGGATCGACACGTCCCGTTCGGGCGTTACCGCCCGTCGAAACCCAGGCTTCCTATGTCCGCTCGCAAGCTTAAGGTCGTATTAACCAGACGCCTGCCCGATACGGTGGAAACGCGCCTGCGCGAGCTGTTCGACGCCGAACTGAACCTGACCGACCGTCCGATGTCGCGCGACGACCTGGCCGCCGCCCTGCAGCGCGCCGAGGTCCTGATCCCGACCATCACCGACCATCTGGACGCCGAGCTGATCGCGGGGGCTGGCGAGCAGTTGAAGATGATCGCCAACTTCGGCGCGGGCGTGGACCATATCGACATCGACGCCGCCGTGGGCCGCGGAATCATCGTCACCAACACCCCTGGCGTCCTGACCGAGGACACCGCCGACCTGACCATGAGCCTGATCATGGCCGTCAGCCGCCGCATCGTCGAAGGCGCCAATGTCGTCGCGGCGGGCCAGTTCCAGGGCTGGAGCCCGACCTGGATGTGCGGCCGCAAGCTGTGGGGCAAGCGCCTGGGCATCGTCGGCATGGGCCGCATCGGCCAGGCCCTGGCGCGCCGGGCCAAGGCTTTCGGCATGCAGGTCCACTATCACAACCGCAAACCCGTCTCGGACATGATCGCCGAGGAACTGGGCGCGACCTGGTGGGATGATCTGGATCAGATGCTGGCGCGGATGGACGTCATCTCGCTGAACTGTCCGGCCACCAAAGACACCCGCTACATCCTGTCTGCCGAGCGCATCGCGCGGCTGCAGCCCCACGCCATTCTGGTCAACACCGCGCGCGGCGAACTGATCGACGAGGCGGCGCTGGTCGAGGCTCTGGATCGTCGCGCCCTGTTCGGCGTGGGTCTGGACGTGTTCGAGCACGAACCGGCGGTGCATCCGGGCCTGATGGGCCGCGCCAACGTGGTCCTGCTGCCCCATCTCGGGTCGGCCACGATCGAGGCGCGTCAGGACATGGGGGACCGCGTCATCGCCAACATCATGACCTATCAGAACGGCCACCGGCCGCCCGACCGGGTCATCCCGGCCATGCTCTAGGCGTGGGCTGATCCGCAGACCGGGCAGGCCGGGTCGGCGGCGATCTTCACCACCCGGCTGCTTCCGCCCAGGCCGTCGTAGAGCATCAGGCGACCGGTCAGAGGGGCGCCCGCGCCTGTGATCAGCTTGATCGCCTCCAGGGCCGTCATGGCGCCGATGACGCCGGCAAGGGCGCCGACCACGCCGACCCGGGCGCAGGTCTCGGCGTCGGGCGGGGTTTCGGGCACCAGGCATTGATAGCAGGGCTCGCCGGTGAAGACGCTGACCTGACCGTTCCAGCGCCCCAGAGCGCCTGAAACCAAAGGCGTTCCCGTCGCCACGCAGGCGGCGTTGACGGCGAAGCGGGTGTCGAAATCATCCGTGCCGTCCAGCACCAGATCGAAGCGCTCGATGATGTCGCGGGCGTTGTCGGGCGTCAGCCGCTCGATGAAGGGCTCCACGGCGACATGCGGATTGAGGGCGGCCAGATGCGCGGCGCCCGCCTCGACCTTGGGACGTCCGGCGTCGGCGGTGGCGAAGATGATCTGCCGCTGCAGGTTGGACAGGGCGACCGCGTCATGGTCGATCAGACCCAGGGTCCCGACCCCGGCGGCGGCCAGGTAGAGGGCGGCGGGCGCCCCGACCCCGCCCAGGCCGACGATCAGCATCCGCGCGCGCTTCAGGGCCTGCTGGCCGGGGCCGCCGATCTCGGACAGCACCAGCTGACGCGCGTAACGGTCGACTTCCTCGTCGGAAAAACGGACAGGGGCGGGGGCGGCAGGCTGGATCACGCGCCCTGTCTAGCGCAGTCGCGGCGGCCCGTCAGGCCGGAACAGTCAGGGCCTGCGTCGCCGTGCTCAGCAAGGTTTCGGCGCGATCAGGGCTCAACTGGTCCAACCCGGCGCCGTTCAGCACGCGCGCGGCGGCGGGCGTCATCTGGGCCAGGGTCATCGGCCACTCGGGAAAGAGGCGGCCGGCGACGTCCTGGTCGGACAGCAGGCGGATGTTCTGGTGACGGGGATCGGCGCGCAGTCGGTCCATCAGCCGATCCACGTCGGCGCGGCGCCCCTCGATGGCCTGCATGAAGCGGCCGCCGTGGCGCATCAGAGCCCCGGTCAGGCCGTCGCGACGATTGTTGCGTTCCGAGGCGCCGAGGATTTCGGCGAGAACCAGCAGGCTGGTCGCAGCCTCGCCGACGGCGTCGCTGACATAGATGGCGCGGTGCAGAGGCAAGGCGGGTACTCGAACGCTAGGCGAGGCGACTGGGGAAGGCTCCCCTGTCATGGCAGGGTTAACAAAACGGAAGTCCCTGCGGCGCGGCGGCGTCTTGCGAGCGCGATCTTTCCTCGCCATCTGAGCGACCATGACCCAGACCTCGAGCTTTCCCGACTGGCACGGCACCACCATTCTGGCGGTGCGCAAGAACGGCCGCACCGTCATCGCCGGCGACGGCCAGGTCTCTATGGGGCCGACCATCGTCAAGGGCGCGGCGCGCAAGGTGCGCACCCTGGCGGGCGGCAAGGTGCTGGCCGGTTTCGCCGGAGCCACGGCCGATGCCCTGACCCTGATCGAGCGGCTGGAGGCCAAGCTGGAGCAATACCCCGACCAGTTGGCCCGCGCCTGCGTCGAACTGGCCAAGGACTGGCGCACCGACCGCTATCTGCGTCGGCTGGAGGCCATGCTGCTGGTCGCCGACAAGGACACCATTCTGACGGTCACCGGCGTAGGCGACGTGCTGGAGCCGGAGTACGGCGTGGCCGCCGTCGGATCGGGCGGCAACTACGCCCTGGCCGCCGCCCGCGCCCTGATCGACGAAAGCAGCGAACAGGATGCCGAGCAGATCGCCCGCAAGGCCATGAAGATCGCCGCCGAAATCTGCGTCTACACCAACGGCAATCTGACCATCGAGAGTCTTTAAGGGCGCTACGCTCGCCGCGCGGCGGCTCGCTGCTTGAGCGGTCGTAGGGCGCTATCGCCCGGCTCGCGGAGCCGCGCTGCTTGAGCAGCTTATAGGGCGCTAACGCACGCGACGCGGTCGCGCGCTTCTTGAGCGCGTCCCCGCTGGGTTTCAGGCGGTTGGTCGCCTGAGCGTCGGCTTTCAGCGAATTAACGCGACAGGACGCGCTTCCGGGCGATCAATGGTCGGCGGAGGTAATCGCCATGCCGCTCACCGCCCTGATGGTCGCCGCCGCCTTGCTCGCCATGGACAGGCCGTCGTGTCCCGCGTCTTCGCCCGCGCCGGTGGTGGCCGCCGAGCGGGCCTTCGCCGCCGATGCGCCCGGCCTGGGCGTCGGCGGCAGCTTCAACAAATGGGCCCTGCCCGACGCCGTGGTCATCGCCGAGGGACGCGCCCAGACGGTGCGCGAGGTCTACTCACCCGATGCAGCGCGTCCAGTTGATGAGCCGCGTCTGGAATGGTGGCCGAACTGGGCGGGTCTCGCCCGGTCGGGCGACCTGGGCTTCACCACCGGCGGGGTGGCGGTCAACGGCGCGCGCACGGGGCACTACTTCACCCTCTGGGCCTGCCAGCCGGACGGCCGATGGCGCTGGGTCTATGACGGCGGTTCCGGCGCCACGGCGGCCGAGGTTCCCGGCCCTGACAGCGAGCCGGACCTGATGGCGACGGGCGAGGGCGTCTCCGCCTCGCCCGAGGCGGCGATGAGCGAGGTGCGGGGCGCCGAGGCGAAGCTGGCCGGGGCCGCGCGCACGGATCAGAAGGCGGCCCATCTGGCGGTGCTGGCCGAGGACGGGCGGCTCTATGTCGCGCCGCGCCCGCCGGCCATCGGTCGGGCGGCCATGGCGGCGGCGCTGGACGGCTGGCCCTCCAGCTTCGATTTCGGCCCGACCGAGGGCGGCGGCGCCTCGCGCGCGGGCGACCTGGCCTGGACCTGGCCTGGACCTGGGGCTCGGCGCGCTGGACGCGGGACGAGGCCGAGCGGCGCGGCCACTATGTGCGGCTCTGGCGCAAGGGGACGGACGGATGGGCCCTGATGTTCGCCCAGCTGATCCCGGCCCCGCCCGTTTCCGCCGCGCCTGTCGTCGCCCCCCCCCCCTCCCGCCGGCGGCTGAGACCCCCTATCTGGCGATCATGACCGACCTATCCCCCCGTGAAATCGTCTCCGAACTGGATCGCTTCATCGTCGGCCAGGACGACGCCAAGCGCGCCGTGGCCGTGGCCCTGAGGAACCGCTGGCGCCGCAAGCGCGTGCCCGAGGATCTGCGCGACGAAGTCACGCCCAAGAACATCCTGATGATCGGCCCCACGGGCGTGGGCAAGACCGAGATCGCCCGCCGCCTGGCCAGGCTGGCCGGTTCGCCCTTCCTCAAGGTCGAGGCGACCAAGTTCACCGAGGTCGGCTATGTTGGTCGCGACGTGGATCAGATCATGCGCGATCTGGTCGAGAGCGCCCTGGTCATGGTGCGCGAGAAGCGCCGGGCGGGCGTGAAGGCCCGCGCCGAGGGGCAGGCCGAGGAGCGCATTCTGGACGCCCTGGTGGGGCCGGGCTCGCAGCCCGCCACCCGCGACGCCTTCCGCAAGAAGCTGCGCGCGGGCGAACTGGACGACAAGGAGATCGAGATCGCCCTGGCCGACACGACCTCGCCGCTGCAGGGCCTGGACATGCCGGGCGGCGGCGGCAACGTCGGCCTGCTGAACCTGTCGGACCTGCTGGGCAAGATGGGCGGCGGCCGCACCAAGACGGTCAAGCTGACTGTGGCCGAAGCTGTTCCCCCGCTCGTCACCGAGGAAAGCGACAAGCTGCTGGATCAGGAAAGCCTGACCAAGGAGGCCCTGCTGCTGGCCGAAAACGAGGGCATCGTCTTCCTCGACGAGATCGACAAGGTGGCGGCGCGACAGGGGGCGTCCGGGGCCGATGTTTCACGCGAAGGCGTGCAGCGCGATCTTCTCCCCCTCATCGAGGGCACGACGGTGTCGACCAAGTACGGGCCGGTGAAGACCGACCATGTCCTGTTCATCGCCTCGGGCGCCTTCCATGTGGCCAAGCCCTCGGACCTGCTGCCCGAATTGCAGGGCCGCCTGCCGATCCGGGTTGAGCTGAAGGCCCTGACCCGCGACGACTTCAAGCGCATCCTGACCGAGCCCGAGGCCAATCTGATCCGTCAGAACCAGGCCCTGCTGGAGACCGAAGGCGTGACCCTGGTCTTCACCGATGATGCGGTCGAGGCCATGGCCGACGCCGCCGTGGCGGCCAACTCCACCGTCGAGAACATCGGCGCGCGCCGGCTTCAGACCGTGCTGGAGCGGGTGCTGGAAGAGACCAGCTTCAAGGCCTCGGACCTGTCGGGCCAGACCCTGACCTTCGACGGCGACAAGGTGCGCGAAAAGGTCGGCGATCTGGCCAGGAACATCGACCTGAGCCGGTTCATCCTGTGATGGCTTGAGCCTTTCCTCCCCATTCCATGGGGAGGTGGCGCGGCGCGATAGCGCCGTGACGGAGGGGCCGTTCCCGCCGAGCAGGCCCCTCCACCGCTACGCGGTCCCCCTCCCCACAGAGTGGGGAGGAAAGACGCGGCGCTAAGCCCGCATAGCCTCCACCGCCTCCACCAACCGCGCCAGATCGGCGGGGTTCGACAGGCGGTGGTCGCCGCCCTCGATCAGGTCCAGACGCAGGTCGCCGCCGGTCAGGCGCTCGGCCAGCTCGACCTGATGGCGCCACGGCACCACGTCGTCGGCTCGGCCTTGCAGGACGTGAACGGGCGCGGTGATCTCGATGACGCCGTCCAGCAGCAGCCAGTCGCGCGCCTCCTCGAACATGCGCCGGGTCAGGACATAGGACCCCAAGCCTTCCTCGGTGATGACGGTTTCGCCCTCGCGCAGGATGGCCTGGCGCTCGTGGTCGGCCAGGCCGGGCCACATCAGCTTTTCGGTGAAGTCCTGGGCCGGATTGACCAAGACCAGACCCTTGATCCGCTCCGGTCGCGCCAGGGTCGCCAGCAGGGCCACCCAGCCGCCCATCGAGGACCCCACCGGGATCACCGGTCCTTCAAGACTGTCGATCAGGGCGATCGCGTCCTCGCGCCAGCGGCCGATGGTGGCCTGTTTCCAGTCGCCGGACGATTGGCCATGGGCGAAATGGTCGTAGCGCACATAGTTCCAGCCGCGCTCGCGGGCCGCCGCTTCCAGCGCCAGGGCCTTGGTTCCCTCCATGTCCGAGCGGAAGCCGCCGATCCAGATGACCGTGGGGCCGACGCCCCGCACCGTCTTGAAGGCCAGGGTCTCGCCGTCGGGGCGCTTCAGCGATTGGATGTCGGACATGGAAACTCCTCGGACTGTCATTCGGCGCGGAATGGCTTTAGCAGAGACGGCGTTTCTTCACAGGCCGCGAGAGCCCCGCTTGTCCGCACCCAAAGCCCTCTTTGTCAGTTCGAACCGGATCGGCGATTGCGTCATCTCCTCGGGGGTGATCCGCGAGATCGCGCGCCAGCTGCCGGGGGTTCAGATCACCGTGGCCTGCGGGCGTCCGCCTGCGCCCTTCTTCCGCTCGGCGCCCAATGTCGAGCGGGTCATCATCCTCGACAAGAAGAAGGCCGCCGGACACTGGGTCGATCTGTGGAAGCAGGTGCGCGCCACGAAATGGGATCTTGTCGTGGACATTCGCGGCTCAGCGCTCGCGTATCTGATCCCGGCCAGACGGCGCATCGTCTACAACCGCCGCTGGGAGACGGGCCTGCGCAAGGTCGAGATGGTGTCGCGCCTGATGGGGTCGGCCGCGCCGCTGGATCCGGAGATCTTCCTCGACGCCCAGGCCCGCGCCGAGGCCGCCGCCGTCATCGATCCTCAGCTTCAGGCAGGGTCGGGCGAAGGCCCGATCATCGCCCTGGCGCCCATCGCCCACCAGCCGGGCAAGTCCTGGCCCGCCGATCGCTGGGGCCAACTGGTCGAGAAGCTGAAGGCCGAGCCGCGCTTCGACGGCTGGCGCTTCATGCCCGTCGGCGGACCCGGCGACCGCCCGCCCGCGACCCCGGCGCTGGAGGCTGCGGGCGACCGCGCCATCGACTGCGTGGGCAAGGGCGACATCCTGTGCTCGGCCGCCGCCATTGATCGCGCGGCGCTGTTCGTCGGCAACGACAGCGGTTTGATGCATGTCTCGGCCGCGCTGGGCCGTCCGACGCTGGGCCTGTTCGGACCGACCGAGTGGTGGCTTTACGGGCCGTGGGGTCCGAAGACCCGCACCGTCGCCTCCAACGAGACGCGTGGTCAGTTCGCGCCGATCGAGGATCTGACGGTCGACCATGTATTCGAGGGCGTGTTGGCGCTGCACGACGCCTACATCGGCGCAAACCCTGACCAGCCTTGAATTTCAGGGCTTCTGTCGTCATATTCCGCCCGCCGGGAACGCGCCGCCCTGTCGCGCGCTGATCCTCGCGAGAGATTACAGCCTGTCTTCTGACCACATAAGGAAACGACGCCCATTCGCCGTCCCATGCAAGCGCCGCCCGTCAAGGACGGGCCGCCCATCAACCAGGAAATCCGCGCCACCCGCGTTCTGCTGATCGATCAGAACGGCGAGAAACAGGGCGTCATGCCGCTGTCCGCCGCCCTGGAAGCCGCCGAAGAGGCTGGCCTGGATCTGGTCCAGATCGTCGGCAACGCCGAGACGCCGGTCTGCAAGATCCTGGATTACGGCAAGCATCGTTTCCAGGAGCAGAAGAAGAAGGCCGAGGCGCGCAAGCGTCAGAAGATCGTCGAGCTCAAGGAAATCAAGCTTCGTCCGAACATCGACACCCATGACTATGAGGTCAAGGCCAAGTCGATGCACCGCTTCTTCGAGGAGGGCGACAAGGTCAAGGTGACCCTGCGCTTCCGCGGCCGTGAAATGGCGCACCCGGAACTGGGCATGAAACTGCTCAACAAGGTGCAGGCCGACTTCGATGAAGTCGCCAAGGTCGAATACGCCCCGCGTATGGAAGGCCGCCAGATGATCATGATCCTGGCGCCTCGCTAAGAGGCTGCCGCCTCCTGGCGAGGCTTTTCGGGTCGCTATGCTCGCCGCGCGGCGGCTCGCGACTTGAGTGAGGATCTCGGATCCGGTTCAAACGCCCGGCCCAGACGCTCTGTTCTGGCGCCGGGCGTCTTGCTTTTGGGGGGGCGGCGCCGTAAAAGCCGCCCCTTCGCGTACCGAACAGCCGGGCTAACAGGCATGCCTGGGCCGTTCGTTTCAGCTCCGCACTACGGGCTCATGTAGCTCGCAGAGCGGTAGCCCACTAAAATCAGAGAGAGTGAAAATGCCGAAACTGAAGACGAAGTCTGGCGCCAAGAAGCGCTTCAAATTCACGGCCACGGGCAAGGTGAAAGCTGGCGTCGCCGGCAAGCGCCACCGTCTGATCAGCCACAACTCGAAGTACATCCGCCAAAACCGCGGCACTTCGGTCATGGCCGACGCCGACGCCAAGAAGATCAAGTCCTACATGCCGTACGCCTGATCGGCGCGCTGCATACCTGATCATCCTGTCACACTGAATTTGAACGACAGTCCCTCAAGCAGCGAGACCCCGCGGGTCGAGCGCTAGGGACTTCCCGAAGGGAATAAAAACATGGCACGCGTCAAACGGGGCGTTACGTCCCACGCCAAGCACAAGAAGGTTCTGAAGCAGGCCAAGGGCTTCTACGGCCGCCGCAAGAATACGATCCGTACGGCCAAGGCCGCCGTCGACCGCGCCGGCCAGTACGCCTACCGCGACCGTCGCAACAAGAAGCGTTCGTTCCGCGCCCTGTGGATCCAGCGCATCAACGCCGCCGCCCGTCTGGAAGGCTTCACCTACTCGCAGTTCATCCACGGCCTGGACAAGGCCGGCATCGTGCTGGACCGCAAGGTTCTGTCGACGATCGCCGCCGACGAGGCCGGCTTCAAGGCCATCGCCGACAAGGTCCGCGCCGCTCTGGCCGCCTAAGCGATACCGCATCACTGATGCTGAAAACGCCCGTCCCGGTTTCCGGGGCGGGCGTTTTTCATGGCCAAGTCGGACTTTTTGGGCGGATCGGGCGTTGGGTTCGGCAGCCGGTTCGACAGGCGAGCCGGCGGTTGAGGAGGCTTCGCCCATGTCCGTCGCCCGCGTCACCGAGATCACCGCATCGTCCACCGTCAGCTTCGACGACGCCGTCGCCCAGGGGATCGCCCGGGCCGACAAGACCCTGCGTCACGTCGAAGGGGCCTGGATTCAGGACCAGAAGGTGGTGGTCCGAAACGGCGAGATCGCCGAATACCGCGTCAACATGAAGGTCACATTCGTTCTCGCGGACTGAGCCCGATCGACGCTGAAGGCTTTGCGTGACGGCCGTGTCGGGCTAGACGCTGCGGACCATGACCGATCTCGCCCAGCTAGAACTCGACCTGATCAACGCCATCGGAGCGGCCGAAAGCGTCGCTGCGATCGAGGAGGTGCGCGTCGCCGCCCTCGGCAAGACGGGGACCATCTCGGCCCTGCTGAAAGGGATGGGCGCGCTCAGCCCCGATGAACGCCGCGAACAGGGGCCGATCATCAATGGCCTGCGCGACCGCGTCAGCGCCGGCATCGCCGCGAGGAAGGCCGAGCTGGAGGCCGCCGAGCTGGACGCTCGTCTGCTGGCCGAGCGCGTCGACCTGACCCTGCCCAGCCGCCCGCGCCGCAAGGGCGGGGTGCACCCGACCATGCAGGTGATGGACGAGATGATCGCCCTCTTCGCGGAGATGGGCTTCGCCGTGGCCGAAGGCCCGGACATCGAGGACGACTTCCACAACTTCACCGCCCTGAACTTCCCGCCCAAGCATCCGGCGCGGGAAATGCACGACACCTTCTTCCTCAAGCCCGACCCGGAAACGGGCGAGCGCAAGGTCCTGCGCACCCACACCAGCCCGGTGCAGGTGCGGACCATGATGTCGCAGAAGCCGCCGATCCGCATCATCGCGCCCGGTCGCACCTTCCGTAAGGATTCCGACGCGACGCACACGCCGATGTTCCATCAGATCGAGGGTCTGGTGATCGACCGCGACATCCACATGGGTCATCTGAAGACGACGCTGGAGACCTTCATCGCCCGCTTCTTCGAGCTGGACGACGTCAACGCCCGTTTCCGCCCGCACCACTTCCCTTTCACCGAGCCCTCGGCCGAGATGGACATCCGCTGCGACCGCTCGGGCGGCAAGCTGACCCTGAACGAGGGCGAGGACTGGCTGGAGATCCTGGGTTGCGGGATGGTGCATCCGAACGTGCTGCGTAACGCTGGCATCGACCCGGACGAGTGTCAGGGCTTCGCCTTCGGCATGGGCGTCGACCGCCTGGCCATGCTGAAATACGGCGTCTCCGACCTGCGCCCCATGTTCGAGGCCGACACGCGCTGGCTGGCCCACTACGGCTTCTCGGCCTTTGCCGCGCCGAACCCCGCCAGCGGACTGTCCTGACATGAGCCTGCTGCCGATCAACCGCCCCGTCGCCCTGGTCGAGGACTTCGGCGCCGCGGTTTTCGAGAATGTCGATCTGACCCTCTTTGAGGTTTTCGCCCATGCTGCGAGGAACGGGCCTGGCCTGATCCAGGGCCGCACCTTCAAGGGCTGCCGCATCCAGGGGCCCGCGATTATCCTTGTCTCCAACGGCGTGACGTTCGACGAAACCAATTTCGGCGACAGCCGCGGCGACATCCGCAACCTGGTGCTCAAGCCCGTCGGGGACAAGGCGATCGGGACCATCCCGATGCGTGACTGCGCTTTCATCGGCTGCGAATTCTACGGCGTAGGCTTTACCGGGACCGATGAGTTCGTCGCCCAGATCGTCGCCCTGCCGAACTCTCTCTAGATCGAAACAGACATGACCGACACGACACAGACCCCGATGTCCGCAGAAGAAAAGTTCGGCCGCGAACTGGTGGCGCGCACCGCCTTCGAGAAGGAAGCCGTCTGGCTCCCCTCTCTGGCGGTTCATCACATGAATGCCGGCCAGACCTTCATCGAGGGCAAGACCTTCACCGAGTGTCTGATTGAAGGCCCGGCGGTGATCGCCGTCATGAACGGCACCACCTTCGACACCTGCCACATGGGCGTGGCCCAAAATCCGCGCACTCTGCTTATGGACCCTCGCGGCGACATGATCGCTGGCGCCGTTGGCATGTCGAACTGCCGGTTTGTTCGCTGCCGCTTCGTGCAGGTGGCCTTCACGGGGGCGCGTGAGATGCTGGATGAGATGGAGAAGGATCTCGCGAGCGCATGGGGAACGGCGGTTCAGGCATGACCGAAGTCGCCAACGCTCCCCTTACGCTTGAACCGATCGGCCCAGGGCCGACCTACACCCGCATCAGCATCTGGTTGCCGCAACTTCTCCTTGAGGTCATGCGGGCTGGCGCGCCGGCGATCGAGAACCGTCGTTTCGAGGGCTGCCTGTTCGAGGGGCCCGCAGTGGTCCTGCCGATCGAGGGGTGCGAGTTCGACGGCTGTGACCTGGGAGAGACCAAGGGCGATCCGCGCAGCCTGATGCTGGCGCCGCAGAGCCTGAGCCGTGTCGTCGGCCCGATCCCGTTCCGGAACTGCCAGTTCATCAATTGCCGCTTCGTCGGCGTCGGCTTCACCGGCACGCCGGCCTTCCTCGATTCCATGGCCGAGGCGATCAGCGGCGGAGCCGCCCAATGAAGTTCACGCTTTCCTGGCTGAAGGACCACCTCGAGACCGAGGCCGACGCCCACCAGATCGCCGAGGCCATGACGATGGCCGGGCTGGAGGTCGAGGACGTTCACGACCCCGTCGCCGCCCTGGCCCCCTTCACCGTGGCCAAGATCATCTCGACCGCGCGGCATCCCGATGCCGATCGCCTGCAGGTCTGCCAGGTCGACACCGTCGACGGCATGAAGGAAATCGTCTGCGGCGCGCCCAATGCGCGTCCGGGCCTGACCACCATCTACGCGCCCATCGGCGCCTATGTGCCCGGCCTGGGCGTGTCCCTGGTCGAGAAGCCGGTGCGCGGCGTCGTCTCGCACGGCATGCTGTGCTCGGCCTCGGAACTGCAACTGGCCGACGAGAGCGACGGCATTCAGGAGCTGCCGCCGGAAATCCCGGTTGGCGCCCCGGTCGCCGGTCTGTTCGGCGCCGAGCCGGTCATCGACTTCGAAGTGACCCCTAACCGCCCCGACTGGCTGGGCGTCGCCGGCATCGCTCGCGACCTGGCCGCCGCCAGCGTCGGCAAGCTGAAGCATTTCGACATCGCCGTGGTGCGCGGCGCCTTCCCCTCGCCGATCTCGGTGCGGCTGGATGCGCCCGAGATGTGTCCGGTCTTCGCCGGTCGCGTCATTCGCGGCGTCAAGAACGGCCCGTCGCCGGCCTGGCTGCAGAAACGCCTGACCGCCATCGGCCTGCGCCCGATCAACCGTCTGGTCGACGTCACTAACCTGATCGCCTATGACCGCGCTCGGCCCTTGCATGTCTATGACATGGCCAAGCTGTCGGGGACCGAGATCGTCGTGCGCGGGGGGCTGACCTCGGCCGAGACGGGCGAGCCCGAGCACCTGATCGCCCTGGACGGCAAGACCTACGCCGCCTCGTCGGCCGACTGCGTCATCGCCGACGCCGCGGGCGAGCGCCCCATCGGCCTGGGCGGCGTCATGGGCGGCGAGAGCACCGGTTGCAGCGACGACACCACCGACGTCTTCCTGGAAAGCGCCTGGTTCGAGCCCATCGTCATCGCCCAGACGGGCCGCACCCTGGGCATTCACTCCGACGCCCAGTACCGCTTCGCGCGCGGCGTCGATCCGGTCTCCGTCACGCCGGGTCTGGAGCTGGCCACGCGTCTGATCCTCGACCTGTGCGGCGGCGAGCCGTCCGAGATCGTCTTTGTCGGCGAGCCGCCGGCCAGCCCGGCGCCCTTCGCCTTCGACCCGGCCTATGTGCAGCGCCTGACGGGCATGGAGCTGGCCGACGACCGCATCGGCACCATCCTGGGCCAGCTCGGCTTCCTGGTCACCGCGGGCGGTTCCGATCAGGCCGAACCCTGGACCGTGACGCCGCCGTCGTGGCGTCGCGACGTTGAGGGCCGTGCCGACCTGGTCGAGGAGGTGGCGCGCATCGAAGGCTTCGCCGCCCTGCCGAACACGCCCCTGCCCGAGGTCGCCCGCGCCCCCGGCGGCGTGCTCAGCCCGCGTCAGGCCCGCGTCCGCACGGCGCGTCGCGCCCTGGCCAGCCTGGGCTACGCCGAGGCCGTGACCTGGTCCTTCACCAAGCAGTCGACGGCCGCCCTGTTCGGCGGCGGCGACGAGCGTCTGGTGCTGGAAAACCCCATCGCGGCGGACCTCGACTGCATGCGCCCGTCGATCCTGCCCAACCTGATTCAGGCGGCGGCGCGCAATGCCGCGCGCGGCCACGCCGACGCGGCCCTGTTCGAGATCGGTCCGATCTATCTGAACGACCAGCCGACCGGTCAGCGCACGGCCATTGCAGGCCTGATCGCGCCCCATCCCGATCGGCACTGGGGCGGTGCGGGCGAGGACGCCCTGTTCGGCCTGAAGGGCGACCTGCTCGCCCTGCTGGAAGAGATCGGCGCGCCGGTCGCCTCGCTGCAGCTGGCGCAGGGCTCGAACCAGAACTGGTGGCACCCTGGCCGTTCGGCCCGCCTGCAACTGGGACCCAAGAACGTCATCGTCGAGTTCGGCGCCCTGCATCCCCGCGTTCTCAAGGCCCTGGACGCCGACGGCCCCATGCTGGCCTTCGAGATCATCCTCGATTCCGTGCCGGAACCGCGTGGAAAAGGCGGCAAGGCCCGGGGCGCGGCGGATCTGCCGAACCTGATGCCGCTGTCGCGCGACTTCGCCTTCCTGATGGACGAGGCCAAGGCCGTGGGCGACCTGACCCGCGCCGTCGTCGGCGCCGACAAGAGCTTGATCGCCGAGGTGCGCGTCTTTGACGTCTATCGCGGCCAGGGCGTGCCGGAAGGCCAGAAGTCGGTGGCGATCGAGGTCGAGATCCAGCCGCGCGCCGCGACCCTGACCGAAGCGGAGATCGAGGCCCTGACGGCCAAGATCGTCGCGGCTGCCGGCAAGGCCGGCGGCACGCTGCGGAGCTGAGCATGGCGGACAAGAAACCCTGGGCGGAGACCACCTTCGAGCGCAACCTGTTCCGTGCCCGCTGGCTGATGGCGCCCTTTTATCTAGGCCTGGTGGCGGCCCTGGTGATGCTGCTCGTCGTCTTCGTGCGCGAGCTGATCTACTACGTGCCGCAGGCCTTCATCGTCGGCGAAGGTCATATGGGGTCGGACGGCGCCATCCTGGCCATCCTCAGCCTCGTGGACCTGTCGCTGGCGGGCAATCTGCTGCTGATTGTTCTTTATTCGGGCTATGAGAACTTCGTGTCCAAGCTGGACCTGGACGAGAACCATGTCGACCGGCCGCCGTGGATGGGCTCGGTCGACTTCTCGGGTCTGAAGATGAAGCTGATCGCCTCCATCGTGGCGATCTCGGCCATCTACCTGCTCAAGAGCTTCATGAACATCGGCAAGCCGGGCCATCCCCTGGACGAGGCCGGGCTGATGTGGGCGGTGATCATCCACCTGACCTTCGTGGCCTCGGGCGTCCTGCTCGCGGTCATGGACTGGGTCGCCGCCAAGACTGACAAGCACTAGGGCTTCGCCCTAGTGTTTTCTTTTTGGGGCCTATCGCGCTTACGCGCTACTTGAGGCCCGCGATATTGGGGCTTCTAGCGGCGTCCGGGGGCTGCTGACAAAGGCTTGATCGGGTCAGGCGGCGTCGAATACGGTCAAGCAAGGTTCGGTTAACCTTAAAGCCCCAAGGCTGCCGCAAAAGACACGGACGGTGGGCCAAGCCCGCGACGATGGGCGACCCGTCCCTGTCAGGAGCCTCGACATGCATCGCCGCCAACTGATCCGCACCAGCCTTGGTCTCGCCGCCGCCGGCGCCCTGCCAGCCGGCCTCGGCGCCTGCGCCTCGACGCGCCAGCCGACCGACCCCAACTATCCGATCGCCTCGGATCAGACGGCTCAGGCCTATACCTTTGAGGAACTGGTCGCCGCCGGCTCGCGTGAAATGGGCATCGCCGCCGAGGCCATGGGCTCGGCCATCGAGCGCATCTTCGCCGAACAGGGCGACCGCCCGACCGCCTATATCGCCGGCGAGGAAGCCGCCGGGGCCGCCGTGGTGGGCGTGCGCTACGGCCGCGGCGCCCTGCACATGAAGGACCTGTCCGCCTCGCAGGAGGTCTTCTGGCAGGGCGCCTCGGTCGGCTGGGACGTCGGCGGCAACGCCAGCCGGGTCTTCACCCTGGTCTACGGTCTCTATCACCCCGACATGCTCTATCGCCGCTACCCGGGCGTCGAGGGTTCGGCCTATCTGGTCGCGGGTCTGGGCGTGAACTATCAGCGCGCCGACGGCATCGTTCTGGCCCCGATCCGCACCGGCGTCGGCCTGCGCCTGGGCGCTAATGTCGGCACCATGAGCTACAGCCGTCAGCGGAACATTCTTCCTTTCTAAGGAAGAAGGGGCGCTAACGCTCGCGACGCGGTCGCTCGCTGCTTGAGCGGCATTTTAGAGCGCTAGCGTCCGCCGCGCGGCGGCGGACTGTTTGAGCGCCTTGAGGGGTGCGCTTGCGGCGAAGGCGCCGTGAGGATGCTTTCTAGCCCCTCGCGCCAGGTCGGGTATTGGGGCCGCCAGCCCAGCTCGGCCTTGGCGCGGGCGTTCGAGAGGCGCTTGGAGTCGTTGTAGAAGCGGCGCATGGCGTCCGACACCGACGGGTCGTCCAGCGACACCTCGGGCGGCAGGGGCAGGCCCAGCCGCGCCGCCGCCCCCGCCATCACCACGTCCGCCGGGGCCGGTTCGTCGTCGGACAGGGTGTAGGCGCGGCCTGGATGGGGACGGGCCATGGAGGCGAAGAAGCCGGCCACGGCGTCCTCGACATGGATGCGGTTGAAGACCTGACCAGGCTTCTTCACCAGCCGCGCCGTCCCGTCGCGCAGGCGGTCGATCGGCGAGCGGCCTGGTCCGTAGATGGCGGGCAGGCGGAAGATTTGCACCGTCAGCCCCATGCCGCGCCCGGCGTCCAGCCAGTCCTGCTCGGCCCGCACGCGACGTGCCCCCTCCAGGCTGGCGGCGTTCAACTCGTCGTCCTCGAAGGCCCAGCCGCCCGCCCGGTCGCCATAGACGGCGGTCGATGAGACATAGCCGATCCAGTCGGGATAGGCCTGGACGGCGCTGATGGCCGGGATCAGGGTCTTCAGGCCCGGGCAGCCGGCGCCGTCGGGCGCAGCGGTGATCAGGATGGCCGAGGCCTCGGCGACGGCGGCCTGCAAGGCGTGGACGTCAGTGGGATCGACCGCGACGACGCCGGCGTCTGTCAGCTCTTTGCGCCGCGCCGGATCGCGCGAGGTGGCGAGGGCGCGGTTACCCCTGCGGATCGCCTCGCGCGCCGCCTCAAGCCCCAGATAGCCGCCGCCGAAGACCAGAAGCGAAGGGGCGGCGGGGGCAGGCTGGGTCATGGCGGTCCGGTCAGGCGATCAGGCGGTCTTGCCGACGACGGGGGCGGCGGCGGGGGCTGTGTCCGCCCCCTGAGACTGCAGCGCTTCGGCGCGCTTGTCGTTCCAGGCCGAGACGCAGGCGATCTTGGATCGGTCGGCGCGGTCGGCGTAGCGGCGGGCGATGTCGGTCACGTCGGCCATCAGGCCCTCGGCCAGGGTGATGGGCTTCAGGCCCAGGTCGCGGAACTGGTCATTGGCGACGACCAGTTCGTTCTCGTCGGCTTCCTGACGCGGGTTGGCGACGTTGTGGACTTCGGCGCCGGTCATGTCGGCCACCATCCGGGCCAGATCGCGTACGCGGCGGCTCTCGGTCATCTGGTTGAGGATCTTGACCCGGTCGCCGGACTTCGGCGGGTTGTTCAGCGCCAGCTCGACGCAGCGCACCGTGTCCTGGATATGGATGAAGGCGCGGGTCTGACCGCCCGAGCCGTGGACCGTCAGCGGATAGCCGACCGCCGCCTGCATCAGGAAACGGTTCAGCACCGTGCCGTAGTCGCCGTCATAGTCGAAGCGGTTGATCAGGCGTTCGTCCTGCTTCGTCTCCTCGGTCTGGGCGCCCCAGACGATGCCCTGGTGCAGGTCGGTGATCCGCAGCCCGTCGTTCTTGGCGTAGAACTGGAACAGCAGGGCGTCCTGGGTCTTGGTCATGTGATAGATGGAGCCGGGGTTCGGCGGGAACAGGATCTCCTGCTCGCTCGGACCGTGGTCGGTGTCGACCGTGACCTTCAGATAGCCCTCGGGGATACGCAGGCCGGCGGTGGTGTAGCCATAGACCCCCATGGTCCCGAGGTGGGCCAGGTGGACGTCCCGGCCGCTCTCGACGATGGCCGCCAGCAGATGGTTGGTGGCGTTCAGATTGTTGTCGACGGTGTAGAGCTTGTGCCGCGCCGACTTCATCGAATAGGGGGCAGCCCGCTGTTCGGCGAAGTGGACGACGCTGTCGGGCGCCCAGTCCTTGATCTGGGCGACCAGTCGGTCGAACTCCTTGCCGACCGTCATGTTGACGAAGTCGATGGTGCGGCCGCTGACCTCATTCCACGCCTTGATGCGTTCGCCCATGGTGCGGATGGGGGTCAGGGACTGGACCTCCAGCTCATTGTCGATGTTGCGACGGCTGAGGTTATCGACGATCAGCACCTCCCAGCCGCGCGCCGAGAGGTGCAGGGCCGTCGGCCAGCCGCAGAAACCGTCGCCGCCGAGGATCATCACGCGCATCGGTAGAACCCTGTGTCGTCCATCACTCCCTCCTGCCTAGCCGATGGCGCGGGCAGGCGAAAGCGGCGGCGATGCAGGACCCCTGCGGCGGAACCGCGCCGGCTGCTGGGGCCTCGGGAACCCGCGCGGCGTTATCGGCTAGGGTGGGTTCTCAGCGCCGCGAGGATCACCGTGGGCTTGGCGGCGTAGCCGTCCGCGCGATGGGCGGCGACCTGGGCCCAGCCGTCCGCCACGGCGTCCCTGATGCACCAGTGGCGGACCAGATAATGGTCCATCGGCAGCTTGGCCGTGTCGCAGGTCCGCCGTGCCGCCGCCTTGAGCCGGCGGTCAAGAATTCCAGCCTGTGTCGGCTGGTTCAGGTCGAGGTCGGCATAGGAAACCATGACGGCTTCGGCGCCTTCGATGGGGCGAGTGGTTTGGATTTGGCTCTGAGCGCCGTTCGGTGCGGTTGCAGCCAGAAGCAGGACTGCTCCAATGATCGTCGATTGCATCTTGCGATCTCCTGATCGCCCTTCCGCTGCGCTTGTCCCTCCTCAAGACCAGCGACCGACTGATGTCTGACAACAGGTCGGCGCGCCTTTTGTTCTCATTGAAACGCGTCGTTCCGCCCGGCGAACGTCAAAAGCGCGTTCTCGGGGACGGACAAGTTCAGAGCAGGGCGGTGATCGCCGCCCGCGCCGCCTCGCCCAGGTCGGGACGCTTCAGGGCCAGGGCGACGTTGGCGCGCAGCAGGCCGATCTTGTCGCCGCAGTCGTGGGTCACGCCCTCGTACTCGTAGGCGGTGAAGGTCTGGGTCTTCATCAGCCGGTCCATGGCGTCGGTCAGCTGGATCTCGCCGCCGGCCCCGCTTTCCTGGGTTTCCAGCAGGTCGAAGATTTCCGGCTGCAGGATGTAACGGCCCGAGATCGACATATTGGACGGGGCGGTGCCCTGCTTGGGCTTCTCGACCATGCCCTTCATGGCGAAGCGGCGGCCGTCGCGGCTCGACGGATCGACGATGCCGTACTTGTGGGTTTCGGATTCCGGCACGGCTTCGACGCCGATGACATTGCCGCCGACCTCGGCGTAGAGGTCCGCCAGCTGCTTCAGGGCGCCGGGCTGCGAATCGACGATGACGTCGGGCAGGATGACGGCGAAGGGCTCATGGCCGATGATGTCACGGGCGCACCAGACCGCGTGGCCCAGGCCCTTGGGCTGCATCTGGCGGGTGAAGCTCATCTCGCCGGCGGTGGCCAGTTCGGCGTTCATGGCCGCCAGGATCTCGGTCTTGCCCTTGGCCGCCAGCTGGGCCTCAAGCTCGATCTGGTGGTCGAAATAGTCCTCGATGGCCTGTTTGGCGCGGCCAGTCACGAAGACGATGTGCTCGATCCCCGCCTCGCGCGCCTCTTCGACGATGTAGGACAGGATCGGCCGGTCGACGACGTTCAGCAGCTCCTTCGGCGTGGTCTTGGTGCCGGGCAGGACGCGGGTGCCCAGGCCGGCCACGGGGAGAACCGCCTTGCGAAGGCGCGCGGGGGAAGTCGTCATCAGTCGTCCTGAAACAGCCGTTAGGCGCCTGTCATAGGCGCAAACCGTGACCGTTCCAAACGGCGCCTGAGGGTTCAGGTTCCCCTCACTCCACCGTCACCGACTTGGCCAGGTTGCGCGGCTGGTCGACGTCCGTGCCCTTCTGGACGGCGGTGTAATAGGCCAGCAGCTGCACGGGGACGGCATAGACCAGGGGCGCGATCAGGGGGTGGCAGTCCGGGGCGTCGACGCGACGGATGCCGGCGCCGTGCGGGGCGGGCGCGCTCGCCGGGGCGATCATGACCACCGGGCCGCCGCGCGCGGCGACCTCCTGCAGGTTGGAGGCGGTCTTCTCATAGACCTCGTCCAGCGGGGCCAGGGCGATGATCGGGGTCTTTTCGTCCACCAGGGCGATGGGGCCGTGCTTGAGTTCGCCGGCGGCGTAGCCTTCGGCGTGGATGTAGCTGATCTCCTTCAGCTTCAGCGCGCCCTCCATGGCCAAGGGGAACATGGCGCCCCGGCCCAGGAACAGCACGTCGGTCGCCTTGGCCAGATCGTGGGAGACAGCGCGAATCTGGCTGTCCATCTGCAGGGCTTCGGCGATCAGGCGCGGGGCCTCGAACAGGGCCTTGACCAGCTCGGACTCGCAGGCGGCGTCGATGCGGCCGCGCGCCACCCCGGCGGCGACGGCGAGGGCCAGCAGGGCCGAAACCTGGGCGGTGAAGGCCTTGGTCGAGGCGACGCCGATTTCCGGCCCGGCATGGGTCGGCCACAGGACCTCGGCCTCGCGCGCCATGGACGAGGTGTGGACGTTGACGACGGCGGCGGTCTTCAGGCCCTGCCCCTTGCACCAGGTCAGGCTGGCCAGGGTGTCGGCGGTCTCGCCCGACTGGCTGACGGCCACGGCGACCGTGCCGGGCGTCAGAGCGGGGGAGCGGTAGCGGAACTCGGACGCAATCTCGACGTCGCAGGGCAGGCCCGCATACTTTTCGAAGGCGTATTTGCCGATCTGGCCGGCGTAGAAGGCGGTGCCGCAGGCGATGATCTGGATGCGGTCGACGGCGGCGAAGTCCACGGCCTGCGGCTTGGCCGCGCCGGTCACCAGGTCGAGGTATTCCGACAGGGTGTGCTGGACGCTGTCGGGCTGCTCGTGGACTTCCTTCTCCATGAAGTGGCGATAGGCGCCCTTTTCAACCATGGCCGACGAAGCCGAGACCTGCACCACGGCGCGGTCGGCCGGATGGCCCGAGGCGTCGAACATGCGCGCGCCGCTGCGGGTCATGGCGACGTAATCGCCTTCTTCGAGGTAGCTGATCTTCTGGGTGAAGGGGCCGACGGCCAGGGCGTCCGAACCCAGATACATCTCGCCCTCGCCCCAGCCGACGACCAGAGGACTGCCACGACGCGCGCCGAGGATCAGTTCGTCCTCGCCCTCGATCAGGACGGCCAGGGCATAGGCGCCGGTCAGGCGGTCCAGGGTCGCCTTGAAGGCGTCCAGAGGGGCCAGGCCCGCCGCCAGCTTGTGATCCAGCAGGTGGGCGACGACCTCGGTGTCGGTCTGGCTCTCGAAGACGCGGCCCTCGGCCTCCAGCTCGGCCTTCAGCTCGGCGAAGTTCTCGATGATGCCGTTGTGGACCAGGCAGACGCGGCCGGCCTTGTGCGGGTGGGCGTTGGCGGTGGTCGGGGCGCCGTGGGTGGCCCAGCGGGTGTGGCCGATGCCGATGGTGCCAGACAGGGGCTCGGCGGCCAGAACGGCCTCCAGTTCGCGGATCTTGCCCTTGGCGCGGCGGCGTTCGATGCGGCCGTCGACCACGGCGGCGATGCCGGCGGAATCATAGCCGCGGTATTCCAGCCGCTTCAGGCTGTCGATCAGACGGGGAACGACGGCGCCTGCGCCTGTGATGCCGATGATGCCGCACATGAGGTCTGCTCCGGTGAAGGGGCCGGGCGGTCACGCTTTGCGCGAGGCCGCCATAGGAGGTAAGCGAGAGGGTTCAGCCCGTCTCGCCCTTTGATTTTCGTCTAGGGGAAGCCAAGGCCGGCGACATCAAAAAATGGGTTTCGGAAGGTTTCTTTGCAAACCGTCCGGGCCGCCAGCGAAGGACGACGCCCTTGGGCGAGAGAAAATACTTCGGCACCGACGGCATTCGCGGTCGCGCCAACACCCATCCCATGACGGCCGAGGTCGCGCTGCGGGTGGGTCTGGCGGCGGGCAAGCTGTTCCGCACCGACGACGACCGTCGCCACCTGGTGGTGATCGGCAAGGACACGCGTCTGTCCGGCTACATGATCGAGCCGGCCCTGGTGGCGGGCCTGGCCAGCGTCGGCATGGACGTGCGCACCTTCGGTCCCTTGCCGACGCCGGGCGTGGCCATGATGACGCGCTCGATGCGCGCCGATCTGGGCATCATGATCTCGGCCTCGCACAACGACTACGCCGACAACGGCATCAAGCTGTTCGGCCCGGACGGCTACAAGCTGTCGGACGAGATCGAACTGAAGATCGAGGCCATGATGGACGAGGGGCTGGATCAGGATCTGGCCCCGGCCAACAAGCTGGGCCGGGTCAAGCGCATCGACGACGCCCCGCCGCGCTATATCGAGATCGCCAAGTCGGCCTTCCCCAAGCGGCTCAGCCTCAAGGGTCTGCGCATCGCCATCGACTGCGCCAACGGCGCCGGCTACCGCGTGGCGCCGACCACCCTCTATGAGCTGGGGGCCGAGGTCTTCCCCGTCGGCGTCGAGCCGAACGGCCTGAACATCAACGCCGAGTGCGGCTCCACCCATCCCGAGGCCGTGTCCGAGGCGGTGAAGCGTTATCGCTGCGACATCGGCATCGCCCTGGACGGCGACGCCGACCGGGTCATCGTCTGCGACGAAAAGGGCCATGTGGTCGACGGCGACCAGATCATGGCCCTGATCGGTCTGGACTGGGCCAAACGCGGGCGACTGAACGGCAAGGGGGTGGTCGCCACCGTCATGTCCAACCTGGGGCTGGAGCGGAAACTGCAAGCCGAGGGCCTGACGCTGGAGCGGACCAAGGTCGGCGACCGCTACGTCATGGAGCGGATGCGCGCCGGCGGCTTCAACATCGGCGGGGAGCAGTCGGGCCACATCATCCTGAAGGACCACGCCACGACCGGCGACGGCCTGATGGCGGCGCTGCAGGTGCTGGCGGTTCTGGTCGAGACCGGCGTGCCGATGAGCGATCTGGCGCGCCAGTTCGAGCCGGTGCCGCAACTGCTGCAGAACGTGCGCTACAGCGCCGGCAAGCCGCTGGAGGACGCCAAGGTCAAGGCCGCCATGGCCGAGGCGGAGGCCGCCCTGAACGGCTCGGGCCGCCTGCTGGTGCGTCCGTCCGGCACCGAAAAGCTGATCCGCGTCATGGCCGAGGGCGACGACGAGGCCCTGGTCAAGCGGGTCGTCGCCGAGGTCTCGGCGGCGGTGAAGGCGGCGGGTCAGTAAGGGTTCGGCGGGCGCCGCGAACGGCGCCCGCCTGCCGCCTCAGATCGCGGCCAGGGCCTGTTGCAGGTCGGCCCAAAGGTCCTCGACGTTCTCGATCCCGACCGACAGCCGCACCAGGTTGTCGCCGATGCCGCTGCGTTGCTTGGCCTCGGGCGTATAGTCCGAGTGGGTCATGCTGGACGGGTGCGAGGCCAGGCTCTCGGCGCCGCCCAGGCTGACGGCCAGCTTGAACAGCCGCAGGGCGTTCAGCATGCGGAAGGCCTCGGCCTCGCCGCCGGGCAGCTCCAGCGAGAAGGTCGATCCCGAACCCTTGCACTGGGCCGCGAAGATGGCCTGCTGGTCCGGTGAGGCGTCCGGCCCGCCGGCGGTCAGGACGGCGCTGACGCGCGGATCGGCGCGCAGGCGCTCGGCCAGGATCAGGGCGTTCTCCTGGGCCCGTTCCATGCGGATATGCAAGGTCTCCAGACTGCGCAGCAGCAGCCAGGCCGTGTGCGGATCGGTGTTGGTGCCGCAGATGGTGCGCATCTCGCCCACCCGCGCCATCAGGTCGGCTGCGCCCATGCAGCCGCCGGCGATCAGGTCGGAGTGGCCGCCGACATACTTGGTCAGGGAATAGAGGACGAGGTCCGCCCCCAGCTCCAGCGGGCTCTGCCACAGGGGCCCGAGGAAGGTGTTGTCCACCGCCACGATCGGGCGCTCGATCTGATCCACGGCCTTGGCGCCGGCCACGGCGCGGGCGATGTCGACCAGTTGGTTGGTCGGGTTGGCGGGGGTCTCCAGATAGACGGCGGCGAGCCGTCCGCCGGTCGTCTTGGCCTCGGCGGCGGCGGCTGTCATGGCCGCATCGAGGGCGTCGGCGCCCTCGGCGGCGGGGACGCTGATCGCCTTGACGCCGTAGCGGGGCAGGATGCGGTCGAACAGGTATTCGGTGCCGCCATAGGCCGGGGCCGTATAGAGGATGACGTCGCCGGGGCGCACCATCGCCAGCATGGCGGTCGAGATGGCGGCCATGCCGGTCGAGAAGACCAGGGCCTTGTCGGCCTTGTCCCAGACCGCGAGGCGGTCCTCGAGGATTTCCAGGTTGGGGTTGTTGATGCGCGAATAGATCAGGCCCAGCGCCTCGTCCGGGTCGCGCTGACGCAGGCCATAGGCGACCTCGAAGAAGCGCTTGCCGTCCTCGGCCGACTTGAAGACGAAGGTGGACGACTGGAACAGGGGCGCCTTGATGGCCCCCTCCGACAGGGCGGGGTCATAGCCATAGCCCATCATCAGGGTTTCAGGCGCGAGGGTGCGAGCCCCAAGAACGCGGGTGCGGTGACGGTTCATTTTTTATGTTTCCTCTCCTGAGCGGGTGATAGCCGACCCAGGAAGGGGCCGCCAGCCGCCATGGACTTGAGAGGAAGCTGCAGTTTGTTGGACGTTTCGACCAGCGCTCCGCAAGCGGGGTCAGGTCGTCAGCGCCTGGCTCAACTGCTCGATCCTCTGGCGGAGGTCCGGCACGGCTATGGTCTCCCACAGGGCGGCGCGGGCGGGCGGGCCGAGGACGTAGAGGTCGGGGTCGACTGTCCCGTCGGCGTGCAGGATGCGGCCCGTCTCGTCCAGGTCGAGGCCCAGTTTCAGCGGGTCCAGACGGGCGCGTCCTTCGGCGATCAGGGCGGCGGTCAGGGGCGTCGTGGCCGCGCTATGGCCGGGGCCGGTGCAGTCGATCAGCCATTGGGCCGTTAAGGTCTGAACCGCGCCGCCGGGAGCGTTGACGGTCAGGGTTGCGGCGTCGCCGGAGACTTCGGTGGCGCGGACACGGCCGGCGCGAACGCTCAACCGGCCCTCTGCAATCAGGGCCTCCAGCGCCGCGGCGATCTCGGGCGCGATGCGGTGGCGATGAACATCCCACCAGGGCCGCAGATGGCGCAGGAATCGGGCGCGTTCGGCGGTCGTCGCGGCGCGCCACAGATCGGCGGTGATCGGACGATAACCCTCCATGACCCGGCGCCAGCCGTGTTCGCGCGTCAGCCGCCGGGCCGAAGCCAGCCTTTGCGACAGGGCGCCGGTCAGGGCCTCGGGCGGCAGGGCGACCGGCGCGTCATGATGCGCGCCGTGGGCGCGGGGCAGAAGACCGCGCCGTGACACCGCCGTCGCCCGGCCGCGCCAGCCCTGGGCCTGCAGCGCCAGAACCACGTCGACCATGGTCAGGCCCGAGCCGAGGATCAGGACGGCGTCATCGGGCTGGATGCGCTCCAGAACGCCCGGCGCCCAGGGATCAGACAGGACGCGCGGGCTCTGCCCCGTCGGCGTATTGCGCGGCGCGGGATTGCCGGTGGCCAGCACCACGGCCCGGCCTTCAATGCGGCGACCGTCCGACAGGGCCACGGTCTGGCCGTCGATGGCGACGGCCTCGCCCTTCACCTGTTGGATCAGGTCAGGGCGAAGTGCGGCCAGAGTCGTCAGCCGGTCGCGGATGTACTGGCCGTAAAACAGACGCGGTGCGAAGCCTTCTGGATCGGCGCAGGATGAAGCGCATTCCTCCAGCCAGTCGACGAAGTCCCGCGGGCGGTCGACGACGGCGCTCATCCGTTCGGAGCGGACGTTCAACCGGTGCTCGGGCAGGGTCGTGGAATAGGCCACGCCGGGGCCGAAAGCCTCGCCGCGCTCGATCAGGACCGAGGCCTGGCCGCGCTCGGCCAGCCGCGCGGCCAGCATGGCGCCCGAGAAGCCGCCGCCGACGATGACCACGGGCAGGGAGGAGGCGTCGTTCATCGGGTCACCGCGCCAGAGCCGTCACGTCGCGTCAAAGGGATTCAGATTTCCTGATTGAAGGCGCCGATCTCCGGGTGGGCGGCCAGACGCGGTTTGACCTCTTTCCTGAACAGGTCGCGCATGTCGTCGGCTGAGCGCATGCTCTCGACCACCACCACCAGTTCCGGCTTGTTGCTGGAGGCGCGGACCAGGACCCAGGAGCCGTCCTCGAGGTGAACGCGCACGCCGTTGACGGTGATGGCCTCGACGATCTTGCGGCCCAGGATCGAGCCGCCCGACGCCGCCAGATCCTCGTATTCCTTCACGATCTTCGCCAGGACGTCGTACTTCAGCTCGTCGTCGCAGTGGGGCGACATGGTCAGGCTGGTCCAGGCGTCGGGCAAGGCCGACTTCAGTTCCGACAGCGACTTGCCGGGGTTGCGGTCCAGCATGGCCAGGACGGCGCCGGCGGCGACCAGGCCGTCATCATAGCCGTGGCCCAGGTCGCCCGACAGGAAGAAGTGGCCCGACTTTTCGAACCCGGCCAGGGCGCCCAGTTCGGCGGTCTTGCGCTTGATGTAGGAGTGGCCGGTCTTCCAATACACGGTCTCGGCGCCATTGGCCTTGAGCACTTCGTCGGTCTTGTAAAGGCCGGTCGACTTCACATCGACGACGAAGGTCGCGTTCGGATGGATGGCCGACAGGTCGCGGGCCAACATCAGGCCGATCTTGTCGGCGAAGATCTCCTCGCCGGTGTCGTCCACCACGCCGCAGCGGTCGCCGTCGCCGTCGAAGCCCAGGGCCAGGTCGGCGCCCGTCTCCTTCACCTTCTCGGCCATGGCGACCAGCATGACGTGGTCTTCCGGGTTCGGATTATACTTGGGGAAGGTCCAGTCGAGGTGGGTGTCCATCTCGATCACTTCACAGCCCATCAGGCGCAACGCCTCGGGCGCAAAGGCGCCGGCCGTGCCGTTGCCGCAGGCGGCCACGACCTTGAGCGGGCGGGTCAACTTCACCTTGGAGGCCACGTCCTTGATATACTGCTCGCGGAAGCCCTCGACGCGCTCGACGCGGCCGCCGGGGCGGGCGACGCCCTCGCCGTTCAGGACGATTTCCTTGAGCCGGGTCATCTCGTCGGGGCCGAAGGTGAGCGGCGCCTGGGCGCCCATCTTGACGCCGGTCCAGCCGTTCTCGTTGTGGCTGGCCGTGACCATGGCC
Source organism: Brevundimonas sp. UBA7506 (assembly GCF_002479495.1). Taxonomy (GTDB): domain Bacteria; phylum Pseudomonadota; class Alphaproteobacteria; order Caulobacterales; family Caulobacteraceae; genus Brevundimonas. Next base: position 258,571 of record NZ_DLNQ01000015.1, read on the forward strand.
ACGCAGGGGCAGTCCAGGGCGAACTGGGCGTAATAGGCCATGGGCGACAGGGCCAGGCCGATGTCGACCACCTCCATGCCGCCTTCCAGCAGGCCGAGGATCAAGGCCTGCTTCACCGACAGGGAATAGGAGCGGAAGTCGTGGCCGACGGCGATGCGCGGACGCACGCCGATCTCGTGGACATAGGTGGCCAGGCCGAGACCCAGGGCCTGAATGCCCAGAAGGTTGATCTCCTTTTCGAGAATCCAGCGCGCGTCGTACTCGCGGAAGCCCGTCGGCTTGACCAGCGGAAGGGTTTCGTACGCCGCCGTATTGGGGCGGATGTCCTGGCGCGGTTTGAACATGGGTCTTCCTGAGGGTCGGCGAATGGGCGGGGCATGATCCGCCCGCAACCCTAGCGTCGCGGTATAGCGGTCGTCCCCCGAGAGGCCAACAACGCGCGTCGGCGGTTCCGGCTGCATCCTGTCCCGCATCGTGAAACCTTGACCGCCCCCGCATCCACGGCCTACGCGAAGGGGAAGTTTTGGAGACGCCCATGCCCCGCCTGATCCTGCTCCGCCACGGCCAGAGCCAGTGGAACCTGGAAAACCGCTTCACCGGCTGGGTGGACGTCGATCTGACCGCCGAAGGCGAAGCCCAGGCGCGGCGCGGCGGCGAGTTGATCGCCGAGGCCGGCTTCAAGCCCGCCGTCATGTTCACCTCGGTCCTGACGCGCGCCAAGCGCACCGGCGCTCTGGCGCTGGATTCGGCGGGACTGAAGGACGTGCCGGTCGTCGAGGACTGGCGCCTGAACGAGCGCCACTATGGCGGGCTGACCGGTCTGGACAAGGCCGAGACGGCGGCCAAGCACGGCGAGGACCAGGTCAAGATCTGGCGCCGCAGCTATGACGTGCCGCCGCCGCCTCTGGCGCCGGGCGGCGAGTTCGATTTCGACGCCGACCCTCGCTACGCGGGCAAGGAAATCCCCGACACCGAGAGCCTGAAGACCACCCTGGACCGGGTCCAGCCCTATTGGGACGCCGAGATCGCCCCGCGCCTGAAGGCGGGCGAGGACGTGTTGATCGCCGCCCACGGCAACTCGCTGCGGGCCATCGTCAAGCTGCTGTTCGCCGTGCCGGACGACCAGATCGTCGGCGTGGAAATCCCCACCGGCAATCCGCTGGAGATCGACCTGAACGCCGACCTGAAGCCGGTCGCCGCCCGCTATCTGGACCAGGGCCGGGCGCAAGCCCTGCCGCCCATTGCGAGCGTGGGCGCGTGAGCACGTCCTCAAAGGACGACGCCGTCCACATGCGCCGCGCCATTGATCTGGCGCTGGCGCGGATGGGCGAGACCTGGCCCAACCCGGCGGTCGGCTGCGTTCTGGTCAAGGACGGGGTCGTGCTGGCCGAGGCCGCCACGGCGCCGGGCGGACGCCCCCACGCCGAGGAACAGGCCGTGCCCACCGCCGGCGAGGCCGTGAAGGGCGCGACCGCCTATGTCACGCTGGAGCCCTGCGGCGCGCGCTCGTCCGGCCGCAAGTCCTGCGCCCACTTCCTGGCCGAGGCCGGGGTCGAGCGGGTGGTCATCGCCGCGCTTGATCCTTCGCCCTTCGCCTCGGGGCGAGGCACCGAACGCCTGCGTCAGTCGGGCCTGACGGTGGAGACGGGCCTTCTGGCTGAGGACGCCGCCGTCCTGAGCGAAGGTTTCCTGCATCGGCTGGAGACCGGGCGGCCCATGGTCCGTGTCAGCGAGGACGGCAAGGGCTTCGACGGCCGCTTCGTCGCCGCGCCGCGCGCCGATCTGACGACCGAGCTGAACCGGCTAGGAGAGGCGGGCTACACCCGGCTGTGGACCCATGAGGGCGAGCTGGCCGAGGCCCTGCGCGAACAGGGTCTGCTGACCGACTAGGAAGGCGGAAACGGCTGTTTCCGCAAAGCTTCCTTAATGGCCGTAAGCCATGTTGGCGCCATGAGCGATGTCGCCGATCCTGTCCGCAAGAAACCGACCCAGGCCGAGGTCGACCTGATCTGCGCCAAGCATGACCGCCTGTGGCAGGCCAAGCCCGGCGGCGCGCGCGCGGTCTTCGCCTGGATGGACCTGTCGGGGCTGACGCTGCGCGGACGCAATCTGGCCGACGCCGACTTCGCCGCCGCTCGCCTGCATGGCTGCGATCTGTCCGGGGCAAAGCTGGATAACGCCAACTTCTTCGGCGCGGACATGCAGGACATCAACCTGACCGACGCCAGCCTGCGCCGGGCCGACCTGCGCGGCGCCTGCCTGCGCGGCGCCGACCTGTCGGGGGCCGACCTGTTCGAGGCCGACCTGCGCGAAGGCACCATCGCGGCCGCCGACGGCAAGCTGGGCTTTCGCGTCATCGAGGCCCAGAAGCGCGGCGACACCCAGGCCCAGGGCGCCAGCCTGGTCGGGGCCAACCTGCAGCGCTCGCGCATGACGGGCATGGTGGCCATCGCCGCCGACTTCACCGACGCCGTCATGAAGGACTGCAAGCTGGTCCGCGCCAACCTGAAACAGGCCAATTTCACCGGCGCCGATCTGGCCGGGGCCGATCTGTCGGGCGCGGACCTGTCGGGCGCTGACCTGACCGACGCCATCCTGGTGGGCGTGAAGGCCGCCATGTGGCGCACCGACGGGGCCAATATGGAAGGGGCTCTGACCGACAACCGCCCGGCGGGCGAGTCGGTCAGCCGTATGCCCGCCGCCGAGATGCTGCGCGACCACGCCCAGTGGTGCGAGACGGGCGGGGCCGAAGGCCAGCCCTCGGTCTTCGACGGGGTCGACCTGCGTCCGCTGGAATCCATCCGAGGCTTGAACCTGACGGCCCTGTCGGCCAAGGGCGCGGTCTTCTACGGCCTGGACATGGAGGGGGTGCAGCTTCAGGGCGCGCAACTGGAGGGCGCGGACCTGCGCTCGGCCAATCTGCGTCGGGCCGACCTGCGCGGGGCGCGGTTGGGACGGGCCAAGCTGAACGGATCGGACCTGCGCGAAGCACAGTTGGGGCCGTTGATGTTGGGAGCCGACCGGTTGCTGCCGGCGGATCTGTCGGGCGCCATCCTGCGCGGAGCGGATCTGTCGGGGGCTGATCTTCGTCGCGCGGTGCTCAAGGGCGCGGACCTCAGCCGGGCGGTCATGCACGGCGCCCAGACCAAGCAGGCTGATTTCACCGACGCCCAGATCGGTGGCGCACGCGGCCTGGATCCGGCGGACACCAAGGCCTTCGCCGCCTAAGACGCGCACTGAGACGCTCACGAAAAAGGGCGACGCGAACGCCGCCCCTTCCCGGTTCTTCAGGCGATCGCCGCGCTTAGGCGGCCTTCTTCGCCTTGTCGGTCTTGCCCTCGATCAGGGCCTTGCCCGTCGCGATCTCGATGCGGCGCGGCTTCAGGGCCTCGGGCAGCTCGCGCTGCAGGTCGATGGTCAGCAGGCCGTTCGACAGATCGGCGCCCTTGACCACCACATAGTCGGCCAGTTGGAAGCGGCGCTCGAAGTCGCGCTCGGCCAGGCCGCGATGCAGATAGGTCTTCTGGGGCGCCGTATCGTCGTTGGCGGCCTTCTTGCCGGTGACGGTCAGCTGGTTTTCCTTCGCCTCGATGTTCAGTTCATCGGGCGAGAAGCCGGCGACGGCGATCTCGATGCGATAGGCGTTCTCGCCGGTCGTCTCGATATTATAGGGGGGCCAGCCGTTTTCCTGGCTGGAGCGCGCGGCGCTTTCCAGCTGGCGGGCCAGACGGTCGAAGCCGACGGCGGAACGGTACAGCGGCGAGAAATCATAGGTACGCATGGGTCATCCTTCTGACATTCAGCAAGGTTGAACCGCCCGGCGATTTTGCCCCGGACGGCGGAGGGGATTCAGGCCCAACGGTCCGCATTCGGCCCCGCAAGGTCTGGAGAGCCCGGGATCGGCGCTCTCGAATGAAGAGGTAGGCGGCGTTTTCCATCGCGCAAGGGGCGTGCGAAATCGTCGCTTGGCCCAATCCGCGCCTTGCCGAGACCGCGAAGCGCCGTAAGGGTTACAGATTGTTTCTTCCAGGACTGACCGGAGCCCCCCATGCGACCCCTCGTCCTCGCCGCCCTTCTGGCGTCCGCCCTCGCCGCGCCGGCCCTGGCGCAAACCGCTCCGCCCCAGTCTGCGCCTCTGCCGCATCGTCAGGGCCTGTCGATGGAAATGCCGACCATGGGCGAGGACGCCGCCCTTCAGGCCGCCGTCGCCTCGACGACCCGTCCCGAGGCCGACCGCGCCCGCGACAGCCAGCGCCATCCGTTCGAAACCCTGACCTTCTGGGGCCTTCAACCCGGCCTGACCGTGGTCGAGATCGAGCCCGGCCGCGCCGGTTGGTGGCGCAACATCCTGGAGCCCTATGCGGCGGCCACCGGCGGGCGCTACGTGCCGGTCAGCAAGCCGACGGAGAGCATGGGCGTGGCGGATGGTTCCGCGGACATGGTGGTGGTGGCGCGCGCCTTCCACAACTGGTCGCGCGACGGTCGCGCCGAACCATACCTGGCGGCCTTCTTCAAGGCCTTGAAGCCGGGCGGCGTCCTTGCGGTGGAGCAGCACCGCAGCGTCGACGGTCTGAACGTCGCCGACGTCGCCCCGACGGGCTATGTGCCCGAGAGCTACGTCATTCATGCGGCCCGCAGCGCCGGCTTCGAGCTGGAAGCCCGCAGCGAACTGAACGCCAACGCCAGGGACGACCGCGATCACCCATTCGGCGTCTGGACCCTGCCGCCGACGCGAACCTCTGAGCGCAACGGCCGCACCCTGACCGCCGAGGAACGCGCCGGCTTTGACGCCATCGGAGAGAGCGATCGCATGACCCTGCGTTTCCGCAAGCCCGAGGCCGCGAACTGATGCCGTCTGCGGTTTTGACCCCGGCGGAGAAGCGTCTTAAGCCCGAAGTCATGATGATCCTGACCCAGGGAGGCGCGCATGGCTGAGCGTTCGACGCGACGCGCGGTTCTGGCGGGCGCCTGCATGGCCGCCTTCGCGGGCCTGGCCGCCTGCGGCAAGAAGGAAGACAAGGCGACGCCTGAGGCGCCCGCCGCTCCGGCGGGGCCGCCGGAAGGCTCGCTGGAATGGGCGGTCGCCGGCCCCTGGCGGTCCGCTGCGGATAAGGCGCGCGACGCCTCGCGGCATCCGATCGAGACCCTGCGCTTCTTCGGTCTGCAACCGAAGATGACGGTCATCGATTTTTGGCCAGGCAGCGGCTGGTATATCGAAATCCTGGCCCCCTATCTGAACAAGGGCGGCGGCGCGCTCTATCTCGCCGGCTTCGCCGAAGGACCGGCGGCCGACCCCGCCCAAGTGGCGCTGAACGCCGCGCTCAAGGCGCGGCTGGAGGCGGACAAGAAGCTTTACGGCGAAGTCCAGTTCAGCGCCTTCGGCGCGGGCACTGGGCCGGTGGCGCCCGCCGGGACTGCCGATCTGGTTCTCTTCATGCGCTACATCCACGCCTGGATGGCGGCGGGCATCGCCGAGAAGGCCTTCGCCGACGCCTTCGCTGCTCTGCGTCCGGGCGGGGTCCTCGGTGTCGAGCAACACAGGCTTCAACCCGATGAGGATCAGGATCCGGCGGCGGCCAACGGCTATGTGCAGGAGGCCTTTGTCAAGCAACTGGCCGCCGAGGCCGGCTTCGTCTTCGTCGAGGCGTCCGAGATCAACGCCAATCCCAAGGACACCAAGGATCACCCGTTCGGGGCCGACACCCTGGCGCCCATTCGCCTGACCGCGCCCATGGGCCAGCCGGCCAATCCCGAGTTCGACCGCACCAAGTATGACGCGATCGGCGAAAGCGATCGCATGACCTTGAAGTTCAGGAAGCCCGAGTGACCCGCGCCAACGCCTTCGCCGCCCACGCGCCCCTGATGGGGGTTCCCGGCGCCGCCTCGCCCCCCGGCGGAGAGGGCGACTGGTATCGCGGCGCGGGCGGGCTTCGTCTGCGCGCCGCTCTTTGGACGCCGTCGGCCATGCAGGCCAGGACGCCGCGCGGCACGGTGGTCCTCAGTCCCGGCCGCACGGAGCCGATCGAGAAATACTTCGAGGTCATCGGCAACTTCCTGGCGCGCGGCTTCTGCGTCCTGGCCCACGACTGGCGCGGCCAGGGTCTGTCGGCGCGGCTTCTGCCCGACCGGCTGCGCGGCCACGCCCGGGCGGTGGAGGAGTTCCTGGACGATTACGCCCGCCTTCTGGACGCCTATGAGGCGCGCGCGCCCAAGCCCTGGATCATGGTGGGCCATTCCATGGGCGGGGCGCTGAACCTGCTGTCTCTGGAGGACGGTGAGGACCGCTTCGCCGGGGCGGTCCTTTCCAGCCCCATGCTGCGCATCAAGACCGGCAAGCGGTCGATGTGGTCGGTCAAGCTGGCGGTGCGGTGGAACCTGCGCCACGGCAAGGCAGGCGAATATGTGCTGGACGACCCAGACGATCCTTTCGATCACACCTTCGAGAAGGACGGCCTGACTTCGGACCAGGCGCGCTACGACCTGTGGCGTCAGCAGCTCTACGCCTGCCCGCATCTGGCCATCGGCGGCCCCACCTGGGGGTGGCTGGCCTTCGCCCTGGACGCCGGCGAACGGGCGTTGAAGCCGCGGGCGCTCAAGTCGGTCAAAATTCCGGTCTGCGTGGTTCAGGCATCCGAGGACGACAAGGTCTGGAAGCAGACCAATCGCTGGGCGGCGCGCCGTCTGGGGCGGGGGCGCTATGTCGAGGTGCCGGGCGCCCTGCATGAGGTGATCATGGAGGCGGACCCGCTGCGCGGCGTCTTCCTCGATGAGTTCGACGCCTTGGCCGGCTATGTCGCCCCGGTCGAAGGCGAGGCGGCGACGCCGGCCCCGGCCACAGGATCTACCTAGGGCGCCGCCTGGGCGTTCAGAACGGCCAGGGCCTGAGCGGTCAGGGCGGCGTCGCCTGCCGCAAGGATGCGGCCGTCGCCGTCCGGGGCCTGGCCGGTCCAGCTGGTGACCTGGCCGCCCGCCGCCTCGATGACCGGCTTCAGCGCCGACCAGTCCCAGACCTTCAGCTCGGTTTCGGCCACCAGGTCGATGCGCCCCGCCGCAAGCATGGCGTAGGCGTAGGCGTCGCAGCCCAGACGGGCCAGCCGGGCCGAGGCGCGCAAGCGCGCCCAGGCTTCGCGGTCGTCGCCGACGAAGATGTCGGGGTCCGTGGTGGCGATCAGGGCGTCGGACAGGGCCGGACAGGCGCGAGTTTTCAACGGGGTCTCGCCGCCGTTCCGCAACAGGCGCGCGCCGGACGGCCCGCCCAGAAAGATCTCGTCGAGATAGGGCTGACCGATGGCGCCGATCACCGGCGCGCCTTCGTGGCGCAGGGCGATCAGGGTGGTCCACAAGGGCAGGCCGGCGATGAAGGCGCGGGTGCCGTCGATGGGGTCCAGCACCCAGACGTGCTCGGCGTCCGGACGGTCTTCGCCGTATTCCTCGCCGATGACGCCATGCTCGGGATAGCGGGCGGCGATCAGGCGACGGATGGCCGCCTCGGCGGCGCGGTCGGCCTCGGTGACGGGGTCGAAGGCGCCGGGGCCGGCCTTGTTCTCCTCGGCGTTGTGGCCGCGGAAATAGGGCAGGGCCGTGCGCGCGGCCTCATGCGACAGTTCGACGGCGAAGGCTTCCAGTGCGGTCATGCCGGGCTGATACACCGCCCGCTGCCCAGGGGCGAGGGGGCTTGTCAGGATGACGTCAGGCGGCTTCGTCGCGCGTAAAGGGTTCGACGCCGGTCGTAGCGGGAGGGCGTTCGCTCGCCTCGCCGAGGCCGTCGTAGAAGTAGCTGACCGGGGTCGACAGAGCTTCGGCCAGTTCCCACAGGCGGGCGGCCGAGATGCGGTTGGCGCCGCACTCGTACTTCTGGACCTGCTGGAAACGGACGCCGACCTGAACGGCCAACTGCTGCTGGGTCATGCCCAGAAGGCGACGGCGGCGACGCAGGCGGCGGCCCAGATGAAGATCGATATCGGCGGCCATGACGGCCCCTCCTTCTGACGGTCTGTGCTGTACCGGATCGGCACGGCTCAGGCCCGTCGTCGCAAGGCGCGTGCCGAGTTCGCCTGGGACGCGAACGGCGAAGCTTTCGACAGGAGAGGCAACCTGAGCGGGCGAGACGCATTAACGGTCAAGGCGTCACGCCTTGTCATGGGAGGGACTGAATGAGCGGATTTGGATTCATCGCCTGGATCATCATCGGCATCGTGGCCGGATGGCTGGCGGAAAAGATCATGAAGCGCAGCCACGGCCTGCTGACCAACCTGATCGTCGGGGTCATCGGCGCGTTGATCGGCGGCTTCCTGGCCAACAACCTGTTGGGGATCGACGCCTCGGGCAACTGGATCGTCGGCATCATCGTCGCCACCCTGGGCGCGGTGGTGTTGCTGTTCCTGCTCGGTCTGGTGAAAAAGCGAGCCTGACGGCTGGTCAGGCCGACATGAAGAGGGGCGGCCCGTCGGGCCGCCCCTTTGCATTTCGCCCGGTGATCAGGCGGTCGGTTCGTCAGCCGCGGGCGGCTCGACGGGTTCGGTCGGGGGCGTGTCGGGCGTATCGACCGGGGGCGTGGCCGCGGCCGGGGCTTCGCCGGCGATCGGGCTAGCGGCCTGGAAGTCCGACAGGCTGGCGTTGACGACGATGGCGTCGCCATCCTGACGGATGCCGGCCACCGGCACGGGGCGGACAGAGCCGTCAGCGCCTCGCACGGTCAGTTCCTGGCCCGAGGGGCCGTTCTGGGCGCCGACCAGCTTGCCGAGCTCCGATCCGTCGGCGCTTTTGACCACAGTTCCGGGCGTCAGGGTCAGGCTTTGGGGTTGAGCCGCGGCCGCCTCAGCGGTAGCCGGTTCGGGCGTCTGCGGCGTCGTGGCGTCCTGGGCGAGCACAGGGGCGGCGATGAGGAAGGCGCCGGCGATGCCGGTCAGCAGGGCGGTTTTGCGGATCATGAGGTCACTCCGGTTGGGCGAGTCTGGCGCTCGCGAAAAGGTGAACTCGCTGCGTTTCGGATTGTTTCAGATGCCTAGAAATGACCTTTTCAGCGCCGCAAACGGCCGATTCCTGCTTTATGAGGGGCGCAACGCCCCGCGAGGATGAATGACGACGACGAAACGGCCAGGCGGACTCGGGCGGATCCTTCAGCGGCTGGGGGGGCTGGCCTATGAACTGACGCCGCAGGTCTTCGCCGTGGCCTCGTTCGGTCTGGGCGCGGTCATGCTGCTGTCGGCGGCCACGCCGGCCTTTAGCGGGCGACTGCAGGCGCTGGACCGGATTTCGGCTCCCATCCTGATCGACCTGTCGCATTTCGCGGCCAGCGTGACCGGCTTCTTGCTGTTGCTGGTGTCGGCGGGCCTGTGGCGTCGCCGCCGAGGGGCCTACTACGCCGCCTTGTTCGGACTGATGCTGGGGGCGGTCTTCTCCTTGATGAAGGGGCTGGACTGGGAAGAGGCGGCGGAACTGACTTTGGCGGCCGCCCTGCTGCTGCCGTGCCGGGCCGCTTTCAACCGACGCTCGCGTCTGGGCGAGCCGCTTCGGCCGGGCTGGCTGCTGATGCTGGCCGCCGCCGTCGCCGCCATGCTGTGGTTGGGCTTCTTCGCCTATCGCGACACGGCCTATACCGACGAGTTGTGGTGGACCTTCCTGACCGACAAGCAGGCCTCGGGATTCCTGCGCGCAGGGGCCGTTCTGGCGGTGCTGACCCTGGCGGTGGCGGTGCGCTCGCTGCTGACGGCCCCGGGCGCCAGGAGCCATGGCCCGGCGGGGCCCGCCGAGATCGCGCGCGCTCGACTCGCGCTGGATCAGGCCGATACAGCGGCGCCCGAAGCCAGCCTGGCCCTTCTGGGCGACAAGGCGCTGTTGTTCAGCCCGTCGGGGCGCAGCTTCATCGCCTACCGCGTGCGAGGACGGCGCTGGATCGCCATGGGCGAGGCGGCGGGCCTGAAGGCCGAACGGCTGGAGCTTCTGTGGGCCTTCGCCGAGATGGCCGACAGCTACGGCGGGGCGCCGGTCTTCTATTCGGTGGGCGAGGGCATGCTGGCGGACCTGGCGACCCTGGGGCTGGCGGTCCGGAAGGTGGGCGAGGCGGCGGTGATCGACGCCGCGCATTTCTCGACCGAGGGCAAGGGCAAGCAGAACCTGCGCACCGCCGTGAACCGGGCCGAGCGTGAGGGGGCGACGTTCGAGGTCCTGGCGCCCGGCGCCGTCCGGCCGCTGGAGGCCGAACTGCGAGCGGTGTCAGACGCCTGGCTGAATCACCACAACGGGTCGGAAAAGGCCTTCTCCCTGGGGCGGTTCGATATCGACTATCTGGATCGCTCGCCGGTCGCCGTCGCGCGCGAGGGGGGACGCATCGTCGCCTTCGCCAACCTGCTGGTCGGGGCGCGCGGCGAAGAGGCGATGATCGACCTGATGCGGCATGATCCGGAGGGGCCGCACGGGATCATGGACTATCTCTTCACCCGCACCGCGCAGTGGGCGCGCGCCGAGGGGTTTGAGCGCCTGGACCTGGGCATGGCGCCCTTGTCGGGGCTGGAGGACCGGCGTCTGGCCCCCGTCTTCGCCCGGGTCGGCGCCCTGGTGTTCGAGGAGGGCGGGGCGGTCTACGGCTTCCAGGGCCTGCGCGCCTACAAGGGCAAGTTCGGCCCGGCGTGGCGGCCCAAGTTCATCGCCGCCTCGACCTCCACGCCTCTGGCCCTGGCCCTGCTGGACGTGGCCTTGCTGACCAGCGGCGGCTGGCTGGGGCTGCTGGGCTTGAAGAAGTAGCTCAAAGGCCTCGAGCAGCCGGAGGAGCGATAGGCGCCACAAACAAAAAAGGGGCGGACCGTATGGTCCGCCCCTTTGTCTTACTCAGGCTTGACGCGCTTCTTGCGGAACGAGGGGTTCAGCACCTGCTTGCGCAGGCGGATCGACTTGGGCGTGACCTCGACCAGTTCGTCTTCCTCGATGTAGGCGATGGCCTGCTCCAGCGACATCTGGCGCGGCGGGGTCAGGCGAACCGACTCGTCCTTGCCGGCGGCGCGGACGTTGGTCAGCTGCTTGCCCTTGATCGGGTTGACGTCCAGGTCGTCCCAGCGGCTGTTCTCGCCGATGATCATGCCCTGATAGGTTTTCTCGCCGGCGCCGACGAACATGACGCCGCGGTCTTCCAGGTTCCACAGGGCGAAGGCGGCGGTTTCACCGTCCGAGTTCGAGATCAGCACGCCCTTCAGGCGACCCTCGATGGCGCCCTTGTGCGGCTCGTAGTGCGAGAAGACGCGGTTCAGCACGCCCGAACCGCGCGTGTCGGTCAGGAATTCGCCCTGATAGCCGATCAGCGAGCGCGACGGGCACTTCAGCTGGATGCGGGTCTTGCCGGCGCCCGAGGGGCCCATGTCGGTCATTTCAGCCTTACGCGCCGACAGCTTCTCGATGACGATGCCCGAGAACTCGTCGTCGACGTCGACCATGACGTCTTCGATCGGTTCCATCTTCTCGCCGTTCGGGCCGGTCTGGAAGACCACGCGGGGACGCGAGATCGAGACCTCGAAGCCTTCGCGGCGCATGTTCTCGATCAGAACGCCCAACTGCAGTTCGCCGCGGCCGGCGACCTCATAGGCGTCGCCGCCTTCGGTCGTGGTGACGCGGATGGCGACGTTGGCTTCGGCTTCCTTCAGCAGGCGGTCGCGGATGACGCGCGACTGGACCTTGTCGCCTTCGCGGCCGGCCAGGGGGCTGTCGTTGACCGAGACGGTCATCGAAATGGTCGGCGGGTCGATCGGCTGGGCCGGCAGGGCGTCCACGACTTCCATGGCGCACAGGGTGTCGGCCACGGTGGCCTTGGACATGCCGGCGATGGCGACGATATCGCCCGCTTCCGAACCCTCGTCCAGGGGCTGACGCTTGAGGCCGCGGAAGGCCAGAACCTTGGTGATGCGGCCGCGCTCGATTTCCTTGCCGTCGCGGTCTAGGGCGTGGATGGCCATGCCGGGGACGGCCTTGCCGCTCTGGATGCGGCCGGTCAGCAGACGGCCCAGGAATGGGTCGCTTTCGATCAGGACGTTCAGCATCTGGAACGGCTTGTCGCGGTTTTCCTGAACCTTGGGCGCCGGCACGTGGTCGACGATCAGGTCGAACAGCGGGGCCAGGTTGTCGTTGGGCTGGTTCAGGTCCAGCGTCGCCCAGCCCGAACGGCCCGAGGCGTAGATGTGCGGGAAGTCCAGTTGCTCGTCCGTCGCGCCGATGGCGGCGAACAGGTCGAAGGTTTCGTTGTGGACGCGGTCCGGGTCGGCGTGGGCGCGGTCGACCTTGTTGATGCAGAGGATCGGGCGCAGGCCCATCTTCAGCGCCTTGGTCAGGACGAACTTGGTCTGGGGCATGACGCCCTCTTCGGCGTCGACCAGGATGACGCAGCCGTCCACCATGCCCAGGATACGCTCGACCTCGCCGCCGAAGTCGGCGTGGCCGGGGGTGTCGATGATGTTGATGCGGGTTTCACCGGCCTTGCCGTTCCACAGGACCGAGGTGCACTTGGCCAGGATGGTGATGCCGCGTTCTTTTTCCTGGTCGCCGGAGTCCATGGCGCGCTCGGTGGTCGCCTCGTTGGCTCGGAAGACGCCGGACTGAGCCAGCAGCTGGTCAACCATGGTGGTCTTGCCGTGGTCAACGTGGGCGATGATAGCGACGTTACGAAGGTTCATTTCGGGCTCGGGCGGACTGTGTTCGGCCACGGAAGTCCGGGCCGCTGCAAGATGCGGAAAGCGGGAAGGAAGCGGCGCCTCTTACAGCCCTATCGTCTGAAAGACCAGCGGGGCGGTTCGATTGTGCGTCAGCCGGGCAAAATGAGCACGATCGTGACCAGTGCAAGGCCGCCGATCAGCAGGGCCGACAGGGCGGCCACGGCGGCCACGCGCGGCCCGGCCCGGACCACGGCGCGCGGGTCGACCATCAGGCCCAGCGCCGCCATGGCGATCAGGGTCATGGACGTCACTCCGGCCTGAAGCGGCGGCAGGACGACTTCCGGGATCAGGCCCGCCGAACGCAGACCCATCAGGACCAGGAAGACGAGGATGAACCAGGGGGCCATGTGGTGCAGCCTGGGCCGCCTGGCGCCTTCTGCCTTGCCGGACTGCATCAGGCCCAGCACCAGGCAGACGGGGCCGAGCATGAGGACGCGGACCAGCTTGACCACGGCGCCGGTCTGGACGGCCAGCATCCCGGCAGGAACGGCGGCGGCCAGGACCTGCGGCACGGCATAGACGGTCAGACCGGCCAGAACGCCGACCCTGGTCGCGTCAAAGCCCATCAGCGCCCCGACGACGGGGACCAGCAGGACCACCAGAATGCCGAGGACGGCGGTGAAGCCGATGGCGGCGGCTACGTCCTGCCCTTCCGCCTCTATGACCGGGGCCACGGCGGCGATGGCCGAGTTGCCGCAGATGGCGTTGCCGCAGGCGACCAGCAGGGCCATGGCGGGCGGCAGGCCGAAGGCGCGGCCGAGCGCATAGCCGCCGAGGATGGCAAGGGCGACCACGCCCATGATAGCCAGCAGCATGACGGGGCCGAGCGCCATGACGGCGGCGCCGGAGACGGTTGCGCCCAGCAGAGCGACGGCGACCTCCAGAAGGGTCTTGGCGCTGAATTGCACGCCGGGCGCCCAGACGTTCGACGGGGTCCAGAACAGCCGGATCGCCGCGCCCATCAGGATGGCGATGACCAGCCCCTCGACCCAGGGATGGCCGAACAGCGAGGTCTCGATCAGTTGCAGGCCATAGGCGACCGCGCCGACGCCCGCGCTCAGCAGGACGCCGGGCAGCAGGCGGGCCAGGCCGCGCAGGGGAGCGGCCTGATGAGAGGGGGCGTGGGCGGAATGGTGGGCGGTCGTCATGACGCCGCATCATCTGCTCCGTCATCTGATCGTTCCAACGTATTGTTATGGACTTAATGATCAATAAAAGCGATTGATTGCTCATGACGCTGGAACAACTCCGCATCTTCGTCGCCGTGGCTGAGCGCCTGCACATGACGCGCGCGGCCGAGGCCCTGCATCTGACCCAGTCGGCGGTCAGCGCGGCGGTGGCGGCGCTGGAAGCGCGGCACGGGACCCAGCTGTTCGACCGGGTCGGTCGGGGACTGGCGCTGAACGCGGCGGGAGCGGCTTTTCTGCCCGAGGCGCGGGCCGTGCTGGCCCAGGCCGAGGCGGCGGAGCAGGCGCTGGATGATCTGGCGGGCCTGAAGCGCGGCGCGGTGCGCCTGTTCGCCAGTCAGACCATCGCCGCCTACTGGCTGCCGCCGAGGATGGCGGCGTTTGCGCGGGCCCACCCCGAGATTCAGCTGCACCTGTCGATCGGCAACACGCACCGGGTGGTCGAGGCGGTGCTGGCGGGCGAGGCGGAACTGGGCCTGATCGAGGGGGCCTTCGAGGCGTCTCGGGTCGAGAAGGTGCGGATGGACGCCGACCGGCTGGTCGTGGTGGCGGCGCCGGGGCATCCGCTGGCGGGGCGGGCCGAGGCCCTGTCGGCGGCGGAGCTGAAGGCGTTGGACTGGGCTTTGCGCGAGGAGGGATCGGGGACACGCAGCGAGTTCGAGGCGGCCTTGCCGCGCGGCGTCGCGGGGAGCTTGCGGGCCGTTCTGACCCTGCCGTCCAACGAGGCCATCCTGTCGGCGGTGGCGGCGGGGGGCCTGGTCACGGCGATTTCGGAACTGGCCGCCCAGCCCCTGATCGAGGCGGGGCGGCTGGTTCGTCTGCCGCTCGATCTGCCCGAGCGGCCGTTTCATCTGCTGCGCCACCGCGAACGGCGGCCCAGCCGGGCGGCGGAAGCTTTCGCCTCCGCGCTTTAGTCAGTTCAGACCTTGGCCGAGCGGCTGCGGATCCAGGTGTAGAGGGCGAAGGTCAGCACCGCGAAGGCGACCAGACCGGCCCACATGGCGGGCCACATCGTATCCTTGGGCAGAAGGGCGAACGGCGCTTCGTTCCGGGTGCTGACGATGACGGCGGCGGTGAAGACGCCGAACAGGCTTTCGCCCACGATCAGGCCCGAGGCGAGCAGCACGCCCATGCGACGGCCCACGTCGGCGAAGCGGGTCGTGGCGATCCACTTCTCATAGGCCCAGCCGCAGACGGCGCCGACGACCAGCATGGTGGTGACGGCGGCCGGCAGATAGACGCCGATGCCGGCGGCCAGCGGCGGCAGCTTGATCTTGTCTTTCGTGGCGCGGCGCAGGACGACGTCGAGGATGATGACCAGAATGCCGACGACGGCGCCGATGCCGATCAGGTCCCAGCGAAGCTCGCCGCTGATGACGCCCTTGGCCAGGGCCGAGATCAGGGTGGCCTGCGGGGCGGCCAGGGTCTGCGAGCCCTCGACGATGGCGGGCGGGCCGCCTTCGAAGCCGAAGGCCTGGTTCATCATGTCCAGGACGAAGGGGATGACCAGGGCGCCGGCGACGACGCCGACCAGCAGGGCCGTTTGCTGACGCCAGGGCGTGGCCTCGACCAGTTGGCCGGTCTTGAGGTCCTGCAGGTTGTCGTTGGAGATGACGGCCACGGCGAAGACCACGGCGGTGACGATCAGGGCGAAGGCGATGATCGAGGGATCGGCGGGGACGCCGGCCACGGCCATGACCCCCAGCATCAGCAGGGAGGCGATGATGATGGCCAGGATGCCGACGCCCGAGACGGGGCTGTTGGAGGAGCCGATCAGGCCGGCCATGTAGCCGCAGATGGCGGCCACGGCGAAGCCGATGACCACGACATAGATCAGGCCGCCGACGACCAGCAGCGGGGTCGAGCCGGCCAGGGCGGTGCCCTGGGCGAAGACGGCCAGCAGGACGGCGATGCCGACCAGGGCGGCGACCGACAACAGGCCGACGATCTTGATCGGGATGTCCTGCTCGGTGCGGTCCAGAACCTCGCCGTGGGCGCGCTTGGTCTGGGCGGCGATGGCCGAGGTCAGGCCGGCGACCAGGGGGGCGGCCAGCTTGGCCAGGGTCCACAGGGCGGCCACGCCGATGACGCCGGCGCCGATGAAGCGGACTTCCTTGGCCCAGACGGTCATGGCCAGTTCCTCGGCCGGGGCCCCGGCGGGCAGGCCGGCGGCGATCGAGGGCACGCCGTGGGCGGCGGCCCAGGCCACGAACTCGGGCGAGGTCAGGATGGGGACGAAGATCAGCCAGGCCAGGACCAGGCCGAACAGCTGGGTCAGGCCGACCGCCAGACCGATCAGGTGCCCGGCGCCCAAAAGGGCGAACTGCATGGAGAAGCCGACGCCCGTGGCGCCGCCGCCCAGAGCGGCCGGCAGGCGTAGGAAGGCGGTGGTTTCAGCGGCGAAGACCCGCGCGGCGGCCAGGAAGGCGAAGAAGGCCGAGGCGATGGCGCTGCCGATCACCACGAACAGGCCCGAACGGTTCTCGCGCACGGCCTCGGCGGATTCATCGGCGCCGGGCGAACCGACCTTCAGCACCTCGGCGGCGGCGACGCCCTCGGGGTAGGGCAGGCCGCCCTGAACCACGAGCGTCCGGCGCAACGGAATGGAGAAGGTCACGCCCAGAACCCCGCCGAGCACGCAGATGGCCACCGACTCCCAGAAGGGGAAGTTCATCCACCAGCCGATCATGACCAGGCCGGGCAGAACGAAGATGATGGAGCTCATGGCGCCGCCGACCGAGGCGACGGTCTGAACCGTCATGTTCTCCCAGATGGTCGAACCCTTGAAGGCGCGCAGCAGGGCCATCGAAATGACCGCCGCCGGAATGGCCGAGGCGAAGGTCAGGCCGACCTTCAGGCCCAGATAGGTGTTGGCCGCCGTGAAGACCGCCGCCAGCAAGCAGCCCAGGATCAGGGCGCGGATGGTCAGTTCGATGCGTTTGCCGGTTCCGGCGGGTTTGTCTGTCATGCGCGGTTCTTTCCGTTGTGCGCGGAGGTAATCCTGAAAGCGCGGCCGTGACAACGGGTCGCGGGGAGATTGGACGCAGCCTCCTCCCTCCCACTTGGGGAGGGTGGTCGCGAAGCGACCCGGTGGGGAGGGCGTGGCGACATGGACGCAGCGCTTGATTTGCTGAAGCGCCCCCACCCGTCTGGCGCTGCGCGCCAGCCACCCTCCCCCAAGTGGGAGGGAGAAGGGGGTGCCTCTTCTCCTGTAGCGCACGACGGATTACCTCTTTCTCCATGCCTGAATTACCCGAAGTCGAAACCGTGCGGCGTGGTCTGGAGCCGGTGCTGGAGGGGGCGCGGTTGACCATGACGCGTCAGAACCGGCCGGATCTGCGCTTTCCCTTTCCCGAGCGGTTCGTGGAGCGGCTGGACGGGGCGACGGTGCTGCGGCTGGATCGGCGGGCCAAGTATCTGCTGTTCCCGCTGTCGACCGGCGAGACCTGGGTGACGCATCTGGGCATGACCGGGCGGTTCACCCTGGAGGGCGCGGCGCCGGGCCGGTTCGAGACCGAGGCGCCGATCGCCGGCAAGCACGAGCACATGAGCCTGACGGCCGAGCGGGCCGGGGTGGTGACGCGGCTGGGCTACGCCGACGCGCGGCGCTTCGGCTTCATGGGCCTGATCCCGACCGAGGCGGTCGAGGGTCATGCCTGGTTCGTGGACCTGGGGCCGGAGCCGATGGGCAACGGCTTTTCCGCGGCGCATCTGGCCGAGGCCTTCGCGGGCAAGGCGCAGAACATCAAGGTCTCTTTGCTGGACCAGCGGATCGTGGCGGGGCTGGGCAATATCTATGTGTGCGAGGCGCTTTATCGCGCCCGCATCTCGCCGCTGACGGCGGCGGGCAAGGTCAGCCGGCCTCGGCTGGAGCGGCTGGCGACCGAGGTGCGCAATGTCCTGGCCGACGCCATCGCGGCCGGCGGCTCGACGCTGAAGGACTTCGCCAATGTCGAGGGCGGGCAGGGCTATTTCCAGCATCGCTTCGACGTCTATGGCCGCGAGGGCGCGCCGTGCCGGACGGAAGGCTGTTCCGGCGTGGTGGCGCGCGTGGTTCAGGCCGGGCGCTCGACCTTCTTCTGTCCGGTCTGCCAGAAGCGGTGATGTGTCGGAAAAATTCGACGTGATGTAAAAAATAATAGACATCGTGTCTACGTCATGCGACATCGCCTCATCGCTTGGGATCAAGGAGGAGGCGGCAATGTCGTTCAGGGAAAAACTGTCGTGGGGCGTGCTGCTGACCACGTCGGCGGTGTGGAGCTTCTATTTCGTGCGGCTGGGGCTGAGGGCGGCCGACGGCCTGCTGACTCAGGATCTGGTGCTGTGGACCATGGGGGTCTGCATCGGCTTCAGCGTCGCGGCCCATGTGGGCTTTTCCATTCTGGCGGCGGTCAGCACGTCGAAGGCGGAGCGGTCGGTGGTCGATGAGCGCGAGCAGGGCGTGGCCCTGAAGGCCAGTCAGGCGGCCTTTCTGACGATGAGCGCCGTGCTCGGCGGTCTGGCGGCCTTCGCCTATGTCTATGCGCGGAAGCACCCCGATCTGCTGGGCGCGGAGCCCCTGGCGGCGGCCATGCTGCTGGCGGCCAATGGCGTGATCTTCGCCCTGGCCCTGTCGGAGGTGGTGCGCCACGCGACCCTGATCACCCTGCTGCGTCGGGTCGGCTGAGGCCGCGACGGATAAGGAGCGCGACATGAGCTTTCGCGAAAAGCATCTGTGGGTCGCCATCATCGCCGGTCTGGCGGTCTGGGGCGCCTATGGCTGGAAGTTTTTTGAACGGGTGCTGGCTGGGGGGCTGAAGCAGGCCGATTTCGCCGCCGATATGGGCGGGCTGTTCATCCTGGGCCTGGTCGCCGTGGTGGTGCTGGAGGCGGGGCTGACGGCCCTGGCCTTGCTGACCACGTCCAGGGCCGAGCGCCGGGCGCGCGACGAACGCGAGGGGCTGGCGACGCTGCAGGCCAGCCATGTTTCGCTGATGCTGCTGATCGGTTTGCTGGTGACGGTCTCGGCCGTCGCCTACGGCGTCGGCTTCTGGGGGAGCGTGAAGCCTGAGGGGCTGGCGCGGTGGATGATCCCCGGCAATGGCCTGGTGCTGGTCGCCAATGCGGTGCTGGGCTGCATCATGCTGTCGGAACTGGCGCGCTGGGCCCTGTCCCTGGCCCTGCTGAAGCGGGGGCGGTGATGGGCAAGACGCCGCCGCCTATAAAGAACCGCATCCGCGAGCTGCGCTTTCATGCCAGCGAGATGACTCAGGCGGACCTCGCCGCGCGCATCGGCATGACGCGTCAGACCATCGTGGCCATGGAGCAGGGCAAGTACTCGCCCAGTCTGGAGGCCGCCTTCCGCATCGCCCAGGTCTTCGGCGTCGAGATCGGCGAGGTGTTCCAGTGGGAGGGCTGAGGCGCTAGACCTCCTGCCGAAGATATAGAGGAGCGCCTGATGGCCGACGCCTATTCCACCCTGCTGATCGAACGCCACGCGGACGGCTATGCGGTCGTCACCCTGAACCGGCCCGAGGCGCTGAACGCGCTGAACACCACCCTGACCGGCGAGCTGGGCGACTTCCTCGAGAGCGTGGCCGACGACGACAGCGTGCGCTGCGTGGTCCTGACCGGCTCGGTGAAGGCTTTCGCGGCCGGCGCCGACATCAAGGAGATGGCGGATCAGGCCTATGCCGACATGTATCGCGGCAACTTCTTCGCTCGCGCCCATGACCGGGTGGCCGGGTTCAGGAAGCCGATCGTCGCGGCGGTGTCGGGCTATGCGCTCGGCGGCGGCTGCGAACTGGCCATGCTGTGCGACTTCATCATCGCCTCGGACACCGCCAAGTTCGGCCAGCCCGAGATCAATCTGGGCGTGGCGCCGGGCATCGGCGGCTCGCAGCGCCTGACCCGCGCCGTGGGCAAGGCCAAGGCGATGGACATGTGCCTGACCGGGCGGATGATGGACGCCGCCGAGGCTGAACGCGCCGGACTGGTCTCGCGCGTGGTGGCGTCCGATGTCCTGCTGGACGAGGCGCGGGCCGCCGCGGCCAAGATCGCCGGGCAGTCGATTCTGGCCGTCATGGCCAACAAGGAGCTGGTCAACGCCGCCTTCGAGACGACCCTGGCGCAAGGGGTGGTGTTCGAGCGCCGCCTGTTCCACTCCCTGTTCGCCTTCGAGGACCAGAAGGAGGGGATGGCGGCCTTCGTCGAGAAGCGCAAACCCGCCTTCACCGGCCGTTGAGCCCAGCCTCAAACCCAGGCCCTGATTCAATTCCGGCCGTGTCGCGTTGACCGGCCGGAGCCTTTCCGCTATAGCCGCCCGCTCTTGAGATTTCCTCGCCGTGGACGTGGGTTCGCGGCGTTTTCGTTCGAAGGTTTTTACCCGATGGCCAACAATGCAGGCGCCCGCAAGGCGATCCGCAAGATCGAAGCGCGGACCGAAGTGAACAAGGCCCGCCGTACGCGCGTTCGCACCTACCTCCGCAAGTTCCAGGAAGCTCTGGCCGGCGGCGACGTCGAAGCCGCCAAGGGCGCCTTCATCACGGCCCAGTCGGAACTGATGCGCGCCGTGTCGAAGGGCGTGGTTCACAAGAACACCGGCTCGCGCAAGGTTTCGCGCCTGGCCGCCCAGCTGAAGAAGCTGTCGGCCGCCTGATTTAGGTGGCGTCGGGACGGGGTTTCACGCCTTTGTCAAACGACGTCATTTGATGGGTTCGGACCACCCGTAACAGGGTTGTCGCAAGAAAATCCAACGATTTCAACGGCGAGGAAGCGCAAGCTCCCTCGCCGTCTTGCTGTGCGGCGCTAAGTGCCCGATGGAATCCGGCAGAATCCGACGTTCGGAAATGGGGCGAAATCGCCATTTTCCTAAGCGTGGCCGAGGTTTGCCGGAGTCAAACAATTTAAGTGCGAATCTCGACTCGAATCAGCGTTGATCTCCGCTCCGCTGTGCGTAAGTTCGAGGGGTAACGCACTTCCATCCAATCTGGATGAAGGCGAGGGAAATCAAAGGTTTCCCTCGGCGGGAGATGTCTGTCTGTGAGTACGACCCCACTCGCGAAGCCTGGCTTCGCGGGACAGGAGAAGTCGTCCCGGATTTTGGCCGCTTCGAAGGGCGTTCGTTCGGTGGACTAACTTAACTCTGGCGGGTGTCTGAGAATGATCGGGGGCGCACTAATGACGGGCATGACGGATCCTGACCGTATCTGGACCGAGGCGGCGGGTCGCCTGAAGGCCGAGATCGGCGATGGGCCCTTCAGCAGCTACATCGCGCCCTCGGCCGTGAGGCTGGACGCTTCGGGCAATCTGATCCTGGTGACGCCGACCGCCTATGCGCGGGACTGGGTGCGCAAGAACGCCCTGCGTCGCATGAACGAGCTGTGGCTGGGCCTGGACGGCCTGTCGCGCCGTCTGGACGTGCGCTGCCGCGCCGAGGTGGGTTCGCCCGCCCCCGCGACCGCCTTCCCGGCCGGCGAGGCCCCGCGCCTGGCTTCGGTCGGCGGCGTGGTCGCCCCTTCGGTCGCGGCTTCGGCCATGGCCGCCTCCGCCTTCGCGCCCTCGACCGACGGCGCTCGCGCCGTGCGCGCCGCCGGTCTGCAAGAGCGCCTGACGTTCGACAGCTTCGTCGAGGGCCAGGGCAACGCCTTTGCGCTGGCCATCGCCAGGCAGGTGGCCAGCTGGGCCGACGGCCATTTCAACCCGGTCTTCTTCTGCGGCCCCTACGGCTACGGCAAGACCCACCTGCTGAACGCCATCGCCTGGGAGGCGCAGCGCCTGCGCCCCGACGCCAAGGTGGTCTATCTGACCGCCGAGCGCTTCTTGTCGACCTTCGTGCGCGCCATGCAGGACCGTTCGACCGCGGCCTTCAAGGAGAGCCTGCGCTCGGCCGACATGCTGCTGCTGGACGACGTCCAGTTCGTCGGCGGCAAGACCTCGACGCAAGAGGAACTGCTCAACACCCTGACCTCGCTGATCGAGGACGGCAAACGCATCGTCCTGTCCGCCGACCGCGCCCCGACCGCCCTGACCGACGTCGAGCCGCGTCTGCGCAGCCACCTGGCCGCCGGCCTGACCTGCCCGGTCGAGGCCGCCGATCGCAGCCTGAAGGTCGCCGTGGCCCAGTCGCGTCTCAGCGCCCTGGCCAAGCTGGGCGTCGTCTCGGGCGAGGCCCGCGCCGAGGTGCTGGAGCATCTGGTGGACCGCACCCCCGGCTCGATGCGCGAGCTGGAAGGCGCGGTGAACACCCTGGCCGCCGTCGCCGGCGCCCGCCTGTCGGCCCTGACGGTCGACGAGGCCCAGAGCCTGCTGGGCGTCGCCCTGCGCGGCGGGCCCGAGCGCCGCATCACGGTCGACGAAATCCAGAAGACGGTCGCCGACCACTTCAACCTGAAGCAGGCCGATCTGCTGAGCGAGCGCCGCACCCGCGCCATCGCCCGCCCGCGCCAGATCGCCATGTATCTGTGCAAGCAGCACACGACCCGCTCATATCCCGACATCGGCCGTCGCTTCGGCGGACGCGATCACACGACCGTCCTGCACGGCGTGCGCAAGATCGAGGAGCTGATGCCCAAGGAAGAGCAGATCGCCCGCGACGTGGAAGCCCTGACGCGCAAACTGCGCGGATAAAAGGGAAGGGCCCCGCAAGCTGCGCGGCTAAGGTTTTCGTCCACGGAGCGCCTGTGGATAGCGGGGGCAGACGTCGCAGGATGTCAGGCCCCCGTTGCCCCTTTCGCTCAATGCGCTAGTGTTCCAGCCCATCCTTACGGCGACGCTGCAAACGGCGTCGCGGCCCGGGCGAGACCACATGCAGCTGACCATCGAACGTTCCGCGCTCCTGAAAGCCCTCGGGCACGTTCAGAGCGTGGTCGAGCGCCGCAACACCATTCCGATCCTGTCGAACGTGCTGCTGAGCGCCGGGCGCGACCGCCTGTCCTTCGCCGCCACCGACCTCGACATGGAGATGGTCGATGAGGCCGAGGCCCAGGTGAACGTCGAGGGCCAGATCACGGCCCCGGCCCACACCCTGTATGAAATCGTCAAGAAGCTGCCGGACGGCGCCGAGGTATCCCTGACCTATTCGGGCGACGATCCGCGTCTGGTCATCTCGGCCGGGCGTTCGCGCTTCAACCTGCCGGTCCTGCCGGCGGGCGACTTCCCGGTCATGTCCACGGAAACCTCGGGCGCGCGCTACAGCCTGCCCAAGGAAGATCTGGCCCGACTGATCGACAAGACCCGTTTCGCCGTCTCGACCGAAGAGACGCGCTATTATCTGAACGGCCTCTATCTGCACACGGTGTCCGACGGCGGCATTCCGCTGCTGCGCGCCGTGGCCACCGACGGCCATCGCCTGGCCCTGGCTGAGACCCCGGCGCCGGAAGGCGCGGCGGGCGGCCCCGGCGTCATCGTGCCGCGCAAGACGGTCGATCAGGTCCGTCGCCTGCTGGATGACGGCGCCGGTTCGGTCGAGATCCAGGTCTCGGCCCAGAAGATCCGCTTCGAGTTCGGCCACGCCAGCCTGACCTCCAAGGTCATCGACGGCGCCTTCCCCGACTATCTGCGCGTGATCCCCAAGGGCAACGACAAGCAGGCCGACATCGACAACGCCCTGTTCGCCAAGGCCGTCGACCGCGTGGCCACCATCTCGGCCGAAAAGAGCCGCTCGGTGAAGCTGGCCTTCGACAACGACCGGGTGAAGCTGACCGTCCGCAACATGGAAGCCGGTCAGGCCGAGGAAGAGGTCGAGATCGGCTATTCCGAAGAGCCCTTCGAAATCGGCTTCAACGCCCGCTATCTGCTGGACGTCGCCGGCCAGATCACCGGCGAGACCGCCCACTTCAAGTTCGCCGACCCGGCGTCGCCGACGCTGGTGCTCGATCCGGCCGACGTGGGCGTGCAGTACGTGTTGATGCCGCTGCGGGTGTGATCGACGGCGTCGCCTCTGCCGAGGGTTTTGTCTGGCGTACCAGTCCGTTCGAGTACGGGCTGGTTGTCCTGATCGCCGCTGTTCTGATCTGCGCGCTTTTTGCGTTGGCCCCGTTCGCGCCCGCGTCTTTCGCTTGCGCCTTCGTCGGGCCCCTGCTGATCGCGGGGTATGGCGTGCTCGGCCTGATGCGGCCGAGGCAGGTGTCGATTGAGGCAGACTCCATGGTCATTCGACCTGTGCTCGGCAAGGCGAGGCGCATTGAGCGTGACCGCATCATCGAGGTCAGGGACATCGTGAGCCCGCCTCTGGGGTCTCTGATCGTGCGGATGCGGGACGAGAAGGGGCGTGCGAGGGGTTTAACGGTCCAGAACCGTCTGTTTGAGGCTGGTCTCGGCGTGCGCGAACACGGTCGTGAGGTCGGGATGCGGTCGTCGGCTCAATTGGCGCTGTTGAAAAGCTGGGTTGGCGACGATGCCGACCGATCCTGAACCGCGCCTGGTCTTCCGGGGCGCGGCATGGAAGTCGGGGCTCAGGACGCTGGGATCGCTCGCGGGTGTTCTGGCTTGCGTCTTCATGCTGGAAAGCGACTACGAAACGCAGCGGTACTCGAAGGAGATGGGCGATATCATCTCGATCGGATGCATTGCGATGTTCGGGTGTAACGCCGGCTTTTCTTTTCTGAGGTTATGCTCTCCTCCGGAGCTTATCCTGACGCATGAGGGGTTCAGCGTCCGTGGCCTGAGAAAGGCTCAACTGATCCCTTGGGGTGACGTTCAGGGCTTCGACTTGGTCAAGCAGCGGGGCGGGACGACCGTGGCCGGCTATGTTTTGAAGCCGGGCGTGAGGTCCGGCGCCCGTGATCGCAGCCTGACACGGTTCCTGATGCCGGGATTTGATGGAACCATCGCCGTATCTCCTGAGGAATCGCCAGGGTATGTCGTCAAGATTCTGAATGACTGGCGTCGGCGCTATGCGCCGCCGTCCTGACCCTGGCGCCTTGTGATTACCTCCCTCGCCCTCACCGATTTCCGTTCCTATGCGAGCGCCAGCCTGCCGGTTTCCGGCGGGGCTGTGGTGCTGCATGGGCCGAACGGGGCGGGCAAGACCAACCTCTTGGAGGCGATCAGCCTGCTGACCCCCGGCAAGGGGCTGCGCGGGGCGACGGCGCAGGAGATGGGGCGGCGCGAGCCGGGCGAGGCCGTGGGCCGGGCCTGGGCTGTCATGGTCACGCTGGATGAAGACGGCGAGGAGGTGCGTCTGGGCACCGGGGTGCAGACGCCGGGCGCCGCGCGGCGCATCGTCCGCATCGACGGCGAGACGGCGCCGCCGGGACGGCTGCTGGATCATCTGCGCCCGGTCTGGGCCACGCCCGAGCAGGACCGTTTGTTTTCCGACGCGCGGGCGGGGCGTCTGCGCTTCTTCGACCGGTTGGTGTTTGCGGCCGATCCCGACCATGCGGCCACGGTCTCGACCTATGAAAAGGCTCTGCGCGAGCGACTGAAGCTGCTGACCGACGGCGCTGAGGGACGTCCCGCCGACCCCCTGTGGCTGGACGCGCTGGAGGCGCGGTTGTCCGAGGCCGGGGCGCGGGCGGCGATGGCGCGGACGCGGGCGCTGACGGCGCTGCAGGCGGGCATCGACGCACGCGACGACCGGCCCTTCCCGCAGGCCGACCTGGGCCTGACCGGGGCGGCGGAAGAAATGGCGGCGACGGGGGCGGACGAGGCGGATATTCTCGGCATGCTGGGCGAGGGCTTCATGCGGGCGCGGGCGCGCGACGCCGCCGCCGGACGGTCGCTGTTCGGGCCGCATCGCTCGGACCTGACGGCCATCCATCGTGAGAAGAACCGGCCCGCGGCCGAGGGCTCGTCGGGCGAGCAGAAGGCCCTGGTGCTGAACCTGATCCTGGCCCAGGTCGGGCGGCTGGCGGATCAGCCCGCGCGGCCCGTCCTGCTGCTGGACGAGGCCCCGGCCCATCTGGACGAGGCGCGTCGCGCCGCCCTGTTCGATGAGATCGAGGCGCTGAAGCTGCAGGCCTTCATGACCGGCACCGAGCGCAGCCTGTTCGCCGCCCTGGAGGGGCGGGCGCAGTTCGTTTCGGTGGAAGGCGGCGGCCTGTCCGTCTGACCCTAAAGGCTCGCTTTTCCCGTCAAATTTCCTATATGTTATCGGTGTCGGGGCGCGGTGAATTGCGACCTGACGCGGATGGCCCGAGGGCCGTCTTTTCCCCGTCCGTCCGCGGACCCTGAGCCGACGTTTTCATGACCGACCAGACCGAGACTTCGCCGGAATACGGCGCCGATTCCATCAAGGTTCTCAAAGGCCTGGACGCGGTGCGCAAGCGCCCGGGCATGTATATCGGCGACACCGACGACGGCTCGGGCCTGCACCACATGGTCTATGAGGTGGTGGACAACGCCATCGACGAGGCCCTGGCCGGTCACGCCGACCTGGTGACGGTCACCCTGAACGAGGACGGTTCGGTCACCGTGACCGACAACGGGCGCGGCATTCCGACCGCCATCCACGCCGAGGAAGGCGTTTCCGCCGCCGAGGTCATCATGACCCAGCTGCACGCCGGCGGTAAGTTCGACCAGAACTCCTACAAGGTGTCGGGCGGCCTGCACGGCGTGGGCGTGTCCGTGGTCAACGCCCTGTCCGACTGGCTGGAGCTGGTCATCTATCGTGAAGGCAAGAAGCACAGCGTCCGCTTCGAGCGCGGCGAGACGGTGCGCGCGCTGGCGGTCATCGGCGACGCGCCGATGCGCGAGGACAAGGGCCGTCTGCTGACCGGCACCGAGGTCACCTTCTATCCGTCGGTCACGACCTTCAGCCACATCGACTTCGACCTGAAGACGCTGGAGCACCGCCTGCGCGAGCTGGCCTTCCTGAACTCGGGCGTGGTCATCAAGCTGTCGGATCATCGCGGCGCCGAGCCGGTGGAGATCATGCTGCACTATGAGGGCGGCGTCGAAGCCTTCGTGCGCCACCTCGACAAGTCCAAGACCCCGATCCTGAAAGACGTCATCGTCATTCGCGGCCAGAAGGACGGCATCGAGCTGGACCTGGCCCTGTGGTGGAACGACAGCTACCACGAGACCATGCTGTGCTTCACCAACAACATCCCGCAGCGGGATGGGGGCACCCACCTGTCGGCCTTCCGCGCCAGCCTGACCCGCGTCATGGGCAGCTATATCGAGAGCTCGGGCCTGGCCAAGAAGGAGAAGGTCGCGCCGACCGGCGAGGACGCCCGTGAAGGCCTGACCTGCGTCCTGTCGGTCAAGGTGCCGGATCCCAAGTTCAGCTCGCAGACCAAGGACAAGCTGGTTTCCTCCGAGGTGCGTCCGGCGGTCGAGAGCCTGTGCTCGGAAGGCCTGGGCACCTGGTTCGAGGAACACCCCGTCGAAGCCAAGATGATCGTGTCCAAGATCATCGAGGCCGCCTCGGCCCGCGAAGCCGCTCGCAAGGCCCGCGACCTGACCCGCCGCAAGTCGGCGCTGGAGATCAGCAGCCTGCCCGGCAAGCTGGCCGACTGTCAGGAACGCGATCCGGCCAAGTCCGAACTCTTCATCGTCGAGGGCGATTCCGCAGGCGGCTCAGCCAAGCAGGCCCGCAACCGCGAGAACCAGGCCGTCCTCCCCCTGCGCGGCAAGATCCTGAATGTCGAGCGCGCGCGTTTCGACCGGATGCTGTCGTCGGACCTGATCGGCACCCTGATCCTGGCGCTGGGCACCGGCATCGGCCGCGACGACTTCAACGCCGACAAGCTGCGCTATCACAAGATCATCCTGATGGCCGACGCCGACGTCGACGGCGCCCACATCCGCACCCTGCTGCTGACCTTCTTCTATCGTCAGATGCCGGAACTGATCGAACGCGGCCACGTCTATATCGCCCAGCCGCCGCTCTATAAGGTGTCGAAGGGCAAGCAGCACCGCTACGTCAAGGACCAGGCGGAGATGGACGCCTACCTGATCGAGGAAGGCTGCGCCGACGCCGAGCTGGACCTGTCGACCGGCGAGCGCCGCATGGGTCTGGACCTTCAGGCCCTGGTGCGCGAGGCCAAGGCCTTCAAGGCCCTGGTCGATCGTCTGGCCGCCCGCGCCCCCGCCTTCGCCATCGAGCAGGGCGCCCTGGCCGGCCTGTTCACCGAAAGCGCCGGCGAACTGGAGACGCGCGCCGCCAACGCCGCGACGCGTCTGAACCTCTATGCCGAGGAGGGCGACGGCCCCTGGTCGGGCGACCGCGCCGAGCAGGGCGGGGTGGTGTTCAGCCGCGTCCGCCGCGCCGTCAGCGAGACCATCGTCCTGGACGAACAACTGGGCCGCTCGCTGGATGCCCGTCGGCTGGCCGAACGCGCCGCGACCTTCGAGGGCCTGTTCGACCAGCCCGCCGTCTATCGCCGCAAGGACAAGACCACGACGATCCGCGGGCCCCTGGACCTGCTGAACGCCGTGCTGGACGCCGGCAAGAAGGGCATGGCCATCCAGCGCTACAAGGGTCTGGGCGAGATGAACCCCGAGCAGCTGTGGGAGACGACGCTGGACGTCAACGCCCGCACCCTGCTGCAGGTCAAGGTCGAGCACGGCGACGACGCCGACGACCTGTTCGCCAAGCTGATGGGCGACGTGGTCGAACCCCGCCGCGAGTTCATTCAGGACAACGCCCTGGACGCCGCCGTCGACGTCTGACGACGGGACCAATTCAGACCGGCTTGACGGGTCGTCCCTTTCGGGCGGCCCGTTTTCGTATCGGGACGGCCATGGCCGGGCAGAAGTCTTTCGTGGCTGAATTGTGACTTTTTCGTGTTGTGCTTGCGGCGTCTTGACGCATGGCCGGGTGCGGCGCATCCCTAACGGGGTTCGATGAATGCCCCGGGCTGGGGCGGGAGAGGCTGATGAGAAACATGGTGTTCGCGGGCGCGGCGGCGCTGGCGCTTGGATCGGTTTCGCCGGGGGCCGTGGCGCAGGATTCCAGCAAGACGGCCACCTATGGCGAGATCGTCCTGCGGGCCGGTTTCACGCCGGATCCCTATCGGGTGTCGGTCACGGCGGGCGGCGCGATCGACGCCTATAAGGACACGCCCCTGCCGGCGGCCTGCGTCGGCAATGTCGCTGACGCTCCCGATTTCGAGGTGACCTACGAGGCCGGTCGCCTGCCTCTGGTGTTCCGCACCCTGTCCTCGGTGGACACGACCCTGATCATCAATGGGCCGGACGGCAGCTGGTCGTGCGACGACGACAGCTATGGCGACGGCGACGCCCAGGTGCGCTTCGACAAGCCGCGCAGCGGCGCCTACGATGTCTGGATCGGCACCTTCGGCGGCGGCACGGCCAACGCCACCCTGCTGATCACCGAGACGCCCTGAGCAGGCCGAGGTGAAGCGGCGAGGGCCTACTGGTCCTCGTCGAACTTGCGGGCGACCAGGTCGCTGAGGGCCTCGAGGGCTTCGGCCGCATCGACGCCCTCGGCCTCGATCTCGACGCCGCAGCCAATGCCAGCGCCCAGCATCAGCAGGCCCATGATCGAGCGGGCGTCCACGGTGACGCCGTCGCGGGTGACGCGGATTTCGGATTCGAAGCTGGAGGCCAGCTTGACGAACTTGGCCGAGGCGCGGGCGTGCAGGCCGCGCTGATTGCAGATGCCGACGGTGACCTGCATGGGACCCGAGGTGGAAGCGTCGCTCATTTTTCCCCCGCCAGGACCCAGGACGCCACCGAGATGTATTTGCGCCCCGCGTCCTGCGCATGGGCGACGCAGGTCTCCAGGTCTTCGCGTCCGCGCACGCTGGCCAGCTTGATCAGCATGGGCAGGTTCAGCCCGGCGATGACCTCGGCATGGGTCTGCTCCATCACCGAAATGGCTAGGTTGGAGGGCGTGCCGCCGAACATGTCGGTCAGCAGGATGACGCCGTCGCCGTCGTTGACGGCCGCGGCGGCGTCGACGATGTCGCGGCGGCGCCGCTCCATGTCGTCTTCGGGGCCGATGCAGATCGCGGCCACGCCCCGTTGCGGGCCGACCACGTGCTCCATCGCCGCCAGGAATTCGGAGGCCAGGCCCCCGTGGGTGACGATCACCAGCCCGATCATGAAGGCTTCACCAAGACAATACGCCCCGCGCTTCTGCTCTCAGCGAACGCCCCTGGGGCGCCCGGACTGATCTGCAAGCCGGCCTTCATAGGCCAATCGCGCGCCGGTTCAAAGAGCGGCCAGCGCGGTTGCGACCACCTGACCCGCCGAGGCGGGGCGCGGGTCGAGCCGCAGGCGCGGAATCGTCACGCCCTCCCAGGTCCAGAAGGCGGGCTCTGGCAGGCGCTCGATCGCCTCATGGGCGCCCTGAACGGCCAGAACGATGCGCGCCAGCGGATGGGCGGGGGCGCTGAGGATGCCCAGGCCGCGCACCTCGATCCGGCCGGCGATCGCCGTCGGGGCGGCGGCGTAGAGGGCGCTGTCCGAGGCCCAGACATGGGTCCAGTCGTCGGCGATCAGCCGCCAGCCCTGACCGATCAGCCGCAGGGCCAGATCGCTCTTGCCGACGCCGGACGGTCCCTGGATCAGGACGCCGCGCCAGCCTTGCGCGGTGTGGCGGGCCACGGCGGTGGCGTGGAGGGGTTGCATGGGTGCGGTCATGGGCGTCGTCCGGCCAGGGGCAGAAGGACTTCGAAGCGGGCGCCGACGACGGCGCCGTTCTCGCCGGTGCGGTTCTCGGCGTGGACGCGGCCGCCATGGGCGTCGACGATCTGGCGCACGATGGACAAGCCGAGGCCGGAGTTGGCGCCGAAGGCCGTGCCCTTGGGCCGCGAGGTGTAGAAGCGCTCGAACACCGTCTCGAGGTTCTCCGGCGGGATGCCGGGCCCGTCGTCCTCGACGCGGATGCGCAGGGGCAGGTCCGGGCGGCTATCGTCGCGTTCAAGCCGGACGCGGACCTCGCCGTCGGCGGGGCTGAAGGAGCGGGCGTTGTCGATCAGGTTTCGGAATACCTGACCCAGGGGGATGTCGCGCCCCAGAACGCGCGCCGCCTCGGCGGTCGAGGCGAAGCGCACACGCGCCTCGCCGGGCTTCTGGCCGCCCTCATAGACGGCGATGATGTCGCCCAACAGCTCGTTCAGGTCGATCAGGCGCGGCCGGTCGCGCGACAGTTCGGCGTCCAGGCGCGAGGCGTTGGAAATGTCGGTGATCAGACGGTCCAGGCGACGCACGTCCTGCTGCAGCAGATTGGTCAGGCGCTGACGCTGCTCGTCCGTCTTGACCAGGGGCAGGGTCTCCAGCGCCGAGCGGATCGAGGTCAGGGGGTTCTTGATCTCGTGGCTGACGTCGGCGGCGAAGCGTTCGATGGCGTCCATCCGCGTCGACAGGGTGTCGGTCATGGATTCCAGGGCGCGGGCCAGGTCGCCGATCTCGTCCTTGCGGTCCTCAAGGTCGGGCAGGGAGATGGCGCGGGCGCGTTGCAGGCGCACCTGGTCCGCCGCCGCCGACAGGCGCATGACGGGCCGCGCGACGAACAGGTGCAGCACCAGGGCGGACAGCAGGTTCACCGCCAGGGCCACCAGGGCGAAGGGGGTCAGGGCGCGGCGCTGGGCGGCCAGGGTCTCGTCCACGTCGCCGGCTTCCAGCGTCAGCACGCCCAGCACCTGCTGGACATGGCGCACGGGCAGGGAGACGGAGACGACCCGGTCTCCGTTTTCGTTGCGGCGGATGTCGGCCTGGGGCGCGCCTTGCAGGGCGCGCTCGACCTCGGCCGACAGGTCGGCGTTGGCGCGGGTCAGGCGGGCCTCCTCGCGCGGCGAGGGCCCGCTGGGCGCCAGGGCGGTGCCGGCGGGATTGGCAGGGGGCAGGGTCTCGCCCGGAATGGCGTCGGTCACGGCGAAGCTGTCCGAGACCAGGAGGCCGTCCTGATCATAAAGGCGCGCGCGCTGTCCTTCGGGAATGAAGTTGTCGCGC
Source organism: Brevundimonas sp. UBA7506 (assembly GCF_002479495.1). Classification (GTDB taxonomy): domain Bacteria; phylum Pseudomonadota; class Alphaproteobacteria; order Caulobacterales; family Caulobacteraceae; genus Brevundimonas. The sequence goes on from NZ_DLNQ01000015.1 coordinate 290,297, forward strand.
AGCCACAGCCCGGCCGCGCCGGGGTCCAGCGCCGGATAGGGCTCGCCCCGGGTGATGCCCAGCTCGCCCAACACATTGGCCAGCAGTTCCGCTTGAACCGAGAGGGATTCCTGGCGGGCCTCGATCAGGCCGCGCCGCCATTCGTTCAGCGCCAGGGCGCCGCCGAAGAGGATCAGCAGGCTGAGCAGGTTGAGCGCAAGAATGAACCCGCCGAGGCGCGACCCGCCGAAGCGGAATCGACGCCGCAGCCGACCGTCCTCGGCCTCAGCTTTCGCGGTAGCGGTAGCCGACGCCATACAGGGTCTCGATCGCGTCGAACTCGGGATCGACGACCCGGAACTTCTTGCGCATGCGCTTGACGTGGCTGTCGATGGTGCGGTCGTCGACATAGACCTGATCGTCGTAGGCGGCGTCCATCAGGCTGTCGCGGCTCTTCACGAAGCCGGGCCGCTGGGCCAGGGCCTGAAGCAGCAGGAACTCGGTGACGGTCAGCTTGACCGGCTTGCCGTCCCAGGTGCTTTCGTGGCGTGCCGGGTCCATCGACAGCTTGCCGCGCTTGATGGCCTTGCCGGCGGCTTCGGCCGCGGTCTCGATCTCGCCGCCGTCGGCGCCGGTGCGGCGCAGCAGGGCCTTGACCCGTTCGATCAGAAGGCGCTGGCTGAAGGGCTTGTGGATGTAGTCGTCGGCGCCGAGGTTGAAGCCGAGGATCTCGTCGATCTCCTCGTCCTTGGACGTCAGCATGATGACCGGCAGCTGCGAGGTCTGGCGCAGGCGACGCAGCACCTCCATCCCGTCCATGCGCGGCATCTTCACGTCCAGGATCGCCAGATCCGGGGGCGTGGTCTCCAGCGCCTCAAGGCCCGAGGCGCCGTCATGATAGGCCGTGACCTTGTGGCCGTGGCTTTCGAGGGCCAGGGACACGGAGGCGACGATGTTCTCGTCGTCGTCGACCAGAGTGATGTTGGCCAAAGGCTTCTCCTGAGTGCGGGCGGCGGCGGTCGTTCGATCATCCGTTGCGTGTTGTTGGCTCAACGCGCGACAAGCGTAACCGTTCTATTCCATCGTGGTGACATTACGGCCACAGCAAATGGTTCGCCAGAGCCTGTCTTTCAACCTTGGCGGGGAAAAGGCGAAACCTCGCCTTAAAGCCTCCGGGCGCAGGGTGACAGGCTGATACGCGCGAAAGACGCCATGGCCGGTCCGGTTCACTACGAAATCTACATCCGCAAGACGCCGCCGGCGTCCTGGTCGCTGTCGATGGCGACCGAGGACCGCAAGACGGCGATCGAGACGGCCGAGGACCTGCTGCGCGACGGCCAGGCCTGCGCCGTGCGCGTGACCAAGGAGACGCTGGACCCCGACACCATGGAGTTCGCCAGCGTCGTTGTCCTGACGCGCGGTGCGCCCGAGGTGAAGCGCAAGACGCCGGTGCGCGAGGATAGCCGCGGGCCCAGCTGCCGCGGCGTTCAGGACCTCTACGCGCCGCACGCCCGCGACCTGCTGGGCCGGGTGCTGGAGGACTGGCTGAACCGCCAGGGGGCGACGGCCTTCGAGCTGCTGCACCGTCCAGACCTGGCCGAGCGGCTGGAGGCTTCGGGGGTCGAGCTGCAGCACGCCATCCAGAAGGTGGCCGTGCCGGAAAGCCAGCACACCGGCCAGCCGGTGCATGATCTGGTGCGTCACTATCAGCGGCTGGCCGAACAGGCGATCGAGCGCCTGCTGCAGGCCGGCCGTCGCAAGCAGTTTCCCAGCCTGGCTGAACGCTCGGTCGCCGATGTGGCGCATCGGCTGAACGGTTCGCCCGATCGCGCCTTCATCATGGGCGGAGTGGTCGCCGGGGCTTTGAAGGGCCTGGTCGGGGCGCGGGCGCGGCTGGACCGGCTGATGGACCTTTGCGACCGGGCGCCCGCCGACGGCCAGCCCCGCGCCCTGGTGCTGGTGCCGGTCGAGCAGATCCTGTGCGAGTTGCTGACGTCGCGGGCCAGCCTGGCCCAGATCGTCGGTCCGGCTCTGGATCAGGGCTCCAGCCTGGCGGCGGTGGTGCGGATGGTGGCTCCGCGCGAGATCGCGGCCCTGGTGGCGCATGACCCCCGGCTGGCGTTGCTGATCCCGCCGGTCGAGGGCGGCCCGGCCCGTCTCGGCGAGCGCCTGGCGGCGGGCGAGTTTCCCATACTGGCGGCGGCGCTGGCCCGAACCGTCCTGCGCGAACTGATGAGCCAGCGCCGTCTGCGGCCCGGCGATCCGGAGGGCGAGATCGACATCCTGCGCGCCCTGGCGATGACGCTGACGGCCACGGCGGGGCGGCTGCTGACGCTGGAGGAGGTTCAGAACGCCTTCGTCGAGCGCTCCAAGAGCCTGGTCACCGCCGACTTCGTCGCCGCCTATGTGCGCACCTGCCCCAACATCCTGTGCGAGGTCGAGCGGCTGGCGCGGCTGTGCGAGAACGTCACGGGCGGGGCCAACAAGCGGGCCGCGGCGCGCTGGCTGGACGCCTGCGTCACCTCCCTGCGCTTCGAGACCGAGATGCGGGCCTCGGGCCAGACGCCGGGGCAGAAGCTGCTGGCCCTGGCGGAACTGCAACGGGCCGTGCGCAACGCGGCCCTGTCCGAGCGCGACTGCGAGGCCGTGGCGACCGCCCTGGGCGCGGTCGGGGGATCGGTCGAGGCGGACGCCCGGCTGACCGCCCAGATCGTTCGCGCGCCGGCGCCCGCGCCGCAGAAGCTGGCGGCCCTGCTGCGGCTGGCGGCGGGCGAGACCGGCCCGACCGGCCCAGTGGCGGACCGGGCCAAGGCCGAGGCGATCAAGCTGTTCCGCGCGCCCGAGGTGCGCACCGCCCTGGGCGCGGCGCCTGAGACGGTGCAGACCCTGCGCCCCCTGATGAAGGCGGTCGGCCTGGCCGCCTAGCCCGCGTCAGTCGAAGATGTCGAAGATGTCCATCCGCTTCTTCTTCTTGCGGTAGTGATAGTCGTCGTCGCGCCGCCGATCATCCTTGTAGCGCGGCGGCTCGCGATAACCCTGAGGCTGGCCGCCCCAGGGTTGCTGCATGGGTTGTTGCACGGGCTGCGGCGCGGGCTGCTGATAGGTCGGCGGGGGCGCGACCTGCGGCGCGGCGGCGCGGCCTTCCTCGGTCGCGACGGCCATCAGCTTTTCCAGCTCGCCGCGATCCAGCCAGACGCCCCGGCAGGTCGGGCACATGTCGAACTGGACGCCGTTGCGGTCCAGGGTCTGCATGGCGGCGTTGTCGTTGGGGCACATCAACAGGGGCATGGGGTCCTCGTCATCGAATGATGCGGTCCGACATCACGCCGCCGAAGCGCCGCCAGAGGGGCCCGTCCCGCTGAGGACAGAGTTAGGGGCGCGCCGGGCCTGCGACAACGTGCGCAGACGCCGCAGGCGTCAGCAGCCTGAGGTCAGCAGCTCTGGCCTGCGGCCCAGCCCGACGACCAGGCCCATTGGAAGTTGTAGCCGCCCAGCCAGCCGGTGACGTCCACCACCTCGCCGATGAAGAAGAGGCCGGGCACGGTCTTGGCCTCCAGCGTCTGCTGGTCCAGGGCGGCGGTGTCGACCCCGCCCAGGGTCACCTCGGCGGTGCGATAGCCCTCGGACCCGACCGGCTTGACGGTCCAGGCGTTGACCGTCTCGGCCATGGCCCGCAGCTTCTTGTCCCCGACCTCGGCCAGCTTGCCGGCCAGACCCTCGCGGGCGCAGACGACCTCGGCCAGACGGCGCGGGATCACGTGGCCGAGCGCCGTGTGCACCGCCTGCTTGCCGTTTTCGGTCTTGGCCGCCAGCAATCGCGCGGCGACGTCCTCGCCGGGGGCCATGTCGACGGTGATCGCCTCGCCCTCGCGCCAGTAGGAGCTGATCTGCAGGATCGACGGACCCGACAGGCCCCGATGGGTGAACAACATTGCTTCTTTGAATCGGGGCCTATCGCCCTTCGGGCTGCTTGAGGCCGGGTTCGGAACGGCTTTGACCACGGCGTCGACGGCCACGCCCGCCAGGGGCTTCAACTGCTCCAGCAGGCCGGGCTCGAAGGTCAGGGGCACCAGGGCCGGGCGTGTCTCCGTCACGCGCAGGCCGAACTGGCGCGCGACCTCATAGCCCCAGCCGGTCGCGCCCATCTTGGGGATGGACTTGCCGCCGGTCGCCACCACCAGGGAGGCCGCCGAGACCCGCGTCCCATCGTCCAGATCGACGGTGAAGCGCTCGCCGTCGCGGGCGATCGCCTTGACGCCGAGGCCCAGCGACAGGGTGACGCCCGCCGCCTTCATCTCTTCCGTCAGCATGCGGATGATCTGCTTGGCGCTGTCGTCGCAGAACAGCTGACCCAGGGTCTTTTCGTGCCAGGCGATGCCGTGGCGCTCGACCATCTTGAGGAAGTCGTGCTGGGTGAACCGCTTCAGCGCCGACAGGGCGAAGCGAGGGTTTTCGCTCAGGAACTCAGCCCCGCTGGTTCTCGTATTGGTGAAGTTGCAGCGTCCGCCGCCCGAGATGCGGATCTTTTCGCCGGGCGCGCGGGCGTGGTCGATCACCCGCACCCGGCGGCCGCGCTTGCCCGCCTCGATGGCGCACATCATGCCGGCTGCGCCGGCGCCGACGATCAGGACGTCGAGATCTGAAGACTTCATCGCCTCGCCCTAGCAGGCGCGAAGCGATGAAGCGACCTCGCAGGTCTTTCTTACAGGCCCAGTGCCGCCCGATAGCCCGAATGCACCAGGTCGGCGTATTCCGGATGCTTCTTCAGATAGCCGGCGAAGAAGGGGCAGGTCGGCAGGATGACCAGGCCGCGTTCCTTCAGGTCGGCGAGAACGTGCTTGGCCATGCGGCTGGCGATGCCGCGCCCTTCCAGCGGGATCGGCACGATGGTCTCGGTGATCAGCAGCCCGCCCGCGACGGGGTTGTAGATGACCACGGCCGTCTGGCCGTCGACGGTCAGCTCGTAACGCTTGGCTTCGGTGTTGTCGCGGATCTCGGGGTCCAGGCTCATGTCGGCGTCTTTCATGGGGGCTAGTGGGCGTCGTCCCAGTTGGCGGCGGCCTTGGCCTCGACCACCAGGGGCACGTTGAGGGCGACGGCGGGGTCGGCGGCGCCCTCCATGACCTTGCGCACCACGGCCAGGGCGCGTTCGGCCTCGGCCTCGGGGGCCTCGAAGATCAGTTCATCGTGGACCTGCAGCAGCATGCGGGTCTTCAGCCCCGCATCCAGCAGGGCGCCCGGCATGCGGATCATGGCGCGGCGGATGATGTCGGCGGCGGCGCCCTGGATCGGGGCGTTGATGGCGGCGCGTTCGCCGAACTGCCGCTCGGCCCCCGACTTGGAATGGATGGCCGGGATGTGGATGCGACGCCCGAAGACGGTGGTGACGAAGCCGTGCTCCTTCACGAAAGCCTTGGTGCGATCCATGTAGGCGCGGATGCCGGGGAAGCGCTCGAAGTAGGTCTTGATATAGGCCGCCGCCTCGCCCTGATCGATGCCCAGCTGGGCCGCCAGACCAAAGGCCGAGATGCCATAGACGATGCCGAAGTTGATGGCCTTGGCGCGACGGCGGGTTTCCGACGGCATGCCCTCGACCGGGACGCCGAACATCTCGGACGCCGTGGCGGCGTGAATGTCGAGGCCGGCCTTGAAGGCGCGCTTCAACTCGGGGATGTCGCCAATATGGGCCAGCAGGCGCAGCTCGATCTGGCTGTAGTCGGCGCTGATCAGCACATGGCCGGGCGAGGCGATGAAGGCCTGACGGATCAGGCGGCCGGTTTCCGTGCGGATCGGGATGTTCTGCAGGTTGGGATCAGACGAGGCCAGACGTCCCGTCGTCGCCGCCGCCAGCTGATAGGAGGTGTGGACCCGGTGCGTCGTCGGGTCCGAGGCCGCGACCAGGGCGTCGGTATAGGTGCCCTTCAGCTTGGACAGCTGGCGCCAGTCCAGGATGGCGCGCGGCAGGTCGTGGGTCAGGGCCAGGTCTTCCAGCACGCTGGCCTCGGTGCCCCATTGGCCCGATGCGGTCTTCTTGCCGCCGGGCAGGTTCATCTCGCCGAACAGGATCTCGCCGATCTGGCGCGGGCTGCCGACGTTGAAGGGACGGCCCGCCAGCTTGTGCGCCTGCTCCTCCAGCTCGGCCATGCGCTGGCCGAAGGTCGAGGACAGGGAGCGCAGTCGGTCGGGATCGACCCGCACCCCGTTCAGCTCCATGTCGGCCAGAACGGCGGGCATGCCGCGTTCCAGGGTCTCATAGACGGTGGTCAGGCGCTCAGCGGCCAGGCGCGGCTTCAGCAGCTTGTAGAGGCGCAGGGTCACGTCCGCGTCCTCGGCGGCGTAGCAGGTCGCCGGTTTCAGCTCGACGTGCTTGAAGCTCTTCTGGCTCTTGCCCGTGCCCGCCACGCTCTTGAACGGAATGGGTTCGTGGCCGAGGTGCAGGCGCGCCAGCTCGTCCATGCCGTGGCCGTGCAGACCGCCTTCCAGCACATAGCTGATCAGCATGGTGTCCTCGATCGGGGCCACGCGGATGCCGCGCCGGGCCATGACGGCGAGGTCGTATTTGATGTTCTGGCCGACCTTCAGAACGGAGGGGTCTTCCAGCAGGGTCTTGAGGCGTTCCAGGGCGGTGGGCTTGTGAATCTGCGTCAGCGGCTCACGCGTGTCGCCCTCGGCCGGTTCCAGGCCGAAGTCGAAGCCGCCGCTCAGCGCGGCGTCCCCGGTCGGCTCATGATCGTGGGTCAGGGGGATGTAGCAGGCCTCGTTCGGGCCGACGGCCAGCGAGACGCCGCACAGCCCGGCGTGGGTGGCCGACAGGGCGTCGGTCTCGGTGTCGAAGCCGATGACCCCGGCGGCGCGGGCGCGGGCGATCCAGCGGTCCAGATCGTCCAGCGTCTGCACGCACTCGTACTTGTCGCGGTCGAAGTCGTGGGCCTGATCCGGCGTGGCCGTCTCGGTCTGGCCGTAACGCGGCGTGGCGACCGGGGCCGAGGGCTGGCGGACGAAGGCCGAGCCTTCCTTGGCCGGGGCCTTACCGTCGCCGACGCGGCGCAGCAGCGAGCGGAACTCCATCCGCTCCAGAAACTCGGACAGCACCGCCGGGTCGGGATCGCGGATCAGGAAGTCGTCGACCGGCTCGGGCGCCGGGGCGTCGCAGGTCAGCTTGACCAGTTCGCGCGACAGACGGATCTGGTCGGCGAAGTTGATCAGGGTCTCGCGGCGCTTGGGCTGCTTGATCTCGCCCGCACGGGCCAGAAGGGTGTCGAGGTCGCCGTATTCGTGGATCAGCTGGGCCGCCGTCTTGGGGCCGATGCCGGGAGCGCCGGGGACGTTGTCGACGCTGTCGCCGATCAGGGCCTGAACCTCGACCACCTTGTCCGGCGTGACGCCGAACTTCTCGAAGACGGCTTCCTCTTCCAGCCGCCGGTCCTTCATCGGGTCGTACATGACGACGCCGTTCCCGATCAGCTGCATCAGGTCCTTGTCGGACGAGACGATGACGGCCTCGCCGCCCAGGTCGCGGACCTTGCAGGCATAGGTGGCGATCAGGTCGTCGGCCTCATAGCCGGGCAGCTCAATCCCGTGCACGCCAAAGGCGGCGGTGGCCTCGCGCACCAGGGGGAACTGCGGCACCAGATCCTCGGGCACCGGCGGGCGGTGGGCCTTGTACTGATCGTAGAGGGTGTTGCGGAAGGTCTTTTCCGAGTGGTCGAAGACGGCGACCAGATGGGTCGGGCCGTCCTCGCCCTTCATGTCGCGGATCAGTTTCCACAACATGTTGCAGTAGCCCTGGACCGCGCCGACGGGCAAGCCGTCCGACTTGCGCGTCAGCGGCGGCAGGGCGTGATAGGCGCGGAAGATATAGGCCGAGGCGTCGATCAGCCACAGCCGGGGCGGCGGTCCGTCCTGGGTCAAGGGGCGGGCGGCGGATTCGATGGTCGCGTCGGTCATGGCGCGAACATAGGGGGCGGCGACGGTCGCGTCATCTGCGCTTCCATTTTCCTCCCCACTGTGTGGGGAGGGGGACCGCGTAGCGGTGGAGGGGCGGCGGCGAACCAAGCGGCCCCTCCGTCACGGACGCTGTGCGTCCGCGCCACCTCCCCATGAAATGGGGAGGAGAGCAGGGCGGAGCCCTACGGCTGCCAGCCGCCCGGCGTCTCGGGGACGGCGTCCTCGCCGTCGTCGGCGATCTCGCCGCGGGTCTTGCGGACCTCGGCCCAAGCGGCGCGCAGCAGCTCGGTCACGCCCTCGCCGGACACGCCGGACACCAGATAGGGCGTCTTGCCCGAAGCGGCCTTCAGCGCCGCGACCTTCTCCTCGCGCTCTTCGGGCGACAGGGCGTCGATCTTGTTCAGGGCCAGCAGCTCGACCTTGTCGGCCAGGCCTTCGCCATAGGCGTCCAGCTCGCCGCGAATGATGCGGTAGGCCTCGGCCACGTCTTCCTGCGTGCCGTCGATCAGGTGGATCAGGCTGGCCGAGCGCTCGACGTGACCCAGGAAGCGGGTGCCCAGACCCGCGCCCTCGTGCGCGCCCTCGATCAGGCCGGGGATGTCGGCGATGACGAAGCGTTCCGAGGGGCTCAGGTCCACCATGCCGAGGTTGGGCGTCAGGGTGGTGAAGGGATAGTCCGCCACCTTGGGCTTGGCCGCCGAGACCGCCGCCAGGAAGGTCGACTTGCCGGCGTTGGGCAGGCCCGCCAGGCCGATATCGGCGATCAGTTTGAGCCGCAGCCAGATCCAGCGCTCCTGGAACTCCTGGCCGGGGTTGGCGAAGGTCGGGGCCTGATTGGTCGGGCCCTTGAAGCGGGTGTTGCCCCAGCCGCCGTTGCCGCCGCTGAGCAGCTTCACCTTCTGGCCCGCCTTGTCCATGTCGAGCAGGACGGTTTCCTTGTCCTCGTCCAGCACCTGGGTGCCCACGGGCACGCGCAGGACCACGTCGTCGCCCTTGCCGCCGTGCATCTGACGGCCCTGGCCGTGGTGGCCGGTCTGGGCCTTGAAATGCTGCTGGTAGCGATAGTCGATCAGGGTGTTCAGCCCTTCCACCGCCTCGATCCAGACGTCGCCGCCCTTGCCGCCGTCGCCGCCGTCGGGGCCGCCGTTGGGAATGAATTTCTCGCGTCGGAACGAGACGGCGCCGGCGCCGCCCGCGCCCGAGCGAATGTAGATCTTGGCCTGGTCGAGGAACTTCATCGCGGGCTTATGCCAAAACTCGAGCCAAAGGGCGAGTGTCACGCGGTTCGGCGGCGTTTACCCGCCGTTAGGCGACGCGGACGACCCTGCCCGGCCATGAACATCGGCTCCCTGTTTCCTGCGCTCCCGACGGCCAAGCCGGAGGCGCGATCCGAGGCCACAGCGGCGCGCGAAGAGCGTCGGCAGGCCCTGGCCGATGCAAAACTGAGCGACGCCCGCGCGGCCGTCGAAAGCCTGAAGCAGCGCACCAGCAGCGCTTCGGAAGAGAAGAAGGCGGCGGCCAAGAAGAAGATCGAGGAGATCAAGGCGCGGCTACAGATGCTGCAGATGGCCATGATCGGCGATCCCAAGGGCGCGGCTCGCATGGCGGCGGCCTTGGCGCGGGAACTGGGCGCGGCGGTCAAGGCCTATGCCGCCGCCGGAGGCTCGACCGCCGGTCTCGGCGCGGCGAGCGGCACGCCGGCGACAGGCGCTCCTGGGACGGGCGGAGCGGAAGCCGCGCCGGAGGCGGGGGCCGGAGAGGTTTCGGCGGAGGCGTCGCCCGCCGAGACGCCGGTCGAGGAGGCCGAGGCCGCCAAGGCGTCCAACCCCTATCAGCAGGTCATCGACGCATCTCAGGCCCGGATGAACGAACAGGCCCGCCGCAGCGGCGAGCGTCAGGCCGACCGCGACACCATGGACGAGGTCAAACGCCTGGCCGCCCGGATCAAGGCCATGGCGCAGAGGGCCAAGGACACGCCGGAGGGCGACGAGGCCGAACGGGCCGTGGCCGGCATGGACCGCGAGGTGCAGGCGGCCATGCAGGCCATGCCCAACGCGGGTTTCGCCCTGACGATCTAGGCGCGGGCCCAGACGCCGAAGGGGTCGCTCCACGGCAGGTCCAGGGCCTCGGCCACGGCGGGATAGGTGATCTCGCCGTTCAGCACATTCAGGCCGCGCGCCAGATGCGGATCCTGCTTCAGCGCCTCCAGTCCCCTGTCGGCCAGGGCCAGGCCGAAGGGCAGGGTGGCGTTGGTCAGGGCTTCGGAACTGGTGCGCGGCGCGGCCCCCGGCATGTTGGCGACGCAATAGTGGACCACGCCGTCGACGACATAGGTCGGGTCTTCGTGGGTGGTCGGCTTCGAGGTCTCGAAACAGCCCCCCTGATCGATGGCCACGTCGATCAGGACGCTGCCCGGTTTCATCGACTTCAGCTGGTCGCGGCGGACCAGGGTGGGGGCCTCGGCGCCGGGGACCAGGACGGCCCCGATCACCACGTCGGCCTTGACCAGTTCCTCCTCGATGGCGCCGATCGAGGAATAGCGGGTGATGACCCGGCCGCCGGTCAGCTCGTCGATCTCGCGCATGCGGGGGATGGAGCGCTCCAGCACCACCACCTCGGCGCCCAGACCCATGGCCATGCGGGCGGCGTTCAGCCCCACGACCCCGCCGCCCAGCACCAGCACCCGCGCGGGCGCCACGCCCGGCACGCCGCAGAACAGCAGGCCCATGCCGCCGTTGTGCTTCAGCAGGGTCTCGGCGGCGGAGAAGACGGCGATGCGCCCGGCCACCTCGGACATGGGCGCCAGCAGGGGCAGGCCGCCGTTCCTGTCAGTCACCGTCTCATAGGCGATGGCGGCGCATTTCGAGGCCAGCAGCCCCTTGGTCTGTTCGGGATCGGGCGCCAGGTGCAGATAGGTGAAAAGGATGTGGTCCGGCCGTAGTCGCGCCCATTCGACAGCCTGCGGTTCCTTGACCTTCACGATCATCTGACTGTCGGCGAAGACGGTCTCGGCGTCGGCGACGATGGTCGCGCCGGCCTTCTTGTAGTCGGCGTCGGTGAAGCCGGCGCCCAGGCCGGCGCCGGTCTCGATGCGGACCTCGTGGCCGTGGGCGACATACTCGCGCACAGCAGTCGGGGTCAGGCCGACCCGATGTTCATTGGTCTTGATCTCGCGGGGCACGCCGACGCGCATGGGTTCCGTCCCTGAGTTCGCGCCCCATCGCGCGGGGCGAGGCGAAGGCTAAACCTGACCTTGGGGAACGGCTAGGCCGTAACGCCGGAATTCGACCTTGCGCCCGGATCGCGCGCCGACCACCTCAATGCTCAAGCTTGGAGGGAAGGATGACGAAGGATCACGACGGGATGTTTTGGTTCGGATGGGTGCCGTCGTTCAAGCCGCTCGTCGTCTGTTGCTGACGACGGATGGGCGGCATGGAGCCCGACCTTCGCCTAAGCAGGCGGACATGAAAAATCCCCGCCGCCTGGCCAGGCGACGGGGACGATCGGTTCTGAAGTCGGGGCTAGTTCTTGGCGTCGCGGGCGGCGCCCTCGACGGCCGAGCCCGCGGCCTGGGTGTCCTTGCCGACGCCCGCGATGGTGTTGCAGGCGGCGGTGGTCAGAAGGGCGGCGGCGGCGGCGGCGGCGAGTACGAACAGTTTGCGCATGGTCGGCTCCTGTGAAATGGGCAGGGGGTCCAATGACCGCCCCTCGCAACACCAACGCGAGGACGCGGGCCGGGTTCCTGTCAAGCTGTCGCTAGTGTGCGCCGGGTGCAGCGGCCACGGGCGTGGGGAAGGTCAATCGGGCGACGGAGCCGCCGCCAGGCGCCTCGATCATTTCGGCCTGGCCGCGCAACTGCTTGGCGAAGGCGCTCATCAGGGTGCGGCCCACGCCGGCCGTGTCGCCTTCGGTCAGGCCGGGGCCGTCGTCCTGCACCTCCAGAACGCTGGTCTCGCCCGTCACCTTGAAGCGGACGCTGAGATCCCCCCCGCGTCCGGCGAAGGCGTGCTTCTGGGCGTTGGATACGGCCTCGACCAGCCACAGGGCCACCGGAGCCAGCCGATCCGGGTCGATGATGATGGCGTCGGCGTCGACCGAAGTGGTGACGAGGGGGCCGCGCATGGCTTCGCCGGCGATCAGTTGTCCGACCAGTTCCGTCAGGAAGACGCGGGAATCCGCCTCGCGAATGTCCTCGCTCTGGTAGAGGGTCCGGTAGATCAGGGCCAGGGCGGTGATCCGTTGGCGCGTGTCGCCCAGGGCCGAGCGCGCCGCAGGGTCGGCCACCGCTCTCTGCTGCATCGACAGCAGCGAGGAGATGATCTGCAGGTTGTTCTTCACCCGGTGATGGATCTCGCGCATGAGCGCGTCCTTCTCGTCCAGCGAGTCGAGCAAAGCCTTGTCGCGGGTGGTGATGCTGTCGCCCAGCGAGCCCAGCGTCCGGGCCAGGGTGCGGATTTCGGCGGGCGCGTGTTCGGCCTGGACCGGGCGCACCGAGAAGCGGCCGCGCGCATAGATGGCCGCCACCCGTTCCAGATAGACCAGCCAGCGGATGACGATGCGCTCGGACAGCAGCATGACCGCCAGGAAGGCGACCAGCCAGGCGGCCAGGGGCAGAAGGAAGGAGCCGATCGGGTTCAGCCGGGCCCATGACAGCAGGCCTGACGCCGGGGCTGACAGGAGGACGTAGAGGTCGCGTCCGGCCAGGGCGGTGCCCGCATAGACGTGCTTGCGACCGCGGGCGTCGCGCGCCTCGAACAGGGCGGCTTGCTCCTGTCGGGCTTCGCGTACCCAGGTCGCGGTCGTGCCGTTGATGGCGAAGGCGGCGGGATCGGTGGAGACCAGGATCCGCCCGTCGGCGTCGGTCAGGGCGGATTGGGCGCCGGCGGGCAGGGCGGGGTCGTGGATGTCAGGCTGCAGCGCAGTCAGCGGGATCACCGCTGCGACCGCGCCCTGAAAGGCGCCGAGCGGGCGTTCCGAGCGCACGGCGACGATCAGCGAGCCGGGAGCGTCGGGCGCGCGGACCATGACCACGTCCTCGCCGTTCTTGAGCCGCTGATACCATTCCTGGCTGCGGACGTCGGACGGCGGGGCGGGGGAGTCCTTGTCCGCGCGCGAGGCGCAGACCGGCTCGCCGGTCGGACTGTAGCGCTGCAGGGCCGAAAGCCCGTCCAGTCGCGACACCAGGGCCGTCAGGCGCGGCTCGCAATAAAAGCCGGTCGCTTCGGGCGCCAGGGCCTGAAGCAGGACGACGGTGCTGTCGATCCGGGCCTTGGCGTCGGTCGCGCTGCGCTCGGCGGCCAGTTGCAGGTCATGCCGGCGGTCCTCGGCCTGACGTCGAAACTCGGCCTGGGTCTGGGCGGCGCTGAGCAGCAGGATGGGCAGCAGGGCGACGGCCATGGCCAGGCCCATCCGGAAGCGGATGCCGTGGACGCTGGGGCGAGTCAGCCGCAATCCCCATGCGCGGCCGAACCGCACCATGCGCCGTCAGTCCTGCCTGGCGCCGCTCAGCCTGTCGGCGTCGGCCAGAATGGAGCGCATGGCGTCGCCTGCGGCCTGGCCGTCGCGCCCGTACCCGCCGCGTTCCAGCGTCGCCTGCAGGGCCTTGCGGGCCCGCGACACACGGCTTTTGACCGTGCCGACCGCGCACTGGCAGATCTCGGCGGCCTCCTCGTAGGCGAAGCCGCCGGCGCCGACCAGGATCAGGGCTTCACGCTGTTCCTCGGGCAGGGTCTTGAGGGCCTGACGCAGTTCGTCCAGAGCGACCGGCGCCTCGGGATCGTCGACCGCCACCAGGGTCCGCTCGGCGGCTTCCTGGTCCAGCTGGGTCTGACGCCAGGAGCGGCGCTTTTCCGAATAGAACTGGTTGCGCAGGATCATGAAGGTCCAGGCCTTCATATTGGTGCCCATCTGATAGCTGGCCCGGGCGTCCCAGGCCTTCATCATGGCTTCCTGAGCCAGGTCGTCGGCGGACGTCGGGTCGCCGGTCAGGGTGCGGGCGAAGGCGCGCAGATGAGGAATCAGCGTCACCAGCTCCTTCTTGAAGCCGGCGTCGTCGGCAGAAGGCGGCTTCGGAGGGGCGCTGGAGATGCTCATCGGCCCTCCTTGGTCGACGAGCGCTCGTCGGCGCGGCGCAGGATGTCCAGGAATTCGTCGGGAACCGGCTCGTTCACCACCTGGTCGAACATGTGGCGCAGCTTCACTCCGATGGCTTGCTGGCGCAGACGCACTTCTTCCAACCCGCTGTCTCTGGACGTCGATGCGTCAGGACGCTGGGTGGTTTCCTTAGGGTTGATCATGGATTTCCGGCCGCCGCCCAAGCCTGGTGTAGAGGGTTCATGGAAGCCGAAAACGCCGCTTCCCGCCAAGAGTTCCTAGGCCGCTGCGTTTTAATGCTCAAGCTTGGCCTTCGGTGTGGAACCGTTGCGCCTCGATCACGTTCTGACAGACTGGCGCGTCCTTAGATCGAGGACGCCGACTGTCGGGGAATTTGTATGAGTCTATTGGCCAGGCTTGCGCCGCATCTGCCCTATGTCCGCCGCTATGCGCGGGCGTTGACCGGCGATCAGCTTACGGGCGACAACTATGTCCGCGTCGCGCTCGAGGCCCTGGCGGCCGGCGAGCGTCAGCTGCCGACGGACATGACGCCGAGGGTGGCGCTCTATCATGTCTTCCACGCCATCTGGTCGTCCACGGGCGCCCAGCTGGAGGACGGCAGCGGTCTGGAAGGCGGCGGCGGCGACGACGCCACGCGGCGCCTGATGCGGATCGCCCCGCGCTCGCGTCAGGCCTTCCTGCTGACGGCGCTGGAAGGCTTCACCCCGTCCGAGGCGGCGCAGATCCTTAGCGTCGATCCGCGGACGGTCGAGCGTCTGATCGCCGAGGCCCAGAGCGACATCGACGCCGAACTGGCCACTGACGTCCTGATCATCGAGGACGAGGCCATCATCTCGGCCGACATCGAGAGCCTGGTCCGGGAGTTGGGCCATCGCGTCACCGGCACCGCCACGACCCATGACGAGGCCGTCGACGCCGTGAGCCGTCATCGTCCGGGTCTGGTCCTGGCCGACATCCAGCTGGCCGACGGCTCGTCGGGGATTGATGCGGTCAAGGACATCCTCAAGCGCTTTGACGTCCCGGTCATCTTCATCACGGCCTTCCCGGAACGGCTGCTGACCGGCGAGCGGCCGGAGCCCACCTTCCTGATCACCAAGCCCTTCCAGCCGGAAACGGTGAAGGCGGCGATCAGCCAGGCCCTGTTCTTCCATCCGTCGCGTCAGAAACAGGCCGCCTGATTTTCTGATATCGCGATTGATCGGCCCCGTCGGTTCGCCGTCGGGGCCTTTCTCTTGTCGGGTTCAGGCTGCCGGAGCCGGCGCATCGAAGGCGGCGACGTCCTCGCGCGTGCCGCCCGCATCGGGATTGACGGTCTGGAAGCCGCTATTGCTGAGCAGCCACATGCCCAATAGCAGGACGGCCGCCGCCCCGCCCGACACGATCAGCAGCCACAGAATGCGCCGTCCGCCTCGCCCCTGCCGGACGTACTGGGCTTCGATCGGCACATGGTGCTCGACGGCGTCGGCGGAATGGGAGTGGGGATCCTGATGGGTCATCGCGCTCTCCGGTACGGGCCTCTCGGTTGGTCCTCCTCTAACGGCCTAGCAACGCGGAGCAGGGCGTCGTCGTTCCGATCAGCGAACGGCGCGCCGCGGCGAGCGGCTGATTTCCCTGTCTGAGGGAACCGGCGTCGGACGCCGCCGTTATCGGCATGCGGAGGCGACAAAGCCCCCGACCTGACCGGTTCGCCGGTCCGTCGTTTCCGCCCTCATTCTCGATGATGCCACCTCAAAGCGAACCTGAAACGGTTCGCTTTTTCTTTGAAAGCCCCTCGACAGGGGCGGCGCATCCACGCCTAATGAGTTCTCAAAGAAAACGCATCGGAGACAGCCATGGCCCCTCGCAACCGTCAGTGGGTTCTTCGCCAACGGCCCCAGGGGCTGATCCAGGACGGCGACCTGGAACTGATTGAGACCCCGGTGCCGGACCTGAAGGACGCCGAGGTCCTGGTCCGCACCATCTACCTGTCGCTGGATCCGACGAACCGCACCTGGATGAACGACAGCCAGGGCTATCTGCCGCCGGTCGGTCTGGGCGAGGTCATGCGCGGGCTTACTCTGGGCGTTGTCGAGCAGTCGAAGTCCGAACGGTTCAAGGAGGGCGACATCGTCACCCCGCTGTCGGGCGGCTGGGCCGATTACGCCGTGGTGCATGAACAGGGCCTGCGCCCGGTGCATCGCGCGCCGGGCATGCCGCTGACGGCCAATCTGTCGGTGCTGGGGATGACCGGCCTGACCGCATACTTCGGCGTCACCGACGTTCTGAAGGCCAAGGCGGGCGAGACCCTGGTGATCTCGGCGGCGGCCGGCGCGGTCGGCTCCATCGCCGGGCAGGTCGCCAAGCAGCGCGGCGCGCGCGTCATCGGCATCGCCGGCGGCCCGGACAAGTGCCGCTGGCTGACCGAGGAGCTCGGCTTCGACGCCGCCGTCGACTACAAGAACGAAGACGTCGGCGAGGCCCTGGACCGGCTGGCCCCGAACGGCATCGATCTCAATTTCGAGAACGTCGGCGGCGACATCATGATCGCCGTGTGGAACCGGTTGAACGTCCATGCGCGCATGGCGGTCTGCGGTCTGATCTCCAGCTACAACGCCACGCGCATGCCGCCGTCGCCGAACTTCAGCCGGATCATCACCCATCGCCTCAACGTTCAGGGCTTCCTGGTGCTGGACTACGCCCACCGGGCCAGGGAGATGGTCGAGGAGATGGGCCCCTGGTTGGCGGAGGGGAAGGTGAAATGGAAGGTCCACGTCGATGACGGCCTGGAAGGGGCGGTGACCTCGCTGAACCGCTTGTTCACCGGCGACCATGACGGCAAGCTGCTGGTACGGGTGTCGGAAGAGCCCGCCGCCTGAGGAGGCCTGACGGGATGACCGAACCGCTGCACGTCCATTTCGAGGACCTTGAGGTCGGCCAGGTCATCCCCCTGGGCGCCTGCGCGGTGGACGCGGCGGCGCTTGACGTCTTCGCCGAGCGGTTCGCGCCAGGCTGGGACGTGGCCTATGGCGCGCCCGACGCCATGATCTACGCCCTGTGGAACCGGCTGTCGGCGGACAAGGCGGGGCATTGGGCCGGGGCCAAGACCCTGGCGGTCGACGGCCTGCGCTTCATGCGCAATCCGCCCGCAGGCGAGCTGTTGCGCGGGCGGCTGACCGTCATGGGCAAGGACCCCGTAGGAGACGAGAAGGGCATCGTCGTCGCCCAGCAGGACCTGCTGGACGAGGCCGGAAGGTTGGTCTTCTCCTGCCTGACCCGCGCCCTGATCGCCCGGCGCTAGACAGAAAAACGCCCCGCCGGTTTCCCGACGGGGCGTTTCATTTTCAACGTTCTAGCGGCCTCAAGCAGCGCGAATGCGCGGTAGGCCTCCAAAGAAAGCCTCAAGCAGCGCGAATGCGCGGTAGGCCTCCAAAGAAGGCCTCAAGCAGCGCGATAGCGCGGTAGGGCCCTGAGAATTACGCGTTGGCCGCGGTCGGGACGGCGGCGGCGCGGGCGAAGGCCATGGCGATCAGGCGCTCCCAGCCCAGCAGCGACACCAGGTGGGCATAGATCTGGCCCAGGGCGCCGTTGTCGCGCAGTTCAGCCAGCTTCTCGACCGGCAGGGCTTTCAGCTTGTCTTCCGACACGGCGTAGTACTCGGCCAGCTTCTGGACGGGACCGGCCGAGCCGTCGGCGTTGCGCGGCGTGAAGTTGGCTTCGCGGGTCTCGAACAGGTCCAGATCGGTCAGCAGCTTGACGAAGGACTCCGTGCGCAGGCGCTCCTGCTCGAAGTTGTTGCAGAACTCCATCGCATTGTTGACGTAGGCGCTGGGCTGGTCGTTCTCGAACAGCGGCACCTCGCCGGCTTCGCCGAGGAAGGGCGCGGCGCGGTCGATGCACAGGATCATGCGGTTCTGGGTGTCGTCGTTGGCGAAGACGAAGGGGTAGCGGCGCACATAGGCCGGAATATAGGCGTCGGAGCGGAACTCGCCGTTGTCGACGAACAGGTTCTCGCCCTGGCGCAGGCCCATGGCCACCACCGGCTGCTTCTGGTCGCCGACGAAGATGATCGGGTAGGACAGGGCGGCCGGCGCGAACTCGGTCACGGTCAGCGGCACGATATTGGTCTCGGCGACGAAGGCGTAGGGCTTGTCGGCCGGCGTCACGCCCAGCTTGCCGTGGGCTTCGAACGAGATCGGCTCTGGCTGCGTGTAGAACAGGACGTTGCCGGACAGGGCGCCGGACGCTTGGGACGTGGTGTCGGTCATGATGGGTCGGATCGGCTCTGAACAGAAAGGTCGAGCCTTCTAGCCCATGGCCGGGCGCGCCGCAAACGTGGGTGTTCGCCGAACGGGAAGCGGCAAGGTCCGGGCCGTGCGGCGTCGGCGCCGGTTGCGGCGCGGCTCGCGACCCCTTAGCTGTGGGGCATGGGCGCCGCTTGCGATCACGAACATTCCGACAGCCGACCCGGCCCGGCCGAGGTCGAACGGACCCTGGCCGCCGTCGAGGGCCAGTGCGCGGCCGAGGGCGAACGCATGACCGCGCCGCGCCGTCGGGTGCTGGAGCTGCTGCTGGCGGCGGGCGAGCCGGTCAAGGCCTATGACCTGATCGCCCGCTACGGCGCCGACGGCCAGGCCGCCAAGCCGCCGACCGTCTATCGCGCCCTGGAGTTTCTGGAACGTCGCGGGGTGGTGCATCGCATCGCCTCTATCAGCGCCTATGTGGCCTGCGCCTCGGCGGCGGACGACGCGCGCGCCCACGCCGCCGCCTTCCTGATCTGCGATTGCTGCGGGGCGACCGAAGAGGTGGCCGTGGCCGGCGGCGAGGCCTTCGCCGAGGCCGCCGCCTCGGCTGGTTACGCCATCGAGCGGACCACCATCGAGGGGCATGGCCGTTGCCCGGCCTGCCGCGTGGCGGCCTGACGCCGATGGACGCCCTGGCCCTTTCGGCGCCGCGGCGCCTGAGCGTTCCGATCGACAACCGCTGGGGCGGCGGCGAGATGGCGGTGCTGGACTTCGGCGATCCGGCCCGGCCCGTCGATCTGATCTTCGCCCACGCCAACGGTTTCAACGCCTACGCCTATCGCTCCTTGCTGCAGCCCCTGTCCGGAGCCCTGCGCATCTGGGCCCCTGATCTGCGGGGGCATGGGCAGACCCGACTGCCGGCGCGGCCCGAGGGGCGGCGCAGCTGGAAGGATCATCGCGACGACCTGATCGCGCTGCTGGACGCCGTCGAGGGGCCGCCCGTGGCCCTGGCCGGTCACTCCATCGGCGGCACCAGCGGCCTCCTGGCGGCGGCGGAACGGCCCGGGCGGGTCTCGCGGCTGTTGCTGCTCGATCCCGTGATCTGGCGCCGCGAGATGGTGCTGGCGATGAGCCTGCCCCTGGTCGGGCGGCTGGCGCAGCGTTTTCCCATCGTCCAGGGCACGCTGAAACGCCGGGCTCTGTTCGACAGCCGCGAGCAGGCGCTGAAGGCCTATCGCGGACGAGGGGCCTTCAAGGGCTGGTCCGACATGATGCTGGCCGACTACCTGGTCGACGGACTGACCGAGACCGATCAAGGCTTCGAGTTGACCTGCAGCCCGGCCTGGGAGGCTTCTAACTACGCCGCTCAGGCGCACAATCCCTGGCGGGCGTTGCGGCGGTATCCCGGCGCCGTGCGAATCCTGAAGGCCGAGAGCGGCAGCCTGTGCGCCCTGCCGACGAGTTCCGTCCCCGCCTCGTCGCGGCAGGTCGAGGCCGTCGTGGGCGGCGGCCACCTCTTCCCCATGACCCATCCCGACGTGGCGCGTGACGCCCTGCTCGACGCGGCCGTCTGAACCATGGTCGCCGGGGTGTCGTGGTCCCCGGTTCGATGTTAGGCCTAGACGGGTCATGAGTTCGCCCGCCGCCAATGATCTGAATCGTATCCTGCTGGGCTCGGCCATCGGCGCGGCCATCGGTCTGGTGCTGCTGGCGCTGGGCGTGGCCATCCTGTGGAACGCGGCCGATCAGAAGCTCCGCGAGGCGTCGCCGACGCCAGTGCCTGTGCCGGCGTCGGCATCGGGGGCCGACGACGCCTCGCCGGCCGCCGTCCGGCGCGAGGCGGCCGTCGAGGCGACGGCCTCGCCCACGCCCTATCCCGTCTTAGGGCCGGCGCCCCCGGCCCCGCCCGCCACGGCGCCGGCTGAACCGCCGCGCCGGGCCGCGACGTCGATCTGGCGGTCGATCTTCGACGACGAGGCGGAGACAGGGCAATCCGCTGCGCCCGCCGCACCAGCCGCGCCCGCTTCGGCGGCGCCGCGCGCGGCTAACCCTCGTCCCGCGCCGCGTCCGGCCACGCCCCGACGCCCGCCCGAGGCCCAGCGCCAGGACGACAGCCTCTTCTTCTGACGCCTCAGGTCAGGCGGGCGCAGGCGTGGATCAACCGCTCCACGTCCTCTTCGGACTGATAGAGGCTGAAGCCGAAGCGGATCACGTCGTCGCGCACGTCGGTGACCACGTTCATGTGCTGCAGGTCGGCCTTCCAGCGCGAGGCTTCGTTGGAACGCAGGGCCAGGAAGCGGGCGCGGGGGGCATCGCCCTCGACCGGGTTGAGGATCTCGGCCTGAGACAGGGCGCCGGCCTTCCCGTTCTGGACCGCCGTCTGGAACCGGGCCTGCAGGCCGCGCGCATGGGCGGCGATGGCGGCGGTGGTCAGGCCCTGCTCGGCCAGCATCCGTTGAACGGCGTTGAGGCGGTAGAGCGCGCTGACGTCGAAGGTGGCGCCCCAGAAGCGCCCGCCGTCGGTGCGGTACTGGACCCCGCCGGGCGGGCCTTCCAGATGGCCGAACTCGGCGAACCAGCCGGTGATGACCGGGCGCGGGCAGAAGCCGGGCGGGGAATGCAGGAAGCAGGCCCCTTCGCCCGCCATGGCGTATTTGTAGCCGCCCGCCAGATAGAAGACCTTGTCCGCCACCGCCGACAGGTCGGTCGGGGTCGCCATGAAGCCGTGATAGCCGTCGACCACCACCCAGGGGCCCGCCGGGTCGGCCAGTTCGGCCAGTTCGTTGATGGCGTCGAACACCTGCCCGGTGCGGAAGAAGACCTGGCTGACCAGGATCAGGTCATGGCCGCCCGCACGGGCCGCCGCGACGAAGCGCTCGGCGAAGGTATTGAAGGGCTGCAGCGGCACGCGCGTGACCACGGCCTCGCCGGCCTCTTCCCAGCGCTCGGACTGGCGGCGGAAGGAGTGGAACTCGCCGTCGGTGGACAGGATGCGCACCGGCTTCTTCTCGACCCCGGAGACGAGGCGGATCAGCAGGTCATGGGTGTTGGAGGTGAAGATCAGGCTGTCGGGCGAGGGCAGGTTCAGCTCCTTCGCCACGTGCTGCTGCGCCTCGGGAATGACCTCGCCGAAGACCAGATCCCACTTGCGGTCGGCGAAGCGGTTGGCCTCGGCCCAGGCCTGGACCTGGGCGTCGAAGCTGGCGTCGGGCCACAGGTGATGGCTGTGGGCGGCGAAATGCAGCCGCTCGGGATCCAGACCCAGGGCGCGCGAGAAGAGGGGCTTGTAGCTCATGGGGCGAAGCTAGCGGGCGGAGGGGGCGGCGTCACCTGTCGTTCCTCCGTCATCCCGGGGCCGCGTAGCGGAACCCGGGACCCAGGCGTGAGCGACTGCACAGATGGTAGATTGTTCAGGCGTCCGGGATGACGACGGTGGGGCAGGGCCAAAGAAAAAGGCGGGCCGCTTTCGCGAACCCGCCTCATGATTTCTAGATCAAGCTACCGTGGCAGTGCTTGAACTTGCGGCCCGAGCCGCAGGGGCAGTCTGCGTTGCGGCTGGTGCGCTCCCAGCCGACGGGCAGGGCTTCGACCGGCAGCTTGGAGCGGTCGTCGCCGGTCAGCATGCCTTCCGGATTCTGGGCCGACGGGTTGGCCATTTCGTTTTCGCCTGTGCCGGGGTTCAGGTGGATTTCCTGGAACTCGGGCATCTCCATGGCCGGCGGGGCCTCGAAGCGGAACTCGACCGTCATCAGCCAGCGGGTGACGTTGTGGCGCAGGTCGTGCAGCAGCGTCTCGAACAGGTTGAAGGCTTCGGTCTTGTATTCGTTCAGCGGGTCGCGCTGGCCATAGCCGCGCAGGCCGATGACGCCGCGCAGGTGGTCCAGGTGGACCAGGTGCTCGCGCCACTGCATGTCGATCATCTGCAGCATGAACTGCTTTTCCAGACCACGGGTCTGGTCGGCGCCGATCATCTCCAGACGCTCGGCGGCGCGGGCGTCGGCGGCGGCGTTGATGCGCTCCTCGATCTCTTCGTTCGAGACGCCCTCCTCGGCGGCCCAGTCCTTGAGCGGCAGCTCCAGGCCCAGGGTTGAGCGGACCTTCTCGTCCAGACCGTCCATGTCCCACTGCTCGGCGTAGGCCTTGGGCGGCATGTAGCGTTCGACCAGGTCGGACACGACGTCGAGGCGGAAGTCGGTGACCAGTTCCGACAGGTCCTCGGAGTCCATGAACTCCTGACGCTGTTCGAACACGGCCTTGCGCTGGTCGTTCACGACGTCGTCGTACTTCAGCACGTTCTTGCGCATGTCGTAGTTGCGGGCTTCGACGCGCTTCTGGGCGGTTTCGACGGCGCGGTTCAGCCAGGGGTGGCTGATGGCCTCGCCCTCGGCCACGCCGAACGACTTCATGATGGCGTCCAGGCGATCGCCGGCGAAGATGCGCAGCAGGTCGTCTTCGCACGACAGGTAGAATTTCGAGGTGCCGGGGTCGCCCTGGCGGCCGGTGCGGCCGCGCAGCTGGTTGTCGATGCGGCGGCTTTCGTGGCGCTCGGTGCCCAGGACGAACAGGCCGCCTGCGGCCAGGGCCGCCTCACGGTTCACGGCGATCTCGGACCTGTACTCGGCCTCGACAACAGCCAGCATTTCTGGCGTGACCTCGATGGCCATGTTGCGCTGTTCCTGGACCCAGCGCTGGATGCGCATTTCCAGGTTGCCGCCCAGCTGGATGTCGGTGCCGCGACCGGCCATGTTGGTGGCGATGGTCACCGCGCCGGGCAGGCCCGCGTCAGCGACGATATAGGCTTCCTGCTCGTGCTGGCGCGCGTTCAGGACGTTGTGCGGAATGCCGCGGCCGGTGGCGTAGGTGATGTCATAGGCCTCGTCGCCGACCTTCTGCGCTTCCTTTTCGCGCCCGGCGTACTCGGCCTTGAGGGTGCGGCCGGTCTCGACCTTGTAGTCATAGTTCTTGAGGACGTCAGACAGTTCTTCCGAGTTCTCGATCGAGACGGTGCCAACCAGGATGGGCTGGCCCTTGACGTGGCACTCGGCGATCTGGGCGGCGATGGCCGCGTTCTTTTCCTTGAAGGTGCGATAGACCTCGTCGTCGTAGTCCTTGCGCTGGATCGGACGGTTGGTCGGCACTTCCAGGACGTCCATCTTGTAGATGTCGAGGAATTCCTGGGCCTCGGTCGCGGCCGTGCCGGTCATGCCGGACAGCTTTTCGTAGAGGCGGAAGTAGTTCTGGATCGTCACCGAGGCCAGGGTCTGGTTCTCGGGCATGATCTTGACGTCTTCCTTGGCCTCGATGGCCTGGTGAAGACCTTCGGACAGGCGACGGCCCGTCATCATGCGGCCGGTGTATTCGTCGATCAGGACGATCTCGCCGCCCTTGATGATGTAGTCCTTGTCGCGCGTGTACAGGGTGTTGGCGCGCAGGGCCTGGTTGACGTGGTGGACCAGGCTGACGTTGCCCGGGTCATAGAGGTCGGTGGTGTCCTCGGCGAAGTGGCCGCCGGCCTCCAGCATCTCCTCGACGCGCTCCGAGCCCAGCTCGGTCAGCAGGGCCTGGCGCTGTTTCTCGTCGAGGTCGTAGGTGGCCTTGTCGAGGATCAGTTCCTTCACGATGCCGTCGACGATCTTGTAGAGGTCCGAACGGTCCTCGGTCGGGCCCGAGATGATCAGCGGCGTGCGCGCCTCGTCGATCAGGATGGAGTCGACCTCGTCGACGATGGCGAAGTGGTGGCCGCGCTGCACCATCTCGCGACGGTCATAGACCAGGTTGTCGCGCAGATAGTCGAAGCCGAATTCGTTGTTGGTGCCGTAGGTGATGTCGGCGTTGTAGGCCGCCTGGCGCTGGCCCTGGCTCAGGCCGTTGACGATGACCCCCACGTCCAGACCGAGGAAGCGATAGACTTTGCCCATCGTCTCGGCGTCGCGGCGCGCCAGGTAGTCGTTGACGGTGACGACGTGGACGCCCTTGCCCGCCAGGGCGTTCAGATAGACCGGGGCCACGGCCACCAGGGTCTTGCCTTCGCCGGTCCGCATCTCGGCGATGCCGCCTTCGTGCAGGATCATGCCGCCGGTCATCTGCACGTCGTACTGACGCTGGCCCATGACCCGCTTGGACGCCTCGCGCACCACGGCGAAGGCTTCGGTCTGAAGCTTGTCGAGGCTTTCGCCGGCTTCGATGCGGTCCTTGAAGGTCTGCGTCATCATGCGCAGCTCGTCGTCCGAGAAGGCCTCGAACTTGGATTCCAGGGCGTTGATCTTCTCGACCTGACCCATGAAGGTCTTGACCTTGCGGTCGTTGGAGGAACCGAGAAGTTTCTTGGCGAAGCCGAGCATGGGCGATCCGGTAAGGCGGTCGAGCGGCTGAGGCTCTGAAAACAGGAAGCGCCGTGATCAAAGGCCCAGATCGACCTCGGTCCCAACGACCCTCGAAATACGAGGCGTGCGCAGGGGCCGCGCAGACGATCGAAAACCCCTCGACTTGGGCGCAGCCGGGACTTAAGCACCGCCCTAACCCCTGTCAACGCGAGGGGCTTTCAACGGCTTGCCGAGACGGGCCGTCCCGTCCCTGTTTTTCGCCCCGCACGGAGCGCCAGATGCGTCTTTCGCGCCCCCTGTCCAGATCCTTGCGGCCCGTGCTGGCGTCGGCCCTGCTGGCCCTGACCCTGACGGCCGCCTGCGGGCGCGGCGATGCGGAAACTCCGCCGGAGAAGAATGATCTGGTGGTGGCGCGGGTGCTGGACCGTTCGGTCTGGGCTTCGGACGTGCGCCGCGAGGCGGTGGCCCAGGGGCTGATCGGCGAAGGCGAGCCGCTGGACGTCAAGTCCGAGCTGTTCCGCCGCGTGCTGGACGAGGTGGTCGACCAGAAGCTGCTGGCCGCCGAGGCGCGCCGTCGCGGCCTGGACAAGAGCCCGGCCGCCCAGCGTCGGCTGGAGGCCGTGCACGAACGCATCCTCGGCGACATGCTGGTGGAATCCGTCGTCAGCGGCGCCGTTTCCGATCAGGCGGTCGAGCGGCTCTATCAGGAGCAGCAGCGCCGCGCCCAGACGACCGAGGAGGTCCGCGTCCGTCTGATCCTGTCGCACACCAAGGAACAGGCCGACGCCGTGGTCGGCGTCCTGGGTCAGGGCGCCGCCTTCGAGGCCGTGGCCGCCCAGCGCTCGGTCGATGACGCCACCCGCTATTCCGGCGGCGACCTGGGCTATTCGACGCTGGACGTCCTGCCCGACGCCTACGCCGCCGCCCTGCGCGGTCAGGCCCCCGGCGCCGTGGTCGGCCCGGTCCAGACCGAGAGCGGCTGGGCCGTGCTGCGCATCGAGGATCGTCGTCTGGAGACCCCGCCGAGCCTGGATCAGGCCCGCCCCCTGATCGTCCGCTACCTGACCTATGAGGGCGTGCGCCAGCTGCTGGAACAGCTGCGCGGCAAGGCCGCCGTCGAGGTCTTCCTCAATCCCGCCAAGCCGGCGGCGCAACCGGCTGTCGAGCCTGCGCCCGCTGCTTCCTCCGCTCCTCCCGCCGGAACCGTCGCCTCATGAACCGTCCGCCCGCCAAATCCGGCTCGACCGGCCAGATGATCGAATCCGCCATCGAAAAGGCCCTGGATCCGCTGGCCTCTGCCCTCAAGCGCGCCACCCAGCCGGCCAAGGCCGCGGCGCCCGGCAAGCCCGGCCTGATGATCTCGCCCCTGGCCGTGCCCTTCCCGACCATTCCGCCCATTGGCGGGGTCGAGATCGCCACCGCCCGCGCCGGCTTCTACAAGCACGAGCGCGACGACCTGGTGGTCTTCCGCTTCCCGGAAGGCGCGTCCTGCGCCGGGGTCTTCACCCGCCACAAGGTGGGCTCGGCGCCGGTCGACTGGTGCAAGCGCCAGCTGGACGCCGACAAGGGCGGCGAGGGGATCAAGGCCCTGGTGGTCAACGCCGGCTGCGCCAACGCCTTCACCGGCAAGGCCGGGGCTGACGCGGCGCGCCGCACGGCGTCGGAAGTCGCCAAGCGCTTCGACTGTCGCCAGCGCGACGTCATGCTGGCCTCGACGGGCGTGATCGGCGTGGTGCTGGACGAGACCAAGATCACCGCCCGCCTGCCCGACATCAAGGCGGGGTTGAAGGCCGACGCCTGGGCTCAGGCGGGTCTGGGCATCATGACGACGGACACCTTCCCCAAGGGCTCCTTTGCGGAATGTGAGATCGAGGGCGTCAAGGTGAAGATCGCCGGCATCGCCAAGGGTTCGGGCATGATCGCGCCCGACATGGCGACCATGCTGGCCTTCATCGTCACCGACGCTGATATCGCCCCGCCCGTGCTGAAGGCCCTGCTGAACCTCCACGTCCGCACCACCTTCAACAGCGTGACGGTGGACGGCGACACCTCGACCAACGACACGGCCCTTCTGTTCGCCACCGGGGCCTCAGGCGCGCCGCGCATCGGCCGGGTCGGCGACCGCCGCCTCAAGGACTTCTCCGCCGCCCTGGACCAGGTCATGCTCGATCTGGCCCACCAGCTGGTCAAGGACGGCGAGGGCGCGACCAAGTTCGTCCGCGTCACGGTGGACGGCGCCGCCAGCCCCGCCTCGGCCCGCAAGCTGGCCAAGTCGATCGCCGACAGCCCCCTGGTCAAGACCGCCATCGCCGGCGAGGACGCCAACTGGGGCCGCATCGTCATGGCCGTCGGCAAGACGGAAGAAGCCGTGGACCGTGACCGCCTGGCCATCAACTTCGGTCCCCATGTCGCCGCCGTCGACGGCGCGCCGGCTCCCGACTACGACGAGGCGAAAATGAGCGCCTATATGAAGAACGCCGAGATCGACATCACCGTGAACGTCGCCTCGGGACGGGCCTCGGCCACAGTCTGGACCTGTGATTTGACCAAGCGCTACATCGAGATCAACGGGGACTATCGCTCGTGAGCGAAGCCGCCGCCGTCCCCACCGTCCTCGTCGTCGCCGTCGCCCTGATCGACCCCGACGGCCGCGTGCTGATCGCCAAGCGGCCCGAGGGCAAGCAGCTGGCCGGGCTGTGGGAATTTCCCGGCGGCAAGGTCGAGCCGGGCGAGCGGCCGGAAGCGGCCCTGATCCGTGAGCTGAAGGAAGAGCTGGACATCGACGTGAACGAGGCCTGCCTGGCCCCCTTCGTGTTTACCAGTCACGCTTACGATTCCTTTCACCTCTTGATGCCACTGTACCTGTGCCGGCGGTGGTCCGGCGTCGTCACCGCTCGTGAACACGCGGGTCTGGCCTGGGTGAAGCCGAACAAGCTGTCGGACTATCCCATGCCGCCGGCTGACGAACCCCTGGTCGCCTGGTTGCGCGACCTGATCTGATCAGGCGCCGAGGGAGGGGCCGGGATGCGACGTTTCATCGGCCGGTTCCTTCACGACGACAGCGGCGCCACGGCCATTGAGTACGGCTTGATCGCCAGCCTGATCTTTGTGGCCATCATCGCCGCCATCGGCGCCTTCACCGCGCGGACCGGGGCCATGTACGACTACATCAGCGAAACCATCTCCACGGCCATCGGCGGCGCCTGACGGCGGCCTCAGGTCCGAGCGGTCTGTTCCCTGACGCCGAGCGCGTCCGCCAGACGGGTCTTGGCCGAGCCGCGTCGGGCCGGCTTCTGCTGGCTCTCGTGCGGGGCCCAGCCGGCCAGGTGCACCATCTCGAAGGTCGCCGGGATGCGCCCGTCCGCCTCGGCGTGGCGCTCGGCGTAAAGCTGCGCCGCGCGGGCCAGAACGGCGCGGCTCAGGGGCTTGATCGGCCCCGCCAGCACATTGGTCTCGCCCATGGCCCGCAGGTCGCGCATCAGGGCGAAGGGGTCGCCATAGCGCACCGTCACCCGGTCCACGTCGCTGACCGGCAGGGCGAAACCGGCTCTTTGCAGCAGGCCCGCCCCGTCGAAACCGTCGGCGAAGGGCGAGACGCGGGCCTGGGCCCCGCCGTTGACCTCCAGCTCGGCCTCGGTCAGCACGCCGCGCAACTCCTTCAGGGTCGCCGCCCCGAACAGGCTGGCCACGAACAGGCCGTCGGGCCTCAGGGCGCGCCGGATCTGGCTGAGCGCGCCGGGCAGGTCGTTGGCCCAATGCAGACCCAGCAGGTTGACGATCAGGTCCGCCGACTGGTCCTCCAGCCCCAGAGGCCCGGCCCCCGGCGCGGCGCGTTCGGCCATCGATCCGACGGCGCGCACTTCGGCAACCCGATCGCGGGCCGAACTGTCGGCCACCGCGCGGGCGAAGACGCCCGGATGGGGCGACAGGTCGACGGGGGCCTGAAACTCGCGCAGGATCACCTCCAGGCTGTTCACCGCGTTCTCGGCGGCGCGCACGTGCAGGAAGTCGGCGTCGGGGAAGCGTCGGGCGGCGCGGCTCAGGCGCGCGGCGCGGCGGGCGGCGTCGAAGATGATCGGGGGACCGGAGGAGGGGGCGCTCATGGCGGTTCAGGATGGGGGCTGGCAGGGTCGAATGAAAGGCGTGATCGCGCCTATAGCATCCCGCGCGCGCCATGCGGGGCGCGGTCTGCTGGATATTCTGCTGCCGCCCATGGCGCACGACAGCCGTGAGGCCACGGCCTCGGCGGGCCTGACGCCCGACGCCTGGAGCCGGGTGGCCTTTCTGGAAGCGCCCGTCTGCGACGGCTGTGGCGCGGCCTTTGAATATGACGGCGGCGACTTCGCCTCCGACCGCTGTCTGGCCTGTCAGGTCCAGCCCTACGCCTTCGCCCGGGCGCGGGCGGCCTGCGTCTACGACGAGGCCTCGCGGGGGCTGATCCTCAAGTTCAAGCACGGCGACCAGCAGCAGTTCGCGCCCCTGTTCGCCCGCTGGATCGCTCGCTCGGCCGCCGACGTGGTGGGCGAGGCGGACGCCGTGGTTCCCGTGCCCCTGCACCGGTCCCGCCTGCTGGCGCGGCGCTTCAATCAGGCCGCCGAGGTGGCGCGGCCGCTGGCCCGCCATGCCGGGC
Organism: Brevundimonas sp. UBA7506; assembly: GCF_002479495.1. GTDB lineage: Bacteria > Pseudomonadota > Alphaproteobacteria > Caulobacterales > Caulobacteraceae > Brevundimonas. The sequence goes on from NZ_DLNQ01000015.1 coordinate 319,510, forward strand.
TCGACTACCTGCCCGACGCCCTGATCCGCAGCGCCCCGACCGCCAGCCAGGGCGGCAAGTCGGCGCGCGGACGGCGGCTGAACGTGAAAATGGCCTTCGCCGTCACGGAAGCCGGGCGTCGCCGGATCAAGGGGCGGCGCATCCTGCTGGTCGACGACGTGCTGACGACCGGGGCCACGGCCGAGGCCTGTGCGCGGGTCTTGATGGAGGCCGGCGCCCGGGCCGTGGACCTGGCGGTGATCGCGAGGGTGCGAACCGCGCGCGAACCGCCTAAGTAGGGGGCTAGCCTGCAGTTCAAGGAGTTCCTGAGTTGGCCGAAGTCGTCATCTACACCAAGCCCGGTTGCCCCTATTGCGTCGCCGCCATGGGTCTGCTGACCCGCAAGGGCGCCGAGTTCACCGAGATCGTCGCCTCGAACGATCCGGAAAAGAAGGCCGAGATGGTCGCGCGTTCGGGCGGCAAGGCCACCTTCCCGCAGATCTTCATCAACGGCCAGCACGTCGGCGGCTCGGACGACATCCACGCCCTGGACCGCAAGGGCGGTCTGGATCCCCTGCTGGCGGCCTGATGGGCGAGCGGCTCGAGGTCGCGCTGATCCAGGCGCGGACGCCGGCGACGGCGCCCGCGGGGCTGGCCCATGTCGAGCCGCTGATCCGCCAGGCGGCGGCGGGCGGGGCGCAATTGATCCTGACGCCCGAGGGGACCAACTTCCTCGAGCAGCGCCGGGCCCTGCGCGACGCCGCCCTGTCGAGCGAAGAGGCCGACGCGGCGGTTCTGGGCCTTCGCGCCCTGGCGGTGGAACTGGGCGTCTGGCTGCTGATCGGCTCGGTCCTCGTCCGCTCGGACGCGCCCGGCGACGCCCGCGCCGCCAACCGCTCCCTGCTGATCGACCCGACCGGGGCGATCACGGCCCGCTATGACAAGCTGCACGTCTTCGATGTCGATCTGGCTGATGGCGAGACCTATCGCGAGAGCGCCTCGGTGCGGCCGGGCGACGCCGCCGTCGTGGCCGACACCCCCTGGGGCGGCCTGGGCCTGACCATCTGCTACGACGTGCGCTTCCCCCATCTGCATCGCCAACTGGCCCAGGCCGGAGCGGCCATGATCGCCGTCCCCGCAGCCTTCACCCGCCCGACCGGCGAAGCCCACTGGGAGACCCTCCTGCGTGCCCGCGCCATCGAAACCGGCGCCTTCGTCCTGGCCCCGGCCCAGGGCGGAACCCACGAGGACGGTCGTCAGACCTGGGGCCGCTCCCTGATCGTCGGTCCCTGGGGCGAGGTCATCGCCCGCGCCGACCACGATGAACCCGGCGTCCTGCATGCCACACTGGACCTGGGCGCCGTGGACCGGGCGCGCGGCTCGATCCCGGCCCTGCGCCACGACCGCGAATTCGACCCGCCGCAATGATCCGCTACGCCCTGTTCTGCGACCACGACCACGGCTTCGAGGCCTGGTTCGCCTCTTCGAGCGACTATGACGATCAGGCCGCGCGCGGTCTGGTGGAGTGCCCCTTCTGCGGCTCGACGGCCGTGCGCAAGCAGGTCATGGCCCCGTCCGTCGCGGGCACGAAGAAGACCGCCCCTTCGCCGGACGCCATGAAGCAGATGCAGTCCATGATGATGCAGGCGGCGCGCGAGGTGCGCGAGCATGTCGAGCAGAATTTCGACTATGTCGGCGACGCCTTCGCCCACGAGGCCCGCGACATCCATGAAGGCCGCTCCGAAAAGCGCGAGATCTACGGCGAGGCCACCCCCGCCGAGGTCAAGAAGCTGAAGGACGACGGCGTGCCCTGTGCTCCCCTGCCCAGCCTGCCGCCCGACCCGAAGAAGGCGAACTGACGCATGGGGGAGGGGGAACGTTATCAGGAGTTCGCGCCGCCTCCGTCTCTGCGGCCCTTCGTGCGCGTGCTGTGGACCTATGCGGCGCCGACCCCGACCGGCGAGGTGCAGCGCATCGCCCCCGACGGCTGTCCCGAACTGGTGATCGATTTGGCCGCCCCCTACGAGGAAGCGGGCGAGGACGGCGTCTTTCGGCCCCAGCCGCCGGTCATCTTCGCCGGTCAGATGACCCGGCCCATGGCCATCCGTCCGGTTGGCCCGGTGGAGATCGTCGCCGCCAAGTTCGAGCCGGACGGGGCGCGAGACTTCCTGGCCCGTCCGCTGATCGAGGCGACGGACCTGCGGCTGGACCTCACGGCGCGGCTGCGCGGCTTTACCGCCCCGTCCGGCGATCCGGCGGCCCAGGCGGTGGCTCTGGCCGAATGGCTGGAAGTTCAGCGTCAGGCGGGCGACTGGCGCATCGACCCCGGCGTACGCGGCCAGGTAGACGCCGCCGAACGCGAGAACGAGGGGCTTGTGCTCAACCCCGCCGAACGCCGCGCCCTGCAACGCCGTTTCCGCGACCGCGTCGGCGTGGCGCCGCGCACCCTGCGCTCGGTCTTCCGCTTCCGGCGCATTTTCGACCATGCCACGGGCCCGGACGCCGACGCCGCCTCCTGGCTGGAGGCCGGTCTGGCCGCCGGCTATTTCGATCAGCCCCAGATGGCCCGCGATTTTCGTCGCTTCCTAGGCTGCACCGCCACCGAATGGGCGCGCGATCAGATGGAACTGGCCCGGCAGTTGGCGTCGCAATCCTACAAGCGGGACGGGCGGGATTGATCTAGGCTCCTTTCCGAACCGAGGAGGGAGACTTCGATGGCCTTGCTGACCGCGCTTTCGGCCGCCGCCCTGATACAGGCGGCGGCGCCCGCGCCCGACCTGTCGTGGCTGGCCGGCTACTGGCTGGACTGTTCGCGAGGGCGCGAGGCGTCGGAGACCTGGAGCGACCCGCGCGCGGGTCTGATGGTCGGTCATACCGTGACTGTGCGCAATGGCCGCAGCGGCTTCGAGTTCGCGCGCATCACCCGCCTGCAGGACGGCGCCCTGACCTATGTCGCGCAGCCGGCCGGGGCCGCGCCGACCCCCTTCCGCCTGATTGAAAGCGGGCCGCAGCGGGCGGTTTTCGCCAATCCCGCCAACGACTTTCCGCACCGCATCCTCTATCAGCGCGCGGGGGATGTGCTGACCGCCCGCATCGAAGGGGCGAACGACGATGAGACCCGGAGCGTGGAATGGAACTTCAACAAGGCGGAGCTGAACGCTCGTTGTCCCAGCTAAGCTGGCGACCCATGACGCCCGCCGACGTCGACGGCGTCGTCGCCGTGGCCCGCCTGTCCTTCCCCGACCATTTCGAGGCGCGTGAATGCTTCGCCGAGCGTCAGCAACTGGCGCCCGAGGGCTGCTTCGTCCTGTCCGATCCGGCGGGCAAGGTGATGGGCTATCTGATGGCCTATCCGTGGAAGCGGAACAGCGCCCCGCCGCTGGACAGCCTGATCGGCGCCGTGCCCGAGGACGCAGATGTCGTCTATCTGCACGACCTGGCCGTCCATCCCGACACGCGCGGCGGCGGCCATACCCGCGCCATCGTCGAACGTCTGGCCGAACAGGCGAGGGCGGCGGGCTGGCCCGAGATCGCCCTGGTGGCCGTCAATGAGGCGACCGCCTTCTGGGAGCGCAACGGCTTCGTCGTCGAGAACCCGCCCGGCATGGCCGAAAAGCTGGCCAGCTACGGCGCCGACGCCCGCTACATGATTCGGACGCTTCAAGCGGAACCTTAAGCCGGGCTCGGGCCTTTCGGAGCCCATGAGCTTCAAGCGCACCCTTCCCCTCGTCCTGCTGGCCGGCGCCGCCCTGGCCCTCGGCGCCTGCGCCACCCTGCAACGCGGGCCGGTCGGCAACGCCGCCGTGCCGCAACCCGCCAAGTCGGTGGACCTGAACCGCTATCTCGGCCGCTGGTACGAACTGGCGCGCTACGAGGCCGGCTTTCAGAAGGATTGCGAGGCGGTGACCGCCGACTACAGCCTGCGCGACGACGGCCTGATCGGCGTGCTGAACCGCTGTCGCCAGGGCGCGGTCGACGGCCCCGTGAAACAGGCCGAGGCCCGCGCCAGGATCGTTGAGGGCAGCGACAACGCCAAGTTGAAGGTCTCCTTCTTCGGTCCCTTCTATGTCGGCGACTACTGGGTGCTGGACCACGCCGACGACTACAGCTGGTCGATCGTCGGCGAACCGTCGGGCCGCTATCTCTGGATCCTCAGCCGCGAGGCCCGCCCCGCAGCGGAAACCCGTCAGGCCCTGCGCAACCGGGTCCAGGCCCTGGGTTATGACCTGTCGCTGCTGCGCGAGACGCAGCAGCCTGGCTAGGCGAGCCGCGACAGGACGAAGGCGACCCGCTCGGCGACGGGCGCCTTCGGCAGTTCGATCAGGTCGTAGCCGAAGCGCGGATAGACTTCGACCATGGCGTCGAAGGTGCGCTGCGCCTCGTCCAGATCCTGCCGGCGCTCGGCGTCCTGAACGAAGATCTCGGGCCAGACCGGAGCGATGAAGGCCTGCCTTGCATAGCGGGCTTCGCGCGCCGCCCGTTCGACATGAGCCGGGACCGGCAGGCCGCACAGGGTCAGGTAGCCGACCACGTCGGGCACGCCGCGATCAAAGAAGACCGGGGCGGCTGTATCCTCTGCGCGGGCATAGGCGTCCATATCGCGGTCCAGCATCAACTCGGCGAACAGGGCGCGGTCGCGCCAAGGCAGGGCTTGGCCGCCGATGGCCTGCTGGCGGCGGATGATCGCGCGTCCCGCCTCCGGCGAGGTCGCATGACCCGCCGCCGCCAGCGCCTCGATCAGGCTGGTCTTGCCCGATCCCGGCCCGCCGGTGACGAGGATGCGCCGCAGCGTCCTCACGCGTCCCGCGTCGCCATCATCATGTAGTTGATGCCCACATCGTCGCCCTCGCTCCAGCGGTCGTTCAGCGGATCATAGGCCAGGCCATAGGGGCCGGTGACGGTCAGGGGCTCGCCGTCCAGCATGGCGCGCAGCTCCTCGGGCTTGAGGAACTGGCGCCAGTCATGGGTGCCGGCGGGGACCCAGCGCAGCACGTATTCGGCGGCGAACTTGCCCAGCAGCAGGCCCTTCAGGGTGCGGTTCAGGGTGGCGACGATCATCAGACCGCCAGGCTTGATCAGTTTCGAGCAGGCGCGGACGAAGGCCTCGGGATCGGCGACATGCTCGATCACCTCCATGGTCAGGACCACGTCGAAGGGGCCGGCGCCGGCTTCCACCATCTGCTCGACGGTCGCGGCCCGATAGGCGATGTCGAGACCCATCTGTTCGGCGTGGGCGCGGGCTGTGCCGATGTTCTCGGACGACGCGTCGAGGGCCGTGACCTCGAAGCCCATGCGCCGCATCGGTTCGGCGATCAGGCCGCCGCCGCAGCCGATGTCGATCAGGCTGAGGCCCTCAAACGGGGCCCGCGCCCGAACGTCGCGGCCATAGTGTTCGGCAGCCCGGTCGCGGACGAATTTCAGCCGGGCCGGATTGAAGCGATGCAGGGGCGCGAACGGCCCTTTCGGGTCCCACCATTCGGCCGCCTGGGCCGAAAAGCGCGCCACATCGGCGGGATCAATGCTCGGCCCCTCGGCACGATCGGTTGCAAAGGGTGAAAAACCCTCATCGCTTTGGGGTTTGCGCGGCTCAAGGCTGTCGTTAGAAGCGGACATGGCCGCAGGCATGAACCGCCTTGGCCGCCCATGCAAGCAGGGGACGAAACGCCACGATGACGCGGCCCGAAACGACACGACTGGTGATGAAGTTCGGGGGGACCTCCATGGGGGACCTCGAGCGTATTCGTCGTGCGGCGCGAATTATCGCCGCCGAGGCCGCCAAGGGCAAACAGATCGCCGTGGTGGTGTCCGCCATGGCCGGCAAGACCAATGAGCTGGTGGCCTGGACCGACGGCGCGGGACCGGCCGCCGCGGGCCTGCCCCTGTCGGACGACGAATACGATGTGGTGGTCGCCTCGGGCGAGCAGGTGACGTCAGGCCTTCTGGCCCTGACCCTGCGCAACATGGGCCTTAACGCGCGCAGTTGGATGGGCTGGCAGATTCCGATCCTGACCGACGACGCCCACGGTCGCGCCCGCATCGAGGACGTGCCTGGCGACGTCCTGGGCGCCGCAGTCGACAGCGGCCAGATCGCCATCGTGCCCGGCTTCCAGGGCGTGACCCGCGACGGCCGCATCACCACGCTCGGTCGTGGCGGCTCCGACACCTCGGCGGTGGCGGTGGCGGCGGCGCTGGGCGCCCCTTGCGACATCTACACCGACGTGGACGGCGTCTATACGACCGACCCCCGCATCGAGAGCCGCGCGCGGCGCCTGGAAAAGGTCTCCTACGAGGAGATGCTGGAAATGGCCTCCTTGGGGGCCAAGGTGCTGCAGACCCGCTCGGTCGAGCTGGCCATGGCCAAGCAGGTCCCGGTTCGGGTCCTGTCCAGCTTCATCGAGCCGGATGAGAATGGAAATCTGCCGGAAAACGCCGGCACCCTGATTTGTGACGAGGATGAGATCGTGGAAAAGCGCATCGTTTCCGGCGTGACCATGAGCCGGGACGAAGCCCGGATCACGCTGCTGGGTCTGGCGGACCGCACCGACGCCCCCGCCGACGTCTTCACGCGTCTGGCCGAGGCCAACGTCAATGTGGACATGATCGTGCAGAGCCAGGCCCGCACCGAGGGCGCGGTGAACCTGACCTTCACGACGGGTCGCCGCGACGCCCAGCGCGCCGCCGAGATGATGACCGCCGCCAAGGCCGAGATCGGCTTTGAGGAACTTCGCATCGACGCCGACGTGGCCAAGATCTCGGTCATCGGCGTCGGCATGCGCAGTCACGCGGGCGTGGCCCAGACCATGTTCCGGGCCCTGGCCGACAAGGGCGTCAAGTTCCAGGCCATCTCGACCTCGGAAATCAAGATCAGCGTCCTGATCGAGGACGCCTATTCCGAACTGGCCGTGCGCGCGTTGCACGCGGCCTACGGGCTCGACGCCCTATAGGAAAACAGCAACGCCGCCCTATCTGACGAGGTCAGCGGGGCGGTCAGGCGGGAGGCGACATGGTGAAGGGCGGATTGACGACGAGGGGGCCTCGCAACCTCCTGCGCCAGATCCGCGAAGCCATGGCCGGCGGCGGCCCGGCGCAGGATCGGCTGGACATGGTGGTGCGCGTCATCGCCCAGTCCATGGTGGCCGAGGTCTGCTCCATCTATCTGCGCCGCGCCTCGGGCGAGCTGGAGCTGTTCGCCACCCAGGGCCTGAACCCCGAGGCCGTCCACAACACCCGGCTGCGGCCCGGGGAGGGTCTGGTCGGCGAGGTGGCCCGGCTGGCCCAGCCGATCAGCCTGTCGGACGCCCCGTCCCATCCCAGCTTCTCCTATCGTCCGGAAACGGGCGAAGACCCCTTCCACGCCTTCCTCGGCGCGCCCCTGCTGCGGGGTGGTCGGGCCATCGGGGTTCTGGTCGTCCAGAACCGCGCCGCCCGTCGTTATGACGAGGAAGAGGTCGAGGACATCCAGACGATCGCCATGGTTCTGGCCGAGACAGTCGCCTCGGGCGAGCTGCTGGCCCAGGACGAACTGCGCGACGTCGAGGTGGCGCCCCACCGCCCCGAACGGCTGAAGGGTCAGAAGTTCGCCGAGGGCTTGGCCTACGGCGTCGTCGTCCAGCACGAGGCCCCGCTGGCGCCCGAGCAACTGCTGTCCGACGACCCGGTCGCCGAGGAAAGGCGTCTGGCCGAGGCCCTGTCGGCGCTCAAGGCCGGCATCGACGACATGCTGGAAGGCGGCCAGGGCAAGCTGGGCGGGACCTCGTTCGAGGTGCTCGAGACCTATCGCATGTTCGCCGACGACCGGGGCTGGAACCGGTCGCTGGAGGAGGCGGTGCGCTCTGGCCTGACCGCCGAGGCGGCCGTCGACCGGGTCCGCAACGAGCACCGCGCTCGCTTCGCCAAGGCCCGCGATCCCTATATCCGCGAGCGGCTGCACGACTTCGAGGATCTGGCCAACCGTCTGCTGCGGGTTTTGGCGGGCGACAATCCGGGTCAACGCGACCTTCCCGACGACGCCATTCTGGTGGCCCGTAACCTCGGTCCCGCCGACCTGCTGGAGTATCCGCGCCACAAGCTGCGCGGCCTGCTGCTGGAAGAGGGCTCGGCCGCCAGCCACGCGGCCATCGTCGCCCGCGCCCTGCAGATCCCCTGCGTCGGCCGTCTGCAGGGCCTGCGCGACCGCCTGTCAGAAGGCGATCAGGTCATCGTCGACGGCGAGACGGGCGAGGCCTATCTGCGGCCGCGTCCCGACATGCTGGCGGCGGTCCAGACCCGCATGGCCCTGCGCGAACAGCGCCGGGCCGAGTTCGATCTGCTGCGCGACACGCCCGCGGTGACAAAGGACGGCTCTCGGATCACCATCCTGACCAACGCCGGTCTGGCCGTGGATCTGGAGAATCTGGACGCGACCGGGGCCGAGGGCATCGGCCTGTTCCGCACCGAGTTCCAGTTCATGGTCTCGGACGAACTGCCGCGCCTGGACGCCCAGACGGCGCTCTACAAGCTGGTGCTGGACGCGGCGGGCGACCGACCAGTCACCTTCCGCACCCTCGACATCGGCGGCGACAAGGTCCTTCCCTATCTGGACAATGAGCGAGAGGAGAACCCGGCTCTGGGCCGTCGCGCCATCCGTCTGGGTCTGGACCGTCCGGCCCTGTTGCGGATGCAGGTGCGCGCCCTTCTGGCCGCCGCCGCCGGGCGCGAATTGCGCGTCATGTTCCCCATGATCGCCACGGTGGACGAGTTCCGCGCCGCGCGCGAACTGGTTGATGTCGAGTGCGACTGGGCCCGGCGTCGCGGTCGACCCCTGCCGTCCTTGCTGCGGGTCGGGGCCATGGTCGAATGCCCCAGCCTGCTGTGGCACCTGGACGCCTTGCTGCCCCTGACCGACTTTGTCTCCATCGGCACCAACGACCTGTTACAGTACATGTTCGCCGCCGACCGGACCAATCCCCTGGTCTCGGATCGCTACGACCCCCTGTCGCCGCCGGCCCTGCGCGCCCTGGCCGAGATCCAGCAGAAGTGCGCCGACAGCGCCACGCCGGTTTCGGTGTGCGGCGAGCTGGCGGGGCGTCCGCTGGAGGCCTTCGCCCTCATCACCCTGGGCTACACCCGCCTGTCGGCGCCCGCCGGCGGGGTGGGGCCGGTCAAGCGGATGATCCTGTCGGCGGACCTGCCCGCCGCCCGTCGCGGCATGAACGTCCTGCTCGGGTCCTCGGCCGGGTCGGTGCGCGGCGAGATCGAGTCCTTGGCGCGCAAGCTGAACGTCATCGTTTGATCGAAGCGGAGCCGCTTTCCCGCGTTGCCCGGCGGGCGGGCCTCGTCTAAGCCAAGGGCAGGACGCCTTCGCGCCCGCACCAACGGAACCCCGCATGGATCAGGATCGGCAGGACGCGCCGTCCCTCGAGGACGCCGAGACGCTGGGCGAAGCCCTGCGCGCCGCCCGTCTCGCCTCCGGCCGGTCCATGGCCCAGCTGTCGACCATGACGCGGGTGCATCCGCGCTACCTGACGGCGCTGGAGCAGAACGAGTTCTCGGTCCTGCCGTCGCGCATCTTCTCCATGGGCTATGTCCGCGCCTATGCGGGGGCCCTGGGGCTGGACGAACTGACCGCCGTCGAGCGCTTCAAGCGCGAGTTCCCGGAAGCCGCCGTGCCGCTTCAGGCCCCTACCGGCGCCGCCCTGCAGCAGATGCGCCGCACTTCGCCCAAGATCCTCGCCGCCCTGGGCGTGCTGATCGTGGCCGTGGTCGGATGGAACGTCTTCCAGCGCGTGGTCCGCATCGAGCCGCCGCACCCCTCCGATCTGGTCGCTGTGCCCAGGAACTGGGCCGAGGAGGCCGACGCCGAGGTCGAGCGGGCCCTTTACCTCGGCGCGCCACGGGCCGCCCCGCCGGACCAGACCACCCCGGCCCTCTACATCACGCCGGGGCTGGAGGCTCAGCTGACGGGTATCGACCCGGACGATCCCAACGCCGCCGTCGTGCTTCCCGCGCCGCCGGTGCAGGCCGCCTTCAACCCGCGAGGCGCGGTTTACGGCGCCTCGGCCACGACGTCCCAGGTCATTCTTCAGGCCAGGAAGCCTGCCGCCCTGGTGGTGCGGCAGGGCGACGGCCGCATCCTGTTCGCGCGCCAGCTGGCGGCGGGCGAGGCCTGGCGGGCGCCCCCCGGGCTCTCGGCCACGATCGACGTCTCGGACCCGGCCGCCTTCGACGTCTATCTGAACGGCGAGCACAGCGGGGCCCTGCCTGCGGCCCAGTCGCCGCTGGGGACCCTGAACGCCCGCGCGCAGACCGAAGCGCGCCAGTCGGAGGCTCGCGCCGCCGCAGCCGCCGAGGCCCAGGCCCGCGCCCGCGCCGCCCAGGCCGCTGCTCAAGCCGCCGCGCCGCCGCCGGCCGTCGCTCCCGCCGGATGAATCGTCGCGGTCCGCGGCTGATGTCGTGGTTTTGCCGTCGTTCCTCGCCTATGTTCCGCGCGACATGAGCAGCACCGAATTCGGCCACATCCGTCCCTGGCGCCACATCGAGCGCCGCAAGAGCCGCCAGATCATGGTCGGCTCGGTTCCGGTCGGCGGCGACGCCCCGATCAGCGTCCAGTCGATGACCAACACCCCGACGACCGACGCGGCCGCGACGCTGGAGCAGATCCGTCAGCTGGAAGAGGCCGGGGCCGACATCGTCCGCGTCTCCTGCCCCGACGTGGAGTCAACAGCGGCCTTCAAAACGATCGCGCGTGAGGCCCGCGTGCCGCTCGTGGCCGACATCCACTTCCACTACAAACGCGGCATCGAGGCGGCCCAGGCGGGCGCCGCCTGCCTGCGCATCAATCCGGGCAACATCGGCTCGATGGATCGGGTCAAGGAGGTCGTCCAGGCCGCCCGCGACCACGGCTGCTCCATGCGCATCGGCGTCAACGCCGGGTCGCTGGAAAAGGAACTGCTGGAGAAATACGGCGAACCCTGCCCGGATGCGATGGTGGAAAGCGCGCTGAACCACGCCCGCATCCTGCAGGACCTGGACTTCCACGAGTTCAAGATCTCGGTGAAGGCGTCCGATCCCTTCCTGACGGTGGCCGCCTATCAGCAGCTGGCGGACGCCATCGACTGCCCGCTGCACCTCGGCGTGACCGAGGCGGGACCCTTGCGCACCGGCACCATCAAGTCCGCCATCGGCATGGGCAGCATGCTGTGGGCGGGCATCGGCGACACTATCCGCGTCTCCCTGGCCGCCGATCCGGTCGAGGAGATCAAGGTCGGCTTCGACATTCTGAAGTCGTTGGGCCTGCGTCACCGGGGGGTGAACATCATCGCCTGCCCGTCCTGCGCCCGTCAGGGCTTCAACGTCATCGAGACGGTGGCGATCCTGGAAGAGAAGCTGGCCCATGTCTCCACGGCCATGTCGCTGTCTATCATCGGCTGCGTCGTCAACGGCCCGGGCGAGGCCCTCTACACCGACGTCGGCTTTACCGGCGGGGGCAAGGGGGCGGGCATGGTCTATCTGAACGGCAAGATCGCCCACAAACAGGCCAACGACGGCATGATCGACGAGATCGTCGCCCAGGTCGAAGCCAAGGCCGCCGAACTGGACGCCGCGCGCAAAGCCGCCGAGTAAACATGAAGCTCTACATCACCACCCCTTCGCCCTTCGCGCGCAAGGTCCGCATCGTCGCCCGTGAAAAGGGTCTGACGGATCGAATCGAGGAGATCGCGGTCGATCCCTACGCCAATGCGCCGGAACTGCTGGCCACCAACCCGGTGGTGCAGGTGCCGACTTTGATCGCCGAGGACGGCCTGCCGCTGACCGACAGCCCGGTCATTTGTGAATACCTCGACGCCATAGGCGCCGGCGCGCGTCTGCTGCCCGCAGAAGGCGCCGAGCGTCTGCGCGTCAAGCGGCTGGAGACCCTGGCCAACGCCGCGCTGGAGATGGGGGTCAAGCTGGTGCTGGAGAAGCGCCGTCCCGAGCACGAGCGTTCGCCGTCGTGGATGGAGCGCTGGACCTTCAACATGGGGCGGGCCCTGGACGCCCTGGAAGCGGCCGCGCCGGACGCCGAGGACTTCAACATGGGCGTGCTGAGCGCCGGGATCGTCGTCAGCTGGATCAGCTTCCGTCACCCGGACTACGACTGGAAGGCGGGCCGCCCCCATCTGGTCGCTCTGCAGGCTGCGCTGGAACAGCGTCCCAGCTTCCAGGCGACCGCGCCGGTCTGATGGCGACGAGGACTTGAGACGAAGGGACGGGACGGGCTTCGGGTCGGTCCCGCCCCCTTCTATTTGCCGATCAGGCCGGCCAGTTGCGCGCCCTGGAAGGCGGCGAGGATCAACAGCAGACCGCCGACGGCGTAGGTCAGAACCTTGCGCGGCACCTTCTTGACGATCAGGCCCGCAAACGGGGCGGCGATCAGGCCGCCGACGACCAGACCGGCCACGGCGGCGAGGTGGTTCTCCAGCGCCCCGGCCTCTTCCCAGTGACCCGTCACCAGGGCCCAGACGAAGGTGGCCGAGATGGCGACGGTCAGGAAGAACTCGGCGGTGTTGACCGTGCCGATGGCCTTGCGCGGATCATGTCCGGCGCCGACCATGGTGGAGGACACAGTCGGTCCCCATCCCCCGCCGCCGACGGCGTCCAGAAAGCCGCCGACCACGCCGATGGGGGCGGTGATCCAGGCGGGCAGGTGGCGGTGCGGCACGTCATGTCCGGCCCGCCACAGGATCCATACGCCGATCAGGGCCAGATAGCCGATGATGAAGGGCTTGATGACCGCCCCGTCGATGCCGGTCAGGACATAGGCCCCCAGTACCCCGCCGATCACGCCTGCGATGGCCAAGGGCAGAAACAGCCGCCATTCCACATTCCTGTGCCAGGCGTGGCTGCCCGCCGAGGCGGCGGTGGTGAAGACCTCGGCGGCGTGAACACTGGCCGAGGCCGTCGCCGGCGGCACCCCTAGGGCCAGCAGGACCGATGAGGAGATGACGCCGTAGGCCATGCCCAGGGCGCCGTCGACCGCCTGGGCCAGAACGCCCACCAGCAGAAACAGGAAAAAAGTGTCCATTCAGCCCCCTAAGCCTCATCAGACGCAGGTCGCGGCCCCGGTGGCAATGGCCGGGGCCGCGCTTTGGTTGCGCGTGGATCAGCCGGCGGGCTCCAGCCGCGCCAGGGCGTCCAGCACGTCGCGGCCGGTATAGGGTTTGATCACCATAGCGGCGGCCAGTTCGGCGTTGGCGGCGGCCGCGCTGACGTCGCCGGACAGGAAGATGACCGGCACGCCCCAGCGCGCCTTCAGGCTGCGGGCCAGGTCGATCCCCGTGGCTTCGCCCGAAAGATTGATGTCCAGCAGGGCCGCGTCGATGGGGTGCAGGGCGGTGGCCGCCTCGGCGGCTTCGGCGCTGTGGAAGGGCCCGACCACGCGGTGTCCCGCGGCGTCCAGGGCCTCGGTCAGGGCGGCGGCGGCCTCGGCGTCGTCCTCGACCAGCAGGACGGTCATGGGCTCGGGCGCGGCCCGGGCGTCCGGCGCTTCGGCCGGGGCCTGGCGCACCAGGACGGCGCGCACATAGGGCCACAGCTCGGCGGCGGGGCGGTCGGCGTCCAGGTCGAAGATCTTGGCCAGAGCCTTCAACTCGGTCTCGGCCTCGGGCGACACCGCGGCGTCCGAACGCTCAAGCAGCCCGTCGTAGAGGGCGCAAAGCCGCGCCACATTGGCGTCCGCCCCGGCGGTGGAATCCGCGTTTCCATCGAACATCCCTGTCTCCGTTCTTGTTTCAGCCACCGTCGAGCTAGGGGTTTTGCACCTGCGAAGGAACCGCCCTGACGGGGTTGTGACGGCTGTTCACAATCGCTCCATCTGCGCGTGTTCCGGCCTTTCCATCGACAGGGGCCGGTCGGGCGAGTAAGGCTCCGCGCTCGAAATTTCCTTCAAAGGACGCTCTCTTGCGACTGCCCCAGGCCCGTCTCGATCAGGTGCTCGACCGCTTCCACCAGGTGGAGGCGCGCATGGGCGCGGCCTCGGACGGCGCCGAGATCGTGCGCCTGTCGAAAGAGCACGCCGAGTTGAAGCCGGTGGCCGACGCGGTGCAGTCCCTGGCCCGCGCCCGCGCTGAGGTCGAGGATCTGAAGACCATGGCCTCGGATCCGGAAATGGCCGCCATGGCCGCCGACGAACTGGACGCCCTGAACGAGCGCCTGCCCGAGCTGGAGCGCGAGGTCGCCCTGCTTCTGGCCCCGCGCGACGCCGACGAAAACGCCTCGGCCGTGCTGGAAGTGCGCGCCGGCACCGGCGGGGACGAGGCGGCCCTGTTCGCCGGCGACCTGTTCCGCATGTATTCGCGCTACGCCCAGTCGCGTGGCTGGCGGGTCGAGATCGACAGCCTGACCGAGGGAGACGCGGGCGGCTACAAGGAGATCATCGCCACCGTCAGCGGCGAAGGCGTCTTTGGCCGTCTGAAGTTCGAAAGCGGCGTTCACCGGGTCCAGCGCGTGCCCTCGACCGAGTCGCAGGGGCGCATCCATACCTCGGCGGCGACCGTGGCGGTCCTGCCCGAGGTCGAGGACGTCGAGATCGAGATTCGCGATCAGGACATCCGCATCGACACCTATCGTTCGTCGGGCAGCGGTGGCCAACACGTCAATACGACCGACTCGGCCGTGCGCATCACCCACCTGCCCACGGGCATCATGGTGACCTCGTCGGAGAAGTCGCAGCACGTCAACCGCGACAAGGCGATGAAGAACCTGCGAGTGCGCCTGTACGACATGCAGCGCCAGGCCAAGGACGCCGCCCGTTCGGACGCGCGCAAGTCGCAGGTCGGTTCCGGCGACCGGTCGGAGCGCATCCGCACCTACAACTTCCCCCAGGGGCGCGTGACCGACCACCGCATCGGCCTGACCCTGCACAGCCTGCCGCAGATTCTGGAAGGCGACATTGACCCCCTGCTGAACGCCCTGATCGCCGAGGATCAGGCCGCTCGCCTGGCCGATCTGGAGGCCGAGCTCGGCTGAGCGTTCAGCGGCGTTTGACGCGCCGCTTCAGCACCCGGTCGCCCAGGGCCTCGGCGTATTTCAGGGTAAAGGCCAGGGCCGCCGGATTGCCCCGACGCGGGCCGACGGAATCCGCCATGATCGCCCCGCGCTCGCCGATGGGCAGGGGCGGGCCGGTGGTGGTGTCGATGGCGGTCTGATGCTCGATCTCGGCGTTCAGCCGGGCGCCCATCAGGATCACCTGCACCGAGAACCAGGTCCACAGCAGGAAGCCCATGGCCGCCGCCAGCGGACCATAGGAGTCGGTGCGCACGAAGGTGGTCAGGAACCAGCTGAACAGGAAGGACACCAGCAGGCTGAGCGCCGCCGCGAACAGGGCGCCCGGCGTCAGCCAGCGCCACCGCGCTCGCGCCCGGCACGGCCCGATGCGATAGATGAGGGCAAGCGCCGCCACATAGCCGAGATAGAGCAGGGGCCAGCGCAGCGGCGCCAGATGGGCCCATTCCTCCTCCAGCCCGAAGACCGACAGAACCACGGGCACGCCGACCACCAGGGCGGAACTGACCAGCACCGCCAGAAGGCCGGAGACCGTGATCCCCATGCACAGCAGGTTGTAGGTGAGGATGTTGCGCCGCTCGACCTCGTGATAGGCGAGATTGAGGCCGTAGAAGAGGGTCTTCACTCCGCCGTTGGCCGCCATCAGGGACAGGGCCAGGGTCCAGACCAGGGTGAAGGTCAGCTGCCCGGTCGAGCCGCCCGCCAGACGGGTCATCTCGGCCCCCAGAAACTGGGCTACATTCGACGGCAGCACTTCATAAAGAAAACTAAGTTGGTTCCAGGCGTCGGCCGGATCGGCGAACAGGCCGTAGATGGTGACAAAGGCGCCCAGCGTCGGAAACAGGGCCAGCAGCATGAAAAAGGTCACGCCTCCGGCGACAAAGCCGACCCGGTCGCCGAAGTAGCCCATGGTCGTGCGCCAGGCGATGTCGATCCACCCCTTGCGCGGAATGCGGACCGGGTGCTGGGCCAGCCGGCCGCGGCCGGGCTCCTTGGCGTCATAGTCCTCGGGCGTGGGGTCGCGCGGGGGCTGGGGCTCGGGCCGCCTGGGGCGCAGTTCGACGCCGTACTTGTGGCCCTGCGTATAGAGCAGATGCGCCGCCGTGGCTCCGGCCGCCAGGCCGCCCGCGGCCGCGCTGAGATAGCGCCAGACGGCGCCGCTGTTCCCGCGTCGTCGCGCGGGCCGTTTCAGAAGGTTCTGCATCCCCATCCGCCCCACAACGGCCACGCTCGCCGCCTGTTCCCGATCGGCTTGCGTCTTGAATTCCCGCCTCGCAATCGCCAATCAGCCCTCATGTCCGAAAACGCATCCGCCGCCCCGACCCTGCTGACCGCCTGGAAAGGCGCCCAGGCCCGCCTGAAGGCCGCCGGCATCGATAGTCCGTCGATCGACGCCCGCCTGCTGCTGGAGGCCTCGACCGGCGCGGGCCGTGTCGACATCCTGACCGATCCCTATCGCGTCGTCGACGCCGACAAGATCGCTGCGCTGGACGCCATGATCGAGCGTCGGCTGAAGCGCGAGCCCGTGTCGCGCATCCTGGGCAAGAAGGGCTTCTGGAAGATCATGCTGAACGTCACCCCCGACGTGCTCAGTCCGCGTCCGGACACCGAGACCCTGCTGGATGTCATCGTCCGCGCCTTCCCGCCGCACCGCGCCTTCGAGATGGTCGATCTGGGCACCGGCTCGGGCGCCATCCTGCTGGCGACTCTGATGGAGCGGGCCGGGGCGCGCGGCGTCGGCACCGACATCTCGACCGAGGCCATCGCCGTGGCCCGTGAGAACGCCGCCAACCTGGACCTCAACGGCCGCTGCACCTTCATCCGCACCGACTGGGCCGCGGGCTTCGCCGACGACAGCTTCGACCTGGTGGTGTCCAATCCGCCCTATATCCCGACCGGCGACATTCCCGGCCTGGACCCCGAGGTGCGTGAGCACGACCCGCATCTGGCGCTGGACGGCGGCCCGGACGGCCTGCAGCCCTATCGCGACCTGGCGCCCGAGATCGCCCGCATCCTGCGTCCCGAAGGCGTGTTCGCCGTCGAGATCGGCTGGGACCAGGGCGAGGCGGTCAAGGCCCTGTTCGAGGCGGCGGGCTTCACCGGCGTCAAGGTGGTCAAGGACCTGGGCGACCGCGACCGCGTCGTCACCAACGGCCCGGACCCGCGCGTCGATCCCCTTCCGGAAGCGTGACCGGGGCCGAGCGCAGGGCCTGCAACAAAACCCTTGGAAAGCGCTTCATCGCGCGCTAAGTCGTTTCTTGTCTCCCACTCAAACGCGGTCTTTTCGGGCAGGTTTGCTCGCTCAAGCGCGTCTGGGCCAGTGACGGTCGGGCCTGCAGGGCCCGGCGGACCACAGGGCGACGAACGGTTTTCCGAGCACATCGATACGGGGATTGGCCCCGACCGAACGGAACGACGAACTGGGTCCTGCCCGTCCTTACCCGACGGCGGCCCGCACCAGCACGGTAAGCTCCGATGAGAGATTTCAAGGGCATGAAGCGTCAGCGCGGACGCAACCGGAAGCCCGGCGGCGGCGGCAACAACGCCAATGCGACCAACCCGAACCGGTCGTGGGACTCGCAAGGCCCCGAGAACATCAAGGTCCGCGGCAACGCCCAGACCGTCTATGAGCGCTACATGCAGCTGGCGCGCGACGCCTCGGCCGCCGGCGACCGCGTCCTGGCCGAGAACTACACTCAGCACGCCGAACACTATTTCCGTGTCTTGCGCGCCCTGCAGCCGCAGCGTCCGGTTTCGGAGATCGCCCAGCGCGAACTGGCCGGCCAGGGCTTCGACATCGACTTCGAGGACGAGTCGGGCGCCCAGGCCGCCGCCATCATCGCCGCCGCCGCCGCCGAGCAGCAAAAGGCCGAGGACGAAGCCCGTCGCCAGGCCGAGCGCGCCGAACGTGACGCCAATCGCGACCGTGACCGTGATCGGGACCGCGACTACAACCGCGACCGGGATCGTGAACCGCGCGAGCCGCGCGACAATGACCGCGAACCCCGCGCCGAGGGCGAGCCCCGCGAGGGCGGCCGTCGTGAAACCCGCCGCGAGCGCTGGGAGCGCCGCCGCGAGGAACGCAACCGTCGCTTCGAAGCCGGCGAGGCCACGCCCGAGGACGAAGCCCGCGCCGCAGCCGAGGCTGAGTACGACGCCGCCGCCAGCTCGAACGAACCAGCCGCCGCGCCGGTCGTCGAGGAAGAGGCCGAGGCCCGTCCCGCCCGCGCCCCGCGTCGTCCGCGCGCCGAGCGTGCGCCGGCCGAAGGCGAGGCCAGCGACGGCATGGGTCTGCCTGGCTTCCTGACCCGCCCGACCGCGCCGTCTTCGGATGAGGTGGAGGCCGCTTCGGAGGAAGCGCCCGCGCCCAAGCGTCGCGCGCCGCGCCGCAAGGTCGAGCCGGCGACCGACGAAGGCTGATCGGCGGCGCGCAACCTTAACGCGCACGTTTACATAACTGCAATCTATAGGCGTCACTCTGGAGTCATCGGAGGGACGTGCGATGGAACTCGTTCTGGTGGTGGTCGCCCTGGCCCTGTCGGGCTGCTGGGCGGGGTTGCGGATGGCGGTGAAGGCCCGACGCGAGGTGGCGATCCTGCGGCGGGTCAACGCCACGCTCGAGGCCTGTTCCGAGCAGCGGGCGCGTGAACTTCAGGCGGCCCTGACCGCCGCCGAAGGCCAGGCCGCCCAGGTCGAGGCGGCGCACCGCGCCAAGACCGAGTTCCTGACCAGCATGAGCCATGAACTGCGCACGCCGCTGAACGCGGTCATCGGCTTCTCCGACCTGATGCGGATGAACGAGGCGCAGGAGCCCCTGACCCATCGCCAGCATCAGGCGCTGGAGCAGATCCGCGACGCCGGGGCTCGGCTGCTGGTCCTGGTCGACGAGGTGCTGAATCTGGCCGACATCGAAGGCGGGCGCTTGGCGCTGAACGTCGAGCGGCTGGATCCCCTGCTGGTCGCGCGTCAGGTCTGCGAGGCCCTGCGCCCCATGGCCGAGGCCGCCGAAGTCGAGTTGCGGGAGCCGCCGCCCGTCGCCGGCCTCGCCGCCCGCGCCGACCGCGAGCGGCTGCGTCAGGTGCTGACCGCCCTGATCGCGAACGCCGTCAAATACAATCGCCCCGGCGGCGCCGTCCTGATCGAGGCGCGCCAGTCCGCCGAGGGCGTCAGCCTCAGCGTCCACGACACGGGACCGGGCCTGCCGGCAGCCCGCATGAACGGCCTGTTCCAGCCCTTCAACCGGCTGGGCCGCGAAGCTTCAGACGTGCCCGGCGCGGGCCTGGGACTGGCCGTGGCGCGGCGTCTGATCGACGCCATGGGCGGTCGGCTGGAGGCGGAAAGCCGCGAGGGCGAGGGGGCGGTCTTCACGATGTATCTGCCGGCCTCGGCGGCCCAGCCGCGCGCCCTGATCGCTTCGCCCGTCCCGGCCGCCGACCTGCCCGAGGCCACCTTGCTTTATGTCGAGGACAATCCGTCGAACGTCGCCCTGATGCGCCATGTGACCACGGCCTTTGGCCGCTTGCGGCTGCATGTGGCCCAGACAGGGCCGGAGGGCCTGGCCCTGGCCCGGGATCTGCGTCCCGATGTCATCATTCTGGACATCAACCTGCCGGGGATGGACGGCTTCCAGCTCAAGGCGCGTCTGGGCGAGGACCCGTTGACCCGGACGGTGCCGGTTCTGGCCCTGTCGGCCGGCGCGGCCCTCGCCGACATCCGCCGAGGACGCGAGGCCGGCTTTATCGAATATCTGACCAAGCCCCTGCAGATTCCGGCTTTGGCCGAAGCTCTGTCGCGCGCCCTGTCGCCGGTCTCGACGACAGGTGACGTCGCCGTGCGGGCCGGGACGATTGACGCCGCTTGAGGCATGCGGAGACGGTCTGGCGTCGCGACGTCGCCCGCCCGCAGGGTTGACGCGGAGGCTTCAGGGGGCTTCCTAGGGGGCGGGGGCTTTTTCGACCCTGTGCTAGGGAGAGCCCATGTCACGTCCGTCGGCCGGTAGTTCGCATTTCAAGGCGCGGGGGCCTCACGCCCTCATTCCAGGCGCGCTGATCTCGAGCGTGCTGGCGGCGGTGCTGGCGGGCTGTGCGACCACGCCTCCCCCTCCGCCCCCGCCGCCTCCCCCGTCAGCGCCCGAAGCCCCCGGCGGTGTGGTCCTGAGCGACTGGCGCGGGGTCATCACCGCTGCTGATCGCGACCGTTATCAGCGGCGCGAGGCCGCCTGGACCCTGGCCCTGCAGCAGGCGAAGCGTCAGGCCGGGTCGGGCGACCTGAACGGTCTGGGCGATCTGATCGACCCGGACGCGGGGCGTCCCTCGGTGGCGCCGCCGGTCGGGAACTACCGCTGTCGCACCGTCAAGCTGGGCTCGCAGGGCGGCGAGGGCGGTCTGGGCTATGTGGTTTACGGCTGGTTCGCTTGCCGCATCGAACAGACGTCGGCGGGCCTGAAGTTCAGCAAGCTGACCGGGTCGCAGCGTCCCAGCGGCCTGCTCTTTCCCGAGAACGATCGCCAGATGGTCTTCCTAGGCTCCATGGCCCTGGCCTCCGAACCGGCCGCGCGCGCCTATGGCCTGCGGGCCGAGCGCGACATGGTGGCGGTGGTCGAACGCATCGGCGAGCGCCGCTGGCGGCTGGTCATCCCCTGGCCGGCGAACGAGTCCAATCTGGATCTGATCGAGCTGGTCCCGGCGCCCGCATCCACGCGGCGCTGAGCCGCGCTTGACCCTGGGGGGCGGCGCCGTCCACCCTGAGCGTCGTTCAGATTTCCGGGGAGGCGCAGATGCGCGGCATAGGTTTCACCATCGGTTCCATCATCGCCATCGGCGTTCTGGTCGCCGTCGTCCTGGTCGGTTTCCCGACCTACAACGTCTATTCCAAGCAGATGGCGGGCAAGGCGGCCTATGAGGAGGCGGTGCAGAACCGCCGCATCCGCGTGCTGGAGGCTCAGGCGGCCCTGGACTCGGCCAAGCTGACCGCCGCCGCCGAGATCGAGCGCGCCAAGGGCGCCAACGAGGCCAACCGCATCATGGCCGAGGCCCTGGGCGGCCCCGAGGCCTATCTGCGCTGGTCCTATATCAACATGTTGCAGGAGACGGCCGGCAAGGAAGGCCGCCAGACCATCTACATCCCGACCGAGGCGGGCATGCCCATCCTCGAGGCCGGTCAGCGTCCGGCGGCGCGCTAAGCTCTCGGGACGAAATGAAGAAAGGGGCGGTCCGTCGGGACCGCCCCTTTTTGCTGGCCTCAGACCCGCGTCAGCCGCAGGTCCTGATAGTCGTAGGAGAAGTCGATGTCGGGCGAGACGCCCTTGACCGTGGCGGTCGCCGGCTTGGCGGTGGCGATGTTGAAGGTGATGAAGGCGTCTTCCTCGCGTTTGTCGGCAAAGCGGGTGCGGAAGGTCTCGCCGTCATAGGGCTCCAGCCAACCTTGCAGCGCCGGGGTGTGAGTGAAGCGCAGCCACAGGCCGGACTTGCGGTTGCGGCCGCGCCCCTGGGTCTTTTGCTCGATGACGATGTCGCCGTACCAGGGGTCGCGCCAGGTCCCGACATAGGCGTCCAGCGGCATGGAAGGCGGGGCGCCCGCCGCCTGCTTGGCGTCGATCTCAACGGCGGCTTTCAGCGACTTTTCGATCCCCTCAGCCTCGCGCTTCTTGGAATCGGCGATCCAGTCGACGTCCACCTTGTTCATGGCGATGTCGGACAGGCCCGAGCGCAGGGCGCGCAGCAGGAAGCTCTCTTCGGCGTTGGTGAAGACGCTGAAGCCGATCTTGCGGCCCGGGATCAGGACGGTGGCCGAGATGCCGCCGGGCGAGCCGCCGCCGTGGGTGGCCAGCCGCTCGCCGCGATAGTCCTGGACCTGCAGACCCATGGCATAGGTCGAGGCCACGGCCTGGTTGGGCAGTTCCGCCGTCGGCCCGCCCAGGGCGGAGACGATGATGTTGGGCCTGTACATCTCCCTGGCGGCGGCTTCGGAGAACAGGCGCGACCCGTCGGCCAGCTTGCCGTCATTCAGACGCACGGCGATCCACTTGGCCCAGTCGGTCGCGCTGGCGCAGATGCCGCCCGCCGCCGCCGCTGAATCCCAGTTCCAGACCTCGACGATGGAGTCGGCGATCTGGGTCATCGCCCCCTGATAGCGCAGGGGCGGGCCGACCCGGCCATGCGGCAGGGCGGACTTGGCCGGATCAGCCAGACGCGCCAGGGGCACGCTCTCGGCCATACCCACCTTGTCGAAGATGCGGGTCTGGACGAAGGCCTCCCACGACAGGCCGGACACGGCCTCGATCACCGCGCCCGCGACCACGAACATCAGGTTGCAGTAGTGATAGTCCTCGCGGAAGCCGTCCTCGATCGGCACGAAGGCGGCCTGGGCCAGGACCTCGGCGCGGGTCCGGTCGCTGTTGGGCCAGAACAGCAGATCGCCGGCGCCCAAGCCGAACCCGGCGCGGTGGCTCAGCGTGTCGCGCACCGTGATGCGCTCGCCTATCACCGGGTCCGACAGGGTGAAGCCGGGCAGATAGGTCTTGATCGGTTCGTCCCACTTCACCTTGCCCTCGTCGACCAGGATGGCCAGGCAGGCGGCGGTGACGTTCTTGGAGTTGGAGGCGATGGCGAACAGGGTGTGTTCGTCGGCCGGTTCAGCCTTGCCCTGACGGCGCACGCCGTAGCCCTTCGCCAGCACCGTCTTGCCGTCTCGCACCAGAGCCAGCGACACCGCCGGCTGTTCCGGCCAGGCGGTCATGCAACGCTGCACCCAGGCGTCGGCGGCGGCGGCGATCTCCTCGTCCGAACGGGTGTCGGCGCTGGTCTGGGCCCAACCGGTCGCGGGCAGGGCCGCGCCCGATGCGGCTGCGGCGGAGGAAATCAGCGCCGCGCGGCGCGACAGGCGGATGGACATAGGCGAAGCTCCCGACATGAGCGGCGACGCTAGCGCCGCCGATCCGCCGGGCCAAGGGCTCAGGCCGCCAGCCGCCACCTTTGCAGGTGTTCCAGCACGTCGGCGACGATCTGCGCCCGGCTGAATCCGGTGAGATCGCGGGGGCGCGTGCCGTCGCCGGTCTGGGCCGTCATCCGCCATTCCAGCGCGCGACGGCCCTCGGGCGCCTCCAGCGCGCTCAGGGCGGGCAGGGGCCGCGAGCGGGCGCCGACGCGATAGAGAAAGTCGCGGCCGTTGGCGTGTTCGACCACCAGCCAGACGCCGTTTTCGTCCATTTCGACCCGGCTGTGGTCCAGGCCCTCGTTCGACAGGGCGTCGCGAACCTCGACCAGGGCCGGGGCGGCCTGGCGTTCGATCTGGCGGGCGATGTCCTTGCGGCTGGCGGGCGAGAAGATGCGCTTCAGCCGCTCACGGATCGGCGGAGCCTCGGTCTCGACCGCCTCGCCCCTCAGGTCGGCGTTCATCTGCCGCGCCAGGCCCACACAGGCTAGGATCATGATGACGGCGAAGGGCAGGGCCGCCATCAGGGTCGCCGCCTGAAGCGCCCCCAGGCCGCCCGCGAGCAGCAGCAGGGCCGCCGCCAGACCCTGCAGCACGCACCAGTAGATCCGCTGCCAACGCGGCGTCTCCTCCGCCCCGCCAGAGGCCAGGGTGTCGATGACCAGAGACCCTGAATCCGCCGAGGTGACGAAGAAGACCGCGACCAGGGCGATGGCCAGAATCGAGGTGACAGCCGTGCCTGGCAGGTATTCGAAGAAGTGGAACAGGGCCGTCGAAAGGTCCGCCTGCACGGCGTCTGAAATGGCGCCTGCCGCCACGCCCAGGTCCAGGCTCATGGCCGTATTGCCGAAGACCGTCATCCAAAGGAAGGTGAAACCCGATGGGACCAGCAGCACCCCGATCAGGAATTCCCGCACCGTGCGCCCGCGCGAAATGCGGGCGATGAACATGCCCACGAACGGCGACCAGGAGATCCACCAGGCCCAGTAGAGCAAGGTCCAGTCCGCCATCCAGGCGCGGGGCTCATAGGCGTAGAGGGTGAAGGTGCGCTCGAAGAAGTGATCCAGATAGAGGCCGAAATTCTGCACATAGGCCCGCAGCAGGAACAGGGTCGGTCCGACGATCAGAACGAACAGCATCAGACAGACCGCGATGAACAGGTTCAGTTCGGACAGCCGCCGCACGCCCTTGTCCACCCCGGTCAGGACCGAGATCGTCGCCGCGCCCATGACCACGACGATCAGCCCGACCTGCATGATCACGTCATTGGGCAGGCCGAAGACGTAGTTCAGGCCCGAGGTCATCTGCGCCACGCCGTAGCCGAGGGAGGTGGCGATGCCGAACAGGGTGCCGCAGATGGCGAAGATGTCGACCAGGTCGCCCACCCAGCCGTTCACCCGCTTGCCCAGCAGGGGGTAGAGGCTGGACCGCATCGTCAGAGGCAGACCTTTCCTGTGCGCGAAATAGGCCAGGCTCAGGCCCACCACGGCGTAGATGGCCCAGGCGTGGACCCCCCAGTGGGTATAGGTGATGACCATGGCCTCGCGTGCGGCGTCCAGCGTGCCGGGCTGCGCCTCGGGCGGAGCGATGTAGTGCTGCACGGGCTCGGCCACGGCGAAATACATCAGGCCGATGCCCATGCCCGCCGCGAACAGCATGGCCAACCAGGAGACGTAGGGGAAATCCGGCTCGGCGTCATCCGGGCCCAGCCTCAGGCGCCCCGTCGGTCCGATCGCCAGAACGGCGACGAAGAGCAGGAAGCCGGCCACCGAGGCCACGTAGAACCAGCCGAAGGTCTCCACCACCCAGGCCTGGGCGGCGCCGAAAATCAGGTCGGATGTGGCGGGCGCGATCAGGGCGAGGAGAAGCAGGGCGCCTGCGATGGCGCTGGCCCCCCAGAAGACACGGGGGTTCATCTTGGTCGTCAGCATGGGGCCGCAAACGCACGGCGCCGCTTGGGGTTCCCGGCCTTGGCCACAGACCCGCCCCCGGGATGAAAAAGATGTAACTGTGGTCAGCGACGACCGGCTGATAGTCGCAGCGCTTGAGGGGACGTCGAGGGGACGTCCGCAGGGACGCGACCATGTCGAAACTCAAGCTTGCGCCTTTGCTGGGCGTCGTTCTGGCCCTGCCTGCGGGCGCTGTCATGGCCCAGACGCCACCGTCCGCGACTGGGGCGCAGGCTCAGACCCCGGCGCCGACGGCTCCGCAGGAGAACAAGGACAAGGACGAGCCCGCGACCGTCGGCGACGTCGTCGTCACCGCCCGGGCCAACGACGTGCGAACCTCGATCGATTCCATCAGCTATAGTCTGGCCGACGATCTGCAGGCCGCGACCGGTTCTCTGGCTGAGGCGCTGCGCAACGTCCCTTCGGTGGATGTCGACCCCCAGGGCAATGTCTCCCTGCGCGGCGACGGCAATGTCACCATCCTGGTCGACGGTCGTCCCTCGGCCATCCTGTCGGGTCCCAATCGCGCCGACGCCGTGCTGCAACTGCCGGCTGACCGCTATGCGCGGATCGAGGTCATGACCAACCCCTCGGCCGCCTACAGCCCCGAGGGTTCGGGCGGGGTCATCAACCTGATCACCAAGCCCATCCCCGCCGCCGCGCGCGCCGCCGCCGCCGGGGCGCCCACGGCGACCGTCACGACCGGTTCCGTGCGGGTCAATGTCGGCGACAACGGCCGCTGGAACGCCGGCGTCAGCGGCTCGCGCCAGCGCGGCAAGCTGACCCTGACCGGCGACGTCAGCTATCGCTACGACGACCAGAACTTCGCCTTTGACCGGTTGCGCGAACAACTGGACCCGATCACCGGCGCCGTCACCTCCAGGACCACGACGATCCAGGAGAACGACATGATCCAGAAGGGCGCCTTCGGCCGGGTCGCGGCCGAATATCGCCTGACCGACAAGACCATGTTGACGGGGGAGCTGCGCGCCAACCGTTTCGAGGCCGACGCCGAGGCCGGCAGTCTGTTCGAGACCCGCAACGCCGCCGGCGTCCTGACCAGCGCCTACACCCGCGACGGGGTGGGGGGCTTCAGCATGGACGGCTGGGGCGCCACCGCCCGCGTGCTGCACCAGTTCGACGCCTCGGGCCATGAGTGGTCCAACGAGCTGCGCTACGACCGCAACGACAACGAGAACGCCTCGCTGAACGCCAACGTCTTCTCCGTGCCCGTCAGCCCGACGGTCTATGAGGACCAGAAGTTCCTGAACGCGCAGGAAACCATCGGCTTCACCAGCGCCTATACCCGGCCCATGGACGACGGCTCCAAGCTGCGCGCCGGCTATGAGCTGAGCCTCAACCGTCCGGATCAGGACGTCGTCCTGCGGCGCGGCCCGTCCGAAGCCGCTCTCGCCCCGGTGCCCGGTCTGCGCAACCGCTTCGAGGCCGAGCAGACGGTCCACGCCCTCTACACCACCTATGAGCGCCCGTTCGGCGAGAAGCTGTCGGCCCAGTTCGGCCTGCGTCTGGAACAGGCGGAGGTCGAGGTCGAGGACGTGACCAACGCCGTGCGCGCCTCTCAGGACTACTTCCGCGCCTATCCGACGGGCCATCTGCAGTACAAGCTGACCGACACCCAGACGTTGCGCGCCAGCTATTCGCGCCGCATCCAGCGGCCGCAGCCGACCCAGCTGAACCCCTTCGTCTCCTATGGCGACCCGCTGAACCTGCGCTCGGGCAATCCGAACCTGGAGCCGCAGGAGACGGACAGCTTCGAGGCCATGTGGCAGATGCGCCAGGGCCAGAACTTCTATCAGGCCACGGCCTATTATCGCGACACCACCAAGGCCTTCACCGACGTGGCCGTCGATGTCGGCGGCGGCGTCCTGCTGACCCGGCCCGAAAACCTCGGCGCGCGCCGCGACCTGGGCGTCGAGCTGACCGCCAGCGGCCGCCTGCATTCGACCCTGCGCTACAACGCCAGCATCAACGCCTTCCGTCAGGAGATCGACGCGTCAGGCATCCCCGGCGCCCGCGACCGCGAAGGCGAGATGCTCACCGGCCGTCTCAGCCTGAACTGGCAGGCCACGCCCAAGGACTTCGTCCAGGTCATGGGCTTCTGGCAAGGCGACCAACTGCTGGCCCAAGGCACGCGCGAGAGCGGCGGCATGGTCAACCTGGGCTATCGCCGCAAGCTGAACGACACCCTGTCTCTGCAGTTCACGGCCCGCGACATCCTCAACTCCTTCGGCGGCGCCACCACCTATGACACCCCCCTGTTCCGTGAGCGGAGCGATCAGGACATCAATCTGCGCGCCTTCTACCTGGGCCTGACCTGGTCGTTCGGCGGCGGCCCGCGTCGTCAGCCCGAACAGTTCGACTTCTCGACCGGCCCGACTGGCGGCTGATCGTCGGCGTCAGATCCGCGTCTCCCAGGCGGTCCAGACGGCGATGGCGACCAGGCCCAGAGCCATGGCGGCGCGCATCATGGGCCCCTGCGCCCGGGTCAGCAGGGCGCCGCCCGCCCGCGCCGCCGTCAGCACGATGATCGTGTGGACCACGACGCTGACGACGACGTGCAGGCCGCCCAGCGTCAGGGCCTGGGTCAGCGTCGAGCCTTGGGCGGGGCGGATGAAGCCGGGCAGCAGGACCACATAGAGCAGGGCCGCCTTGGGGTTCAGCAGATTGCCGATCAGGCCGCGCCGGAACAGGGCGCGTCGCCGCATCTCGACCGGCGCCGCGCTCGCCCCGTCGCCGGTGCTGCGCCAGGCGTCCCAGGCCAGCCACAGCAGGAAGCCGACCCCGGCCCAGCGGATGGCCTGATAGAGGGCGGGCCACAGCAGGACCACCTCGGTCAGGCCGAAGGCGGCGGCGACCATCCACAGCGTCAGGCCGAGGGTGATCCCGGCCACGGCCGCCAGCCCCGCCGTCCTTCCCTGCGACAGCGACACCAGGGCCAGCCAGCCCATGTTCGGCCCCGGCGTCAGCTCCATCAGCGCCACCGCCGCCAGAAAGGGCAGGACGACCGTCGGATCGACCGGGCCGTGCGTCAGAAAATCCATAGAGGCCTCCTGCGGCCACGCTAGGCCGGTATGGCGGCCTGCATCAATCGCGACGGCCGGGGCTTGCGTGTCCCATGGGCCACACCCACCTCGGTTTGACACAACTCAAGGCGTCGCTTCGCAGAAGGGCGCGTTGTTGGTTTTCCGCCTTCCGAGGGGACTGCACCGAAATGAATCTCGACCTCTATTCCGACCGCGCCAAACAGGCCGTCCAATCCGCCCAGTCGCTGGCGCTCGCCCGCCGTCACCAGCAGTTCGCGCCCGAGCACTTGCTGAAGGTGCTGCTGGAGGAACGCGACGGTCTGGCGCGCAAGCTGATCGATCAGGCCGGCGGCGATCCGTCCGCCGTTGAACTGGTGACCGAGGGCCTGCTGAAGAAGCGGCCTCAGGTCGAGGGCGGCTCGGGCCAACTTTATCTGGACGGCGACACCGCCCGCGTCTTCAACGCCGCCGAGGACGCCTCCAAGAAGGCTGGCGACGCCTTCGTCACCACCGAGCGCCTGCTGGCCGCCATCGCCAAGGAGGGCGGAGCCGCCGCCGAGGCGCTGAAGTCCGCCGGGGTCACGCCCAAGAAGCTCGATGACGCCGTCGCCGAGATGCGCAAGGGCAAGACCGCCGACAACGCCTCGGCCGAGGACAGCTACGACGCCCTGAAACGCTACGCCCGCGACCTGACCGAGGCCGCGCGCGACGGCAAGGTCGACCCGGTCATCGGCCGGGATGAAGAGATCCGCCGCACCATCCAGGTCCTGGCCCGCCGCACCAAGAACAATCCCGTCCTGATCGGCGAGCCCGGCGTCGGCAAGACCGCCATCGTCGAAGGCCTGGCCCTGCGCATCGTCAACGGCGACGTGCCCGAAAGCCTGAAGGACAAGAAGGTTCTGTCGCTGGACATGGGCGCCCTGATCGCCGGGGCTAAATACCGCGGCGAGTTCGAGGAACGCCTGAAAGCCGTGTTGAACGAGGTGGCCGCGGCCGAAGGCGGCATCGTCCTCTTCATCGACGAGATGCACACCCTGGTCGGCGCCGGCAAGGGCGACGGGGCCATGGACGCCTCCAACCTGCTGAAGCCCGCGCTGGCGCGCGGCGAGCTGCACTGCGTCGGCGCCACAACGCTGGATGAATACCGCAAGCACGTCGAGAAGGACGCGGCCCTGGCCCGTCGCTTCCAGCCGGTCTTCGTCTCCGAACCGACCGTCGAGGACACGGTGTCGATCCTGCGCGGCCTGAAAGAGAAGTACGAGGTCCACCACGGGGTGCGCATCAGCGACAGCGCCATCGTCGCCGCCGCCACCCTGTCGAACCGTTACATCACCGACCGCTTCCTGCCGGACAAGGCCATCGACCTGATCGACGAGGCCGCCTCGCGCGTCCGCATGGCCGTGGATTCCAAGCCCGAGGCCCTGGACGAAATCGACCGCCGTCTGGTCCAGCTCAAGATCGAACGCGAGGCCCTGAAGAAGGAGAGCGACAGCGCCTCGCAGCAACGTCTCGAAAAGCTGGAGGACGAGATCGCCGATCTGGAAGGCCAGTCGGACGACATGACCGCCCGCTGGAAGTCGGAAAAGGACAAGGTGGGTCAGGGCGCGCAACTGCGCGAGACCCTGGACCGCCTGCGCGCCGAACTGGCCGCCGCCCAGCGCGCAGGCGACCTGGGCCGCGCCTCAGAGATCGCCTACGGCCAGATTCCGCAGCTTGAGAAGCAACTCGCGGACTCCGAATCCCCGGCGGCGGTCGCCGCCCCCTTGACGCCGGAAGTCGTCGACGCCGAACAGATCGCCGCCGTCGTCAGCCGCTGGACCGGCGTGCCCGTCGACAAGATGCTGGAAGGCGAGCGCGAAAAGCTGCTCAAGATGGAGGAGGAACTGGGCCGCCGCGTGGTGGGCCAGAACGAGGCGCTGGAAGCCGTGTCCGACGCCGTGCGCCGCGCCCGCGCCGGTCTGAACGACCCCAACAAGCCGCTGGGCAGCTTCCTCTTCCTTGGCCCGACGGGCGTTGGCAAGACCGAGCTGACCAAGGCCCTGGCCGGCTATCTGTTCGATGATGACAACGCCATCACCCGCATCGACATGTCCGAATACATGGAGAAGCACTCGGTCAGCCGCCTGATCGGCGCCCCTCCGGGCTATGTCGGCTATGACGAGGGCGGCGCCCTGACCGAGGCCGTGCGTCGTCGCCCCTATCAGGTCATCCTGTTCGACGAGGTCGAGAAGGCCCACCCCGACGTCTTCAACGTGCTTCTGCAGGTGCTGGACGACGGTCGCCTGACCGACGGTCAGGGCCGCACCATCGACTTCAAGAACACCCTGATCATCATGACCTCCAACCTGGGCAGCCAGTACCTGGCCGACCAGCCCGAGGGCGAGGACGTCGAGGCCGTCCGTCCCCTGGTCATGGAACAGGTCCGCGCCCACTTCCGGCCCGAGTTCCTGAATCGCATCGACGAGATCATCCTGTTCCACCGCCTCGGCCGCGAACAGATGGGCGGCATCGTCCGCATCCAGCTGGCGCGTCTGGAAAAGCTGATGGCCGACCGTCGCCTGACCCTGGCCCTGGACGACAGCGCCCTGACCTGGCTCGCCGACAAGGGCTACGACCCCGTCTATGGCGCGCGGCCCCTGAAGCGCGTCATCCAGAAGGAACTGGTCGACCCCATGGCCAAGAAACTCCTGGCCGGCGAGATCGAGGACGGCAGCGTGGTGGCCGTGTCAGCGGGCGCCGACGGGCTGGAGATCGGCAAGGCGCGGGTGCATTAGTGAGTATAGCAGGGCCTCCCTCTTAATGCGTGTGCAAGACTGATGGACCCGCCGAAGTCTTTCGACGCCAGAATATGGTGAAAAAAAGTTTAAGCGCCGCCTTGCGCTTATCGATTTGCGTCCCATCTCATTCAAGCCGCCGGAATTGGCCGAGCGGTAAGGTCGTTGAGACTGTCAACTTGGAACTGTCCCACCCGCGCCGCGATGACTTCAGTCACCGTGACGCGCCGGGTCAGAATCGACGAGACACTGGACTTCATTGTTCGGACCTCCTCGGCTTCACTATAGCCTCTAGCGTTTTTTGACCTGCGTTGGGATGTGACTTGAGACAGTCGAACTAGCGGAATGAGGCGTGCATCTGGGGGGCGTTCGGGGACGAGTAGTCGTGTCGGAGGCCTGAGGTCAGGGCTAGTCCCCCAGATTCTGCTGCTTGGGGATTGCTATGAAGCCAGCATGGTTCCGCGCGAGAGGCTATCGTCACTTAGACGCCCCCGTGGGGCCAAAGTACGCTAACCGGGTCACCAAACCCGGGTTCGCCGCAAGCCATAGCTGGTCTCCACTCATCTCCTATGTGAAGCGCGAGAAGCGGTACAAGCCGCTCCAGAAGCGAACGGTCTTCAAAGATAGAGACATCATGTACGCCTCACACCGTGATGCGTGCCTGCTCTCGTTCTATGCCTCTCGGCTCACTGAGGAACTGGATAGGAAGTACGAGGCTCACGGGCTGAGCCAGACCGTGATTGCTTACAGATCACTCGGTAAGTCGAACTACGATTTCACCAGTGTCGCGCTCGATTTCGCGTTGACCAGCGCGCCATGCACTGTGATGTGCTTCGACGTCACAGGATTTTTTGACAATCTCGACCACCGACTTCTCAAGCGATAGCTAACTGCTGTAGTGGGAGAGCCGAATCTTTCTGATGACTGGTTCGCTGTATTTCGAGCCATTACCCGGTTCCGCCACATCCCTTTGGACGATCTCAAAGCCAACCCCGCTTTTGCGGACCGTTTTGAAAGGGGGATGCGAGAACCGATTGGAACTATCGCCGAGGTGAAGGCTGCTGGTATCAGGCCGACTGCCAATCCGGCTTCCTTCGGGATACCGCAAGGCACACCGATCAGCGCGGTTCTGGCAAATCTCTACATGTGGCCGGTGGACGCGGCCATGAAGGCCGCGTGCGATCGAATCGGAGCTCTCTACCAGCGCTACTCCGACGACATCTTAATCATTTGCCCCAGCGCGGAAGAAGTTCAGCTGGAGGCGATGCTAAAGGCTGAGGTTGGAAGCCTTAAGCTGACGATCAAGGATGAAAAAACTGAAAAAACTGTCTTTGACCCGTTGAGCCCATCATCCTTTCAGTACCTTGGATTTAATGTATCACCACGGGGCGCGGTTATCAGGCCCGGTTCGCTTGGGCGCCAGTGGAGAAAAGCGCGCCGCAGCCTTCGACGAACTGCCGAAGTCGGGCGCGTGGCTATCGCGGAAGGGCGTGCGTCAAAGGTCTATACTAAGAAACTCCGCCGGAGATTTTCACCGGTGGGTCTACGTAATTTCTCCACCTATGCACGACGGGCTGCAAAATCTCTGAAGTCGAAGGCCATAATCCGGCAGGTTCGCCGTCTCGAACGAATGGTGGATGAAAAGATTAAGGCGATGTAGCGAAGTAGGTTTCCTCAACCTATTCGCCCCCCAGCACCGGCATCACCTCCACCCCGTCGCAGGGGAAGGGGTCCATGTGCGGATGGTTCTCGAACAGGCGGGCCGCCGCCTCGTGGCTGTCGGCGCGCACCACCATGAAGACGGTCAGCAGGTTGACCACGTCGGTCACGGCGCCGTCGTCGTCGATGCGTTTGGTCGGTCCCAGCGGGCCGCCCTGATAGACGATGGAGTCGCGGTGCGCCTCTTCCCAGGCGGCGACGGCGGCGACGCCGAGGCGGGCTTTCTCGGTCTGCTGGGCCTCGCTCATGGCGCGCCAGGCCCGCCATTTGGGGCCGGTCTTGTCGCTGGTGAAGACGGCCAGGTAATGGGTCTCGGCGCTCATCGAAGCCTCCCGTTTGCGGGAGGGTCGGTCTTTCGTCAGACGAGGGCAAGCGGGGCGGTTCCTTCTCCCCTTGTGGGAGAAGGTGGGCGCCGGAGGCGCTCGGATGAGGGGGTGTCAGCGCTGAGGGTTCAGTAAGAAGAGGATCGGCGCCTGAGCGAGCAAGCGGCGCCGTCGTCACCCCTCATCCGTCATGCTCCGCACGACACCTTCTCCCTCAAGGGGAGAAGGGAAGAAGCTTAGATGTGAATGGCGTGGCCCAGCGCCCGCAGGCTGGCCTCGTGGAAGGCCTCGCCCAGGGTCGGGTGGACGTGGATGACACCCGCCACGTCTTCCAGCACGGCGCCCATTTCCAGCATCTGGGCGAAGCTGTTGGACATCTCGGACACGTGCTGGCCGACGGCCTGGATGCCCAGGATGCGGTGGTCGGTCTTCGAGGCGATGACGCGGACGAAGCCGCCGTCCTCGCCGGCCTCGATGGCCAGGGCGCGGCCGATGGCGGCGAAGGGGAAGACGGACTGGATCACGTCGTCGCGGCCCTCGACGTCCTGCGGACCGAGGCCCGCCGAGACGATCTCCGGCTCGGTGAAGCAGACGGCGGCGATGGTGACGGGGTCGAACACGCGGTCATGGCCGGCGATGATCTCGGCCACGACCTCGCCCTGGGCCGAGCCCTTGTGCGCCAGCATGGGTTCGCCGGTCAGGTCGCCGACGGCCCAGACGTTCTTCATGCTGGTGGCGCAGCGGTTGTCGATCTTCACGAAGGGGCCGTCCATGGCGACGCCCATGGTCTCCAGACCCCAGCCTTTCGTGCGCGGCCGACGGCCGACGGTGACCAGCACCTTGTCGGCGTCCAGCTGCATCGGGTTTCCGTCCTTGTCGGTGACATTCAGCTTGCCGTCCCCGAAGCCGCCGGCGCGGGCACCGAGGAACAGCTCGACGCCGTGCTTCTCGAGCCACTTCTGCACCGGATCGGTCAGGGCCTTGTCGTAGAGGGGCAGCAGGCGGTCGGCCATCTCGACGATGGCCACCTCCGAACCGAGTTTGCGGAAGGCGATGCCCAGTTCCAGGCCGATATAGCCGCCGCCGACGACGACCAGCTTCTTCGGCACTTCCGACAGGCTCAGGGCCTCGGTCGAGGAGATGACGTCGCCGCCAAACGGCAGGAAGGGCAGCTCGACCGGCTCGGACCCCGTGGCCAGGATGACGTGTTCGGCGGTGATCAGGATGGGGCCGTCGGCGGTCTCGACGCGGCAGGTCTTGGCGTCGGTGAACTCGGCCCAGCCCTTGATGACCTTGACCTTGGCCTTCTTCAGCAGGGCGGCGACGCCGGCGTTCAGCTTCTTGACGATGCCGTCCTTCCACGCGACCGTCTTGGACAGGTCGATGGCCGGGGCCGACGCCGTGATGCCCAGCGTGCCGTCGCCGGCGGCTTTCAGCACCGTCTCATACTTGCCCGCGGCGTGGATGATGGCCTTGGACGGAATGCAGCCGACGTTCAGGCAGGTCCCGCCCAGGCCGTCGCCGCCGTCCACCAGCACGGTGTCCAGGCCCAATTGGCCGCAACGGATGCCCGCCACATAGCCGCCGGTGCCGGCGCCGATGATCAGGACTTTGGTCTTGAGGGTCTGGGTCATTCTAGCGTCTCGCAAGGCTGGCTCGGACGGCGCGCCACCTCGACATCATGTCGTCGGCGAGCGGTCCTTCAGGTACGATGTAAAGGAGTTCAGGATTGATCCGGGATGCCGGGGTGACGAAGATGCGAACGGCGAGGCCATCCGCAATGCCTTCGCCCTCGGCATACTCGGTTGTGAAGATCAGATAGTTGGAGCAGTGGCCCAACTCGAACTTGAGATCCAGGCGGGCTGGGCTGGGGGCACCCCACAAGTCGTGTGTTCTGAGGACCGAAAACCTGACAATCGGGTCGTCCTGCTTGCCGACCACGTTCGCAAGGACACCCCGATAGACCGAAGTCACATCTTCAAAATAGGCGCGCTCCGCTCGCGCGTAATATTCAGCGATGTTGCCGGGGGGAGGCGAGCAAGCCGTTGCCGCGTTGACCCACATGTTCGCCGTGAGGGCGATGAGTCCAAGCGCGAACAACGGCTTCATCTGCTTCACCCCATCCAGAGCGTGGCCGGGTTCTCCAGCAGGTTCTTGATGCGCTGCACGAAGACCGCCGCGTCGTGGCCGTCGACGATGCGGTGATCGAAGCTGGAGGACAGGTTCATCATCTTGCGCACGACCATCTGGCCGTCCTTGACCACCACGCGCTCGGCGATCTTGTTCGGACCGACGATGGCGACCTCGGGGTGGTTGATGATGGGCGTGTGAACCACGCCGCCGAGCGTCCCCAGAGAGGTGATGGTGATGGTCGAGCCGGACAGTTCCTCGCGCTTGGCCGAGCCGTCCTTGGCCGCGCCCGAGACGCGGGCGATTTCCAGGGCGGTGGCGTAGGGGTCAAGCGCCTCGGCGTGGCGGACGACCGGCACCATCAGGCCGTTCGGCGTCTGGGCGGCGATGCCCAGGTGGACCGGGGCATGCGTCGTCAGCACCCCGGCGTCGTCGTCATAGTGGCTGTTGATCGTCGGCTGGTCGCGCAGGGCCACGACGATGGCGCGGGCCACGAAGGGCAGGACGTTCAGCTTGGGCTGGTCCTTGGCCTTGGTCGCGTTGAGGTGAGCGCGCAGCTCCTCCACCGCCGTCATGTCGATTTCCTCGACATAGGTGATGTGCGGGATGCGACGCACGCTCTCGGCCATCTTCTCCGCGATCTTGCGGCGCAGGCCGATGATCTTGGTCTCGGTGGCGCCCTCGGCGCGGGCGTAGGTCGAGGCGGTCGATCCGCTGGTCGCCGCGGGCAGGCTGCCCCCGCGCGCGACGAAGGCGTCCAGGTCGGCGTGTTCGATGCGGCCGGCGGGGCCTGACCCCGGCACGAAGACCAGGTCGACGCCCAGGTCGCGGGCGCGGTTGCGCACGGCGGGCGAGGCCAGCGGACGTTCGCCCGGCTGGCGGCCGGTCAGGGCCGGAACGGGCTTGGCGTCAGCCTTGGGCGCAGCGGGGGCAGGCTTGGCGACCGGAGCGGGCGCGGCCTTCTCGGCCTTGGCGGCGGGGGCGGGCGCCGGGGTCGCGGCCGGAGCGGCGGCGACATTGCCCGCGCCCTCGACCTTGAAGCTGACCAGGGGGCCGCCGACGGCGATCTGCTGGCCGGCCTCGCCGTGCAGGGCGACGACCACGCCGTTGATCGGGCTGGTGATCTCGACGGTGGCCTTGTCGGTCATGATGTCGGCGAGGATCTGATCTTCCTCGACCGCGTCGCCGACCTTGACGTGCCAGCCGACCAACTCGGCCTCGGCGGTGCCTTCGCCCACGTCGGGCAGCTTGAAGACGTAGTTGGCGCCGGCCGCCGTCGGGGCGCTGACCGGGGCGGCCTCGACCTTCGGCGCCTCGACGGCGACAGGGGCGGGTTCGGGCTTGGCGACGGGAGCCGGCGTCGGCTCGGCGTCGGAGGCGTTGCCCGCGCCCTCGACCTCGAACTCGACCAGGGGGCCGCGCACCGGCACCATCTCACCGGCCTGGCCGTGGATGGCGAGCACCTTGCCGCTGACCGGGGCGGTGATTTCCACCGTGGCCTTGTCGGTCATGACGTCGGCGACGATCTGGTCTTCCTCGACCATGTCGCCGACCGCGACGTGCCAGGCGACCAGTTCGGCCTCGGCGGTGCCTTCGCCCACGTCGGGCAGCTTGAAGACGAAACGACCCATCTTAACGGCCTCCCGACATGACGGCTTTCAGGGCGTCGGCCACGCGTTGCGGGCCGGGGAAGTATTCCCACTCGAAGGCGTGCGGGTAGGGGGTGTCCCAGCCGGTCACGCGGGCGATGGGGGCTTCCAGATGATAGAAGCAGCGCTCCTGAACCAGGGCCGACAGCTCGCCGCCGAAGCCCGAGGTCTTGGGCGCCTCATGCACGATGACGCATCGGCCGGTCTTCTTGACCGAGGCCTCGATGGTCTCGATGTCCAGCGGCACCAGGGTGCGCAGGTCGATGACCTCGGCGTCCACGCCCGCGTGCTCGGCGCCGGCCAGGGCGACCCAGACCATGGTGCCATAGGCCAGGATGGTGACGTCATTGCCTTCGCGCATGACGCGGGCCTTGCCGATCGGCAGGGCGTATTTCTCGGTCGGGACCTGGGCCAGCTCCTGGGTCTTCCACGGCGAAACCGGCTTTTCGTGCCAGCCGTCGAAGGGGCCGTTGTAGAGGCGTTTGGGCTCGAAGAAGATGACCGGATCGTCGTCCTCGATGGCCGCGGTCAGCAGGCCCTTGGCGTCATAGGGGTTCGACGGAATGACGACCTTCAGGCCGGAGATGTGGGTGAACAGGCTTTCCGGCGACTGGCTGTGCGTCTGGCCGCCGAAAATGCCGCCGCCGTAGGGGCTGCGGATGGTGAGCGGCGAGGTGAACTGACCGCCCGAGCGGTAGCGCATCTTGGCCGCTTCCGAGACGATCTGGTCATAGGCCGGATAGATGTAGTCGGCGAACTGGATCTCGACGACAGGGCGCAGGCCGTAGGCGGCCATGCCGATGGCCGTGCCGACGATGCCGGTTTCCGAGATGGGGGCGTCGAAGCTGCGGGTCAGGCCGTGCTTCTGCTGCAACTGGTCGGTCACGCGGAAGACGCCGCCGAAGTAGCCGGCGTCCTCGCCGAACGACAGGACGTTGGGGTCCTCCGCCATCTTGGTGTCGATGGCCGAGTTGAGGGCCTGAATCATGTTCATGGGCGCAGTGGTCATGTTCAGACTCCGACCTCGCGACGCTGCTCGACCAGACGCCAGTCTTCGGTGGCGAAGACTTCCTCGAACATGGTCTTCACGCTGGGGCGCGACTGACCCAGGGTGCCGATGGCTTCGGATTCCTTGGCGGCGGCGCGGACCTGTTCGACCGCGTCCTTCTCGGCCGCTTCATGCTGTTCGTCCGACCATTCGCCGATGACGATCAGATGCTGCTTCAGGCGTTCGAGCGGGTCGCCCAGCGGCCACTTCTCGTGCTCGTCGCCGGGGCGGTAGCGGCTGGGGTCGTCCGAGGTCGAGTGCGGAGCGCCGCGATAGGTGAACAGCTCGATCACCGTCGCGCCCTGGTTGGTGCGCGCGCGCTCCTCGGCCCACTGGGTCGCGGCCCAGACGGCCAGGAAGTCGTTGCCGTCGACGCGCAGGGCCGGCAGGCCGTAGCCGATGGCCTTGGAGGCGAAGGTGGTCTCAAGCCCGCCGGCGATGCCCTGGAAGGAGCTGATGGCCCACTGGTTGTTGACGATGTTCAGGATGACCGGCGCGCGATAGACGGAGGCGAAGGTCAGGGCCGAGTGGAAGTCGCTCTCGGCGGTCGAGCCGTCGCCGATCCAGCTGATGGCGATCTTGTCGTCGCCCTTGGCGGCGCTGGCCATGGCCCAGCCCACGGCCTGGACGTACTGGGTGCCCAGGTTGCCCGAGATGGTGAAGAAGCCGTAGTCCTTGGCCGAATACATGATCGGCAGCTGGCGGCCTTTGATCGGGTCGGCGGCGTTGGAATAGATCTGGTTCATCATCGACGCGAGCGGGTAGCCGCGCGAGATCAGCAGGCCCTGCTGGCGATAGGTGGGGAAGCCCATGTCCTCGCGGCTCAGGATCATCCCTTGCGCGACCGCGATGGCCTCCTCGCCGGTGCACTTCATATAGAAGCTGGTCTTGCCCTGGCGGTGGGCGCGGTGCATCCGGTCGTCGAAGGCGCGCGTCAGGATCATGGCCTTCAGGCCGCGACGCAGGATTTCGGGATCCAGCTTGGGATTCCACGGCCCCACGGCCTGGCCTTCGTCGTCCAGAACGCGCACCAGCTGGAAGGCGTGGTCGCGCATGTCATAGGGCGCGGTCGACACCTCGGGCCGGGTCACGGCGCCGGCGGCGTCCAGCTTCAGGTGGCTGAAATCAGGCGCATCGCCCGGACGACCCGAAGGCTCCGGCACGCGCAGCGACAGGGTGGGGGTGTTCTTCATCATGCGTCCCGTCCGGTTGATCCGTCCGCGTTTCCTCTAGAAAGAGGGCATAGCATGGCGTGTGTCTGTTGGCCTTCCTAAAAATACCCTTGCCAAATGCTGATTTGGGGTATTTTATTGCGCGAAATCCCCATTTGGAGAAACGCCTTTGGCCGACGAACTTGATCCTATCGACGCCCGCATCCTCGACATCCTGCAGCAGGACGCCGGATTGTCGGTCGCCGAGGTCGCCGATCGCGTCGGCCTGTCGGCCTCGCCCTGCTGGCGCCGGATCAAGAGACTGGAGGATAGCGGCCTGATACGCAAGCGGGTCACGCTTCTGGACGCGGGGCTGCTGGGTCTGGACTTCGAAGTCTACGCCATCGTCAAGCTGAGCCTGCCGTCGCGCGAGAACCTCGACATCTTCGAATCCGCCGTCGCTACCTGGCCGGAAGTGGTGCAGTGCGCCACCATCACGGGCCGCGAAGACTATGTCCTGCGCATCATCACCTCGGACATGCACGCCTTCGACCAGTTCCTGCGCGACAAGTTGCTGACCCTCGGCATCGTCTCCGACTGCGCCAGCCATATCGTCACACGCGGGGTGAAGAACGTGACCACCCTGCCGCTGGGCATCATCACGCCCCACGTCGGTTAAAGGGGCCTGCGCGGGGGCTTACAGCCCCCGCATGAACTCCACCAGCGCCGCGTTCACCTCATTCGCTCGTTCCTGCTGCAGCCAATGTCCCGCGCCTGGCAGGACGACTTGTCCGCGCAGGTCGGTCAGCCATTCTTGTTGCGCCGTCTCATGAGGGCCGGCGTAGTGACGGACGGGATCGCGGTCGCCGACCATGAAGAAGGCGGGCTGACGGATCTTCCGGCCCTGCAGGAAGGCGGTCAGGGCCCAGTTGCGGTCGAGGCAGCGGTACCAGTCCAGCGGCCCCTTGAAACCTGACGCGGCGAAGGCGGCGACGTATTCGTTGAAGTGCGCCGGATTCATCCACGGCGGCAGCGCGGCCTGATCGGAAATGCTGTCCAGCAGGCTGACGCCCTCGGGCATGAAGCCGGTCGACTGGTCGGCCGGGGCGGTGGCGCCGTCATAGGCCCAGAACATCTTCCTCAGCGCCGTGGCCGGGTCGGCGTCCAGTTCGACATGGGCCTCCGGCGACTGGAAGCGGTTGATGTAGAGGTCGCCCAGACCGGCTCGTTTCGAGATCGCGGCCATGGCGGCGGTCGGCGGTCCCTTGGGACGACGCGGCTGGAAGGGGACGGACAGACCGGCCACGGCGCGGAATACATCCGGCCGCATCAGGGCGCAGTGCCAGGCGACGGCCGAACCCCAGTCGTGGCCGACGACGACGGCCTCCGTCACGCCCAGAGCCCGGACCAGATCGACCATGTCCCCAACCAGATGCAGGAGCGTGTGATCCTCCTGATCGGCGGGCTTGTCGGTTCCGCCATAGCCGCGCATGTCGGGGGCGACGGCGTGATAGCCTGCCTCGGCCAGGGCCTGAACCTGCGCCCGCCAGCTGATCCCGAGTTCGGGAAAACCGTGCAGCAGCAAGACCAGGGGGCCTTGTCCCGCCTCCAGCACCTGTTGCGTCAGGCCGTGGGTGGTGATGGGGCGGGTTTGCATGGGCGGTCCTCCCTGTCCCGGCCAACCTAGCTCGTTTTCGGCCTCTGGCGAGAGGGACGAACGTTCCCGTTCCGTTTCGCCGCGCGGGGCGCTATGGATCGGGCGTGACCGACGTCTCCGTTCCAGCCACCGTCCAGCCCGCGACTGCGTTCGCGGCGGACCTGCCGCCCGCCCTGGCCACGCCGCCGGGCGCAGGGGCCGTGTGCGATGCGGCGGGCGCTCGGAAGATCGGGCGCGGCGCGGCCGAGGGCGTCTTTCTGGGCGGCCCCGTCATGGTCGCCCACGCCAGCCTGACCGCGCGCCGTCTGGGCCTCAGCCCGCCGCCGCGCTCGACCGACATGCTGGACGTGCTGGAGCTTTACGCCTTTGTGCGTCCCGCCAGG
Source organism: Brevundimonas sp. UBA7506 (assembly GCF_002479495.1). Classification (GTDB taxonomy): domain Bacteria; phylum Pseudomonadota; class Alphaproteobacteria; order Caulobacterales; family Caulobacteraceae; genus Brevundimonas. Next base: position 360,269 of record NZ_DLNQ01000015.1, read on the forward strand.
TTCTGCGCCCCGTCGCCGTCGGGGCTGGCCCTGGCCATGGGGCGCTCCGAGCCCAAGGGGGCCGAGGCTCAGGCCCAGGCCCTGCGCGACGCCGCCGCCGACCTGCTGAACGAACTGACCGACCCCGTCTATCCGGGGCGCGAGGACGCCTACACCCTGGCCGGGGCGTTGGACCGGGCGGGCTGGTCCTGGGGCTCGCGCGTGCTGGCCGCGCTTCAGGCGGGTCCCCTGCGCGATCGGCGCGAACGCGGCACGGGTCTGGACGTCTGGTCCCGTCTGGACGAGTGGGAGGACGAAGCCCCGCGCGGCGAGGCCGGGTCCGCCCCGGTCGACTCCGAGAGCGCCCGCATCCGTCTGGACAAGCTGCTGCAGGCCTCGGGTCTGGACGAGACGCGGCCCGCCCAGTCCGACTACGCCGCCGAGGCCGCCTACGCCTTTTCACCGCGCAACGAGGAGGGCCGTCCGCGCGTCCTGCTGGCCGAGGCGGGGACCGGCACCGGCAAGACCCTGGGCTATCTGGCCCCCGCCAGCCTGTGGGCCGAGCGTAACGCGGGCGCGGCCTGGGTCTCGACCTACACCCGCGCCCTGCAACGCCAGATCGACCGCGAAAGCCGCGCCCTGTGGCCCGACGAGGCCGAACGCCGCAAGAAGACGGTGGTCCGCAAGGGGCGCGAAAACTACCTCTGCCTGCTGAACCTGCAGGACATGATGCAGGCGGCCCAACTGGGCAATGGCGACCTGATCGGCATGGGGCTGGCCAGCCGCTGGGCCGCGCACAGCCGCGACGGCGACATGACCGGCGGCGACTATCCCGGCTGGCTGCCGGGCCTCTATGCGACCGCCCCCAGCCATCAGGCCAGCCCGGCCAATCTGGTCGACCGGCGCGGCGAATGCGTCCACGCCGCCTGTCCGCACTATCGGTTGTGCTTCGTCGAGAAGACCATCCGCGCCAGCCGTCGCGCCGATCTGGTGGTGGCCAACCACGCCCTGGTCATGACCCAGGCCGCCTTCGACGGCGCCCGCTCGGCGCGCGGCCTGAAGCAGGACGGCGAGACGGCGGCGCTGAAGCGCATCGTCTTCGACGAGGGCCACCACCTGTTTGACGCCGCCGACAGCGCCTTCTCCGCCGCCCTGTCGGGTCAGGAAGCCGCCGAGCTGCGTCGCTGGATTAGAGGCCCCGAAGGACGCGGCCGTCGCGGGCGCGGGCTGGAGCAAAGGCTGGGCGACCTGTGCGCCGACAACGAGGCTGCGGCCAAGGCCCTGAAGGACGCCATGATCGCCGCCGCCGCCCTCCCGGGCGAGGGCGTCTCGGGCCGCATCGCGCCCGCGTCGGGCGAGATCAATCCCATCGGCCCGATCGAGGCCTTCCTGGTCGCCGCTCTGGACCAGCTGCGCGCCCGCAGTCAGGAAACCGGCGGGACCGAGTTCGGCATGGAGTGCGCCCTGCGCCCCGCCACCGAACCGGTGCTGGAGGCCGCCCGCGCCGCCGCCCGCGCCATCGCCGCCGTCGAGGCGCCGCTTCTGGCCCTGTCGCGCCACCTCGAGGACATTCTGGACGAAGAGGCCGCCGAGCTGGACGGCGCCGCCCGCGCCCGCATCGAAGGAGCCCTGCGCGGCATGGACCGGCGCGCGCGCATGACCCTGCCGGGCTGGCGCTCCATGCTGGCGGCGCTGGAGGAGGGCGGCGACGAACCCGACCCTGACTTTGTCGACTGGCTCAGCGCCGAGGCCGCCTTCGGCCGCATCCACGACGTGGCCCTGCGCCGCCACTGGATCGACCCGACCGTGCCGCTGGAAGCCGCCGTCGTCATGCCGGCCCACGGCCTGCTGGTCACCTCGGCCACCCTCTCGGACCCGGCGGCGGAAGACCCGTTCCAACTGGCGCGGATGCGGACCGGCGCGGCGCGGCTGATCGAACCGGCGCGGACGCTGAAGGTGGAAAGCCCCTTCGACTACGCCGCCAACAGCCGCATCATCGTCGTCAACGACCTGATGAAGGACGACCCGCGCCAGATCGCGGCGGCCATGCGCGAGCTGTTTCTGGCGGCGGGCGGCGGGGGGCTGGGCCTGTTCACCGCCATCCGCCGGCTGAAGACCGTCTATGAGCGGCTGGGGCCTGACCTGGCCAAGGCGGGCGTCCCCCTCTACGCCCAGCACGTCGATCCGCTGGAAGTCGGCGCCCTGGTCGACGTCTTCCGCGCCGAACAGGACAGCTGCCTTCTGGGCACCGACGCCGTGCGCGACGGGGTGGACGTGCCGGGACGCTCCCTGCGGGTCCTCGCCTTCGACCGCGTGCCCTGGCCGCGCCCGGACCTGCTGCACAAGGCGCGGCGCGAGCGCTTCGGCGGCAAGACCTATGACGACGCCCTGGCGCGCGGCCGCATCGCCCAGGCCTTCGGTCGCCTGATCCGCCGGGCCGACGACAAGGGGGTCTTCCTCATGCTGGACGCCGCCTGTCCGACCCGCCTGTTCGCGGGCCTGCCGCCGGGCACCGAGGTCCAGCGCATGGGTCTGGCCGAAGCGGTGGAGCTGACGAAGAGCTTCCTCGCCGACCAACCCTGAGGCTTCTCCACCTCTTCCTTCCGTCATCCTCCGGCGAGCGGAGCGAGACCGGGGGACCCAGCAGCGCCGAAGGCGATCTTTAATGCGATAGCGGCGCGTGGGCTTTCGCCCTCCGGGCGCCGCTGGGTCCCCCGGTCAGCGCCGCTGCGCGGCTTGCCGGAGGATGACGAAAGAGAAGGGCGTGAGGTCAGGAATGACGGCGACGGGAAAGCTGGGCTAAAGCTTGCGACCATGTCCAAGACCACCCCTGCGACCGTGGCCCTCACCAAGGCCGGCGTCGCCTTTGAGCTCTTCCCCTACGACTATGACCCCGACGCGCCGCGCGTGGGGCTGCAGGCGGCCGAGGCGCTCGGCTGGGCGCCGGAACAGGTGTTCAAGACCCTGATGACCCTGGTGGACGCCAAGCCCGCCTGCGTCATCGTCCCGTCCGACTGCGAGGTCAGCATGAAGAAGCTGGCGGCGGTCCTCGGAGCCAAGTCGGCCCAGATGATGAAGCCGACCGACGCCGAACGCCTCACCGGCTACAAGGTCGGCGGCGTCAGCCCCTTCGGCCAGAGGAAGGCCGTGCCGACCGTGATGGACGAGACGGCCATCCTGTTCGACCGCATCCTGATCAACGGGGGTCAGCGCGGCCTGCTGCTGGGCCTGACGCCCGACGAGGCGGCGCGGGCGGCGGGTGCGAAAATGGCCGACCTGACCGCCTGAGCCCTACCCTTCGAACGTCACCACCACGCTTTCAGCAGAGCGATCGGCTTCGCCGTGGAAGACCGCCTCGATGTTGTTGCCGTCGGGGTCCAGCAGGAAGGCGGCGTAATAGCCGGGATGATAGGGCCGTTCGCCCGGCGCCCCGTTGTCGGTTCCGCCCGCCGCCAGACCCGCCTTGTGGAAGGCCTCGACCATGGCCCGGTCACGCGCCTGAAAGGCCAGATGGCAGCGGCCCGTCGGGCGCCCCGCCGAGGCCGCGCTGTCCACCGCCGAGACGAACAGCTCGTCGGCCCAGAAGAAGCGCTCGGCCTCGCCGCCGATCGGCACGCCGAGCGCCTCCAGCACCGCGCCGTAGAAGCGGCGGCTGGCCTCAAGGTCCGGCGTCACCAGTTGCAGATGGTCGATCAGCCGGCCGCGGTGCAGCTGTTGGGTTTCCATGGGCCTTGTCTCCTGTCGGGGCGCGATTCGAACGGTCGACAGGGTGGCCCGTTCCTGCTGACAGGGCGTGTCAGCAGCCGCGCGTCCTGCTAAACCGCGCCCATGACCGACGCATCCGCCGAACCTGTCCGCCACAGCCGCAAGGGGCTGATCATCCCCTTCGCCATCGTCTTCGTCGGCCTGGCCCTGTGGACCGGTTGGTGGTTCGTCCTGACGCAGCAGATCGAGCAGAAGCTGGAAGGCCGCATCGCCCGGCTGGAGCAGTCGGGCTGGACGGTGAAGCATGCGGGCGTCACCACGACCGGCTGGCCCCTGCGGGCGCGGGTGGCGATGAAGCATGTCGACATCGTCGCCCCCTCGGGCCATGCCGTCGCCGCGCCCGAGATCGTGGCCGAGGCCAACGCCTACAACCCGACCAAGTGGGTGATCGCCGCGCCGGACGGTCTGGTTCTGACGCGCGGGGCCAAGGGCAAGACGGCGGTGCGCGCCGAGACCATCCGCATGAGCATCCATGGCCTGACCCAACGCTGGCCCAATGTCGCGGTCGAGCTGGCCAAGCCGGTCTTCACCGCCCTGCCGGACGCCGAACCCTTCCCCCTGGCCAAGGCCGGGCTGGTCCAGTTCTACATGCGACCGCACGTGGCTGGGTCGAACACGCCGACCGATGACGTCGATGTCCTGTTCCGCCTGGTCGACGGCGAGGGCCGCCCGAACGGGCCGGTCGAGGGCCTGACCCAGTCCGGCAAGCTGAACGCCCAGGTCGAGGCCGTGATCGAGAAGGCCAGCGCCCTGAAGGGCGCCGACGCCCAGGGCCTGCTGTCGGCTTGGACCGCCGCCGGCGGCCGCTTCATCGACATGAAGGGCGAACTGGGCGCGGGCGAGAGCAAGACCTTCCTGTCCAGCCCCGCCCTGTCGGCCGACGACAAGGGCCGTCTGGAAGGCGAGGTCTTCCTGCGGGCCGAGAAGCCTTTGGCCGCCATCGTCGGTCTGGCCGGGGCTACTCAGGGCGGGGCGGTGGACCGCGCCGCCGCCGCTCGCGCCGCCGCCGCCACGCCGCAGGGCGGAGCCGGCGATCAGGGGCAGGCCGTGGATCTGGTGCTGAACTTCAAGGGCGGGCGCACCTATCTGGGGCCCTTCGCCTTGGCCCCGGCACCCCAGCTGTTCTGATGCTGGTCGAACCGCCCGAGGATGCCGAGCGTCTGGCCCTGGACCGCGCCCTGATCGCGGCGGCGCGGGCGCGCATCGTGGCCGGGGCGCGCGGCTCCGCCGACGCCGACGCCATCGCCCTGCGCGACCTGCTGCGCGACATTCCGGCGGCGGAACGTCCGGTCCTGCGCGCCGTGCTGGGCCGCATTGAGGCCGCGACCGGCCCGGCCCTGGCCACCTGCGGGCCGCTGTCGCAGGCCCTGGCCGCCGACCGTTGGGGGCTGATCGGCCGCCCGGTCGCGGAGCCTGATCAGGCGCTCGCGACCGCTCGGCAAGGCGGCCGCGCCCTGATCGACCTCGGCGTCCGGCCCTGGTGGGGCAAGCTTCTGGCCCTGCCCATGCTCAAGGTCATCGCCGCCTTGCCGGACGATGCGGCGGGCGTCCCGCGCGCCCTGCTGGTCTCGACCGAGGCCCCCGGCCCGACCGGCGACGACCGCACCTTCTGGGTCACCGACAGCCCCGCCTCCGACGCCCGCATCGTCGCGGCCCTGGGCGAGGCGGGGCTGATCGCCGCGCCGCTGACGGCGGGCGGCGGCTTGAAGCTGTTCGTCCTGACAGGCTATGTGCAGGCCGAGGACGGGCGGCTGAGCAACGCCCCCGGCCAGATGAGCGGCGTCATCGGCGCCGCCCCCGTTTACTGATCACGCATTTCGAGCCACGCATTTCGAGGATGACGCCCATGACCGACGCGCCGAACGCCGCGCCCGCCCCCAAGCCCGGCATCCTCGACATCGCCCCCTATGTGGGCGGCAAGGGCTCGATCGCCGGTTTCGCCGAGCCGATGAAGCTGTCGTCGAACGAGAACGCTCTGGGCGCCGGCGAGAAGGCGCGCGACGCCTACGCCGCCGCGCTGAAGAATATCCACGTCTATCCCGACGGCCGCGCCACCAAGCTGCGCGAGGCCGTGGCCGCCCATCACGGTCTGGAGCCCGAGCGCCTGATCTTCGGCAACGGCTCGGACGAGGTCTTCGCCCTGCTGAACCAGACCTATCTGCAGCCTGGGGACAACATCGTCACCGGCCAGTACGGCTTCCTCGCCTACCGCATCTCGGCCAAGGCCTGCAGCGCCGAGGTCAAGCTGGCGCCCGAGCCGAACATGAAGGCCGAGGTCGAGGCCATTCTCGAACAGGTCGATGAGCGCACCAAGATCGTCTACGTCTCCAACCCGTCGAACCCGACCGGCAGCTGGAACTCGGGCGAGGAGATCCGCCGCCTGCACGCCGCCCTGCCGTCGCACATCATCCTGGTGGTCGACGAGGCCTATGCCGAGTTCGTGGTCGAGCCCGAGTGGGAGAGCGCCTTCGGCCTGGCTCGCGAGGCGTCGGACATCGTCGTCACCCGCACCTTCTCCAAGATTCACGGCCTGGGCGGCCTGCGCATCGGCTTCGGCTACGCCCCGCTGGCCATCGAGCAGGCGGTGGACCGCATCCGTTTGCCGTTCAACGTCTCGGTGCCGGGCCTCGACGCCGCCACAGCGGCCCTGTCGGACGAAGCCCACCAGAAGGCCTCGCGCGATCTGGTGCTGGACTGGCGCCCGCGCATGACCCAGGCCATCCGCGGCTTCGGCTTCGAGGTCTTCCCCTCGGCGGGCAACTTCGTCCTGATCCGTTTCGCCGACGAAAAACGCAGCGCCGCCGCCGCCAACGACTACCTGAACTCCAAGGGCATCATCGTGCGCCCGGTCGGCGGCTACGGTCTGCCCGACTGCCTGCGCGTCACCATCGGCACGGAAGACCAGAACCGCGCCGTGATCGACGCCCTCAGCGAGTTCGCCGCTAGCTGATTGGGCTTACTGCCCGCTGTTGAAACGGACGACCCCGATCAGGCCCGCGCGCCAGACGTGGTCGTCCTCGACCAGCGGACTGTCCTTCAGATCGCCCAGACGCTGTTCGTAGTTGATGAAGCCGCCCATGCCGAAGCGGTCGCCTATCGGCACGGCCAGCAGGGCCACGGCGCCCAGACCGGTCAGTCCGCCGGACGGCTCGAACGCGGCATAGCCGCTGCCCGGCGCCTCGGCCGCCGTGACGCCGTAGTAGCGCTGGGCGCGTTCGTCGTTCCCGCCGCGCACATAGCCCATGGTCTGCAGCAGGCCGACGCGCGTCACGCGCTGGTGACCGACGGAGGCATAGTACTCCAGGCCCGCGTCGTCGCCGCTGACGTCGTGCTGGATGCGGCCGCCGACGACGATATTCCCCGGCAGGCGCTTGTAGGCGTAGAGCGCCGCGTCGGCGCCCAGTTCGGGGCGATCCAGACCTTCAATATCTCCGGCGGCGAAGCGCGGGCGCACCTGCACGCCCATGCGCAGATCGTCGCGCTTGACCGCGTTCCAGCCCAGACCGTCCAGCCCGTTGGCGTAGACCACGTCACGCCAGGAGGCCGAGCCCCAGGCGGTGAAGTTGAACTCGTCGTTGGTATTGCCGGTGGCGCTGAAGCCGCGCACCACCCCGCCGCCGATATCGACCTTCCACGTCGTCGGCGCCTCGACCGCCTCATAGGGCATGGACTGGGCCAGGGCGGAGGCGGCGGGCAGGGCGAACAGGGCGGCGGCCAGGGCGGCGAGCGCGACGCGTGAAGACATAGAAAGATCGCAGGTCAACGGCTGATGATATAGCCGTCCTGCAAAGCCGGTGTTTAGGGCCTCAACAAGGCGGTGGAGGCCGTTTCAATGCGGTTCTCCAGTTCGGCCATGAACTCGGCGCGCTTCAGGCCGGCAGGAATGGGCGGCAGGAACTCAAAGACGATGGTGCCGGGATAGCGCTTGAATCCATGTGCCGGCCAGTGGACGCCCGAGTTGGTGGCGATGGGCCAGCAGGGGCTGTCGAGGTCGCGGTACAGGGCGGCGATGCCGGGCTTGTAGTCGGGGGCGGCGCCGATCTCGCCGCGCGTGCCTTCGGGGAAGATCAGGATCTGGCGGCCCTCGGCGTGACGGGCGCGGGCCTGACGCACCATGTCCTTCAGGGCCTTGGAATGGGCCGAACGGTCCACGGCGATCATCTTGGTCTTCCAGGCGAACCAGCCGAAGAAGGGCAGGGGCATCAGCTCCTTCTTCATGATGAAGCAGGTGTCGTCGAGGAAGGAGAAGGGGGCGATGACGTCCAGCATGCCCTGATGCTTGCAGGCCAGCAGGGCGGCGCCGGTCGGGCGATGCTCCAGGCCGCGCACTTCCACCTTGACGCCGGCGATCCAGCGCAGGCCGAACAGGACGAATTTCGACCACAGCTTGATGACGCCCATGGCGGCGCCGTGCGGCATCAGCAGGGCCGGCGACAGGCCGACGGCGAAGATCACCATCGACAGATAGAGCCAGACGACGAAAAGCAGTGAGCGGACGGTGGTCATTCAGGCAGCCTCGGGCTGGGTCGGCGGCGCGGCGCGTTCGGGATGATGGCCCCTAAGCCGATGCATCCCCTCGCGGCCCAGCACGGCCAGGTATTTCATGTATTCCAGCGTCATCCGCCGGGCGGTGACGGCGGCCCGCCACCAGCGCGAATTGTCCAGCGACGGCGTCGAGACGGCGTAGGGCGTCAGCCTGACCCCCGGCGCGGCGCCGCGAATTTCCAGCAGGCTGCGCGGCATGTGGTAGTCGGAGGTGACGACGATCAGGTCGTCATAGCCCTTGGCGCGGGCCCAGGCGGCGATCTCCTGGGCGTTGCCGACGGTGTTCTCGGCCTCGAAGCCCAGGTCGACGCAGCAGTTGAACAGCTTGCTGGAACCCGGCGTCAGGGCGCGCAGTTCCTGGCGGCGCACGTCGCGGTTGACGCCCGAGATCAGCACCCGGCGGCCCTTGTCCTGTTCCAGCAGGCGGATGGCCGCGTTGACCCGCTCGGCCGAGGGGCCGGTCAGGGCGACGATGGCGTCGGCGCGTACGGGCTCGGGCGCCGGCGTCAGGCCGCGCACGCGCTCGGCGAAGGCGAACAACCCCACCAGCCACATCAGCGCCACCACGGCGATCAGCGTCAGGAACTTCATGATGCTTAACTAGCCACGCGCGCCCAGCTTCGCCAGAGCCGTGAAGCGGGCGGCCAGCAGGGCGACGCCGAAGGCCAGCACCGGACAGGCGATCAGGATGGCGAGGTCGGAGAAGGCCAGCGGCAGAGCCGGGGTCAGGCCGCCCTCGCCGCCGATCAGGCGCAGCAGGGCCAGAAGCAGGGCGGCGATCCCCGCCCCCAGGGCGCCGGCCTTCGCCGCCAGTCCGCCGAAGCGGCGCTGGAACAGGCCTGCGACATAGAAGTCCGAGGCGCCGTTCAGGCTCAGGGTCTCGATCACGCCGGCCTGGGCCGCCATGCCCGCGCGGGTGGCGTAGGCGATGACCGCCGCCGTCGCCGCCGCGATCAGCAGGAAGGCCGCGCCGGCCAGGGCGGTGATGACGCCCGCCGAACGCTCGACCTCGCCGCGCCACAGGCTGTGGTCGTCGACGGTGGCGTCCAGCCCGGCCTCGGCCAGGGCGCGGCTCAGCGTCGGGGCGCTGGCCGGGGCCTGCGGGTCCAGCCGCACCGTGACCAGATAGGGCAGGGGCAGGTCGGGCAGGGCCGCCTCGCCGACCCAGGGCCGCAGCAGGCTTTCCGCCGCCTTGCGGTCCATGGCCTCGGCCTCGGCCACGCCCTTGACCCCGGCCAGGGTCTCGGCGGCGCGGGCGGCGGCGGTGGGGCCGGTCTCGTCCACGCGGGGGCGGACCTGCACCGTGGCCTCGGCCCGCAACTGGCGCGCCCAGCCGTGGGCGGCCCGGTCAGCGGCCAGGGCGCCGACGGCGGTGATGGAGGCGAGGAAGCACAGCACGGCGATGACCAGCATCAGCCAGCGCTCGCCGCCCGCTTCGCGCGACAACAGGCCGGGCCCTGTGGCGAAGAGGGCGCGGATCATGCGGCGGCTCCCGTCGGCTCGGTCAGACGCAGTTCGCCGTTCTCCAGCCGCAGCACGGACGCGCCGACACGCGCGGCCAAGGCTTCGTCGTGGCTGGCGATCAGGACGGTGGCGCCCAGCTTGTTCAGCGACTGGAACAGCCGCATCAGCTTCTCGCCCATGGCCCGGTCGACGCTGCCGGTCGGTTCGTCGGCCAGAATCAGGCGGGGGCGGGTGATGACGGCGCGGGCGATGGCCAGGCGCTGCTTCTCGCCGCCGGACAGGGCGGGCGGCAGGGCGTCCATCCTCTGGCCCAGACCGACCCAGCGCAGCATCTCGGCCACGTCGGCGGCGTGATCGGCGGGCTTGCCGCCCGCCAGGGTCAGGGGCAGGGCGGCGTTTTCAAAGGCGGTCAGGTGATCGAGCAGGCGGAAGTCCTGAAACACCACCCCCATCCGCCGCCGGAAAGCGGGCACGCCGCCGCGCGGCAGGTCGGTGACGTTGCGGCCGAACAGACTGATTCGCCCCGTCTGCGGCCGCTCGGCCAGGGTCAGCAGCCGCAACAGCGAAGACTTGCCCGCGCCGGAGGGTCCGGTAAGGAAGTGGAAAGAGCCCTGCGGCAGACTTAGGTTAACGTCGCGCAGGACGTCGGGCCTGCCCGCATAGCCGAAACCCACGCCCCGCAGGCGGACGGTGTCGGGCGCGGGTTCAGGGTCGGCGGCGCGTCGGGTCGAGTTTGGCATTCAGGTTTCGTATTGGACCGGGGCGTTGCGGGCGCCTCGACAGGAGGGGGCGTCGAGCCTCGCAGTCAGCCGACATGATACTGACCTGCCCCGCCTGCGCCACCAGCTATTTTGTTCCCGACGAGGCGATTGGCCCGAACGGCCGTCGCGTGCGCTGCAAGGCCTGCGGTCATGACTGGCGCGCGACGCTGGAGGACGAGCCTCTGGAACTGTCCGCCGCCGCCGACGAGCCGGTCGCCGAGGCCGCCGGTTTCGGCAAGCGCGAGGAGGCCCCCGAGACCCTTGCCGAGACGCCCGCGCCCGAACTGCCGCGCGCCTTCCGCGCCAAGGCCGAGCAGCAGCGCAAGATGCGTCGCGCGGCGACCCAGGGCGCCGTCTGGGCCGCCTTGGCCGTGGTCTTCCTGGCCCTGATCGGCGCCGCCTTCGCCTTCCGCCTGCCCATCGTTCAGGCCTGGCCCCAGGCCGCCGCCGTTTACAAACTGGTCGGCGCGCCGGTGAATTTGGCCGGGCTGGAGTTCGAGGCCGTCGGCATCCGCCTCGCCCCCTATGATCCGGGCAAGGTCGTGGTCTCCGGCGCTCTGCGCAATATTCGCGACAACGAGGTTGTGGCGCCGCCCGTGCGCGTGGCCCTGTTGAACGCCGCCGGGGCCGAGGTGGGGCATCGCATCGTGCGCCTGGAGGCCGCGCCGGTCTTGCCGGGGAAGGTGCTGGGCTTCGCCGTCGTCGTGCCCGACGCGGATCACACGATCGCTGAAGCCAATTTCGATTTCGTGCTGGAGCCGAAGCGCGAGGCTCCCGCCGCGCCGGCCGAGGCACGCCCCGCCGAACCGGCTGCTCGTCGTGCGCCGCCCGCTGTCGAAGAGGGTCTGCGTCGCGGGACGGGCGCCGATATGACGCCCCGGGACGCCCAGCCCCTCGACAGCCGCCCCGCCCAGGGAGTATCCGCCGGGCATGGCTGATCACGACCCGGCGCCCCCCACGGTTCTCCTGCCGCATTCCGAGATTGAGGCGATCGTCGCCGACCTCGCGCGGCGCATCGCCCCCGTCATCGACGACGAGACGGTGGCCGCCGTCCTGCTGACCGGCGGGCTGTGGTTCGGGGCCGACCTGACTCGCGCTCTGTCGCGCGAGGGGCGTCACGTCCGTTTTGACGCCCTGTGGCTGGCCTCCTACGGCGACGAGAAGACCAGCCGGGGCAACATCGACGTCTATGCGCCCTATCAACGGCCCATCGCGGGCAAGCGGGTGCTGATCCTAGACGACGTCTTCGACACCGGCCTGTCGCTGGCCGAGGCGGTTCGCATCACGAAGGAAGCCGGGGCGTCGGAAGTCCTGACCTGCGTCTTCGCCCGCAAGCCCTGGCCCGAGGCGCGCGCGCCCGAGCCCGACTTCGTCGGCTGGGAAGCCCCCAACCGTTTCCTCGTCGGCTACGGCCTGGATCACAAGGGCGGCCTGCGCGGCCTGCCCGACATCTGCGCGCTGGACTAGGCCCTAGAGCCAGTCCGCCATCGGTTCGCGGGCGAACATCTGTTCATAGGTCGGGCGCGGGCGGATGACCGCGCAGCGCTCGCCATCTACCAGAACCTCGGCGGCCAGCGGGCGGGTGTTGTATTCCCCGCTCATGACGGCCCCGTAGGCCCCCGCGCTCATGAAGACGACCAGATCACCCGCCTCGAGCGGCGGCAGGTCGCGGTCGCGGGCGAAGGTGTCGCCGGTCTCGCAGACGGGGCCGACCACGTCATAGGGACGGTCGTCGCCTGTGCGCGGACGCACCGGCTTCAGATCGTGGAAGGCGTCGTAGAGGGCGGGACGCATCAGGTCGTTCATCGCCGCGTCCAGCACCAGGAAGCGGCGCCCGTCGGTGCGCTCGTTGACCTGAATGACCCGACTCAGCAGCACGCCCGCATTGGCGGCCATCAGGCGGCCGGGCTCGAAGGCCGCTTCGACGCCCAGACCGTCCAGCACCCGCGCCGCCATGGCGACATAGTCGGCGGGCGAGGCGGTTTCGGCGTCGCCGTAATAGGGCACGCCCAGGCCGCCGCCGAGGTCCAGACGGGTGACGCTGTGGCCCTGCGCACGCAGGGCCTCTGTCATGTCCCGCAGGACGCGGAAGGCGTTTTCCAGCGGGGTCAGGTCGGTGATCTGGCTGCCGATGTGGCAGGCCAGGCCCACGGGCGTGACGTGGGGCGAGGCGGAGGCGCGGGCGTAGAGGCTCAGCGCCTCCTCGACCGGGACGCCGAACTTGTCGCCCGCGCCGCCGGTGGTGATCTTGGCGTGGCCCCCCGCGCCGATCTTGGGATTGACCCGGATGGCGATGGCGGGCGACGCCGCCTTGGCCGCCGCCACGAGGATCAGCCGTTCCAGTTCCGCCGAGGACTCGACGTTGATCTGGCGCACGCCGACGTCGATGGCGAAGGCCAGTTCGGCGTCGGTCTTGCCCACGCCGGAAAAGATGATGCGCTCGCCCGGAACGCCCGCCGCCAGGGCGCGACGGATCTCGCCCTCGGACACGGTGTCCGCGCCGCAGCCGAGCTTGGCCAGCGTCGCCAGCACCGACAGGTTGGAGTTAGCCTTGACCGCGAAGGCGATCAGGGCGTCGCCCAGAGCCTCCTTGTGTGCGTCGCAGGCGTCGCGCAGCAGGCCGTAGTGACGGCGCAGGGTGGCCGAGGAATAGACATAGGTCGGGGTGCCGACCTCCGCCGCCAGCGTCTCCAGCGAGACGCCCTCGGCGTGCAGAACGCCGTCCTTCAGGTCGAAATAATGCACGGCGGGGAGTCCGGTCTGGAGGGGGGAGGGCCGATCAGAGCGATGGGGGGCGGCCGAAGGGGTCCGACGCCCCGCTGTCGATCGGGTTTTGGCGCGGGGCGGTGTTGATCGTGGCTGGATCGGGCAGGCGGGCGGCGTTCTTGTCGCGCGGCGCGCGCTCCGTCTGAACGGCGCCGGGCGCTTCCAGATCGGCCATGCGGCCGCAAGCCGAGAGCAGCAGGGCGGCGGCGGCCGCGAGGATCAGGGTCTTTTTCACAGGCGGCTTCTCCAGTCGGCGATACGGGCGCGGACCTGATCCGGCGCCGTGCCGCCGAAGCTCTGGCGGCTGGCGCAGGAGGCTTCCGGCGTCAGGACTTCATACACGCCTTCGGTGATCCGGCCATCCAGAGCCTGCAGCTCCGTCAGCGGCAATTCGCCCAGACCGACGCCCAGCGTCTCGGCCCGCTTCACGGCGGCGCCGGTGACGTGGTGGGCCTGGCGGAACGGCAGATTCAGTTCGCGCACCAGCCAGTCGGCCAGGTCGGTGGCGGTCGAGAAGCCGGCGCCGGCGGCGGCGGCCATGCGCGGCGTGTTGGGGATGATGGCGGCGACCATGGCGGTCATGGCCGTCAGGGCCAGATCAAGGGCGTCGAAGGCCTCGAACACCGGCGGCTTGTCCTCCTGCATGTCCTTGGAATAGGCCAGCGGCAGGCCCTTCATCACCGTGGTCAGGGCGATCAGGGCGCCGTTGATGCGGCCCGTCTTGGCGCGCACCAGTTCGGCGGCGTCGGGGTTGCGCTTCTGCGGCATGATGGACGAGCCGGTGGTCAGGTCGTCGGGCAGGGAGGCGAAGCCGAACATCGGCGTCATCCAGACCACGATCTCCTCGGCCAGACGCGACAGATGGCCCGCCGCGATCGAAGCGGCGGCCAGGCTTTCCAGGGCGAAGTCGCGATCCGAGACGGCGTCCAGGGAGTTCGCCATGGGACGGTCGAAACCCAGGGCCTTAGCCGTCATGTGGCGGTCGATGGGGAAGGGCGAACCGGCCAGGGCTGCGGCGCCCAGCGGGTTCTCGTTCATGCGGGCGCGGGCGTCGGAAAAGCGGCTCGCGTCGCGGCCGAACATCTCGACATAGGCCATGAGGTGGTGGCCGAAGGTCACCGGCTGGGCCGTCTGCAGGTGGGTGAAGCCGGGCATCAGGTCGCCCGCGTGCTGCTCGGCCCGGTCCAGCAGGGCGGCCTGCAGGTCCTTCAGCTGCGCCACGGTGCGGTCGCAGGCGTCGCGCACCCACAGGCGGAAGTCGGTCGCCACCTGATCATTGCGGCTGCGCGCCGTGTGCAGACGCCCCGACGGCTCGCCGATCAGCTCCGACAGGCGGGCCTCGACGTTCATGTGGATGTCTTCATAGGCGTCGCGGAAAGGGAAAGACCCGTCCCTGATCTCCCCCTCGATGACGTCCAGTCCGCCGAGGATGGCCTCGGCGTCGGCCGGCTGGATGATGCCCTGCTGGGCCAGCATGCGACAATGGGCCCGCGAGCCGGCGAGGTCCTGCGCCCACAGGCGTTTGTCGACGCCGATGGAGACGTTGATGGCCTGCATGATGTCTGCGGGCTTGGCGCTGAAGCGCCCGCCCCATAGAGACTGGCCTTGAGGGGTGTTGGAAGGCGTGTCGGACATGAGCGGCTCTAAACGGACTTTGGCGGGCGTGGCGGCGGCTGTGCTGCTGATCGGCGCGATCGGCGGCGCGGCGATGCTATACGCCAATCGCGACGGCGGGGGCAAAGAGTCCGCGTCATCGGCCCTGTCGGTCTATGCGAAAGGCTCGCTGGCCAAGCTGCTGACCCCCGCCCCGACGCCCGCCCCCGACTACGTCTTCAAGGACGCCGAGGGGCACGATGTCCGCTTCGCCGACTTCAAGGGCAAGGTGGTCGTGGTCAACCTGTGGGCCACCTGGTGCGCCCCCTGCAAGATCGAGATGCCGACGCTCGCGGCTCTGGCCGAACACTACAAGGATCGCGACGACGTCGCCGTGGTGACGATCAGCATGGACGTCGACAAGGCCGTGCCCGAGGCCCGCGCCTTCATCGCCGACCACCCCCCGCTGGCCTATTACGCCGATCCGAAATTCCAGTTGCCGTTCGAGTTTCCCGGCAAGGGGGCCATGCCCCAGACGATCCTGCTGGATCGCCAGGGCAATGTCCGCGCCGTCCTGACCGGCGAGGCGGACTGGGCCAGCGATGAGGCCAAGGCGCTGGTGGGGGCTCTGCTGGCGGAAGGCTGAATCCTTCTCCCCTTGAGGGAGAAGGTGTCGTGCGCAGCATGACGGATGAGGGGTGACGACGGCGCCCTTCAGTTAGTCCGGCGCGGGTATCAGCGGCGCACATTGCCAAGCATGGCGCTGACACCCCTCATCCGAGCGCCTTCGGCGCTCACCTTCTCCCTCAAGGGGAGAAGGGCTAGTCAGTTCTTCGCCGGGACCCGCGTGTCCGTGGCCGGGTCGACGGCGCCGGGGCGGCCTTCGGCGGCGGCCTGGGCCTGATTGTCTTCCAGCTTGTCGGCGACCTTGCCGGCGCCTTCCTCGACCGCCTGAGCCGCCTTCATGGCGCCGGACTCGACGACCTCGCCGGTCTGGGCGGCGACCTCGGCCGCCTTGTCGCCCGCGGCCTCGGCGTGGGTCTCGGCCTTCTCCTGCTCGGCCTGGGTGCAGGCGCTCGCGCCGAGCGCCAGAACCGAGGCGGCGGCGATGATCAGGATGCGCATGGGTTGTCCCCCTTCTTGCGTTGAACCTTGGCGGTAAACGCAAGACGCCGAAGGGGGTTGCCTCGCGGCTTAGTCCAGGTCGACCGGCAGGGTCTGACTGGCCAGCAGCCGCTCGGTCGTGGCCCAATGATCCGGCCCCTGACCCTCGACCCAGGCCTGCACCATGTCGCGGCCCAGGCCGTAGTTGATGATGTAGCTGCGGTAGGTCTCGATAAAGCTGAGGCGCTGGTTGGCCCGGTCGCGCGCCACCAGATTGTATCTTTGCAATTGGTCCAGCGCCGTCTCGCGGTCGATTCGTCCGGCCAGATAGGCGTCCGCCACGGTGTATTCCGCCCGGCCCAGCTCGCGCGTCAGGGCCAGCAACTGCGTCTGGGCCTCGGCCGTCGCCGGGTCCAGCCCGGCCAGCGGATAGAGGGCGCGCTTCTCGAAATCGGTGCGTTCGTGGCCGGGGAAGGCCAGGTCGATGCCGTAGTTGGCGCTGCCCTCGGCGATGAAGGACATGGGGCTGAACAGGGGGTAGACGCTCATCTCGACCCAGCCCTTCTGCTTGACGAAGGTCTGTTCCAGCAGGGCGTTGTAGACGTGGTGGCCGGGATAGCCCTCGTGGCAGCCCAGATCGACGGCGCGGTCGATATAGATGGGCAGGTCGGTGTTGACCTGGATCAGGCTGAAGGCGTTGCCCTTGTACCAGTTGTAGCCCGACCACGGCTTGTTGTTGACGAACTCTAGGGTGAAGGTCTCGTTGGCGGGCAGGGTCATGTGCCGCTCGGTGCGCGCCTTGCACTCCGCAATGGCGGCCCGCATCACCGGCTCCAGCCTATCCTTGGGAATGACGTAGCGGGCGCGGAAGGCCGCGCCCCGGTCGGCCAGCGGCCCCTCGCCGGGGATCAGGGCGTCGATGCGCGCCAGTACCGGATCATAGGACGACAGGGGGCGAAGTTCCGGTCGCACCCCGAACAGGGCCTCGGCCTCGTCGGCAAAGCTCATCTTTTCGCCCTGCAGCATCCGCAACCGCGCCGAGGCCGCCGAGACATGGGCCGACAGATAGGCGCGGCGTTGCCGGCTCTGCGCGTCCAGACCCGCCGTCGGCAAGGTCTCCAGTCGACGGCTCAGGGCGGCGGCGCTCTCGGCCAGCTGGGGCAGGGCGCGCGGATGGGCCTTGGCCGCCTCGGCCCATTCCGCCGGGCCGTAATAGGCGTCGACATAGCCTGGTTCGCGCTCGCCGATCTCCAGCGTCAGGGCGACATAGTCGCGGGCCACGGCGTCAAGACTGTCGGCGGCGGACCGAGGCGTGCCTGCGCAGGCGGTCAGGAGGCTGGCGCCTATCAGGGCGGCGATCGTCATATGGCGCATGGAAACTCCCTCTCTCCGACCGCGACGCTAGGCCCTTGCGGCCTGCACGCCAAGAAGGCGTCGCCGCCGAGATTCAGGGATTGAGGCCGCCCGGCCCATGCTGTAAGCACCGCCGTCCGGCCTTGACGCCGCAGACGCACCCGTAGCTCAGCTGGATAGAGTGCTGCCCTCCGAAGGCAGAGGTCACAGGTTCGAATCCTGTCGGGTGCGCCACTTCGGTTCAGAACTGTCGAATTTCATGAAATCGACTCCTGTTTCACCCAACTGACTTGGGTCGTGCTTCCGCCTATTCGATGACCGGCATGCCTTTGAAGATCGCCGGGGGGGATGGTGATCATCCGCACACAGCGGCCCAGCAGGCGCGGGGTGTCGACCGCGTTGAAGCTTTGCGGGCCGCCGGACACCTGCATGACGGCCAGGGTGCGGCCCTGAGTCGGGAGCTGGAGTCGTGGGAACTTTCCCGCGATCCCGGTAGCATTTTGTAATTTATAAGCTTTTCAAAACGGCGAGAGCCGGTGTCAGTGAAATCCGACCAACGCTCATTTTTTCCAGAGCCTTTGATGCGGCGATCAGCGGCTTCAGCGCCGGCTATGCGGTCGTCGCGAATGCCACCCAGTCCTTCTGGAGGTCCCTGACGGAGGCGGGCAGGCCGAAATCGCCCCCCTTGGCGGCGAGCCAGGCCTCAAAGCTGACGCCGCCCGCCATGCCTTGTGCGATGTCGGCGAGGATGGTCGGGCGGCCTGACTTCTGGATCAGATAGTCGGCGAAGACGCGGGCCTGGATGTAGAAGACGCGTTCCATCGCGGCGGGACGGGGACCGGCGCCGGCCGGGGTGAAGCTGACGCCGACGCCGCCGCTGGCCGCGACCTCGGGGGCGACGGCGACGGCACGCGCCAGACCGGGATGTTCGCGGGTCAACAGGCCGGGCAGGTCCAGCAGCATGGCGCGGCCGTCGATGGGGCCGACGGCGGGCACGACCTCGCCCTTGATGAGGGCGCGGAACTGGTCGCGACGCTGGGCGGCGGTGGCCTCGTCCTCCAGCACGACGGCGGCGGCTTCGTCCAGCCAGTCGGGACCGGGACCGCCGTAGTGGCGCGGAGCGTCGGCGTCAGTCGAGGCGGGCTGTGGCCAGAAGGCCTGAGTGAACCACAGGTGGCCCAGTTCATGCGGGACCATGCCCGCGTCCAGTGCGGCCTGGGCCTTGGCGTCGGGGATCTGGGACAGGGCGCGGGCGACGACCTCCTCGGTCTGGGTCGGGGTCATGTTCTGGGAGGCGGCGAAGCGTCTGGTCCCCTGTTCGACGCCGCGACGGGCCGCCTCATCGAAGGCGCGCGGGGCGGGCCAGGGCAGGACGTGGGTGAAGCCGGCGGCGGTCAGGGCGGCGCGTTGCGGGACGGGCGGGGTCGAGATCACGACATAGGGGGCGATGTCGCGACCGAACTGCGCGGTGAACCGGGTCTCGCCCGCCCGAGCGTAGCCCGCCAGCCGCTCCGCCTCCTCCGCAGTGGCCGCCAGGGCGACGCCGTGCCCCGACCCGGCGCAGCTGAGATCAGGCGCGGCGGCGAGGGCGCGGGCGCAGAGGGAGCCAGGGGCATGAAGGGGGGCGGCGGATGCGGCGGTCGAGGTCAACAGCAGGACAAGGGCGAACATGGGCGTCTCCGAAGGTGGAGGATCAGGCTCGCCGGGCTCCGTATCGCCTTCATGTCCGACGGGGCGCTTGCCGAGCGCGCGCCGACACAACAGAGATACAAAAGGGGAAGAGGACAGGGGGATCATGAACGCGACGGCCGACATCCTGATCGTCGATGACGACGCCAGCCTGAGGGGGGCCCTGCAGGACTATCTGTCGGGCGCGGGCTATGGCGTGCGGACGGCGGATGGCGGCGCGGCCATGGACGCGCGGCTGGCCGAGGCCATGCCTGATCTGGTCGTGCTGGACGTGATGATGCCGGGCGAGGACGGGCTGTCGATCTGTCGGCGGTTGCAGGGGCGAGCCCCGGTGCTGATGCTCAGCGCCATGGGCGAGACGACCGACCGCATCGTCGGCCTGGAGGTCGGGGCTGCGGACTATCTGCCCAAGCCGTTCGAGCCGCGCGAGCTTCTGGCCCGCATCCGCGCCGTTCTGCGTCGCCCCGTCCACGCGGACGAGGCGATGGATCGGGGCCTGGCCTTCGAGGGCTGGGCGCTGGAGGTCGAGGCGCGACGGCTGTCCGATCCGGGAGGAGAGGCGGTGGAACTGACGGCAGGCGAGTTCGCCCTGCTGCTGACCTTCATGCGGTCGGGCGGGCGTATCCTGAGCCGCGACCAGATCCTGGAGAACACCCACGGGCCTCTGGCCGAGAACTTCGACCGGGCCGTCGATCTGGCGGTCAGCCGTCTGCGGCGCAAGCTGGACCGGCCGGGGCAGGCGCCGCTGATCGAGACGGTGCGCGGGGCGGGCTATCGCTTCCGCGCGCCGGTGCGACGATGAGCACGCTGTCCATCCGCACCCTGACGGCGGGCTTCACTGTCGCGGCCATCCTGCTGTGCCTGACGGTCGCCTTCGTCATCGCCCTAGCCTTTCCCGCCCCGCCGCCCGCGCGGGTGACGCTGGCCGAGGCGCAGGCGGCTCTGACCGGTGAAGCGGAGACGGGCTGGCGGCGTCGCGTCGTCGCCGCGCCGCCGTTTGAGGCCGCGCGCGCCGGCCAGGCTCTGGTGGCCCAGGCCGGGCTGGCGGTGCTGCTGGACGCGCCGATGGCCGAGGTGCGGGTGCGACCGCTGAGCCCCGAGCGCGTTCCGGCGGGCGGCTCCCTGCCGCCTGCGCCGTCGGAGGGACTGAAGGCCCTGTTGGCGAGCATGGCCCTTTCGCCGGGGATGAGCTTCGCCTCCTTCGAGGCGGCGGCGCGTCAGGCGGACGGGCGCTGGGCGGTGGTGACGCCGCCGTCGCCGTGGCTGACGCCGCAGCGGTTGCGCATGGGGCTGGCCTTCCTGATCGCCGCCGCCGTCCTGTTGCCGCTGGCCCTGTGGGGGGCGGGACGGCTGGCCGCGCCGTTCCAGCGGCTGGCCGAGGCGGCGCGCGGCGATGAACCCGCGACGGCCTTCGTCGGCGGCCCGCGCGAGGCGGCGGAAGCGGCCCGGGCTCTGGACGCCATGCGCGACCGTCTGGGCGAGGCGCTGAAGGAACGCACCGCCATCATGGCCGCCGTGGCCCACGACCTGAGAACACCGCTGACCGGCCTGCGTCTGCGGGTGGAGGGGCTGGCGGAAATCCCGCGCGAGGCCGCCATCGCCGACATCGCCCGGATGGAGCGGCTGATCGCCCAACTGTTGACCTATGTGCGCGGCGAGGAGGCGCCATGGACGTCCGAGCCTTTGGACCTTGCCGATCTGGCGCGTGAATGCGTGGCGCGACAGGTGGCGATGGGACGAGACGTGACGCTGGTGGCGGACGGCGAGCATCTGGTTCGCGGCGATCGGGACCAGTTGGAGCGCGCCCTGGCCAATCTGATCGACAATGCGGTGCTGTATGGCGACCGGGCCGAGATCGCTGTGACGTCGGAAGGTGGAGAGGTCGTCGTCGTCATCGACGACGGAGGGCCGGGCCTGCCGCAGGATCAGCTGGAGGCGGTCTTTACCCCCTTCCGTCGCCTGGAGGCCTCGCGCAGCCGCGCCACCGGCGGCGCCGGGCTGGGCCTGCCCATCAGCCGATCGATCGTGGAGCGCGGCGGCGGCACGGTCGTACTGCGCCCTGGACCTGTCGACGGAACGAGAGCGTTGGTGC
Organism: Brevundimonas sp. UBA7506; assembly: GCF_002479495.1. GTDB lineage: Bacteria > Pseudomonadota > Alphaproteobacteria > Caulobacterales > Caulobacteraceae > Brevundimonas. The sequence continues at coordinate 381,380 of NZ_DLNQ01000015.1, forward strand.
GCCTGCCGGGCATTGTCCTTGCCGGCGTCGCCCGATGAAGAGCGGGGAGCGTCCCGGGTACGCGACCATTCGCAGGTCGTTCTGATCTAGTCGAGCGGGCCGTTAGGCTTTAGCAA
>NZ_DLNQ01000015.1:381785-382775 GCF_002479495.1 Brevundimonas sp. UBA7506
GCGCCGATCAGGCGGCGGCGGCGGCCAAGAATCTGTCGCTGATCACCGACGTCTTCCTGCGTCTGATCAAGATGATCATCGCGCCCCTGGTCTTCACCACCCTGGTGGCGGGCATCGCCCACATGGAGGACGCCGCCTCGGTTGGCCGCATCGGCGTCAAGACCATGACCTGGTTCATCGGCGCCTCGGTGGTGTCCCTGCTGCTGGGCCTGATCATGGTGCAGATCCTGCAGCCGGGCGCCGGGATGCACCTGCCGCAGGCGGCGCTGGCGACGGCGCCGGCCGCCTCGACCGACGCCTTCTCGCTGCATGGCTTCGTCACCCACCTGGTGCCGACCTCGATCTTCGACGCCATGGCCAAGAACGAGATCCTGCAGATCGTCGTCTTCTCCCTGTTCGTCGGCACGGCGGTCGCGGCGCTGGACGACAAGGCGCCTGCGGTGCTGAACCTGGTCGAACAGGCCGCCAGCATCATGCTGAAGGTGACCGAGTTCGTGATGAAGCTGGCCCCCCTGGCCATCTTCGCCGCCCTGGCCTCGACCATCGCCACGCAAGGCCTGGAGATGCTGGCCGTCTACGCCAAGTTCGTGCTGGGCTTCTACGGCTCGATGGGCATCCTGTGGGGCCTGCTGTTCCTGGCCGGCGCCGCCGTCCTGGGCCGTCGCGTCCTGCCCCTGTTCAAGGTGATCCGCACCCCGGCCCTGCTGGCCTTCTCGACCGCCAGCTCGGAAGCCGCCTATCCGCGCATCCTGGACGCCCTGCCCACCGTCGGCGTGCGTCGCCGCATCGTCAGCTTCGTCCTGCCGCTGGGCTATTCGTTCAACCTCGACGGCTCGATGCTCTACTGCACCTTCGCCACCATGTTCATCATGCAGGCGCACGGCGTGCACCTCAGCGTCTCGCAGCAGGTCTTCATGCTGCTGCTGCTGATGGTGACGTCCAAGGGCATCGCCGGCATTCCGCGCGCTTCGCTGGTGGTCATCATGGCGA
>NZ_DLNQ01000015.1:382968-699692 GCF_002479495.1 Brevundimonas sp. UBA7506
GCCCAAGCCCGCCGCCGCCTGAAACCTTCCAGGCGCTGAAAATGAAACGGCCGCCCCATCGATGGGGCGGCCGTTTTGCTGTGTGGCGATGATGTGCGCTCGGCTACTGGCCGCGCCCGCTGTCGATATAGGCCTTGATGGAGCTTGCGTTGGGGCCGTCCGCGCGGGCGCCCTCGCAGACGATGGGCTGGATATAGGCGCTCAGGCTGGTGGGGCGAATGTCGTCCCAGGCGGGGTCGGCCTCGGGATAGCGCTCGACTTCGGCGCCGTCGGGTCCGTACTCGATTTCGGCCAGGATGCGCGCCTGCTTGGCGGCGCAACGGATCTCGTATTCATCGATCTTGTGGCTGTAGTCCCCGGCGGGAGACTGCAGCGAGACGCGGGCCACGCGGATGCTGGACGCGTCGCCGACCGTGGCGATTCCCCCGACATCGGCGAGATAGACCAGTCGGGCGTTGCGCGAAAAGGCGTTCCATTCTTCGGCGGACGCTGCGCCCGCAGATACGGCGGCGGCGGCGAGAATGGCGGTCAATAGGATGGGCTTCATCGGATCCTCCCCAGGATGAGACGATTTCACACCCGAAACGGCGAAAATTCAACTAGCTCCCTCTGCCGACTCTTCGCCGTGATCCAAGGCTAGGTTTTTCTGATGACGCGCTTTCTTTTGAGTCTTCTGGTCCTGTTGTGGAGCCCTGCGTTGGCTCTGGCGGCGGCTCCCGGCGCTTTCCAGTCCGACCGGATCGTGGTCGAGACGCGCGGTTCCGGTCCGGACGTCATCCTGATCCCTGGCCTGGCTTCGACATCGGCTGTCTGGACGCGCACGGCCAGCGCTCTGGAGGGGCGATACCGGGTCCATCTGGTGACGGTGCGCGGTTTCGGCGACGTGCCGGCCCTGGCCAATGATGCGGGTCTGATCGGCGCTCCGGCTGCAGCCGAGATTCGGCGCTACATCGCCGAGCGGGAACTGACCCGGCCTGCCGTGATCGGTCACTCGATGGGCGGCCAGATCGCCCTGCGGGTCGCCGCCGACGCCGGGCCGCGGGTGGGCCGGGTCATGGTGGTGGACGCCTCGCCCTTTTTCCCGTCGCTGATCAGCGCGGGCGCCACGACGGGGGATGTCGAGCCTCTGGCGCGGCTGGCCTATCAGGGCCTGCTGCTGTTCGGCGACGAAGCGTTGAAGACCCAGGCCCAGGGCATGGGGGCGGATATGGGCGGCGCGGCGGACAGTCTGTTCGGCACGCTCGGCTGGCAGGGCGGCGACCGACGCACCCTGGCGCAGGGCCTGTACGAGGTGATGACGGTGGACCTGCGTTCGCGCCTGCCTTCCATCACCGCCCCCGTCACCGTCGTCTATGGCTGGAGCGCCGACGACCGCAGCCCGCGCAGCCACATCGACGGCCTGTTCCGCGCCGGTTATCGCAGCCTGCCGCGCCCGGCCGCCTTCGAGCGGATCGAAGGGGCCGAGCACATGGTCATGATCGACCAGCCGCGCCGTTTCCAGGCGGCGGTCGAACGCTTCCTGCGCTGAGGCTTCAGTCCGGCTGCAGCCGGCGGATGGAGGCCAGCAGGGCCGCGTCGTCGCTCATGTCGCCTGCGATGACATACTGGGGGCGTTGCGGCTCGTTGTTGCCGCGCGCGCGGCCGCGATAGACCTTCATCGGCACGGCGATCTGGGCCAGGCCGCTGGGCAGGGCGGGTTCGCGGATTTCCATGTAGACGGTGTCGGCCGAGGTCTCGCGCCCGACCTGGAGGGCGCCTGCGGTCTTCCACAGATCCACGGCGTCGAGGCAGGCGGAGCCGCAGCTGGAATCGGTCAGGACATAGACCCGGCCGGCCATCAGCTGCGGCGCGGGCGGCGGCGGGGCGGCGTCGGCCGGCTTCTCGTCATTGGCGCTGCGCCAGTAGACCTGACCGGCGGCCTGGGCCGCCTTCATGCCGTTGATGGCGTCTTCGGCCCAGGTGATCAGCTCCGGCTGGCCGTTCGTGGCGTGCAGCTTGTCCAGGAAGGCGGAGATTTCGGCGATATTGCCGTCTGAGGCGCGCCATTCGACGGCCTCGATCTCCGGTTCGGGGTGGGCGGCCATCCAGGCGTCGCCCCAAAGGACCTCGGCCATCAGCTGGCTCCAGTGCGAGGAGCCGCCGCCGTTGCCGCGCAGGTCCAGCACGACGTAAGGGGCCAGCCGCAGGGCGTCCTGCTTGGCCTTCATGTCGGCGATCAGGGCGGTCAGCTCGGCATGGGTTTCGCTGGACGGATCGCCGTTGAACGAAGGCGTCGAGATCCAGAAGCCGCCGTCGTCGAAATGCTTCAGGCCGAAGTCGGTCGCGGCGCGCTGGGCCAGCCTGGCGCGACGGGCGTAGATGTCCTCGGGCGTGGCGCGCCAGTTCAGGGCGTAGGTCTTGGTCGCGCCGTTGCTTTCGAAGCGGCACTGGCGCATCTCTCCGATCCACGGGTTCTGCGCGCTGAGGAACTGCCAGTCGCCGTAAAGGGTGCGTTGGGCTTCCAGGAACCAGCGGCCCCGGAACTGACCGATGCGCTGCTCGGCCAGGGCCTCGGCGGCCACGCCGTCGCAGTCGATCAGTCGGGCGCCGAGGGGCGGCGTCGCGGCGTCGGCGGGTTCGCGGTCGGCCACCACCTGATCGACGCCGCGATAGATAGTCAGGAAGCCGGGCCAGCGGGTGGGGAAGCCGTAGTTCGGCTGGGTGATGTTGATGCCGACATGGCCGTCTTCGAAGCTGGCGACATAGGCGCGCAACGCCCACCACCAGCCGCCTGCGTCGGTGGTGGTCCTGGCCCGCTCCAGCGCGACGGTCAGGCCTTCCTCCAGCCGAGGTTTGAAGGCCGGGTTGAGCGGATCGTGCACGCCCGGGTGGCTGTCGATCATGATGTCGTGCAGGCCGGTCGCGTCCTGCGTCAGGGTCGCGGACCAGTCGCGCGGCTGGTCCATCGGCTTGGGCGCGTCGGCCGGAGCCTCCTGCGCCTGAGCCGCGCTCGCCAGTGCCAGACAGGCTGCGCCCGTCGCCAGAAACCGCTTCATGTTACGCTTCCCCCTACCGGTGTCAGCCGAAGGGGTGGCAGGGCGAAGCTGGCCGCGCCAGTTAAGCTTTGGTCATGGAAGGGCGATCAGTCCGCCGCGCGCAGGGCCTCGAGCACGCCCTTGCCGTAGCGTTCGAGCTTGCCCGCCCCGACGCCGGAAATGCGGCCGAGCGCGTCGAGGTTGCGCGGTTCGCTGAGGGCGATCTCGACCAGGGTCTTGTCCTGGAAGATGACATAGGGCGGGACGTGCTGCTCGGCGGCGCGGTCGCGGCGCCAGGCGCGCAGGACCTCGAAGCGGGCGCGCACGTCCGTGTCCAGCGCCTCGGCGGCCAGGTTGCGGCCGGCGTTGCGACGCGGACGTTCGGCCTCGACCACGCGGACCGGCGCCTTGCGCACCTGAACGGGGCGCTCGCCGCGATAGACGGCGCGGACGGCCTCGGGATCGCCCAGTTGGATGATGGGCTTGCCTTCGTTCGGGTCTTCGACCAGCAGGCCCTCGAACAGCAGGTGGTCGATGACGTCGCGCCACGCCGTCAGCGACAGGTCGGCGCCGATGCCCCAGGTGGACAGGTTCGCCTCCCACGGCTGGACGTCTTTCGTCTTGCCCAGCAGGTGATCGACCACGCGGGTCCGGCCGAAGCGTTCGCCGAGGCGTTGCACCGCCGCCAGAGCCTTTTGCGCCGGGACCACGGCGTCGAACGTCGCCGGCGGGTCGCCGCAGATGTCGCAGACGCCGCACGGTTGCGCGTCTGTCTCGCCGAAGTAGCGACGCACGGCCTGGGGGCGGCAGACGGCGCCGTCCAGCATGGCGAACAGCTGGCGGACCTTGCGGGTCTGGACCTGCTTGACCTCCTCGGCCATCGGCCGGCCTTCGAGGCGGCGCAGGGACCAGGCGATGTCGGAGGGGCCGTAGAGGGTGATGCCCTCGGCCGGTTCGCCGTCGCGTCCGGCGCGCCCGATTTCCTGCCAGTAGGCTTCGAGGCTGCCGGGCGGATCGGCGTGGATAACGAAGCGGACGTCCGGTTTATCGACGCCCATGCCGAAGGCGATGGTGGCGACCATGACGGCGCCGTCCTCGGCCAGGAAGCGCTCCAGCCGCCGGTCGCGGTCCTTGGCGTCGAAGCCGGCGTGATAGGCGATGGCGTTGGTCCCGGCGTCGCGCAGGGTTTGCGCCACGCGCTCGCAGCCGTCGCGGCTGCCGCAATAGACCACGCCCGACTTGCCGCGCCGCTCGCGCACCAGTTCGACCACGGCGGCGTCGGTGCGGGCACGCGACCCGTTGATCTTGCGCTCGGCGGATAGTTGCAGGTTCGGGCGGGCGAAGCTGTCGACGAAGACGCGGGCTTCACCCAGTCGCAGCGAGGCCAGGATGTCGTCGCGGGTGCGGGCGTCGGCGGTCGCTGTCACGGCGATGCGCGGGACGCCGGGAAAGATCTCGGCCAGGCGGCCCAGCGAGCGATAGTCGGGGCGGAAGTCGTGGCCCCACTGGCTGACGCAGTGGGCCTCGTCGATGGCGATCAGGCTGAGGTCGATCTCGGACAGACGTTCCAGCATGGAGCCGGCGGCCAGGCCTTCGGGCGAGACGTAGAGCAGGTCCAGTTCACCCGAGCGGGCGGCGCGCCAGATGGCGGAGCGCTCCTCCATCGGCACGCCGGAATCGAGGCGAGCGGCGGCGACGCCCTGCTGCTTCAGGGCCTCGACCTGATCGGTCATCAGGGCGATCAGAGGCGACACCACCAGACCGACGCCGGGGCGAAGGATGGCGGGGATCTGATAGCAGACGCTCTTGCCGCCGCCGGTCGGCAGGACGGCCATGACGTCGCGCCCGGCCAGAACCTCGGCCACGACCTGGGCTTGCAGGCCGCGAAAATCGGCATGGCCCCAGACCCGGCCCAGCACCTCGCGCGCGGCGCCCAGGTCGAGCTGAGCGGGCGAAGCGGAACGGATGGGGTCTGCAAGCATCGGCGGGTTGTGCCTGATCCGTTCGGGGGTGTCACGGCTCGCCCTTCGCGAAAGGGCGGGAAAAGGGTATGGGGCGCGCCATGACCACGATCCTTTATGGCCGCCCGCCGGCGGTGTTCGACGTTCCGACCGGCGCGGTGCAGACCTCGCCCCTGATCCCCGGCGCGACGGCGCTGGAAGACCTCGCCCCCGGTTCGGTGGACGAGGCCATGATCTACGCCCCGCCGGGCGTGGTGGAGCGGCGCTACACCCTGGCTCTGGCGCTGCGGGCGCTGAAGGTCGGCGGACGCCTGGACGTCATGGCGCCCAAGGACAAGGGCGGCTCGCGTCTGGGCAAGGAGCTGAAGGGTTTCGGCCTTGAGGTCGGGGAGACGGCCAAGGCCCACCATCGTCGCTGCGTCGTCATCCGTCCCGAAACCATTGAGGGTCTGGACCCGGCCATCGCTGCGGGCGCACTGCAGCAGGTCGAGGGTCTGGACGCCTGGTCGCAGCCGGGCGTCTTCGCCTGGGATCGGGTCGATCCGGGCACGGCCATGCTGGCCGGGGTCATGCCGCCGCTGAAGGGGGCGGGCGCGGACCTGGGCTGCGGCTTCGGGGCCTTGTCGCTGGTGGCGCTGCGCTCGCCGACGGTGACCTCCTTGCGTCTGATCGACCTCGACCGGCGCGCTGTGGCGGCGGCGAAGAAGAATATCGAGGACCCGCGCGCGAGCTTCGAATGGGCCGACGTGCGCACCCTGCCGACGGCGGGCGAGCTGAACTTCATCGTCAGCAATCCGCCCTTCCATGACGGCGGGACCGAGGACCGGCGTCTGGGCCAGAACTTCATCCGTCAGGCGGCGGCACTGCTGAAGACCGGCGGCGTGGCCTGGCTGGTCGCCAACAGGCACCTGCCCTACGAGGCCGAGCTGAACGCCGCCTTCAAGCGGGTGCGGATGGTCGCCGATCAGGGCGGCTACAAGATCTTCGAGGCGGTGAAGTAGGTGGCGGGCAAGGTTCCTACCTCGCGGGTGGACAAGCTGCTGGGGTCGATGGGCTACGGCTCGCGGGCCGAAATGGCGCGGATGGGCAAGGCGGGCGGCATCGTGCTGGACGGCGCCGATCTGACCGATGTGTCCAAGCGCATCGCGGTGACGCCCGATCTGCCGAGCCGGATGGAGATCGACGGCGAGCCGCTGGACCCGGTGGCCGGTCTGGTCATGCTGTTGAACAAGCCGCTGGGCATGACCTGTTCACGCAAGGAAGACGGGGCGCTGGTCTATGACATCCTGCCGGATCGGTGGAAGCGTCGCGACCCGGCCATCTCGACCATTGGGCGGCTGGACAAGCAGACCTCAGGCCTGCTGCTGCTGACCGACGACGGCGACCTGCTGCATCGGGTGATCTCGCCCAAGCGACACGTGGCCAAGGTCTATCGCGCCACCCTGGCGCGGCCGCTGACCGGGACCGAGGGCGCGCTGTTCGCCTCGGGCGACCTGGTGCTGGAGGGCGAGGACAAGCCGTTGTCGCCGGCCATTCTGGACGTGGTGTCGCCGACCGAGGCTCTGCTGACCGTGACCGAGGGACGCTATCATCAGGTGCGCCGCATGTTCGCCGCCGCCGGCAACCACGTCGAGGCCCTGCACCGCGAGCGGTTGGGCGGACTGGTTTTGCCGGAGGATCTGGGGCCGGGCGAGTGGCGGTTGCTGAGCCCGGAAGAGATCGAGCTGATCTTCGCCTGAACATGCTCTCCCTCGCCGTCATCCCGGACAAGGCTCGCTGGCGAGCCGCAGATCCGGGACCCAGGCGGCGGGTCTATCCGCTGAGGTCGAACCCGTATCTGGCGTCTGGGTCCCGGATAGCGGCTGCGCCGCTTCCGGGATGACGAAGAGGAGCGGGAGGTGCTTGACCTCTTCGCCTCCCTCGCGCACCTCCATCCCATGACCTTGGCCAAGATTTGCGGACTGACGACGCCCGAGACGCTGGACGCAGCCCTGCACGGCGGCGCGGCCTTCGTCGGGGCGGTGGTGTTCGAAAAAAGCCCGCGCCACATTCCGCCGCTGCACGCCGCGACCCTGTTCGACCGGGCGAGGAAGCGGGCCAAGATCGTGGCGGTGCTGGTCGATCCCGACGACGCCCTGCTGACCGAGGTGGGGCTGATCCTGCGGCCTGACCTGATTCAGCTGCATGGTCATGAGACGCCGCAGCGCGCCGCCGAGGTGCGGCGGCTGACGGGGGCAGGCATCATCAAGGCCCTGCCGATCCGCAGCGAGGCCGACTTCGCGTCCGTGTCCGACTGGGCCGATATGGCCGACCATCTGCTGTTCGACGCCAAGCCGCCCGAGGGCTCCAGTCTGCCGGGCGGCGTGGGGGCCTCGTTCGACTGGTCGCTGATGCAGAACCGGGCCCTGCCGGCACACTGGTTCCTCGCAGGCGGCCTCGACCCGCAAAATGTCACCGAGGCGGTGCGGATTTCGGGGGCACCCTTGGTCGATGTCTCCTCTGGCGTCGAAAGCGCGCCCGGTGTTAAGGACCCTGACCTGATCCACGCCTTCCTCAAGGCCGTATCCCGGTCCTGATTTCGTCGCCTTCCCGCGAAAGACTGCCGCTCGTGAACGCAATCCTCCCCAATTCCTACGCCTGGCCTGACGTCGAGGGCCGTTTCGGTCCCTATGGCGGCCGCTTCGTGCCCGAGACCCTGATGCCGCTGATTCACGAGTTGAATGCGGCCTATGAGGCGGCCAAGGCCGACCCCAGCTTCCAGGCTGAGCTGGACGGCTTTCTGGAACACTATGTCGGTCGCGCCAGCCCGCTCTATTTCGCCGAGCGTCTGACCGATCACTTCGGGGGGGCCAAGATCTGGCTGAAGCGCGAGGACCTGAATCACACCGGCGCGCACAAGATCAACAACTGCATGGGCCAGATCCTGCTGGCGCGGCGCATGGGCAAGACGCGGATCATCGCCGAGACCGGCGCCGGTCAGCACGGCGTGGCCTCGGCCACCGTTTGCGCCCGCTTCGGCCTGCCCTGCACCGTCTACATGGGCGCGGTGGACGTCGAACGTCAGCAGCCCAACGTCTTCCGCATGAAGCTGCTGGGGGCCGAGGTCGAGGCCGTCACGGCGGGGGCGGCGACGCTGAAGGACGCCATGAACGAGGCGATGCGTGACTGGGTCACCAACGTCGAGGACACCTACTACATCATCGGTACGGCGGCGGGCCCGGCCCCCTATCCGGCCATGGTGCGCGACTTCCAGTCGGTCATCGGCAAGGAGATCAAGCGGCAGTCGCTGGAGCGCATCGGCCGCCTGCCCGACGCGGTGGTCGCCTGCATCGGCGGCGGCTCCAACGCCATCGGCGCCATGCACCCCTTCATCGAGGACGAGGGCGTGCGCCTGATCGGCGTCGAGGCGGCGGGCCACGGTCTGGACACCCCCGAACACGCCGCCAGCCTGAAGGGCGGCCGCCCCGGCGTGCTGCACGGCAACCGCACCTATCTGCTGCAGGACGCCGACGGGCAGATCCTTGAGGGTCATTCCATCTCGGCCGGTCTCGACTATCCGGGCATCGGGCCGGAGCACGCTTGGCTCAACGATCTTGGCCGCGGCGAATACCTTTCGGCCACCGACGACGAGGCGCTGGAGGCCTTCCAACTGCTGTCGAAACTGGAAGGCATCATCCCCGCGCTGGAGCCCTCGCACGCCCTCGCGCGCATCGGCGAAGTCGCCAGGGAGATCGGCAAGGGCGGCGACGTCGTGCTGGTCCTGTCGGGCCGGGGCGACAAGGATATTTTCACCGTAGCCAAGCATCTGGGCGTGGAGCTTTGAGCATGAAGACCCTTCTGATCGCGGCCCTGGTCGCCGCTGTTTCTCCGACCTTGACGATGGCCAAGACGCAGGCGGCGTCCGCCGCACCGGCTCCGGTTCAGGCCGCCGCCACCGGACCGCAAGGCGTGCCCGCGACCGACACCCCGCTGCTCGGAGCCGCCAAGGCCGCGCCCGACTGCGGCAACCTGCATGGACTGAACGGTCGCGCCTTCTGCGTCACCGCGCCCCTGGCTGGCGTCGGCGCCCTGGCCGAAGCCTATATCGCTCATTTCGAGAGCCAGGGCTGGTTGGCGGCGGGCGGCGACGACAACCGCGTGGTCCTGATCAAGCGCAAGGACGGCGGCGTCTGCGACGGCCTGCAGATGGTGGCCTTTTATGACACCTCGGGGCCTGCCGCGCCGGAATCGCCGGGCTATCTCGGCTTCGCCACCATCCCTGGCAATGTCTGCGCCGGTCAGCCCGCCGCCGGAACGACGCCCCAGTGACGACGGCTCGCATTGACGCCCGTTTCGCCAAGCTGAAGGCCGAGGGCCGGGCCGGTTTCATTCCCTACGTCATGACCGGCGATCCCAGCCGGGATGAGGCGCTGGAGATCCTGCGCGGCCTGCCCGCCGCCGGGGCCGACCTGATCGAACTGGGTCTGGCCTTTTCCGATCCGATGGCCGAGGGGCCGCCGATCCAGCGCGCGGCCCTGCGCGGGCTGGCGGCGGGGATGACCCTGCGCGGCACGCTGGATCTGGTGGCCGATTTCCGGGCGGGCGACGACGCCACGCCGGTCATCCTGATGGGCTATCTGAACCCGGTCGAGAGCTATGGCTATGAGGCCTTCGCCGCTGACGCCGCAGCGGCGGGCGTGGACGGTCTGATCGTGGTCGATTGCCCGCCGGAAGAGGCCGGGCCTCTGGCTGCGGCGCTGGACGGCCAACAAGTGTCGCTGATCCGTCTGGCCACGCCGACCTCAGACGACGACCGGCTGAAGGTCATCGCGCACGGGACCTCGGGCTTTGTCTATTACGTCTCGGTCGCGGGCGTGACCGGGGTGAAGGAGGCGCAGGCCGCGTCCGTCGCCCCCGCCGTCGAACGGGTCCGCAAGGCCGCGAACCTCCCCGTCGCCGTCGGCTTCGGCGTCAAGACGCCCGAGCGCGCCGCCGAAATCGCCCGCGTGGCCGATGCGGTGGTGGCGGGGTCCGTCTTCGTCGATGAAGTGGCCGCCGCTTTGGCGGCGAACGAACCGGCCGTCCCCCGCGTTCTGGCCAAGGTGAAGGCCCTGGCGGACGCGGTGAAAACCGCCAGAACTAGTGCTTCCGTCGCGGAAACCGTCTAAAGGCGCGCTCATGGTCGACAAGAATCCTGAGAACAAGCCGCGTGGCGGCTGGCTGTCCCGCTTCGCTCCCGGCGTCCGCAAGATCGTCAGCCGGCGCGACACGCCCGACAATCTGTGGGTCAAGGACCCGGACAGCGGCGAGATGCTGTTCCGCACAGACCTGGAGGCGGCCCTGTGGGTCACGCCGTCGGGCCGTCACATGCGGATCAATGCGCCGACGCGCCTGAAGGCCACTTTCGATGACGGCGTATTCGAGAGCATCGACACCCCGGACGTGCCGGAAGACCCGCTGAAGTTCTCGGACGGCAAGCCCTATCGCGATCGCCTGAACGCGGCGCGCAAGGCGGCGGGCCGCAAGGACACCATGGCGATCGGCTTCGGCAAGATCGACGGCGTGGCCGCGGTCGTCATCGTTCAGGACTTCACCTTCATGGGCGGGTCGCTGGGCATGGCGGCGGGCGAGGCCTTCGTCGCCGCCGCCCGTGAGGCCGTGAAGCGCGGCGTGCCCTTCGTCTGCTTCACCGCCGCCGGCGGCGCGCGGATGCAGGAAGGCGCTCTCAGCCTGATGCAGATGGCGCGCACGACCCTGGCCGTGCAGGAAGTGAAGGCGGCGCAGCTGCCTTACGTCGTGGTCCTGACCGACCCGACCACGGGGGGCGTGACCGCCTCCTACGCCATGTTGGGCGACGTCCACCTGGCCGAGCCGGGCGCCCTGATCGGCTTCGCCGGTCCGCGCGTGATCGAGACCACCATCCGCGAGAAACTGCCGCCGGGCTTCCAGCGCGCCGAGTATCTTCAGGGCAAGGGCATGGTCGACAAGGTCGTGGCGCGCGGCGATCTGCCGACGACGCTCGGCCAGATCATGTCCATGCTGATGGGCGGCAAGCGCAAGGCGGCCTAAGGGCGCCTGATGGACCCGATCTCGGAACGTCTTCGCGCCCGCCATCCCCAGCGCATCGACCTGTCGCTGGACCGGATGCGGGCGCTGTGCGCGGCGCTGGGCGACCCGCAGGATCGGTTGCCGCCGGTGGTCCATGTCGCCGGCACCAACGGCAAGGGCTCGACGGTCTCCCTGATCCGGGCCATCGCCGAGGCGGCGGGCCTGCGGGTCCATGCCTACACCTCGCCGCATCTGGTGCGCTTCAACGAGCGCATCCGGCTGGCCGGGACCCTGATCAGCGACGATCAGCTGAACGCCGTGCTGGACCGCATCGAGGCGGCCATGGCCGAGACCGGGGGCGAGGCCACCGTGTTCGAAAGCACGACCGCCGCGGCCTTCCTGGCCATGAGCGAGACCCCCGCCGACCTGGCCATCATCGAGGTGGGCCTGGGCGGATCGCTGGACGCCACCAATGTCATCGACCGGCCTCTGCTGAGCGTCATCACCCCCGTCGATCTGGATCACGCCGAGTTCCTGGGCGACAGGATCGAAGGCGTCGCCGCGGAGAAGGCGGGCATCCTGAAGGCCGGGGCGCGGGGCGTGATCGCCCGTCAGTCCGAGGCCGTCATGGCCGTGATCGAGCGACGCGCGGCCGAGGTTCATTCGCCGCTGACCGTCATGGGCGTGGATTTCGACGCCTGGGCCGAGCGCGGCGGGCTGGTCTATCAGGATCAGGAACGCTTCCTCGACCTGCCGGCCCCGGCGCTGAGCGGGCCGCACCAGTTCGACAACGCGGGCGTGGCCGTGGCCGCCGCCCTGGAGCTGGACCTGCCCGAAGCCGCCATCGCCGAGGGGCTGAAATCCGTGCGCTGGCCCGCGCGGATGCAGCGGCTGACCGTGGGACCCTATGCCGAGAAGGCGCAAGCGGCGGACGCTGAGCTGTGGCTGGACGGCGGACATAATCCTCACGCCGGAAGGGCCCTGGCCCGGACCCTGGCCGAGCGTCAGGCGCGGGCGCCGCGGCCCACCGCCCTGATCGTGGCCATGCTGGCCAACAAGGACGCGGGCGGGTTCTTCGAGGCGCTGAAAGGGATCGACGCCCAAGTCTTCACTATCGGCTTCGACGGCGCGGCGGCGGACCCGGCGTCCTTGGCCGCCGTGGCGCAGGGGCGCGGCTTCGGCGCCCTGCCGACGACCTCGGTGGACGAGGCTCTGGAACGCGCCCTGGCGCTCGGCGCGGGCCGCATCGTCATCTGCGGATCGCTCTATCTGGCGGGCGAGGTTCTGGGCGCCAGTCCCGAGACCTGGCCGGTCTAGCCCTCTCCCTCCCCTTCATGGGGAGGGTGGTCGCGAAGCGACCGGGTGGGGAGGGCCAGGCTGCCCATCCCCACATCCCAGACAAGCAAAAGGCGGCGGGCTTATCGCCGCGCCGCCCCCACCCGGCTTCGCCTGACGGCTCAGCCACCCTCCCCATGAAGGGGAGGGAGATTTCTTAGTCCGCCTTGACGCCGGCTTCGGCCAGCCATTCGACGATCTTGCCCTTGGGCATGGCGCCCACCTTCATGGAAGCCAGTTGGCCGTCCTTGAACAGCATCAGGGTCGGGATGCCCTTCACGCCCATCTTGGAGGGGGTCATGGGGCTGTCGTCAATGTTGACCTTGGCGATCGTCACCTGACCGGCCAGTTCGTCGGCGATCTGTTCCAGCGCCGGGCCGATCTGCTTGCAGGGGCCGCACCACTCGGCCCAGAAGTCCACCAGGACGGGGGTCGAGGACTTCAGGACGTCGGCGTCGAAGCTTTCGTCGGTGACTTTCACGGTCGCCATGAATGGCTCTCCTTAAGGGGCGCTATCGCTCGGCCTGCGAGGCCTCGCTGTTTGAGCGCGTTTAGCGGCGCGCCGAATGGAAGGCTCGGCGTTCCCGGCAGATGTGGGAGCGATTTGCGCACAAATCAACGCGCATTTGAAAGCGCCGCGTCCATCAGGTCCTGCGGCACGACCATCAGCTTCGGCCCATCCGTCCAGACCAGGGCGGCCTCGACCGCGCGGTCGTGATAAAGGCGACGCAGCACCGCCGTATAGACCGCCATCTGCAGGACATAGGCCGGGTCGGCGTCCTCGACGTGATCCGGGGCCGGGCGGTTGGACTTGAAATCCACGATCAGCACCCGTTCAGGCGTGACCACCAGGCGGTCGATGCGGCCCGAGATGGAGACGCCGGACGGCAGGTCGGGCGAGGAGCCGGTCACAGCCACCTCGGCGCGCGAGCCGGCGCCGAAGACCGGCGCGAAGCGGGCGTCGTCCAGCACGGCGAAAGCCGCCCCGATCATCTCAGCGCGCTGATCGTCCGACAGGTCGCGTTCACGCGCCAGCATCCGCACGGCGGCGTCGGGCCGGTCGGACGGGGCGATGTCGGGCAGGCGTTCCAGCAGGCGGTGGATCAGGTCGCCGCGCCGGAACCGGCCCAGACCGGCGCCGGGACCTTCGCCGCGCGCCAGCGGCGACGGCGCGGGAATGCGTTTCTGCTCCTGCATCTGCGACGGCGAGGCGAAGCGGGCGGCGGCGTCGCGGGCGGGCGTCTGGCGCGCCCAGTCGGGGGCTTCCGGGCGGGCCTCGGTCGCGGCGGTCACTGCGGGCAGGACGTCGAGATCGACGCCGTAGCGGCGGACGTTGTTGTCCAGCGTCCGCACCTCGTCGCCGAGACGGTTGAAGGTCTCCTCGATGACCGACCACCAGTCGCCCGGTTCGGGCGAGCGTTTGGAGCCGCGCCCCATGACGATGACGCGGTCGCGGGCGCGGGTCAGGGCGACGTAGAGTAGGCGCAGGGATTCGTCGCTGACGCGGGCCTCGCGCGCGGCGCGGGCGGCCTCGGAAGCGGCGCAGTCCTCCTTGGACGAGCCAGGGCACATCAGCCAGGCCTCGCCGTCGCCCATGCCGATGGCGTCGAGCGCGACGGGCATCAGGCTCGGCCCCTGGGCCTTCGCCTTCATGGTGGTGTCGGGCAGGATGACGACGGGCGCCTCCAGCCCCTTGGCGCCGTGGACGGTCATGACGCGGACCTCGCCGCGCGGCCCTTCCAGTTCGCGCTTCACCTCGACGTCGGCGGCTTCCAGCAGGGCGAGACAGGTCTCCAGATCAACCCCGCCCCGGTTCTCGGCGGCCAGGACCTGGTTGAGGGTCTCGTCGATGGCTTCCTCGGCCTCGCGGCCCAACCGCGTCAGCACGCGGGCGCGGCCAGAGACGCCGGTGTCGTCCACGCGGTTCAGCAGGGCGGAGAAGAAGGTGAAGGGGGCGCTGTCGCGCGCAGCGCGGGCGCTCAGGCACAGCTCCAGCGCGCGGCGCCATTCGGGGCGTTCGTCGGCGCGTTGCTTCAGTTCGCGCCACAGGCCCTGACGCTTCTCGCGCCCGGCCAGATCATAGAGCGAGGCCTCGTCCACGTCGCAGAAGGGGCTGCGCAGCACCTCGGCCAGCGACAGGTCGTCGCCGGGGAAGAGGGCGAAGCGGGCGAGCGCCTTGAGGTCGTCGAAGACGATATGGCTCGACAGTTTCAGCCGGTCGGCCCCAGCGACGGGGACGCCCGCGCTCTTCAGGGCGCGGATGATCTCTTCGAAGGTGGCGTCGCGGCGGCGCACCAGGATGAGGAAGTCGCCGTAGCCGCTGGCGCGCGGCTGGCGCGTGTTGCGGTCATAGACGGTCGCGCCGGTTTCGACCTGACGCCTGATCTCCTGGGCCAGGGCGGCGGCCATGCGTTTGCGGGCGCCGGCGACGCCTTCCTGATCGACCGGATCGTCCCAGGCGTCGCGCTCGGGCGGGGCCTCGTCCATGAACAGGGGCCACAGGTCAACGCTGCCGCGCTGGCCGACGCGGGCGGGCAGGTGGCGGGGGATGTCGCCGGCCTCGCCGACCAGGGCGCGGGTGCGTTCGGGATCATTGAAGGCGTGATCGACAAAGGCCAGGACGTCCTCGGTCGAGCGGTAGGAGGTCTCCAGCGGCACGCCCTCGAAGGCGGAGCCGGAGGCCCGGATCAGTTCGTCGTAGACTTGCGACTCCTGTCGCAGCCGCTCGGGCCGGGCGCCCTGGAAGGAGTAGATCGACTGCTTCTCGTCGCCGACGGCGAAGACGGTGCGGTCGGTTTCCTCGCCCGAGAAGAACTCGCCGGTCAGGGCGCGCATGATGGCCCATTGCTCGGGCGCCGTGTCCTGAGCCTCGTCGATCAGGACGTGGTCGATGCCGCCGTCCAACTTGTACAGGACCCAGGCGGCGGTCGAGCGTTCGGTCAGCAGGTCGACGGTTTTCGCCACCAGATCGGAGAAGTCCAGCGCTCCGCGCTCGGCCTTGGCGGCCTCGTAGAAGGCGGCGTGGGCCACGGCCAAGGTCAGCAGCTTGATGGTGTCGGTGGCGACCTTGGCGGCGCGCACCACGTCCAGCGTGGCCAGATATTTGGCTTGCAGGTCGGTCAGCCAGCCGCCCGCGTCGGGCGGGGCCTGTTTGGTGGCCATCGACTTGCGCGGCGATCCGGTCCCCGTGAGGAAGACGACGCCGAGGCCGTGGAAGCTCCACTCATGATCCAGGGCGTGGATCAGCTCGGCGGCGCGGTCCTTGTCGGTCTTGCCGCCGGTCGCCATCAACTCGGCCATGCGGCGGACCTCGCCCCGGTCCAGCCAGCGGATGAAGTCGCCTTCGATCTCGTCGGGCGTCTGTTCGGGATCGGCGCCGGTCAGGGCGTGGGGGCCGGGGGCCGAGCCGTAGCCGACGCGGGCGACATAGTCGGTCAGGTCGGCGCGTCTGGCCTCGATCATGGCCAGCAGGCTCTCGAACCTGCCCCAGTCCAGCTCGACGGCGAAATGGCTGTAGGCCTGACCGACCGGGCCGTCGGGGTCGCGCAGGGCGGCGCGGGCCAGTTCCTCGCGCGCGGCGTGGCTGAGGGCGATGGCGGCTTCGTTTTCCAGCACGGTGAAGCGCGGCGAGACGCCCGCCTCGATAGGGAAACGGCGCAGCAGCTTTTCGCAGAAGGCGTGGATGGTCTGGATCTTCAGCCCGCCCGGCGTCTCCAGCGCCCGGGCGAACAGGCGGCGCGCCTCTGACAGGCGGGCCGGGTTGAGTCCGGCGGGATCGCTGGCGTCCAGTTTGGCCAGTTCGGCGGACAGGGCGGCGTCGTCCATGACCGCCCATTTGCCCAGGGTCTCGAACAGGCGGGCCTGCATCTCGGCGGCGGCGGCCTTGGTGTAGGTGACGCAGAGGATGGCCGAGGCCCCGGCCCCGCCCAGCAGCAGGCGGGCCACGCGGCTGACTAGGGTGGTGGTCTTGCCCGAGCCGGCGTTGGCCGTGACGAAGACCGACAGGGCCGGATCGGCGGCGCGGATCTGCGGATCAGGACGCATCTGCGGAGTGGCGATGTTCATTCGCTGTCGCCTTCTTCGCCGCCGACGACGTGCCATTCCCAGACGCGGGCCAGATGGTCGTAGTTGCTGCCGTAGTTGCCCATGAACTGGGGCGCGGCCCAGGAGACATAGGGGGTGTCCGGGTGATCGAAGCGGGCCACGCGCTTCTTCAGTCCCTCCAGCGCGGCTTCGCCCAGCGCCGCCGCTTCGGGGCCGGAGGCGCGCACCGCCACCTCGCCCGCCTTCTTGCGCCCGACGACGCGGACATAGGTCAGCTCGTCGGCGGGCACGGGACCATTGGTGTCCTTGAAGCCGCCGTCGGCGAGGATGGCGGCGGTCAGGGTCAGCTGGGGCGCAAAGCCCGCCTTGACCTGTTTGCCCGACGGCACGCCGCCGGTCTTGAAGTCCATGATGGCGGCCCCGCTTGCGCCCACCTCGATGCGGTCGGCATAGGCCTTCATGGTGAAGGGGCCGGCGGGGGCGTCAAAGGTCATGGTCCCCTGTTGCTCGATCAGCAGGGTGACGCTGCGCGCCCGGCGTTCGGCCTCGAACCCGGCTAGCCAGCGGGCGCAGTTGCGCGCCAGCGGCGTCTCGCGGGCCATGGCGGCGTCCTCGAAGCCGTGGGCGGTCAGCTCCTCGATCAGCAGCTGTTCGATCTGCGCCTCGCAGTCGTCGGGCAGGACATGGGGCCACATCAGGGTCATGCGCTCGATGGCCTTGTGCACCGCATTGCCGCGCGCCATCGCCTCGGCCGAGGCGCCCGGCCGGTCCATGATGTTCAGGCCCAGCACCCACTGGGCGTAGATGGCGTAGGGGTCGCGCACCCAGCGCTCGATGCGGGTGACATAGAGGCTGCGCGGGCGGCGCTCGACCGGGGGCTTCGGCATGGGACGCGGTGCGAAGCGGGCGGCGCCGGGCGGCGGGGCGTCCAGGGCGCGGGTCCATTCGGCCAGACCGGCGGGGGCGGGGATGGCGACCGGGGTGGCCGGGGCGTCGGCGCCGCGCGTCAGCATCTCGAGGCGCCACAGCCAGCGCGAGCGCACGGCGGGCTGGCCGCCGCGCCGCTCGCAGTGGATCAGGATGGCCTCGTCGGCGCAGGCGGCCTGAACGAAGTCCTGGGCCGTCTGGCCCAGACGCCGCTCGGGCGTGGGCAGGCCGAGGGTCTTCCGCATCGGGCGCGACAGGAAGGGATCGACCGGGGCGGGGCGAGGCCAGACGCCTTCCTCCAGCCCGGCCAGGATCATGCGATCGGCGCGGGTCAGGCGGGCCTCAATGGCCCCCAGAATGCGCAGGCGCGGGTGGGTGGCGCCGCCGGTGCGGACGGTCTCCTCGCCCAGCAGACCGGCCACCAGGGCGGCGAAGTCGGCGCGGCTGACCTCTCCCAGCGACCCGCCGCCGTCGATCAGGGCCGACAGCAGCGAGGCGGCGGCCTCGCCGTCCGGTCCGGCCCAGGCGTTCTGACCCGCCAGGGCCTCGATCAGGGCGGTCAGGGCGCGGGCGGCGGCGTCGGGGGCGGCGGTGGGTGCGAAGGTGGCCAAGGCCTCGGCGGCGAGGGCTTCCAGCCGGGCGGCCAGGGCGCGGGCGCCGGACAGGCGGGCGGCTTTCCACTCGGGCAGGGATTGGCCGCCGCGACCGGGTTCGGCGGCCTTGAGCAGGCGCTTTTGCACCTCGGCCCAGTCGCACGGACGCGGGCCGCGCAGGGCGTGCTCCTCCAGCGCCGAGGCGACGTCGGGCAAGGAGGACCCGCCGAGGTCGAGCCGGGTCAGCGGGTGCTTGATCAGGCCCAGAAGGGTCTGGGGCTTGAGCGGGGTCTCGATGAAGCGGGCGCAGAGGTCGACCAGGACGCCGGCGCTCATCCGCGACAGGGGGGCGCCGGTCGAGGCGTCGGGGATGATGTTCCAGCGCGCCAGCCGGGCTTCGACCCGGCGCGACAGGTCCAGATCGGGGGTGACGAGGGCGCAGGTCTGGCCGGGGGTTTCCAGCGTCTCGCGCATCAGCAAGGCGATGGCGGTGGCGGCCTCTTCCTCGGCGCGGACTGCGAGCGCGGACAGGCCCTTCAGTCCTTCGGCGATGGGGTCGGCGGCTTGGCCCGCCTCGGCGGCGTCGGCGCGCAGGCGGGCGATCTCGGCGCGCCAGTCGTCGGTGGCCTCGGCGGGGCGCAGGGCCTCGTTGATCAGGCGCTGGCGGGCCAGACCGCGCGCCTCGATGCGGGGCTCGACAGCGGGTTTGAACCAGGGGCGGACCTGATCGCGCGAGATGTCGGCGCGGGTCAGCAGGGCCTTCAGCGCGGCCTGCGGGTGCTGGTCGTCAATGCGGTCCCAGACGCCGTCGGCCAGATCGAGGTCGAGGCCGGGCAGGACTACGACGCCCTGGGGCGCGCGGGCCACGGCGGCCAGGACGTCGGCGGCGGCGGGGACGGTGCCGGTCGAGCCGGCGGCGATGACGGGCTGTTGCGGCGGGCGCGCGTCCCAGGCCTCGGCCAGACGGCGCAGCAGGGTGGCGCGGCGCCAGGCGGAATCGACGAGGCCGAGCGCCTCCAGTCGTTTCGGCCAGGCCTCGACGGCGAGGCCGAGGAAGCGGGCGCTGTCCTGCCAGTGAGCGGCCAGATCCTGTTCGGCCAGCTCGGCGATGCGCGACAGGTCCGGGACCTCCTCCAGCTGGCAGGAATCGAGGAAGCCGCCCAGAGCGTCGGCCATTTCCAGCGCGCGCAGGGGTTTCATCCCTGGCTCGAACTCCTCGACGATCATCCGCGTCATCTCGAAACGGCGCGTCAGGGGGGCGATGGCGGGGGGCAGGTCCAGACCCAGTTCGCCGGGGGCGAAGGGGGGCTCGTCCTCTTCCAGATCGCCGAGCGGGCGGACCTGAGGCAGGAGGACGGGGCGGTCGCCGGCCAGCTTGCCCAGCGCCGAGGAGAAGGCGCGGGCGGCGCGGCGGTTGGGCAGCAGGATGGTGGCGTCAGTCAGGGTCTCGGGCGTCTGATCGCCCAGCCAGTCGAGCACCCCGGCGGCGAGGTCTTCGAGGAAGGGCCGCCAGGCGGGCACGGCGCGCCAGCGCGGCCCGGTTCCGGCGAACGGATCGAAGCGGCCCCCCGACACGGTCAGCCCTCGTCCTTCAGTCGCGCCTCGGCTTCGTCGCGAGCCTGAGGGTCGCCGACGTGCATCCAGTCGCCGTCCAGCACGCAGCCGAACAGGCGGCCCTTGGCGGCGGAAGCGCGCCACAGGGGGCTGAGCGAGAAGGGACCGTCGGGGCCTTGGTCGGCGTAGTCGGGGCGGGTGATGTGGACGCCCATATAGGCGAAGGGAGCGGAGGCGGCCTCGCCCCGGAAGGTCAGACGGCCGTCGTCGGCCAGGAAGAAATCGCCGCCGCCCTCGAAGCCGATGGCGCCGTCGCGTTTGGCCAGCAGCAGGGCGGCGTCCATGCGTTCGGGGTCCCACAGGCGGATCAGGTCTGCAAGGGCGTCGCCCCGGTCGATCCAGACGCTGTCGATATTGGCGACGAAGACGGGGGCGTCGCCGAGCAGGGGCCGCGCCTTCTTCAGGCCGCCGCCGGTTTCCAGCAGTTCGGCGCGTTCGTCGGAGATGACGACTGCTGGATGTGTGCGGGCGGCTAGATGGCTTTCCAGCCGGTCGGCGAACCAGTGGACGTTGACGACGGCCTTTTCCACGCTCGCCTCGGCCAGCCGGTCGAGGACGTGGTCGATCAGGGCACGGCCGCCGACCTCGACCAGGGCCTTGGGCCGGTCGTTGGTCAGGGGGCGCATCCGCGTGCCGAGCCCGGCGGCGAGGACCATCGCAGTCTTGGGGGCATTATGGGGAGCGGTCATGCGGCGTCTCCATGTCCGTCATTCCGGACGGCCCGAAGGGACGATCCGGAACCCAGGCGTCGGATGCCCGAAGCCGAGGCCTGGGTCCCGGCTCTTCGCTGCGCTGCGGCCGGGATGACGGAGGGTCTCAAGATCATCGACGCACATCCTCCGGCACGTGGCGGTACATCCAGGCGGCGACGGCTTCGAGGCCGGGCGCCTTCAGGTTGGCGTTCAGGTGGGCCCACATGCGGGGCATGAAGGCGGCGTATTTGGGCTTGGCGTCTCGGGCGATCAGGCGGGCGAAGATACCCAGAATCCGCGCCTCGTTCAGGGCGGCCAGACCCTTGTAGGCCGCCATGAAGGCCTCGCGGTCGGTCTCGGGCCGCAGGGTGAAGTAGTGGTCGAGCGCCAGGGCCTCCAAGTCGGGCGAGACGTTGCGGCGGGCGTCCTGCAACAGGGAGTGGAGGTCCCACGACGGGTGGGCCTTCACCGCGTCCTGGAAGTCGATCAGGCCGACCGAGGCGGCGCCGGTCCGGCCGTCCAGTCGGATCAGGTTTTCGGCGTGATAGTCGCGGTGGGCCATGACGGCGGCGCCCGCCTCGCCCGCCTTCGTGATCGGGGCCCAGACGGCGCGCCATTCGGCGACGGCGTCGTCATCGAAGGCCAGCGACGGGATCAGCTTCGGCAGCCATTCGACGAAGAGGTCGGCCCCGCCCTGCAGCGCCGGCTGGTCATAGGTCAGCAGGGGCCAGTCGCCAGCGGTGCCGGTCAAAACGTCGGGCGTCGGGGCGGCGTGCAGGACGGCCAGGGCCTCGACGGCGGCGCGGTACAGCGGGGCTTCCTCGGCGCCCTCGTTGATGACCTTGGCGAACAGGGCGTCGCCGAAATCCTCGATCACGGCCAGGCCGTTCGGGGCGTCGACGGCGACGATCTCGGGGGCGGATAGGCCGAGGGATTTGAGGTGGGCGGCTACGGCGGCGAAGGCCTCGATGCGACCGGCGGACAGGCGGGCGACGGCGTTCCAGCCGTGGGCGTGGCGCTGTTCCGGCGTCCACGATGGATCGCAGGGCTGGCTCTCGGCGGCGGGGGCCTGATCCATCAGCATCAGGCTGGCGCCCGAGGCCGTGGTCAGGCGCTCATAGCGACGCGTCGAGGCGTCGCCGGGCAGGGGCGCGCGGGCGGCTTCGGCCAGGCCGGCCGAGCGCAGAAAATCGAGACGGAGGGCTTCGCGGTCAGACATGGACTTCCTTCAGTTTCGCTTCCCACGACCCTGCGCCAGAAACGGTCGCAAGCCGGCCTTCGCCGTCTTCGGCGATGGTGATGCTCAGCCGGTCAGGGCCGAGCATCCGGCCTGGGTACTCGCCCAGACGCTCTGGCCATTCGATCAGGGCGCAGCCTTCGTCCAGAGCCTCGTCCAACCCGATCTCAAAGGCTTCTTCGGGGCGGCTGAGACGGTAAAGGTCGAAATGGGCGACGGGCGGATCGCTCTCGTAGAACTGGACCAGGGTGAAGGTCGGCGACGGCACGTCCTCGTCGGGCGAGGTCAGGGCGCGGATCAGGCCGCGCGCCAAGGTCGACTTGCCCATGCCCAGCGGGCCGTAGAGCAGGACGGCCTCGCCGGGCTCCAGCAGGGGGGCGATGGCTTCACCAAGGCGGGTCGTGGCCTCGGCGTCGATCAGTTCAAAGGTCGTCATGCGAACACCGCGTCGGGGTCGGCGGCCAGGGTGCGCTCGACAAAGGTCTTCAGCGCCTCGGTGACCCTGGCGGCGTCCACGTCCAGGCGTTCGGACGGAATGGGATGGCCGACGCTGAGGTCGAACGCGCGGCCCTGCTTGTTCAGCAGCTCATGGAAGAGGGTGATGTCGCGCAGTTCCTGGGAGAAACGGTCGAACAGGTGGAAGAGGCGGCTGGACGGCCCGGCGACATGGATGGGGACCACGGGGGCCTCGTATTTGCGCGCCAGCGAGGCGGCGGTCGTGGCCCATTCGGGGTCGGTCAGGCGGCCTTGCTCGTCCACACGGGCCAGACGGCCGGCGGGGAACATGACGACGCAACGCTCGGCCTCGAAGGCTTTTTTCGCCGACAGCAGGGTGGCGCGGGTCTTTTCGCGGGTGCGCTTGGCCGTGACCCATTCGACCGGGACGACGGTTTCTGACAGGCGGGGCGAGACGCGAAGCGCGTCGGCGTTGGCGAAATAGATCAGATCGTCGCGCACGGTGCGCAGGGCGTCGTGCACGGCCAGGCCGTCGGCGATGCCGGTCGGGTGGTTGCAGATGACCAGGCAGCGGCCCGTGGCGGGCAGACGGTTCAGGTTCTGCGTCTCGACCGTCAGTTCCAGCAGGTTGGAGACATAGTCCAGGGCCTCGCGCCCGGCCATCGGGCCAATGGCGTCGGCCATGCGCCGGGCCTTGGCGTAGTCGAGCAACCCATAGAGGGCGGGGCGAACCAGCGGCCAGGCGGCGGAACGCGTCAGGCGCGGCGCGCGCTCGGCGATCAGCACGTCGACGATATGGGGCGAGGCGGGACTCATGACCCTGCTTGTCGCCGCTCCCGGCGGCGGCGGCAAGCGGCTTGGCGCGCGGGATTCGACGGCCTATCAATCCTGCGACGCTGTTTCAGGGATGGGTTAGAAGATGCAATCACGCTGGATGCTGGCCGCCGCTTTCGGCGCCTTGATGACGGCGGCTTCGCCCGCCATCGCCCTGAGTGAAGCGGTCCAGACCGCTGCTGCGCCTGCCGCCGAGGCACCCGCCGCCCGCGCTGGGCTCGGGGTCAAGGAGCTGGCGATGATGGAGCGGGTCAGCGATCCGCGCGTCTCGCCCGATGGTCGCCGCATCCTCTACGCTGTGCGCACCACCGACTGGGACGGCAACAAGGGCGTCAACGCCCTGTGGCTGGCCGAGGCCGATGGGGCGGCGCCGCCGCGCAAGCTGGCGATTTCCGAGGGCGGCGTCTCGGGCGCGCGCTGGGCGCCGGACGGTCAGGCCATCTATTTCCTGTCCTCGCGCGGCGGATCGAACCAGGTCTGGCGCGCCGATCGTGAGGGCATGGCGGCGACCCAGGTGACGACCCTGCCGATCGAGGTCTCGGGCTTCCGCATCGCCGAAGACGGGCGTTCGCTGATCCTGGCGGTCTCGGTCTTCACCGACTGCGCCACCTTGCAATGCGTCAAGGACCGGCTGGCCGAGCGGGCCAAGAGCGGGCTTCAGGCCTATGACCGCCTGCCGCTGCGGGTGTTCGACCGCTGGGCCGACGGGCGTCGCACCCACCTGTTCAGCCAGCCGCTGAACGGCTCTGGCCTGGCCGGCGGCGAGGCGCGTGACCTGATGCCGGGTCTGGACGCCGACGTGGCGGCGGGCGACGGCGACTTCACCCTGTCGCGCGATGGCAAGACCCTGATCTACAGCACCCAGAAGCAGGGCGCGGGCGAGCCGTTCACCAACAACAGCGACCTCTACCGCGTGTCGCTGGACCGCGGCGCCCCGGTCAACCTGACCGAGGGCAACAAGGGCGCGGACGGCAATCCGGCCTTCTCGCCGGACGGTCGTCGCCTGGCCTGGCTGGCCTCGCCGCGCGAGAACGTCGGGGGGGATCAGGCCGTGGTCATGATCGCCGACGCCAGCGGCGACAACGCCCGGCAACTGACCCGCTGGGATCGCGGGCCGTCGGGCCTGACCTGGCGCTCGGACGGTCGCGCCCTCTACGTCACCGCCGCGGATGAAGGTCAGAACCGCCTGTTCGAGATCGACGCCCGCACCGGTGCGGTGAAGGCCCTGACCGGCGACGGCGCGGTCAACGCCTTCGACGAGGCGGCAGGCGTCGTGGCCTACGCCCATGACAGTTTCACCGCCCCGACCCAGGTCTTTGTGGCGAAGAACGGCGGCGCGGCGCGTCAGGCGACCCGGCACAACGCCGAGGTTCTGGTGCGCCTGGACCTGCCGGAGGCCGAGCCTCTCAGCTTCGCTGGCTGGAACAACGAGACGGCGCACGGCTGGGTGTTCAAACCGGCTGGCTATGTCGAGGGCCGCCAGTATCCGGCGGTTTATCTGATCCACGGCGGGCCCAAGTCGCCGTGGACCGAGAGCTGGTCCTATCGCTGGAATCCGCAGGTCTATACGGCGGCCGGCTATGCGGTGGTGATGGTCAACTTCCACGGCTCGCCGGGCTATGGCCAGGCCTTCACCGACGCCATCAACGATCACTGGGGCGACCGCCCGCTGGAGGACCTGCAGAAGGGCTGGCAGGCCGCGCTGTCGGCCAATCCGTGGATCGACGGCGACCGGGCCTGCGCGCTCGGCGCCTCCTACGGCGGCTATATGGTCAACACCATCGCGGGCAAGTGGAACGGGCCGTGGCGCTGCCTGGTCAACCACGCCGGGGTGTTCGACGTGCCTCAGCTGATGAACGCCATGGACATCGGCAACTTCATCCACGAGTTCGGCGGCCCCAGCTGGACGCGCAAGGACCTGTACGACGCCTTCAACCCCGAGACCTATGTCGCGGACTGGAGAAAGCCCATGCTGGTGCTGCACGGATCCAAGGACTTCCGCGTGCCGATGGAGCAGGGTCTGGCCACCTTCTCGGCCCTGCAGCGCGAGGGCATTCCCAGCCGCTTCGTCCACGTGCCGGACGAGAACCACTGGGTGCTGAAGCCCCGGACCTGGGTCGACTGGCAGCAGGAGATCCTGGACTGGACCGCGCGCTGGACGGCGGAGGGGCAGAACTAAAACGGGACTTTGCGGGCGGCGCATGGGGGTATAGGCCTTCGGGCAGATCGAAATCCGCTTGAGGAGCGTCCATGCGCCGCCTGCCCCATCTTCTGTCTGGCCTCAGCGCCGTCGCCCTGCTGACGGCCTCGGCCCTGCCGGCCCTGGCCGAGGCGCCCGCGCCCGCCGCAGTCTCGGCGCCGGCGGCGTCGAACGCCTTCACCTATCAAGACATGATCTCGGCCAACCGGCTGGGCGATCCGCAGGTGTCGCCGGACGGCGAGTGGGTGGTCTATGCCCTGACCCAGACCGACGTGGCGGCCAACCGCCGCTCCAGCGCCCTCTACATCCTGAGCCTGAAGGGCGAGGGCGAGGCGCAGAAGCTGGCCATTTCCGAAGGCGGCGCCAACACCGCGCGCTGGGGCGCTGACGGCAAGCTCTACTTCCTGTCCGGCCGCTCGGGCTCGAGTCAGGTCTGGGTCTCGGCCGACAAGGGCGCGACGGCCACGCAAGTCACGAGCCTGCCGACCGACGTCAACGCCTATCGCGTCAATGGCGCCGGCGACGCGTTGGCCGTCTCCCTGGCCGTCTATCCTGAAGCGCCCGATCTGAACGCCTCGGTCGAGCGCGCCAAGGCCGCCGCCGAAGTGAAATCGACGGGTCAGGTCTATGACCGGATGTTCGTGCGCCACTGGGACACCTGGAGCGACCACACCCAGAACCACCTCTTCGTCCAGACCATCGGCGCTGACGGCAAGGCCGGCGGCGACCCGGTCTGGGTCACCAAGGGCTTTGACGGCGACACCCCCTCCAAGCCCTTCGGCGACGAGAGCGAGTTCGTCTTCGCCCCGGACGGGCAATCGCTGGTCTTCTCGGCCCGCAAGGCCGGGAACAGCGAGCCGTGGAGCACGAACTTCGACCTCTACAGCGTTGCGGTTTCTGCCCCGGGCCAACTGACCAATCTGACTGAGAGCAACCCCGCCTGGGACACCGGCCCGGTCTTCTCGCCGGACGGCCAGACCCTGGCCTATCGCGCCATGGCCCGTCCGGGTTTCGAGGCCGACAAGTTCTCGATCTTCCTGCGTGACGTGGCTACCGGCCAGACGCGCCAGATCGCGGCCAACTGGGATCGCTCGGCCGACGGCCTGCAATGGTCCAAGGACGGCAAGACCCTCTACACGACCGCCGGCGACGTCGGTCAGACCCGCCTGTTCGCCATTGATGCGCGCAACGGCTCCGTCATGCCCCTGACCGGCGAAGGTCATGTCTCGGCCTTCGGCCAGACGCCATCGGGCTTCGTCATGGCGGTCGACACCCTGACCTCGCCCAGCGACCTCTATTTCAAGACCTGGCGTGGCCGCGAGATGCCGCGTCGCCTGACCAATGTGAACCCGCAGCTGGCCAACAAGGCCTTCGGCCAGTTCGAGCAGTTCAGCTTCCCCGGCTGGAACGACGAGACGGTGCACGGCTTCGTCATCAAGCCGGCTGACTATGTCGAAGGTCAGAAGTATCCGGTCGCCTTCCTGATCCATGGCGGGCCGCAGGGCTCGTTCGGCAATAGCTGGTCCTACCGCTGGAACCCCGAGACCTATGCGGGCGCCGGCTATGCGGTGGTGATGATCGATTTCCACGGTTCGACCGGCTACGGCCAGGAGTTCACCGACGCGATCAGCCAGCACTGGGGCGACCGCCCGCTGGAAGACCTGCAGAAAGGCTGGGCGGCGGCTCAGGCCAAGTACGGCTTCCTGGACGGGAACAACGCCTGCGCGCTGGGCGCTTCCTATGGCGGCTATATGATCAACTGGATCGCCGGCAACTGGTCCGATGCGTTCAAGTGCCTGGTCAACCATGACGGGGTCTTCGACACCTTCGGCATGGGCTATTCGACCGAGGAGCTGTGGTTCACCGAGTGGGAATACGGCGGCACGCCGTGGGAGAACCCGGAGGGCTATCAGAAGTTCAACCCGGCCAACCACGTGCAGAACTGGAAGACGCCGATGCTGGTGGTCCAGGGCGACCTCGACTACCGCATCCCGACGGCGCAAGGGTTGTCGACCTTCACCGCCCTGCAACGTCGCGGCATCGACAGCCGGCTCGTCTTCTTCCCCAACGAGAACCACTGGGTGCTGAAGCCGGCCAACAGCCTGCAGTGGCACAACGAGGTCTTCGGCTGGCTGGACAAGCATCTGGCCAAGTGGGGCCGGACATTCGACCAAAGAGAAGGGCGCGGCCAGCGACGGCCGCGCCCTTTGTCGTTTTGGACTGGTGGGTCAGTGGGCGGCGTAGGCCTGGGTCAGCTGGACGTAACGGCCATGCTCGCGCTCGGTCATGCAGCGCGGGGTGGTCCAGCCCTGACCCGCGGCCTTGGCCTCGACGGCTTCGCGCGCGGTCATGAAGACCGGCTCGGCGCCATACTGCCGGGTGAAGGCGGTGCGGGTGGCGGCGTCGGTCTCGCAGATCAACACCACGCGCTGCGGCTGGACGGCCGAGACGCGCGTCGGCTGCGGCCTCTGGCTCCGCGGACTCTGTTCGGGTGACTGGGCCAGAACAGGCGCGGCTCCCGCGAGCAGCAGGGTCGAGACGGCGACGGCGATCAGGCGCATGCGATATCCTCCCTTGGCCGGAATTCGCTCCGACTTCAGAGCGAATTATGCGCTCAATTTTTTCAATGTAAATATTTTACGACAAATCGATGAGTGAAACGTGACATTCGACCCGAAGGCGACCGCTTGGGATTGAGCAAACGTCTCGCTTCCTGCCTAAAAGGGCGAGTTTTCCTGATCGTCGGAGCGCCATGACCCGCAGAGGCCTGTTCGTCTCCCTGCTCGGCGGTCTGCTGGTCGCGCCGTTTGGCGCGACGGCCGCAAGTCGGAACAGTCGCCTGCGCTATGGCGAGGATCCGCATCAGACGATCGAGGTCCATGCGCCGCGCGGCGCGCAGGGGCTGCCGGTTTTGGTGGTGTTCGGCGGCGCGCGCGTGGCGGCGCTTCGACTGATGAGGGGCGGTTTCGTTGTGGTGCTGGCGGGCTTGCGGATGGCGGGGACGCCATCGCGAGCCGTGGTCGCAGATGCGGGCCTGGCGGCTGCGTGGGTCGCCGCGCGGGCGCAGACGTTCGGAGGCGACGCCGCGCGATTGGGCGTGCTGGGTCTGGGGGCGAGCGCGGACGTCGCCCTGATGCTCGCCCTTGACCGACGCTACATGGCCGCGCGGGGACGACCCGATCTGATCCGGGCGGCGGGGGCGATGGACCGGCCGGCGGCTTCGGCGCGGGACCTGACCGCGACGCGGCCCGAGGCCTATGTCCGGTCCGGCGGCCCGCCGCTCTGGCTGGGCGGCCGGGACCCGGCCTCGGTCATGCTGGCGCGCCGGATCGAAGCGGTCGGCGGCCAGGTGCAGAGCCTCGTCCGGTCGGACGACGCTGGTTTGACGCAGGCCGCAGCGGCCTTCTTCCGCCGCGAACTGATCTAGTCGCCGGACTCGGCGCGGGTCTTCAGATTGACCAGTTGCGCCGACAGGACACCGTCAACCGGGGCGGCCCAAGCTTCAAGCCCGCCGGGCGTATAACCGCCCACTATATAGGACCAGGTCAGGACGCTGTCTTCGCCCTCGGCCTTGAGGGCGAAGGTCAGGCCGCCGGTCGCGCCCTGACCCTGAAGCGGTCCCAGCCCCCCGCGCAGCACCAGCCTGGAGCCCGGCTCGACCAGGGCCGTCTCCAGATGGCGCGAGGTCCGGCCGTCCGCAGCCTTCTCGCACCAGCAGCCGCCGGGCGCCAGGTCCAGGGACAGGACCGAGTGACTGAACCAGCGATGGTCGCGGCTCCACCAGGCGTCGGGCGTGCTCAGCACGGCCCAGACGCGGGCGGGCGGGGCGCTGATCGTCACCGACCCGCCGACTTCGAATCCGCCGGGCGTCGCCGCCTTCACCTCGGCGATGGCGGGCGTGGCGCTCAGCGTCAGCAGGGCGATGGCGGCTGAAATCAGGCGTCTGGACATGGGTTCCTCCTGGGTGACAGCGGAACGCCTTCCGCGCCGTCCGGTCAACAGTCGTGTCCTTGTGTTTCCCCCATCTCGCCATGGTCACGGTTTTCCGCTAGAGGAAGTCATGACAGACAAGATGACCCCCCAGGCGGCGCTGGACCGCCTCGAAACCCTCTACAATCAATCCGTCGCCAACCTGCGCACCGCAGTGAAGCGCTTCCTCGAGACCGGCGAGCGCGCCGATCCCGAAGCGCGGGCCGCCGGCCTGTTCGCCTATCCGCGACTGACCGTCAGCTGGTTCGGCGACCGCCCCCATGATCTCGAGATGCGGGCCTTCGCCCGCCTGTCGCGGCCCGGCGTCTACACGACCACCGTCACCCGCCCCGACCTGTACCGCGACTATCTGCTGGAGCAATTGACCCTGCTGACGACCGAGTTCGGCGTCACCATCACGGTCGAGCCTTCGGATCAGGAAATCCCCTTCCCTTATGTGCTGGACGGCTCGGGCGTGGCGCTGGACAGCACCATGACGGCGGCTATCGCCCGCTGGTTCCCGACCACCGACCTGGCCCACATCGGCGACGAGATCTCGGACGGCCTGTTCGCGCCGGGCGAGGACTTCCCCCTGGCCCAGTTCGACGGCCTGCGCACCGACTTCTCGCTGGCCCGTCTGCGTCACTACACCGGCACGCCGGTCGAGGACGTGCAGTCCTATGTCCTGTTCACCAACTATCACCGCTACGTCGATGAGTTCGTGCGCTGGGCCTGCGCTCAACTGGCCGATCCGACCAGCGTCTATCAGACCCTGTCGTGCGCCGGCGGCGTCGTCATCGACCGCGAGACCCCCGACCCGGAACGCGCCATCATGGACGCGGCCTGGCGCCGCCATCAGATGCCCGCCTATCACCTGACGCGGGCCGACGGTCAGGGCATCACCCTGGTCAACATCGGGGTGGGGCCGTCGAACGCCAAGACCATCTGCGACCATCTGGCCGTCACCCGTCCGCACGCCTGGATGATGATCGGCCACTGCGGCGGTCTGCGCGCCAGCCAGACCATCGGCGACTACGTCCTGGCCCACGCCTATCTGCGCGACGACCACGTGCTGGACGCGGTCCTGCCCGCCGACATTCCGGTGCCGAACATCGCCGAGGTGCAGCGCGCCCTCTATGACGCGACCAAGCTGGTCTCGGGCGCGCCGGGCGAAGAGGTCAAGAAGCGCCTGCGCACCGGCACCGTCGTCACCACCGACGACCGCAACTGGGAGCTGCGCTATTCCAAGTCGGCCCTGCGCTTCAACCAGAGCCGCGCCGTCGCCATCGACATGGAATCGGCCACCATCGCCGCCCAGGGCTATCGCTTCCGAGTGCCCTACGGGACCCTGCTGTGCGTCTCGGACAAGCCGCTGCACGGCGAGATCAAGCTGCCGGGGCAGGCCAACCGTTTCTACGAAGGCTCGATCTCGGAGCACCTGCAGATCGGCATCCAGGCGGTGGACCTGCTGCGGGCCGAGGGCGCCAAGCTGCACTCGCGCAAGCTGCGCGCGTTTGATGAGCCGCCGTTCCGGTAAGAAGAGAAGGGCGCGCTTTCTCCCTCCCCTTCATGGGGAGGGTGGTCGCGTCAGCGACCGGGTGGGGAGGGCGTGGCGATACGGGCGCGGCGCGCGCCCCCACCCGTCTGCCGCTTCGCGTCAGCCACCCTCCCCATGAAGGGGAGGGAGAGATGATGTGCGTTAGCCCTTCTTGAACAGGTAGAGGCCGAAGCCGAGGTAGTCGGCGCCGAAGTCCAGCATCATCTTGATGCGATGCGCCGTGGCCGCCACCGACGGGGCGTCGGCGTGGTCGGGGCAGGCGTCCAGCCAGTCGGCGATCGCCGTCTCCATGCCCGTGCGATAGGTCGCCCATTCGGCCTCGCCGCTGATCTCGGCCGAAACGACCTCGAGGCCCGCCTCGCGCGCGGCGGCCTGCCAGGCCTCGTGGCTGACGTAGTAGCCGCCGGTTTCGACCAGCTGGCGCAAGGGCGCGGGCGGCTCCTCCTTCCAGAACAGGTCGCCCCACAACAGGGCGCCGCCCGGCGTCAGATGCCGGCTCAGGGCGGCGAAGACGGCGGCGGGTTCGCGCACGCCCTTGCCCGCCGGTTCGGTCGAGCCGATGGCGACGATCAGATCGAACGGGGGCAGGGCGGCCAGCGCCGCCGCAGAGGTCTCGCGCCGCACGTTGATCCGCTCGGACAGTCCCGCCGCCTGGACCCGTGCCTCTGCGCCTTCGGCCATGACAGGATCCAGTTCGACGGCCGTGACGCGCGCGTCCATGGCGCGGGCCAGATGTATCGACACCTCGCCATAGGCGCAGCCGATGTCCATGACCGCCGCGCCGGGTTTGAGCCCGGCTCGACGCACGGTTGCTTCCAGCCGGTCGATCGACAGGGCGTTGCAAACGGACAGGGGCTGATAGGCGATGTGATGAAAGGCGACGCGCATGGCCAAGGCCTGCCATGCGTCGCGCGCCCCGTCTTAGAAAAAGAACTTTACAACACAAAGTTCTTGTCGCACTATCCGTTCAACAGGCAGGGAGAAACGCCATGACCCGCGATCAAGTGCAGTCCGTCCACGACGACATCGCCTATATGAAGGCCCTGGCCCAGGAAGGGCGTCAGACGCCGCTTCTGGGTGGTCGAATTCTGATTTCGGCGGGTCTGATCTTCGGCCTGGCCTCGGTCGTGGCCTATGGCATCGACAGCAGAATTCTCGCCGTGCCGCCCGTCACCTACGCTGTCCTGTGGGGCGGAGCCATGGTGGCCTTCTTCGCGGTCCTGATCTGGCAGATCCGTCAGACCGATCGCAAGCCCGGCGCCCAGTCGGCGGCCAATCGCGCCTCGGGCGCCGGCTGGATGGGCGTGGGGTTGGGCGTCTTCGTCATGTCCCTGTCGATGGCCGTCATCGGCTGGAAGACGCAGAGCGCGATTCCCTCGCTGATCTTCCCATCGCTCATCTTCGCCCTCTACGGCTCGGGCTGGGCCGTGTCGGCGACCATGAGCGACCAGAAGTGGCAGTGGAAGCTCGCCATTGGTTGCTGGATCGCGGCGCCCCTGATCGCCTTCCTGACGGGCAGCCCGCTGATGTGGCTGGGCTATGCGGCGGGCCTGTTCCTGTTCGCCCTTGTCCCCGGCGTCCTGCTGGTGCGTCAGGAACCCTCGGAGGTGATCTGATGGCGACAGATACGGTTGACGCCTTTGACATCGGCCGCATCGACGAGGTCATCCATGGGCGGGTGCGTCTGGGGATCATGGCCTATCTGTCGGGCGTCGGGACGGCGGACTTCAACGAGTTGAAGGCCCGCCTGCAGACCACGGACGGCAATCTGTCGGTGCACCTTCGCAAGCTGGAGGAGGCGGGCTTCGTCGAAGTGGCCAAGACCTTTCAGGGGCGCAAGCCTCTGACGCGCGCGACCATGACCGATGCCGGGCGCGACGCCTTCGTCGCCTATCTGGACGCCATGTCCGGTCTGGTCGGCGCCCGTTAGCCTTGGCGCGTGAATAGTCCTAGGAAGGCGGTCATGAGCGACCGCCTTTCGCCGTTCCAGGCCATCGACAACTTCCGCGACTATGGCGACTACGCCGTAGGCGACGCCCATATCGTGCGCGGTCGTCTGTATCGTTCGGCCCATCAGGCGCGGGCGACCGAGGCCGATCTGGCGCAGCTGGCGGCGCTGGACCTCGCCACCGTGGTTGATCTGCGCCGTCCCAGCGAGCGCCGCGACCAGCCATCCCGCCGGCCGGCCGGCTGGGCCGGGCGGGTGATCGAGAGCATCCACGACGACGGCGGCGAGGCCCCGCACATCACCTTCCTCAAGAGCGCCGATCTGACCGAGGCTTCGGGTCGCGCCTTCATGACCGACACCTATCGTCGCCTGCCGTTCGAGGCGGCGCACGTCGATCTGTTCGCCCGCTACTTCCGCGCCCTGGCGGAGGGCGAGGGGCCGGTTCTGATCCATTGCGCGGCGGGCAAGGACCGCACCGGCCTGCTGGCGGCCCTGACCCATAGCTTGCTCGGCGTGTCGCGCGACGACCTCATCAGCGACTATCTGCTGACCAATGTCGCCGTCGATCTGGAAGGCCGGGCCGAGGGCATCGCCAGGAAGCTGACCGAGATGACGGGGCGCCCCGCCTCGCACGGGGCGGTGGTCGCCTTCCTCGGCGTGGAGGCCGACTATCTGGACGGCGCCTTCGCCGAGATTACGGCGCGGCATGGGTCGATCGGGGGCTATCTGGAGCAGGCTCTGGGCGTGGACGCGGCCGTGGCTGAGCGCATCCGGGCGCGGCTGACGGCATGAGCCTGCCGGTCGTCCATATCGCGCGGCTGGACTGGTGCGAGCCTCTGGCCGTGGCGGCGGCGCTGAACCGGCGTGAGGGCGCGCTGGCGCTTCTGGCCGGGGCGGGCGACCCTTCGGCGCACGGCGGGCGCTGGTCCTTCGTCGGCTGCGAGCCGGACCGGGTGTTCGTGGGGGCGGTTGGCGAGTCAGCGCCGTTCGAGGCCCTGCGCGAGCGCGATTTCGCGGGCGGCGGCGTAGTCGGACTGATGAGCTATGACGCGGGGGCGCGGCCGGCGACGGGGGCGCGGGCCGAAGTCTGGCCGGACCTGATGCTGGCCCGCTATCCGGCCCTGCTGGCCTTTGATCATGCGGCGCGCGAGGTCTTGGCGGTCGGGCGGGACGAGGACGCGGTTGAGGCCGAGGCGCAGGCCGGCCGCGCGACGGGCTGGCGGACCGAGGTAGTCGGGCTGTCGATTCCGGCAGCACCGGCCGCCGCCTTTGCCGGCGAGGCGTCGCCCGAAGCCTATGAGGCCGCCGTGGCCGACGTCGTGGGCCGCATCGCGGCGGGTGAGCTGTTTCAGGCCAATATCGCTCGCGCCTGGGGAGGGCGGCTGGAGGCCGGGCGCGATCCCTTCGATGTCTTTGTGCGCCTGTCGGCCGAGCGGGGCGCGGCCTATGGCGCCTTCTGGCGGCTGGGGAGGCGGGCCCTGGTGTCCAACTCGCCGGAACTGTTCCTGACCTTCGATCCCGCGTCAGGCCGGATCGAGACCCGGCCGATCAAGGGCACGCGGCCGCGTCACGCCGATCCCGCGCGCGACGCCGACCTGGCCGCCGACCTGGTCGCCAGCGCCAAGGACCGGGCCGAGAATCTGATGATCGTCGACCTGATGCGCAACGACCTGGCGCGGGCCACGGTCCCCGGTTCCGTGCGGGTCGAGCGGCTGTTCGAGGTCGAGAGCCATCCGACCGTGCACCACCTGGTCTCGACGGTCACGGCGACTGCGCGGCCCGGCGTGAGTGTCGCCGAGGTGGTGGAGGCGACCTTTCCGCCCGGCTCGATCACCGGAGCCCCCAAGCATCAGGCCATGAAGGTGATCGCGGGACACGAGGCGCCGCGTGGGCCGTGGTGCGGCTCCCTGTTCGGTCTGGGCCTGGCGGGGGATGGCGTCCTGACCGCCTCGGTGCTGATCCGCACCGCGTCGTTCGAGCGGGAGACGGACGCTTGGCGTTTCCGCGCCCTGGCAGGCGCCGGCATCGTCGCCGATAGCGACCCTCGCGCCGAGCGCGAGGAGACCGAGGTCAAGATTAGCGCGCTCCGGGACGCCCTGATCGGCGGCTAGCAGTCAGTGCAGGCGATCCGGTCCTGGGTCCGCGGGCGCAGATAGTAGCTGCGCTTGAAATCGATCGGATGCTTGATGACCTGAGCGAAGGCCGAGGTGTACTTGAACTCGGTCTCGCCGAGGATCAGGCTTTCGCCGCGTTCGATCAGGCCGGGCGGCAGATCGCTCACCGTCGAGTTCTTGGTAAGGGCGACCAGGGCTTTGTCATTGCCCCGGCTCCAGTCGATGCGGGCCACGCCGTTGGCGTCCATGGTCACGCTGGACACGCGGATGGACAGGTCGGCGGCCGAGAAGGGGCGCATGATCATGTCACCGATGGCGAAGACGCTGGTCAGATCCTTGGTCGAGGTCTCGTCGGCCTGGGCCACCAGGTCGGCCACGATGGAGGCTGTGTGGCTGGCGCGACGATTGGCCATGTATCCCTGGCAGATCTCGATCAGGCCGAAGTAGATCACCAGCATGACCGGTGCGATCAGCGCAAACTCGATGGCCGAGACGCCGCGGCGATCGCGCCAGAAGCGCAGCAAGGCGCCGGACCGAAGGCGCGGGCTCATTGATAGGGCTCGTTGCGGAAGGCCAGGGAGGTCGTCAGATAGACCTTGTGGTCGCTGGTTCTCGACAGGGCCTGGGCGATGAAGGGGGTGGCGATCGGTTGCTGGTACCAGATGCGCACCAGGATGCGGTCGCCGGGGCCGCCGGGCTGATAGACCAGCTTGCTCTGGTCGAACACGCCTGAGGCCAGGGGGTCGGGGGCGATGGGGTCGCTGAAACTATCCACCACCTGGACGTCGATGAAGGATCGCGTCGGGCAGTCGGCGGCGAAGACGCTCATGTTTTCGCACAGCCTCCGCTTGATGTCTTCGGCCGTCAGCGTCTGCTGCTGGGCCTGGCCAGTGCGCACCAGGCGGCCGGCGTCGGACACCGCGGTCTCCACAACGGCGTCCAGCAGCAGCAGCAGGCCGATCTCGAGGATGCCGAAAAGCAGGAGAAAGAAGGGCAGGGCGATCATGGCGAATTCGACCGCCGTGGAGCCCTCGCGCGCGCGCTTGCGACGTCGCAGCGGCGACAGGCGGCTCGAACGAGAAGACGGCCCTGCCATGGATCAGGGCGCCGGGGCGGCCCGGACGCTGGGCGAGCAACTGGCGCCGCAAGCCATTTCCGTCGCCTGGGCTCCGCGCCAGACGCGAACCGAGCCGGAGGAGCCGGCGCTCACCACCACCTGGCTCTGGAACAGGGGGCGGCCCAGGGCGTCGACGGCGACGATCTCGGTCACGCCGTAGCCCTTTCCGGTGATGAACAGGGTGTTGGCGTCCACCACGGTGACGTCGGCGATCTTGGGATTGGCCACGATCACCGAACCGGCCGGCGCCCGCAGTTGCACGCGCGTGGCGTGGTCGATCTCGACGTTCAGCGGGCGCGCCTGGGCCTGAGCGGCGGTGACGGCGGCGAGCGCGAGCAGCGCGGAGGTCGAGCCGACGACGAGCCTCTTGAAGGTGCTGGGCATGGGCGGCGGCTCCGACTGAAAAGAATGGGCGCGCGCGGGCGCTGAGCGTGAAATTTCACCTCGAAAGATCAAGAAATCCTGAATGTGAGGGTGAGGCGGGAAAACTGTTCGAAATCTATAGTAAACAGACCAGTAACCATCAAATAATCCGAGATGCCTGGGTCGTTTTACTCGGCCTTAATGATCGCCGGCGCATTGTCGTCATGCAAACGGGGGTCAAGCGGGCAAAGCCGGTGACCCTGGTGGTGGAACTGTTGCTCGCTTAGACAAAGAAGGAAGACAATCATGCGTAACTTCATCAAGAACTTCGCCAATGACGAATCCGGCGCCACGGCCATTGAATACGGCCTGATCGCTGCTCTGATCGCCGTCGCCATCATCGCCGCCGTCGGCACCCTGGGCGGCAAGCTCAAGGGCACGTTCGAAAGCGTGAACGACGAGATCACTGCCGCCGAAGGCGCTCAGTAATCGCATTGCTTCTCGCCTGGGATCAGGCTTGAAGGGCAGGGGCCGGAACGGAAACGTTCCGGCCTTTTCCTTGCCGGAATGTCGCGATCGGGCGGCAACGGGACCTTAAAGGTTCCCGGGGAGTGTAGGCGGCATGACTGAACTCTCTCTCGTTTTGCTGGGCGTCATGCCGGTGCTGGTGATCGTCGCCGGTCTCCACGACCTGACGACGATGAAGATCCCGAACTGGATTTCGGGGGTGTTGATCCTCGCCTTCTTCCCGGCGGCCCTGGTTCTGGGCCTTTCGCTGACGGAGGTGGCGACGGCTTTGGCCGTCGGCTTCGTCGCCCTGTTGATCGGGATGGGCATGTTCGCCCTGCGCTGGGTCGGCGGCGGCGACGCCAAGCTGATGGCGGCGGCCAGTCTCTGGTTCGGCTATTCGGGCGCGGGGCCTTTTGTTCTTTACACCGCCCTGGTCGGCGGCGGCATCTGTCTGATGCTGTTGCTGGCGCGCGCCCGGCTTCAGGTCTTCGCCCTGAACGGGCCTGGTTGGGTCGCCCGGCTGATGCAGCCCAAGGGCGACATCCCCTATGGCGTGGCCATAGCCGCCGGCGCCCTGCTGGCCTATCCGTCCAGCCCCCTGGTGCGCGCCTTCATCGGCGGTTGATGCGGCGTCGGGCCGCTTAGGGGCGCGTTAACCGACGGGCCTCATTGTCGTTAACGGCAGAGGGCGAAGATCTGAATCAACGTCGCCGCGCCTGCCGGAGACCGTCGATGAAGCCCGCCAAAATCGCCGTCATCTGTATAGCCGCCCTCGCGGCCATCGGCCTGGCCCTGGTCGTGCGAGCCATGGGCTCGTCGGGCAAGCCGACCGCGACCGCCGTCGCTGCCGTCGAGGCCCCGCCCATGGCCAAGGTTCTGGTCGCCGCCAAGGACCTGGAGCCTGGCCGCCGCCTGACCGACGCCGACCTGGCGTGGAAGGACTGGCCCGTCGCCGAGGTCAATCCCGTCTTCATCACGGACGGCAGCGTGCCGGTTCCCGCCGCGCCGCCCGCCGAAGGCGACGCCAAGGCCCCGGCCAAGGCGGACGACGCCAAGCCCGCCAAGGCTGAAGGCGCCGCCACCCGCGTGACCCGCGCCGCGACCGACCTGGCCACCGGCGGCGCCAAGGCCGACTTCATAGGCTCCGTCGTCCGCGAACCCATTCTGGCCGGAGAGCCCATTGTCGCCCGCAAGATCGTGCGGGCCGGCGACAGCGGCTATATGGCGGCCTATCTTGAGCCGGGCATGAGGGCCATGGCCATTCGCGTCACGGTCGAGACCGCCGCGGGCGGCTTCATCCTGCCGGGCGACCGGGCCGACGTGCTGCTGACCCGCGAGGTCAAGCTGCCGAGCGGAGCCGCCGGAGGGGAAACCTCGAAATTCGTCGCGGCCACCGTGATGCAGAACGTCAAGGTCCTGGCCATCGATCAGGCCACGCGCGCCGCCGAGGACGCCCAGGCTGTGGTCGGCGCCACCGCGAC
The DNA here is from genome assembly GCF_002479495.1 of Brevundimonas sp. UBA7506. Lineage (GTDB taxonomy): Bacteria > Pseudomonadota > Alphaproteobacteria > Caulobacterales > Caulobacteraceae > Brevundimonas. The sequence goes on from NZ_DLNQ01000015.1 coordinate 420,963, forward strand.
GCTCGAGGTCAGCGCGCGGGACGCCGAGGTTCTGGCCCTGGCCAAGTCCGAAGGCGAACTGTCGCTGGTGCTGCGCTCCTACGCCGACACCGCCGGACCGTCGGGCCGCGTCGCCGGCGCAACGAGTCGAGGAAACGCCGCCGCTTCGGGCGGCGTCGTGCGCGTCTATCGCGAAGGCCAGGCCGAAGCGGTCGCCGTTCCATGAGGAAACCCGGCATGAATCGTTTGATCGCGGCGGCCTGCGCCTCCCTGATCGTCCTGGGCGGGGCTGCTTCGGCGCCCCTGGCCCAGACCCGCGCCGCCGTCTCGACGGGGGCGGGGCCGCAAATGGTGAACCTGCCGCGCGGCACCTCCTTCGCGGTGGATCTCCCGGCGGACGCGCGCGACGTGATCGTGTCGAACCCGCAGGTGGCCGAGGCCATGCTGCATTCGCCGCGCCGCATCACCGTGATCGGCGTGGCGGCGGGCGAGACCGACGCCGTCTTCCTCGATGCGACGGGGCGCACCATCCTCGCCTTGAGGGTGCGCGTCGACGCCGGAACCAGCGCGCTGCAGGACACGCTGAGCCGGGTCTCGCCGGGATCGAACGTCCGCGCTGAAGCCGTCAACGACAGCATCATCCTCACGGGCACCGCCGCCAGCCCGGCGGAAGCCCAGCGCGCCGCCCAGGTGGCCCGTGCCTTCGTCTCGGCGCCGGAGAAGGTGGTCAACATGATCAGCGTGGCCGGCTCTGACCAGGTGACGCTGAAGGTTCGCGTGGTCGAGGTGCAGCGCAGCGCGGTCAAGCAACTGGGCTTCGACACCCAGGCGGTGATCGGCCGGATCGGCGACACCCAGTGGCTGCTGGGCAACGCCGCCACCTGGGGCGTCAACGGCGAACTGCTGGGCGGGATCACCGGCGGCGTGTCGCGGGACACCACCAAGAACTATCAGATGCAGATGCCCTGCGGCCCTGGCTGGCCGGCGGACGCCATGTGCCCCACGACGGTGAACGGCGGCGCTCCGGGCGATCCGTCGAACTGGGACACCGCCCAGCCGGGCACCGGCCCTGGCTCCGACGGGCTTAACAAGGGCAACGCCACGATCAAGGCCTTCGAGCGCGTGGGTCTGGTGCGCACCCTGGCCGAGCCGAACCTGACGTCAGTCAACGGCGAGGCCGCCAGCTTCCTGGCGGGCGGCGAGTTCCCGATTCCCGCCGGGCGGGACAAGGAAGGCCAGATCACGGTCGAGTACAAACCCTATGGTGTGGGTCTGTCGTTCCGCCCCGTCGTCCTGACCGGCGGCCGCATCTCGCTGCAGGTCAAGGTCGAGGTGTCCGAGCTGACGCCGCAGGGCGGTCTGACCATCGGCGCCGGCACGGCGTCGTCGATCAGCCTGCCGGGCCTGTCGGTCCGCCGGAGCGAGAACACCATCGAAATTCCCTCCGGCGGCTCGATGATGATCGCCGGCCTGCTGCAGGAATCGACGCGTCAGACAGTGGACTCGCTGCCGGGCATGACCAACCTGCCGGTTCTGGGCTCGCTGTTCCGTTCGCGCGACTATCTGATGGGAGAGACCGAACTGGTGGTGATCGTCGAACCCTATATCGTCAGCCCCACGTCGCCGGGCCGGATGCAGACGCCGGCCGACGGCCTGCGCATCGCCCAGGACGCCGAAACCATCTTCTTTGGTCAGCTGAACCAGGCCTACGGGTCGCCCGCTCCCACCGCCCAGGCGGGTGCGGGGTGGCGAGGTCCTGTCGGCTATGTGATCGAGTGAGCGCCATGACCCGAACCGCCAAATCCCTCGTCACCCTGTCGACTACCCTGGCCTTCGGCGGCCTGTTGCTGGGGAGTTGCGCGGGCGGTCCCGCCAGCCTGGGCGGCGAGGCCCCGCTGACGCCGACCTCGCGATACAGCCTGCAGGTCGAGCCGGGCCTGGACCGTATCGCCCTGGCCGTGCACGAGACCGGGCTGTCCGGCGCCCAGCAGGCCGCGCTGGCCGATCTGGTGGCGCGCTTCGCCGTCGAAGGCGCTTCGGCTCTTGTGGTCGAAGCTCCGGCCGGAGCCGATCCCGTCGCCCAGCAAGCGGCGTGGAACGTCAAGGCGGGGCTGGTGGCCGCCGGCGCGCCGGACCACATGATCCGCGTCGTCAGCTATGCCGGACCCGATCCCCGGGCGCCGATCCTGGCCGGGTTCGAGACCGTGCGCGCCGCTGTGCCGCAATGCGGAACCCAGTGGGGCAGCCTGACCCGCACCGGCGACAATCAGTCGGCGGCGAACTTCGGGTGCGCGGTTACCGCCAATCTGGCGGCTCAGATCGCCGATCCTCGCGACATCGTTTCGCCGAGGGCCATGACCCCCGCCGACGCTCAGCGCCGCGCCGTGGTGTTCGATCAGTACGTCAAGGGCGAGCCCACTGCGGCCGGTCGCGAAGAACTGGTCATGGGAACGCGTGTTTCCCGCGCTGTGGAGTGATGCAGATGACCAAGCCCTTCGCCGCACAGGATTTCGATTCGCTGGACGCGTTCGAGATGGATGACGAGTTCGTCGATGCCGTCGCGGCGACGCCGGTCGAGTCCTTGCCGTTCGCGCCCCAGTTCGACGTGGTCGAGCCGTCTGCGGACGCAGCGGCTTCCTATAATCCCGTCGGCCAACTGGTGGCCGAGACGGAGACGGCGGCGGCCGCTGTGGTCGTGGCGTCGGCGTCGCAGGTTTCTCTGGAAGAAGCGGCCGTTCCGGTCGCGCCCTCGTCCCCTGTTCTGGCGACCTATGAGCCGTCCAGCCTGTCGATCGCATCGGGCGCCTCGGTCGAGGTGTCGATCCCGCGCATCGCCGTTCACGTCTTCGCGGAGCGTCAAGACACCCTGGCTTCGGCAGAGCGCGCGGGACAGGACCGCCGCATGTCGCGGGCCACGACCCAGATCCGGGTCGGCGGCGTGGGCGCCGCCATCGAAGCCTACCGGTCGGAGCCGACCCCGCCGCTGATCGTCGTCGAAAGCATGAAGGATGCCCAGACCCTGCTCTGGGAGATCGACCAGCTGGCCGAGGTCTGCGACGCCGGCACCAAGGTGGTGATTATCGGCGCCACCAACGACATCCTTCTGTTCCGCGAGCTGATGCGGCGCGGCGTCAGCGAGTATCTGGTCGCGCCGGTCCAGCCGCTGCAGCTGATCTCGGCCATCGGCGGCCTGTTCGCTGACCCGGCCCAGCCCTTCGTCGGGCGCTCCATCGCCTTCGTCGGCGCGCGTGGCGGGGCCGGGGCCTCGGCCGTGGCTCACAACACCGCCTACGCCATGAGCGAGCGGATCGGCGTCAACACCGTCATCGTCGACTACGACCTGCCGTTCGGCACCGCCGGTCTGGACTTCAATCAGGACCCGCTTGGCGGGGTGGCCGACGCCTTGAGCCAGCCGGACCGTCTGGACGCCACCTTGCTGGACCGGATGATGGTCCGCTGCACGGACAAGCTGAGCCTGTTCGCGGCCCCCGCCACTCTGGACGCTGACTGGGACATCCAGCCGGACGCCTTCGAGGAGGTGACCACGCGGATCCGTTCGACCGCGCCCTTCGTGGTGCTGGACCTGCCGCACCTGTGGTCGGGCTGGATGCGCAAGACCCTGATCTCGGCCGACGAGGTGGTGATCGTGGCGACGCCCGATCTGGCGAGCCTGCGCAACGCCAAGAACATGATCGACCTGATCAAGCAGGGCCGTCCCAATGACGCCCCTCCGCGTCTGGTGCTGAACCAGGTCGGCGTGCCGGGACGTCCTGAAATCCCGGCCAAGGACTTCGGCTCGGCCCTGGGCATCCATCCCAGCCTGATCATCCCCTTTGACGCCAAGGTGTTCGGCGCGGCCGCCAACAATGGTCAGATGATCGTTGAGGCCGGCGCCAAGACCAAGTCGGCGGAGGCCTTCGAAACCCTGGCTCAGATTGTGTCTCGGCGCGAACTGCCGACGTCGCCCGTCAAGGGCGGGGCGCCGGCCAAGAAGGGCGGCTCTCTGCTCGCCTCTCTGTTCAGCAAGAAGCGCTGAGGTCATGTTCGGCAAGCGCACCGCCCAGCCCGGCGTCGCGGTCGCCCCGCGACCCGCGCCGGCTCCCCAGCCGGCGGCGGCGGTTACGCGCCCGCTCGAGCCGGTCGACGGGTTTTCGCTTGAAGAACTGGAAGCGCCTGCGCGCGCTGCGCCTGAAAGCGGTGATCGGCTGGACGCCCTGGCCGCCCGCCCGCAGCCCGCGCCCGCCGCGCCCGCGCCAGGCGGCCCGGTCAAGGGGCCGCGCGCGACGGCCGGTCTGGAACAGCTGAAGAAGGCCCAGGCGGTCGCCGAGATCGTCCGCGAGCAGTCCGACTATTATCACGCCACGAAGACGACCATCTTCAACGCGTTGATGAACACCATCGACCTGTCCCAACTGGCCCAGCTGGACCAGAAGACGGCGTCCGAGGAAATCCGCGACATCGTCGCCGAACTGGTGGCGATCAAGAACGTCTCCATGTCGGTGGCCGAGCAGGAGCACCTGGTCCAGGACATCGTCAACGACGTCCTCGGCTACGGCCCGCTGGAGCCTTTGCTGGCGCGCGACGACATCGCCGACATCATGGTCAACGGCGCCGGGCGGGTCTTCATCGAAGTCGGCGGCAAGGTGCAACTGACCAACGTCCGCTTCCGCGACAACACCCAGCTGATGAACATCTGCCAGAGGATCGTGTCGCAGGTCGGTCGCCGCGTCGATGAATCCAGCCCCATCTGCGACGCCCGCCTGCCCGACGGCTCGCGCGTCAACGTCATCGCCCCGCCGCTGGCCATCGACGGTCCCACGCTGACGATCCGTAAGTTCAAGAAAGACAAGCTGACGATGAAGAACCTGGTGGAGTACGCCTCCATCAGTCCCGAGGGCGCGCGTGTCCTGGGCGTCATCGGCGCGGCGCGATGCAACCTGGTCATCTCGGGCGGTACGGGTTCCGGCAAGACGACCTTGCTCAACACCCTGACGGCCTTCATCGACCCGACCGAGCGCGTCATCACCTGCGAGGACGCCGCCGAACTGCAGTTGCAGCAGCCGCACGTGGTGCGTCTGGAAACCCGTCCGCCCAACCTGGAAGGCCAGGGCCAGATCACCATGCGGGATCTGGTCAAGAACTGTCTGCGGATGCGTCCCGAACGCATTATCGTCGGCGAGGTCCGCGGCCCGGAGGCCTTTGACCTGCTGCAGGCCATGAACACCGGCCACGACGGCTCGATGGGCACGCTTCACGCCAACTCGCCCCGCGAAGCCATCAGCCGTATGGAGTCCATGATCACTATGGGCGGCTACGGTCTGCCGTCCAAGACCATCCGCGAGATGATCGTCGGTTCGGTCGACGTCATCATCCAGGCGGCGCGTCTGCGCGACGGCTCGCGCCGCATCACCCACATCACCGAGGTGGTGGGTCTGGAAGGCGACGTCATCGTGACCCAGGACCTGTTCGTCTATGAGATCACGGGCGAGGACGCTCACGGCAAGATCACCGGCCGTCACCGTTCGACCGGCATCGCCCGTCCGCGCTTCTGGGACCGCGCGCGCTATTACGGGCTGGAGCGCGAACTGGCCGAAGCCCTGGACGCGGCGGAGTAGGGCCTGATGCTTCCCATTCTCGCGGCGTTCCTCGCCTTCATCACCATCGGCGGCGTGGGCTGGGTTCTTGTCAGCGGGGACGATACGTCGGCCCAGGCGGTCAAGCGCGCCAAGTCCATCGGCGCGGCCAAGGCTGAACCGGCCGGCAAGCGCGCCGCCGTGGTCAACACGCCCGAGGCGCGCCGCAAGCAGATCATGCAGCAGCTGCAGGAGGTTGATCGGCGCGATCGCAAGGCGCGTATGACCCTGAGCGCCAAGCTCAAGCAGGCCGACCTGCCGATCAGCCTGCGCACCTTCATCATCATCAGCGTGGTCCTGGGCGTTATCGGCGCCGCCGCGGCCTTCGTGCTCGGCCTCAATCCCCTGCTGGCCCTGGGCGTCGGCGTGGCCATGGGGCTGGGCATGCCCCGCTGGGTCGTGAGCATGAGGGGCAAGAAGCGGATGAAGCAGTTCTCGCTCGCCTTCGCCGACGCCGTCGACATCCTGGTGCGCGGCATCAAGACCGGCCTGCCCGTCCACGACTGCTTCAAGATCATCGCGCGCGAGAGCCCGCAGCCCCTGGCTGGAGAGTTCCAGCTTCTGGTCGAAGGGCTGGGCGTCGGGATGACGCTGAGTGAGGCGCTGGACAAGATGTTCGAGCGGATGCCGGTTCCTGAACTGAAGTTCTTCGCCATCGTCATCGCCATCCAGCAGAAGAGCGGCGGCAACCTGGCCGAGGCGCTCGGCAACCTGACGTCGGTGCTTCGGGCGCGGCGGATGATGGGCGAAAAGATCAAGGCCATGTCGTCGGAAGCCATCGCCTCGGCCGGCATTATCGGCTCCCTGCCGCCGGTGGTCATGATCCTCGTGATGATCTCCAGCCCGGCCTACATGATGCTGCTGTTCACCGACATGCGCGGTCAGGCGATGCTTCTGGGGGCGGGGCTCTGGATGGGCTGCGGCATCTTCATGATGAAGCGCATGATCTCGTTCAAGTTCTGAGGGGGAGGACGCCGTGGACAGCTTTTTGCGATTTATCACCGACCCTCAGAACCTGCTGAGCATCGGCGTGGGCGTCGCCGTCTTCGCCAGCGTTCTGACGCTGCTGAGCTCCTTCACAGGGGGGGCGCGTCTGGACAAGCGCATGAAGGCGGTGGGCGAGCGCCGCGAGGAGCTGAAGCGCCGTTCGCGGCAGGCCATGAAGGGCGGCGCCGGCAGCCCGGCCACGCTGCGTCACTCGGATGAAGGCTTCAAGAAGCGCGTCGTCGACCGTCTGAACCTGACCCAGCTGCTGGAAGACCCCAAGGTCGCCGAGAACATGATCCAGGCGGGGTTCCGTGGGCCCCGTCCTCTGACCACCTTCTACTTCTTCCGCTTCGCCACGCCCTTTATCTTTATGGTGCTGACGGGCCTCTACCTGTTCGTGGTCAACGACTTCGGCATGACCCTGACGCTGAAGCTCTGCGTCCTGGTGTTCGCCGCGGCGGCGGGCTTCTACGCCCCGAACATCTATGTCCAGAACCGCATCGCGTCACGGCGTCAGTCGATTGTGGCGGCCTTCCCCGACTCCCTCGACCTGCTGCTGATCTGCGTGGAGTCGGGCATGTCAATCGAGGCGGCGATTCAGAAGGTCAGCCAGGAGGTCGGCGGCCAGTCGATCGAACTGGCCGAGGAACTCAGCCTCTTGTCGGCCGAGCTTTCCTATCTGCCCGACCGGCGCATGGCCTATGAGGGGATGGCCAAGCGGACCAATCATCCCGGCATCCGCGCCGTCGCCACGGCCATGACCCAGGCCGAAACCTATGGCACGCCGCTGGGCTCCGCCCTGCGGGTGATGGCCAAGGAAAATCGCGAACTGCGTCTGGCCGCCGCAGAGAAAAAGGCCGCCGCCCTGCCGGCCAAACTGACCGTGCCGATGATCGTCTTCTTCCTGCCCGTGCTGTTCGTGGTCATCCTGGGACCGGCGATCATCAACATTCAGGACATGATGAAGGGCGGCTGAGCCGCCCGCGTCTTCATCCCTCGGCGGCGCGCTTGAGGGCTTCGGCGATGTCCTCATAGGCGCCGCGGATCAGCTTGCGGTGCTTGTCGTGGAACAGTTCGCCGCGCAGGCCCGAGAAGATCACGCCGTTGGCGACGATGCAGTTGCCGCGCTCCAACTCCTCGATCTCATAGTAGCGGATGGCGTTGAACATGAAGCCGCGCTTCTCGGCCCAGACCAGTTGGGCGTAGGGCTGCCAGTCGCCGAGGCGGGCCTGGACCTGCCGTTCCGCCATGCCGGGCAAGGCCTCGGTCAGGCTGATGCCGGCGCCAAAGGCCAGGGCGCCGGCTACCCCGGTCTCATAGGGGTTCCAGCTATGCCAGTTTTCGAGATCGCTGAGGATCTCCCAGATGCGGTCCGACGGCGCGTTCACGCCGATACGCTTCTCGATACGGGTCGTGTCCATGATCTGCCTCTGACACGGCTTTTCGACTTTAGGAAGTCGTCTCGGCGGCGGGCGCGGGCAAGGGCGGCTTGAGGCGGCGCCCGTCGTCCAGACCCAGCCGCGCCTTGACCTCGAACAGGTCGGCCCCTGCGGGCACGATCAGCAGTTCCTCGGGGCGGCGGGCGTTGACGGCCACGACCGCGTTCCTGGGGCAGACATCGAAGCAGTCGGCGCCCACCACGGCGAGATCCGCCTTGCGACCCTTGCCAGCGTGCAGATAGCGCCGCAGGGCCTTTTTCAGGGTCTTGTCGCCGTCGGGGCCGAAGCCGCCGTCCAGCTTTTTCGAGCATTTGCGACACACCAGAATCACTTCGTTCCAGCGGGTCTTCGACACCTTGAAGGGTTTGGGCGTCTTGCTCATGGCCCGAAGATCGGTGTTCGCGATGACTTGCACAAGCGGGGTTCGCCCGCGCAACATGATCTTCACAAAAGGGGAGCCCACCATGAACGTCCGCCAATGCTTGAGCCTGTCTGCCGCCCTGGTCCTCATGTCGGCGGGCGCCGCCGCCGCCCAGGTCCCGCAGGCGACGGTTTCGGCGGCGGTGGATCGGGTCATGCCCGAGGTTGTGGCCTGGCGGCGCGACCTGCATCAGCATCCTGAACTGGGCTTCGCCGAGACGCGCACCGCCGGCGTGGTCGCCGACCACCTGCGGTCGCTGGGGATGGAAGTCCGCACCGGGGTCGGCAAGACAGGCGTGGTCGGCGTGCTGCGCGGGGCGCGCCCCGGCCGCACGGTGGCGCTGCGCGCCGACATGGACGCCCTGCCGGTCAAGGAGGCGACGGGGCTGGCCTTCGCCTCGACCGCCACGGGAACCTACATGGGCGAAACCGTGCCGGTGGCCCATGCCTGCGGCCATGACGCCCACGTCGCCATGCTGATGGGGGCCGCCGAGGTTCTGGCCGGCATGAAGGACCAGATCAGCGGCACGGTCGTCTTCATCTTCCAGCCGGCCGAGGAAGGCGCGCCTCCGGGCGAGCCTCTGGGCGGGGCCGCCCTGATGATCCAGGAGGGCGCGCTGAAGGCCCCGGCGCCCGAGGCCATTTTCGGCCTGCATGTGGTGCCGGGCGTTCCGGGCACCATCTTCTATCGACCGCAGGGCTTCATGGCGGCCTCGGATCGGGTCGACATCGTCCTGCACGGCAAGCAGACGCACGGGGCCTGGCCGTGGAAGGGCGTCGACGTGATCGCCGCGGCGGCCAACGTCATTCAGACGGTCAACACCCTGACGGCGCGCACCATCGATCCCACCACGACGCCGACGGTCTTCACCATCGCGACGATGGACGCGGGCGTGCGCTACAACATCATTCCCGACCGCGCGACGCTGAGCGGCACCCTGCGCACCTTCGATGTCGCCCAGCGCGACACCCTGGTGGCCAGGGCCGAGGCGGCCATCGACCACGTGGCCGAAGCCTACGGCGCGACCGCCGACTTCTCCGTTCGGCAGAATGCGGCTCTGGTCTTCAACGACGAAGCGCTCTCGGCCTGGCTGGCGCCGGTGCTGGAGGAGGCTGCGGGGGTCGGCAAGGTCAATCCCGCCACGCCCGCGACCACGGTGGCCGAGGACTTCAGCTACTTCCAGTGCGCGGTTCCCGGCGTCTTCTACCACCTGGGCGGCAGCCCGGACGGCGTTGATCCGGCGACAGCGGCGCCCAATCATTCGCCGGAGTTCGACGTCAACGAGAAGGTGTTGCCGCTGGGCGTGAAGGCCCACGTCTTCAGCGCGCTCCGCTTCCTGGAGCGACAACAAAACTGATTGTTTCTGTTTATCAAGGGGTAAGCATGGCCGGAGCATCCTCGGGCGTCTGACAAGGAAAAGCCGATGTCGCGCCTGCCGGTTAAACTGCCGCCCGCCGCCAATCAGCCCGCACGCGGCCGACCGCGCGACCTCGTCTTCTTCTGCATCGCCTTTGCGGCGGTCTTCCTCGCGGCCCTTCTGGTGATGGAGATGATGCTGGGTTAAGCCGGTGGCCTGATTTCAGGAGGCCTCCCCATGATCACCCGCATCCAGCCCGGCGCCCGCATGAGCGAGGCCGTCATCCACGGCAATACCGTCTATCTGGCCGGTCAGGTCGGCGAGCCGGGCGACGACATCACGGCCCAGACGAAGACGACGCTGGCCGAGATCGACGCCCTGCTGGCCCAGGCCGGCACCGACAAGTCCAAGATTCTGATGGCCACCATCTGGCTGGCCGACATCGCCGATTTCGAGGCCATGAACGCCGTCTGGGACGCCTGGGTCGACAAGGCCAATCCGCCCGCCCGCGCCACCAGCGAAGGTAAGCTGGCTTCGCCAGAATACCTGGTTGAGATCATCGTCGTGGCGGCGGTCTGATGGCCCTCGACAAGGACAGCGAACTGGAGCGCTTCAAGGCGACGCGCGTCACCGCCCTGTACCGCCTCGATCTGATCGAGAAGGGCGCGCAACTGACCTATGAGGACGGCACGCCCGTCGACATGGCCTCGGAAAAGCAGCGCCTGAAGGATCAGGTCGCCGACATGGACCGCCGCATCGCCCGTCTGGAGGCGGCGGGGGAAGCCTAGCTCGGCTTGGCGTACTGAGCGGCGACCGATATGGGCCAGCTGGCAGCTGTCGGTCTTGACGACGGGCTTGATGCATTCCGACCATTTCCAGCCAGGCTCGAACTTGAACCGGCCCAGCGTGGCGTCGGAAAGCCGGGCGATCTCGACGCGGGTCTTTTCGGGAGTCCGCAGTTCATCCGGGTTGTCGTGGGACTTGGATTCGAAGTTCGTGACGCTGATTCCACTCTCGGCCATGGCGTCCTCCTGACGCGCGATGCGGGGGCTGCCCTTGAAGTGCAAAGCGACCTGGGCGCCCCTTAAAACGGCCGGCGCCTCCCTGGTGTTCCCCAATGGAGGGATGAGGTGGGACCCTAGGTCGCGAGCCGCTCGAACACCGTCTCGATCACCGCCTGGTAGGCGTCGGCCAGGGCGCGCAGTTCGGCCTCGGGCACGCGCTCGTCGATCTGGTGCATGGTCTGGCCGACCAGGCCCAGCTCCAGCACCGGGCACAGGGACCGGATGAAGCGGGCGTCCGAGGTGCCGCCGGTGGTCGAGGCCTCGGGGCGACGGCCCAACGTCGCTTCCACCGCGTCCTGCACCGCCGTGACGAAGACGCCCGGCTCGGTCAGGAAGGCCTCGCCCGAGCACATGTGCCCCAGTTCGATGCGCAGGCCGGTCTCGGCCTGAAGCGCGCCGGCCTCGCGGTTCAGCCAGTCGATCAGGCCGTCGCCGGTGTGGGTCGGGTTGAAGCGGATGTTCAGCCGCGCCTTCGCCTCGGCCGGGATGATGTTGGTCGCCGGATTGCCCACGTCGATGGTGGTGATCTCGAGGTTCGACGGCGGAAATTCCGGGTAACCCGTGTCGAGGACGTGGGCGTCGAGGCGGGCCAGCAGCTTGGCCACGACCGGGGCCGGGTTGGCGGCGCGGTCGGGATAGGCGACGTGGCCCTGCTTGCCGTGGACGGTGATCCAGGTGTTGAGCGAGCCGCGCCGCCCGACCTTGATCATGTCGCCGAGATGGTGGGCCGAAGACGGCTCGCCGACCACGCAGGCGTCGATGACCTCGCCCTCGGCCATCAGGGCCTCGACCACCCGCTTGGTGCCGTGCAGGGCCGGGCCTTCCTCGTCGCCGGTGATCAGGAAGGAGAGGGAGCCGGGGACGTCGCCGTCTGTCAGCACGCGCGAGACGGCGGCGACCCAGGCGGCGATGCCGCCCTTCATGTCCACGGCGCCGCGTCCGTAGAGGATGCCGTCGCGGGTCTCGCCCTCGAAGGGGGCGGCGGTCCAGGCGGCGACGTCGCCGGTCGGCACCACGTCGGTGTGGCCGGCGAAGCAGAGATTAGGCGAGGCCGAGCCGCGTCGGGCGTAGAGGTTCTCGATGCGGGCGTCATGACCCACGCCGGTCGGCCCCTCGAACACCATGCGGCGGCAGGTGAAGCCCAGGCCGGTCAGGGCGCGCTCCAGCACGTCCATGGCTCCTTCGTCGGCGGGGGTGACGGAGGGAATGCGGATCAGGTCGCGGGTCAGTTCGACAGGATCAATGACGGAATGTGATGCGGCGCTCATGGGCTCTATGCTTTAGGCATATCCCGCATCCGCGAGAAGGCCCGAAACCGTGCCGAAGATCGACATCGAAACTGCGCCGACCGGGCATGGCACCGGCTACCCGGAGGAATTCGCCGCCCCGTGCAAGTCGCGGCGGCGCTGGCGGCTGGGCGACGTGGTCGGCCTGAGCCAATTCGGGGTCAATCTGCTGCGCCTGCCCGCCGGGGCCTGGTCCAGCCAGCGCCACTGGCACACCGCCGAGGACGAGTTCGTCTGGGTGGTCGAGGGCGAGGTGGTGCTGGTGGAAGAGGACGGCGAGACCGTGCTGCGCCCCGGCGACTGCGCCGGCTTCAAGGCGGGCGTCCCGAACGGCCACAAGATCGAGAACCGCAGCGACCGTGAGGCGGTGCTGCTGGAGGTCGGCGCGCGCCGCCCGGCTGAGGACGCCTGCGACTATCCCGACATCGACATGATCCTGCCCAAGGGCGCCGACCGCTACTTCCATCGCGACGGAACCCCCTATCCGAAGACGCCCCGAAGAACGTGACCACTGAATCCGTAGACACCGCCCCGACCGTTCCGCCCCAGCCGCCGCTGCCGCCCGAGTCTCACGACGGCGGCCCGTCCAGCCCGTGGGCCATTCGCGATTTCCGCCTGTTGTGGGTCGGGCGCGTGGCGGCGGTTCTGGGCATCCAGATCCAGTCCTCGGCCCTGTTGTGGCAGGTCTATGAGATCGCCCGTCGCGATCATCCTATCGCCGAAGCCAGCCTCTATCTGGGGCTGGTGGGCCTGTGTCAGTTCCTGCCGCTGCTGGCCTTCACCCTGCCCGCCGGGGCCATGGCCGACCGGCGCGACCGCAAGCACACCGTGACCCTGTCCATCGTGGTCGAGAGCCTGTGCGCACTGGCCTTCCTCGCCATGGCCTTGCACGGCTCGCCGCCGTTGTGGGGGCTGCTGGCCGTGGCCGCCGTCTTCGGCGCGGCGCGGGCCTTCCTCGCCCCGGCCAGCCAGGCCTTCCTGCCCATGGTGGTGGGGCGCAAGGCCCTGCCGCCGGCCATCGCGGCCCAGTCGATCGCCTTCCAGACCGGGGCCATCGCCGGACCGGCGCTCGGCGGCGTCATCGTCGGCTTCGCCGTGCCTTGGGCCTACGCCTCGGCCATGGCTCTTTTCCTGGTCGCCATCGGCTGCTTCCTGCTGATCCGCACCCGGGGCAAGCCGCAGTTCGTCGAGACGGGCGTGGGGCCGCTGGAGCTGGTCAAGGAAGGCCTGGCCTATGTCTGGAAGACCAAGATCGTCCTGGGCGCCATCTCGCTGGACCTGGTCGTGGTCCTCTTGGCGGGGGTGGCCCTGCTGACGCCGATCTTCGCGCGCGACATCCTGCACGTCGGGCCTGAGGGTTTCGGTCTGCTGCGCGCCGCCTTCGGAGTCGGGGCCCTGCTCATGGCCCTCTACCTCAGCCGCTTTCCCATCGTGCGGCACGGGGGGCGCTGGATGTTCGCGGCCGTGGCGGTGTTCGGGATCTGCACCCTGATCTTCGGCCTGTCCAAGAGCGTCTGGCTGTCGGGCGCGGTTCTGTTCATCGGCGGGGCCGCCGACATGATCAGCGTCAACATTCGCCAGACCCTGATCCAGCTGGCCACGCCGGATCACATGCGCGGACGGGTGTCGTCGGTGTCCATGCTGTTCATCGGCGCCTCCAACGAACTGGGCGAGGCCTATTCCGGTGTCATGGTGCGCCTGCTCGGTCCCATCGGAGCGGCGGTGTTCGGCGGGGTCGGGGCTCTGGCCGCGACCGGCATCTGGGCCAGGGTCTTCCCCAGCCTGAGGAAGGCCAACAAGTTGACCTGACCCAGGACAAAAAAGAAGCCCCGCGATCAGCAGATCGCGGTGCTCTTGTTTTGGATCAGCCCCAAGGCCGGAAGTGTTTCGACAGCTTCAGGCCCTGGCTCTGATAGTGGCTGCCGCCTTCGCCGTAGAGGCGGGTCGGGCGTTCCGTCAGCGGCTCATAGACCAGGCGGGCGACGATCTGGCCGTGTTCCAGCAGGAAGGGGGTGTCGTGGGTGCGAACCTCCAGCACGCCCTTGGAGCCGGCGCCGTGGGCCTCGTCCGTGCCGAAGCCGGGGTCGAAGAAGCCGGCGTAGTGGACGCGGAACTCGCCGACCGAGGGGTCGATCGGGGTCATCTCGGCGGCCTGATCGACCGGGATTTCCACGTCGTCTGACGAGGCCAGGATGTAGAACTCGCCCGGATCCAGCAGCAGTTCGCCGCGACGCAGGGTCAGGGGTTCCCAGAAGTCGCGCGGGTCGTGGCCGTCGATGTGCTCCATGTTGACCACGCCTGCGTGGCGGCGGCCGCGATAGCCGACGACGCCGTTTTCGCCCGCGCGCAGGTCGACGCCGACGCTGCGGGTCTCCAGCTTGGGCGGCTCGCCGGCCTTGAGGCGTAACTGGTTCAGGCGGGTGCCGGGCTTGACCAGGATGGAGAAGGTCTGGGGCGCGATCTCGAGATAGAGGGGGCCGTCATAGCCCTCGTCCACGTCGTCGAAGCTGCCGCCCTTGTCGGTCAGCAGGCGCACGAAGACGTCGACGCGGCCGGTCGAGCTTTTCGGGTTGGCGCGGGCGTTCAGGCCCTTGGGCAGGCTGAGGCGTTCCTGCAGGCGGGCGATGTAGACGCAGCCCTTTTCCAGCACCACGCCGCCCGACAGGTCGATGGCGTGCATCTCCACGTCGTTGATGCGGTCCTCGACCTTGCGCTGGCCGGGCAGGAAGGAGGCGCGCACGCGCCAGGCCTGGTTCGACAGGCGCAGGTCCAGGCTCGCCGGCTGCACCTGGTCGTGATCGAAGGGGGTGTCGGATTTGATCGCGCCGACGGCGATCAGGGTCTCGATGCCCTGGAAGGGCAGAATGCCGGGCTGGGCGGGAATCTCGAAGATGCTCATGCCGTCCTGTCTCACACGGATTTTTCCATCTGTCTCGCTTCGGAATGCGACATCCTCAGCACCAGACGGGTTGAACCCCGAGGTCGGCGGGCTGCATATAGCCTATGCACGCGTCTCCTGCCTATACCGCCGAAACCGAAGGCGTCGTCGTCCGCGTCCGCCCCTCCTATCTGGCGGCCCAGTCGGATCCGGCGGCGGGACGCTGGGTCTGGGCCTATCAGATCGAGATCGTCAACCTGACCGGATCGCCGGTGCAGCTGGTGGCGCGGCGCTGGACCATCACCGACGCCTATGGCCACGTCGAGGAAGTGCGTGGTCAGGGCGTGGTCGGCGAACAGCCGGTGATCGAGGCCGGCGACAGCTATTCCTACGCCTCGGGCTGTCCGCTGGGCGCGCCGTCCGGGTCGATGGTCGGCGCCTACTACATGACCGACGTCGACGGGCGAATGTTCGAGGCGGCCATCCCCGCGTTCAGTCTGGATGTGCCGGATGCGCGGCGGGTGTTGAACTAGTATGCTCTCTCCGCTGTCATCCCGGACGGGCCGTAGGGCCGATCCGGGACCCAGGCGGTCAGACTGGAAGCGACGGTGGGGCAGTCGGGCGTCTGGGTCCCGGGTTCCGCTGCGCGGCCCCGGGATGACGGCAAGTTTGTCGTGTCGCGCCCAACGAAAAACCCCCGCCTTGCGGCGAGGGCGATAGGGCTGCGTCAACCCGGATGAACCGCAGCCCCCTGAATTCATCCGGCAAGCCGGACGAAATCAGTTTCTTTGCGGGCCGCGGTCAAAAGGCTCCGCCCTTTCGACCCGACGCGGCCTGGCGCTTCGCGCGTGCTCAAGCAGCGAGCCGCCGCGCGGCGAGCGATAGCGCCCTTAGGTCTTAGATATAGCGACGCAGGCTGCGGGCCAGTTCGCTGGCGCCGTCCTTGGATGCGCCCTTGCGGATCTGGGGCTGGTAGGCGACGCGGGCGTGTTCGCCGCAATAGACGCCTTCCGAGGCGCGACGGCCGCAGAAGCTGAACTCGCGCGACGACGGGTCGCCGATCGGCCATTTGCACATATGGGCGCCGAGGGTCAGGACCGTGGCCGTGCCGGGCAGTTCCGGGGTCGGGGCCGGAGCGACCGGCTGGGCGACCATGACCGGACGCGGCGCGGCGGCCTCGATGCGGCGCGGGGCCGACGGGGCCTGGGCCGTAGCGGCCGGAGCCGCCGGGCGCGGACGGGTAGCGGCGCGGGGGAAGGTGGTGCGGGCCGGTTGCGACGGCGCGGCGCGGCCCGACAGGCCCAGGCGGTGCACCTTGCCGATCACGGCGTTGCGGGTCACGCCGCCGCCCAGGGTCTTGGCGATCTGGCTGGCCGACTGGCCTTCCAGCCAGAGCTTCTTCAACGCGCCGACGCGGTCTTCAGTCCAGCTTGCTGCGGTCATGGCCACCCTCCCGGGGATCGGATTCAATATCTTGGGTCATCGACGAATTTCCCCGCCTCGACCTGCTACTAATCGTAAAGCAGGGCTTAAAACACGCAAGATGTGGCAATTCAGCTGTCCACAGAAACCAGATGTAGTGTGGTTAACGTCCCGTTTTGAATCAGTTTTGCGTCTCTTCATCGAACGCCGGGCGCCTTGCGAAACCAGCTTAGCGGGCGCATCTGGGCGCCTATGAAGACCGATCTCGCCTCCACCGCTCCCTCGGGCCTGCCTCAACCGCGTCGCTATGACGGGATCAACTGGGTCGGCCTGCGCACCCTCTACCTGCGCGAGGTGCGCCGTTTCTGGAAGGTGGGCGCCCAGACCGTGGCGGCCCCGGTGGTGACGACCCTGCTCTACATGCTGGTCTTCGTGGTGGCCTTGAAGGGCGCGCGGCCGCCGTTGCACGGCACCCCCTTCGCCGAGTTCGTGGCGCCCGGCCTGATCATGATGGCCATCCTGCAGAACGCCTTCGCCAATGCTTCGTCCAGCCTGATCCAGGCCAAGATCATGGGTACGGCGACCGACTTCCTGACCCCGCCGCTCAGCCCGCTGGAGCTGACCATCGGCTTCACCCTGGGCGCGGCGACGCGCGGGGTGGCGGTCGGTCTGGTGACGGCCCTGTGCGTCCTGCCCTTCGCCAAGCTGGGCGTGGCCAATGTGGCCCTGATCGTCTGGTTCGGCCTGATCGCCTCCCTGCTGATGGGGATGACCGGCGTGCTGGCGGGCCTGTGGTCCGAGAAGTTCGACCACCTGTCGGCGGTGCAGAACTTCGTGGTCATGCCGATGACCTTCCTGTCGGGCACCTTCTACTTGATCGACAGCCTGCCTGAGCCCTTCGCCAGCATCAGCCGTTTCAACCCCTTCTTCTACCTGATCGACGGCTTCCGGGCGGGCTTCATCGGCCACGCCGAGGGGAACCTGATGGTCGGCGTGGTCATGAGCGCTGTTCTGACGGTTCTGATGGGCGCGGCCTGCTGGCTGGTGTTCCGTTCGGGCTGGCGCCTGAAGAGCTGAGCCGTTAGGCAGGATCGAACGCCCCCGGGGAGGGGCTTGGGAGGTCCTCATGCTGTTTCGATCCGCTTTGGCGTCCGCTGTCGCCGCCGTCGCGTTCCTGTCCACGCCCGTCGTGGCGCAGGACGCCGAGGCGCTGAAGGCCCAGGTCGCCGCCTATGTCCAGCCGTCGAATGCCGAGCGGATGAACGTGCTGCTGACCCAGCTGCGCGCCGCGGGCTTCAACCCGACCGTCGAGACCTTCGAGGGCGGCGGTCGCGCCGGTCCGATGCAGGGCTCCAACGTCGTCGTGACGATCGGGGATGGTCCCAAGGAAATCCTGCTGACCGCCCACTATGACGCGGTGAAGCTGCGCGACGGGACCATGTCGCAAGGCGTGGTCGATAACGCCGGGTCGGTGGTGGCCCTGATCGAGGCCGCCAAGATCCTGAAGGACAAGCCGCTGTCGCACCGCGTGCGAGTCATCTTCTTCGACCAGGAGGAGCTGGGCCTGATCGGCGCGCGCAAGTGGATCGAGGCGCACGGCGTCGCCAATGTCGCCGCCGTGGTCAACTCGGACGTCGCCGCCTATGGCGACGCCATGATGTACGGCCAGAACAACGGGGCGCAGTCGGCCTTCGTCACGCGCGCCGTTCAGGAGCTGTGCGCCGAGCGCGCCATGCAGTGCGTCGGCTTCCCCGTCTATCCGCCGTCGGACGACCGCGCCTTCTCGGCCGCCGGCGCGCCGGTGGTGTCGCTGGGCTTCCAGGACGAAGTCGGCGCCCACCAGATGTGGCTGGCCTTCAACGGCGGCGAGGACAAGGGGCTGGCCGAGGGCTTCACGCCCAAGGTCTTCCGCGTGATCCACACCAAGGATGACGCCGTCGAGGCCGTCGAGGGCGCGACCATCGCCACGGCCGGCGCGACCTATGCCGCCCTGATCCAGAAGCTGGACGCGCACCTGCGCTGAAATCGCGCCCGGCGTGGTGTTGACTAAGCCGGAATAGCGCCCGACAAGTTCGTCGCCTTTTTCAAAGCGGTCCCGCAGCCAAGGTTGCGGGGCCGTCGCTCTTTATGGAGTCTGCCTGTGTCCGGTCATCTGATGGGTGTCTACAATCGCGCGCCGCTGGAAGTGGAGCGCGGCCAGGGCGTCCGACTGTGGTCGACCGATGGCACTGAGTATCTGGACTGCGTCTCGGGCATCTCGACCAACGCCCTGGGTCACGCCCACCCCAAGCTGGTGCAGGCGGTCAAGGATCAGGCCGAGAAGCTGTGGCACGTCTCGAACATCTTCAAGATTCCGGGCCAGGACGCCCTGGCCGACGCCCTGTGCGAAAAGTCTTTCGCCGACGTGGTCTTCTTCACCAACTCGGGCACCGAGGCCGTCGAGTGCGCCCTGAAGACGGCGCGCAAGTTCCACTCGGCCAACGGCCAGCCGGAACGCATCGACATCTACGGCTTTGACGGCTCGTTCCACGGCCGCACCTATGGCGCCATCAACGCCGCCGCCAATCCCAGCTACACCGAGGGCTTCGGGCCCAAGATGGAAGGCTTCCATCAACTGGTCTGGGGCGACAAGGCGGCCCTGATGGCGGCTTTTGAAAACCCGAATACGGCGGCCATCATTCTGGAGCCGGTGCAGGGCGAGGGCGGCTGCCGCTCGACGCCCGAGGCCGACCTGCGCTGGATGCGCGACATGGCCGACCAGTACGGCGTCCTGATCATTTTCGACGAGGTCCAGTGCGGCATGGGCCGGACCGGCAAGCTGTGGGCGCACGAATGGGCCGGCATGACCCCGGACATCATGGCGGTGGCCAAGGCCCTGGGCGGCGGCTTCCCCATCGGCGCCTGCCTGGCGACGGCCGAAGCGGCTAAGGGCATGACGGTCGGCGCCCACGGCTCGACCTTCGGCGGCAACCCCCTGGCCATGGCCGTGGGGCAGGCCGCCTTCGCCGAGGTGTCGTCGGACGCGATCATCGCCAACGTCAACGAGGTCGCCGGCTATCTGAAGCAGCAGCTGCACGGCCTGGCCGAGCGCTTCCCCGACGTGATCGTCGAGGTCCGCGGCAAGGGTCTGCTGGTGGGCGTCAAGCTGGTCCCCAACAACCGCGACTTCATGGGCTGGGCCCGCGACGAGGCCCGGCTGCTGGTCGCCGGCGGCGGCGACAACCTGGTCCGCATCCTTCCGCCGCTGAACATCACCCTCGAAGAGGCCCGCGAGGCCGTCGAGAAGTTTGAAATCGCCTGCGAGTTCGCTCGGACGAAGCTGGCGGCCTGATCGCCCCAGCCCGGCTGACGCCTTTGACCACGGAGACCTGAGATGGTCCGTCACTTCCTCGACATTCACCGGCTCGACGCCGCCGACCTGCGCGCCATCCTGGACGACGCCCACGCTCGCAAACAGGCGCGCAAGGGCTGGCCCCAGGGGCGTCCCGACGCCGATGCGCCGGGCAAGGACCGCGTCCTGGCCATGATCTTCGAGAAGAACTCGACGCGCACCCGCTTCAGCTTCGACGCCGCCATTCGTCAGCTGGGCGGCTCGGCCATCATCGCCACCGCCTCGGACATGCAACTGGGCCGCGGCGAGCCGGTCGAGGACACGGCCAAGGTCCTGTCGCGCATGGTCGACGCCGTGATGATCCGCGCCAACAACCATGAGGATGTCGAGCGCTTCGCCCGCGTCTCGACCGTGCCGGTGGTCAACGGCCTGACCGACCGCAGCCACCCGTGCCAGATCCTGGCCGACCTGCTGACGATCGAGGAGCACATGGGGCCGGTGACGGGCAAGACCATCGCCTGGGTCGGCGACGGCAACAACGTCTGCCACAGCTTCATGCACGCGGCGGCCAAGTTCGGCTTCCGCCTGAACGTGGCCTGCCCGGCGGAATACCACCCCGACCTGCGCGATCTGGAAAAGGGCGGCGCCCACGTCCACCTGACCAGCGACCCGCGCGAGGCCGTGGTCGGCGCCGACGTGGTGGTCACCGACACCTGGGTCTCGATGGGCGATCAGGACTATGAGGCGCGCCTGGCGGCCTTCGAGCCCTATACGGTCGACGAGGCCTTGATGGGCCTGGCCAACGACGAGGCCGTCTTCCTGCACTGCCTGCCCGCCCACCGCGGCGAAGAGGTGACGGACGCCGTCATCGACGGCCCGCGCTCGTTGATCTGGGACGAGGCAGAGAACCGCATCCACGCTCAGAAGGCGGTGCTCGCCTGGTGTTTCGGCGGCGACTGAAAGTCGCCTGCCTTTTTGAAGAAGAGGCCCTAACGCCTCGCCCGCGGGGCGAGGCTGCTTGAGGGCAGCTTTGGCTTTCCTCCCCATGAAATGGGGAGGGGGACCGCGTAGCGGTGGAGGGGGGCGACGCAAGCGTCTGCCGTTGAGACGCCCCTCCGTCGCGTCGCTATCGCGCCACGCCTCAGTAGGGCGTCGGGAAGGTGCGTCCGCTCAGCACCGTGGCCAGGTGGATCAGCAGCAGGAAGGTCAACGCCCCAGCGACCAGCATGATGAACCGCCACGGCATCATGCGCGGTCCTTTTGACAGGTCCGGCGGCCGTGCGCCGCGCCAGCCGGAGAGGACGGCGACAGCCGTCGAGGCGGCCAGCAGGGCCAGGGTCAGTGAAGGGCTCATGGCGAGGGCAGTTGGCGCCTGGGGCGCCGCTTCGCAAGGCGGGAATCCGCAAGACGATGAATCTAAACGCGACATTAACCATGTCAGCCTGAAAAGCGCTCGGTCGCGATCAATCGTCGCCGGTGATTCCCTCGCCCAGGCGCCAGATATTGCGGTTAACGACACGTTTACACGCTTGATCTGGAGCGGTAGCGTCCCACAAAGGCTCGGGAGGCGAATCAGTGAGCGCAGCAGCGCCGTGGAGCGTGAAGGGGATCGACCCCAAGGCTCGCGAGATCGCCAAGGACCTTGCGCGCCGCTCAGGAATGACTCTGGGCGAGTGGCTGAATTCCATGATCATGGACGATCCCGACGAGGACGAGGGCGTCACGCCCTTGCCCCGCCGCACGCCTATTCCCGACCCCTATGACCGCCGCAGCCGCTCGCGTCGTCTGGACGACGTCTATGGCGTCGAGGAAGACAACCGGCGCGTCGGCGCCTCGCTTGAAATCATCGCGGGGCGGCTGGAAGCCGCCGAGCGTCGCTCGACCGTCGCCATCCAGGGCATCGACCAGGCCGTGGCCGGTCTGGTTCGCCGGATGGAAGCTCAGGACGAGATCGGGCTGGGCTATGCGCGCCGCATCGATGACATCGCCGATGAACTGCGCGAAGGCCATAAGCGCTTGCGTCGCTTCGAGCAGGAAGTCGGTCCCAGGACCGACGAGGGCCTGGCCAAGCTGGACGCCGCCCTCGGCGCCGTCTCCAGTCGTCTGTTCGATCTCGACGAGCGTCAGCGCACCACCATCGGAGACCTGCGCGCGCGCATGGAGGCGGTCGAGCAGGCCGCTGGACCCGGACCTGGCACGGACGTCCTGGCCCAGGTCGGCGCCCGTCTGGACGAGGCTCAGGCCCGGACCTCGGAGGCCCTGAAGGGGCTGGAGCGCTCCTTCGCCGCCCTGGATCTGCGCCTGCGCGAAGCCGAAAGCCGCATCGAGCCTGAACACGCCCGCGAATCCGCGCGCTTCGAAAAACTGGCCGAGACCCTGACGCGTCAGGTCGAGGGCAGCCGGGTCGAAATGATGCGTCGACTCGACGTGGCCGAAACCGAAGGCCGGGTGGACCGCATCGAGCGGGCTCTGGCCGCCGTCGGCGACCAGACGCGCGCTTCCGAGCAGCGCTCGGCCGACGCCGTCGAAGCCATGGGCCGCGAGGTCCTGCGCATCGCCCAGAACCTGAACTTGCGCGTCGAGAAGGTCGAGGCCGGCGGCGCGGCGGCGGATGTGGCGACGCTCGGGCGCGAACTGAACGAGAAGCTGGATCGCGAGATGCAGCGTCACGTCCAGGCGATGGATCAGCGGATGACGCGGTCCGACGATCAGCACGCCCTGGCGCTGGAGCGTCTGGGCGGCGAGATCACCCGCATCTCGGATCGCCTCAGCGAGCGCATCGCCCAGTCCGAGCGGCGTTCGGCCCAGGCTCTGGACGACATCGGTCGTCGTCTGACGGAGAGCGCCGACAAGATCGAGCAGCGCCACGACCGCGCCTCGGGCGAACTGGGCGAGCGGATGCGCCAGAGCGAGGAGCGCACGGCTCGCCTCCTGGCCGAGGCGCGTGACAGCATTGAGCAGCGCGGCGCTCGCAGCGGTCGGCGCGAGACGCCGCTGGAAAGCCCGGAGCCGACCCCCTGGAGCCCCGCGGAGAGCCCCGTCGGCGACTGGCGCGCCGCCGCTTTCGCCGATACAGCCGCTGAAATCTGGTCCGACGACACCCTGGGCGGCCTGCTGGACGCGGCCCCTTTCCCGACGCCGGCGGTTCGTGATCCCGAGCCGGTTTTCGCCGACCCGCTGGATGTCGAACTGAACGCGCCGAGCGAGGAGATCGAGACCCCGGCGGCCCTGTTCGGCTCCAGCCCTGAGCGCGCGCGCTTCGGCATGGCGTCGCTGGATGCGATGGATGAGGTCGAGCCGGCGCTCGCTGATCCGATCTTCGCCGATGCGGCCAAGGACTTCGGCGGCGCCGACGTCAGCGATATCCTGGCCGAACCCGATCAGACGGCCGTCGGCGGCTTGCCGCCCCTTGTCGATGGGCCCGAGAGCGAGGATGACGGCTTTTCGGCGGAGATAGATTTTATCGATCCCGGCGCCTTGAAGGCCGGCGCCGCTGCAGGGCGCGCCTCGACCCGCGATGCTCTGGACGCCGCGCGCGCCGCGATGTCCGGCGCCGACGAAGCCCCCCGCAAGGGTTTCGGCCTGAAGCGCGGGGGCAAGTCCAAGCTGCAGGAACGCCTGGACAAGCAGGCCAGCCGCGAAGGCTCGACCATGCGCAAGGCCCTGGGGGCCTCGGCCGTGGCGGCCCTGGTGATGGGCGGCGGCTACGCCTCGCTGCAACTGGCTGAAGGATCGGGTCTGATCCTGCCGGACCTTACGACTCTGGCGGGTGGTCAGGCGCCGGAAGCTGCAACCTCGACGGCCCCGATCGCCGCTGTCGCTCTCAGCACCACCCCGACCGAGGCCGTGCCGTCGCCCGATGTGGCGGCGACCGAGGGCGCGGCCCTTTATGAGCGTGGCGTGCAGTTGATCGACAACGGCGATGACAGTGGTCTGGAAACCCTGAAGCGGGCGGCCGATCTGGGCTATGGCCCGGCGCAGCTGCGTCTGGCCGGCCTCTATCAGGACGGCGGCGCCGGCTTGGTCCCTGATCCGGTCGAGGCTCGCGCCTGGGCGCGCCGCGCGGCCGAGGGCGGGGAGCCTCGGGCCATGCACTACTACGCCATGCAGCTCTATGACGGTGAAGGCGGGGCGCGGAACCGGGTCGAGGCCCTGGCCTGGCTCAAGAAGGCCGCCGAGGCCGGCCGCGTCGACAGCCAGTACAACGTCGCGCGTCTTTACGAGAAAGGCGACGAGGGCGTGGCGCCGAACGCGACCGAGGCCTTCAAGTGGTACATGATCGCGGCCCGTCGCGGCGACCAGCAGGCTCTGGCGGCGGTGCAGCGGCTGACGCCTCTGACCCCGGCCGAGACGCGCCGCGCGGCGCGCGAGGCCGCCGACGCTTTCACGGTCGATCCGGTCGCGTAACGCGACGCATCGAAACGGCGGCGGGGGTGGCGGTTCGCCGCGGCGCTCGCTAAGACCAGAAGTCTAGTCGCCTTACCGGCGCTGTTCTGCGTTCCCTTCCAGCCGAAGGCGCGTGCCGTGGATATTTACCTGCCGATCGCCGAGGTTTCGGTGAACTGGCCGTTCCTGGTGATGCTGGGCGCGCTGGTCGGCTTTGTCTCGGGCCTGTTCGGCATCGGCGGCGGCTTCCTGATGGCGCCGGTTCTGGTCTTCATGGGCATCCCCCCGACCGTGGCCGTCGCCAGCCAGGCCAGCCACGTCGTCGCCTCCTCGACCTCGGGCGTGATCCGCTATTCCGGCATGAAGGCGGTCGACTACCGCATCGGCGGCATCATGGCCGTGGGCGGGGCCCTGGGCGCGCTCGCGGGGGTCGAGCTGTTCCGCTACCTGCGCCTGCTGGGGCAGGCCGATCTGGTCGTGGCCCTGTCCTATCTGATCTTCCTCGGCTCGATTGGCAGCATGATGCTGTACGAAAGCCTGACGCAGATCCTGCACCGGGTGCGCGGCGAGACCCCGGAACGGAAGGAACGCCGTCGCCCCCTGTGGCTGTACGGCCTGCCGTTCCGGATGCGCTTCCCGCGTTCGGGGCTCTACATCAGCGCCATTCCGCCCTTCGGCCTCGGCGTCTTCGCGGGCATCCTGTCGGCCATCATGGGGGTGGGCGGCGGCTTCATCCTGGTGCCCGCCATGCTCTATGTGCTGCGGATGCGGGCCAGCGTCGTGGTGGGCACAAGCCTGTTCCAGATCATCATCACCACGGCCATCACCACCATCCTGCAGGCCGGGCGCAACCAGACGGTGGATATCGTTCTGTCGACCATCCTGCTGCTGGGCGGGGTGGTCGGCGCCCAGTTCGGGGCCAGGTTGTCGGGCCGCTTCCGCGCCGAGGAGATGCGTGCGGCGCTCGGCCTGATCGTCCTGCTGGTCGGCATCCAGATGGGGCTGGAGCTGTTCGTGCGGCCCAGCGACCTCTTCCTGCTGGCGCCGGGAGTGGGGGACTGATGTTCCAGGCCCTGCCGCCCGAACCCGCGCCCGTCGTCGCACCCGCGTCGCCCGGAATGATCGAGCGCTCGGTCGCCACCGAGGGCGAGGTGCGCGTCGCCGCCGCCCTGACCGACGCCCAGGTCAAGGTGGACTCCAGCTTCCGCGGCGCCTCCATCGTCCTCTATGGCGCGGTGTTCAATGCGACCGACAGCCCAGCCGACGTGGTGGTGGTGGTGCGCGGGCCGGATGCCCCGGTGCGTCTGGTCAAGAAGACGCGCAACATGGGCGTCTGGCTGAACAGCCGCCCGGTTCTGTTCGAGGGCGCGCCCGGCTTTTACATGACCGCCTCGACCCGGCCGCTGAGCGACATCGCAGACTTCGGCCAGCTGCGCCGTCTGGGCGTCGGCGTCGATCACCTGCGCATCGACGCCCCGCAGGAAAGCCGCACGGTCACCCGCTATGGCGTGCGCGACGTGGTGGTCAGCCGCTTGGGCGAGAACTATCTCGACTGGCGTCGCGCCGTGATCCGTCTGAAGGAGGCGGCGGCCCTCTACAACACCGATCCCGACGGGGTGCAGTTCGTCGACAAGGGCCTGTTCCGCGCCGAGGTCGAGTTGCCGGCCGTGGCCCCGACCGGCAAATACTACGCCGAGGTCTGGCTGTTTCAGGAGGGGGCGCCGGTGTCGGTGTCCAACCTGACCCTAACGGTCGAGAAGGTCGGGCTGGAACGCGACATCTATGAGTTCGCCCATCGGCGGCCGTGGTCCTACGGCGTGCTGTGCGTCTTCCTGGCGGCCCTGACGGGCTATGCGGCGTCGCGGGTGTTCAGGAGCAGATAGGGCATCTCTTCTGGGCGCTATCGCTCGCCGTGCGGCGGTTCGCTGCTTGAGCGCTATCTCCCAGCCGTCATCCCGGCCGCAGCGAAGCGCAGAGCCGTGACCGCCCGAGACGCCGGCGCTTCCTGCGGTGCCGGATAAGCGCTGCGCGCTTTCCGGGATGACGAGGGCGCGCGCTCAAGCAGCGAGCGACCGCGTCGCGAGCGTAGCGCAAAAAGAAAAGGGCGGCTCGAAGGAGCCGCCCTTTCCATTTCAGTCCGAAGCCAACCCGATCAGGCGGCCTTCTTCTCCGGCGCGAAGCGGCCGTAGAAGGTCTCGCCCTTGGCGGCCATCTCACGCAGCAGTTCCGGCACCTTGAAGCGGTCGCCGTAGGTGGCGGTCAGGCGGTCGGCGGTCTCGACGAAGGCTTTCAGGCCGGTCTGGTCGATCAGGGTGATCGGGCCGCCCGACCAGGGGGCGAAGCCCCAGCCCAGGATGGCGCCCAGATCGGCTTCGCGCGGGTCGTCGATGACGCCCTCGGCCCAGCAGCGGGCGACCTCGACGGCCTGACGATAGAGCAGGCGCGTCTTCAGCTCGTCGACCAGTTCCGGGGTCGAATCGTCGAACTTGACCGGGGCCAGTTCCGACAGGCCCGTCCACAGGGTCTTGGGCTTGGTGTCATAGTCGTAGAAGCCCTTGCCGTTCTTGCGGCCGTAACGACCGCCCTCGACCATCTTGGCGACGATGTCGGCGCCTTCCGACGGGACATAGGCGTCGCCCAGGTCGATCGCCGTCTGCTTGGCGATCTTGTAGGACAGGTCCAGAGCGACGTCGTCGTGCATCTCCAGCGGGCCGCGCGGCATGCCGGTCATGCGACCGACGTTGTCGATCAGGGCCGGGGCGTAGCCTTCCTCGAGCATGGCCATGCCTTCCATCAGGAAGGTGGAGAAGCAGCGCGAGGTGTAGAAGCCGCGGCTGTCATTCACGACGATCGGGGTCTTCTTGATCTTCAGGACGTAGTCGATGGCCTTGGCGATGGCGGCCGGCCCGGTCTTTTCGCCGAGGATGATTTCGACCAGCATCATCTTGTCGACGGGCGAGAAGAAGTGGATGCCGATGAAGTCCTCGGGACGAACCGAGGCCTCGGCCAGGCCGGTGATCGGCAGGGTCGAGGTGTTGGAGCCGAAGACGGCGCCTTCGGCCAGTTGCGCCTCGGCGCGTTTGGTCACGTCGGCCTTGATCTCGCGGTTTTCGAACACGGCCTCGATGACCAGGTCCGACCCCTTGATGTGATCATAGTCCGTCGTCGCCGTGACCAGGGCCAGGGTGGCGTCGAACTTCTCCTGGGTCATCTGGCCGCGCGACAGACGCTTCTTCAGCAGGTCCTCGACGTGGGCCTTGCCCTTGTCGGCGGCTTCCTGGGTCTGGTCGATCAGGACGGTCTCGATGCCGGCCATGACCTGCACATAGGCCACGCCCGCGCCCATCATGCCGGCGCCCAGCACCGTGACCTTCTTGGCGTCCGACTTGGGCACGCCCGCCGGACGCACGGCGCCCTTGTCCAGTTCCTGCTTGGACAGGAAGAGGCTGCGGATCATGGCCTGGGCCTGCGGCGTCATCAGGGTCTTGATGAAGTATCGGGTCTCGATGCGGAGCGCCGCGTCCATCGGCACCTGAACGCCCTCGTAGACGGCCTTCATCAGGTTGGTCGCGGCCGGATAGTTGCCGTAGGTCTGCTTGCGGATCATCGCATTGCCGACCAGGAAGTTCTGGATGCCCGCCGGATGGTAGGGGCCGCCGCCGGGCAGTTTGAAGCCCTTGTCGTCCCAGGGCTGCACGGCCTTGCCGCCGTTCCTGATCCAGGTCTTGGCGGCCTCGACCGACTGACCCTTTTCGGCGATCTCGTGGACGATGCCCGCGCCCTTGGCGTCATTGGGGCGGAAGGACTTGCCCTCGGTCATGGCCATCATGGCGGCCTGGACGCCGACCAGACGCGTCAGGCGCTGGGTGCCGCCGCCGCCGGGGAAGAGGCCGACCTTGATCTCGGGCAGGCCCAACTGGATCTTGTTGTCGTTCTCGACCACGCGATAGTGGCAGGCCAGGGTGAGTTCGAGCCCGCCGCCGAGCGCCAGGCCGTTGATGGCCGCGGCCACCGGCTTGCCGCAGGTTTCCAGCGCGCGCAGGGCGCCGTTCATCTTCCAGCCGGCGTCATAGGCGTCCTGCAGGCTGGCGCCGCCGATCATGCCTCCGGCGATGTCGCCCAGGTCCGCTCCGGCGCAGAAGCCCGAGGCCTTGCCCGAGGTCAGGACCGCGCCCTTGATGGCGTCGTCGGTCTTGATGCGTTTCACCAGCTGCGGGATCTCGGCCATGACGGACGAGGTCAGGGTGTTCATCGAGCGCCCGGGGACGTCGAAGGTGATCAGGGCGACGCCGTCGGCGTCCACATCGATCTTGAAGTTTTCCATGGTCAGTCGCTCCCGGATCAGACGCGTTCGATGACGGTGGCGGTGCCCATGCCGCCGCCGATGCACAGGGTGATGAGGGCGGTTTCCTTGTCCGAGCGTTCCAGCTCGTCCAGCACCACGCCGGTGATCATGGCGCCGGTGGCGCCCAGCGGGTGGCCCATGGCGATGGCGCCGCCGCAGACGTTGATCTTGTCGTGCGGAATGTCCAGCGCCTGCATGTAGCGCAGGACCACGGCGGCGAAGGCCTCGTTCAGCTCATAGAGATCGATGTCGGTGGACTTCATGCCCAGACGACCCAGCAGCTTGTTGGTCACGAACTCCGGGCCGGTCAGCATGATCGACGGCTCCGAGCCGATCGAGGCGGCGCCGCGGATCTTGGCGCGCGGCTTCAGGCCCAAGGCCTTGCCGGCTTCCAGCGAGCCGATCAGGACGCCCGCCGAACCGTCGACGATGCCCGAGGAGTTGCCCGGCGTGTGGACGTGGTTGACGCGTTCGACCTCGGGGTAGCGCTGGTTGATTACGCTGTCGAAGGCCATTTCGCCCATCATGGCGAAGGAGGCGTTCAGGGCGCCGAGCGTCTGCATGTCCGTGTTCGGACGAATGGTCTCGTCATGGTCCAGGCGGACCAGGCCCAGCTGGTCCAGAACAGGGATGACCGACTTGCTGAAGCGGCCCTCGGCCCAGGACTGGGCCGAACGCTTGTGGCTCTCGACCGAATAGGCGTCCACGTCGGCGCGGCTGAAGCCCCACTTGGTGGCGATCATGTCGGCCGAGACGCCTTGCGGCACGAAATAGGTCGAGAAGGCCGAGGACGGGTCCACCGGCCAGGCGCCGCCGTCCGAGCCCATCGGCACGCGGCTCATGGCCTCGACGCCGCCGCCGACGGCGAAGTCGGCCTCGCCGGATTTCACCTTGGCGGCGGCCATGTTCACGGCTTCCAGGCCCGAGGCGCAGAAGCGGTTGATCTGCACGCCCGCCGTGGTCTGGGCCCAGCCGGCGTTCAGCACGGCGGTGCGGGCGATGTCGGCGCCCTGCTCGCCCACCGGCGAGACGCAGCCGAGGATGACGTCGTCCACCTTGGAGGTGTCCAGGCCGTTGCGGTCGCGGATCGCCTCCAGCACCTGCGTCGCCAGGGACAGGGCGGTGATCTCGTGCAGGGACCCGTCCTTCTTGCCCTTGCCGCGCGGGGTGCGCACGGCGTCGTAGATGTAGGCGTCGGCCATGAATGTCTCTCTTGCTTCTAGGGTCCCTATCGCTTGGCGCGCGGCGCCTCGCTGCTTGAGGGACGGGTCTGGAATTGAAACTTGGTGCGTAGAAACCCGACGTTTACGTCAACGTCAAGTAACAAGGCGCGTGACACCGTTCTGACCCGCTCATCCCCGCGGAGGCGGGGACCCAGTCCTTTGGCTTCCAAGCGCTTCGACCGATGTGCAGTTCCCTGACCGGCGCTCTCACTGGGTCCCCGCCTCCGCGGGGATGAGCGGATTTTTGGAAGGCGGCGCCTACTGTTTCGCCAGCCGCACCAGCTTGCCGTCTTCCTCGTCGGTAATGACCCAGACGGCGCCGTCGGCGGCGACGGCCACGTCGCGGATGCGGGCGTTCAGGTCGGTCAGCAGGCGCTCTTCGCCGACGACGCGGTTGTTCTCCAGCACCAGTCGCGCCAGTTGCTTGCCGCCCAGGCCCGTGACCAGCAGGTTGCCGTTCCAGCCCGGGAACATGGCGCCGCTGTAGAAGGTCATGCCGCCCGGCGCGATGACCGGGTCCCAGTAATAGACGGGCTGTTCCGTGCCTTCCCTGGCTGTGACGGCCTCGGGAATAGCCGAGCCGTTGTACTCGATGCCGTAGGCGACGCCGGGCCAGCCGTAGTTCTTGCCCGCCTGATCCAGATTGATTTCATCGCCGCCGCGCGTGCCATGCTCGACGGTCCAGATGGCGCCCGTGCCGGGCTGGACGGCGATGCCCTGCATGTTGCGGTGGCCCAGCGACCAGATTTCGGGCTTTGCGCCCGGTTGACCGACGAAGGGGTTGTCGGACGGCACGCTGCCGTCGGCGTTGATGCGGATGGTCTTGCCCATGTGCGAGCCCAGGTCCTGGGCCTGGGGCCGCATCGGCTTGTCGGAGCGTTCGCCAAGCGTAATGAACAGCTTGCCGTCCGGGGCGAAGGCCAGGGACGAGCCGAAATGCTTGTCGCCGTCATAGGTAGGCAGGGCGTGGAAGATGACCTGCACGTTCTCGACCTTCGACAGGTCGTCCGACAGGCGACCGCGCGCCACGGCGGTGCCGTTGCCGCCGTCTCGCGGTTCGGCGTAGGACCAGTAGATCAGCCGGTCCTGAGCGAAGGTCGGGCTGAGGATGACGTCCAGCAGTCCACCCTGGCCGCGGGCGGCGACGGCGGGCAGGCCCGTGATCGGCTCGCTGATCCGGCCGTCAGCGCTGACCACCCGCATCCGGCCGGGCTTTTCCGTCACCAGCCACTGACCGTCCGGCAGCAGGGCCAGGCCCCAGGGATGAACCAGCCCCGAGGCTACGACGCTGTGGCTCAGCGCCGCCTCGGTGCGCACGCCGGGCGCGCGGGTCTGGCCCTCGAAGGCCGGTTTCTGGTCCGGGTTGTTGGCCGGGCGGGTCTCTACCGGCGCGCCGGGGGCGGCGTCTTGGCCGTTGGCCCCGCAGGCGGCGGCGAGAACGAGGAGTGAGGCGGAAGCGGCGAGGACGATCGGGCGCATGGGGCTCTCCTGAACAGCAGATTGTGCAATCCAGAATGAAGCCTTGCCGTTCCCTGCGCGAGCCGAAACCGCCCGCGACCGATCGTCCCGTGCGATTTCCGTGCTTAAGCGGCTTGAACCCGAGGGAAGGCGGCGATATACGCACGCCTCTCGCGCCTCCCCGGTCGGTCACGACCCC
Organism: Brevundimonas sp. UBA7506; assembly: GCF_002479495.1. Taxonomy (GTDB): domain Bacteria; phylum Pseudomonadota; class Alphaproteobacteria; order Caulobacterales; family Caulobacteraceae; genus Brevundimonas. Next base: position 452,371 of record NZ_DLNQ01000015.1, read on the forward strand.
GCGCGAGGTCCCGTAAGGGGTTGGGTAGCTCAGATGGTTAGAGCGGTGGATTCATAACCCACAGGTCGGCGGTTCGATCCCGCCTCCAACCACCACGGATTTCCTTAAAATCAATGGCTTACGAGGCGCGTCACGGTGCGTGCGAGTTCGCCCTATGGGAACATTACGGGAAGATTGGGCGGGGTTCGGGACAATATCCCCGGAATAGTCCCGAAGCGCGTTCCTCTTTCGTTCTAATTTGCTTGGCGTAGCCGTAATCGGCGCCGTAGGAGTCCGTCTGGGTCGGCAACCTCGGAGGATGACATGGACACGCAACCCTGCGGCCCAGACGAAGCGTTTGCCCGCGACCTGGTCGAACTGGACCGGGAGCTTGAAGCCCGAACCGAACCGGAGATCCCCACCAAGACCGTCGACCTGATCGCCGGACTTCTGGCAGGCATGACCCATGTCGGGCGGCCTGCGCGATGACCACCGCCAACGACGCCTATCTGGCGGAGCTGATGTTGCGGCTGGTCGGCCTCGACATGTCCAGCGCTGATGGATGGGCTGGGGCAGGGGCGATCCTGCGTGAAATCGAGTCCCTGGCTCCTGGCTCGATAGCGAGGATGCAGTCCGGGCTAGCCCTTCGGCGGGCAGGCGCTTCGCTCCTGACAGGAGCGCGCATCGCGGACGCCTGACGATGACGGAGGACGAAGACACCCCCTTCTGGCGGGGCATCGATCAGGTGCCCGATGAGCATTTCCCCATAGGTCTGCACCACTTCCCCCTGATCGAAGCGCCCGACCGAGGAACCCAGATACGCGTCACCTGCTGCGCCTGCAGGAAGCAAGGACGCTTCACCGGCCTGGACCTGATCCGTCAGTTTCCTGACTGGCTGAGCCGCGACGCCTGCGAGTGGGCTTGCTCCCTGCGCTGCGATAGTTGCGGCGCAAGGCGGCTTTCGCTCAGCACGGCCGACGACCCAGGCGCTCACGGTTTTCGCGGAAGCTCGCGTGACAGTGCGGAGGTCATCCGCATCCGACGCCTGTTGGCCTGGCTGCCCGAAGGAGGTCTGCGCCTCGACGACGTGGCCTACCTGCTACGCGACGTGAACCACGTCCATCTGAGGGAGGCAGGCATGGCGGACGAAGTCGTGGACCTGTTTCGCTACGGCGGCCACCATTGCGGAAACTACTGGCCCCGGTCGCGCCTGAAAAAGACTGCCTGACCTATGGGCCATAACCCCCGATACCAAACCTGGTCATCGGCGCAGTGGATGAACCGGGCCGGGACCGTGGCCGAGCTACTGGCCCAGGACTGGCCGGTCATGGCGCGCTGCCTGACATGCCGCCTGGAGATGGATGTTCGTCTCGACGTCCTGCTGCGCGAGCGCGGACCCGACTTCTCCCTATGGGGACGATCCGCGCGGTGCCGCAGCCGGCGATGTCAGGGGCGCATGTATTTCTGGACTTTTCCGCCCCAGGCCGGGGGCAAAGCCGTCGAAATGTTCTGAGTGATTGCAGCCTTCAACGCAAAGAAGCCCTCGCTGATCAGGCGAGGGCTCAGGTGCGCATCATCATCGAAGAAGACTAGAGCGGCGCATATTGCCGGGCCACCGCTCACACAGCCGGCACTGCCGTGTTCGAACGATGCGCAAAGGCAGAGGTTCCGCGACTCCTCAAACGGCGACCTGTGTGAGAGGCTTCGCACCCGGGAGGAACGAAGATGTCCAGCTTCACCGACGAAGATCGAGAAAAAGAACTGCGGCGACGTCAGCGCCAGCCGCTGTATGCCCCGCCGCTATTGATCACCTGCCTCCACTGCCAGAGGGCGGTGCCAAGGGCCGAAGTGACTTCGGTCGAACACCCGATCTGCACGGCCTGCATCTGAGCCATGTGCAACCTCTACCGGCAGCGCAGTGGTCCTCAGGCCATCATGGACATGGCAAAGGCCATGCGATCCGACGCCGGCAATATGGAGCCGCGGGACATCTACCCCGACTACGCGGCGCCCATCGTGCGCTGGGAGGGCGACGAGCGGATCCTGACCGCCGCACGCTGGGGCATGCCCTCATCGCGCAAGGCGCTGATGGACGCGGCGACGAAACGGGCGGACAAGCTGCGAGCCAAGGGCAAGGACGTGGACTTCCCCAAGCTATTGGAGATGGAGCCGGACAGCGGCACGACCAACGTCCGCAATACCAGCTCTTCGCACTGGAAGCCCTGGCTGAAGCCCGAGAACCGATGCCTAGTCCCGTTCACGGCATTCAGTGAGCCAGGCCGCGATGCCGAGGGGCGCTATCAGCCTGTCTGGTTCAAGCTGGCCGGCGACGATCCCGAGCCGCTCGCCTTCTTCGCTGGCGTCCACGTCCAGGACTGGACCTGCGTCCGCAAGATCAAGACCGGCATGGAGACCTGCGACCTGTTCGCCTTCCTGACGACGGAGCCCAGCGAGCCGGTGAAGTCGGTCCACCCCAAGGCCATGCCGGTGATCCTAACCGAGCCCGACGAGATCGAGGCGTGGATGACGGCGCCGTGGGAGATCGCCAAGGAGTTGCAGCGGCCCCTCGCTGACGGGGCCTTGGTGGTCATCTGAGCACCACTCAGATAGACGGCCAGGCATGACCCCTGACGAACTGAACGACACCCTGGATGCAATGGCCAAGGCCGCAGGCGATGACGCAGGGAAGCTCCCCGGCCTGATCACGGTCGAGACCAGCCACTGGGTGAATGTCCTGTCAGGTGTCCGCGCGACCTGCTCCGCCCTGCGCCACCGCAACATTGCGATCCACGTCGGCTCTGCCCAGGAGACGAAGGTGCTGACGCGCGCCGAGGCAGGCGAGCGAGGAGAACCTTATCGCGATCTGACGCAAGCGGTTTGATCAAGCGTTCATCGGACTGCTGGCAGCGTGGATCGTGGCGATTGTAGTAGCGCCAGAGAAGACGTCGGCCGAGGTGGCGCGCGGGTGCCGCGCTAACAGGCGAACGGCTTCTTGCAGGGCGTCATCGCGCGTTTCAGCGTCCAGCGCTTCCATGTGCGTGGCGGATGAGTTGCGGGTTTCGATCAGGCAAATATAGGTCACGACGGACCCCTCGACCGTTCAGGCGGGAGTGTGCGGCGTGCCCTACCGATTTCTTCCAGCCGCAGGCGCCCAGGGTAGTCTCTTGGCCTGCGATGAATGAACGCTACACCGCGGGACACTGCTAAGCCAAATTGCGAAAGCCCGCCCCGGCGACCCGGGGCGAGCCTCGACGAGTGGGCACCCTGCTAGGCTGCGACCAGCTCAGTTATGCGGCGGAACTCAATGCTTCTGCATTTACCGCCGCATCCGCAATGGTCGTCAGGTCTTCATCGGTCTGGGACTCTTCCTGAAGCGTCTCGTCCAGGAGCTTGACGGCATCCTGCAGCCCCATCGCCTGCGCCCATCGCTTCAAAGTGCCATACCGGGTGATCTCATAGTGCTCCACCGCTTGAGCCGCGGCCAAAAGGCCGGCATCCAGCGCCGGAGAGTCCTTGTATTCCTCGATGATCTCATCGCCCTCGGCCAGAATGCCCTCAATGGCGTCGCACGTCTTTCCGCGCGGAGCCTTGCCGATGATCTCGAACACTTGCTGGAGGCGCTCGATCTGGCCTTCAGTTTGTTCCTTATGCTTTTCGAATGCAGCCCTGAGTTCCGGCGCCTGCGCGGCACGAGCCATCTTCGGCAGCGACTTCAAGATTTTGCGCTCAGCGTAGTAAATATCCCTGAGCGTGTCGTGAAATAGGTTGTCGAGCGTCTTATCCGCCATGTTCTCCTCCATATTGGTGGGAGGAGAAGAGCCTGACCGGAAGCTTGTTCCATATACCAACGCTGACGAAGTCCGGCGGTAGGTTAGCCTGAAGCTACGCGTCGAGCCAGACGTCTGCCCCAGGATCAGTCGCAAATGGATTCTCCGATACCTCTATTCGCGCATGGAGGATCGCCTCACCTTCCGAGTTCTCGACCTTGACGGTGATGGTTGCGAAAGGAAGCTCCTGCAGGGCGTGGTCCTTGAAGGCCTCCGACGTCGCCAGCAAAGCCTGGTTACGCGCTGCGGCGTCGTCAGCGGCATATAGCTCCGAGGTGGAGGATTGGCCGTCTGTGACGATGTGGAAAGTGTACTCAAGTTCCATTACCCCCCAACTGCCCGCATCACCAAAAGATGCCGGACTGCCTGATAAGGCGCGGATCTGATCGCTGCGTCTGGAACTGGACACAGGCTCTCCACGTTTCTTCCGCACACCGTTGTCAGCAGCTTTTGGAGGACCTCGTGCCGGGGAGCCCAGACGATCAACTGCGCCAGAAGGTTGATATGTTTCTTAGAGATACTCTGAAGGAACGCGATCCCGCTGTTCGCGCCAAGCTGTTGGGCAAGGCCGTCTATTGGAACCAGATATCTGCCAAAGCAGATAGCCCAAGGGGCAAGTCGCAACTACGCCAAGGACGGGTAGCCAGCGACCCTTACAACCGTTTCGCATCGCATGTCTGAAGTCCGCCCCGGCACCCATGTCGCCGAAGACCCGGCCGAGCTGTCCGATCTGCGCCCGGCTCCACGGTGGGTTGTGACATCCCAATATCCAGATCCACGTCGGGTCGGGCGAAACAGACTAAGTTGCTGACGCGCGCCGAAGCGGCGAGCGCGGGGCACCCTACAGGGACCTGACGCAGCCTCTTGACGCTGTGACGCGAGGTTCCAAATATCCGCTGCCTTCAATCTTCACTGGAGATGCTTCGATGCAAATCGTCGTTGTGGAACCTGCTGGCGATGTCTGGTCCGTCCGCGTGGATGGCGTGGAGCCCCAACTTTTCATGCGTGGCAGAGCGGCCGAGGAGGCCGCGAGAAATCTCGCCGAGGCCTTGGCCGCAGCAGGCGATACCGTCGAGATACAGCTCTTTCTGCGCAATGGCGAAAAGGCTGCCCGCTTCATTTGCCTTCCGCCGGGTCCCGAAGCAGATAAGCCTCTGCTTGTGGGGGGTAGTGTTCTGGGACGGGTGCCGCCCGGCGATGGCGGCGACATCGGGAGGGTCGCTGCTTAAGCAAGCGGGCCGCGCCTTCCGGTGGCGGGATTCTCACCTCGATCCTGAGCAGTTTGCCGGCGGCGGCTGACCATGGGAAGCTGCGGAATGAAGCGAGAACCGCCGACGGTCGAAGATCTAGAAGCCTTTTCGGACCAGTTACAGGGTCCGCTTGGCGTGGCCCTGCGCGAGGCGGGCGCCATAATCGAGAAGCGCATGCGCGAGCGCGGCCAAGCATGGGCCGACCTCGACGACAGGCAAGTCGTGGATGTCTTCCTGACTGCGTTCATGGAGGCCGCGCCGCGCGCCTATCCCCACAAGAATCCCGCAGATGTGGAACGAGCGGTCGCAGCGATGGTCCAGGGCGTCAGGATGGAGATCGCTGCCACCGCCGTCAGCAGCCCGTCAGTGAACTGAAACGACGAAGGCCCGCCCCGGCGAACCGGAGCGGGGCTCGATAGCGGAGCGTGAGGGCTCGACGCTCATATTGTCTGAACTGGATAACATGGCTTGCAGCCGGGGCCGTTGTTATCCGTCTGGCAAACTAGCCCGGCTTCGGCCGCACGTCGGGTGGCGGACAATCCAGCCCCTTCATTCCCATCTCGTCGAAAAACCGGCAAAGCCGCCCGACCTGAGCCCATCCGGACTCGCCCCACGCCTCGACCGCATTGTCGTGCTTCTCGCCCGCGATCCGGCTGGTCAGCACGTCGTTGGGCGGGACCGGTTTAGGCTGGACCCTCAAGTCCTCGGCACGCGGGAAGGCTGCGCCCGGCGTCTCGCAACTGGCGACAGCGGCGCCGCAGCTCACGATCATCAGGCAGGCTATCAGGAAGCGCTTGCGCGGCATGGTTTCTCTCCTCTTGCCGGTTACGAATGGTGGTGGTGTCGGTGAGGCGCTCGCCAGCGGCTGTTTCCCGCGCGCTGGAGGCCTTCGCCTCGATCTTGGCTTGCTCAGCAGCCTGCCGGTCGCGGACGCCGTCAGCGCCCCTGTGGGAGCAATAGGCGCCGAAGATCAGGAAGGCGGCGAGGACGGCCAGCGCCAGCCAAGCCGTCGGGGTGAGGGCGCGTCCGAGGCGGAGGGCGAGGGCGATCATCGCGCCCACTCCCCGGTCTTCTTGTGCAGCCAGGTCAGGAACTGGCCGACGGTCTTGTTCTTGAGTATGGCCGGGTTGGCCTTGGTCGCCTCGGGACCCGCGATCAGATCCGCGCGGGCGTTCACGTCGGCGGCGATGACCTTGGCGGCCATCCCGGCGCCGAAGAAGTGCGCGGCATAGAGCGAGGCCCGGTTGATCGGGATGCCCTTGGCCTTCAAGACAGCGGCGTTCTTGGCCGTGAAGGTCTTGGCGCGGGCCAGTTGCTCCTCCAGCGAGGGCTTCAGACCGCCGAAGGCAGGGCGGCGGATATACTCGCCCTTGGCGTTCTTGCCCCAGGCACCACCCTCACGGACCCAGCTGGACAGGATGAACTGGTAGAGCCCGGACGCGGTCGACGTCGGCGCCTGCACATAGGGTCGGTCGGCGCTCTCGATGCGCGACAGCATCGGCCAGTAGTCGTCGGGGATCTCGCTGGCCGGCACAGTCGGAGGGCTGACCCCGGCTAGTTCAGCCAGCTCGCGCAGCTTGGCTTCGGTATCGCGACCGGCCCAGCCGTCTTCGGTCAGGCCGAAGGTGCGCTGGAACAGGCGCACGAAGTCGTCGTCGCTCATGATGCTCATGGCGAGGTCTCCAGTTCAGATTGTGGGGGAGCAGTCGGGCCGCGCCTGCTGGACAACCGCGTAGCGTGGCGAAATATTATCGTTGTTCAGATGGAGGCAGGACGTGGCGAGAAGGCCAAGCAAACGAAGTGGTCGGACATTGGAGATTGTCCTCACCCTGTTGTGCCTGACCCTCTTCGGCGTCTTAGGCTGGCTCGCAATCGGCGGTTAGCCGCCGCTGTCGCTCGCCTGGTTCCGGCCGAAGTAGAAGCCGAGGATCAGCAGCATCCCGTCCTTGAACATGGACGCCACCAGCATCACGGCATCGGCGTAGCGCTCGGCCACTGCGTCGCCCAGCCATGCGATGACCGGCAGGAAGAGCAGGTTCCCGGCGAGAAAGCCGAGGGCGAGGATCGTCGTGGTGCGCGGCAGATTGATCACCTGCGGCCACCAGCGGGGCGGTTTGCGGCTCATGTCGGGGCTCCAGACTTGAGGCCAAGGCCGGCGAGGGCGGCCATGCCCAGAGCGACCAGCCAGGGCGCTGTCTGGCGCATCCAGTCGACCAAGCCCTTGGCGCCGCGTTGCTGATCACGCGTGCCTTCCAGGTCGTCGATCCGCTTCAGAGCGGCGGCCAGCCGATCATTCAGGCCTTCGATCTGACGCTCGTATTCCCGAGCCTCCAGCTTGATCACCCGCTCGCGGACGTCATCGACCTTGGCGTTCATCCGCTCGACCTGACGGCCAAGGGCTGACACGGCGTCGGTCAGCCCCCGCATGGCGTGGATTTCCGCCATGCTGACGGCCTCCGGCTTGGTCACCGGAGTCATGATCTCGTCGCCTGCTGACATGCGGGCTCCTACGCGGGGGATTGTGGGGGAACATGAGCCGAACCGACGGGTTCAGGCACCATGAACGTTGATATGGAAGTGACCGCGGGCCTGAGCCTGATCGGAGCATGGGTGTTTGCGATGTGGAGCGTCGCCCGGCTCTACCGCGGGCCGCAGCCGTTCGCCGATCAAGGGACGCTCAGCGTTTCGCGAGCCGCAGCCCGACGACGACGCCAAGCCCGAAAATCAGCGAGGCTATGCCGCCGCCGATGATGGCCATGTCGACCAGCAGGCCTTTGGGGCCGGGGATGCCGAGGATCACGACGGCCAGCCTTCCATGCGGTCGATGATGACGGGATAGGCAGCCCGCTGTTGCGACTTCAGCGCCCCACCGTGGAACAGGAGGCGCGACCCCTTGGCGGTCATGGCCGCCAGCACCGCCAGCACCTGCAAGGCCGTGGTCTGGATGTTCCAGTTGTCCTCGGCCCGCATCGGCAGGATCGTGTTCGGAGCGCCGGAAACCACGGCCGTCAGCGCCGCGCCCTGAAGTGCCTGCCAGTTGCGTTGATCCTCGGCGCGCATCTGGAGCAGACGGACGCCCGCCGCGATCTCGGCGCCCGTATCGTCCAGCGCCAGGGTCTCGCCGAAGTCATGGGCGAAGTCCTCGGCCGTGCGCCGGTCACGCTCGGCGTCGATCAGGGCGCAGAGCTCTTCGACCGTGGGCGCAATGGGTTCGGGCTCGACCCATGTCACACCGAGGGCCTCGCGGTCCTCGGCAGACATGATCAACAGCGTCCCATACGAATAGGCGAAGCCGTCGATCTCGACGTCCTCGTCATAGGCGAGGGGCTCGCCGTGCAGGACGTAGGGCATCAGGCGACGGCCGGCTCGCGCACCGAAAGCTCGGTGTAGCCGTTGACCCAACGGACGTGGATGAACTGAGCGCCCGCGTTCAGCTTCTCGTCCAGCAACTCCTCCCAGGTCTTGTTGCGGATGATGGGGTCGGGCTGGCCGTCGTTGCCGTCCTCGGTGTCTCGGCTGATGAAGTGGACGCGATAGGTATTGGTCTTGAGCATGTCGTTCTCCTTGTTTGAAAATCAGACGTTGGGGGCGTTTGACGGATAGGAGCGGTCGCCCAACCACATGAGGCGCACACCGCCGCCGCCGCCGATACCGGCCCAGCCGCCGCCGGCGCCGAAGAGCCCGCCGTTCGCGCTATTGCCCGCCGACGCGCCTCCCGAGCCGCCGCCGCCGCCCTGTGCTGCGCCCGCGCCCGCGCCGCCGGTTCCATCAGCCCCTTTGCCGAGCAGGCCGACACCGCCTCCACCCCAGCCGCCGCCCTTGCCGCCGCCGCCGCCGCCAGAGTTGAGAGCCGCGTTTGCACCATTGAATCCCGACCACTGTCCGCCGTCGCCTCCTGCGCCTGCATATCCCGCCGCGCCGCCGCCGCCGCCGCCTTCCCCTGTCGTATCTTCCCCGGGGCCCCCGCGGCCTCCGGAATACGAGACAAAGGCGAGAGTGGCGTCGTAATCGCCGGACCTGACAAAGCCCGCGCCACCCTCCGCCCAAACCGGAGACGACGTGCCGATGACGCCGCCGGCGCCGCCGCCGCCGCGCATCAGATCGGTTGCGCCCCGACGGATGGCAGTCACCCCGCCGGTGAACCCGCCCTGGTTGAGAACGGACCCAGCCGCTCCTCCAGCGCCAACGACAACAGTCAGGGTTTCTCCGGGCGTTACGATAAGGCAGCAGAAGGCCAGGCCGCCGCCTGCACCGCCGCCCGGACGGCGACCTGCAGAGACGTTGCTCGATCCCCCGCCGCCGCCGCCGCCGACGGTCAGAGCCCACAGGCGTGTCACGCCAGCGGGGACCACGAAGCTGTAGGTTCCAGGCGTGGTCCATTGCTGCTGGCCGGGAGCGGCGGCGCTTGATGCGCGGCCAATGATGGGCGAGACGCGCATCAGGCGATGCCCTTCTCAAGGGCCGTCAGTTCCACAACGCCGCCGCAGATTTCGACCCCGCAGCGGTCCACGGCGTTCGCCGCCGTCGACAGGGTGTAGGAGCCGACCTTCTTGATCGCCGCGTTCACGGCCAGCGTCCGGCTGCCCGTCGCGTCCTGCTGGAAGCGGATGACGCCCGAGATCTCCTTCGTCAGGCCGGTGATGCTCATGGTCGAGTTGGCCGTCAGCGTGACCTTGAACTTCCGACCGGCGCTGAAGTCGAGCGTGAAGGCGCCCGACGCAGTCACAGGGATATAGCCGTCGGCATCGACCAGAGTAGCGGGATCGACGGCCTTGCCAGTGACATTCCCTGCGCGGATCTCGGAAGCCGTTGCGTAAGCGACCGTAGCGTCGGATCCGGGCTCGCCGTCGGCGCCAGGCGGTCCTTGAGGGCCCTCGTCCCCAGGATCGCCCTTATCTCCCTTGTCGCCTTTGCCGAAGGGGATGGCGCCCGACCAGCCGGAAGGCGCGACGCGGAAATAGAGATTGCCGTTCGCGACATCGAGGTAGGAGAAGCCGACGGGTTCGGCGTCATAGGCGGAACGGCCTGCCAGGTCGCCCTGTGCGTCCACGGTGAAGGCGTCGCCGCGATCCCCCTTGTCACCCTTGGGTCCAGTATCGCCGGTGTCGCCTTTGTCGCCTTTGGGGCCCGTGTCGCCGGTGTCTCCCTTAGGACCGACGTCGCCCTGGTCGCCTTTGTCGCCCTTCGGTCCGGTGTCGCCCTGATCCCCCTTCGGCCCCTCCGGGCCTTGTGGACCCTCGGGACCTTCGCCTCCGACCGTCGGCCGACCCGCGCCCCAGCCCAGAGCCGTCTTCGGCCCGTAGATCAGGTTGTTCTCCAGATCGATCGCCACGGCGCCGATAGTGCCCAGGTCGGGCGAGGGCGGGGCGGTGATGATGATGGTGTTGTCGATCCTCCCCAGGGTGTCCTGAAGGATGGCCGCGATGTCGGTAAGGGTGGGCTCTGCCAAGGCTCAGCCTCCTGTCAGTTAGAGTCGGTGAGCTGGACGTCGACGACCACGGTCGCGGTCTGTCCGCCGAAGGAGACGATGGCCAGATAGATCGCCCGCGTGAGGCCGCCGGGCGCCACATCCCCAGAGAACGAGGCGAAGCGGCCGGTCTGGAAGAAGTCGACGTTGCCGCCGACCTCGTCCGTCTTCACCCAGCGCACAGTGGCGGACGAAGCACCGGGCCCGCTGACCACGATCTCGACGGTTCCGGTCGAGACAATGCCGCCGCCGGGCGCGGAACCCGAGGCGATGTCAGGGACCGCCACGGCGCTCAGGCCGCCACCGCCCGAGGGGAAGTCGTTGCCGCCGATGCGCGGGGCGTTGCGAGCCAGGTAGAAGTCGGCGTTGGCACGCGTCATGTCCGCGACGGCCACGCCAGCCGGGCCGAGCCACATCAGCATCTCGCCGCTGGCCCCGAACGGTCCGTTGGTCACCAGCCGTCGGCCGTCGCCGGTCAGGGTCTGCAGCGTGTCGCTGGCGTCTTCCCAGAAGGTGTTGTCGCCGAACCAGAGCTGGTCGGCCATCAGGGCGATGTCCGAGCCCGACGCCTGCGAGATGATCGACACCCGCGCCGGACGGCCGCCGCCCGCCGCCGCCTCCAGATCGAAGCGGGCGACGTTGTTCTGGCTCTCCAGATCGACGATGGCCTCGCTGTTCATCGTGACCGTCGACTGGACGCCCTCGACCTCTGCGACGAGGGCAGAGGTGGCCTCGGCGGCCGAATTAGCCGTGGCGACGGCCGTGGTCGCCCTGGTGTCCACGATGGCCAGGGCCTCGCCCAGACTGCTGACCTGCGTCGTCCGCGTCTCGGTCTCATTGCCCAGCGCCGTCGCCGTGGCGCGGGAGAAGTCATCGATCGCCGCCACCGACGCTTCCACGCCCGCGATCTGCAGCAGCCGCGCGGTGCTCTCGGCCTCGTCGGCGTCGCGCCGAACAACCCGCTCCTCTTCCAGCAGGGCGATCTGGTTAGCGTCCGCCAGTTCCAGGGTCTCGCGCGTGACCGCCAGCTTTTCGCTGACGTACTCGACGTTCTGGATGGTGAACTTCTTTTCCTTCTCGTCGCGGTTCCAGCGGTCCACCGCTTCCTTGATCAGGAGCGCGGCCTTGGCGCGGGCCTCGGCGCGGATGTCTTCCAGCGCCGGGGCGTCCGGAGCGATGTCCGCCGCCAGTTCGCTGGCCTTGGTCGGGCCGTAGTGCGTGCGCTCGCTGGGGACGCCCTTGAGCGAGAAGTAGGTGACGCCGACCCAGTACCACTGGTTGGAGCGCAGGCCGCTGATCTGGACGCGGCTAGTCGTGGCGGGGCCATCGTAGGCCTGGGCCCACTCCAGAGTGTCGAACTCGACCTCGTCTTCAGGCAGCGGCTCGCCGTCCTCACCGAGCGGAGCCAGCACATACTCCACCAGCATCCGGCCGACGTTGTCGGGGGCGGTTCCCACCACGATCACGCCCGGCTGGCTGACGCCACCGTTCTCGCCGGGGCGCGGAGTGACGATCCATCCTTCGGGCGCGTCCGGCTTCGAGCCTGTCGAGGTCAGGCCCGGCGTCGTCGGCGGATTGGCCGTTTGGCCCAGCGCCCATGGGTGCTTCCCGTCCGTCTCTGACCGCAGGTCCAGCGTGACAATCGTCGTGCCGGGATCGAACGTCCGCTTCAGGACGATGAACTTCTGGCCGTTCAGGCCCAGCTCCGGCGCCTCGACCGTCAGGGCGTCCCCGGCGCGCAGCCCGAGCAGGTGCGGTTTGCAGGGAATGCTGGCGGTCAGGGTCTCGCGCGCATTGGCGATGTCATAGGCCGCCAGTTCCGCCGCCTGCTTGGCGCGGGTGACGAAGTTGTAGGCCACCTCTCGGGTGCGCGGTTCACCCCGGTCCTCATCGCAATAGACAGACGACGTGACCTCGCCGGCAGCGACCTGTTCGAACTTGTAGGTCTCGTCGCGATAGCGCGGGATGATGGTGTTGAAGCGGTCTCGGCGCGCCGCCATCACGCCCATGCGCACCGGCCCGACGATGTCCGCCGAGGTCAGGGTGTAGAGAGACGCGCGCGGCGCGTTGGTCATGCAACTGATCTGCGCGCCGCGGTTCAGAGGAATGGCGCCACCAGCCTGCAACTGCGAGGCAAGGGTCTGCCACTTGTCGTCGACCGTGGTCCACTCGCCGCCTATGGTCCAGGCATTCGCGTCGGCGATATTGGCGCCCTCGATGAAGGCCCCGATGTCGATGGCTTCGTCCGGCGCACCGACGCCAGCTAGCCGCTTCGACCGGTCAATAGTGCCGTCCGGATTCAGTTTGTGGTGGCCGCGAACCCAGGCTAGCGCGTGGATATGCGCGCGATCGCTGAAGGCCCAGGTGCGCCAGTCGTCGCGGCGCTGGGGGCCGAGGCCACCCGGATAGGTGCTGTCGTATCGCGGATCCCAGACCTTCTGGCCCAGCAGGTACCAGAGCGGGCGAGGAACCCCGCTCTCATAGCTGGCGCGCTTGGAGTTGTTGCGCATCGTCCAGAACGAAAGGGCGTAACCCGAGGTCCGGTGCGCCGCCGTCCACGGCGGATCCATCGCAGGCGTGCCTTGCGCCTGGCCGGTCGGCGGCCCGAGCGTCCCGTCTGTGGGCAGACCCAGCTTGTAGGTCATCCACATCTTGTCTTTGTATGGCTCGATGTTCGCCGCCATGCCCTGGGGGCCGGGGAAGGTGACGAAGTTGCCGTTGGCCGAGAAGGCTTCGACCGACTGGATGGGGCCGAGCGACAGCACGGTCGCGAACGACAGGAACAGGTTCTCCTTCCCCCAGGACCGCATGTGGATCTGGCGGCCCGCCGTGCCGAAGCGCCCCATGACGCCGCCGATCGGGGCGGCAGGATCGGCCTTGAATGCGGTCGGCGATCCGCCGGAGCCGGTCTTGGGTTGGAGCAGGGCCGACGCCAACGCCGAGGCGCCCATGAGTGCGCCGGTCTTGAGCGCGCCGCCGGCGAGGGCAATGGCGGCGCCTTCCCCCAGCATGCCCACCATGGGCGCGGCCAGCATTCCGGTCAGGGCGGCGGCAGCGCCTCCCACCCAGGTGACGGCGGCGGCGACGGCAGGCACGACGAAAGGCATCAGATCGACCTCCAGGCCGCGACGTATTCAAGGGGCTGGATGACGGTGCAGACGCCGGACGACGCCCAGAAGCCGAGGGCGCGGCCGTTGCCGATGGCGACGCAAAGCGCGACGCCGTCCTCGCCTTGCAGCGCCAGTATGTCGCCGGGCAGGGCCGTGGCCGGCGCGATGCGCGGCAGGCCGAGGCCGTCCACCGCGTCCTCAAGGTTCGAATAGCCCAGCGTCATGAGGGCGCGACGGGCGCCGAGGGCAGATCGATAGGCGCCGGCCTTCAGCAGCGAGGCCTTCACCCCCAGCTTGCGCAGGCAGAAGGCGGCCATCCGTGCACAATCGTCCCTGCCGTAGGCCAGAGGCTTGCCCTCGAACCGCTTGATCGTCGCTTCAACGGCCGCGACGCGGCGCACCATCACGTGAGCCGCCATCAGTATTGGTCCATCTGGACGTCGCGCGATCCGCCGCCCCCGCCACCATATCCCCCGCCGCCGCCCATGCCGGGCGCGGTGCCGGTGCCCGGCTGTCCGCCGATCACATCGGTGACGATGTAGGGGCGCGGCCCGTCGTACCCCCACGGCTCTTCGCGCTGGATCTGGGTCACGAACTCGAACCCCTTCTCTCCCGGCCAGATGGACTGGTGGAAGGTGTTGTTCAGGCGCTGGCCCTCCGACTGTTCGAACAGGCGCTCCCAGGCCGAGGCCACGTCGAAGGTGATGATGGTCGCAGTCTCCGATGCATCGACCTCTGCCGTGTCCAGCTCGCCGAGAAACAGCAACTCAGGCTCGCCGATCAGCAGGCCTGTGGACGGCTCGACCGCGCCGAACCAGATCTTCACCGCGGCGCCCTGGTTCGCAGGCGAGGTGATGTCGGCCAGCGCCGGCAAAGATGCGGGCAGGAAGGTGAAACGGATGGTCGGCGCCTCGGTGCCCACCTGTTCCGACGCGCTTTCGATGGCATCGAGCACGCCATAGACCGCGTCCTCGCCGTTGTAGGTCTCGCCCGCGAACACGACCTGGCCCGCGCCGTCCGTCACGCGGATCGCGTGGCCGGGCAGGTCCACAGCGACGAGCAGGCATACGAGCGGCGCCGCACCTTTCAGCGCGGCGTCCAGGGACGCGTTCAGGGACATGAAGCTACTCGCGTTCGGTGATGCGGAACGACACTGAGATGGCGCCGATGGAGCGCACCTCGCGTTCGACGACGTCCTGTACGAAGCCTTCCAGCTTCGGCTCGGCCAACTCCACGACGGCGTTGTCCGGCGGCGATCGGCGGATCATGGGCCAGATCGGCAGCGCTGCCTGACCAGAGCCGTTGGCGATCACTTCAGCCGTCGTCAGATAGGCGAAGCGACGACCGCTCGCGATCACCGACAGCCATTTCCCCTTGGGGATGACGACGCCGGGGGTCAGGCCATCGACGTTCAGGGTCTCGCCCTGCTGGTTGCTGCCGAGAACCAGGGGGACGCCATAGTCGCCGGGTGGAACCTTGGGCTCGGGGATGGCTATGACTGCCCCCTCGGTGCGGGCCCGCAACAGGTCGACGACCAGCCCGGGCCCACATCCGCCAGAGGCGATGGCCGGAACCTGCACCTCGATCGCGCTGCGGTCACCCAGCCGGCGGATCATCGTGTCGGGCCCGCCGCCGTGCGTCGGCGACATCGACCGCGCCCGGGAGACTTCGCGGACGAAGTACTGGGTCCCGCGGGGCAGGGTTCCGAGATCAACAGCCATCAGACGAACCTCTGTCGAGCGCGGCGCCCTGCTGTATGCTGTTCGGCGCGGTTGGCGGCGATGGCCGTCAAGGTGCCGCGCGCAGCGGCCTCGTAAGCGATCTGTCGAATGGCCTCGTCGCCGTTGGCGCCGTCCAGATCGATGCTAACCCTCAGTTCCTGAGGGCGAGCGCCTGCCTGTTGAACTCGACTCATTGCGGCGTTTACGCTCGGGATGATCGTGCCGCTCGTGTTGGGCACGAAAACCTCTGGTCGCCGCTCGCCGATCAGGACTGGAAAACCCGCCGTGGCGCTGCGTCCGGTCGCCGCCTTGCGTCCTCCGGTGAACATTGAGGCGAAAGCGGACAGCCAGTTCGCGCCGCCGCTGCCAGCACCCTTGCCCATCTGCGAGAACAGCGACGAAAGCAGGTCTTCAACCCCGTCCCAGGCCGCATCCTTGAAACGACGCCCGGCCTCTTCCCAGATATTGTCCGACCGAAGAACCGAGACGATGTTCGAGGCAATGGTTCGCCCATCCTCAGCGGCGGCCAGAGTGTCGAACTCGCCCCCAGCCATGGCCCGCGCTTCGGCTTCAGACGCGGCCAGCTTCAGACGCAAGATTTCGAGCGTCCGCTCCTCGATGAAGAGGCGGCGCTCGGCGTTCTTGATGGCGCCGTCCGCGCCGCTGATCCGCGCCAGTTCCGCCTCATAGCCGAGGCGGTCCATGAGTTGGTCGTTCAGAAGCTGCGCGTAGTCCGCATCGCGCTCCATCTGACGGCGTCGGCCTTCCAAAATGTCGTCGATCTGCTTTTCAGCCTTCTCGCGCTCCTCGGCGGCCATCTCGGCGGCATTGATGTAGGACAGGTGCTCGATGGCGCGGGCGCGAGCGTCGGTGTAGCCAGCGGCCTCGTACTGCGCCGTCATCTGGACCAGTGTCTGGCGCTCTTCTGCCGCCTTGATCGACGCTTCGTTGCCCGAGACGCGGGCGATGTCGATGGCGCGTTGGAGGGAGAGGGCTTCCTGGGCCTCGGCGCGGCGCGCTGCTGCAGCGGCTTCCGCCTTGGCGCGGCCTGCACCTGAAGCGCCAGCGCCACCGACTGGTGCCTGCTGATCTGATGAAAGGGTAAACCCGCCAAGTGCGGACTGGATCTCAGTGGCGGCCTTCTGGGCCTCGGTCGCGGCAGCGGTAGGAGCGGCAGAGGCAAGGGCCGACTGACCAGCCTTCCGGCTGGTCTCGACGCGCTGCAGGTAGGCTTGCTGGCGCTGCGCCTCGGCCACATTCCCCTCGCGCGTCAGGCGGGCGATAGACTGGCGAACACGAGCCTCTTCGCGAAGCTGAGCGTTGACACGCTCTTGGCCTTGCAGGGCCTTCTGGTTGGTGTCACCGCCGAGCGAGATCACGGCGGAACCGGCCGCGACAACAGGCAGCGCCCGCGCCGCAGCACCGGCTACAGCACCAGCTCCGGCAGCAACGCCTGCGCCGGCTGACGTGGCCCCGATCCCGGCAATGGCGACCCGTGCGGCAACGGCGGCTTTGACTAGGTTGCTGAGGCCGGTGATCACCATGGCGATGGGACCAGCGGCGGCGACCAGACCCAGCAGCGAGAGCCCGGCGATCTGCACGCCGGACGGGAGATCGTTGAAGGCTTTCAGGGCGTCAGTGGCCCATGTCAGCACCTCGCCAGCGATCGGCAGAAACTGGTCGCCGAACATTTCAGCCTGTTCTTGGAACGCGACTGTTGCTCGCTTTTCCTTCTCTGCGAGACCATCAGCCTCACGCGCCACCTGCCCTTGCGCCTCGGCCGACTGGCGCATGATGATGTTGGCGCGCGCGATGGACTTGGCGGCCTCCGATGCGTTGGTCGCGTTGCCCTTGAAGCCGAGGGCCAGGAGCTCGGCCTTCACAGCGGTCTCGTTGACGACGATGCCGAAGCGCTTCAGCGGCTCGGTTTCGCCGGTGATGCCCGAGATCACCGCGCGGAAAGCATCGGCGTCCGACACGTCGCGGAAGGCGGCGATGTCAAGCGACCGGCGCTGCAACTGATCGACGATTGACAGCGACTGCTGCGCATCCACGCCGAGAGCGGTCAGGACTGACCTGAGCTGCGTGAAGTTGTCCTTGATGTCGGTTTCGAGCCGGCCAAACTCGGTCGCGATGCCAGAGGCGGCGAGGGCAGCCTCCTTCGGCATATCGCGGAAAGTCTGTTCGAAGGCACCGCTGACCGCTTCTGCGCGACGCGCGGCCTGATAGGACATGGCCGTGATGGCGCCGAGCGCGACGGTCGCAGCCAGTTGAACCGGCCGCGCGAAGTTGCCCGCCTCGCGTCCGAGGTTCGCGAGGTTCTTGTCGAGCTGGCGCTGACGGCGTTCGATGGCGTCGGCCGTTTTGTCGAAGGTCCGCTGGCCCTGCGCGAGCGACTTCTCCATGCGGCGAATGTCGGCGCTCATCGTGAGGACGAGGCTTTCGATGTCTCGGGCCATGTTGCCTCACGGTTGCGCAGCGAATAGCGTCCCGACGCAGGGAGAGTGCGGGATGCGAACAATGGGACGTGTGTTGGTGGGGATCGGCGTCGCGCTGACGCTGTGGGCGTTCTTCATGCCCGTCGCGGTGATCGAACCACTGTCTGGCGATGTGATCGCCAACAATGACCTGCTGAACCAGCGCCTGCTGTTCGCCCTAACTGGAGGCGGAACCTTCGTTGGCGGTTGGCTCGCGATGATCCTCGACGCTCTGCAGAAGCGACCCTAGGCGTATTTCACCATCAGGGCGTCGTGCTCCTCTTCCGAGAGGCTTGACGGCTTCTGATCGGCTCCCGGCTGCGCGCTCGCCCATCCGGTGACGGCCGCCGCGTATTCCCAGAGCGACAGGTTATCTACTTCGCGCGGGCTGTACCCGACGACGGCGCCTGTGCCGTAGATGCTGGCGTAGCGGATTTTGCTGCGCGGGAGCGCTTCTTCTGCGGCGCCCCCGCCTGAGGCTCCCCCAGGCTCTCGTCCTCCACGCCGATGATCGAGGCGGCGACGATGGACTGCGCCAGGGCGACGTGAGGGAAGACCGGTGTGTCGTCGAAATAGGACTGCACCAGCTTGGTCGCGGAGTGCTGATCAGTCCCGCCGCCGATCAGGCCCTGCAGGATGGCCTCGCGGACGTCATCAATGCGCCAGTTGCTGGCGGCATAGCGCTGCAGCAACTCCATCGGACCGGCGTCCGTCTTCTCCTGCAACGCCCGAAGGCGCCCGAGGGGAAGCCGGAACAGCCGATCTTCGCCCCCGAACGCCAGGGTGACTTCCGCCGAACGGCTCATTAAGCGCCGCCGACGTTCGCGCCGAAGGTCGCCGCAACGATGCCGTCGGAGGCCAGGGTCATGGTCGAGTTGACCTTCTCGCCCCGATTCCCGTTCAGATCGAACTGGGTCAGGTGGAAGGCGCCGGCGAAGGTGATGACGTTGCCCACCGTGTCGTCGTCCAGGATGATCTGGCAGTTCTTGGACTCTTCGTTCTTCCACCAGTCCCACAGCTTCTTCACGTCCGACTTGTCGGACATGCCGCCGCCGGTGAAGTCGACCGACAGGGACTGCTTCTCACGCGCGGTGAAGGCTATGGCCTCCAGATCGGCGCAGTCGGGGATGGTGGCGTCATTGGTCTGGGCGTTGAAGGTGATCCCGCGCTCGGCGTTGATCGTGCAGAGGGCGGTGAAGACCTCCGGACCCGGCGTCGCGCCGTCGCCAACCTTGAGCACGAGCTTGACCCCGCGCGTGTACTTAACAGCGGCCATCGCGGCCTCCTTTGATGAGAAGCCGCGCGAGGCGGCGGGGTCTGCTAGGCCGAAGCCGAGGTCAGATAGGTGATCGAGACCGAGCGGTGCGCGGTCAGGACATTCGGGTCGCTGACGGTGCGGTCGAACTGGAACTCCCAGTCATCGACGACATGGCCGGCCAGCGTGAGGGTCTTGGTCAGGGCCTTGCGCACGGCGCCCGCCATGGCCTCGACCTTGGCGGCGCTCTCGGCGTGCGTGGCCTCGCGGGCGAACAGTTCCAGCGTCAGCGTGACCTCTGAGCCTTCGCCGCACTCTGTGTCGTCGCCGGCCACATCGGTCAGCATCAGGCCGTAGGGGAAGGTCGGCGGCATCGGCGCGGCCAGTGGATAGATGCGGACGTTCGAGGGACTGAAGGCCGCCACGGTCGCGGCGTCAGCGCGCAGGTCTGCTTCGGCTGCGGTGCGCAGGGCGGTGGCGATGTTCACTTGATCGCCTCCTGGATGGCCTTCTTGGCGGCTCGGGTCATGCGGGCCTTGAAGCGACGGCGCTTCAGGCGATAGGCGGGCCAGAAGAAGGGACGTGGAGCGGCCTGGCCGTGCCCGAACTCTACCCAGGAGGCGTAGGGCGCCGACCGGCCGCCCGCCGAGATACGGCGGCTGATCCGGGTGCTATCCGACACGTCCTCTTGCTTGATTGTGCCTTTGAGGTCGCCAGCGTCGATGGGCGCAAAGCCCTTTTGGGTCTGCACCAGCTCCTCGGCATTCTTCTGCAGTTGCTCGCGTGCCGCTTTGCGAACAGCGACCGGGATCGCCTTCAACCGATGACGGAGCCGGGCGCGATTGGAGAAGGCCATCAGCCTGTCGCGCCGCCAGAGACGGCGAGGATGTTGCGGAACCCCGCGTCCTTCGCGGGCACGGCTGAGGTGACGTTGTAGGCCTCGCCAGTGCGGGTGTTCACCATCTGCATGGCGGGGTTGATCGTGCGGGCCTGAGTGCTGTCGCGCACCGTCACGCTGACGGGCTGGCGCTTCTCCAGGCGCTGCTGGATGGCGACCTCGGAACCGCGCAGATAGTCGATCTTGGCCCAGACGGTGAAGCCGGGCACGAAGGCGCCGATGGGGTCGCCGTTGGGGTCGAGCGCGCGGGTGTCGAAGCGCACGCGGTCTTTCAGGTCGCCCGCGCCGGTCGCCATCAGGCCTTCGCCTTCGGCAGTGAACCGCCAGCGTTGCCGTCTCGGTCGCCGTCCAGCGACTTGATCTGGGCCGCCGTCAGCGGCTTCTTCTCAGGCACGAAGACTTCGACGCCTTTCTCACCATTTCCAAAGGGACCCGTCGCCGCGCCCCCTTTCGCGCGAACCGGGGCATCGATCTCGACGGCGTCGCCGTCCTTGACCATCCGCTCGCCCCAATCGCGCTTCACGGTCAGTTCCATGTCCTTCTTATAGGCCACAGTGATCCGGCGCTCTTCGGGCGGGGTCCAGTTTCGATCTCGCTCGAAGCGAACGCGCATGGCGGGTCTCCTCAGGCTAAGGCAGGGTCGCGGTCGCGATGGATGAGGTCGCGGACATTCGAGGTCAGCACCTCTTCCCCAGCGTCGCGATTTTCGTAAAGAAATCCGGTCACGAGCAGGATCGCCGCCTTCACGCGAAACGGCACGGTCTCTGCGGTCCAGCCGTGATCGGGCTTCTTCAGGTAGTCGACGATTATGTCCGTCGCCTCGCTGACGAGCTCAGCCACCAGGCTGTCATCATCCGCGAAATCGATGCGCAGACGCCTCTTGGCCTCCTCTGGCGTGACGAGGGCATCCATCAGATTTTCACCGTGCCGGGCTTGGCCTGAGGACCAGCGAAGTCCTTGCCGTCGCGCCCCCGCTTGGCGGCCAGGGTCCACGCCTTGGCGCCCTCGCCAGGCTTGTCCAAGGTGGCGTCGTTGCAGTGCCACAGCGACCCGGCCCAGGTCACCATGTCGCCGTTCTGATAGGCTTCACCTTCGCTGAACACGCCGCGATAGAGCGGAACCGGGAACTCCAGTTCGAAGGTGTTGCGGCGCTCGCCGTGGTCGAAGCTCAGTTCGATCGTTCGCGGGCCGGTGCGCCGGACCTCCATGTCCTCCCAGGACTGGCCGTCTTTACCATCCGCGCCGTCGCGGCCATTGTCACCGTCGCGGGCGATGACTGGTCCAAGCTTGCGGACCTCACCGTTCGTCAGCGTCACATTCAGCTCGCCGGCGCGGTCGATCATCGCGCCAGCCAGGCCGACGCCATCGGCACCATCGCGGCCGTTCGTGCCATCGGCACCATCGCGGCCGTTCTCGCCATCCTTGCCGTCTCGACCGTCTTTGCCACCGATCGGCGGGTTGGCGATCAGATACCGCTCAACCGCCACTGCGATCTGATCATCCGACACAGGATCGGCGTCTTTGCCGTCTGCGCCGTCGCGACCATCGGTGCCGTCTCTACCCGGCGCGGGCTCGCGCGTCTCCAGCTGAGCAAGGCGCCGAAGGAGTGGAGCGGTTGCCGCCTCCACATGCTGCTTCACGATGGGCGCGAGCGCCAGTGCGATGGCCTTGGTGTCAAGCATTCAAGGCCTCCGCCATGTCTTTCTGGAGCAGAGCGACATAGGCGCGTTCCGCTTCGGGGTCGGGTTCGGCAGGCGCCGGCGAGGCCGGAGCCGCGTCGGATGCGGGGTTGAAAGGGTCCGCCTGAGCGTCGCGCTTGGCCAAAGCCTCCAGCGAGAAATTCTGCTGTTGCAGATAAACGGCATCACCGCCCGGAACAGGCTTGAAGCCCAGCTTCTTGCGGCCCTCGTCAGGCTTCATCAGACCGCCCGTGACCGCCTTTTGAAGGGTGTCGATCTGGGTAGCGCTATCCATGCGGAGCAGGTCGTCGAGGTCAAACTCTGTGCCGAACGGTTTGGTCAGCTCCAGGCCTTCATCGAGGCAAAGTTCGACGCTCTCGACGTGGATCTGAAGGCAGTCCGAATAGTACTGCTGATTGAGCGCCTGGACGTTGTTGTAGGTGGGCGAGGGGCCGACGCCGACCTTATAGGCGGGCACGCCGAACACAGAGCAGACCGTCTCAGCCGACCAGCGGAGTTGGTCGATCAGCTGGGAGTCGACGGCCGTAACCGCCATCGCCTGGTAGGACAGGCCGTCGCCCAGAACCGCGACCTTGCCGACGTTGGCGCCGGTGTAGTTGCTATCCCAATGGGCCTTGAGGCGCTGCGCCGTCTCGTCGGAGATGGCTCCAGGTGCGGTCAGGACGCCGCCCGGCTGTGAGCCGTTCTCGAAAAAGCGCGCGCTGTTGTTCTGGATGGCCAGCCCCTGCATCGCAGCGAGGCCGTTGGCGAAGACGGGCGACAGGCCGACCAGCGGGTGGAACAGCGTGTTCCAGCGGTCGTGAATGATCTCCCGTGCAGGGACCACGACCGAGTTTTCCTTCAAGCCGGCCAGGTCGTCCTGCTGAAGTTCGTAGAAGACGGAGCCATCCGGCGCGACCAGCGGCTTTACGCGGTCAGGTGCCAAGACGTACATCGCGACGACGACGCCCCGATTGTCACGCTCCTTGAGAACGTAGGTATTGCCGCGCGAGAGCTTCGACTCCATCCAGTTGGTGTAGAACTGGATGCGGTTCTGGTAGCGGTTCGGCTTGCGGATGACCGGCGAGTAGGCGGCGTTCTCGGTCTCGGACCAGATGCCGTCGTCGGCGCGCACCAGGCGCAGCCGCATTTTAGCGACGTCTGAAGCGATCAGCGCAATGCAGCGAAAGGCGGTCGGGTGCGACAGGACAGAGTCGAGCTTGACCGCTACGTTCTTCTGCCAAGCGCCCGCGAAGGGCTCACGAACGACCGGCCACCAGCCGCCACGGCTCTCTACAGGGGCGAGGGCCTTCTCGCGTCGGCCGACCTCTCGGCCGAAGATCTTCATGATCAGGCCCCAGCGATCTTCGTGCGCAGGGTCGCAGCGTCCCAGCCATTGAAGGCGCGCTTGCCAAATTTGGTCTGATAGGCGCCGCGGAGTGCGACGAGCTCATCCTTCGCCAGGACAGGCGCTGCTTCGCCGGCGCGGGCGTCTTCGGTGGCGTAGCGGGCTTTGCCGATGGCGACCAGCAGGCGCGCGTCGCGGCCCTTGGCGTCGAATGGTTCGTCAGCGACCAGCCGGCGAGTGCCGTATCGCATGGCTTTCTCCGCGAGCAGCGGCGTCTTGCGATCTGCCATTGTCGCCTCCTTCTGGAAAAGGGAAAGGGTGGGGCCAGTCCGAAGACCGGCCCCTTCAGGCTCAGCCGCCGTAGCGGGCGCTGTCGATCCACTGGGCGGCGCCGGCGCGGCGCTTGGTCCAGTTCACGAAGCGCTCGGCGCGGATGCCGATCAGGTTGTGCTGCCACAGGCTGGTCAGCACAGTGGTTGCCGATGCAGGGCTGTCCGGCGCCGAGTCCATCTGGAGCGAGGCTTCGCGGCTCGCGTCCAGCAGGGTCTGTCCGTCGTCCGCCAGCAGGATTTCCGACGCCTTCACCAGGATGATGCGAGCGCCAGCACCGACCAGGGGGTCGCCCGAGCCAGGGTTGGCAGGCACGTTTTCGGACAGGATAACCGGCAGACCGAAGAAGGTGCCGCCCGAAGCGGTCAGGCCGGGGAACTCCGGCTGACCCAGCGGGTTCAGCATCATCGACATGCCCAGCGCCTGGGTGGCCGGCATGATCCAGACTGCGCCCTCGAGGGAGAGGTTGGCAGCGATGAACTTGCCGAACAGGGCTTTCACGTCCGCACGGACGTCGTCAGAGTCGGTGCCCGATGCCGTCACGGCGGCGACGCCGTTGATGATCGAGGCCGGCTTGACGTTGGCGGATCCGGCGTTGGTCGGATCGACGAAGTCGCGGTCCATGGTCTGAACGATGGTGTCGATCAGGTCTTGGCGCACGATGGCTTCAGCCGAAGGGCTGGAGGCGCGCGCCAGTTCGTCGGTGATGACGACGATGCCGGCCAGCTTGGTCATGCCCAGCGTGATCTGGTCGAAGGCCAGACCGCTGACGGGCTTGGGCTTACCCTCGCCAACCCACGACGCCGAGGAACCGGAGGTCTGGCGCGGAACCTTGATGTTGAAGGGCACGCGGCGCAGGCCGTCGATCCGACCGATGATCGTCTGCGGACGCAGAAGCTCCGCGAACTCCGACGTCATGTTCTGGTACTCGACCAGCGGCTTGGCCCACGCCGTGTCGGTCGTGGTGCCGGCGGCTACGGCGGCGCGCAGGACGGTTTCGACCTCGGGGGTCGAGTCTGCCCAGGTTTTGGCGACCTCAGCGGCCTGCATCAGGTTACCCTGAGAGCGAGCCAGCGCCATCGCATAGCGGGTGAAGGCCGTGCCCTTGGGCAGGTTCGCACCCTTGACCTCGACGCGCGCAGGTGCGCGGGCGGCGGCGCCGGTTTCGACGCTGTCGGCCACGATGGCCTTAGCGGATGCCTTGTTGGCGCGCTCCAGCGCATTCAGGCGGCCGATGTGCGCCTCGATCGACTTCACCTCGCTGTCCAGACCGTCATATTCTTGGGTCTGGGCTTCATCGAGGGTTTCGCCGGCGTCTGCGGCCGACTGCATGATCTCGGTCATGCGGGCGGCTTTGGTCTCGCGGGCAGTTTGATAGGCGGTGATCTGTTCCGCCACGGTACGGTTCGCCATGGGAATGCTCCTTGTCTGGCGGTCAGCGACGGCCGGAATGACCTTCGCGGGCTTGCCCGGAGCGCCGGGCGACACGCGCTCTCCAACGCCGCGCGATTGGCCTGACGCGGCCCGCTGTGCGGTGTCGATGGAGCGAATTTGGGTGATGGTGCAGTCCGAGTTTGCCGGGACGGTCACCAACGAAAGCTCGAGGATTTCGCTTTCCAGGAAGCGGACACCGCCGCCCTCCATCAGCGAGTATTCGATGGGCCGGAAGCCGATAGACACGGCGCGCACCAGGCGGGCCTTCACCGACTGCCAAGCCTTATCGACCAGGGCCTTGACCTCGCCTTCCTCGGCGATCTTGGCGATGCGGGCGGTGAAAGGGATGCCCTGGGGTGTCGGCTTGCCGAACTTGACGTGGCCAACTGGTTCCGCGTGGTTGTGCTGCCAGAGCAGGGGCAGTTCCGCGGCGAACCGGGCGCCCATAGGTTCAATTACGTCGCCCATGCGGTCGGTTGAGGGAGTGGTTGCGATGCCCTCAATCAGGCGCTCGTCATCGCTGACGGCCCTGATCTCAAGGACGCTGTAGGCACGATCCATATCGGCCTCCTTCAGAAGATGATCATTTGATACTCAGGCGGTTTCTCATCCGCCGTCCGCTCGCGGGCCTTCAGGCCCATGGCCATCGCCAGCGCCACGGCGCCGTCGATCCGGAACCGCGCTTTCATCTTGTCGAGCTTTCGGCCGCCGGCCGGGTCCATGGTCGCCACCGCGTTCGCCAAGTTCCAGGTCAGCACCGGGTTGCCCGGGTGGATCAGTTCGTCGTGCAGGATGGCCGTCTCAAGGGCGTCGATCGCAGGGGACATGTCCTTGAAGCCCTGGCCCCAAGGGACCAGCCGGAGACCGTCGCCGTCATCGCCATCCTTGTGGGCCTGCAGACCAACGCCGTCGAACTCTCGCAAAAGGTGGTCGATCTGCCAGCGGTCGTAGGCCAGGCCCTTCACGTCGTATTGGCCGAAAAGCTCAGCGATCTTGTTCGCTACCGCCCGAGGGTGGATGGCGCGGCCGGGGACGGCCTCAATCCATTCGTCAACGACCCACTGCCGATAGGCGACACGGTCGCGGCGCTCGTGATCCTCAAGCAGATCTTCCGGCTTCCAGAACCAAGCCTGAACCCGCGATCCGTCCTCAACGCTCACCGCCAAGAGGGCCGTCAGGTCAGTCTTGGCCGACAAGTCCAGCGCCAGATAGATGGCCTCGCCCGGAATGAGCGTCGCCTTGCCTTGCCGCGCCATCCAGTCTGCTCTGCCGATCAAGGTAGAGTGCGGGGCGACTCGCTGATTGAGGTAGAGGTTGCGGAACTTCGGTTCTTCCGCGGGCATCCGTTTGGCCTTGTGGGCCAGGACCGAAAGCTCGTCGTAGGATCGGAAGTCTCCCAGCGCCGGGTTGGCGGCCTTCCAGCCCACCTCGTCCAGCAAGTCGCAATCTTCGTCCGCCGCGTAGAGGTGGCAGACCGTGGTGTCGTCGGCGTCGCTCAGCCCGTCATCGATCAGCTTGGAGAGGATGTGCTCCGGATCGTTCGACTGGGTCGAGATGGTGATGAAAAGCGGCTCTTCGCGAGCGCCCATCGAGGTATCGAGAACGTCATAGAGCTCGCGGCTCTTGGCTTGGGCCAGCTCGTCGAAGATGACCAGCGAGGGGTTTAGGCCGTGCTTCGTGCCGGCCTCGGCCGAGATGGCGCGGTAGATGCTGCCGTTGCCGTAGCAAGCGAGGGTCTTGGTCGAGGCGGTCGGCTTGACGATGGCCGCCAACTCGGGGTCGGCGTCGACCATCTGCTTGGCGACCTTGAAGACCTGGGCGGCCTGTTCGCGGTCGTTCGCGGCCGAGTAGATCTCGCCGTTGGGGATCGCCTCCGGTCCGACTAAATGGACGAGGACCAGAGCGGCGATCAGCGCCGTTTTGCCGTTCTTACGGGCGATGGAGAGGATAGCGCGGCGGACGCGCCTGCGGTTGTTCAGCCCGTGGGGCTCGTAGATGTCGCGGATGAACCGCTTCTGCCAGGGGCGCATCTTGAACGGCCCGCCGGCGCCTTCGCCAGATGGAACCGTCAGTGCTTCGATGAAGGCGATGACGCGGTCTGCCCGAGCAGACCGGCGAATTTGCTTACGGGCTGTTCCGCGCCGGCGCCTTTGAGCGACGCCCGGTCCGCCGGGGTCAGGTACAGCTTGCCGGCGTAGGCCAGCATCACCCGCGCCTGCTCGTTTAGAATCTTGAACCATGGGTTCGGTGCCAGATTCCCTTTTGAGCCCGGCACGATCGGCGCGAAGTCGGGCGCTTGCATCGCGTGGGTCGCGGCCTTGTGCCAGGCCCAGGCGGTGGCAAAGGCGGCGAGGGCGTAGCTGTCAGGGGCGGACAGGCGCTTGGTCGCGAAGGACCGGATGATGTGCTCGGCGCAGGCCTGCGCGTCGTCGTGAAGATGCTCGGGAACGAAGGGTGCGCCCTCGGGCACGAACACGTCCACGGGGATGGGCCGCTTCCCCGGATTCCCGTCTAGCCGGCGCTCGTCCGGAGACTTACGTGGTCGTGCCATGTGAAAAACTTTCGGATTTCGCGGCGTCATGCGTTCGACTTGGGGGCCGGTCTCGGAGGCAAAAGGCTCCAGACTTTGAAATGCCCCCCCTGGGGCACCCAGTCACCTCGGTTGGTTGGCCGGATGCCTTGGATCGGTCGGCCACCCAGAGGCGTCGGCCTCGGCCGTGTAGCCCGCGCTCTCTGCCTTCTGTTCTCCGCCGTCATGGCAGGGCGTGCAGAGGCTGGAGAAGGGGCCGGCGAAGAAGCCTTCCTCTGTGGCCTTGGCGGCCTTGTCGAGGTGGTTGCAGACGGTAGCGGGTGTGACGCGACCTCTGGCCTGGCAGGCACGGCAGAGAGGCTCGGTTTGTAGCTGCGTGGCTCTAGTCCGCTTCCATCGGGCTGTGCGGTAGAGGGCGCGGTAGGCCTCGGCTTCAGCGCTGCGGTAGTCGGGTCGCCTGGCCATGGTGATTGGCCCCAAGTGTTCCGGCCTTCCCGGCAATGAACAGCCCGCGCTGCCCGCACCCCGGTTGCTTTCTCAGCTCTAAGGTCCGTTGTGTTTGCCCTGCTGCGCTTGGGAGCCAGACCAGGGGGAATAGGGTGCGGGGGTTGTGGGGGTAAAAGAAAAGGCCCGCCGGTTTCCCGTGGGCCTGTTCCGGGCGCGCGAAGCGCCGTTAGGGATTTGTCGCCTGATTTGCGCGCAAACGCAATAGCTCAGTATTGAGTGACGGCGCGTCTCTCAAGGTCGTCCAGTTCGCCCTTCAGGTGCTGCACCTGCTGTTCGAGATCCTGAACCTTCATCTCTAGATCCTGACCATCAGACTGAGCGTCAGCCGCCTCGGCTTGGGCCGTCTCAGCCGCCGCCTTTGCTTCTTCCGCGATGGCAAGCGCGTCGCCCGCGATGGCCTCAGCATCGCTTTCCATTGCTGGCGAGCAGCCTGCAAGGCAGGCTCCCACCAGCGCGATGATCACAAGTCGCCTCATGCCGCTTCCCCCATGCGCGGCGCCATCTTGAACGCCACAGACGCCATGTCCAGAGCCAGGCGAAGCTCTACCTCGACGGCGGCGGCCCTGCGATCATCATTCCCTGCCAACTGGCGAGGTGTGGCACCGCGACCGCAGATAGCTTCCAGCAGGCCAGCGAGGCGGTCAGATCCCGTCGCCCGAGCTATGTGGGCGTGAACTGCGGCCAGCACCTGTCGCTGAGCATGCCGCAGCTCGGCGGCTGCCATGACCTGCTGGACGGTCAGGTCACCACCGCCGGCGTTGTCATTGGCGCTCGTCGAAAGGCCGTCTCGGTGCGCCGAGGCATGCAGAGCGGCGTAGCGGTCACCCGTCGCGATCTGGACGGCCGACAGCCGGGCGGGCTTGCGGCTGGTCAGCCATTGCCAGCCGTCGCGGGCGCGGACAGCGCCAACTTCGAACGTCTCCACGCCGCGCTCGGCCAGCAGCTCGTCCTGCTGGCGGCTTGCCTGCGCGAGTTCGCTCTCCGCCGCCTTCCGCCTCAGGCCATCAAGCGTGTCGTCGATCTCGTCCAGCAACGTCTTCGCCATGGCGAACTGCATCAGTCGCAGGCGGTTCTCGACGTTGGCGATCTTGGGCAGGAGGTTGCAGCCTGGAGTGGCCTCTACCCGCCCGCGGACCAGCGCCGCACGATCGGTCAGGCGCCGACGCTCCAGGGCGATGGACTGCGCGGCCGTGGCCTTGATCGTCGTCATGCTGCTTCTCCGTACTGGTAGGGTTCGCGGTCGATGGGCGGGATGACCTTGCGAGCCTCCAGCTTGGCGCGCATCTCCGCGCTCATGTGGCTGCCAGCGGGCAGGGGAGCGGCCGGGGTCGGCTTCATCGCCTGCTTGCGGGCGGCAGCAGCCTTAGCCGTCGGCGTCTCGGCCAAGGCCTTCAGCGTCTCAGCGACCATGGCCTTCACGGCCTCAGGCGACGGGCGCTCCTCCACCACCGGCTTGGGCTCTGCTGCCTTCTGGCTGGCGACCACCGCCGAGCGAGCGCGGTTGTAAGCCCGGTTGAAGCGACCAGCCCACGGCACGGCCTTGGCCAGTTCCGCCAGACGGCCGGGCTTCGGAAGGAACTCCGACTTCGGATCGCGGACGTGCGCCGCCATGCCGGCCTCGATCATCGCCGGGGGCAGACCGTCCAGGGCGTCGAAGTAGTCCGCCCAGAACGCCGCCGCCTCGCCCTCGGTGCGCTTGGCCTGCGGATAGGTCGGGAACCGCGACCCGATGATGGTGCGGATCTCGTCCGGGGTGGCGGGGCGCTGGGCGGCGGCGCGCAGCGCTGGCATGGCCATGGTCGCCTCGCTCCGCAGCAGGTCGCTCTTCGCGATGACCTCGATGGCCTTCGCGTCAGAGGTTTCGTCGAGCAGCCAGCAGCTCAGCGCCCGGCTCAACGCCGGACCAGTGGCGGTCGTAGTTGTCGAGGACGGCGACGTGGCGATCGGTGCGGCGGACATCGGAAGGGGCTGCATGGCGGGCCTCAGGAATGTTCAGGGCTTGGCGGTTGTCGGCGATGGACTGGGCGATGGCGGGGGCGAAGAACTTCCACGACGAGATCGGGCGGCGGGCTTTCCGGGCGAGGGCGGTGACCACCGGCACCACGTCGTGTTCCCAGCTCGCCCCGTCTCGGCGCCAGGCGTGGAGTTGGCCGTTGGTCTGGCAGAGGCCGGGCTGCTTCACCCAGTCGAGGTAGGGGGACGCGGCGAGGTCGCAGAGCATGGCGGCATGGTCGGGGGCTTTCCCCTCGGGCCAATCGCAGACCACCGCCTCGACGACCTGAACCACCGGGACCGGATCGTTCGCCGGCTCGCGCGCAGCAACAGCATCTTCCTCTAACGGTTCCTCTAACGGTTCAAACGAAGTGAGCCCCGACACAGTGTCGGGTAGGTTTGGACAGGATGTCTGTTTGGTTTGGACAGGGTGTCTGTTAGGCGAGCGCCTACCCGACTTATTGTCGGTTTGGTCGTTCTCCCTCCGTTCAGGGTGTTTCGGCCCCTTCGAGATGATCAGGTCCGACGTCCGCGAACCGTCCTTCCGGTGGCGCCGTTCACGCTCGATCCAGCCCGCCTTTTCGAAGGCCGCCAGGGCGCGCTCGACCGTCTTGATCGAGCAGCAGGCCTGTTCCGAGATGGTCTCCTGACCCACGAACGTCGTGCCGTCAGGCCCCACATAGTTGGCCACGACCAGCAGCACGGCCTTCTCGGTCGCCGTCGCGCACGTCTGCTCCAGCGCCCATGTGATGGCCTGTACGCTCATGCCGCGTCCTTCAGGACCTGGGCGCGGTCAGTCATGGCCTTCGAGAAGGCTGCTCGGGCATCCTCCACCCGACTGTTCGACGCAGGCCGCGCCAGTTCCGTCGACAGCTTCCTCAACGCGTCGACATAGATGCCGCGCGCAACCAACTCTTCCAGTCGGGCGACGCCGCTGACGATGGTCGTATGGTCAAAGCCGCCGAGAACCCGGGCGATCTCAGGATAGCTGGTGCGGTCGCAGTACTTCTTAATCAGCCATGCGGCGATCCAGCGGGCATGGACACGGTGTCGCTCGCTGGACCGTCGGCACATGGCCTCCAGGGTCATACCGCATGTCTCGGCGGTCAGGGTCACGACCTGCAGGGGCGTCGGTCGGGGGCCGACAGGAGCCGGGAACGTCAGCGCGGACGAGGAGGGCGTGGCCAGTCGCACGAAGGGCAAGCCGGGGGCTGCGGGCTTCTCGGGCTTGGGCTTCGCCGGATGCTTTACCGCGTGCTTCTCCCGGCGCCGCTTGTTGAGGGCCAGGCGGTTGCGCTCGACCGCCAGCGCGCGCTGATGGGCGAGCTGCTGGTCGGCTTCCTCGATAGAGCAGCCGACCTTTATCGCCAGCAGCGTGGGGTTGTTGCCTGCGCGATAATAGACGCGGGCTGTCTCCAGATGATCAGGCGCCCAGTTGAAGGCCTTGGGCTGAGCGCGCGTGTAGGCCTCGACCTCGGCGGCGCGCTCGATGTCCGACTGCGGCCGGCCCATCATTTTCGCGATGGACTGCCAGCCCCGGCCCTTGGCGCGATGGGCGCTGATATAGGCCAGATCGGCAGGCGTCAGCCCCCGACGCGACGTCGTGGTGAAGCCGTTCAGACCGGCCGAGCTGTATCGATTGGTTGCTACTGTCATCGGGAGACGCGCCCCCGCGCAGGTTCGATTATGGCGGGGGCGCTGTTCATCAGCCGGCCGTTCCGAAGACGACGGGACGCTGGGTACGCGACCCTGCTTCCGTCACGACTTCCTTGAATACGGCCTGACGGACGTGTTCGGCGCGGTGCAGTTTGATGCCGAGCTGCAGCGACGTTTCGACCAGGTTCCAGCGAAGGAAGGCGAACACCTTCACCGTCGGACCACCGAAGTAGACAGGCAGTGCCAGTTGGAACTTCGACGGGACCTCGACGCCGCCCGACTTGGTCGTGGCCGTGGTTTCGTCGGTGTACTCGAAGTTCTCGCAGTCGGTGTTGGTGCGCACCGCCTTGCGGAAGTCCACCTTCCGCTTGGCTTGCAGATCGCGGCAGACCTCCAGCAGGTCGGCCCCGGTCGGGGCGACGATGTCGACCGCGTTCTCTTCGAGGAAGCGGGCGAAGGTCAGCTGATCCATCATCTTGCCGTCGACCGCCGTCCAGGTCTTCCACTCCTCCGAGAAGGGCAGGACCATCGTGGCCTTGTGTTCCACATGGGCCGAGGCGGCAGGGGCGTGATAGTCGATCAGAGCCGCGATGCTGGACGCGCGGATATCGGCGAACAGGATCGTGTCGTCGGTCTTGAACCGGTCCACGTAGTCGACGAGGGAGTCGACAGTCTGCAGCGTGACCGCCTGGCGAATGCGGACGGGCTTCAGGGCGTCCAGATCGTTCTGGTTCGTGACGTCCTTCACCGTGATGTCGGTCGGCGTCAGGACAAAGGTGCGGCCGCCGGCTGTGACGACCTCGGGGCCAGCCTTCGCTTGGACCGCCAAGGCGGCGACGACTTCGGCTTCAGTGTTGGGGGTGTCGGTCAAGTTCAGGCCCTCCGGGCATCAACGGCCGCATCGCCCAGGTCCGCAGTGCGGAACATCTCGGGTTGGCGCGGGTCGTTGCGGTGAAGATCGCCTTCCATGTCCGCGAAGAAGATCGCTTCGGGCATGTCGGCGGTCGGGGTGGTGGCGCTCAGCTTGGAGCTGATGACGACCTGCTCGCTGTCGCCCTTCTGGGGCTTCACGGTCAGCTTGATCGTCAGGCTTCCGGGCTTGCCGGTCGCGGTGACGGCGCGGACGACCTGGGCAAGCTCTTCGCCCGCGGCCTCCGCCACCATGCCCTTGCGGATGTCCCGCAGGATGTCGGTGATCGGTTTCATTGTGCTCTCAGGGTTGGTGCGTCTGGGGAACTGGCCGCCCGGCGACGCTGGGGTCGGGCGGCAAAGGCTGCGAAGGCCAGCTCGGCCGCGATCTGCACCGAGCGGGCGCGGATCAGGGCCGAACGGGTGTGGTGCATGGCGCGGGTGTCGCCCCGGTCTTCCGCGTCGCGTCGCGCGGCATAGGCGCGGGCGAACGACCGGTTCGCGTCGGACAACCGACGGGCCGCAAAGGCTCGACGAAGCCCGAACATCAGGCGGCACCCGGCGTCAGCGTGGCGGCCTTGGCCTCCAGACGCGTCACGGCCTCGCGGGCCACGGTCGCGGCTTGCCGCACCGCCTGGATTTCGGCCTGGTCGCGGCGGCCGTCGGCGTCCATGTCGTGAACCAGACGCAGGGCGACCGACGTGGCGCTGACCGACTCGACCACGGCGGCCGAGATGCAATCGGCCTCGCCGCCGCGAACCGCCTTCACGTGGGCGCCGGTGACCACTGCCTGACCCGCCGCGACCTCCAGCACGCGGATGTGCCGATAGGCCGGCTCGTCGTCGTTGCTCAGCGAGTAGAGCTGCGACACGCGCTGATGCGACACGCCGAGGTGGACGCCCGCGGCTTCCACGCCGCCGACCGCCGCCACCAGCATCTTGAAGAGGGCTTTGACCTCTGAGGTTTCCTGAAGCCGGCTCATTGCACGGTGCCTTCTGTTTGCAAGCTGACGGTCGCCAAGCGCTGCCGTAGTTTTCGTGGATCAGGCCGCCTGGGGCGGCGGCTCATCGGGAGGTGTGGGGTGGTCGGTGTTGGCGATGGTCGGAGCGGCGGCCTGCAGCAGGGCCGTGGACAGGTCGGCCGTCTCGGTCGCCAGTCGCGCCGCCTCGACCATCTCGCGACGGACGCGGGCCACCGTGAACTCGTCGACGCCCTCTCGGCGAAGGCGGTCATAGTCCTCGACGTGCAGGACCACCGTCCGAACGGCCAGGATCAGGCCCTTGACCACCGATGCCGGTCGATCAGCCCCCTTGATGTCGCCCCCCGCCATGGTCAGGCCGCTCGCTGTCGGGCTTCGGGGTCTTCGGCCCCCGGGGCTTCGTCATTGGCGGTGCCGAGCCGCACGCGCTCGGGAAACGACCCAAGGATCGCGATCTCTCGATCTGTCGCCTTAGCGATTGGACCAAGCTTCTCGCCCGTCTTGCGGAACAGTTGGACGGCCATGTCGCGCGACATGTCGCGTTTGCCGCTCAGAATCTGGCTGGCGTAGGGGACGCTGATGGAGAGCGCCCTAGCGAGGGATGTCGGTGTAAGTGCCATGCCGCATACATTGCGGAATGCAAAGCCAGATTGCAATATGCAAAGTTGCAGCTTCGATAAGGACCGGCTCGCCTGGTCGTTGCAATATGCAAGGATGCCGCGCAAAGCTGATCCTCACGAGCAAAACCACCTCCGGGCATGGCGCGAGTTCCGCCACATGACCCAGGACGAGCTGGCGGCAGCAGTCGATACCAACGCATCGGTGATCAGCCTGCTGGAAAGCGGCGCTCGGAAGCTCTCGCCGAAGTGGCTGCGCCGTTTGGCGCCGGTGCTTCACACGTCGCCAGGCTATCTGCTCGACCACGACCCGAACGACCTGCCCACGGCCATCTTAGACGTCTGGGCAGATATCCCGGTCGAGCAGCGGGAGCAGGCGCTGAAAGTACTTCAGAGCTTTAGACGGACGGGCACTGAGGGATAGACACTGATCGCCAGGGGATCATTGGGGGGGAATATGAAGCTTGTTGCCGTACTTGGCGTCGTCGGAGCTCTGTCCGCCTGCGCGCCGTTGCCCGCCGAGATCACGCTGCAAAACAGTTTCAATCCGGCTGACTACGCTTGGGCGGATCAGGTGGGCTCGAACACTGTCAGCGGTTCCGCACTTCTTCGAACCGTGGGTGGGGAGGTTAGAACTTGCGGCGCCTTGCCTGTGAGCCTCATTCCGGACGTGCCGTACACGCGTGAACGGATGATCGCCCTCTACGGCAATGCTGCTGGGGGGTATAGGGCGTTCAATGCTGGACCTCCCGGCGGGGTCATCTTCATCAATGAACCTTTCGAGTTCAGCAGAGTTGGACGCCGCACTGCGTGCGACGCGAGTGGTAACTTCCGGTTCGCTCAGATCCCCGATGGATCGTACTTTGTCGTGGCCGAGGTCTCCTGGGGCGTGCCTTATGGCAGCTACCTTAGCCCTCAAGGAGGACGCCTGATGCAGCGCGTCGAAGTGAAGGGCGGCGACGCTCCAGAACTCCTTCTAACCGCCAACTGACGGATAACCTCGGGGGAGGGGTGATGAGAGCGATAGCAATTTTGGCTTCCGTAGCCGTCCTCACAGGGTGCGCGAGCACGCCAGGCGTCGAGGAGGCGGCTGTCGTTGAGTGCGAGGCCTTCGTCACCACAGGGGAGGTCCGCAATTGCGTGCTGATCTCTCAGACGGTTGAGGGGTCCGAATTCGGCGCCTTCGCGGTCGATCAGGTTTCGAAGGGCAGGCTGGTAGGACGCCCTGGTGAAGAGACCTGGAAGAAGTTTCGGACCACGGTGCGCGGGAAGCCGGCAGGATAACCTCGGGGGAGGGGCAAATGAACGTAGCCGTCAGCGCCGGCGCCAACGCCGCGACCATCGCGAGCTTGGCACGCAGCAAGGTCATCGAGCATTTCGAGAAGGCTGGAGCGCTGGAGCCCGAAACGGCTGTCCTGCTGCCGGCCAAGAGCCCTCGCTACACGGTCGAGGCCCTGATCAAGCACAAGGTGCTGATACCGGCAGGCGAGGGGCTGTTCTACGTGGATCTCGACGCCAATAAGCGCTGGCTGCGCGAGCAGGGCAACGTGGCGGTCGGCGTGATCGTCGTCATGCTGCTCCTGCTGGGGATCGTGATCATCGGAGTGGCAGCGACAAGATAGTCTCGGGGAGGGGGCTGTGAGCGATCAGGATCGAAAGCGGCCTGTGAGCAGGCGGAGAGCGCGTCGCGAACGGGTGGACGCTTGGTTCGTCCGCATCGCCTGGATTGTCTCTGCCTTGTTCCTGGCCTGGATGCTGCAGCAGGCGTTCACAATGAGGCCGGTAGAGCAGCCCGCGATAGTGAGGGCGGTGGGATGATCGGATCGCTGACCGAGGCCGAGCTTTGGAGGCTGGCCGCCCAGCCCGCGCTGTTCGCCATCGTCATGCTGTCGTTTCTGAAGGCGTCGTGGCGAGTGCGGCTTGTCGCGGCCGCGGTTGGGGCAGCGACGGGGCTGGCGATCGGCCTGATCGCGCTCTGGGCTCAGCGATCCGGCGCGCCGTGGTGGTTGGGGTGGGCAATTGCGGCGCCGCTGATCGCCTTGGCGGGCTGGCGGTGGATCAAGCGGCGGCCGCGCGCGGCGAACGATAGGTAGGGGCGGGGAGGCCGAAGCCTCCTAGAGGATCTGTGCCGCGGCGTGATTAGGAAAGTCGTCCTAGGGTGCCTATATAAGGCGCGTGGATAGGACGCATCCTTACGACCGGATCAGTCGTTACCAAACGGTAACACCAAGAATCACCGTGCGTGCTATACGGCGGCACTTGGTGAAGCTTTTCGCCCACTGGATTTCCGTCGCGCCCGAAGTGCGTCTTGAGCTGAGGAGAGGAGATCGAACCATGCCGCTGTCTGACGTCATGATTGTTGCTGACGACATCCTCCGCGCCGGTAAGCAGCGTGGACTGAAGCTCACTCCACTCCAGCTTATGAAGCTGACCTACATCGCTCATGGATATGCCTTGGGCACCGGGGCCGGAGACCTTTTCGACGCGCGCATTGAGGCGTGGAAGTATGGACCGGTGATTCCGCAACTGTATCATGCCACCAAATCTTGGGGGCGGGATCCGATCCCTCACGACCATATCTTCGATGGTCGTGCGCTCACCGGTCCGGCGGCGGCAATCGTTGATCGCGTCTTGGACAAGTATGGAAAGCTCTCCGGATCGGCGCTTTCGACCCTTACTCATAAACGCGATACGCCCTGGTCGAAGGTTTACCGGGACGGCGTCTTTAACATCGAGATTCCAGACCGGGATATCGAGGAACATTATCGCCAGCTCCTGGGGTGAGGATGTCCGAGGGGGACAATAACGGATTTCCATGGGCCGCCGACACCAAAGGCAGCGAGGAAGTCAGGCTATGGGGAAATGACGAGGCGCTTCAAGGAATGAAGCGCCGTAACCATGGCCGTCTACTCTGGCTGTGGGGGTGGATCGTTCCTGCGTTGATGATCATGTTCACCCTTCTATTTGTCGGCTCCATTATGGCGTGGGGGATCCACTACCTGACGCCTTGGAAATGGCTGTCGTCGGAACAACTCGCGAAAATCCAGTCTGTCATTTTCAGTGGGTCGCTGGGTGCGTTGGTCACCAGCTACGTGCAGAAGCATGTGTTCGGAGACGCCAAGTCCTAGCCGTCTCAACGCGCCATAAATCGCGGTCTCGCCCCGCCCCTCACCGGGCGGGGTTTTTGCTGTCAGCCCGGAGCAAGTCAGGCCGGAGCGTTTGTGCGTCCAGCTTCACGGCGTAAGGTCCGCGGACAATGATCCGACTCGACGCTCGCTCCAGAACGCTCGCAGCCTGCCTGTCGGTAGTCGCTGGCTATGTCGACGTCGTCGGCTTCCTCATGACGGGCGGGTTCTTCGTCTCGTTCATGAGCGGCAATTCCACCAGGTTGGGTATCGGTCTCGCCGGAACAAGCGCAGCGGCCGCCATCGCGGGTGGGTTGATCGTCTCGTTCGTGGCTGGCGTCGTGTTGGGAGCGAGCGTCGGTCGATTGGCCCGAGCTTGGAAAGAGCCGGGTATCCTCGGGTTGGTTGCAGTCCTGCTGATCCTGGCGGCTATAACGCATTGGTTCGGCATGGGTCTGCTCGCCGCGCTTCCGCTCGCCCTGGCCATGGGCGCGCAGAATGCCGTGTTCGCACAGGACGGCGAAGTCAGCGTCGGCTTGACCTACATGACGGGCACATTGGTCAAGCTGGGCAAACGGCTGACGGTCGCGCTCTGGGGCGGTGACCGCTTTGGATGGGTGCCGTACCTGCTGCTCTGGGCCGGGCTGCTAGCAGGGGCGGCCTTGGGGGCGCTGGCCTATGCGCGCTTTGGTCCAAACGCTCTGGCCTTTGCCGGCGCCGCCATGCTGCTGTTGACCGTGGTTTCGGTTGGATCTCATGCACAGCCCCGGTAGTCGGCTCAGGGCTCTTCGTCCTCGTTGTCCTCGTCGTCCTCGTCGTCCTCGTCGTCAGCATCTAGATCGGCGAACACTAGCTGCATCTCGACCCGCACCTCGTCCATGGTCTGCTGGGCCCAGGCGTGCAGCGCTCTGACGGTCTTCTCCGCGGACATGGCGTCGGCTGAGAACAGCCGCTCCATGACGTCGGTCAGCGTCTGGTTTCGTCCCATGAGGACGCCAGCGCGGTAGATCGGATCGTCGGAGGGGTCGATGTCGTCTTCGTCCATGTGGCGAGGCTATCACAGGCGCCCGCCCTGTCACGCCGCCTCTTCGCCAGCCTCATGCTCCCGCTCAGCCAGCGGGTCGATCTGGGTCCAATTGTCGCCGTCGGCGCTGTAGTCGATCTTGAAGTACTGGATCTCGTCTGGCGGCGCCGGATCAATGGCTGGCACCTCGCCGAACGTCTCCAGCAGCTTGGGCTCTTCCCAAAGGTCAATGTCGGGGTAGCCGTCGACCGAGAAGACGGCCACGCTTGCGGCCCCGGTGGCTAGCGCCCGACCGCCTTCCATCGCTCGCTCCCTGTTCAGGAACTGATGCACCTCCCCGCCCTTAAGGCGTCCGCGCCGGGGCCAGAAGGCCTGCGCGCAGTAGATCGTCTTTCGGGCCATTCCGGCTCTCCTTCCCGTCCATCTCCGCGTTAACGAATCTCTGTTCGGGCAGAGATGTCGAGTCCGGCGCCGCCACCATGCGTCCGGTTTTGACGTGAGGGTGATTGCAAAATGCAAAATATCGCTGGACGAGCGTATTTGCATTATGCAATGTTTTCTCCACACCAAGAGGGGGAGACGCCCGTGGCCCAAGACGCCTTCATCGACATGCGCCCGCATCCGCTGGGCATCGGCTTCCATCCGAACTGGCAAGCTGTTCGCGACCGTCGCGCTGAGCGCGAGTGCAACCGGATCATCCGCGAAGCCGCCGAGGCCCAGCGCCTCGCGCGCCGCCAGAAGGCCGCCTCGGCCAGTGTCGGCCGCGCCGCCCGCGCCTTCGTCATGGCCCTCCAGGCCGCCGTCTGCTTCGGCTTTGTCGCCTGCTTCTGGTGGGCCCTGGTCTGATGCGCGAGTACTATTCCATCGTCAGCACCGGCTCGCCGAAGCGCGACATCGATCTGTTCGGCGTGACGACCGTTCGCATCGACGGCGCCCGCGAACCGGGCGGGGCAGGGGTCCCGGTCATCTACCTGTCGGCCTATGTCGATGACCCCGATGTCTTCGCCCAGCGCCTGTGCGCGGCCCTGACCTGGCTGAACGACAACCAGAACCTCGCCAATCCGGCGCCGCCGCCCGTCCAGCGCGCCGCGCCGCCGGGCGCCGTCGAAGAGGTCGGACCCTACAGCCTGCCCGAGTACGTCGAGGACGTGGACTGGTCCGAGCGCCTGTTCCTGCCCGAAGACCTGACCGCCACCGACTGGCGCGGTTGGGCTGAGGCCTTCGAACGCCGTGTCGACCTTGCAACCTCTGACAGCCAACTGGCCATGCTGGAGGCCGAGAACGGCCTCGGCCTCAAGGCCTGCCCCTTCCGCTATCGCGGCCCCATCGGCCGCAAGCTCCAGACCCGCTACGTCGAAACCGCCAGTCAGGAAGCGGCATGATCGCCGAACAGGACATCCGCGTCCTCACAGCGGAAGAAGCCGATCTCCTGACCACCGTCAGGCCGTATCAGCGGATGATGCGTTGCGCCTTCGCGGGCGTGCCGTTCCGCCTGGAGGATCAGCCGGTCGGCAGCAGCAAGAACGCCCCGCGCTACTCCGAAGCCCTGATCCTCAGCATGGTCGAACACGGCCTGCTCTTGGTCATCCAGTGCGCGGCCGAGTGGCCGGGCCGGGCGCCCGCACGGCCCTTCACCGTCATCCTCAGCCCGGTCGGAGAACGGGAGCGGGTTCGCCTGCTGAAGCACAGCCGCCTGACCACTGGGCAGGACCACCGTCTGGATCACGCCGCATGAGCCGGTCCCTGTTCCAGATCAACGCCGACCTGACGCGCCTGCGCGAGGAGAAGAAGGCCCTCAAGCGCAAGCACTACGCCCCCGGCCACATCCGCTCGCGGTCGTTCCGCCCGGAGGGCCCCGGCCAGCGCCAGCCGCGCGAGCGCGACAACAAGCACCTGGCCTTCATCCGTCGGTTGCACTGCGCCGGCTGCCCCTCCGCCGGGCCCTGCGACGCCGCACACCTGCGCGCTGGCGACATCACCATCGGCAAGCGCCACACCGGCAAGGCCGAGAAGCCGTCCGACCGATGGACCACGCCCCTCTGCCGGGACTGCCACACCAAGCAGCACTCCGGCGCCGAGCTGGCCTTCTGGTCCGCCCGCAACATCGACCCCTTCGACCTGTGCCAGGCCCTCTTCGCCGTCTCCGGCGACACCACCGCCGGCGAACAGATCATCTTCAACCACCGCCAAGCAGGAGCCCGCCCATGACCGTGAGCGAGGAGATGAAGGGGGCTGTTCGTTCTCCAGTCGAGCGCGACCTTATCCGCCTCATTGGGACCGACATCAGCCACTCGATCCGGAACCTTGGGTTCCCGGTAGGCATGGGCGTCGGGATCGGCCCTGAACTGTCCGAACGGGCGGCTGGTCGCATCCTCGACAGATTGACCGAGAAGGCTCTGACCGAGTTGCTGGCCGCCCGCCAATCCTCCCGCAGCGATGGAGCTGAGGGATGATTCTGGCCATGTTCATCATCGGCGCGTTCATCGCTGTCGTGGCCTGCTGGCAGTTGGTCGCTGGAGACCCGCATCCGCTCGATCAGCAGGGACTTGTCTTCACCATGGCCATCGGCGGCCTGATCATGCTCGCCGCCATACTTCTGCAAAAGGGAGCGGGGGGATGAGCGGGGTGAAGCATACGTCGGGGCCTTGGGAGGTCGTTCGCACTAACGAACGCGGTCGTCAGGCGCCCGATGGAGAAACCTTGTGGGTCTACGCGGGCAACGGCAACGGCTGGGTCGGCGATAGCTACTTTTCGGTCCTTATCGGCTCAGAAAAGGGGGCCGAAGCCAACGCCCGCCTGATCGCCGCCGCGCCTGAACTGCTGGAGGCTGCGAATGCGGCCCTTGGCGCGCTGACTGGAAACATGGACGGCGACTGGATCGGCCAAGACCCCGTTGCGCTGCTCCGCGCTGCAATCAGACGCGCCACAGGTGAAGACCGCTCCGAGAAGGGAGGGGCGCTGTGATCCGTGAAGCCCTGACTGACGCGCGGCGGATCATCACCGAAGAGCGAACGGTACTGGTCGCTTGCTGCACGGTCGGCGGCGACCTCGCCACGCTGGACCCGACAGCCTCACCCCACCTTGCCGAATATGACGCCGCTCTCGCGAAGATCGATGCGGCACTGGAAACCCTGCCATGAAGAACAAGCTCTCAGACCTGAACAACCACCTGTTCGCCCAACTGGAGCGCTTGGGTGAGGAAGACCTGACCGCCGAGCAGATCGATGCCGAAGCCAAGCGCGCAGACGCCATCGTCGACATCTCGGATCAGATCCTTCGCAACGCCGACCTGCACCTCAAGGCCGCGACGCTCATCGCCAATCACGGGGAGCGCTTCCACGACAAGCTGCCGATGATCGAGGCACCGCGATGAAGGGCGTCTGGATCAGGTACAGCGACGTCGAAATGGCATGGCTGGAGGCGAACCGCACCCTGTCGATCGGTGACTATCACGCCGCCTTCTGCGCCGAGTTCGGACGCGAAGTTTCCGCCGGCAATCTCCACGCCCTGCGCAAGCGCAAGGGCTGGAAGACAGGTCGCACTGGTCAGTTCGCCAAAGGCCAGGAGCCGGCCAACAAGGGCAAGCCTCACCCTGCGCGCGGACGGTCTGTGGCGACCCAGTTCAAGAAGGGCAACCGGACGGGGCAGGCGAACCTGAATTATCAGCCCATCGGCGCCGAGCGGATGAGCAAGGACGGCTACCTGGAACGCAAGATCCACGATGGCTTGCCGCTGCAGTCGCGCTGGCGCGCTGTGCACCTGGTCGAGTGGGAGGCAGTCAACGGCCCGCTCCCCGAGGGGC
Organism: Brevundimonas sp. UBA7506; assembly: GCF_002479495.1. Lineage (GTDB taxonomy): Bacteria > Pseudomonadota > Alphaproteobacteria > Caulobacterales > Caulobacteraceae > Brevundimonas. Next base: position 494,287 of record NZ_DLNQ01000015.1, read on the forward strand.
ATTGCCTCAAGTCCATCGATGGCGACCGCAGCAATGCCGATCCATCCAACTGGCAAGCTATCCCGCGCGCTCTGCTGCCGCGGCTGAACGGCGGCCGCGCCAAGAAGCACCTGGCTTACGACGAGGCCGCGCCCGAGGTCCGCCCCGCGCTCCTCACCATCGCCAAGATTGACCACCGCGCCCGCGAACTGCGGCGCCAGAGGAGGGGCGCGGCATGACGCGTTACGCTGCCGATACGTCAGTCTCCCAGGAGAAGAGCCGGAACGAGATCGAGACGACGCTGAAGCGCTACGGTGCCACCTCGTTCATGTATGCGAGCGAGAAAGCGGCGGCCATGATCGGCTTCCGTATCTCCGACCGCATGGTGAAGTTCGTCCTTCCGATGCCTGACCCGAAGGCGCGGGAGTTCACGCACACCCCGGCGCGCGGGACGCCGCGTTCTCCGGCCGAAGCTGAAAAAGCCTGGGAGCAGGCTGGGCGTCAGCGCTGGCGCGCCCTGGCGCTCGTCATCAAAGCCAAGCTGGAGGCCGTCGCGGCTGGGATCACGACTATTGAGGACGAGTTCCTGGCGCACACTGTCCTGCCTGACGGCTCAACCGTGGGACAGTTCATGAAGCCCCAACTGGCTATTGCCTATGAGCAAGGCTCTATGCCGACCACACTGCTTCTTGGAGGCCCTGCATGAGCCCCATCGTTCTGATCTGCGCCACGCTCATGATGTCCGATGGCGATAGCGGGCGCTGCGTCAACGCTGACGGCGAGCGTCACCGCGTCCGCTTGGCTGGGATCGACGCTGGCGAGGTCGCACCCTATACGCGCTGCCGCCAGTCGCCGGGTGTCTGGGCCTGTTCGCCGGCGGCGCGGACCACCGCCGACCGTGCGAAGGCTCGGGCTGTCCAACTCGCCGCCAACGGCGCCCGCTGCACGATCACCGACACGGACCGCTATCGGAGGAACGTGGCGCGCTGCACCGTCAACGGACGCGACCTGGGGGGCATCCTCGTCCGCGAGGGTCTGGCTATCTCCGAAACCAACTATGGCGACCCCTACCGGCGCGAGGAGCGTCAGGCGCGGGAGCAGGGAAGGGGTATCTGGCAATGAGCGCTGCGAACGACCGCTTCCCGAACCTCGGGCCCGCGACGGAAACGATCTTGGCGCGGGCCTTCTCCGACGCAGTCATGATCACTGCCGGCGCCGCGGCCAGGATCATCGGAGTTGACGACAAGACCTTCCACGCGCTCGTTGAAGGTCAGGCCATCCGCTACGTCCTCGTTGGACACAGCACCAAGCGATACACCGAGGCCGATCTTCGGGCCTATCTCATGAGGGAAACCGAACTGTCGTGTCGGTCTACAAACCAGCCAAGAGCCGTTTCTGGCAATACGATTTCCAGCACAAGGGCCGTAGGTTTCACGGCTCGACGGGCGTTGAAGGCAAGCGCGCAGCCGAGCAGGTAGAGCGCCGTATCCGCGAGCAGGCGGCGAAGGGCGAGCTTGACGACGCCTCTCGCATGACGCTCGACGTTGCTGTCGAAAAGTGGTGGGACGAGAAGGGCGCGGCGCTCAAGGGCGGCGACCGTCTGGAAGGGCGGTTGGCGCGCATGATCGCCCTGGTGGGGCCGAACACCCCTCTTGCGGAGATCACCACCGAGGCCGTGGGTCGCGCCATCCAGAAGCGCCGAGGGCAGACCCTGACCAAGTCGAAGGCCAAGGGCGCAAAGGTCTATCTGCCGTCCAACTCGACCGTGAACCGCGACATGATCGACACCCTTCGCCCGGTCCTGAACCGGGCGCGCAAAGCATGGGGCGCCAAGCTGCCAGTGATCGACTGGGCGGAACTGCGCATGGCCGAGCCCAAGCCCAAGCCCAAGGAGTTTGCCGGCGACGAACTGGCCCTCGTCCTCGCCGAGGTTCAGCCGCACTGGCACGATCTGGTGAACTTCGCGGCGCGCTACGGCTGCCGCTTGTCCGAGCTGTTCTTCCCATTGGCCGATCTGGACGTCGCCGACCACGAAAACGCCCGCGTCCGGCTGCGCGAACGTAAGGGCGGGGACGATCACATCATCCCGCTGCTGCCCGACGACGCCGCCATGCTCGCGGCCCGCAAGGGTAGGGCCCAGGCCGCCGACATCGACACCGTCTGGTTCCGTGAAGTGGCGTCCAAGGTGAAGGGTCGTCCTGCGAAGCTGCGTGCCCTCAAATACAATGGCGCCGCCATTGCCCTCCGGCGGGCCATGACCCGGTCAGGCCTTCGAGAAACGAAGGGCATGAAGGGCGCTCACGCCATGCGCCATCACAGCGGCATGCAGATGCTTCGCACCACCGGCAATCTACGTGTGGCCCAGCGCCTCCTGGGCCATGCCGACATCAAGTCCACCCTCGTCTATGCCCACGCCGTCGAGGCTGACGTTAAGGCGGGCCTTGCAGCACTCTCCCGGAATAGTCCCGAACCCAAGGAAGGGGAGGGCAAAAAAGACACGCAAGATCATGCCTCTACGGGCAAGGCGTCTGGCGTTTCATAACCCACAGGTCGGCGGTTCGATCCCGCCTCCAACCACCACTGGTTTCTCTGGTAAAATCAGTGAGGTGCGGTTTTTCGGGGGAACTGCAGCTTTAGACTCATACAGGCCGAGCGTTTCGTTCTGTACTCGAGGCTGCGGCCACCTGCCTGGCGCCGAAAGCAGGCTCGCGAAATGTCCGCTAAGGGTGGGAAGCGGACCTTGATCTCATACGGGCGAGGCCCTCAATCTGGCCTATGGCACAAGTTGAAACCTTCAGAATGATTGTGATGATTGCCGCAGGTTTGGCCTGTGGCGTGTTTGCGGTATCGTTTCTTGCGCTGATGATACGCGAGCGCCGAAGGCCATCTTACAGTTATATATTCGAGCTTCTGGGGGCCAAGCTATCGTTTTACCGTGGAGCCGATCGCGCTCTGGCACTCGCTTTTCGTTGGGGTCTTCTCGGAGGGTGGGCTTTGCTAGCCCTGAATGTCGCGTTGCTTGTCTTCCATCGCGCCGGGTAATGCGGCTGCAAGCAAGCGGCCAACGTCCGCAACGGGTCGAAACCAGACATTAGGTAATGCGCCGGAATACGCCTCAGACGGCGATCCTCACGGCATGGCCCGGTGTGGGTCCAAGCAGGTCGCTGCCTCCAACCACCACGGATATTCCTAGTTCCGCGGAATACGCGTGGGGCTGCCGATGATCTTGCAGACGTAGTCGGTTTGCGGGCGACCGGTCTGGGCTCCGGACGTGGTCAGAATGCCGCCGCCCGCCGTGCATTCGGCGCTCAGTCGGTCGTATTCCTGCTGATAGGTCGGGAAGGCCTTGTTGCTGGCGCAGGCTCCCAGAACAAGGGGAGCGGCGAGGACGATCGGGATGAAGACGGCGCGCATCGTGACTTCCTTGCGACTGGTGGTGTAACGAGAGGGCGACGCGCGACGTTCCGCCACCTGACGCCCGGATGCAAGGCCAGGCTTCAGATCGCCAGCACGCCCAGATGCTCCATCAGGATTTTGAGCCCCAGCGCGATCAGGGCGACCCCGCCGATCAGTTCGACGATCTTGCCCAGTTGCGCCCCCGCCGCCTTGCCGATCAGCAGGCCGAGCGTCGCCAGGGCGAAGGTGGTGGCGCCGATGCAGGCGGCGATCAGCCAGATGTTCTCGCCCAGCAGGGCCAGGCCCACGCCGACCGCGCCCGCGTCGATCGAGGTGCCGACGGCGGTGGCGACCAGGGCGATCAGGCCGCGCGACGCCGCCTTCTTCGCCTCGGCCTCCTCATCGGCGCCGTCGTCGGGCTTCAGCGCCTCCCAGATCATCTTGCCGCCGACTGCGCCCAGCAAGCCGAAGGCGATCCAGTGATCGACCGCCTCGACGAAGCCGGCGGCGGCGACGCCCAGGGCGAAACCGATCAGCGGGGTGATGGCCTCGATCACGCCGAAGACCAGGCCCGAGCGCAGGGCCTGGGGCAGGGTGGGGCGGTGCTGGGCGCCCCGGCCGATGGCGGCCGCGAAGGCGTCGGCGGACATGCTGAGCGACAGGATGGCGATGGCGACAGGGGTCATGGACGATGGACTCAGCCGGGCGCGTGACAGCACGTCCGGGCGCAGGCCGGCGCGGCCCCCGGATCGTGCTGGTCTCGCTAGGCGGAACGGATCCGCTGATCGCGCCATGCCCCCTGCGGAGGCAAGTGTGTTGACGCGATCCCGACTGGCAGACGCCGGAAGCTACTCCCCAACGCGGCCCCTCTAGCGTCTGGGGACGGCGGGTTCAACCCTGCCGGACTGGCTGGAGGCGACAAGAGGTCCCGTCTGTGCTAGACGCCGCCGCTTCACCCCCGCCGCAGGATATTCAGCCTTGAGCATCACGCTCGACCTTTCGCGTGCTTCGGCCGCAGCTAAAGCCCCCGTCAACCTGTCCGGTCTGACGCGCGAGGGCCTGCGCAATGCGTTGATCGAAGCGAACATTTGCCCGCCCGAGAAGGCCAAGATGCGCGCCTCGCAGGTCTGGCGCTGGATCCACCACTACGGCGTCACCGACTTCGCCCTGATGAGCGACATCGGCAAGGAAACCCGCGCGGCCCTGGCCGAGGCCTTCACCCTGGCCCGCCCTGAGATCGTCGAGCGTCAGATCTCCAAGGACGGCACCCGCAAATACCTGATCCGCACCGCCCCGGGCATCGAGGTCGAGGCCGTCTATATTCCTGACGTGGGCCGGGCCGGCGCCCTGTGCGTCTCGTCCCAGGTCGGCTGCACCCTGAACTGCACCTTCTGCCACACCGGCACGCAAAAGTTGGTCCGCAACCTGACGACCGCCGAGATCGTGGCCCAGGTCCAGGTGGCCCGCGACGATCTGGAGGAATGGCCGTCGCCCAAGGAAGACCGCCGCCTGTCCAACATCGTCTTCATGGGCATGGGCGAGCCGCTCTACAATCTGGACAGCGTCTCCGACGCCATCGACATCATCTCGGACAACGAGGGCATCGCCCTGTCGCGCCGCCGCATCACCGTCTCGACCTCGGGCGTGGTGCCGCAGCTTCAGGCCCTGGGCGACCGCACGGCGGCCATGCTGGCCATCAGCCTGCACGCCACCAACGACGCCCTGCGCGACGTCCTGGTGCCGCTGAACAAGAAGTATCCGCTGGACCAGCTGATGGCCGCGATCCGCGCCTATCCGGGTCTGGCCAACACCCGCCGGGTGACGTTCGAATACGTCATGCTGAAGGGCGTCAACGACAGCCCCGACGAGGCCCGCGCCCTGGTCAAGCTGATCGAGGGCATCCCCTCCAAGGTCAATCTGATCCCGTTCAACCCCTGGCCCGGCACCGACTACGAATGCTCGGACTGGAAGACCATCGAACGCTTCGCCGCCATCCTGAACAAGGCCGGCTACGCCTCGCCCATCCGCACCCCGCGCGGCCGCGACATCCTCGCCGCCTGCGGCCAGCTGAAGTCCGAGAGCGAGAAGCAGCGGGCCAGCGCCCGGATCAAGGCCGAACGCGAGGCGGGCTCGGACGACGTCGCGGCGGCATAAGGCGGAGTTTATCTTGGGCTAGCCTGCATTAGGGCCGTCGCCCTTTTGCTCATGCTCGCCGGCGTCCGTACGTTCCAGGCTAGGCCCACCCGCTCCAGAAGCTGGATGAAGCGGAAGCCCCAGTCGCTCTGACCGGGGTAGAGGCCGATGCGGGCGGACCCGGGAAAGGCGTGGTGGTTGTTGTGCCAGGCCTCGCCCATGGTGGGGATGGCGGCCCAGGGCACGTCGTGAGCCTGGACCCCCGCCTCGCGCACCAGCCAGGTCTGCGGCCCGCGTCGGTGGGCCAGGTGGCCGACGAACCAATGGCCGATGACGCTGATCGAAACGCGGGCGCAGACGCCCCAGACCACAAACCCCCAGCCGCCCATCAGCCACAGCGCCGCCGCGACCGGCGCCTGCTGCAGCATCCAGGTGCGCTCCAGAAACCGATAGAAGGGGTCGCGCCCGATGCGGCCCAGATCGAAGGTCGGCGGATGATCCAGCACCAGCCGGCCATGCATCTGCCAGACGGCGTCGACCGCCATCGGCCGCCGATGCGCCAGGTAGTCGTGGCAATCGCTCTGGCGTTGCGCCCAGTCGCGCAGATCGTGGGTGCGGATCATCCAGAAGGGTCCGCTCATGCCCACGACCGTCCCGAACCAGACCAGCGTCCGTTCCAGCCACAGCGGACAGTCGAAGCTGGCGTGGATCAGTCGCCGGTGAAACCCGACCGAATGGCCCAGCAGCAGGGTCGCGCCCGTGGTGACGACCAAGACGGCCAGGGCGCCGAGGCTGAAGGTCGCCGCGCCAAGGCTCAGCGTCGTCGCCAGCATGGCGCTGTTCCACAGCGAGTGGACGGGGTCCCAGACGACGCGGCCGCTTACGGGGCTGCTGTGCGGCATTTCGATCAGGCTGTTCACCGCGCAGGGATCGTGCTCGTCCATCGGGTCGCTCCGATAAGGTATTTAAGCAATAACTTAAACATCGAAGCGTCGGGCTGGCAAGCCCTTAGCAAATCACTTAAATAGCGACCCATGCAGCGCGTCTTTGAAGCCCTTTCCAGTCCTGTCCGGCGCAAGATCCTGGCCTATCTGGCCCACGCCGATCTGACGGCGGGTGAGATCGCGGCCAAGTTCGACATCTCCAAGCCGGCGGTATCGCAACACCTGTCGGTGCTGGAGGTCGCCGGTCTGGTGACCAGCGAGAAGAAGGGCCAGTACGTCCATTACAGTCTGGCGCCCGATCATCTCGCCAATACCCTGAACGGCTATGTTCAGGAGGTGTGCCCGGTGTCCAAGCCGTTGAAGCGGGAAAGCGCCGAGATCGCCAAGGGGCGACGGTCCGATGCTTCCTGACTGCGGCGTAACGCTGTTTTCCTGATCGGGTGTGGCCCCGGCGCCCTTGCGGAAGGGGCGGCGGATCGGGCAAGGCTTGTTTTGCTTTCGTTCCGTTTCAGCTGGAGGTTGCGGGCTCGCACATCATGGACGCGTCGTCTTTGCCCAGCGTGCTGTCGAGTCCCGAGGTTCAGGCCTTCGCCACCGGTTTTCCGATTCTGGTGCTGCATCTGGTCGTGACCTTCGGCCTGCTGGCGATCGGGGCGACGGTCTATGCCCTGCTGACGCCGTGGCGCGAGGTGGCGCTGATCCGTCAGGGCAATCCGGCCGCCGCCGTGGCCTTTTCCGGGGTGCTGGTCGGGCTGGCCATTCCGCTGGCCGTCTCCCTGTCGATCTCGACCTCGATCCGCGACATCGCCATCTGGGGCGTAGCGACGGTGGTGCTGCAACTGCTGGCCTTCCGCGTGGTCGACCTGCTGCTGACCGGCCTGCCGCAGCGCATCGAGAAGGGCGAGGTCGCCGCCGCCGTGGTGCTGGCGGGCGCCAAGCTGGCCACGGCCCTGATCCTGGCCGCCGCCCTGACGGGTTGAGGGCGGCGCCGTGATGGGCTTTCCCCGTCTTCCCGACTGGACCATCTATGCGGCGGTGGTCGGCGCCTTGCTGATCGTGTCGCTGGGCCGACGTGAAAAGGCCGACGCCCCGCACCTGCCCGGGGACGATGAGGCCCATGGGCCCCTGCTGGGGCCGGTGACGCCGTTTGATCCCGCCGTCACCGTTTTCGCCCCCGAGGAGTCCGAACAGCCGACCTCCGGCACCGCCTTCTCCATCGCCGGCGACGGGCGGTGGGTTACGGCGCGCCATGTGGTCGAGGGCTGCCGGCGCCCGGCCCTGGTGATCGGCGGCGGGCGCGCCCTGGCCGCCGATGTGCGGCTGGCCGAACGCGCCGACGTGGCCCTGCTGCTGACCGAGGGCGGCCCGCCCGCCCTGCCGGTCGCCGCCCAGACGCCGTTGCGCAAGGGGCAGCGGGCTTTCCATCCGGGCTTCCCGCAGGGCAATCCCGGCGAGGTGGCCTCGCGCCTGCTGGGCCGCGAGACGCTTAAGGTCCGGGGGCGGGGTGAGCGCGACGAGCCGGTCCTGGCCTGGGCCGAGGCCGGGCGCACCAAGGGCCTGAAGGGAACGCTGTCCGGCCTGTCGGGGGCGCCGGTGCTGGACGGTCGGGGACGGGTTCTGGGCGTGACCATCGCCGAGGCGCCGCGTCGCGGCCTGATCTACACCACGGCGCCCGACACCTTCGTTCCCGCCATTCGCGGCGAGCAGCGGGCCGATGAAAAGGCCCTGGGCGAAGAGGTCAACACCGACAACTACGGCAAGGTCGCCGACCGTCTGAGGCGCGATCTGCGCGTGGCCCAGGTGGTCTGCCTGACGGCTTGATCTATGCGTCATCCCGGAAGCGGCGGAGCCGCTATCCGGGACCACAGGAAGCGCGGTGTCTTGGGCGGTCCCGGCTCTGCGCTCCGCTTGCGCGGAGCTTGGCCGGGATGACGCCTGCTTCTACTTCAGCGTCGCGCTGTTCAGATTCAGGTCGGTCAGGGGGATGACCTCGACGTTCGAGTACTTGGCCCGCAGGGCGTCGATGAACTTGGATGCGTCCCCGACGATGACCAGGCTGGCGCGGTCGGTGGGCAGGTGTTCGGCGAAGGCGGCCTCGACCTGTTGCGGGGTGACCGAACGGACGCGCCCGGCGTAGTCGGCCAGGTCGCTCATCGGCAGGTCATAGAGGGCCAGGTTGGCGACCAGACCGCCCAGACCGTCCACCGTCTCCAGCGATCGTCCGAAGCCGCCGATCAGCGCGGCGCGGCGCGGGGCCAGTTCGGCCTCGGTGGCCGGGGCGCTCCCCAGCTTGCCGACCTCGGCCAGAATCAGGTCGGCCACCTCGGTCGCCGTCTCGTTCTTGGTCTGGGTCGAGGCGGTGAAGACGCCGACGTCCTGCTGGGCGCCGACCGAGGAGCGGGCGCCGTAGGACAGGCCGCGCTTGATGCGGATTTCCTGATTGAGGCGCGAGGAGAAGCCGCCGCCCAGCAGGGTGTTGCCGAGCGTCAGGGGGAAGTAGTCGGCGTCGGCGCGCTTGATGCCGCGGATGGCGGCGGTGACCGCTGCCTGACCCGCGCCGGGCTGGTCGATGACGACGATGCGCGGCGCCAGGGTCTGGCCGGCCTTGGCGACCGGAGCAGGGGCGGCGGTCGCCGGATCACGCCAGTCGCCGAAGGCGGCCTGAGCCAGTTCACGGGCCTCGGCCGGCGTCACGGCGCCGGAGAAGACGATGGTGGCCTGCGACGGGCGATAGCGGGCGGCGTGGAAGGCGGCCACGTCCTCGCGGGTGATGGCCGGCACGCTGGTCAGGGTGCCGCCGCCGGGCGCGCCGTACGGGGCGTCGCCGTAGACGACGCGGCCGACCGACTGGGCGGCGATGGAGCCGGGCTGGCTGAGGGCCACGCGCAGGCCGTCCAGGGTCTGCGACTGCTGACGTTCCAGCTCCTCGGCGGCGAAGGCCGGGTTGCGCACCAGATCGGCCATCAGGCTCAGGGAGCGGCCGAACACGTCCTTGGGCGCATTGGCGTAGACATTGGTGAAGTCCGCGCCAGAGCTCGCGCCGATATTGGCGCCCAACTGTTCGATGGCGGTGGCGATCTCGGGCGCCGACTTCGAGGTCGTGCCCTGGGTCAGCAGGCTGGCGGTCATGGAGGCGACGCCCGGCTTGCCCGCCGGGTCGTTGGCTGAACCGGCGTTGAAGTTCAGGCGGGCCGAAACCAGGGGCAGACCCTCGGTCGGGGCGACCAGAACCCGCATCCCATTGGCCAGGCGGAAGTCGGTCACGGCGGGGGTGGCGGGGGCGACTTCCGCGCCCGGCTGGGGCAGGCGGGCGCGCTCGGCTTCCGGCAGCAGGACGGCGACCGGACCGGCGGGGGCCAGTTCGGCCACGGTGACGGGGGCGTCGACGTTCATCTTCTGCACGCTGGCCGGATGGGCATCGTCGGCGGGCAGGTAGTTGATGGTGATCTGGCGCTGCGGCGTCAGGTAGCGGCGGGCCACGCGCTGCACGTCGGCGGCGGTGACGGCCTGGATCTCGGCGATCTCGCGGTCGGCGGCGGTGGCGTCCCCGGTCATGATCAGGGCCATGCCGAGGGTGGTGGCGCGGTCGTCGATGCTTTCGCGGCCGCGCAGGGCGTTGGCGACCAGCTCGTTCTTGGCTTCGCTCAGTTCGGCGGCGGTGATCGGGGCGTCGCGCAGGCGGGCGATCTCGGCCTCGAGGGCCGTCTTGCCGGCCTCGACCGTCTGGCCGTCGGCCATGATGGCGTAGGCGGTCAGATTGCCGGCCTGCTGGGCGAAGTCGGGGTTGGAGCCGATCGAGGCGGCGATCTGCTTTTCGTAGACCAGAGAGCGATAGAGACGGCTTGACTCGCCAGTGGACAGCACCCCGTCCAGCACGGTCAGGGCGGCGCGGTCGGCGTCGCGATAGGCGACCGTGTTCCAGGCCAGCACGACGGCGGGCAGGGGCACGTTGGGGGCGTAGTAGGTGGCGGTGCGCGGGCCGGTCGGCTCGGGCTCTTTCACATCATTGACGGGCATGGGCGTCGTCGGACGCTTCAGCGGGGCGAAGTATTCGTTCACCCAGCCGTCCAGCTGGGCCTCATCGAAGTTCCCCGCCACGATCAGCATGGCGTTGTCGGGCCGGTAGTAGGTGGCGTGGAAACGCAGGACGTCGTCCAGCGTCGAGGCGTTCAGCTCCTCGATCGAACCGATGCCCGGGCGGCGGTAAGGGTGGTCCTGATAGATGGTCTCGGGCGTGAACAGGCCGAACAGGCGACCATAGGGGCTGGCCAGAATGCGCTGGCGGTATTCCTCCTTCACCACGTCGCGTTCGGAGACGAAGGTGGCTTCATCGACCACCAGCGAGCCCATGCGGTCCGCCTCGGCGAAGAGGATGCGCTGCAGGTGGTTGGCAGGGACCACCTCGTAATAGGCAGTGACGTCGTCGGCGGTGAAGGCGTTGTTCATGCCGCCGACGTCCTCGGTCAGACGGTCGAAGGTCTCCGACGGCATGTTCTTCGTCGCCTTGAACAGCAGGTGTTCGAACAGGTGGGCGAAGCCCGAGCGGCCGGCCGGATCGTCCTTGGACCCGACGCGGTACCAGACCTGCACCGTGACGTTCGAGGTCGAGGCGTCGCGCGCCGTATAGACCTCCATTCCGTTGGCCAGGACGCGCTTGGTAAAGCCGAGCGGCGGCACGGCCACCCCGCCCTGGGCGGCGGCGGTTGCGGTTGCGGGCGCCGCGCTTTCGGCGAAAGCAGTGACGGGCAGGCCCAGAAGCAGGGCCGAGGCGCAGGCGGTCAGGATCAGGCGGGTCTTCATGGGCGTCAGGTTCCGGTCGCCCCTCAAGCAGCGCCGGGGGCAGGTTGACCGGACCCTATCAGCGTCAAATCCCGCCGCGCACCTTACGGCTCTGTAATGAAGCGCGGCGGGCCCTAAATCCACCGCTCATCCCCGCGGAGGCGGGGACCCAGTAAGAGCCTCACACGCCGAGCGTGGGTGAAGTTGCGATCAATTAGGCGCGGCAGCATGTGATCCCAAAGCACTGGGTCCCCGCCTCCGCGGGGATGAGCGGAGAAGAATTACTGGTCGAAGACCTGAACCCCGATCTCGCCGTCGGTCGTCAGCCAGGCGCGTTTCATACCCTGGCTGTTGTAGGGCTGGGCGATATTGCCCTCGCAGTCCAGGGCGATCAGGCCGCCGTCGCCGCCCAGACCGCCGATGCGGTCGATGGTCGCCTGCGACGCCTCGGCCAGCGTCTGGCCGGCGGCCACGCCGAAGGCGGTGCGGGCGGCGGCGGCGACGCGGATGAAATACTCGCCCTGACCGGTGCAGGAGACGGCGGCGTGGTCGTCGGCCCAGGTGCCGGCGGCGGGTATGGGGGTGTCGCCGACGCGGCCCGGCATCTTGCCGAAGACGCCCGCCGTCGAGGTGGCGGCGGCCAGGCGGCCCTGGCTGTCGAGCACGCAGCAGCCGACGGTGCCGTGGCTGAGGCCGCCGGGCGGATGATTGTCCTCGCCCTTGCCGGCGCGGGTGAACCAGGCCTCTTCGTCGCCGATCGGCTCCAGTCCCTGATCATGGGCGAACAGGGCGGCGCCTTCGCCGGCCAGCATGACGTGGGGGGTGCGGTCCATGACGGCGCGGGCGGCGACGACCGGGTTGCGGAAACCCTGCAGGGCGGCCACGGCGCCGGCCTTGCCCGAAGCGCCGTCCATCAGGCTGGCGTCCAGTTCATAGGCCCCCGCCAGATTGGGCGAGGCGCCGCGGCCGGCGACATAGAGGCCCGAATCCTCGAGCATGACCACGGCCTCGACGGCCACGTCGACGGCGGAGGCGCCGGCGTCCAGCCGCGCCTTCATCGCCTCGACCACCTGGCGCATATGGGCGACCTCGGCGTCGTAGTTGCGCTCGCGCCGGGCCCCGGCGCCGCCGTGGAGGATGAGGGCGGTTTTGGCAGTCATGATCTTTACCTCGGCGAAGCGAGCCTGTTAGCGTTATCGACAGGGGAGGCGCAACCATGACCGACGCTCGTATCGGCACGCACCGGTGAACAGTCTTGCAACAGGCGCGGTCTGGCGACCGCGTATTGATCCAGCCTTGCGTGCGAATCAACTCGGGCCTGCGTTTCGTCGCTTTGGCCGGATACACGTGCCGGGCTTTCTGAGCCCCGAGGACGCCGTGAGGCTTCATCAGGCTCTTGCGACCGAAAAGCTGTGGCTGCGGAGCACCATGAGCGGCCGACAGAATGTCGACATTCCCGTCGAGGCCATCAATGGCATGCGCCCAGAGCAGCAGGCGGGGCTTATGGCTGCGTCCCATGACGAAGCGGCTGCGGTTCTCGGCCAGCCAGGCAGCCTGCACTACATGTTCGACACGGTTCGGATCGATACGGCGATCGTCCGTGGCGATTGGGTCAATCCCCTCTATAACGCTTTCTACCGCTTCCTGAACGGACCTGAGTTCCTCGGTTTCATCCGCGATCTGACGGGGACGAGCGAGGCGCGGTACGTCGATGCGCGAGCCACCAGGTTTTTGCCCGGGCATTACCTGACAGAGCATGACGACTATCAGCCGGGCCGGGCGAGGCTGTTCGCCTATGTTTTGAATCTCACGCCGCACTGGCGTTCTGACTGGGGCGGTCTGCTTAACTTCATTGATGAAGACGGCCATCTGGCGGAGGCCTACGCCCCGCGCATGAACGCCCTCAATCTGTTCAGCGTACCGCAAAACCACTCGGTCAGCTTTGTGACCCCCTTTGCGACAGCGCCACGCTACTCGATCACGGGCTGGATCCGTGCCGACGAGCCCTCCCCCAGCAAGGATTAAGAGAATATGCGCGCAGTCCTGTCCAGGGCCGTCGGCGGCCCTGATAGCCTTGTCGTCGAGGAGATCATGGACCCCACGCCCAAGCCGGGCGAGGTGGTGATCGAGGTCAAGGCGGTGGGGATCAACTACCCCGACACCCTGATCATCGAGGACAGGTACCAGTTCAAGCCCGAGCGCCCCTTCTCGCCGGGCGGCGAGGTGGCGGGCGTGGTCGATGCGGTGGGCGAGGGCGTCAAGGGCGTGTTCAAGGGCGACCGGGTCATCGCCGTGCCGGGCTGGGGCGGTCTGGTCGAGCGTCTGGCGGTCCCGGCCTCCAGCCTGATCCCCATGCCCGAGGGCATGAGCTTCGAGGAAGCCGCCGCCCTGACCATGACCTATGGCACCAGCTATTACGCGCTGAAGGACCGAGCCAACCTGCAGCCGGGCGAGACCCTGCTGGTGCTGGGCGCGGCCGGGGGCGTGGGCGCCGCCGCCGTCGAACTGGGCAAGGCCATGGGGGCGCGCGTGGTCGCCGCCGCCTCGACCAATGACAAGGTGGAGTTCGCCCTGGAACTGGGGGCTGACAATGGCCTGATCTATCCGTCCGGGCCCATGGACAAGGCGGCGCAGAAGTCGCTGTCAGGCGAGTTGAAGCTGGCCACCGGCCGCGACGGCGCAGACGTGGTCTATGACGCGGTCGGCGGCGACTACGCCGAGCCGGCCCTGCGGGCCATGGACTGGAACGGCCGCTATCTGGTGGTCGGCTTCCCGGCGGGCATTCCGTCCCTGCCGCTGAACCTGACCCTGTTGAAGTCGGTCTCGGTGATCGGGGTCTTCTGGGGCGCGGCGGTGGCGCGCGATCCCAAGGCCCACGCCGCCAACATGGCCGAGCTGATGCAGTTGTGGAAGGACGGCAAGATCAAGCCGCGCGTCAGCCGCACCTATCCGCTGCAGGACGCTCACGACGCCATCAAGGTCCTGGGCGACCGGACGGCCATGGGCAAGATTGTCGTGACGACCGACGAATGAGCAGGCTTCTCGATCCGGCTTTGAAGCTGGCGGTAGGCGAGGCGGACGTCGCCGCTGCCGCCGAGCGTCTGGTCCGCACCGGCCGCACCCGCGTGCCCGGCCTGTTCGGCGACGGGGCCGAGGCCCTGCACGCGGCGGTGCTTGCGCCCGAGCAGCCCTGGGTTCGCACTTTCCTCAACCCGCTGGGGGCCGACATCCCGGTGGCGACCCTGGACGCCTCCTCGCCCGAGGATCAGGCCCATGTGACGCAGCAGGCCTATGCTGGCGCGACCGAGGGGCTGCAGTTCCTGTTCGACCGGCTGCGGCTGGGCCCGGCGCGCGAGGCGGGCATGGCGACGCCCCAGATCCTGTTCGACCTGCTGGACCTGTTCAACACCGAGGCCTTTCTGGACTTCGCGCGCCGCCTGACCGGCGACGACCGCATCGCCTTTTCCGACGGACAGGTGACCCGCTATCTGCCGGGGCATTTCCTCAACCGCCACAGCGACGCCAATCCGAAGACCGAGCGGCTCTACGCCTATGTCCTGAACCTGTCGCCGGGCTGGCGGGCGGAGTGGGGCGGCCTGCTGCAGTTCCTCGACGAGGGCGGCGACATCACCGAGACCTTCGTCCCCAGCTTCGGCGCCCTGAACGTCTTCGCCGTGCCGCAGATGCACGCGGTCTCGACCGTCGCGCCGTTCGCAGGCGGGCCGCGTTACTCCGTCACCGGCTGGTGGCGGGCCAAGCCGCTGGAGCGCTAGCTCTCAGCCTCTTCGCGGACGCGCTTCAGCGCGGCCTCGGCCTGGTCGTGGTGCTTGCGCTTCACGTGGGCGCCGAGGGTCGCCAGGACGGCGGCGATCACCGCCGCGTCGTCCGTGAAGCCGATCCCGGCGAAGACGTCTGGAATGGCGTCCACCGGCATGACGAAATAGGCCAGGGCGCCCAGCATCACGCCCTTGGCCGCCATCGGGGTCTGCGGGTCCTGGGTGGCGTACCAGGCGGCCAGGGCCTGCCCTGCGAAGGGGATGCGTGAGGCGGTGCTGCGAAGCTTGGGCCAGAAGCCCTTCCGGACACGCATTTCATTGACCCTCTGCACCGTGGGGACCAAGGCCTTTTCAGGGTTGATCGCCTCGGTGGGGGAGGCGGGTTTGGCTTTGGCGGTCATGGCCGCTAAATCCTCGCGCAGACACTCGGTTCACCAGAATATAGGGACGATCTTCATGAAACTCGACGGTTCGATTGCGGCGGTGGTGACGGGCGGGGCTTCGGGCCTGGGCGAAGGCACGGCGCGGGCCCTGGCGGCCAAGGGCGTCAAGGTCGCCCTGTTCGACCTCAACGAGGAGCGCGGCGAAGAGATCGCCAAGGAGATCGGCGGCGTCTTCTGCAAGGTGGACGTGACCTCGGACGAGAGCGTCGCCGCCGGCTTCGTCAAGGCCCGCGCCGCCCACGGCCAGGAACGCCTGACCGTCAACTGCGCCGGCATCGCCACGGGCCAGAAGACCGTGTCGCGCAACCGCGAGACGCAAGAGCCGCGCGCCCACGACATGGCCCAGTTCGAGCGCACCGTCTCGATCAACCTGTTCGGCACCTTCCGTGTCCTGTCGCAGTCGGCGGCGGGCATGGTGACGCTGGAGCCGATGGAAGACGGCGAGCGCGGCCTGATCGTCAACACCGCCTCGGTCGCGGCCCAGGACGGCCAGATCGGCCAGGCCGCCTATTCGGCGTCCAAGGGCGGCGTCTACGCCATGACCCTGCCGGTGGCGCGCGACCTGATGAACGACGGCGTGCGGGTCAACACCATCCTGCCCGGCATCATGTGGACGCCGATGATGGCCGGCATGGACCAGAAGGTGCAGGACGCCCTGGCCGCCATGATCCCCTTCCCCAAGCGTCTGGGCACGCCGGCCGACTACGCCGCCCTGGCCCTGCACCTGGCCGAGAACACCTACATCAACGGCGAATGCATCCGTCTGGATGGGGCCATCCGGCTGGCTCCGCGCTGATCTGAGCGCGGCTGAGGCCGCTATGGCTCGCCGCGCGGCGGCTCGCTGCTTGAGCGGGTTGGTGCGGAGCGATCATCCGTAGCGGTCATTTTGAACGGCCCCCGCATTCTCCCTTTCAGGGATGATGCGGGGGCCGTTTGCGTTTGAAATTTCAGGGCTATTCGAAAAAATGTAGCCGAAAGGCGGAAAATGAAAAAAGGGGGTTGCGCGTTCTGAGAAGGGTCGGCTAAAAGCCCCTCCTCGACGGGGCGCAGCACACTGTTCCCTACGGAGTGCGGGCGTAGCTCAGGGGTAGAGCACAACCTTGCCAAGGTTGGGGTCGGGCGTTCGAATCGCCTCGCCCGCTCCATGTCGAGACTGGAACACGGGGTCCGATCGCAAGATCGGGCCCCGTTTCGCGTTCAGGCGCCGTCGTTCCCGTGACGATCTGATTTCTCCGAAATGACAGTCCCTCCGTTTCTGGAGGATTTGTCGCGTCTCTGTGGTCCGTTCGCAGATTCCTTTTCGTGAAACCGTCGCGGCCACGTCGCCGCACGTCGTTAGCCAGCCCACCCCATGGACCGGAGCGTGACGCGCCCCGGCGAACGGGGATGACTAAAATGAAACTTCGCCTTCTGCTGAGCGCCGCTATTCTGCCGCTCACCTTCGCTGTGGCCGCCCAGGCCGCCGATATCGCGCCCAGCGCCGCGATCGAGCCGGCGGGCGACGGCCTGTTCGGCCGCGTGGTCTCCGCTGACGGCTCGCCCCTGCCGGGCGCCGAGATCATCGTTCGCGGCTCGGGCCGCCGCGCCGTCTCCAACACCCAGGGCGAGTTCAGCCTGCCGGGCCTGACCGGCGATGTGGTGCTGGACGTGCGCTACATCGGCCTGCCGCACGCCAGCCAGTCGGTGGTGCTGACCCCGGGCCGCGCGGCGCAGGTCACGGTGACCCTGGGCGGCGACGACGTGACCACGGTGGCCGACGTGGTGGTGACGGGCGTCATCACCGACGGCGTGGCTCGTTCGCTGAACCAGCAGAAGAACGCCGACGGCACGATCAACGTCCTGTCGTCCGACGCCATCGGCCGTTACCCCGACCCCAATGTGGCCGAGTCGCTTCAGCGCGTCCCCGGCATCGCCATCCAGCGCGACCAGGGCGAGGGCCGCTACATCAACGTGCGCGGCGCGCCTTCCGCCTTCACCGCCGTGTCGGTGGACGGCGTGACCGTGCCGGCCGTCGATCCCGGCACCCGCGCGGTCGACCTGGACACCCTGCCCAGCGACATCGTCTCCAACATCGAGGTCTCCAAGACCTTGCTGCCCAGCCAGGACGCTGACTCCATCGCCGGCGCCGTCAACATCAAGACCCGCTCGCCCTTCGACACGCGCCGTCTGGCCTTCAGCGGCTACGCCGGCGGCAGCTACAACGACTACGGCGGCGACGATGTTCGCGCCGGGGCTACGGTCTCCAACGTCTTCGGTCCGAACCAGACCTTCGGCGCCCTGCTGTCGCTCAGCTACTCCGAGACCAACCGCCGTCCCGAGAACATCGAGAACGCCTGGGTCGAGGAAGACGGCGTCTTCGTGCTCGAGGAGACCCTGTTCAAGCAGTATGAGACCCAGCGCACCCGTCAGGCCCTGACCGGCGCGCTGGAATGGCGTCCGACCGACCAGACCCGCCTGTATGTTCGCGGGTCCTACGCCGATTTCGAGGACGACGAATACCGCAACACCCTGATCCTGGGTTATGCCGACGGCGCCCTGCAGCCGGGCGCGACCAACACGACCGCGACCTATACCGGGGCCCGCATCTATCGCGGCCTGCGTCACCGCACCCAGAACAACGAGATCACCACCCTGGTCCTGGGCGGCGAGCACAGCTTTGACAACGGCATGGTCTGGGACGCCGACCTGTCCTGGGCCAACAGCGAGCAGACCTATCCGCACCGCGATGAACTGGTCTATCGCTCCAGCGCGACCACGCTGAGCTACGACACGCGCAACCACTACGCCCCGAGCTACTTCTATGCGCCGGGCAATCCGATCTTCGGCGACACGGCGAGCGGCTTCTTCGCCACGCCCGGCAACTTCTCGTTCCGTGAGAACACCTTCCGCTCCAACACGACCCAGCAGGAAGACGTCGCCTTCCGCACCAACCTGGAAATCCCCAGCCAGTTCGCCGGTCGCGAGGTCGCCTGGAAGTTCGGCCTGAAGTACGCCTCCCGCGAGGTCGACGCCGATGAAGAGCGTCAGCGCGACCGCGCCGCCTCGGCCAATCCGGGCACGCTCGCCTCTCTGTGGGGCGACGCCCAGGGCCGCAACTTCGGCTATCGCCTGGGAACCCAGTACGACAAGGGTCTGGTTGACGCCTATCTGGCCGCCGCCAAGGCCGCCTCGCCGCGCCGGATGCCTGACTCGCTGACGGCGGACTACACGGCCCAGGAAGACATCCTGGCCGGCTATGGTCAGGCCCGCTTCGATGTCGGCGCGACCAACATCACCGTCGGCCTGCGCGTCGAGCAGACGAACTTCGACGGCTCGGCCCCGACCGTGATCGACGGCGCGCTTTCTACCGCCGCCGTCAGCCGCGACGACACCGAGTTCTTCCCCAACCTGACCGTTCGTCACGCCTTCAACGACAACCTGATCGGTCGTGTGGCCCTGACGCGCTCGATCTCGCGTCCGGAGTTCAGCCAGATTGTTCCGCGCCGCGTCGAGGAGACGGACGGCCTGGACATCTCCTACGAGATCGGCAACCCGGACCTTCAGCCGACCCTGTCGAACAACTTCGACGCCGGTCTGGAGTACTACTTCGCCTCGCTGGGCGTGGTCTCGGCCAATGTCTTCTACAAGGACCTCAGCGACTATCGCTACATCCTGAACTACACCGAGGACCTGGCGAACGGCGGCGAGGCTGACTTCGAGACCCCGATTAATGCGCCCGAGGGCCACCTGATGGGTCTGGAACTGAACTGGCAGCAGAAGTTCGGCTTCCTGCCGGGCTGGATGTCGGGCTTCGGCGTCTTCGCCAACTTCACGGTCACGGACGCCGAGATCAAGACGGCCCAGAACTACGGCGGTCGCGACACCTTCGCCCTGCCGGGCCAGTCGGACACCAACTACAACGCGGCCCTCTTCTATGAGATGGGCGGCTTCTCGGCCCGCCTGTCCTACACCAAGCGCAGCGACTATCTGGAAGAGATCAACGCCGACACCGCCGACCTCGACCTCTATGTCGAAGGCCGCGAGCAGCTGGACTTCACCGCCAGCTACGACTTCGGCAACGGCGTCGAGGTCTTCGGCGAGGCGAAGAACCTGACCGACTCGGCCGGGATCAAATACTACGGCTCGCGCGAGCGGACCTATGAGTACGAGAAGTTCGGCTACAACGCCTTCGTCGGCGTGCGCTTCAAGTACTGATCGCTTCGGTCAACGAACCACGGAGGGCCGGGCGGCGACGCCCGGCCCTTTGCCGTTCGGAACGGGGCGTTGCAGCTTTGGCTTTCGTCGGCATGGCCCCGCGTGCAATCCGGTCCTATATGGAGCCTGGCGGTTGACCCCGCCGGGGTCGGCGCTAGTGTCCGCGCCGTTTCCTTCCCAGCGCCAGACCGATCAGAGGATATCCATGGCCGACGCCGCTCCCCAGACCTACGACGTAGTGATCATCGGCGGCGGGCCGGGCGGCTACAACGCCGCCATTCGCGCCGGTCAGTTGGGTCTGAAGGTCGCCATCATCGAAATGCGCGCTACGCTCGGCGGCACCTGCCTGAACGTCGGCTGCATGCCGTCCAAGGCCCTGCTGCACGCCTCGGAGCTGTACGAGGCCGCCAACACTGAATTCGCCGGCATCGGCATCGAGGTGAAGCCCAAGCTGAACCTGGCCCAGATGCACAAGGCCAAGGACGACAGCGTCGAAGCCCTGACCAAGGGCATCGAGTTCCTGATGAAGAAGAACAAGGTCGTCTGGCTCAGGGGCCGCGGCCGCATCGCCGGACCGGGCAAGGTCGAGGTCGAGGCCGCTGATGGCTCGAAGACCACCTATGAGACCAGGAACATCGTCATCGCCACCGGCTCCGAGCCGACCCCGCTGCCGGGCGTCGCCTTCGAGGACGGCAAGGTCATCGACTCGACCGGCGCCCTCTTCCTGCCCAAGGTGCCCAAGCACCTGATCGTCATCGGCGCGGGCGTCATCGGTCTGGAGCTGGGTTCGGTCTGGCGTCGTCTGGGCGCCCAGGTCACGGTGGTCGAGTTCCTCGACAAGGTCGGCGCCGGCATGGACGCCGAGGTCGCCACGGCCTTCCAGCGCGGCCTGACCAAGCAGGGCATGACCTTCCGCATGGGCACCAAGGTGACCGGCGCGACCTCGACCAAGGACGGCGTCGAGCTGACGATCGAGCCTTCGGCCGGCGGCGCCGCCGAGACCCTGAAGGGCGACGTGGTTCTGGTGGCCATCGGCCGCCGTCCCTACACCGCCGGTCTGGGCCTGGAGACGGTCGGCATCGAGACCGACAAGCGCGGCGTCATCTCGAACGACCACTTCAAGACCACGGCGCCCGGCGTCTGGGTCATCGGCGACGTCACCTATGGCCCGATGCTGGCGCACAAGGCCGAGGAAGACGCCGTGGCGGTGATCGAACTGATCGCGGGCAAGCCGGGTCACGTCGACTACGACCTGGTCCCCAGCGTCATCTACACCGGCCCGGAAGTCGCCTGGGTCGGCAAGAACGAAGAGCAGCTGAAGGCCGCGGGCGTCGCCTTCAAGAAGGGCAAGTTCCCCTTCGCCGCCAATAGCCGCGCCAAGATCAACCATGAGACCGAGGGCTTCGTGAAGGTCCTGGCCGACGCGACGACCGACAAGGTCCTGGGCGTGCACATCTATGGCCCGCAAGCCGGCGAGCTGATCGGCGAGGCCTGCATGACCATGGCCTTCGGCGGCTCGTCGGAAGACATTGCCCGCACCTGCCACTCCCACCCGACCCGCTCGGAAGCCGTCCGCCAGGCGGCCATGGCCGTCGAAGGCTGGGCCATGCAGGCTTAAAATCAGGCCTCAGCCCGACTGCATCACGGCGCGCTCCGCAAGGGGCGCGCCGTTTTCGTTGGGGGGCTCTCGATGATGAGACGAAACGTCGCAGGCGCCGGGTCGCAACGACGCGGCCGGGCCTGCGCTTACGTCCTGATCGCATAGGTTGCCTCAAGGCCTTGCGTTCCCATCATCCGGTTTCATCCCGCCCTGACGGCGGCGCGCATAGGAGCAGGCTCATGGGCCGGTCGGCGGCCGTCGCCCCAGCCGATGAGGCGTGGACATCGACGCTGCCGGGGCGGCGTCGGGCGGCTGTTGATGCGCCGCCGGCTCTGGCGAGCCTGTGGCGCTGTCCGCGGTGTCGTGGCGAACTGGCTCGTGTCGCCGAGCGACTGGACTGCGACGCCTGCGGCCATCGCTATGGTCAGGTCGACGGGATCCCCGATCTGAGGGTTCCCGGCCCCAGCTGGATCGACGTCGAGGAGGATCTGAGGACGGCGCGTGAGATCGCGGCGCTGGACCTGGACGTGGAGGATCTGGTTCGCGCGGTCTACGCGCGGCGGTCCGCCTGGAGCGAGGATCTGGTGCGAATGAGGACGCGGCAGGTTCTGGACGCGCCGCAACGGCTCCAGAAGGACGTCTCGGGATGGCTGGCCGAAGCGGTGTCTCAAGATGCGTGGCTCGATCTGGGTTGCGGTCCCGGCATGTTGCTGGCCGCCGCCGCCGGCCTGAAGGGGCCGGGGGCCGGCGTGGGCGTGGACGTGTCGATGACCTGGCTGGTGGTGGCCAAGCGGTTGATCCAGGCCCATGGCGGGACGCCGATTCTGGCCGCCGGGCTGGCCGAGGCCCTGCCTTTTTCAGACGGCGCCCTGTCGGGTGTGGTCTCCCTCGACGTGATCGAGCACGTTGAAGGGCCTGATGCCTTCCTGAGCGAGATCGACCGCGTCGTGCGCCCCGGCGGACGACTGGCGCTCAGCACCCCCAACCGTTTCAGCCTGTCGCCGGAGCCCCACGTCATGGTGTGGGGGGTGGGCCTTCTGCCGCGCCGTCACCAGGCCCGCTATGTCGCCTGGCGCAGCGGCAAGACCTATGTCTCGACCTGTCTGATGAGCAGCGCCGAACTGGGCCGAAAGCTCAGGCGATGTACGCGTTTCGCCGCCCGCATCCTCATCCCGCCTGTGCCTGACGAGGAGGTGGCGCGCTTTTCTCCGCTCAAGGCCCGGCTGGCCCGGCTCTACAACAGCATCGCCGCCGCGCCTGCCCTGCGGGCCGTCTTCCTGACCATAGGGCCCTTTTTCCAGATAGTCGGGGTCAAGGTCCATGAGCCGGGGTCTCCGCGGGGCGTTCGAGGGGCGCGGCCTTGGGTCGCATAGCGGCGCTAGGCCGTTCGCAGATCAATACGCGCTCCTTGGAAGGAGACACCGAATGAAAGCCATGACCCTCAAGGTCGTGATCGGCATTGGCGCGGCGGCGTTGATGGCTGGATTGGCGCTCATGATCTGGGCCGGCTTCGCCATGTCGGTTCATGGCGGCTAAGCAGAAAGACCGTCGCCGGGACCAAGGCTGCCAAGGCTAAAGGCGTAAACCGGCGCCGGCTCTGGACCGGCTGACCGCAAAATCCTCTCTTCCCCGCTCGTAATCGGCGGCGGTCGCGCCCATGTCCGGGGGCGACCTCGTCAACGGCATCGGATCATCGGCATGGACCTGCAACTCACCGGCAAGCGCGCTCTCGTGTGCGGCGGCTCCAGCGGCCTGGGACGGGCCGTGGCGACGGCCCTTGTGGCCGAGGGGGCGCATGTGGCCCTGCTGTCGCGCGATGCGGTCAAGCTTCAGGCCGTGGCCGATGAGCTGAACGCCATGGGGCCGGGCAAGGCGGTGATCGCCCCCGCCGATCTGGCCGACCATGAGGGCTTGCTGAGGGCGGTGGAGGAGGCCGAGGCCGCCCTGGGCGGACCGATCCAGATTCTGCTAAACAACACCGGGGGCCCGCCGCCCTCGGGCGTGGCGGGTCTCGAACCGGCGCTGTGGCGCGAGCAGTTCGAGGCCATGGTGCTGTCGGTCTTCCGCCTGACGGACCGGGTGCTGCCGGGGATGCGGGCCATGGGCTGGGGGCGGATCCTGAACGTCGCCTCCACCTCCGTGATAGAGCCTATCGGGACGCTCGGCGTGTCCAACACCCTGCGCGCCTCGGTCGCGGCCTGGGCCAAGACGCTGGCGGGCGAGGTCGCGATCAACGGGGTGGCGGTCAATACCCTGCTGCCGGGCCGGATCGACACCCCGCGCATCGAGCGTCTGGACGCCGCCCGCGCCGCCGCCACCGGGGTCGAACCCGCCGAGGCGCGCGCGGAATCGGTGAAGTCGATCCCGGCGGGCCGCATTGGCGCGACCGAGGAGTTCGGCGCCGTGGCCGCCTTCCTGGCCAGTCCTCTGGCGGGATATGTCACCGGGTCCCTGATCCGCATCGACGGCGGCGCCGTCAGGGCGATCTGAGCGGCGGCGGTTTGATCAGTTCGCCCAGGCTGATGCGCGACTGGCCGTAGTCGAGGGTGATGCGGCTGAACCGGGTCAGAATGTCGGCCCCCAGCAGAAGCGCAGGCTGGTCGGCCAGGCCCAGCACGCGAAAGGCATGGAGGTCGCCGAACAGCAGGGGCGTGGCGCCCAGCTCGCGGCGCGCCAACCGCAGGTTCGACACCGCGCCGCTATCGACCATCAGCGACTGGCCAATGACGCCATAGACGCGGATGGATTGCCGCGCGGCGGGGCCGATCCGGGCGTCGATGGCCCGCATCAGGGCCAGATTGCCGATCGAGTACTGAGCCCCGCTGTCCACGAACGCCACGGTCGGGACACCCTCGACCTGGACATTGGTCAGGAACAACTGGCCGAAGCGCCCGCTGCGCGCTGGGGTGATGTTGGAGGGCATTCGGCTGGCCACGCCGTTGAAGAAGAACCCGCGTTCGTCCACGTCGGGACCCGACGGCGTCATCATGGCGCGACGTCGGCGCACCTCCAGCGTCAGGCGAAAGCGTGACAGGACGTCAAGACCCAGCAGCCCGTCGGCCCCCAGCACCGCGAAGGGGAAGACCGGAGGCGTCAGGTTGGTGAAACGCCGGCCCGAAAAATCCAGCCTGGGCAGACGTACGGTCCGCACCACCTCCGCCGCCGTGATGCCGTGGACCAGTACAGGCGGCCCGGGCGCCAGGTTCAACTCGTCCGCCAAGCGGTCTGAAATCGCCGTCCGCTCTGCGCCGGTGTCGATGACGAACACGGGGTCGCGCAAACTGCCGACATCGACCCTGGCTCCCAGACGTGTCAGCAGGTTTTCCAGCAGGCGTGCGGCTTCCTGGGCCTCAGGCGGAGGAGGTTCAGGCGGGAGTGAAGCGGGCGGTGGCCGGGTTTGAGCGCCGGCGTTGACCGGCAGCCACAGCGCCGCGGCGCCGCCCGCCGACAGGGCGAGGGCGGTGCGACGGGACGGAACGGGATCTGGTCGGCGCACAGGCCTGTCTCCACACCGTAATCGATCCCCGTTCGGACAATAGGCGCCGTTCGTCGTCGTTGGATAGCCTTACTGCGTCAGCCCTTGGGATGGGCCTCGGCGTAGGCGCCCAGCAGGCGGGCGGCGTCGACCTGGGTGTATTTCTGGGTGGTGGACAGACTGGCGTGACCCAGCAGCTCCTGGATGGAGCGCAGGTCCGCCCCGGCCCCCAGCAGATGGGTGGCGAAGCTGTGGCGCAGGGCGTGAGGCGTGGCCGAGGCGGGCAGGCCGAGGCGGCCGCGCAGGCGCTGGACCGTGGCCTGGACGTGGCGCGGGCTTAAGGGGCCGCCGCGTCTGGCGCGGAACAGGGGCTGATCAGCCTCAAGGACGAAGGGCTGCTGGGCCAGATAGGCGTCCACCGCCTCGCGCACCTGGGGCAGGACCGGGGCCAGCCGCATCTTGCCGCCCTTGCCGGTGATCCTCAGGGCCTCGGGCAGGGGGGCATCGGACCGCTTCAGCGACAGGGCCTCGGAAATCCGCAGCCCGCAGCCGTAGAGCAGGGTCAGGACGGCGCGGTCGCGCGCGGCCTCCCACGGCGCCATGTCGAGATCGGCCTCGGGTTCGTGCAGCAGGCCGCGCGCCTGATCCTCGGTGACGGGCCGGGGCAGGGAGGGCTTGACGCGCGGACCGCGCACCAGAGCCAGTTGGGGGGCGGCCACGCCGCAGCGCCGGTCGAGGAAGGCATGGAAGCCGCGAATGGCGGCCAGGGTCTGGCTGAGCGAGCGGGCGTTCAGGGGGCGGTCGCCGCTTCGCCGCTCGGCCAGATGGGCGCGGACCTCGGCGGCGGTGACGGCGCCCAGGTCGGCCAACATCTGCGGGCCGCCGCGATGGCGTTCGAGGAAGGCGACGTAGAGGCGGCCAATGTGGCCGTAGGCCTCGAGCGTGCGCGGCGACAGGCGACGCTCGTGCGCCAGATGCTCGAGCCAAGCGAGGAGGGCCTCTGACGCGGAGGTGTTTAGCCCTGCGTCGGCCATCGCTCGGCCATGCGTTCGACCACGCGGGTGATGAAGGCCACCAGTTCGCAGCCCATGGCCGGGGTGAAGCCGTCGTCCTCAAACGAGCCAAAGGCGCACAGGGCCGGGCGGGCGCCGTCCGAACCGGGCAGGTGAAGGCTCATGCGGACCAGGGCGACCGACTTCACCTCTCCCTCGGCGGGGCCGAACAGGTCGAGGCCGGTGAAGTTGGGGCCGAGCCATTCCAGACCGTCGTCGCCGAGCAGGGCGTCGACGCGGCCCGGCTCCAGCGCCTTCCAGCCGAAGGGGACGGCGCCGGGTTTTTCCATGGCGATGGCGCCGCCGGCCAGACCGAAGCGGGCCTGTGAGGTGGCGTCCAGCTGACGCGACAGCTCGGCGTGGCTGGTCGCCTCCATCAGATCCAGGGCGGAGACATGGGTCTGGGTCTGGGCGGCGAAGTTGGCGCGGGCGATCTCTTCGATCTGCTTCCTCGCCCCGGCCTCGCGCTGGACCACGGCCTCCAGCCGGGTCAGGGCCGCGCGGCCGAAGTCGACCACGTTGCGGCCGGTGGCGCGCAGGCCCAGTTCTTCCAGAAGGGTGCGGTCGTCCAGCAGACGATCCGGGTGGGCGTTCAGCCAGGCCCGCACCTCGGGCCAATGAAGGCCCTCGACGGCATCGGATGAGAGGTCCTGGGAAGTGCTCAAGCGGACCTCTTTTGCGGGTCGGGATTTACAGAATGGACTGACCGGTCTTGCCCCAGTCCGCCAGGAAGGCATCAAGCCCCTTGTCGGTTAACGGGTGCTTTACCAAGGCCTTGAAAGTGTCGGCCGGCAGGGTTGCGGCGTCGGCGCCGGCGATGGCGGCGGCGGTGACGTGGTCAGGGTTGCGCAAGCTCGCGGCCAGGATTTCGGTGTCGAAATCATGGATGTCGTAGAGGGCGCGGATTTCTTCCAGCAGGCCCTCGCCGTCGGCGCCGACGTCTTCCAGACGGCCGACGAAGGGCGAGATGAAGGTGGCGCCCGCCTTGGCGGCCAGCATGGCCTGGGCGGCCGAGAAGCAGAGGGTGACGTTGGTCTTGATCCCCTTGTCGGCGAAGGCCCGCGTGGCGCGCAGGCCGTCCCAGGTCAGGGGCAGTTTGACGACCACGTTCGGAGCGATGGCGGCCAGCTTGTCGCCCTCCTTCACCATGGTCTCGAAATCGGTCGCCACGGCCTCGGCGGAAATCGGCCCCTCGACGAGGGCGCAAATCTCAGCGATGACCTCGGCGATGTTCCGACCCGACTTGGCGATCAGCGACGGATTGGTGGTGACGCCGTCCACCATCCCGGTGGGCAGCATGTCCTTGATGACGGCGACGTCGGCGGTGTCGAGAAAGAGTTTCATGGGATCAGGTTTTAGCGCCGACGAAGGCGAAGGGCGAGCCCAATCCTCCCCTGCAAGCGCAGCGCGGCGGGGGAGGGGGACCGCGAAGCGGTGGAGGGGGCGGATTTCAAGCGCCGCGTCTGGTCTCGCCCCCTCCACCATGCTGCGCATGGTCCCCCTCCCCCGCTATGCGGGGGAGGATCGCAGATCATGAAGGTCGCCTCCGTCCTCATTCCCCTGCCGGTGCCGGAAGCCTTCGACTATGCGGTTCCCGAGGAACTGGCGGTCGCGCGCGGCGATCAGGTGGCCGTGCCGCTGGGGCCGCGTCTGATCCGGGGCGTGGTCGCCGAGGTGTTCGAGACCACGGGCTCGAACCGGCGACTGAAGGCGATCGATCAGGTCCTGACCGATCCGCGCCTGCCGGAACGGACGCTGGATTTCGTCGAATGGGCCGCGCGCTGGACGCTCAGCCCGCCCGGTGAGATGGCGGCCACGGCCCTGAAGGGGCTGCGTGCGCCGCAGCCCCGGCCTGAGCGGCGGGTCAAACGGGTCGAGGGGCGATCTCCGGCCCGGCCCACGGCGACCCGGACGGCGGTGCTGGAGGCCTTGGGCCAGCGCTCGATGACAGCCGCCGATCTGGCGCGTGCAGCCGAGGTCTCGGCGGGCGTGGTCAAGGGACTGGTCGACGAGGGCGTTCTGACGGTGATCGAGATCGAGGCGGTCGCCGCCTTCGACGCCCCCGATCCCGACCATGCCCCCGCCAGTCTGAACCCGGATCAGGCGGCGTCGGCGACGGCCATCGCCGACGCGGTGGCCAAGGGCGGTTTCGCCCCCTTCCTGCTGGACGGGGTGACCGGCTCGGGCAAGACCGAGGCCTATCTGGAGGCGGCGGCGCGGGCGCTGCGTCATGATCCGGCGGCGCAGATTCTGATCCTGCTGCCGGAAATCGCCCTGACCCAGGCGGTGATCGAACGCATCGCCGCCCGCTTCGGCGTCACCCCCGCCGAATGGCATTCGGGCGTCGCCCCGCCCAGGCGCCGTCAGGTCTGGGAGGCGGTGGTCGCCGGGCGCTGCAACATCGTGGTCGGGGCGCGCTCGGCCCTGTTCCTGCCCTACGCCAACCTGAGGCTGGTCGTGGTGGACGAGGAGCACGACGGCTCGTTCAAGCAGGAAGAGGGGCTGGTCTATCACGGCCGCGACCTGGCCGTGGCCCGCAGCCGCATCGAAGGCGCGACCGTCGTCCTGGCCTCGGCTACGCCGTCGCTGGAGACCCTGTGGAACGCGCGTCAGGGCCGCTACGGCTGGCTGAAGCTGGCGGCGCGGCACGGGGCGGCGGTTCTGCCCGATATTGATCTGGTGGACCTGCGGACCTGTCCGCCCGACCCGCAGACATGGCTGTCCCAGCCGCTGCGCGACGCCATCGGCGAGACCTTCGCCAAGGGGGAGCAGAGCCTGCTGTTCCTGAACCGGCGCGGTTACGCCCCCGTCGTCCTGTGCCGCGCCTGCGGTCACCGGCTGACGGCGCCGGACACCGACAGCTGGCTGGTCGAGCATCGCTACACCGGGCGGTTGGTCTGTCACCTGACGGGCTTCTCGATGATGAAGCCCAAGCTCTGTCCGTCGTGCGGGGCCGAGGATTCCCTGGTCCCGGTGGGGCCGGGCGTCGAGCGGGTCGAGGAGGAGGTGCGCCGCCTCTTCCCCGAGGCCCGCACCGCCATCTTCAGCTCCGACACCGTGCCGGATGGCCAGTCGGCGCGCGCCCTGATCCAGTCGATGGCCGAGGGCGAGATCGACATTCTGGTGGCCACGCAGGCCGCTGCGAAAGG
Organism: Brevundimonas sp. UBA7506; assembly: GCF_002479495.1. Lineage (GTDB taxonomy): Bacteria > Pseudomonadota > Alphaproteobacteria > Caulobacterales > Caulobacteraceae > Brevundimonas. Next base: position 523,207 of record NZ_DLNQ01000015.1, read on the forward strand.
CCACAACTTCCCGCGCCTGACCCTGGTGGGGGTGGTGGACGCAGACCTTGGCCTGCGCGGCGGCGACCTGAGGGCGGCGGAGCGCACCTATCAGCTGTTGGCCCAAGCCACGGGCCGGGCGGGGCGGGCGGACAAGCCGGGCCGCGCCCTGTTGCAGACCTGGACGCCCGAGCATCCGGTGCTGATGGCGCTGGCGGCGGGCGACCGCGACGCCTTCGTCGAGGCCGAGATGGGCGAGCGGGAGGCGGCGTCCCTGCCGCCGCACGGGCGTCTGGCGGCGATCATCCTGTCCAGCGAGAACGCCATGGCGGTGGAGAAGGTCGCCCGCGATCTGGCCGAGGCCATCCCCAACGCCGAGCGGCTGGAGGTCTATGGCCCCGCCGACGCGCCGCTGGCTTTGGTGCGGGGGCGGCGCCGCAAGCGGCTGCTGGTCCGGGCCGACCGCGACGTTAACCTGCAGGCCTTCCTGCGCGCCTGGCTGGGTCGGGTGAAGGTCCCGGCCTCGGTGCGGCTGACGGTGGACGTGGACCCATATAGCTTCCTGTAGAGGCGTCGCTGCTTGAGCGCAGGTGTCCGATCCAGCACCGCCGTCATCCTCGGGCTTGACCCGAGGATCGGGCCGTCAGTCTGCGCGACGTCTGAAGGTTGAGCGCGCCGTTTCACTCGATCCTCGGGTCAAGCCCGAGGATGACGGCTGGGGATGGGGGCTGGCGCTCAGCGCGGTCCGGTCAGCCTGATCTCGAACAGGCTGGGCCAGTTCTTGCCGGTGACGAACAGGCGGCGGCTCGCCGCGTCCCAGGCGATGCCGTTCAGGACATCGTCGCGCGGGTCCTTCACCACGCCAGCGGGCAGCAGGTCGCGCAGGTCGATGATCCCGACCACATGGCCCGAGGCCGGGTCGATGCGGACGATAAAGTCGGTCTGCCAGACATTGGCCCAGACCTCGCCGTCGATCCATTCCAGCTCGTTCAGCTGGCGCACGGGGCGGCCGTTCAGGGTGACGGTGATGCGGCCGGTCTCGGCGAAGGTGGCGGGGTCGAGGAAACGCAGATTGGGCGAGCCGTCGGACAGGATCAGCCGCGATCCGTCGTGGGTGAGGCCCCAGCCCTCGCCGGCATAGGCGAAGCGCGAGACGGGGCTGAGGTCGGCGGCGTTCCAGACGAAGCCGACGCCGTTGTTCCAGGTCAGGGTGACGAGGCGACCGTCGATCTCGGTCAGGCCTTCGCTAAAATACTCGGAGGCGAGCTCGTGCTTCTGCAGCACGACGCCGTCCTCCAGCCGCACGCGGCGGACGCTGGAGGGATTGCGGCCCGTGCTTTCGATCAGCACGCCGTCGCGAACGACCAGTCCTTGCGTGAAGGCGGTCGGATCGTGGGGGAAGGTCCTCACCACCTCATAGTCGTAGACCGGGACGGCGGCGGAGGGAGCAGAGGCGGCCGGCCCCGACGACTGCGCGACCGCCGACGCGGGAAGCGCCAGCAGGAGCATCGCCAGAACCGGCCAGAGACGCACGATCAGACGCCGGGCTCGGCGGTTTCGGCCTTGTTCAGCGCGCGCTGGGCGGCTTCCTCGGCCTGATTCTTTCTGATCTGGGCGTTGCGCGACCACATGTTCAGCCCCTCGACCAGGGCCGAGAAGGCCATGGCGGCGTAGATGTAGCCCTTGGGCACGTGGACGCCGAAGCCGTCGGCGATCAGGACCGCGCCGATCATCAGCAGGAAGCCCAGGGCCAGCATGACCACGGTCGGGTTCTTGTCGATGAAGTTGGCCAGCGGGTCCGAGGCCAGCAGCATGACGACGACGGCCACGACGACCGCGACCATCATGATCGGCACGTGATCGGTCATGCCGACGGCGGTCAGGATGGAGTCGACCGAGAAGACCAGGTCCAGCATGATGATCTGGATGATGGCCGAGCCGACGTTGTTGATGACGACGTCCTTCTTGTCCTTCTCCAGCATGTCGTTCGACGGGGTGGTGTCGACGGCGTGGTGGATCTCCTTGGTGGCTTTCCACACCAGGAAGAGGCCGCCGGCGATCAGGATCAGGTCGCGCCAGCTGAAGGCGGTATCGAAGGTTTCGCCGTGGAAGCCCAGGTCGAAGACGGGAGCGGTCAGGCCGACGATCCAGCCGATCGTGGCCAGCAGGCCCAGGCGCATGATCAGGGCCAGACCGATGCCGATGCGGCGGGTGCGCTGACGATGCTCGGGCGGCAGCTTGTTCGACAGAATCGAGATGAAGATCAGATTGTCGATGCCGAGGACGACTTCCATGACCACGAGGGTCACGAGGGCCGCCCAGGCGGCCGGATCGCTCAGCAGGGGAGTTATGCTTTCAAGCATCGGGGTTCCAGAATGTGATGATAGCCATAAGCGGTAACGGGACCGTGAGGTTGCATCAAGCTTCCGGACGCGGCGTTGTCGTCGCACCCGACGCCGTCGCGAGGGTCTGGAGTCCGGCAAAAGAGCGCAGGTGCGACCTTATCGTTCCGTTCCCGTCGGTTGCGACCGGGGACCTTGCGTGCTATCAGCCGCGCGGCTTTAGCGAAGGACGCATCGAAAGATGTGTCCCAAGCGTGCTTTCTACAAGCAAATCAAGCCCTTGCCTGGCGCGAGCGATCGCAGCCGGACTCGACCCAAACGCTTCAAATCGCGGACCTTAATTACGTGGCGGACGATTTCAGAACGACGGAAGTCGGCGAACGGTATGCTCAGGCGCTGTTCGACCTCTCGCAAGAGACGGGGGCGCTCGACGCCGTGCGGGGCGATCTCGCCTCGCTGAAGGCCGCCTGGCTGGACAGCGCGGACCTGCGCCGCCTGGCCCAGTCGCCGGTCATTTCGGCCGACGACCAGGCCAAGGGCCTGTCGGCCATCGCCGACAAGGCGAAGTTCAACTCCACGACCAAGAAGTTCCTCGGCCTGCTGGCCCAGAACGGCCGCGCCCGCGACCTGCCCGGCGTGATCGCCGGCTTCCAGGCCCTGTACGCCAAGGCGACCGGCGTCGTCGCGGCTGAGGTCGTTTCGGCCCTGCCGCTGTCGGCGGCCCAGACCAAGAGCATTCAGTCGGCCCTGCGCGCGTCGCTGGGCCGCGATCCCGAACTGACCGCCCGCGTCGATCCGTCGATCCTGGGCGGACTGAAGGTCAAGGTGGGCTCGAAGCTGTTCGACGCCTCGCTGAAGACCAAGCTCGACCAGATGAAGTTCGCGCTGAAACGCGCCTAAGCCCCGAATTCCAAGTTCAAGCCGGGCCAGCGGGCCCGCACCGAAGACGAAAGCCAGAGAGCCCACCATGGACATCCGCGCCGCCGAAATCTCGGCCATCCTCAAGTCGCAGATCGCCAACTTCGGCGTTGAAGCCGACGTTTCCGACGTCGGCCAAGTGCTGTCGGTCGGCGACGGCATCGCCCGCATCCACGGTCTGGACAACGTCCAGGCCGGTGAAATGGTCGAGTTCCCCAAGGCCGGCGTGAAGGGCATGGCCCTGAACCTCGAGCGCGACAACGTCGGCGCCGTGATCTTCGGCGCGGACGCCGCCATCGCCGAGGGCGATGAAGTCCGCCGCCTGGGCGAAATCGTGGACGTGCCGGTCGGCAAGGGCCTGCTGGGCCGCGTCGTCAACCCGCTGGGCGAGCCGATCGACGGCAAGGGCCCGATCCAGTTCACCGAGCGCCGCCGCGTCGACGTCAAGGCGCCGGGCATCATCCCGCGTAAATCGGTTCACGAGCCGATGCAGACCGGCCAGAAGGCGATCGACACCCTGATCCCCGTCGGCCGCGGCCAGCGCGAGCTGATCATCGGCGACCGTCAGGTCGGCAAGACCGCCATCGCCATCGACACCATCCTGAACCAGAAGAACGTCAACAAGTCGGAAGACGAGTCGGCGAAGCTGTACTGCATCTACGTCGCCATCGGCCAGAAGCGCTCGACGGTGGCCCAGATCGTGAAGACGCTCGAGGAGTCGGGCGCTCTGGAATACACCATCGTCGTCGCCGCCACGGCTTCGGAACCGGCCCCGCTGCAGTTCCTGGCTCCGTTCGCCGGCACCGCCATGGGCGAGTTCTTCCGCGACAACGGCATGCACGCCCTGATCGTCTATGACGACCTGTCGAAGCAGGCCGTGGCCTATCGTCAGATGTCGCTGCTGCTGCGCCGTCCGCCGGGCCGTGAAGCCTACCCGGGCGACGTCTTCTACCTGCACAGCCGCCTGCTGGAGCGTTCGGCCAAGCTGAACGAAGACAATGGTTCGGGCTCTATGACGGCCCTGCCGATCATTGAAACCCAGGCCAACGACGTCTCGGCCTACATCCCGACCAACGTGATCTCGATCACCGACGGCCAGATCTTCCTGGAATCGGACCTCTTCTATCAGGGCATCCGTCCGGCCGTGAACGTCGGCATCTCGGTGTCGCGCGTGGGCTCCTCGGCCCAGATCAAGGCCATGAAGCAGGTCGCCGGTTCGATTAAGGGCGAACTGGCCCAGTATCGTGAAATGGCCGCCTTCGCGAAGTTCGGCTCGGACCTGGACGTCTCGACCCAGAAGCTGCTGGCGCGTGGCGCCCGCCTGACCGAGCTGCTGAAGCAGCCGCAGTACTCGCCGCTGGCCGTCGAAGAGCAGGTCGTGTCGATCTACGCCGGCACGCGCGGCTACCTGGACAACGTGGCGGTGTCGGACATCGGCCGCTTCGAAAGCGAGCTGCTGGCCCGCGTCCACTCGAACCACGCTTCGCTGCTGGAAGGCATCCGCACCAAGAAGGCCCTGACGCCGGAACTGGAAGCCGAGCTCAAGGACGTCCTGGCCGCCTTCGCCAAGACCTTCGCCTAAGATCTGACCAGAGAGCGAGAGTAGCGCCGGATGGCCAGCCTTAAGGAAATGCGCAATCGGATCGGAAGCGTCAAGGCGACGCAGAAGATCACGAAAGCCATGCAGATGGTCGCCGCGGCCAAGCTGAAGCGCGCCCAGGAGCAGGCCGAGAACGCCCGCCCCTATGCGACGCGGATGGCCTCGGTCATCGCCAACCTGGCCGCCGGCGTCTCGGGCGACGGCGCGCCGAAGCTGCTGGCCGGCACGGGCGCCGACCAGCGTCACCTGATCGTGGTCGCCACGGCGGACAAGGGTCTGGCGGGGGGCTTCTCGTCCAACGTCGTCCGCGCCGCCCGCGACCGGATCAACAGCCTGATCGCCCAGGGCAAGGACGTTCGCGTCATCGCCGTCGGCAAGAAGTCGCGTGATCCCCTGACCCGCCTGTTCGGCGACAAGGTGGTCAAGTCCTTCGAGCTGAGCGAGCACAAGGTCCTCGGCCTGCCGGCCGCGCAGCCGATCGCCGAACTGATCGCCGAGAGCTTCGAAGACGGTCAGGCCGACGTGGTCACCCTCTTCTACAGCCAGTTCAAGTCGGTGATCTCGCAGGTGCCGACCGCCAGTCAGCTGATCCCGGCCGTGGTCGAAGGCGACGCCGAACCGATCGACCTGAACGGCGCGGTCTATGAGTATGAGCCCTCGGAAGAGGAAATCCTCGAGACCCTGCTGCCGCGCAACCTGACGACGCAGATCCTGGCGGCTCTCTACGAGAACCAGGCCGGCTTCTTTGGCGCGCAGATGGCCGCGATGGACAACGCCACGCGCAACGCGGGCGACCTCATCAACAGCCTGACCCTGCAGTACAACCGTAAACGCCAGGCCCAGATCACCACCGAGCTGATCGAGATCATCGCCGGCGCTGAAGCGCTCTGATCCCGACCGACACGACATTCCGAACCGGACGCATCCCATGACCGACGCCACCGCCACCAAGAAACCCGCCGCCAAGAAGCCGGCCGCTCCCAAGAAGGCCGCCGCTCCGAAGGCCGCCGCCGCCGTTGCTGGCTCGGGCCGTATCGCCCAGGTCATCGGCGCCGTCGTCGACGTTGAGTTCGACGGCGCCCTGCCGGCCATCCTGAGCGCCCTGGAGACGCAGAACGTCGACCAGAAGACGGGCGAACCCTTCACCCTGGTTCTGGAAGTCGCCCAGCACCTCGGCGAGAACATGGTCCGCGCCATCTCGATGGACACGACCGAAGGTCTGACGCGCGGCCAGCCCGTCGTCGACACCGGCAAGTCGATCATGGCGCCGGTCGGCCCGGGCACCCTCGGCCGCATCATGAACGTCGTCGGTCAGCCGATCGACGAAGCCGGCCCGATCCAGACCACTGAATACCGCCCGATCCACAAGGAAGCCCCGACCTTCGACGAACAGTCGACCTCGGCGGAAATCCTGGTCACGGGCATCAAGGTCATCGACCTGATCTGCCCCTACACCAAGGGCGGCAAGACCGGCCTGTTCGGCGGCGCCGGCGTGGGCAAGACCGTGACCATGCAGGAACTGATCAACAACATCGCCAAGGCTTACGGCGGTTACTCGGTTCTGGCCGGCGTGGGTGAGCGCACCCGCGAAGGCAACGACCTGTATCACGAGATGATCGAGTCCAACGTGAACGTGGACCCGGCCAAGAACAACGGCTCGACCGAAGGCTCCAAGTGCGCCCTGGTCTACGGCCAGATGAACGAGCCGCCCGGCGCCCGCGCCCGCGTCGCCCTGACCGGCCTGTCGATCGCCGAGTACTTCCGCGACGAAGAAGGCAAGGACGTGCTGCTGTTCGTCGACAACATCTTCCGCTTCACCCAGGCCGGTTCGGAAGTGTCGGCTCTGCTGGGCCGCATCCCCTCGGCCGTGGGCTATCAGCCGACGCTGGCCACCGAGATGGGCAACCTGCAAGAGCGCATCACCTCGACCAAGAAGGGCTCGATCACCTCGGTCCAGGCCATCTACGTTCCCGCCGACGACCTGACCGACCCGGCGCCCGCCGCCTCGTTCGCTCACTTGGACGCGACGACCGTTCTGAACCGCGACATCGCCGCCCAGGCCATCTTCCCGGCCGTGGACCCGCTGGACTCGACCTCGCGCATCATGGACCCGCTGGTCATCGGTGAAGAGCACTACACCGTCGCCCGCCGCGTTCAGGAAATCCTGCAGCAGTACAAGGCGCTGAAGGACATCATCGCCATCCTGGGCATGGACGAGCTGTCGGAAGACGACAAGCTGGTCGTGTCGCGCGCCCGCAAGATCCAGCGCTTCCTGTCGCAGCCCTTCTTCGTGGCCGAGCAGTTCACCAACTCGCCCGGCAAGTTCGTCGAGCTGAAGGACACCATCCGCTCGTTCAAGGCCATCTGCGACGGCGAATACGACCACCTGCCGGAAGCCGCCTTCTACATGGTCGGCGCCATCGAGGAAGTCGTCGAGAAGGCCGCCAAGATGGCTTCGGAAGTCTAAGTCATGGCCGGTAAGCTGAACTTCTCCCTCGTCGCCCCGGAACGCGAAATCTTCGCCGGTTCGGTCGATCAGGTCGATGCGCCGGGCGTCGAGGGCGACTTCGGCGTCCTGCCGGGCCACGCGCCCTTCATGACCACCCTGCGCGAGGGCGTCGTGACCGTCTATGAGGGCGTTGCGCGCCGTCAGTTCGCGGTCAAGGGCGGTTTCGCCGACATCAACGCCCAGGGGCTCAGCATCCTGGCCGAAGAAGCCTCGGAGATCGTCGAGGGCTAAGCCTTCTGCGATGCGAACAAGATCAAGGGCCCCTCGCTCCGGCGGGGGGCCTTTTTCTTTGGGGCCGCGCGGCGTCAGCTCTTCGGCAGGTCCTCGAAGGCGGCCACCACCTGCTGATAGACCTCGCGCTTGAACGGCACGATCAGGTCAGGGGCTTCCTCCAGGGCGCCCCAGCGCCAGGCGTCGAACTCGGGCTCGCCGTGGGCGGCCAGATCGAACTCGCTGTCGTCGCCGGTGAAGCGGAAGGCGAACCAGACCTGCTTCTGGCCCCTGAAGCCCTTCCAGGCCTTTGGCCCGCCCATGCCCTCGGGGAAGTCATAGACGATCCAGCCCCCGGTGCGGCCGAGCAGTTCGACCGAGCGAACCCCGGTCTCCTCCTGCAGTTCGCGCAGGGCGGCGGCTTCCAGATCTTCGCCCTCATCGACGCCGCCTTGCGGGAACTGCCAGTTCCACGGCTCGGGCGTCCTGGCGCGGCGGCCCAGCCAGACCTGACCGGCCTGGTTGAACAGCACCACGCCGACGTTGGGGCGATAGGCGGAAAGATCGATCTGGCTCATCCGTCCCGATTACGCCTCGGCCGCGCGGCCCGCCAGCCGTAACCGGGCCTTAAGCGGAGGAGGGCTAGGGGAAGGGCATGGATCGTCGCGCACTGATCGGCCTCGCCGCCCTGAGCACCGCCCTTGTCGCCGCAGAGGCCGAAGCCTCGGGCAAGAGCGAGGGCGGGGGCGCGCCCGCCAACGCCTATATCCCCCTGCCCACGGCCACGGCCACCATCCTGCGCAGAGACGGGTGCCGGGGCGTGATGACGGTCGAGGTCGGGGTCGATGTGGCGGACCAGGCTCTGCGCCTGCGCGCCGACCAGTCCAAGCCGCGTCTCAGCGCCGCCTACAACGAGGTGGTGCGGCTGGCCGGCGAACGGATGCTGCCCAGCGCCCCGCCGGACGTCGAGTGGCTGAGCCGCGCGCTTCAGGCGGCGACCGACCGCGTGCTGGGTCGCCCCGGCGGCAAGCTGCTGCTGGGCACGGTGATGGTGGTCTGATCCCACCACATACCTTTCGTCATCCTCCGGCAAGCCGCGTAGCGGCGCGACCGGGGGACCCAGCGGCGCCGAAGGCGATCTTGACGGCAGGCACGGCGGCGAGGTTTTCGCCCTCCGGGCGCCGCTGGGTCCCCCGGTCTCCGCTTCGCTGCGCCGGAGGATGACGGAGGAGGGGGCGGCCCGGAGGAAGCTTCAGTCCTGCGTCGGGCTGGGTCGGCTGGCGTCGCCGTAGGTCAGGGCCAGGAAGACGTCTTCCAGATCCGGATCCTCGGTGGCGATGTCCTTGATGGTCACCCCGGCCGCGCGCACGGCCGCCAGCACCTGCTCGACGCTGGATTCCCCCGTGCGATAGGTGACGACGAAGGCCCCGTGCGGGCGAGGCGCGACGGCGAAGCCGTGCAGGTGCGGCGGGACGTCTTGCGGGGTTTCCGGCGTCACCACCACGTTGCGGGTGTCCAGCCGCTTCAGCAGCTGATGCGTCGGCTCGCAGGCCACGACCTCGCCCCGGTTGATGATGGCGATGGTGTCGCACAGCTCCTGGGCTTCTTCCAGGTAGTGGGTGGTCAGGATGACGGTGACGCCTTCCTCGTTGATCTTGCGCACATAGTCCCACAGCTGGCGGCGCAGCTCGACGTCCACCCCCGCCGTCGGCTCGTCCAGGATCAGGACCGGCGGATTATGCACCAGGGCCTTGGCCACCATCAGGCGGCGCTTCATGCCGCCCGACAGGGCGCGGACATAGGCGTTGGCCTTGTCCGACAGGCCGAGCGCGGCCAAAAGCTCGTCCGAGCGGCGCTCGTCGGCGGGCACGCCATAGAAGCCGGCCTGGACCTCCAGCGCCTCGCGCGGGGTGAAGAAGACATCGGCGACGATTTCCTGAGGCACGACGCCGAGGGCGGCGCGGGCGTCGCGGGCCTCATGGTCGATGTCGCGGTCCCAGATGCGGACGCTGCCCTCGGACTTGTTCACGACGCCGGCGATGATGTTGATCAGGGTCGACTTGCCCGCGCCGTTGGGGCCCAGAAGCCCGAACATCGAGCCGCGCGGCACCGTCAGATCAACACCGCGCAGGGCCGTCTTGGCTGGCGACTTCTTGTTGCCCGCATAGGTCTTCTTCAGGCCCCGCACCTCGATGGCGTTGACGGGCAGGGCAGGGGTCTCGGTCATGCGGGCGTTCACTCGGAGGGGCGGAAGCGTGCGGCATAGGTAGGGGGCGCAGGCCGGTTCGCCAAGGCGCTGTTGCGTCCGATTTCGACAAGCGTGCACGTCTTTGTGTAAATGGTGCTTGACGTCACGCGGCGTGTTGTCTAGGTTCCTTGTCATAAAGACAACCTGCCTTGATGGAGAGACGCTCATGACCGCCCTGCCAGTCCAGACGAAGAAGCCTCTGACCAAGACTCGCCTGATCGGTTTTGCCGCCCTGGGCGTCTGCGCCGTCGGCTACACCGGCATGGGTCTGGCCCTGCTGGCGGGCAAGCTGGACTATCTGGACATGACCTATGCGGCCCTGCTGGCCGCCGTCGCCGCCCTGATCGGCGAAATCGGCCTGTGGGTCGGCGCCGGCTGCCTGGGCCTGACCCTGTTTAAGAAGCGCAAGGCCATGTTGGACAAGCTGTTCGGGCGCAAGGCGCAACCTTCGGAAGTTTGACCTAGCGGGCCGGTCCTTCTAGGAACGGCGCGAGCCTTCCAGACCCGGACCGGACCCCATGCCTCCCCGCCATACCGACGCTGTCATCCCCGCCCCCGAAGAGATCGTGGTCTCGTCCAAGCGCGTCGCCTGCGACGGCGGCGGCGTCCTCGGCCACCCGCTGGTCTATCTGGAGATGGGCGAGGACGACTTCGTCGAGTGCGGCTACTGCGACCGCCGCTTCGTCCTGTCGGCGCACTCGCACCCCGAGAACGAATATCTGGACCCGGCGGCTCGCCCGCCCGAGGCCCACTGAGCCATGCGCTATCTGCACACCATGGTCCGTGTGAAGGACCTGGAGGCGTCGCTGCACTTCTATCGCGACCTGCTCGGCCTGGTGCAGACGCGCCGCATGGACAGCGAGAAGGGCCGCTTCAGCCTGATCTATCTGGCCGCGCCCCAGGACGTGGGCCGCGCCGAGGCCGAGAAGTCGCCCGAGGTCGAGCTGACCTTCAACTGGGATCCGGAGGATTATCAGGGCGGCCGCAACTTCGGCCACCTGGCCTTCGAGGTCGAGGACATCTACGCCGCCTGTCAGCGTCTGATGGACGGGGGGGTGACGATCAACCGCCCGCCGCGCGACGGTCACATGGCCTTCGTGCGTTCGCCGGACGGCATCTCGATCGAACTGCTGCAGGGCGGCGAGCGTCTGGCCCCGGCCGAGCCCTGGGCCTCCATGCCCAATATCGGAGCCTGGTGATTTGACCACGGCGCGCCTGATCGTCCTGCTGGCGGCCACGGCTGTGCTGGCCGGTTGCGCCTCGGTGACCGAGACCAATCCGGCGCGGACGGCCACTGACATGCTGCTGGTCAACCGCGCCGCCGACCGCGCGGTCGAGGGCCTGACCCTGCCGATCCCGCAGGGCGCGCGGGTCTTTATCGACGAGACCTATTTTCAGGCCGAGAACGCCCGCTATGCGCTGAGCGCCATCCGCGCCGCCCTGTCGGACGCGGGCTACGCCATCAGCCGCGACCGCGACAGCGCCGACGCCATCTTCGAGGTCCGCGCCGGCGCCCTGTCGCTGGAGCAGATGCGCCGGGTCTTCGGCATCCCCGACATGCGGGTGCCGATCAATGAGACGCTGAACGTCGTCTCCATCCCCGAGCTGTCGATCTATTCCAACCGCGACCGGATGGGCGTCGCCGAGTTTTCCGGATTTCTCTACGACGGCCGCACCGGTCTGCCGCTGGGCGCCGTGGCTCCCATGATCGGCCAGTACAAGATCCGCAGCCACAAGGCCTTCATGGTCGTGACCTGGGGCCAGCAGCTGGCCCAGCCGGGCGAGCGCGATCCGGGCTCGAGCTGGAAAGAGTTCTGAGACTTTCCTCCGTCCGCTGACGCGAGACAGAGCCGTCGCGGCGTGTTAGGGCGCGGATGAGCATAAGTCCGCCCTCTCGTCGTCGCCGCCAAAGAGCCGCCCTTGTCCTTCTTCCACGCCGGTCCCGCGCCGAAAGGCCTCGGCCCTCGACCCGGCGCCCTGCGCGACGGTCTGGGGCTGCAGCCCGGCATGAAGGTCGGCCTGTTCGGCGGCTCCTTCAATCCGGCCCACGACGGCCACGCCCATGTGGCCGAGACGGCGATGCGTCGCCTGGGACTGGACCGGGTGATCTGGCTGGTCTCGCCGCAGAACCCGCTGAAGTCCAACCACGAGACGGCGCCGCTGTCCGCGCGCATGGCCTCGGCGCGCGCCGTCGCCGCCACCGTCGGCCCGGCCATGATCGTCTCGGACGTCGAAACCCGCATCGGCACGCGCTGGACCATCGACACGGTGCGGGCGCTGAAGGCGCGCTATCCGGGCGTGAAGTTCGTTTGGCTGATGGGGTCGGACAATCTGGCCAGCTTCCATCGCTGGCGCGGCTGGACCGACATCATGCACCAGATGCCGGTGGCGGTGATCGCCCGACCGGGCAGCCAGTTGGACAGCCGCACGGCGCCAGCCGCCGCGCGTTACGCCCGTTTTCGCATCCCGGCGGCCCAGGCGGGGCTGCTGGCCAGCCTTGAGGCGCCGGCCTGGACCTATCTGACGGCGCCGCTGAATCCCCGCTCTTCCTCGGCGATCCGGCGGGGCGAGGCGATGATTCCCGCCAACGGGTGACCTTTCTGGCGGGACGTGCTAGGTTGCCGCCTTTAGTAATCTCCCCTGGAGCCCTCCGCTGACCCCCTCGCCCGCGCACGATGCGCAAGACGCCGCCGTTTCCAACGCGGCCCATGAAATGGACCCGATGGATTCCGTCCATTCCGAAGATGGTCAGGCCGAAGGCCCCAGTACCGGCGATCAAGCCCCGCTTCCGGTCGGCCTGACTGAGCTGGAACGCGCCATCATCGCCAAGCTCGACGAAGACAAGGCCCAGGACATGGTCCTGATCGACCTGCGCGGTAAAAGCCCGATGTCCGACGCCATGATCGTGGCTTCGGGCCGGTCGCACCGCCACGTCGGCGCACTGGCCGACCACCTGCTGCGCCTGTTCAAGGATCTGGGCCTGGGCAAGGTCAAGGTCGAGGGCCTGCCGCACTGCGACTGGGTGCTGCTGGATGCGGGCGACGTCATCGTCCACCTGTTCCGCCCCGAAGTGCGCACCTTCTACAATATCGAGAAGATCTGGGCCATCGACAGCGCCCACCGCGGCGGCGCCGGCGTCGCCTGATCCTCGAACCGAGCTGACCCCATGAAGCTGGCGATCGCGGCCATCGGCAAGCCGGGCCGCGGTCCCGAGGCCGCCCTGGCCGACGACTACGCCCGGCGGGCGACCCTGGCGGGTCGGCCGCTGGGGCTCGGTCCGCTGGAACTTCTCGATCTCGAACCTCGCAAGTCCGGCAAGGCCCCCGAGGCCGAGCTGATCCTGGCCGCCGCCGAGTGCGCGCACCTGATCGCCTGCGACGAACGGGGCAAGACCTACTCATCCCGCGCCTTCGCCGACCACGTGGCGACCCTGCGCGATCAGGGCGAGCGGCGGCTGGTCTTCGCCATTGGCGGGGCGGACGGCCTGGACGAGAGCGTGCGCCGCGCCGCCCGTTCAACCCTGGCCTTCGGACCCCAGACCTGGCCCCACGCCCTGGCCCGCGCCATGCTGGCCGAGCAGCTCTACCGCGCCGTGACCATCCTGTCCGGCTCCCCCTATCATCGCGACTGATGCGCCGGGGGGCGGGGCTTCTTTGGTTGGCGACGGGGGCGGCCCTGCTGCTCGCAGGGCCGGCGTCCAGCCAGCGCGCGGCCGCGCCCAATCTTGAACTGACCCGGCTTCAGGCCGAGTATCGCGACGAGACCGCGCGCGCGCGGCGCCTGCGCGCCGAAGCCGCCGCCGCCGGGGACGAGGTGGTCGATCTGGACCGGCAACTGGCCGAACTGCGCCGCGCCGAGGCGGCGGACGACGTGCAGCTGGAATCCCAGCGCGCGCGCCTCAAGGAGCTGGGCGACCGCGAGGCCGCCCTGGTCGCCTCCTTGTCGCGCGAACGGGCGGGGCAGGGCCGTCTGCTGTCGGCCCTGCAGATGATGAGCCGCAAGCCGCCCCCGCCCTTGCTGATCCCGGCGGACAAGGCGGTGGACACGGTGCGCGCCTCCATCCTGATCCGCGCCATGACGCCCGAGCTGCAGGCGCGGGCGAAGACCCTGGTCGAGCGTCAGGCCGAGGTCATCCGCATCCGCCGCCTGGCCGCCCTGTCCAGCGAACGCCTGTTCACCGTCGAGAGCGCCCAGGGCGACCGGCGCGCCGAGATCGAGAGCCTGTCGGCAAGGAAGATCGCCCTGCGCGCTGTGCTGCGCGCCGAGGCCGCCCGCGCCGAGCGCGCCACCCGGTCGCTGGAGGCCCGCATCCGCGAACTGGGCGGACAGGCGCCCCTCGTGGCCGAGGCTGTGACGGAGGCCCCCGCCGCGCGTCTGCCGGCTGGACGCAGCCGCCTGACCGCGCCGGTGCAGGGCGCGCCCTCGCAGCGGTTCGGCGGCGGCTCCAGCGGCTGGCGCTGGCGCTCCAGCCACGAGGTCATCGCGGCGCCTGCCCCCGCCCGTGTCGCCTACGCCGGGCCGCTGAAGGAATGGGGCGAGGTGGTCATCCTGGATCTCGGCCCCGGCTGGCGCGTGGTCGTGGCCGGGCTGGATCAGCTGTCGGTGGACACCGGCCAGCGCGTCGCCGACGGTCAGGCCCTGGGCCGCACCGGCGAGGACGGCGAGGCCTATTTCGAACTGCGCCGCGACGAGCGTCCCATCGACCCCGCGCCCTGGCTGCAATAGGGCTGCAATAGGCCGCGCCTGTGCGCGAAAGTCCTTTCAAATCCGCGCCGAGGCTGATTGTATCGGCTGATCTGACGCTGGCGTGCGAACGCCCGCGCCTCCCTGGACGACCGGAGCCCGCGCGGGTCCGATGGAAAGACACCGAATGCGTAAACTGCTTCTCATCGGTTGCGCCGCCCTGGCCCTGGGCGGATCGGCGGCGGCTGTGGCCAGCCAGACCCCGCGCAACGAGACCTTCCGCATGCTGCAGATGTTCGGCGACGTGCTGGGCATCGTCGAGCAGGCCTATGTGGTGCCGGTCGACAATAAGAAGCTGATCGAGGCCGCCCTGTCGGGGATGATGACGGCGCTCGACCCGCACTCCAACTACCTGCCGCCCAAGTCCTATGGCGACCTGCGCGAGCGGACCACGGGCGAGTATTCCGGCGTCGGCCTGACCATCACCTCCGAGGGGGGGCTGGTGAAGGTCATCTCGCCGATGGACGACAGCCCGGCCGGCCGCGCGGGGGTTCAGGCGGGCGACGTCATCAGCGCCATCGACGGCCAGAACGCCGCCGGACTGACGGTGTCAGAGGTGTCGGACAAGCTGCGCGGCGCCATAGGAACCAGCGTCACCGTCACCTTCCTGCGCGACGGCGAGGAGCCGCGCGAGGTGGTCCTGACCCGCGAAGTCATCAAGGTGGAATCCGTCACGGGCCGTCTGGAAGGCGACTTCGGCTATCTGCGCATCTCGACCTTCAACGAGAACACCGGCCGCGAACTGACCGAGACCATCGAGCGGCTGAAGCGTGAGAAGCCCGGCATCAAGGGTTACGTCCTGGATCTGCGCAACAACGGCGGGGGTCTGCTGACCGCCGCCATCGACGTCTCCGACACCTTCCTGGAACGCGGCGAGATCGTTAGCCAGCGCGGCCGCAAGCCGGATCAGATCGAACGTTACGCCGCCAAGCCCGGCGACCTGACCGGCGGCCTGCCGGTTGTGGTGTTGATCAACTACGGCTCGGCGTCGGCGTCCGAAATCGTGGCCGGCGCCCTGAAGGATCAGGAACGGGCGACGGTTGTCGGCCTGACCAGCTTCGGCAAGGGCTCGGTGCAGACGGTCATTCCGCTGCGCGGCGGTTCGGACGGCGCCCTGTCGATCACCACGGCGCGCTACTACACGCCCTCGGGCCGCTCGATCCAGAAGATCGGCATCGAGCCGGACCTGGAGGTCGCCCGCTCCGAGGCCGAGGCCCGCATCGTCTCGCGCTCCAGCTTCATCTATTCCGAGGCCGCCTACGCCACGGCGCTGGACTCCTCCATCGGCGCCGAGCGCAAGGGGCCCCACGTCCCGCACGAGGCGCCGGGCGAGGGCTTCGACAAGACCAAGGACTATCAGCTGCAGCGGGCGCTGGACGTCCTGCGCGCAGGCGGCGACCTGACGAAACTCGCCGCCGCGCCGGCCGACGTCGTGGTCACCGCCCCGGGCTCCAAGCCGGTCGAAACCGCCCAGACTGATACGGACGCGCCCTCCGAGCGTCCGACGCGCGGTCCCGAAGTCACGCCGGGCAATGAGCCGAAGAAGGACTGACCGACTTCGGCGACGTGGTGAACAGCCCGTTAGGGTTTCTTAACCGGCGCTGGGGATAAGTGAGGGTCGAGGGAGACCGCATCGTGCGGTCTCCGCCCTCTCACCGTCGTTCGAGCGCCGTCCGTCCATGTTCGCCAAGCGCCAGTCCGCTCTCGCCGCCGCCGCCGGTATGCCGCCGGAGGAGCGGTCGCGCCTGGGCCTCGACGCCGTTCTGGGGGCGCTGAAGAAGCCGCCGGTCGCCGTGGGCGCGGCGGGCGCCTTCCTTCTGGCCGCCGGGGTCCTGTTCGTCGCCGTGATGGGCGACCCGCGCGCAGGCGCGCCCTCTGCCCGTGTGGCCCTGCAACGCCCCGTCGCCGTGGAAACCGCCCCGACCGGCGCAGACGCCTTCGCCATGAGCGGGCTCGACCTCTATCAGGATCTGGGCGATCCGGCCTTGCTGGACCCCAATGGCGCCGCAGGGGGCGAGGCTCTGATCACCCTGCCGGACGGCGCCAGCGTGGCGGGCGGATCGGCCATCGCCGCCCCGGTGCGCGCGCCCTCCAACCCCCTGCCCAAGGCGCCGATCGCGGGCCTGTTCTCGCCCGGCCCCAACGGCCCCCTGCCGCGCATCGCGCCCGACGGCCGCGTCCCGGCCCAGGCCTATGCCCGACCCTTCCGCTCGAACGGCAAGCCCATGGTGTCGCTGGTCGTCGGCGGTCTGGGCCTGAACGCCGTGACCACCCGCGCCGCCATCGAGCGCCTGCCCGCCGAGGTGACGCTCAGCTTCGTGCCCTATGCCGAGGGCCTGCAGGCCTGGATCGACATGGCCCGCGCCCAGGGCCACGAGGTGATGATCGAACTGCCGATGGAGCCGACCGGCTATCCCGACAATGATCCCGGCCCCTACACCCTGCTGTCGAGCGGCGGCGCCGACGACGTCGAGGCCAAGCTGGACTGGCTGCTGGGTCGCGCCACCGGCTACTTCGGCGTGACCAACTATCTGGGCGACCGCTTCGCGACCTCGGACGAGGGCATGGGCGCTATGCTGGCCGTGCTGCGCCAGCGCGGCGTGGCCTTCCTCGACGACGGCTCGATGCGCAGGAAGCCCGGCGCCTTCGCCCGCGCCAGCGCCGACCGCATCATCGACGAGCAGCAGAGCCCGGCCGCGATCATGGGCCAGCTGACCGCCCTGGAAGCCGCCGCCAAGACGCGCGGCGCGGCGCTCGGAACCGGCTTCAGCTACCCGGTCACCGTTGAGGCCGCAGCCCGCTGGACGGCAGGACTTGAGGCGCGCGGCCTGCAACTGGCCCCGGCCTCGGCCATGACCCGGCGACCGGGGCGGTAGGGCGCACTTGAAGGAACAGCGTTGGCGTGATGACGTTCACGCATGACGACGGCTTCCATTCTTCTTGCGCTCTTTTTCGTCGCCGTGCTGACCGGGATGTCGTGGAGGGCTGCGCGGGGTTTGGCGCGCGAGCAGCGATTACCGATGCAGTGGGGGTTTGACGGACGACCCGTCTGGTCCGCCCCTCGCGACCTGGCCTTGGCCTTTACCCCCGTTCTGGCGGCCCTGACCCTGATGCCAACGGCCCTGCTGAGCCTGATGGGGCCGAGCCGCCAAGGCGTCGACCTGTTCTTCGACGTTCTGATCGGCATGGGCCTGGTCTGGATCGGCGCCCACGCCTTGCACCTTTGGCTGGTGCGGCGCTGGCGCCGGGCCAAGGGCCTTTAGGCTTAGCGCTCGTCCTTATAGATCCGCCCGTCGCGCATGACGAAGGCCACGGTCTTCAGCTTCGTCACGTCGGTCAGCGGGTCGCCCGCCACGGCGATGACGTCGGCGCGCTTGCCCGGCTCTAGCACGCCCACCTCTTCGGACAGACCCAGCAGGTCGGCGGCGTTGACGGTGGCGGCCTCGATGGCGGTCATCGGGGTCATGCCGTTCTTGACCATCAGCTCGAACTCGTCGGCGTTGCGGCCATGCTTGGACACGCCGGCGTCGGTGCCGAAGGCGATGCGGACCCCGGCGGGCACGGCGCGCTGCAGCGACTGGCCGGTGATCTGGATGCGCCAGCGGATCTTGGGCAGGACCTCCGGCGGATAGGCCTCGGGGTCGGCGGCCAAGCGTTCGGTGTAGCCGTTCACGACCGACAGGGTCGGAACATAATAGGCGCGGGTTCGGCGCAGCAGCTGCAGGGTTTCGTCGTCGAAGATGGTGCCGTGCTCGATCGAATCGGCGCCCATGCGCAGGGCCAGGTTGATGCCCTCGACGCCGTGGGCGTGGACCGCGACCTTCTTGCCGTACAGATGGGCTGTGTCGATCAGGGCCTTGGCCTCGTCCTCGAACATCTGGGCGCCGAGGCCGGCGCCGATGCGGCTGTTGACCCCGCCGGTGGTGGCGATCTTGATCAGGTCGACGCCGCGTCCGACCTGCAAGCGCACCGCCTCGCGGCAGCTTTCAGCGCCGTTGCAGACGTTGTCGTGGGCAATGTGCTCGCGGAAGTCGTCATTGAAGCCGAGGCGACTGTCCATGTGGCCCGAGGTGGTCGAAATGCTGTTCCCGGCGTCGATGATGCGGGGGCCGGGCAGGCGGTGGGCGGCGGTCTCCTCGCGCAGGGCCAGGGTGACGCCTCCCGTGTCGCCCAGGTTCCTCACGGTGGTGAAGCCGGCCATCAGCGTTTTGCGCGCGTTCATGGCGGCGCTGTAGGCGCGTGTCGGCAGGCTATCGGTGACCCCGGCCAGGAAGCCCGCCTGACCGGCCACGTCCGAGACCAGGTGCACATGGCTGTCGATCAGGCCGGGCAGGACGAAGCGGTCGCGCTGATCCACCACGGTCGCGCCGGGATAGGCGGAGGCGTCGACGAAGCCGTCGCGGATCTCGGCGACCTTGCCCTCGCGTACGACGATGGTCGAGGGGCCGCGCGGCGTGCGGCCAGGATGGTCCAGAAGCCGTCCGGCCTGGATCAGGGTTACGGCCCCCGACGTCGACGTGGGCGTGGTGGCTTGGGCCGAGGCGGGCGGGGCCGCGGCCAGGGCTGCAGTAAGCGCCAGGGCGCAGACGGCGCCGGTCAGCATGGTCTTCATGGTCGAAACTCCCCCTCGATCCGAGGGGAAGTTAAGCCGGGCCTCGCCCGCTGCGCCAGTCGCTAAACGCGAGAGATCAGCTGACGGCGCGCAGATGGGCGGCGCCGCCGCGGTCCAGACGGAAGCGGCCGACCTGCTGATTCAGGCTGACGGCTTCGTTGGCCAACTGGCGGGCGGCGGCGGTGGCCTCTTCGGTCATGGCCGCGTTCTGCTGGGTGATGTCGTCCATCTCGCCCATGGTGCGACGGACGCGGGCCAGGCCTTCAGCCTGATCCTGGGCCGAGCCGGCGATGCCGCCGGCCAGGCCGTCGATGGCCACGACCCGGCCGCCGATCCGATCCAGGGCCTCGCCGGTGCGTTCGACCAGATCGACGCCGCGCGCCACCTGGGCCGAGGAGGTCGAGATCAGGGTGCGGATCTCGCCCGAGGCTTCCGACGAGCGCTGGGCCAGGGCGCGCACTTCCTGGGCCACGACGGCGAAACCGCGACCGGCGTCGCCCGCGCGGGCCGCCTCGACCCCGGCGTTCAGAGCCAGAAGGTTGGTCTGGAAGGCGATCTCGTCGATCAGGCTGGTGAAACGGGCGATCTCGTTCGAGGATTCGGCGATGGCGTGGATCGCGGCGACGGCCTCGCCGACCACCTGGCTGCTGGCTTCGACGTCGACGCGGGCGGCGGCCAGGGCCTCGGCCGTCTGGCGGGCGTTGTCGGCGGTCGAGGCCACGGCGCGGGCGATGGCGTCGGCCTCGTTGACCGTGCGCTCCAGGTTGGCGGCCTGACGCTCGGTGCGGCTGGCCAGGTCTTCCGAGGCGGTGGCCAGCTGGTTGGAGCCGGCGCTCAGGCTCTGCACGCTGTCGGCCACGGCGCGGACGGCGGTGCGCAGGGCGCGGGTGGCGGCGTGGAAGTCGTTCTGCAGGCTGCGGTACTGTTCCGGGAAGACGCCGGGAATGGTGGTCGACAGGTCGTTCTCGGCCAGGTCGTGCAGGGCGGCGCCCAGGGCGCGGACCACCTCGGTCTGACGGGCTTCGGCCTCGTCGTGGGCGGCCTGGACCTTGTCGCGCTGCTCTTGCAGGACGTCGAGGTAGATGGAGATGGCCAGGTCCATGTCCAGCATGACGCGCTGGGTCAGCTCGGACACGGCCTCGGCTGTGACGCGGTCATGTTCGCGCTTGTTGGCCCAGAACTTCCGGGGGCGCTCGGCGATGGCGCGGGTCAGGTGGGCCAGGATGACGCTGTAGCCGCCGATGTACCAGCGGGGCTCCAGCCCGATGCGGGCGTGGACATGGCCGATGGTGCGCACCGACTTGGCGTAGTCCTCGTCGGCGCGGCCGTCGATGATGGCGTCCCAGTGGCGCTCCTGCGCCTTGCTGGCCGCGGCGATGTGCGACTCTTCGCGGAAGAAACGACGCGTGGTCGGCTCGGCCCGCACCCGGTCGTAGAAGGCGGCCAGGGCCACGGGCGTTTCGCGGCGCAGCAGGGGACCCATGGCGCGGTAGCCGCTGGAGGCCTGGCCCAGACCCATGAAGCTCATGCGGTGGTCGATGTTTTCGCCCGCCATGATGTCGTCTCGCTACCTGTACCGGCGCAGGGGAGCGCGCCTGCTTATCCCTTTGAACCTTAGGGGTATTGCGCCTCTTAAGAGAGGTTTGCGTAGAAACACGTAAGCGCGTGGGTTCGTGTCGCGGCGGCGCTCATATAAAGACATCCTTATGGCTTGATTGCCCCAACGCGCCGGGCGCGCTATAGCGACGCCTTGAAAATCCCCGCCGCGAGAACCCCTTCATGACCGACTACATCGTTCGCGACATTTCCCTGGCCGATTTCGGCAACAAGGAAATCGCCATCGCCGAAACTGAAATGCCGGGCCTGATGGCTCTGCGCGAAGAGTTCGGCGCCGCCAAGCCGCTGAAGGGCGCCCGCATCGCCGGCAGCCTGCACATGACCATCCAGACGGCGGTTCTGATCCAGACCCTGGAAGCCCTGGGCGCCGAAGTGCGCTGGGCCTCGTGCAACATCTTCTCGACCCAGGACCACGCCGCCGCCGCCATCGCCGCCAACGGCACGCCGGTCTTCGCCACCAAGGGCGAGACCCTGGTGGAATACTGGGACTACGCTCACAAGATCTTCGAATGGGCTGACGGCGGCTATCCGAACCTGATCCTGGACGACGGCGGCGACGCCACCCTTCTGTGCGTGCTCGGCCCGAAGGCCGAGAAGGACATCTCGGTCCTGTCGAACCCGCAGAACGAGGAAGAAGAAGCCCTCTTCTCGGTCATGAAACGCTACATCGCCGAGAAGCCCGGCTTCTATTCGGCCATCCGCGACGCCATCGGCGGCGTGTCGGAAGAGACGACCACGGGCGTGCACCGCCTGTACCAGATGGCCGAGCGCGGCGAGCTGCCCTTCCCGGCGATCAACGTCAACGACAGCGTCACCAAGTCGAAGTTCGACAACCTGTACGGCTGCCGTGAGAGCCTGGTCGACGCCATCCGTCGCGGCACCGACGTCATGCTGTCGGGCAAGGTCGCTGTGGTCTGCGGCTACGGCGACGTGGGCAAGGGCTCGGCCGCCTCGCTGCGCAACGGCGGCGCACGCGTCATCGTCACCGAGATCGACCCGATCTGCGCCCTGCAGGCCGCGATGGAAGGCTATGAGGTCCAGACCCTGGAAGACGTCGCCGACAAGGCCGACATCTTCGTCACCACGACGGGCAACAAGGACGTCATCCGCGTCGAGCACATGCGCGCCATGCGCAACAACGCCATCGTCTGCAACATCGGTCACTTCGATTCGGAAATTCAGGTCGCCGGCCTGAAGAACTTCAAGTGGGACAAGATCAAGGATCAGGTCCACCACGTCGAGTTCCCGGACGGCAAGAAGATCATCCTGCTGTCGGAAGGCCGCCTGGTGAACCTGGGCAACGCCACGGGCCACCCGTCCTTCGTGATGTCGGCTTCGTTCACCAACCAGACCCTGGCCCAGATCGAACTGTGGACCAACGCCAAGTCCTACGAGAACTCGGTCTACACCCTGCCCAAGCATCTGGATGAGAAGGTCGCCTTCCTCCACCTGGCCAAGCTGGGCGCCAAGCTGACCCAGCTGACCAAGGAACAGGCCGACTACATCTCGGTCCCGGTCGAAGGCCCGTTCAAGCCGGAACACTACCGCTACTAAGACCTGATGGTCCGAAAGCAGAAACCCCGCGCCGTCGTCGGCGCGGGGTTTTTCTTTGGATGAAACCTTGGCTGTCATCCCGGAAGCGGCGCAGCCGCTATCCGGGACCGCTAGAACCGCTGACGGCGGCGTCCTGGGCGGTCCTGGCTCTTCGCTTCGCTGCGGCCGGGGTGACGGCTTTTGAGTTACGCCGCGTCGCGGGGGTCGTAGGCCTCGATCTCGCGGCCCATCAGGCCGGTTTCGAAATCCATGAAGATGTCGATCAGTTCGTCGACCCCGACCGGCGGCGCCTTGGGCCCGAAGCGGAAGCGCCAGAAGCTGACGATGTGCTGCACCGCGCCCAGCTGATCGCCCAGCCGCGCGAACAGGGTCGGGGCCTCCAGCAGGAAGTCGCGGAAGGCGATGGGATTGCCCTCGCGCGTCAGCCCCGCATAGGCGTCGTCGTAATAGCGCAGGGTCCGGCTGACCTCTTCGCAGGTCTTCATGATTCGTCCGCGCAGGACGGCGCGGCCGCGGTCGATGTATTCCTTGGCGGCGCGGTCGCTGGGGCCGACGGGCTTCACCGTTCCCACGTCGTCGGCGACGTTGACGATGTCCGCCATCAGGCTGGCGAGGGTCCACTTGTAGTAGAGGAAGCCCTTCCAGCAGAAGACGCCCTCCTGATACTGCTCGGGCTCCAGCCGAAGCGTGGCGCGCAGGGCCTCCAGCCGGTCGCCGGGCGCGTTGGACAGGATCTTGGTGGCCATGCGCGCGGTCGAACCGACCGCGGCCACCCCGCCGCCCATGCTGAGGGTGACCAGGGGTTCGATCTCGGCCTGGACGAAGGTCAGCATCTTCTCAAGGTCGGCTTCGCTGAGCGCGAAGTAGCAGGGGGCGGCGTCCACCTCGCCGCGACGCAGTTGCTCGCGCAGCAGGAAGGGGTCCAGCGAAGGCAGCTGATCCATCAGCCGCAGGGTCTTCAGATCGGGATGGTCGGGGGCGATGCCGAAGGCCTCCTGCATGGCCCGCTCGAAGCCGATCTGGTTGACGAAGACGAAGCGACCGCCGGTCTTCAGGTCGGTGCTGTCGATCGGCACCACCACCTTGGTCGCCACCTGGCGGCGTCCGGGAAAGGAGTCGGTCTCGTTGCGGCGCAGCCTGTGCTTGATGATCAGCGAGGTGTTCAGCGCCGGGGTGCGGAACATGGGGCGCTCGGCCCAGTCGTCGGTCTCGCCGTGCTCGTCAAAGACCTTGAGCAGGTTCAGCACGCGCGCCGTGGAGGCGGTGCGGCGCAGGTGTTCCAGATTGCGGACGGCGCGATCAGTCATGGCGGGCAGACTGCCCGGCAAAGATGACTAACGGCTTAGCTGCAAAGAAAGAGGGCCGCCTCGGAGGAGGCGGCCCTGTCAGTTTGGGGAGGAAACCGAAATCAGAAGGTCGTCGTCACGGACACCCAGAGGCGGCGCGGCTCCTGGTTGTTGGCGTATTCCGGCGCATAGGCGACGGGCGTGCCGTAGGGCTTCAGGCTGACGAAGTCCTTGTTGAACAGGTTGTAGATGGTGGCGTTGATCGTGACCCGTTCGGTCACGTCATACGACCCGCCCAGGTGGAACAGCTCATAGGCCTTGTAGTCGCCCCAGGCGTCGCGGGCGGCGCCCAGACCGCGGAACCGCTCCGAACGGTACTCGCCGCGCAGCCACAGGTTCATCTTGTCCGTGGCGTTCCAGCGCAGACTGGCGTTGACCATGTGCTCGGGGGTGTCGGTCAGGGGCTGGCCCTTGGCCGCGCCCGACTTCTGCTCGCTGTCGGTGTAGGTGTAGTTGCCCGACAGGGTCCAGTCGGGGGCGAAGCGCCAGCGCGCCGCCGTCTCGACGCCGCGCGTCACGGCCTCGTCGACGTTCACCTGCTGGCCGAAGGTGGCGTAGTTGGCCCAGAAGCCGACGTCGGTGCAGCCGGTCTTGTTGTAGGTCCCGGCGTCGTACTGGGCCTTGGTCAGGCCGAAGGTGCAGTTCGCGACCGGCGTGCCGGCGGCGATCTTGTCCTGGAACTCGTTGTTGAAGACGGTGACGTTGGCGCGGAAGGTCGAGCCGTTGTCATAGAAGACGGCGATCTCGCTGGAGGTCGAGGTCTCGGGCTTCAGGCCCGGCGAGCCCAGCAGGGGCAGGCGGCCTTGCGAGCCGAAGCCGTTGATGCCCTCGGCCAGTTGCTCCAGGCGCGGGGTCTTGAAGCCCTGGCTGACGCCGCCCTTGATGGTCCACTCCGGCGAGGCGTTCCACACCAGATAGGCGCGCGGGCTGAAGTGGGCGCCGAACTTGGAATGGTCGTCGTGACGTGCGCCGAGCGTCAGGGCCAGGCTGTCGGTGAAGCGCCACTCGTCCTCGGCGAACAGGGCCCACTGGGTGTGCTCGAACGTCGTCGGGGCCACGCCGTCGACCATCTCGGCGTCCCAGTACTGGCCGCCGACGGTAAAGGTGTGGTTGCGCCACTGCGAGAACAGCTTGGTGTCGAAGATGGTGTTTTCCGACACCAGGTCGCGCGCGCCGCCGGCGCCGGCCACCCCGTTGGGGATGATGCGGCCGATGGTTTCGGTCTTGCCGAACGACAGGTTGGATTCCAGCACGCCGAACGGCAGGCGCCAGTTATGGGCCAGGGCGTATTGGTCGCGGTTGAACTCCAGCGCATCGCCGTAGCCGCCGGCGGTGGTGTTGGTGCCCATCTGGCCCTTGGCGTTGTCGTACCACTGGCGCGAGACGTCCACGTCCAGCCACAGGTCGTGGTCGGCGTGCGGGGTCAGGGTCAGGCGGCCGCCCAGGGTCCAGATCTCGCTCTCGGTCGAACTGCGGCCAAAGCCGGTGACGGGGGTCTCGACGCCGCCGACGTTCTCGAACTTCAGGTTCGACTGCTCGCGCGTCAGGTAGGAGCCGCGCACGGCCAGACCCATCAGGTCCTTCACCAGCGGACCGTTGGCGTAGAAGTCACCACCCCAGATGTCGCCGAAATCGTCGTCGCCCTGAAGGGTGTAGTTGGCCGAGGCCGAACCGCCCCAGACGTCGCCGACCTTGCGGGTGATGATGTTGACCACGCCGCCCATGGCGTCAGACCCATAGAGGGTCGAGACCGGGCCGCGCACGACCTCGATGCGCTCGATGGCCGAGACCGGGGGCATGAAGCTGCTGGAGGTCTCGCCAAAGCCGTTCGGCGTCACGCTGCCGGCGGTGTTCTGGCGGCGGCCGTCGATCAGGATCAGGGTGTAGTCCGAACCCATGCCGCGGATGTTGATGGTCTGGCCGCCGGTCTTGCCGACGGCGGCGCCGACATCGACGCCTTCGATATTGGTCAGGATCTCGGCGATCGAGGCGGCGCGCATCTCCTCGATCTCCTGGCGCGGCACCACGCTGATCGAGGCCGGGGCCTGGGTGATGCGTTGTTCGAAGCCCGAGGCGGTGACGACGACGTCGGCGACGGTGGTGGTCGCCTGGCGCTGTTGCTCGGTCAGTTCCTCAGCCGTGGCGGCCTGACCCGTGGCGAGAACGGCCAGGGCGGATGCGGCCATAAGGGTCGAGCGGCGAGAAACGGCGAAGAAAGACATGAACAGCCCCGGTTGATTTGCGAGCGCTTCTCAACATCAAGGGTGGCGGCGTGGCAACGGGGGTGTGCGAATAGGTCGCAATCGCGCCGGCGCGGGATGCGACCGCCGGGACGCTGGCGCGCGGCGTGCAGCGGGCCTAGAAGGCGGACATGGAAATCTTCGACATCCTGATCCTGATCGCCATTGCGGCGGTGACCATCACCCTCGGTTTCGGGGTCTACAGTCTGTATCGCGGCGGCGACTTCGCCCGATCGCACTCCAACAAGCTGATGCGCCTTCGCATCGTCCTGCAGGCGGTGGCGGTGCTGTTGCTGATGGGCGGGATGTGGTGGAAGGCCACGCACGGCGGCTGATTATTCGAGGGGGCTGACCGATGGTCACGCTGAACAAGATCTACACCCGCACCGGCGACGCCGGCCAGACTCGTCTGGCGTCGGGTGCACCCGTGTCCAAGACCGACCTGCGGGTCGAGGCCTATGGGTCGGTCGACGAACTGAACGCCGTCATCGGCGTGGCTCGTCTGAACAGTGGCCAGAACGACCGGATCGACGCCATGCTGGGCCGAATCCAGAACGAACTGTTCGATCTCGGCGCCGACCTGGCCACGCCGCTGGAGCCGGCCCCGAAATGGGAGGCGCTGCGCATCATCGCCTCGCAGGTCGAGCGCATCGAGACCGAAATCGACTGGATGAACGAGAGCCTGAAACCGCTGGACAGCTTCATCCTGTCGGGCGGTTCGCCCCTGTCGGCGCATCTGCACCTGGCGCGCACCGTCTGCCGCCGGGCCGAGCGCGACGCCATCCGCCTCATGGAATCGGGGGAACAGGTGAACCCGGAGGCGGTCCGCTATCTGAACCGGCTGTCGGACCACCTGTTCGTCGCCGCCCGCCGGGCCAACGCCAACGGCGCCGCCGACATCCTGTGGAAGCCCGGCGCGACGCGCTGAGGCGGGCAGGAGAGGGGCCTTACTGCGCCGTCAGGCCCCCGTCGATCTTGAACTCGGCGCCGGTGACGAACTTGGATTCGTCCGAGGCCAGGTAAAGGACGCAGTAGGCCACGTCGTCCGGCTCGCCGATGCGCTTCAACGGAATGCCGCGCGCCAGCTTTTCGTGCGCCGTCGTCTCGTCGCCGCCGGCCATGGCGACGAAGGGATCGAGGATCGGGGTCTTGATGAAGACCGGGTGGACAGAGTTGGCGCGCACGTTCCAGCCTGCCTTGGCCGCCTCCAGCGCCACCGTCTTGGTGTAGAGCCAGACCGCCGCCTTGGTGGCGTTATAGGCCCCCATGCCCGGCGCCGCCGCCAGTCCCGCGATCGACGAGATGTTGACGATTGAGCCCGCGCCAGAGGCCCGCAGATGCGGCATGGCGTGCTTGCAGCCCAGCATGACCGACTCGATGTTGACCGCCTGAACCAGCCGCCAGTTGTCCAGCGTGTCCTGCTCGGCCCAGGCCAGATGGCCGCCGATGCCGGCGTTGTTCACCAGGATGGACAGGCCGCCCATGTCCTCGGCGGCGGCGGCGACCACGCGAACCCAGTCATCCTCGCGCGTCACGTCCTGCTCATAGGCGAAGGCGGAGCCGGGGGTTTCGGCGTTGATGCTGTCGGCCAAGGCCCGCACGCCGTCCAGATCGCGGTCGGAGACGGCGACCTTGGCGCCCTCGCGCACCAGCATCCGCGCTATGGCCTGACCCAGACCGCCCGCCGCCCCGGTGATGAGGGCGGACTTGCCCGCGACGCGCCCAAGACGAGGGGCGCTCACTCGACCAAGCCTTTGACGATCTCGTCGATGAAGCGGGCCATGGCGACATCGCGCTCGGTGACGCCGCCGGCGTCGTGGGTGGTCAGCAGCACCTCGACGCGGTTGTAGACGTTGGACCATTCAGGATGGTGGTCCGCCTTGTCGGCCAGCAGGGCGACGCGGGTCATGAAGCCGAAGGCGGCGTTGAAATCCTTGAAGCGCAGCGAGCGCACGATGGCCGGGCGCGGATCGTCGGCGCGGCGCCAGTCGGGCAGGCCCTGAAGCACGGTGTTGACGTCGAGGGCGGCGGTCATGAGCGTCTCCTTGATTTTGCTCAGGCGTATCGCGCGTCCGAGAGGGCGGCAAGCCGCGAGGCCGCCTCAGCACAAACGTCGATCCTCCCCCGCCCGCGGGGGAGGGGGACCGCGAAGCGGTGGAGGGGGCGGATGCACGCGCAACCTCGAGCACATTTCATCACAGCCCGCCGTCATAATCCAAAAACGGGCAACCAGCCCTCGCCCCCTCCACCATGCTTCGCACGGTCCCCCTCCCCCGCTTCGCAGGGGAGGATCGAATCTCAGCCTGTCATCTGCGACGCTTCCCCGGATGACGCCGACCGCGCGAGGCGTTACACCCGCATCCATGACCCAGGCCGATCCCTCCCCCTCCTCCGGCAAGACCTCCTCCTTCGGCTTCCGCGACGTGGACGCGAAGGAAAAGGTGCAGATGGTGCGCGGGGTCTTCAACTCCGTGGCCTCCAACTACGACTTGATGAACGACCTGATGAGCGCGGGCGTGCACCGTCTCTGGAAGGACGCCACGGCGGCCAAGCTGAACGCCCGTCCCGGCGAGGTCATCCTCGACATGGCCGGCGGCACCGGCGACATGGCGCGGCGCTATTCCAAGATGGCGCGCGCGGCCCAGCAGCGTCGCGGCGGCGAGGACGCCACCGTCATCGTCATGGACTACAACGCCGAGATGATCCTGAACGGCGTGGCCAAGGGCGGCGAGCCGGAGATGGCCTGGGGCGTCGGCGACGCCATGAACCTGCCCTTCCCCGACGCCTGCCTGGACGCCTATTCGATCAGCTTCGGCATCCGCAACGTGTCCGACGTGGCGGGCGCCCTGAAGGAAGCGCGCCGCGCGCTGAAGCCCGGCGGCCGCTTCATCTGCCTGGAGTTCTCCCACCCCACGACCGGCGCGCTGAGGAAGGCCTATGACGCCTGGTCCTTCCACGCCATTCCGCGCATCGGCGAATGGGTCGCCAAGGACCGCGACAGCTATCAGTATCTGGTCGAGAGCATCCGTCGCTTCCCGGATCAGTCGACCTTCAAGCGGATGATCGAGGACGCCGGTTTCAGCCGCGTCAGCGTCACCAACCTGTCGGGCGGCATCGCCGCCATCCACCACGGGTGGGCGATCTGAGCCGGCTGTCCGTCAAGACCCCGCCCGCCGCGCCGAGGCCGGAGCCCGTCCGCGACCCGCTGGGCGCCGCCTTCCGCCTGATCGGCTGGGGCTGGGTGCTGGCGCGTCACGACGCCCTGATCCCGCGCGAGGTCAATCCGCTGCTGCCCGCCTGGACCCGCCCGTTCGCGCAACTGGTGCAGATGACGGCCAGCCGCAAGCATCGCGCCGGTCGCCCCGGTCAGCGCGTGGGGCAAGCCTTCGAGCACCTCGGCCCCGTGGCCATCAAGCTGGGTCAGGTTCTGGCCACGCGCGCCGACATCTTCGGCATCCAGTTCGCCCAGGATCTGGGGCGACTGAAGGACAAGCTGCCGCCCTTCCCCCTGGACGAGGCGCGCGCCGAGATCGAGCGCTCGCTGGGCCGCACCGTAGAGAGCCTGTTCATCGACCTGGGCCAGCCGGTCGCCGCCGCCTCCCTGGCGCAGGCGCATCCGGCGTACCTGGCGGACGGTCGCAAGGTGGCGGTCAAGGTGCTGCGTCCCGGAGTCGAGCGCCGCGTGGCGCGCGGGCTGGATTCCATGCGTCTGGGCGCCAAGCTGGTGCAGAAGTTCGTCGAGCCCGCCCGGCGGCTGGAGCCCCAGGCCTTCGTCGAGATCATCGCCCGCGCCCTGTCGCTGGAGCTGGATATGCGGCTCGAGGCCGCCGCCGCCTCGGAACTGGCCGAGGTCATGGCCAAGGACGACTTCATGAGCGCGCCCGCCGTCGTCTGGGACGGGGTGGGCAAGCGGGTGCTGACGCTGGCGTGGGCCGACGGCCTGCCGATGACCGACCCGGCGCTGGAAAGCCTTCCCGGTCTCGACAAGGACGCCCTGGCCGACAAGGTGGTGCGCGGCTTCCTGGTCCAGGCGCTGGACCACGGCGTCTTCCACGCCGACCTGCACGAAGGCAATCTGTTCGCCGACGCTCCGGCCCAGGTCACCGCCATCGACTTCGGCATCGTCGGGCGACTGGGCCCGGCCGAGCGGCGCTACCTGGCCGAAATCCTGTGGGGCTTCATCAGCCGCGACTACGACCGCATCAGCCGGGTCCATTTCGAAGCCGGCTACGTGCCGCCGCATCATTCGGTCGACACCTTCGCCCAGGCCCTTCGCGCGGTCGGCGAGCCGGTCATCGGCCGTCAGGCCAGCCAGGTGTCGATGGGCCGACTGCTGGGCCAGCTGTTCGAGATCACCGCCCTGTTCGACATGCACATGCGGCCCGAACTGGTGCTGCTGCAAAAGACCATGGTCTCGGTCGAAGGCGTCGCCCGTCGTCTCAATCCTGACCACGACCTGTGGGAGGCGGCCAAGCCGGTGGTCGAGCGCTGGATCAAGCGCGAACTGGGGCCGCAGGCCCAGATCAAGGAGACCATCGAGGAGGCTCTCGCCACGCTGAAGGCTCTGTCGCATCTGGCGCAGAACCCACCGCAATCTCAGACGTTAGTGATCGAGAAGGCCGGAACCCGGCCCTGGGTGGTCGCCGCCGTCACCGTCGCCGTCTGTGCCTCGGTCGCCGCCCTGGTCCTGACACTCTGGCCGATGATCGTCGCCTGACGTTTCTTCGGAGCCTGCCGCCTATGAAGACCCGGATCTTCGCAGCCGCCGTGATGGGCGCGAGCCTGCTGGCCCTGCCTGCGGCGGCGCAGACGGCGGCGGCCACGCTCCCCAACAGCTTTGGCGAACCCGACGCCGTGCAGGCACCGCCGCCGGCCCCGGCCTCCGGCGAGGCGCCCGACATCGCCCGCACGCAAGGCGCGCTTCGCGCTGTGATCGCCTCGCTGCAATCCGACGAGATCGACTATTCGGTGTTCAGCCCCAGTCTGGCCGAGCAGATCCGCAGCCGGGCCGCCGAATTCGCCCCGCGCGTGCGGCAGCTCGGGGCCGTTCAGGTCATGGAGTATCGCGGCCAGCAAGACGGGGCCGAACTGTTCCGCGTGGTGTTCGAGAAGCAGGCCACCGATTGGGTTATCGCGTTCGACAACGAGGACCGGATCAACGCCCTGCTGTATCGCCCGGCGCGCGGCGACTGACGCGGATCTGAGCCTCAGTCCAGCGACGGCTTGCCGCGCCCGCTCTTGATGCTTGAGCGGGTGGATTTGGCCTGCAACCGTCGTTCCTTGGACGCCCGCGTCGGTCGGGTCGGCACGCGATAGACCGGCTTGATCGAGGCCTCGGCCACCATCTCGTCCAGCCGGGCGATGGCGTCGGCCTTGTTGCGTTCCTGGGTGCGGAAGCGGACGGCGGTGATCAGGATGACCCCGTCCAGCGTCAGGCGACTGCCCGCCAGCTTCATCAGCCGCGCCTTGACCGGCTCGGTCAGGCTGGGCGAGTTCTTCACGTCGAACCGCATCTGAACGGCGGTTGAAACCTTGTTGACGTTCTGGCCTCCGGGCCCGCCCGCGCGGAAGAATCGGAACTCCAGCTCATCCTCGGGAATACGGCTCACAGGTTGACTTTCCGTGCACGGACGACCGCCGTATCAAGGGCTTGCAGGAAGCGCGAGCGGTCGGCGTTGGAGAAGGGCGGCGGGCCGCTGGTGGCCACGCCGATGGAGCGCAGATGCTCGCCCACCATGCGCCCGGCCAGGGCCGAGCCGATGGAGTCGGGGGTGAAGGGCTGTCCGTTGGACTTCAGCGCCTGGGCCCCGGATTTCAGACAGCGGTCGGCCAGGGGAATGTCGGCGGTGACGACGATGTCGCCGGTGACGGCGCGCTCGGCGATCCAGTCGTCGGCCACGTCAGGCCCGGCGTCGACCACCACCTGTTCGATCATCGGTTCGCGCGGGACATTGATCCAGGCGTTGGACACCACAAAGACCTTGAGCCCGTAGCGGCGGGCCACGCGATAGACCTCCTCCTTTACGGGACAGGCGTCGGCGTCGATGTAGAGGGTGGTGGGCATGGGCCCCTTCTATCCGGCCTGAGCCGCATACGAAAAGGGCGCCGGTCCTGCGACCGGCGCCCTCAACCTCATAAGGCTCGCGCCCTACTGCGGATAGGCCACCGGCATGGCCCCTTCGCCGCCGGTGCGATAACGGTCGCGCAGCAGCAGGTTGCGGGCCTGCAGCGGCTGCTCCACGCCGTCGATGAAGACGGCCGAGGGCTGGCTCAGCGGCTCCAGCGGATCGCCCGACCAGACCACCACATCGCCCGCCGCGCCCGGCTTCAGCTCGCCGAACTGGCCGTCGAAGCCGAAGATGCGGGCCGGATTGACCGTGATCGCCTGGATGGCGGCCGCGAAGGGCAGGCCGTGCGAGACGGCGTTGCCGGCGTTGTAGCGGATGTCGCGGGCGCGATGGGTCGAACCTTCATTGCCCTTGATGGCGATGACCACGCCCGCCGCGTTCAGCGCCGCCGCGTTCTGCATCCGCGCCGCCCGCATCTCGAAATTGCCGGGCAGGTTGGTGATCGGGTGCAGCAGGACCGGGACCCTGGCGGCCGCGATCTCGTCGGCGACCAGCCAGCCTTCGGCGGCGCCGTCGAGGATGACCTTGACGCCCTCCTCGCGCGCCAGACGCAGGACCTGCTGGATGTCCGAGGCGCGGTTGACGCTGACGATCAGCGGCATGGCGCCGTTAGCCACCGGGATCAGGGCCTCCAGGTCGGCGCGCGACAGCGACAGGTCGCGCAGCGCGGCGCGGTCATAGGCGGCCTTGTTGCGGGCGTAGAGGCGGACCTCAGCCAGGGTCTCCTTGAACAGGACGAACTCGGCCCCGCGCGCGCCGCCGGCGACGCCCTTTCCGGCCTCGCCGAAGGGCGCGACCATGGCCACGCGCGGCTTCACCAGGATGTCGGCGCCGCCCAGCTTGATCACCGCCGCCTGGCCCGCGAACAGGCCCGGCGACTGATAGCCGCCGTGACCGGCCCCGGCGAAGTCGCTGTCGTCATGGCTGTGGCCGCCGCCCGAGCCCGCGTGCTGGGGCGTGACCACGGCGCGGGTGACGCCGCCGAGGCGGGCGACAGGCAGGGTGAAGGACCAGGGATCCAGACCATAGGAGAGGTCGAAGGCCGCGCTGAGGGTATTGGCGCTGTTCGACAGGTCGTTGGAGCCGCGCACCGAGCCGACTTCCGAACCTCCGAGGCCGGAGTCCACGGCGACGAAGCCGGGGGTCACGATCTTGCCGCGCGCGTCGATGGCGCGCATTCCGGCCGGGGCCGCGCCGGTCCCGACGGAAACGACCCGGCCGTTGCGCACGACCACCGTGCCGTTCTCGATCACCGAGGTGCCGGTCAGGACCCGGCCGCCGGTGATGGCGACGTCCTGCGCCGCTGCGGGACCGACGAGGGCGAGGGCTGCGACAGCGCCCGCGAGAAGGGTTTGGATACGCATGGTTCAGCGAGCTCCCTGGGCGACGCCGGCGGCGGACTGGCCGAAGCCGGGCTGGCCCAGTTCGAAATCGGATACGGGCTGGAAGGCGGGGTTGGACCGGTCGAAGGCCAGGCCGCCGTCGATGAAGACCTGATCGGCGCGGGCGTAGACCGAGAAGGGATCGGCGCTCCAGATCACCACGTCGGCGCGCTTGCCGGGCTCCAGCGAGCCGGTCTCCTTGTCGATGCCGATCGAACGGGCGGCGTTCAGGGTGATCCAGCTGATGGCGTGCTCTTCCGAGATGTTCATCCCGGCGCGGCGACCGGCCGACAGGGCGGCGGCGGCTTCCTGATTGAGGCGCTGGGTCAGTTCGGCGTCGTCGGAGTGGATGACGGCGCAGGAACCCTCAGGCGCGTCGGTCAGGGCGGCGTTTTCCTCGATGCCGTCTAGAGCCTCCATCTTGAAGCCCCACCAGCCGGTCCACATGGCGGCGCAGACGCCTTCACGCGCCAGAAGCGGCGCGATCTTGTAGGCCTCGACGGCGTGGTGGAAGGTGGTGACCTTGTAGCCGAACTCCTTGGCCACATCGAGCATGACCGCCATCTCGTCGGCGCGGTAGCAGTGGTTCTGGACCAGGATCGACCCGTCCAGGACGCCCGCCAGGGTTTCCAGCTGCAGGTTGCGGGTCGGGGGCGTGCCTTGACCGGTCTCGCGCCACTTGTCCCACTTCTCCTTGTAGTCCCGAGCCGAGATGAAGGCGGCGCGATAGCCGGCGACATTGCCCATGCCGGTGGCCGGCGACTGGTTGCGGCCGCCATAGACGCGCGACGGGTTCTCGCCGCAGGCCATCTTCAGGCCATAGGGAGCGTTCGGGAACTTCATGCCCTGCATGGTGACGGACGGCACGTTGCGCACCGTCACGCCGCGCCCGCCGAACAGGTTGGCCGAACCGGGCAGGATCTGGAGCGTGGTCACGCCGCCGGCGCGGGCGGTGTTGAAGCCGGGATCCTGCGGCCAGATCGAATGCTCGGCCCAGACCTGGGCCGTGTTCGGGTTGGTGGCCTCGTTGCCGTCGCTCATGCCCATGACGCCGGGCGAGGGATAGACGCCGAGGTGGCTGTGGATGTCGATGACGCCCGGCGTGACGTAGCGGCCGCGCGCGTCGACCACCTTGTGGCCCGCCGGAACAGGCGTGTTCGCCCCGCCGACGGCGGCGATGCGGCCGTCGGTGACGATGACCACGCCGCCTTCGATCTTCTGACCCGTGCCGGTCAAGACCGTGGCGCCGACCAGGGCCAGGTTCTCGCGCGGCAGGCCGCGATAGGTCGAGGGATAGGGGTCCGTGTTGGCCCAGCCGTCCAGGCCGGGGGCCATGGTGCGGTCTCTGGGCGCGGCCGAGGCCGTCTCGGTCTTCGGCTTGGCGTCGCCGGTCGTGGCGCAGGCCGACAGGCTGAGGGCGCCGAGCGCGCAGGTGAGGACAGCGAGGCTCGGGCCCCGCAGACGGTTAAGCAACATGGGCGAGACCCCCTCGCGCCCGCATGCGGCGGGCTGACAACGGGACGGCATACAAAGGGGGTTCAGCGTCGCCGTAAAGGGGAATTGTCAGGAGCCGGACAAGCGGTCGCGGACCTCGGCCTCGTCCAGCCCCTCGATCTCGATCATCTTGAGCCGCGACTGGCCGCCGCGCGCCAGGGTCACGTCGCGCTTGGGCACGCCCAGGGCCTTGGCCAGAAAGGCGGTCAGGGCGGCGTTGGCCTCGCCCTCAACCGGCTGGGCGCGGACGCGGATCTTGAGCACGGGGCGGCCGTCGGGGTCCACGTCCCAGCCGTCGATGCGGTCGGCGGCGGCGCGCGGCGTCAGCTTGATGGCGAGGCGGGCGGTCATGAGAGGTGTTTGGCCCAACTGAACGCCTACTCCAAGGCTCCGTCATCCTCCGGCCAGCCGCGCAGCGGCGCAGACCGGGGGACCCAGCGGCGCCCGGAGGGCGACAAACCCGCGCGCTGGGTTTTCAGCGAAGATCGCCTTCGGCGCCGCTGGGTCCCCCGGTCTCGCTCCGCTCGCCGGAGGATGACGAAGGGAGGAATGGCGTCCAAAAGAAAACGCGCCGGACGGTCTCCCATCCGGCGCGCTTCATGTTCAGCCTATGAAACCGATCAGCCCAGGGCGGCCATCAGCTCCGGCACGGCGGTCTTGTAGTCGGCGACCAGGCCGTAGTCGGCGATCTGGAAGATCGGGGCGTCGGCGTCCTTGTTGATGGCGACGATGACCTTGGAGTCCTTCATCCCGGCCAGGTGCTGGATGGCCCCCGAGATGCCGATGGCGATGTAGAGGGCCGGGGCCACGACCTTGCCGGTCTGGCCGACCTGATAGTCGTTGGGGGCGTAGCCCGCGTCGACCGCCGCGCGCGAGGCGCCGATGGCGGCGCCCAGCTTGTCGGCCAGGGGCTCCATGACGGCGTGGAACTCTTCGGCCGAACCCAGGGCGCGACCGCCCGAGACGATGATCTTGGCGGCGCCCAGTTCGGGGCGGTCCGACTTGACCATTTCCTCGGAGACGAAGGCGGTCTTGGGCGCCTCGCCGGCGGCGACGGTCTCGACCGAGGCCGAGCCGCCTTCACCAGCGGCGGCGAAGGCCGTCGGGCGCACGGTGATGACCTTCTTGGCGTCGGCGGACTGCACGGTTTCCAGGGCGTTGCCGGCGTAGATCGGGCGCACGAAGGTATCGGCCGAGACGACCTCGACGATGTCCGAGATCGGGGCGACGTCCAGCTTGGCGGCCAGACGCGGGGCGAAGTTCTTGCCGTCCGTGGTGGCGGGCGACAGGACGGCGTCGTAGCCGGCGGCCAGCGGCAGGACGGTGGCTTCGACGGCTTCGGCCAGACCGTGAGAAACGGCGTCGCCCTCGGCCAGCAGGACCTTGCGCACGCCCGTGATCTTGGCGGCGGCGTCGGCCACGCCCTTGGCGTTCTTGCCGAGGACCAGAACATCCACGTCCGACGACAGGGCCAGGGCCGCCGTCACGGTCTTGTGGGTGGTGTCGCGAACGGCCGAGCCGTCGTGGTCGGCGATGACGAGAACGGCCATTACAGAACCCCTGCGTCTTTGAGCTTGGAAACCAGTTCGGCCGCGTCGGCGACCTTGACGCCCGCCGAACGCTTCGGCGGCTCCGTCACCTTCAGGACCTTCAGGCGATCCGCGACATCGACGCCGTAGTCGGCGACCGCCTTGACCGCGATCTCCTTCTTCTTGGCCTTCATGATGTTGGGCAGGCTGGCGTAGCGGGGGGTGTTCAGGCGCAGGTCCACGGTGACCACGGCCGGCAGGGTCGCCGCCACGGTCTGCAGACCGCCGTCGACTTCGCGCGTCACGGTCGCCTTGCCGCCGTCAATGACCAGCTTGCCGGCGAAGGTGGCTTGCGGCCAGTCCAGCAGGGCGGCCAGCATCTGACCCACGGCGTTGTTGTCGCCGTCGATGGACTGCTTGCCCATCAGGACCAGATCGGGCTTCTCTTCATCGACCACCGCCTTCAGCAGCTTGGCGACGGCCAGCGGCTCCAGGTCTGCGTCGGACTGGATCAGCAGGCCGCGGTCGGCGCCCATGGCCAGGGCGGTGCGCAGGGTTTCCTGGGCCTGGGTCACGCCGATGGAGACGACGACGATTTCCGTCGCCGTGCCGGCGGCATGGTGTTCCTTGCCTTCCTTCAGACGCACGGCCTCTTCGACGGCGATCTCGTCGAAGGGGTTCATGCTCATCTTGACGTTGGCCAGATCGACGCCGGTCTGGTCCGCCTTGACGCGGGCCTTGACGTTA
Organism: Brevundimonas sp. UBA7506; assembly: GCF_002479495.1. Classification (GTDB taxonomy): domain Bacteria; phylum Pseudomonadota; class Alphaproteobacteria; order Caulobacterales; family Caulobacteraceae; genus Brevundimonas. The sequence goes on from NZ_DLNQ01000015.1 coordinate 560,405, forward strand.
TAGTCGATCACCCGTTTCACCGGGACGAGTACCTTCATGAGCCTATCCACTTGGTCATCGAAATATGGCCCGAGGGATTGGACCGGGGAAACCGGCCTGTCAACGTAACGCTACGTGAACTGCGGTCGTGTCGCGGACGCATTTTTGATCTATGAGACCTGCATGAAACGCTTCCTGACCAATAGCCGCCTGAACATCCTGTTCTTCAGCCTGTTCGCCGTCATGGTGGCCGGGGTCTTCGTCTTCCAGCACTTCTGGATGGAGCCGGGCGAGCGCTGCGAGGCTGAAGGCAAGTGGTACGACATGGAAAGCCGCATCTGCGCCCAGCCCATCTCGATCGCCGAGATCACCGGCCGCCCCATCGGCGTCAGCCGCGCCGAGGCCTCGGCCGAGAAGAACAGGGAGCTGGTCGAGATCGAGGATCAGCTGAACGCCCAGAAGCGCGCCCGCGACGCCGCGACCGAAGCCGAGCGCGCCCGCGTCGCCGCCCTGCAACAGCGGTAACCCCTCTTCCCCGAGGGCGGGGAGGGATAGGTCAAAGAAAAACGCCCCGGCCTTTCGACCGGGGCGTTTTCATGTTCAGGCCTGACCGTCGCGGATGCGCTTCAGGTCCGGCGCCAGGGCCTCGTCGGTCAGGATGGCGATGGCCTCTTCGACGGTGACGATGGTCTGGGCCTGGCTGCCCAGGCGGCGGATGGCGACCTTGCCTTCCTCGGCCTCCTTGCGGCCGACGACGGCGATGGCGGGCACCTTGCCGACCGAGTGTTCGCGGATCTTGTAGTTGATCTTCTCATTGCGCAGGTCGATCTCGGTGCGCAGGCCCGCGGCGCGGAACTTGGCGACCACTTCCTCGGCATAGCCGTCGGCGTCCGAGGTGATGGTGGCCACCACGGCCTGGGTCGGCGCCAGCCACAGCGGGAAGGCCCCGGCGTAGTTCTCGATCATGATGCCGATGAAGCGCTCGAAGCTGCCCAGGATCGCGCGGTGCAGCATGACCGGGCGGTGCTTCTGGCCGTCCTCGGCGATGTAGGTCGCGTCCAGACGGTCGGGCAGGACATAGTCCAGCTGGATCGTGCCGCAGGTCCATTCACGGCCGATGGCGTCCTTGACGATGAAGTCCAGCTTGGGCGCGTAGAAGGCGCCGTCGCCCTCGGCGATGACCGGCTCGACCCCGGCGGCGCGGGCGGCCTCGGCCATCTGGGCCTCGGCCTTGTCCCAGAACTCATCCGACCCGGCGCGGACGTCGGGACGGGTGGCCAGGTTGATGTAGGCCGTCTCCATGCCGAGGTCGGCATGGACGCTCTTGGCCAGCTTGATGAACTCGGCCGTCTCGTCGACGATCTGGTCTTCGCGGCAGAAGATGTGGGCGTCGTCCTGGGTGAAGCCGCGCACGCGCATCAGGCCGTGCAGCGAACCGGACGGCTCATAGCGGTGGCAGGCGCCGAACTCGGCCATGCGCAGCGGCAGTTCGCGATAGGACCGCTGGCCCTGATCGAAGATCTGCACGTGGCCGGGGCAGTTCATCGGCTTCAGCGAAAGGGTCTCGCCCTCCACCGTCTCGCAGACGAACATGTTCGGGCGGTACTTCTCCCAGTGGCCCGAGGCTTCCCAGAACTTGCGGTCCAGCACCTGGGGCGTCTTGACCTCGACGTAGCCGGCGGCGTCCAGACGGCGGCGCATATAGGCCTCCAGCACGCGCCACAGGACCCAGCCCTTGGGGTGCCAGAAGACCATGCCGCGGCCCTCTTCCTGCATGTGGAAGAGCTCCATGGCGCGGCCCAGCTTGCGGTGGTCGCGCTTCTCGGCCTCCTCGATGCGCAGCAGATAGGCGTCTAGGTCGGCCTGGGTCGCCCAGGCGGTGCCGTAGATGCGCTGCAGCTGGGCCTTGGACGAGTCGCCGCGCCAGTAGGCGCCGGCCAGCTTGGTCAGCTTGAAGGCCTTGCCGACGAACTTAGTGGTCGGGAAGTGCGGCCCCCGGCACAGGTCGGCCCATTCGCCCTGCTTGTAGACGGTGATGGTCTCGGTGCCCGGCAGGTCGCGGATCAGCTCGGCCTTGTAGGTCTCGCCCACCGATTCGAAATGCTTGATCGCTTCGTCGCGATCCCAGACCTGACGCTCCAGCGGGGCGCCCCGGTCGATGATCTCGCCCATCTTCTTTTCGATTTTGGCGAAGTCGTCGGTCGAGAAGGGCTCATCGCGGGCGAAGTCGTAATAGAAGCCGTCCTCGATGGCCGGGCCGATCGTGACCTGGGTGCCGGGGAAGAGCTCCTGCACCGCCTGGGCCAGGACGTGGGCGGCGTCGTGACGGATGGTCTCCAGCGCTTCGGGATCGTCACGCATCAGCAGGCGGAACTCGCCGTCGCCGTCGATGACGCGGTCCAGGTCGCGCTGCTCGCCGTTCCAGACGACCAGGGCCGCCTTCTTGGCCAGCGAGGGCGAGATGGCGGCGGCCACGTCGCGGCCCGTCGAGCCGGCCGGATACTGACGCACGGCGCCGTCGGGGAATTTCAGTTCGATCATGACGGTCGTTCTTTTTCGATCTTGGCGGGCGGCACGGGATCATAGCCCGAACCGCCGAAGGGATGGCATTTACAGAGACGGCGCACGGTGAGCCATCCCCCCCGAACCGGCCCGTGCTGGAGCAGGGCGTCGCGCCCATAGTCCGAACAGGTCGGCAAAAACCGGCACGACTGGCCGAAGAAGGGGGACAGCGTCACCTTGTAGCCCCGATGGGCCGCGCGGACGCTGCGTTCGTAGAGAGACATCTGTCCCTTCGCCGGGGGCTCTGTTTCGGGTTCGCGCCGCTTATCCCTCTTCATCGCAGGGGGATCAACCGGACGAAGCCTTCAGGCCGCGCCGGCGAGGCGAGTTCGCGTATCGCTGTGGTGTTTCGCCAACGCCTGATTGACCGCGTCGAGCGTGGCTTCCAGCGCCACCATGGTCGAGGCGTGACGCGCCGGATAGTCGGCGACCTGCTTGAGAACCCGCAGCCCCTCGAAGCGCCCGACCGGGCCCTCCCCGCCGGATTTCAACATGGCCAGCATGGCGTCACGGGCCTCGACGATTTCGTGGGCCGATGCGCCGAGGATGCTCTCGCCCACCACGCCCGCCGCCGCCTGGCCCAGGGCGCAAGCCTTCACCGTCTGGGCGAAGTCGCTGATGCGGCCTTCGCTGTCCAGCGTCACGTCGACGATGGCCTTCGACCCGCACAGCTTGGCCACGCGCTCGGCGCTGCCTTCCGGCTCAGCCAGCCGCCCGCTGTGCGGCAGGTTGGCCGCCAGCGACAGGATGCGCGCGCTGTAGAGGTCGTCGATCATGGGCGGAAGATAGGGCCGATAGATGCAAGAGAGAAGATGCGATCCTCCCTTGTGAGCGAGCGAAACGGGGGAGGGGGACCATGCGCAGCATGGTGGAGGGGGCGAAGGGCCGAGCGCGGGGGTTGGGGGCTTGCCCCCTCCACCGCTTCGCGGTCCCCCTCCCCCGCTGCGCAGGGGAGGATTGAATCAGCCGCCCTGAACCGAGGACCAGGTGCGGGCCGGGCCGGCGGTTTCAGCCGCCGCGACGGGCGCGGCGCCGGACGCCGCCGCCGTCCGCTCCGCCAGCCAGCGCAGGTTGGCGTCGGCGGCCTCGGGCGGCAGGTCGCGGCGCAGGATGGCCTCGGCCTCGGCGGTCTTGCCCTGCAGGCCCAGCGACAGGGCCAGGTTCTGGCGCACCTTGAGCGTCGCGGTCGGCTGGGCGGCGGCGCGGCGCAGCAGGATCTCGGCCGAGGCGGCGTCGCCTTCGCCCATGCGGGCGATGGCGGCGTTGGTCAGGACGTCGGGATTGTCGGGCGACAGACGCAGGGCCTCGGTCCAGGCCGTCTTGGCGTCGTCGGGACGGCGCACCTGCTGATAGGCCACGCCCAGCAACGACAGGGGCCTCCAGTCGCGCGGCGCGGCGGCGCGGGCCTGCTCCAGCGTCGCGATGCCGTAGAAGGCCTGACCCCGCGCGATGTGGGCGCGGCCCACCTCCAGCATGGCCTCAAGATTGGCGGGCTGGACGGTCAGGACGTTCTGCGCCGTCCCGGCGGCCTGATCGAACTGACCCATTTCGCGCAGGGCCTGGGCCATGCGGACCCCGGCGACGGGGTCCATGGGATTGATCTGCTGTTCGTTGGACCAGAAGACCGAGCGGCTGAGGGCGTCGGCGCGGTCATAGCTGGCCCGTGTCGCGGCGTCGGCGGGCTTGCGCGCCGGAGCGGCGGCGGTCGTCGGGACAGGGGAGGTCTGGGCCTGAACGGCGCCCGACAGAGCCCAAAGGGCCAGCGTCATGGTTGCGGCGGCGGCGGCGGTGCGCGACATGGAGAGGGTCCGGACGGTTTCCTGCGGCCCCAGGGTCGCGCCTTCGGGTCAAGGTTTGGTTAATCGGCCTTAACGGCCGGAAAGGCTCGCCCCCATGTCCGTCGTTCACTCCGACCTGCTGATCGCCGCTTCCGACGCCGCACGCCCCGTGCGTGTGGTCAAGACCGGGCAGGCGCTGACCGGCAAGTCCGCCGTCTGGGCCGAGGCCAACGGCTTCACCGGCAAGGCGGGCCAGCTGCTGATCGTCCCCGGCGACGACGGCGCGGCGGCCGAGGCCCTGTTCGGCGCCGGCGAGGCCTTCGAGCCGATGAGCGCACGGTCGCTGCCGACGCGCCTGCCCGCCGGCGACTGGCGGCTCGACGGCGTCGAGGGCGAGACGGCGACGCAGGCCGCCCTGGCCTTCGCCCTCGGCGGCTATCTGTTCGACCGCTACAAGGCCCGGCCCGAGCGCGGCCGCGCCCGTCTCGTGGCCCCCGCCGGTCTTGACCTGATCGAGACCCTGAACATCGCCGCCGCCGCCGCCCTGGCCCGCGAGATGGTCGACACTCCCGCCGCCGACATGGGGCCGCTGCAGATCGAGACCATCGCGCGCGAAATCGCCCAATCGGCGGGGGCCGTTCTGACTGTCGTCACCGGCGACGCCTTGCTGGAAGACAACTACCCGGCCGTCCACGCCGTCGGCCGCGCCGCCGCCCCGCACCGCGCCCCGCGCGTCGTCGAGATCGGCTGGAAGCTGGACCGGACCGACCTGCCGCTGGTGGCCCTGGTCGGCAAGGGGGTGGTGTTCGACACCGGCGGTCTGGACCTCAAGCCCGCCGCCGGCATGCGCAACATGAAGAAGGACATGGGCGGCTCGGCCCATGCCCTCGCGCTCGGCCGACTGATCATGCAGGCCGACCTGCCGGTGCGGCTCGTGGTCCTGGTCGCCGCCGTCGAGAACGCGGTGTCCGCCGACGCCTTCCGCCCCGGCGACATCCTGTCCAGCCGCAAGGGACTGACCATTGAGATCGGCAATACCGACGCCGAAGGCCGCCTGATCCTGGCCGACGTCCTGACGCGGGCGGGAGAGCACAATCCTGACCTGACACTGGACTTCGCCACCCTGACCGGCGCCGCGCGCATGGCGCTGGGGCCCGAACTGCCGCCGCTTTACACCGACGACGAGGCCCTGGCCGAGGGCATTCTCAGCGCCGGGCGCGCGGTGGGCGATCCCCTGTGGCGGATGCCGCTCTGGGCCGGATATCGCGCCTCGCTGGACAGCGAGATCGCCGACGTCAGGAATGATTCCGCCGCCTGGGCCCAGGCCGGATCGGTGACGGCGGCCCTGTTCCTGCAAAAGTTCGCGCCGACGACCGGATCATGGGCGCACATGGACATCTTCGCCTGGAATCCGCGCGCCCAGCCGGGGCGCCCGGAGGGCGGCGAAGCCCAGGCCCTGCGCGCCTGCTACCGCTACCTGCGCGACCGATTCGCGAAATAGCCAAGGCTGTTAACGCCCGATTTGGCTTCGGAGTTTACATATGACGGTTCACCCGCGTGAACCGACGCCGAGGCCCTGTTTGTCCGACCTTCTGGCCCTTCTCCCGCCCGGCCCGCCTCTGATCCTTCGGGACGGAGAGCGGATCGTGCTGGCCGAACAGGCGCTGGAAGGCCTGATGCCGGCCGAGGCCTATGTGCGGCTTGAACCCATGCATTGCCGGGTGCCGATCGCCGACATCCTGTCGGACGCGGATCAACGCATCGACCAGCTTCTGCACGGCGAGGCCTTCGACGTCCTGCATCGTCAGGACGACCGGGCCTGGGGGCGCGCCCGTCGCGACGGCGTCGTCGGCTGGGTGGCGCTGGAGGTCCTGGCGTCCGGCGCGCCCCTGGCCCGTCGTCGGGTTTCCTCCGTGTCCGCCGTCCTGCCGCTGAACGCCCTGGTGGGCGAGGCCGCTGAAGGCGTCAGCGAGGCCGATCTGCAAGCCGTCGGCGACTTCGAGCGCGAGCCGGTGGCCGTGGCCGAACGTCTGCTGGGTCGCCCGCACGCCCTGGGCGCCCGCTCCTCGTTCGAGACCGACTGCTCGGGTCTGGTGCAGCAGGCCTTGCTGGCCTGCGGTCTGCCCGGTCCGCGCCGCTCCGACGCCCAGGCCGACCTCGGTCGCCCCATCGCGCGCGCAGAGGCCCGGCGCGGCGATCTGGTCGTCTGGATGGCGCCGAACCGCGACCACGACTGGACCGGCCACTCGGCCATCATGGTCGACGCCGATCAGGTCATTCACTCCACCGGCGTGCGCGGCGGCGTGGTCATCGAGACCCTGGCCGAGGTCGAGACCCGCCTGACCGGCGAAGGCTTCGCGTTTGCGGTTTTCCGGCGGATCTGAATTTTCAATCCTCCCCTGCGAAGCGGGGGAGGGGGACCATGCGCAGCATGGTGGAGGGGGCGAAAGCAAGGGCGCCTGATCACGATGGGCGTCTGGTGCTTCCAAGTATCGAAGGTTGCAACTGTAGCCGCCCCCTCCACCGCTACGCGGTCCCCCTCCCCCTCCCCCGTTTCACCGGGGGGAGGATCAGACCCCCGAACGCAGAAAAGGCGGCCCGAAGGCCGCCTTTCCCGTCGTCTTGAATATCTGACGCTTAGGCCGTCGGAGCGCTGGTCGCGGCCGGCGGGGCGGCCGGGGTGGCCTGGGTCGTGGCCGGAGCCGCGCCCTCGGCCGCCGGAGCGGCGGCGCCTTCGGCCGCAGCCGCGCCTTCAACCGCCGGAGCCGCAGCCGCGCCCGGTTGACGGGCCGGGTCCGAAGCCGGAATGGCGACGCCGCCCGAGCCTTGGGTGCGCAGCCAGGCGATCAGGTTGATGCGGGTCTTCTCGTCGCGGATGCCGGCGAAGGACATCTTGGTGCCCGGGACGTAACGGCCCGGCGCGGTCAGGAAGTGATCCAGTTCGTCATAGCCCCAGGTCGGAGCCTCGGCCTTGTGCTTGGCCATGGCGTCCGAATAGGCGAAGCCGGCGCGGTGCATGACCGGACCGCCGAGGACGCCGTTCAGGTTTGGACCAATGCCGTCGGCGCCGCCCGCATTGGCGGTGTGGCAGGCCTGGCAGCGCGCGAAGGCGGCTTCACCGGCGGCCAGGTCGGCGGTCGGCAGGACCGTGCCCCAGTCGATCGGGAGGGCGGCGGGCTCGGCGCCCGCGGATTCTTCCGGCGCGTCCACAAAGTAGCCCATCTTTTCCGGCTGCTTGGTGTGATAGACCATGCCCGAAACTTGCTGGACCACCAGGATCACAAAGGCGGTGCCCAGGCACGCGCCCATAATCTTGTTCCACTTCAGATCGCCGCTCATGCGCGTCGTCGCTTCCCGTCTCTAATGAGCCCCCCAACCGCGAAGCGGCCTCAGGCATTCTTGCGTCGGCGTCTCTTACACGCTAGCGCGACCTTCGCAACCGGCCCGGGCGTTTCCGGGCGTCGCAGGACGTCGTCAAGTCGATGAATCCGCTGATAATGATACCCGCTCGCATGGCGGCGACCCGTTTGCCGAACAAGCCGCTGGCCGATATCGGCGGCAAGCCCATGATCGTGCGGGCCTGGGAGCAGGCGGCCCTGTCCGGCTTCCGCGTGGCCGTGGCGGCGGGCGATCCCGAGATTGTCGAGGCGGTCGAGGCGGCGGGCGGTCTGGCCGTTCTGACCGATCCCGACCTGCCCAGCGGCTCCGACCGTATCCGCGCGGCGGTCGAGGCGGTCGATCCTGACGGCGCCCACGACCTGGTCATCAACATCCAGGGCGACATGCCCTTCGCTTCGCCGGATCTGGCGCGGGCCTGCGCCGATCTGCTGGCGCGCGAATCGGCCTGCGACATCGCCACCCTGGTCGCGGCCGAGGCCGACGTCTCGGACCGGACCAATCCCGACGTGGTGAAAGCCGTCCTGGCCCTGCCGGAAGGCGGAACCAGCGGCCGCGCCCTCTACTTCACCCGCTCGGCGCTCTACGGGGACGGTCCGATCTGGCGCCACGTCGGCATCTACGGCTACCGCCGCGAGGCTCTGATGCGCTTCTGCGCCGCCCCGCCCTCTCCGTTGGAGAAGCGCGAGAAGCTGGAGCAACTGCGGGCGTTGGAGATGGGCCTGCAGATCTGGGCCTCGGTCATCGACGAAGCCCCGCTGTCGGTCGACAATCCGGCGGATCTGCAAGCGGCAAGGAAGCTGGTCTGATCCAACCTTCCTTCTCCCCTTGAGGGAGAAGGTGGGGCCGAAGGCCTCGGATGAGGGGTATCGACGCGACGCTTGAATTCAGCGTCGCCCAGCCGTCGAAGTCATTTGTCGGACGCCGAAGCGCTCACACCCCTCATCCGTCTCGCTGCGCGAGCCACCTTCTCCCTCAAGGGGAGAAGGTCTCTATTCTTGCGCCCACGCCTCCAGCAGCCGCCGCGCGATCGCGAACGGCGGCGGAGCGTGGATCGACCCGTGCGTGCCCGCCAGCACCGCCCGCGCTTCGCCTCGCGTCAGCCAGGCCACGGCCTCCAGCTCGGTCTGGTCCGGCGCGGCGTTGTCGTCCGTGACCTCGGCGATCAGGCCGATCATCAGCTGGGCCGGGAAGGGCCAGGGCTGACTGGAATGGTAGGCGACGCTCGACACCGTCAGGCCCGCTTCCTCCATCACCTCGCGGGCGCAGGCTTCCTCGATGGATTCGCCGGGCTCCATGAAGCCGGCCAGGGCCGACATCCGGCCCTCGGGCCAGATCGCCTGGCGCCCCAGCAGACAGCGGGGTTCGGCGCCGCCCTTGTAGACCGGCAGCATGATGACGACCGGATCGACGCGCGGAAAATGCTCGACCCCGCAGGCCGGGCAGACCCGTCGCCACCCGCCCGAGGCCTGATCCGTCGCCTTGCCGCAGGCGGCGCAGAATCCATGGCGGCGGCGCCAATCGAACAGGCTCTTGGCCGTGCCCGCTATCGCGACATCGGCTTCCGGCAGGGCGGTGGCGGCCGCGCGCATCTCGATGAACTGACCCAGGCCCCCGGCGGGGCCTGTGGTGGGGTCGATCGAGCTCTCGAACTCGACCGCAAAGACCGGCGCGCCCTTCCACAGACCGAGGAAGACGTCGCGGTCGGGAACCAGATCGCGTCCATGCCCCAGTGAGAGCCAGACCAGGCGCTGCCCGCCCTCATGATCCTCGACCAGGGGCCGCCCCTCCCACAGCACCATGGCCAGGGCCTCGGGATTGGCCTCCTGCTCGCCCAGCCAGGCGGCGTCGTTGCGAAGGTCGCCCGAGCGGTCGAGCGGATTGCCGGAGAAGACGTTGCGATAAGGCATGGCGCTTCATACCCCCGACAAGACGACGCGGGGAGGGGTCTTGATTCCCGCGTCGCCAACCGTCATATCCCTCCTCGGAGATCGCGGGCGAAGGCTTCGCCAATCTGGTCAGGGCCGGAAGGCAGCAGCCACAACGAATTCCCCTTCGGGTCGCGGTCTCCACCCTCTCATGAAATTTGGCGCTATCGTCGATCACGCGGTGATCGGCTGCTTGAGCGCGCAATGACGGCTAACGTTCGTTGTGCGGCGGCTCGCGGCGTGAGCGCGGCCTCAGATCGGCAGCGCCGTGGTGCACTTGATCTGTTCCATGGCGAAAGACGAGCTGACGTCCACCAGCGGGGCGATCTGGATCAGGCGCTTGTAGAAGCGGTCATAGGCGGCGATGTCGCTGACGACGACCTTGAGCAGATAGTCGGTCTCGCCGCTCATCCGATAGAATTCGACGACTTCCGGCATGGCCGACGCGCCCTGGGCGAATCGCTCCAGCCATTCGCCGTCGTGGTGGCGGGTGCGGATGGCGACGAAGACCACCAGCACCAGATCCAGCTTGTCGCGGTTGAGCAGAGCCACCCGGCGCTCGATGAAACCCTCGTCCTCGAGGCGACGCACCCGTTTCCAGCACGGGGTCTGGGACAGCCCGACCCGCTCGGCCAGCTCGGCGATGGTCAACGACCCGTCGGCCTGCAACTCGCGCAGGATGCGAAGATCGGACGGATCGAGAGAATGCTTCACCGGACAGCCCCGCTAAGCCCCCGTCGGGACAGCCCATCGACGCGGAACTGGAGCGGCCGGCGGGAATCGAACCCGCGACATTCAGCTTGGGAAGCTCGATGTTTCATCGGAAAATCAGGCCACTAGGTGCAAAACAGGCGCTAAGGACGCCGTTAGGTGTCAATAGGTTAGCTTAGCGCCGCAAAACTGCAGCAACCTATTTGACCCCCGATTATGGCTCGTACACGCCCCCAGAAGCGCAAACTATCGGTCGAGACCGCTCTTGCTGGTGTGCTGTGCATTGGCTTGTTTGGAGCGGTGGTTCTGTGGCCCGAAAAGCCGACTTATGAGCGACCCTTCACGCCCACAGAGAAGGTGAGGCATGTCCTCGCCAAGCCAAACTGTTCTGCTGCGCGTCTGATGCGCCTAGCTCCTGCTAGAAGGGGTGAGCCGGGCTACCATCTGGAACATGACAGAGATCGTGACGGCTGGGCCTGTGAACTCATGCCTCGTAGACGAAGATAAGCAGACAATGCAAAAGGCTGCCCGAAGGAGGGCCTCAGACTTTTATCGCCTACTAGGAATTCCCAAGGACACGGTCAGCGGAGCCGAATGACCCTGATCGGCTTATCCATCCCTTCAACCTGCATCATGAATCGTCCATCAGCTCGGAAGATCACAACGTCGGGGCTGTAGGCGTAGCGATACTTGTAGTCGTGTTCTGCCTGCTGCCAAATCTGGCCGTTTGTGAGCTTGAAGACCGTATCCCCTTCCCAGCCTGAAAATTCGCCGTCGATCTTTGATTCGATCGAGCCGTCGATATGCCTAATGCTCAATCGCTTATCGTCGATAATCAAACTTCCACGGCTGGGACAGACCACGACGGTTGGATAGTACTCGTACAGGTACTCGTACTCATGCTGAACCTGCCAAAGCGTGCCGTCTTGAAGGCGAAAAATCTCGTTGTGGTTGCCCATGAAAGGAGAGGGAGTGCGGATCGTGCTCTCGTAGCAGTCCTGAGCGTTCGACGGCGTGGAGGTAGCAAAGCAGACTGCAGCTAGCGCAGCCAAGAGGATCAAGCGTCCCTGCATAATCGCCCCCACTTAAGACGTGAATTAATGAGACGGCGAAGTTCAACGCCGATTGGTCACTTTTGATTCGCACCGCCCATCAGAGAACATGAATATCTGACGGTGAGCAACCAGATCGCTCATAAGGGCTAGGGGGCCCCTCCCCCCAAAGTTCATAGGGTCCGAGCGCGAACCACCTCCTTAGGCGGCTTGAGGCGCAGGCTTATCGCCAAGGCTCGCACGCGCCCCACACGGCGAAAATGCCAGAACGTTTCAAGAACTAAAACCTATAAAAGTTATCCCACTGATTTTACGAAATAATTTTAGATTTCGCTGCACCTTGTTTATCATCTATAAACGTCATATCGCCTTGAGGGGATGGCTCCGTTAACGATATCAAGAAATCCTTATAAGATTTATCTTGTTGTTTTAACGAAGATTTTTCCGGTCCGCCGGCGAAAACGATATGGTCTATAAAAATGAAAATCCCGGCTCGTCCCCCTAAGCTTTACGAGACATTCGAGCGTATCGCTAAGCAGGACCCATCCCGCCTCGCTCGACTTTTGGCCAATCCCAGCATGGTCGACGAAAAAGGCCGTTATCTCCACTGGGACGATTTTCGCTTCAAGCTTGGCGTTGAGGGCATATCTTCGGAAGAAGCGTGGGTTGCCCTTAAGATTGCACGCAACGCCGCCTCCCAAAAAATTGGGATCACGGACACAAAGGGCACTGAATTCACGTTCTCAGAACCGCCCAAGCTGAAAGAAACTCTACGCCACTTGGATATGAACGCCGGGGGATCGCTAGCCTCGGACCAGCAGTCCTTAACGTCGGGCGAAGGAAAGCTCTATCTGACTCAATCGTTAGCTGAAGAGCCATTTGCAAGCTCTCTAATCGAAGGAGCAGCTACCACTAGACAAATAGCGAAAAAGCTTATTTTTGAAGGACGCTCGCCAAGAACCAAAGATGAGTTAATGGTTCTAAACAACTATCGTGCGCTAGAATTTGTAAAACAGAGAAAGGATGATCCCCTTACGATAGGCATGATCCTAGAGCTGCATAAGCTTGTTACAGACGGGACCATGGATAATCCGCGCGATTCAGGTCGCGTAAGATCGTCTGATGACGTCCAAGTAGTTGACGATAGTTCTGGAGAAATTCTCCATCAGCCTCCATCACATCTCGAACTAAGCTCAAGATTGGTGGATCTGGTCAATTTTGCCAATTCATCTAACCACGGCGGACTTTGGATTCACCCACTCGTTAGGGCATTTATACTTCATTTTCTTCTGTCGTATGAACACCCATTCGTTGATGGAAATGGACGCGTAGCAAGAGCACTTTTCTACTGGCTGGCTATCCGAGAAGGGTATTGGCTAATTGAGTATGTTTCTATTTCTAGCGTAATAGCTGAATCCAAAATTCAGTACGGAAAATCATTTCTTCACGTCGAGACCGACGATGCTGACCTGACATACTTTCTAATTTATAATGCTAAAATTTTAGAGACAGCGATTTCACGACTTATTTCATATGTTGATAGAAGAAAGAACGAGCTCTCTGCCTTCGAAAGTCGCCTATCGGATCGTTCACAAAGGGACGGATTCAACCATCGTCAGTCTTGGGTATTGAATGAGATGGCTCGCGGCAGATTGCCAAGGATAAATATTTCTACTCACGCTGATCGTCAGGGCGTCGCCTACCTCACGGCTAGAGCGGACCTTGAAGACCTGACAGTGCGCGCCCTTCTCCGAAAGACGAAAGTCGGCAGAGAGTCAATTTACTCGCCTGCCCGCGATTTGTTGAGCCGCCTTACGACGGGATAGGCGCGCCAACGTATCAATAACGCATACCCATCTGAGCCATCGGCATGAGACAGCTTTAGCGTCCCAATAGGGTTGACTGGCAATTTTGGACACCTCATAGTCCGATGGTCTAGAACCTATTGGGACAGAGGCCATGGCTACCATTGGATATGCGCGGGTTAGCTCCACAGGTCAGTCGCTAGAGCTTCAGCGCGAACAACTTGTTGCGGCGGGCTGCGAGAAGGTCTTCGAAGAGAAGCGGAGCGGGGGCAGTCAGGAGGGGCGCCAGCAGCTAGCCCTAGCTCTCGACTATGTGCGCGAGGGAGACGTATTGATCGTCACTCGTCTAGACCGTCTTGCTCGCTCAATGATCGACCTTAGGGAGCTAGTTGATCGCCTCACCGCGAAGAAAGTCGAGTTCAAAGCCCTTCAACAAGGAGCCATCGACACAACCACGTCGTCAGGGCGCCTCATGCTCAATATGCTCGCCAGCTTCGCAGAGTTCGAACTGGACCTCAGGCACGAGCGTCAGCGGGAAGGTATCGATAAGGCCAAGGCTGAGGGTCGGTACAAGGGACGCAAACCCTCTGTGCCCGTTGATCAGGTGAAAGCTCTACACGCCGAGGGTATCGGACCTGCTGAGATCGCTCGTCGTCTGAACGTCGGAAGGGCCAGTGTCTATCGGGCCATCGCATCTTAGCGAACTAGGAGCGGGCATTCTGATGTTGGCTTGGAGTGGAAAGCGGAACCTCGCTCGACGTACCGCTTTCGAGTCCTTCTAGACCTGAGCATTGGAGACCTGCGCCATTCGCGTTCAGCTGTCGCTATCAGAAGGGACGTGAAGGTGACACCAGCGGCGCAGTACCTTCGCATGTCCACGGACCACCAGCGTTACTCGCTGAGCAACCAGGCCGCCGCCATCGGCGCCTACGCGATCAAGAATAATCTACTCATTGTCCGCACATTCGAGGATGCTGGCAAAAGCGGTTTAACTCTCAGGGAGCGTTCGGGGCTCCAAGCGCTCTTGGCCGAGGCTGTTTCTGGCAAGGCGGAATTTGCCAAGGTGTTGGTCCTCGATGTCAGCCGTTGGGGGCGCTTTCAGGACCCAGATCAAGCGGCTCATTACGAGTTCATCTGCCGCGAGGCTGGCGTGGAGATTATCTACGTTGCCGAAGCGTTCGCCAACGACGGCTCGACCATGTCGTCCGTGGTCAAGCATCTGAAGCGGGTGATGGCGGGAGAGTACAGCCGCGAGCTTGGTGAGCGCATCAGAGCCGGGAAGCGACGGCAGGCTCCTCAAGGCTTCTTCGTAGGGGGAAGGCTTCCTTATGGCGTGTGCAGCCAGTTGGTCGATGCCAATGGTGAGGCTCTGGGAGCAGATCGACTCGGCCAACGAAAAAACCTGCGGGACGAGCGGTCGATCTTCATTTGGGGGCCGTCGGAAGAGATCACGACTATTCGGACCGTTTTTCGCTGGTTCGTCGATGACCACCTCACCCTCGCGGGTATCGCGCGGCGGCTCAACGCTGCTGGAATAAAACCCCGCAATGCGCAGACGTGGGCTCCGTCTACGGTCCGTTTTGTACTGACAAATGAAATGGCGATTGGATTCTTCGTTTATGGCAAATCATCCAGTCGCCTAAAGGGTCGTAGGACCTATGCTGCCCCTGAGGATTGGCTTCGGGTCCGCGTGTTCAAGCCGATAGTTTCGAGGCAAATTTTTGATCGGGCTCGGGAGCGGCTCCAGAAGCGTTGGGGCCGCAACATCTTCTTACCTGACGAAATGCTGGCGGCGCTTGCATGCCTGCTTAAGCAAGAAGGCCGTCTGACAACCCAACTGGTTAAGGACAGCCGAATAACGCCTAGTGTCGCGGCCTATCGTAACCATTTCGGTAGTCTCGAAGAGGCGATGAGGCGCATCGGCTATCGTAGAAAGATTGGCGCTTTCGCTAAAGGACAGCAAGCGATGCCGTCCAAAGCAGAGATGATCGAACTATTGAAAGCCCTGTACAATCGCCATGGATTTCTAACGGTGGACCTAATCAATCGAGATAGGGCGGTCCCATCGGCCACGGCATATGCGAAATGGTTTGGTTCCATGACCGCTGCTTACGCGGCGGCGGGCTACAACGTGGACCATAGACAAGCCATATTGAACGGTAAGGCTCGGAAGCGAGCGACTTTGACCCCGCCGAATGGGGTGGGCTAGATTCACGATCAAGCACGTTTGTCGAGCTGAGAAGGTCGTTTGGCGGTTTGCGCGGTTAGGTAGCGTGAGCCAAGCGGGCGCGCGTTACCGCCACAGTGGGTGAGTCGGACGTTCGAAACGCGTCAAAAGTGCCTATACTCAGGTTGTTTGAAGGCGATCTTAGCTTCCCAGCTTCTGGGGGTTATCGAGACTCAGCAATCTCAACCCCCACCCCCTTTTGTGAAGGGGGAATAAGCGCGACAAAAATTGCAACGTCGTGTGGCGAGGCTCTGGGCCGAGCAATGCCCGTAAAGCCCCTTTTCCGGGCCGTACAGCCGCATCACGACCGTTCTGGCAGTCAACCTCCACGTCGGTCGTGATTGGCGTGAGCGAGTCTAAAATCGGCCTCAGGGAGTGTGGGGGGGTTGACTAAATATCAGGCTCTAGATAGCTGCGATTTATGCTTATGCCTTCCAGTAATGAACCTAAGCCGAAGCAAATAACTATATTATAATGTGTAAATCGCTGAAGGAATGTTAAATAAAGCCAGTCACATTGCAACAATTGCAATGAATGACAATTTGTTGATTAAAATTAGCCTCATACTCAGAGAGCATTATCTCTCTCAGCCGGTCGTGATGTGGCTCGGGAACGATGAAGCTGTCATGCACGGGTAGGCAGGCAATACCCTCATCCAAGCATCGATTGATCACCGATAGGGCGAGAGAGCTGTCTAGATATTGAAGTTTCAGGCTAGCATCGGAACTGAAGCAATCGGATATGGCTGTATGCATCGCCTTCATTGCATATAGATATAGGTGAAATTGATCCCTATTTGAAAAATACTTCTGCGTCTCTTTGTCGAATTTCAGCCCGCCCTTTACGGGTTTCTTCCCACTATTATTGATCAGCCGGTTGAATTGGACCTTCCCCACTTCGCGAGGAATATCGAAGCCGGGGACGATGTAGGGATCGAAATCTAGAGAAAGACCCTTCTGCGCATAGAGCATGGAAGGTTGAATGGCTCCGTAGTCCAGTTCCACCACAGCCTCTCCGTTGATCGTCAGGCCAAGCCGCGCCTCTTGAGGGAGGTTCTGCCATGCGCTCCCATACAGGCGACCTCCACGCTCCCACGTTCCTTTGAAGATGCGGGTTAGATAGACCTTGCCGGGATCGTAGCCCTTTACGTTGAGTTCGGTCCGTCCGGCTTCAGTGGCGCGCTGCCTCGCCAGTTCCAATGCTGAAGCTGTCAGCTTGATATCGACGTGTGCAACCCGCTCGTTAAACCGACGCACAATGGCATCCTCCGACGCTACCTCATCGGGCATGACCTGATCTGTGGTTGGATCGTTCAGGACGGTGGTGATCTCAGGCGCATGAACCAGCATTGCAGAGGTTAGGCCGCACTTCGTGGCGAGGGACTGAGCGGCGACGAGGGGATGTATCCGCGTGACCTGCCCATCTCCTTGCTCCTTGTCGAAGAAGCCCTTTTGGACCGCGATAAGTCCCGCCTTTTCGGCGCTATCCCTAATGTCTGCCAGTGCCGTCACGCTAAGCGGTGAGCCCACGTAGGTTTTGGTGCGAAACGTCAGAGGAATCCCCTCCTGAGCCCAGATCGGCATCAGGGCCTGCTGGGCCAGCACCGCCGAGAATGCCAGCAGGGTAGCCTCGTACCGCTTCTGATCGTCAGGCTTTCTAGCTTTCTTGCGGTTCTGGTGGGGCGCAATCAGCCCCTCGATCTGGTTCGCGAACTCGCAAAGCTGGGCGCTAGGCTCGCTGCACTCTTTGAGGATGAATCTGGCGCTCAACGCACAATCCCCCGCGACATTTTGAGGGCGACCGCCACGAAAGGAAGGCTAGGTCTAACCAGATTGACGACAGTAATGCTGGCGAAACTCTCGTTGCAGTTATTGCAATAAGAATTTGAGTAATATTTCCTCATGATCGGTTCCTAATAGTATAAAGATTGAAAAATCCGCCTCTCGCCGCAAAAATCATGTTGATTTGAGGCGTGTCGGCGCGTATATACCGACAAGCTGGACGGGGCAATACCAATCCAACCAGCCAAACAAGCGAGATTTCCTTCTTAGTACTACTAAAAACAATAGTCTGATTACTAATATAAGCATTGGCCCCGACTTTTAGTCGTGGGCTTTTTTTCATTTTACAGGACCATGCAGCAAGCTCAGCCCCGCAAAAAAAGACCAGTGGTGAACGCCGCCAATGTCGATAAAATTCTGCGTTCGCTGTCTGAGCGGGGCCAATCGCCAACATCGGTGATCCTCGCTCCAGACGGCCATGTGACGCTCGTTCTAGACGGCCAAGGGCCGAGCCCCGACGCCTTGGAAGCCGAACTGCGAGAATGGGAGAACCGCCATCGCTAAAATCGACCTCAAAGGCGTGTACGTAGTCACCGCCAAGGGCCGTACCTATCACTATGCATGGAGAGGTAGAGGAGCCCCCCGCCTTCTCAGCAAGCCCGGAACCCCGGAATTCATTGCGGAGCTAAACGAGGCTCTGGCGACGCGTAGGCAAACTCCCAAGCATACAGTCGCTTGGCTATGCACCTGCTTTAGGGGAAGTGAGGATTACACTACGCTGGCAGCTAGCACCCGACGCCAGTGGACGCCTTGGATCGACCGTATCCAAGAGCACTTCGGAACTCTCTCTCTTAGGCAGTTCGACCGGCCTCAAATCCGAGTGCACATTCGAAAATGGCGCGACCAATGGCGCGCGACACCACGCACCGCCGACTACGCCGTTCAAGTGCTCTCACGGTTGCTCTCCTATGCCGTAGGAGAGGGCCATATTCAGGCTAACCCCTGCAAAGGCATTCCAAGCCTCTACAGGGCCAATCGTTCGGAGATCATCTGGACTCAGGAAGACATTCAGAAGCTCTGCAACGTCGCCTCTCCAGAGATTAGCTGGGCTGTTCGCCTTGCTGCACTGACCGGCCAACGGCAGGGCGACCTACTGAAGATGGCATGGTCTCACGTCGGTCTGAATTCCATCGAGTTTACGACTGGCAAGAGCCGGAACCGTCGAACCGTTATCATACCAATTTATCAGGAATTGAGACAATTGCTCGACAGCATCCCCAAACGCGCAACGACGATCCTGACCAACTCTGACGGACTTCCTTGGCGCTCAGGCTTCGGGTCGAGCTGGAACAAAGCCCTGAAGAAGTCCGGCCTGAAGCTTCACTTTCACGACCTAAGAGGGACTGCGGCAACCCGGTTTTACGGACGCCTGACCGTGCAAGAAATCGCAATGGTGGTGGGCTGGTCAGAAACCCGAGTGGATCGAATGATCGACCGCTACGTCAAAAAGGACGAGCTGCTGCGGGACACCATCCGCCGACTCGAGAACGGTCCAAGAACGTAAACTGCAAAACCGGGTGCAAAACGGGCACCCAAAAATCCGCTAAGTGTTGGAGCGGCCGAGGGGAATCGAACCCCTGACATTCAGCTTGGGAAGCTGACGTTCTACCTCTGAACTACGACCGCGCTGGAGGGACCATAGAGGTCGGGGCTGAAAAGAAAAAGCCCGGCGCGGGGCCGGGCCTGGGGAAAATCGCGTGGTGTGGACCTCGTCAGTCGCTGAGCCGTTCGACTCGAATTCCACGCTGTTCCAGTTGGGCCTGCAGGCTGTCGGCGCCGGCCAGATGGCCCGCGCCGACCGAGATGAAGGCTGTGCCCGAACCGGCGAGGAGCGTCTGGATCTGGTCGGCCCAGGCCTGGTTCCGGCGCGTCAGCATCACAGCGTACATTTCCGGCGATTCCGCCTTCATTTCCTGGCCGATCAGGCGGTCCAGCGTCTCGACGTCGCCGGCGGACCAGGCGCTGACCATGCGGCCGAGCATGGCGTCCGCCTGATCGAACTCCTTGAGGCCCGAGCGCAGCAGGGCCAGTTGCGCGTCCTCGGTCATGTCGGCGACGAAGCCGATCTGCTGGGGTGCGGTCTCGAAGCCCTTGATGGGCTTGCCGGTGGCGGCGGCGCGGGCGTGCAGGATCTGATCCCCGCCGTTGGCTGCCACGTAACCGGCCTTCTGGATCGAGGCGAGGGCCAGTTGCAGGCTGGCCAGCCAGGGGCGCAGCGGATCCAGCTGGGCCGCTGTCGCGCCGACGGTGCGGGCGGCCGCGTCGAGATCGGCCATCTCTTCCGCCGTCAGCAGGCTGGACAGGGGGCGATCGGGCGAGACGCCCTTGGCCTGGATGATCGGCATGACGCCCGACTGGTCGCTCAGATCGGCGATCTCGAACCAGTATTCGTCGGCGCTGGCGAAAGCCCGGTCGACCCGCGCCGTGCCCCAGGGCGTGTCGGGCTTCAGCACATGGACCGTGCCGAACAGGTAGAGGGTGGAATCCTCGTCCTTGACCACCCACAGGCCCGGACCCGAACCGGCGGGCGCGGCGACGACGGCGGCCGGGGCGGCGGACGAGGCCTGCGCCATCGCCGAGGGCGCCAGCAGCAGGGCGGACAGCGCCGCCCCGACCGTCAGGGCTGATCGAAGGCTGTCAGACAGTCGGGCGATGCGCATGGCGGAACTAATCCTCGTCCGAGAAGATGGATTCGATCGGCAGTTGAAACAGGCGCGCGATCTTGAAGGCCAAGGGCAGGGAGGGGTCGTAGCGCCCCGTCTCCAGCGCATTGACGGTCTGGCGCGAGACGCCCAGCTCGGTCGCCAGGTGCGCCTGGCTCCAGTCGCGTTCGGCGCGCAGGACCTTGAGGCGATTGTTCATGCGAGCCTCCTCAGCGCCGCGCCCACCACCACCATGCCCAGGCGACGCCGTAACCGATCAGCATCAGGGTCAGCATGGCGAAGGCGCCCGTAGCGGCGTAGGCGGCGGGATCGACCCGGTCCGAGTACCAGGCGGGAATATTGATCGCGGCGGCCTGCGGCAGCGAGGCCATGATGACCAGGGCGCCGCCCACGGCCATGCCGCTGGATCCGCCCCAATACCAGGCCCACTTGTGCGCTTCCTGCGCCGCCTCGTCGATGGAGGACATCCACTTCAGGCTGACCCACATGGCGATCAGCATGGTGATCACGGCGAAAACGCCGACGGTCCAGAGCGCGGCTGAACTGGACATGACGTCCTGACCGCTGGCCTTCATGAAGCCCAGCACGCCGCCGGTGACGAAGGCCGCCAGAACGACCAGCCCGAGCCCCACGGCGGACTGGATGAGAAGTTTACGCTTGCCGGCCACGCCGCCCCTCCAAAGTTGACAAGTGTGTTTTACACCAGCCTCGTGCGCCGTCAAGCAAGCCCTAGTCGGCGGGCGCGTTCAGCAGTTCGGGGCGGCTGAGGGCGCGCGGCGACTGTTCGACGGGCGGCAGTTCCGGCAGGTCCTTGCCCTCGTGGTCGACTTTCAGGTCCTCGAACCGGCGCGCCGACACCATGACCTGGCTTTCCAGCGAGCCGACGAACTGGTTGTAGCGCCCGACGGCCGCGTCCAAGGCCTTGCCGACCGAGGCGGCGTGGCCGCCCATGACCGACAGGCGCTTGTAGAGCTCCTTGCCCAGCCTGGCGACGTCCTCGGCGTTCCTGGCCTGCTCCTCGGCGCGCCAGCCATAGGCGACGGCCTTGCACAGGGCGAACAGGGTGGTGGGGGTGACGATGACCACGCGCGAGGCCATGGCCTGGGTCATCAGGTCCGGCTCGTGATCCAGGGCGGCGGCCAGGAAGGCGTCGCCGGGCACGAACATGGCGACGAAGTCAGGGCTGGGCTTGAACTGGTCCTGATAGGCCTTGGACGACAGCTGGCGCACGTGGGTCTTCATGCTGGCGGCGGTGCGCAGCGACATGGCCTGGGCCTGGGCTTCGTCATCCCCGTCCGCCTCGTCGGCGAAGGCCAGGGACACCTTGGCGTCGATGACGAACATGCCGCCGCCGGGCAGTTTGACGATGAAGTCCGGGCGCTGCTGGCGCCCCTCGTCGTTGGCCGAGGAGTTCTGCTCCTCGAAGTCGAAGCGCCCCGCCATGCCGGCGGCTTCCAGCACATTGCGGCAGGTCTGCTCGCCCCAGCGGCCGCGACGACCGGTATTGCCCTTCAGCGCCTCGGTCAGGCGGCGCGCCTCGTCGCGGGTGGCGGTCGAGGCGGTCATCAGGGCGGCCAGTTGCTCCTTCAAGCCGCCGGTGTCCTCGGCGCGGGTCTTCTCCAGCGCCGTGACATGTTCCTGGAACTTGGCGAGGGTTTCGGAGACCGGCTTGAGCTGGGCCTCCATCCGTTCACGGGCGACGCGGTCCTGGGCCTGGAAGGTCTCGGTGGCGCGAGCCACCAGCTTGGTCGCCACGGCCTCGGCCGACTGCGAGGCCTGGGCCTTGAGGAACTCGGCCATGGAGTCACGGCTCTCCTCCATCAGCTCCAGCCGGGCGTCGGCGGCGTCCAGCGCCCCCTTGGCCTTCTGCCAGCCCATGAAGGCCCAGAAGAAGCCGGCCACGGCAGCCACGGCGACGACCAGCAGGATGAGTTCGAGCGTGTTCATGCTCCGTTCCTAGCCGGAGTCGCGGGCGGTTGAAAGCGCAGCCGCAGACGCTGCCTTCCGTCATCCCGGACGGCCGTCAGGCCGATCCGGGACCCAGGCGGCGGCTCCCAGCAGAGAAGCAGCCTGCAAATCTCCAACGCCTGGGTCCCGGATCTTCGGCTCGTCAGCGAGCCTGCGTCCGGGATGACCGAGGTTGGGGATTAAGCGGGTCGGCGCGCCCGCAACGCCTGGACGATGGTGCCGTCGTCCAGCCAGTCCAGTTCGCCGCCGACCGGGACGCCGCGCGCCAGCGACGTGACCTCCACCCCGGCCGCCGACAGGCGCTCGGCGAGGTAGTGGGCCGTGGTCTGGCCGTCGACGGTGGCGGGCAGGGCCAGGACGACCTCGCGCGCCTCGCCGCCTTTCGCTCGGCCGATCAGTTCGGCGATGCGCAGCTGTTCGGGCCCGACGCCGTCCAGCGCCGACAGCAGCCCGCCCAGAACGTGATACTTGCCGCGAAAGGCGCCGGACCGCTCCATGGCCCACAGGGCGCCGGCCTCTTCAACGACGCAGATCAGGGCGTTGTCGCGGCTTGTGTCCGAACAGACCGAGCAAGGGTCGCGTGTGTCGGGCGAACCGCAGACCGAGCAGTTGACGACCTTGTCCGCTGTCTCGGCCAGCGAGGCGGCCAGCGGCACGAGAAGTTGCTCGCGCCGTTTCAGCAGGGCCAGGGCCGCGCGCCGGGCCGAGCGCGGACCCATGCCCGGCAGCTTGGCCAGAAGGCTGATGAGCCGTTCGATTTCCGGCCCGGCGGAGGCGGCCATCAGAAGAGTTTCGGCATTCCCGGGATGTTCATCCCGGCCATGGGGCCGGCGGCCTCGCGCATCAGGGCGTTGTTGACCTCGTCCAGCTTGCGCTTGGCGTCGGCGTGGGCGGCGACGATCAGGTCGGCCAGAATCTCGCCCTCGCCGGGGGTCATCAGGCTGTCGTCGATCTTCACCGAGGTGATCTCGCCAGGGCCCTTCAGGGCGATGGAGACAAGGCCGCCGCCCGAGGTGCCCTCGGCGGTGGTTTCGGCCATCTTGGCCTGGGCGTCCTGCAGCTTTTGCTGCATGGCCTGGGCCTGTTGCATCAGGGCGTTGAGGTCTTTCATTCTCCCTAGATAGGGCGATCCGCAGTCCGGCTCCAGACCCTCTTGCAGAACAGCGGTTCAAATCAGCAACAGATTTTGTAGCAGTCCTCTTGACGGCGGCGCGCGACAGGCCATATTCGCCACAACTGAAGTTGCTAATCCTGTTCAGGAGCTTTTCTCATGGCGTTCGACGCCCTTGCCGCCCGCGACGTTCCGGTTTCCGATTCTGTCCTGGCCCAGCTGTTCACCGAGGCGCGCACGCGCAACGGCTGGAGCGATCGCCCGGTCTCCGAGGACCTGATCCGTAAGCTCTACGACCTGACCAAGTTCGGCCCGACGGCGGTGAACGCCACGCCCGCCCGCTTCGTCTTCGTCACCTCGCCCGAGGCCAAGGCGCGCCTGTCGGTCCACATGAGCGAGGGCAACCGCGCCAAGACCCTGGCCGCCCCGGTCAACCTGATCATCGCCCAGGACATCGATTTCCACGAGACCCTGCCCAGGCTGTTCCCGCACGCGCCGGGGGCCCGCGACTGGTTCCTGGACGAGGCGGGTCGTCGCGAAGCCGCCTTCCGCAACGCCTCGCTGCAGGGCGGCTATCTGACCATCGCGGCGCGCGCCCTGGGTCTGGATGTGGGGCCGATGTCGGGCTTCGACGCCGCCGGCGTGAAGGCCGAGTTCTTCCCCGACAGCAATGTCGAGCCGAACTTCATCATGAACCTGGGCTACGGCACCGACGAAAACCTGTTCCCGCGCTCGCCCCGCCTAGACTTCGAGGAAGCCGCGCAGATCCTGTAAGCGCTTCTTCTCTCCTCCCCATGCAATGGGGAGGGGGACCGCGTAGCGGTGGAGGGGCCGGCGGCGCCACGCTCAACCGAGCCCCACCGTCTCGTCGGCTACGCCGCCGATCCACCTCCCCACATAGTGGGGAGGAGATCAGTCGTCCTCGTCGTCTTCCGGGATGGCGGGCATTTCGACCGCCGGGGCCAGGGTCTTGATCTCCTTGATCTCGGCGCCGGGGAAGGCCTGCATGATGGACACCACGAAGGGGTCCGCCTCGACCGCCGCACGGCGGGCGGAGCGGGCCTTTTTCTCGATCTCGATCAGGGTCTCGCCGCCGCCCTGACCATTGGCGGCGATCAGCCAGGTGCGGCCGGTCCATTCCTTGAGCCGCGAGGCCAGACGCCGCGCCAGATCGACGGGCGAACCCGCCGCCGGTTCATAGACGATGGCGCCGGGCTTGAACGACACCGGCTTCACATAGCGCTCGACGTCCATCTGCAGCGTGATCTCACGCTTGTCGCCGATCAGGGCGACCACGGCCTCGAAAGTCTGGGGATTGGGCAAGGCGGGTTGGGCCACAGGCCGCGCCGCCAGCATGGCCGAGGCGCCGCCGCCTCCACCGCCGCCGCCGCGCGGACCGCCCGCGCCGCCGCCCGGCAGGGTCCCCCCCGACTGGATGGCCTTCAGCGCCTCTTCCGGTCCCGGCAGGTCGGCGGCGTAGGCCAGACGGACGATGGCCATTTCCACCGCATCCGCCGGGTTGGGCGCGCGCCGCACCTCGTCCAGGGCCTTGAGCAGCATCTGCCAGGTGCGCGACAGGGTTCCGGCGGAAATCGCCGCGCCGAGCGCCGTCAGCTTCTGCGCCTGATCATTGGGCAGGCGGGTGGCGTTCGGGCCCAGCATCTTGGCGACGGAGGCCGCGTGGCAGTGCTCCAGCAGGTCATTGGTCACCTGCACCGGATCGGCGCCATAGCCGTAGAGGGTGCGGAAGTTTTCCAGCGCCTCAGCGGTGCGTCCGGCCATGACGGATTCGAACAGGGCGATGGTCTGGGTGCGGTCGGCCAGACCCAGCATGTCGCGCACGGTGGCGGTCTGCACCGTCGCCCCGCTTTCGGCCTGAACCAGGGCCTGATCGAGCAAGGACAGGCCGTCGCGCACCGAGCCTTCGGCCGCGCGCGAGATCAGGGCCAGGGCCTCCTGCTCGATCTTCATGCCTTCGCGGTCGGCGATGCGGCCCAGGTGGCCGACCAGGACTTCCGGCTCGACGCGGCGCAGGTCGAAACGCTGGCAGCGCGACAGGATGGTCACCGGGACCTTGCGGATCTCGGTGGTGGCGAAGATGAATTTGGCGTGGGGCGGCGGCTCCTCCAGCGTCTTCAGCAGGGCGTTGAACGCCTGCGTCGACAGCATGTGAACCTCGTCGAGGACATAGACCTTGTAGCGGGCCTCGACCGGCGCGTAGCGGACGCTCTCCAGGATGTCGCGGATGTCGTTGACGCCGGTGTGGGACGCGGCGTCCATCTCCATGACGTCCATGTGCTGGCCAGCCATGATGGCGGCGTCGTGACGCCCGTGCGCCGACAGGGCCAGCGACGGCTTGTCGATGGTGTCCGTCTCGTTGTTCAGGGCGCGGGCCAGCAGGCGGGCGGTCGTCGTCTTGCCGACGCCGCGCACCCCGGTCAGCATGAAGGCGTGGGCGATGCGACCGGTGGCGAAGGCGTTGGTCAGGGTCCTGACCATGGCCTCCTGACCGATCAGGTCCTCGAAGGCGCGCGGGCGATATTTACGCGCCAGAACCTTGTAGGCGCCGTCGTCGGCGGGCTCGTCCGCGAAGGGCTCGGCCTTGGCGGGCGGGGGCGCGGCAGCGGCGACGGGCGCCGCTACAGGTTCAGGCGCAGCGGCGGGAGCGCCGAACATATCGTCGGTGTTCTCGTCCCGCTCGGGAACGTCCTCCTCCCAGGGAGGGCCATCAAGACTCGGATCGACGTCGCTCATGATCCTGTCTTAGCGCGAGAGGGCGCGGTCGCGCACCCCCTCGCGAGAGACGCAGCTCACAGATCGGTGGGCAGACGCCCGCCGTTGTCCCTGATCTTCTGAATCACCTGGGCGTGCAGCCAGATGTTCATGCTGGCGCTGTCCGACTTGTCGCCGGTGTAGCCCAGTTCGTCGGCCAGTTCCTTGCGTTCGGCCAGCGAGGATTCCAGCCCGACCAGCTTCATCAGGTCGACGATGGAGGTGCGCCAGTTCAGCTTCTGCGCCTTCTGGTCGTTCATGAAGTCGAGGATGCCGGCGACATCGACCTCGGGCGCCGGGGCTGCGGCGGCGGGTGCAGCGGGCGCGGCCTGAGGCGCGACAGGCGCCGCAGTCGGCGCAGGCGCGGGCGCCGCCGGTGCGGCGGGCTCGTCCTTCTTTTTCTTGAAAATGCCGCCGAGAATGGACCCGAGAACGCTCATTCGCCTGCTCCTGAAAGGGTGAAGTCCTTTCAGCGGGTCAGGGCGTTTCCGGTTCCGTGACGCTTGCGCGACGCCTCAGTCCAGCGAAGCGAGGGCCGTCGCGAACCGCTCGAAATTGCCCGCGTTCAGCCCCGCGACATTGATGCGGCCCGAGGCGTCCACATAGACGGCGTGGTCCTGGCGCAGGCGATCGACCGAGGCTTCCGACAGGGGTAACAGGGCGAACATGCCGCGCTGACGCGACAGGGCGGACAGGTCCAGTCGGGGCAGGGGCAGGGCGGCCAGTTGCGCCCTCAGCGCATTCACGCGCAGGCGCATGGCATCGAGTTCGGCCCGCCACAGGCCGGTCAGCTCGTCCGACGACAGGATGATCCGCACCAGGGCGGCGCCGTGATCCGGCGGGTTGGACCACAGCAGGCGGGCGTGACCGGCGGCGACCTGGGCCAGGTTGGCGGCGGTGGCCTCGGCCTTGCTGAGCATCAGCAGGGCGCCGGTCCGGTCGCGATAGAGGCCGAAGCTCTTGGAGCAGGACAGGGCGATCAGGGCGTTCTCGCAGCCTTCCAGCTGGATGCGGACGCCGGCCACGTCGTCCTCGACGCTGTCGCCGAGGCCGGGGTAGGCCAGGTCGATCAGGGGCAGAAGGCCCTTGGCGGTCGCGATATCGGCCACCGCGCGCCAGGCGTCGGCGTCCAGATCGACGCCCGTCGGGTTGTGGCAGCAGCCGTGCAGCAGGACGACATCGCCCGGCGCCGCCTGGGCCAGGGCCTCGTCCAGCGCGGCGCGGTTCAGGCCGCCGTCCGCCGTCAGGTGATCGAAGGTCCGCGCGGTCAGGCCGCAGGCGGCGATGATCGGCAGGTGGGCGGGCCAGGTCGGCGTGCCGATCCACACCTGGGCCGCCGGGTTGGCCTGGGCGATGATCTGCAGCGCCAGGCGCAGGGCGCCGGTCCCGCCCGGCGTCTGGATGCGCGACATCCGGGCCTTGAGCGAGGGCGAGAGGTCGGGGAAGGTCGCGGCTTGAAGGCCGAGCGCGAAGGCCGCATCGCCGGCGGGGCCGACATAGCCCTTGGAGGTCTGCTCGGCGTGCAGCAGGGCCTCGGCCGTCTTGACCGCCTTCATGATGGGAATGGCGCCGGTCTCGTCGCGATAGGTGCCGACGCCCAGGTCGATCTTGTCGGCGCGCGGGTCGGCCTGCATCAGTCGGCCCAGCATCATGAGGCTGTCGGTCTTGGCTGTCGGCAGGCGATCAAACATCGGCGGCGGCCGGGGCTGCGGTGGTCTGTTCGGCGCAGGTCGACTTGTTGCGGTGGGTGACCATGCGGTGATGCAGGTCGCTGACCACGCCGCTGCCGGTGCGGACGCACAGGCCGGGGATCAGGGCGTGAACAAAGCAGGCCGCGGCCCCCTTGAACATGGCGGCCCCGAAAGAGGCCGACATGCCCATATGCTCGAAATAGCTTTCGCCGACGGACCTAGGGTGTTCGGTGAACAGGCTCTTGAACATCTCATCCTCCGGCTGAAGGCGTGAATGTCTCCCTGTTTGGCGAGAAATAGTTTCCGAAATCGCGCGCGCCTGGCGCGAGACGCGATGTCAATTTTCTCCATATTGGCGAAGATCGCGAAGAAATATCCGAGCGTCGGGCGCAGGCCTGGCGCTTCGGCGACGACTCCAGTCGGGCGGAACGCTGGGGGGCGTGCGATTCCGCGGTGAGGCCGTCGCGCCGAAGCGCCCATGTTTGAGCGAAGCCGTGGATGCGTCTTCGCCCGGCCCGCCCTTTGGCGCGCCGATCCCGCTAGCGCGGTGGTGGCGATCGGCGTGTCAGGGTCTGGATGGCGTGCGAACCCGGGGGAGGAGGGGGCGCGCGCCGTGGTCCTGGCGTGCATTGGCGGCGCGACAGGTTTCAACTCGGGGAGAAGTCTAGCGGAGGCTTTTCAGCGTCGATCCGCGGGCTGCTAGGGCGAGGTGTTCTGGGCGATCCTGAAAAAACTTCGTTATTTCAGCAATTTATATTATTAACCTATTGTTAGTAATCGTTGTTTCACTTCATTTTGTGCATATACTTCTCCGGGTATTGATTACGTCTTTCTTGTATCAGTATTCGATGTGCAAAATACATGTGACCAGCGTTGGAAATTACGTTGCGTCATGTTCTTTGGCATCACCAATCTGTGGGATGTAGCCGAGAATATTTTGAGGTATGGTGAAATCCGTCAGGATTGTGGCGTTGCGTGAAACGGGTGGTGCAACAACCGGTCGGACGGGGGCGGCCTGAGCTTGGAGTGTCGGTGTGAGACAGGGTTCAGTTGAGACCGGCTTCGCCCCTGAGGCGTCGCAGGAGCCGTTCTGGTTTTCGGCCGACCGTCGCGTGTCGGGTGATCGACGCCGCGCGGTTTCAACCGATGAGGGCGCGCCGAACGCCCTTTGCGGGCGCGCCCTGGCCAACTGGGTCGACGGCGAGCGTCGCGCCCGTCTGATCGTCACGCGCGATCTGGACGTCATGTGGATGAACGAGGCGGCGCGGGCGCTGCGCGACGACGGCGAGGCCTTCGAGGTCTGCGACGGACGTCTGGCGCCGCGCTCGCCGATCATCGCGGGCCTGGTGGCTGCGGCCCGGCCCGAGGAGGCGGGTTGCGCCGTCGTGCCGGGCGAGGGCGGACGTCACTGGGTGGCCTGGGCGCGCGAGGTCTGCGCCCCGCCCAGCGCCCTGATCGGTCTGACCCTGCAGAGGGCGCGCAGCGAAATCCGCTTTCAGGCCCTGATCGAGAACCATCTGCTGACGCCGTCCGAGGGACGGATCATCGAGATGTTGCTGGCGGGGGTCGAGACCGGTCGGATCGCCCAGGCGCTGGACATCTCCATCGAGACCCTGCGCACCCACCTGAAACACGCCTATCAGAAGCTGGGGGTGCGCAGCCGCGGCGAACTCTTCGCCGAGGCCTTGAGTTTCGTCGGTCCCTAGGACGCCGGAGCGGCGACCGGCGTAGCTACGCCCTGCAGGGCCGGCGTGGGCGCGGCGTCAGCGGCGGTCGCCGCGTCGGCGGGCTGCACCAGCAGGGGGCCGAGCGCGAAGGCGGCGACGGCCGCGCCGGCCGACAAGGCCAGAATCGCGACGATGACATAGGCCATGGCTGATCCGGAACGACGGCGACGGATGCCGCCTGCCTTGACGCCGCGAAGGATGACGAACGGGCGCCGGCCGAAGGCCTCGGAGCCGATGATATTATGCTGGGACAAGAACGCGCTCCCCGACTGTCCAGGAATGGATCAGTTCAGAGAGCGGCCCGATAAGGCCAAAGGATGGCGAACGCCGGTCCCCTGGTCGGTTCAACTTCCGAGGGTGACGCTGACCATGCGCCCGCCGCGCGTCTGGACGCGCTTCATGACCACCATGATGTCGTCTCCCGCCTTGACCGGCGAGATCAGGAACCAGCTGCCGTCGGGCAGGCCGGTGAAGCGGAAGGCGTCGGCGGCGCAGGGCTGGGCGCGTTCGAAGGCGCGATAGTCGGCGGCCTGCTCGCCGGCCGAACGAGCGCGCACCACGGCGGCGGGGACCGCGGCGCGGTCGGTCGAGCCGTAGAGGCGCTGCATGCGGGCGCGGGTATAGCCGGTGTCGGGGATCAGGCCGACGTTGCCGACGCAGTGAAAGCTCTTGCCGTCCTGGGCGAAGGCGACCCGGCCCTCGATCGAGGCCTGGCCCGCCCGGGCCGACCAGGCGAAGGCGTCGGCGCTGAAATCGGTCGAACCGGCGCCGGTCGCGCCGCCCATGGGCGTGGTGGCGCAGGCGCCGAGCGTCAGGGCGCCGGCCAGAACGGCGGCGAGGGCGAGGGAAGGGCGACGGATCGACATGGAGGGAGCTCCCGGAACGCGTTTCAAGCTCCACGGGAATGACGCCCGAAGGTGAGACGAGTCAAGGTTGCCCGGCGTCGCGGGCTGGGCCAAAAGGGCGCCGGAGACCGGACGCAGAGACCGGCCGAGAAACGTTTTCAGGGGCTTCATGACCGTCACCATCGACGACATCCGCGCGGCGCAGTCACGCATCGCCGGTCAGGTCGACCGCACCCCCGTCCGCTATTCGCGTCGCCTGTCCCAGCTGACCGGCGCCGAGATCTGGATCAAGTACGACAACCTGCACTTCACCGGCAGCTTCAAGGAGCGCGGCGCCCTGAACCGGTTGCTGCAGCTGACGCCGGACGAAATGAAGCGTGGCGTGGTCGCCGCCTCGGCGGGCAACCACGCCCAGGCCCTGGCCTATCACGGCGGCCGCCTGGGCGTGCCCGTGACCATCGTCATGCCCGAGGGCACCCCCTTCGTGAAGGTGGACGGCACCCGCGCCCACGGCGCCAATGTCGTCATCCACGGTCTCGATTTTTCCGGCTCGACCGAGGAGGCCAAGCGGCTTCAGGCCGAGCACGGCTACGTCTTCGTCTCGGCCTTCGACGACGAGGGCATCGTGGCGGGCCAGGGCGTCTGCGGCCTGGAGTTCATCGAGGACGCGCCGGAACTGGACGCCCTGATCATCCCCATCGGCGGCGGCGGCCTGATCGCCGGGAGCGCCATCGCCGCCAAGGCGATGAAGCCGGACATCAAGATCTTCGGCGTCGAGGCCGCTCGCTATCCCTCCTTCACCGCCCGTCGTCGCGGAGAGCCCGCCAAATGCAGCGGCCAGACCATCGCTGAGGGCATCGCCATCAAGGCCGTGGGCGAAATCCCCTTCGCCTTGGCCGACAGCCTGATCGACGAGGTCTTTGTCTGCGAGGAGGCCGACTTCGAAAAGGGCGTGGCCCTGCTGGCGACGCTGGAGAAGACGGTGGCCGAGGGCGCCGGGGCCGGCGGTCTGGCCGCCATCCTGGCCAACCCGGAACGCTTCAAGGGCATGAAGGTCGGCATCGAGCTGACCGGCGGCAATATCGACGCCCGCATGCTGGCTGTGGTGCTGAACCGCGAAATGGTCCGCGAGAAGCGCCTGATCGTCTATCGCATCCTGGGCGACGACCGCCCCGGCATGCTGTCGGCCATGGCCGCCGTCATCGGCGGATTGGGCGGCAATATCATCGACGTCGTGCACAACCGGCTGGCGCTGGACGTGCCGGCCAAGGGCGCCGAGTTCGACATCATGGTCGAGACCCGCGACGCCCGTCATGCCGAGGAAATCGGCGAAGCCCTCAAGGAACGTGGCTATGAACTTCGCATGGGCTAAGCCCGCACTCGTCGCGGCCTCGGCCGCCGCCCTGCTGGCGGTCGCCGCCTGCAACCGCCAGCCCGCCGTGTCGGGCGCGGATCTGGCGAAGAACGCGGAAGAGGCCGCCGCCTTCATGAAGACCAACGCCTCGGCGGAAGGGGTGCAGACCCTGCCGTCGGGCCTGCAGTACAAGGTCGTGACTAGCGGTCCGGCGGGCGGCGTCCATCCCGACCGCAACGATCTGGCGCGCGTCGACTACGAAGGCAGCCTGACCGACGGCACCGTCTTCGACAGTTCGTTCAAGCGCGGCTCGCCCGCCGTCTTCTCGCCTGAGCAGGTCGTGCCCGGCTGGACCGAGGCCCTGCAATTGATGAAACCCGGCGACGAGTG
This sequence comes from Brevundimonas sp. UBA7506, assembly GCF_002479495.1. Lineage (GTDB taxonomy): Bacteria > Pseudomonadota > Alphaproteobacteria > Caulobacterales > Caulobacteraceae > Brevundimonas. The sequence continues at coordinate 592,205 of NZ_DLNQ01000015.1, forward strand.
GCTGCTCTATGTCCCGCCGGAACTGGGCTACGGCGAAGCGGGCGGCCCGCCGTTGATCCCCGGAAACGCCGTCCTGGTGTTCCGGCTGAAGCTGCTGGACGTCGCCCCGGTGCCGGGCGGCGGTCGCGGCGTGGGACAGGCCGACGTCTAAAGACCCTTCTCCCCTTGAGGGAGAAGGTGGGCGCCGAAGGCGCTCGGATGAGGGGTGTTAGCGCTGCGCTCGAAACGCGCGGCGCTGACGTCGATCTCTTCTATCAGGGCGCCGTCGTCACCCCTCATCCGTCATGCTTCGCACGACACCTTCTCCCTCAAGGGGAGAAGGACCATTCGGCTTTGACGCTCTCGTCTTCTTCGCCCGCCAGCCGCGCCTCGCGCAGCGCGGCGAACCGCTCTCCATCCAGCCGCGACAGCGCCCAGACCGCCGCCCCGCGCACCACGGGCGCCGGGTCGTCCAGCAGGGTCTCAACCGGCGCGATCAAGGCCGCGTCCTCTGAGTTCCCCGCCGCATAGAGGACGTTGCGGATGAACCGGTCGCGCCCGATGCGCTTGACCGGGCTCTTGGTGAACAGGGCGCGGAAGGCGGGATCGTCCAGCGCCAGCAGGTCGGCCAGGCGCGGCCCCTTCAAGCTGCCGCGGGCGTGCAGCCGCGCCTCCGACGCGCCCTGCGCGAACTTGTTCCACGGACAGGCGCCCAGACAGTCGTCGCAACCATAGATGCGCGGCCCCGTCGCGATGCGAAACTCGACCGGCCAAGGCTCGGCGTATTCGATCGTGAGATAGGACAGGCAGCGACGCGCATCGATCTGGAAGGGCGCGGGAAAGGCGTTGGTCGGGCAGGCGTCCAGACAGGCGGTGCAGCGGCCGCAGTGCTCGGTTTCGGCCTCGTCCGGTTCGATCTCGGCGGCGGTCAGGATGACCCCCAGGAACAGCCAGTTGCCGTGGGTGCGGCTCAGCAGATTGGTGTGCTTGCCCTGCCAGCCCAGACCGGCGCGCTGGGCCAGGGGCTTCTCCATTAGGGGAGCGGTGTCGACGAAGACCTTCACCTCCTGGCCCAGACGCGCGGCCATCTGCCCCGCCAGGATCTTCAGACGCCCTTTGATGACCTCGTGATAGTCGTCGCCGCGCGCATAGACGGAGATGTAGCCCGCTGAGCGATCCTGCAGTTCCGGCAGGGGATCGGCCTCGGGGCCGTAGTTCATGCCCAGAACGATGGCGGTCTTGGCCCCGTCCCACATGGCGGTGGGGTGGGCGCGGCGCTCCAGCGTCGTCTCCATCCAGCCCATGTCGCCGTGACGGCCCGCTTCGACAAAGTGGGCCAGCTTCTCGCCTGCGCTCCACGGTTCGCTGGCCGAGGCGAAGCGGCACACGCCGAAGCCCAGCTCGGCGGCGCGTTGTCGGATGAAGATGCGGGGATCGGCCGCCATGACGGGGCCTTTGCCTCTGTTAGCCTCAGAAGTCGAGGTCGGCGTACCAGGTGGCGGGATGGACGCCGGGGAAGCGATCGCTCAGCAGCGTCCGGAAACAGGGGCGCGACTTCAGCTTGGAATACCAGGTCTTCAGCGACGGATAGGAGGCCCAGGTGATCTCGCCGAAATAGTCCAGCACCGACAGATGACCGGCCGCGATCAGGTCGGCCTGGCTGAGCCGGCGCCCGGCCAGCCACTCACGCCCGGCGGCCAGAGCCTCGAGCATGGCCAGATGAACGCGCAGGGCGTCGCGGCCCTCGCGCAGCATCCGGGCCTCGGGCGGACCCAGCCGCAGCAGGGGCTTTTCCATCCGCTCATGCAACAGGACGGCGTCCACCTCGTCGATGAAGCGGCGGTTGAACCAGGTCGCCAGCCGCCGCGCCTCGGCGCGCTCGCCGATGTCGGCCGGCATCAGGACGTCGCCCTTGGAGCGGTCCTCGATCCAGCCGAGGATGGCGTCCGTCTCGCACAGGGTCAGGGTCTTGCCCTTTTCGGCCACGCTTAGGACCGGCGGCATCCCCGAGGGGTTAAGGTCGAAGAGGGGGCAGTCCTCTTCCCACGGCTTGACCGGTTCCTCGCCGAAATCGATGCGCGCCTCGCCCAGGGCCAGACGCGCCGTGCGCGAGCCGGGATGGAAGGCGAAATGATAGAGGACGGCGGGCGCGGACATTGTTCCACCCATGCGCCTATGCACGTTAAGGCTCCGTTTACCGCGACCCCGCGTCGCAGCCTATGACCAGGGGCCGGGGCGGCTCGCCACGGGCTCGACCGGGGCCTCGGACGCGGCGACGGAGGGGGCGGCGGCGTGGAGTTCGGCCCGGCCGCGCGGGTCGGCGTGGATCAGGATGTCGGCGTGGGGGAAGGCGGCCTGAATGCGCTGCTCGGCCTCGACCACGATGGCGTGAGCGGCCTCCAGCGTCAGTTGCGGATCCAGATCGACATGCATCTGCACCATCAGCACCTGCCCGGCCATGCGGGTGCGCAGCTGGTGCAGGCCCGAGATGCGCGGATCGGCCAGGACGGCGGCGGCGATGGTCACGCGCGCTTCCTCGGGGCCGGCATGGTCCAGCAGGTGATCGGCGGACTCGCGCAGCAGCGAGATGGCGCCCCAGAACAGCCAGACCGCCACCACCAGACCCGCCGCCGCGTCCAGCCCGGGCGCGCCGAGATAGGCGCCCGAGATCACCCCGATCAGCACCACGACATTGGCGGCCAGATCGGCGGCGTAGTGGGCGCGGTCGCCCGCCACGGCCAGGGACGCGGTCTTCTTCAAGGCCTGGGTCTGCATCCACACCAGCCACAGGGTGACGGCGATCGAGGCGACGACCACGCCGACGGCCCAGCCGCCTGCGGCGACCGGCCGGGGATCGAAGATGCGCTGCACTGCCTCCCAGCCGATGAAGACGGCGGAGGCGAAGATCAGGCCCGCCTGCACCATACCCGCCAGAGCCTCGGCCTTGCCGTGGCCGTAGCGATGCTCGGGATCCGCTGGCGCCGCCGCCCAGCGCACGGCGAAGAAGGTCGCCAGGGAGGCGATCAGGTCCAGTGCGGAATCCGCCAGGGTCGCCAGGATCGACACCGAGCCCGAGGCCCCCAGGGCGAAGGCCTTCATCACGATCAGGATCGTCGCCGTGCCCACCGACAGGGCGGTGATGCGGCGGGTCGTGGCGTGAGCGTCGTCGAGGGCGGAGGCGGTCATCCCCGCCCTTGTCGCGCAAAACCGCGCATCCGCCAATGGCGGCGTCTTGTCCGGGGCGCTAAGGAAGAAGCCTGCCCGGGGCGGACGAACCGTCGCCGGTCGAGACGGAGTTTCCATGGCGGACTGGCTGACGGCGATCCTTCTGGGTCTGGTCGAGGGATTGACCGAATTCATACCGGTGTCGTCCACCGGACACCTGCTGCTGCTGGGGCATTTCCTCGGCTTCGAGAGCACCGGCAAGACGTTCGAGATCGTCATCCAGCTGGGCGCCCTGCTGGCCATCATCAGCGTCTATTTCAAGCGGTTGTGGACGCTGGCGACGCGCTGGCCCTTCGATCCGGCCGCGCGGCGCTTCCTGATCGGCTTGCTGGTCGCCTTCCTGCCCGCCGCCGTCATCGGCTTCTTCGCCTACGGCTTCATCAAGACGGTGCTGTTCGAGACGCCCCTGGTCATCTGCAGCGCCCTGATCGTCGGCGGGCTGCTGCTTCTGTGGCTGGATCGGGTGGACAAGTTCCCGGTCTATCTGGACGCCGACCGCTATCCGATGCGGATCTATTTCCTGATCGGCCTGTTCCAATGCCTGGCCATGATCCCCGGCGTGTCGCGCTCGGGCGCCACCATCGCCGGCGGCCTGCTGCTCAAGACCGACAAGCGTTCGGCGGCCGAGTTCAGCTTCTTCCTGGCCCTGCCGACCATGGGGGCGGCGGTGGCCTATGACCTGTTCAAGAACCGCGACGTTCTGGACTTCAGCGACTTCGGCCTGATCGCGGTGGGCTTCGTCGCCGCCTTCCTGACGGCCCTGGTGGTGGTGCGCTTCCTGCTCGACTTCGTGTCGAAGCGCGGCTTCGGCCCCTTCGCCTGGTGGCGCATCGTGGTGGGCGTGGCGGGGATCGTCGGTCTGGCCGTGACCGGGGCGCTGTAACTTTCTTTCCTCCCCGCTCTGTGGGGAGGGGGACCGCGTAGCGGTGGAGGGGCTCCTGCGAAAGCGGCCCCTCCGTCACGTCGGCTTCGCCGCCGCGCCACCTCCCCACATGGTGGGGAGGAGAGGTCAACGCCCAAAGAAAAGCCCCTCGGGACAGCGTCCCGAGGGGCTTTTTGTAACTGGCCCCGATCAGGCCGCCGCCGGGCTTTCGGCGTACTGGCCGCCGACGCGGTAGCGGAACAGATAGCTGGGGGCGATGGCTTCCAGACCCGTGGCCTCCACGCCCAGTTCGGCCAGACCCTCGGCGCCCGGCGAGACGAGGTTGTCGTTCTCCAGCAGCAGGACCTGGTCCTTGGTCAGGGCGGGCTTCAGGCCGATCGCCGCCGGAATCTGCGCCAGCGACCCCAGGATACGGGCGGCGAAGAAGGGCACGGGGACCAGGAAGCGATCGCGGTTGGTCTCACGCAGAATGAACTTGAGGATGTCCTTGAAGGTCCAGACCGAGGGTCCGCCCAGCTCGAAGGTCTTGCCTTCGGCTTCCGGTGCGACGGTGGCGCGGGCGATGGCCTCGGCCACGTCGCCGACATAGACCGGCTGGAACCTGGTCACGCCGCCGCCGATCAGGGGCAGGGCGGGCGAGAAGGTCGCCATGGCGGCGAACTTGTTCAGGAAGGCGTCTTCCTTGCCGAAGATGATCGAGGGGCGGATGACCACGGCGCCGGGGAAGGCGGCGCGCACGGCGGCCTCGGCGGCGCCCTTGGTGCGGGCGTAGGCGGCCTTGCCGTTCACGTCGGCGCCGATCGCCGACATATGGGTCAGGCGCTGGACGCCCGCGGCCCTGGCGGCCTCGGCGACATTGACGGCGCCTTCGACGTGCAGGGCCTCGAACTTGCGGCCGCCGGTCTCGAACAGGATGCCGACCAGGTTGATCACGGCGTCGGCGCCCTTGATCGCCTCGGCCACGGCGGCCTTGTCGGTGATGTCGCAGCGGACGGTCTGGATCTGGCCGACGTCGCCGGCCATGCGCAGTTCATAGGCTAGGGCGGGCTTGCGCACGGCGACGCGCACGCGCCAGCCGCGCTTGGCCAGGGCTCGCACCACCTGGGTTCCGACAAAGCCCGAGCCGCCGAAAACGGTGACCAGTCCGGGGGCGAAATCAGCCATCTGAGCGCTCCAACGCCAAACCCCGGCCGCAACGGGCGACCGGAGGAGAATTCCATGGGCGGGGCTTAACCGATGCGCCGCCCCGCCGCAACGCACAGCGGGGCGAGTTGGGCCTTTAGTCCGCCCTGTAAACCACCTGACCATCGACCACGGTCAGGACCGCATGACCCTTGGGGATGTCGGCGGCGGGCACGGTCATCAGGTCGATGTCGAAGGCGGTGAAGTCGGCGCGCTTGCCCACCTCGATGGTGCCCAGCTCCTTCTCGCGGAAGCTGGCATAGGCGGGCCACAGGGTGAACATCTTCAGCGCCGTCGCCCGGTCCACGGCCTCGTTCGGGCGCCAGTCCGGTCCCTGGAAGCCGTTCAGGTCGCGCCGCGCCACGGCGGCGTAGAACTCGATCAGGGGATCGCCGCGCTCGACCGGGGCGTCCGAGCCGCCGACCACGATCACGCCGCGATCCACCAGGGTATGCCAGGCATAGGCTCCGTCCAGTCGGGCGTCGCCCAGTCGGTCCGCCGCGAAATGCAGGTCGCCGATCGCGTGGCTGGGCTGCATGGAGGCGATGATCGGCAACTCGTCGAAGTAGTGATAGTCGCTGGGCCGGATGATCTGGGCGTGCTCGATGCGCCAGCGCGGATCGGCCAGCTTCCACTCGGACTTCGGCACGGAGCGCAGGGCCTCCTCGTACCAGGCCGCGACGTCGTGGTTGCCCTGATCGCCGATGGCGTGGGTGGCGATCTGCACGCCGGTGCGCAGGGCCTCTTGATAGAGAGGCATGACCGTCTCGCGCGACGCCAGCATCAGGCCGGACGTGTCGGGGCGATCCGAATAGGGCTGAAACAGCTTGGCCCCGCGCGAGCCCAGGGCGCCGTCGGCGTAGAACTTGATCGCCCGGGTGATGATCCGCCCGTCGCCCGCGTCACGCGGTCCGCCCGCCATCAGGGCGCGGGCGTCGCCCATGTCGATGCTGTTATAGACCCGCAGCGGCGCCTCGCCCTCGCGCGCCATCGCCTCCATCAGGGGCACGTCCTTCCACGGCGCGCTCATGAAGTGGACCCCGGTCCAGCCGTAGCGGGCATAGACGCCGAAGCCCGCGCGATAGGCCGCGCGTGTCGCCGCCGCGTCGGCCTGGGGCATGAGCGGCTCGACCAGAACCATGGCTCCGTCCACCAGCAGACCCGTCGGCTGGCCGTCGGCGTCTTTCAGGATCTCGCCGCCCGAGGGGGCGGGCGTCGCCGCATCGACCCCGGCGGCGCTCAGCGCTGCGCTGGAGACGGCGACCGCATGGCCGTCGGCGCGGCTCAGCAGCACCACGCGACCGGGGGCGGCGGCGTCCAGATCGGCGGCGGTCAGGAAGCGTTTCTCGGGCCAGTGGGTCTCGATCCAGCCGCGCCCGACGATGACCCCCTCGGGGTGGGCCCTGGCCCAGTCGCTCAGCCGCGCCATGGCCTCGACGACCGAGGTTGAGCCTTCCAGGTTCAGCGTCATCTCGCGCCAGCCGATGCCATCCAGATGGGCGTGGCCGTCGGTGAAACCGGGGAAGAGGGTCGCGCCCTTCAGGTCCACGACCTCCAGCCCCTCGGCCGAGGGCGCGCCAGACGCCGCGCCGACATAGGCGATGCGCCCGTCGCGCACGGCCACCACCTCGGCGGTCGGCTGGGCCTCGACGCCGGTATGGATGGTCCCGCCCCGGATCAGCAGGTTCTGGGCGAAGGCAGCGGGCGCGGCGGCGGCCATCAGGGCGGCGGCCAGCGGAAGGGTCGTCTTCAGGGAGCGGATCATGGGCTGTCCTCCAACGGCAACGCACAACATGGACGAAATTTCGCTCCTGGACATTCAGTCGTCGTGAGCCTGAACGAGCCAACCTTCTGGTGTCAGCTCCGACAAATGACTTCGGGGCGTCTTGAGCATAGCTTCACCGAGCTCGGGCCGATCATTGACTATATGATGGATGTGCACCGGTCGCATCGTGGCGCCCTCTGGAGAATGATCATATTCCCCGCATGTGAGTTGCCACATGCCGTCAGAGTGATGAACGATCAGACGAATTGGACGATCCGAGGCTATGACATGGTCACAGGCCAGAACTAAGGGCGACGTTTCGTCCGTCATGTTTTCTCCGCCAACGCGCTGTGCGCCGTGCGGTCCAGAGAGCTTGCTGCAAGGCTTGGCGTCAAGCGATCCGACGCGCATCATCGCCGCATGAAGCTGTTCACCATCGGCTATGAAGGTTCCACCCAGCCCGAGGTCATCGAGCGGCTGAAGGCGGCGGGGGTCGAGCTGGTCGCTGATGTGCGGGCCGTGGCCTCGTCGCGTATCGCCGGCTTTTCCAAGACGGTGCTGGGCGAGAGCCTGAAGGCCGAGGGGGTGGACTATCTGCAGCTGCGGGCGCTGGGCACGCCCAAGGCCGGGCGCGATGCGGCGAGAAAGGGCGACGTGGCGACCATGCACGCCGTCTTCAACGCCCATATGCAGGAGCCCGACGCCGAGGCCGCCTTCCAGCAGCTGCGCCATGTGGCGAGCGAAAAGCGCGTCGCCCTGCTGTGTTTCGAGGCCGAGGCCTGCGGCTGCCACCGCGCCGTCCTCGCTGACCGGCTGGCCCGCGAGGACGGCGTCGAGGTGGTGGATCTATGACTTATCCTCCCCTGCGCAGCGGGGGAGGGGGACCATGCGCAGCATGGTGGAGGGGGCGAGATCATGGCCCCGCAGCTTGGAATTTTGGACCTCCGACAGCGGCGATCCAGGGGCTGAGGGCGGCGGCTGCAGCCGCCCCCTCCACCGCTGCGCGGTCCCCCTCCCCCGCCTGCGGGGGAGGATCGTTTTTCGTTACGGACGGCCCACCAGCTGGTCCACCGAACCCGTCGTGACCGGGTGATAGAGTGGTCGGGCCTTGGCGTAGATGCGCGTGGCGTTGGCCCGGCCCCAGTCGCCTTCGTTCCACAGGGTCTGGAACAGGGGCAGGACGAACTTGCGACGGCCCTGGCTGGTCAGGAAGCGGTCGGCGGTGGCGACGGCAGGCTCGTAGCGATGGGCCAGGGCGATCTGCAGCCAGGCGAAGGTCAGCTCGGCGTTGCCTTCATTGGCTAGGTTCAGCGTCTTCTCCAGATCGGCCAGTTGCGCCGTGGTCAGCCAGTCGGCGCCCGCCGCCAGACCTTCGGGGCGCCAGGCCAGGAAGCGCTGGCGCTGCTGGGTGTTCCAGTTCTTCCAGTCGATGGCCGAGGCCGGGCTCTTGTCGGCGAAGAAGGCCTTGGCCTGTTGGTCCACGGCTTCGAAGGCGTGCGACACCGGCGGCACCCAGTTCGACGGCATCCCCGGCTTGTAGATCCAGTTGTCCAGCTGCAACTGGGTCTCCAGCGCCGCATCGCCCTTGATCAGGTGCTCGCGGATGTCGGCCAGGAAGCCGACGTCGGTCATGGGCTGGAAGGCGTGGCGGTCGAAATAGCCGCGCAGCCAGGCGTCGAACGTCTCACGGCCGACGATGCGTTCGATGGTGCGCAGCATGGCCGCGCCCTTCTCATAGGGCACGCCCGACAGGCCGTCGTCGGGGTCGCGTCCGGTCAGGTCGATGTGAAGTTTCGTATCGTCCGGCGCCGTGGTCGCCAGCTCGGCTGACAGCTCGCCCCAGCCCAGAACCTGCTCCTGCATGGCGCGGTCGCGACCATAGAGGGCCTCCATGATCCGGTTCTCGAAATAGACCGTGGTGCCTTCGTTCAGCCAGATGTCCGACCAGGTGGCGTTGGTGACCAGATTGCCCGACCAGCTATGGGCCAGTTCGTGCGCCACCAGCGAGACCAGCGACTGATCCCCGGCGATGATGGTCGGGGTGGCGAAGGTCAGACGCGGGTTCTCCATCCCGCCGAAGGGGAAGCTGGGCGGCAGGACCAGCAGGTCGTAGCGGCCCCAGCGATAGGGGCCGTAGAGGGCCTCGGCGGCGTCCACCATGCGCGGGGTGGACTGCAGTTCTGCGTGGGCGGCCTCCAGACGGCTCGGCTCGGTCCAGACCCCGGTGCGGCCGTCGAACGAGGCGAAGGCGATGTCGCCGATGGCGATGGCCATCAGATAGGGCGGGATCGGACGATCCATGTCGAAGCGCCAGGCCTTCTGACCTGCGGCGGCGGCTTCGCCGGTCGGCGTCAGGTGCTCGGCGGACATGACCACGGTCAGGTCGGCAGGGGCGACCACGCGGGCCGAATAGGTCTGGCGGATGCCGGGGCTGTCCTGGGTCGGAACCCAGGTGCGGGTCAGGATGGCCTGGCCCTGGCTGAACAGATAGGGCTTCTGCCCGCCCGCCGTCTGCTGCGGGCTGAGCCACTGCAGGGCCGCCGCGTCGGGACGGGTGGAATAGTCGACGACGACCTTCTGGACTTCGCTACCGGCGAAGGCGGGCAGGTGGACGGTCAGGGCCTGACCCTTGATGGCGTCCACGGCGCCCAGCTCATGGCGCAGCGGGCGGCCCTGCGCGTCGCGCACGCCGCGGATGTTCAGGTTCTTGGTGTCCAGCACGACCTCGGTCGCGCCGACGCGGCCGGTGACGTCCAGCGTCGCCGACCCCGACAGGGTCTTCGCCGCGAAGTCGGCGGTCAGGTCCAGGGCCACATGGCCGACGCGCGCCTCGGCCGGGCGGGCGCTGGAGTGGATGTCGTCAGCATAGGCGAAGGCGGGCGTCGCAGGCGTGGCGGCGGGCGCGGTCATGTCCGATCCTCCGGGCGCGGTGGCGCAGGCGCCGAGGGAAGAGACAAGGGCGGCGGCGAGGGCGAGGGCGGAAACCTGCCCAACCAGCTTCAGGGTCATCGAACGCTCCGTATTCAGATGCGTGCGAAAAGGCTCCCTCGCGCCGGAAAGATCAAGCCTTCGCCGGCATCGGCCGCAGGTGGTGGGCCTTGAACAGGCGTCCCTTCTCGGCGGCCAGAACCAGCAGCAGGGCGACGACGCCCAGCGCCGCGAACCCGACCGTCATCGGCACGGTGGTGCCGTCGAAATGCTGGCCGATCCAGAAGCCCAGCAGGGCCCCGCCGATGGTCGAGATGAAGCCCTGGGCCGAGGCCGCCGTGCCGGCGATATGGCCCATGGGCTCCATGGCCATGGAGCCGAAATTGCCGGCGATGAAGCCGAAGCAGAACATCTTGCAGGCCTGAAGCGCGGCGAAGACCCACAAGCTGTCATGCCCCGCATAGGCGATGGCCGCGTGCAGCAGGCTGAAGCCGATGAAGCCGAACAGGGCCGTGTGGGCGATCAGACGCGAGCCCAGCCTTTCCACCATGCGCGAGTTCAGCACCGAGGCCAGGGCGATGCCGCCGGCCACCATGGCGAAGACGGTGGTGAACAGGCCGGGCGACCTGAAGACGTCGAAAAAGATCTGCTGCGAAGAGTTGATGAAGGCGAACAGGGCGCCGCTGATCGCCGTCATGGCCAGGGTGTAGCCCATGCCGATGCGGCTGCTCAGGGCCTGACCAAAGGCGCCGGCGATGCGCTTGACGTTGATGGGCATGCGGTCTTCGGGGTGCAGGGTCTCGGGCAGGCGCAGGGCGGCCCACAAAAGGAAGCTGCCGCCGAACAGGGCGAAGAAGCCGAAGATCCAGCGCCAGGGCGCCACCAGCATGATCAGCTGCCCGACGGTCGGCGCCAGGATGGGCACGCCCAGGAAGACCAGGAAGCTCAGCGACATGACCCGCGCCATGGTCCGGCCGGAATAGCGGTCGCGCACGATCGACACGGCCAGCACCCGTGTCGCCGCCGAGCCCAGGCCCATGCCGATGCGTGACAGGATCAGCCACTCGAACGAATGGGCGAAGGCGGCCAGGATGCTGAAGCCGACATAGAGGCCGATGCCGATGAAGAGGATGGGCCGCCGACCGAACCGGTCCGCCAGCGGGCCGTAGAACAGCTGCGCCCCGCCGAAACCCAGCAGATAGGCGGTGATGACCCACTGGCGCGTGTTCTCGTTGACCACGCCCAGATCTTCGCCGATGTGCGGCAGGGCCGGCAGCATGGCGTCGATGGCCAGGGCGTTCATCGCCATCATGATGGCGATCAGGCAGACGAATTCGGCGAACCCCGGCCCCTTGGGAGCGGCGGTGGTGGTGGTCGGGGCGGAGGTCATCGGGACCAGATGCGGGCTGCGTCAGGCTGACGCAACCCCGGATCGTCATGAATTTTGCGTTGCAACAAGACAGGGCGGCGCTCGGGCTGAGCCATTTGGTCATGCCCTTTCGTCTCCCTGCCGTCATTCCGGGGCGCGCAGCGAACCCGGAACCCAGGCGGTTGCTTATGTCTGCGTCCTGCCCGGGGCTGGCGCCTGGCCCCCGGATCGCCCCTGCGGGGCGTCCGGGGTGACGGCGAGGAGGCCTACTCCCGCACCTGAATCCGCGCCACGACCGACATGCCGGGAGCCAGCCGCGCGGCGGCCTCCTGACTGGGATCGATGGAGATGCGGACCGGGATGCGCTGGGCCACCTTGGTGAAGTTGCCGGTAGCGTTGTCGGGACGGATGACGCTGAACTCGGACCCGGCGGCGGGCGAGATGCGTTCGACCTTGCCCTTCAGGGGTTGTCCGCCCAGGGCGTCGACCGAGATCTCGACGGACTGGCCGACGCGGATGTCGCGCATCTGCGTCTCCTTCATATTGGCCGTGACCCAGACCGTATCGGGGACGAGGGCGGTCAGTTGCGTGCCGACCGCGACCTGCTGGCCGACGCGTACCGCGACCTCGCCCAGACGTCCGGCGCGCGGAGCCTCGATGCGGGTGTTGTCCAGGTCGATCTGGGCCAGACGGACCTGGGCGCGGGCGTTCTCGACGGCGGCTTCCAGCGAGCCCTTGCTGACCACCGCCGAGGTGACGCCGGTCTGGGCCACGCCTTCGGCGGCGCGGGCGGCGGCCAACTGGGCCTCGGCGGCGCGCAGGGCGTTCTGGGCGGTGTCCACCTGGGCCTGGGCCACCCAGCCGCCGGCGAACAGGGTGCGCACGCGCTGGGCGTCGGCGCGCGCCTTGGTCACGGCGGATTCGGCGCCGGCGATGGAGGCGCGGGTCTGGGCGACCGAGCCGCGCGCCGAGGCCTGGCTTTGGGCGGAGTTGGCCAGGGCCGCTTCAGCTGAATGCAGGGCCGCCTGCGCCTGTTCCAGACGCTGGCGATAGATGCGGTCGTCGATGGTCGCCAGCAACTGGCCGGGCTGAACCGTCTGGAAGTCCTGCACCTCGACCGAGGTCACATAGCCGCTGACCTGGGGGCTGATGACGGTCACCTGGCCGCGCACATAGGCGTTGTCGGTGGTCTGCGGCCCCCCGTCGAACGGCGGCAGGCGCCAGGCGTGCAGGATCAGACCGACCCCGACCAGGGCGATCAGGATCAGCACCACGCTGATCATGACCCTGCGTCCGCTGGACGGTTGCGGCGCGGCGGCGGGCGGCGGGGGGGCGGCCGGAGCCGGAGCGGCGGGGGCTTGAGCAGGGGCGGGTGTGGCGTCGGTCATGGTCGGGTCCGGGTCATTCGACAGCGGCGGCTGCGGCGGCCTCGGCCGCCTGGCGGTTGGCGGCGCGGCGCGCCTCGATACGGGGGCGGAAATGGTTCGCGGCGACCCAGAGCGCGCCGACGGCGGCGGCGCCCGAGATCAGCAGGAAGACGTCGTTGTAGGCCAGGACCTGAGCCTGCTGACTGACCTGCTGCTGCAGCAGCTTCAGCGCCGCGCCCTGGCGCTGGGCCGCGTCGCCGAGGGTGTGGGCGTAGGCCCCGCCCAGCTGCTGCAGCCGCAGCACCACCTCGGGATCGCCCAGGTCGATGTGCTCGGCCAGCTGGTTGGAATGATACTTCTCGCGGATCGTCTGGATCGTGCCGATCAGGGCCGAGCCCATCAGGCCGCCGATGTTCTGGCCGATCGAGAAGACGACGATGAAGCTGATCAGGTTCTTGCCCCCGCCCTGCAAGACCTTGCCGAAGCCGATGATCATGGTCGGGCCGATGAAGAAGGCGGCGGCGAAGGCGAGCAGGGCCTGGCTGAAATAGAGGTTCACCGGCCGGGTCAGCACCGTCGCATGGCTGTCCATGAAGGCGCCGACGGCGATCAGGGCGAGCGCGATGGAGATGGGCTTCCACAGCTTCATGGGATTCAGGGTCAGGGCGCTGGTCAGGGTCCCCGCCGCCGTGGCCAGCAGCATGACCCAGAACAGGCCATGCATCTGGTCATTGCCCAGACCCATCTGTTGCAGGAAGCCGACCGCGCCGGTCGTCTGCTCCGACAGGACGATCCGCACCAGCAGGATGGCCAGCAGCAGCCGCACGATGTCGCCGCCCGCCAGCCATTTCAGGTCGATCAGCGGGTTGGCGCGGTTGTACTCGATGACGGCGGCGGCGGTCAGCAGGACCAGGGCGCCGACCAGGGCCCAGCCGATCCACGCCGCCTCGGTCCACCAGACGATGCGACCCAGCCCCAGGACGGCGGTCAGCAGGGCCACGCCCGGCGCGAACAGGGCGAAGGTGACGAAGTCCAGTTTCTCGAAGGTCTTCACCCGCTGCGACGGCGGCATCTTCAGGGCGAATACGGCGGGCAGGGCGATCAGCACCAGCCCCAGGTCGAACATGTAGACCGCCCGCCACAGATCATGGTCCAGCAGCGGCCCGACCCCCAGCCGCGCCAGGGGGATGGCCAGGCTGGACAGGCCCACGCCGATGATGATGCCCTTCAGCCGGTGCTGCGCCGGGAAGGCCTGGATGATGTAGAGGATGCCCAGGGTCGACATGCCCGCCGCCGCGATCCCGGCGATGCCGCGCACCACCAGGGTCGAGCCGAAGTCCTCGAGGAAGAGGTGCGCCGCCGCCGTGGCCAGGAAGACCATCAGGATGATCTCGGTGAACAGCCGCAGCCCGTACTGCATCCTGAACTTGACCAGCAGCAGGTTCATGCAGGCGTTGGTCATGACGAAGATGACCGGCAGCCAGGTCGCCTCGGCGATGGTCACGCCCAGATCACCCGCCAGCTGCGGGATGTTGGCCGTCACCGCGGCATTGCCGAGGCTGCCGGTCAGGGCGACCAGAATGCCCACGGCGGCATAGGCCCAGCGCATCGGCGTCGAATGGTCGGGCGTGGCGGGCGAGCCGGGCAGGGCGGGCCGCTCGTGCGGCTTCAGCGTCGCCAGATACTCGTCCCAGGGCAGGTTCCAGTCGCGGCGGCTCATGTGAGCGGCTCCGGCCGAGGCCGAACGGCGTCCAGCACCAGCTCCAGCGCCCGGCGACTCAGCTGATCCCGATCGGCCGCCCCGACAGTGCGCGACGGCGCCCCCAGCATCAGGGCCAGAACGCGCGTGTCCTCCACGCTCAGATCGGGGCGCACCCGTCCCGCGGCCTGCGACACCGCCAGCGCTTCGGCCCCCGCGCGTTTCAGCCCGCTGCGGATCGGGGCCAGGGCTTCGTCCTTCAGATCGCGGATGGCGCTGGCCAGGCCCGCGCTCTGGATCATCAGCTCGACCAACTGGCCGAGAAACCACAGGAAGACCTCGGGATCATCGAGGCGGGCCTGGGTGCGTTCGTGCAGGTCGTCGATCTGTCCCACGAAGACCGCCAGGGCCAGCTCGGACCGGTCGGCGAAGTTGCGATAAAGCGTCGCCCGGCCCACGCCCGCCTGCTCGGCGATGACGTGCAGCGGCGTGTCCAGCCCGTCGCGTGCAAAGGCTTCAGCGGCGGCCTTCAGCAGGGCCTCGCGGCGTTCGGCGGCGTCTTTTCGCAGGGGACGGGTCATGAAGATCGCCAAGTGGACACTTGTGTCCGCTTAATCAAGAGCGGTCGGACTCATTCTTTGTTTCGCTGTGTGCGGGCGCGGGCGAATCCCTCCTTGCACAGCGGAATGCGCCAGAACGGCTAAGGCTGCGTTCCGGGCGATGATGGAGACGAAAGGGGGGCGCGCCCTCGGGCGCTCATCCAGATGTGGTGCCGGTGGCCGGGCTCGAACCGGCACTCCTCTCGGAACAGGATTTTGAATCCAGCGCGTCTACCAATTCCACCACACCGGCACAGGTCTGGGAGGCCGCGCAATCTAGCGAGGGAATGCGCCGGGTCAATCGCCAGGCCTGGAAAATCAGCGCATCATGAAGTTGGTGCGAAACACGACGAGCCGGGGCGAGACGGGGGCGCCGTCCGACGACTGGAGCCGGGCGTCGTCCGTGCTCTTCAGCGCCTGCTTTCCGAAGCCGCCGTCAACGGGGAACTCGCTTTCCACCAGGCAGGCGTCCAGGCGTCCGTCCGGCAGGGCCATGCAGGACAGCATGGCGAAACCGGCGGTGTATTTCGCCGGGAAGGGATAGGCGGGCCGCGGCGGGCGCGCCCAGGTCACCCTAGGCGACTGTCCGTATTCGTCCAGGTCCGGCAGAGCGGCGTCCCGAGCGTCGACCAGAGGCCGGTTGCAGGCGGTCAGGGTCTCGTCCACGGCGGTCGAGGAGCGCGGCAGTTCCAGATCATGCCGCAGGTTGCGACCCGGTCCGGCGCCGTCGGGGACCACGATGGACACCCTGCCGCCTTCGCGCAGCTTGCGGGCGAAAGGCGCCGGCAGGGCGCTCAGGGCTGTGGAGCGGACGGTCGCGACATTCCAGGTCTCGGCGTGGAAATGATCGTCATAAGAAATCCGCAGCACGCGTGTGTCCCGTCGGGGAGCTTCGGGCAGGCCCGACACCAGGGCGTCATAGACGCCGTCGGAACAGCGCAAGATGACGCTGACGCCGCTGTCGAGGCTGACGTAGGCCGCGACCATCTTCTTGCGCGGATCGCGCACCATGTCCCAGTCGGCAGGCGGATTGACTTCGGCCGGCGCCGGGGGCGCAGCGTCCTGGGCCGCCGCTGGACCCGACATGGACAGGGCTGAAAGAAGCGCCGCCGTCGCGATGTGTCGAACAGGGCTCATGCTGCAACCTCCACATGGCTGTCGGTTCCGCCCGCGAGAACGCGGCGGGCGCGGATGTACATCTCGACGCGCTGCATGACGATCAGGCCGACGGCGAACAGCATGAAGGCGTCGGTGACGACCACGGCGTCCAGATGCCAGGCGGCGGCATTGGTTTGCATGACTTCCTTCAGGCCCGCCCGCGCGGCGAACAGGCCGATCACCAGAATCAGCCCCAGGGGCGAGGCCTGGGCCTTCAGCGACCCGTCCGGCTCCTTCTCGATGGTGATGGTCTTGCCCCGCCACCAGCCGGCGACGCCGCCTAGGGCCAGGGCGACCACGAAGGCGATCCAGGCCAGGGGGCCGAAATGCGGGTGCTGGGTATTGGCCCACAGGCCGAAGCCGATCGCTGTGGTGACCAGCAGGGGCATGACCCACAAAAGGTGCGGCCGCAGGGTCCGTTTGCGCCGGTTGCGCAGCAGGATGATGATCAGGGCCACGGCGATGCCGATCAGCGGGCCCATGGTTTGCGGCGACATGCGGAAACTCCCCCTCCGAGCGCCGTCAGCCTAGCCCGACGAACGGCGCTCGAAAAGCGGAGATCAGGCGGGCGCGACCGTCTGTTCGATGGCGCCGAAGATGGTGTGGTGCTTGTCGTCCAGCATCTCGATGCGGACGGTGTCGCCATGCTTGAGGAAGGGCGTCTTGGCCTCGCCGGTCAGGATGGTTTCGACGGTGCGGACCTCGGCGATGCAGGAATAGCCCAGACCGCCGTCGGCCACCGGCTTGCCCGGACCGCCGTCGGCGTCCTTGTTCGACACCGTGCCCGAGCCGATGATCGACCCTGCGATCAGGGCGCGGGTCTTGGCCAGGTGGGCGATCAGCACGCCGAAGTCGAAGGTCATGTCCACGCCGGCGTCGGCCTGACCGAAGTCCTTGCCGTTCAGTTGCACCGACAGGGCGCCGGACAGCTTGCCGTCCTTCCAGCGGTCGCCCAGGGCGTCGGGCGTGACGAAGACCGGCGACAGGGCGCTGGCCGGCTTGGACTGGACGAAGCCGAAGCCCTTGGCCAGTTCGCCGGGGATCAGGTTGCGCAAGCTCACGTCGTTGACCAGACCGACCAGACGGATCGAGGCCAGGGCCTCGTCGCGGCTGGCGCCCAGGGGCACGTCGCCGGTCACGACCACGATCTCGGCCTCCAGATCGCAGCCCCAGGCCTCGTCCTTCAGCGGGATGGCGTCGCGCGGACCCATGAAGTGGTCGGAGCCGCCCTGATACATCAGCGGGTCGGTCCAGAAGGTCGCCGGCATCTCGGCGTTGCGGGCTTTGCGCACCAGTTCGACGTGGTTCACATAGGCCGAGCCGTCGGCCCACTGATAGGCGCGGGGCAGGGGGGCGGCGGCGTCGCGCTCGTGGAAGCGGCCGCGCGGAACGGCCTCGTGCTCCAGGCTCTCGGCCAGGGCGCGCAACAGCGGCTCGCAACGGTCCCAGTCATCCAGCGCCGCCTGCAGCGTGGGCGCGATCAGAAAGGCGTCCGTGAACCAGTTCAGGTCCTTGGAGACGACGACGAGGCGGCCGTCACGGCCGTGCTTGAGCGAGGCGAGTTTCATGGGGTGAAGCTAGTCTTGGGCGAGGGGATTGGGAAGCGGAGACATGACCGGCGCGGACGCCGTTCGATCAACTGTTCGGGGGCGCGATGACGGCGCGGGCCTCGGCGCCGGTGCGCAGGGCGGGATCGCGCACCTCGACCTCGACGGCGATGGCGCCCGCGGGCTCGTGCGCCCACAGGTAGCGGCGCTCGATCTCGACCGCGCGGCCGGACGGGGCCATGCCCTCATAGACATCACCCCAGGGCGTGACGGCCTTCATCTCGACCCACAACAGGCCGCAGGCGGCGTCCAGTTCCTCGATGGCCATTTCCGACAGTTCGTCGGCATGCGGAGCGGGGCGGTTCGGGGTCACAGCCATCGGCGGACCTTTCCTTGATAGGCTTGATACTCGACGCCAAATTTCGCCGTCAGATAGCGCTCCTCGCGGGCGATGACGAAGCGGTCGACGACGATCAGGCAGGGGGCCAGCATGGCCAGGGCGACGGGGCTGTCCATGGCCAGGGCGAAGCCGGCGTAGGTGATCGCGAAACCGACATAGATGGGGTTGCGGCTGTATTGGTAGAGGCCGCCGGTCGCGAGCGCCGTGGTCGGCTTCCACGGCTCGGGCGGGGTGCCCAGACGGCGGAAGGTCCCCGCCGCGATTCCGTCCAGCAGCAGGCCGCCGATCACCAGAACAAAGGCCAGGCTGCGCCGCCAGTCGACGTCGAGGCCGAGCGACGGCTCGCTGACCAGCCGCCCCATCCCGAACCCGGCCAGCAGGAAGCCGAGATAGATCAGCGGCGGCGGGGCGATGACGCCGGGGTGGTCGGGTTTGCTCATATCGTCTGCCCCGAGGGCGCGGTGAATTCCGAGGTCGGGGCGTCGCCGGTGTTGATCACTTCCGAGGGCTCGAAGATCATCACCTCGGCCTCCTCGTCGGCTGCGGTGCGGTGTTCGACGCCGCGCGGCACGACGATGAACTGGCCGGGCTCCAGCGTCTCCACGCGATCGCGGAACTCGACCCGGAAGCGGCCCTTCCAGACCAGGAACATCTCCTCGGCCTCGGCGTGGCTGTGCCAGGGAAAGACCCCCTGCACCTTGACCAGCCGCACGTCCTGTCCGTTCAGTTGCGCCGCGACGCGCGGCCGCCAGTGGTCGGAAAAGCCGCCGAACTTCTGCGCCAGATCGACGACCTGCCCGGTCATCGCGAGGCGTCCTCGTCGGCGTAGATGGCGACGCGCGCGGCGCGGCCCGAACCGGCCTCGCCGCGATACATGCCCGAGGTGTTCATCGAGAAGGCGACCGTCCCGTCCTTGCCCATGACGATGACCCCGCCGTCGCCGCCGATCGAGGCGACGTCCGCGATCTCGGCGTCGGCGGCGGCCTGAACGCCCATGCCCGCGGCGGTGCGGTGGCAGATGTCGCGGGCGACGGTGGCCCGGATGAAATACTCGCCCGATCCGGTGGCCGAGACGGCGCAGCCGTCGGCGTTGGAGGCGTAGGTCCCGGCGCCGATCACCGGCACGTCGCCTACCCGACCCCACTGCTTGGCGGTCATGCCGCCGGTCGAGGTCGCGGCGGCCAGACGGCCCTGACTGTCCAGGGCCACGGCGCCGACGGTGCCGAACTTGCGCTCATCCAGCGGGGCTTCATTCAGCGAAGCCAGCGGGACGGGCCGGGACAGGGTGGCCGGTTCCGGCGGGGCGCCCTGCGGGCGCGGCGGCAGGGGCAGGCCCTTGTCGCGCAGCGCCTTCAGCAGGGCCTGCCAGCGGCTCTCGGTGAAGAAGAAGCCCGGCTCCACCTGTTCCAGTCCGACCGAGGCGGCGAAGGTCTCGGCGCCCTCGCCGATCAGCATGACGTGGGGCGAGCGCTCCATCACCGCCCGCGCCGCCGCGATCGGGTGACGAGTGCGGGTCAGGCCGGCCACGGCCCCGGCGCTGCGGTCGACGCCGTTCATCACGGCGGCGTCCAGTTCGTTCTTGCCGGCGGCGGTGAAGACCGCGCCGCGCCCGGCGTTGAACAGGGGATTGTCCTCCATCGTTTCAACCGCCGCCTGAACCGCGTCCAGCGCCGAGCCGCCCCGGGCCAGAACCGCCGACCCGGCGTCCAGCGCCGCCTGCAGACCGGCGCGATAGGCCGCGTCGCGTTCCGGGCTCAGGCTGGCGCGCTCGATGACGCCCGCCCCGCCGTGAATGGCCAGGGACCAGGTCGGCGTCTCCTGCGCAAAGGCAGGCGACGCCAGCAGGATCAGGACGGCTGCGGCGGTCAGGGCGGATTTCATCGACGGTTTCCCCTTGAGCTTCTCCTCCCCACTGCGTGGGGAGGTGGATCGGCGGCGCAGCCGACGAGACGGAGGGGCGCGTTCAGCTTGGCTCGACCAAGCCCCTCCACCACTTCGTGGTCCCCCTCCCCATGTCATGGGGAGGAAAACCTAGCGCCGGTGGTGCAGTCTCTTCCAGACGCGATAGGCCAGGATGGGGGCGAAGCCGCAGATCAGCGCGACCACGAGGATTCCCCAGAACCCGCCCTCCGGCCATCGGCTTGCAGTCAGACCCGCCGCTATGCCCGCAAACCCCGGGCCCAGAAACGGAATCCAGTGCGGCGGCCGCATCTTCATTCAGGCGTCGACCTTGATGACGCCGCGACGGATCTGGTCCAGCTCGATGGAGTCGAACAGGGCCTGGAAGTTGCCGTTGCCGAAGCCCTCGTTGCCCTTGCGCTGGATGATCTCGAAGAAGATCGGACCGAAGGTGTCCTGGGTGAAGATCTGCAGCAGCAGGCCTTCCTCCTCCGAACCGTCGATCAGGATGCGGTTCTTGCGCATCCGCTCCACGTCCTCGCCGTGACCCGGCAGGCGTTTGTCGATCAGTTCGAAATAGGTCTCGATCGTGTCCTGGAAGTCCACGCCGCGCGCCTTCATGGCCTCGACCGTCTCGAAGATGTTCTCGGTGGTCAGGGCGATGTGCTGGATGCCCTCGCCGTTATAGCGACGCAGGAACTCCTCGATCTGCGAGTTGTCGTCCTGGCTCTCGTTCAGCGGGATGCGGATGGCGCGGTCGGGCGCGATCATGGCTTGCGAGAACAGGCCAGTGGCCTTGCCCTTGATGTCGAAATACTTCTGCTCTTCGAAGTTGAAGACCGACCCATAGAAGCCCGACCAGGTGCGCATCTCGCCGCGACGCACGTTGTGGGTCAGGTGGTCCAGGATCTCCAGGCCCATGGAGTTCTTGCGCTCGGCCTCTTCCCAGCCCTCGACCTCGTCCCAGGCGTCATACAGCGAGCCCTGCTCGCCATACTGGTCGATGACATAGAGCAGCGAACCGCCGATGCCCTGCAGGATGTAGGGGTAGTCGTTCCCCAGCGCCCCGCCGTGGACGCCCTCGGCGGCGCGGGCGCCGCGCGCCAGCGCGCCCTCATAGGCCGCCTTGGCGTCGGCGACGCGGAAGGCCATGCCGTTGGCCGAGGGACCGTGGTCCTTGGCGAAATCCGCCGCCTGGCCCTTGGGGCTGCGGTTGACCAGCATGGTGATGTCGCCCTGTTTCAGGCGCACCGCGTCCGTGGTCGGGTTCACATGGGTCTGGGTGAAGCCCATCAGCTCCAGCCGGGCGACCATGGCTTCGGGCTCGGGACCGGTGAATTCGACGAATTCGAAACCGTCCACGCCCAGCGGGTTTTCCTGGTCGAGTTTGGCGGCGTCCATCATGGCGCGTCTCCTCATACTGTCTTTTAGGGCGACCTCTGCCGCCGATTGGGGCGGAACCTAATGGGCGGCCCCGGTCGGGCGCAAGGCGGAGCTGCATCGAAACAGGACACGTTGCGGTGTCGCAGCCGCCGATCAACGGGTGCGCGCGGGCCTTCATCCTGCTAGGAGCCGCAGGCTCAACCGGGACGCCTGTATGCTTCGCAAGCTCTATGACTGGGTCTTCTCCCTGGCCCGCCACCGTCACGCGACCCGGTCGCTGGCCGTGGTCTCCTTCGCGGAGAGCTCCTTCTTCCCCATTCCCCCCGACGTCATGCTGGCGCCCATGGTCCTGGCCAAGCCCGAGCGCGCCTATTTCTACGCCACGGTCTGCACCATCGCCTCGGTGCTGGGCGGTCTGCTGGGCTACGCTATCGGCTACTTCCTCGAGCCGGTGGGGATGTGGATGCTGTCGGTGCTGGGCAAGGCCGACACCTTCGAGGCCTCCAAGGCCCTGTTCCAGCAGCACGGCGCCTGGGTCATCCTGATCAAGGGGCTGACGCCGATCCCGTTCAAGCTGATCACCATCGCCTCGGGCATCTTCCAGTTCAATCTGGCCCTGTTCGTCGCCCTGTGCGTCGTCACGCGCGGCGCCCGCTTCTTCCTGGTGGCCTTCGTGCTCAAGCGCTGGGGCGAGCCCATGCTGGCCGTGATCGAGAAAAGGCTGGCGCTTTTCACCGTGCTTTTCGTGGTTCTGCTGGTCGGGGCCTTCTTTGCCGTCAAGCTGATCGGACACTGATCGACGCGGGCCTCGGCTGAGGCTAAGAAAGGCGCCATGACGCGCCCGTATCAACGCCTCACCCGCTGGTGGACCGCCTTTGCTCTGGCGGCCTCGCTGGCCATGCTGGGCGCGGCCCACGCCTTCGAGCGGTTCGCGGGCCTGGCGCCCTGCAACCTCTGCCTCAAGCAGCGCGAGGTCTATTGGGCCGCCGTGGCCATCGCCGGGGCCGCCACCTTCTGGGCCGTGTTCAGCCGCGCCAGCCGCGGCACGCCGCGCATCGCCTCCTTCCTGCTGGCCGCCGTCTTCTTCACCGGGGCGATCACGGCCGGCTTCCACGCGGGCGGCGAGCTGAAGTGGTGGGACCTGCCGGCCACCTGTTCGGCCATCCCCTCGACCACCATCGACCTCAGCGCCCTCAGCGCCCTGGCCGACGGCACCGCCGAGATGAAGCCCATCGTCGGTTGCGGCGACGTGCCGTGGAGCCTGTTCGGAATCTCGATGGCGGGCTGGAACTTCTTCGTGTCCCTGGCGCTGGCGATCTTCAGCCTGCTGGCGGCGAAACGTCCCAAGGACGCGCGCGCGCCGAAGGCGTAAGGAAGCGATCATGACCGAGGCATCCGACACCGTCGCCGCCGCCCGCCGCATCTCCCTGGCTCGCCCCGGCGTGGGCCAGACCCGCGCCCGCATGGCCGAAATGCTGCGCGTCGATCACGCGGGCGAGTTCGCCGCCGTCCACATCTACCGCGCCCAGCGCGCCGTGCTGGAAGGCCGCAAGGGCAAGACCGCCATCGCCGCTGATCTTGTGGAAATGGAGGGTCACGAGGCGGTCCATCTGGCCCGCTTCGAGGCCCTGCTGACCGAAAACCGGGTCCGCCCCACGGCCATGATCCCGCTGTGGAAGCTGGCCGCCACGGCGCTCGGCGCCGGCACCGCCCTGATCAGCGAGAAGGCCGCCCACGCCTGCACCGAGGCGGTCGAGAGCGTCATCGAAAAACACTATGCCGACCAGATCGAGGAGGTCCGCGAGCGCGACCCGGAACTGGCCGCCGAACTGACGAAGTTCCGCGAAGAGGAACTGGCCCACCACGACCACGCCATCGAGCACGGCAGCCGCGAAGCCCCGGCCTACCGCCTGCTCAGCAGCGTCATCAAGGTCGGCTGCAAGGCGGCCATCAAGATCAGCGAACGGATCTAGGAGTACGACGCCTCTCCCTCCCCTTCATGGGGAGGGTGGTCGCGCAGCGACCGGGTGGGGAGGGCGAGGTGATACGGAGCGTGGCGGCTGCTTTGCCGAAGCGCCCCCACCCGTCTGACGCTTCGCGTTAGCCACCCTCCCCATGAAGGGGAGGGAGAATTCTTCACCTCACATCAAACGCCAGCATCAGCGTCCGCTGCACGGCGTTGAAGTTGTCGTCGGACAGGATGTAGAGGCGCGTCCGGTCGCCGCGCCGCTCGGCTGCGATTCCCTCGAAATTGTCCGTCGTCCCCGGCAGCTTCAGCTCGATCAGCACCGGCCCCAGGGTCCCGTCCGCCGCCATCCGCCGCACCCGCGCCCGCACGTCGATGGGCGCGCGATAGGAGCGCTGCACCACGAACCAGCCTCCGGCCGGATCGCGGTCCAAGCCAGTGATACGATAGTCGCTGTCGGCCAGAGGCGTCTCGGGCGGCGCGGCTGCGACGACGCAGCGTGCGGGGATGCAGTCCCAGAGCCCGCCGGACTCGCCCGCGACCCGCCAGCCGTCGCCGGAGGCCGCCAGCCCCTCCATTCCGTCGTTTTCGGGGAAGGGGAAGTCGGGTCGTCTCACGGCCTGCGGGTTTCGCATCGCGGTCAGCGGGCCATAGTTCCAGATACGGTGGTCGCGCTCGAAGCTGACCAGCAGGTCGCCGCCGGTGGTGATCGCCAGCCCTTCGGCGTCGCCCTCCATCTTCTGGCTGATCGGCGTGCCGTCGGTCAGGGTCAGGCGGCGCACATGCAGGCCTTCCAGTCCGATCAGCCGCCCGCGCCCGTCCAGCGCCAGCTTGCCGCGCGCCAGATCGCCGACGTCGGAGACGCTGATGAAGCCGCCGTCGCCGGTCAGCTTCAGGTCGGACAGGCTGTGCAAGGGCGAGTCCATGCCCGCCAGCACGGTCACGCCCCCGGCGTAGCGCACGCCCTTGCCCAGCACCGCCGCGCCCGGCAGGCCCAGCCCGACCGTCCGCGTCGAGGCGTTGACCGCGCTCCAACCATAGGCCTGCGGCGTCGGCGACCACGGCTGCGAGGTGGCGACCGCGCCGGCGCAGGCCGCCAGCGTCAGCGCCGCCAGCGCCGCGGCATAGATCCGCCGGTTCACGCCGCGCGTTTCCCCGCAGATCGGGCCACGGTCTTGGGCTTGGCCTCGAACAGCTCGGCCAGCTTCTCGGTCATGACGCCCGCCAGTTGCTCGACGTCGACGATGGTCACGGCGCGGCGATACCAGCGGGTGACGTCGTGGCCGATGCCTATGGCGATCAGCTCGACCGGGCTCCTGGTCTCAATCTGCTCGATCACCTGACGCAGGTGCTTGTCCAGATAGAGGGCGGCGTTGGCCGATTGCGTCGAGTCGTCGACCGGCGAGCCGTCGGAAATGACCATCAGGATCTGGCGCGACTCGGTGCGTCCCAGCAGCCGCTCGTGCGCCCAGGTCAGGGCCTCGCCGTCTATGTTTTCCTTCAGCAGGCCCTCGCGCATCATCAGGCCCAGGTTCTTCTTGGCCCGG
The DNA here is from genome assembly GCF_002479495.1 of Brevundimonas sp. UBA7506. Taxonomy (GTDB): domain Bacteria; phylum Pseudomonadota; class Alphaproteobacteria; order Caulobacterales; family Caulobacteraceae; genus Brevundimonas. Next base: position 617,101 of record NZ_DLNQ01000015.1, read on the forward strand.
CGCCACGGCGCGTCGGCGGACTTGTAGATGATGTGGCGCAGGTCGTTCAGGCGGCCGGGGTTGGCCGGCTTGCCGGCGCTGATCCAGGCCTCGCGCGACTGGCCGCCCTTCCAGGCGCGGGTGGTGAAGCCCAGGATCTCGACCTTGACCCCGCACCGCTCCAGCGTCCGCGCCAGGATGTCGGCGCAGACCGCCGCCACCATGATCGGCCGCCCGCGCATCGAGCCCGAGTTGTCGATCAGCAGGGTCACGACCGTGTCCCGGAACGGGCTTTCGCTCTCCATCTTGAACGACAGGGGGCTGGTCGGATCGGTGATGACGCGGGTCAGGCGCGCGGTGTCCAGCACGCCTTCTTCCAGATCAAAGGCCCAGCTGCGGTTCTGCTGCGCCATCAGGCGGCGCTGCAGCTTGTTGGCCAGGCGCGACACCACGCTCGACAGGGTGGCCAGCTGGGCGTCCAGCAAGGACCGCAGCCGGTCCAGTTCCATGGGATCACAGAGCTCTTCTGCGCCGATGGTCTCGTCATAGGCGCTGGTGAAGACGCGATAGGCGTCCACGGCGCGCCCGTCGTCGAGGCTGTCCTGACGGTTGGGCAGGGCGCCTTCGTTCAGTTCGGGGCCGTCGTCGCTGGCCTCGCCGTCGGGCTCGGCGGGCGCGCCGTCGGGACGGGTCTGGCGCTCGTCCTCGGCGGACTGGTCGTCGGCGGTGCCTTCCAGCGACTGGCCGCCCTCGCCGCCGTCCTCTTCTTCCTGTTCCTGCTCGTCGGGCTGATCCTGCTGCGACTGATCGGGCTCGTCCTCGCCCTCCTCGTCGTTGGCGTCCTCGGCCTGACCGTCGCCGGGATCGAGGTCCAGCGCCCGCAACACGTCCTTCAGCCGGGCGGCAAAGGCGGTCTGGTCATCGGCCACGGCCGCCAGGGCGTCCAGTTCGGCGCCCGCCTTCAGCTCCATGTTGGAGCGCACCAGGTCGAGCATGGACTTGGCGCCGTCCGGCGCGGCCTCGCCCGTCAGCCGTTCGCGCACCAGAAGCGCAGCCGCCTCGGCCACCGGCACCCGTTCGGCCTCGGCCCTCAGGGCGCCCGACTTCTCCAGCCGGGTCAGAAGCGCGGCGTTCAGATTGTTGCGCACCCCCTTCAGCTCGCGCGCGCCGACGGCCTCGACCCGGGCCTGTTCGACGGCGTCAAAGACCTCGGCCGCCGTCTGGTCGATCGGGCGCAGCCGGGCGTTCAGCCCCTCGTCATGATTGGCCAGCCGCAGGGCCAGGCGGTCCGCCTGACCGCGCAGGGTCGCGCTCTCGGGCGCGCCCGGATCACGCGGCGGATGGGGCAGGGTCAGGACGCCGTTCGACAGCCTCGGCCCGTCCGAACCGAAGTGGACCTCCAGCTCGGCCTGCTCGGCCAGGGCGCGCGCGGCATTGGCCAGTGCGCGTTTGAAGGTCTCGGTCGGGGTCTCTGCGGCGGCCATGGCCCACACATAGACCACCCCGCGCGCGGGGGAAGGGGGCGGGCGCTACTTCGCCTTGCCGCCGGCGTCCTTCTTCGGCTTCACGCGGACAAGCATAGCGTTTGCAGTGCCCGTCTTTACATCAAAACGGCCGGTGGCGCGGATCAGGTCGGACAGCTTGGCGTGTCCGTAGGTGCGCTGGTCGAAGTCGGGATAGGCGTTCCTCAGCCGGCTGCCGATGCCGCCGATATTGACCCAGCCGTCGCCGTCCTCGTCCATGTCGGCGATGGCGGCGGCGATCAGGCGCACGGCGTCTGCGGGTTTCTTCTCCGCGACCGGCACGGGCGCCGGCTCTCCGCCATCCTCGTTCCCTCCGCCCCGTCCGGTCAGGTTCTCGGTATAGATGAAACGGGTGCAGGCCTGGCGGAAGCTCTCGGGCGTCTTGCGCTCGCCAAAGCCGTAGACCGGCACGCCCTGCTCGCGGATGCGCGCCGCCAGCCGGGTGAAATCGCTGTCCGACGACACCAGGCAGAAGCCGTCGAACCGCCCGGAGTGCAACAGGTCCATGGCGTCGATCACCAGGGCGATGTCGCCCGAGTTCTTGCCCTTGGTGTTGGCGAAGTTCTGCTGCCATTGGATTGCCCAGCGCGGCAGAACCTCGACCCAGCCTTTCAGCGAGGGGTTGGCTGAGTCGCCGTAGATGCGTCGGGCCGAGGCCTCGCCCAGGGTGGCGATTTCGGTGAACAGGGCCTCCGCGATCCGGGCCGAGGCGTTCTCGCCGTCTATCAGGACGGCCAGGCGCGGCGCGCGGGCGGCGGTGGGCAGGTCGGTCGGCATGGACGAGGCCTTCTGGATTTACACGCCGTCAGCCTCGACCCGCAGGCGGGCGCGGTCAACCGGCGTCGGGCGTGCTACAGCAGGCCATGACCAATGCATCCCTGCGCCGCCTGATCGACCTGCCCGGCGTCGATGATCTGGAACTGAAGGCGCTGATGAAGCCGCGCTACGCCGACCCCGACGCCCGCGACGAGTTTCCCGAGATCGACGCCCTGACCCAAGCCCTGTTCGGCCTGACTGGCGATGAGGCCGAAGCCGTCGAACTCCCTGCGGATTGGGACGATATCCATCGCCTGTCCGGCGCCGATCTGGCCGAGGCCTTCGAGGCCCTGGGCTGGGACGTGACCGACAAGCGCAGGAAGCCGCTGCGTCTCATGCCCCACTACGCCCTGCCTCTGGCGCTGGCCATTCGCGGCGTCGCCGGCGAACTGCCCTTCGTGCCCGAGCCCGATCACCCCACGACCGACTGGGGCGCGGGTCTGGCCGCCGACGCGGCGCGCTTCCGCAAGCACTAGCCCAACGAAAAAGGCCGGCGGGTCGCCCCGCCGGCCTTTCCGTTCGTGTCGACTGACCGGCCTTACTGGGCCGTCGTCGGGGCCGGAGCAGAGCGGACCTCGACCGGCAGACCCAGGGCGTCCAGCTGCGGCTTGACCACCGAGGCGTCGCCGACCACCACCCAGACGAACTTGGCCGGGTCGATGGCTGCGCGGGCGGCGGCGTCCATCTGCTGGGCCGTCAGGGCGTTGATGCGGCCGGCCAGGGCTTCCTGATAGCCGTCGGCACGGCCGTACAGGGCGTTGGAGCGCAGGGCGCCCAGGACCTGGAACGAGGTCTCATAGCTGCCCGACAGGCCGCGCGTGTCGCCCAGCACGGTGCGGTCGCGTTCGGCCTGGGTCACGCCGTCGGCGCCGAGGAAGCGCTCGTACTGACCGATCAGGGCGGCGATGGATTCGCCCGTGCGGTTGGCTTGGACCGGGGCGTTGACGATATAGGGCGAGCGGTTCTGCAGAGTGCTGACGTTGCCGCGCACCCCGTAGGACCAGCCCTTGGTCTCGCGCAGGTCGGCGTTGATCCGCGACAGGAAGTCGGCCCCCAGCACGGTGTTGGCCGTGGTCAGGGTCAGGATGTCGTCGGTGCCCGACACCGGCAGCACCTGACCGCCGTAGATCAGCGACTGCGGCGATTGCGGACGGTCGATCAGGACGATCCGCGCCGAGGTCTGGGGCAGGGCGGCGTTGAAGGCCTTGGTCCCCTTGGCCGTCGTCGGCGCGCGCCAGTCGCCGAAGGCGGCTTCCAGCTGCGGCTTCAGTTCGGCCAGCGGCAGGTCCGACACGACGAACAGCTTGGCGTTGTCCGGACGGATCCAGGCGGCGTGCTCGGCGACCAGATCGGCGCGCGTCAGGCCGCGAACGACGGCTTCGTCGCCCGAGCCGCTGAACGAACGGCCATAGGGGTGGCCCTCGCCATAGATCAGCGGCGGCAGGGCGCGGCCGGCGATGGCGGCCGGTTGGGTCTTCTCATTGGCCAGGCCGGCCAGACGCTGGGCGCGCAGGCGCTCGACCTCGGCCGGAGCGAAGGCGGGGTTGCGCACCACGTCCGACAGCAGGGTCAGCGACGGTTGCAGGTTGGTGGTCACGGTCGACAGGCTGGCCGTGGTGCGGTCCATCGACGAGCCGACCGAGACGCTGGCGCCCAGACGTTCCTGGGCCTCGGCCAGGGCCTTGGAGTCGCGCGTCGTGGTGCCTTCCTGCATGACGTTCAGCATCAGGGTGTGGGCGCCCAGGCGGTCGGCGCGGTCGGCGGCGACGCCGGCGTCGAACTCCAGGGCCACGCGGGTCACCGGCACGGTGGTCGAGCGGGCGTAGACCACCTCGATCCCGTTCGACAGGGCGGCGCGTTCGACGGCGGGGAAGTCGACGTTGGAGACTTGACCGATGGCCGGGGTCGCCTCACGGGCCACGCGCTGGATCGGTGCCGCCGGGGTCGGGGTCGCGCCCGACGGGGCGGCGGCGGCGTCGACATAGGCTTCACGCTCGCCCGGCTTGACGATCTGGCTGTAGACGGGACGGCTCAGCCACTTCTTGAGCGCGGCCTGAACCTGGGCCGGGGTCACCGCCGCATAGGCCGCCAGCTCCTTCTTGTAGAAGTCGGGATCGCCCGAATAGAGCTGGCCCTCGGCCAGGACCGAGGCCTTGCCGTTGGCCATTTCCAGACCCTGGATGCGACGCGAGGCGTACTGCGTCACCACGCGGTCGATCTCGTCCTGGGTCGGGCCGTTGGCGATCAGGTCGGCCAGGACCTCGTCCATGCGCTTGGCCACGGCGTCGGCGTCGGCGCCCGGCTTCACCATGGCCGAGTAGCTGAACATGCTGACGCGCTGGAAGGTCTGGTTGCCGGCCGAAACGCTGGAGGCGATCTGCTCGTCGCGCACCAGGACATTGTCCAGACGCGAGCTGGCCAGGCCGCCCAGCACCGAGGCGCCGACGCTCAGTGGCACCGAGTCCGGGTCGTTCAGGCCCGGCGTCGTCCAGGTGCGGCTGATGCGGGTCTGGGCCACGCGGTCATGCAGCACCTGCTCGACCGGGGCCGCCAGGGTCGGCACGTCGGCCGGAACCGGGGTGTGCACAGGGCCGCGCGCGATGGCGCCGAAGTAGCGCTGGCTCAGTTCGCGGGCCTTGGCCTCGTCGATGTCGCCCGACAGGACCAGGATGGCGTTGTTGGGGCCGTAGTTCTGACGGAACCAGTCGCGCACCGTCTCCATGCTGGCGGCGTCCAGGTCGGCCATCGAGCCGATGGTCGAGTGGCGATAGGGGTGACCCTCGGGGAAGAGGGCTTCCAAGGTGGCGTAATAGGTCAGGCCGTAGGGCTGGTTGTCGCCCTGGCGCTTCTCGTTCTGGACGACGCCGCGCTGCAGATCCAGCACCTCTTGGCTGACCTGCCCCAGCAGATAGCCCATGCGGTCGGATTCCAGATACAGGGTGTAGTCCAGCGCCGGGGTCGGCACGGTCTGGAAGTAGTTGGTGCGGTCGAACCAGGTCGTGCCGTTCAGGCCCGTGGCGCCGGCCGCGTTCATCGTCGAGATGTGGCTGGACGGCGAGTTCTCCGACCCGCCGAACATCAGGTGCTCGAACAGGTGGGCGAAGCCGGTCGAACCCTTGGGCTCGTCCTTGGAGCCGACATTGTACCAGACCGACACCGCCACCACCGGCGCCTTGCGGTCTTCATGGACCAGAACGGTCAGGCCGTTCTCCAGCTGGAAGCGCTTCCACGGAATGTCGACGCGGGCGACCAGTTCGGACACCGGCGCCCCGCGCAGCGGCGTGGCCGACGGCGCGCTCACGGCCGTCGCGGCGGCGGGCGCATGGGCCAGAACGGGCGAAGCGACGGCCACAAGGGCGGCCAGCGCGACGGAAGAGGCGGCAAGACGCATGGATTTCAGTCCCCAACAGATAATGCTGGGGGCGGACCTTAACTGTGCATCACCGAACGGCAACGCGACACATGCGTCTATGAACGATTGTTCATGTTCAGGTGGTCGCCTTCAGCGCCTCCAGCGCCGCCTGCGCCTCGCGCATCTCGCGCCGGGCCTCGGCGGCCTCGCGCTGGGCCTCCGTCACCACGTCCCGGTAGACGTCCCTCTCTAGCTTCAGCTGATCCCAGTAGAGGGCCTTCAGCTCATACTGGGGGTCGTCGTGTTTCGACTCCGGCGTCAGGGCGAAGCGCGCGCTCATCATCTCGCCGTTGAACCGCGCCGCCAGCAGCACCTCCAGCGGCGTGGTCTCGAAGCTGTGGGTCTTCTCCTGCCGGTCCATCAGCCGCACATAGACCTCGGCCAGCCGCGCCAGCCCCTGGGCCTCGGGCAGCCGCCGCATCAGCATGGCCCGGCCCGAGGCGATCATCGCCGTCGAGGCCAGCACCGCCGCCTTGCCCTCGTGCGCGTCCTCGGCCGTCAGCGGCCCGAACAGGGCCTGGGCCAGCGCCGCCTCGGCCGCGGCTTCCTGCTCCACCCTGGCCTTTTCGGCCTCGCCTTGCGCCGCCTCGCGCGCCTTGGCTGTCTCGATGGCGATCTGATCGCCCCAGTCGCGCTTGGTCGCGCCGTGCACCGTGATCCGCTTGCGCAAGGCATGGCCCGACACCCGCCACCGCTCGCTCAGCTCCGGCACGGTCGCCCCGTTGCGATACTCGTCGAGAATGATCTCCCACGTCGCCCCCGACAGCCGATAATGGGCCGGCCTGTCTCCGGCGCCGGGCGTCGGCGCCTTCTTGGGTCGGCGGAAGGGAAACTCGCCGCGAGGCGGCTCCGGGGCGTCTGTCATGCGCCAGAGGATAGACCCGCGCCCGACCTCGGCTGGCAAAAGACCCGGAACGGCCCGCCAGAGCAGGCGCGGCCTTGATTCAAGGTGCTGATAATACCCCAGGCGACCCACCCGCCCCGCCTGGTCAACCCCTCACGGCAAAGCTAACCTCTGGTAGGCGGAGGGGCCATGATCGACCCATCAAAAGTAGGAACCGACTGGCAGGCTGACGAACTCGACGCCATCGTCGCCACTTATTTCGCCATTCTGACCGCTGAGTTGGCGGGTCGCGCCTTCGTCAAGGCGCACCACGCCCGCGACCTGATGGCGCGCACGGGGCGTTCGCACCGCTCGGTCGAGTTCAAGCACATGAATCTGTCGTCGGTGCTGGCCGATCTCGGCCTGCCGACGATCCGCGGCTACAAGCGAAAGGACAATATCCAGGGCGCGATCTTCCCCGCCGTCGAACGCTACCTCGACGCCCACCCCGACGCCTGGAGCCTGGGCCTCGCCGCCGAAGCCCATCCCGGCATGTCAGAGACCGCCGCCCCCTTTTCCTCCCCATGGAATGGGGAGGGGGACCACGCAGTGGTGGAGGGGCCGACCTCACGCTCGCCATTGGGACCGCTCCCCTCAGGAAGCATCCTCCCCATCACCGCCCCGCCGCCGCTCGGCCCCGGTCGCAAGCCCCGCCCCGAGGGTCTCGCTCGCATCGTCCGCAAATACGACCCCGCGGCCCGCGACCACCGCAACCGCGCCCTCGGCCAGTGGGGCGAGCATCACGTCTTCCACCACGAACGCGCCTTCCTGATCGCCCACGACCGCCCCGATCTGGCGCGCAAGGTCGAATGGACGTCCCAGGAACACGGCGACGGCGCCGGCTATGACATCCGCAGCTTCGACCCGGCAGGCAAGGAGCGTCTAATCGAGGTCAAGGCCACCCGCGGCGGCCCCGCCACCGACTTCTTCCTGACCCGCACCGAGCGCGAGGTCTCAGCCGAACGCCCCGACGCCTGGCGCCTCTACCGCCTCCACGACCTCGCCGCCGCCCCCGCCCTGTTCCAGCTCAAGCCCCCGCTTGAGACGACGGTGACGCTAACGGCGGAGACATGGCGGGCGGGGTTTTGAGGGCAGGCTGGGCCGCGCGCACGTATTGCGCGAAGCGGAACATCTGATCTGCCTAACAATCGGCATGTCTAGTCGGTCAGGGGGAAGAACAGTTCGTCTATACGGCAGGCCGCGCGACGGACAGAACTGAGGGCGGGCGTCCGTCCTTCAGCATCTATGGCAGCAAGGCAACGACCGAGTAAGCCAAGAAGGTCCGCTAGCAGCAGGGGGACTTTCTCCCTCAGACCGCATATTGCTTGGGCGATGCTGCCCGCTGACTTTGCATCTGTCGGTTCAATGATCTGGCCCGCCATCAGCTTTTCCACGATGGTTTTCGGCGAACCCGCATAGTTCTTCTTTGCGCCGTCAGCCTTGTCGATCCGGGTAAGAAGAACTTTCTTTTGAGCCGTATCGCCGGGCAAACCCGCAACCAGTTCCCGTACGGCCCGTCGGGACAGTCCGGCTTTTTGTGCGAAATATCCAATGGGAAGCCAGGCGGCTCGACCTCCAACAGCGGCATAACGAATGTACTCGGTTGGCTGCGAAATAGTCTGGCCAGAGAGGAAGTTACGCAAGAAGACGTCGTCCGTTAGCACTCCCCGGCTTCGAATGTCATTCTGATCGACGGGCACCACTTCGCCGATCAGTTTCAAGGTCGGTGCGCCCGCCACCTCATCGAAGTTGCCCTCTCGGATGAAGCTGATGTTCTTGAGCAGTTCCGAGTCGATGGCGATGCGTCCCTGCCCATTAGCTAGCACGCCTTCCTCAAGATCGGCGACCAGAGCCCGCTGCGGCCCCAGTGCGAGAAGTCGCTCGACCATAGGCATCACATCAAGTCTGGCTTGGCGGTCACGTTGATCCAGCATCGCCCGTAGATCGCTGTATTTTATGCGAGCGGACTGACCTGGATAGCGATAGAAGATGTCGCCTTCCTTGATTTTGTCGCCCTCAGTCTTCTGGGCGATGATTGGACGACTGGGGTGTTGTTCGACATGAATGACGCCGATTCTGATGCCGCCGATCTCGACGGAAGCCATTTCGATGCGGGGGGTTGGGTCCAGGATCGATTTCAACTTTCCTGTGACTACGGCCGGGTCGACATTGCTGAACTCGTCCGTTCCCATGCCGACCACGGCATGGCTCAAGTCTTCTCCAGCGTCGCCCATGTGACCGCCGTCGGCAACGCCAAAAAAGACATAGCCTCCCCGAAGCCGAGCTTGCACTCGCGAGTATCGGATTCGCCGTCGATCAGGCGGTGAATGCCGTTCGTGTCTCTTTTGAAAAATGCGGCGATGATGCTGGGGTCTAGCGGGGACTTGGGCCCTAATGGTGTCGCCACGCCCGACAGGTCGGGTGACTTGAAGACTGCCAAGAACCCGTCGAGATCGGCCCCGCTCGCCGTCGGGATCGAACGGGAGTTGCCATAGACGCCCTTCCTTATCCCGGTGATGCGACCCGAGTTCACGGGGCGATCCTGGCGATTGAAGTAGAACTGAATGTCCTTGTTCGCCATGCCACGCGCCAGCATGGCCTTAATCAAGGCGATCTCCTGATCCGTGATTGATCGTTTAGCCAAAGGGGTTCTCGGTTGCGTTGCCTCGCGGCTAAGGCAAACCCCCCATATTTCGCCGTTCAGTCAATGGCAACGCTGTAGCTGTGAAGCTTCGCGCTCGCACGAGCGCAGTCTACCGATGCACAGTGCCGCCTTGAGACACGACCCGACGTCTAATCCTCAATCCTCATCCATCTTCAGCGCGGCGATGAAGGCTTCCTGCGGGATTTCGACCTTGCCGAACTGGCGCATGCGCTTCTTGCCGGCCTTCTGCTTCTCCAGCAGCTTCTTCTTGCGGGTGGCGTCGCCGCCGTAGCACTTCGAGGTCACGTCCTTGCGCAGGGCGCGGACGGTTTCGCGGGCGATGATCTTGCCTCCGATGGCCGCCTGGATCGGGATGACGAACATGTGGGGCGGGATCAACTCCTTCATCTTCTCGACCATGCCGCGTCCACGGGTCTCGGCGCGGGCGCGGTGGACCAGCATCGACAGGGCGTCGACCGGCTCGGCGTTGACCAGGATGCTCATCTTGACCAGGTCGCCGACCTTGTAGTCGGTGATCTCGTAGTCGAACGAGGCGTAGCCCTTCGAGATCGACTTCAGGCGGTCGTAGAAGTCGAAGACCACCTCGTTCAGCGGGAGCTCATAGACGACGAGCGCGCGGCTGCCGACATAGGACAGCTCGACCTGGGTGCCGCGGCGGTCCTGACACAGCTTGATGACGCCGCCCAGGTATTCGTCGGGGGTCAGGATGGTGGCCTTGATCCACGGCTCGCTGATGGTCTCGATCTGCATCACGTCGGGCAGGTCGGCCGGGTTGTGCAGGTCGATCTCGCGGCCGTCGCGCAGGCCGATCTTGTAGACGACCGAGGGGGCCGTGGCGATCAGGTCCAGGTTGAACTCGCGGCTCAGGCGCTCCTGAATGATCTCCAGGTGCAGCAGGCCCAGGAAGCCGCAGCGGAAGCCGAAGCCCAGGGCGGCGCTGGATTCCATCTCATAGGTGAAGCTGGCGTCGTTCAGGCGCAGCTTGCCGATGGCGGCGCGCAGGTCCTCGAAGTCGGCGGCGTCGACCGGGAAGAGGCCGCAGAAGACCACCGACTGGACGTCCTTGAAGCCCTTCAGCGGTTCAGAGGTCGGCTTCTTCTCGTCGGTGATGGTGTCGCCGACGGCGGCGTGGGCCACTTCCTTGATCTGGGCGGTGATGAAGCCGACCTCGCCCGGGCCAAGCGCCTCGACCGGGGTGTTCTTGGGCAGGAAGACCCCGACGCGGTCGACCAGGTGGGTCGAGCCGGACTGCATCATCTTGACCCGCATCCCGGCCTTCAGCACGCCGTCGAAGACGCGCACCAGCAGGACCACGCCCAGGTAGGGGTCGTACCAGGCGTCGACCAGCATGGCCTTCAAGGGGGCGTCGATGTCGCCCTGGGGCGCCGGCAGGCGGGTGACGATGGCCTCCAGCACGTCCTCGATGCCGATGCCCGACTTGGCCGAGCACATGACGGCGTCCGAGGCGTCGATGCCGATGACGTCCTCGATCTGGGCCCGCACCCGGTCCGGCTCGGCGGCGGGCAGGTCGATCTTGTTCAGGACCGGCACGATCTCGTGGTTGTTGTCGATCGCCTGATAGACGTTGGCCAGGGTCTGGGCCTCGACGCCCTGTGAGGCGTCCACCACCAGGATCGAGCCTTCGCACGCGGCCAGCGAGCGCGAGACTTCGTAGGCGAAGTCGACGTGCCCCGGCGTGTCCATCAGGTTCAGAACATACTCCAGCCCGTCCTGGGCCTTGTAGTTCAGGCGCACGGTCTGCGCCTTGATGGTGATTCCGCGTTCCTTCTCGATGTCCATGTTGTCGAGGACCTGTTCCGACATTTCCCGTGCGGACAGGCCGCCGGTGTGCTGGATCAACCGGTCCGACAGCGTGGATTTGCCGTGGTCGATGTGGGCGACCACCGAGAAGTTGCGGATGCGTTCGATAGGGGGCGTCGTCATGGTCCGCGCGCTTAGCATCCGGCGCGCTCAAACGCCATGCGTCGGGTGTGCGCGGCGATTTTCTGGTCGAGCGCGGCGAGGGGCAGAGTTTATTCCGGGTGGTCGCCTGATCAAATGATCCGACCTGATACGCCCGGCCGCCCGGCGCCATAACAAATGAGGTTCGGCGTCGCGGAGACGCCTGAAGAATGTACGTTTTTGGACCGATTCCCCTGCTGCGCGAACGGGGAACGAGGGTCTCTCGGAGCGATTGGGTTGTCCGGAGGTGGAGGAACCTCCGTATCCATTTTGATCTGGAGGCTAACGATATGCGTGCCAAATTGATGAGTTCGGCAGCTATTCTCTTGGGGGTGCTGACCTTTGCAACTGTGGCTTCGGCCCAGGCTCATCCGGACCCGAACGGGACGGACGATTCTTATAATAGCCAGTCACAGAACGACATCGATGACTCGTTCAACACCAAGAACGATGCTTCGACCAACACCAAGGTCGACGATTCCTTCAATAGCGACTCTTCGACCAACACCAAGGTTGATGATTCGTATAACAGCGACGCTTCGACCAATACCAAGGTCGATGACTCGTATAACAGCGACTCTTCGACCAATACGAAGTATGATGACTCGTTCAACGATAACTCGAAGACCGACAACTCGGTGAACACTAAGACAGACTATGACGATTCGTTCAACACCAAGACTGACTACGACGACTCGTTTAACGATAACTCGAAAACTGATGTTGACGATTCTTACAACACCAAGGTTGATGACTCGTACAATACTGACAACTCGACCAATACCAAGGTCGATGATTCCTACAATACGGATAATTCGGTCGATAACTCGGTAGACGACTCGTTCAACACCAAGGTGGACGACTCCTACAACACCAAGGTGGACGACTCTTTCAATACCGATAACTCGACCACGAACTGGAATATCCGGGTGTCCCTGACCAACCAGGACCTCGACGCCACCGTGAGCGGCCAGAGCTTCGCGGCGGGCGGCAGCGATCACCATATCGGTACGCTGACCACCGGCAACATCGGCCAGGACGGCGGCGCCTTCGCCGGCTTCGCCGGCATCCAGACGGTGAGCAATAACACCGGCATGGGTTCGATCGGCCAGGCGGCGACGGCCGTCAGCGCCAACGCCAACGTGACCTTCGGCAACGGCGGCGCACTCTAAGCCTGCAGTCGGCGGTCGGGTTTCCCGGCCGCCGATCTCTTCCGGGAGGAAGCCATGCTCATCGTTCTAAGCGCCGCGCTGCTGTTCGCCGGCTCGGATCCCGCTCCCCCGCCTCCGATCTCGGCGCCGGCCGCGGCTACGCAAGCCCCTGCGGCGTCGACGTCGCCCGCCATTCAGCCTCTGGATCTGGCGGAATTGCACGATCTCAACGGCCGTCAGGGCGTCGTTGTCGTCATCGCCAGCGACCAGCTGCTCAAGGCGACCAACAGTGGCAACAGCGTCAACGCCAATAGCGTCGGTTCCGGCGGTATCACCTTCGCGGGCGGCGCCTTCGCGGGCTACAATGGCATCGGCAATTTCGTGATGAACACGGGCCACAACAACAATCTGCAAGGCGCCATCACGATCAACATCGTTACAACGGGGCCCACGCCGTGAAACGCACGGGGGGTCCTGGTTTCCGGTCCGGCGCGGCCTTGTCGCTCGCGGTCCTGTGTGCAGCATGGTCGGGCGCGGCTCCGGTTGGCGCGGAGGTGATCATCAGCAACGGGTCGGCTCAGTCCCGGCTCAACGTCGTCAGCTATCGCGACATTCCGTTCAGAACCGTGGTGCGTCAGCGCTATGACTTCAGCTGCGGGTCTGCGGCCCTGGCCACGCTGCTACGCTATCACTACAACCGCGATGTCGGCGAGGAGCAGGTGTTTCGCGCCATGTACGCCGCCGGTGATCCGAGCGTGATCCAGCGCGTCGGCTTCTCCTTGCTCGACATGAAGAAGTTTCTCGAAGCCAACGGCTATCAGGCGGACGGCTTCCGACTGAGCCTGAAAGACCTCGAAGACATGAACCGACCCGCGATCGTGATGATCGACACGGCCGGCTACAAGCATTTCGTGGTGTTTAAGGGCGACGATGCGGGACGCGTCCTGGTCGGCGACCCCGCCCTGGGGCTGAAGATCTACACGCGCGAGCAGTTCACGGCGATGTGGAACGGCGTCGCCTTCGTGCTTCGCGAGCCCGCGGACAAGTTTAACCAGGCGGCGGAATGGACGCCCTGGAACCGGGCGAGGCCCGGGCAGGCCCTGCCGAACAGCTCCCTGGCGGAACTGACGCGGGAACTGCCCCCGCTCTATCAGGTCACCACGCGTTTCCCTCTAGATCCGTTCCTGAGGTGATGGTCATGCGACGCCCATATTCTCTCTCTCTGTTGATGGCCCTGACGGCCCTCGCGCCGGTCGTCCCGACGACGACCTCGATGGCCAGAGCGCCGACCTGGGTCCAGCCCGTGGTTCGGGAAGACGGGTTGCGGTCCTATGTCCCTGGACCGGAGCACGCGCCCCAGGCCGAAGCCATGGGCCCCCAGGCGTTGTCCGATGATGAACTGTCGGGGCTGCGTGGCGGCTTCGTCACCACCAATGGCTTCACTTTCGGCTTCGGCGTCGTCATTCGCTCATACATCAACAACGAGTTGGCGCTGAAGACGCAGCTGACCTGGACGCCTGCGGGGCCTGTGACCACGCAGGTGCAGGGCAATGTGCCCGGCGTGACGGATCTGGCCAGCGCCGTGACCGCCTTGGTGAGCAACGGCATTGATCTGACGGCGATCACCGGCGGCGTACCTGGCGCGGGTGGCGCGGGTGGTGCGGGCAGCGCGGGCGGTACAGCTAGCGCAGGGGCTGGCGGCGCTGGCGGCGCAGGAACCCCAGGCGGCGCGAGCGGCTCAACCGGTGCGGGCAGCGCAGGCGGCGCAGGCGGTGCGGACAGTGTGGGCGGAGCAGGCAGCGCGGCCGGCACAGGCAGCGCAGCCGGCACAGGCAGCGCGGCCAACACGGGCAACACAGCCAACACAGCCAACACAGCCAACACCGTCGTCGCCGGAGGAATCGTCGGCGGCGTCGCGTTGGTCGACGGCAATGGCGCGACGGCCCTGATCCACAGTGTGACGGCGGGCCAGTTGCAGAGCCTGATCATCAACAACGCCAACAATCGCAATCTGCGTCAGGACATGGAGCTGAATCTATTCCTGCCCGATCTGGCGACGATTCAGGCCAACAGCGTCGCGCAGCAGCGTGTTTCCCAGTTGACCTACGACCTCAACACATCCCTGGTGGGATCCTTGGGCCGCTGACGACCCCCGCTCTCGCGAGCGGAGGTCTGGGCGCGGCTAGAAGGCGATCGGCAGCCGCAGGACGAACCGCATATCCGGCGCGTCTTCCGTCACCCCGAACTCGAAATTGCCATTCAGGCTGAAACGGTCAGTCAGCAGATAGGACATACCGAACTGCAGGGCGCCGACCTGCAGGGAGTCGGACTTCTCGACGATGTCGTTTAACTCGCTCGAGGTCGGGCGAATGTAGCTGTGCTTGTAGCCCAGGGAGAACGAGAACTTCGGATTGAGCGAGAAGCCGAAGCCGATGGACATGCCGATGGCATCGCCCGGATCGACCTCTCCAATGCGGACGCCGCCTTCAGTCTTGTTGATGTCGCGCGGCAGGTGGGCGAAATAGCTGACGCTGCCGAAGATGACCGCCGGATCGCTGGGATAGAGGAAGCTGAGGCTGGGCTCCACGCCCCAGAAGCCCGAGCCGGTGGCCAGGCGAGTGGCGACCCCGAACTCGTCGCGCGGAATGTCGAACGGCCCTTCGCCGGTGTCGCTCTTGGCGCGCAGACCGGCGATGAAGATCGGACGACCGCGTTCGCCGCCATTGATCTGATAGCGGACGGAGGCCTCCACGTCGCCGATGCCGTCGCCGCTCAGGTCTATGGTGCGGGTCACGGCCTCATCGCGCTGCTGGACGGTGGTGATGGTGTCGTTGCGGCGGATGTAGCTGGCGCGCAGGTCCACTTCCATGCGCGAGGTTAGGCCGTACTTGGCGGCGATGTTGACCGCGCTGGTGTCGCGGTCGGCCTCGTTGGCCTCGATCACGCCGATCTGGACGCCGGGCACGATCTCGATGCCGCGGAAGACCAGGCGGTTGGCGCTGGAGCGCGTGTATTCCGTCGACAGGTCCAGCGACAGCTTGCCGGCGCGGCTGAGCACCGCGATGCCTTCCGGAATGGCCGCCAGTTGCTCACGTCGGGCCTCCATTTGCGCGGGGGCGACCGGCGGAGCGCCGGACGGCGCCGGGGTGGGCTGGATTTGGCCGTTGGGGTTCACCTGGCTGGCGACCTGGGTCGGCGGCGCGGCGCCGGTCTGGCCGGGCGCCTGGCCGGCGCGCAGGGCCGCCATGTCGCGGTCGGCGAAGATGGCGCGCCCCGAAGCATCGGTCTGGACGCGCCAGCGGCTATCGACCTCGGATGCGGGGTCCCCGGCGGTCGAGACCGTCCCGGCGGCGCGCTCGGCCAGGAGCGCTTCCTGGGCCTCGATCCGTTTCTGTTGATCGAGCACCAGAGCTTCCAGCCGGGCCACCCGCGCGGCCAGATCGGCGTCCTGGGCAAAGGCGGCGGCTGGGCTGATCAGGGCGACTGTCGCGACCGACGCCAGCAAAAGGCTGGATCGGATTCCCTTTCGACGAGAGCCGCGCAGGTCGCGCTGCCGAGGCGAAGGACGATGCAGGATCATGACGCTCTCTTTCTCTTGCTACAGGGGATCAATGAAGGACGGGGTAGTCGGCGCCGTAGTCGCAGGCGGTCCGCAGGTAGGCTTCGTCCAGAATGGTCAGCCAGCCGTTCTGCATGGAGATCAGGCGGCTGCGCTTCATCTGGCCAAGCGTTCGGCTGACGTGCACCAGGCTGAGTCCGAGGGCGTCGGCCAGGGTCTCCTGCGTCAGCGGCAGGTGCATCCGATCAGCGCTGCACAGCCCCGCGCGCTGCAGGCGGTCGCGCAGTTCCAGCAACAGATGTCCGATGCGGGCCAGGGCGGACTGCCGGCCCAGCCGCACGACATGGTTCAGCAGGCAAACGTCCTCATAGCGACGGGCGGCCACCAGCGCGCGGCGCAGCCGATCATGACGCGGGTCCTGAAGACTGAGGATTTCGCGCAGCATGACCGCATCGACGCATTCGACGCGCGTCAGGGCCACGGTGGTGGTCTCGTCCAGCGGGCGAGGCTCCGCGCCCAGGCCCAGGCCGTCCCCCGGCAGCAGGAAGCCGAAGATCTGTCGCTGGCCGTCCGCCAGGGTGCGCTGGCGGCAGGCCCAGCCGCTGAGGATCAGGCGCGGGGTCACCGCCCGGCCCTCGGCGCTGAAGGCTTCACCTGCCGCTATGACTTCCTGGAAGACGCACAGGCGACGCACCAGGGCGCGTTCCTCTTCGGACAGGCGGGCGACCGTGTTGAGTATGCGCAGGGCCGCCGTGTCCGTGGGCACGGACGCGGTGCGTCGCACGCTGAGCGTTCGCGACGTCATGTTCGGCATGCCTTCCTGCGCGGCGACGGCCCTCCAGCCGTGCTGCGCCCCTCCTTCGCCAAATGCATATCCGGCGCTCCTCCGTCCGGCCAAACGGCCGCCGAACGCCGGTGTTCCTTTAAGTACGTAGAAACACGTATTTCCGCGCCAGGGCGTGACGGCGAGGCTTCGGTCGGGAGGCTGCGAGCCTAGAGCAGAGCTTTCCCCGCCACATAGACAGCGACCAGGATGATCAGCCCGGCGAACAGGCGGCGGCCAAGGGCGGCGTTGGCCCCGAGGTGTCGGGCCAGGGGCAGGCCGAGCAGGGTTCCGATCACGCCGCCGGCGGTCATGGCGCCCACCAGGGGCCAGGACACCAGGCCCGACAGGCTGTAGTTGACCGCCGTCGTGGCGCCGAAGGCGGCGACGCTGACCAGCGAGGAGGCCTGCGCCAAAGCCAGGGTCATGCCCGTCGCGCCCATCAGGCCCGGCACGATCAGAAAGCCGCCGCCGATGCCGAAGAAGCCGGCGGCGGCGCCGACGCCGGCCCCCGACAAGGCGACGCGGGGCGCCAGGCGGGGCGACAGGCGCACCGCCGCCGAGCCTTCGCTGCGGGCCGGGCGCAGCATGGCCAGACCCACCGCCGCCATGGCGAGGGCGAAGAAGAGCAACAGACGCTCCCCGTCTATCGCCTTGGCGATCGACGAACCGAACCAGGCGCCGGTCGCGCCGAACAGGGCGAAGGTGAGGGCGCAGGGCCAGCGCACGCGGCCGGCGCGCGCCTGACCGGCCAGGGCGGTCAGCGCGTTCAGCGATACCCCGGCCGCCGAGACGCCGATGGCGACATGCGGATCACGTACGCCGACGACATAGAGCAGCAGGGGCACGGCCAGCACCGATCCCCCGCCGCCGAAGACGGTCAGGAACAGGGCGACCACCCCGCCGCTGAGGGCGGCGAGCGCGAGCTGGACGGTTTCCACGGTCAGCTCCGCTTCAGGGCCCGGTTCCAGGGCGCGAGCAGAAGCAGACGCGCCATGCCGCAGAACCCGGTGGCCCCGGCCACGAACAGACCCGCGCCGACGAAGGCGCTCAGACCCCAGAAGGCAGGATGGATCGTCACGCCCAGAAGCCCGCCGAGCAGAATCAGCCCGCCCGCCGCCATCTGCACCTGACGCATCAGCTCCAGCGGGGCCTTGGCGTCGATCCGGGTCGGCAGCCCGGCCTTCTTCCAGGCGTCCAGACCGCCGTCCAGGACATAGGCCGGGCCTGCCACGCGTTCGGCCAGGCGCTGGCAGTTGACGCCGGTGCGGTTGCCGGAGCGGCACATGAAGACCACGTCCTGCCCCGCCTTGAGGGTCAGGTCGGCGGCCTCGAAGGCTGACAGCGGCGCCGGCAGGGCCCCGGCGATGTGGTCGCGGGCGTATTCATCCGGCTCACGGATGTCGATCAGACGCGCCGCGCCGGATTTCAGTCGGGCGGCCACGTCTGCAGGGGACAGGGGGATCAGGGTCATGGCGGGGTCCTCAGGCTTGCGGGGGGCAGTAGATGTCGGCGAGCACGGCGATCACCTTCAGGGCGGCCGGGTCGTGGATACGGTAGAAGACGGCGGTGCCGTCCCGACGCGTGGCCACCAGTCCGTCTTCGCGAAGGCGGGCCAGATGTTGCGAAAGGGCGGACTGGGACAGACCGGCCAGCAGTTGAAGCTGCGACACCTGCAGTTCGCCGCTGCCGAGTTGGCACAGGATCATCAGTCTGTGCTCGTTCGACAGCGACCGGAGCAGTCGCGTCGCCTCGCCGGCGCTTTGCTGGAACTGCTCCAGTCCTATGGATTTGTGTGTGATCATGGCGGGCAATATATGTGTCATTGCTAAATTAGCAATTGCTAATATATAGGGCGCTGCAAGGAGATCGTTTCATGACCCAGGCCGCACCTTCCGTTCCTCACGTCGTCGGCGTTTTCGATCCGGCGACCCACACGATCAGCTATGTGGCGGCCGATCCCGTCACCGGGGCGGCGGCGATCATCGATCCGGTGCTGGACTTCGATCCGGCGGCGGCGCGCACCTCGACTGTATCGGTGGACCGCCTGCTGGCCATCGTGGCCGAGCGCGGCTGGCGTCTGGAACGGGTGCTGGAGACCCACGCCCACGCCGACCACCTGACGGGCGCTGACGTTATTCGCGTCCGCACCGGAGTCCCCATCGGCATCGGCGAGCGGATCAAGCAGGTTCAGAAGACCTTCGGCGACCTGTTCGAGGCCCGCGACGTGACCCCGGACGCCGGGGTCTTCGACGAGACCTACGCCGACGGCGACCGCTTCCGTCTGGGGGAGCTGGAGGTCGAGGTCATGCACACGCCGGGGCATACGCCAGCCTGCGTCAGCTATCGGATCGGCGACGCCCTGTTCGTCGGCGACACCCTGTTCATGCCCGATTACGGCACGGCGCGCTGCGACTTTCCCGGCGGCGACGCGCGGACCCTGTATCGCTCAATCCAGCGACTGCTCGCTCTGCCAGATGAGACCCGCATCTTCGTCGGCCATGATTATCTGCCGAAAGGACGCGAGGTCTTCGCCTGGGAGACGACGGTGGGCGCCCAGAAGGCCCGCAACGTCCATATCGGCGGGGGGCGGTCCGAAGACGACTTCGTCACCATGCGCGAGGCGCGCGACGCGACGCTCAGCCCGCCGCAGCTGATCCTGACGGCGCTGCAGGTCAACATCCGCGCCGGCGCCCTGCCGCCGGCCGAGCCGTCGGGCCGCCGTTTCCTGAAGACGCCGCTGAACGCGCTCTGAGGGCCTGGCTCGCGCCGGCCTTGGCCTCAGTCCTGCGGGATCACCGCGCGGATGACGCGGGCCGAGGAGGGGCGGCCGGCTATGCCACGCTTGGGATCGACCACGACACGCAGGTCGCCGTTGGAATAGCTGACCGAGGCGCGTGTGCCCTCGATCACGGTGATGCTGCGCAGGCGATCCAGGAAGGGGCGGGCGCTGGGCGAGCGGGCGATACGGACCACGGCGTCGGTGGTGACGATCAGGGCCTCGATGCACAGAGCTTCGGATTCTTGGCCGTCCAGATTGATGCGGACCAGCCGGCCCAGAGCCTCGCTGACCAGGCTGCTGCGCCGGGTCATAAGGTTGAACATCTGCACCGGGCCTAGGCTGGTCGGCTCCAGGCTGACGGCGGGGCCGGTCACGGAAACCGGCGATCCGCCCGGATTGCGCGTCGTATAGACGGTGATGCCGCCGGACGGCGTGACGCGCAGGACCTGCTCGCCGGCGTCGTTGCGATAGATGGTGTCGCCGCGCGGAGCCGAGGTCGGACGCAGGGCCCAGGTCTCGGTCGAGCGCTCGAAGCGCAGCAGCGTCAGGTTGCCGGCCCGGTCCAGCATGAAGGTCTGGCCAGCTTCGGAGGAATAGCGGCCGGGCGGGGGCAGGGTGCGGGTCACCGACTGGTCGCGAATGACCCGGCTCTGCTCGGTCTGGACGTTGGAACGCAGTTGCGCCGCCGCCGGGGTCGCCGACAGGCAGGCGCCGAGCGCCATCAGGGCGGCAAGCTCGAGGCGCACGCCTCCGACCGTCCTGGCGCGGGGCGCCGGGACGGCGAAGCATGGCGGATTCTCCGCCGCAACCTCGACCGTAGTCATCATGGTTGAAGTCGTGGAACGCCCGAACGGCGGATTTTAGGCAAAGCCGGTTCAGCCAACCAGGTACTGGCCGCCGTTCAGCGAGAGGGTGCAGCCTGTGACATATCCGGCACGTTCGCCCGACAGCCAGGACACCATGTCTGCGATCTCCTCGCCCTTGCCCAGGCGGCCGACGGGAATCTGGGCGATGATGCCGTCCAGCACCTTCTGGTCCATCGCCCCGACCATTTCCGTGTCGATGTAGCCGGGCGCGATGCAGTTGACGGTCACGCCCTTGCGCGCGTTTTCCAGGGCCAGGGCCTTGGTGAAACCGATCATTCCTGCCTTGGCGGCGGAATAGTTGGTCTGGCCGATCTGCCCCTTCTGACCGTTGATCGAGGAGATGTTGACGATCCGGCCGAAGCCCCGGTCGCGCATCCCGTTGATCACCTGGCGCGTCATGTTGAAGACGCTGTCCATGTTGACGCGGATCACGTCCGACCACTGATCGGCGCTCATCTTGTGGAAGAAGCCGTCACGGGTGATGCCGGCGTTGTTCACCAGGACGTCGATGGGGCCCAGTTCGGCCTCGACCGCCTTCACCGCCCGCTCGCAGTCCTCGAACGAGCCGACGTTGCCCTTGACTACCATGACGCCCAGTTCGCGGGCGGTGGCCTCTGCGGCCTCGTCATTGCCGGAATAGCCGGCGGCGACGGCCAGGCCGTCTTCTCTCAACCGCTGAACGATCGCCTTGCCGATCCCTCGGGTTCCCCCGGTCACCAGAGCCACACGCGCCATGATCCCTCCCCTGTAGTGACGACGCCGCATCGACGTCGCCCTACCCTCGGCAACCCGCCCTGGATTGGCAAGGGGGAAGCGGCGGCGCGAGGGCGTCGTTACGCGGCTTGATCAATCTGCGCCATGTCGATGACGAAGCGATAACGGACGTCGGACTTCTCCATACGCGCATAGGCCTCGTTGATCTGATGCGGGGCGATGGTCTCGATGTCGCAGACGATGCCGTGGGCGGCGCAGAAGTCGAGCATCTCCTGGGTCTCGCGGATGCCGCCGATCAGGCTGCCCGCGACGCTGCGACGACGCCACAGCAGGGGCATGGCGAAGACCGGCAGGCCCTCGGTCGTCAGTCCCAGCATGACCATGGTTCCGTCGCGCGCCAGCAGGTTCAGGTGGCTGGCGATCTCGTGGGTGGCGGACACGGTGTTGATGATCAGGTCGAACTTCTCGGCCGCCGCCTTCATCGCGGCCTTGTCGGAGTTGATCAGGAAGTGTCTGGCGCCCATGCGCTCGGCGTCGGCCTTCTTGCGGTCCGAGGTCGACAGGACGCTGACCTCCGCCCCCATGGCCACGGCCAGCTTGACCGCCATATGGCCCAGGCCGCCCAGACCGACGACCGCCACCTTCGATCCCGGCCCCACCTTCCAGTGACGCAGCGGGCTGTAGGTGGTGATCCCCGCGCACAGCAGGGGGGCGGCGGCGTCCAGCGGCAGGCTGTCGGGAATGGACAGGACATAGTTCTGATCGACCGTGATCCGGTCGGAATAGCCGCCCTGGGTGATCGTCTGGCCGACCGCCTCGCCCTTGGGATCGGGCGAGCCGTAGGTCTGGGTCATGCCGGGAACGCAGTACTGCTCCTCGCCCGCCTGGCACGAAGGGCAGGTGCGGCAGCTGTCGACCATGCAGCCGACCCCGACCCGGTCGCCTTCCTTGAAGCGCGTGACATTGGCGCCGACCGCCGTCACGACGCCCGCGATCTCGTGGCCCGGCACGATGGGATAGCGGGTGCCGCCCAGGTCGTTGTGCACGACGTGCAGGTCGGAATGGCAGACGCCGCAATACTTGATCTCGATCGCCACGTCGTCCGAGCCGGGATCGCGGCGGTCGAAGCTATAGGGCGTCAGGGGCTGGTCGGCGGCGGTGGCGGCGAAGGCGCGCGTGGCGATCGGCATGGGGGCGTCCTCAAGCTTGGCGGGAAGGCGCGCCGCAGATGGGACGCGCCCCGCGTCGCCGCAAGACGACCCGGCCGCTATTTTAGTTTCGCGATCAGCGCCTGGGCCGCCGCCGGGTTCCGCACCTTGGCCCCCGAAATGAAATAGGCGAAGACGTCGCCGCGCTCGGCCCACTGGCGTGTCTGGGCCGCCACGGCGTCCAGTTCGGCCGACGTCATGCCCGTCGGCTCGTCCTCGCGGCTGGACATCAGCCGGGCGTAGCTGAAGTCGGCGGTGGCCTGGTCGATCTGCGGCCAGGTCGGTTCCTCGTCGTCGACGGCGTAGACGATGGCCGCGCCGTATTTGGCCGCCAGATCATAGAATTCCTGACAGGCGAAGGTCGGATTGCGCACCTCCAGGGCGTGACGCAGCCGCACCCCGTCCTTTTCCCTGGGCAGCAGCTTCAGGAAGCCCTCGAAGTCCTCGGCGTCGAACTTCTTGGTCCCCATGAACTGCCAGTTGATCGGGCCCAGCTTGTCGCCCAGCACAGTCAGCCCCTGCGACAGAAAGCGCTCGAAGCTCTCGCCGCCTTCGGACAGCACCTTGCGATTGGTGCAATAGCGGCTGGCCTTGACGGCGAAGACGAAGCCGTCGGGCGTCTCGTCGCGCCACTTCATCCAGCTGTCGGGCTTGAAGGTGGAATAATAGGTGCCGTTGATCTCCAGCGAGCTCAGGTGAGTCGATGCGTAGTTAAGTTCCTGTTTCTGAGGCAGTTTTTTAGGATAGAACGCGCCGCGCCACGGCTCGTAGGTCCAGCCGCCAATGCCGACGAAGATGTTGCCGCTCATTGTCTTGCTCCTAAGCGTCGATGCCCGCGCGGCTATCCGTGAAGAAGTACAGATTCGAGTCGTCGTAGAGTCGCTCGACAGCGCCCTTCCGTTCTAGGCCCGAGAAGGCTGATTTCACGGAATCGGCGTCTTGGAGTCCCGGATATAGTTCCGGGAACTGCTTGGTGAAGAGCCCGATGCGCCAAGGGTCAAACCCATCCGAGCGTGAGTCAGGTCCGAAATCGAAATCGACTTCGACACCGTCGCGTTCTACCCAACAGCCGATGCCGTGAATCTGATACTCGCCAACGGTAGGTAGAGAACCGCGTCGAGGGATCGTATTTTCGATGCAGGCCCTCAGGATGTCGCGGCGGCCCGCATCAGTTTCAAAAGCGGCGAGGCTTTCTTCAACGGCCTTCTGGTAGGCGTGGATGGCTTCGTTCAGCTCTGTGGCCGACGCCAGAGCGACCTCATCCATGGTGCTTAACTCCGCACTCCTGCTCGATGCTCGTCAGCGCCCGGCTGGCGAACTCCAGTTCGCGCTTCTGCGTCAGACCCTCGGGATAGAAGACCCCGCGCCAAGGCTCGAAGGTCCAGCCGCCGACGCCGATGTGGATGGAACCTGTCATGGCCGAGCCTCCTGGGATGCGGGTTTCTTCATGCACCCGACGCGGGTCGGCGGGCAACCGCGCGCAGCGTCAGGACGCGCCGGCCGCGGCGGCGGCCATGCGGGCGGGGTTCAGAATGCTAAGTCCAGCCAGGAAGAGATAGAGGGCGATGTGCAGACCCACGGTCAGCGCGAACACCCAGGCCCGTCGCGTCAGGGCGGCCGGAATGACCAGGACCAGATAGATGGCCATGTTGAAGGCGTAGCTGCCGGCGATCAGCGCGCCGTGGGTCTTGGGCAGGCTCATCCAGATCGAGCCGCTCATCATCATCAGGTTGGCCAGGACCAGCAACAGCATGATGGCGCGCTTGTTGGCCCAGAAGTGGGCGTCCAGATCCTGCACTTCGTCATCCGGCTCGGGGAAGATCAGGCTGGTGGCGACGAAATAGACCGTGGCCACGACCAGGCCCGCGATCAGAAGACCATAGCTGTAGGGGGCGGTGCTGAAATTGGTCCAGGCCGCGTCCCAGAAGGTGGCGATGTCCAGGGCGACGAAGGCCGCCAGCACCGGCGTCTTCCAGCCGACCTTCACGGTCTTGCGGTGCTTGAAGGCCCGCGCGACCCCGGTGGCGATCACCGACACCGAAAGGCCCAGCACCAGACCATAGAAGCTGAAGAAGAATTCGAATGCGCTCATGTCGGCCCCCCGCTGTACCGCTTAGGGCTTGGGCGCTTTCTCGTCCATGTCGCGGGGCGGCGAGGCCTCGCTTTCGTCGGCCGGCTTCTTGCCGCCCCCGAACTTGATGACGCCGAAACCGAGCGCCAGGCCCAGCAGCAGGCCGATCGCCATGTTGTCGATCAGGGCGCCGAGGATGACGCCGATGATCAGCCCCATGGGAAGGCCCACGACCACGGTTTTCTTCATCACGCACCCCCTGCGATTCCGGCCGAGCCGAAGAGGTCGCATCAACGGCGCGACGGCGCCTTTCGTCAAGCGCGCAGGAGTGGCGTGCGGTGCGGTCGGGGTCTATAGCGCCGCTGTCGTGGGAGAACTGTGCGCGTGCCGGAACTGACGCCTGAGATCATCGCCCTTCTTGGTCTGGCGTCGGTGATCGCCGGCTTTATCGACGCCATCGCGGGCGGCGGGGGGCTGATCTCCCTGCCGGCCCTGCTGTCTGTGGGTCTGAACCCGGTCGCCGCCATCGCCACCAACAAGGTTCAGGGCAGCGTCGGCACGGCCTCGGCCCTGTGGAACTTCTGGCGAAAAGGCCGCGTCGATTTCCGCCTGATCCGCTGGCCCCTGGCCCTGGTCGGCGTCGGGGCGGGGCTGGGGGCCTTCGCCGTGACGCTGGTGGACACGCGCTGGCTGATGATTGTCCTGCCGGTTCTGCTGATCGGCATCGCCCTCTATTTCCTGCTGGGGCCCAAGGCGTCTGACGAGGACGCTCATGCGCGGCTGACGCCGCTGGCCTATGCCTTCGTGGCGGGCGGGATCGGTTTCTATGACGGCTTCTTCGGGCCCGGCACCGGCTCCTTCTTCGCCCTCAGTCTGGTCATGCTGCTGGGCATGGGGCTGACGCGCGCCACGGCCCATACCAAGGCGCTGAACCTGATGAGCAATGTCGTCGGCATCGTGGTGCTGGCGGTTGGCGGACACGTGGTCTGGACGCTGGCGGGCATCATGGCCGTGGGCCAGTTCGTCGGCGGGCGGATGGGCTCGCACGCGGCCATGCGCTTCGGCCCGCGCCTGATCCGGCCCCTGCTGGTGGTCATCTCCCTGGCCATCACCGCGCGGCTGCTGTCCGACCCGGCCAACCCGTTGCGGGTCATGATGACCGGCTGGTTCGGCTAGGTCGGCGTCAGCATCGTCAGGGCGGTCAGCAGGTCGCGGGCGGTGACCGGCTTGGCCAGGTGCAGGTCGGCGCCGGCCTCGCGGGCGGCGTCGCGATGCTCGGCCATGGCGTTGGCGCTCAGCATCAGGATCGGCGTGCGCGGGGCGTTCGGCCGCTCGGCCTCCATGGCGCGGATGGCGCGGGTGGCGCTCAGCCCGTCCATGCGCGGCATCTGCATGTCCATCAGCACCACGTCGAAGCTTCCGCTCTCGCAGGCGGCGACGGCCTGGGCGCCGTCCTCGACCGTGACCAGTTCGGCGACATGGCCCGCCAGGATCAACTGGACGACGCGCTGATTGACCGGGTGGTCCTCGGCCAGAAGGACGCGCAGCCCTCGCGACGGTTGGGGGGCGACGGCCTCGCGGGCGTCATAGTCCCTCAGGCTTCGGGCGCGGGGCAGGGGCAGTTCGACGCGGAACCGGCTGCCGACGCCGGGCGTCGAGGCCCCCTCGATGCGCCCGCCCATCATCTCGGTCAGCGAGCGGCAGATCGACAGGCCCAGACCCGTGCCGCCGAAGCGCCGGGTGATGGAGGCGTCGGCCTGGCTGAAGCGCTGGAACAGCTGGGCGGCGTGATCGGCGTCAAAGCCGACGCCCGTGTCCTCGACCTCGAAGCTCAGCAGGGTCGGGGCCCCGTCGTTCTCGGACAGGGCGAAGCGGACGGTGACGGCGCCCTGGTTGGTGAACTTGACGGCGTTGGACAGCAGATTGCCCAGGATCTGGTTGATGCGGACGCTGTCGCCGATGAAGGCCCCGCGCGCGTTCTCGGCGCGATCGACGTGGAAGCCCAGCCCCTTGTCCTCCGCCCGCATCCGCAGGGTGTCCAGCGGGGCGGCCAGGGCCTCGTCCAGATCGAACGGCCGCAGTTCCAGCTCCAGCTTGCCGGCTTCGATGCGCGAGACGTCCAGCATGTCCGAGACCAGCCGTTCCAGCGTCACGCCCGAGGTGCTGATCAACCCCACCATCTCGGCCTGCTCGGGCGCCAGATCGGTACGCGACAGGGCGTCGACGATGCCGATCACGCCGTTCAGAGGCGTGCGGATCTCGTGGCTCATATTGGCGAGAAAGTCGGACTTGGCGCGGTTGGCGGCTTCGGCGGCGGCCTTGGCCTCGATCAGGGCCTGTTCGGCGGCCATCTTGGCGGTGACGTCGCGGGCTACGGCGTAGATGCGGTCGCCGAACTTGCGCGCCCGCCATTCCAGGGTGACGTAGTGGCCGTCGCGGTGCCGGTAGCGGTTGACGTGGCCCTTGACCGGGGCGTCGGGGCGGCGGGTCTCGACCTCGGCCACGCTGTCGAGAGTGGCTGGCAGGTCGTCGGGGTGAACCAGGGTCAGGATGGCCAGTCCGACCAGATCTTCCGGTTCATAACCGAGAGTCGCGGCCCAGGAGGCGCTGACCCGTACGATGATCCCCTGCAGGTCGCGTATGACCAGCAGGTCCAGGGACACGTCGAAGAAGGTCGCCAGGTCGGCGGCCTCGTCGCGGGTCGACTGCGGCTTTCCCGTCAAGGAGGGGGCGGCCGTGGCGATGGTCATGGGCGATCCTTGCGTACTCGCCGTCATGTCTAAAGGTCGCCGGTTAAGGCCGCATTTCCATCGTGTGACAGGGGGGCGTGGGCAGGCGGATCAGTAGGCGAAGTCGCGATAGATGCGGCTGACGTCGCCCTGCCACTCGCCATGGTACAGCTCCAGCAGACGGTCGGCGGGGGTCACGCCGCTGTCGGCGATGTCTTCCAGTTCCGACAGATAGCCGCGCTCGTCGACCATGCCGCCGCTGAAGCGTGCGCGGTTCTTCAGGCCGTGCTTGGCGATCTCGACCAGGTCGACGGCGATGTCGCGCACGCTGCGGCCCGCCACCTCGGCCTTGAGGCCCAGACGGGTCACGTCGCGGCGCAGACGCTCGTGGTCGGCGATGTCCCAGTCCTTGCACAGGTCCCAGGCGGCGGCCAGAGACGGCGCGTCGTAGAGGACGCCGGCCCACAGGGCGGGCAGGGCGCAGATGCGGCTCCACGGACCGCCGTCGGCGCCGCGCATCTCCAGATACTGTTTCAGGCGCACTTCGGGGAAGAGGGTGGTCAGGTGGTCGGCCCAGTCCTTGGCCGTGGCGCGCTCGCCCGGCAGGGCGTCCAGACCCTCGGTCATGAACGTGCGGAACGACTGACCCGACAGATCGACATACTTCTCGCCGCGCTTGGCGAAATACATGGGGGTGTCCAGCGCATAGTCGGCGTAGCGCTCGTAGCCGAAGCCGTCGGCGAAGACGAAGTCCAGCATGCCGGTGCGGTCGGGGTCGGTGTCGGTCCAGACATTGGCCCGCGCCGACAGGAAGCCGTTGGGCTTGCCTTCGGTAAACGGCGAACAGGCGAACAGGGCCGTGGCGATGGGCTGAAGCGCCAGCGAGGTGCGGAACTTCATCACCATGTCGGCTTCTGAATCAAAGTCGAGATTGGCCTGGATGGTGCAGGTGCGCAGCATCATGTCGAGGCCCAGCGAACCCTTCTTGGGCATATAGGCGCGCATGATGCCGTAGCGGCCCTTGGGCATCACCGGCACGTCCTCGCGCCGCCACAGGGGATCGAAACCGGCGCCGAGGAAGCCGAGGTTCAGCTGGTCGGCGACCTGCTTGACCTCCATCAGATGCTGGCCGGTTTCCGAACAGATGTCGTGGATGGTCTGCAGCGGGGCGCCCGACAGCTCGAACTGGCCGCCCGGCTCCAGACTGATCGAGGCGGTGAAGCCCTCGGCGTTCTTGCGCTCCAGGGCGATGACGTGGCCGGCTTCCTCGACCGGCGACCAGCCGAAGCGTTGCAGCCCCGTCAGCATGGCCAGGATGCCGTTCTCGCCCTCATAGGCGGGGCGGCGCAGGGTGGACTTGTCGAAGCCGAACTTCTCGTGCTCGGCCCCGATGCGCCACTGGTCGGCGGGCTTCTCGCCCTTCGACATGGCGTGGATCAGTTGCTCTTTCGAAAGCGGCGCCGTGTCGGACATCTGTAACCCCTGCTGTCGCGGCTAGATGGGCGAGGATACGGCCCCGCTCAAGAGGCAAGGCGATAAACTTCTATCGTTCCCAGTCGCCGACAGCCGCCTGCCAGAGGGTCAAGGCGGCGATGGCGGCGGTGTCGGCGCGCAGGATGCGCGGGCCCAGAGACACGGCGGTGGTGAAGGGGAGGCTACGCAGCCGCTCGCCTTCCTCCGGCGAGAAGCCGCCCTCGGGGCCGATCAGGATGGCCCACTTGCCACCGCCCGCAGCGGTCAGGGCCGAGACGGCGGGCGCGCCGCCGGTCTCGTCGCAGAACATCAGGCGACGCGAGGCGTCCCAGCCGTCCAGCAGGGCGTCCAGTTTCACCGGATCATCGACCAGAGGGACGTCCAGCCGCCCGGTCTGCTCGGCAGCTTCTTCCGCGATGGCGTCCAGACGATCGAGCCGCAGCCGGTCGGCGTTGGTGCGATGGGTCAGGACCAGGCGGACGCGCGCCGCGCCCAGTTCGGTCGCCTTTTCGACGATGGTCTCGATCCGCGCCTTCTTCACCACGGCGACGATCAGTTCCAGATCGGGGCCGTGGGTCTGTTCGCGCACCTGCTCCTCGGCGCGCAGGATGACGCCCTTCTTCAGCACCTCGGCCACGCTGGCGCGCCATTCGCCGTGGCGGCCGTTGAAGACCAGCAGGTCGTCGCCCGCCTTCAGCCGCATCACCTGGGTCAGGTAGCGCGACTGATCGAGGGTCGGAGCGACGGCGTGGCCGGGGGCGAGGTCTGAAGTAACGTGAAGGCGTATCATTTTTTCCGCTCATCCCCGCGGAAGCGGGGACCCAGTGAGAGCCTCAGAACAGGTCGTTGAACAGATCGCGCCAACCCGGATTGGTTCGCTCGATGAGTTCCAGTTTCCAGACGCGATTCCATTTCTTGATCTGGCGTTCGCGAATGAAGGCGTCGTGCCGGGTCGGATGAAGTTCGTACCAGACCAGAACGGCGCACCCATACTTGGCCGAAAAGCCTCTGAACACCTTTTCGCGGTGCTGCGACGTGCGTTCGACGATGTCGTCGGTCGAGCCGGTGTAGAGGGCGCCGTTCCGCCCGTTGGCGACGATATAGGTGAAGAAGGCCACGATCTGCCCCGCAAAAGGACTGGGTCCCCGCTTTCGCGGGGATGAGCGGGTAAGGTAACGCAGTT
Source organism: Brevundimonas sp. UBA7506 (assembly GCF_002479495.1). Lineage (GTDB taxonomy): Bacteria > Pseudomonadota > Alphaproteobacteria > Caulobacterales > Caulobacteraceae > Brevundimonas. The sequence continues at coordinate 646,900 of NZ_DLNQ01000015.1, forward strand.
ACTTTCTATGTCAGCCGGTCGCGCTGGGCGGGCCAGACGGGGGGCAGGTCGGTCTGGCCCTGGGCGTGGCGCAGTTCGCGTTCCAGCATCCGGCTCATGGCGTCCAGCGGCAGGTCGTTGGGATCGTCGCCGAAGGGGTCTTCCAGTTCGTCGCCCAGGGCGTCCAGACCGAAGAAGGTGTAGGCGACCAGCAGCGACACAGCCATCGTCCACCACCCCAGAGCGGGCGCCAGGGCGAAGGGCAGCATCAGGCAGAAGGCATGGGCCGTCCGGTGCAGCAGAAGCGCATAGGCGAAGGGCAGGGGCGTGGTCTTGATCCGCTCGCAGCCGGCCAGGACATGGCTCATCTCGGTCAGCCGCAACTCCAGCACCGAATAGCGGATCGGGTCGATCAGGCCGTCGCGCAGCAGTTCGGCGCACTGGCGGCCCACGCCGGTCAGGGCGGCGTCAGTGGCGTGGGGCGCGGGCTCGACCGGCGTCCAACGGGCGATCTCGCCCGTCTCGTCGCGGTCGCGCAGGCGGGCGGCCAGGCCGAAGACGAAGCCGCCCATCCCGTTCAGCATGGGCGTGCGGCGCTCCTCGGGCAGCAGGGCCGTCTGGCGGATGAAAGAGCGGACGGCGATGATCAGCTCGCCCCACAGCTTGCGCGCCTCCCACCAGCGGTCATAGCAGGCGTTGTTGCGAAAGCTCATGAAGATGGACAGGGCCAGCCCGATCAGGGCGAAGGGCGCCGCCGCCAGATGCACCGGCAGGTCGGGTCGCGCGCGATGCAGCAGAACCGCCGCCACGGTGATGCCGACGGTCAGGGCCAGCCGCCCGACCACGCGCGGCAGGATGGACCCGTTGATGGCGAACAGGATTTCCAGCGGGCCGGGGCGGGAGCGGACGATCATGCGCCTCCAATACCGCCCCGGCAGCCTCCTTTACAGGGTGCGCGCGATCAGCAGCTTCATGATCTCGTTGGTGCCGCCATAGATGCGCTGGACGCGGGCGTCCTTGTAGAGCTGGGCGATCGGATACTCGTTCATGTAGCCGTAGCCGCCGAACAGCTGCAGCATCTCGTCGATGGTCTCGCCCTGGATGTCCGTCACCCAGTATTTGGCCATGGAGGCGGTGGCGGCGTCCAGCTGGCCCTTCAGGTGTAGGCCAATGCAGTGGTCGACGAAGACCTTGGCCACCGTCAGCTTGGTCTTGACCTCGGCCAGCTTGAACTGGGTGTTCTGGAAGTCGATCACCCGCTTGCCGAAGGCCTTGCGCTGCTTGACGTAGTCCAGCGTCGCTTCCAGCCCCCGCTCGGCGGCGGCCACGCCCTGCACGGCGATGTTCAGGCGCTCCTGCGGCAGTTGCTGCATCAGCTGGACGAAGCCCTGGCCCTCGCCGCCGCCGATGGCGTTTTCCAGCGGCACCTTGACGTCGTTGAAGAAGAGCTCGGAGGTGTCGTTGGCCTCCATGCCGATCTTGTGCAGGTTGCGGCCGCGCTCGAAGCCTTCGGCGCCGTCGGTCTCGACCACGATCAGCGATGTGCCCTTGGCGCCTTCGGCGGGGTCGGTCTTGGCGACGACGATGATGAAGTTGGCCAGCTGGCCGTTGGTGATGAAGGTCTTGGAGCCGTTCAAGACGTAGTGGTCGCCTAGCTTGACGGCGGTGGTCTTGACGCCTTGCAGGTCGGAACCGGCGCCCGGCTCGGTCATGGCGATGGCGCCGACCAGTTCGCCAGACGCCAGGCGCGGCAGCCAGCGCGCCTTCTGCTCGGCCGTGCCGTAGTGCCAGACGTAGGGCATGACGATGGCGTTGTGCAGCGAGATGCCGAAGTGGTCCGCGCCCTTCCAGCCCAGCTGGCGCATCAGCACGACCTCGTGGCGATAGTCGCCGCCGAAGCCGCCGTCTTCTTCCGGTAGGCTGAGGCCCAGCAGGCCGGCGTCGCCCGCGTCGTTCCACAACTGACGCGGCACCGAGGAGGCGGCGATCCACTGCTGGAACTTCTCGGGCGGGGCGTGCTCGTCGATCCATTTGCCGACGCTGTCCGAGAAGAGGGTGATCTCCTCGTCCTGCATGAAGTCGGGGTCGGGAGTGTTGAGCACGTTCATGGCAGGCTCCGCGATCAAGCCCTTCCCCCTTGATGGGGGAAGGGTTGGGATGGGGGTGAGGCGGTTGAAGCGTGTGGCGCTATCGAAGTTTCATCCCGATGCGCTGTCACCCCCAACCCCGGCCCTTCCCCCATCAAGGGGGAAGGGAGAAGGCGTCAGAAGGCCTCGGCGGGCATCTGCATCAGCACCTCGGCGCCGGTCTTCAGCTTGGCCAGGTGGGCGGCGGCGTCGGGCAGGATGCGCTCGACGAAGTACTGCCCGGTCTGCAGCTTGGTCACGTAATAGGGATCGGCGTCGCCGGCGGCGATCTTGGCCTGGGCCGACTTCGCCATCTGCGCCCACATATAGGCCAGGGCCGTCAGGCCGAAGATGTGCAGGTAGTCGGTCGAGGCGGCGGCGGCGTTGTCCGGGTTGGCCATGCCGTTCTGCATCAGCCACATGGTGCCGTCCTGCAGCTTCTTCTTGGTGTCGGCCAGGCCGTCGACGAAGGGCTTGATGGCCTCGTCGGCGCCGTTCTCGGCCACGAAGGCGTCGATGTCGGCGAACCAGCTCATGATGGCGCGGCCACCGTTCGACGGCAGCTTGCGACCCACCAGGTCCAGCGCTTGGATGCCGTTGGTGCCCTCATAGATCATGGTGATGCGCGCATCGCGCAGATACTGCGAGGCGGGGAAGTGCTCGGTATAGCCCGAGCCGCCGTGGACCTGCATGGCCAGGCTGGCGACGTGGAAGCCCTTGTCGGTCAGATAGGCTTTCAGCACGGGCGTGATCAGGCCCATGTAGTCCTTGGCCTTGGTCGCCGTGGCTTCGTCCGAGGACTTCTGCAGGTCGGCTTGCAGGGCGGTCCACAGGATGAAGGCGCGACCGCCTTCGACGAAGGCTTTCGACTCCAGCAGCATCCGGCGCACGTCGGGGTGGACCATGATGGGGTCGGCGGGGCCGTCCGGGTTCTTGGCGCCGGTCAGGGCGCGGCCCTGCAGGCGGTCGTTGGCGAACTCGACGGCGGCCTGATAGGCGGCGTCGCCGATGGCCAGACCCTGCAGGCCGGTGCCGAGGCGGGCCTCGTTCATGACCACGAACATGTTGTTCATGCCCCGGCCTTCTTCGCCGATCAGCCAGCCCTTGGCGTTCTCATAGGCCATGACGCAGGTGGCGTTGCCGTGGATGCCCATCTTGTGCTCGAGGCCGGCGCAGGAGACGCCGTTGCGCTCGCCAATGGAGCCGTCCTCGTTCACGAGGAACTTGGGCACGACGAACAGCGACAGGCCCTTGATGCCCGGAACCGCGCCTTCGACGCGGGCCAACACGGTGTGGATGATGTTGTCGGCGAAGTCGTGCTCGCCCGCCGAGATCCAGATCTTCTGGCCGGTGATGGAGTAGCTGCCGTCGCCGTTCGGCACGGCCTTGGTGCGGACCATGCCCAGGTCGGTGCCGCACTGCGGCTCGGTCAGGTTCATGGTGCCGGTCCATTCGCCGGTCGCCATCTTCGGCAGATAGGTCTGCTTCAGCTCATCCGAGGCCGAGGCCTCGATGCCGTGATAGGCGCCCGCCGTCAGACCGGGATACATGGAGAAGGCCGCCGAGGCCGCCGCCGTGAACTGACCCACCGCCATGGACACGATCGAGGGCAGGCCCTGACCGCCGTATTCCGTGCCGAAGGCCAGGCTGGTCCAGCCGGCCTCGACCATCTGGTGATAGGCTTCCTTCCAGCCCTTGGGCGTGGTGACCACGTCGCCTTCGATATGGCAGCCTTCCTGATCGCCCGGACGGTTGATCGGGGCGATGACCTCCTCGGCGAACTTGCCGCCTTCCTCGATGATCTGGTCGATCAGGTCGCGCGACAGATCGGCGTCGGCGAAGTGGTTGGCGTAGCGTTCGACCTCCAGCACGTCGTGCAGGACGAAGGACAGGTCGCGGACAGGCGCCTTGTAGGCCATGATCAGGCTCTCGCTTTGAAGGGCTGGAATTGATTGTCGGGGTTGAGCCGTTCGCTCAGCAGGCTGGCGTATTCGTCCGCCCCCGGCAGCAGGTCGGGACGGTGTTCGCCCAGCTTGGACTCCATCCAGGCGCAGGCCTCTTCGGCCGTCTGGATGGCGCCCTCGATGTCTTCGAGTTGTTGCTTCAGCGCCTCGACCTGGGCGCGGTGACGGCGCAGGGCCACGGCCATCTGATGGACGTTGTGGTCCTTGCGGTCATACAGATCCAGCATCTCCTGGATCTCCTGCAGGGTGAAGCCGATGCGGCGGCCCCGCAGGATCAGCTTCAGCCGGGCGCGGTCGCGGCTGTCATAGACGCGCGTCTGGCCCTTGCGGGCCGGGGTCAGCAGGCCCTTGTCCTCATAAAAGCGCAGGGCGCGCGCGGTCGCCCCGAACTCGCGGCACAGGTGCCGGATGGAATAGGTGCGGTGATCGTCTGCGGTCGCCATGCGCCACTCATAACTTGACGCGGACGTAAAGGGAAGCTTCTCGCTGAGGCGTTCGACAAGTTGTGAACGCGGCGGGAGGCCAAACGCAAATCGGCCGCGGAGAGCTTGCGCCCGCCGCGGCCGATCCGGGGAGGAAAAATTGTCAGGCGATCAGTGGCGGCGGAACCAGAAGACCGGCGCCGTGATGGCGATCAGGAAGAGGTTGGTCAGGGCCAGGCCGATGTCCAACTCCGTGGCGTGCAGGATCAGCATGATGCTTTGCAGCGCCAGCAGGCCGACGCTTGCGGTCAGCAACAGCGGGCGACCGAAGCGCCAGGAGATCAGCGGGGCCAGCATCATGACCGCCAGGACGATCTCGACCACGCCCAGGCCGCGCACGAAGTTGACGCTGGCCATGGCAGGCCAGTGCATCAGCACGGTCAGGTTCTCCATCGACTCCGTCAGCTTGGCGTAGCCGGCGGCTATGAAGAACATCGCGATCCAGCCCTGGAAGGTCCACAGGGTCAGGTTCAGGTAATCGGCTTTTGCGCGGGATCGGGGCGTCAAGGTGGTCGAGGTCATGGTCGAAACCGGGGAGGTTTGATTGGTAACAGTTGCTAGATCAGATTGCGGGGTCCCGTCGTCAAGGAACTGTAACAATCTGTGAACCGGGGTAGGCGCGACCTGCGGCGACGGCGTGGCTGAAACCACAATTCCCCGTAATCCGACGGTGATCGTCAAAAGGCATTAGGCCGCGCGAAGCGGTCTGTCAACGCTTGATGACATCAACTGATGACATGAGGTGTCGGTGTAACAAAATCCGCTCATCCCCGCGGAGGCGGGGAGCCAGTGAGAGCTTCACGCGCAGCCCGCGACCGAGAACTAAGCGTCACGCCCTCGGCCAAAGATCTGGGTCCCCGCCTCCGCGGGGATGAGCGGAATTATAGGGCCCAAGCGATCCGAGCCGCCTCCAGGCGGGCCAGCTTGGCGTACAGCGGCGACCAGTCGTCGCCCTGATCGATCGCCGACCAGATAGCCTCGACCTCGTCGATCAGCATTTCCTCGGACTCGGCGGCGGCGAACATCGGATGCTCCAGCCGCTCGGGCCGGTCGGGCTCGTGCTCCAGCAGGGCGAAGCGGAAGGCGTCGAAGGCCTCGCCCTGATAGGCCTTGCCGCGCACGCCGCCCAGCGCCCGCGCGCCGGAGCTGAAGCCGCCGAACCAGTCGAAGAAGAGGGGCTCCCAACGCAGGGCCTCCCCCTTGTCGCGCAGCAGGGCCAGGCTTGCGTCCAGCAGTCTCTGGTCCGCCGCCTCGCCCAGGCTCTTGACCCCCAACCGGTTCAGGAAGGCGGCGCGCAGATGGCGGATATAGGCCGGGCCAAAGCCGTTCAGCGCCTCGGTCAGGGCCGCGACCTGCGGCTCGCTGTCGGCGATCAGCTTCAGGCATCCGGCCAACTGGGTCAGGTTCCAGAACACGGCCTCGGGCTGGCGCGCGAAGGCGTAGAGGCCCGAGTTGTCGAAATAGGCGGCGGTGAAGCCGGGCTCATAGTGGGGCAGGAAGCGCCACGGGCCATAGTCGAAGCTCTCGCCCGTCACGTTCAGATTATCGGTGTTCAGCACCCCGTGGACGAAGCCGGCGGAAATCCACTTGGCCGTCAGCCGCGCCGAGGCCTCGACCACGGCGGCCAGGAAGCCGGGCGCGTCGCCGGTCGCGACGGACGGATGATACAGGCTGCGGGCGTGCTCCAGCAGGACCTCGATCTGATCCTTGCGGCCATAATAGGCGGCGCGCTGGAAGGTGCCGAAACGGATGTGGCTGTGCGACAGCCGCACCATGACCGCCGAGCGGGTGGGCGAGGGCTCATCGTTCCGTTCCAACGCCTCGCCGGTCTCGACCAGGGAAAGGATGCGGCAGGTCGGAACGCCCAGGCTTTCCAGCATGGCGGCGGCCAGAACCTCGCGCATCCCGCCCTTCAGCGTCAGCCGCCCGTCGCCCCGCCGCGACCAGGGCGTCTGGCCCGAGCCCTTGGTTCCCAGGTCGAGAAGTCGACCTGGAGGGGCGCTATCGCTCGCGACGCGGTCGCTCGCTGCTTGAGCGCCGCCCACCTCCCGCAGCTGCGCCGCCAGAAACCCGCGTCCGTCGCCGAGGTCGGGGTTGTAGGTGCGGAACTGGTGGCCGTGATAGCGCATGGCGACGGGGCCGGGCTGGCCGGGCAGGGGATGGAAACGGCCAAAAGAGCTCAGCCATTCGTCGTCGCTCAGCGTCTCCAGCCCGACGTCCGCCGCCGCACGGTCGTTGCGGACTCGCAGGATCGTTTGGGGGAAGTCCGCCGCCGACACCGGATCGCCGAAGTCGGGGCCGAGATCGAAGAAGCGCGGGTCGGGACGATAGGCGGGGGAGACGGGCATGAACTGGCAGATGCGCGCTCGTCGCTCGGTTCGCAACCGCAACATCGACGGTCGAGTTGGTCTTGAACCTGTGGGTGGGTCGGCTATTTTCAACAGCAGAGATCAGGCCCCGCTTCGCTTGTCGTGCGTCGGGGCCAGGCTGGCGCCGTCGTCCGACGCGCGAATCCGGTCAGGCGTCCGTCGATAACCTGACGCCACGACAGTCCTTTTGATTTCGGAGACCGCCGTGGCCAAGAAGCTCACGCTCGACTTTCTCAAGACCGAAGCCGGTTCCGGCGCGGTGCTCGGCCTCGCCGCCGTCGCCGCCCTGATCGTCGCCAACTCGCCTCTGTCCGCCGACTACTTCGCCTGGCTGAAGAGCGTCCACGTACTTCAAGTCGGCCCGCTGCGGCTGGAAGAGACGATCTCCGGCTGGATCAAGGAAGGCCTGATGGCGGTCTTCTTCCTCGTGGTGGGGCTGGAGATCAAATACGAGATACTCAGGGGCGAGCTGAGCAATCCCAAGAAGCTGGCCCTGCCGATCATCGCGGCCCTGGGCGGCATGGCGGTTCCGGGCCTGGTCTATCTGGCCGTCGCCGGGGCGCTGGGAGGGCCGTCGCAGGGCTGGCCTATCCCCCTGGCCACCGACATCGCCTTCGCCCTGGCCGTCTTCGCCATGGTGGGCAAGGGCCTGCCGTCATCGCTGCGGGTCTTCCTGCTGACCCTGGCCATCGTCGACGACCTCGGTGCCATCGCCCTGATCGCGGTCCTTTTCAGTCAGGGCGTGCAGTGGCTGCCGCTGCTGGGCGTGGCCGGGGTTCTGGCCGCCCTGGCCCTGATCGGCCGTCGCCGTCTGGCCGGCCCCTTCTGGGTCCTGGGCTTCGGCGCGGTCTGGTATCTGACGGTGATGTCGGGGCTGTCGACCTCGCTGACGGCGGTGGCCTTCGCCATGATCGTGCCGGTCGCGCCGCGTCCCGAGACCTCTCAAAGCCCGCTCAAGGAGGCGATGCACGACCTGCACCCCTATGTCGCCTTCCTGGTCCTGCCCCTGTTCGCCTTCGCCAAGGCGGGCGTGTCCTTCGCCGGTCTGTCGCTGGAGCAGGCCTTCGCGCCCCTGGTCGTCGCCATCGCGCTTGGCCTGTTCGTCGGCAAGCAGGTCGGCGTCTTCGGCGCCGCCTGGCTGGCTGCCAAGCTCAAGATCGGCGACAAGCCCTCCGGCGCCAGCTGGCTTCAGCTTTACGGCGTCAGCCTGCTGTGCGGCATCGGCTTCACCATGAGCCTGTTCATCGGCGTCCTGGCCTTCCCCGGCGCGGTGGATTCGCCCGTTCAGATCGAGGTCAAGCTGGGCGTTATCGGCGGATCGGTGCTCTCGGCCCTGGCGGCGGCGTTGATTCTGAACCTCGCGGCGCGACGTCAGCAACAAAGGCAAGCCGCCTCAACTGCCAAGATCTTGCAGTGAACGTTGATAATATTGACCTTGCGTAATCGATTTTTGTCGCTTTCTCGCCACACGTAGAGCGACGTTGGCTGAAATCGCCATTCGCAGCTTTGCGGCTTCTTGTCGCTTTCCCGACCCTGGCTTACCCCTGTTCATGGAGAATTCACGCCGTTCAATGAGCGTGGATCGACAGGGACAGGAATCGCCACGGTCGCCGCGGGCGGCCGGGCCACAGAGCCGGGGAGCCGCCATATGCGTTTCAACAACATCCTTCGCTGCACCGCGTCGGCCGCCGTCGTCGGCGTCGTCGCCTTCGGCTTCGCCGGCGCCGCCTCGGCCCAGGAGGGGCCGACGACGATCGACGACATCATCGTCACCGCGCAGAAGCGTGAACAGAACCTGCAGGACGTGCCGATCGTGGTCACGACCCTGTCGCAGGAGGCGCTGGACGGCGCGGGCGTGCGCGACATCAAGGATCTGCAGATCCTGACGCCGGGCATGACCGTCACCTCGACCCAGTCGGAAGCCTCGACCACGGCCCGTATCCGCGGCGTCGGCACGGTCGGCGACAACCCCGGCCTGGAAAGCTCGGTCGGCGTGGTCATCGACGGCGTCTATCGTTCGCGCAACGGCGTCGGCTTCGGCGACCTGGGCGAACTGAGCCGCATCGAGGTGCTGAAGGGACCGCAGGGCACCCTGTTCGGCAAGAACACCTCGGCCGGCGTCATCAACATCATCACCGAGGCGCCTTCGTTCACGCCGGGCTTCAACGCCGAGGCCACCTACGGCAACTTCAACGCCTGGGGCGTGGCCGGCTCGGTCACCGGCCCGATCACCGATCAGATCGCCGGTCGTCTGTATGTGGCCAAGCGCGAGCGCGACGGCTTCTATGACGTGGTCACCGGCGCCGGTCCCCGCACCGAGAAGGACGACCAGAACCAGAACTTCTGGACCGCGCGCGGCCAACTGCTGATCCTGCCGTCCGACGAGGTGTCGATCCGTCTGATCGCCGACTACTCCAAGCGCGACGAATACTGCTGCGTCTCGACCCAGGTGCGCACCGGCCAGACCTATGGCGCGGTCACGGCGGTCGGCGGCCAGCAGCAGCCTCCGGCGCCCGGCTTCGGCGCTCTGCCCTTCTCGCGCACGGCCTACGCCAACCGCAGCACCGCCCAGACCATGGAAGACATGGGCTTCTCGGCGGAAGCCAACATCGACATCCCCTCGTGGGATGCCACCCTGACCTCCGTCACTTCCTGGCGGAACTGGGAGGGCATCAACGCCATGGACCTCGACTATACGACGGCGGACCTGCTGTATCGTGTCGATGACGGCGGTTACGGCTTCGAACTGGACAACCTGACCCAGGAATTCCGCCTGGCGGGCTCGACTGACAAGCTGGACTGGCTGGTCGGCGTCTTCGCCACGCGTGAGAACATCAGCCGCAACGACAGCTACTGGTACGGCGCCGGCTATACGCCCTTCCTGTCGCTGCTGATCTCGTCGCAACTGAACGCCGGCACGGGCGGCGCCATTCCGCAGAGCGGTAATATCATCGGCTGTCTGACGCGGGCCGGCACCACCCCGACCTTCCTGGCGGGCTGCCTGCTGAACGGCGGCACCTCGACTTCGGGACCCCTGGCGCCGACCGGGCCGGGCTTCGGCGTCGGCCACGGGGTGCAGGACCACTATAGCCAGCGTTCAGACTCGCTGGCCCTGTTCACCAACAACACCTGGCATGTCACCGACCAGTTCGATGTGACCCTGGGCCTGCGCTACACCCAGGACAAGAAGCGCCTTCTGGGCGTGCAGGACAACCTGGGCGCCAATGGCGCGGCCTGCGGCGGCGCCCTGGGCAATGTCACCAACCTGACCAACGCCTTCATCGGCGCGGGTCTGACCCCGGCCGCGGCGGCCGCCAGCGCCCAGCGCGTCGCCGGCAACGTCTGCCTGCCCTGGGCCAACCCGCTGTTCGACAACCGTCGCATCTCGGAAGAGACCGACGACGGCGAGCTGAGCGGCACGATCAAGGCGGCCTATCGCTTCAACGACTCGGTCATGGCCTACGGCTCCTACGCCCGCGGCTACAAGTCGTTCGGCTATAACCTGGACCGCGTGCAGACGGGCATCACGCCGACCGCCTCGTTGCTGTTCCCCTCGGAAACCGTCGACAGCTTCGAACTGGGTCTGAAGAACACCCTGTTCAATCGTACGGTCCTGCTGAACCTCACCTACTTCAACCAGAAGTTCGAGGACTTCCAGCTCAACACCTTCCTGGGCACGGCCTTCGTGGTCGAATCCATCCCCGAGCTGAAGTCGCAGGGCTTCGACGCCGACTTCGTCTGGTTCACCCCGATCGAGGGCCTGTCGCTGAGCAGCGGCCTGACCTACACCGACACCAAGTACGGGGACTTCGTCGCCGCCGACCTGACCAACCCGGGCAACTTCCCGCAGCTGTCGCTGCTGCCCGGCGCGCGGGCGTCGTTCGCGCCGGAATGGTCGGCCACGGGTTCGGTCGCCTTTGATCGTTCGATCGGCTCGGGCCTGAAGGTCGGCTTCAACCTCTCGGCCAAGTACTCGACCGAATACAACACCGGTTCGGACCTGCTGCCCTACAAGATGCAGGACGCCTTCACCCTCGTGAACGGCCGCGTCACCCTGGGCTCGGAGGACGAGCGCTGGGCCCTGGACATCTGGGCGCAGAACCTGACGGACGAGGAGTACAAGCAGGTGGCGATCAACGCCCCGCTGCAAGGTTCGGCCTTCCAGACGACGGTCCAGCCGAACGGGACCTACTTCAACCCGGCCCTGGACACCCAGACCTACAACGCCTTCATGGGCCAGCCGCGCACCTACGGCGCCACCCTGCGCGTCAAATACTGATCGGCCTTCGCCCTCGCGGCGAGGTCAGGGCGGCCCGGAGCGATCCGGGCCGCCTTTTCTTTTGACGATCTGAGCCGGACCGATCTTCGGACCTTGGCGGAAAGCCTCCCCCGAGATCGCGCATGAAAAAGCCCCCGGAGATCGCTCTCCGGGGGCTCTTCGTCTGGAGGTGTATTCAGTCGTGCAAGGCGGTCGCCTCGCCCGGCCGGGTGCCGTCGGCCAGCTTGCGCTGTCCGGCGAACATGCGGCCCAGAACCCGGCGACCAAAGCCGGCGATGTCGTCGACGATGGTGAAAATGGCCGGGATATAGAGCAGGGACAGGAAGGTCGAGGAGATCAGACCGCCCAGGACGGCGATGGCCATGGGCGAGCGGAACTCGACGTCGGCGCCGATCCCCATGGCGATGGGCACCATGCCGGCGCCCATGGCGAAGGTGGTCATCAGGATGGGGCGCGCCCGCTTGTGGGCGGCGTCCATGATGGCCTCGCGCCGCGTCATCCCCTCCTTCTCGGCGATGATGATGTAGTCGACCAGCAGGATGGAGTTCTTGGCCGCGATCCCCATCAGCATCAGCACCCCGATCAGGGCGGACATGGAGAAGCTCTTGCCGCCGATCACCAGGCCGATGAAGGCGCCGCCGATCGCCAGGGGCAGGGCCGCCATGATGGTGACGGGGTAGGCGAAGCTTTTGAACAACAGGGTCAGGACGGCGTACATCAGCAGGATGCCGGAAATGAAGGCGATGCCGAAGCCGACCAGCATTTCCTGAATGAACTCGGCGTCGCCGGCGGGCACCTGACGCACGCCGGTCGGCAGGTTCTTGACCGAAGGCAGACGGTTGACGGCCTGTCCCGCGGCGCCGGTGGTGATACCGTCCAGTTCCGCCGTGATCGAGGCGATGCGTGAGCGATCCTGACGGCTGACGGTGGCCGGGCCGGCGCCGAACTCGATGTCGGCCACGGCGCTGAGCGGCACGGAGGCGCCCGAGGCGGTCGGCACGCGCAGGTTTTCCAGCACGTTCAGATCCTCGCGGGCCTCTTCGGTCAGTTGCAGCCGGATCGGGATCTGGCGGTCGCCCAGGTTGTACTTGGGCAGGTTCTGCTCAATGTCGCCAATGGTGGCGACACGCACGGCCTGGGAAATGCTGCCGGCCGAAACGCCCAGCAGGGCGGCTTCGTCGGGGCGCGGCGTGACCAGGATTTCCGGTCGGGCGATGGCGGCGGTGTTGACCACATTGGCCAGCCCCGGCACGCCGCGCATCTCCTCCTCGACCTTGCGGGCCGCGGCTTCCAGGGTCGCCGGATCATCGCCCAGGATGGAGAAGGTGTAGCTGGTGCCGTCGCCGGGGCCGCCGCCCTGCTGGGCGATGCCGGCCCGGATGCGGGCACCGGGGATCTGCTTCAGTTCGTCAACCATGACGCGCTGGAAGGCTTGCTGGCTGAGCGCCCGCTCGCCCTTGGGGGTGAGGTCGGCGTAGATGTTGGCCTGACCCACGTCCTGACCGCCGATGGCGGCGTAGACGGAGGTGACCTCGGGTCTGGCGTTCAGCCTGGCGGTGACCTGATGAACCACGGCGTCGGTCTGGCGCAGGGTCGAGCCAGGCGGCAGTTCGACCTGGAAGGCGGCGCGGCCTTCGTCGCCCGGCGACATGAACTCGAAGGACATCTTGGCCACGACCGACAGGCCGATCGAACCGACCAGGAAGAGGGCGCCCATGACGAACACCTTCCAGCGGTTGCCCAGGCACCAGTGCAGGGCGCGCAGATAGCCCGCCATCCAGAAGGGGTCCTTGTCCTCGTGCTTGGTGTGCTTCAGCAGGTAGGCGGCCATCAGCGGGGTCAGCGTCCGCGCCACCACCAGCGAGAAGAAGACGCTGATGCAGGCGGCCAGGGCGAAGGCCTTGAAGAACTGGCCGATGATGCCCGGCATGAAGCCGACGGGGGCGAAGACGGCGATGATGGTGCCGGTCGTCGCCACGACGGCCAGACCGATCTCGTCGGCGGCTTCGAAAGCGGCGTCGTATGGCGGTTTGCCGTCCCGCATGTGGCGGACGATGTTCTCGATCTCGACGATGGCGTCGTCGACCAGGATGCCGATGGTCAGGGACAGGGCCAAAAGGGTGACCACGTTCAGCGACTGATCCATCGGCCCGAGCAGGGCGAAGGTGGGGATCAGCGACATCGGCATGGCCGTGGCCGCGATCAGGGTCGCGCGCCAGTCGCGCAGGAAGATGAAGACCACGATGACGGCCAGAACGGCGCCCAGCAGCAGGGCCTCCAGCGAGGCGAGGTAGCTCTCCTCGATGTATTTCACGCTGGAGGTGACCTGCTCGATGGTCAGTTCGGGATGGGCCTCGTCGATCTTGGCCACCTCGGCGCGGACCTTTTCGGCCACCTTGACCTCGCTGGCCTCGCGGGAGCGCAGGAAGTTGAAGGTCACGGCTTCCTGGCCGTTGTAGCGGGCCAGACGGCGGGGCTCGCCCCACTTGTCGACCACGGCGCCCAGGTCGCCCAGGCGCACGCTTCTGCCATCGCCCAGCGGCACCAGGGTCTCGCGCAGTTGCTCGACGGAACCGGCGGCGCCCAGGGTGCGGACGGCGCGCTCGGACCCGGCCACGGTGACGCGGCCGCCGGGCAGGTTGTTGTTGACGTTGGTCAGGGCCTGGCTGACCTGGGCGGCGGTGACGCCGTACGAGGCCAGGCGCACGGGGTTCAGTTCGACGCGGATCTCACGATCAACGCCGCCCGAGCGGTTCACTTCGCCGACGCCGCCCAGCGCCAGCAGGGCGCGGCTCATCTCGTTGTCGATGAACCAGCTGATCTGTTCCGGCGACATGGTGGGCGAGCGGACCACATAGGTGATCAGGGCGTCGCCGGTGATGTCGATGCGCTGGACCGTCGGCTCCTGCATGTCCTGGGGCAGGGAGCCGCGCACGCCGCTCATGGCGTTGCGCACGTCGTTGGTGGCGCGTTCCGTGTCGGTGCCCAGCTCGAACTCGATGGTGGTCGAGGACACGCCGTCGGTGACGTTGGAATAGATGTGGCGCACGCCCGACAGGCCGGCGATCGAGTCCTCGATCACCCGCGTGACCTGGACCTCCATCTCAGCCGGGGCGGCGCCCGGGCGGGCGGCGGTGACCGAGACCAGGGGGAAGTCGATGTCGGGGTTGTTGTTGATCCGCATCCCCATGAAGCCGGTCACGCCCGCCAGGGTCAGCAACAGGAACAGCAGGATGATGGGGATGGGGTTCTTGATGGCCCAGGAGGAGATATTGTTCATGGCCGGGCCTTACTTCGCGGCCGGAGCAACGGTCGGTGCGGCAGTCGGGGCGGCGGCGACCGTCACCTTGTCGCCCTCGTTCAGGAAGCCGGCGCCCTGGACCACGACGCGGACGCCGGGCTCGATCCCGCTGACCGAGGTCTGGTCGTCGCGCCGCGACAGGACCGTCACCGGGCGGAAGCGGGCGGCGCCTTGCGTATCCAGAACGAAGACCCCCGACTTGTTGCTGCGGTAGAGGACGGCTCCGGTGGGCACCACGGTCGCGGGCTGGGCGCCGGCGTTGATCGAGGCGCGGGCGAACATGCCGGGCTTCAGGCCGCTGCCGGGCGACAGGGTGATGCGGGCCAGACCCAGGCGGGTCTGGGCGTCGACCTCGGGGGTGACGATGCGGATCGTGCCGGAGGTGGCGACGCCCTCGTTGGAGGTGATGGTGGCGGTCTGGCCGGCGCGCAAGGCGGGCAGATCGGTCTCGGGCACCTGGGCGTCCAGTTCCAGACGGCCGTCGCGGACCATGCGGAAGAGCTGGGTTCCGGCCTCGACGATCTGACCCTTGGTCACGCTGCGGCTGATGATCAGACCCGAGACGGGGGCCTTGATCTCGCTTTGGGCCAGGCGGGTGCGAGTTTCCGACAGCGAGGCGCGAGCCGAGGCCAGATTGGCTTGCGAGGCGCGCTGGTTGGCCAGGGCGGTGTCCAGCGAGGCCTGGCTGAGGAAGCCGCGAGACTTCAGTTCCTGGGCGCGGCCGAGCGCGGCGTCGTCGCGGGCGGCGTTGGCCTCGGCGGTCTGGACGCCCGCCTGCTGCTGGCGCAGCTGGGCCTGCAGCAGGGCGTCGTTCAGCTTGACCAGGACCTGACCCTGACGGACGTAGGAGCCCTCATCGACATAGACGCCGACGGCGGTCAGGCCGCCGGTCTCCGCGCCGACCGGCACCTCCTCCCAGGCCGAGACGCTGCCCGAGGCGACGATGACGCGCGGAAGGGCGACCTGGGTCGCCGTGGCGACGCTGACCGTCTGGCGCGAGGCGCCCGCCTTTTCTCCGGCCTTGGACTTGTCGTCGTCGTGTCCGCCGCAGGCGGCGAGCGTCAGGGCTGCGGCGGCCATCAGGAAGAGGGCCGGGGTGCGAGGGGTTTTCGCCACGTGCGAGGATCCTTGAGAGGGTCGGGGCATGGCGTGCGAACCTTCTGTTCCACGCCGGAACGCAGTTAGGGATTGGGCCCGTTCTTAGCGTTTCAGCGAGCCGTTCTCAAACCTCGCACGGCAGGATTACCGCGAAGTAATCCTGCCGTCTTTTCGGCTAGGGACGGTCCCGGTCCGGCAGGGCGGCGACCTCGGCTTCGGACAGCTTTTTGACGATCCGCGCATGGCAGGGCGTCGCGGGCGGCGTGCCGCCCGAGAAGACGATCTGGGTCGTGTCGCCGGTGCACAGGCGGTCCAGTCCGCGTTGCGGCCAGAAAGCCATGCCCATGGCGTGGTCCATGTCGCGGCAGGCGCCCGAGACCTGGAGTTCAAACACGGCCTTGCCGATGCCGCGCACGAACACCGTCTGGTCCGACGAGCGAACCCGGAAGCTCTGGACGTCGTTCTGGAAGAGACACTGTCGCTGGGCCGCGGAGGTTGAGGCGGCGGTCGGGTTCGAGGCGGTCGGGGCGCAGCCGGCCAGGGCGACCAGACTTGCGGTGGCGGTCAGAAGTGCGGGGATGAGGCGGGGCATGTGAGGCTCCTTGAAAGCGCTGCGGTTCCCTAACGCCGAGAAGATGAACCTTGGCTGTCTAAGCGCGCGAAGCGGCGTGCGGGTTGCCTGAGCCCGGCGGAAATCGGCCGGGCGCGAGGCGGTCAGCCGCTGTGTTTTGCAGGGGGGACGGCTGGTTCAGGATGCACGCCGCCAGATGCTCGCCGAGCAGGGGCGCGACGCAGAAGCCGCGCGAACCCAGACCGGTCAAGACATAGAGGTTCGGCTGGTCCAGAGCGCCGACGACCGGCAGACGGTCCGGCGTGGTGGCGCGCACGGCCTTGCGGGTCCGGACGGGGCCTGCGGTCTCGACCTGGGCCGCGAGCGCGGGCAGGGCGGCGCTGAGGGTTACGAGATTGCGCGCTGAAGCCTCCTCCGTGGGGAGGGTGTCCACCTGCCCACGGTCGTGGGTGGCGCCGAACAGCAGGCCCTCGCCCGTGGGCACGGCGTAGCCGCCCCAGGCGACGGGCGGAGTGGTCGGATCCTCGACCCAATCGGCCTGACCGGCGACCGGGGCGAGGGGAAGGTCGGGCGCGAGGGCGGCTGTTCCCCAGCCGGCGGCCAGGACCACGGCGTCGGCTTCGATCAGGAGCGCGCCGTCGGCGTCGAGCAGGGCCCAGCCCTCGCCTTCGGGCTGGAGGGGCTCGACGGCGGCGCTAAGGCGTTCGGCGCCCGCCAGCCAGGCTTCGAGCACCGCCGAAGGGCGCAGGGCCAGCGCGCCGCGCATCATCAGGCCGCCGCTCTGGACGGCTTGGCTGAGGTGTTCGGCGCAGGCGGCGGCGTCGAGACGGGTCATGGCGTCGTAGGGCCACAGGTCCTGGGCGGCGATCTTGTCGAAACGGGCCGCGTCGCGGGGCGCCTGTTCCAGTTGCAGGACGCCCTCGGCGATCACGGCGTCGGGCAGGGCGCGGTAGAGGTGACGGGCGCGCTCCAGGGCCTGGGCGTGGAAGCCGGCGATCAGGGCGTCGCCCGCGTCGAGGCGCGGCGTGACCAGGGCGGCGGGAAAGCCCGAGCCCCCCGCGCCGGGGCGCTCGGCCTCGATGACGGTGACGCGGGCGCCGCCGGCGATCAGGGCGCGCGCGACCGAGGCCCCGGCGATCCCGGCGCCGACGACGGCGATATGGCGTTGCGGGGGGGCGGGGGGCGGGGGCGAGGGCAGATGGGCCTCCAGTCGTTCGCGCTTGCGGCCGTGGCCGGGCTTCTTCTCGACGACGAAGCCGTGCTCGGCCAGGCCGCGCCGCACGGCGCCCGCGACGGTGAAGGTGGCGACCCGCGCGCCGGGGGCGGAGCGGGCGGGGATGAGGGCCATGATCTCGGGCGACCACATGCCGGGGTTCAGGGCGGGCGAGAAACCGTCGAGGAACCAGGCGTCGGCGGCGCCGGACCATTGCTCCAGCGCCCATTGGGCGTCGCCGACGGCTAGGTCGATGGTCGCGTTCCACTGCGGCAGGTCGAGGCGGTGGAAGCCGGGCGTTCTCTCGGGCCAGACGGCGAGGAGGGCCTCGGCGGTCGCGGCCAGTTCGGGCCAGGCGGACAGGGCGCGGGCGGCCTCGCCCTGGGTGAGGGGGAAGCCTTCGATGGAGAAGACGTGCAGACGGCCGTTCTCGGGGCGGGCGCGACGCCACAGGTCCAGCAGGGCGACGATGTTCAGTCCGGTGCCGAAGCCCAGTTCGGCGACGGTGAAGTCGGCGCGGTCGGCCCAGGCCTGGGGCAGGCCGCAGCCGTCGAGGAAGACGGCGCGGGTCTCGGCCAGACCGTCGTCCTTGGAGAAATAGACGTCGCCGAACCGGCCTGAGCGGGGCGAGCCGTCCTCGGCCCAGACCAGCTGTGGGGAGGCGTCGCCGGGGGACTGTTCGCGCGGGTCGTCGGTCATGGCGGGGCTTTAGCCGTCAGGCGTCCGGCTGGATAGCGGGCACGAAAAAAGGGGCCGTCCGAAGACGACCCCTTTCCGCATCGCGACCCGGAGGCCGCGATCCAAGACGTAAGTCTTAGTGAGCGGCGGCCGGAGCGGCAGCCGGAGCAGCGGCGGCCGGAGCAGCAGCAGCGTCGGCAGCAGCCGGAGCAGCGGCGGCAGCAGCGTCGGTGGCGGCGCCAGCAGCGGCGGCGGCGTCGGTGGCGGCGGCGTCGGCGGTGGCAGCGGCGTCCGTGGCGGTGGCGGCGGCGTCGGTGGCGTCGGCGGCGGCGTCTTCAGCCTTGTCGGTGGCGGCCGGTTGGCAAGCAGCCAGGGCCAGAGCGGCGGCCGAAGCGGCGATCAGAGCGGTGATGCGCATAGTTGTTATCCTTCAGAAGGTAAAAGCGAGATCATGAACCCTCGCTAGGGGGGAGATAACGGGATCGTGAGCAAAACCGCAAGCGAAATTCTCACGGGTTCGTGAAGTCTCGTTATTCCCAGCAAAAAGGCCGCCCCGACATCCCGCCGGGGCGGCCTTTTCACGGTCTTTGGGGGACCGATTTTTTTAGTGCGCGGCCTTCTCGGCGGGCGGCGGGGGCGGCGGGGTCGTGGCAGCGGCGGCCGTGTCGGCGGCCGTCTGAGCGGCGTCGCCGGCCGAGGCGGCGGCGTCGGTGGCGGCGCCGGCGGCGGCCGTGGCGGCGTCAGCGGCGGTGGCCGCGGCGTCGGTGGCGGTGTCGGCGGCCGCGTCAGCGACAGCGGCGGCTTCTTCGGTCTTGGGCGCCGGCTGCTGGCAGGCGGCCAGCGAGAGGGCGCTCAGGCCCGCGGCGACGATCATCAGGCGACGGATGGTCATGTGACTATAGCCCCTTTGACTTCAAGTTTCGGCGGGACCATCCCGCCGATGCAAGGCGTAACGCGAGATTGCAGGGTTCGACAAGCCCGGACCGGCCTCAGGCCGGGGGGACCGGACGGGCGGCCGGATCCATGGGGTCGGTCGGCGGCCTGTCTTCGGGCAGGGTCGGCGGTGTCTGGGCGGGTGGCGAAGTCGGCGCCGTCGATTCGCCGGGCGGAGGCGCGGCGGAGTCCGGCGCCGGTGCGGACGCGGCGCCCTCGGCGGGGACGGCCGCCGATTCGGCAGCCGGGGCGGCCGGGGATGGCGACGGCTCGTCTTCGCACGCCGCCAGGACCGTTAGGGCGCTGGCGCCGAGAAGCAGGGCGGACAGGGCTTTCATGCAGGGCTCCACAGGAATGCACGCGAACGTGACCCGTGGAGAACCATCGTGAGCGATCCGTGTTCCCGCCGTGAACGGAAGGGGAGACGACCGGTCAGGCGTCCGTCGGAGCGGCGGCCAGGGCTTCTTCCATCTCGGCGAAGGAGGGCTGGGCCGTCGAGGGGATGTCGCCGCGGCCGATCTCGACCGAGATCTGGGCGGCGTTGCCGTGCAGGTGGGCGACCAGCACCGACTGGATGATCTTGTAGTAGGCGCCTTCCTCTTCGATGATCGCGTTCAGGCGCGCGGCGAAGGGGCCGACCAGGCCGTAGGCCAGGAAGACGCCGAGGAAGGTGCCGACCAGGGCGCCGCCGATCATGCCGCCCAGGACTTCCGGCGGCTCGGTGATCGAGCCCATGGTCTTCACGATGCCCAGAACGGCGGCCACGATGCCGAGCGCGGGCAGGCCGTCGGCCAGGTTCTGCAGGGCGTGAGCCGAGGCCAGGGCCTCGTGATGGTGCTTCTCCAGCTGTTTTTCCATGGCGTCCTCGATCTGATGCGGATCCTCGAGGTTCATGGTCATCATCCGCAGGGTGTCGCAGATGAAGTCGGTGGCGAAGTGGTCCTTCAGCACCTTGGGGTATTTCTGGAAGATGCTGCTCTCGGCCGGCTTCTCGATGTGGCTTTCCAGGGCGATGACGCCCTTGGACTTCATCGTCTTGGTCAGTTGGAACAGGAGGGACAGCAGGTCCTTGTAGTCCTGCTTCTTCCACTTGGGTCCGGCGAAGGTCTTGCCGAAACCGGCCAGCGACGCCTTGATCACCGGCAGGCTGTTGGAGATCAGGAAGGCGGCGACGCCGGCACCGCCGATGGCCATGAACTCGTGCGGCAGGGCGTGCATGATGACGCCGAACTTGCCGCCCGCCAGGACGTAGCTGCCGAACACCATGGCGAACAGCATGATGATGCCGATAATCTGGAACATGGCGGGGTCGGACGTCCTGCGGGAGAAAGCTCAGGACGCCCGTTATCGGCGTTAATGCTTAAGGGCGCGTTTCACGAATCCCGGTTCGGGACGCAATCCAGGTGCGCGATGTCGCAGGCGTCGGGCGCCTAAAGCCGGGTCGTGCCGTCCAGAATGGCCTCATAGGCCTTGGCGGTCAGCTTCTGGTAGCCAGCCTTGCCGCCGCGCACATAGACCGGGCCCTCGACCTTCTCCAGATCGAAGCCGTCGGCGACCAGATCGACCTTGCGGTACTTGAAGGTGCCGGTGGTCTCGGCCGACTTCATCAGGCGCAGGAAGACCGGACGGGCGTAGGGCGGCAGTTGCTCGTCGGCGTAGGCGGCGAAGGCGGCGGGATCGAACTTGCCCTCCAGCACCAGGCCGGCCATCCCGGCCTTGCCTTCCTGGCCGGGGACGACGACGCCGTAGGCGATGACTTCCTGAACGCCGGGGGCGTCGTGCAGGCGCTGTTCAACCTCGGCGGTCGAGACGTTCTCACCCTTCCAGCGGTAGGTGTCCCCCAGACGGTCCATGAAATAGAGGTAGCCGTCGCGGTCCTGGCGCATCAGGTCGCCGGTGCGGAACCAGCGATCGCCCTTCTTGAAGACGTCGGTGAGGATCTTCTTCTCCGAGGCCTTCTTGTCGGCGTAGCCCGAGAAGTCGTGACGGATGTCCGAGGCGATCTGGCCGATGGCCTCGCCGGTTTCGCCCGTCGCCACCAGACGGCACATGCCGTCGGCGCCGCGGATCGGCTCGCCGGTCTCGGGGTCCAGGGCGATCAGGCGGATGTTCAACTGCGACTTCAGGAAGCCGGGCACGCGGCCGATCGCGCCCGCCTTGCCGTCGAAGTTGAACAGGGAGACATTGCCCTCGGTGGAGCCGTAGAACTCCATGATGTTCTTGATGCCGAAACGCTTCTGGAACTCGGTCCAGACGTCGGGGCGCAGGCCGTTGCCAAAAGCCAGGCGCAGCTTGTGGGCGCGCTCGTCCTCGTTGGGCGGGCAGTTGACCAGATAGCGGCACAACTCGCCGATATAGACGAACATGGTGGCGCCGGACGTCTTCACGTCGGGCCAGAAGTGGGTCGCGGAGAAGCGGCGGCGAATGATCATCCGACCGCCGTTCAGCAGGATCGATCCGACCCCCACCAGGCCGCCGGTCGAGTGATACAGCGGCAGGCAGTTGTAGAGGGCGTCCCTGGACGTCGAAGCGGTGGCCCCGGCGAAGGCGCGCATATAGGTGCGGGCGCGCGAATGCGGGATGCGCGCGGCCTTGGGCAGGCCGGTCGTGCCCGAGGTGAAGATGAACAGGGCCGTGTCGCGGTTGGTCAGACCGCTGCGCAGGCCCTTGTCCGGGCGCACCGAGGAGGCGCTGCGCACGGCGTTGTCGATGTCGCGGCGCTCGTTGGTCTCGTCTTCGTCGGCCAGGCCGTGGACCCAGACCATCAGGTTGCGGTCGATGAAGGGGCGGGCCTCTTCGACCGCGCGCCAGCTTTCCTGATCGGTGACGACGTTGAAGGCGTTGGAGATGGTCAGGCAGTGGGCCAGGGCCTGACCGGTCAAATTGGTGTTGATCAGGGCCGTGGCCACGCCGACCTTGGAGAAGCCGATCCAGGCGGCCAGGTATTCGACCCTGTTGTGCATGACCAGGGCGATGACGTCCGAACGCTTCAGGTTCCGCGCCTTGGCCCAGTGGGCGTAGCGGTTGGCCAGGGCGTCCAGCTCGCGATAGGTCAGGCGGCGGCTTTCATCCTCGAGCGCGACATTGTCGGGGAACTTGTCGACGGCCTCCTCGATGTCGTCACAGACCAGGACGTCGCTGTCGAGGGTGATAGGCTTGATGCGCTTCAGGAGGCGGTACAGCCCGCCCGCGAATCTCATATCGCGCCGGATGTTCGCTGCCAGACCCATGGTTGCGCCGCCTCTTCCCGAGTTTATGACTTTCAACGGTGATGAACGGGCGGCGACGGCGGGTCAACAGGTAGCAAGCGCACATCGCCACAATGTTTCATCGGCGCGATGCTTGAGCCTCGTTTTCGATGACGTTGGGTAAGGTTGATGCGCGACGTTACGTCAACCTGTGCGGCGATCAACGGCGAGAATGACCGAAGAAATGACGGCTGGATGACTTGATCACGCTTTCGCCTGAACTGTGGCGCCAGTGGTGTTTCTTGGGGGCGATGACGTTATTCGCGGAACCACGCTCTTTTGACCGGGTTGAGTGGCCCTGGATCAAGGAGAAGACATCATGTCCGTGACCTATACTGATCAAATTCGCCCCGCCGCTGACCGCCTGGACAGCGAGGCCTATGTGCCCGTCTATGCCCGCCGCAGCGGCCGGATGTCGAAGAAACCCGTGAAAACTTGGATGTTTCTGGCCCCGTTGGGGGTCTTGGTGATCGGGGGCGCGGCGGCGGCCATGCTGATGCAGCCCGGTGAGGAGGCGACGCCTGCGGCCATCGAGGCCGCGCCGCCTGCGCCGCTGGTCGCGCCGGAAGTCTCGCCTGAGGTTTCGTCGCTGACGGCGGCTCCGACCGCGCCGGCCGAGTTGACGACGGCCACGCCTGCGGCTCCGTCGGTCGCCGTCCCGGTCGAGCGTCGCGCGCCCCCGGCGCCGACCGCCCCGGCCAGGGCCCCGCGCGCCGCTCCCGTCGAAGAGACGGAGGCGCCGATCGTGTCGACCGGACCGCAGCCCTATCTTTCGGTCGCGCCCCAGGCTCCGGTCGTGACGCCGCCGCCGGCGCCAGTCACGCCCGCCGCGCCGCCCGCGCCCGTCATCATCGTTCCGACGACCTGATCGTCGTCCGTCAGGAAAGGCCCGGCTCGCGCCGGGCCTTTTCCTTCGCGCTCAGGGCTGTGACGGGGTCACGCGCCAGACCACGTCGCCGACGTCGTCGGCCACCAGAAGCGCGCCCGAGCGGACGCCCAGCACCCCGACCGGGCGGCCCATGGCCTCGCCCTTTTCGTTGCGGAAGCCGGTCAGGACGTCCTGCGGCGGACCGGCGGGCTTTCCTCCGCTGAAGGGGATGAAGATGACCTTGTAGCCGGCGGGCGGGTTGCGGTTCCACGAGCCGTGCTGGCCCACGATGGCCCCGTTGCGCCACTGCGGCATCAGGGCGCCCGTATAGAAGGTCAGGCCCAGGGAGGCGGTGTGCGAGCCCAGGGCGTAGTCGGGCTTGATGGCCCTGACCACCACGTCGGGGCGGGGCGGCCTGACCCGCGCGTCGACGGTCTGGCCATAGTAGCTCCACGGCCAGCCGTAAAAGCCGCCGGGCGTGACCGAGGTCATGTAGTCGGGGACCAGATCGTCGCCGATCTCGTCGCGCTCGTTGACCGCCACCCACAGCCGCCCGTCCTCGGGATTCCAGGCCATGCCGACAGGGTTTCTCAGGCCCGAGGCGAAGACGCGCCGGGCGCCGGCGGCCGGGTCGATCTCGAGCACGGCGGCGCGGTCCACCTCTTCGTCCAGGCCGTTCTCGCCGACGTTGGAATTGGACCCGACCCCGACGTAGAGCCGCGAGCCGTCGGCGGAGGCGACCAGACTCTTGGTCCAGTGGTGGTTGCGGCCGGCGGGCAGGTCCGCCACCTTGACCGGCGTCGCGGCGATCTGGGTCTCGCCGGTTTGATAGGGGACGGCCACCACGGCGTCGGCGTTGGCGATGTAAAGACGCTCCCCGACCAGGGCCATGCCGAAGGGCGAGGTCAGGCCGGACAGGAAGGCGGTCTTCAGTTCCGCCACGCCGTCGCCGTCGGCGTCGCGCAGCAGGCTGATGCGGTTCGCGCTGGGCACGCCCGCGCCCGCCTTGCCCATGACCAGGCCCTGAACCCAGCCGCGCAGGCCGCCCTTCTTGTCGTCCGGCTTGGGCGGGGCGTTGCTTTCGGCCACCAGGACGTCGCCGTTGGGCAGCTCATAAAGCCAGCGCGGATGGTCCAGGCCCGTGGCGAAGGCGTTGACCGTCAGACCCTGCGCCGCCACCGGGGTGCGGCCTGCGGGCCAGCCGACGGCGGGGGCGATCTTGACGGTGGGGATGGTCTGGGGCCGGGCCTGGGGCAGTTGCGGGTCGGCGCCGAAGCCGACGCTTTCCGGCAGGGTGCTTTCCGTGCCGCAGGCGGCGAGCGCCGTCAGCAGGGGCAGGGCGGCGACGAGGCGGCGACGGCTCATGGGCTTGTCTCCTCAGCGTTCGGGCAGGGCCGGGAACTCCAGGCGGCTGACATCATACCCCAGTTCCCCCGCCCGTCGCGTCAGCCGCACCAGCTGATCCGGCGTGGGGACCTCGCGGGTATAGATGAACAGCTTGTCGAAGGTCGGGTCCGACGAGATGAACCAGCTGTAGTCCTCGGCCCGGTCCAGCACCCAGTAATCCCAGGTGATGAAGCCCCACAGGTATCTGACCCGCAGCTTGGCGTTCATGCCGGGGTCGAGGATTTCGCCGCGGCCCTCGATGGCCTTCTCGCGGCCCTGGGGCGTGCCGACCTGGCAGGTGTCGCGCATGGCGACGCGGGTGGGCGGGCTGAAGTCGTAGTTGCTGGCCCCGGCCACGCAGCCGTCGGTGATCTTCATGGGCAGGCGCGCCACCTCGTGCCAGCGGCCCGACCACAGGCGCTGGGCGTCGACGGGCTTCAGCGGCTGGGGCGCGCGGGTTTCGCTCATGGACGGGGCCGTGGCGCAGGCGCCCAGGGTCAGGACCAGCATCAGAACCAGGGCGGCGGCCGGCGCCGCAACGGCGAGGCGACGCAAGGGCGGGTCGGCGACGGGCATGGGAGCCTCCGTGTGACGAACACAGGTTTACGTCCGCCGTTCCCTGTCGGATGACTTCGGTTGGAAAACCGGTCGGCGGCGGGGCTTGAGCGCGTCGCCACGCCTTCCTATCTGCGCAACCTGAGCCGGGAGGGGCTATGCCGTCAGTCATCACCATTCAGGGTCTGACCAAGACCTACAAGTCCGGCCATCAGGCGCTGAAGCGCGTCGATCTGGAGATCGAGAAGGGCGAGATCTTCGCCCTGCTGGGGCCGAATGGCGCGGGCAAGACGACGATGATCTCGATCATCTGCGGCATCGTCACGCCTTCGACGGGGACGGTGGTCGCCGACGGCCATGACATCCAGAAGGACTATCGCGCCGCGCGCACCAAGATCGGTCTGGTGCCGCAGGAGCTGACGACGGACGCCTTCGAGACCGTCTGGGCCACCGTCACCTTCAGCCGGGGCCTGTTCGGCAAGGCCCCGAACCCGGCCCTGATCGAGCGCATCCTTCGCGACCTCAGCCTGTGGGACAAGAAGGACGCCAAGATCATGACCCTGTCCGGCGGGATGAAGCGCCGCGTCATGATCGCCAAGGCCCTGAGCCACGAGCCCGACATCCTGTTCCTGGACGAGCCCACGGCGGGCGTGGACGTGGAGCTGCGCCGCGACATGTGGGGGCTGGTGCGCCAGCTGCGCGATCACGGCGTCACCATCATCCTGACCACCCACTATATCGAGGAGGCCGAGGAGATGGCCGACCGGGTGGGGGTCATCCTCAAGGGCGAACTGATCCTGGTCGAGCAGACCGCCGTCCTGATGAAGAAGCTGGGCAAGAAGACCCTGACTCTGAACCTGCAGGAACCGATGGCGGCGATCCCGCCGGAACTGGCCGAATGGGATCTGAGCCTGAAGAACGAGGGCGGAGAGCTGGAATACGCCTTCGACGCCCACGCCGAGAAGACCGGGGTGCCGTCGCTGCTGCGCCGCCTGTCCGATCTGGGCGTCGCCTTCAAGGACCTGAACACCCGCCAGAGCTCGCTGGAAGACATCTTCGTCAGCCTGGTTCACCGCGACGGGGAGAGCGCGTGATGACGTTCAACGGACATGGCGTCTGGGCCATCTATCGCTTCGAGATGGCGCGGGCCCTGCGCACCCTGTGGCAGTCGATCGTGACGCCGGTGATCACCACGGCGCTCTACTTCGTCGTCTTCGGCGGGGCCATCGGCAGCCGCATGGAAGAGGTCGGGGGCGTGCCCTACGGCGCCTTCATCGTGCCGGGCCTGATCATGCTGAGCCTGTTCACCCAGTCGATCTTCAACGCCTCCTTCGGCATCTATTTCCCGAAATTCACCGGCACCATCTATGAGATCCTGTCGGCGCCCGTCAGCCCTCTCGAGATCGTCATCGCCTATGTCGGGGCGGCGGCGACCAAGTCGGCCGTGCTGGGGCTGATCATCCTGGCGACGGCGGCCCTGTTCGTGCCTTTGCAGATCCTGCACCCCTTCTGGATGCTGGCCTTCCTGATCCTGATCTCGACCACCTTCAGCCTGTTCGGCTTCATCATCGGGGTCTGGTCGCAGAGTTTCGAGCAGTTGCAGATGATCCCCATGCTGATCGTCACGCCCCTGACCTTCCTGGGCGGGGCCTTCTACTCGATCGACATGCTGCCCGAGGCCTGGCGCACGGTGACCCTGTTCAATCCGGTGGTCTATCTGATCTCGGGCTTCCGCTGGGCCTTCTATGGCGTCGGCGACGTCAGCGTGGGATTGAGCCTGACGGCCACGCTGGGCTTCTTCTTCGCCTGCCTGGCGGTGGTCGGCTGGATCTTCAAGACGGGCTATCGTCTGAAGAACTGAGGACGGTTCAGCGCGTCACGAAACCGCCGAACTCGCTCAGCAGTTTGATGGTCTTCCGACCTTTTCGTGATGCGCGCCGCCCGGCGCCGGAGCCCGAATGTCCGACGCCGACGACAAGCCCGTTCCTTTCGCCCGCCGTCAGGTGCAATGGGGACGCCCGCCACAGACGACCTTCATGGCCGGGCCTCTGCCGCGCGGCACGGGTCTGATCCCACCGGCGCCGCAAGCGCCGAAGCCTGCGCCCCGTCCGGCGGCTCCGGCGGCTCCGGCGGCGACTTCGCCGCGACCGGCTCCGTCGCAAGGTTCGAGCGGGGTCTTCGGCGGCTCCCTGGTGCCGCAGCGCCGCGCGCCGCAACCCGCCGTCGGACCGACCCTGCTCACGGCGCCGATGCCGACCACGCCGACGCCACCGCGCCCTGTCGCCCCGTCGGCGCCCGTCGACGCCACGCCCAGGCCCCTGCCGGCGGCCCCGCTTGTGGCCCGCGACCCGCAGCCGGCCCCGAAGCCGACGGTCGCGCCTAAGCCGACGCCTGCTTCAGAGGCCTCGCCCGCGCCTCGTCCCGTTGTCGCGCCTGAGATCGCGGTGCCCCGGGCGGTGACGGCCGCGAAGGCCCCGGCGCGCAGCCGCACGCCGCTCTACGTCGCCGCCGCCGTCCTGGTGGTGATCGGGGCGCCCCTGGCCACCTGGCTGATCACGCGCTCGAACAGCGAACCGGTCGCGCCGTCGGCGCCGGCGGCTTCCGTGCTTGAGACGGCGGCCGCCCCGGCGACCGAGGCCGTTGCGCCCGACGCGGCGCCGCTGACGCCCGCCCCGGCGCCAGCCGCCGCCCGTTCCTCCGCCCCCCGCCGGGCTCAATCGGCCTCTCCGGAAACCCTGGCGGCGAACAGGGCCGCGCGCCCCGCCACGACGCCCCCAGCCACGACGCCTCAGGCCACGACGCCTCAGGCCACGACGCCCCAGGCCGCGACGCCCCAGGCCGCGACGTCTGTCGCGCCCGCGCCGGTCGCCCCGCCGGTCGTGGTGGTCGCGCCCGCGCCGGAGCCGGTCCCGCCCGCCGGTCCCCCGCCCACCGCCGCGCGCCCGGCCCAGAGCGACCCGGACGCCCCGGTGGTCACCAAGCCCCAGCCGCTGGACTAGGGCGCCAAAGGGGCGGGAGGCGCTTGTCCGGCCTGTCCGGCTTGGCTATGGCCGGGGTCTGAGAGGGCGCGCTGGTCGGGGCGCTCTGCCGTCCCCAGTAAATGTCGCGCGAGTCCAGCCTATGCCTACCTCCAACCCAGCAGCCTTCGCCGTGCGTCTCGGCGGCGAGGGGCATAGGGGCGAGACGGCGGCCTCGGTCCGGGCTCTGCTGAACGCGCACGCCGACGATCTGGTCACGGCCTTCTACGACACCCTGCTGGACGACCCCGAGGCCAAGGCCTTCCTGCATCATTCCATCGTTCAGGAGCGGCTGAGCCGGTCGCTGCACGATTGGCTGCTGGACCTGCTGGACACGACCGGCGACGCGAACGACGCGGCCTTCATCGCCCGCCAGATCAAGATCGGCGAGGTCCACGCCCGCATCAAGATCCCGGTCCACCTGGTCATGGCCGGGGCCTCGGTCCTGAAGGCCCGTCTCGCCGACCTGCTGGAGAACGAGGCCGACGGCTTCCGCCAGTTCCGCCTGATCGACGAGCGCATCGACGCGGCGATCCGCCTGATGAGCCAGTCCTATGTGAAGGGCACCATGAACCGGGCCCGCCTCGACGAGGCCTATCGCCTGTTCTCCCTGGATCAGGACGTCAATCTGGAGCGCGAGAGCCAGCGCGCCAGCCTGATGGAGTGGGGCCAGAAGACCCTGTTCCGCATCCTCGGCAACGGCGCCGGCGACGGGCGGGAGGCCATGGCCAACTCGCCCTTCGGCCTGTGGATTCGCCACCGCGCGGGCTTCCTGTTCGAGACCTCGCCGCATCTGGCGGCGCTGAACCAGGCCATGGCGCGGATCGACGGGGTTCTGCTGCCCCGGCTGGAGCCCGACAGCGGCGGCGACCGCGCCGAGGCCCTGAAGGCCCTGCAGACGGCGGTCGAGGAGGTCGCCTTCCTGCTGAACGAGATGTTCCAGGTCCTGGGCGACATGGAGAACGGACGCGATCCCCTGACGCGGGCGCTGAACCGGCGCTTCCTGCCCTCGATCCTGAGCCGCGAGATCGGGTTCGCCAACGCCAACAAGAGCGCCCTGTCGGTGATGCTGATCGACGTGGATCACTTCAAGAACGTCAACGACACGCGCGGCCACCAGGCCGGCGACGAGGTGCTGCGTCAGGTCGCCGAGGCCATCACCGAGAACGTCCGGCCCAGCGACTTCGTCTTCCGCTATGGCGGCGAGGAGTTCCTGGTGGTGCTGGTCGAGACCCGGCTGGATCAGGCCATGACCATCGCCGAGCGCGTCCGCGCCGCCCTCCAGGGACGCGCCATCAAGGCCGGCGGGCTGGAGCCCTTCAGCGTCACAGCTTCGATCGGCGTCGCCGAGCACGGCGGCCACCCCGACGAGAACTACCTCATCAAGGCCGCAGACGAGGCCCTGTATCGCGCCAAGAACACGGGCCGGAACCGCGTCGAACGAGGCTAGTGTCCGGGCCGGGGCGTCTGCTCGGCCAGGGCCGGCACGCGGGTCGCCTTGCGAATGGCGTCGGTGAGCAGGTCGCGGTCGAGGGCGCTCTGGATCGTCGGCTGGTTCGAAAACGCGATGAACTGGGTGCCGTAGATCTGCGGCCGGCCCGTCGCCAGCAGGTAGCGATCCAGACTGGCGGCCGCCAGCCAGGCGCCGTCCGGTTCGCCTTGGCTCAGGGCGGCGGTGGCCAGGGCGTGGGCCAGCAGAAAGTCTTCAGGACGGTCGCCATGCTGGAAGATGAAACCCGCTCGCCAGTAGTCCCTGCCGGACCGCACCTCGCCCCGGTCCAGCATGGCCCGGACCTGGTCCCGCCGCTCGGCGTCGGCGAGGCTTTCCATCGGATCGGGCCCGCCGTGCTTGCGCGCGGCTTGATCGTCCCTGAACAAGGCCGCTAGCGCCCGGTTGTCCGCCACGGCCACGGCCACGGGCGCGGGTGCGTCGTCAGTGCGAGCCGAGGGACCGCAGGCCGTGAGCAGAAGCAGGGCCGCGAGGAGGGGAGCCAGAGGTTTCATGTCCCTGGATAAGGGGAACGGCAACGCTTGGCGCAAGTCTGGGTATCTTTGTTCTGTGACTTCGGGCGAGGGCCGGTCGTCCGGATGGACAGGCCCTTCTACTCCAGGCGGTAGAGCAGGCGGCTGATCACGAGACGACCCGGCTCCACACCCGGTCCGAGGCGCAGGCGCGAGGAAGGCAGGGCGTCCAGGGTGGCTTGCCCGAAGCCGACGCGCGGCGGGTTCTCCATCTCGATGCGGCAATCGCGCAGTCGGCCGCTCTCGGCCACAATGCAGCTGAACAGGACCTCTCCAGCGCCGGCCGATATGGCGCTGTTGGGATACTGCGGCGTCGCAAGCCTCTGCCAGATGTCGGGAAAGACGCCGGGACGTTCGTAGGGCGGATCGATCTCGATCAGATCGTCACGCGGATCGTCCAGCCGGGCTTCGCAGGCGGCGAGGACCTGATCGAGGCCGTCAGCGTCAGATGGGAGAGGCAGGTCGTATCGACGGGCCTGGGCGGTCTCGCTGCTGGCTGGCAATCGAACCGACGCCGTACCGCCCTTTCTCAAGATGCGGGCGACATGGACGGGGCGGCTGGCGAAGATCATGGGCTGATTGGCCAGGTTGAGCCAGGTCTGTCTCTGATGCTCCTCGCCTTGCACCGCCCATTCGAGCCGACGAGTTTGCGGGCCGGATTCGGTCGGCACGCCGGTCATCATGACGTCCAGGCGCCTGTTGCGGCATCGGACGACAAAGGACTGGCCGCTCTCATAGCTGGCGCTGGCGATCAGGGCGCCGCTGGCCTCCGTCAGGGTCCAGCCGTCCTTGTCCTGCGCGGCCGCCGGAGTGGCGGCGAGCAGGGCGGACAGAAGGGTTGCTGCGGCGATCATGGCGCTGATAGGCGCATGGAGGCGGCCCTATCGCAAGGTCAGGTAGCCGCGTTCCACCATGCGGCGCAGGGCCTCGTAGGCTTCGGCCAGTTCCTCGTAGGCGGTGCGGGCGGCGGTCAGGCGGGCGGTCTGGTCGGGGGTCACGGCCGAGCCGGATTCCGACAGGCGCAGGGCCTCGGCGGCCCAGCGGGCGCGGGCGCTGGCGGTCAGGACGGCCAGCTTCTGGAAGGTCCCGGTGTTCACCTGCGACAAGGTCTGGCTGATGACCTCGCGGTTCGAGACGAAGGCGGCGTAGTCGATCTGCTCCAGCAGGCCGCGCAGGCGGCGCTGCTCCTGCGGGTCCATGTCCTGGGGCTCGAAATGGTCGCGCTGGCGGCGATAGCTCTGGGTCAGCACGGTCGACATCGGCGGCGCTCCACTGGGCGGTCCACTCGGACTGCGGCCTGAGGCTGCGCCGCTTCGGTTAACGGGTCGTTTGCATGCCGGTAGGGGCCAGCTTCAGCCGCTCGCGGTCGGGGGCGCCCAGGCCGCGCGGGCAGGCCATGGGCTGATAGGTTTTCGAGTAGCAGAGCCGCGCCTCGCGGAACCAGCCGTCGGTGGTGGCGATGAAGACGCCGTCGCGCGGCAGGCCGGGGTTGGCGGCGACGAAGGCGTCGCGGACGGCGCCGGCGGTCAGGCGCTCGGCCGGAATGGCCTCCAGATCGGGCTTGTTCAGGCCGTTCCACATCCGCGCGGCCTGTTCGAAATAGGCCTCGGGGCTGTCCCAGCCGCAGGTGCCGTGGGCGGCCCATTCGTGCTGCTGCAAGGACGGCGAGGGGGTCATGCAGAAGTGCTTCTTCACCGTCGCCACCGGGATGGCCGGGCCGGGGGCGGCGCAGTAGCGCGGGTGTCGGTTGTCGGCGCCGTTGGGCCACAGGCCGTGCAGGGTCAGGCCGAACTGGTTCTGGGCGCACTGGTAACGCTCGTCCGGGTAGTCCTTGCCCGAGCGGCAGGCCTGGGGCGACCAGCTGACGGCCAGCATGTTGAAGGCGACCGGCACGTCGGCGGCGACCTCGTCGGCGGGCGGCGTATAGGGGCGGGCGGGCGTCAGGTCGGCGGGGACGGCGCAGGTCGCGCCCTCGGCGGCGGTCATGACCGGGGACGACAGACGCGGCTCGCAGGCGGCCAGCAGCAGGGCGGCGCCCAGAACGGCGGGCGAGATCAGCAGGGTCGGCCGCATCAGGGGCTCCGGTCGGGTCGGCGGGAAAAAACGACGACTAGACGCTTCACGCCATGGGGTCGAGACGGAACCCGGCGCGGCTCTCGTCCATTGATAAGCGTGAGCATAGGGGACCCTGTGATGCCTGAACAAACCGCCTTTGAAGCCGCCCTGGAAGAGGCGATCGCCCTGTTCGAGCAGGGCGAGGCGATGAACCAGGCCCGCTTCGACGAACTGCTGGCCGAGCTGGAGGCCCGCCGCCCCGATCTGGAGGCGGTGCCCGAAGACGACCCCCGCGCCGCCCGCGCCCGCGAGCTGCAGGCCCGGGCCGACGAGCTGGAGCGTCGCGCCGCCCTCGGCCACGGCCAGATGGACGAGGTCAACACCCTGCTGACCCCCTTGATGGGTAAACGGTAGCTCCGCCACTGGCGCGCCCGATCAGCAACACCATATGGTGCGGATAACCAGAGGAACCGCACCATGACCGACGCCGCCCCCGCCCTGAAGACCCTGAAGATCGACTTCGTCTCGGACGTGGTCTGCCCCTGGTGCGCCGTGGGGCTGGGCGGGCTGACGACGGCGCTGGACAAGCTCAAGGGCGAGGGGATCGCCGCCGACATCGCCTTCCAGCCGTTCGAGTTGAACCCGCAGATGGCGCCGGAAGGCGAGAACATCGTCGAGCACATCGGCGCCAAATACGGCTCCACCCCCGAACAGTCGGCCCAGAACCGCGAGATGATCCGCGCCCGCGCCGCCGAGGTCGGGTTCGACATGCGCATGGGGCCGGACAGCCGCATCTGGAACACCTTCGACGCCCACCGCCTGCTGCACTGGGCCCACGAAACGGCCCCGGAGAAGCAGGAGGCGCTGAAGCGCGCCCTGTTCACCGCCCACTTCACCGACAACCGCAACCTCACCGACGCCCGCGTCCTGACCGAGGCCGCCGAGGCGGCGGGGCTGGACCGGGCCGAGGCGGGCGAGG
The DNA here is from genome assembly GCF_002479495.1 of Brevundimonas sp. UBA7506. Lineage (GTDB taxonomy): Bacteria > Pseudomonadota > Alphaproteobacteria > Caulobacterales > Caulobacteraceae > Brevundimonas. The sequence goes on from NZ_DLNQ01000015.1 coordinate 680,023, forward strand.
TCCTAGCCTCGGGACGGTATGCCCAGGAGGTGCGCGGCGCCGAGGACCTGTGGCGGGCGCGGGGCATCACCTCGGTCCCCGCCGTCGTGGTCGAGGGCAAGTACCTGATCAGCGGCGGCCAACCGGCGGCGGCGTTCGAACAGGCCCTGCGGCAGATCGCTGCGGAGGTTTAATACCTTTCGTCATCCTCCGGCGAGCAGAGCGAGACCGGGGGACCCAGCGGCGCCCGTAGGGCGAAAGATCGCGCTCCGCACTTGCTGCAAAGATCGCCTTCGGCGCCGCTGGGTCCCCCGGTCGGCGCCGCTGCGCGGGTTGCCGGAGGATGACGGAGGTGGGGTCAGGGCGGGTGCGCCTCCGCCAGAAAAACAGAGTCCAATTCGTCTGAATCGTCTGAAATCGCGCCCTCGGGATCGAGGCGGGCCTTGAGAGCGGCCATGCGGGCTTCGATGGCGCGGCGGCCAGCGTGGTCGTCGGGGGAGAGGGCGGCGGCGTCGCGGGCGACGGCGGCGACCTCTTGCAGGTCCTGCTCCAGTGTGGAGAGGGGCGCGGGTTCGGGCTCCGCTTTGGGCGTGGCGGCGGCCAGAAGGGCCGGGTCGGTCAGGGCGCGCCAGGTGCGGAGCCAGGAGGCGGCCTCGGCGGCGCGGCCGCGCTGCAGGGCGCGGTTCAGCCGCATCAGGGCCTGGGCCGCCATCCGGGTCAGGTCGGGCGGGGTCGTGTCGGCCTCTTCGTCCTGCGGGTCGGGCCAGACGTCCTCGACGTCGCTGCGGCGCCAGCCCTCGCGCGCGGCGCGGGAGCGCAGGGTCCCCAGCTTCAGGTCATAGCGGGCGCAGACGGCCTCGGCCGCGTCCCCGGCCAGATAGTCGCGCCGCGCCGCCGTCCAGACGGCGTCGGAACGGATGCGATAGCCGTCGGCCCCGGTCCTTGCGCACTCGTCGTTGACAGAGGCCGCGTCGGCATCGGCGGGCGGCGCCGTCGAGGGGCGGATGTGGTCGGGGATGTAGGTGGTGTCGCCGTACTCGTCCTGTTGCCACCGTCCCGAGGCGACGATCCGGGGCTCGCCCTCGTGCCGGTACGTCTGGTCGTCCATCTCGCCGCCTCCTGCCTGAGCGAAGCAGGATGGCGGACGGGTGCGTCAGGATCGGACGGGGGGGGCGGCCTTCCAAGTGGGGGTTGGCCCGACTGGGAGGGCGGCACTGGCACTGTGCTGTTTTCTGAAGTTCTTGCTTCAGACAATACCCCTGGATGAACGGATTGCCTCGACGCTTTCAGCCAACTCCTTGATTAGCCCAGGAACCAAGCCGTGTTGACCATCTGGATACTCAAGATATTTGATGTTGTATGTAGATGTTAGGGCTCCTTTTATGGAGGAGTGATCAAATTTGCTTACAAGGGCGTAGTGTGAATTCTCGGCCTTGCTGACCAGGTTGATATTTTCTAAAATTATCCGAATGTCTGGATCGCTTACGGAGTATCCAAGAAATAACACAGTATTAACTGTCATAAGTGCGGATACTAGGGAGAATAAAGAGGGATTTTTCTTTCTAGCTTCGAAGTATGAAGTTCTGTCAAGGACGACGTCGTGTGGGTTCGATACGCATCCATGTATCTTGACAATGTTTCGGATTGGAGATCGTAAGTCGTTTAGTAAATGCGTTCCGTCGTGCCTTACTATGCTGTGCGCCTCCGTTCCCCCGCTAAAATGCTCAAAATTTCTCTCTACGAACTCATCGTAGTTTGTGGTTACTATAGTTTTTGGATCTAGAAGTAGTAGGTGTTTGTAAATGTCGTTGTATGGTGTTGGGCGGATCTGAAACTTGTTTCTGATATCGGTGCTCAAAACAGCGCCGTCGACGCCATCCCGAATTATCTGCGCCGCGTCCAATAGCTCTCCCTTTTTAATGAGAGATTTTATTAGGATTTTGTCCTTTTGTTTTCCGAGCCTCTCGGAGAGGGTCGTGAGAAGTGTGGGCCAAGTGGGTAGTGTTGGGCACGCGGACTTCGACAGTCCTGCGCCTATGAAGATCAGTACGCGTCGGTCCGCAATCTCGCGAGCTAGGCTGTCTGGCCAGAATGCCATTACGCTAATACTCGCGCCGCGATTTTGTCAGCCAGGCTTCCTATAATTTGCTTGTAGTTGGCCGACTGAATGAACTGGCTTCCGACCAATCCATCTCGCGATTTGAGCGCAATGATTGGCGCGTTGGCGCTTTGGGCCAACGGGATCAGGCTGTAGAGGTTTGGTACGTCGCCGAGGTGAGGGTCTTTTACGACGTCTGCGCGTAAGAAGCGCGCTAAGAATTTGCTCACTTCTTTAGGTACGTCGGACAGTATGCGCTCATAAGCTTTGGTGGGGCGTCTCTCGCCTTCTTTAGCTTTGGCGATGTATTGCTGTAGCGTGTAACCTATAAATCCATTTTCAATGGGGATGTCTCGGCGAACCTTGAACCTATCTAGCGCACCAGCGTTCAATCGCTCCGATTGTTCTAGTCCGACCTTGTAATAGTCGATCCATCCCTCCATCCAGCGTGAAATATTGCGAATGCCAAGGAGGCTGAATGCGTCAGCACCTAGTGGTGCGATGAAGTAATCGCAGCTAAGAAGTACGGACCGATTTAGTGCTCCGAGCGACGGGCTCACGTCTACGAAGACGACGTCGTAAGTTTGGGAGTGTGTCTCTAGATACGACCGCAGCCAGTTAGAAACCCGAAACCCTCCAGGTTTTCCGCTCGGCAATTCGGTCCATGCGGTCGAGAGCGGTTCTTCAAACAGAGAGAAGCGCGGGTGCCCGGGGACCAAGTCGACACCGAACCGATTTGTCCTCGCAGAAAGTGGTTTGATGTGCCGGTTAATGCTGGCGTCGCCGTCAAGTATTGGCTGGACTATATCAAGAATGGTCTTTGTTCTTGGGTCGTCTTTTTCGGGGGACTCTGGCCAATAGATGTCGATTGTTTTTGTATCGCCCAGAATAAATTGAGTGATATTGCACTGAGGGTCGCAATCTATAACAAGGACTCGCTTTTTCATTTCGAGAGCGAGATAGGCAGCTATGTTGCCGGTGAGGGTTGTTTTTCCCACGCCGCCCTTATTGTTAAAGAAAGAAACGACCTTCATCGATAGCAGCCCTCACCGACAATCCTTGCTGGGGTTGGTAACACTCCACAGCGCTTAGTCAAATGCTCATCACACCTTCACCTCAAGCGCTGCGCCCCCCGCCCGGAACCTGGCGCTCATTTCGGCCATGCCGGCTTCGGCTTCGGTGAGGCTGGCGCCGGCGTCGTTCTGGCTGCGGGCGGCGTCGCGGATGTCCTGGCTGATCTTCATCGAGCAGAACTTGGGGCCGCACATGGAGCAGAAGTGGGCGGTCTTGTGCGCCTCCTTCGGCAGGGTCTCGTCGTGGTATTTGCGGGCGGTTTCGGGATCGAGGCCGAGGTTGAACTGGTCCTCCCAGCGGAACTCGAAGCGGGCGCGGCTGAGGGCGTCGTCGTGCATGCGGGCGGCGGGGTGGCCCTTGGCCAGGTCGGCGGCGTGGGCGGCGATCTTGTAGGTGATGACGCCGTCCTTGACGTCCTGACGGTCGGGCAGGCCGAGGTGTTCCTTGGGCGTGACGTAGCAGAGCATGGCCGTGCCGAACCAGCCGATCATGGCCGCTCCAATCGCGGACGTGATGTGGTCATAGCCGGGGGCGATGTCGGTGGTCAGCGGGCCAAGCGTATAGAAGGGCGCCTCGTGGCAGTGCTTGAGCTGCTCATCCATGTTGGCCTTGATCTTGTGCATCGGCACGTGGCCGGGGCCTTCGATCATGACCTGGCAGCCCTTGGCCCAGGCGATTTTTGTGAGCTCGCCGAGGGTGCGAAGCTCGGCGAACTGGGCCTCGTCATTGGCGTCGGCGATGGAGCCGGGGCGCAGGCCGTCGCCCAGCGAGAAGCTGACATCATAGGCGCGCATGATGTCGCAGATGTCCTCGAAGTGTTCGTAGAGGAAGCTCTCCTTGTGGTGGGCCAGGCACCACTTGGCCATGATGGAGCCGCCGCGCGAAACGATGCCCGTCACGCGCTTGGCCGTCATCGGCACGAAGGGCAGGCGCACGCCCGCGTGGATGGTGAAGTAGTCCACGCCCTGTTCCGCCTGTTCGATCAGGGTGTCGCGGAACACCTCCCAGGTCAGGTCCTCGGCGACGCCGTTCACCTTCTCCAGCGCCTGATAGATGGGGACGGTGCCGATGGGGACGGACGAGTTGCGGATGATCCAGTCGCGGATGTTGTGGATGTTGCGGCCCGTCGACAGGTCCATGACGTTGTCGGCGCCCCAGCGGGTGGCCCAGACCAGCTTGTCCACCTCGTCGTCGACGCTGGAGAGGACGGCCGAGTTGCCGATATTGGCGTTGATCTTCACCAGGAAGTTGCGGCCGATGATCATCGGCTCGACTTCGGGGTGGTTGATGTTGTGAGGGATGATGGCGCGGCCGCGGGCGATCTCTTGGCGCACGAACTCGGGCGTGACGAAGTCGGGGATGGCGGCGCCGAAGTCTTCGCCGTCGCGGATGCAGGGCGCGTTCTGCTCGCGGCGCAGGTTCTCGCGGATGGCGACGTATTCCATCTCGGGCGTGATGATGCCGGCCTTGGCGTATTCGTATTGCGTGACGGGGCGACCCTCGACGCCCTTGAAGACCTGATGGTTGGAGACGTCGAAGCGGGGGGCGAGGTGCTTGCCGCTGGCGTGGCCGTTGTCCTCGGGTTTGACCTCGCGCGGTTCGGCGACGGGGGCGATGTCGCCGCGATCCAGCTGCCAGCTGGATTTGACGCGGGGCAGGCCCTTCTTGATGTCGATGGTCACGGCGGGGTCGGTGTAGGGGCCCGATGAGTCATACATCGTCACCGGCGGCTCGTTGGCCGAAGGGTGGACGGCGACCTCGCGGAAGGGGACGCGGATGTCTGGGAAGAGCTCGCCCGCCACATAGACCTTGACGCCGCCGGCGCGGGGGCCGGTGGGGATGCGGCCGGTCTCGGCCTCGACGGCCTTGCGGGCCTCGGCGAGGGGGAGTTCCACGTTCGGCTCGTGGGGTTGTTCGGTCGTCGGCGTGACGTTGATGTTCATGGCGGCCTCAAAACGTTTGAGGTCCGCCGACGTCGGGCGTGCCGGTCCTGTGGCGTGAAGCCGAGGCCGGAAGCGTACTCATCCCTTCGCCGGCATGACCCGGATCAGGTTCGACGGGTCAGAGGAGAAACCTCTATCTCAGCCGCTCGATTGCGACCCCCCGGAGAACGGCGCGACCCTAGCTCGTTTCGGGGGTAGGTCAAGCGAGGCGGGCGTGGCAGGAAGGGGAATGATCCTTTCCCGCACCTATCGCCCCGAGGACATGGCCGGGTGTCTGGCCCTGTTCGACAGCAATACACCGCGCTTTTTCGACGTCAGCGAGCGCGAGGGGTTTGTCGGCTTTCTGAAGGATCAGGCCCTGCGCTGGCCCTATCAGGTGATCGAGCGGGACGGGCGGATCGTCGGCTGCGGCGGCCATGCGGTCGAGGCGGACGGAGTCAGCGTCGCCCTGTGCTGGGGCATGGTGGGCAACGAGCTGCACGGCCAGGGGCTGGGGCGGGTGCTGACCGAGGCGCGGATCGCGGCGGCGCGGGCGACGCCGGGGATCAGCCGCGTCATCCTGAACACCAGCCAGCATACCCAAGGCTTTTATGCGCGGTTCGGCTTCGAGGCGGAAAAGGTCACGCCCGACGGCTATGCGCCCGGCATTGATCGCTGGGACATGGTGCTGAGGCTGGATTGAGGGAGAGGGGGGCGGTCCGGCTTCTCAGTCGGGGGGGCGTTAAGGCCGGACCGCCACAGACGACATCGGGGTTGGGGGGCGTCCGATGTGTCCGATGCAATAACAACGGACCTGAAACTTGGTTCCGCAAGAATTCGCGCGTTCACCATGATTGTTGAACGCGGGTCGGCGAGGCGGCGGTTTCCTTCGTCAGAGAACGGTTGAAAGATGTGTTTTCGAACAAGACAGAGGCGCGCGGGATGAAGACTTTGGGCGTTCTGGGCGGCATGGGTCCAGCGGCGACGGTGGCCTTTCTGGCGCGGGTCCAGGCCCTGACCCCGGCCAGGGGCGACGAGGACCACGTGCGGGTGCTCATGGACATGAACCCCCAGGTGCCGAACCGGCACACACAGCCCGAGGCGGCGGGGCGAACCCTGGGCGAGATGGCGGCGCGGCTGCGCGATGCCGGAGCCGAGGTCCTGGCCATGCCGTGCAACACCGCCCACGCCCACGCCGGGGCGATCCGGGCGGCCGGCCTGCCCTTCATCGACATGGTGGTGGAGACGGCGCGCGTTGCGGCGGCAGGCGGCGCGACCCGGATCGGGGTGCTGGCGACGCCGGGCGGCGAGGTGCTCTACGCCGAGGCCCTGGCGGCCGAGGGCGTGGTGATGGTGCGGCTGTCCGAGGCCGACCGGGCGCGTTTCATGGCCGTGGTGTTCGGGGTCAAGGCGGGCGATACGGGGCCGCAGCAGAGGGCGGCCATGCGGGGCCTGGCGGCGGCTCTGGTCGCGGCGGGGGCGCAAGGGATCATCGGCGGCTGCACCGAGGTGCCGTTGTTGCTGGACGCGGGCGACACAGCGGTTCGGTTGACGGACTCGGCCGAGGTGCTGGCGCGGGTCTGCGTTGAGACGTGTCTCTGACAAAAGCTTAAGTTGCCGGGAGCGACCGTCGAGGCGAACGCTTCCGGCTTTGCAGCAGCGAGGTAGGGATCATGAGCCTGTGTCTTCGTGTCGTCGCGACCGTGTTGGCGCTGGGGGCCGCCGGGCCGGTCGTCGCCCAGGAGGCGGCCTTTCCGCAACGCCTGCCCTCGCCGGGCGGAGAGGTCATCATCCCTTCGGCGGGGCAGAAACGGGCGCACGATGAAATCGGCTATGCGCCCGCGCGTCGGGTCGGCGACGTTCTGTATGTATCGGGGCTGGTGGTGTTCCGCGCTGAGGGCGAGGGGAACGACGTGACGGCCTTCGAGGGTCAGGTGCGCCGCGCCCTGCGCCAACTGAACCAGACGCTGCGGGCGGCGGGAAGCAGCCTGGACGACGTGGCCATGCTGAACACCTTTCACGTCTGGGACGGGCCGGGGTTCGCGGGCACGCGCGATGAGCAGATCGCGGTCCTGTCCAAGGTCTGGCGCGAGTTTTCGCAGGGACCGCGACCGGCCTGGACGGCGGTGGGGACCAGCGGTCTGCTGGGCGGCGAGGGCAGCATTGTCGAGATCCAACTGATCGCCCATTCACCTGCTCCGCGCGACTGAGGCGCTTGCGGCGCTCGGCCGGTCGGGGCAGGGAAGGGCGGTGAAACAGTCTCTCATCATTGATTGCGATCCCGGCGTCGACGACGCCACGGGGTTGCTGACCGCCTTCGCCTCCCATGACCTCGACCTGCTGGCCGTGACCACGGTGGGGGGCAACGTCAGCGCCGAAAAGACGGCGCGCAACGCCCGCATCCTGCGTCAGATCGCGGGGCGTGAAGATGTGCCCGTCCACGCCGGGGCCGAGCGGCCGCTGAGGCGCGAGCCGGCGGGGGCGGGCGAGTTCCACGGGGCCGAGGGGCTGGGCGATCTGGAGCCGTTCGAGCCCGCCGCGCCGGCGGCCGAGGGGGCGGCGGCGGAGGCCATCGCAAGGCTGGTGATGGCGCGGCCCCTGGGCAGCGTGGCCTTGATCGTCATGGGGCCGATGACCAATTTGGCGCTGGCGATGCGGGCCGAGCCGAGGCTGGCGGACCATCTGGGGCCGGTGGTGGTCATGGGCGGGGCGCGCGCGGAAGGCGGCAACATCACCGCCAGCGCCGAGTTCAACATCTGGGCCGACCCGGACGCGGCGGCGGAGGTCTTCGCGTCGGGTTGCCGGATGATCGTACTGGGACTGGACGCCACCCATCAGGTGCGCTCGACCGAGGCGCGCATCAGGATGATCGAGGCGGTGGACACGGCCTCGGGGCGGACGGCGGCGGGGATGCTGCGCTTCTCGCAGCGGACCGAGCGCGAGATCGTCGGCTGGGACGCAGGGCCGCTGCATGACCCCTGCACCGTGGCCTGGCTGTTGAAGCCGGAGCTGTTCGAGCTGGCGCCGTGCCGGATCGACGTGGAGACTGAGAGCGATCTGACGCGCGGCCATACGGCGGTCGAGTTCCGCGTCGACGCGGCGACGGCCAGGCATTTCTGGGCGACAAGGGCGGATGCGGACGGGGTTTTCGCCCTGATCGCGGAGAGACTGGGAGCAGGGCAATGAGGATCACTGTCGTCGGATCGATCAATCTGGACATGGTGGCGTCCGCGCCCAGTCTGCCCGCGCCGGGGGAGACGGTGACGGGGGCGACCCTGGCCCGCCATGCGGGCGGCAAGGGCGCCAATCAGGCCCTGGCGGCGCGGCGGCTGGGGGCCGAGGTCAGCCTGATCGGGCGGGTCGGCGAGGATGAGATGTCGGGCGCGGCCGTGGCCCTGATGCTGGCGCACGGGGTGGACCTGTCCGGGGTCGAGACGGACATCGCGGCGCCGACGGGGGTGGCCCTGATCGCGGTCGATCCGGGCGGAGAGAACCAGATCGTGGTCGCCGCCGGTGCCAACCACTTCGTCACGCCGGAACAGCTGCCGTCACGGATCGAGACGCCGCTGATCGTCCAGCTGGAGCTGCCGATCGAGACGGTCGAGGCGGCGGTGGGCCGGGCCACGGACTTCGTCTGCGCCAACCTGGCGCCCGCCGCCCCGGTGTCGGAGGCCCTGCTGCGGCGCGCCGACCTGCTGGTGGTCAATGAGACCGAGGCCGCCTTCTATGGCGAGGCCCTGCACGTCGGCGGCGGTCTGGTGGCGGTGACCAAGGGGGCGCGCGGGGCGGTCATGTATCGGCGCGGCGTCGAGATGGCCTGGGCCACGCCGCCGCGTGTCGAAGCGGTGGACGCGACCGGGGCGGGCGACGCCTTCGTCGGCGCCATCACCGTGGCCCTGCTGGACGGGATGACGCCGGATGCCGCCCTGCACTTCGCCTGCGCGGCGGGGGCTCTGGCCGCGACGAGGCCGGGGGCGCAGCCGTCGCTGGGCACGCGCGAAGAGGTCGAGGGGTTGTTGGCTTAACCCATCCTCCCCTGCGAAGCGGGGGAGGAGGACCATCCGAAGGATGGTGGAGGGGGCGAGATCGCGCGTCGCGGTTTGAACGCCGGCGTTGATCTGCGTGGAGTTTAAAGGAGGGGGGATGCGTTCGCCCCCTCCACCGCCTGCGGCGGTCCCCCTCCCCCGTGAACGGGGGAGGATCCACAGGGCTTGGCGCCTAGCGTTCGTCGTACTGGCGCAGCAGGAAGAGGGTTCCGACGGCGGTCAGGGCGCCCAGGGCGAAGGCGGCGACCAGGGAGCCGGTGGCGGCGGCGGTGGAGACGGTGACCGGGCGCTTGGCGTACCATTCGACGATCTCGCCGGCGTGGGCGTGGTCGAGGCCCTCGTCATAGGCGTCGTCCAGATAGGTTTCGTCGGCGGCGGCCATAGGCGTCTCCTTATTGCCTGCGCTAAATCCCCGGCGCGGTCGGGCGGTTCCCAGTCGTGACAGAGGATCGCACATCCAGTAAAGGGCGCGCCTCACGTTTCAGAAATCTGGCAGCGAGATTCATGGCCGGCCACTCGAAATTCAAGAACATCATGCACCGCAAGGGGCGCGCCGATGCGCAGCGCTCCAAGCTGTTCTCCAAACTGTCGCGCGACATCACCGTGGCCGCCAAGTCGGGCATGCCCGATCCGGCCCTGAACCCGCGCCTGCGTCTGGCGGTCAACAACGCCAAGGCCGAAAGCCTGCCCAAGGACGTCATCCAGCGCGCCATCAACAAGGCCGCCGGCGGCGACGCCGACACGATGGAAGAGGTCCGCTACGAGGGCCGGGGCCCCGGCGGCGTCGGCATCATCGTCGAGGCACTGACCGACAACCGCAACCGCGCGGCCTCGAACATCGGCACGGCCTTCAAGAAGAACGGCGGCGCCCTGGGCGAGATGAACTCGGTCGCCTTCATGTGGGACAAGGTGGGCAAGATCACCTATCCCGCCGAAGCCGGCACCGAGGACGCCGTGATGGAGGCCGCCATCGAGGCCGGCGCTTCGGACGTCGAGAGCGACCTGGTCAAGCCGGACATCTATGAGGACGCGCCGGGCCACGTCATCTGGACCGCCTACGAGGATCTGAACGAGGTGGCCGAGGCCATGTCCAAGGTGCTGGGCGACCCGAAGTCGACCGCCATCGTCTGGAAGCCGCAGTCGGAAGTGCCGGTCACCGGCGAGGCCGTCGGCACCCTGTTCAAGCTGCTGGACGCCCTGGACGCCGAGGACGACGTGTCGTCGGTCTATTCCAACGAAGACATCTCGGACGAAGACGCGGCCAAGTACGCGGGCTGATCGTCCTGATGGCTGCCTTCTAGCGGGGGCAGGTCTGCATCCAGTCCGGATCCGGCTCGGCGGCCCTGAGGTCGCCGAGCGTCGGGATGTTGCGCTCGGCGTCGGCGCTGACGGTGATGTGGGACATGGCCGAGGCCGTGGGCGCCTCGCGATTATAGACCGTCAGGGCGAAGGGCGCGTGGCCCGGCGCCTCGACGCGCCAGACGCTGTTGCTTTCGCCCGCGCCGAAGGCGTAGCAGCCGATCGGATCGACGCTGGCCCCGCGCACCCGCAGGGCCTCGACCGGATCGAAGGGCACGGGTTCGCCCGTCGCCGACCATTTGAAGATGATCTGCGTCGTAGGCGTGCGCGTGGTCTCGACGTTCAGGTCCGCCAGCCGGCCCTGGGACGGCGAGGTCCAGCGGACCATGGAGGCGCGGCGCTGGACGTCGGCGGGGTCGAGCGCCGAAGGCGTGCCGGCGACGAAGACCGACAGGATGGCGTCCACCATCTGATTGGCGCGGGTGACCTTGGGCCATTGCTCGGCGCAGGCGCCCTCGGCGTAACTGGCCATGTTGGCGGTTTCGGCCAGAACCTGGGTGCAGCGGGCCATGAACTGATCCTGCGTCTCCTGCGCGGCGGCGGGCGTCGTCATGAGGCAGGGCAGGCCGGCGAGAGAGGCTACGAACAGGGCGGCGCGCATGGCGGCTTCCTTTCGGCGATCGCTGATCGAGGAAGAATGCGCTCGATGCCGGGATGGGGCAAGCGGAGCCGGGCCGGAGGCTGGACGCCGGGAGGAACAGGCGACGCGGCCGACCGTTGCCGTGGGATGAACCTGTCCGAGATCGAGAGTTTCGCCCTGCCCATCCTGGGCGCCGTCGTGGCGGGCGGTATCATCGGGTTCGAGCGCGAATGGCGCGGTCGGGCGGCGGGCTTCCGCACCCACATCCTGGTCAGTCTGGCCTCGGCCCTGTTGATGCTGGCGGCCATGGGGCAGGCGGACTGGGCCTTTCGCGCCCTGCCGGACGAGAACATCGTCACCGACCCGACGCGGATGGCGCATGGGGTGCTGACCGGGATCGGCTTCCTGTGCGCGGGCGTGATCTTCCGCACCGGCTTTTCGATCCATGGCCTGACCACGGCGGCGAGCCTGTGGATCACCTCGGCCATCGGCCTGCTGTTCGGGGCGGGGCTGTTCACCCTGGGCGTGGTCGGGACGGTGACGACAGGGCTGATCCTGGTGGGACTGCGGCTGGTCAGCGTGCGGCTGCCGGCGCGGGTGCTGACCGACGTGGAGGTGCGCTGGCGGCGTGAGGGGCCTTCACCCGAGCGCGAGGTCGAGGCGGCGCTGAAGGCCATTGATCCCACGCCGCATCATGACCGGTTTGAACTGATCGAGCGGGGCGAGGTCGTGCGCCGCAGCTGGCGGATCAAGGCGGGGAGCGAGGTTGAGCTGAAAGCGCTGGCGACCCGGCTGTGCGCCCTGCCGGGCGTGACGGAATACGTGCTGGATCCCCGCGACGACTGACCCTTGCGGCAGGACGCGGCGCGGTCCACGGTGAGCGGTCCTGCGCAGCTTGAGGGGCAGACATGACGGTGGCCGGAGTATTGGACTGGGGCCTGATCGGGCCGGTGGCGGCGGCCATGGTCGCGGGCGGCCTGATCGGGATCGAGCGGACCTATCATGGACATCCGGCCGGGTTCCGCACCCATATCCTGGTCTGCATGACCTCCTGCGTCCTGATGCTGGCGGCCATGCATCAGGCGACCTGGGCCTTTGTCGCCCTGCCGGACCAGAGGCTGGTGATCGACCCGACCCGGATGTCGCACGGCATCCTGACGGGAATCGGCTTCCTGTGCGCCGGGGTGATCTTCCGCGAGGGGTTTTCGGTGCACGGCCTGACCACGGCGGCGTCGTTGTGGACCACCTCGGCGGTGGGGGTCATGTTCGGCATCGGCATGTGGGACCTGGGTCTGATCGCCGGGGGGGCGACCCTGCTGGTGCTGGCCATCCTGAGGTTCCTCGACGCCCGCCTGCCGCACGTGGGCGTGGTGGACGTGACCCTGCGCTGGGCGCGCGGGTCGGCGCCGGGCGAGGCCACCCTGCGCGGCCTGCTGGCCGACAGCGGGCTGAAGCCGGTGCGGGTCGGTCATGTGGTCAGCCACGACGGCCAGATTCACGAACACCACATCAAGGCGCGCGGGCCCATGCCCCTGCGGGTCGACGACCTGTCGGCGCGGCTGGCCCAGCAGGGCGGGCTGGCCGGGTTCTCGGTCATGCCCAGGGACGACTAATAGGACGACGAGGGCGCCGGCTGACGCACTACATGCAGAAGGCGATGGCGGCGTCGAGCCAGACGGCGAGGCCGTGACGGCTCCACAGCCAGCCGCCCAAGGCGGCGAGCGTCAGCAGACCCATGGCGCCGCAGCCGATGGCGAGGCGGCGGCTCATTCGGCGGGGACCGTTTCAGGGCGCACGACCGGGGCCTCGCGCACCGGGACATTGGCCAGGGCGGCCATGACGGCGAGGATGATGGAGATGATCCAGATCGCCGTGTAGGAGCCGGTCAGGTCGAAGGCCACGCCCGCCAGCCAGGCGCCCAGAAACGCCCCGACCTGATGGCTGAGGAAGACGATGCCGGCGAGGGCCGACAGGTGGCGCACGCCGAAGATCTGGGCCACCAGACCATTGGTCAGGGGCACGGTGCCCAGCCACAGGAAGCCGAAGGTCGCCGCGAAGATCAGGGCGCTGGCCGGGGACAACGGAACCAGCAGGAAGACGGCGATGGCCACGGCGCGCAGGGCGTAGAGCAGGGTCAGCAGGCCCTTCTTCGACCCCTTGGAGCCCCAGGCGCCCCACAGCCAGGAGCCGGCGATGTTGAACAGGCCGATCAGGGCCAGGGAGGCCGCGCCGACCCCGCCCGACAGGCCCATATCGCGCAGGTAGGCGGGCAGGTGGGTGCCGACGAAGGCGACGTGGAAGCCGCAGACGAAGAAGCCGAGGTTGAGCAGGGCATAGCTGGGATTGGTCAGGGCCTCCTTCAGCGCGGCTTTCAGCGGCAGGCCGTCGCGCGCGGTTGGGGCCGGGGGCTTGCCCGCCAGGCCGAGCGCCAGAGGAATGATCAGGGCGACCAGACCCCCCATCACGAACAGGGTGAGACGCCAGTCGAGCGCATCGAGCAGGCCCTGCGCCGCCGGGACCACGAGGAACTGGCCGAAGGAGCCGCCGGCGGTGACGATACCGAAGGCCAGGGTGCGCTTCTCGGGCGGGACGGCGCGGCCGACGGCGCCCAGAACCACCACGAAGGTCACGCCCGCCATGGACAGGCCGACCAGGGCGCCGAAGCCCAGCATCAGGCCGAGGGCGTCGGCGGCGGTGGCCGCCACGGCCAGACCGGCCAGATAGACCAGGGCGCCGCCGACCGCGACCTTGCCCGCGCCATGCTTGTCGGCCCAGGCCCCGACGAAGGGCTGGATGAGGCCGAACAGCAGGTTCTGGGCGGCGATGATCAGGCCGAAGGTCTGACGGTCGATCTCCAGATCCAGCCCGACGGGACGCAGGAAGAGGCCGAAGGACTGACGCACGCCCATCGACAGGGTGACGATGACGGCGCCGGTCAGGATCATGATCCAGGCGCGGCGCGACAGGCCGGAAGAGGGGGCCGGGGAGGCGGCGTCAGACATCGGTTTCAAGCTCGGTCAACAGGGCGATCAGGGCGGCCTCGCGCGGGCCGAGGATGTCGGAGACGCGGTTCTGGGCGGTGCGCCACAGGGGCAGGGCGTCGGCCAGCTTTTCCAGCCCGGCAGGAGTGACGGACAGCTTCTGGCCGCGCGCGCCCGGCTCGGTCTCGGCGGCGACCCAGCCCTTGCGCTCCAGCGGCTGAAGGGTGCGCCACAGGGCGCTCTTCTCGTGGGCGGTGGTCTCGGCCAGTTCGAGCAGGCCGGGACGATCCAGCCGCGACAGGGTGCGCATGACCGAGAACTGGGTGACGGTCAGACCGACAGGGGCCAGGGCCTCGTCATAGACGCGGGAGAGGGTGCGCGAGGCGCGGCGCAGACGGCCGCAGATGCAGGGGCTGGCGTCGATCATTGCATATGCAAAGCACAGCGTCGTTGCATATGCAATGTGAAAGGCCCGAGCGCCCGGTCATTGTTCGCTAACCCTCTTTGGGGCAATAGGAACGGATGGCGAACGAAACGACTCGCATCCTGGGGCTGGATCCCGGCCTGCGCCGCACCGGCTGGGGCGTGATCGAAAGCGAGGGCAGCCGCCTGCGCTGGATCGCGCACGGGGTTGTGGCGCCACCGGAGAAGGCGCTCTTCCCGGCGCGCCTGCTGCACCTGCTGGAGGAGGTGGGTTCGATCTGCGCCGCCTATAGCTGCGACGAGGCGGCGATCGAGGAGGTCTTCGTCAACATGAACGGGGCCTCGACGCTGAAGCTGGGCCATGCGCGGGCGGCGGTCATGCTGGCCCCTGCAAGGGCGGGCCTGAGCGTGGCGGAATACGCCCCCAGCCTGGTCAAGAAGGCGGTGGTCGGCGCCGGGCAGGCGGACAAGAGCCAGGTGGCCTTCATGATCAGGCGGCTGTTGCCCGCCGCGGGCGAGGTGAAGGCGGACGCGGCGGACGCCCTGGCTGTGGCCATCACCCACGCCCACCATCGGCGGAGTTTGAGTTTGAGTGCGAGCCTGAGGGGCGCGGCATGATCGTGATTTCTGCGATCCTCCCCCATAGCGAAGCGTATGGGGGAGGGGGACCACGAAGTGGTGGAGGGGGCGAGCCCCCCATGCTGCGTTTGAAGTCGCCCCCTCCACCATCCTGCGGATGGTCCCCCACCCCCGCTGCGCAGGGGAGGATCAAAGCATGATCGGGCGTCTGAGAGGCGTGCTGGCCGAGGTCGGGGAGGCGGAGTGCCTGATCGACTGCGGCGGGGTGGGCTATGTCGCCGCCTGCGGGGCGCGGACCCTGGGGCGGCTGCCGGCGCCGGGTGACGAGACCACCCTCTATATCCATAGCCAGTGGAGCGAGGACGCGGGGCCGCGCCTCTATGGTTTCCTGACGCGCGACGAACGGCGAGCCTTCACCCTGCTGCTGGCTATTCAGGGCGTGGGGCCGAAGGCGGCGCTGGCCGTGCTGGACGTCCTGCCGCCGAGCGAACTGGCCTCGGCCGTGGCGCGCGAGGACAAGGCGGCGGTGGCGCGCGCCAACATGGTGGGACCCAAGCTGGCCCTGCGCATCGTCACCGAACTGAAGGGCAAGGCGCTGGGCGACGGGCATTTCGCCCCGAGCGCGCCGGGCGTGCACGCCGAGGTCGCCGCCGCCCCGCCGCCGCCGAGCGTGACGGGCGAAGCGGTCGCGGCCCTGCTGGGGCTGGGCATAGCCGAGGTCAATGCGCGCCGGGCGGTGGATCAGGCGCTGATCCGGCTGGGGGATGAGGCGGAGCTGTCGGCCGTGATCCGCGCGGCCCTGCAGGAGCTGGGGCGGTGAGGGCGGAGTGGCGCGTGGGCCTGCTGGGGCTCCTAGGCGCAGCCGGCCTTGCGGGATGCGAAAGCGTGAGCGGCGTGCTGGTGAACGACACCGGTTCACGTGTCGAGTTCGCGGTAATTGGCAAGGATGGTCGAAGTGCGCATGGGGCGCTCGAAGCTGATCAAAAGCTGGTTCTGAGAAGGCCGCTGACGGAACTGGATCGCGTGGAGTACCGGTATGGTTCAAACACCTGCCAGCTCAGAGGCGACGATCTTTTGGCGGGCCCGCAGCCTCGCTGGAATGAAACGCATCATGCCGATCTTAAGGGCTGCGGAACTGAGGGTGAGCACAAGTGACTGACCGTCTGGTGACTGCCGACGCCGAGCCGGGCGAGAAGCACGACCGCGCCCTGCGGCCGCAGACGCTGGGCGAGTTCGTCGGTCAGTCGGCGGCCAAGGGCAATCTGAAGGTCTTCATCGACGCGGCGCGCGGGCGAGCCGAGGCGCTGGATCACGTCCTGCTGTTCGGGCCTCCGGGCCTGGGCAAGACGACGCTGGCGCAGATCGTGGCGCGGGAACTGGGCGTGGGCTTTCGCGCCACGTCGGGGCCCATTCTGGCCAAGGCGGGCGATCTGGCGGCCATCCTGACCAATCTGGAACCGCGCGACGTCCTGTTCATCGACGAGATTCACCGCATGGCTCCGCAGGTGGAGGAGATCCTCTATCCGGCGATGGAGGACCATGTGCTGGACCTGATCATCGGCGAGGGGCCGTCGGCGCGCAGCGTGCGCATTGATCTGGCGCCCTTTACGCTGGTGGGGGCGACGACGCGGGCGGGGCTGCTGGCCACGCCCTTGCGGGACCGGTTCGGCATTCCGCTGCGGCTGGAGTTCTATTCGCCCGAGGAGCTGACGGCGGTGATCCGGGGGGCGGCGCGCAAGATGGGCGCGGCCATCACCGAGGACGGAGCGATGGAGATCGCGCGCCGGGCGCGGGGCACGCCGCGCATCGCCGGGCGCCTGCTGCGCCGGGTGCGCGACTTCGCGGACGCGGAGGGGACGCCTATCGACCGGCTGGCGGCGGCGCGGGCCCTGGCGCGTCTAGAGGTCGACGAGCAGGGGCTGGACAGTCTGGACCGGCGCTTCCTCAAGGCCCTGATCGAGAACTATGGCGGCGGGCCGGTGGGGATGGACACCCTGGCGGCTGCGATCGCCGAGGCGCGCGATGCGGTCGAGGACGTGATCGAGCCCTATCTGCTGCAACAGGGCTTCATCATGCGCACCCCGCGCGGACGGGTGGCTTGCGCCAAGGCCTATGAGCATCTGGGGCTGACGGCGCCCCAGGTTCAGCCCACGCCGCCGCCGGACCTGTTCGGGAAGTAGACGAAAGCGATTCGCAAAAGGGCTTCACCGCCGCATCAAACCCGGCCATGCTCCACGGCGAAGGGAGACGGGTGATGGCGCGAGGCGGGATCGGGACGGACCAGAAGATCGCCGTGCTGGGTGCGGCCGTACTGCTGCTCGGCGCTCTGAGCCTGTTCGCTGTGGGCCAGGGCGCGCGCTTCGGGCCGACGCAGGCGACGCCCGCAGAGCGGGCCCTGACCCAGGTCAGGACGCAGATGGGGCCGACCGCCGAGGTGCGCTATCTGGAAAACGGCAAACGCCGCGCCGTCTGCGGCTACGCCGGGATCGCCGGGCAAAGGCAGGCCGTGGCCTTCGTCTCGCGGCCCAACCGCATCCTGATGGGGGACGAGCCCCTGGGCGCCGAGTTCGCCGACATGAAGGCCGAGTTCTGTCCGGGCTTCAACGCAGCTGCTCCGACGGCTAAGGCCTCGTTCACGACTTCCGCCCGGGGCTGACCGATGACCGACCAACCGACCGCCGGCCGTTTCGACGGACTGGATCACCTGCTGCCGGTGCGGGTCTATTACGAGGACACCGACTTCACCGGTCTGGTCTATCACGCCAACTATGTGCGCTATTTCGAGCGGGGGCGGTCGGACTTCCTGCGGCTGGCGGGTGTCGGCCATGCCGAACTGCTGGAACAGGACGAGCCTCTGGCCTTTGTCGTGGCGGAGCTGAACATCCGTTACGCCAGGCCCGCGCGGATCGACGACGCCCTGGTGGTGCGGACCCGCTATGAGGCCATCAAGGGGCCGCGCCTGATCATCCGCCAGACGGTCGAGCGCGACGGCGAGGCGCTGTGCCGGGCCGATGTGACGGCGGTCTGCATCCATCTGGACGGGCGGCCGCGGCGACCGACGAAGCGGTTGATCGAGCTGGTGACGCCCTGGCTGTCGGGCGAAGCCTCGCAATAACGAGGTTGTCAGATCGGCCCCCCGTGACGCAGGAGCCGACGACGGCTAGACCCGCCGCCATGAAACCGCCACGTCCGCCCGCTCGATAAGGTCGGACGACACCGGACCCATCCAAGGACCCCGCATGACCGCCCCAGTCGACGCCTCGCTGCTGAATCCCATCGAGCTGTTCATGACCGCCGACTGGGTGGTGAAGACCGTGATGGTCGGCCTGGCCGCGGCCTCGGTCTGGTCCTGGACCATCATCATCGACAAGGGCGTGCGCTTCGCCCGCATGAACGCCCGCGCCAGCGAGTTCGAAAAGCAGGTCGAGAGCGGCCGGTCGCTGGAAGACGTGGCGGCTCAGGCCGGCGCCCAGCCCGCCGATCCCCTGCCGCGCATGCTGGTGTTGACCCTGCAGGACTGGCGCGAGGCGCGTTCGCGCGGGGCCATGACGGACACGCAGGGCAATATGCTGATCGCCCGCATCGACCGGGCGCTGGATTCGGTCATCGCCCGCGAGAGCCAGAAGATCGAGAACGGTCTGGGCGTGCTGTCGGTGGTGGCCACGGCCTCGCCCTTCATCGGCCTGTTCGGCACGGTCTGGGGCATCATGAACGCCTTCGACAGCATCGCGGCGGCGGGCAACACCAATCTGACGACGGTGGCGCCGGCCATCGCCGAGGCCCTGTTCGCCACGGCCATTGGTCTGGCCGCGGCCATCCCGGCCTATATCGCCTTCAACGCCTTCTCGGTGTCGGCGGGCAAGTTCACCGGCCGTCTGGAAGCCTTCGCCGACGACCTGCAGTCGGCCATCGCCCGCCGTCTGGGCGCGCCCTCGGCCCCGCCGCCGCCCCCGCCGCCGTCTGCTGACCTGAACCTGCGTCGGGGCGCCTGATCCATGGCGATGGGTGGAGGAGGCGGAAGCTCGGGCGGGCGCGGTCGTCGCCGCGCGCGCAAGCGGCCGCTGAGCGAAATCAACGTCACGCCGCTGGTCGACGTCATGCTGGTGCTGCTGATCATCTTCATGATCTCGGCGCCTCTGCTGACCGTCGGCGTGCCGGTTGAGTTGCCCAAGACCGAGGCCAGCGCGGTCGAGACGACCGACAAGCCGATCACGGTCTCGATCGACCAGAACGGCGCCATCTTCATCGGCGAGGGCGAGGTCCGCTGGGAGAACCTGGCGATCCGCGTGGCCGAAGAGGGCGGAGACAAGGCGCGCGACAAGGCCGTCTTCATCCGCGCCGACGGCCGCGCGCCCTATCAGGCCGTGGCGCGCGTGATGGCGCGCCTGTCGGCCTCGGGCTTCACCAAGCTGAACCTGATCACCGACACCGCCGCTGACGAGACGACGGAGGGCTGACGGCTTTGCGTCGACCCAGTCCCGCCATTGTCGGATCGCTCGCGCTGCACGCCGGCGTGGTGGCGCTCGCCCTTGTCTCGTGGTCGTCGGCAGACGAGCCCAAGCCGCTGGTGAACTCGGTACCGGTGTCGATCGTCTCGGACATCGAGATCGCCGCCGCGCCCGCCGACAA
>NZ_DLNQ01000015.1:699970-700097 GCF_002479495.1 Brevundimonas sp. UBA7506
CCCGCAGCCGGAGCCCTCGCCCGAGGACGGGGCCACCGCGCCGGTCGAGACGCCGCCGGAACCGGTCCCGCCGGAGCCGACGCCGACCCCGCCGCCGCCCAGGCCCACGCCGCCCGCGCCGAGGCCG
>NZ_DLNQ01000003.1 GCF_002479495.1 Brevundimonas sp. UBA7506
CCAGCCGTCGTTGACTCCCAAGTTCCAGTTGGAACCGCGGGTCGACGACTCGGTGTTGATGTCGTCGATGATGTGGTAGCCGGCGTCCAAGGCGCCGTCCCAGCCGTCCGGCTCAGCCGAAGCGGCGCCAGCCGACAGGGCCAGAGCCGCCGCCGCGCTAGATGCCAGGATCAAACTCTTGACGCGCATGGATGCGGCCCTCCGAGATCTGTTGTTCGTGGACGACGGATACGTCGCCTACCCCACTCCCTATCAGCGTTGCCGTGGGCGGTCGAGCGCGAAACGCCCGATTTACCGAAGGTTGCAACACACCGTGGCCGACGGGCTACAGGATTTAACAGCACGTTAAGGCGCGCGTTGCCCGCTGATAGGAACTTGACCTGCGCCCCGCCCTGTCGTCCACATCGCCCGAACGTTCGCCCCTCGGGATTTCATGACTTCTATCTGCATCGACGGCTTCAACCTGGCCCTGGCCAAGGGGACGGGCATCGCGACCTATGGGCGAAACCTGCTCGACAGCGCGCGCGCCGTCGGCTTCGGCACCCAGGTACTCTATGGTCCGACAGCGCGCCGCCGGGACGACAATCTGCTGAACGAAACCTCGCTGGTGGACGCCGAGCGCCCGCCACAACGGCTGAACCGGAAGCAAAAGGTCCAGCGATTCGCCGACACCTATATGTCGCGATACGGTCGAACCGCCCATTCCATCCTGCCTTCGGGCGAGGTGATCTGGCCGGCGCGATCCGGAGGGCGTCCCTCGGCCGATCGCTTCTGGGCCGCGCGCGACCTGTTCACCCACGCCAACCGCTGCTTCGCCGCCTATGGCAAGGAGACGCCGGTCGCGTTCGAGGCCACAGCCGCCGCCCCCGCGCCCGACGTGATGCACTGGACCGCCACCTTGCCGCTGCACGCACGCAAGGTTCCCAACATCTACACCATCCACGACCTGATCCCGCTGCGCCTGCCGCACACGACGCTGGACGACAAGGCGACCTATCGCGCCCTGTGCGACGCGATCGCGCGGCGCGCCGACCACATCGCCGTGGTCTCCGAAACCACCCGTCAGGACGTGATCCGCCTGCTGGGCGTCAGCGAAGATCGCGTCACCAACACCTATCAGGCCGTCAGCCTCCCCGAAAAGCTGACCTCACGCAGCCAGGCCGACGTCACTCTGGAGCTGGAAGGCGTCTTCAACCTGGGCTGGAAGGGCTATTTCCTCCACTTCGGCGCCATCGAACCCAAGAAGAACCTGGGCCGTATCGTCGAGGCCTATCTGGCCTCGGGCAGCCAGACGCCTCTGGTCATCATCGGCGGCCGCGCCTGGCTGGACGAGGGCGAGACCGCCCTTCTGAACCAGGTGAAGCGCGACGGCGGCCCCAGCGCCGACCGTATCCGCCAGTATGAGTACATGCCCTTCTCCATGCTGATCAGCCTGATCCGTGGCGCCAAGGCCACTCTCTTCCCCTCGCTTTACGAGGGCTTCGGCCTGCCGGTTCTGGAGTCTATGGCCCTGTCCACGGCCGTGCTGACCTCGACCGGCGGATCCCTGCCGGAAGTGGCGGGCGACGCCGCCGTGGTCGTCGATCCCTATGACGTTCAGGCCCTGACGCGCGGCATCCGGGCCCTGGACGCCGACGAGGGACTGCGCCTGGATCTGCAGGCGCTCGGCCTGATCCAGGCGGGCAAGTTCACGCCCGAAGCCTACCAGGTCCGCCTCAAGGACCTCTATGGCAAGGTCGGGGTCTCGGCGGCCTGAAATGACGACCGCCGCGACCACGCCAGACCGGCTCACCCACCTGCAGCGGCTTGAAGCCGAAAGCATCCACATCCTGCGCGAGGTGGCGGCCGAGTGCGCCCGCCCCGTGCTGCTCTATTCCATCGGCAAGGACTCGGCGGCCCTGCTGCATCTGGCCCGCAAGGCCTTCTATCCGGCGCCCCCTCCCTTCCCCCTGCTGCACGTGGACACGACGTGGAAGTTCCGCGCCATGTACGCCCTGCGCGACCGGATGGCGGCCGAGAGCGGCGCACGGCTGATCGTGCACCACAACCCCGAGGCCCAGGCGCAGGGAATCAATCCCTTCGACCATGGCTCCGCGGCCCACACCGACATGTGGAAGACGCAAGGGCTGAAGCAGGCGCTGGACCTGCACGGTTTCGACGCCGCCATCGGCGGGGCCCGCCGCGACGAGGAGGCCAGCCGCGCCAAGGAGCGCATCTTCTCCTTCCGCGGCCCCGGCCACCGCTGGGACCCACGCCGTCAGAGGCCGGAACTGTGGAGCCTCTATAATGCGCGGGTCGCGCCCGGCGAAAGCATGAGGGTCTTCCCCCTGTCTAACTGGACCGAGATCGACGTGTGGGAATATGTGGCGCTGGAAAACATCCCGGTCGTCGACCTCTATTTCGCCGCCGAGCGCCCCGTGGTCCGGCGCGACGGCGCCCTGATCGTGGTCGACGACGAGCGGATGCGGTTGGCCCCCGGCGAGACGCCCGAGATGATGTCTGTGCGGTTCCGAACCCTCGGCTGCTACCCCCTGTCGGGCGCCGTCGAGAGCACGGCCACGACCCTGGACGCCGTCATCGCCGAGATGCGCGCCTCGCGCAGCTCCGAACGTCAGGGGCGGCTGATCGACCGCGACCAGGCCGGATCGATGGAGAAGAAGAAGCAGGAGGGCTACTTCTGATGATCTCCACGACGCCTCGGCGCGACACCCTGCGCTTCATCACCTGCGGCTCGGTGGACGACGGCAAGTCGACCCTGATCGGCCGCCTGCTGCATGACGCCGGCGCCGTGCCCGACGATCAGGTCGCCGCCCTGCGCGACGCCGAGGGCCGACTGGACTTCTCCCTGCTGGTCGACGGCCTTCTGGCCGAGCGCGAACAGGGCATCACCATCGACGTGGCCTATCGCTACTTCTCGACGCCGCGTCGCCAGTTCATCGTCGCCGACACCCCCGGGCATGAGCAGTACACCCGCAACATGGCCACCGGCGCCTCGACCGCCGACGCGGCCGTGGTCCTGGTCGACGCGCGCAAGGGCGTGCTGACCCAGACACGGCGGCACAGCCATATCGTCTCCTTGCTGGGCGTGCGCCATGTCGTCCTGGCGGTGACCAAGATGGACATGGTCGCCTGGTCGCAGGACGCCTTCGACGCCATCGCCGCCGACTACCTCGCCTTCGCCGAGGCCGCCGGACTGCCCGCACCGACCGTCATTCCCGTGTCCGGCGTGACCGGCGACAACCTGGTCCGGCGCGGCGAAGCGGCCGAATGGTACGCGGGACCGACCCTGCTGGAAGTCCTGGAAGGCCTGCCGCCTATCGCCGAAACAGCCCGACCGTTCCGCATGGCGGTTCAGGGTGTGAATCGGCCCAACCTCGACTTCCGCGGCTATACGGGCCGCATCAACAGCGGCGTTGTGCGTGTCGGCGACGCGGTCGCCGTCTCGCCCTCGGGCGTTCGCTCGCATGTGGAGCGCATCGTCGTCATGGGCGGCGACCTGCCGCAGGCGCGGGCCGGCCAGTCCGTCACCCTGACCTTCACCGACGAGATCGACGTGTCGCGCGGCGACGTCCTAGCCGCCGCCGACGCGCCGCTGGAGGCGGCCGACCAGTTCGAGGCTACGCTCATCTGGATGGCCGAGGCGGAAATGGTCTCCGGCCGCGTCTATGACCTGAAGATCGGGGCGCGCACCGTCCCGGCCCAGATCACCGACATCCGTCACCGCGTGAACGTCAACACCCAGGAAAAGCTGGCGGCGCGTTCGCTGGCGCTGAACGACATCGGCGTCTGTCACCTGTCCCTGGGTCAGGACGTGGCCTTCGAGCCCTATGAGGTCGAGCGCGAGCTGGGCGCCTTCATCCTGATCGACCGGCTGACGCGGGCCACGGTCGGCGCAGGCATGATCCGCTTCGCACTGCGTCGCGCCCACAACATCCATCGCCAGGCCATCAAGGTGGATCGCAATCAGCGCGCGGCGCTCAAGGGCCAGAAGGCCGCCGTGGTCTGGCTGACCGGCCTGTCGGGGTCCGGCAAGTCCACCATAGCCAACCTGGTCGAGGAGCGGCTGACGGCGGAGGGGCGGCACGCCTATCTGATCGACGGCGACAACCTGCGGCACGGCCTCAGCCGCGACCTGGGCTTCACCGAGGCCGACCGGGTCGAGAACATCCGGCGGGCGGCCGAGGTCGCGCGCATGATGGCCGACGCCGGCCTGATCGTCCTGGTGTCGCTGATCTCGCCCTTCCGGGCCGAGCGCCAAATGGTTCGCGACATGATGCCGGACGACGAGTTCCTGGAAGTCTTCGTCGACGCGCCCCTCGCGGTGGCGGAGGCGCGCGACGTCAAGGGGCTCTACGCCAAGGCCCGCCGCGGCGAGATCGCCAACTTCACCGGCGTCAGCAGCCCCTATGAGCCGCCGACCGAGCCGGACCTGCACCTGCGCACCAACCAGATGAGCCCCGACGAGGCGGCGGAGGCCGTCATCGCCCGCCTGCGCGCCGCTCGAAGACTGACTGCATCGCCCCCGTTCGAGCAACCGCCGCTCACCTGAGCACGCCGCAAAACTTCCGCCATCCCAGGGCGAGATCGCTTGCGCTTGCGACGGCGCAAGCTATGGTCGCGGCGTGATCGCGCCCATGGTAAAGGCTGTTTTCACGCTCGATTTTCTCGCGCCCCGGCGCGCTTCAAATGCCCTGATGTTCGAACCCATCGTCCGCCATTTCCGAATCCTTGGCGCACTCATCATGCGCGAGATGGCGACGCGTTTCGGACGCGAAGGGCTGGGCTTCGCCTGGGTCGTCGGCGAACCCCTGATCTTCTGCTTCGGCGTTCTGATCCTCTGGGGCGTCACCAAGCCCGCCTATGAACACGGGGTGCGGCTCGCGCCCTTCGTCATGACCGGCTATATGTCGCTGATCCTGACCCGTCACATGATCGGTCTTCTCGGCGGCGCGCTCCAGGCGAACCTGGGGCTGCTCTATCACCGCCAGATCTCCGCGCTGCACATCTTCGGCGCGCGTATTCTGCTGGAACTGGGCGGGGCCACCGCCGCCTTCTTCATCGTCTATGTGGTGCTGTTCTGCCTCAAGCAGGTCGGCCTGCCCCACAACTATCTGCTGCTCTACGCTGGCTGGTTCCTGCTGGCCTGGATCTCTTGCGGCTTCGCCCTCATTCTCACGGGCCTCGCCATGCGCTATGAGACGTTCGAGCGCGTCGTGGGCCTGATCAGCTACATCCTGATCCCGGTTTCGGGCGTGTTCTTCATGGTGGCCTGGCTGCCGCCGGGGGTCCGCGACCTCTACCTCTACGTCCCCTTCCCGCATGGGGTGGAGATGATTCGGGCAGGCGTCTTTGGGGAATTCGTGCCGACCTACTACGATCCGCTCTACGCGCTCGCCGTGGGCTCCGTTTTCAATATTCTGGGTCTGGTGCTGATCGCCGGAGCCCGAGACCGCATCTCGGCTGAGTAAAAGACATCGTCCGACCATGAAACACATCACCCAGAAGACGAATGGCTGACACCAACCTGACCTATCTCGGCGCGGCCGAAGAACCGCGCATCGCGCCCAAGGCCAAGCCTTCGTGGCGCAAGCGGCTGCCGCTCGGTTTCCTGATCGTGGTAGGGATCCCCAGCCTGGTGGGCGGCGTCTATTACGGCCTGATCGCCTCGCCCCGGTACGTCTCGGAATCCCATTTCGTGGTCCGTTCGGCCAATTCGAGCCAACCCACCGGCCTGGGCATCGCCCTTCAGGGCGTCGGTCTGTCCACCGGGATGAACGACGCCTTCGCCGTGCACGAGTATCTGGACTCTCGCGACAGCCTGAAGGTCCTCCAGACGCGCTTCAACCTGAAGGCCATGCTCACCGGACCGAAGGTCGACTGGTTCTCGCGCACGCCGCGCCCGTGGGAGGGCACAAGCGAGGAAGCCCTGTACAAGGGCTTCAAACGCTACCTGACGGTCGGGTATGACGCCGCCTCGGGCATCAGCACCCTTCGGGTCGAGGCGTTCAGCGCCAAGGACGCGGCGACGATTAACGCCGCCATGCTGGATAGCGGCGAGGCCCTGATCAATCGCCTCAACGAACGCTCGGCCGCAAATGCGGTACGCGACGCTCGCGTCTCCTTCGACCACGCCCGCGCCGAGGTGGCCGCGTCGCAGCAGGCTCTTACCGCCCTTCGCAACAGCGCCCAGTTCATCGACCCTCGCGCCGCCGTGACGGAAACGACCGAGGTCGTGGCCGGCCTGCTGGTGACCATCGCCCAGCTGCGCGCCGATCGGGCGCAACTGGCGGCCGAAGCCCCCTCCAGCCCGCAATTGCCCATCCTTGACAGCCGGATCGCCGCCTATGAGCGGCAGGTCGCGGAAGCCCGCGCCAAGGCCACCGGCAGCGCCTCGTCGCTGGCGCCCAAGGTCGGCGCCTACGAGGACCTGGTGATGCGCCGCGAGATCGCGGACAAGGTCTTGGCCCAGGCCACCGCCGCCCTGCTGAACGCTGAACAGGAAGCACGTCGCCAGAAGCTCTACCTCGAACGCATCGTGGCGCCGAGCCAACCGGACAAGCCGACCCAACCCCGACGCTTCCTGGCCTTCCTGACCGTCTTCGCCTCGTCGCTGCTGGTTTACGCCGTGGGTTGGCTCATCTGGGCCGGCGTACGGGAGCACAGGCAGGACTGATGCAGACCCCCGAGGTTCCCGGTCTGCGCGTCATCGATGTCGGAAAGACCTACCACGGCGCCCGCAAGCCACTGTTCAAGAACATCAACTTTGATCTTGGCACGTCGGGGCGACTGGCGATTCTCGGCCGCAACGGTCAGGGCAAGTCCACCCTGATCAAGATGCTGGGCGGCGTCCTGCCCGAAACCGAGGGCCGGATCGAATGGCGGATGTCGTCGTCCTGGCCGATCGGCTTCGGCGGCGGCTTCCAGGGCAGCCTGTCGGGCCTCGACAACGTCCGCTTTCTCGCGCGCCTGTATGACCGCGACTACCACCAAATGCTGGAGCGGGTGGATGACTTCGCCGAACTGGGCAAGGCGTTGCGCGACCCGGTTAAGCACTACTCCTCGGGGATGCGCGCGCGTCTGGCCTTCGGCCTGTCGCTGGCCATTGAGTTCGACTGCTATCTGATCGACGAACTGGTCGCCGTGGGCGACGCTCGCTTCCAGCGCAAATGTCAGGAAGCCCTGTTTGAACACCGTGCGCACCGCGCCTTCCTGATGGCGTCCCACGACACCCATCTGATCGCCAACTATTGCGACCGCGCCCTGATCATCGAAGGCGGGCAGGCCAAGGTTTTCGATGACATCGGCGAGGCGGTCGAGGTCTATACCTGGTTGCGCGCCGCGTGAGTTCTTCTTCCTCTTCGCACGCGCGATGGATCGTCCTTCCGCCCTTCCGTCATGACGCCGCCTGGCGCACCGCCGTCGCGAGCGCCGCGGCTGAAGCGGGCCTGCGGCTTCACGACCTCGACGCCGACCCGCAAAACGCGCCCCTTGGCGACCCCAGGGCCCTCATCCTGACTGCGGATCCGCAACAGCCTCTGGCCGCCAGCGTGCCCGCCGAGGCCTTGGCGGGCCTGATCGCCGGACCGGGCATGCATCTGGACGGCGACGAGGCGCCCGACGCGATCCCTCCTCATATCGCCGTCTACACCGACCTGATGGGGCGGACCGATCTGTTGCCGGCCCATCGTCTGTTCCGCGCCGGCGACTTCGCCTCGGGCGCGATCGAAATCTTCCCGGGCCTGAAGCTTCATCGCCCGACGATCGCGCCTTCCAGGCCCTTGTCGCCTCGTCTGCAGGCCGTCACCGAGGCCGTCGCCCTGCTGGACCCGGCTTCGCCCAAGGCCGTTTGGACGCCGGATCTGTTCAACTATGATTCGCGCATCGTGCCGGGCGGGACGCGCGGCCAACTGGACCTGACCGGTCGCCCCCGCTTCATGATCACCGGACCCTACATCACCATGCCGCCGGGCCGGTGGCGCGCGACCTATCGCCTGACCTTCGACGCCAAGGGCAGCCGTCCGCGTTTCCGTGTCGATTGGGGCGGACAGACCGACTACTTGTCGGAAGAGTTCGTGCCCGGCCGGGCCGGCGTGTTCGAGATCGTTCAGGACTATGTCTGGACCGAACGCTCGGTTTGCGAGCTTCGGGTCGTAGTGCTGGAGGGCGTGTTCGACGGACGCATGACCTTCAGCGGCGCCGAGATCGAACGGATCGGCTAGAGCCGGCCCAGACGGGCCAGCCCCTGAGGGTCAGCCACCAGGGGCGCCCACCAGGCCTCGTTGTCGAGATACCACCGCACCGTGCGCTCCAGGCCCTGGTCAAGGTCGACCTTCGGCGCCCAGCCCAGTTCCGCGCGGATCAGGGCGGCGTCAATGGCGTAACGGCGATCATGGCCGGGACGATCATCGACCATCTGAATGCGATCCGCATAACGGCCGCCGCCCGGCGCGGGCCGCAACCGGTCCAGCACCGCACAGAGTGCATGAACCAGTTGCAGGTTGGTGCGCTCGGCGTCGCCGCCGACGGCATAGGTCCGGCCTGGCGCGCCGCGTTCCAGAATGTCGGCAAGCGCCCGGGCGTGGTCCTCGACAAACAGCCAGTCGCGCACATTGGCGCCGTCGCCATAGACCGGCAGGGTCTCGCCGCGCAGGGCGCGCAGGATCATGGTCGGGATCAGCTTCTCGGGAAACTGACGCGCGCCGTAGTTGTTGGAGCAGTTGCTGATGATGGTCGGCAGGCCGAACGTATGCCCCCAGGCCCGGACCAGATGATCCGAGGCCGCCTTGGACGCCGCATAGGGCGAGCGCGGATCATAGGGACTGGTTTCCGAGAACCGCCCCTCCTCGCCCAGCGAGCCGAAAACCTCGTCGGTCGAGACGTGCAGGAAGCGGAAGGCGTCGGCAGCCTCGCCCGACAGGCCGCGCCAGGCGGCCAGGGCCTGATCCAGCAGCACCTGGGTTCCCACGACATTGGTGCGCACGAAGACGGCAGGGCCGTCGATCGAGCGGTCGACATGGGTCTCGGCGGCCAGATGGGCCACCGCCTCGGGCTGGAAATCAGCAAAGACCGCAGCGACCGTCGTCGGATCGGCGATGTCGGCGCGCACGAAGCTGTAAGCCGGGTCGCCTTCCAGTTCACTCAGAGACGCGGCGACCCCGGCATAGGTCAGCAGGTCCAGAACGCGGACCTCGTGGCCGCGCGCCAGCAGTTCGCGCGTCAGGGCCGAGCCGATGAAGCCGGCGCCGCCGGTCAGCAATATCCTCAACGCTCGTCTCCTTGGCCGCCGCCGAACAGGGCTAGCGGCTGATGCGGCCGAGGTCCACGACCGACAGCCTCATGGGGGTCTCGCCGTCGAAGGGCGTGTCCAGATCGCGCAGGCGCGGCCAGTTCCGATCGCGCTCGGCCAGCACGGCGTCGGCGGCCGCCACCGGCCAGGCGATGTTCAGGTCCGGATCGTTCCAGGCCAGACCCGCCTCATGCGCGGGCGCATAGGCGGCCGTGACCTTGTAGGCCACCTCGGTCCCGGGCTGCAGGGTGACGAAACCGTGGGCGAACGAGGGCGGCACGAACAGCTGGTCGCCGCTCTCGGCCGACAGCTCGACCGCGTGATGCTGGCCGAAGGTCGGCGATCCGGCGCGCAGGTCCACCACCACATCGAGGATGGCGCCGCGTACGCAACGCACCAGCTTGGCCTGGGCATAGGGCGGGTGCTGGAAATGCAGGCCGCGGACCACCCCGGCCGGCTCGGAGCGCGAATGATTGTCCTGCACGAAGTCGCAATCGATCCCAGCGGCCTGAAAGCGCGCGCGCGACCAGGTCTCGGAAAACCAGCCCCGCTCGTCCCCGTAACGCGGGGTCCGCAGCAGGACGACGTCGCCCGTCACGACCCCGCCGGAGCGGAAGGCTCGCTGGGCGCCGCCTGGGCCGTCATCAGCGTATAGGCCCGGTCCAGCGCGTCATTGCGCACGAACAGCAGACCGGACCGCGCCGGTTCGCGCTCCCGCTCCCAGGCGCCGGGATTGGTCCCGCCGTTCAGCGGCGCGCCGTAGAAGATATGGGCGCCGATCTGGCGCACGCGGGCCAGCCGCGAACCCCAGGAAGGACGCACATAGTTGGCGTGATAATTGACCGAGTTCTTGGGCAGCTGGCTGGCGGAGCGGCCCTCATAGACTTCGCGGGCGATGCGCTCGGCGCGGGCCCAGGCCACCGGGTTGATCGCGCGCCGTCCGATCGAGCCGTCGCAGGTGAAGGTGAACTGGCAGGTGCGGCTGTTGCGCTGATAGACGACCTCGCAGACCCGCTTGGGATAGGCGCGGTGGCGCGACCGGTTCAGCACCACCTCGGCGACCGCCGCCTGACCAGCCTCGCTCTCGTTGCGGGCCTCGTAATAGATGGCCTGGGTCAGGCACTCGAGGTCGTTGTCCGGCACGCGCGGCGGCGTCTTCAGATCCAGATAGGGCCGCGTATAGCCGGTCCGGCGCACGGACGGCGCGGCGTTCGCATTGACCGGCGGCGGGGCGAAGCTCGCGGCCGGCTCGGCGCGCGACGGTGTCGCAGCCATACGCGCGGCCGGGGCCGAAGGGCGGATCTCGGCCCGACGGCGCACCGGCGGCGGGGCGTCGGTCAGGCGAACGCCCTTGCCGTCCTTGATCATGGTCTGCAGGCGGACGTTGAGGCGCGCGCGGCGCTCCTTGTCGCTCTCGACCGGCGCTTCGACGGCGACGGCGGCGTAGGCGGGGATCGGCTTGACGGCGCCGGGTTCCGCCTGGGCGAAGCGGGCGTGATTGGCCAGGCCCGCCCAGACGGCGCACCCCAATCCCCCTGCGATCAGCACCGAGGCGACGCCGCGCATCGATCCCCCCAAACAAACTATGCGGTCTGCATACCAGCCGCGACCATCAGCGCCAAGCTGAGGCGTAGCCTGAACCGATTGGCAGGCGGCGCGGGAAGCCCTAGTAAGGGCCGGTCATGCAGACTGCCCGCCGCGCCGGCTTTTCCCTGATCGAAGCCCTGGTCGTCCTGGCGATCGGCGGCATGGCGCTGGCCGTCATCTTCTCCATCGGGATCAAGGCCGGCGACACGGGCTTCTCGCTCGGTCGACGAGCCATGAACGCCGCAGATCTGGACGTTTCCGTAAACGACGTCCGCGTCATCTTTCGCAGCACGGTTCTGATGCCGGCAAGAGCCTTCAGGGCGGAGGTGGATCAACCCGTGATCGGCTCCTCCGACGAACTGGAAATGGACGTCGTCATGGAAAGAGCCAACCAGTGCGCGCCGCAGGGGTGGGCGGGTCGCCTGAAATTGCGGATTGAACCCTCCCCGGAAGGCAGAGCCCTGTTCTGCATCCTGGGAACACGCCGCATCAAACTATTGCCCGCCAGTGCGGAAAGCGCCTTCTCGTATTCGACGGATAGAACCAACTGGAGCTCAAACTTCTCCAACGCCCCCTCACGCAATAGCGGGCTTGAAGAACTAAAAGCTGCTTCGGTGTGGATACGGTTCAACGGCGCATCAGCTGATATTGTCGAAATGGCGTCATCTGGCAGACCGGAAGCATGGATCAGGGCCGATGAAGGACTCTGAACCCACTTCTCACAAGAAACACGCCATCAATACGCGCCGAGGTTTTGCACTTCCCGCCGTATTGACCGTCACGGGCGTCGTCACGCTTATTTTTCTTGTCGCCATTACAGCGCTAGCCAGCCTGACGGCGGAAGCAGCCTCGGCGCGAGCGCGCGTCAGGTTCCTCCAAAGCGCCCTGACAGCGGAGGCGAACCTCACCTTCCTCGCGGTGACAGAGCCTATTCGTTCCAGCGCCATCGCGATCGGCGCCCCGCGTATCGTCGATTTGTTTTCTGGCGCAGAGGGCAACGCCTCAAATCTTGAACAAGGCTTCATTCAACTTGACGGTCGCCCCTACGCGTTTGACCGGTCCGGTAAAATGATCGTTCAGGTTCAAGATCAAGCAGGCCTGATCAACCTGGCGTCCCTGAGCGAAGAACAGCACACGAGATTGATGCAGGCCGTCGGCGTTGAAGATGCCGAAATACCTCGCCTGAGAGCCAGGTATCTCGATTACGTCGATCCTGACAATTTACGCCGGATAGATGGCGCGGAACAGCGAGACTACTCGGATACGTCTGCCGCGAACCGGCCCCTTAAAACACCAAACGAATGGCTATCCGTCATCGGAGCCAGAAACAGCGTTGACGCGAGCAGGTGGCGGAAACTGAGCCCTCACCTGGCGTCAGATCACACACTATTAAATGCGAACCTGAACACCTCGACCAAAGAGGCGATGGAAATCCTGTTTGGGTTGGACGAAAAACAATCGGAATCTGCAATAAACGCCAGATCAAAGCTTATGTTCAATAGCTTTTCAGATTTTGCCGCAGCGACTGGCGCCCGATATATTCCAGATGATGAAATATCATACGTCTTCCCGTCAGGAAGAATGATATTTACGATTAAAGACACCAGATCTGCGTGGACCTACCGGGGACGAATAATTTTGACGCCGGGCGGCCTTGAGCAGCCATTCTGGATCGATCAGACTGAATTGAAAGAGGCCCCCCGTCGGGCCGCGGCTGACACATCCGATGCAACTCAATTTCCTTACGCCCCGCGTTGAGCGGCTCAGCCATGACGGCGTGATCGACGTCGTTCACCCCGGCGGCGCCGTGGGAAGGATGCTGCGCCGGCCCGTGGTGCTGCTGGCCCGCGACCTGTGCGCCTTCGGCCTCTTCCAGACCGCCGCCCTGCCGCGCGGCCGCCGCCGGCAAGCGGCCACCCTGCACGCCCGAGTCGCCGCGCCCTATGTCCGCTCGGGCTCGTCCCTGAGCAAGGCCGGCGATGACTTCGGCGTCTGGTGGTGGGACGCGGACCGCGTCGATGCGCTTCTGGCGCCCCGCGCCATGACGGCCCGTCCTCTGATTAGCCCCGAGACCCTGGCCCAGCCACGCGGCGAGGGCTGGCGCATCGTCCGACTGAAGCTCGGCTATGAAGCCCAACTCTGGCGCGGTAAGGCCCTGGTCGCCTCGGCCTGGCGCCGTGAACGCTATGACCCCGCCGCCTGGTCCGCCTTCGTGCGGCTGCAGCGCGCCGCAGAGGTCGCGCCGGAAAACCCGCCTGCGCCCGCCGACCTGCCCATCGCCTTCGACAACCGCGAGGCCTTCGCGCTCGCGCCAGCCGAACTGACGCGCGAGCAACTGGCCTTGCTCGGCGGCGGCGGCGTGGCCTTCGCCTCGCTGTGCTTCGGAGCCTTCCTGTTTGGTCAGGGCTATCAGTTGTCCAAGGACACGGCGCAGGTCGAGTTGAAGACCGCCGAAATTCGCGCCGCCACCCCGCGCGCCGCCGCCGTGCGCAATCTGGACGCCAGCCAGAAGAAGCTGATCGCCTATCGCCAGATCGAGGAACAGACCAGTCCGCTGAGCGCCGCCGGCGCCGCCATCGGCATCCTGGCCTTCCACGACCTGACGCCGACCTCCGTGAACGCCGAGACCGAAATCCTTAGCTTCACCCTGCCCTACGCTGCGATCGACAAGATCGCGCCCCTGGTCGATGACTTGGAAAGTTCGGGCTATTTCCACGACGTCCAGCCGCGCACTGACGGCACGGCCCAGACCCTGACGCTGGAAATGAAGGTGCGCGAGGCCGCCCCGCCGCTGACGCCGGAACCCTGAGCCTTAAGGGGCCGCGCGCCCCTTGGCCGGCTCCGCCTGCAGCCGGATGAACCGGCAGGTCCCGTCATCCGTGCGGAGGGTCATGACCACCCGATCCTGATTGATCAGATTGGCGCTGACGGTCGAGCAGCCGCCGCCCTCGGCGATGTCCAGCGCGGGGGCCAGCGTATAGCGCCACGGCGAGCGCAATGTGAGCACCCGATCGTCCTCGGCCCCGGGCATGGAGGGATCGACGACCCGCAAAGGCACGCCCGTGCGGTTGGCCTCGCGACGCAGGTCGGACACCTGGCGCTGGAACTCGAAGAAGACCGCGTGGGACGTGGTCTGATCCAGCATTCGCGCCGTGGACGGCATGATGATGGCGGTGCTGAGAGCGAAGATCGCCAGCACCACCAGAACCTCGATCAGGGTATAGCCGCCCCGGGCGGGCCGGGGCGACCCAGGGTCAGCGGGCCTGATCGGAACTGACATCGGCGTTGGCGCCCTGACCGCCTTCGGCGCCGTCGGCGCCGTAGCTGATGACGCGGGCGCGGTTGTCCGGGGCCACATCGCTGGAGGTCGGCGCGGCGGGAGCGACGTAGATGTAGGGCCGCGCCCAGGGATCAGACGGCAGAGCCTTGTCCAGATAAGGGCCGGACCAGCCCGGCACGGTTTCGGCGTTGGCCTGCATCAGCAACCCCAGGCCCTCCTGCTCGGTCGGCAAACGGCCGATATCCAGACGCATGGTTTCCAGCGCCGCTTCCAGCGAACGGATCTGCAGACGGGCGGTCTGGGTCTTGGACTTGTCCAGTTGTGCGAACAGGCGCGGCCCCACAACCGCCGCGATCAGGGCAATGATCGACAGGACGACAAGGATCTCGAGTAGGCTGTAGCCTTCGCGGGATTTACGGCTGCGCTGATGCGACGAGGCAACGATCAGCGCAAAACGGTGACGGAGAGGGGAACGGCCGCAGTACATCAAACGATCGCCTTGGATTTCTAAGCTGTTATGGGCTTTTAACGGTTGCTATAGCTCACAGCACATGGGGGGTCGATGCACAATGCAGCCCCGTGCGCCTCAACACTGACACAGGACGCGTCTTGCAGGGCTTCTTCACTGACATGGTCGCTTCGACGCGCGCGTCGATCGAGACGCTGAAGGACCGGCTGCGCGCCACCACCATGCGCGAGCGCGTCCTGCTGGGCGGCCTGGTCCTGGGCGCCGCCGTTTATGCTCCGGTGGCCGCGCTGGAATGGCGCACGACCCAGGCGGACCGCTATATCGAAGCCCTGACTGAACAGTCGACCGCCCGCATGACCGCCAACGCCGCGCGGCGGGTGGCGGAGGGCGCCGCCGACCGTCTGGCGCTGGAGGACATGAACGGCTGGGGCTTCGAGGCGACCAACGCCGCCGTGGCCCAGGTGCTGATCGAGCAACGCCTGCTGGAGGCCGCGACCGCGTCGGGCCTGCCCAATCCGCGCATCACCACCAACACCAAGATCGAGGCCGTCGGCCCGACCCAGTGGCTGGAAGCCGAGGTTCAGTCGGACCTACGCTGGGGGCCCGCCTTCGCCTTCCTCGACAAGGTGGGCGAGTGGCCCGAAGGCTTCCGCGTCACGGCCTTCCGCTATGAAATCACGCCCTTCAACGGCGTCGTTGAACCCGGCGCAGCTCCGCCGGTGAACGGCAAGCTCCGCATCGGCCTGGCCTTCCCTGTGCGGGTCCCCGCCGCGGGAGCGGCGTCATGAAGCAGCTTCTGTGGCTGGCTCCGCCGCTAATGCTGGCGGCCGCCTTCCTGACCGGCGCCGCCTATCCCGGCCTGCCGGAGGAGCCCCCCGCCGTGGTGCGCGGCCAGTCGGCGCGTTCAGGGCTGGTCGTGCGTCCGGGCGAAAGCGCCGTGGGCGCCGTGGCCTTTCTGAAGACGCTGCGGTCCGACCCCCCGCCACCGCCTCCCCCGCCCCCGCCGCCCCCGCCTCCCCCGCCTCCCCCGCCGCCCGATGTGGCCGTGACCTTCAAGGCGGCGCTGCGCGGCGTCGAGCGCGACCCGGCCACCGGCCGTCAGCGCGTTCTGGTCGGCGACGCCTCGGGCGGCGTCGCGACCATCAGTGAAGGCGGCCGCTTCGGCGACGGCTGGCGCATAAGAAACATTTCGGCTGAGGCCGTGACCCTGGCCAAGGGACGCGAAACGCGCGTCGTCCGGGTGTTCGGTTGAGTATCGAGGAGAATGGCATGACGAACCTGACCGCGGGTCCCTCCGCCTTCCAGCGCCCTGCCGCGACCGCCCTGCGTCGTGCGGGCCTGCGCGCCGCCGTCTGTCTAGCGCCCATGGTCATCCTGGCCGGCTGCGCCGCCTTCCCCGAAATGAACACCACGGTGTCGCGCCCCGACACTCGGGTCGAAGGCGCGTCACAGGACGGCCTGATCGGCGGCGGCGTCAATGTGGATCGCGGCTCGCGCGCCCAGAACAACATCAGCACCCTGGCCGTCCCTGGTCCGCCCGCTCCCGCCGGTCCGACCCGCCTGCCGGCCACACCGGAGCAGATCGCGGCCCTGGTCTCGGACGAGATGGTGGACGCCAACCTGTCGCCCCAGTCGATCCCCCAGTTCGCCGCCACCGTCTTCGGCGGCGTGCTCAAGGTGCCCTTCACCCTGGCCCCCGACGTCGCCACCCGCAACGAGGTCATCGCCGGGGGCAGCGGCGGCCCGATCAGCAAGCGCGCCCTGTTCGCCCTGACCCAGCAGGCGCTGAAACAGTATGGCGTCGAGGTCTATGTCGACGGCGGCTTCGTCACCGTCGGGGCTTCGCCGCAAGGCGGCACGGGCACCGAAATCAACCGCAGCCGAAACCCGTCCCCGACGGCGGGTCGGGTGGTGCAATTCTACACGGTCCAGACCATCGAAGTGAACGTCCTGCAGAGCCTGCTGCAAGACCTCTACCCCAACCTGTCCGGCGCCCGGATCACCCCCGACGTGATGAACAACAGCCTGATCATTTCCGGCTCCGGCCGCGAGGTGGGCCAGGTGGTGCGCGCCCTCCGCGAGATCGACCAGCCGCGCTTCTCCGGCGCCGAGGTGTTGCGCGTCGAGCCCTCCTTCTGGTCCGCCGAGGCTCTGACCGAAGCCCTGAACCGCGTCCTCACGACTGAGGGCTATGTCGTGTCCACGGTCGATCGGACTGGGCGGGCGCTGGTCATCCTGTCCTTCCCCACGGCCAACCAGATCCTGATCTTCGGCCGTGATCCCGAAATCCTGGCCCGCGCCCGCTACTGGGCCGAAACCCTGGATCGGCCCGCGGCGCTCGGCGACAAGGCGTCCACCTTCGTCTATCAGGTCAAGAACACCGACGCCGCCTCGCTGGGCCAGCTGGCCATGGGTCAGACGCCGACGACGGCCCAGGCCCGCCCGCCGGTCGGCGTCCCCGGAACCCCGCCCGCCCAGGCCGGCAGCGGCGCCGGCGGCCAGCAGACCCCCGCACGGCAACAGGGCGCCAATGGCCAGGGCGGCGGCCAGTTCATGAACGGCCAGGTTCTGACCGATCCCATCGGCAACCGCATCATCTTCACCGGCACGGCGACCGAGTTCGCCCAGCTCCGTTCGCTGCTGACGACGCTGGACACGCCTGCGCCCCAGGTGGTGATCGAGGTCATGGTCGCCGAGGTCACCCTGAACGACAACACCAGCCTGGGCGTGCAGTTGTTCGGCACTGATGTGCGCGGTGACGGCACCCTCACCGGCAGTACGGAGGGCATCACGATCGGCAGCGGCGGCCTGCTGATGAGCTTCACAGGTCCCGACTTCCGCGCCCGGTTGAACGCCCAGGCCGGCAACAACCGCGTCAACATCCTGCAACGGCCGCAACTAGTGGCCCGCAGCGGCGGCCAGGCTCGCTTCCAGGTCGGCACCGACGTGCCGATCATCACCTCACAGCGCGCCAGCGACAATCAAAGCAATAACGGCACGGACATCCTGCAAAGCGTCCAGTATCGTCAGACCGGCGTCATCCTGGACCTGCAGCCCGTCGTCTATGGCGACCGGGTCGACATCACCATCAGCCAGGAAATCTCGGAAGTCGGCGATTCAGACAACCCCGCCATCGCCAGCCCGCCGATCCTGAATCGCAGCCTGACCACTCAGATCGCCATCACCGACGGTTGGACCGGCGTTCTGGGCGGCCTGATCAGCAACAACTACAGCAAGGTCAACACCGGCGTTCCCTTCATCAAGGACCTGCCAGTGATCGGTTCGGCCTTCCAGAACAACTCGGTCAAGGGCAACCGCACCGAACTGCTGATCCTGATCACGCCGCACATCCTGCGCGGCGACGAGGACATGGCCGACTACGCCGACCGCTACGCCAGCGACATGAACGCGGCCTTCCGCACCGGTCGCGGCTGGTCCTATACGCTGACGCCGTTCAACGTCGGCTATGGCGTGCGCGGCGTGGGCTTCGACCTGCCGTCGCCCAACCGACCGTCGGATCGCCGCGCCACGGAGCCGCAAGCGAGCCCCGTCCCCTCCGCGGCGGCCTCCCCCGCGCAGACCGAGCCGCAGAGCTAGCTTTCCAGCAGCCTCCGCCAGCCAACCCGGTCGAATACCAAGGGTGCAGGGGGCCTTCCCTGCGCCCTTTCGACCGCAACGGTGACCCGGTACAATTGCACCTCGAATGCGCCCTGGCCCGCCGGGAAGCCGGCGTTGACGCGGCGCTCGCCTCTGGGTTCAGCCGACCAGATCACGACGTCGCCGCCGGGCAACTCAATCCGCCCTTGCGGCTGCGCCATCGGATTGAGGCTACGCGTCAGGGCCAGGGCGTTCTCCTGAACCGCCACCTGTTCGATCGCCAGGGCCGCGCGCTGCTGGTTGCGCGTCATCTGAATCTGCAGCTCGAAGATGGCCATCAGGGTCATCGAAGCGATGGCCAGGGCCACCAGGGCCTCGATCAGGCTGAAGCCGT
Source organism: Brevundimonas sp. UBA7506 (assembly GCF_002479495.1). GTDB lineage: Bacteria > Pseudomonadota > Alphaproteobacteria > Caulobacterales > Caulobacteraceae > Brevundimonas. The sequence continues at coordinate 18,614 of NZ_DLNQ01000003.1, forward strand.
CGCGCCCCCGCCCACGCGTCCGCATCAGACGACGCCTTCGTAAACGCTCGACAGGGCCAGAACCAGCGACAGGGCCACGAAGCCGACGACGATAGAGATGATGCCGATGGCCATGGGCTCCAGCAGGGCCGTCATCCGTTTCATCCGGTCGCGCAGCCGCGCCTCGTAGTTGTCGGCCATGAAGCCGAACATGGCGCCGATGGCCCCCGACTTCTGACCCGCGCGCAGCAGGCTGAGGTCCATGGCTTCCAGCCTGGTGTGCGACCCCAGGGAGGCGTCCAACGTCATGCCGGCGCGCAGGTCGCTGTCCAACAGATCGAGGCCCTGACGAAAGGGCCCGATCGGCACCGCCGCCCGCGCCAGCGCCGCCGCCGACAGCAAGGGCACGCCGTTGTTCAGGGCGAATGCCGTCAGCCGCGCCCAGGACGCGACTTCGCGCGCCTGGATCACCGCCCCGACGACCGGCAGGCCGTGGGCCACGGTATAGGCCCGCTCGCGGAACGCCTTGTTCGTCACGATGAAGAAGATCGCGCCGACCAGCAGCAGAGCCGCAACCCCGACCACGCCCAGGTTGGCGTTGGCGAACTCCCCCGCCTCAAGCACCCAGCGCGACATGGCGGGGATGTTCTCGCGGTCGTCCCCGATCATGGTGGCGAAGCGCGGCACGACCTGGGTGAAGATGAAGCCGATGGCGGCCACGCCCGCGAAGCCGAGGAAGCCCGGATAGGTCATGGCGTTGGCGAAGTCGCGCTGCAGCCGGTCCTCATAGGCCATCTGCTCGGCGGCCTCCTTGAGCACGTCGGCGATACGGCCCGAGGCCTCGCCGACGCGGGCCATGGCGTAGACATAGTCGGGGAAGCCGGGAACGTGCTCCTCCAGAGCGTCGCCCAGCGAATCACCGCGCCGCAGGGCGCCGATGGCGGCCTGGAACTGGCGCTTGCCCTTGCGGGCCTGCATCCCCTGGGCGACCGTATCCAGCGCCTCCAGCAGGGAGACGCCCGCTTCCAGCATCAGGGCCATCTGACGCAGCACCAGCACCCGTTCGCCCGTCTTCAGGCCCCGTTCGCGCCCCTCGGCCTTGGCGGCGGCGGCGGGTTTGATGCGCACCACGGTCAGGCCGTCGGCGGCCAGGCGGCGCATGGCCACGGCCTCGTCGGCGGCGCCGATCAGCCCCTTGACCATCCGCCCGTCGCGACCGGCGGCCTCATACTGGAAGGTCAGGGTGTCGGTCATACGGCCGCTGGCGGGAAGAAGAGACGACGGACCATAGGATGGGTGATCCGTCCGACCAACAGGGGCTGCGGCGTGCTGCGGCGATAGGGATGGCCCCGAATGGCTTCATACTCGCGCCCATAGACGTCGCCCAGCGAGCCCTCGCCTTCATCGGCCGGGCGCCCGATCCCGCCCGCCTGGGTGGTGGCGCCATAGTGAAGCTGGTGGAAGGTGCCTTCGCCAATCAGCATGACCAGAGGCGCGCCGGCGTCCGCAACGGCCCGCTCGAAGAAGTCGTAGTTGGCGTAGCCGCCGCCCAGCGCCTTGAAGTTCTCGTCGAAACCGCCGAGGGCTTCGAACCTTTGGCGGCTCAGCACGAAGAAGGTCGTCTCCGGGGGCGCGACGAAGGCGCCCTCGCGATAGCTTTCGCCCAGGGCGCATATCTCGAACAGACGATAGCCCTCCGCGGGCCAGGCGATGTCGGCCAGAAGCCGATCCTCGACATCGCGATCATAGCCTTCCGTCACCGAGACCTGCTGCACCTTGGGCCCCAGATGGAAACCCAGGGTGGTGACGAAGGCGTCGGGGTGCAGACGCGAGGCCTCCAGCGCCGCCTTCATGACGCCGGGCGAGGCCATCCGGGCGCCGTCGATGACGACCGCGATCAGTTCGCCCTTCGCCAGGGCGGCGGCGCGGTTGATGGCGCGGCAGGGCGACACGCCCCCGTCATCGACCCGCAGAACCGTGACGTCTGCGTCAGCGGGGAACCAGTCGCGTCGCACGGGCTCGGCCGAGCCGTTGTCGGCGACGATGACCTGAACATCCTCGGGCCTCATCCCGATCTGGTAGGGTGCCAGCAGCGACTCCACCGTCCGGGGCAGTTCGCGGCCCATGTCGAAGCCGACGACGATGACCGAAACCAGCGGCGTCATGCCGCCAGCTCCTGCAGCCGGTGCCACAGATCAGCGTGGCCGGCAGGAACCTCGCCCTCGGCTTTCTGATGGTTCAACTCGGCCTCACGGAAAGGCATGGGCCGCGCCGCATCCATACCCAGACGCGCCGCAGCCTCGCGGACACGGGCCTCATAGTCCGGCGCGTCATAGTCGATGACGTCGAAGGCGATCTGATCGCGCCAGCGGATCAGGGCGCGATTATAGGTCGCCCAGATGCCCAGGCCGCGCGACTGGTCATAGGCGTTGCGCGCCGTCAGCGACCCGGCCACGGCCAGAGGATGGCGGATCGAGCCGATCAGTTTGAGATCAGGCAGAACCTCGAACCAGCCGTCCAGCAGCACGGTCGCGCGTGGGTCCTTGAACCCCCAGGGCAGCGGCAGGGCGTCATAGTCGGCCAGAACCGCCTTCAGATCGGCGCGCTCCTGGGCCGTCCAGGCCACGGGCTCGGTCGGCGGATTGTCCCAGGCCGCGCCGACCCGCGCCAGAACGACGTCATGCACCGGCCAGAAGCGCGGGTTCTCGCGATTGCCCTTCTTGTTGTGGGGAGCGGAGGTGACCACGTCGCCCAGGCTGAGGCCCAGGTCCTCCAGACAGCCCGCCAGGCAGGAGGTTCCCGAACGGTGCATGCCGATGACGGCGACAGGCGGCAGACTCATTCACCGGCTCCGGCGATTCGATAGACTTCGGACAGGGCCGTCTCGCCGCGTCGCGCCTTCAGGAAGCCGTCGTCGGCGAAGCTGAGGAAGCCCTCGCTGCGGGCGGCGGCGGTCAGCTGGTCCTCATCGGCCGAGGCGCGCATCCCGGCGATGATGGCCGGCGACATGGGGGCCAGTTCATAGACGCCGACGCGACCGCGGAAGCCGCTGCCGCCGCACTTGGCGCACCCGACCGGCTCGCGCCAGGCAGCGGGCTCGCGCTTGGCGACGGCGCGCAGGTGGGCCGGGATGGCCATCTCATGGATCTTGGCCTCGGCGGCGGTCGAGGGACGGGCGCAGTCGCCGCACAGGCGACGAATCAGGCGCTGCCCCGCCACGCCGCGCATGACGTCGGCCAGCAGATAATCCTCGATGCCCAGATCCAGCAGACGCGGAATGGCGGCCAGGGCGGTATTGGTGTGGACGGTCGAGATGACCATGTGGCCGGTCAGGGCGGCCTGGACGGCGATTCGCGCCGTCTCCGGGTCGCGGATTTCACCGATCATGATCACGTCGGGGTCCTGGCGCAGGATGGAGCGCAGGCCGGCGGCGAAGGTCAGCCCGATCTCGGAGCGCACCCGCACCTGGATGACGCCGGGCAGGTCCAGTTCGACCGGGTCTTCGACCGTGATGATCTTGCGCTCGCCGTCATTCAGGTGGGTCAGCAGGCGATAGATGGTGGTGGTCTTGCCCGAGCCGGTCGGGCCGGTGATCAGGAAGACGCCGTTGGGGTGTTCGGCCAGACGCAGGAAGCCGGCTTCCTGCTCGGGGCTGACGCCCAGTTCGGACAGCTGCGGCAGGCGGCTGGTCTTGCCCAGCAGACGCAGGACGATGGACTCGCCCCAGGAGCACGGCAGGGTCGAGACGCGCAGATCGACCTCCTGCCCCGAGACGCGGATCGACTGGCGGCCGTCCTGCGGCAGGCGGCGCTCACCAATGTCCATGCCGCTGAGCAGCTTGATGCGCGAACAGACGGCGTCGAAATTGGAGCGCGGGGCGCTGCGGGCCGTGGTCAGGACGCCGTCGATCCGCATACGGACGAGGAAGCGGTCCTCATAGGGTTCGACGTGAACGTCGGAGGCGCGCCGCGTCAGGGCCTCGGCGAAGACGGCGTTGACGAAGTCGATGGTCGGCGCTTCCTGCGCCAGTTCGCGCAGGCGGGCGGCGTCGGCGCCGGCCCCGCCGGAGCCCATATCGAGCGCCGGGGCGTGGTCGCGGCTGAGATCCTCGGTGAGGGCTTCGATCAGCGAGCGCTGGGCCAGCAGGAAGACGACAGGCTCCGCGGTCGCCTGACTGATTCGCTCGGCCAGGGCGGGGTCCATCGGCTGGACGGCGGCGCAGAGGATGCGCGAGGCCCCCTCTTCGCCCTCGCGCCAGGCCACGGCCTCGCGTTCGGCCCACCAGCCCAGGGGCGAGCGAATCTCGTCGAGGAAGGTCGAGATGCGCTCCGGCGCGGGCCCGTCCTCGGGCAGCAGGACCGCCAGGCCCAGCTGCTCGGAAAGAACGTCGAGAAGCTGGGCTTCGGACAGGGCGCCGAGACGCACCAGGTTGAGCCCGATCAGGCCGCCGTTCTGCGCCTGCAGCGACAGGGCGTTGGCGATGTCGGCGGGGCGCACCAGGCCGCGCTCGACCAGCACCTCGCCGAGACGGCGCGCGACGGGACTGAGATTGACGGCCGTAGACAGGGTCACGAGGGGGAGGTTCCGTCGACGAAATCAGGCGCTAGCCTTGAAGCTCGGGGAGCAGGCCCAGAACGACAAAACGCATGTTGGTCGACGCCGGCGCCATCGACCGCAAGAAGGCCAGGGTGTTTCCAGCAGCGCCACCGACACTGAAGGTCGCATTGGTGAAGCGGCAGTTGTCGAAGCCGGGAGGCACGCCGCCGCTATAGTTCAGCTCTGCGTCCTTGAAATCGACGTTGATGAAGACGTTGCCGTCCAGCGTGACTTCGCCGGTCAGGGTTTGATCTTTGAATTCGGCCACGAGGCTCTCCAGCAGGAACAGGTCCGTGTGATAGCCGCTGACGGCCGCATGGCGCAAAGCAAAAGGCGGCTTTGACGCCGGGTATCGGCTTCTTCGCGCGCGTTCAGCCCGGCTTGCGGCGAGCAGGGCATAAAAAAAGGGGGAGCCGAAGCTCCCCCTTTCCCAACTGATCCGAAGATCAATCGCTTATCAAGGCACGTTAACTTGGTTTTGGTCCGAAGCAACGGTGCCGCTGTTCAGTTCCGTGACCGAACCGTTGGCCAGGGTGGCGTAACGGCGGGCGGTGACGGTGTTCGACGGAGCTTCGACGCTGATCTGCACGTCGCCGCGGCCGAACTCGCCCAGGGCGGTCGTCAGGGTAGCCGTGTTGATCACGCGCTCGCCGTTGGCGGCGATGCTCGGGAACACTTGAACCGGAGCAGCGGCGGGGGTGTAACCGGCGCCAGCGTTAACCGAGTTCAGGACCTGAGCATAGACAGGACCCGTAGCCGCACCGGCGATGTTGCCGAGACGGATGATGTTCGAGGTGCCGGTAGCGCCCTGGATCGCCGTGCTGTTCATCCACGGGAAGACGACGTTGGTGCCGTCACGACCGATGGATTCCAGATCGCCCAGAGCCGGACCTTCCTGGTTGTACGAAGCTGCGTCCAGCTTGTAGCTGACCGAGGCCTTGTAGGTCGAGGTCGGGATGGCAGTGGCGGCCGTTTCACGCGTGACGATGAACGGAACGCCGCTGACGGCCGGAGCAGCCGGAACCAGCGAGGCTTCCATCACCAGCGAGGTGGCGACAGCCAGGCTCGAAGCCAGCGAGGCCTGCGTGGCACCCGAGTTGATCGTCATAGCGGTGCCCAGAGCAGCCGAACCGCCAGCGCCGTTGAAGGCGTTGTAGTTGCCGTCGATGGTGACGCCGGCTTCGGTCACGTCACCCAGGACAACCGCGTTCTTGGCCAGGTCCTTGTAGGCATCCGTATCGACGACCAGCTTGATGGTGCCCAGTTGGCCGACCGTGGCGGTTTCACCAACGCCGTGAGCGTCCGCGCCGACCTTGAAGGTCGTGTAGACCGGGTTGACGGTCAGGGTGGCGAAGGTGTCGCCCAGGGCGCCGCCGCCGATGGCGCTGTCGAAGACGACCTTGAAGGCGTCGACGCGCGAAATGATCTTCAGGGTGGCGGCCGACGGCGGGTCGATCGGAGCGCCGGCTTCGGTCGTCAGCGTAGTCGTGACCGAGACTTCCGAACCGGCGTTCGGCTTGATCGGCAGGTCCAGGTTGGCCAGGTTGCAGCCGCCGCCAGCGCTGGAGACCAGGAACTTGGCGGTGGTGCTGCCGGCCGTGCCGCCCGACGACAGAACGCTGGTGCAGCCCGGAGCGACGACGGCCGAGGAAGCCAGGCCCGAGTTGAACGTGCCGCCGACCAGGTCGATCTGGACGAAGTTGTTGCCCGAGGGGAACTGCGAACCGGCCGAAAGGGTGCTCACCAGAGCGAAGGTGTTAAAGGCCGGCGTAGTCAGCGAGGATTCGATCGCCAGCTTGTACGGAGCCGTAGCACCGCCAGTTTCGATGGCGCTGATGTGCGACGCAACCGTCGGGGCGGCGCGGTAGGTCAGCGTGTGAGCGCTGGCGGCGCCAGCGAAGGCCATGACCGACACGGCGGTCGCAGCGAGAAGAACGTTCTTAGTCATGTGGTCTGGTACCCCAAAAGAAACCTGTTGTGTGGACGTAGCCAACGTTGAAACGCCTTTCGGCCACAGTCCTAGACAGATTTCTCTGACAAAGCTGCGTCCACGGCAGTTTCTCCATATCTCGCCGCAATCGCGCTGGTCAAGCGGGTTTTCAGACAAACGGCGCTCGCCCGGGAGGCGAAAGACAAGTGTTGATGAAGAGTTACCGATGTCAGCTGCGCGTAGGCCGCAAGGCAAAATCATGACGCCAGAAAACTCGATACGTAAATCTTAAGCAATCATCTGCGGCCAAGCTAAAGGCTGCTTCAAACAAATTTCTGCAGCGATAACATCCGAGGCGATATAGACGCGTAGAATATACAAATAGACGACAATATAATCATTCCGGCAGCGCTTACAGGGATATGAATAGCGCCACATTAGTTCTTGATGAGTTGGATTGATGCCCGCTCGGATGGACGATTCGGTTCTCCATATCCGGAAAATGTTGCAGCCGAGACACGTTGCCTGCATCTGGCACGTCACGATCCCATAAGGTGAGAGAAGACATGCAATCCCCCAACCGCTACATGAACGAATCGATCACCCGGCAACGGCTGACCACGGAAGGTCATCGCGGCATCGTCGGCGGCATGTGGGACGTCATCGGCCCGCTTCAGCGCGACTTTCTGGTCCAACAGGGCCTGGCGCCCGGCGACAGGGTGCTGGATGTCGGCTGCGGCGCCCTGCGCGCCGGGGTTCATCTGACAGACTATCTCGAGCCTGCCCGATACTACGGGATCGACATTTCGGCCTCCTTGCTGGAGGCGGGCTATGAGCACGAGATCGCTCCCACCCCGCTGGCCGACAAGCTCCCCCGCTCTCACCTTCATGCGACGCCTGATTTCGAGGCGCCGTTCGGCGTAATGTTTGATTTCGGCCTCGCGACGTCTCTCTTCACCCACCTGCCGATCGACTACTACAGCCACAGCCTTGAGGCCCTGGCGCCGGTCTTCAGGACAGGCGCGCGGTTTTTCGCGACGGTCTTTGAGGGATCAGGCGTGGTCAATCGCCCGGACGGCATCGTCACCTATGACGACCGCGACCCCTTCCACTTCCGCCAGTCGAACCTGCATGCGGCGACGCCCAGCGGCTGGGCCTTCAAGTGGATCGGCGAATGGGGGCATCCGCGCGGCCAGATGATGATCGAGCTGACCCGCCTGGGTTGAAACAGGACTCCCCCTGACGCAGGATCCCGCACGGCCCTGCGTCCTCGACCAGGCCGCGCAGATAGCGGCCGTAGTCATTGCCCCCCATCGTCGCCGCCAGCCGCTCCAACTGGCCGGCGTCGATGAAGCCCTGACGCCAGGCGATCTCTTCGGGGCAGGCGATCTTGACGCCCTGGCGCTGCTCCAGGGTGCGCACGAACTGGGCCGCGTCGATCAGGCTGTCGGGGGTGCCGGTGTCCAGCCAGGCGTAGCCCCGCCCCATGCGCTCGACCGACAGCTGGCCACGTTCCAGATAGGCGCGGTTGACGTCGGTGATCTCCAGCTCGCCCCGCGCCGAGGGCCTCAGGTTCGCGGCGATGTCGACCACCTGCTCGTCATAGACATAGAGGCCGGTCACGGCCCAGTTGGAGCGAGGCTGCGCCGGCTTTTCCTCAAGCGAGCGCGCCCGCCCCTCCGCGTCGAACTCGACCACGCCGTAACGGCCCGGATCATTGACGTGATAGGCGAAGACGGTCGCACCAGAAGGCCGGGCGAAGGCGGCTGCGAACAGGTCGGTCGCGCCGTGGCCGTAGAAGATGTTGTCGCCCAGGATCAGGGCCGACGGGCCGCCCGCGACGAAATCCGCCCCGATGACATAGGCCTGGGCCAGACCCTCGGGCCGGGCCTGCTCGGCATAGGTGATCGAGACGCCCCACTGGCCGCCGTCGCCCAGCAGGGACTCGAAGGCGGGCCGATCATGCGGCGTCGTGATCAGCAGGATGTCGCGCACCCCGGCCAGCATCAGGGTGGTCAGTGGGTAATAGATCAGCGGCTTGTCATAAACCGGCATCAACTGCTTGGAGACCGCGATGGTCATGGGGTGCAGGCGCGAGCCCGTGCCGCCCGCCAGAATGATGCCCTTCATTTGTTCGCCCCCGCGCTCTGCGCCGCCCAGTCGGCGATCCGCTCCCGCCAGCCCGGCAGGACCATTCCAAAGTCGCGCGCGAAGGCGGCGCTATCAAGCCGGGAATCCTGAGGACGTCGCGCCGCACAGGGCCATTCGGATGTCGCGATGGCCGCCACGTGCGGCGGCGTCTGGCCACCCAGACGCGCCCAGGCTTCAACCGCCGCCTCGGCGATCTCATGCCAGGTCGCCGCTTCCGAGCCCGCCACATGATAGAGCCGCTGCGGCGCCGCCCCCCGCGTCAGCCATTCAGCCGCGACGACGATGGCCCGCGCCAGATCGTTCACGTCGGTGGGGCTGCCGGTCTGGTCGGCGACGACGCGCAGACCCTGCCCCGTGGCCGCGCGCTTCAGGATGGCGTCGACGAAGGAGCCGCCCTGCCCGCCCAGAAGCCAGGCGGTGCGCAGCACCAGGGCCTGCGGGTGCAGGGCGAGCACCTGTCGTTCGCCCTCCAGCTTGCTGGCCCCATAGAGGTTCAGAGGCGCGGCCGCGTCCGCCTCGATATAGGGACGGCCCAGCCGACCGTCGAAGACGAAGTCGGTCGAGACATGGATCAGATCGGCGCCCGTCTCGGCGGCGGCCTCGGCCAGACGGCCCGCCCCCGCCGCATTGACCGCGAAGGCGGCCTCCCCTTCGCTCTCGGCCAGATCGACCCCGGTGAAGGCGGCGGCGTTGACGATCAGGGCGGGGCGATGCGCCTCAACCCAAGCCATGACCGCCTCGACATTCGTGATGTCCAACTCGGCGCGACCGACCGCGACCGGACGCCAGCCCTGCGGCCAGGCCGCCTGCATGAGGGCGCGCGCCAGACGGCCCCGCCCGCCGGTGATCAGCACCCGACCCGCGTCGGAGCTCACGGCAGAGGCCGAAGTCGGGTGAAGGGCCGCGCCTCGCGGTCGAAACGCCGGTTGTAGAAGGGATCGGCGCCGAACTGGGCGCCCCAGCGGCTCCACAGCAGCCGGCCCGAGGCCTCGGCCACCTTCAGCTTCTCGCCCTCGCGGCTGAAGCCACGCGTCTTGGACTCCAGATGATAGAGGGCGACATGGGGGTCGTAGAGCACCTTCAGACCCTGGCTCTGGGCCCGCATGCACAGGTCCACATCATTGCCCTCGACGGGGAAGTGGGCGGCGTCGAACCCGCCGAGCGCCTTGAACTTTTTCGCCTCGATCGCCAGGCAAGCGCCGGTCACGGCCACCGTCCGGTGCAACAGGGCGTGACGCCCCAGGTAGCCGGGATCGCTGGAGGCCGCCCCGACCCCGTCGTGGATCAGGAAGTTGGCCTCGCGCTCGCGCGCCACGAAGCCCGCGTGCTGGATCGTGCCGTCGGCGTAGAGCAGACGCGCGCCGACGCAGGCCACATCCGGCCGCTCGGCCTGAGCGGCCATCTCGTCCTGCCAGTCGCGACTGATCACCACCGTGTCGTTATTGAGGAAGACCAGGACCTCGCCGCGCGCCTGCTCCACCGCCAGATTGTTCATCAGGGCGAAGTTGAAGCGGCCTTCGTAGCGGACAATGCGCGCCAGGCCCCCGGCGCTCAGTTCGGCCAGATAGGCCCGGGTCGCCGGATCGTCGCTCTCGTGGTCGATGACGATCAGATCCAGCCCGGTCTGATTTTCGGCAGCGGCGGCCAGGACGCTGTCCAGACAGGGCTTGAGCAGGTCCAGCGCGTTGCGCGTGGGGACGATCACGCTGACCGTCTTGCTGGTCGGCCGGCGCTTGATCCGCGCGGCCCCGGCGACGGTCGCGCCGAACGGATCATCGGCCGCGAGGACCGAGACGGACGGGTCGGACGCGAGCGCGGCGCGGACCGTTTCGACCCATGCGCCGTCGGTCGGCGCCGACTGGCGGCTCGAGAACAGAATCGCGGACGCCTGACCGATCCGCTTGCCCTCCAGCGCAAGGCGCAGGACCGCCGCGGCCTCGCCGCCGCGGCTCGACGGCGCGTCTTCGCCGTGCCGGAAAGCGACGCAGGCGCCGACGTAGGGCGTCTGGCACAGAAGGTCGAGATCGAAGGCCGGTCGCAACTGCGGCGTGTGCCGACGGGCAGTGGTCGCCTCACCCCCTTCCTCGAGATGATCGGCGTCCGCATAGGCCGCCGCCACCTCGGGATCGGCGAAGATGCCCGCGAAAACCGAAAGCGCTTCGGGGGCCAGAACGCCGCTCGCCGGCAGGCTCAGACAGAGGTCGGAAGGCGTCGCCGGAGCGTCAGGGTCGAAGGCCGCGATCCGATCGACCGGCCGTCCCGTCCAGGCCAGGCGCGTGCGCAGCGAATTCAGATGTTGAAGACCGTGTTCATCCAGCCCGCGCACCTCCAGCATCCAGTCGTCATGAGTCTGGGCCAGGACCGCCATGACAGCGTCCTCGACCTCGAAGGCGTCGGCCCCATCGGCATGAAGACGCACAAGAACATGCGCGCTCTGGCCGCTTGCCAGCAGGCCGGCATCGGTCGTGCGCCCATAGGTTTCGGCGTAGCCAGCGTAATCCTGCAGCGGATAGCTCAGCCGGGTGACCACCTGCGGGAGGGTGTTCTGAATCCGGTCCAGCGCCTCCCGCAGACTGCGCAGTTCAAGTGTCAGGGCGTCATAGGATTCCGGGCTGGACGGGGGGGCGGCGTGCTCGCCCGCCGTTAGGCGTCGCCCCGTCTCGGCGTCGCGTATCTCGACAAAGCGCCCGCCCGCCGCCAGCCGATCGCCGACAGGCAGACGGAACCCGACCCGCCCTTCGCCGCCAAACCGGTCCTGCAGCTCTCGCCGAACCAGATCGGCCTCGCCGGCCGAAACGAAGCGTCCGTCGATCCAGGTTTCGATCCTCAAGGGCTGATCGGGCGCGCCGCGATCCATCGCCCACCCCTCGACCCAGTCCCAGCCGATGTTCTCGATCTGCGCCTGACGTCGGAACTGGGCCGCGTTCTCGACCAGGTAGTTCAAACCGTCCCAGGCCTCGGGCCAGAAGGGGCGTGTGGCGCTCAGGCCGACGACTTCCTGGAACACCGGATCGGCGAAAATGGCGAGATAGAGCGTCGGCCAATAGTCCGCCGTTTCAATAGCCAGGGCGGTGTCCGCCGAAACCGGCATGCGCGAGCGTCCCCAGCTCCGCACCTGTTCCGGCACGTCCCCGGCGTAGAAGTCGGTGTCCGGAGGGCGACGCTCGGAAAGCGGGATCAGAACCCGATCGCGGAACTCGGGGCCTTCGAAGAACACGCTCAGCAGGAAGGGCAGCTCGTGCGCCATGAAACCTTCGATGGCGGCCGGGTCGGCGGGGCGGCCCAGCGCCAGCCCATAAAGCCCCTCGATATCCTCACGTGTCACCGCGCCGGATTGATCCTGCTGAATCTCGCTCTCCATCGTCTGACGCCTTGTTCCCGCGAAGCGCCCCGCTTAGCATCGGCACGGCTTCAGCGGGAACCTCCTTCTGCCGCACACCGACCTTGAAACCGCCGGATCGCGCGCCTCCCTTGGCGCCAGGACCAGACCTTAGCCAATCGGACCTTCCATGAGCCTGTCGCCCAAGGCCCTTTTTCGCAAGCCCAAGGCTCAACCGCTGATCAGGGCGGGGGACCAGGCTCGCGACACGCGCAATTGGCTCGGCGCCGCGGAGGCCTATAGCCGCGCGCTGAAGATCAAGCCCGAACGCGCTGACGTCTGGGTTCAGCTGGGCCACGCCAAGAAAGAATCCGGCGATCTTCCGGGCGCGGAAGCCGCCTATCTGACGTCAATGCGCCTGGCCCCCAAGGTCGCCGACACACACATGCAAATGGGGCATCTCCGCCGCCTGCAGCAACGCCTGGAAGAGGCCGCCGCCTACTTCCTCGACGCCGCTGAGCTGGACCCGACCCTCTCCTATCCCGTCGACGCCCTGATGCAGTTGTCGGCGCAAGGCGTGAAGATGGATCTGGCGCGCGCTCAGGCCGTGGCCGGCCGCGCCGGCCTGACCGCCTTGGCCGAGCCCCAGGCCGTGACCATGGAATTGGTGGCGCAACAGCTGGACGCCGCGCTCGCTCGACTTGCTCCGGCCATCCGCGAGGAAAACGCCGCCCTGATTCAGGCCCTGATGGGCGGGGTCGCCGCCGCCGAGAAGCTGGCGCCGCAAATGTCCCCTGAAGCAGCCCAGCACACCGGGCTCCACCTCGTCTTCGACATCTCGGACCTGGCCGGCTACTTCAATGTGGCTCGCCTGCCCACCGGGATCCAGCGCGTGCAGATCGAGGTGATCTCCGGCCTGCTGAACAGCCCGCGCGCCGATCTGGACGTCGCCGTCTGCACATTCTCCAAGGAACGCGACCTGTGGGTCGAGGTGCCGCGCGACCTCTTCCTGCGCCTGTGCGCCCTGTCGCTGGAAAGCGGCGACGTTCAGGACGCCACGTGGACGACCGCGGTCAAGGGCCTGAAGGTGCTCACCGACCTCTCGCCGGAGTTCGCCTTCCGACGCGGCGCCTGCCTGGTCAATCTGGGGACCTCCTGGTGGCTGCAGAACTACTTCCTGCATGTCCGCAAGGCGAAGGCCCTCTACGGCATCCACTATGTGCCGTTCGTCCACGACATGATCCCGATCATGACGCCCGAGCACTGCGTCAAGGAACTGACCCAGGACTTCATCAGCTGGGCTCTCGGCGTCTTCGCCCACGCCGACCACTTCCTGACCAACTCCGAAGCCTCCAAGCGCGATCTGCTGGCCGTCGCCGATCAGCTGGGTCACGCCGTCGACCCGGCGAACGTTCACGTGGTCCGCCTCGACGCCGACTTCCGCAAGCCCTCGACGGCGGTTCCCGTGGCCCAGACCCTGGCGCGTTACGGCCTGTCCGAGGGCGGCTACGTCCTGTTTGTCTCGACCATCGAGTCACGCAAAAACCACCTGAACGCCTTCAAGGCCTGGCTGGAGCTGATCCAGAAACATGGCGCCGCCAAGGTTCCGCGCCTGGTCTGCGTCGGCAATCGCGGCTGGCTGAACGACGCCGTCTTCTCCAAGCTGGAGACGAACCGCGAGCTCGGCGCCAAGGTCATGATCGTTTCAGGCGTGTCGGATCCCGACCTGGCCAACCTGTATCGGGCCAGCGCCTTCACCCTCTATCCCAGCACCTATGAGGGCTGGGGCCTGCCGGTCACGGAATCCTTCTGCTACGGCAAGGCGGCCCTGCTGTCCGACGCCTCGTCCCTGCCGGAAGCGGGCGGCGATTTCGCCGACTATTTCCGCGTCGGCGACCAGGCCGAGTTCGTCGCCCGGCTGGAACGCCTGATGCTGGACCTGCCCTATCGGCAATCGCGCGAGCGGAACATCGTCGAGCATTTCCAGCCCCGTCCCTGGCGCGACCTGGGCGTCGAGATCGGCGACCGGATGCTGACCTGGTTCCCCGCGGGTCAGGCCGACGCCCTGCCCGCCGCCCATGCCCCGACGCCGGGACGCTATTATTCGATGCGACGCGTCGACGCCCTGGCTATCCACCGCGCCATGGAATCCGCCGAGCGGTTCCGCAGCGGTCAGGGCTGGTGGTTCCCCGACGACTGGGGCAACTGGACCAAGCCCCAGGGCGGACAACTAACCCTCCGGCTGGCCGGCGACCAGCCGCTGCGGCTCTACCTCGGTCTGCGCGGCCTGACAGAAGACGAACAGCCCTACACCGTCGCCTTCGGGGGCATGGTCGCGCAATCCGGAACGCTGGAACCACAGGAAACCCGCTGGGTCGCGCTCCGCGTCCAGCCCGACGCATTCACTTCCGGCGAGTTGACCATCAGTCTGAAGGGCGACAAGTTCGACGACTTCGCCATCGGCACCAAGGGCGTCGATGTCCGAAAGAGCGGCCTGGGCCTCGTCGGATTCATGATCTGCGAGGAGAGCGACCTCCTGTCGCGGGCGGACTTCATGGAAGCCATGACGCTGGACCAGCTCGACAACCTATATGACACCTAAGACCGCCAGCGGCCGCTAGCCTCTTCACGCCTGTTGTCTGCCTAACCTAACGGAAATCCCATGTCCGACACGATCTTGAGCCTGACCGATCTCGCCAACGCCTCAGGCTCGGACAAGGGTACGACGCACCCCTACCCCCACCATTACACCCGCATCTACGACATGCTGCTGCAGCCGCACCGGCATAGTCTGGAGCGGATGCTGGAGATCGGCCTGATGGCTGGTGGACCGGAAGTAGGCGGCGACGCCGATCGTGTGGTCCGCACCGCTCCTTCAGTGGAGATGTGGCTGCGATTCTTTCCCAAGGCGCAAATTTGCGGCTTCGACATCAGCGATTTCTCCTGGGTCGATGACGCGCGCTTCAACTTTGTGCGCGGCGACAGCGGCATTCAGGCCGATCTGGAGCGAGCGGCGGCACAAGGTCCGTTCGACCTGATCATCGACGATGGCTCGCACGCCTCCTTTCACCAGCAACTGGCGTTCAAGGTCTTGTTCCCGCATCTGCGCCCGGGCGGGCTCTACATCATCGAGGACCTGCAATGGCAGTCGCCCTTCTACGAAGACGACCTGCCGGCCACCCACAAGACCTGCGACGTCATCGACAACTGGTTCAAGACCGGCTCCTTCCCGGAGTTCCCGGCATCAGAGCTGATCGGTCTGCGTGAACTGGACAAGGACATCGCCTTCGCCACCGTATTCAATCAGCCATTCTCGCACGGAACCGTCATTCCCAAGATGGCGGTGATCCACAAGCATCTGAAAGCCGATCAGCCGGATCAGTGATCAGCCTTTGTAGCGAGCTCTGAACTCGTCGCTATTGATCATGTAGTCGGCGATCGTCGCCACGCCGTCCCTAAGCCCGCAACGCGCAACAGTCCCGACATAGGCATTCTGGGCCCCGCCATCGATCGGTCGTCCCAGGATGCCTTCGTACAGACCCGTGACTGCTTCCAGCGCGCTGGAACCGGCGGGCGTCGAAACTTCCTGCTCCCCGCCGGAAAGCACCCGTGACACTTCGGCGCGGATATGAGCCACACGCGATCGCATGTCGCGCGAATTGGACCGCAGGTGTTGCCGAATGAAGCTCGCCCACGCCGAATTGATCAGGTCCGGCGATTCCACCCACATGGCCGCCTTGTAGTCGTCCGACGCCGCCAGAATTTCATGCAGGATCGACTGATCATCCGGCCCACCTACAGGGAAGTTGGCGACATCAGCAATGCGGGGCCAGGCATCGAGGCAGCGATCATGCCATTCGCGCGCGAACTGCACCCCGATGTCATTCGACAAATTGACGAAAAAGACGCCAGCATTGACGTCCCACCAATTATCTGACGCCAGAGAGGTCGTGAAGATCGCAGCGCGATCCGCATGCTGTTCAAGGTAATGAGCCACATCGAAGGACTGGTCTTCGATCCAAGCATCCGCGTCCATGTAGCAGACCCAGCCGGTCACGCCCCGGCGCAGCATCTCGTCCAAAATAAAGACGCGATTGAAGGTGGCGTGCCAAGGGTGCTTGCCATGCTTCAGGCCCAGAAACATCTCGTAGGATAGATTACGGCTCTGCGCGTAAGCTCGGACCGCCTGTGACGTGATTCCGACCATCTCGGCGTAGTAGAAGGCGTCAGCTGTCTGGACAAAGGTGACGGACAAAGAAAACCTCAGATCAAATTAGGCCGTTCACGTCGCCTTACGCGCGCTCGAACGAATAAATTGTGCAGTAATGATAGCCGTCTAGAGGATATTTTCTGAAAGTGAAGCCTTCCTTCTCGAAGATCGACACCAGAAAATCTT
Organism: Brevundimonas sp. UBA7506; assembly: GCF_002479495.1. Classification (GTDB taxonomy): domain Bacteria; phylum Pseudomonadota; class Alphaproteobacteria; order Caulobacterales; family Caulobacteraceae; genus Brevundimonas. The sequence continues at coordinate 34,985 of NZ_DLNQ01000003.1, forward strand.
CACGGAAGCCCAACTCCATCCAGCCGCGCTGCCGCATGATCGAGACATTTTCTCCATCGAGGCGAATGCCCCACGGATAGGGCAGCCAAGGCACAGCCCCCTGGGCGATCGGCTCTCCCGCCATCATGACCTTGCCGCCCGGCTTCAACATCCTGTGCAGCCGGGGGATGACGTCGAGGAAGTCGAAACAGTGGTGGAAGCTCTCATAGAAATAGATCAGGTCATAGGCGCCGTCCTCGCCCGCCGGATTGTCTCCGAAGGCGCCGACATGGGACGTCAGGGGCGCCTTGTAACGCTCGCCTAGCTGGGCGACGGCCGCGCTGAAGGCCGGATTGATGTCGACCGTATCCATCCGGACGCCCGTACGCGCGAAGGCCAAAGCTATCTGGCCGAATCCCGCGCCATACTCCAGGGCCCGGTCCCCGGCTTTCAGGCCGCTCTGACGCAGCAAATGCCCCAGCGCCATCAGGTGATCACCGGCGACGAAGGTGTTCCCGGTCGAATAGAAGGCCGGCCTGTGAATCGCATCTGCGTGAACGATCTCAGGCGTGTCTTCGTCGGCGGCTGGATTATAGGCTGGCCGCTGGGTGATGGCCGACCATAACGCCAACTGTTGAGCCCGGTAGGTGTCGCTGCGGGGGTCAATCCAGAGATCGAAGCCGTCGGGCAGGGCGAAGGCGCCGACCTGGGCGATGTTGCGAAACACATCGACGTTCAGGGCGGCCGTCACAGACGCGACCTGATCCAGCGCAAAGCGCCGCGGCTGCCCCTCGCCCAGGATCGCCAGAGCGGTCAGCTTTTCATCGTCGGGACGGCTGTGGAATTCCTGGCTGGCGATCATGTGGCCATTGAGAACGTCGACCACCATCCCGGCGCCGACTTCTCCCAGCCAATGCTGCAGGCCACCCTCATCCGGCTCTCGCCCGAGGATCTGACGATAGGCGCGCTCGACGTCTTCCTTCGTCCCTTGAGGCGACGCCGTTTCAAACCTGACCATCTAGCTGCCCCACAAAATTGCGACGCTCAACGCCATGTATTTCTAGCGTCCTTTGCGGCCAAACATGATCACACCATGGCAACCGCCGTGGTTGGTGTGCTGGATGATGAGATTGTGAAAGCCGTGACGCGAGGTCATCTCGATAATGCGCGACATATCATAGTCGTACATCTCCATCCCCCCGACATCGCCCTGGTCGTGATCAAATGAAACGAAGCGATCGCCGTCCCACTGACCGCGGCGCAGAGACGGCCACAGGTGGGTCAGGAAGCTCTCGTCCTTGAACAGGGTGACGTGCAGGCTGAGCGCTCCGCCGGGGTTCACGCGGGCCAGCAGGTCGTCCAGCAGGCGGTAGCCGCGCTGCGGCGGAATGTGCTGGAAGACGATGATCGAGTTGAGCCAATCGAAGGTCTCGTCGCCAAGTTCGGATACGTAGTTCACATTGGGCGGCGCGTGGCGACGCGCTTCGACCAGCATGCCGGGGGAAATGTCGAGGCCCGTCGCCTGTCGGCACATCTCGCCCATCGCCCGCGTCAGCCGCCCCACGCCGCATCCAAAGTCCAGGGCCGAGGCGTCGGAGAAGTCGCCGAAATGAGCCTGGATCAGTTGCCGATAGCCGTGCATCTCATTGCGCCCGGTCTGCCAGAACTCTTCCAGAGCCGCCGGCGTGATGTTGGCGCGCAGGAAGCGCGGATCGCTGAGCACCCCGTAGAAGGGCTCGCCCTCGCCGAGCATGGCCCAGTCAGCATCCGTATCTTTCACGCCCGCCCCCTCGGATCACATCGTTACTGCGCGACCATGCCAGCCCCAGGCGTCGCGCGCCATGTCGGCGATGTCGCGCTTCGGACGCCAGGCCAGCTTCTCGCGAGCGGCGCGGTTGTCCGCCACCAATCGAGGGGCGTCGCCCGGACGTCTCGGCTGCGAAACCGAAGGCACGAGCCGGCCGCTCGCCCTGGACACCGCCTCCAGAAGCTCTCGAACGGTCACGCCGCCGCCGGTTCCCAGGTTGAACGCCTCTCCCCCGGCGCCGCCCTCCAGAAGACGACGCAGCGCCAGCACATGAGCATCGGCCAGATCCAGAACATGGACGTAGTCGCGCTCGGCCGTGCCGTCGCGGGTGTCGTAGTCCTCGCCGAAAATGGAAAAGGCCTCGCGCCGCCCCTGCGCCGTCTCGACGGCGATCGGCAGGGCGTGTGTTTCCGGATCGTGCCGCTCGCCGATACGTCCCTGTGGATCAGCCCCGGCGGCGTTGAAATAGCGCAGGATGATCGGACGGATTCCGCCGTAGGCCGCCAGATCCTTCAACGCCTGCTCGACCATCAGCTTGGTGCGACCGTAGGGACTGATCGGAGCTTGAGGATGATCCTCGTCCAGGGGCAGGTACTGCGGCTCCCCATAGGTGGCGCAGGTCGAGGAGAAGACGAAGGGTTGGATGTTCCGCGCCTGCATGGCGCGCAGAACCGTCAGGGCCCCGCCGACATTGGTCTCGTAGAAGTCGCCGACCTGCTGAAACGACAGACCGACCTCGATCAGGGCCGCGAAGTGAATGACCCCGACCGGCGACCAGCGATCCAGCGCGCGCTCGACATCGGCACGGCTGCGGACGTCGCCTCGCTCAAGCGGCCCCCACTGGACGAAGGCTTCATGTCCGTTCGACAGATTGTCGAAGGCCACCGGCGTAAAGCCTGCTTCGGCCAGACGCAGACAGGTATGGCTGCCGATATAGCCGGCGCCGCCTGTCACCAGAACATGGTCAGACACAGATAGCCCCTATTGCAGCGAAAGCTGATTCAAACCCGACAATTCCTTGCTGCGACCCGTGGCCTCCAGTTGCGTGAAGGCCGACATGATGTGGTAGAAGGTGCTCGCTGGCGCGGCCTCATTGATGAAGCCGCCCTTGGCCAGACGCTTGTCGCGCCAGACCCCTTCCGGCGTCAGGTAGGACCACAGCGCTCTCATGGCGGCGGCTGCGTCATCCAGAAGACGACGACGTTGGCCGTCATGCGCGTCTTCCGCCAGCAGCAAGGACGCCTTCAGCCATTCGGTCTGGGGCCAGAGCCGCGCCCTCCCGCCCAGCGGGCGCCCTTGATCGTCAATGGCGTCCAGGGCCACGGGCATCCGGCCCGCGACGCCGCGCGCGCCCCAGTCGTAGAGTTGGAAGGCCAGGTCCCGACCATCGGAATCCCCGCGAAGACGGGCATGGCGCGCCAGCAGCCAGGCCCATTCGAACTGATGGCCCGGCTCGACCAGCCGGCCGCGCTCGCCCGTCGCCGGCGTCCAGTCCGCCGTGAAAAATTCGCGCAGGAAACCGCCCTCACGGTCAATGAAGACATTGTGCGCAAGGTCCACGAGTTCATCCGCCAGCTTCGCCCAGCCCTGATCGCCGCCGCCCTCCTCCCAGGCCAGACAGGCCTCCAGCAGGTGCATGTGCGCATTGGCCTGGAAGGGTGCCTCCCCCTCCTCGACGAAAGCGCCGTTCGCCATGCGATGGGCGGCCAGGCGTTCCCGCACGCCGACAGCCAGAGCCTCCATGGCTCCCGGCGTCGCCTCGACGCTGCGCGCGGCTTCGAGCGCGAACATGATGAAGGCATGGTCATAGACCCGCGCCGTCTCGTCCAGTGCGGCGCCGTCGGGCGCTAGGAGGGTGCGATAGAGACCGTCCGGTCGAAGATAGGCCGATTGCAAGGCCTCGACGCCCGTAGAGACCGCACGGCTCCAGCCGCCCTGCCAGCCAAGGCGTCCCGCTTCAGCATAGGTCCAGATCTGGCGCGCCTGAACGCGCGTCCGGCGCGCGGCCACGAGCGGCCGAGAATCCAGCGTCAGGGCCTCGGCGAAGCGTCCGTCGGACTGCTGCCCGATAGCGCTCCACATCGGCAGCGCTCGAACCCGAAGCCACTCCGCGAAGCGCGCGGCCCCGTCTCCCAGGGTCTCCGGTGCGGGCCGATGGAAGTCCAGATGCTGCGGGAAGGCCGCACCGACGCGGGCCACGACCCGCTTGACGTCTTGGGCGCGCGACAGATCGCAGACCAGAACGGCGTCGGACTCGACCACGATCGCGACGTTCCTCACGCCCAGGGCGGCGACGATCGTGCCCTCTGGCGCCCGAACCAGACAACCATCAGAATCCTCGAGGATGTGCTGACCGAAATCACCTTCGCCGGTGTCGGCGATCGAATCCCAGGCTCCAAGGTCTGACCAGTCGAAGTCCACCTCGAGCACGGACGCCAGTTCGGTGCGCTCCATCACCGCATAGTCGATCGAGATCTTCGGGGACTGGTTGAAGGCGTCACCCAGCACCAGGACCGGACTGGGGGGCGCGTCTGTGAGCGCTTGCCGCGCCGCGACCTCCACGCCTGGCGCAAATTGTCGCAACTCGCGCACCAAGGCGTCGGCGCGAACGATAAAATTACCGCTGTTCCAGAGGTAGCCGTCTTGAATATAGGCAGCGGCGATCTCGGCATCCGGCTTTTCCCGGAAAGCCTCGACGTCCGACAGGCCGCGCCCAGTCGGCTTGATATAGCCATAGGCCGAGGACGGGGCGGTCGGCATGACGCCAAGGGTGACGATCCGCCCCCCCCCGGCCCCCGTCGCCGCCTCTCGTACTGCCCGGCGGAAAGCCAGATTGTCCGGCACATGATGGTCGGAAGCCAGGAAGACGTTGACGCCGTCGGCGTCGTGCTCCTGGGTCCAGATCGCCGCAGCCGCCATGGCCGCCGCGGAATCACGGGCTTGGGGCTCCAGCAGAACCTGGGCGTCCACGCCGACCTCTTCCAGTTGATCCAGAATCCAGTCGCGGTGGCCCACGCCCCCGACCACGATCAGCCGCCCGCCCTCGGCGGCCAGGGGCGCGACCCGCAGCACCGTTTCCTGAAACAGCGAGCGATTGCCCGCCAGCGGGATGAACTGCTTGGGCCGCGACGGCCTCGAAGCGGGCCACAGACGCGTGCCGGCGCCGCCGCACATGATCACAGGATAGAGAACCATTCCCCCTCCTAGACTGCACCGCCATGGATGCGAAGAGCCGAGAAGCCGGGTTGAACGATCCCGACGATCGGCGCGAGATTACATTAGTCTTTGCTGCATCGCTTGCCTGTCTCTCTCCACTGTCTAGTGTGACCGCTCTCAGTCCTTCGGCAGGCGTCCATGTCCTCATTCCAGACCGATCAAGATAATTCGCCCGCTCCCGTCGCCGGCGGCCTTGACGATCCTCTGTACTTCCTGAACGCCGACGCTCGCGGCCTGGGACCGGCTCCGGGCGGCAAACCCTCTCTGACGATCAGCGACGCGGCTCTGCAGCTGACGCGAACAGGGGCGTCCTGGCTCGGCGGCCAACCCCTTGGCTCGGGCGTGACGGTCAGTTTCGCCTTCCGCAGCAATGCGCCGACCACCATGCCGACCGACACCACGGGCTTCAGCCAGTTTTCGGCGACGCAGATCGCCGCCACCCTGCTGGCACTGCAAACCTGGTCCGATGTGGCCAACATCCGCTTCGTTCGTGTCGATGACGGCAACGGCTATTCCGACAATGCGACCCTGCTTTTCAGCAACTATTCCGGCGGCCAGGACAGCGCGGCGGCCTTCGCATACATGCCCGGCTCCAGCGCCTTCGGATCGGCGTCTGGCGACGTCTGGATCAACAATACCCTGAGCTACAACATCTCGCCTATCCAACTGGGGTACGGCCAGCAGGTTCTGGTTCACGAGATCGGCCATGCCATCGGCCTCAGCCATCCCGCGGCCTACAACGCGTCGGACAACGAGACGATCACCTACGCGAAGCACGCCACCTACTATGAAGATTCTCGTCAGTACTCGGTGATGAGCTACTTCAGCGAGAGCAACACCGGCGCCTCGTTCTCCCGTGCCTATTCGTCTGCGCCCCTGCTGGACGACATCGCCGCGATCCAGCGCCTGTACGGCGCCAACATGACGACGCGGACCGGCGACACGGTCTACGGCTTCAACTCGAACACCGGCCTGCCCTGGTTCACCACCAACAACTCCAGCATCGGCGCCATATTCAGCGTGTGGGACGCGGGCGGCATCGATACCCTCGACTTCTCGATCTATAGCCAGAGGCAGGTGATCGACCTGCGCCAGGGACACTTCTCCAACGTCGGCGGCATGATCGGCAACGTCTCCATCGCGATGGGCGCGGTGATCGAGAACGCGATCGGCGGCGGCGGCGCGGACGTCATCGTCGGCAACTCGGCGAACAACCGGCTCACCGGGGGCGCCGGCAACGACGATCTGGACGGCGGCGGCGGCATTGATACGGCCGTTTTCAGCGGCAATCGCTCAGCCTACACGATCGACACCTCGGGTCCCAAGGTGGTGGTCACCGGCCCCGACGGCACAGACACCCTGGTGAACATTGAATTCCTCCAGTTCGCCGATCAGACCATCGCCCTGTCGACCAACACCGGCGTCAGCCTGACGGGCACGGGCGGTCCTGACACCCTGACGGGCACCGAACAGAACGACTCGCTTGAGGGAGGCGGCGGGAACGACGTTCTGATCGGCCTTGGCGGCAATGATTTTCTGTCCGGCGGCGATGGCGACGACATCCTCATCGGCGGCAAGGGCAGCGACAATCTGGTGGGTGGCGCCGGAATCGACACCGCCGTCTTCGGCGGCCTGTCGCGTGGCTACGCCTCGATCAGTTCGACGGCCGTCAGCGGCGGACGCGACGGCGGCATGGACTCCCTGTCGTCGATCGAGAAAATCAAATTCCTTGATGGCGTACGGTCCTATGTGACCACGGACGTCTACGCCGTCGTCTATCGTCTCTATGACGCGGCTTTCGACCGTGAGCCGGACCCGGTCGGTCTCGCCACCTACGCCCAGCAGCTGTCTTCGGGCGCGACTGTCACGGACATTCTGAGAATCCTGTCCGGTTCGGCTGAGTTCCAGACGCGTTTCGGCGGTACGGACAATGAAACCTATGTCCGGCTGATGTATCGCTACTCGCTTGACCGTGAGCCGGACGCCGCCGGTCTTGCGCAGCACGTGGCCTCGCTCAACAACGGCCTGTCGCGCCTGGATCTGCTGGCCGTCTTCAGCGAGTCGGCCGAGCACAGGCAGTTGGTGGCGTCCAAGATCGAGAGCCGGGGCATCTGGGTCCAGGACGAAGCCACCATTGCCGTCGCCCGTCTGTACGACAGCGTTCTGGACCGCGTGCCCGACATCGGCGGCCTGGACCACTATCGCGGCGCCGTCGACCAGGGCTACGGCCTGCAGCAGTTCGCCGACAACATGGTGCAGTCACCCGAATTCCGCGCCCGTTACGGCGATCTGTCGAACACCGACTTCGTCAAACAGATCTACCGCTTCGTTCTGGACCGCGAGGCCGACGCCAAGGGCCTGGGCGAATACGTGACCGCCCTCAACAACGGTCTAACGCGCGCCGAACTGGTGATCATCTTCTCGGAATCGCCGGAGCACCGGGCCTCCTATCAGTCGACCTGGGAAAATCAGGTCCGCAACCTGGAGGCCGGCCTTTACCGGGCGCCCGAACCGGAAGCCTTCCAGGACGGCGCCGATGAACCGCAGACCTTGCCGCGGGCCGACGATGGTTTTGGCGACCTGACGGACGGCTGGCATCAGGCCGACGCCTTTGTCCTTCCGGCCGAGCTGGAAGGACTCCTTGCCCTGCCGCCCCTGTTCGCCGACGAAAGCCTGGACGCCAGGCCCCAGACCCTGCCGCCCTTGGAGCCGATCCAGGTCAACCTGTCGCTCGATGGGCTGCATCCGCACGACGGCCTGATCCATTCGCCCGGCCACGACGACTGGTTCCTTGCCGCCTGACGCCGACAGCGACTAACAAGCGCGGGGCCGGCGCATCGCCGGGGCGCAGACAGGGTCAATCGAATGAGCGGCAAGACGGCCCTGGTGGTTCTGGGGATGCATCGCAGCGGCACCTCGTCAGTGGCGGGCGCGCTCGCACTGCTGGGCGCACGTGCGCCGCAGACCCTGATGCAGCCCGCCGAGGACAACCCCAAGGGCTTCTGGGAGAGCGAGGTCCTGGCTGGGCTCAACGACCGCCTGCTGGCGGCGGGCGGTTCGACCTGGCACGACTGGCGGCGCTTTGATCTGGCGACCGTCGGCGACGCCCTGCACGCTTTCCGCGTCGAGGCGGCGGACAGGCTTGCGGCCGAGTTCGGCGACGCTAGCCTGATCGTTCTCAAGGACCCCCGCATCTGCCGCCTGTTCACCTTCTGGCGCAGCGTGCTGGAGGACAGCGGCTACAGCGTCGTCGTGATCAGTCCGGTGAGGCCCCCGGCTGAGGTGGCCGCCTCGCTGATGACCCGCAACGCCATGTCGCGCAGCCATGCCCTGCGGCTGTGGCTTCGCCACGTGTCCGACGCCGAGCGCGCCAGCCGCAACCTGACCCGCCACGTCCTCACCTGGTCCCACTTCATCGCCGACTGGCGCGGGCAGGTCGAACGGATGAGCCGTGATCTCGGCGTAGCCTTCGATCGCAGCACCGAGGCCGAGGCCCGCGTGGACGACTTCCTGTCCGCCGAGCTGAAACGTCAAAACGCCGATGAACGGGTTCCTGACCAGATCCGCCGCGCTCACCAGCTTCTGCTGCTCACCGCCCGCGACGGCGACCACCCCGACCTGCAGCGCGCGTTGGACGACATCCGTCAGGCCTTTGATCAAGCTTGCGACCTGTTCCCGGATGCGCCCTGCTGAGGCCCGCCGCGCCTCAGCCGCCGCCAGTGCGACCGACCGCCTTGCCGGTCCCCTCGCACACGGGGCAGGTCTCGCCTGAAATCAGCGCGCCTGTGCCCTGACATTCAGGACACAGGGTCGCGTCGGGGTGCTGCAGCGACGCCGGATCGACGGGATCGCCCGGCCCCATGTCGCGGTCGTCGATCGCCGTAGGGTCTATGGACGGGCTCATGAAGGGGCAAACGCCCCGCGCCCGCCCCGGTTTCGTCGTGACTTGCGCGCCCTTCAACGCTATCGAGCGGCCATCATGAAAGAGACCGAACGGCAATCCGAGGAACGCAGCTGGGAAACGGCGAAGACGCTCGCCGAGGCGCTGCCCTATATCCAAGTCTATGACCGCGAGACCGTGGTCATCAAATACGGCGGCCACGCCATGGGCGAGAGCGCCGTGGCCAAGCAGTTCGCCGCCGACGTGGTGCTGCTGAAGCTGATGGGCGTGAACCCCGTGGTGGTCCACGGCGGCGGGCCGCAGATCAGCGCCATGCTGGACAAGGCCGGGGTCAAATCCGCCTTCGTCGACGGCCTGCGCGTGACGGACAAGGACACCATGCAGGTGGCCGAGATGGTCCTGTCCGGCGCGGTCAACAAGGAGATCGCCCACTGGATCACCGTCGCCGGCAAGGAAGCCGACGTGCGCGGCGTCGGCCTCTCGGGTAAGGACGCCGGCCTGCTGACGGTCGAGAAGACCAAGCGCACCAAGCGCGACCCCGACAGCATGATCGAGCACGAGGTCGACCTGGGCTTCGTCGGCGAACCGACCAAGGTCGATCCCAAGCTGATCAAGGGCCTGATCGCGTCTGAGACCGAGGACTGGGTCCCGGTCATCGCCCCCATCGGCGTGGCCGAGGACGGCATGACCTACAACGTCAACGCCGACACGGTGGCGGGCGCGGTGGCCGGATCCCTGGGCGCCAAACGGATGCTGCTGCTGACCGACGTGGCGGGCGTGAAGGGCGCGGACGGCGAGATCATCCGCCAGATGAACCTGGAAGAGGCGCAAGGCCTGATCGACACCGGCGTCGCCAACGGCGGCATGATCCCCAAGCTGGAGACCGCCATGGCCGCCGTCCGCACGGGCGTCGAGGCCGTGGTCATTCTGGACGGTCGCCGTCCCCACGCCATGCTGGTCGAGCTGTTCACCGAGTTCGGCGCCGGCACCCTGGTGAAGGCCAAGTGACGCCAGACGCGACCGCTTCGTCGCTGGCGGCGAGCACCGAGATCGGCGCCGACCTGCGCCATGTCCGGTCCTGGGTGTTCGACCTCGACAACACCCTTTATCCGCCTGAAACCCAGTTCCTGAAACAGGTCGAACAGCGCATCAACCACTATGTGGTGCGCACCTCGGGTCTGGAATCGGCCGAGGCCCTGGCGGTGCAGCGCGGCTACCTGCACGACTACGGCACCTCGCTGGCCGGGCTGATGATGCACTACGAGATCGACCCGCACGACTTCCTGGCCGAGGTCCACGACGTGCCGCTGGACGTGCTGACGCCCGATCCCGGCCTGCACGCGGCGCTGGAACGCCTGAACGGCCCGCGCCTGATCTTCACCAACGGCTCGATCGGCCACGCCCGACGGGTGATGGAGCGGCTGGAGCTGACGCGCTTCTTCGACGGGGTCTTCGCTCTGGAAGACGCCGACCTGATCCCCAAGCCGGACCCGCGCACCTTCGACAAGATGCTGGCCCGCTTCGGCGTTGATCCGACCACCGCCTGCTTCTTCGAGGACACGCCCAAGAACCTGGAGCCGGCGCACGCCATCGGCATGACCACGGTTCTGGTCGGGCCCAAGGCCTTCACCGCCGAGGGCGCGCACATCCAACACCGGGCCGCCAGCGTCGGCCCCTTCCTGACCACCGCCATGCTGGACGGAGATCCGCAATGACCGACCTGACCCATCTGGAATCCGTGATCGAAGCCGCCTGGGAAGCTCGCGCCGATGTTTCGGCCGCCACGCGCGGCGAGGTCCGTGACGCCGTCGACACCGCCCTGGCCCTGCTCGACTCCGGCCAGGCCCGCGTCGCCTCGCGCGGCGAGGACGGTGCCTGGACCACGCACCAGTGGCTGAAGAAGGCCGTGCTGCTGTCCTTCCGCCTGAACGACAACCAGATCATGCGCGCGGGCCACGCTCCGACCCTGCCGCTGTCGGCCGACCACCCGGTCGCCGTCGGCCCCTTCTGGGACAAGGTGCCCAACAAGTTCGGCGACTGGAGCGCCGCCGACTATCAGGCCGCCGGCTTCCGCTCGGTGCCGGGCGCCATCGTCCGTCGCGGCGCCCATATCGCCAAGAACGTGGTGCTGATGCCGTCGTTCGTGAACATCGGCGCCTTCGTCGATGAAGGCTCAATGGTCGACGCCTGGGCCACGGTCGGCTCCTGCGCCCAGATCGGCAAGAACGTCCACCTGTCGGGCGGCGCCGGCATCGGCGGCGTGCTGGAGCCCCTGCAAGCCAACCCGACCATCATCGAGGACGGCTGCTTCATCGGCGCCCGCGCCGAAGTCGCCGAGGGCGTCATCGTCCGCGAAGGCGCGGTCCTGGCCATGGGCGTCTATCTGTCCGGTTCAACCAAGATCGTCGACCGCGCCACCGGCGAAATCTTCCGCGGCGAGGTCCCGGCCTACTCGGTCGTGGTGCCCGGCGCCCTGCCCGATCCGAACGGCGGCCCGTCGCTGTACTGCGCCGTCATCGTCAAGCGCGTCGACGCCCAGACCCGCGCCAAGACCGGTGTCAACGAACTGCTGCGCGACTGATCCGGAGCGCCGCTTCCAAAAGACAAAGGCCGGTGGATCGCTCCACCGGCCTTTTTCATTTCAGCCTGTGAGGCGAGGCGTCAACCGCGCTCGACGCACAGGGCCACGCCCATGCCGCCGCCGATGCACAGGGTGGCCAGGCCCTTCTTCGCGCCCGAGCGCTTCATCTCGTGCAGCAGGGTGGTCAGGACGCGGGCGCCCGAGGCCCCGACCGGGTGGCCGATGGCGATGGCGCCGCCGTTGACGTTCACCTTGGCCGTATCCAGACTCAGTTCCTTGACCACGCACAGCGACTGGGCGGCGAAGGCTTCGTTGGACTCGATCAGATCCAGATCGGCGACAGACCAGCCGGCCTTCTCCAGCGCCTTCTTCGAGGCCGGGATCGGGCCGGTGCCCATGATGGCCGGGTCGACGCCCGCCGTGGCCCAGGAGGCGATGCGGGCCAGGGGCTCGAGGCCGCGCGCCTTGGCTTCGTCGGCCGACATCAGCACCAGGGCGGCCGCGCCGTCATTGATGCCCGAGGCGTTGGCGGCCGTCACCGAGCCGTCCTTGACGAAGGCGGGCTTCAGCTTCTCCATCGCCTCGATGGTGGCGCCGTGGCGGATGTATTCGTCCTGATCCACGACCACGTCGCCCTTGCGGGTCGAGATGGTCACCGGGGCAATCTCGTCGACGAACTTGCCGGCCTTCTGGGCGGCTTCGGCCTTGTTCTGCGAGGCGACCGCGAAGGCGTCTTGGGCGGCGCGGTCGATCGACCACTTGTTCGCGATGTTTTCGGCCGTCTGCCCCATGTGATAGCCGTGGAAGGCGTCGATCAGGCCGTCCTGCAGCATGCTGTCCTTGAAGCCCAGCTCGCCCATCTTCTGGCCGTTGCGCAGTTGAGCCGTGTGCGGCGACTGGCTCATGCTTTCCTGACCGCCGGCGACGACGATCTTGGCGTCCCCCTGAACGATCTGCTGATAGGCCAGAGCCACGGCGCGCAGGCCCGAGCCGCACAGCTGGTTCAGGCTCCAGGCCGGGGTCTCATTGGGAAGACCCGCGCCGATCGCGGCCTGACGCGCCGGGCCCTGGCCCGCGCCCGCCTGCAGCACCTGCCCCAGGATGACCTCGTCGACGTCGGCGGGCGCGACGCCCGCGCGCTCCAGCGCCGCCTTGATGGCGACCTCGCCCAGCTTGGACGCGGGCAGGGTCGACAGGGCGCCGAGGAAGGAGCCGACCGGGGTGCGGGCGGCGGAAACGATCACTACGTCAGTCATGATATTCACTCCGGGGAGAAATTCTGATCAAGGTTGTGCCGCATTGCACACTCCGCGTCACCTCTCGCAAGTGCGAAGTTCAGCTCTTCGTCATCATCCGGGCGCAATCTGCCGGGAACGATCCCCTCAACGAACGCTTTTCAGGAGTGATGCTGGTGCGGCTGAAATCCTTGGCGAGACGGGTGTGGACGCCCGACGAGCTCGACATGATCGAGCACTATCAGTCGCGCGCCGAGCGCTTGGCCGACCTGTGGGTCCATATCGTGGGCCTGGCCCTGGCGGCTGTCGGCGGGGTCATCCTGGCGGTGCTCGCGGGGCTCTACAGCGGGATCAGTGCGGTGGTGGCCACCGCCATCTACGCCGTCTGCCTGCTGGCCATGCTGACGGCCTCGACCATCTATAACCAGACCCACCCCTGCGCCGCCCGCCCCGTGCTGCGACGCCTGGACGAAGCGGCCATCTTCCTGATGATCGCCGGCAGCTACACCCCCTTCACCACCCAGAGGTTCGAGGGGGCCTGGTCGATCGGCTTCACCCTGGCCGTCTGGCTGATGGCCCTGACCGGGGTCGGGGTGAAGATGTTCGCCCCGCGCATTTCCGACGTCTTCTGGAGCGGGGTCTATGTCCTGTTCGGCTGGGTGGCGATCTTTGCGCTGAAGCCGATGATCGAGACGGTGCATCCGCTGGCGCTGGGGCTCTTGGTCGCAGGCGGTCTGATCTACACCTCGGGCGTCTTCGTCTTCATCAGTCAGAAGGTGAAGTTCCGCCGCGCCATCTGGCACGGCTTCGTCGTCGCCGGGGCCGGCGCGCACTGGGCCGCCATCCTGATCGGGGTGGTCCTGGCCCCCGGCGCGGCCTGACCGAAAAGCGCCCTCTGGCCTTCGCGCGCGCAACGCGTGATAGTGCGGCGTTGCAACAACGCGAGAACAAGCGTGAACGACAAGAAATCCGAGGGCGGAAAAACCCGTGACGGCGTCGTCGTCATCAAGAAGTATGCGAACCGGCGGCTCTACAACACCGCCACCAGCGCCTATGTGACGCTGGAAGACCTGGCGCAGATGGTGCGCGAGGGCGTCGAATTCGTCGTCTATGACGCCAAGACCAACGACGATCTGACGCGTCAGATCCTGACGCAGATCATCTTCGAGGAAGAGAGCCGCGGCGAGGCCCTGCTGCCGGTGCAGTTCCTGCGCCAGCTGATAGGCTTCTACGGCAACTCGATGCAGTCGGTCCTGCCCTCCTATCTGGAGATGTCGCTGGACAGCTTCACCCGCCAGCAGGAACAGCTGCGCAGCCAGTTCAGCCGCGCCTTCGCCGGAACGCCCGGCGGCGGCCTGATGGAAGAGGCCGTGCGCCAGAACATGGCCATGTTCGAACGCGCCATGAAGATGTTCCCCGGCATGGCCACCTATGGCCGTCCCGAGGCCGAGGCGGAGAAGGCGTCCGCACCGGATCCCGCGTCCGCGTCCGCGCCCAAGGCTGACGCCGCCCTGGACGAGATGCGTCGCCAGATGGATGAGATGCGCGCCCAGATCGAGCGCCTGGCCGGCGCCGGCAAATGACCGACGGTGTGCGCCCGGTCGGTCCGATCGAAGGCCACACAGTGCACGAGCGCCGCGAAGGCGACCGGCGCGGCCGTGATCGACGCGCCGCCGCCGAGGCCGCAACGACGTCGCGCGCCGTCGTCCCGGCCGGCGAGCGGGTCGATCATGCCGCCTCCCCGGCAAAGCCTGCCGTGTCGCCAAGCGCCCCTCCGGCCCTGTTCGCCGCCCAGGTGATCGGGCAGACAGGCCAGAAGCGCGGCCTGAAGGGCGGCCCGCCGGTGCTGGACGCGGCCCGCTCCACCTATCTGGGTGCGGAATACTCGGGCAAGCGCGACCGCCGCCCCCGCGTGGGTCGGGCCAAACAGACCGAAATCTAGGCCCGCCCGGCCGATGGCACGGCGTTTGCGACGGCTCCGGCGTCTTCGACCGGAGCTTGTCCCATGGCCGTCCTCAACCTCGCCGCCCGTCTGTTCGACGTGACCGTGGTCGCCCTGGTCTTCGTCGCCTTCAGCTAGCGCTCGCTGCCCGAACGGAACAGGCTGCGCGTCAGGGGTTCGAACAGATATTGCAGCGCCGTGCGCTTGCGCGTGACGACCACGACCTCGACCGGCATACCGGGCCGGATATTGGCCGCTGACGGGCCCAGACGACTCATTTCCTCGGCCGGAACGACGATCTCCACCCGATAGAAGGGGTGCGCGCCTGAAGGGGTCTCCGAGGTCAGGCGGTCAGCCGAAATCCGCACGACGCGACCGTGGATGATGGGCGGATTGCGGTCGCGCAAACCGGGGAATTTCACCTCGGTGCTCAGGCCAGGACGCAGGCTGTCGATGTCGCCCGGGCTGACCGAGGCGACGATCACCTGAGAAGCATCGTCCGGCACGATCTCCATCAGAATCTGCCCCGGCTGGACCACGCCGCCGACCGTGAAGACGCTGAGGCCCACCACCTGGCCGGTGGCCGGGGCGCGGACCTGGTTGCGGGCGATCTGGGCGCGCGCCTCCGCCAGACGGGGACGCAGTTCGTTCAGCTGCACCTCGACCTGCTTCAACTGCTCGGCCACGTCCTCATTCAGCTTTGTCGTCACCCCGGACATCTCCAGCCGCGTCTCGCCTATGGCCTCGCGGGCGCGGGCGACTTGGGCGCGCAAGGATCCCTCCTCGCCTTCCAGAGAGGCCGCGGTGCGCTCTAGCGCCCGAACGCGCGTCAGGGGCGCATAGCCCTGAGCGGCCAGGGAGCGCACGCCGTCCAGTTCCTCGACGATCAGACGGCGCTGCTCCAAATTCGAAGCGATCTGCCGCTCCAGACCGGCGATCTGCTGCTCCAACTGCTGCGAGCGCTGCGACAGAACGCCGGTTTCGGTGCCGCGCCCCACGCGACGGGCGGCGAACTGCAGTCGCTGCAGGCGCATGGCCTCGTCGGCCAGGGCCTGATCCTCGGGCGGCAAGCCCGTCAGCTCCGGTGGGGCCTGGATCGCGCCCAGCCGATCCCGTTCGGCGATCATGCGCGCCCGCTGCGCCAGCAGGGCATAGACTTGCCCCGCCAGTCCCCGCTCGGCGGCGATCAGTTCGCCGGACGCCAGTTCGACCAGCACCTGACCGCGCGCCACGTGGTCGCCTTCGGCCACCTTCAGGGCCGAGACGATCCCGCCTTCGCGATGCTGAACCGCCTGACGGTTGCCCGACACTGAAACCTCGCCCTGGGCGTAGGCGCCGGCATCCAGCCGTGCGAAGGCGGCCCAGCCTAGGAAGACGACGAAGAAGGCGACGAAGATCGCCGCCCCCAATCGGATGTCACGACCCGGCGCGTCGCCGGCGGCGATCGGAGGCGAAGGCGGGGCGCTCATGCTGGGGAGCTCCGGCTCGGAGCGGCGTAACGCAGGCGTTCCAGCACGGTCTCGCGAGGTCCCTCCAGTTGAACGGCGCCGTCCGTGAGCATCAGCAGCCGGTCGACCTGAGCCAGAACCCCGGCCCGGTGGGCCACCACCACGACGGCCGCGCCGCGCGCCGCCGAGCTTTTGACGGCGGACAGGAGGGCGGTCTCGCCTTCCTGATCCAGGTTCGAATTGGGTTCGTCCAGCACCAGCAGCACCGGATCACGGAACATGGCCCGCGCCAGGGCGACCCGCTGGGCCTGGCCCGCCGACAGGCCAGCGCCGAAAGGTCCCAGCAGGGTGTCGTAGCCCAGCGGCAACCGCAGGATCATGTCGTGCGCGCCCGCCGCCTGGGCCGCCGCGACCGCCTCGCGATCCACCAGAACCGGATCATGCTCCAGCGTCGAGGCGAAGCGGGCGATATTGTCCTTGATCGTCCCGGCGAACAGGCTGGGGGTCTGCGGCAGATAGCCGATATGGCGCGCCAGATCGTCGCCGGGCCGCGCCTCATAGGCCGCGCCGTCCAGGCGAATGACGCCGGCGGTCGGCTTCATGCCCCCCGCCAGGATGCGCGCAAGCGTCGTCTTGCCCGAACCGCTGGCCCCGATAACGCCCAGCACCTCGCCCGGCGCGAGGGCCAGAGACACCTGCCGAAGCTGCGGCGCCTCCGTGCCGGCGTAGCGCAGGGACACGCCCTCCAGCGTCACCCGACCGCGCGGTTCGGGCAGAGCCGTCCGCTGAATGTCCTGTGAGGCCGTAGAGGCGAACAAATCGATCAGCGCACGCCAGCTCGCACGGGCCTGAACCAGGCCGGGCCAGGCGCCGACCAGCAGCTCGATCGGCGCCACGGCGCGGCTGAGCAGGACCGAGGAGGCGATGATGGCGCCCGGCGACAACTGGCCACGCACGGCCAGCAGGGCGGCGACGCCCAGGGCCAGCGACTGCAGCGTCAAACGCACGAACTTGATGGCGCCGCTGTAGCGGCCGCCGGTCAGCTGGGCGTCAGCCTGGCGCGAGACGGCCTCGTGGCGTTGGTCGATCTGGCGGGCGATGCTGGCTTCGCGCATGCCCAGAGCCCGCACGACCTCGGCCTGACCGGCGATGGCTTCCTGAGCGGCGTAGGCGACGTTGGCGGCCTGAATGGCCCCGCTCAGACGGGCGCGGCTGTCGCGCTCGTTGGCGACGGCCAACGCCACGAGGACAGCCCCCCCGACCAGGGTCAGAACGCCGATGGCCGGGTGCAGCAAGAAGCAGCACAGCAGGTAGATCGGGGTCCACGGGGCGTCGAACAGGGCCAGAGCCCCCTGCCCCGCCACGGCCGAGCGAACATTGTCGAACTCGCGCAGGACCTGGGAGCCCGGCGCCGGGCCCTCGCGGTCTGTGACCCGCGCCAGAACCCGGGCGGAAAGCAGCCGATCGAGGCGCAGTCCGGCGCGCAGCAGCAGCCGCCCCCTGATCCAGTCCAACCCCGACAGCGCCGCCAGGGCCAGGACGGCGATCACCGTCAGGAAGGCGAGGGTCGTCAAGCCGCCCGTCGGCACGACGCGGTCATAGACCTGCATCATGTAGAGGGTCGGCGTCAGATAGAGCAGATTGACTAGGGCGCTGAACCCCGCCGCCCACAGAAAATGGGTCCGGCAGGCCCGGAAGGCGTCGGCCAGGGGTCGGGTCCCCGGCCCGTCAGGAAGAAGGCTTCTGAACACGCAGCTTTCCAAGGCCCCATGGGCGGAAACCGGCAACCTATCGCGTCGTTCCCCATCGGGATAGACTCTGGTGAACAGCCGGATGACGTGCCTTCCGCTTCAGGGATTGTATCATGCGCCGCCCCACCACCGTCGCGGTATCCATTCTCGCCTGGGCCGTCGCCGCCTCGGCGTCCGCCTGCTCTGGACCATATTCGATGACCACTTCTGCTTCGACGCCTTCCCAAGCCGTGCCGCAGGATGCGGTCGGCCTGTGGCGCATTTCCATCGCCGGCGACGCGCGCGGATGTCTGCTGGCGCTCAACCTCAATGCGGCGAACGGCGGCTACGGCCTGTTGCTGGAGGATTGCCGTCTGCCCGAGCTATCCAAGGCGCGCAGCTGGCGCATGACGCCAAGCGGACTGGAGCTGCGCGACGAACGCGGCGCGGTGCTGGCCCGATTGCGTCACCAGACCGTAGACGCCTACAAGGCCGAAGGCGGAGGCCCCGCCTACCTCATGGCGCGGGCGCCCCTGACCTGAGGCCCTAGCGCGGATTCAGGTCGAAGTCGCGCCGCGAGGCGATGATGGTGACGATAAAGCCCGCCAGCACGTCCAGCAGCACCATGGTCAGGATCAGGAAGAAGACCGATCCGGCGAACCCCGGCAGCAGCAGGAACTCGACCAGGCAGACCACGAACAGCGCCATCGACAGGGCATGATTGACGATGGCCACCCTCTGGCTGGAGGTCGACTTCAACAACTCCACGAACAGCAGGATCAGCGACAGAAACAGGATCAGGTCGCCTATGCTGATATTCCACACCGCGCCCGAGGTCATGGGCACGCGGAACAGCACCTCGCCCAACACCGCCGTGGGCCCGATCAAGGGGTCAGCGCCAGCCCCGCCGAGCAGGATCACCAGGTTGTAGATCACGACCGGCACGATCAGCAGCGGTATGGCGATCAGCATGGGCGGCCCCTCCAGATCGCCCTGCTTAACCCTGTTTCCAGCGCTCGGCCATATGGCCGCGGTTCGATCAGAACTCGCTGATCGCGCCTGGACGGCACGAGCGCGACTTCAGCCACATCACGCCCAGGAGGTCGGAGAACGACGCCCGCAGCCGACCCCAGTTGGTGTATTTCGAGCGGCCCGTCTCGCGGTGACGGTGATCGACGTCGAGATAGCGGTTCTCGTAGCCCTCGCGGATCATGAGGGCCGGCAGGTAGCGGTGGATGTGATCGAAGTAGGGCAGCCGCAGGAAGACGTCGCGGCGGAAGGCCTTGAGCCCGCAGCCGGTGTCGTCGGCGTCGTCAGACAGCAGCTTCTTGCGGATGCGGTTGGCCCACAAGGAGGCCTGACGCTTGGCGTTGCTGTCCTGACGCTTGGCGCGGACGCCGCCGACCAGGGCGACGCTGGGCGGCGCCGCAATCAGGGCGTCAGCCAGACGCGGGGCGTCGGCCGGGGGGTTCTGGCCGTCGCCGTCCAGCGTGACCACAATCGGGGCCCGCGCGGCCAGGACGCCGGTGCGCACGGCCCGACTCTGACCGGCGTTGGTCGAATGCGACAGCACGCGCAGGGCCGGCAGCTCCGCCATCGCCGCCTGTAGTTCGGCCAGAGTCGAATCGCGGCTGGCGTCGTTGACGAAGATCATCTCGTAGGACCGACCGGCGAAGGCTTCGGCGATCTCGCGCGCCAGGGGCACGGCGGCGCCGGATTCGTCATGCACCGGCACGACGACGGAAATTTCAGGAGCGGAAGCGAAGCTGTCGATCATTTGTCGCTCTGTAGCGCATTGGCGGGGTCGAGGAAAACGGCGCGCGCGGCGGATGCAAAGCTGAAGCTTCCGGGGGGCGGCGTCGGCGTGATACGACAGCGCCATGAACCGCCTGAACCTGGATCACCTCATCGCCGGCTGGCGCGGCCCCGTTCTGGCGGCCCTGCTGACCCTGCTCGCCGGCCTGCCCAGCCTGATGCTGTTGCCGCCGCTGGACCGCGACGAGAGCCGCTTCGCCCAGGCGACCGCGCAGATGCTGGAAAGCGGCGACTATGTCGATATCCGCTTCCAGGACGAACCGCGCTGGAAGAAGCCGGTCGGCATCTACTGGATGCAGGCTGTCGCCGTCGGCCTGACGTCGGACGTCGAGGACCGCAACATCCAGCCCTATCGCCTGCCGTCCCTGTTCGGGGCCATGCTGGCCGCCTGGGCCGTGGCCTGGGCCGGCGCTGCCCTGTTCGGCCATCGCGCGGGCTTCCTGGCCGGCGCCATGCTGGGCGCGACCTTCCTGCTGTCGTCCGAGGCGGGCATCGCCAAGACCGACGCCATGCTGTGCGGCCTGACCACATTGTCGATGGCGGCCCTGGCGCGAATCTATATGGCGACGCGGGCGGGCGAGAAGCCGGTGCGCTGGCACAAGCTGCTGTTCTGGCTGGGCATCGGCCTGTCCATCCTGATCAAGGGGCCGATCGGGCTGCTGGTCGTGGCCCTGTCGATCATCGCCTTGTCGGTCTGGGATCGGAACATCAGATGGCTGGGCCGTCTGGGCTGGGGCTGGGGCCTGCCGCTGGTAGCCTTGCTGGTCGGCCCCTGGGCCATCGCCATCACCATCGCCACCGACGGCGGCTTCTGGCGCGAAGCCATCGGCGGCGACCTGGCGCCCAAAATCGCCGGCGCCCATGAAAGCCACGGCGGCTTCATCGGCATGTACGCCCTGCTGTCGCCCCTGCTGCTCTTCCCCGTCACCCTGGTGCTTCCCGCCGCCCTGTCGACGGGCTGGCATCGGAGAGCGGAGCCGGCCATCCGCTTCGCCGTTTGCTGGCTGGTCCCGGCCTGGCTGATGTTCGAGATCGCCCCGACCAAGCTGTGGCACTACACCCTGCCCACCTTCGGCGCGATCGCGCTGCTGGCCGCCGCCGCCCTGACCCAGCCGATCGGCAAGGTCTCGCGCATCTCCGGCGCCCTGCTGGGCCTGTTCGCCGCCGTGATCATCTGCGCCATCACCGTCTATGGCCTGACCGAGTTCGGGCGCTCGACGGCCCAGACCTGGGCTGCCGTGACCATCGTCTTCGCCGTCATGGCGGCGGCGGTCGGCGGCTTCCTGCTCGTCAACCGGGCGGCGATCACCGGGGTTCTGGCCGCCATCGCGTGCGGCGTCATCGCCCACGCCGGTCTGGCCGGGACCATCCGCCAGCTGCGCCCCCTGTCCATCGCCCCGCGTCTGGTGAAGACGCTGGAGTCGGCCGAGCTGAGCCCCGCCCAGGGCCGCTATCCGGGCCCGGTGGCCATCACGACCTTCCACGAGCCCAGCTTCGTCTTCCTGACCGGACGCGACACCCAGCTGACCGACGGCCCCGGCGCCGCCCGCGCCCTGGCTGAGGGCCGCCCCGCCATCGTCGAGGCCCATGACGACGAAGAATTCCGCCGCGCCCTGGCCGATCTCGGCGCCGCCGGGCGGGCCGTCGGCGTGGTCAGCGGCCACAACTATTCCTCGGGCGACGACGTGCGCCTGACCGTCTATGCGCCCGCGGGCGCGGGCGAGCGGAGCGCCCGCTGATGGGTCGCTTCATCCAGATCGTCGAGGTCGGGCCGCGCGACGGCCTGCAGAACGAAAAAGCCGTGCTGACGCCGGCCGTCCGCGCCGACTTCGTGCAGCGCCTCGAAGCCGCGGGCGCGAAACGGATCGAGGCGGTCAGCTTCGTCCACCCCAAATATGTGCCGCAGATGGCCGGGGCCGAAGAGGTCATGGCCGCCCTGCCCCCCGCCGAGGGCCACAGCCGCATCGGCCTGGTCCTGAACGGCAAGGGCTATGACCGGGCCCTGGGCACGGCGGTGGACGAGGTCAATGTCGCCATGTCCGCCACCGACGGCTTCGGCTTGAAAAACCAGGGGTTGAGCGTCGATCAGCAGGTGCAAATGCTGTCCGACATCATGGCGGGCCGTCGCAATGCGGAAGGCGCGCCGGGCGCCACGCCCAGGCTGACCGCCACCCTGTCCTGCGTCTGGGGCTGCCCCTTCGACGGCGAGGTCTCGGTCGAACAGGTCGGCGACCTGGTCGCCCGTATCGCGGCGCTCGGCGTCGAGGAGATCGCCCTGGCCGACACCATCGGCGTCGGCGATCCGTGGAGCGTGACGAAGAAGGTCGAGGCCGCCCGCAAGGCCGCCCCCGACGCTGTCCTGCGCCTGCATTTCCACGACACCCGCAACACTGGCCTTGCCAACGCCTACGCCGGGATCGAGGCTGGCGTGGACGTGCTGGACGCCTCCGCCGGCGGCATCGGCGGCTGCCCCTTCGCGCCGGGCGCGACGGGCAACATCGCCACCGAGGACCTGGTCTATATGCTCGAACGCGCCGGCTTCTCGACCGGCTACGACCTCGACAAGCTGATCGAGAGCGCCCGCTGGATCGGCCAGCAAATCGACAAGCACCACCTCAGCGCCCTCAGCCGGGCCGGGGGATGGCCAAAGCCGGCCGGTTAAGACAGAAGCTCCAGTCGTCGCTCGCTCGAGTCGCCGCCGCCATCGAGGTCCCATTGTTCAATCCCTTCTCGAAACGCTCGGCACGTTTTCGCCAGCGACTCGCCAAGGCTCCGGCCAGACTCGAGGTGCTCGAAACCCAGGTGGCGCGGCTGGCCCAGGCCCTGGAGGAGCACCGGCGTGAAACGCGCCTGCTCTACAGCGCCCTGGCCCTGCCCGAACGCGGCGCATGGGAAGGGCAGCCGCCGCTGCTGAACGGCCAGCCGGGTCAGAACATCTTCCCCTTCAGCACGGTGTGCCGACAGGACAGCTTTGAAACCCCGGCCTTTTCCTACTGGTGCCGACGCCTGGACGAAGGCCTGCGCTACCATCGCAAGCTGTGGGAGTTCGTCTTCATCTGCCAAGCGCTGTGGGAACGCGGCGCGATACGTCCAGGCGCGCGCGGTCTGGGTTTCGGCGTCGGATCGGAGCCCCTCAGCGCCTATTTTGCCTCCGAGGGCTGCCGGATCACGGCGACCGACATGGCGGTCGAGCGCGCTGAGGAGATGGGCTGGATCCTCACCAACGAACACGCTGAGGGCAAGGCGGCCTTGCGCAAGCCGGCGGTCTGTCCTGACGATCTGTTCGACGCCAATGTCGAGTTCCGCACCTGCGACATGAACCACGTCCCGGACGATCTGACGGGCTATGATTTCTGCTGGTCGGCCTGCGCCTTTGAGCACCTGGGCTCCATCGAGAAAGGCCTCGCCTTCGTCGAACGCTCGATCAACTGTCTCAAGCCCGGCGGCTGGGCGGTGCACACCTCCGAATACAATTACGGCTCCAACACCGAGACGATCGATCATCAGGACACCGTCCTGTTCCGACGCAGGGACCTGGAAGAGCTGGCGGCGCGCCTGCAGGCAAAGGGACATCGCGCGGCCCCGTTCGACTTCTCCATGGGGAATGGTCTGGTCGAGCAGTACATCGACGTCATGCCTTATCGCGACCAGCCGCATCTGAGGATGTCGCTGTGGGGGCACCCGACCACCTCGGTCGGCGTCATCATTCAACGCGGCGAGGCCTGATCATGACGTCTCTTCGAAAGCGTCTTGCGCGCGCGCGTCGCCGTCTTCTCGGAGCGCCAGCGCCCGCGTGCGCCTGCGCCAGCAAGACGGACCGCTACTTCTATCTCGGCCCCGATCTGGCGATGGTCCGTCTGGACTGCGGGCACATGCTGTACGTGGACCCTCTGGACGAGCACGTCAGCGCCAACATCATCGCCCACGGCCACTGGGAAAAGCACATTCACAGGGCCCTGCTCTCGCTGATCCGCCCCGGCTTCCGCATCGTCGAAGTGGGAGCCAATGTCGGCTATTACACGACGATCATGGCGGACGCGGTTGGACCCAACGGCTTCATCACCGCCTTTGAGGGCAATCCTCGACTGGCAGGACTGGTGCAGCGGTCCGTTCTGCTGAACGGCTATGCGCCGCGCACCCGCATCATCCCCAAGGCCGCCCTAGATCAGCCCGGTCATATCGACTTTGTGGTGTCTCGCCGGAACTCGGGCGGAGGCTATGTCACGCACTGGTCAGACAATCCCTATGAGGACGGGGAAACCCTGAAGGTCGAGGCCGTGCGCATCGACGATCAGGACGTCGGTCGTGTGGACCTGATGCGCATCGACGCCGAAGGCTCCGAGCCCTTCATCCTGCGTGGCGCCGAAGCGGCCCTGCGCGCCAACCCCGACATCATCGTCTGTCTGGAATGGAGCGTGGTCCAGATGGGATCACGGACCTCGGTGCCCGACTTCGTCGCCTGGATGGACGGCATGGGCTTCAAGTTCTGGCGTATCGGAGGCGATGCCCGCCTGACGGAGATGCCAATCGACACGCTGGCGTCGTTGGAAAACTGCGACCTTGTCGCAGCGCGTCACAAGCCGCAAACGCTCTAGAACGCGCTACGCCGCCGTCGCCCTATATCCAGATCCGGCGCCGAGATCCGCCGACGCACAAGCCGGAGAATGTGCAAAAGTTTCAGCCCTTCGGGGCTTTCATCCGAGCGTGGTCGGCACTCTTCGAGCAGTTGCCGGTAGACGGGCTGATGCGGGTCCAGAGCCACCGCCGCCTCCAAAGCCGCGACCGCCTCCGCGTCGCGCCCCAGTTGACGATAAATCGTTGCTATCCAGCACCTTAGGTGAGCCGCAGCGGGCAAATCCTCAATCGCTTCCACAGCCAGAGCGAGCGCTTCCTCCCAGCGGTCTGCGGCAATCAATCCATGAGCGTAGGGCACGAGGTAATTGGCCGATCTCTGCCCCAACTCGGTCGCCTGAGCATAGAGAGCGATCGCCTGATCATGCTCCTCCATGCGCCCAAGACAATGGGCGAGCGATGTCAGAGCCAAGGGGCTATGAGGCGCGCGGTCCACAGCGCGCGTCGCCAAGCGTTTCGCCAAGCCAAGACGACAAGCCGGTTGAATTTCGGACAGACGACTCAGATAAACAGCGCTGTTTCGGCGCCGAGCCATCGCTTCCGCTCGGAAGCCGGGAACGTCGAGATCGCCCGAGAGGGCGTCGAAAACCAGCCCGCCGAGCAAGCCGGTTTCGCTCAAATAGGTCGTCGCCGGATGGTGGACATAGTCGAGACCAATCAGATCCGCATCGATTTCATCCGCGATCAATCTTGCGTGCCGATCGTCATCGCTGCTGGAATCGAAGATGATCGTCGGACGACACCGACAAGCGAGGCGCTCTTCAATCTCTGGTCGAAAAGCGATCCGTTTCCCGTCTTGTAGCCAGCGCGTCTCGAAGGGGACCTTGGCTGGGTCGATGGAATACTGAGGCGAGATGGCCAGAGCGGCGTCGGCCCCGGCGGCGTCCGCGAAGCGCAAGGCCGCATAGCCGCCCATGCTGGACCCATAGGTCAGAATTCGCGCTGCGCCTTGGGTCGCCTGGCGCACGGCCGCCATGGCCTTCGCCATTTCGGGATACTGATACCAGTCGTCGGACCGTCCCAGAACATGGATCGCGGACACGCCCGACTGGCGCAGAAAGTCCTCCCCAAACCCGGGGCGATCGAAACCCGGCCCCAAGCCATAGTTGTCGAAGGTCACGACCCAGCGGCTGTCGTCCTCCGCAGGCACACTGCGGACCACGACATTATCGCTTCGAAACAGGTCGATCATCCAGGCTCCTAAAGCGCACGCCTTAGACCGATTTGCGGCGAAGCGCGACGATCCCAGCCGCGCTTCGCCGACTTCGCAATCAGAGATTCAGCAGAGCCGGATCGCCGCCTTGGGCCGCGATGTTGACGCTGATGGCCTTCTCCGCCGCGTAGCGGATCAGGCTGTTGGGGCCGCCGGCTTTCGGGCCGGTGCCGGACAGGCCTTCGCCGCCAAAGGGCTGCACACCGACGACGGCGCCGATGATCGAGCGGTTCACATAGACGTTGCCCGCCGGGACCAGACGCACGACCTCGTCGGCGAAGGCCTCGATGCGGCTGTGAACGCCCAGCGTCAGGCCGTAGCCGCGCGCGGCCAGCTTGGCGGCGACCGACTTCAGGTCCTTCGAGTCATAGCGATAGACGTGCAGGATCGGGCCGAAGACCTCGCGTTCGAGGAAGTCGGGCGTGGGGATTTCGGCGATGGTCGGGGCGAACAGGTCGCCCTTGTCCGAGCCGGGGGCCAGTTCGGCGCGGGCGACGATCCTGGCGTCTTTCGACAGGCGCTCGACGTGGGCTTCCAAATTGGCGCGGCTCTCGGCGTCGATGACGGGACCGATGTCGGTCCTGGAATCGGTCGGATCGCCGATCACCTGGGTCGCCAGCGCGCCCTTGAGGCCCTCGATCAGGGCGTCGGCGGCTTCCTTGGGCGCATAGAGGATGCGCAGGGCCGAGCAGCGCTGACCGGCCGAACCAAAGGCCGACAGGATGACGTCGTCGATGACCTGTTCCTTCAGCGCCGTGGTGTCCACGAACATGGCGTTCAGGCCGCCGGTCTCGGCGATGAAGGGGATGATGGCGCCGGGCCGCGCAGCCAGGCCGCGGTTGATGGCGCTGGCCGTGTCGGTGCCGCCGGTGAAGGCCACGCCGTCAATGCCCGGATGGCTGGTGAGGGCCGCGCCGACGATCTCGCCGCGACCGGGGACCAGGGCCAGCAGGTCAGGGTTCAGGCCCGCCTTGAAGAAGAGGCGGACGGCCTCGGCGGCGATCAGCGGCGTCTGCTCGGCGGGCTTGGCCACCACGGCGTTGCCGGCGGCCAGGGCGGCGGCGATCTGGCCGGCGAAGATGGCCAGGGGGAAGTTCCACGGGCTGATGGCGGCGAAGACGCCGCGGCCGTGCAGGACCAGTTCATTGGTCTCGCCGGTCGGGCCCTTCAGCGTCTGGCGACCGCCGAAGTCGCGCTCGGCCAGCAGGGCGTAGTAGCGGCAGAAGTCGGCGGCTTCGCGCACCTCGGCCACGCCGTCGTTCAGCGTCTTGCCCGCTTCACGCGACAGCAGGGCGACCAGACGGTCCATGTCGGCTTCCAGCCCGTCGGCCATGGCGCGCAGGATGGGGGCACGACCGGCGCCGCCGATGCGGTCCCAGGCGACCTGGGCGTTGGCGGCGGCCATGACGGCGGCGTCCACGTCCTCGACCGAGGCTTCCGAGACGTGGCCCAGGACCTGCGAGCGGTCGGCCGGGTTGGTCACGTCCTGCGGGTTCACGCCTGCCCGGAGTTTGCCGCCGATGATGGGGCCCGACGTCAGCTTCTCGCTGTCGACGCGCTCCAGGGCCTTGGCGTGGCGTTCACGGTCTGCGGC
Organism: Brevundimonas sp. UBA7506; assembly: GCF_002479495.1. Taxonomy (GTDB): domain Bacteria; phylum Pseudomonadota; class Alphaproteobacteria; order Caulobacterales; family Caulobacteraceae; genus Brevundimonas. The sequence goes on from NZ_DLNQ01000003.1 coordinate 62,078, forward strand.
CTGCGAATAGTCGCGGCCGAGGGAGTTCTGACGATCGCCGTAGATGTTCATGGGAACCGGAATCCTGGGGTGGCGGTCGGGCTGGGCCTCGACGGCGGTGATGGGGTCGGCGGCGACGGCGGTCGCCGGAACGCGCTCGTCCAGCAGGGCGTGAACGAAGGAGGAGTTGGCGCCGTTTTCCAGCAGGCGGCGCACCAGATAGGGCAGAAGTTCTTCGTGGCCGCCGACGGGGGCGTAGGCGCGGACGATGACGTGCTCGTCGGCCCAGGCCTCGTGCGCGGCGTCATAGAGGGCCTCGCCCATGCCGTGCAGACGCTGGTGCTCGATGGTCACGTTGCGGTCGCGGGCCATGCGGCGCACGGCGGCCAGGGTATGGGCGTTGTGGGTGGCGAACTGGGCGTAGATGTAGGGCGAGGCTTCGATCAGGGCCTTGGCGCAGACCAGATAGTTGAGATCGGTCGCCGGCTTGGTGGTGAAGACCGGATAGTCGGTGCGGCCCATGACCTGGGCGCGCTTGATCTCGGTGTCCCAGTAGGCGCCCTTGACCAGCCGCACCATCAGGCGACGGCCCGAGGACCTGGCCAGGTCCGCCAGCTTGGCCACGGTTTCGGTCGTTCGCTTCTGATAGGCCTGAACGGCCAGGCCCAGACCCTTCCAGTCGCCCAGTTCCGGCTCGCGGGCCAGCCGCTCCAGCAGCTTCAGCGACAGGGCCAGACGGTCGGCCTCTTCGGCGTCGATGGTGTAGTTGATGTCGTACTTGGCGGCGATCAGGGCCAGACGCAGGATGCGGGGATAGAGCTCCTCCCACACGCGGTCCTCCTGGGTCGCCTCATAGCGGGGCGACAGGGCCGACAGCTTGACCGAGACGCCGTGACCGGCTTCCGGGCCCTGGCCCTTGGCGGTCTTGCCCACGGCCTCGATGGCGTCGGCGTAGATCTTCTCATAGCGCTCGGCGTCGGCGACGGTGCGGGCGCCCTCGCCCAACATGTCGAAGCTGCACAGCCAGCCTTCACGGTCCGAGCGCTTCAGCGCGGCCTCGATGGTGCGCCCGACGACGAACTGCTCGCCCATGATCTTGACGGCGGTGGCCACAGCCTGACGGATGACCGGCTCGCCCAGACGCCCGGCGATGCGCTTGAGGAAGCCCGACAGGTCGGTTTTCGCCTCTTCATCCACGTCGACCAGCTTGCCGGTCAGCATCAGGCCCCAGGTCGAGGCGTTGACGAACAGGCTGTCCGACTGGCCCATGTGCGAGGCCCAGTCGGCCGAACCGATCTTCTCGGCGATCAGACGGTCGCGGGTGTCGGCGTCGGGCGTGCGCAGCAGGGCCTCGGCCAGGCACATCAGGGCCAGCCCTTCGCGGGTGCCCAGCGAAAACTCCTGCAGGAAGCTCTCGACCACGCCCTGCTTCTTCTGGCTGGCGCGAGCCTGATCGACCAGGGCCACGGCGTCGCGGAAGACGTCGGCGCGCTCGGCCGGCGTCAGGCCGGGCTCAGCCAGCAGTTCGGCCACCACGGCGCGTTCGTCGCGGAACTTGTTCCGGTCCAGATCGTCCCAGTGCTTCAGGTCGGTCGGCGTCATCATCTCACCCTGGGATCAAACCCTTCGATTTGCGGCATATATGGCGGACTTGGCCGAATGTGCACTGTATGATGGCGACCTGAACCAGAGATCATTCGGCAATCAGGCTCATTCGCCATGCAAATTCTTGACGATACCGACCGCCGTTTGCTGCGCGTTCTGCAGATCGACGGCCGCATCTCCAACGCGGAACTGGCGCGAAGGTGCAATCTGTCGCCCGCCGCCTGCTTCGAGCGGGTCAAGCGGCTGAAGGAGCGCAAGGTCATCACCGGCTACGCCGCCCTGATCGACCCGGCCTCGGCCGAGCGCGCCCTGCTGATCTTCATCGAGGTTCTGCTGGACCGCACGACGGGCGACGTCTTCGACGCCTTCGCCGACGCGGTGCGCCGCCAACCCGAGGTGCTGGAGTGTCACATGGTGGCGGGCGGGTTCGACTATCTGATCAAGGCGCGGGTGGCCGACATGGACGCCTATCGTGTCTTTCTGGGCGACATTCTGGTGCGGATGCCCGGCGTGCGCGAGACCCGAACCTATGCTGTTCTCGAAGAGGTGAAGTCGACGACGGTCTTGCCGCTGTAACCCGTCTCGCCTTCGTCATGCGAAGCGGCTAGAACTTCCCGCTCAGCGAAACGGCCCGGGCCCACTCGACTTCATGCGCATTGTTCTGGTCACCGACGCCTGGGAACCCCAGGTCAACGGAGTCGTCCGCACCCTGACCCGCACCGTGGCCGAATGCCGCGCCATGGGCCATGAGGTCGACGTCATTGAACCCAGCCAGTTCAAGACCATTCCCTGCCCCACCTATCCCGAGATCCGGCTGGCCCTGGGCGCCGAAGAAGAGATTCGCGAACGCCTGCGCGCCTTCGAGCCCGAGGCCGTCCACATCGCCACCGAAGGCCCGCTTGGCATCGCCACGCGCCGCATCTGCGTGGAGTGGAAGCTGCCGTTCACGACCAGCTATCACACCAAGTTCCCCGAATACGTCTCGGCGCGGTTCCCGATCCCGGTCCAGGTCGGCTACGCCTACATGAAATGGTTCCACAAGCCGTCGGGCCGACTGATGGTGGCAACGCCCACCCTGCGCGATGAACTGGTCGAGCATGGCTTCCGTAACGTCTCGCCCTGGACGCGTGGGGTCGACACCGAGCTGTTCCGGCCCGACCTGGAGCCCATCTACAAGGAGATGGGCGGTGAGAACTGGCCCCGTCCCTTCTTCCTCAACGTCGGCCGCGTGGCGGTCGAGAAGAACATCGAGACCTTCCTTGAGCTCGACCTGCCCGGCACCAAGATCGTGGTCGGCGACGGCCCAGCCCGCGCCGATCTGGAAGAGAAGTACCCCGACGCCAAGTTCCTGGGTGCCCGCTTCGGCGACGAGTTGGCCCGCTGCTTCGCCGACGCCGACGTCTTCGTCTTCCCCAGCTGGACCGACACCTTCGGCCTGGTGATCCTGGAGGCCATGGGCGCCGGCACCCCGGTGGCGGCCTATCCGGCCCACGGCCCCATCGACATCATCCCGGGTTCGGGCGCGGGCTTCATCGACGACGACCTGAAGACGGCCTGCCTGAAAGCCCTGGAGCTGGATCGCAAGGATGTGCGCGCCTACGCCGAAAAGTTCAGCTGGCGCGCCTCGGCGGAACAGTTCGTCGAGAACCTGCAGCCCTACCCCGAGCCCGCGCGCGGCCGTTTCTGGCGCCGCCTGCGCCGCATCGCCCGGCTGAGGCGCAAGGCCGCAGCCTGACGCATGGCGAATGGCGGCGACAATCCATACCGCGCCCAACCCGACCATGCCTTCTGGTCGCGCGCCGTAGGGCATGTGGCGGCGGAAGACGTCGACCCCGTCGTTGCCCCGCGCTTCGCCCTCGGACGCGATGACCAGATCGTCACCGCTGGAAGCTGTTTCGCGCAGCATATTTCGCGGTCTCTGCAATCCCAGGGCTATCGCTATCTCGTCACCGAGCCGGGGCCGGCGGATCGGAACTACGGCGTCTATCCCGCCCGGTTCGGCAATATCTATACCGCCCGCCAGCTGCTGCAGCTGTTCCAGCGCGCTTTCGGTCTGTTTGCGCCCGCCGAGCCGGCCTGGCGCCTGGGCGAGCGGTTCGTCGATCCTTTCCGGCCGCAGATCGAGCCTGAAGGCTTCGACAGCGAAGAGGCCATGCTGGCCGACCGCGAACAGCACCTGGCCGCCGTGCGGACCATGTTCGAGCAGGCCGACGTCCTCGTCTTCACCCTGGGCCTGACCGAAGGCTGGGTGTCGCAGGAAGACGGCGCCGTGTTTCCTCTAGCGCCAGGGATCGCGGGCGATGCGGCTCGCCCCGACCTGATCCAGCCGCACCACTTCACGGTTCAGGAGATCGTCGACGACCTGAATGCCGTCCTGAAGCTGGCGCGCATCCTCACCCCTGATCTGCGGGTGCTGTTCACCGTCTCGCCAGTGGCCCTCATGGCCACGATCAGCGACCGCCATGTTCTGGCGGCCACGACCTATAGCAAGTCGGTGCTGCGCGTGGCGGCCGAGACCGTGGCGCGCCAAAACGAGGGCGTCGACTACTTCCCCAGCTATGAGATCATCACCGGCCCACAAAGCCGTGGCCGCTACTTCGCCGAGGACCTGCGCAACGTCCTGCCCGAAGGCGTGGCCCAGGTCATGAAGGTGTTCGGCCGTCACTATCTGGACGAGGCCGCCGCCCCGGCCTCGCCCAGGCCGTCCGCCTCTCGCGGACCGACGGCGACCGCGATGGATGAATACGCCGCCCTGCAAGGCGTCGTCTGCGACGAAGAAGCGATCGACCGGCCATGAAGATCGGCGTCCTCGGCAATTGTCAGGCGCACGGCGTGGCCCAATGCATCCGCCTGCTCGCGCCCCAGGTCGAGGTCGTGTCGCGCAGCGTCGCCCTGGCCGACGGCGACGAACCCGAGGTCATCACCGCCCTCGCCGCCGAAATGGCGGCCTGCGACCTGGCCCTGATCCAGACCCTTGAGGAGGTGCAGCCTCGCCTGACCGGCCTTTTCGAGACGGCGCTGGCGCAAAGCGGATCGCGCGCCCGCCGCTGGCCGCCGGTCATCTTTCGCGGCTTCCACCCCGACTGCGTCTATGTGATGCGCGATGGTCGGGCGATGGACGGGATCGTCGGCCCCTATCATTCGGCCCTGCTGTGCGCCGCCTGGGCCGAAGCGCTGGCGCCCGAACGTGCGGCCGGGTTGTTCAACGCCTTCGCCTATGCCGCCCTGGGCTATTTCGACGCCTTCGACGAGGCCGTCGCCCTGCTCGAGCCCCGCACCCGGCGCCACGGCTTTGATCTGTCCGCCTTCCTGAACGCCCCCGCCGCGCCCTTCATGCACACCGTCAACCACCCCCGTGTGGAAATCCTCCAGTCGGTCGCCGCCCAGGCGCTCGACCTGGCCGGAATTGCCCGCAGCCCGACGGCGCCTCTTCCGGAGGACGAACTGGCCCAAGGCCCGGTCTGGCCGGCCTATCCCGAACTGGCGCAGCGCGGCGGCTGGGCGCCGACACCGGCGTCATGGAGCCTGAGCGACATTCGGGCCGTCGCTCGACAGGCCTATGAGGCGCTCGACAAGCTCGGGGATAGAAGCCTCGGCTCAGGCCCTGGGGAACAGGCCATCCAGAGGGCGCGTCATTTCATCCGCACCCATGTCGTTCGTTGAGCGCCCCCAAAAGACAAACGCCCCAGGAGCGATCCCGGGGCGTCGTCATTTTGGCCTGAGCAGACCGTTTAGTTCGGACGGGCCATCGAAGTCATGGCGGCGGCCTTGGCGCGTTCGGCCGTCAGTTGATCGGCGGGCAGCGGCACCAGGCCGCGGTCCTGCAGGTAGCCGCCGCGGGCGGCGGAGCCTTCCGACATGAACTCCTGGACGAACTGCTCCAGGCCCGGCGTCACGCCCACGTGGGCCTTCTTGACGTAGATGTAGAGGCTGCGGGCCAGAGGATAGCTTCCGTCGGCGATGGTCTCGGCGGAGGGGGCGACGCCGTCGATGGTCTCGGCCTTCACGGTGTCCATGTTCTGCTCCAGGAAGGAGAAGCCGAACACGCCCAGCGAGCCTGGGGTGCGGGTCAGGGTCTGGACGATGGCGTTGTCGTTCTCGCCCGAGTCGACCCAGGCGCCGTCTTCACGCAGGGTGTGGGTCAGGGTCTCGAACTTGGTCTTGTCGTCCTTAAAGGCGGCGACGGCGGGGATCAGCTTGCCGCCCGGAGCCATGCCCAGCTCCAGGAAGGCGTCGCGCGTGCCCGAGGTGGGCGGCGGGCCGTAAACCTGGATGCGCTGGTTGGGCAGGCCCTTGTTGACGTCGTTCCAGGTCTTGGCCGGGTTGGCGATGAAGGTCCCGTTCGAGCCCGGCACTTCCTTGGCCAGACCTTCGTAGAGGTCGTTCAGTTCGAAGTTGAAGCTGTTGCCGGTGCGGGCCGTGGCGATGACGATGCCGTCGAAGCCGATCTTGATCTCGACGATGTCGGTGACGCCGTTGGCGACGCAGCGGTCGAACTCGCTCTGCTTCATCGGGCGCGAAGCGTTGGCGATGTCCGGGGTCGAGGGGCCGACGCCACCGCAGAAAGCCTGGATGCCGCCGCCGGTGCCCAGCGACTCGATGCGCGGCGCGGCCGTGCTGCCCGAGGTGCGGGCGAAGTTCTCAGCCACGCGGGTGGCGAAGGGGAAGACGGTCGAGGAACCGGCAGCCCAGATACCCGCGCGGGCCTTCTGGCTGCCAGGGGCGGCGCCGCCCTCGTTGTTGCCGCAGGCGGCGAGCGCGACCAGGGCGGCGGCGCAAGCGCCGAATTTGGCGGTGAGTTTCAGGGAACGGATCATGGCCGGACCTCTCCAAGTCGTCAGTATGCGACGCTTTAGAGCAGCAGAGTGTGACGGTCCGGCCAGACCTTTGTGACAGTCAGAGCAAACCTTGCGGCCGCCCCCGCAGAGGCCCGTTACAGCAGGCGCTTGCGCATGACCTGCGACAGGGTGTCGATCAGGGTCACGGCCACGACCACGATGATGACGATGGCCGACACCGCGCGGAAGTTAAAGGCGTTCATGCTGTCGAACAGCACCTGCCCGATGCCGCCGGCGCCGATCAGGCCCAGGACGGTGGCCGAACGGCTGTTGGATTCGAAGCGATAAAGGGCGAACGAGGTCCACAGCGGCGCCACCTGAGGGATCACGCCCCAGACGATCTCATGCAGCTTGGACGCGCCGGTGGCGCGGACGCCCTCGACCGGACCCTTGTCGATCGACTCGACCGCTTCCGAGAACAGCTTGGCCAGAACGCCGGCCGTGTTCAGGGTGATGGCCAGAACGCCGGCCAGAGGGCCGAGGCCCACGGCCGTGACGAACAGCAGGCCGATGACCAGATCGGGGACCGAACGCAGCAGGTTCATGACCCAGCGCACGGGCGTCACCACCCAGGCCGGCGCCATGTTGCGGGCGGCGGCCAGACCCAGGGGAATGCCGAACAGCACGGCCAGGAAGGTGCCCCACAGAGCGATCTGGACCGTCTCCCACATCTTGGCGACGAACATCTTCCAGTCGGAGAAGTCCGGACGCAGCAGGTCCTGCACGAACAGGCGGGTGCTCTCATTGCCCGAGAACAGGCGCGAGATATTGCCCAGATCGACGGCGTCGATGCTGTAGAGCAGGACGGCGATCACGCCGCCCCAGACCAGGATGTCCATCGCCCACGAGACGGCGGACTTTTGCGGCGCGGCGGGAACAGCGGCCGGCGTAAGCGGAGCAGAGGTCAAGGCTGGACCTCACGCAGGCTGCGCAGACGCTGAAGCTCGGCCGCGGCGGCGGCGGCGCCGGCCTTGTCGCCCTTGGCCTCGGCCTCGCCGCGCTTCTGGTCGGCGATCATCTCGCGGATCGGGTTCAGGTAGCTGTCGTCAGCGGCAGCGAAGCGCGAATACTCCAGACCGGCCAGAACCTTGCGCTGGCGCTCGGCTTCCGGGCCTTCGCCCTGGCCGTAGGTCAGGAAGAAGCTGCGGATCTTTTCCTTCAGGGCCGGATCCAGGTCTTCGCGCACGACGATGCCGCTTTCGGGGACCGGCGGCGAGACCCAGATCTCCTCGATCTGATCGGCCAGCTGCGGATTCTCGCGACGGATGAAGATGGTGTTGACGCTGTTCGAGGTCGCCACGTCGATCACGCCGGTGGCCACGCCGAAGGCGTTGGCCTGGTGATTGGCCGAGCGGACGGTCTTGAAGCATTGCGACGGCACGACGCCGCGCGCGTTGAACAGGAAGGTCATGGGCGCGAGCGTGCCCGAGGTCGATTGGGCGTCGCCGATGCCGAAGTTGTACTGCTTGCCGCAGGCCAGAACCTTGTCCAGCGTGATGCCCGAGCCCTTCTTGACGATCAGGGTCGACTGATAGCTGTCCAGGCCTTCACGGTTGACCGTGCGGGCGATGACCTCGGCGTTGGCGCGGTCGATGGCTTCGACCTCGGGCTTGGCGGAGAACCAGCCCACCTGGGTGTGGTTGCCGCGCATGGCTTCGACCAGAACCGTGTAGTTCGAGCCGAAGTAGGGCTTCACCGGCACGCCAATGGCCTTGGACATGTCATCAAGCAGGGGCTGCCACAGCGGGCCCGACGAGGCCTGGCCCTCGGCCGACAGGATGGAGAAGGTGATTTCCGTCGGGGCCGCGCCCGAGGTCTTCTCTTCGCCCTTGCCGCAAGCGGCGAGGCCCAGGGTCAGGGCGGCGACGGCGGCGACGCCCATGAGGCGGCGAGTGATGGGGGTGCGGGTCATGCCTTGGCTTCCCAGAACGCGTCCTCGTACTCAGGACCGTAAATTTCAATCAGGCGCTTGGAATCGAGACCGGTCGAGGGGCCATCGTAGACCACCTTGCCCTTTTGCAGGGCGATGACCCGGTCGCAATAGCGGATGGCGTAGTCGACCTGGTGCAGGGTGACGATGACGCCCATGCCGTCGCGCTTATTCAGTTCGACCAGCAACTCCATCACCTTGCGGGCCGAAACCGGGTCCAGCGAGGCGACAGGTTCGTCGGCCAGGATGGCCTGCGCGCCCTGAACGATGGCGCGGGCGATGGCGCCGCGCTGCTGCTGCCCGCCCGACAGGGTGTTGGCGCGCTGAGGTGCGTAGTCAGACACGCCGACGCGGTGCAGGGCCGCCATGGCCCGATCCTTGTCGGCCTTGGGCCAGACGCCGAAAATCCCGCGCCAGCCCGGCAGACGACCGAGCGCGCCCAGCATGACGTTGGAAAAGAGCGACAGGCGCCCTACCAGGTTGAACTGCTGGAAAATCATGCCCAGACGGCCGCGCGCCTTGCGCACGGCGCCGGTGATGCGGCCGTTCTGCTGAACGGTTTCGCCGAACACCTGGATCGTCCCCTTGCCGGGATCGATGGGATGCAGGCCGGTGATGGAGCGCAGCAGGGTGGACTTGCCCGATCCGGACGGACCGATCAGGGCGACCATCTCGCCGGCGGCCACTTCGACGGACACGCCGTCGAGCGCCTTTCGGGCTCCGTAGGTCTTTGACACATCCCTTACGGACGCGACAGCGGCGGTTGAAGAACTCATGAACCCGTGGGTGGCGGTTGCAACAGGGGGCGCCGCATGACGCGCCACGCGCGTTTCGACAAGTCTTAATGGCACGGCTGCGTCGTTTTCGTCCAGTCTGAGGCCCCGAAGCGCCGGTTCCCCTGTGGATCGGATGTGGATCAGGTCATGAAATTACCGCTTTACATGACAGCCGCGCATCCCTACATCGCGCGTTCCGGCGGACCCCGTGGTCTAACCGTTAAGCGCTGCTAACGCCGGTCTGGGTTAACAATTAGCAGGGGGTTACGTGAATTGCGCACGTACCAACTTCCCCTGGACCTGGTCCGTGAGCGGTCCCCTGAACGTCCCGTCGCCCTCGTGCGGCCGCGTTCGGTTTCCGTAGCGGCGCGCTGGTTCCAGGATAATCTGAAAGCCGACGTCTTCTATGCGGTGAAGGCGAACCCCTCGCGCTGGGTCATCGAGACCCTGGTCGAACAGGGCGTCAATGCTTTCGACGTCGCCTCCCTGGCTGAGATCGAGCTGGTTCGCTCGGTCAGCCCGAACGCGCGGCTGGCCTTCATGCACCCGGTCAAGAGCCGCGGCGCGATCCGTGCGGCCTACGCCGACCATGGCGTGCGCACCTTCGTGCTCGACAGCCACGACGAGCTGCAGAAGATCCTCGAGGCCACCGACAACGCCGACGACCTGAACCTGGTCGTGCGCATGGCCGTCTCGGCCGACGGCGCCGCCTATTCCCTGTCGGGCAAGTTCGGCGTCTCGCCGGATCAGGCCCCCGCCCTGCTGCTGGCCGTGCGCCAGGCGGTTCAGGACGGCCTGATGGGCGTGTCGTTCCACGTCGGCTCGCAGTGCATGCGTCCGTCGGCCTATGAAGCGGCCATGTCGCAGGTCGGCCGCGCCATCAAGAAGGCGGGCGTCTTCGTCGACATCGTCGACGTCGGCGGCGGCTTCCCTTCGGTCTACCCGGGCATGGTCCCGCCGGACCTGAGCGAATACGCCGACGCCATCCATCGCGGCTTCAACGAGATGCCGGTGTCGGAAACGACCGAGCTGTGGTGCGAACCCGGCCGGGCCCTGGTGGCCGAGTCGTCGTCGGTGCTGTGCCGCGTGGACCTGCGCAAGGGCGACGCCCTCTATCTGAACGACGGCTCCTACGGCTCGCTGTTCGACGCCACCCACTCGCGCTGGCCCTTCCCGACCAAGCTGGTCCGGGACGGTGAAAGCTCGGGCGAGTTGAAGCCCTTCCGCTTCTACGGCCCGACCTGCGACAGCATCGACCACATGCCGGGCCCGTTCTGGCTGCCGGCCGATGTGCAGGAAGGCGACTTCATCGAGATCGGCATGCTCGGCGCCTATGGCGTGGCCATGACGACGGGTTTCAACGGCTATGGCGAGCACGAGATCGCCGCGGTCGAGGACGCCCCGATGGCTTCGCTCTACGGCCTGGCTCCGCGCTCGATCCCCACGGTCCGCACCTCGGCCGAGGAAGCCGCCCGCAAGGTCGTCCGCCTGTCGCGCCCCAAGGGCAAGGCCGGCGCCCGCAAGCGCAAGCGCTGATCGCCTGACCCAAAACCGTCTTCGGACGTTGGCATGAGATCCGCAACGGCCCGTCGCTCCGTCCGGGCCGTTGCGTCTGCTTGACGACGGGCGCTCATATCTCAGGGAAACCGCCGAAATGAACGCTCCCGTTCAGTCGAACCAGAAGGCTGCGCTGCTGCAGAACACCGTCGAGCACGTCGACATCACATCCTTCGACGCGCGCCCGATCATCGACAGCATGCGCAAGATGTCCTTCAGCTCGCGCGACACCGCCCGCGCCGCCGACATCTTCAACATGGCGCTGGAAGACAAGGCCTGCTCCCCCTGGCTGATCCTGGCCGGCTCGACCTCGGCCGGCGGCTGCATGCACGTCTATCGCGACATGGTGAAGTTCGGGATGGTCGACGCCGTCGTCGCCACCGGCGCCTCGATCGTCGACATGGATTTCTTCGAGGCCCTGGGCTTCAAGCACTATCAGGCCGCCGGCGAGGTGGACGACAACGTCCTGCGCGACAACTACATCGACCGCATCTACGACACCTATATCGACGAGGAAGAGCTCCAGGCCTGCGACCACACCATCCTGGAGATCGCCAACCGCCTGGAGCCGCGCGGCTATTCCAGCCGCGAGTTCATCTGGGAGATGGGCAAGTGGCTGTCCGAGGGCAATGCGAAAAAGCCCGGCTCGCTGATCCAGACCGCCTATGAAGAAGGCGTGCCGATCTTCTGCCCGGCCTTTGTCGACAGCTCCGCCGGCTTCGGCCTGGTCAAGCACCAGAAGGAGCGCGCGGCCGCAGGCAAGCCCTATCTGATGCTGGACGCCATCGCCGACTTCCGCGAACTGACCGACATCAAGATCGCTGCGGGCGTGACCGGCCTGTTCATGGTCGGCGGCGGCGTGCCCAAGAACTTCGCCCAGGACACCGTCGTCTGCGCCGAGATCCTGGGCGTCGAAGCCGAGATGCACCGCTATGCGGTCCAGATCACCGTGGCCGACGTGCGCGACGGCGCCTGCTCATCCTCGACGCTGAAGGAGGCGGCGTCGTGGGGCAAGGTCCAGACGACGCACGAACAGATGGTCTTCGCCGAGGCCACGACCGTGGTGCCGCTGATCGGGTCGGACGCCTGGCATCGCGGCGCCTGGAAGAGCCGCGAGAAGCGGCGCTGGAACAAGCTGTTCGGCCATCCCTGTTAGGCCGCGACCTGAAGGCTCTGCCCTTTCGGCTCGACGCCTCAAGCAGCGCGAAGCGCGTTAGGCGCAAACAAGAAAGGCCGGCGGAGAAGTCCGCCGGCCTTTTCTTTGTTGGAACCCTCCCCCCACGGCTTCGCTTTTCCTCCTCAGCAAGGAGACGATGATGGCCGACCCCAAACTCGACACGCCCGAAGCTCTAGAAGCCGCCGCCATGGGCGAGAAGCCCGACCTGGGTCACACCCAGGATGCGCTCAAGAAGGCGCTGGAAGGCACTGACATGGGGTCGGACACCCGCGCGGGATCGCTGCGCGGCGGCTCGGCCAGCGGTTCGGAAATCGATCCGGACCAGGACACGATCAATGCGGCGCTGGCCGCCGAAGGTCGCCGCCTCAAGGCCGAAGGCGACAAACTGGCGGGTGGTCCGGCGGGCGGCCCGGCCGAAGCCCGCAAATCCACCGGCCAGCCCGGCGACGATGTTGATGCTCCAACCGGTTGAACCGCCTTGCTGCCGCCGCACGGATGGGCCACGGTGTTCATCAAGTTGAACAGTCTCAAGGACGTAGGCGGGATGAAGCGTAGCGTGGCAGCCGTCGCCGTGGCCCTTTCGGTCGGTCTCGTCGGATGCGATGAGCGCAGCCAGGCTGCGCCCGAGACCAGCCTGCCCCCGCCCGCAGACACGCCCGCCGAAATCGCGCCGGCCGCCGCTTCAGCCCCTGCCGCCGATGTCGAACCGGCGCCGGCGTCGATCGACGGCGCCCCGGCCTTCGCCGCCCTCTATCCCGGCGCTCAGACCGACGGCCCGGCCACGGTCGCCAACGGCCCGACCGGACCCGGCGGCCTGATCACCTTCACCACGGACGCCGGCCCCGACGCCGTCGTCGCCTTCTACAAACAGCGCGCCGAGGCCGCCGGCCTGGCCCCCGTCATGGCCATGAACCAGGGCGAGGCCCGCGCCTATGGCGCCGCCGCCCGCACCACCAACGGCGCCACCCTGCAGGTCGTGGCCTCGCCGGGCGAAGGGGGCCTGACCTCGGTGCAACTGACCTGGAGCGCCGGGGCCTGATGCACCGCCGGGGGGCCGTCATCGTCGCTGCCGTCGCCGCCGGGCTTTCGGCCTGCGCGGGCACCCCCGCCGCCCTGCGCCCGCAAGCGGTTCAAGCCACCGCCCCGGAAGCCAAGGGTTATCTGACCGGGCCGCTCATCCAGGCCCTGGCTGAAGCCGTGCCGCCACCGCCCACGCCCGGCTCCCCGACCGATCTGGCCGACAAGGCGCGCTCCAACCAGTTCAAGACGCTGGAGGACAGCGACCGCTGGCTCTTGGCCACCGCCCACGCCGAGTTGCGCCCGCCGCTGGCCCTGCAGCACTTCGACTGCACCCTGGGCGTGCGTCTGGGCTCGGCGGCGACGCCGAACCTGAACCGCCTGATGCAGAAGCTGTTCGACGATTCCGACGCCGCAGCCGAACTGGTCAAGGCGCGCGGTTTCCGCGCCCGCCCGGTCGGCGACGATCCCGAGCGCCGTCCCTGCCAACGCGTCAGCGAAGCGGGGCGCAGAGGCGCCTCCTATCCCTCGGGCAGTTCCACCGTCGCCACCGTCTATGGCGAGGCCTTCGCCGCCCTGGACCCCGAACGCGCGGCCGAAGCCCGCCGCATCGCCCACGAAATGGGCCTCAGCCGTTTGGTCTGCGGCATGCACTATCCCAGCGACGTCGCCGCCGGCGAAACCCTTGGCAAGGCCGTGTTCGACGCGGCCGCGACACGGCCGAGCTTCGACGCCGATCTGACCGCCGCCCGGGCTGAACTGGCCGCCGCCCGCGCGACCGGCCTGACCAGCCCCGGCTGCGCCGCCGAGCGTCTGGCCCTGGCCGCGCCCCTGCCCTGATGTCGTCGCTTCTGGCGCTCCTGCTGCTGGGCGCCGCGCCAGACCCCTGGGCCCTGCCCGCCGCCCGCCCCTGCACGGCGGCCGAACTGGCGGAACTGACCGACGCCGCGACCACGCCCTGGCGTCTGACCTGCCGCGCCGTGCTGGCGCCCGGTCAGGCCATCGTCCGTCCCATCCTGATCGAAGGCGCCGAGGCCTCCGGCGCCGGGCTGGACTGCAACGGCGGCGCGATCGGCCGCCCCGGCCTCCCCGTCACGACCCGTCAGCCCACCATCGCCGTCTGGTCGCGCCGCATCACGGCCCAGCACTGGAGCCGGCCCACCGACATCCGCATCACGAACTGCACGATCCACGGCGCGGTGCGCGTCTGGGGCATGGGGGCGGACGGCGGCTATGACGACCTGCGCGCCTCGTCTCGCACCGCCGACCATACGGCGACGACGCAAGGGTCGGCGCCGTCACACATCGCACTGGACCGGGTGACCATCGTCGGGACCGGCTCCATCCCCCTCTACGTCGGGCCGGGGGTGACGCGGCTCAGCCTAACCCACTCGACCCTGAGCGGCCGCAGCGATGCGACCGCCCTTTATCTGGACGCCGAGAGCGCCGACAACCGGATCGAGAACAACGTCATCGCCGTGGGGACCCGGCGCGAGGTTGTCGCCATTGACGGTTCAGCGCGTAACCGCATCATCGGCAACCGCTTCGATCTGAAGGGGCGTCCCGGCGTCTTCCTGTATCGCAACTGCGGCGAGCGCGGCGTGATCCGGCATCAGACGCCGTCGAACAATCAGATCACGGACAATGTCTTCTCGGGCGCCGCGCGGCTGCGCCCGCAACGGGTCGTGGTCGGCGCGCGCGAGGGCCGCCGCTCCTACTGCGGCGAGGATCGCGGCTATCCCTGGGGCAGCAGCGCCGACGACGGCGACCGCGCCACGGGCAATGTCGTGGCGCGGAACGCTCGTCGCTGACTAGGCTGGGCGGCCGGTCGCCAAGGCGCCGTACAGTTCCGGACGACGGTCGCGGAAGAAGCCCCAGGCGGCGCGATACTGATCCAGGAAGTCGAGGTCGAAGGCGTGGACCAGCACGCCCTCTTCGCCCGTCAGGCTCTCGACCAGATCGCCGCGATGGTCGGCGATGAAGGAGTGGCCGTAGAAGCTCTGACCGGCCTCGGTCAGGGTCTCGTGACCGATGCGGTTCGAGGCGATGACCGGCATGGCGTTGGAGACGGCGTGGCCCTGCATGGCGCGCTGCCACGGGGCGGCGGTGTCCAGGGTGGCGTCATGCGGCTCCGAGCCAATGGCGGTCGGATACATCAGGATGTCGGCGCCCTGAAGCGCCATGGCGCGCGCGGCCTCGGGATACCACTGGTCCCAGCAGATGCCGACGCCGATGCGGCCGAAGCGGGTGTTCCAGACCTTGAAGCCGGTGTCGCCGGGGCGGAAGTAGTACTTCTCCTGATAGCCGGGGCCGTCCGGGATATGGCTCTTGCGATAAACGCCCAGAGCCTCGCCGTCGGCGTCCAGCATGACCATCGAGTTGAAGTAGTGCGGGCCTTCCTTCTCGAAGATCGAGACGGGGATGACCACGCCCAGTTCCTTGGCCACCGACTGCAGCTGGACCACGGCCGGATGCTCGCGCCACGGATAGGCTGAGGTGAACCAGTGCTCTTCCTGCGTCACGCAGAAGTAGGGGCCCTGGAACAGTTCCGACGGCAGAATGACCTGCGCGCCTTTCGCCGCGGCCTGACGGATCAGGCCGATGGTCTTGTCGATGTTCGCCTGCATATCCTCGCCGTACGAGGTCTGGAGGGCGGCGACGGTGACGGTGCGGGTCATCTTTACGCGGGCTCCTGCTGGCTGATGCAGTGGAAGGATCCGCCGCCGGTCAGGACGGCGTTGGACGGCGACAGGACGATCTCGCGGTCGGGGAAGACGGTGGCCAGGGCCTCGCCCGCCAGACGGGCCGCGACATCATCGCCATAGGTCGGCACCACGACGGCGCCGTTGGCGATCAGGAAGTTCATGTGGCTGGCCGGGACCGGGCGCTCGTCGGCGTCCAACACCAGGCCGGGCGACGGAATGCGCAGGACCTTGAGCTTGCGGCCCATGGCGTCGGTCGTTTCAGACAGCAGGCGGGCGGTGTCGTCATAGACCTCGGCGTTCGGGTCCTTGCGGCCGAAGGCGATGGGGCAGGCGACGACGCCGGGGGCGACGAAGCGGGCCAGATTGTCGACATGACCGTCGGTGTGGTCGTTCAGCAGGCCGTCGCCCAGCCAGACCACCACCTTGGCGCCGACCGAGGCGGCCAGGGCGGCCTCAGCCTCGGCCCCGGTCCAGGTCTTGTTACGGTTCCTGTTCAACAGGCACTGACGCGTGGTCAGGACCGTGCCTTCGCCGTCGTGGTCCAGGGCGCCGCCTTCGAGGATGAAGTCATGACGGGTGGTCGGCACGCCGGAAAACTCGGCGATCTGATCAGCGACCTCGTCGTCGTGGGGATAGTCGTACTTGCCGCCCCAGCCGTTGACGCTGAAGGTCTGGGCCGTCTTCGAGCCGGCGTTGAAGATCGGGCCGGTGTCGCGCAGCCAGATGTCGCCGAAGCGCGCCGCCACGACCTCGATCCCATCGACGCCGTCCAGACGCGCGCGGGCGCCGGGCAGGGCCTCGTCATTGCCGACCATCAGCTTGACGTTTTCGCGCCCCGGACCGGCAAGCGCCCTGACCAGGGCCTCGACCTCGTCCTGGGCCTGGGCGAAATACTCGCCCCACAGCTCGGCATGGCTGGGCCAGCCGACCCACATGGCCCGGTGCGGCGTCCATTCGGCGGGGATGGCCATAGTCAGAGGCGATGTCATGAGCGAAGTCGATCCGAACGGAAGAAAGGCAGACCGCGCCAGATAGGCCGAGACGCCCCCCGGTTCAATGTTTGCGGGCGATCGGCCGCAGCCGCCGGAACGGGCCTCAAGTAGCGCGAACGCGCGGCAGGCCGGCAAACAAAGAAAAGGGCGGCCCGTCGCCGGACCGCCCTCCTCATTTCTGGATCGAAGCTGAAGCTTAGAAGCTGTAGCGGATCGAAGCCATGATCGTACGCGGAGCGCCGACGCCCGCGAACGGACGGCTGTAGCCCAGCTGGCCCGGGGTCGCCGACGCGCGGGTGCCCAGGGTCGAGTAGTACTGCTCGTCCAGCAGGTTGATGACGTTCAGCTGCAGGTAGGTGCCGTCCAGACCCAGGGTCGAGAAGTCGAAGCGGGCGTCCAGATCGACGACGGTGAAGGCGTCAACCTTCAGGTCGTTGACGTCGGTGACCCAACGCTCACCCGTGTACTTGCCCTGAACGCCGGCCGAGAAGACGTCGTTGAACTTGTACGAGGCGCGCAGCGAGAACATTTGTTCCGGCGTTTCAACCTGCTTCTTGCCCTTGGTCTGCAGCTCAGCGCCCGCCGCGTTGTAGCGGTAGTTGTCCTGCAGTTCGCTGTTGAGCAGCGAGACCGTGCCGTACAGGTTCAGCTTCTCGGTCGGCTGCCAGCCCAGCGAGGCTTCGAAACCGATCGATTCCACGGCGCCGACGTTACGGTCGACGAACTGACCCAGGTCTTCGTCCCAGGTGCTGACGATGCGGTTGTCGAACTCGTTCTGGAACACCGAGGCCTGAGCCACGATGGTCGAGGTGGTGTAGCGGTAACCCAGGTCGATGTTCTTCGAGGTTTCCGGCTGAACCGTCGGGTTGCCGATCGAGTTATCGGCAAAACGCGTGACGGCGTAGAGGCTGTCCGTACGCGGAGCCGACAGGGACTCGCTGTAGCTACCGAAGACCGAGTGGCCTTCGCCGAAGCGGTAGGTGGCGCCGACGTTCGGCAGGATGTCGTCGAACTTCACTTCACGCGAGTACGGCTTGATGTACTGCGTCGTGCCGCGGCCGGCGAAGGTGACGTTGCCGTTTGCCAGGGTCGCGTTCGGCACTTCCGAGGTGCAGAGCACGTTCGACGAGGCGTTCTGCGTGTAGCAGTACTGGTTCAGTTCGCGCTTGAAGAAGGGAGCACGGACACCCAGCGTGACCGTCAGGGCTTCCTGCAGGAAGCGACCGCGGTATTCGGCCGAGAACTGGTTCAGCGAGGCGATCGACTTGCGGTCGCGCGACTGCAGGGCGTAGCCGTCCAGGTTGACGACGCGGTTGTCCGTGTCGTTACGACCGCCGAAGACGTCGACGAAGGTCGGGTTCGACGGGTTCGAGAAGTCGACGAAGCCGTAGTTGCCGGTCTGACGGTGACGACCCCAGTCCAGCGCATAGGCGGCGCGCAGACGGTGGTTGTCGTTCAGATCCCAGATCAGCGAGCTGTTCAGGCCGTAGCGGTGGGTGTTGGTGTTGGACGGCGACATGACGCGCACGCGGTCCAGGGTGTCGCCGTCGCCGTTCAGGTCGACGCCGCCCGTGGTTTTCGTGCCGCGCAGCAGGGCGTCGGTTTCCGACAGAACGGTCTGCTGGGTGCCGCCGTTGGCCAGGGTGTACTGGAACGAGGGGTCGACCGTCAGGACCAGGCCGTCCATCAGGGTGAAGCGCGAGTTGCCGCGGATGTTGCCCGTGTTGGACGGGTTCACGCGCAGACCCCAGTAGTTGGAGCCGTTGGCGTCATTGTCGGCGACGCCGTTGCGGAAGGTCGGGGCGATATAGGTGCGGTCGAAGTCGACGCCCCAGCCGAACGGGTTCGCCGGATCATTGACCTGATCGACGCAGACCTGGGTCTTGGCGACGTCGCAGAAGCCGGTGGCGGTGCCGAGGTTCGGGCCGTTGTAGTTGTTGTTGCGGTTCTCGTTGTAGTGACCCGACAGGGCCACGAAGTCGCCGTTGTCGCCCAGCGGCTGATAGATGCGGGCGTTGTACTGCACCTTCTCCAGCTCGCCGATGCCCTTGAACTTGTCATAGTTCTGGTACGAGGCGGCGACCCAGGCGGTGGTGCCCCACGGGCCGAACTCGCCCGTGTTGAACAGGCCCATGACGCGGCGATAGTTGAAGTCGCCCAGCGAACCCTGGACCCAGCCGCCCATGTCGGTGGTCGGACGCAGCGTCACATAGTTGATGGTGCCGCCGGTGGCCGAAGCGGTCGGGCTGTCGACGTCGGTCGAACCGGTGTTGACCGAGGCGCGCTCGATCAGTTCCGGGTCCATCTGCTGGTTGGTGTACGACGAGTAGTTGCCGGTGTCGTTCAGCGGGATGCCGTCGAAGGTCAGCGAGACGCGGGCGCCGTCGAAGCCGCGCAGACGGATGTTGCCGCCCGACGAACCATAGGGGTCGGCGTTGGTGAAGCTCAGGCCCGGCGTCAGGTTCAGGGTCTGCAGGATGGTCTGACCAGCGGCCTGGGTGGCGATGAATTCCTGGTTGACGGTGTTGCGGGTCTTGGCGACGGTTTCAGCAACCGCCAGACCTTCCAGGTTGCGCGGGCCGCGCTGGCCGGTCACGACGACGTCGCTGACTTCCGTGGCTTCGGTGCCGGTCGATTGGGCCGAAGCGGCGCCGGCCATGAGAAGGCCGCTCATGAGGGCGGTCGTCGCCCAGAACAGCTGTTTGCGGTTGGTCATCTGTTGGTATCCCCAGTGATGAAGGCGTAGCGCCATGCGCGGCAGGCCGTGACGCCTGTCGAGATGGGCTGGGCCTTAAGGCCGCTGCGGGAAGTTTGGACGACAGTCGTGTGACAGTGATATGACAGTCGCCGGGGGTGGCTATATCGTCACACCTCTGTGGATGGTTTCATCTCCCCATCCGACAGGGCCGTCAGCCGGCGCGCACCGCGAAAGCGTCGGCGATCAGATTAGCCGTCGAGCGCATGGCGCGGGGCTCGTGATAATTGCCGTTGATCTGGCTGCGAGCGATCACGTGTGCGCGGAACGCCGTGAAAAGCTTGGCGTCGGCGGGCTTGGGCGCGCTCCAAAAATCATCCAGAGGCTGCTGGTCGGTCAGGCCTTCAAAATCGAAGAAGGCGTCGCCCATCACCTTGACCGGGGTACGGAACCCCAGCGCCGACAGGGCCGCGCTGGAGTTATTGACCACCATGCCCTGTGACGCGCGGCACAGCTGGGCCAGGTTGCCGCCGTCGATGAAATCGACCCGGTCATCCAGCCCGCGCTCCACCGCCAGGCAACGGGTCATGTGCTCCAGATCCGACAACCCCGGATCCAGAGGATGGTTCTTGACCACCAGCCGGCAGTCCTTGGGCGCATGGCGAGCGAAGCTGCCCATGACCTCGGCCAGGAAGGCGGTGTTGTCGGCATAGGAGGAATAGCGCAGCAGCTGGGCGTCGCCTTCCCGCTGCAGGCAGGCGATGAAGAAGGGACCGCGCGCGCGGATCACGTCGGCGTCGCAGGACTGCTTGGGACGCGTGGCCAGGCCGAAATAGCGGCGGATATGGCCGAAAAACTGCCGCCAGGGCGAAACCGTATAGGGGTGCCGATAGCGCGGGAAGGCCAGCCGCCCCAGCGGCTGCACCGCATGATAGAAGCTGATGTTGAACACGTGATGCGGCAGGATCTTGCCGACCGGGCGCGTCACCGGCAGCTCGGGGCCGGGTATGGCGTATCCCGCCGCTGAACGCGGCAGGCTGCTGGAGCCGTTGACCCCGTTCTGCTCCAGAGTGATCCAGTCGGGGCGGAAGTAGCCGTTCTCGAGCACCCAGACGCGCGCCTTCAGCGCCTCGGCCTGAGCCAGGACGCCCTGATTATAGGGACCGCCCTCGCCGAAGACGATGATGTCGGTGAACTGATCGGCCAGTTCCCGGACCCGGGCAGGCCAACGTCGCACATGGTCGCGGAAAGTCACGCCGCCGGGGCGCCGCCAGGTCACAAGGTCGCCGGCGTTGAAAATCATGCGGCCGACTTCGCCGCCCCTTGCGATGACAGCCTGGGCCAGAAGCCGCCCGAACCCGCCGAACGGGGCCGTGACGATCAGAAAGCGGCGGCCGCGCAAATCCGCCTGCACCAGCGGGATTGCATTCGGCTGATCAGGATCAAATGGCGCAAGCAAACGCGGGGTGTCTTTCCAAGAATCGAGCCCCTTCCTAGTGCCAAGGCCACGTCGATGACAAGGCGGTTGGACGGTCGGATCGAGTCTGCATTGTGCTGACAAGAAGGCCGCCGGCTCTGGACGAGGCCGACGGCCGGACTTTTTCGACATCCTGGACATCGTTCCCGGAGCGAGACCTTTCGGTCTGCTCCGGGGACTTCATGCCTTAGAAGTTGATGTCGATGG
>NZ_DLNQ01000010.1:0-137704 GCF_002479495.1 Brevundimonas sp. UBA7506
AGGCGGCCTTCTAAGGAAAGCCTATCTCCATGTCAACCAGGCTTTTCAGCCTTTTCGCAAACCCGGAAACCGAAGCTTCCAAATCCACTTCGCCAGGCCCGTCTCAGAACCCAACGCCGCCGCCCGTCTCCGAGCGAGCGGCGGATATACGGACACCACCCCGAGTCCACAAGCCCTGAATGACAGTTTCACGAACTATCTCAACGAACGAGAGTCTTTCATCGCTCTCAACGTCGATCAGCCCGCCGCGATATAGGTCCTCAGACTCTCAGCCTCCTGTGTGGCTTCGGCGATCTGGCATTTGACGACATCGCCGATCGAGATGACGCCGGCCAGTTCGCGCCCTCTAAGGACGGGCAGATGGCGCACGCGCCGATCCGTCATCCTTCCCATCAGGATCGCCACGGTTTCGGTCGGCTCCGCGAAGATCACGTCCGCGGTCATATAGCGGGACGCAGGTTGCGACAGCGCCGCTGCGCCGTCCTGCGATATCGCCCGAACGATGTCCCGTTCCGAGAGAACGCCGACGACATCGTCTCCCTGACAGACAATCAGAGCGCCGACCCGTTTGCGATCCAACTCGGCGCAGGCCTCGATCAGAGGCGTATCCGGCGACAGGGTGAAGACCGCCTGCCCCTTCCCCTTCAGAATTTCGGCGACCAGCATGGCGGCTCCTTCTCGTCCGACAGAGAGGCGACCGCGGACCGGCCGCTACTAACGGCAGGATCGCTCAGACGCGGGCATGACGCAAATCCGATCCCGGTCCGAACCACCGACCCAGCGGGCCGATCAGGACGATGCCGACCAGGAAGCCGAAAGCATGGGCTTCCCAGGCGATGCTGGCGCCGCCCGCGCCCGGAGCCAGACCGATCAGACCGACGAGCAGATTAGCCGCCATCCAGGCGCCGGCCTGCTTCAAAACAGCTGAATGGAACAAGGGCATCACCCGACCGTGTCCCCCCATGAGACGGGTCGATGCGCCAATCAGGCCGAACACCGCGCCGGAAGCTCCGACCAGATGGCTCTCGCTCCCCGGATGGCACAGTCCATAACCCAGCGCCGCCACGGCTCCGCTCACGATATAAAGGGCGACAAAGATCAGAGGGCCCAGCCCCCGCGAGAGCAATCGGGCCACCGGCGTGCCGAAGGCCAGGGCCCCGACCGCGTTCATGGCGACATGGGTCCATCCGCCGTGCAGCAGCATGGAGGTGAACAGTCCGCTCCATCGTCCCTGCCACAGATCCACAGCCCGAAAAGCCATGGACATGCCCTGATCGGGCAACCGTTCTTGAAACCAGAAGAGGACGGGCATCGAGGCGGCGATCAATATCGGCAGAAAAGGCGCGTTGAATATCCGCTCACGCTGGGGATCGCTCGGGCCGTCGGTGGAAGTCTGCATAAGCCCTTGATGGACAAAGACCGGCGCAATCTCAAGCCGATCTTAAGACCCGCGTTCCAGACTGGCACGCGGGTTGCTTGGCGACCCGCATCGACCTGCGGAGTGCTTCATGCCGTTTCAAAAACTGATCCTGACCGTCGCGGTCCTGGCCCTGCCCCTCACGGCGGCCGGCGCAGCGGCCGCACAGTCGACCGGTTCGGCCGGCGCCGCCCAGTTCCAGGCGGGCTACGGCGCCTCGCGCTACACCACCGCCCAGCCCTCGAGCGGCTCGACCCGCGACGCCAACGGCAATCGCCTGATCGTCAACGGCATCATCCAGTCCGGCGCCAGCAGCTATTCCAGTTCAACCGCAGGCGTGTCGAGCGGCCACGTCGGCGCCGGCTCCTCCGGCAACGGCACGGCCATCGGCGGCGCGACCGCGATCGGCAACAGCCTCAACGTCGTGGTTCAGGGCAACCGGAACACGGTGATCGTCAACTCCAAGCAGACCAATACCGGCAATATCACCGCCGGAACCGCCCTGAACGGGACCTTGAACTTCTGATGACCGCACAACGCTTCAATCGCCCGCTGCGGGCCGCCGCCGTCGTGGCCGCCGTCTCCAGCGTTCTGGCCGGCTGCGTCAGCACCAGCGCCGGACCGTCGGGCCAGTACGCCGCGCCGATCGGTAATGCCCCGGTGACGTCCAACCCGACACCCTATTCGACCGCTCTCTACTGCCTGGCCGACTACGCCCGCCGCTACAACCTGCCGTCGCCGCGCATGGCGGTGGGCCGGATCAGCGACTACACGGGTTCGATCTCCTCGGACGGCGGGCGCCAGATCACCCAGGGGGCGTCCCTGATGGCGAATACCGCCCTGGCCAAGGCCGGCGCGCGCATCGTTGAACGCTACGACACCTCGGTGTCCGAGCTTGAACTGCGCTACGCCAACAACAAGCTGATCAGCGACGACCAGCCGAACGGCGGGCCGCAGGACGCCGCCTACCGTCGCATTCTCGCCGGTCAGGTGCCCGGATCCGACTTCTATGTCGTCGGCGGCATCACCGAGGTGAACTATAACATCCGCTCGGGCGGGTTCGACATCGCCGGCGG
Organism: Brevundimonas sp. UBA7506; assembly: GCF_002479495.1. Lineage (GTDB taxonomy): Bacteria > Pseudomonadota > Alphaproteobacteria > Caulobacterales > Caulobacteraceae > Brevundimonas. The sequence continues at coordinate 2,494 of NZ_DLNQ01000010.1, forward strand.
CGAGGTTCAAGACAACGGCGGCTCGGGCATGCTGACCGGCAAGGTCTTCGTCATGAACGTGGCCATCGACCTGCGTCTGGTTCAAACCACCACGCTCGAGGTCGTCGATGTCGTCTCCTATCAGAAGCAGATCGTCGGCCGCGAGGTTTCGGCGGGCGTCTTCGACTTCCTGAACGGCAACGTCTTCGACATTTCGGCCGGGACCAGCGGCCTTGAGCCCGTGCAACTGGCCGTCCGCGCCCTGGTGGAACGCGCCACGGTCGAGTTCATGGCCAATCTCTACGGCGCCCCGGGACCCGAGGTCTGCCTCAACCCCGCCAATGATCCTCTGGGCGACTCTCCCGTCGGCCCGACCGGCGGCTACTACCCCGCCTATGCAAACACGGACACGAACAATGGTCAGACTCGCGCGGATCCGTCTCGCTGGCACGATCGCCGCGACGGCGATGTGCGCCGCGGCCGCTACTGAGGTCGTCGCCCAGGACCGCGGTCTGGTCCTGAACGAACAGCTTCAGCTGGGCGACGTCGTCGCGGGCCAGACGCTGAACGTCATCGACGTCAGCGATCAGGTCACTGTGTCCAACGCCGCCCAGGGCAATAGCCTGACCGGCGGCGCAGATGGCCAGGACCTCGACGTCCGCTCGTCCCAGGACATGCGCGGCGAGACTTCGGCTTCGACCACGCTCACCCTAGATGGCGACACCAACGGCCTTGTGACCAGCGTCACCCAGGCGAGCGGCAACTATCTGGCTGGCACGGCGGCGAGTGCGCAGATGGCGATCGACGCGACCCAGACGGTCAGCGGCGACGTCACGGCGACAACCGTCATCACCGGACAGGACGCGCGGCTGATCGGCGGTGGGACCATCGCCGCCGCCGCTATGGGCAATACGGTCGCACTGGCCGGAAGCGGATCCGGCGGCGACCGTGCATCCCTGGTCGGCTCGATCAATCAGACAGTGACCGGCGACGTCCGCGCCACCAATCAGGCTTCCCCTCGCTTTGTGCGCGACCCGGCCGAGTTCTCCAGCCAGGCCGTGGCCAACACTGTTCAGGCGACGTCGGGTCCTTCGGCCAACCAGGAACTGGAGGTGCGGCAACGCTCGTCCGGCGCCATGGTCGAGGCTGGCACGGGTGTATGGGCCGGTAACGGCTGGAACCTGGCCGCGCGCGCCCACGCCGGCGGCAACCAGGCCACCTTCTACAACCAGGGCGGATCCCTGGTCCCCACCACGGATCAGGAGAACACCGCCCAGATTCGCGGCGCGGTTCAGTTGAACTCCTACGACTTCGGCAAGGGGACGGCAGCCGCCAGCGCCGTCGCCAACGAGGTCACGATCGGCAACAACGACATCTATGTCGACATCGACAATACGCAGATGAACTCGGGCGGGGTCGAAGCCACTGCCTCCTTTGTCGGCCAGAAAGGATACGACGCCTACGTCGGCGCCAACGCCGCGGGCAACTCGGTCACCGGCTACGCCTGCGCCGAGTGCGGCGGCGACCTCCAGGTTCGCAATGTTCAGAGCAACAGCGGCAACGTCAGCGCGATCGTCAACTCCACCATCAACGGCAATGGCCGCAACGTCATCGCCGGCGCCAACGCGGTCGGCAATTCCGCGACCTTCTACGTCACGCGGACCGGAGGAAATTAACTTTCGGTAACTTGAGGCAGTCAAGCACGTTTGTCACTTTGAGCGAACGTGCATAGGTCATTGCACGCGACCAACGTGCAGGGCCGCAGTCAGTCCCGGGGGCAGCCTGATCGCACGGTCCGGAGACTACTGAATGCGATCCGCTCGCCATCTGCTGCTTGCCGCCTCAAGCCTCGCCCTTCTTGGCGCGGCCGCCCTGCCCGCCGTCGCCATGCCCGTCAGCTCGACGGCGCCCGCCGCGGTCGCGCAGAACGCCCAGCCCTCCAGCGCCTGGGCCCAGGCCGCCAGCGACATCCCGGCCGATCCCGCCGTCCGCTTCGGCACCCTGCCGAACGGCATGCGCTACGCCATCATGAAGAACGCCACGCCCCCGGGGCAGGCCTCGCTGCGCCTGCGGATCGCGGCCGGTTCGCTGATGGAGAATGACGACCAGTTGGGTCTGGCCCACTTCATGGAGCACATGGCCTTCAACGGCACGACCAATGTGCCCGAGAACGACCTGTTGCGAATCCTGGAACGTCTCGGCCTGGCCTTCGGCGCCGATACCAACGCCTTCACCAGCTTCGACCAGACCGCCTATACCCTGGAGCTGCCGCGCACCAATGACGAGACCGTCGACACCTCGCTGCGCATCATGCGCGAACAGGTCTCTGAAGCCCTGATGAAGGCTGAGGCGATCGACGAAGAGCGCGGCGTCATCGAGGGCGAAGAGCGCCTGCGCAACACCCCCGGCCTGCGCTCGCTCAAGGCCCAGATCGCCCTGCTGGCGCCCGGTCAGCGCCTGGCCAACCGCCTGCCGATCGGCGACCTCAGCATTATTCGCTCGGCTCCGCGCGAACGCTTCGTCGAGTTCTACAACGCCTATTACCGCCCCGAACGCGCCACCATAATCGCGGTCGGCGACTTCGACGTCGATCAGATGGAAGCCAAGATCAAGGCGACCTTCGGCGACTGGACGCCCAAGGCCGCTGATGGCCCGAATCCCGATCTGGGAACCGTCGCGCCACGTTCGGCCGAAACCCGCATCCTGGTCGAGCCGGGCATCCAGTCCTCGATCCAGCTGAACTGGATCCGCAACCCTGACCTGGACCCCGACACCGTCGCCGAACGTCGCGAAGCCCTGGTGCAGAACCTGGGCCTCGCGGTTCTGAACCGTCGTCTGGGCGAGATCGCTCGCGCCGACAATCCGCCCTTTATCGGCGCCAGCGCCAGCAAGGGCAGCCTGTTCGACACCGTCGACCTCGGCAGCGTTTCGGCCAGCTTCAACCCCGGCGGCCTGAAGCGCGCGCTGGAAACCATCGAGCAGGAGCAGCGCCGCCTGGTGCAGTTCGGCGTGACCCAGACCGAACTCGACCGCGAGATCGCCAACACCCGCACCGCGTTGGAGAACGCCGTTCAGGCCGCCGCAACGCGCAGCACCCCGGCCCTGGCCAACGCCCTGCTGGGCTCGGCCAATGACGACAAGGTCTTCTCCTCCCCCGCTGACAACCTCGCCCGGTTCGAGGCCAGCGTGAAGGATCTGAAGGCCGAGCAGGTCAGCACGGCGGTCAAGGCCGTGTTCGAAGGCTACGGTCCTCTGGCTCTGGTCATCACGCCTGAAGCAATCGAAGGCGGCGAAGCGGGCGTCACCGCCGCCCTGGAAGCCAGCCGCACCGTCGCCGTCACCGCCCGCGCCGAACAGGCTCAACTGGAATGGCCCTATGCCGATTTCGGCGCCGCTGCAGTTCCCAGCAGCCGCACCGAGGTCGCCGCTGTCGGCGCCACGGTCGTGACCTTCCCCAACGGCGTGCGCCTGACGGTCAAGCCGACCGACTTCAAGGACGAGCAGATCCTGATGACGGTTCGCACCGGCATCGGCGAAGAAGGCCTGCCGACCGACCGCTTCACCTCCCAGATGCTGGCTCCGATGGTCTTCACCCAGGGCGGCCTCGGCAAGCTGACGGCGGATGAACTGAGCCGCGTCCTGACGGGCAAGATCTACAGCGCCGGCTTCTCGATCGACGGCGACGCCTATCAGCTGTCGGGCGCAACCCGCCCCGCTGATCTGCAGCTGCAGATGCAGGTGCTGGCCGCCTATCTGACCGATCCGGGCCTGCGCCCGGCGCCGTTCGAGCAGATCAAGGCCTTCTTCCCGCAGATCCTGACCCAGCAGCGCGCGACGCCCGGCGGCGCCTTCGGCATCCAGGCCGCCGGCCTTCTGGCCAGCGGCGACAAGCGCGAGACGGTGCCGGCTGCTTCGGACATCGCCGCCTTCACCCTGGACGAGCTGAAGCAAGGCGTCATCCAGGGCATGGCGTCGGGCCCGATCGACATCGTCATGGTCGGCGACGTCACGGTCGATGATGCGATCAAGGCCGTGGCTTCGACCTTCGCCGCCCTGCCCGCCCGCGCCCCGGCCGCCCAGCCCCTGCCTGGTTCGGACCAGCGTCGCTTCCCGGCGCCGACCGCCCAGCCGGTGCGCCTGACCCACTCGGGTCCGGCCGAGCAGGCCCTGGGCTACATCGCCTGGCCGACGACGGACTCCGTCGATGACCGCACCGAGGCCCGCAAGGTCAACATCCTGGCCGAGGTCTTCAAGTTGCGCGTGCTTGAGGAAATCCGCGAGAAGCAGGCCCTGGCCTATTCTCCGCGCGTCGCCTCCTCGTCCTCGGACGTGTTCAAGGGCTACGGCTCCATCTTCGTCATGGCGGAGACGGCGGCGGACAAGATCCCGGCCTTCTACGCTGCCGTGGACGCGATCACCGCCTCCCTGCGCGACGCCCCTGTGACGGAGGACGAACTGAACCGCGCCCGCCTGCCGGTCATCGAGTCCCTGCGTCGCAGCCAGGCCGGCAACGAGTACTGGCTCGGCCAACTCGAAGACCTGGCCGCCAAACCGGCCTCACTGGAGCAGATCCAGACGCACATCAGCGATCTGGAATCCTTCACCGCCGCCGATATTCAGGCCGCCGCACGGCAGTACCTGAAGGCGGACACGGCATGGAAGGCCGAGGTCGTGTCGGACAAGGCTGCGACCCAGTAAGGCTGGGTTGACGTCGACGAAAAAGGGGCCCCGATCCAGCGGATCGGGGCCCCAAGTCTTTTGGCCTAATCGACGGAGAGTCGATGGTCCAACTCTAGCTCAACTCGGCTGACGCCAGGCTGAACGGCCTGTTCAGAAGACGCGGCCGCCGACGCCGCCGTCCAGCATGATCACCGCGCCCGAAGCCACGGCCCCGGCGCTCTCGACCATCTCCTCGCGGTATTCGGTGTAGGTCTCTTCGCGGATCATGGTCAGCACCTTCACGCCCGCGCCATAGCGGCGCAGAAGCGAACGCTCGTTGCAGTCGCGCTCCTGCTTCTCCGGACGGCACTCCAGCTGGCCGCCGCGGCCGTACCACAGAGCGTCACGCTTGTTGCAGTTGATGGTTTCGCCCGGGCCGCCGGCTTCATCAGCGATGGTCCATTGCAGCTTGGTTCCGGCGATGCAGCGGTACAGCTCGCCCTCATAGTCCATGGCCACGTCGCGGCCAGGACGAACCTGCGAGGCCGGATGCGGCACGGCGCGGTCGTCGATGCAGACGGCCTGGATGACCACCCGCTTCTCCATCCGGCGCGAGGCCGTATAGGGAACGCGGATCATATCCATCGTCTTGCCCTCGACCGTCAGGCCCTGGATCGTCGTCGGATAGGGCTGGTCAACGTTGAAGTAGGCGCCGCCGCCCCCGCCGACGATCACCGTCGCGCCGCTGCGTGAGCCGGCGAAGGCGCGCGCCGTGGCCGAAGCATTGGCGTTCACATTGACGTTCACGTTCACATTGCCGCCCGAGCCGCAGCACGGCGGTGCAACCGGCGGCTGGCAGCCGCGCGGACCACAGCCTGGATAGGTCGGCGGCGGCGAGGGCGGCTGGCATCCGCCGCCGCCGCAAGGCCCGCCGGGGATCGGCGGCGGAGGGGGCGGCGGAGGCGGCTGGCAGGTGTTGCCTCCGCATTGCGCCGCCGCCGCGTCAGCGATCGCCATGGCGCCGATAAGGGCACCGGCGGCCGCCAGCAAAGTCTTGATCCGCACCCGCATCGGCTGGGCTCCTGCATTGTTCTTGCCCCGCGCCTTGCAAGTCGCGGGCCGGTTCAATGCTGCATGAAAGCGCAAAAGCCTTGCGTTTCCGTTGCCCGATTACGCGCCGACGACCGACAAGCTGTGCCATCCTGACGCGTCAGGCTCGAAGCTAGGTCAAAGGCTGCAAATCCCGCACATAGCGTTTCCAGTTCTGAACATAGTGCTGCGCGGATATGCGCAGGGCCTCGATCTGCCCCTCGTCCAGTTCTCGCACCACCTTTCCGGGCTGCCCCATGACCAGGCTGTTGTCCGGAATGACCTTGCCCTCCGTGATCAGGGCGTTGGCGCCGATCAGGCAGTTCTTACCGATGCGCGCGCCGTTCAGGATCACCGCCCCGATGCCGACCAGGCTGTTGTCGCCAATGGTGCAGCCGTGCAGCATGGCCTTGTGGCCCACGGTCACCCCCGCGCCGATCGACAGGGGCGAGCCGACATCCGTGTGCAGGATGCTGCCGTCCTGAATATTGCTGTCGCGACCGACCACGATGGGATCATTGTCGCCTCGCAAAACCGTGTTGAACCAGATGCTGGCGCCGGGATGCAGAATCACATTCCCTAGAACCGTTGCATTCGGCGCGATCCAGTATTCGCCCTCCGGCGGAAGCTGCGGCTTGCTGTCGCCAAGACTGTAAACACTCATCCGAACACGCCTTATGTTTCAGAAAATGATGGCTTTAAGCCCTCATAAACTACGTTAGCATCATTCTGTTGATGCGATTCGAGGTCGCCATTTCGGCCCCGGATCCGAAGCCGGATCAAGCCCGGTCCGGTCAGATACTGGAGAATGCGCGTGGCGTGTTCGCGACCGGTTCCAGGACGACGCCTCTGCTGCGGCGACGATCCTGCGGCTGATCCGGGCGGCTGCTGCGTGGCTCCGGTCCCCTCCTCCCCCACCGACGACCAAGGCGTGTCCCTGCCGGGCGCGCCTTTTTTCATGCCCTGGAGGCGTTCATGACGAAGCGTTCGGCCATCAAGCATCAGGTCCGCGAAGGCGTGCTGGACTCGCGGGAGTTCCTGCAGGACGCCAAGGTGCGGCGACTGCCGCCCCGCAACGGCTGGTCGCCCTATCCCTCCAACGACGAACGCGACCAGGGCTACCTCAAGACGCTGAAGCCCAAGTCGGACGGTCAGGCCGAACTGATGGCCGCCATCGACCACGCCAATCTGGTCCTCGCCCTGGGCCCGGCCGGCACCGGCAAGACCTATCTGGCCGTGGCCAAGGCGGTCGAGGCGCTGGAGGCCGGCAAGGTCGGCCGCATCGTCCTGTCGCGCCCGGCGGTCGAGGCCGGGGAGTCCATCGGCTTCCTGCCCGGCGACATGGAGGACAAGCTGGCTCCCTATCTGCGCCCCCTCTACGACGCCCTGTCGGATCGGCTCAGCATGAAACGGGTCAAGGCCCTGATGGCCGAGGGCCTGATCGAGATCGCCCCCATCGGATACATGCGCGGCCGCACGCTGAACAACGCCTTCATCGTGGTGGATGAGGCCCAGAACTGCACCTACGTCCAGCTCAAGATGCTGCTGACCCGGCTGGGCTGGCACTCGACCATGGTGGTTACGGGCGACCCGCAACAGTCGGACCTGCTGCCCGGCGTGTCGGGCCTGTCGGACATCGCCGAGCGGCTGGAGGCCGTGCCGGAGATCGCCGTGGTCCGCCTGGCCGAACGCGACATCGTGCGCCACCCCCTGGTCGCGAGCATGATCGGCGTCCTTTAGCCCCCCTGCCAGGACGCGGATGCGAAGAGGCCCGGAGAGCGATCTCCGGGCCTCTTTTCATTACATGACGTCGGCCAGGGCGGCCTTGGGTTCTTCCTTCTTGGGCGGCGTCACGATCCGCCCGCCCATCCGGTCGATCAGGGCGAAGACGAAGGGATTGAGCGAGATCGACAGCAGGGCTGCGGCCAGGATCAGGTCGTGGGTTTCGCGGCTCATGGCGCCCAGGGACACCGAGATGGCGGCCAGGATGAAGGAGAACTCGCCGATCTGAGCCAGGGCGGCGGCGACGGTCAGGCTGGTCGGTCGGTCCAGCTTGAAGGCCGTGGTGATGGCCAGGGCCGCCAGGGACTTGCCGATGATGACGATGCCCAGGACGCCCAAAACGGCGAGAGGCTCGCGCACCAGGATCATCGGATCGAACAGCATGCCGACCGAGACGAAGAAGAGCACGGCGAAGGCGTCGCGCAGCGGAAGCGAGCGCTCGGCGGCATTGTGGCCCAGCGGCGAGCTGTTCAGCACCAGACCTGCCAGGAAGGCGCCCAGGGCGAAGGAATGGAACAGGTAATAGGCGACCCAGGCGATGCCCAGTGCGATGGCCAGAACGCCAAGCGTGAAGAGTTCACGCGACTTGGTGTGGGCGATCCGCACCAGAACCCAGGGGAGGACCTTGGCGCCGACGACCAGCATGACGCTAACGAAACCGGCGACCTTGACCAGGGTCCAGCCGATGGACTTGGCCAGTTCGGCGCCGCTCAGCGTTTCACCCGGCGCGATGATCAGCAACGGCAGCATGACCAGGGCGATGACAATCACCAGATCCTCGACGATCAGCCAGCCCATGGCGATGCGGCCGGCGTCGGTCTTGAGCTGCTTGCGCTCTTCCAGCGCCCGCAGCAGCACCACGGTCGAGGCCACCGACAGAGAGAACCCCAGCAACAGGGCCTCGACGTCGCCGAGCCCCAGCAGGAACCGGCCCAGGACCCAGCCCAGGACAGTGGCGGCGGCGATCTGGACCAGGGCGCCGGGAATGGCGACCTTGCGCACCTTCATCAGGTCCGCCAGCGAAAAGTGCAGCCCGACCCCGAACATCAGCAGGATGACGCCGATCTCGGCCAACTGGGGCGCCAGCTCGGTGTCGGCGACGAAGCCGCCCGTGTAGGGGCCGACCACGACCCCCGCCACCAGATAACCGACCAAAGGCGACAGCTTCAGCCGATTGGCCAACATGCCGAACACGAAGGCGAGGACGAAGCCTCCGACCAGGGTGATAATCAGGCTGTCGGCATGCGGCATCGGCGCTCCTGCGTCGGTGAAGGGTTTCCTTGGGGCTGGAAGCCTTAATCTGGGGGCGCGAGGCCGCCACGGCAAGGCTTTCGCCCTAGTTTTACCGGGATGAAACCGATTTGGAACCGTCAAAGTTGCGTGCGCGACGACGAGTCGCGCCGCAGCGCCCTCGCAAGAGCCCGCAGCCTAGACGTCAGCCGCGGCCCTCCCGAGCGACGACGGTGGATTACGCCCGCACCGCCCGGCTGGCGTCGACGCCGATGGCGGTCAGGGCGGTCGCCGCGATGTGGTCGGCGTCGAGGCCGGCCTGGGCGTACATGATCTCGGGCTTGTCCTGGTCCTGGAAGACGTCGGGCAGGGTCAGGGTGCGGATCTTCAGACCGCCGTCCAGCGCGCCCTTCTCGGCCAGCAGTTGCAGGACGAAGGCGCCGAAGCCGCCCATGGCGCCCTCTTCCACCGTGATCAGGCACTCATGTTCGCGCGCCAGACGCAGGATCATGTCGGCGTCCAGCGGCTTGGCGAAGCGGGCGTCGGCGACGGTGGCCGAGACGCCGCGCGCGGCCAGCAGGTCGGCGGCCTTCAGCGATTCCTGCAGGCGGGTGCCCAGCGACAGAATGGCGACCGAGGTCCCTTCGCGGACGATGCGGCCCTTGCCGATCTCCAGCGGGGCGGCCAGTTCAGGAATCTCGACGCCGACGCCGTCGCCGCGCGGATAGCGGAAGGCGCTGGGGCGGTCGTCGATGGCCAGGGAGGTCGAGATCATGGCGGCCAGTTCCGCCTCGTCGGCGGCGGCCATCAGCACCATGCCGGGCAGTGCCCCCATGAAGCCGATGTCGAAGCTGCCCGCGTGGGTCGCGCCGTCGGCGCCGACCAGACCGGCGCGGTCCATGGCGAAGCGCACCGGCAGGGACTGGATGGCCACATCGTGGACGACCTGGTCGTAGCCGCGCTGAAGGAAGGTCGAATAGATGGCGCAGACCGGCTTGATCCCGTCCGCAGCCAGACCGGCGGCGAAGGTGACGGCGTGCTGCTCGGCGATGCCGACATCAAAGGTGCGGTCAGGGAAGGCCTGACCGAACAGGTCCAGACCCGTGCCCGTCGGCATGGCGGCGGTGATGGCCACGATGCTGGGGTCGTTGCGGGCGTGCTTGATCAGCTCTGTGCCGAAAACCTTGGTGTAGCTGGGGGCGTTGGAGACGGCCTTGGCCTGCTTGCCCGAGACGACGTCGAACTTGACCACGCCGTGGTACTTGTCGGCGCTGTTCTCGGCCGGGGCGTAGCCCTTGCCCTTTTGCGTCACGACGTGGACCAGCACCGGACGGTCGGTGATGGCGGCCGCGTTCTTCAGGATGGGGACCAGATTTTCCATGTCGTGACCGTCGATCGGCCCGATGTAGTAGAAGCCCAGTTCCTCGAAGAAGGTGCCGCCGACGATCATGCCGCGGGCGTATTCCTCGGCCTTGCGCGCCGCGTCGCGGAAGGGGCGCGGCATGTGATCGACGAATTTCTTCCCGACCTTGCGGATGTTCTGATAGGCGCCGCCCGAGACCTGCTTGGCCAGATAGGCGCTCATACCGCCGACGGGCGGGGCGATCGACATGTCGTTGTCGTTCAGCACCACCATCAGCTGGCCGTGGGTGGCCTCGGCGGCGTTGTTCATCGCCTCATAGGCCATGCCCGCTGACATGGAGCCGTCGCCGATGACGGCCACGACGCGGTTCTTCTCGCCCTTGGCGTCGCGGGCGGCGGCGAAGCCGAGCGCCGCCGAAATCGAGGTAGAGGCGTGGGCCGCGCCGAAGGGATCGTATTCGCTTTCCGAACGCTTGGTGAAGCCCGACAGGCCGCCGCCCTGACGCAGGGTGCGAATGCGATCACGCCGCCCGGTCAGGATCTTGTGCGGATAGCACTGATGGCCGACGTCCCAGATCAGGATGTCCTTGGGCGTCTCGAAGACATGGTGCAGCGCGACCGTCAGTTCGACCACGCCCAGCGCCGAGCCCAGGTGGCCGCCGGTGACCGAGACGGCGTCGATGGTCTCGGCCCGCACCTCGTCCGCCAGCTGCTTCAGCTGGTGAACGTCCAAGCCCCGCGTATCGGCGGGAAACTTGACGGTGTCGAGAAGCGGGGTGTGGGGCATGGGTATCGGAGGCCTTTGACGCAGGACGTCATATTCTAACCCGCGGGAGGCGGGCGCGTTTCCTATCAGGACCGGCGTTTGAGCACAAAGTCCACGCTGGCCTTGAGGATTTCGGCCTCGTGGCCGAACAGGTCAAGGTGCGAGCGGGCCTGATCGGCCAGGTGCGCGACCCTCTGTCGCGCCGCCTCGACGCCCAGCAGGGTGACGAAATTGGTCTTGCCAAGGGCGGCGTCCTTGCCTCCGGCGGCCTTGCCCATCTCCTCGGCCGAACCCTCCGCGTCCAGAACATCGTCGATGATCTGATAGGCCAGACCCACGTCGTGGGCGAAGCTCGTCAGGGCGTGCCAGGCGTCTTCGCCGCCGCGCGAGATGATCAGCGGGATCTCGAAGGCGTAGGCGAACAGGGCGCCGGTCTTCAGACGCTGCATCCGGGCGACGCCGCCCAAATCGTCGCGGACACCCAGCAGGTCGATCATCTGACCGCCGGCCATGCCGCGCGCGCCGGAGGCGAAGGACAGGCGCCGCGCCAGCTCGCATCGCACGCCAGCGTCGTCGTGGGTGTCTTCGTCCAGGATGATGTCGAAGGCGGCGGTCTGCAGCGCATCACCGGCCAGGATGGCGGTCGCCTCGTCATAGGCGATGTGCAGGGTCGGACGGCCGCGACGCACGTCGTCGTCGTCCATGGCCGGCAGGTCGTCATGCACCAGGGAATAGGCGTGGACGCATTCCAGGGCGCAGGCGGCGCGCAGAACGGCCTGCTCGTCGACCTCCAGCATCCGTCCCGCCTCAATAGCGAAGAAGGGGCGCAGACGCTTGCCGGGGCCCAGCGCGGCGTAACGCATGGCTTCGGTCAGACGCGCCTCGGGACCGTCGGCGCGGGGCAGCAGTTCGTCGAGGGCGACGGTGACCAGATCGGCGATCTCGGCCACCCGGTCGATAACGGCCTGTTCCGGGGAATTGGCGGCGAGCATGGTCAAAACAGCCTCCCGCCCAGCGGCAGGTCGCGATCAACGCCGACCAGAACGACTTCGCCCTCGGCATCGGGGAAGCCCAGGGTCAGCACCTCGGACTTCATCGGCCCGATCTGGCGCGGCGGGAAGTTGACCACCGCAGCGACCTTGCGGTCCTGCAACTGGTCCAGGGTGTAGTGATGGGTGATCTGAGCCGAGGACTTCTTGATCCCGATGGCGGGGCCGAAGTCGATGGTCAGCTTGTACGCGGGCTTGCGCGCCTCCGGGAAGGGCTCGGCCTTGACGATCTGGCCGACGCGAACATCGACTTTCAGGAAGTCATCAAAGCCGATGGACGGCGCGAGGTCAGCGTCCGACATCAGCCGAACTCGGCGGGCTCGACGCCCTTGGCCTGGCCGTCGGCCCCGACGACGATCTTCTCGACTCGCAGCTGGGCGGCTTTCAACCGGGCCTCGCAGTGAGCCTTCAGGCGCGCGCCTTCTTCGTACAGGGCGATGGACTCCTCCAGCGGAGCCTGGCCCGACTCCAGTCGCGAGACGATGCCCTCCAGACGCGACAGGGCGTCCTCGAAGCTGAGATCGGCGGAAACGGCGGGGAAAGCGGAGGCGTCGGTCATGATGCGGGCAACCTAGAGACGCCCGCGCGGCGCATCAACGACGAAAGGCGTCAGCGCTTCTCGTAGCGACGTTGCGACCAGTATTTGAAGCCCTGGTTGTGGGCCAGACGCCAGCCGTGGACCTTCAGGCGCTGGCCGACCATGTGGTTGAAGTAGCCGTGGGCCAGGACCAGGACGTCCTGCCCCTCGCCGGCGCGGGCGATCAGGATGCGAGCCGCCTGGTCGGCGCGGACCTCGGCCTCGGCGCGGGTTTCCTGGCCTTCGTGGTGGTTGAAGACGTGCCACCAGAAGCGCGAGATCACGCCCCAATAGCGCGGCGACAGCTTGATCCACGCCGGGAAATGCGGCGGCGGCAGGGGCGCCTCGATGAACAGGGCGTCGACCAGAACCTCGCGGTCGCGGGCCACGGCCTGGGCCGTTTCCTGGGCGCGACGGCGCGAAGAGGCGTAGATGGCCCCCGCACCCTCGGCGGCGCTCAGAAGGGTCTGCGGCGGAGTCTGGCCGGCGCGCAGACCGCCGACCTCGTAGCGGCCCCACCAGTCACGATATTCGTCCGAGGTGATCAGACATTTGCGCGACAGGGCCGGCTCGCCGTGGCGAGCCAGAATGATGGCGCCGAAGGCCGGCGCCGCCTGGACGGCGCGAGGCGCCTCACTGGGCGTCGATGCGGCGGATTCGGTGTGAGTCATGAGTGCGGGAGACGTCATAGCACGGGGAGCAGCCTTTGAAATCAAGGCTTTGGCGTCCCTCAATCCCCCCGATTGCGGTTGACGGGGCCAGCGCTTCGTCGGCCCCTTGGAAGATGGTGGTAGCTCTCGCCGCGCGCCCCTGCAACCACCAAGCGATGACAGCCTCGCGAGCGGCCTGTGCGGCCTCGACCGCAGGGACGCGCGGCGGTATGGCCGAGACCATGACCGAAGCCCTGATCCGCCCCGCCCGACCCGACGACGCCGCCGCCCTGGCCGCGTTGGGCCGACAGACCTTCGTGGACACCTTCGTCGAGGGTTTTGGCATCCCCTACCCCGCCGCCGACCTGGCCGCCTTCCTCGACAAGAGCTTCAGCGTCGAGACCATCCAAACCAAGCTGACCGAACCCGGCGCCGCCTGGTGGGTGGCCGACCGCGACGGCGAGATCCTGGGCTTCGCCAACACCGGGCCCAACACCCTGCCCCACCCCGATGGCCGCCCCGGTCACGCGGAACTGCGCCGCCTCTACATCAGCCGCGACGCGCAAGGCCTGGGTCTGGGCACCCGGATGCTGACGCTGGCGCTGGAATGGATGGAGGCCAACACCGACGGCCCCCTGTGGGTCGGCGTCTGGAGCGGCAATGAAAAGGCCCAGAAGCTGTACGCCGCCTATGGCTTCGAGAAGGCCGGGGAATACGACTATCCGGTGGGTGCCTGGAACGACCACGAGTTCATCTTGCGGCGGGGCTGATCCCGGCCCAGTCTGATCCCATGCTCCTGCCCTTCTTCACCGCCCTGCGCGAAGCCCGTGTTCCGGTTTCGCTGAAGGAATGGCTCCATCTGATGGAGGCCATGGACAAGGACGTGGCCGGGCGCGAGGTCGAGGCCTTCTACCACCTGTCGCGGGCGGTGCTGGTCAAGGATGAGAAGCATTATGACCGGTTCGATCAGGTCTTCGGCAAGGTGTTCAAGGGGCTGGAGACGGTCGGGGCGGGCGAGGACCTGACCACCGACATTCCCGAGGACTGGCTGCGGTTGCTGACCGAGAAGTTCCTGAGCGACGAGGAAAAGGCCCAGATCGAGGCCCTCGGCGGTTTCGACAAGCTGATGGAGACCCTGAAGCAGCGGCTGGAGGAGCAGAAGGGGCGGCATGAGGGCGGCAACCGCTGGATCGGCACCGGCGGCACCAGCCCCTTCGGCCACGGCGGCTATAACCCCGAGGGCGTCCGCATCGGCGGGCCCGGGAAACAGGGCCGCGCGGTCAAGGTCTGGGAAAAGCGCGAGTACAGGAACCTGGACGACACGGTCGAGCTGGGCACCCGCAACATCAAGGTCGCCCTGCGCCGCCTGCGCCGCTTCGCGCGCGAAGGCGCGGCCGAGGAACTGGATCTGGACGGCACCATCGACGGCACGGCGCGTCAGGGCTGGCTGGACATCCAGATGCGGCCCGAGCGCCGCAACACCATCAAGGTCCTGCTGTTCCTCGACATCGGCGGGTCGATGGATGGCCATATCAAGCTGTGCGAGGAGCTGTTCTCGGCGGCGAAGACCGAGTTCAAGAATCTGGAGTTCTTCTACTTCCACAACTGCCTCTACGAAGGCGTGTGGAAGGACAACCGGCGGCGGCACAACGAGAAGATCCCGACCTGGGACGTGCTGAACAAATACCCCGGCGACTGGCGCGCCATCTTCGTCGGCGACGCCACCATGTCCCCCTATGAGATCACCATGCCCGGCGGCTCGGTCGAGCACTGGAACGAGGAGGCCGGCGCCGTCTGGCTGAAACGCGCCCGCCAGCAGTGGGACAAGTCGGTCTGGCTGAACCCCGTGACCGAACGCTACTGGAGCTACACCCAGTCGGTCAGCCTGATCCGAGAAGTCATGGACCAGCGCATGTTCCCCCTGACGCTGGACGGGCTGGACAAGGCCATGCGCGCGCTGACACGGTAGAGGTCTGGTCCGGGAGACCCCGACCAAGGAGGGACGCGATGACGACGGCTCTGCTTTTCGCCCTGGTTCTGCAACAGGCCGCGCCCGGCGTGGTCTGGTCGGACGATCCGCCCGCCCCCGTCGAAGAGGTCGTCGTCGCCGCGCCCGTTCCCGTCCTGCCCGCCCACGCCCTGGCCGATCCCTATGGCTGGGAGCGGTCGCAGTGCAGCCCCTTCATCCGCAAGGACGAGCCGCTGGAGCATTGCCAGGCCAGGGTGCGGGTGACGCTGGCCGCCGTCATGGGCGACCGCCTGCCTGACGGCTTGCGTCCCTCGGCGGCGATGGAGAGCTGCACCCCCGGCACGGCGGCGAACGGCTATGCGATGCAGTGCGGCCCGCGCCCGGTCGCGGCCCTGGGCGCGCCGCCGCCTCAGGAAAAGGTCTGCGACAGCCGCCCCCAGCGTACGCCCAGCGGCGCCATAGCCTTCAACAGCGAATGCCGCCCCGCACCAGGCGAAGCACGCGCACAGGACGGCCTGCGCATACGCCTGGGCGGCGATTGAAGGTTCGCGGACCGTGTCGCCGGCCGGCTAGTCGATGCTCAGAACGCCGAAGGCTGGCCGGATGCCCCCTACCGTCTCCTGCCGGAAGAAGTAGCGACCGGGGCGGAGGAAGAACGTCGCCTCTGTCGCGCCCGGCGGCAGCAGATAATGGTCCGACGGGGGCCCTGCCGTCCCCTCGGACAGCGACAGAGCCTGGACAAGCACCAGTTCGTCCAGCGGGGGCACCGAAATCTCGACGCGGCGGCGTTCGGGGTCCGCCGCCAGCCAGCCCGGGCGCCCCGCGACGGGCGCCACGCGGGGATGGAAGACCGACAGGTCCATCTTGCCGACATAGGCGGGCGAAGCCACGCTCTCGGCTCCCCTGGACACCACGATGGGCTTCTCGGGCGCGAACCGGTCGAGAACCGCCGCCACATGCGGCGCATCATTTTCGGGGGCGATCGCCGGCCAATTCATCGACTGCTCGATCGTCAGCGGATCAATGCCGGTCTTGGCCTTGAGACGCGCGGCGAACCAGGTCCCGCCCCGGCCGGGCTTCTCCATGGCGTGGCTGTAGCCGACAAACACAAAGACGCGCGCCTCGGGGTGGCTGGACAGGATGTTCGCGATCAGGTTGTCGGCCTGGGCCTCTTCCCGCGCGGCGATCCGCGATGCGCCGTCAGCGTCATCGGGCGCGTTCTGATCGAAGCGTTGTTCATAGTCCGCGAAACGATAGCCGAGCCGCGCCGCCTCTCTCACCGTCTCAGCGAAGACCGGATCGTGGGTGTAGTAGCCATAGCTCGCCAGGAAGGGCGCGCCCTCGGCGTAGCTGGAGATCCGCACATAGGGCTCGGGCTGCGGCGAGGTGAAGGTCTCGGCTGCGAACCAATCATAGCCGAGCGGACGCAGGGCCCGGATCACCTGAGCGGCGAAGGCCCGGTGTCCCGAAACATTGTGCGCCTCGTTGAGAATGACGATGCGCGTGTCGCGCGCGGCCTCCACAATGGCCTCAATCGCATCGCGCGCCGCGGCGTCATCGAGATCGGGGCGAGCGAGCGAAGGATGCGGGGGTCGTTCCACCACCCCGACCGCGGTGGCTTCGTCGCCCAAAAAAGACGCGAACTGACTCAGCATCTGGCGCGCCGCCTCATCCCCCGCTTGCGACTTGGCCTTCAGGTCCAGATAGGTCGGCAGGTATCGCCCCTCGGAGTAGAAGCGATCACTATTCGACAGGGCTTCCTGCGCGATCGCCGGCGCCCCCCAGGCGAGCCCCATACCTGCGGCCGCCAGCAACACAGTACGACGCGACACCATCGCGCAGCCTCTCCCGACACTTCACCTGACGGTCAGCCTAGAGGGTTCAGTAAACTTGGCAATAATAAGCGCCCTCCAGCTTTTGGCCGCGACCGATGCTGGCACGAAGAGGCCTGCGCATCCGGCTGGGCGGCGACTGAGCGTATGAAAAAGCCGCCGCTCGTTCTCGGGAGCGGCGGCCTGATCGATGCAAGCGGGAGCGGTTAGTTGCGCGTGTCGCGCAAGGTATCCTTGACGCCGCCGACGGCGTTCTGAACCTTGCCCGCCACCTGATCGGCGCGGCCTTCGGCTTTGAGCTTTTCGTCGCCGGTCACCTTGCCGGCGGCTTCCTTGATCTTGCCGCCGATGTTTTTGGCGGCGCCTTCGATACGGTCATGATCAGGCATGGAAACCCTCTGAAACTGACGCCGCCGGACTGACGACGCTTCGTCAGAAACAACCGTTCGCCAGCACGGAGGTTCCTTAGATTTTCGAGCGCAGCCATTTCACCACGGCCCAGGCGTGGGCTTCGTGGCGCAGACGGGAGACGGCGTCCAGCGGGTCCAGCCAGACCAGTTCGTGATCGGGCTCGCACTGGGTCGCGGCGTCAAAGCCGGTGATCCGCACGGTCCAGAAGCCGCCGGCGTTGTTGACCGGCGAGCCGTCCGTCTTGCGGAAATACTGGGCGGCCTCGGTCAGGCGGTCCTCGGGTTCGACGATCAGCCCGGTCTCCTCGGCGAACTCGCGCACCAGGGCTTGCTGTTCGCTTTCCTCGCCGTCGACGGCGCCGCCGGGCAGATCGAAATAGCTGCCCTCGCCGCGATCCACACGCACGCAGGCCAGCTTGCCGTCTCGTTCGACCAGACCGAAGGTCGCGGCGCGGTGGAGGTAGTCGAGGCCGGGACGGGCCGTTCCAAACTGAAGCTTCATCAAGGCAGACTAACGCGCGCCGAAGTCCCAGCGATAGACCTAAAGATCGAAGACCAGCTTCGCCCGAACACCGGGGTGATCGGCGTCGAATTCAACCGCCGAGCGCAGGCCGCCGGCCATGGCCGAGACGATCTTGCCGCCCAGGCCCGTCCCCTTGGGGGTTCCATCGCCCAGGCCGGGGCCGTCGTCCTCAACGGTCAGGATGGCCCGCCCATCGGCGGCGGCTTCCAGCACCACTCGGATCTCGCCGCCCTCGCCAGGCGCATAGGCGTATTTGACGGCGTTCGTGACCAGTTCGGTGACGATGACACCCAGCGACACAGCCTGATCCGTCGTCACCCGCATCGGCTCGGCGCGCAGGGTCAGGTGCGGCGAGGTCTCGCTCGGGCCAACCGACTTGCCCAGTTCCTCAACCAGGCCGGTCAGGTATTCGTCCATGGCCACCGTGGCCATGTCCGAGGAGGTGTAGAGACGGCGGTGGACGTGGGCCACGGCCTCGATCCGCACCTGGGCCTCGCGCAGGGCCGAGCGGGCCCCCTCGTCGGCCAGCTGGCGCAGTTGCAGGGAGATGAAGCTGGACACCAGTTGCAGGGAGTTGCCGACGCGGTGATTGACCTCGCGCAGCATGGCCTCGGCGCGGTCGCGGGCCAGGCGGACCTCTTCCTGGGCGGCTTCGTTCTCGCGCTCCAGACGGCGACGCAGCAGGGCGTCCTCGACGGCCGAGCGCAGCAGGGCGGTGAAGTCCTCGGAAACGTCCTTGATGACATAGTCGGCGGCGCCGGCGCGCAGGGCGGCCACGGCGATCCGCCCGTCCTGGGCGCCCGTGACATAGACCACCGGCGGCGGGCTGGGCAGGGCCAGGATGTCGGGCAGGACGTCCAGCCCCTCGCGGCCCGGCATGTAGTGGTCCAGGGCGCAGACGTCGAACTGCCCCCCCTGCAGGGCTTCATAGCCCGCGTCGGCGTCGGGCGCACAGGTCACCTCATAGCCGTGGCGGCCGAGTTCCTTCTGCACCAGCCGCGACAGGCCGCGGTCGTCGTCGATGTAGAGCAGACGGATCGCCCGCCCCATGTCGGCCGGGACGCTCAAATCTCGGGCGCCTGCATGACGGACAGGAAGAGGCCCAGTTGCTGGATAGCTCCGGCGAAGGCTTCATAATCGACCGGCTTGGTGATGTAGACGTTGCAGCCCAGGTCGTAGCAGCGCTGGATTTCGATCTTGTCGTCGGTCGTGGTCAGGATGACGACGGGCGCGCGGCGCAGACGTTCGTCCGACTTCACCTTCTCCAGAATGTCGGTGCCCGACATGTCCGGCAGATTGAGGTCCAGCAGGATCAGAAGTGGACCGTGAGCGCGCACTTCATCGCTGAACAGATAGTCCAGCGCCGCGTCGCCGTGATCGAAGTGAACGATGTCGTTGGCGATGTTGGCGCGGCGGATGTTCTTTTCGATGAGCTTGGCGTGGCCATGGTCGTCCTCGATCATGACGATCTTCACCGAGTGGCTCATAGACGGTCTCCTGCGTCCCCCGACACGATCAATCGTGTGGGGAATTTCAAATGGAATGTCGAGCCTTGTCCCGGCTCGGACTCCAGCTCCATGACCCCGCCCAGGCGGCGCACGCTATTGCGCACGAAGGCCAGGCCCAGGCCCTCGCCCGGCTGATCCTGCTTTCCGGCGCGACGGAACAGTTCGAAGATCCGTTCGTGATCGCGGGCCGAGACGCCGCGCCCGTTGTCGGTGATGCGGTAGTGGAGACGCCCGTCGCCGGTCAGTTCGCCCTCCACGAAGATGCGGACGGGGCGACCCGGCTGCTTATACTTGACGGCATTGTCCAGCAGATTCCCGAATATCTGCTCGATCGACAAACGGTCGCTCTCCAGCGGCGGCAGGTCGCGCACGATGATCTCGCCCCCGCTCTCCGCGACCTGATGGTGCAGGCTGTCGGCGATGGACTGGACCACGGCCGTCATCGGCAGGACTTCGGGGACCAGGGCGCGGCGGCCTTCGCGCGACAGTTTCAGGATGGCGTTGATCAGGCCGTCCATCTTGGCGGTCGAGGCGCGGATGAAGCCGACTGCCTCGGGCACATCCTCGCGCACGGCGCGGATCGCCTCGGGCTCGATATCCTCGGGATGGCGCTGGGCCAGGGTGGTCAGCTGATGGTCAAAGATCTTGCCGACCTGCTCCAGCTCGGAGGTGTAGCCCATGACGTTGACCAGGGGCGCGCGCAGGTCGTGACTGACGATATAGGCGAAGCGCTGGATTTCCTCGTTGGCGCGGGTCAGTTCGGCGGTGCGGTCGCGGACCTGATTCTCCAGCCCGGCGTTGAGCCGATCCAGCTCCATGCGGGCGCTCTCGATCTCCTCGACATAGCGCCGCACCAGCCAGACGCTGATCCCGGCCAGGATCAGGATCAGCAAGGCGGCCAGGGCGTTGACCGACACCGTCACCGCCGAGGCGCGCTCGGACTGACGGGTGCGTTCGACCAGACGCCGGGCCTCGACCGCGTCAATGGCGGTCAGCTCGACCCGCATGGCGTCCATCAGGGCCTTGCCCTGACCGCTGCGGATCTGGGACACCGCCTCGCCGATCCGGCCCGTGCGGGTCAGGGCGATGGTATGGTCCATCAGGGCCATGCGCTGGTGATAGAGGGTCTCGACCCGCGCGATGCGGGGCTTCAGCTCCTCGTCGTCGCCAATGAGGGCATCCAGCCGCGCCAGCACGCCGGGAAGCTCGGCCACGGCGCGATTGTGGACCCCCAGATACTCCGCCCGCGCCGTCAGCATGAAGCCGCGCTGGCCCGTCTCGGCGTCGGCCAGAAGGCTGAGCACGTCCTTGGACGCCAGCCGCACCTGCTGGCTGTGATCGACCGTGTCATTATAGGCCGACGTCCGCCGGATCATCACGAAGGTGGCCGCGTTCACCGCCAGCAACAGCAAGATGGCCAGGGCCAGCAGGGCGATGATCGAACGACTGAGGGTCGGCGTGCGCAGGAAGGCGCCAAAGGTCCGAAGGGCCGGCCGGATGCGTTTCATAAGGGCCAGCTTATCGCCCGAACCCCTTGAGTCCAGCCGTTAACCTCGATCCTGATCAGACCGAGCCGACGGTCCGCAGACGGGCCTTGGGGTGGACCTCGTTCTGGCTCATCACGACCGTCTGGCCGCGGAAGCGCTCGATGATCGAACGGACGTAGGGGCGGACCTGGGGGCCGGTCAGCAGGACCGGGTTCTCGCCCGCCATGGCGGCGCGCTCGAAGACGTCGCGGACGTTGCGGATGAAGTCCTGCAGGCGGCTGGGGGCCATGGCCAACTGCTTGTCCTCGCCGGGGCCGATCAGGCTCTCGGCGAAGGCCTGCTCCCAGTCTGGCGACAGGGTGACGATGGGCAGGGCGCCGTCGTCGCCGCGGTTGGCCCAGCACAGCTGGCGCGCCAGGCGGGTGCGGACGTGCTCGACCAGGGTGGTGACGCTGGTGGTGTGGGGCGCGGCTTCGGCCAGGCCTTCGAGGATGGCGGGCAGGTCGCGGATGGAGACCTTCTCGCGCAGCAGGCTCTGCAGCACGCGCTGCAGGGTGGTGACGGTGACCACGCTTGGGATCAACTCCTCGACCAGCTTCTTTTCTTCGCCGTTCAGTTCGTTGAGCAGCTTCTGCACCTCGGCGTACGACAGCAGCTCGGCCATGTTCTCCTTGAGGATCTCGGTCAGATGCGTGGTCAGCACCGTCGAAGGATCGACCAGGGTGTAGCCACGGAAGGTGGCTTCCTCGCGCAAGGACTCGTCGATCCAGGTGGCGGGCAGGCCAAAGGCGGGTTCGCGCGTATGCTCGCCCGGCAGCTCGACCTGACGGCCCGCCGGGTCCATGGCCATCAGCGAGGACAGACGCACCTCGCCGGCCCCGGCCTCCATCTCCTTGATGCGAATGGCGTAGCCCTGATTGGGCAGGCGCATATTGTCGAGGATGCGCACGCTCGGCATGACGAAGCCGTACTCCTGGGCCAGCGAGCGGCGCAGGGCGCGGATCTGATCGGTCAGGCGGCGGCCTTCCAGGTCGTTGATCAGCGACAGCAGGGCGTAGCCCAGCTCGATCTTGACCTCGTCGATGGTCAGGGCGGTCGAGATCGGCTCCTCGACGTCCTCCTTGGGCTTGCCCAGGTCCACGGCCCCCTCGACCGGGGCGGGCTTCAGCCGATCACGACCCAGCTTCCACGCCATGAAGCCCGAGCCCAAGGCCAGGGCGGCGAAGGGGATCAGCGGCATGCCGGGGATCAGGCCGATCAGGCCCGCCGCGCCGGACACCACGCCCAGCGACACCGGGTTGCTGGCCAGTTGGCTGACCAGGGCCTTGTCCGCCGAGCCCTCCACGCCCGCCTTCGACACCAGGAAGCCGGCGGCGACCGAGACGATGATGGCCGGAATCTGGGTCACCAGACCGTCGCCGACCGTCAGCTGGACATAGGTGTTGGCGGCCTCGCCCACCGGCATGCCGTGTTGCAGCACCCCGATCAGCAGCCCGCCGATGGCGTTGATGAAGGTGATGATCAGGCCGGCCACGGCGTCGCCCCGCACGAATTTGGACGCACCGTCCATGGCCCCGAAGAAGGTGGATTCCTGCTCCAGCTCCTTGCGGCGCAGCTTGGCCTGGTCCTCGGTGATCAGGCCCGACGACAGGTCGGCGTCGATGGCCATCTGCTTGCCCGGCATGGAGTCCAGGGTGAAGCGGGCCGAGACCTCGGCGATGCGGGTCGACCCCTTGGTGATGACGACGAAGTTCACCACCAGGATGATGGCGAAGATGATCACCCCGATGATGAAGTTGCCGCCCATCATCAGTTCGCCGAAGGCGTTGATGACCTGACCGGCGCTGTCGTGGCCTTCCTGGCCGTGTGTCAGGATCAGGCGCGTCGAGGCCAGGTTGAGCCCCAGACGGAACAGTGTCGAGACCAGCAGGACCGTGGGGAAGATGGCGAAGTCCAGCGGCCGCTTCATCATCACGGCCGTCATCAGGATCAGCACGCTGGACACCAGCGAGATGGCCAGCAGCAGATCCAGAAGCATCTTCGGGATCGGCAGGATCAGCAGCATGATGACCGCGATCACGCCGACCGCCAGCCCCACGTCGCCGCGCAGCAGCCAGCCGAGCGCGTCGCGCCCGGTGGGGCGCGCATAGCCGTCCTTCATCAGGATCGGCGCATCAGCCATGGCGGCGGACGAAGGTCATCCCGCCTGATGACAGGATTCGCGTGGTCTCAGCCATGCCCCAGCGCCTTGAGCGCCAGACGGGTGGCGTCGGCGATGACGGCGTCCCGTTGTTCCGGCGTCGATTCCGACGTCGCCTCGTAATAGACGGCGATGGGCATGGCTGTATGAACGGCGCTGGACGCAGCCGCCTTTCCATCCCATTTGGGGACAAGATAGCCGATGTCATTGGTCGGCCCGGAACCGCCTGTCCCCGTCTTGTGCAGAAGAGCCCAGTCCTGAGGATCAAGAGCAGCGCGGATTCGTCCCGCTCCAGCAGGTGAGCCACCCCACATGATCATGTGCGGCGCGGAGGCCGCCGGTTTGAACACTTCAGGCTGCAGCCAGGCCAGATTATGCGCCGTCTGCGCCGGCGTCGTCGTGTCCATATCGTCACCGACGATATTGAGATGGGGCTCCCAGCGATCGACCCGCGTGACCTGATCGCCGATCGCGCGATACCACATCCGCCAGGCGTCCAGACCGCCCATCTCGCGGATCAGGATGTTGGCGGCGGGATTGTCGCTGACCGTCACAGCCGCCTCGCACAGCTTCTGAATGGTCAGGCTTGAGCCGACCGCCGGTTCCGTCACCGGGGCGTGGCTGATCATGTCGGCGGCGGTGATCGGGATGGCGCGATCCAGGCGCTCCTCGCCCCGCGCCACGCGTTGCAGGGTGGCCGCCGCCAGGAAGAGCTTGAAGGTCGAGCAATAGGTGAAGCGTTCGTCAGCGCGCCACAGCAAACGGCCGTGCGGCCCTTGCAGGACGAAGCCGAGGCGTCCGCCGTGACGGGCCTCCAGCCCTGAAAGATCCAGCGCCTGATCGACCTTGGACGGAACCTCGGCGGCGCATCCGGCCGTCAGTCCAAGCGCCCCGGTGCCCAGCAGAATCGTCCGGCGGTCGGCGTGCATGGGTCTAGCCCGCCGCGCCGTAGGCGGCGGCGACGCCCGACTGGGGCGCCGGGATGGCCGTGCCTTCATCCGCGTATTCGTTCAGCTTGTTACGCAGGGTGCGGATCGAGATGCCCAGGATGGTCGCCGCATGGGTGCGGTTGCCCAGGCAGTGGTTCAGGGTGTCGAGGATCAGGGTCTTTTCCATCTCGGCCACGGTCTGACCGACGAAGCTGCGGGTCATGGCGTCGGCCATCTGGGCCGCATGACCGGCGACGCCGGCGTCATAGGTCGAGGCGATGGGCGACGGAGCCGCCGTGCCGCCTTCCAGCAGGGGACGGCCGTCCGGCAGGCGGATGGCGTCAATGTCGATCTCGGCCCCCGTCGCCAGCAGGACGGCGCGGTGCATGGCGTTTTCCAGCTCGCGCACGTTGCCGGGCCAGCGGTGGCCGACCAGAGCGCGGCGGGCCTCGACCGAAATCGGGCGCGGCGGCACGCCGTTGGCGGCGGCGTACTTGCGGATGAAGTGGTCGCACAGGACGGCGATGTCGCCCGGACGCTCGCGCAAGGACGGCAGGCGCAGGTTCACCACGTTCAGGCGGTACAGCAGGTCTTCGCGGAAGGTCCCGTCGGCCACGGCCTTGGCCAGATCGCGGTTCGAGGTGGCGATGATGCGGATGTTGACCGGCACGGGCTTGGAGCCGCCGACCCGGTCGATGACCCGTTCCTGAATGGCGCGCAGCAGCTTGGCCTGCAGGCGGGCGTCCATCTCGCTGATTTCGTCCAGAAGCAGGGTGCCGCCGTCGGCCTCCTCGAACTTGCCGATGCGGCGGGCCACGGCGCCGGTGAAGGCGCCCTTCTCGTGGCCGAACAGCTCGGATTCCAGCAGGTTGTCGGGGATGGCGGCGCAGTTGACGCTGATGAAGGGCTTGTCGGCGCGCTTGGACCCGGTGTGCAGATGACGGGCCATCACCTCCTTGCCGACACCGCTTTCACCGGTGATTAGGATGGAGGCTTCCGAGCGCGCCACCTGGTCGGCCAGGCCGATGACGGCCTTCATGGCCGGATCGGCCGAGATCATCGGGCGTTCGTCGTCGGCCACGGCGGACAGGACGGCGGCGATCAGGTCCGCCTCGGGCGGCAGGGGAATGAACTCCTTGGCCCCGGCGCGGATGGCGTCGGCGGCTTCACGGGCGTCGGCGTCCACCCCGCAGGCCACGACCGGGACGTGGATGCGCTCGGCGTCGTTGGCGGCGATCAGGGCGGCGATGTCGATGCGGTAGTCGACCATCATCAGGTCGGCCCCCTGCCCGCGCCGCAGTTGCTCGGTCGCCTGATCGGCGCGCTCGACGTGCTGCACCTTGGCGCCGTGCGCCATGGCCATCTTCACCGCCGTCGCCAGCTGTCCGCTGAGCCTGCCAACCACCAGAAGCCGCATGGGTCTTCTCCTCTAGATCTCTACTGCGAAAACCGGGCGGCCAATCAGGCGCCCGAGTCCTCGGTCTTGATGATTTCCGTCATGGTCACGCCCAGACGGTCCTCGACGACGACGACCTCCCCGCGGGCGACCAGGCGGTTGTTGACGAAGATGTCGATGGCCTCGCCGACCTTGCGGTCCAGCTCCAGCACGCTGCCGCGGTTCAGCTTCAGCAGCTGGGCGACCGACATATGGGCCTTGCCCAGAACGGCGGAGATGTTGACCGGCACGTCGAAGACGGTGGCCAGGTCGGCGGCGGACTTGTCCCCCCCCTCGTCGGCGAGGGTCAGGGCGGTGGAGTCGCCGAACTCTTCCAGCGAGAGATCGTCGGTGGCCATCAGAAGGCGCTCCTGTCGAGGGATTCAGCATGGCCGGCCTCGGCCGCGAGCGCAGCCTCCAGCGCGGCGGAAACGCGGGCGGCGACGCCCTCGGGATCGAACTCGGCGCGGCCGTCGGCCCATTCCAGGGCGAAGGCGGCGGCGGGCGCGCCGACATCCTCGCGGAAGGCGATCAGACCGGTGAAACCGGCGTCGGCGCACAGGGCCTCGATGTGGGCGCGGCTCGTCTCGTCCAGACCGGCGGCCCGCACCAGAAGGCGCGGCGAGGCGTCGATTTCCTGAGCCAGCTGCTCGATGGCGGCTTCCAGCGGACGGCGCGGGAAGCGGTCAAAGGCGGCGGAGGCCAGGACGCGGGCGGCGGCGACCGCCAGCTCGGCCGACTGACGGCGATGGGCCTCGGCGATGGCGCTGAGGGCGCCGGCGGCATGAGCCGCCTGCTGGGCCAGGGTCGACAGGGCGTCGGCGCGCAGGGCCTCGACCTCGGCAAGAGCCTGCTGACGGGCCTCCAGACGGGCCTGCGCCACCAGAGCGTCGACCTCGGCCGGAGCGAAGGATCGCTTGACCGGCTGCCAGGCCGAGGGACGCACGACGTCGCCCGAGGCGTCGAACTCGGTGTCGAAGATGAAGGGGCGTGCAGTGGAGGGGATGCCGGTCATGTCAGTAGATCAACTCGTCGTCAGCGCCCTGGCCGGCCAGCATGATGTCGCCGCGCGCGGCCAGATCCTTGGCCACCTGGACCATGGTCATCTGGGCGGCGTCGACGTCCTTGAGGCGCACAGGGCCCATCGACTCCATGTCCTCCCGCATGATCTTCGAGGCGCGCTCGGACATGTTGGAGAAGAACATTTCGCGCAGGGAATCCGAAGCGCCCTTCAGCGCCAGGCCCAGTTGGTCCTTCTCGACCGCCCGCAGCAGGGTCTGCACGCCGCCGGGATCCAGCTTGGACAGGTCCTCGAAGACGAACATCAGCGAGCGGATGCGCTCGGCCGAGTCGCGGCTGCGTTCCTCCAGGGCGCCGATGAAGCGGGCCTCGGTCTGGCGGTCGAAGCTGTTGAAGATGTCGGCCATCAGTTCGTGGCTGTCGCGCTTGGAGGTGCGGGCCAGGTTGGACATGAACTCGGTGCGCAGGGTCTGCTCGATCTTGTCCAGGATGTCGCGCTGCACCGGCTCCATGCGCAGCATCCGCTGGACGCATTCCAGGGCGAAATCTTCAGGCAGGGCCGTCAGCACACGCGAGGCGTGGTCGGGCTTCACCTTGGACAGGATGACGGCGACCGTCTGCGGGTATTCGTTCTTCAGATAGTTGGCGAGGACGGCCTCGTTCACATTGCCGAGCTTGTCCCACATGGTCCGCCCGGCCGGGCCGCGGATTTCCTCCATCAGGGCGTCCACACGGTCGCCCGGCATGAAGGAGGCCAGCAGGCGCTGGGTCTGCTCGTAGCTGCCCATCAGGGCGCCGGCGCCGCCGATGCCCGAGACGAACTCGACCAGGACTTCCTCGACCACCGAAGCGGCCACGGTTCCGAGACCGGCCATGGCCTGGGAGACCTCCTTGATCTCCTCCTCGTCCAGCTGCTGCCAGAGGATGGTGTGCTCTTCGCCCAGGGACAGCAGGACGACGGCCGCCTTTTCAGGCCCCGTCAGCTTGCGGATGTCGTCGATCGGACCCTTTTTGCTCACGAGACGGGTCATTAGCTTTCATGCACCCAGGAGCGGAGGATGGCGGTGGATTCCTCCGGGTGGGAGTCGACGAAGTCCGCGACCTTCTTGATCGAGGAGGCCTTCACCTGGCCCTCGATGCGGGCGATGTCGAGCCGCTGTTCCATGTCGGTCGGCCCCGCCAGCATCTGGGGCTGGCCCGGCAGGACGCCGCCGACGATCTGGGCGTCCAGCGGGGTCACGGGAACGCCGTCGGCGCCGACCAGGGCGGGCGCACCGGCGCCGCCGGTGGCCGTCTTCAGCAGGGGACGCACGACGAAGAAGATCAGCAGCAGCCCGGTCACCAGCAGGACCAGCAGCTCGACGCCGCGCATGATGTCGTTCTTGTCGAAGTTGAACATCGACGAGCCTTCGTCCGCGCCCGGCGCCGCCGAGGGTTCGCGGTTGAAGCGGACGTTGACCACCTCGATCTTGTCGCCCCGCGTCTCATCGATGCCCACGGCGGCGGCGACCAGGGTCTTGATCTGCTGAACTTCCTCGGCGGTGCGCGGGGCGTAGGTCGGCTCGCCCTTGCCGTCGGCGGCGGGGGTGTACTTGCCGTCCACGGCGACCGAGACCGACAGCTTCTTGACCTCGCCCGGCTCCTTCACCGTCGTCGTCGTGGTGTTGGAGATCTCGTAGTTGGTCGTCTCGGTGTTTTCCGAGTTGGTCGAGCCGATCGGCGTGGTGTTCGGGGCCTGACCGCCCGGGATGTTGTTGGTGGCGGTGACCCCGCCGTCGGCCTGACCCGTCGTGTCCTGCGACTGGGAGCCATTGGTAGAGGTCGAGCGGACGACCTGACCGTCGGGATCGAACTTCTGTTCCTGGGTGGTCGAGCGGCTGTGGTCGATGTCGGCCGTCACCTGGACGCGGGCCGCGCCGGCGCCGACGACGCCCTCGACGATGTCCTTGATGCGGGTCTGGAGCTGGGACTCGGTCGTGGCCTTGGCGGCCTCGGCGGTAGCGGAGGTGAAGCCGGTGTCTTCCGAGCCGGCGACCAGGGTGCGGTTGGACTGATCCGTCACCGTGACCTTGTCCGGCTTCAGGTTCGGCACCGAGGAAGCGACGACGTTGCGGATGGCGCGGACCTGATCGGCGCTGAGGTCGCGACCGCCGACGCCCACGACCACGGCGGCGGTGGGGTCGGTGGCGGCGGCCTGGAACATCTCGCGGCGCGGCATGGTGATGTGGACGCGGGCCGAGGTGATGCCGCGCATCGACATGATGGTGCGCGACAGCTCGCCTTGCAGGGCGCGCTGCTCGTTCAGGTTCTGCTGGAACTCGGTCTGACCCAGAACCGACTGGTTGTCGAAGATCTCGTAGCCGACGCTGCCCGATGTCACGAGCCCCTTGCCCGCCAGCATCAGGCGCGCCGTGCCGACCTCGTCACGGCTGACGAAGATGGTCGAGCCGTCGCCCTTGGAACTGTACTTGATGCCCGCCTGATCCAGGGCGGCGCCGATCTCGGAGGCTTCGCGCAGGTCAAGGTTGGAATAGAGCAGAGCGTCGGGCGCCTGGCCCACACGCAGCATGACGGCGACCAGCACCGCGGCCACGCCGGCGGCGACGCCGAGCACCGCGGCCAGACGGCCGATACCGAACTTCTGCAACGCCGCCGTGAAGCCGCCCACGCGTCCCCGCCCATCCACTGACGGGATGAACTGATCCCGCTAGGCAGAAAGTGCCGCGTGGATGGTAAACGCCGCGTTAAGATGCGTTAAAGATTGAGGGAATCCGAGTGGCTCTCGCCGGACAAGCAGAAGGCGGCGCGCCTTTCGACGCGCCGCCTTCTCTGAGTTTCAGCCGATGAAGGCTTAGGCCGCCTTCAGCAGCTCGGCCTTCTGATCCGCCGCCGCATGGATGCGGGCTTCGGCGATCGCGTCAGCGATCAGGTGGGTCGGCTTGTTCTCGACGACCGAACGCTCGAGGATTTCCTCGAAGGTCTCCATCAGGCGCGACAGCTTGCCCTCGACCCACGAGGCGTCATAGGCGCCGCCCGACTGGCGAGCGTTCATTTCCGAGGCGACGTTGATGATGCCGCCGCCGTTGACGACGTAGTCCGGCGCATACAGCACGCCGCGACGGAACAGTTCGTCGCCGATGTCGGCGGTGGCCAACTGGTTGTTGGCCGCGCCGCAGACGGCCTTGACCTTGAGGCGGTCCAGGGTCTGCAGGTTCAGCGTCGCGCCGAGGGCGCAGGGCGCATAGATGTCGGCGGCGACGTCATAGATGGCGTCCGGGGCGACGATTTCAGCGCCGGTCGCGGCGGCGACGGCTTCCAGATTGGCCTGGTTGACGTCGGTGATGATCAGCTTGGCGCCGGCCTTGTGCAGCTTCTCGGCCAGATAGGCGCCGACGTGGCCCACGCCCTGGATGGCGACGGTCAGGCCGGTCATGTCGTCCTGCTTGAACAGGCGGCGAGCCACGACCAGGTTCGAGCGGAAGACGCCCTCGGCGGTGACGGGGCTGGGGTCGCCCGAGGCTTCCGGGCCGTCCTTCAGGCCCAGGACATATTCGGTGACCTTGCGGGCTTCGGCGATGTCCTCGACCGAGGTGCCGACGTCTTCGGCGGCGTAGTAGTTGCCGCCCAGGCCGTTCAGGGCGCGACCGAAGGCGCGGAACAGCTCCGGCGATTTCTGGGTGCGGCTGTCGCCGATGATGACCGACTTGCCGCCGCCCATTTCCAGATCGGCCACGGCGTTCTTGTAGCTCATACCCTTGGACAGACGCAGGACGTCCTCGAGCGCCTCGGCGGCGGTGGCGTAGTTCCACATGCGGGTGCCGCCGACGGCCGGACCGCGGGCGGTGGAGTGAACCGCGACGATGGCCTTCAGGCCGGTTTTCTCGTCATGGAAGGCGTGGACGCCTTCATGGTTCGCGAAAGAAGGGGAATCAAACAGCGTCTTGCCCATGACAGGCCTTTCCTGGGGTATTTTTTATGCGCGTGGAGATACGCCGCGCCCGCCTACAGGGCAAGCGTGTCGGTTTCGCGTCAGGAAAAGGCGCGTTCAGCGCGCTTTCGGGTCAGCCCGCAGGGCCGGAAGCACCGGTCCGGCGCCGGACGGCAAGGGGGCGGCGGCGTCGCGCAACCAAGCCTCGACATCGCGATAGACGACCTCGCCCTGAAGGTCGCGGTTCAGGATGTGCCAGCCGTTCGGGTAATAGGCCGTACGCAAATCGGGCCGGTCGCCCGCCCGTTCCAGCGCCAGTCGCATCGGCCCCTTGCGCACGATCTGGTCGTGGGCGCCGTAGAGCAGCAGGGTCGGCTTCTGGACCGCGCCGAGGCGCAGCGACGCCGCCTCCATCAAATCGACCAGACCATGCATGGAATCGAAGCGGGTCGAGATGATGCTTTGCGGATCGCGGCCGTTGCGGATCAGTTCCAGGGTATTGTCGGAGGCGCGAATGTTGCGAACGGCGAAGGCCGGCGGTTCGACCGCCTTGTCGCCCATCAGGCGGGCGGCGGCCCAGAGCCCCGCGCGGTTGAACGGACTCTGGCTGGACCAGCCCCAGACCCCGGGGGCCAGCAGGATCACCCGGTCGGCATCGGGCGGGGCCTCGCCTCCGAAGGCGGCGATGGTCGAGGAGCCGCCCATGCTCTCACCCGCCACCACGATCAGGGCGTTGGGCCGTTCGGCGCGCACCAGAGACACGATGGTGCGCAGGTCGGCGCTGGTCAGGCTTTCGGGTGCGAACTCGCCGCGATGGGGCGACAGGCCGAAGCCGCGCTGATCATAGGCCCAGGTCTCGATGCCGCGTGTCGCCCACCACGGCCCGGCCAGCCGGAATGAGGCGTAGTGGTCGTTGAAGCCGTGCAGGGCGACGATGACGGCCCAGGGTTCCTGCCCCTCAGGGCTCCAGCGCAGATAAGGCAGTCGCGCGCCGTCCTGAACGACGAAGGCGCCGCGATCCAGCGTACCGGCCTCTATGCGCGGCCCAGTGAAACCAAGCGGCGGGGTCTGTGGGCCTTGCAGATGCGGCGTGGCGCAGGCGGACAGGACGAGCGAAAGGGCGAAAAGGCCCCCAGTCAGTCCGCTTCGTCCGATGCTCACGCCAGAATCTCCGCTGTCCTCTGGCGAAGGTAGGGCAGAACCTCGGCCTCGAACCAAGGGTTTTTCCGCAGCCAGGCCGTATTGCGCCACGACGGGTGCGGCAAGGGCAGGATGGCGGGGGCGTAGTCGCGCCACGCGCGGACGGTTTCGGTCATGTTGGATCGGGCCCGGTCGTCCAAGGCCCAGGTCTGGGCGTAGCCGCCGACCAGCAGGGTCAGCTCGACCTTCGGCAGTTCGGCCAGCAGGCGGGTCCGCCACAACTCGGCGCAGCGGCGCGGCGGGGGATAGTCGCCGCCTTTCGGGTCGGTGCCGGGGAAACAGAAGGCCTGGGCCGCCACGCCCAGACGCGGGTCGCCGAAGAAGGTCGCCTCGTCCACGCCCAGCCAGTCGCGCAGACGAACGCCGGACGGATCGGTGAAGGGCAGACCGCTCTCATGCACCCGCCGTCCCGGCGCCTGGCCGCAGATCAGCAGGCGCGTTTCGGGCGTGACCATGACCACCGGGCGCGGCGTGTGAGGCAACTGCCCCAGACACGCCCGGCAGGCGCGGATCTCGGCCAGGACGTCGTCCAGGCCAGTCTCCGGTTCAGTCGAAATCGTCATCCGAGGCTTCGACCGGCGGCAGGGCCGCCAGAGCAGCGGCCGTCTCGGCCTCGGTCGGCAGGCGCAGACGGATCACGCCCTTGAAGGCGTTCGGATCGACCGCCTTGCCCTTCTTGGTGATGGTCAGCTTGCCCTGACGCATCAGGCCCAGGGCCGTGGCGCGGACCTTGGGCAGCATGCGCTGCCACTGCTCGGGCTGCAGCTCCTTGGCCACGTCCGAGGGTTCAATGCTCTTGCCGCCGACGTTCTTGGGGTCGGCCTTGGCCAGTTTTTCGAAAATGGCCGCTTCGATTGGATCGCTCATCGGGTCTATATGCTGCACCGCAAGATCGGAAAGAAGGCGTAATCGGCATGGTCGCGAAAATCACCATCACGGAAGGCGAGTTCGCCGGCTGGCAGACCTATGACCTGCACGACACTTTCGACGTGGTGGTCGGCCCCTTCTACGGCAAGCTGGACCCCGACGGTCATATGCGCTGCGCCTTCCGCGCCGAACAGAAGCACATGAACGCCGGCGGCCGGATGCACGGCGGCTGCCTGATGACCTTCGCCGACATCGCCATGTTCCAGATCGCCTATCAGGAGATGGAAGGCGCCTCGGGCGTGACGGTGCAACTGGATTCCACCTTCATCGACGGCGCCTATGTGGGCGAACTGATCGAGGCGACCGGTCAGGTCACCAAGGCGGGCAAGAGTCTGATCTTCGTGCGCGGCCAGATCAATACGGGCGAGCGGCTGCTGATGACCTTCTCGGGCGTGATCCGGAAGTTCACGCCTCGGGCCTGACCTATCTGGTAGCGGCGTAAACGACGCGGCAATCGCCATCGACCGTGGTGTAACGACTGTTCGCGGCGTCCACGAAAGCCACGCGGCCCCCGTCGCTGTATTCGACCTTGCCGGTCGAACGGCCCTTGAAGATTTCGACGCCATAACTCCAGCAGGTGATGTCCGCCGGGCGGTCGCTGAAGGTCGCATCATTGCGCGCGCGTCGGCTTTCCGTACAGGCGGCGGCGGATACGGCGAGACCGAGGACGAGGGCGATCGTAACTGCTCTGTTCATGCCGCACAGCTTGGCATGACGAACAGGGGTCGAAAAGCCTTTAGACGCCCGCTTTCGCCGCCGGGCGGGCGCGGCAAGCCTCCAGCCAGCGGGCCAGATGGGTGAACTCTTCGGGCGGGCGGTATTTGACCAGGCGGGCGAAATCCAGCCCCACGGCGGCGACGATGTCGGCGATGGTGAAACGGTCGGCGGCGATGAATTCGTGCTCGGCCAGTTGGCGATCCAGCAAACGCATGAACTTCTCGGCGCCGAGGCGACTGTATTCCGCCACCTGGGGCTGGGGCGCTTCGAGCGCGGCGAGCGCCGGGTGGCTGAAGCGCACGTTCAGCATCATGGGGTTGGCCAGATACATTTCGCACCGGCGCGTCCACATCTCGATGATCGCCTGTTCCCTGGGGTCGCGCCCGAACAGGTTGGGCTCTGGATAAAGGGCCTCCAGATAGCGGCAGATGGCAATGGATTCAGAGATGCAGGTCCCGTCGTCCAGTTCCAGCGCCGGGACATGCGGCACGCCGACCTTGGCGCGATAGGCAGCAGTGCGGTGCTCGCCCGCCAGCAGGTCGATCTCGACCCCTTCGACGTCGGATACGCCCTTTTCCGCCATGACCCAGCGGACCCGGCGCGGATTGGGGGCACGGCGGCTTTCGTAAAGCTTCATGAAACGCCCCTCGGGTGATCGTCAGAAAGGCTACTGTCCGAAGACGGAGGCGGGCAAGGCCCCGACGATGCAGGCGGTCATCAGGGTGGCCAGGAAGCCCGCCAGCAGGGCCTTCCACACCAGACCCAGAACTTCTTCGCGGCGCTCGGGCATCAGCACCGACAGTCCGGTGACGGTGATGCCCACCGAACCGATGTTGGCGAAGCCGCACAGGGCGTAGGTCATCAGCATCCGGGTGCGCTCGCTCATCTCGCCGTCGGGCACCGCGCCCAGTTTGATGAAGGCGACGAACTCGGTCAGGGTCAGCTTGACGCCCAGCAGCCAGCCGGCGGTGTGGGCGTCCGCCCATTCCACCCCGGTCAGCCAGGCGACGGGGGCGAAGACCACGCCTAGGATGCGCTCGACGCTCAACGGTTCCCCGCCGATCCAGAAGGCGCCCAGCATGACGTTGGCCAGGGCCACCAGGGCCACGAAAACGATCAGCACGGCCGAGATGTTCAGCACCACCATCAGGCCGTCCGACGTGCCCTTGACGATGGCGTCGATGGAGCTGTCGTACTTCAGCGCCGAGTTGTAGTCGGCGACCGCCCCGCCCTCGCCCGGCTTCTCGGGGATCATGACGCGGGCCAGAAGGACGCCCGCCGGGGCCGAAACTATGGAGGCGACCAGGACGTGGCCCGCCGCATTGGTCAGCACCGGCGACAGAATGGTGGCGTAGGCCACCATGGTCGAGCCGGCGACGGTGGCCAGACCCACCACCATCATCAGGAACAGTTCCGAGCGGGTCAGCTTGTCCAGATAGGCGCGGATGACGATGGGGCTCTCGATCATGCCGAGGAAGACGTTCGCCGCGACCGCCAGGGCCGAGGCGCCGCCCAGACCCATGGTGCGCTGGAACAGGAAGCCGAAGCCTAGGGTGATCCACTTCAGGATCTTCCAGTGCCACAGCAGGGCCGACAGGGCCGAGATCACCAGAATCAGCGGCAGAACCTTGAAGGCGAAGGTGAACAGGGCGCCTTCATTGGCCACGGCGTAGGGCTGATCCCCGCCCGCCAGATAGCCGAAGACGAACTTGGTCCCCTCCTCGGTCGCCAGCTCCAGTCCCTTCACGGCGTTGTTGATGCCGTCCAGCACCACCTGCGAGCCGGGAATGGCGAAGGTCGCCAGGATCAGGGCCGCCTGCACCAGCACCGCCCCGATGGCCAGACGCCACGGGAAGAGCTTGCGGTTCTCGGACAGGGCCCAGCAGACGGCGATGATGACGATCAGGCCGAACAGGCTCTGCAGGTTCAGAAGGCTGAACATGGAAAAGGCGGCTCCGCGACCGGCCGACGGCCAGCAGCCGCCCTTGAAATCTGCTTGAACGCTACCGCGCGCCCTCTGGTCAAGAGCGCATGCGGCGTCCTGCCGCGCCCGGCCTCGGCTCCCGCGCTGAAGGCGTGCAAGAAAAAGGCGGAGGGTGAGCCCTCCGCCTGTTCCGATCAGAGCTGGCCGCGGACCAGCTTGCCGTAGTCGTCCATCAAGGTCAGCGACAGTTCGCCCGGCGTGAAGCGATAGTCGCCGATTTCGCTGACCGGGGTGACCTCGGCGGCCGAGCCGGTGAGGAAGCATTCCGAGAAGCTCGACAGCTCTTCCGGCAGGATGTCGCGGATCACCACCTCGATGCCCTTGGCCTGGGCCATCTCGATCACGGTCTGGCGGGTGATGCCGTCCAGGATGTGGTCCACGCGCGGGGTGTGCAGGGCGCCGTTCTGGACGAAGAAGACGTTGGCGCCGGTGGCTTCGGCGACATAGCCGCGCCAGTCCAGCATCATGGCGTCGGCGAAGCCGCGCTTCTCAGCCGCCGTCTTGGACATGGTGCAGATCATGTAGAGGCCGCCGGCCTTGGCCGTCGAGGGGGCGGTGGCCGGGTCGGGGCGGCGCCACTTGGCCCACTCCAGACGGATGCCCTTCTTCTTGACCTCGGGGTCGAAATAGCTGGGCCATTCCCAGGCCGCGATAGCCAGGTGGACCTTGCTGTTCAGCGAGGAGACGCTCAGCTGCTCGGCGCCCAGATAGGCCACCGGACGAATGTAGCAGTCGGTCAGACCGTTCTTTTCACAGGTTTCCTTGCAGGCGGCGTCGATCTCGGCCACGCTGTATGGAATGTCGAAGTCCAGCAGCTCGGCCGAGCGCTTCAGCCGTTGGCTGTGCGCCGTCAGCTTGAAGATTTCGCCGCCATACATACGCTCACCCTCGAACACCGACGAGCCGTAGTGAAGGCCATGGGTCAGAACGTGCGTTTTCGCGTCCCTCCAGGGCACGAACGCGCCGTCAAACCAGATCCAGCCGTCACGATCGTCGAAAGGAACGAAGGCCATTGAATAACGTCTCCTCGGGATGTGGTCCGGTTACACTCTTCTCTCCCGCCGCCGTCAACGCCTTTGCGTTCGGCAGGATCGCCTAAGACATGACTGATACGCGCTCGAACGGCCGCTCCGGCCCCATCGCTGCTCCCGGCGCCGGCCGCCATCTGCTGGTCGTCGACGACGACGACAGAATCCGCGAGCTGCTCAAAGAGTTCCTGACGCGCGAGGGCTATCGCGTCACGGGCGCCGCCCACGCGGGCGCGGCGCGGCGTCTGGTCGAGCTGATCGAGTTCGACCTGATCGTGCTGGACGTCATGATGCCGGGCGAAAGCGGTTTTGACCTGACCAGCTGGATCCGTAGCCAGGCCTCGCTGTCCAAGACCCCCGTCCTGCTGCTGACCGCCAAGGGCGACCCCAACGACCGCATCGAGGGCCTGTCGCGCGGGGCCGACGACTATATGTCCAAGCCCTTTGATCCGCGCGAACTGGCGCTGCGGGTCGAGGCCATCCTGCGCCGCACCGGCGGCAAGCCGATGACCCCCCGCGAGATCCACATGGGACCGGCGGTCTTCGACATGGAGCGGCTGGAGCTGACCCGCGACGGCGAACTGCAACGCCTGACCGAGGCCGAGGCGCAACTGCTGAAGACCCTGGCCATCCACGCGCATTCGCCGGTCGAGCGGATGAACCTGTCGCCCGACACCGCCGACATCACCGGCCGCGCCGTCGACGTCCAGGTGACGCGCCTGCGCCGCAAGCTGGAAGCCGATCCCAAGAACCCGCGCTATCTGCAGACCGTGCGCGGCGTCGGCTACATGCTGGCGCCGGACTGATCGCGTCATGCGGCTGCTGCCGTTCAACGTCTGGGCGCGAGTGATCAAGCGCCGCCTGCCGACCTCGCTGTGGGGCCGATCGCTGCTGATCATCGTCCTGCCGGTGCTGATCATGCAGGGGGCCGTGACCTGGGCCTTCTTCGACGCCCACTGGCAGGCCGTGACCGCGCGCCTGTCCGAGGGTTTGGCCGGAGACGTGGCCTGGGCCGCCGAGAGCTATCGCGACGAGCCCACCGCGCAGAACCTGGCCGTCATCGCCGACCGGGCCGAGCGCTCCATGCAGCTGTCGGTCGCCTTCCAGGAAGGCGCCAGCCTGCCACGGGAACAGCGGCGCGGCGCCATCGGCGTGGTTGATCGCACCATGGAAAAGGCCCTGGCCTCGCGCCTGGACCAGCCCTTCTGGTTCGATACGACCCGCTACCCCGCCTATGTCGACATCCGCGTGCAGGAGCCCGACGGCGTGCTGCGCGTCATCGCCCCGCGCGAACGGGCCGTGGCGACCCAGGCGCACATCTTCGTCCTATGGCTGATGATCGCCACCATCCTGTTGCTGGGCGTGGCGGTGCTGTTCATCCGCAACCAGGTGCGCGCCATCGAGCGCCTGGCCGACGCCGCCGAGGCCTTTGGCCGGGGCGAGAGCGTGCCGCGCTTCAAGCCGCACGGCGCGCGCGAGGTTCGAGCAGCCGCCTCGGCCTTCCTCGACATGCGCGCCCGCATCCAGCGTCATATCGACCAGCGCACCGCCCTGCTGGCCTCGGTCAGCCACGACCTGCGCACGCCCCTGACCCGTCTGCGGCTGGAACTGGCCCTGGCCCCGCCGTTCAAGCGCGCCGAGGCGATGAAGGGCGACCTGGACGAGATGGAGCACATGATCGACGAGTACCTGGCCTTCGCCCGCGGCGAGGCCGGAGAAGCGATGCAAATGGTCTCGATCCCCGAAATGCTGCGCCGCGCCGCCGATGACGCCCGCCGCGCCGGCGCCGAGGTCACGCTTGAGACTCCTGACGAACTGGACGCGCAGTTGCGTCCCCTCGCCTTCCGTCGCGCCCTGAACAATCTGGCCGGCAACGCCGCCTCTCACGGCGAACACGTGCGGTTGTCGGCCCGCCCCCTTCCCTCGGGGGGGATCGAGATCGCGGTCGAGGACGACGGTCCAGGCATCCCGGAAGACATGCACGAGGAGGCCTTCCGGCCCTTTTCCCGGCTGGACGCCTCGCGCAATCAGAATAGCAAGGGCGTCGGTCTCGGCTTGGCCATCGCCCGCGACGTGGCGCGCGGCCATGGCGGCGACATCACCCTGAGCCGCAGCGACCTGGGCGGACTGAAGGCTTCGATCCGCCTGCCGGGATAAATCGCGCCTCCCTCTGGCGTGGCTGTAAAATCATCGCCATCTTGCACCTGTTCCAGGGGGGCCTGGATCAGGAGTCCGTATGATGCGTAACTTCGCCTTTCTTGCACCAATGACCGCCGCCCTGGCGCTGGCCGGCGCCGCCTCGGCCCAGCCTTCAGCCGTGGTCGTCACCGTCAGTCCCGACTTCGCCAAGACCGCTGAAGAACTGGGACAGCGCGATGTTCAACAACAGGTCGATGACCTGACGGCCAAGGTCACGCGCGTCCTGACGCAGCGCCATGCCCTGGACGGCGCGCGGATTGAGCTGACGATCACCGACCTGAAGCCCAACCGGCCGACGATGCAGCAGATCAGCGACAAGCCGGGCCTGGACCCCATCCGCAGCATCTCGATCGGCGGCGCCGCCATTGAAGGCACGGTGACCATGGCCAACGGTGACGTACAACCGGTGAAATACGACTATTATTCAACCAGTCTGGCGGATGTGCTCGGTTACAGCACCTGGCAGGACGCCGGCACCGCCTATGACCGTCTGGCCCGCAACCTGGCCGACGGCCGTTACGTCAAACGTTGACGGTCAGCCGCTGAGTTCAGTCGACTTGGCCACAGCCGCCTGAACGGCGCTCTCGACCGCCCGGTCGAGGGCGCCGTTTGCATTCAGGGCCACAAGGCCCGCCTGGGTCACGCCGCCGGGCGAGGCCACGCGGTCGATCAGGGCGTCCAGCGCCTCGGTTCCTTCCACGCCCGCCGCGGCGGATCGCAGGGTGGCGCGGGCCAGCCGCACGGCGGCCTCGGGCGTCAGACCTTCCTCGACCCCGGCCTGGGCCAGGGCGCGGGTGAAGGCGAAGAAATAGGCCGGGCCGCAGCCGGACACAGCCGTCGCGGCGTGCATGGCGGCTTCCTCGTCCAGATGAACCGTCTCGGCGATGGCAGCGAACAGGGCCTCGCCCACGGCGCGGGCGGCGGCGTCAGCGGCCCAGATGGTCGCCACGCCCTGAGCCTGGGCCACGCCGGTGGTCGGCATGATGCGGACGACGGCACGACCGTCGAAGCCCTCGGAAATGGTCTCGCCTCTCACCCCGGCCATGACCGAGACGATGACGGCGTCGGGCGAAAGGTGCGGCAGGACCGGGCGCGAAGCCTCGAACCATTTGGCGGGCTTCACGCCGATGACGAAGGCGCGGGCGTCCGCCAAGGCTGCCAGCGGCGGATTGATCCGCGCGCCCAGGGCCCGGGCCGCCTCGGCGGCGGGCTTTTCGGACGGGGTCAGGATGATGAGGTCGGCGGGATCGACCGCGCCGGTCTTCAGCCAGCCTTCGAGGATGGCCGAGCCCAGCCGCCCTACGCCTTGCAGGACGACCGGGCGGCTCATTAGGCGGTGCCCACGGTTTCGAACAGGCAGGCGTCGATAGCTTCCTGCGCCTTCTTGGAGCCGCGCACCATGAAGTCGAAGGCGGGGTAGTAGCGATCGGCGGCCTCGATGGCGGCGTCGATCATGGAGGCGGCCTGGGCCAGGGTCGGGCGCTCGCTGTGCGGCAGGGCCAGCGAATGACGGAAGACGATCTCGCCCTCGTCCGGCCAGACCTCGAAATGCCCCAGCCAAGTGCGCTGGTTGATCATCGACACCAGTTCATAGGCGGCGGCGCGGCGCGTCTTCATCACCCGCAGGTCCAGGGCGCAGCACAGTTGAAGGCAGTCGCCCTCGGGCCGCCAGGCGAACCACAGCTCATAGTCCTTCCAGTCGCCGGCCAGGGCGAAGGCGAGGTCGCCGTCGTCCGTGCGGTCGAACGGCAGGTTCTCCGCGTTGAGGACGTGCTCCACGACATCCAGGGGGTCGTAGGGAACGTCGACCTCTTCGGGTCGGGCTGCATCCATCAGGGGTTCACAATCTTAACTCGAGGGTCGCGACTCACGACCTGCAAACGAACGGTAAACGTGTTCGCAGATTCGGCTCAACCGGCGGCGTCAGCGTCAGGCTTCGCGGCTGTGGACGTTCCGCTCGGCGTCTTTTTCGCGGGCGATTTCTGAGCCTTAAGCTCGGCGATCTCGGCGCGCAGGGCGGCGATCTCGTCCTTCAGCACGTCGAACTCGTCGCGACGGACCAGGTCCATCTCGGCGACGAAACGATCGGTCTGGGCGCGCCAGGCGGCCTTGGCCTCGTCGCCCGCGGCCTGGGCCAGACCCATGGCGCCCGTCGTCAGCTTGGCGAACTCGTCGAGGATCGGATTGCGCGTCTGCATGATGAACTCTCGCGTCTTTGCCACACCAGTATATGGTTAATGGCGCCGTAAATTGGGTGAACGAAACCTTGCCGTCCGAACCGGCTATAAACTGCTTCGCGGGAAAAGCGCGCGACGAATGCGGTCTCGCTTGCTAGATGATTTCGGGTCCCAAACGGCGCTGACGGAGGCCCTGTGCCCTTCCCCGAATTCGACCCTGTCCTGATCCATCTCGGCCCCCTGCCCATCCGCTGGTACGCCCTGGCCTATGTCGCCGGGATCGTGTTGGGCTGGTGGTACGCCTCGCGTCTGGCCAAGACGGAGCGCCTGTGGGCGCCGGGCAAGCCGCCGGTGACGGGACCGCAACTGGACGATCTGGTGCTGTGGATCACCCTGGGCGTCATCCTGGGCGGCCGGTTCGGTTACGCCCTCTTCTACAAGCCGGCCATGTTCGCACAGTTGTTCACCGGCGACAGCTGGGGCGAACGGCTGGAGTTGCTGCAACTTTGGACCGGCGGGATGAGCTTCCACGGCGGCTTCCTGGGCGTCGTCATCGCCATTGCGATCTACGCCAACCGCCAGAAAATCAATCCGCTGAGCCTGGGCGACCTGATCGCGCCGGTCGCGCCGCTGGGCCTGTTCTTCGGCCGCATCGCCAACTTCATCAACGGCGAGCTGTGGGGCCGCGAGACGACGGTTCCCTGGGCCATCCGCTTCTGCAACGCCCGCATCGAACAGATGTACGGCTTCTGCCCCGCCGGCAACGAGCCGCGCCACCCTAGCCAGCTGTATGAAGCGGGCCTCGAAGGCCTGCTGCTGTTCGCCATCCTGTCCCTGGCCATCTGGAAATGGCGGATGCTGAAGCGTCCGGGCTTCGTCACCGGCCTGTTCCTGCTGGGCTACGGCGTCTGCCGCGCCACGCTGGAGAACGTGCGCCAGCCGGACGCCGGGTTCGAGCACCTGCCGCTGGGCCTGACCATGGGCATGATCCTGTCGATCCCGATGATGCTGGTCGGCGCCTGGCTGATCTGGCGGGCGCTGAAGAAGCCGGCCGTCACGGAGGCGTAAGGCGTCATGACCGAGACCCTCAAGGACCGTCTGGTCCGCGAGATCGTACTGACCGGGCCGATGACGGTGGCGGACTATGTCACGCGTTGCCTGCACGACCCCAAGAGCGGTTATTACGCGACCCGACCGGCCCTGGGCGAAGGCGGCGACTTCATCACCGCCCCCCTGGTCAGCCAGATGTTCGGCGAACTGATCGGCCTGTGGGCCGTCGAGACCTGGAGCCGTCTGGGCGCGCCCGAGCGGGTGCGGCTGGTCGAGATCGGGCCGGGCGACGGGACGCTGATGTCCGACGCCCTGCGGGCCGCGCGGCTGGTCCCCGGCTTCCTCGAGGCCGTGGACCTGATCCTGATCGAGCCCAGCGCACCACTGCGGGCCGAGCAGGCGCGGCGGCTGGCCGACGCCGACGTCCACCCGCGCTGGCTCAGCGCCCTGCACCAGATAGAGACCGACGCCCCGGTCATCCTGATCGGCAACGAGGTGCTGGACTGCATGCCCGCGCGCCAGTTCATGAAGACAGAGGGCGGCTGGGCCGAGCGCCGCGTCGGCGTCACTGACGACAATGAGCTGACCTTCGGTCTGGTCGCCATCTCCGGCGGCTTCGACCGGCCCGAGTATGACGTCGAGCCGGGTCAGGTGGTCGAGATTTCGGAGCAGCAGGCGGCCTTCGCGCGCGATCTGGCCACCCTGGTCAAGGCCGCCTCGGGCGCGGCCCTGCTGATCGACTATGGCCGCAGCCAACCGGGCGCAGGCGACACCCTGCAGGGCCTGAGACGGCATCAGAAGGTCGATCCGCTGACGACGCCGGGCGAGGCCGACCTAACGCAGTGGGCGGACTATCCGCTGGTGCTGGAGGCCGCCGTGCGGACGGGGGCGGATGTCACCGGCTGCGTCAGTCAGGGCGCCTTCCTCAAGGCTCTGGGGATCGAAGCCCGCGCCCAGAGGTTGATGCAGGCCCGCCCCGACGCCGCCCCGGTCATCCAGCGCCAGCTGGACCGCCTGACCGCGCCGGACCAGATGGGCGAACTGTTCAAGGCGGCGGCGATCTTCTCGCCCCGCGCGCTGGCCCTGCCGGGCTTCTGAGGACTGCGGCCTGTTTCCGCAGGGAGTGTGACGATGGGTTTTTCCGACCAGGAACGGGCCGTGCTTCTGGCCGTGAAGGGCGTCGGCCCCAAG
This sequence comes from Brevundimonas sp. UBA7506, assembly GCF_002479495.1. Classification (GTDB taxonomy): domain Bacteria; phylum Pseudomonadota; class Alphaproteobacteria; order Caulobacterales; family Caulobacteraceae; genus Brevundimonas. The sequence continues at coordinate 45,351 of NZ_DLNQ01000010.1, forward strand.
GTCGTCGAGCGGCTGGAGGAGCAGGGTCTGGGCGCCTTTGAACGTTTGGCCCAGGCCGATCCCGCCGTGGTCTGCGCCGGGGCCGCCGTCAGCCTGGGCTCGACCTGCTGGAAGAACAGCCCTCAGGCCCGCAAGGCCGTCGAGGCCGCCGTCAACGCCGCCCGTAACTCGCTGGAGGCCGCATGAGCCTGAGCCCCATCACCCACCCCCTGCTCGACAAGGCCGGGGTGCGCCACGGCTTCTTCACCCGCCAGGGCGGCGCGTCAGAGGGCATCTACGCCGGGCTGAATACGGGCGTCGGGTCCAAGGACGATCCGGCGGCGGTCGCCGAGAACCGTCGCCGCGTCGCCGAATGGATGGGCGGCGAGCTGGATGACCTGTGCGGCTGCTATCAGATCCACTCCGCCGTGGCTCGCGTGGCCGAGGCGGGCTGGGCCGGGGAACGCCCGGAGGGCGACGCCGTGGTCAGCGCCGTGCGCGGGCCCATTGCCTCCGTCCTGACCGCCGACTGCGCCCCTGTCCTGTTCGCCGACGCCGAGACCGGCGTGGTCGGCGCGGCCCATGCGGGCTGGAAGGGCGCCCTGGGCGGGATCATCCACTCGACCGTCGCGGCGATGGAGTCGCTTGGCGCTCGCCCCGAGCGCATGGTCGCCGTGGTCGGCCCCTGCATCGCCCAGGCCAGCTATGAGGTCGGCGCCGACTATCAAGAGCGCTTCGCGCACCATGATCCCGGCAGCGAACGCTTCTTCGCCCCCGGCGCTGCGGAGGACAAGCGCCTGTTCGACCTGCCCGGCTTCGTCCTGTGGCGGCTGGAGCAGTCCGGCGTCGGCGACGCCGCCTGGACCGGCAACGACACCCGCGCGGATGCGGCGCGGTTCTACTCGAACCGTCGCGCCTTCTTGGCGGGAGAGCCGGATTTCGGGCGGTTGGTGAGCGCGATCACGCTGATCTGATTCTCTCCTCCCCACTTGTGGGGAGGGGGACCGCGCAGCGGTGGAGGGGCGACACAGAAGGCTGACGTCGAGCTGCCCCCTCCGTCACGTCGCTATCGCGCCGCGACACCTCCCCAATGGGGAGGAAAAGGGTGCTTAGCCCGCCATCGCCATGTCGGGGACGCGGGTGGTTTCGCGCCAGGCGTCGGGCTGGGCCAGCAGGGCGCGGACCAGCTTGTTGTTCAGGGCGTGGCCCGCCTTGACGCCTTCGTAGCGGCCCAGCAGGGGCGCGCCGAGGACGTAGAGGTCGCCGATGGCGTCCAAGGCCTTGTGGCGCACGAACTCGCGTTCCATGCGCAGACCGCCAGGGTTCAATATCTCGTCGCCGTCGATGACCACGGCGTTTTCCAGGCTGCCGCCGCGCGCCAGACCAGCCTGACGCAGGGCCTCGACCTCATGGGCGAAGCCGAAGGTGCGGGCGGCCATGATGTCCGAGCGGAAGGTCGCCTCGTCCACGACGAAATCCACCACCTGATTGCCGATGACCGGCGTGGGGAAGTCGATCTCAAAGCGCATCTCGTAGCGGTCGCAGGGCAGAAGGACGGCGGACTTGTCGCCCTCCTCCACCCGGATCGGCTTAAGGATTTCGATGTAGCGGATCGGGGCTTCCTGACGGCGGAAACCGGCGCGATCGAGCAACTGCACGAACTGCAGGGCCGAGCCGTCCAGGATCGGCAGTTCGGGGCCGTCGACCTCGATCACGGCGTTGGAGACGCCGAGCGCGCACAGGGCGGCCATCAGGTGCTCGATGGTCGACAGGCGCACGCCCGCCGCGTTCTCGATCATGGTGTTCAGGCGCGCATCGACGACGGCCTCGCCCGAAACGGGGATACGATTGTCGCGATCCGTGATGTCGGTGCGCACGAAGACGATGCCCGCGCCGGGCGCAGCCGGACGCACGACCAGCTTGACGCGCTGGCCGGTATGGACGCCCACGCCGGCCGTGATGGCCGGGGCGACGATGGTCTGTTCGTGATGGTCGTTACGGACCGACAAGCTGAAACTCTCTGTGTTGCGCGGCTCCGCGCAGTCGTGCGGAGTTCGCCTCGCCTGTCGTTTAGCCACGACGGCTCAAGCGCGAAATGAAAGATGGGTTTCGAAATGTTTCGGTCTCGCGACAGCCCATGACAACGCAAAACGCCCCAGAGCCAGGCTCCGGGGCGCTTCAATCAGGGCTTCGTCCGATCAGTTCGCGAGGCGGCGAAGGAAGGACGGGATTTCCAGGTCGTCGTCCTCAGCCTGGCCGGCCTGATAGTCCAGGGTCGGCTGGACCGACTGGGACTGGCGCAGCTGCTGGGTCGTGCGATTGGACGACGGCGACGGAGCATAGGACGGCTGCGACTGCTGCTGTTGCGGCTGCTGGCGCTTCTTGCCGAACAGGCTCCAGCCGCTGCGGCGGTGATCACGGTCGTCGTAGTATTCTTCTTCCGCGACCGGCTCTTCGCGGCGCGGGGCCGGACGGGCTTGCGGCTGCTGTTGCTGACCACGGTCGAAGTAGAGATCGCCCTGCGAGGCGGCGGCGGGTTCCGCGCGAACGGCGCCGGATTCGTACTCTTCGACCCAGGGATCGACGATCGGCTCCAGATTGCGGGGCGCGTCGTGGATGACGGGTTCCGGGCGCGGCTCGGGCGCGGCGCGGGCGGCCGGGGCCTCATAGACCGGAGCGGGCTCGGGCGCGCGGGCCGGTTCGCGAACCGGGTCGATGCGGACTTCCGGCTGACGCGGCGCGGCCGCGGTCGGACGGCGGTCCGAGAAGGCCGAACCCTGGGGCTCGATCTTCTGGATGACGGCCTCGTCCATGCCGGTGGCGACGACCGAGACGCGGATCTTGCCGTCCAGGGCCGGATCGAAGGCGGCGCCGAAGATGATGTTGGCGTCGCCGTCCACTTCGGCGGCGATGGCGTTGGCGGCCTCGTCCACTTCCAGCAGGGTCATGTCCAGACCGCCGGTGATGTTCACCAGCACGGCCTTGGCGCCCTTGAGGCTGGTTTCGTCCAGCAGCGGGTTGGCGATGGCGTTCTGGGCCGCCAGCAGGGCGCGGTCGTCGCCCGTGGCCTCGCCCGTGCCCATCATCGCCTTGCCCATTTCGGACATGACGGCGCGGACGTCGGCGAAGTCGAGGTTGATCAGGCCCGGCAGGATCATCAGGTCGGTGATCGAGCGGACGCCCGAGTGCAGGACCTGGTCGGCCATGCCGAAGGCGTCGGCGAAGGTCGTGCGCTCGTTGGCGACGCGGAACAGGTTCTGGTTCGGGATGACGATCAGGGTGTCGACGTAGCGTTGCAGCTCCGCGACGCCCGAGTCCGCCAGACGCATGCGGTGACGGCCTTCGAAGGTGAAGGGCTTGGTGACGACGCCCACGGTCAGGATGCCGCGGTCGCGGGCGCACTTGGCGATGACGGGGGCCGCGCCGGTGCCGGTGCCGCCGCCCATGCCGCAGGTGATGAAGACCATGTGCGCGCCATCCAGGTGCGCGTGGATCTCGTCCGCGCTCTCCTCGGCGGCGTTCATGCCGACTTCGGGGTGGGCGCCGGCGCCGAGACCCTGGGTGATGGTCTCGCCCAGTTGAATGCGGCGGTCGGTCTTGGCGAAGCTGAGGTGCTGGGCGTCGGTATTGGCGACGACGAACTCGACCCCTTCAAGGCCGGCGTCGATCATGTTGTTCACGGCGTTTCCGCCCGCGCCGCCGACGCCGAAGACGACGATCCGGGGCTTCAGTTCCGTGTGTTGCGGCTTCACCAGCGAGAGAGACATGTTCTTGTTCCGACTTTCCGACCCTGCCCGTTAACCCCAACGCGAAATCCCCGCCGAATCGCATTGGTTATGAGCGTGTTAAGGAAAACCCCTTTTGAGTTAACGGAGTGTTACTCCGGTAATATGAGTCGGAAGGTTTGAAAGCCCGCATCCTCAGCTTGGCCGCAGATTTCCTTCATTTTTCAGCGACGGCGTTTAACCCGCAAACAAAAAGGGCGGCTCTTTCGAGCCGCCCTTCCGTTTCAGTTCAGACCGAACTTACCAGGGACGGTAGTTCAGGCTGATCGAGTAGCGACGACCATAGGGGTCGAAGTTCGAGTACAGGGTCGCGCCCAGCCAGCGCGCCTGTTCGGCGTCGAAGGCGTTCTGGACCGTACCCGTCACGGTCAGGTCTTCGCGCAGTTGGTAACGGACCGAGAAGTCGTTCCGCAGGAAGTTCTCGCTGTCCATGTACTTCGTCTCACGCTGGTCGGCGTTCTGCACGAAGTCACGTTCACGCACGATGTCCTGGGCGGTTTGCCAGTCGGCCACCCAGCTGATGCGCAGGGGCTCGATCGGCGTCTGCCAGGTCAGGGTCGAGGAGAAGCGAACGCGCGGATAGAACAGGTTGCTCGAGAGTTCCGTGTAGTCGTACGGGTTCTCGATGTTGTTGAAGTTCTTCTGCTCGATCAGCCACGAACCGTTCAGGCTGTGGGTGAAACGACCCCAGTTGCGACCGATCATTTCTTCCGTGTCGAACGTGTAGTTCGTCGTGAAGTCCAGACCACGAACGTTACGCTTGGCGTAGTTGATCGAGCTCTGGATGAAGTCGATCAGCAGGAAGCGGTCGTCGCGCGGCGTGTTCGGATCGTTGACGCCGGTGCGGGTCAGGGTGGCGCAGGCGCTGGCGTTCAGGCCGGGGCCGCTGACGCAGTTTTCGGCGGCGACCTGGGCGGTCACAGCAGCGATCACATTGTCGATCTGGATCTCGTAGTAGTCGAGCACCAGCGAGAAGTTCGGGATGAAGCGCGGCTTCAGAACCGTCGAGAAGGTGAAGGATTCCGACTCTTCCGGCTTCAGGAACGGGTTGCCGCCGTTCTTGCCCGCGACGCTCGAACCATAGTCCGGACGATAGGCGTTGGCCGCCGTCGGGTCCGTGAAGTTGAACGTCAGGCCGAACTGCTGCGCCAGGGCCGCGCAGTTGACGACGCGGTTGGCCGCCTTCTCACGGTCCGCCATGTTCTGGATAGCCAGGGTGGCGCAGGGATCGTTGAAGTTCAGGAAGGTCTGCGTGAACGGCGAGTTCGTCTCCGACAGGGTCGGCGCACGAACCGAGGTGTTGAAGCTGGTCTTGAAAGCGATGTCCGGGATCGGACGATAGACCAGGTTCACGCCATAGACGTCGCTTTCGCCGAAGGTCGAGAAGTCGCTGTAGCGATAGCTGGCGCTCAGTTCAGCATAGTCGCCCAGGAAGGAGTCGCGCATCAGCGGGATCGAGAGCTCCGCGAAGGCTTCCTTCGTCTCATACTCGGCCGGCATGAAGTCGGCGCCGCCGTTCAGCTGGGCGTAGGTGGTACCCAACGAGCGGCTACGGCCCAGTCCTTCAGTGTACTCCTTGCGGTACTCGGCGCCCAGGGCCAGGCCGATACGGCCGGCGCCCCAGAAGTCCCACAGCTGACCCGAGACCGAAGCCACGGCGTCGTGCTGCTCGTTGACCTGCTCGATCTGCAGTTGAGCGCGGACGTAGTTAAGGCCTTCAGCGCTCTGGTTGCCGGCGCCGAAGACGTTCAGCGGCTTACAGTTCTTCACCACGTCCGAGTTGGCGTTCAGCGTGCCGCCGACGTTCGGGTTGCGGTTAGTCACAGTGCCGCCGTTTGCAGTCAGCAGCTGCACGCGGCAGACGATGGCGCCGGCTTGGCCGAGCACGCCCGCCGTGTCGCGCACGGCGTCCATGGCGTACGAGAAGCGCTCGATGTCCAGACCGCGCTCGACGTTCAGGTTGTCCATACGGCCGTAGGTGTAGCCGATGTCCCAGTCCAGGTTCTTGACGAAGCTGACATCGCCGGCGTTGCCGTTCAGACCCAGAACGTAGCGCTGCAGTTGCTTCTCGTTGGTCTGCGGGCGGTCCAGCAGCCAGGCGGAGTAACGAGCGAACGGAGCAGCCGTATCGCCGGTGACCGCACCAGGAGCCGTCGCGCTGGCGGCGCCGTAGGTGGTCGCGCGGTTGTTGCGGATGGCGGCGGCCAGTTCAGCCGGCAGGAAGGCGTTGTCCGTGCGCGTCGTATAGGCCGACGTGCTGAGGATCTGCATCGAGTTGTTGGCGTTCAGCGTGTCCGAAATATAGATGTCGCCGAACGAGTTACCCGTGGCCAGGTTCGTCGTTTCATCGACGTACTTGGCCTCAGCATACAGGTTGATGTTGGGCGTGATCTTGAAGTTCGCACCGACCTGGAAGCGAGCGTTCTCGGATTGCGGCAGGGTGGAATCGACGTTGAAGGTCGTGTTGGGGTTCTCGCCGTCGCCGCCGACATTCGTCACGCGGTTGACGCCGTTCACCTGAACCCAGTTACCGAAGTCGGCCAAGCGCGCGCTGGTGCCGTTGAAGACGTAGGTCTTGCCCGGAGCAACGCCAAAGCACGAAGCAGAGGTGATCGAGGTGGTGGTGCACTGACCGGTCGGAATGACGTTCGGGTTGTTCAGGGCGCTGGGCTGGTAGTTGTTAGCCAGGGTAACCTGACCCCACTTCATGATCTGCAGGCTGCGACGATCACGATACAGTTGCGTATCCATGATGCCGTCATAGGGCTGCGCAGCCGTGTCGGTGTCGCGCGTGACCAGGCCCCAGGCTTCTCCCAGCCAATCAATGTCCGAGGCCAGGACTTCGTCCAGGCGCTCATATTCGGCGAAGCCGTAGACATTCAGACGATCATCAAAGAAATTCTTGCCCGCCAGAACCGAAACGCGTTCCGAATCCTGACCGCCGTCGTTGAGCTGAGCCCAACGCGCGTCGAGTTCCAGACCTTCAAAGTCCTTGCGCAGCTTGAAGTTCAGCACGCCGGAAACGGCGTCGGCGCCGTAAACCGACGAGGCGCCGCCCGTGACGATTTCCACGCTTTCGATAAGCAGGCGCGGGATGGTGTCGACGTCGACAGCCAGAGTGCCCTGCGGCGAACCCACGTGGCGACGACCGTCAACCAGGGTCAAGGTGCGGCCCGAGCCCAGCGAGCGAAGGTTCGGCAGCGACAGGCCGCCGGCGTTCAGGACGCCCGCCGTGGTGTCGGACGGAACCTGCGAGTTCATCAGGGCCGGAATGGTAGCCAGATAGTCGATGACCGTGTTTTGACCCGTGGTCAGCAGGGTCTCGCGGCTGACCTGGATCAGCGGGGTCGGAGCGGTCGTCGGGTCGCGACGGATACGCGAACCGGTGACGACGATTTCCTCAACCGTCGTGGCCTGTTCCGACTGCGCCGGCTGGGCCGATTGAGCGAACGCCGGAGCCGACGCCGCCATCAGACCCGCAAGGACAGTCGTCCCAAACAGGAAATTGCGCTTCAGATGCATTAGTCGGGACCCCCAAATGGAAAATGACACAACACCGCGGTCGCCGAACGACCACGTGCCTAACTGCTCCGTTTAATCGAAATTGCCCGGCGAACAATGATTGCGACCCAAATCAGGCGATTGCGCGCCAGAACTGTTACAATCAGAACACACTAAGGTCACAGACAGCCGAAAAACGTTCGATGAGCGTGAACATTTGCAATGAACGCGCCCTAGGTGGAAAAATTTTTCGGATTCTGGCCGCCAGTCACCTTGAGCGACGCAATTTAATCGTCGCTCACGCGATCAACGCGGGCTGCAACCGGCCGATTTGCGCGGAAAAGCCGCAACCCCGAGCCGTTGCAAGCCACTCAGGCCCTACAGGTTGTCGCGCAGCCAGCCGGCGGCGCGGGCCACCATGCCGCCGCGGTGCACCTTGGGGGCGTCGGCGGCAGTTATCTGACGGGACATGAGCTTGCGGGCCGAAACGGCCTCGCGCGGGCCGTAGGCGGCGCGCAGCAGGACGCCCGAGGCCGAGCAGAAGGCCGGGCCGGAGGCGGCGTCGGCCAGGTGGGGCGCGCGTTGCGGCTTGCCCAGGCGGACGGGGCGGTCGAAGACGCGCACCGCCAGTTCACGCACGCCGTTCAGCTGGCTGGCGCCGCCGGTCAGGACGATGCCCGCGCCCGGGTCCATGCCGACGCCGGCGTGCTTGAGCCGGTCGCGCAGCAGTTCGAGCGTTTCCTCGACGCGGGGGGCGATGACGGTCTTCAGCATGGCGCGCGGCACGATGACGGGGCCGGCGGACGGATCCTCGCCGCGCGGCGGGGCCTCCAGCATCTCGCGGTCCTCGTTGGCGCTGGCCATGGCCGAGCCGTGCAGGGTCTTGAGACGTTCGGCGCCGACCTTGGAGGTCGACAGGCCGCGCGCGATGTCGGCGGTGACGTGATCGCCGCCGACGTTCAGCGATTCGATGTGCAGCAGGCTGCGCCCGCCCCAGACCGCCGCCGAGGTCGAGCCGCCGCCCATGTCGATGCAGACGCTGCCCAGTTCCATCTCGTCCTCTTCCAGCGCGGCGAGCGAGGAGACGACCGGGGCGGCGGCCACGCCTTGCAGGTCAAGGTGAGCCAGTTCGAGGCAGTGGCTGAGAGCGCCGAAGGAGCTTTCGGACATGGAGACGACCAGCAGATCCAGCCCCAGCGAGCCGCCGCGCATCGAGCGCGGATCATGGACGCCGCGCGCCCCGTCCACCGACCAGGCGATGGGCAGGACGTGGATGGGGCGGCGGTTGGGCAGGCGGATCTGGGCCAGGGCCATGCCGATGGCGCGGGCCAGATCGCCGTCGCTGATCGGATGGGCGCCCAGCGAGACGCGGGCCTGCACCCGATGGCTGGCCATCTGGCCGATGGCCGTGGTGACGATGACGCCGGAGACGGGCGAGCCGGCGGCGCGCTCGGCGCGCTCAACGGCGTGGCCGATGGCCTGGGCCGCTTCGTCCATGTTGACGATGGCCCCGCCGCGCACGCCCCGCGACTGAACGTGGCTGGCGCCCGCCACGCGGATGGTGCGGTCGGCGTGGCGTACGCCCTCGGGCTTCATGATGAAGCAGGCGACCTTGGACTGGCCCAGGTCGAGCGCGGCCACGGCCGGAGCGCGCGGGGCGCCCTTGGCTTGATCCGTGTTCGTGTCTCGGCTGCGTCCGGCCATGATGATCGTGTCCTGGGTATTCTGTTCAGACGGCGCCTTCGGAGGGCCGGACGGCGACCTCCTCGGGCGTGCGGAGATCGACCCGGGCGAAGCCCAGATCGAGAAGGCGTTCGCGCTGGTCCAGCGCGTCGAGGCGGATCAGCGCGCTGTCCTGATCCACGGCGGGCAGTTGGATCAGGGCGCCGTCCTTGAGGCGCAGGTCCCAGCGGCGCTCGTCCACCCGGACGAGGGCTTCAACGCGCGCCATCAGGCGCGGGCGCTGGGCCAGAAGGGGCAGAATCTCGGCGGCGGTCTGATCGGCGCCCTTGCCGACGACCAGCGGAAGTTTGGGATAGCGGCCCGCGTCGGCGCCCTGGATGACCTGGCCCCGGCTGTCGATGACGTAGGCGTGGCCGCCGGTCTGCCAGACGGCCAGACGGTCATGTTCCTTGACGTCGACGATCAGGGTGTCGGGCAGCAGGCGCACCACGCGCGCCTCCTTGACCCAGCCCACGGCCTGCACCCGGTCGCGCACGGCGTTCAAATCCAGACTGACGATAGGCTGGTCGGCGCTGACGCCGACGGCCTGCTGGATCGCCGCCCTGGCCTCGGGCGAGGCGCCGGTGACGTGCAGATTTTTCACCTTCAGACCCATGCCCGAGGTGACGCTGTCAAAGCGGTTGGAGACCGAGTTGGAGATGCGCTCGGCGCGCGCGCCCGTCGCCAGGACCCCGCCCAGAACGACGACGCCAGCCACGATGGAGATCAGGACGGCGCGCGGCGAGAGGTCCAGCCGACCGATGGCGGCGACCTTGCCCGGCGTGGGCGGAGCGTTGCGGGAGCTCTGCCCCCTGCCCTTCGTCGAACCCTGTCGCCGACCGCCGCGCACTACCGCGGGCATGAGGCGTCCTCCACCATCCACCGAACCAGATCACGATACGCCATCCCGACATAGGCCGCCTGCTCGGGACTGAGCGAGGTCGGCGTCATGCCAGGCTGGGTGTTGACCTCCAGAAGAACGAGAACGTCGTTAACATCGTCATAACGAAAATCGGCCCGGGACACGCCGCGGCAGCCCATGGCCGTATGAGCGAGTTCCGACTGACGTAAAGCCTTGTCAAAAACGTGGGCCGGCAGCTCAGCGGGCAGGACGTGCCGGGACCCGCCCGGCGCATACTTGGCCTCGTAGTCGTAGAAGCCCTTGGTCGGGGTGATGTCGGTGACGGTCAGGGCGCGCGGACCCTCGGCCTCGCCCAGCACCGTCACGGCCAGTTCCTTGCCCGCGATGAAGGGCTCGACCATGACCAGGTCGCCATAGGTCCAGCTGTCGTCGCCGACGATGGCGCAGGGCGCGTCGCCCGGCTGGATGACATAGACGCCGACCGAGGAGCCTTCAGCGTTCGGCTTGATGACATAGGGGGGCGCAATGACGTGATCCGCCGCCACCGCCTTGCGGTCGAACAGGCCCCCGCCGGGGACGACAACGCCCGCCGCGCGCAACACGGCCTTGGACTTATCCTTGTCCATGGCCAGGGCCGAGGCGAGGACGCCGGAGTGGGTATAGGGAATGCGCAGGGTCTCGAGGATGCCCTGGACGCAGCCGTCCTCGCCCCACTCGCCATGCAGGGCGTTGAAGACGACGTCGGGCTTCAGCGCCGTCAGCACCTGGGCCAGATCGCGACCCGCGTCGACACGCGTGACCTTGGCGACCTGCCCTTCCAGGGCGTCGGCGCAGCCTCGGCCCGAGGACAGCGAAACCTCGCGTTCCGACGACAGGCCGCCCATCAGGACAGCGACGTGAAGAGTGTTCAGGGGCGCGCGCATGGGACGATCCGACTACTAGCCCGCCCCTATGCCCTGAATACGGTTAACCGGTTGGAAACGATAGCGGGGCGGATGCGGAATTCACCGGTCCGCGATTGCGCCCGCGCGTCGTCCGCCTCCCCTACCCCTTCACCCGCCAGGTCGCGCCTTGCGGGCCGTCCATGACGACGACGTTCAGTTCGTTCAGGCGATCGCGGATACGGTCGGCCTCGCCCCAGTTCTTTTCGGCGCGAGCGACGGCGCGTTGTTCCAGCAGGGCCTCGACCTCGGCCTTCAGGGCCGGATCGCCGCCCTCGAACCATTCATCCGGCGTCAGGGCCAGCACGCCCAGCAGGCCGGCGGCCTCGACCAGGCTCCAGCGGGCCATGGCCACGTCGTTGATGTCGGCCTCGGCGTCGTTCAGCAGGTCGCGCAGGGCGTTGCCCAGACCGAACAGTTGGGCGATGGCGCCCGGCGTGTTCAGGTCGTCCTCCAGCGCGTCCAGCACCGGGTCCAGCGCGTTCTCGGCCAGCTCCATCTCGGCCTCTTCCAGGACGGAGAGGTCGAAATCGGCCAGCCTGGCGTCGGCGTCGCGCAGGACGCCGTAGAGGCGGTCCAGATTCTTGCGGCTCTGGTCCAGCAGGGTCTGGTTCCAGTCCAGCGGCTGACGATAGTGAGCACTCAGCAGGGCCCAGCGCACCACCTCGCCCGGCATGGCCTTCACCAGGTCATGCAGCAACAGGACGTTGCCGATCGACTTGGACATCTTCTCGGCGTCCACGGTCAGGAAGCCGTTGTGCATCCAGTAGCGGGCGTATTCGTCATGGGCCTGATCGCCGTGGGCGTGACCATGGGCGCAGACGCCCTGGGCGATCTCGTTCTCGTGGTGCGGGAAGACCAGGTCGATGCCGCCGCCGTGAATGTCGATGGGCAGGCCGAGCGTCTGCTCGATCATGGCCGAGCACTCGATGTGCCAGCCGGGACGCCCCTCGCCCCACGGGCTCGGCCAGGACGGCTCGTCCGCCTTGGACGGCTTCCACAGGACGAAGTCGTGCGGGTTCTTTTTATAGGGCGCGACCTCGACGCGGGCGCCGGCGATCATGTCGTCCAGATTGCGGCCCGACAGCGCGCCGTAGGACGGATAGGAGGAGACGTCGAACAGGACATGACCCTCGGCGGCATAGGCGTTGCCGGCGTCGATAATGGCCTGAATCTGGGCCGTGATGGCCTCGATGTAGTCGGTGACGTGGGGGGCGATGTCGGGCGGACTGACGTTCAGCAGGCCCATGTCGGCCAGATAGGCTGCCTCGTAGCGCGCCGTGATCTCGCCGATGGCGACCCCTTCCTTCGCCGCCTTGGCGTTGATCTTGTCGTCCACGTCGGTGACGTTGCGGGCGTAGACGACCTTGTCCGGGCCATAGGTCCGGCGCAGCAGTCGCACCATAACGTCGAACACCACCGGCGGACGCGCATTGCCGATGTGGGCGTAGTCATAGACCGTCGGGCCGCAGACATAGAGCGTCACCCGGTTCGGATCGCGCGGCGTGAAGGCGCGCTTTTCACGGCGAAGGGTGTCGTGGATGTGCAACGGCATGGGTGACAGTCTTTTGCGAGTTTTCTTGCGGGACGGACGACGTGTCCCATATAGCGGCCTGATACACAGTCATACTTGATTGGTAAAAGGTAGCCTTGGCGGTCTCCCCGCCCCGCTGGATCAGTTCATGAGCACTTCGCCCGCCAAGCCCGTCCTCGTCACCGAAGAGACCGCCGTCGTGCGCCCCAGCCGCGAACAGGCGCTGGAGGCCGTGCGCACCCTGATCGCCTGGGCGGGCGACGATCCCTCGCGCCCCGGCCTGATCGACACGCCCAAGCGGGTGGTCGACGCCTATGGCGAATGGTTCGACGGCTACGACGCCGATGCGGGCAGGGAGTTGTCGCGCACCTTCGAGGACGTGACCGGCTATGACGACATGGTCATCCTGCGCGACATCGAGATCGAGAGCCACTGCGAGCACCACATGGCCCCCTTCCTCGGCAAGGCCTACGTCGCCTATCTGCCGGGCGAGAAGGTCGTGGGCATCTCCAAGCTGGCGCGCGTGGTCGAGATCTTCGCCCGTCGCCTGCAGAACCAGGAGACCCTGACCAACGACATCATCGAGGCCATCGAATCGCACCTGCAGCCGCGCGGCGTGGCCGTCCTGGTCGATGCGGCGCACCAGTGCATGACCACGCGCGGCGTTCATCACCGCCACGTCACCACCATCACCACCCGCTTCACCGGCGCCTTCAAGGACGACCCGGCCCTGGCCGACCGCTTCCTCAAGCTGGCCAGGGGCTGAGGACAAGAGGCTGAGTCGCAAGGGGTTTGATCCGGTCGTCTCGCACCTGCGAAACGACCGATTTGGCAATCTTATTGCCCTTTGACGCGAATTCGTCACGCAAGACGGCTTTACAAGCCCGGCGCGGGACGCCAAGAGACGATCCATACCTTTGAGTGCTGCTCGCCGGAGAATGCGAGCTGTGATGGAGACGACGGCGTATGGGCTCTAAACTTTCCGGTCCCGCGGGCCAGGGTGGCAAAACGATCGAACAGAACGCTGACATCAACGTCACGCCGTTCGTCGACATCATGCTGGTGCTGCTGATCATCTTCATGGTCGCCGCGCCGCTGGCCACCGTGTCGATCAAGCTGGACCTGCCGCCGGCGGTCCCCAGCGAAACCAATGAAAAGCCCAAGGAACCCGTGTACGTCACGATCCAGGAGTCGGGCAGCATCTACATCGCCGAGAAAGAAACCTCGGTCGCCACCCTCCCGGCCGACGTCTGCGCCGCGCAGAACGTGACGACGGACTGCCGCGAAGAGCGCGTCTTCGTCCGCGCCCAGCCGGAAGTGAAGTACAACCAGTTCATGGAAGTCATGAACAAGCTTCAGGAAAACGGCTTCTACAAGGTCGGTCTGCTGAACGAAGACATCGAGTAGGACTTAGCTCCGCTCTGAATGAATCAGGGCCGCTCCTCCGGGAGCGGCCCTTTTTCTTGGTCTGAACGCCATCCCCGCTTGCCCCCGAGACAATGCCGGTCCTTGATGCAGACCGTCAGTTTTCGGGGGAATCCGCCATGCGTCGCCGCACCTTCCTGTCCAGTTTGCCTGCGGGCGCCCTTCTGGCCGGGGCCGGCTCTGTCGCCGCCCAGACGACGCCGGCGCCCGCCACCGCAGCCGCCGCCGCCGCCTCGTCTCGCCCCGCAGATCCCTACGCCGGCGTCGGCATCGGCGACCGGGTGACGGGGCCGAAATTCGTCGGCCGCTCGACCGTCTGGGGCGCCAACGGCGCGGCGGCGACGGCCCATCCCGCCGCCACCCTGATCGGTCTGGACACCCTGCGACGCGGCGGCTCGGCCATCGACGCCGCCATCGCCATCAACGCCGCCCTCGGTTTCCTTGAGCCCACCGCCAACGGCATCGGCGGCGACGCCTTTGGCCTGATGTGGGACCCGGCCCAGAAGAAGGTCGTCGGCTTCAACGGCTCGGGGAACAGCCCGCGCGGCCTGTCGTTGGCCACGGCCCGGTCCAAGGCCGGTCCCGACGGCTACCTGCCCAAGTACGGCGCGGTGACCGTCAACGTGCCCGGCACGGTCGACGCCTGGTGGAGCGCCCACCAGCGCTACGGCAAGCTGCCTTGGAAGGACGTCCTGATTCCCGTCGCCGAACTGTGCGAACAGGGCGTGCCCGTGCCTGAGGTCATCGCCTGGTATCTGGAACGCAACATGGCCGGCTTCGACCGCGCCAGCGCCCAGATCGAGGAGAACGACAACCGCAAGAAGGTGTACCGCCCCCACGGCCGCACGCCGAAGACGGGCGAGATCTTCGCCAACCCGGACCTGGGCCGCACCTACCGCATGATCGCCGAGGGCGGCCGCGACGCCTTCTATGACGGCGCCATCGCCGACCATATCGAGCGCTATTTCAAGCGCATCGGCGGCTGGATGACCCGCGCCGACCTGGCCGCCCATCGCACCGAATGGGTCGAACCGCTGATGACCACCTATCGGGGGGTCGAGGTCTATAGCCTGGGGCCGAACACACAGGGCCTGTCGACCAACCAGATCCTGAACATCTGCGAACAGTTCGACCTCAAGGCCATGGGCTTCCAGTCCGCCGCCTCGATCCACGTCCAGGCCGAGGCCAAGCGCCTGGCCTTCGAGGATCGCGCCCGCTACTTCGCCGACGAACGCTTCGCCAAGGCCCCGACGGCCTGGCTGAACTCCAAGGCCTACGCCGCCGAGCGTGCGAAGCTGATCAACCCGAACCGCGTCATGGACCGCGTCTTCCCCGGCGACGCCCCGACCCAGGGCGACACCACCTATTTCAGCGTGGCCGACAAGGACGGGATGATGGTCAGCTGGATCCAGTCCAACTATCGCGGCATGGGCTCGGGCCTGACGCCCGACGGTCCGGATGGAGGCACCCTGGGCTTCATGTTCCAGGATCGGGGCGAGCTGTTCGCCCTGACCGACGGCCATCCCAATGTCTATGCCCCGGGCAAGCGGCCCTTCCACACCATCATCCCCGGCTTCGCCTGCAAGGACGGCGAGCCTTGGATGGCCTATGGCGTCATGGGCGGCGGGATGCAGCCCCAGGGCCAGGCCCAGATCATCATCAACATGGTCGACTATGGCCTGGACCCGCAGCAGGCCGGTGACAGCCCGCGCTGGCAGCACTACGGCTCGTCCGAGCCGACCGGCCAGCCCGCCGAGGGCGTCGGCAAGCTGCATCTGGAATCGGGGGTCCCCGAAGCCACCAAGAGGCAGTTGACCGCCATGGGCTGGGATCTCGGCCCGCCCGACGGCGGCTTCGGCGGCTATCAGAACGTGATGAAGCAGATCAACGAACAGGGCCGCTGGACCTACGGCGCGGCGACGGAGATGCGCAAGGACGGCAACGCGCTGGCCTATTGAGGAGAACGCCATGATCGCGACCCTGTTGGCCGCCGCCGCCCTCGCTTCGCCTTTCGCCTGCACGCCCGTTCCCGGCGTCGAGGCCCTGTGGAAGAAAGAGATCCGCTACGTCGTCGTCGGCGAGATGCACGGCACGACCGAGACGCCCGCCGCCTTCGCCGATCTGGTCTGTGCGGCGCGGGACAAGGGACCGGTGACGGTCGCGCTCGAGTTCTCGGAAAGCATGCAGTCGATGCTTGACGCCTTCATGGCGGCCGAAACCGAGCAGGCAGCGCGCGCCATCCTGGCCGCCTATCCGCATGGCCCCTTCGTCCATCATGACGGGCGCGGCAGCGTCGCCGTTCTGGACCTGTTGCTGCGCCTGCGCGAGATGCAGCGCGAGACGCCCAGCCTCAAGGTCGTCGCCTTCGCCCCCGACAGCCCGCGCGTTCAGGGCTTCAACCAATCCTACTCCGAGTTGGACATGGGCCATCGACTGGCGACCGCCGCGCGCAAGGCGCCGGACAGCCGGATGCTGGTCCTGGTCGGCAACATTCATGCGCAGAAAAAGACGATCGAGAGCTTCAACCTGACCCCGGCGGTGGTGCATCTACCGTCCGCCGAGGTCGTCAGCCTCTATACGGTTCCGCAGGGCGGAACCGCCTGGAACTGCAGAGGCGAAGCCTGCGGCGCCAATCCCTTGCCGGAGACCTACGACGCCGCCGCGCGGGGCGTCGTCATCCAGCCCTATGGCAACGGCGCCTTCGACGGCGTCCTGGCGCTCGGCCCGACCACGGCGTCCGAACCGGCCAAGCCTTGACCTGACGTCGCGTCATTCGGCTAGAGTTCGTTTCCAAACAGGACGGACCTATGACCGAGCTCGTGACCCGCGACTTTTACGCCCCGGCCGCCGACGGCTATCCGCTGTCGATGCGACTGGTGTCGGCGGCGGAGCCGCGCTTCGCCGTGCTGGTCTCATCCGGCACCGGCTTCCCCAAGGGCTTTTATGAGCGGTTCGCGCGGCATCTGGCGGGTCAGGGCGCGGCGGTGCTGACCTATGATTTTCGGGGCATAGCCGGGTCGCGGCCTGATGATCTGAAGAGCTCGGCCATCGACTATCCCGACTGGGGCCGGCTGGACATGCCCGCCGCCCTGGACGCCCTGATCGCGGCGGCGCCGGGCCTGCGCGTCGTCCATGTCGGCCACAGCGTCGGCGGGCACTTCCTGGGCTTCATGAACAATCAGGACCGGATCGACCGCCACGCCTTCGTCTCGGTCGGCACCGGATGGTGGGGCGGGCACCACCGCAGCTACAATCCGATGGAGCTCTTCTTCTGGCTGGGCTTCGGCCCGTTCAGCCTGATGCGGCACGGTTATATCAAGGGCGGCGGCCTGTGGGGCGGGACGGACCTGCCGCGCGGGGTCTTCACCACCTGGCGGCGCTGGTGCCTGAAGCGGGAATACTTCTCGCGCGAGCTGGAGACGAGCTTGCGGCCCCATCATTACGAGGCGGTGACCGCGCCGATCCGATCCTGGATCTTCACCGACGATCCCATCGCCACGCCGAACACCGCGCGCGACCTGCTGACGGTTTACCCCAACGCCCCGTCCGAGATCAGCGTCCACGCGCCCGGCGACTTCGGCGCGCGGCGCATCGGCCACGAAGGCGCCTTCCGAAAGGGCATGGAGCCTTTGTGGGACCGGATTTTCCACTGGCTGGACAATGGCGAGGCCTGATCGGGCGCCTATATCGAGCGCTCCTTAATGCCGGAGCCTCCCATGCCCTATTCCGATCAGCCGACCGTCATCGCCTCGGGCGTCGAGATCCCGCTTCTCGGTTTCGGCACCTGGCAGCTGGAGGCCGAGGACGCGCGGCGCATGGTGCATGAAGCCCTGCGCATCGGCTATCGCCACATCGACACGGCCTGGATCTACAAGAACGAGAAGGCGGTGGGCGACGGCATCGCCGACGCCGTGGCGGAAGGCATCGTGGCCCGCGACGAGATCTTCGTGACCACCAAGATCTGGGTCGAGCACTTCCACCGCGACGCCCTGCTGCGTCAGGCCGAAGAGTCTGCGATCAGCCTGGGCCTGACGCCGGACCTGCTGCTGCTGCACTGGCCCAAGCCGACACCGTCGCTCAAGGAGACCATCGACGCCCTGAACGAGGCGCAGGCGCAGGGCTTCACCCGGCATATCGGCCTGTCCAACTTCCCCTCGGCGCTGTTCCGCGAAGCGGCGGCCCTGTCGAAGGCGCCGCTGGTGACCAATCAGGTCGAGTATCACCCCTACCTGTCGCAAAAGGCCCTGATCGAGACCGCGCGCGAACTGGGCTCGTCCATCACAGCCTGGTCGCCGCTGGCCCAGGGAAAGATCGCCGGGGACGCCGTGATTGGCGACATCGCCAAGGGCCACGGCAAGACCAATGGCCAGGTCACCCTGCGCTGGTTCATCCAGCAGGGCGTGATCGCCATTCCGCGCACCACAAAGGTCGAACGCGCCCGCGAGAGCTTCGACATCTTCGACTTCGAACTGTCGGCGGGCGAAATGGACCGTATTCACGCTTTGGCGCGCCCCGACGGCCGTCTGGGCGACTGGCTGGACGCGGCCTTCCAATGGGATCAGGATGCCTGAATAGACAGCGTCGCAGGACGCGCGCGTCGGGAGGACGCCATGGGTTCGGTTCTGGGCTTTCCGGGGATTGATCCGATGGACGCCGTCGTCGGCGCCCGCATCCGGCGCTGGCGCGACCAGAGGGGAGTGACGCCGGATGACCTGGCCGCCGCCCTCGACCTGACGCCCGAGGCCCTGCGCCGCATCGAAGCGGGGCGCGAACATCTGGATTCCGCCGGCATCGACGCCGCCACCCGCGCCCTTCGCCTGCCGGTGTGGGCGCTGGTGTCGGATACGCCGGGCTACTGATGGCGCGGCTCTATCGCGCCATCGCCGCCCTGGCCGGCTGGTTCGCGCTCGGCCTGCAGTACGAACTGATGGTTGTCGGCAATCCGCAGATGAGGTTAGGCGAGCTGACGCTGAACTTCTTCAGCTATTTCACCATCCTGTCGAATATTCTGGTGGCCTTGGCCCTGACGGCGCCGGCCGTGGCGCCGAACAGCCGGCTGGGACGCTGGTCGCTCAGCGAGAGCGTCCGGGCCGCCGTGACCATGTATATCGTCGTGGTCGGGGTGGTTTATCACTTCCTGCTGGCCCCGACCTGGAACCCGCAGGGCTGGTCTTTGGTCGCCAACAACCTGTTGCATTACGTCATGCCGATCGCCTTCGCCGTGGACTGGCTGGTCTTCACGCCCAAGGGACGGCTGCGCTGGGTCGATCCGGCCCGGTGGCTGGTCGTGGTGCTGATCTATGGCGGCTGGACCCTGCTTCACGGCAAGCTGAGCGGCTGGTGGCCCTACTGGTTCGTGGACGTGGATCGACTGGGGCTGGGCAAGACCGCAGTCTATTTCGCGGGCCTGCTGGTCTTCTTCCTGATCGTGGGCCTGATCGTCGTGGCGATCGATCGCACCTTCGGACGGCGTGACAGACGGCTCGCGTCCGCCTAAGCGTCAGCGCATGGCCTACAAGTCCCTGCGCGATTTTCTTGCGACCCTCGAAGCCGACGGCGAACTGGTTCGCGTGTCGGAGCCCGTCTCCACCCATCTGGAGATGACCGAGATCCAGACCCGGCTGCTGCGCAACGGCGGCCCGGCGGTCCTGTTCGAAAAGCCGGTCATGCCCGACGGCTCGATCAGCCCCATTCCCTGCCTGGCCAACCTGTTCGGCACGGTGAAGCGCGTCGCCATGGGCGTGACGCTGGAGGGGAAGCAACGCACCACGGCGGACGAACTGCGCGAGGTCGGCGAACTGCTGGCCTTCCTGCGCAATCCGACGCCGCCGCGCGGCTTCTCGGACGCCATGGAGATGCTGCCCTTGGCGCAGACCGTCATGTCCATGCGGCCCAAGACGGTGAAGAAGGCCCCGGTGCAGGAGGTGGTGCTGAAGGGCGATCAGATCGACCTGACCAGCCTGCCGATCCAGGGCTGCTGGCCCGGCGAGCCGGCGCCCCTGATCACCTGGGGTCTGGTCGTGACCAAGGGGCCGTCGGACGACCGCGAGGACGACTTCAACCTGGGCATCTATCGGATGCAGGTCCTGGGCAAGGACAAGGCCATCATGCGCTGGCTGGCCCATCGCGGCGGGGCCCAGCACTATGCCCGGCACAAGAAGGCGGGCAAGCGCGAGCCCCTGCCCTGCGCCGTCGTTCTGGGGGCCGATCCGGGCACCATCCTGGCCGCCGTGACCCCCGTGCCGGAAACCTTGTCGGAATATCAGTTCGCGGGCCTGATGCGCGGCTCAAAGGCCGAACTGGTCCCATGCAAGACCGTGCCGCTGATGGTGCCGGCCCAGGCCGAGATCGTGCTGGAAGGCCACGTCCTGCTTGACGAGTTCGAGGACGAAGGCCCCTACGGCGACCACACCGGCTACTACAACTCGGTCGAGAAGTTCCCGGTCTTCCAGGTGACCGCGATCACCATGCGCAAAGACCCGATCTATCTGACCACCTTCACCGGCCGTCCGCCGGACGAGCCGAGCGTTCTGGGCGAGGCCCTGAACGAGGTCTTCATCCCCCTGATCCGCCAGCAGTTCCCCGAGATCACGGACTTCTGGCTGCCGCCCGAGGGGTGCAGCTACCGCATTGCCGTGGTGTCGATGAAGAAGGCCTATCCGGGCCACGCCAAGCGCGTGATGATGGGCTGCTGGAGCTATCTGCGCCAGTTCATGTACACCAAATGGATCATCGTCGTGGACGACGATATTAACGCCCGCGACTGGAAGGATGTCATGTGGGCTGTCTCGACCAAGATGGACCCGGCCCGCGACATCACGGTCATCGAGAACACCCCCATCGACTATCTGGACTTCGCCAGCCCCGAAAGCGGGCTGGGGTCCAAGATCGGCCTGGACGCCACCGACAAGTGGGAGCCCGAGACCAAGCGCGAATGGGGCGAGGAAATCCGCATGGACGAGGCCGTGGTCGAGCGGGTCAACGATATCTGGGACCGCCTGGGCCTGCCGGGCGACAAGACGCCGATCTGGAAATAGCGCCGACAGCGATCGCCGAACTCCAGTCGCGATAGCCTCTCCTTAATCCTCTCGCCGTTAAGCCGGTGAGGATCGGGGAGAGACCATGCTTGCTTTCAAGAAACTGACTGTCGCTGGTAAAATGCTGACGGCGGGCGGCGCCGTCACGGGCGTCCTGCTGCTTTGCGCGGCCTTCGCCGTCTCGCACAACACGCGAACCGTCGCGCGTGGTCTGTCGCACGACTACGCCCAGGCTCTGAGCGACGGCGCCGTGGCCAACGTCAGCGGCAAGATCGGCGAAGCCTCCTCCACCGCCCGATCGATGGCCGAGATGATCGGCAAGGCCCATGAATCCGGCGTGCGCGACCGCACCACGGTCATGGCCATGATGAAGCCCGCCGCGACCGCGACGCCGCTGGTGCTGGGCAGCTGGTTCATCGCCGCGCCCGGCGCCTTTGACGGCCGCGACGCCTCTCTGGCGGGCCGGGTCGATCTGGGCTCGAACGCCGCCGGCAACTTCCTGCCCTACTGGGTCAACGACGGCGGCGTGATCACCATGCAGCCGCTGAACGCGGGCAACGACTACGAGCAGCCCTACTTCACCCTGCCCTTCAACAGCGGCAAGCCGGCCATCGTCGAGCCCTACGCCTATGACGTCGGCGGCAAGTCGGTGCTGATGACCTCAGTGGCCTATCCGGTCGTCTCGGGCGGAAAGGTGATCGGCGTGGCCGGTCTGGACCTGGCGCTGGATGATCTCTCGACCCTGCTGGGCGAGATGAAGCCGCTCGGTTCGGGACAGGTCATGCTGCTGTCCAGCTCCGGCGCCTGGGTGTCGCACCCCAACGCCGCCCTGCGCACCAAACCCTATGCCGAGGATCAGGCCGAGGCCGTGCGCGCCGTCCTGAGCCGCAACGAGGCCACCCTGCTGAGCGGCCTGCGCAGCCTGACCGGCGAACGCATCGAGCGCCGCGTCAGCCCCGCGCCCCTGCCCGGCCTGAACGCCACCTGGGGTCTGGTGACCGACATTCCCACCAAGGCCATCAACGGCCCCTCCGACCGCCTGGCTGTCGCCATGATGATCGGGGGTCTGGTCATTCTGGCTCTGGTGCTGGCCAGCCTGTTCTTCGTCACCGACAAGGTGGTGCGCCAGCCGCTGGCGCGGCTGACGGCCTCGGTCAAGGCGCTGAACGCCGGCCGCTATGAAGAGCCGGTGCGCGGCGCCGAAAGCGCCGACGAGGTCGGCGGCATCGCCCGCGCCCTGGAAGGCTTCCGCCATCAGCTGGCCGACACCGAGCGCCTGAGGGCCGAGCAGGAACAGAGCCGCATCGCCGCCGAAGCCGAGCGCCGGCGCAACGACGCCATCCGCCAGGCAAGCGAAGAAGAGCAGCGCCTCGTCGTCGCCTCGGTTGGCGAAGGCCTGTCGCAACTGTCGGACGGCAACCTGACCTATCGTCTGGAAGCCGCCTTCCCCGAGGACTATCGCAAGCTGCGCGACGACTTCAACCTGGCCATGGGCCGGCTGGAAGAGACGATGACGGTCATCATCGGCAGCGCCGCCGGCATCCGCTCGACCACCACCGAAATCAGCCAGGCCTCCGACGACCTGTCGCGTCGCACCGAGCAACAGGCGGCCAGTCTGGAAGAGACCGCCGCCGCCCTGGAAGAGGTCACGACCACCATCCGCCATGCCTCCGACGGCGCTGATCGCGCCCGCGACATCGTCGAGACGACCCGCCAGAACGCCCGTCGCAGCGGCGACGTGGTCGATCAGACGGTCACGGCCATGCGCGAGATCGAGTCCTCTGCCCAGCAGATCGCCCAGATCACCGGCGTCATCGACGAGATCGCCTTCCAGACCAATCTTCTGGCCCTGAACGCCGGGGTCGAGGCCGCCCGCGCCGGCGACGCGGGTCGGGGCTTCGCCGTGGTCGCCTCGGAGGTCCGGGCTCTGGCCCAGCGCTCGGCCGAGGCCGCCAAGGAGATCAAGGCCTTGATCGGCTCCAGCACCGAGCGGGTCAACCAGGGCGTCCGATTGGTGGACGACACCGGTCAGGCCCTGACCCGGATCATCGACGAGGTGGCCCAGATCAGCGGTCTGGTCGCCGATATCGCCGCCTCCGCGAGAGAACAGGCCACCGGCCTGGGCGAGATCAATGTGGCGGTAAACCAGATGGATCAGATGACCCAGCAGAACGCCGCCATGGTCGAGGAATCCACCGCCGCCTCCCACTCGCTGGCGCAGGAGACCACCAGCCTGGCCGAACTTATGGGCCGGTTCCGCATCCGCGCGGAAGTCGCCCCGGCGGCGCGTCCTGCGCCCGCGCCCCGGACCGTGACGGCCCTGAAGACCGTGGGCGGACGCGGCCTGTCGGCCGTTCCCGCGGCCTCGACCGACGACTGGGAAGAGTTCTGACACCCGGCCATTCCCGCCGCCGTCTGGCGCTGCGGCGGGGAACCGTCTAGCTTGCCTCACGACATGGTCGGGGGGCCGCATTGAGCGCGTTCGAGTTCTTTTTCAGCTTTTACGGTCTGCTGCTGGGCCTGTCGGTCGCCGAGCTGGTCGGCGGTTTCGCGCGAGTACTGCATGAGCGCGAGCGTATCCGCTTCGGCTGGCTGACTCCGGCGCTTGCCCTGTTCGTGGCCATCGACATCGCCACCTTCTGGAACCAGGCCTGGGTCATCTTTCGCGGGGCCCCGTTCAACACCTTCCTGCTGCTGGTCAGCCTGAGCATCGCCGCGACCTTCTATGTGGCCGCCAGCGTGACCTTCCCACGCGTCTCGGCCGAAGGCGCCCATGAGCGCGTCGATCTGGACGCCCACTTCTGGGCCCACCGAAAGCTGGTGTTCGGCTGCATCCTGGGCGCCAATCTGATCGTGGCGGTGATGGTGATCATCCTGGGGCAGGCCGATCCCGGCTTCGCCAAGCTGGCCGGTTCAGTACCACTTTGGATCGGCGTCGCCGTCTTCGTGGCCGGCACAGCGACAGCGGCATTCGCGCCCTGGAGGCGCGTGGCGGTCGGCGCCCTGATCGTCGTGCTACTCTACATGATGTGGCAGATGGCCCGTTCGGCGGGAGAGCTGGCGGCGGCGGGCGGCTGGTCGCCTGTGACCGGCGGGGGCTGAGGCCTTGCCAATGACTTGCCCCCAAGACTCGTCAGTGACTTGCCAGACGATGACGATGAGCCCACGAAAAGCCATGCGCCCTGAATACTTCGTTGCGGCGGCCGTAGCCGCCCTTGTCGCCTGCGTGAGCCCCGCCATGTCCCAGACCCCGACCTCCGTTCCCAACGTCGCCCCGTGGGACCAGGCCTTCCTGCCGCCCGCGCCGACGTGGAACGGCGCATCCAAGGCCCTGCTGCGCGACGCCTCCGATCCCTGGGTCACAGCCTTCGAGGCCGATGCAGGGCATGACTTCTCGCCCTCCTACGCCGACACCCGCGCCTGGTTCGACCGGCTGGACGCGGCCAGCGACCTGATCCGCATCGAGCAATTCGGCGTCTCGCCGGAAGGGCGTCCCATCTATGCGGTGATCGCGTCCAAGGACGGCGCGACTCTGGACCCGTCCAAGCCCGTCCTGCTGGCCCAGGCCGGCATCCATCCGGGCGAGATCGACGGCAAGGACGCGGGCATGATGCTGCTGCGCGACATGGCCTTCTACGGCAAAGACGGCCTGCTGGACCGCGCCAACCTGATCCTGATCCCGATTCTGAGCGTCGACGGACACGAGCGTACCAGCCCCTATTCCCGCCCCAACCAGCGCGGGCCGCGCAATCAGGGCTGGCGTCACACGGCGACCAACCAGAACCTGAACCGCGACTTCATGAAGCTGGATCAGGCCGAGATGCAGGCCGTCATGGGCCTGATCCACAAGTATCAGCCCGACCTCTACGTCGACATCCACGTCACCGACGGCATCGATTATCAGTACGACGTCACCTACGGCTACAACGGCGAGGACGGCGTCTGGAGCCGCAGCCCCGCCATCGCCAAATGGCTGGACGACGCCTTCAAGCCCGACATGAACTCTGCCCTGGAGGCACAAGGCCACATCCCCGGCGAGCTGGTCTTCGCCATCGATGACCGCGACCCGAAGAAGGGCATGAACGACGGCGGTCTGGGCGAGCGCTACTCTAACGGCTGGGGCTCGGCCGCCCACGTCCCGACCATCCTGATCGAGAACCACAGCCTGAAACCGCACGAGCAACGGGTTCTGGGGACCTATGTCTTCCTGGAAGAAGCGCTGAAGCTGCTGGCCGAAAAGTCCCAAACCCTGCGCGCCGCCATCAGCGCCGACCGCGCCCTGCGCCCCGCCGAACTGCCCGCCAACTTCGTCGGCGACGAGCAGCCGATCCGCACCCGTCCGTTCAAGGGCATCCTCTACGACACCTATGACAGCGTCGCCTCGGGCCGTCCCGAGCTGCGCTGGCTTGGCCAGCCGGACCCGGAGCTGTGGCAGGTGCCCTACTTCGGATCGCGCCCGACGCTGACGCTGAAGCGCCCGACCGCCTACTGGGTGCCGTCCTATCGCGCCGACATCATCGAGCGGCTGAAGACCCACGGCGTGCAGATGGAGACCCTGTCCGCCCCGCGCACCGTCGCCGTCGACATGCTGCGCCTGATTGATCCCAAGGTCTCGGCTCGCACCAACGAAGGCCATGTGCCGATCACGGTCGGCGAGGTCCGCCCTGAGGCCAAGGACTGGACCTTCCCCGTCGGCTCGGTGCGCGTGCCGACCGATCAGCCGATGGGCGATGTCGCCATCCTGCTGCTGGAGCCGCAGTCGAGCGAGAGCTTCTTCGCTTGGGGCATGTTCCCCGAGGTGCTGAACCGCGTCGAATACATCGAGGCCTACGCCATCGCGCCCCTGGCGGAGAAGATGCTGGCGGCCGATCCGGCGCTGAAGGCCGAGTTCGAGGCCAAGCTGGCCGCCGAGCCCGCCTTCGCCGCCGATGGCGACGCCCGCCTGGCCTGGTTCTACGAGCGCACGCCCTTCTACGATCAGCGCTTCCGCCTCTATCCTGTGGGGCGCGAACATTGAGCCTGATCCCGACCATTCAGGCGGCGTCCCTGTGGGGCGGGCTGCTGATCCTGCTGATGTTCGGCCTGTCCGGCGTGGTGGTGAGCCGTCGCCGCAAGCACATGGTCGAGTTCGGGGACGGCGGCGAGCGCGAGCTGGTCTGCGCCACCCGCGCCTTCGCCAATGCGGCGGAGTATATCCCTGCCGGGATGTGCGGCCTGATCCTGCTGGCCTTCCTCGGCGCGCCGGCCCTGCTGATCCATGCCGTCGGCGGGACCCTGTTCGCGGGCCGGGTGATCCACGCTCTGGGCCTGCTGTTCCAGCAAGGCCCGTCGCTGGGCCGATCGGTCGGCATGATCCTGACCTGGCTGGCCCTGCTGGTGGCGGCGGTCAGCCTGATCGGTTGGTCGATTCTCTGAAGCGCGGCGGGCCGGTTGCGATACGGCGGCGGGTCCGCCATATCGGGGCATGTCCGCACAGACGCCCTCCCCCGACATCCTGCATGATCTGGTCGCCGCCGCGCTGAAGGCCGGCGCCGACGCCGCCGAGGCGGTTTCCGCCCACCGCGCCTCCCTGTCCGTCGGCGTGCGCAACGCCGAACTGGAAGAGGTCGAGCGCGAGGAGGCCCGCGACTTAGGGTTACGCGTCTTCATCGGCCGCCGTCAGGCCACCGTCTCCGCCTCCGACCTGTCCGACGCCACCCGCGTCCGTCTGGTCGAGCGCGCCGTGGCCATGGCGAAGCTGGCCCCCGAAGACCCTTACGCCTCGCTGGCGCCGCAGGACCGGCTGGCGCAAGGCCCGCACGCCGAACTCGACCTGTTCGATCCGTCCGAGCGCACCGCCGAGGCGCTGGAAGCCGCCGCCGCCGAGGCCGAGGCCGCCGCTCTGGCCGTGACGGGCGTGTCCAAGTCCGAAGGCGGTCACGCCTCCTGGTCGGCCAGCGAATGGCGCCTGGTCACCTCGCACGGCTTTGACGGCCGCCATCGGGGCAGCGCCTTCTCGCTGGGCGTCGGCGTCATCGCCGAGAAGGACGGGGCCATGGAGCGCGGCGGCGAAAGCCGGGCGACACGCCACCTGTCGGACCTGCCCGGCGCCGCCGAGATCGGCCTGAAGGCGGGCGAGCGCGCCGTCGCCCGCGTCGGCCCGCGCAAGATCGCCTCGACCACCGCCTCGGTCATCTTCGAGAACCGCATCGCCACCCAGGTCCTGTCGCCCCTGCTGGGCGCCATTTCCGGCCCGGCCATCGCGCGGGGCAGCTCCTTCCTGAAGGACAAGCTCGGTCAACGGGTCCTGCCGGCGGGCGTGGACATGATCGACGATCCGTTCCGTCTGCGCGGCCTCGGCTCGACCCCCTTTGACGACGAGGGCGTGGCGGTCGAACGACGCAACATCGTCGAGGACGGCGTCATCACCACCTGGCTGCTGAACACCGCCGCCGCCGCCCAGCTGGGCCTGGCCTCGACCGGTCACGCCTCGCGCGGGCTGGCCGGGCCGTCGGGTGTCTCGACCCACAACCTGCACCTGGCCCCGGGGGAGCGCGACAAGGCGGGCCTGATGACCGAGGCCAGGTCGGGGCTGCTGATCACCTCCATGTTCGGCCCCTCGCTGAACGCCAATAACGGCGACTGGTCGGCCGGGGTGTCCGGCTTCTGGTTCGAGAACGGCGAGTTGGCCTATCCGGTCAGCGAAGTGACCGTGGCGGGCAATCTGATCGACCTCTACGCCCGGCTGGTGCGCGGATCGGATCTGGAATTCCGGGGTTCCTTCAACAGCCCCTCCCTGATGTTCGACGCGGTGGCCATCGCCGGAAAATGACTGATCTCAGCGCCGACCTCGAACTGATCCGCGACGCGGCTTTGGCGGCGGGCAAGCTGGCGCTCGAACATCGCGAGGCAGGACTGAAGGTCTGGTCCAAGGAGGGCGGCTCGCCGGTCACCAGCGCCGACCTGGCGGTGGATCAACTGCTGCGCGATGCGCTTCTGAGCGTCCGCCCCGACTACGGCTGGCTGTCCGAGGAGACCGCGGACAGCCCTGAGCGTCTGACGAAAAAACGCATCTTCGTCGTCGACCCCATCGACGGCACCGTGGCCTATATGAAGAACAAGCCGTGGTGGTGCATTCCCATCGCCGTCGTCGAGGACGGCCGCCCCGTCGCCGCCGTCATCCACGCCCCCATGCTGGGCGAGATGTTCGAGGCCACCCTCGGCGACGGCGCGCGACTGCAGGGCCGCCCGATCAGCGCCTCGGACACCGACACCCTGGAGGACGCCGAGCTTCTGGCCGACGCCCGGCTGATGGAGGCGCGCGAATGGGCCGAGCCCTGGCCGGAAATGCGCTTCACCAAGCGCAACGCCCTGGCCTATCGCATGGCTCTGGTCGCCGCCGGGGCCTTTGACGCGGCCATCGCCATCAGCCCCAAATGGGACTGGGACGTCTGCGCCGGCGCCTTGATCGCCGAAGAGGCGGGCGCCCGCGTCAGCGACCACATGGGCCGCCCATGGTGCTTTAATCGTCCCGATCCGCGACAAACCAGCCTGATCTGCGCCGCGCCGGCCCTTCACCCGTTGATCGTGAGGCGCACAGCGCCTATCCCGCTGGCCATCTGATCATCCCCTCTCGCAATGGAACCCCCTCTCCATGGCTGACGCCCCCAATACTGCGCACGACCCTCAACTGCTTCACCTCGTCATCGGCGGCGAGATGCGCCACCCGTCCGAGCCGGTCTTCCGCGACCTGGACAAGGTTGAGTTCGTCGGCGCCTACGGCAGCTATGACGAAGCCAAGCAGGCCTGGAAGGCCCGCGCCCAGGCCACCGTCGACAACGCCCACATGCGCTATTTCATCCTGCACGCGCACAAGCTGATCGACCCGCGCTCGGACGTCTGATCCGCCGCCTTCGCCTCACGGCGAGGTTTACGGAACCGCACAGGCGGCTGACGCGCTTTCTCGTCAGCCGCCTTTGGCGTTTCTGAAGAGGTGCTGATCATGACGCCCACCCTGATCGTCCTGCTGCTGGTGATCCTGGCCGTGGTCGCCGTCGTCTGGGTCGTGAATAAGGGCCCCGCGCACACGCCCCGTCCCGGCGAGGATCAGGACACAGCCTGGAACGACCCCATCACGCCGGCCGAATCCGGGCATCATCATCCGTCCCGCAAGCCGGAGCCGTGACCATGACCCTGTTTGGCCAAACCCTCGACGGTCAACAGCTGTTCGGGATCATCTCCCTGATCAGCGTTCTGGCTCTGTGGCTGATCGTTCTCGGGCGCGAACGCAATTATGCTCGCTGGTTTCGCCAGTGGGAAGCCGACCGCAAGGCGCGTCGCGGCGCGGAAACGGCCCAGCACGGCCCGAAGCGCGGCCCCTGGGGCTAAGTCCTATTCGCGCTTCAACAAGCGGTCCACGACCAGCTTGCCCCACCAGCCGGCTTTGAACTCGGCGCGGATCGTCTTGGGATCATAGGCGTCGCTGGCGAACCAGTCCTCGAAGCTGACTCCGGTCGGCTCGACCTCGGCGACATACTTCTCCAGCGTATAATCCAGCACCCCTGTCAGGCCCTCGCGACTGTGCAGCGTACGCTTGCCCAGTTCCGACATGGCCGCCGAGATCGGCTCGCCCAGATGGAAGTGGCGATAGAGGACCGCCATCATCCCCGCTCGGTCCGCGCCCGACTTGCAGTGGATCAAAGCCGGATATTCGATCGTGCGGAACAGGTCGCGCGCCCGGTCGATGCGGTCCCGCCCCGGCGGATCGCGCGAATCCAGCGGCGCGTCGATCAGGGTCAGACCCAGCCGCGCACAGGCTTCCTTCTCCAGCCAGTAATAGGCTTCGTCGCGCTGCCCGCGCAGGTTGATGACGGTCCTGATGCCGCGCCTTTGCCAATAGGCCAGTTGCCCCGGCGACGGTTGGTTGGAGCGCACCAGGTCCGGCCCCAGCCAATGGGCGTTGGTGAAGGCCGTGCGCAGGAAGGCGTGATCGGCCCAGAAATAGGACCAATGCGCCTTGAACCGGCCCATCAGCGTTGTCAGATCATAGCGCGCCATAGGCCGCAGATAGCGACGAAACCGCACCGCGTCACCATCAGCTTGACGGCGGCGGCTTGACTTGACGCCCGTCCCGTTCGACCGAGAGCCAATGACCGTTCCCGCGCCCGCATCCGACACTCGCGAACCCCTGCGACCGCTTCTGGGCCGCATCTGGCGCGACTACCTGTCCCGGCACAAGGGCGCCTTCTTCGCCTCCATGCTCTGCGCCGCGATCTCGGGCGGCCTGACCGCCCTGCTGCTGAAGTTCCTCGAACCGGCCATCGACCTGCTGTTCACCCAGCACCAAGGGCCGGTTCAGGTCTGGGGCCTGGTCAGCATCCCGTCGGACAGGGTGCTGATCCTCATCCCGCTGTTCATCATCATGGTGGCGCTCATCCGGTCGCTGGCCATGGCGGCTCAGGCGGCTCTGGTGAACCGGTTGGGCCACGGCATCGTCGGCGACATCCAGAAGCAACTGTTCTCGGGCATGATCCGGGCCGACCTGTCGCGGCTGCGCGGCCAGCATTCGGGGACCTTCGTCTCTTCCGTCCTGTTCGACGCCAACCTGGTCCGCGAAGCCTTCACCTCGGGCGTGGTCAACTACACCCAGAACGCCCTGATGTTGCTGGGCGTCATCGTCGCCATGGGCTTCATCGACCTGCCGCTGACCCTGATCGTCCTTCTGGGCGTGCCCGTCGTCAGTTGGATCATCCGCCGCTTCGGCCAGAAATCGCGCAAGGCCGCGCGCGGCGCCATGGTCGAGACCGAGGCCCTGTCCAGCGCCCTGATGGAGAACCTGGACGGTGTCCGCGTCATCAAGATCGAGAACCGCGAAGCCGCCGAGGAGGCCCGCGTCGGCGAGGTCATCGCCCGTCGGCAACGCCACATCATCAAGGGCTCCGACAGCCGCGCC
Source organism: Brevundimonas sp. UBA7506 (assembly GCF_002479495.1). Classification (GTDB taxonomy): domain Bacteria; phylum Pseudomonadota; class Alphaproteobacteria; order Caulobacterales; family Caulobacteraceae; genus Brevundimonas. Next base: position 76,068 of record NZ_DLNQ01000010.1, read on the forward strand.
TTCGCCGGCCCCGCCAGCGACATCGTCGCCTACGCCATCGTCGCCGCTGTCATGGCCTATGCGGGGTGGAGCGCCAGTCAGGGCCAGATGACGGTCGGCGCCTTCGCCTCCTTTATCGGCATGTTGCTGCTGGCGGGACAGGCCCTGCGTCAGGTGACCAACCTGACCACCGTCCTCAGCGAAGGCATGACCGCCGCGCGTCGCCTGTTCACCGCCCTGGATATCGAGCCAGAGATCCGCGAGGCGACCGACGCCGTCGAGCTGGAGACCGGGCCGGTCACGGTCGCCTTCGATCATGTCTCCTTCACCTATGCCGCCAATGAAGAAGGCGGCGCGCCGACCCTGTCGGACGTCAGCCTGCACGTCGCGCCGGGCGAGACCATCGCCCTCGTCGGCCCGTCGGGCGGCGGCAAGTCGACCATCCTGTCCCTGCTGCCGCGCTTCTACGACGTCACCGCCGGCGCCGTCACCGTCAACGGCCGCGACATCCGCGAACTGAGGTTGTCGTCTCTGCGCGATCACATCGCGCTGGTCACGCAGGAGCCCTTCCTGTTCGACGACACCGTGGCCGCCAACATCGCCTATGGCCGCAAGGGCGCGACAGCCGAAGACATCATCGAGGCTGCGCGATCCGCCGCCGCCCATGATTTCATCACCGCCCTGCCCGAAGGCTACGCCACCCGCGTCGGGGAGGCCGGGATGCGGTTGTCGGGCGGCCAGCGCCAGCGCATCGCCATCGCCCGCGCCTTCCTGAAGAACGCCCCCATCCTGCTGCTGGACGAGGCCACCAGCGCCCTCGACACCGAAAGCGAGGCCCTGGTTCAGGCCGCCCTGGAGCGGCTGATGCAAGGCCGCGCCACCCTGATGATCGCCCACCGTCTGTCGACGGTGCAGAACGCCGACCGCATCTATGTCATCGAGGCGGGTCGCGTGGTCGAGCAGGGCACGCATGGCGCCCTGGTCAGGAAGGGCGGGCTCTACGCCCGTCTGGCCAGGCAGCAGTCGCTGGACGGCCCCGCGCCTGTCGACGCGTCCGCCTTGCCCGACGAGACCGGCGCATGAGGCCGCTGCGCAACCCGATCATCCAGACCTCCATGGCCTGGATCCTCTCGGAATGGATGCGGTTCTGCTACGCCACCATCCGTTGGGAATACGAGAACGAACAGGTCGCCGAGGAGGTCTGGGCCGAGGGCGGCGGCGTCCTGTGCGCCTTCTGGCACTCGCGACTGGCCCTGGCTCCGGCCTGCTGGCCGATGAAGCGGGCGCAGCCGGTCAAGGGCCTGGTGTCGCTCAGCGCCGACGGCGAGTTCTTCGCCCGCGCCGTGGGGCGTCTGGGCATCCCCGCCGTGCGCGGCTCCTCCAGCAACAAGGACAAGGCCAAGCAGTCCAAGGGCGGCACCCAGGCCCTGCGCGACGGCCTGAAACAGCTGAAGGTCGGCGGACTGGCGGTCACCCCGGACGGTCCGCGCGGCCCGGCGCGGCAGATGGCCGAGGGCCTGCCCCTGATGGCGAAGATTTCGGGCGCACCGGTCCTGTTCATCGGCATTTCATGCAAGCCTGCGGTTCGGCTGAACAGCTGGGACCGGGCGGTCCTGCCGCTTCCGTTTGGCAAGGGCGCCGTCGTCTGGGACAAGGCCTGGTATCCGCAAGGCGCCGAGATGTCCGAGGTCGCCGCCGACTGGACCGAGCGCCTGACCGCGGTGGAAGCCCGCGCCGACGCCATCGTCGGGCTGGAGCGGATCTAGGCCGTGATCATAAGCCCCGCCCTGATCGCCTATCGCCTGCTGACCCGGCTGATCGAACCCCTGGCCCCGCGCCTGCTCGACGGCCGCGTCAAGCAGGGCAAGGAAGACCCGCAGCGCGTCGACGAGCGCCTGGGCCTGGCTGGCGCAGCCCGCCCCGCAGGGCCGCTGATCTGGATCCACGGCGTCAGCGTCGGCGAGGCCCTGTCCATCCTGCCGCTGGCCGAGCGCATCAAAAAGGACCGCCCCGACGTGACCGTCCTGGTCACCACCGGGACCCTGACCTCGGCGCAGATTCTGGCTGGACGCCTGCCGCCCGGCGTCATCCACCAGTTCGCCCCGGTGGACAGCCCCGGCGCCGTGGCCGCCTTCCTCGACCACTGGCGGCCCACCATCGGCGTCTTCGTCGAGAGCGAGCTGTGGCCCAACCTGCTAACGGCGGCCAAAAAGCGCGGCGTCGCCCTGGCCCTGGTCAGCGCCCGCATCACCGACAAGACGGCCGAGGGCTGGAAGAAGGCCCCGGGCATGGCCCGCGCCCTGATGGCCTGTTTCGCCCATGTCTGGCCGCAGGATCAGGCCAGCGCCGACCGGCTGACGGCGCTCGGCGCCCGCGTCGATGGTCAGGTCAATCTGAAGCTGTCGGGCGAGCCCCTGCCCTATGACAAGGGCGAGTTCGGGCGCCTCTCGGCCCTGATCGACGACCGCCCCGTCGTCGTCGCCGCCAGCACGCACGAGCATGAGGAAATGGCTGTCGTCGGGGCGCTGGACCATCTGGCCGAGCGGCTGTTCCTGATCGTCGTGCCGCGCCACCCCGACCGCGCCGACGAGATCGCGCGGTCGCTGGCTCAGGACGGTTACAGCTTCGCGCGGCGCAGTCTGCGTCAGCCGATCACCGACGACACCGACATCTATCTGGCCGACACCCTCGGCGAACTGGGCCTGTTCATGCGGCTGGCCGACGTGGTGGTGATGGGCGGATCTTTCGCGCCCGCCTTGGGCGGCGGCGCCGTCGGCGGACACAATCCGTTGGAGCCCGCACGTCTGGGCAAGCCGGTCGTCACCGGCCCCGACGCCAGCAACTGGAACGCGGTGACGCGGATGTTGAAAAACTCCGGCGGCTTGGTCTCGGTCCTGTCGCCTTCTGAACTTCCGGGCATCGTCGGCCCGCTGCTGGCCCATCCCGACGCGGCGCGCGACATGGGCGAGCGCGGCCGCCGCGCCGCCGCCGAGGCCGCCGCCGGGCTGGACCGCCTGTGGCTGGCCCTGCAGGCCCATCTGCCCGCCGCCCCGTCGCGAGGCCGCCGATGAAGCTGAACACGCCCCGCTGGTGGTACAGCCGCGACCGCCGCCATGCCCCGGTGGCGCGGATGCTGCTCAAGCCCGCCTCGTGGATCTGGAGCGGCGTCACCGCCCGCCGTATCGCCAGGACCACGCCGGTCGATCCCGGCGCCCCGGTCATCTCCATCGGCAATCTGACGGTCGGCGGTTCGGGCAAGACGCCTATCGCGCGCGAGGTCCTGCGCCTGCTGCACGCCCAAGGCGTCAAGGCCGCCGCCCTGTCGCGCGGCTACGGCGGATCGCTGGAAGGCCCGGTTCAGGTCGATCTGGCCGTCCACACCGCCGCCGACGTGGGCGACGAGCCGCTGATGCTGGCCGCCGACGCCCCCGCCTGGATCGCCCGCGACCGCGTCGCCGGGGCGAAAGCCGCCGTCGCCGCCGGGGCCGAGGCCCTGGTGCTGGACGACGCCCATCAGAACCCGGCGCTGAAGAAGACCCTCAGCCTGATCGTCGTCGATGGCGAGACGCGCGGCGACGAATGGCCCTTCGGCGACGGTTCGGTCTTCCCCTCCGGTCCGATGCGCGAGCCGCTGAAGGCGGGTCTGGCGCGCGCCGACGCGGTCGTCATCCTCCTGCCTGCCGACCTGCCAGAAGCCGATCCCGAACTGGTCGAGACCTTCGGCGCCCTGCCCGTCTTCATCGCCCGTCTGGAGCCCGCCGCCGCGCCGCCGTCAGGACCGCAGGTCGGCTTCGCTGGCATCGCCAAGCCATGGAAGGTCGAGCGGTCGCTGATCGCCGCCGGTTGCGACCTGAAGGACTTCGTCCCCTTCCCAGACCACGCCGAACTGTCGGAGCGCGACTTCGCCTTCCTGAACGAGCGCGCGGCCCTGTTCGACGCCGGGCTGGTCACGACGGAGAAGGACTGGGTGCGCCTGCCGCCCGCGTGGCGCGACCGGATCGTCGCCTGGCCGGTCGTCGCTCGGCTGGAGCAGGAAGCGGCCTTCGCCGACTTCCCGCTGGGTCGACTGAACCGTCAGTCCTGACGGAAGACCTGACCGCCCTTCATCACGAAGCGGACGCGTTCCAGTTCGGTCACGTCGCTCAGCGGATCGCCCGAGACCGCGATCAGGTCGGCGGGCATGCCCGGCGACAGACGGCCCGCTTCGTTCGAGATCTTCAGGTGCTCGGCGGCGCCGACGGTGGCGGCCTGAATGGCCTCCAGCGGCGTCAGACCCGCGCGGACCAGAAGGGCGAACTCCTGGGCGTTGTCGCCGTGGGCCGAGACGCCGGAGTCGGTGCCAAACGCAATGCGGACGCCGCCGGCATGGGCGCGGCGCGCCATGTCCAGCATCTTGGGCCCGGCCTCCAGCGCCTTGGCGGTCTGGGCCGGGGTGAAGAAGTTGTCCGGGCCGGAGGCCATGCGGGCCACATAGTCCCCGGCCATCAGGGTCGGCACCAGCCAGGCGTTGTGCGCCTTGAACAGACGCATGGACTCGTCGTCCAGATAGGTGCCGTGCTCGATGGAGTCGCCGCCCGCCTTGAGGAAGGCGTTGATGCCGTCAACGCCGTGGGCATGGGCCGTGACCTGACGCCCCATGCGGTGGGCCGAGGCGACGATGGCGGCCAGCTCGTCCTCGCTGAACTGCTGGGCCAGGCCCGCCGCCGTATTCGACAGAACGCCGCCGGTGGCGGTGATCTTGATGATGTCGGCGCCGCTGCGGACCTGAAGGCGCACCGCCCGCATGCAGTCCTCGACGCCCGAACAGACGCTTTCCGGCGACAGGACGTGCATGACGTCCTCGCGATAGCCGTTGATGTCGCCGTGACCGCCGTGGACGGACACCGCCGAGCCCGCCGCGATGATGCGCGGTCCAGGCACGTCGCCGCGCTTCACGGCGTCCCGCAGGGCGAAGATGGATTCGTTGCTGGCCCCCAGATCGGCGACCGTGGTGAAGCCGGCGTTCAGGGTGCGACGGGCGTAGCGCGCACCGATCATGGCCTGGGTCGCGTTCGACTCGGTGACGTTCTCCAGACGGCCGTTGGGGTTCTGCTGGCTGGTCAGGTGGACGTGGCTGTCGATCAGGCCGGGCAGGACGAAGGCGCCGCGCAGATCGACCACTTTTCCGTCGCCGACGAAGCCGTCGCGGATTTCGACGACTTGGTTCCCTCTGATCACGAGAGTTTTATCACGCAGCACCCGGCCGCTGGCCGGATCGGCCAGAAGCCGCCCCACTTGGACGAACGTGGTCGGCTGTTCCGCTGAAACGGCAGCGACCGCAGGGGCTTGCTGCGCCTGCGCCGAGGTGGCGGCCAGAACGGCGACGGTCACAATCAGAGCCAGTTTCTTCATCGGTCCCTCCCAGAACTACGGGCGTCACCTTACCGGGTCGGCGGCTTTCGCCAAGGCTCAGGTTGCGTCGTTACGGGGCTTTGTGAAACAAGCCGATACAGTTGTTTAATCGTGCGAGGGGCGTCGCATGCGGCTTTCCAGACGTGGCTTGATCTTGGGCGGTTCGGCCCTGTTGGCGGGATGTTCTTCCGCCGCTTCGACCACCAACCTCCAGCTCGCCGGCGCCGCGCCTGCCAGCCTTCCTGTCGTTCCGGTCCCGACCGTTGTGGCCCAGCCTGTGCTTACGGCCAAGGCCTCCGGCCCCGTCATTGATCCGCACGGCGTCGTCCGCAAGGACCTGATGGAGCGCGCCCACGCCGCCCTGGACACCCACGGCCACAAGATTTCCAAACGCGACCGGATGTATCTGGTCGATTTCCAGAAGTTCTCGGGCGAGGACCGCTTCTACGAAGTCGATCTGGAAGGCGGCTGGGTCACGGCCTATCGCACCAGCCACGGCCGCGGCTCGGACCCGGCCCATTCGGGCTTCGCCCAGCGTTTCTCGAACCAGATGGACAGCCACATGTCGTCGATCGGCGCCTACGCCACGGCCGGCGCCAGCTGGGGCTCGCAGCAGGGGCCGAACGTCCTGCTGGACGGGCTGGAGTATTCCAACGACCGGGCGCGCGAACGGGCCATCATCATCCACGGCGCCGACTACGCCGACCCGACCTTCCTGGCCCGCGAGGGCAAGCTGGGCCGGTCCTACGGCTGCTTCTCGGTCTCCCACGCCGACCTGGCCCCCTTGCGCGAACGCATGGGCGAGGGCCGGCTCCTATTCGCCATGGCGTAACGGGCAAGCTTCAAGCTTGACCGTGGGGGATCTCGGGTAGATAGACGTCCCGTTTCGGGAAACCTTCGTTTCCTACCTGGGGCTCCATCTCATGCCGTTTTCCATCCTGCGTCGCCTCGCCGGTGTCGTCTTCGCCGCCGCGACTCTGCTGGCCGCGCCTGCCGCCTTCGCCCAGACCTACACCATCCATCGCAGCTTCACCGGCGCCGGCGGCGTGACCGGCACAGCGACGCTGGAAATGGCGAACTCGACCCAAACGGGGACGACAACGGTTGGCAACTTCGGAACCGTTCCTGCGGAACTGGTGTCCGCAACCATAAGCTTCAACAATCTGGGCGGCGCCCCCACGTCGACGACCTTCACCCGCAGTCAGTTGAGCGGCTTCGTCTTCGATCGCAGCAGCGGCACGATCACGGACATCAACTTCTGGGCCCCCGCCAACGCCGACGGCTATGAGATGAGCGGCGTAGTGGCTTTCGACACGGCGGTCACGAAGGGCGCTTATCGCGTCGATGTCACCAACGCCGTGGGCGCGCCGCCCGTCCCGGCCGCCGTTCCGACGATGACGGAATGGGCGATGATCCTCTTCGCTCTGGCCCTGGCCGGCGGCGCCGCCCTGATGATCCAACGCCGTCGCTCGGAACTGGCCTGATCAGGAGACGGGTTCGGCGGCCAGCCGTCGCCGAACCCTTCATCGCCGCTCAGCGCGGCTACATTGTTCCGGGAGCCGCTCAGCGCGGCTCCATTCCCGGACGCCGCTTAACGCGGCTCCAGCGCCCGCCAGCCGATGTCCGAGCGATGGAAACCGCCGGGCCAGTCGATCTTGGCGACCGCCTCATAGGCCCGGGCACGCGCCTCGGCGATATCGGCGCCATGGGCGCAGACGTTCAGCACCCGACCGCCCGCCGCGACCAGAGCGCCGTCGTCGCGCTTCCTGGTCCCCGCATGGAAGACCTGGACGTGAGGGCCGAAATCCTGATCGGCGCCGCGAATGACCGAGCCCTCCAGCGGGCTGTCGGGGTAGCCCTTGGCCGCCAGAACCACGGTGATGACCACCCCGTCCTTGAACCGGGGCGTCGACGCCTTCGACAGGTCGCCGCGCGCGCAGGCGAGCAGCAGGGGCACGATGTCGCCGTCGAAGCGCATCATCAGCACCTGGCATTCGGGGTCGCCGAAGCGGGCGTTGAACTCGACCACCTTGGGGCCTTCATCCGTCGCCATCAGGCCAGCGTAGAGGACGCCGCGATAGGGCGCGCCCTCGGCGGCCATCATGCGGATGGTCGGCTGGACCACGCGTTCGTCGGCCTGCTGCACCAGTTCGGGCGTAAAGACCGGCGCCGGCGAATAGGCGCCCATGCCGCCCGTGTTCGGCCCCAAGTCGCCGTCGAAGGCGCGCTTGTGGTCTTGGGCCCCGCCGAACAGGACGGCCTGCTTGCCGTCGCACAAGGCGAACAGCGAGCCCTCCTCGCCGTCCATGAACTCTTCGATCACCACGCGCGACCCGGCCGAGCCGAAGCGGCCGCCCAGCATCCGCTCGATCTCGGCCTCGGCGTCGGCCTTGTCGGGGCTGATGGCCACGCCCTTGCCCGCCGCCAGGCCGTCGGCCTTGATGACATAGGGGGCGGCGTAGTTGTTCAACGCCGCCTTGGCCTCTGCCACGTTCTCATAGACGCCGTAGCCCGCCGTCGGGATGCCGTGACGCTGCAGGAAGGCCTTCGAAAACGCTTTCGAGGTTTCCAGCTGCGCCGCCTTGGCCGTCGGGCCGAAGCAGGGGATGCCTACGCTGTTGAGGCGATCGGCCAAACCCTCGGCCAGGGCCGATTCGGGGCCGACCACGACCAGGTCCGCCTTCATCTCGCGCGCCAGGGCCGTCAGGGCGTCGGCGTCGGTCGCCTTGATCTCGGACTTGAGCTCGGCGTGTTTCGCCATGCCGGGATTGCCGGGCGCGGCGACGAGCCGCGTGACCAGCGGCGACTGGGCGATTTTCCAGGCCAGGGCGTGTTCACGCCCTCCGGATCCGACGAGCAGAATGTTCATATGCGCGCAATGACCGCCCCCGCCGTCCGGGTCAAGCGGGAGAAAGGGTTACTGCGCCGGCGGCGTCCAGCGCGGCAGGGCCGCCAACTGCTGCGCCGTCAGGTCAGTGGTCAGATCCTTGTCGGCGGCGTTGTTGCGCGCAAGACCGCGAATCTGATCGACGGGAACCTGCACCTTCACGTCGTCCGGCCCTTCAAGTTCGACCACCACGTGGGTCAACTTGCCGGACGCATCCAGGACAAGGGTTTCGACATCGCCGAGGTCGGTGTTGTCGGCGGACAGAAGATCTGCGTCTTCCAACTGAGAGCGCGACATGCCGAAGGCCAGGGCTGCGTCAGCCGTCGCCGCGTCGGCGCGCGTCTCGGTCACCGGGGCGGGTTGCGCGCCGGGTGCGGGCGACTGAACGACATCGTCGGTACGATTGTCGCCACAGGCGGCCAGCATGAGAACAGCGAAGGAGGCGGCACTCAGGGCATGGATATTCATCAGGCTTCCTTGGTTTCAAAACAGGGCGGAGGCGACATAGATCACCGCCCCCAGCAACAGGATGGCGCCGATCACTAGCCACGGGCTGACCGAGGGCGCATGACTACGGCGCGACATCTGCCGTTCACGCGGGGCGCGTTCGGCGGGATCGGTTCCGGGCGGATCGGCGGGCTCCATGGTCAAGCTAACGGACGCGGCCCCCGCCCCGTTCCCGCCTGCGACAAGACGGGCTAAGGTCGGGCCATGATCTCCGACGACGACTATGCTTTCGAAGGCCCCGCCGAGGCGCCCGCCGCCGCGCGCGACAACAATCCGCCCCTGTCGATCTCGGAGCTCAGCTTCGCGCTGAAGCGCACGCTGGAGGACCGCTTCGGCCACGTTCGCCTGCGCGGCGAGATCTCCAAGGTCAACCGCCACGCCTCGGGCCACGTCTATCTGACGCTGAAGGACGACAAGGCCGCCATCGACGGGGTGATCTGGAAGGGCGTGGTCAAGGGTCTGGGCGCCCAGCCGGAAAGCGGGCTGGAAGTCATCGTCACCGGCAAGATCACCTCCTACCCTGCGCGCTCCTCCTATCAGATCGTCATCGAGAGCATGGAGCCGGCAGGCGCGGGCGCCCTGCTGGCCCAGCTGGAACGGCTGAAGGCGCGGCTGCGCGACGAGGGCCTGTTCGAGCCGAACCGCAAGAAGCCCCTGCCGACCTTCCCGGCGACCATCGGCGTCATCACCAGCCCGACCGGGGCCGTGATCCGCGACATCCTGCACCGCATCGCCGAGCGCTGGCCCTGCCGCGTCATCGTCTGGCCGGTGGTGGTTCAGGGTGACGCCGCCAGCGGTCAGGTGGCCAACGCCATTCGCGGCTTTGACGCCATGCGCACGGATGGCCCGATCCCCCGCCCCGACCTTCTGATCGTCGCGCGCGGCGGCGGCTCGGTCGAGGACCTGTGGTGCTTCAACGACGAGGCCCTGGCCCGCACCGTGGCCGAGGCCCGCATCCCCATCATCTCGGCCGTGGGGCACGAGACCGACACCACCCTGATCGACTTCGTCTCCGACCGCCGCGCGCCCACGCCGACCGGGGCCGCCGAAATCGCCACCCCGGTCCTGGCCGACCTGCGCTGGGCGCTGAGCGATCTGGAGGCGCGTCTGGCGCGGGCCGGGTCGCGCCTGCTGGAAGACCGCCGCACCCGTCTGCGCGCTGCTGCGCGCGGCCTGCCCGCCCGGCCTGAAGATCTGCTGGCCCTGCCGCAGCAAAGGCTCGACCACGCCGCCAGCCGTCTGGGTTCGGGTCTGCACCGCAACGTCGCCGTGCACGAGCGTCAGCTGGCGGTGATCGGCGGGCGCCTGTCGAAAGGGCTGCTGGACCGCGCCATCGAGCGGCGCGGCGACCGTCTGGCCGCCTATGCCGACCGTTTCGGCCCGGCCATGAAGCGGCGGCTGGACCGCGACGAGACGCGGCTGGCCGCCCTGTCGCGGGCGCTGGCGACCCTCGATCCCAGACGGCCCAAGCCCGGCTTCGCTCGCATCGAGGACGAAGCCGGCGCCATGATCGCCTCCGCCGCCGGCCTGTCGCCGGGTCAGGCCGTGCGCATCGTCTTTGGCGACGGCGTCAAGGGCGCGACAATCGACGTCGAGGGCGCTACGCCGCGTCCGTCCCCAGTCACGCCGCTCGCGCCCAAACCGGTGCCGCGCCCGAAGGCGCCGGCGGTGGACCAGGGCGATCTATTCTAGCCCAAATCCACTCATCCCCGCGGAGGCGGGGACCCAGTGCTTTGGCTAGAACCGCTACGCTTTGGATCTTCAGAAAAATTTCCGATGGCAGAGCGCGAGGTTCTTACTGGGTCCCCGCCTCCGCGGGGATGAGCGGATGGAGAAATCTAGCGGCTCAGCAGGCCCCTCACCGTCTCGACATCCAACGCCTCGACCGTCACCGGCTTGCCGTCGATGATCGAGGTGGTGGTCTCGGCCTTAAGCAGGGAGTTGAGGATGGCCTCCTCGGTCGCCTCGGCCACGGCGACGAACAGGGGCGACATGCGGTCGTTGGGCCAGTCGACGACCGTCGCCTGCCCGCCACGCCGCTCGGGCGTCCGCCGCACGCCCTCGTGGGTAGAGAAGGCGATGGCGTAGTCGCCCGATCCGTTCGAGAAGGCCGCCCCCGTCCGCGACAGACCGGCGAAGGCGCGGTCCGCCAGCCGCTCCAGATTGCGGTCCGACAGGGGGGCGTCGGTCGCCACCACGATCATGATCGAGCCGTCCGCACGCTCGGCCTCGACCTCCTGACGCAGGAAGTAACGGCCCAGCGGCTCGCCGACGGGCGTGCCGTCCATGCTCAGCACCCCGCCGAAGTTCGACTGGACCAGCACCCCCACGGTGAAACCGCCCAGACTGATCGGCAGCTTGCGCGAGCTGGTCCCGATGCCGCCCTTGAAACCGAAGGCGATGGTGCCCGTCCCGGCCCCGACCGCGCCCTGATCCACCGGGCCGCCCGTCGCCGTCTCGATCGCCCGCACCACGTCGGCGGCGGTCACCACACGCGCGCGGATGTCGTTCAGGCCGCCGTCGTTCGTCTCGCCCACCACGGCGTTGACCGAGCGGATGTCCTCGTGCCCCGGCTGTTTCAACGTCCAGTCCAGGATTCCGTCAATTCCGCGCGCCACCGACAGGGTGTTGGTCAGGACGATAGGCGTCTCGATCTCGCCCAGCTCACGAATCTGGGTGGCGCCCGCCAGCTTGCCAAAGCCGTTGGCCACCGACAGCCCCGCCGGAACCTTGTCACGGAACAGGTCGCCGCCATGCGGCAGGATGGCCGTCACCCCGGTGCGGATACTGTCGCCGCGCCGCAGCGTCACCTGGCCCACGCGCACGCCCGCCACGTCGGTGATGGCGTTCAGCGGTCCGGGCGACAGGACGCCCGGCGTCCGGCCCAGATCACGAATCGTCGGTCGCGCCCCGCCCGTTTGCACGACGACCGGCGACGTCGCCAGCACCGTCACCAGGGCGAAAGCGGACCACATAAGAGGCGAACGGATCATCGGCGGTTCCTGTCACTGACCAGTTTTCAAATGACATCGATTCGCCTCTCGTCTCTTGCGACAAGCCATGCCAATCATCGCTACATGACGACGCCTGCTTCTCCTCCTGTTTCGCCCTCGCCCGCCACGCTCCACTACGGCGACGGCGAGTTCGCCGTGCTGCGCCCCGGCGCCTATGTGACCTGCGCCGTCAGCGGCGTGCCTATTCCATTGCCCGCCCTGCGCTACTGGTCGGCCGAGCGGCAGGAAGCCTACGCCAGTCCGCTGGAATTCATGGCCGCCGCGCGCGACGCCTGACCCTCGCCATCCGCTTTTCCTTCGCGGCGCGCTCCCGGCGGCCGTCAGATCGTGTCGTGTCCCATGTCCGCCCTGCAGTCGCTCGACATCCTGCTCGCCGACGACAATCCCAACATGCGGGCCATCGTCTCGGCTATGTTGAAGTCAGTCGGCGTGGGCCGGGTGCGCGAAGTCGAGGACGGGGCCGCCGCCCTGGAAGCCCTGAAAAAGCGACCGGCCGACATGGCCATCGTCGACTTCCGAATGCTGCCGGTGGACGGCGTGACTTTCACCCAGCTGATCCGCACGGCTGAGGACAGCCCCAATCCCTATCTGCCGATCATCATGATGACGGGTCATTCGGAGAAGCGCCGCGTCACAGAGGCGCGTGATGCGGGCGTGACGGAGTTCGTGGCCAAGCCGGTCAACGCCCCCGCGCTTCTGGCGCGGATCGAGGCGGTGATCATGCGCCCGCGTCCCTTCATCCGGGGCGGCGACTATTTCGGCCCCGACCGGCGCCGGACCCAGCCGGACAACTATGACGGCCCGTTCCGCCGCGCCGGCGACGCCGTGATCGACTAGGCGTCCGAAGCCCTCAGCGCGGCATAGACAGCGGCCGGCCAGCGCTTGTGGACCCAGAACCAGTCCACGGGATGCTCGCGCACCCGATCCTCGACGAAGCGGTTGACCGCCTGAATGCCCGCCAGGACGTCGGCGGCCTTGTCTCCGGTGTCGGGCACGGCGATCGGCTCGTGCGCCGTGACGCGGAAGCGCACGCCGGGCAGGCGGGTCACCGACAGAGGCTGCATCACCGTGCCGAACTTCAGCGCCAGACGGGCCGCGCCGGGCGAGGCGTTGACCGGCTGGCCGAAGAACTCGACCTCCGGACCCTGGTTGTATTTCTGATCGACCAGCAGGGCGATGGACTCGCCGCGCTTCATCCCCGCCATCAGCTCGCGCGTGCCGTCGCCCTTGGGCGCGAACAACTTGATGCCATAGCGTTCGCGGCTCTGGCGGATCAGGGCGTCGACATAGGGGTTGTTGGCGGCGCGATAGGTCACCTGGCAGGGCACGCCCGCCGCCATGATGACCGCCGCCATGACCTCGAAATTGGCCAGGTGACCTGAGATCAGGACCACCGGTTTGCCGCTGTCGCGCACGGCGTGCAGCCGCTCCAGTCCGACGATGTCGATTCGGCCGCTTTCGGGCGTCAGGCGGTCCATGACGGCCAACTCGGCGAAGGTCCGTCCCGTCTGTTCCCACTGATCCACGGCCAAACGGTCGCGCTCGGCGGGGTCCATGTCCGGGAAGGCGATGCGCAGGTTGCGCGTCACCGTCTTGTGCGTCCCTGTCAGCGGCCCCAGTCCGCGCAACAGCTTGCCGCCGAAACCTGAAGCCCCTTCGACGCCCAGCGCCCGCAGGAAGGCGAACAGCGCCTTGAACGCCACCGCCTCCAACCGCCAGTTCAGGTCCTGGAAAAAGCCGACCTTGTTGTCTTTATCACCAGGCAATCGTCAGTCCGCCGTCCACCACAAGGGTCTGCCCGGTCACATAGGCCGAGGCAGGGCTGCACAGATAGACCGCCGTGCCCGCGATTTCATCAGGCTGGCCGATCCTTTTCAGCGGGGCGGGTTCGGTCACCGTCTTCAGCAGTTCGGGGTTCTCCCACAGGTATTTGGCGAAGTCAGTCTGGACCAGACCCGGCGCGATGCAGTTCACGCGCACGTTGGACGGGCCGTATTCCACCGCCAGATTGCGCGCCAGCTGCATGTCGGCGGCCTTGGAGATGTTGTAGGCGCCGATCAGAGCATTCCCGCGAAGCCCGCCGATGGACGAGATGATCAGGATGGCCCCGTCTTTCCGCTCCAGCATCTGCGGCGCGACCATCTGGATCAGCCAGTGGTTGGAGATGACGTTGTTCTGAAGGATCTTCTCGAACAGGTCGTCGGCGATGCCCGCCATCGGCCCGGCGTAGGGGTTGGTCGCGGCGTTGCACACCAGGATGTCGATCTGGCCGAAAGCGCTGTTGGTCTCGTCCACCAGCCGCTGCAGATCTTCCTTGGAGGCGATGTTCGCGGGGATGGCGATGGCGCGGCCGACGCCGTGCCTGTCGTTGATGGCGGCGGCGACCTCTTCGCACGGCCCGGCCTTGCGCGAAGAGATCACGACGCGGGCGCCGTGCTCGGCCAGACGCTCGGCGATCGCCTTGCCTATGCCCTTGGAGGAGCCGGTGATGACCGCGACCTTGCCGCTCAGATCGAACAATTCCATGCGTTAACCTCCCTTTGGGCGGGTTTTCTGCGCCCCAACCCTAGCCGTTATCTCTAGTTAGACCGATACTCGGCCGATTCCATAAGGGAAAGGCGGCTCAACACCGGCCCCATGCGCAAGATCACCGGCGGTTTTCTGTTCTTCGGCTACCTCTTCCTGTCCCTGACCATCGGGGCGGCGATCTGGCGCGCCGGTATGGGCGCCGGCGCGGGCGCGGCGGGTGTGCTGGGCGCGCTTGGGGTCCTGATCGGGCTGCACGCCGTGATCGCCGGCATCCTGGACCGTCGCGCCCTGCGCAAGGAGGTCGCCAAGGTCCGCGAGGCGCACCGTCTGCTGGCCGACGCGATGGAGTCGACGCAAGGCGCCCTGACCGAGCTGGCCGAGGCTATCGAGAGCGGCGCCCTGTCCAGGACGGAGGCCCTGACCGGCGAGGTGCGGATGCTGGAGGGCCTGGTCCAGCAGATGAGCGAATCGATCGACGAGCGTCTGGCCTCGTCGCCGATCACCGCCGACACCTATGAGGGTCGTCGTCAGGTCCAGTCGAACACCCTGCTCAAGACCGTCCACGACGCCCTGACGGAAAACCGCATCGACCTCTATCTGCAGCCGGTCGTCACCCTGCCGCAGCGCCGGACCGTCTTCTACGAGAGCTTCACCCGTCTGCGCGATCCGTCCAACCGGGTCATGATGCCGGCCGAATACCTGTCGGTGGCCGAGGGCGAGGGCCTGCTGCCCGCCATCGACAACCTGCTGCTGTTCCGCTGCGCCCAGATCGTGCGTCGTCTGGCGCGTCAGGACCGCAAGGTCGGCGTCTTCTGCAACATCTCCCTGGCCTCGCTGGGCGACGAGACCTTCTTCCCGCAGTTCCTCGACTTCCTCAGCCAGAACCGCGACCTGAAGGACGCCCTGATCTTCGAACTGGGTCAGGCCACCTTCGACGCACGCGGCGCGTCCGAGGCCCGCAACATGGCCAAGCTGGCCGACCTGGGCTTCCGCTTCTCCATCGACAAGGTGCAGACCCTGGATCTGGACTTCGCCGACCTGCAACGCTCGGACGTGCGCTTCATCAAGATCGCCGCCGACCTGCTGATCGAGCAACTGCTGGATCTGGACGGCGCCACGCCCCTGCCGACCCAGCCCGACATCCAGGCCGCCGACTTCGCCCCGCTGACGCGCCGCTACGGCCTGGAACTGATCGCCGAGAAGGTCGAGAGCGAGAAACAGGTCGTCGACATCCTCGAACTGGACGTCGGCATGGGCCAGGGCCACCTGTTCGGCGAACCGCGCGCCATCAAGGAAGCCGTCCTGGCCGAAACCGACCCCCCGGTCGAGTTCGTTCGCTCGACGCTGAAATCGGCCGAGCAACGCCGCCGGTTCTGATCCCGCAGCCGAAAGCCGCCAGACAGGTCGTCTCAACCAGCGTCTATGACGCCGATGACCGACACCTTCGACTGGCCCCGCATCGCCGATGATCTGAACGCCCAGGGATGGGCGACTATCGGCCCGCTGTTGACGCCCGCCACCTGCGAGACCCTGAAAGCCCTCTACGACCAGCGCGAACGGTTCCGCAGCCGCATCGTCATGCAGCGCCACGGCTTTGGTCAGGGCGAGTATCAGTATTTCGCCAATCCCCTGCCCGATCCCCTGCCCCGACTGCGGGCGCGGCTCTATGAAGGCTTGGCGCCCATCGCTGACGGCTGGGCGGCGCGGCTGGATCGGCCGGGCTTTCCCGACAGCCTCGACGACCTGACCGCCCAATGCCGGGCGGCGGGCCAGACACGGCCGACCTCGCTGATGCTGCGTTACGGCCCCGGCGACTACAACCGGCTGCATCAGGACCTCTACGGCGATCTGGTCTTCCCGCTGCAGGCCGCCATCCTGCTGAGCGATCCTGCCGAGTTCGAAGGCGGCGAGTTCGTGCTGGTCGAGCAGAAGCCCCGCTCGCAGTCACAGGTCCATGTCGTGCCGCTGAAACAGGGGGAGGCCGTGATCTTCGCCGTGCGCGAACGGCCCGTCGCCGGGATGCGCGGCGACTATCGCGTGCAGATGCGACACGGGGTCAGCGTGGTGCGGGCGGGCCAGCGCATGACGCTGGGGCTGATCTTTCATGATGCGCCATAGTCCCTTCTCCCCTTGCGGGAGAAGGTGGGCGCCGGAGGCGCTCGGATGAGGGGTGTCGGCGCGACGTTGAACGTTCTGGCGGTTCGGGCGCCGCGACGGTCGTTTAGGCCGCTGCGCTCACACCCCTCATCCGTCAGGCTTCGCCTGCCACCTTCTCCCTCAAGGGGAGAAGGAAGAAAAAAGGCCCCTCCGTCGAAACGAAGGGGCCTGAGCCTTTAAGCTTTCTGAGCGTCCAGCCAGCGGACGGCGTCGGCGTCGCGGGCCGACAGGTCGGGGAAGTCGGCGTCGGAGCCGACGTCCGGCACCCGACGCCACGAGCGGGCGCACTTGGGATGGTCGGCCAGCTTGACCTCGACGGCGACGGCGTCGCCGCCGACCGTCAGTTCAGCGCCCGAGGTGCGGAAGACCTCGGCGGCGTCCAGACCCTCGAACGGGGCCAGCAGCTCAGCCGGGGCCGTGACCACCGGCCAGGCGTCCAGGGCGCCGCCGATCAGCTTGTCGCGACGCGCCGCTTCCAGCGCCTCGTTGACCACTTCCAGCACCGTGTTGACCCCGGCCCAGCGCTCGGCCTCAACCGGGTTGCGCCACTGATCGGGCGTTTCCGGGATGATACGAGCGCAGTTGGTGCCGGCTTCCGGGAAGCGGGTGGTCCAGGCCTCATCCATGGTGAAGGGCGTCAGCGGCGCCAGCCAGGCGGTCAGGCGGCTGAAGACCTCGTCCATCACCGTGCGCACGGCGCGGCGGCGGACGCTGTCGGGACGGTCGCAATAGAGGCTGTCCTTGCGCACGTCGAAATAGAGGGCCGACAGGTCGCCCGAGCAGAACTCCAGCACCGGACGGATCACGTCCTGGAAGCGGTATTCTTCATAGGCCTGACGCACCTGACCATCCAGTTCGTGCAGGCGGTGCAGGATGAACTGCTCAAGCGGCGGCATCTGATCGTAGGGCAGGCGTTCGGCCTCGTCGAAGCCGTTCAGCGCGCCCAGCAGATAGCGGACCGTGTTGCGCAGCTTGCGATAGGCATCGACCGTGGTCTGCAGGATCTGCTTGCCGATGCGCTGATCGTCCGAATAGTCGACCAGGGCCACCCACAGACGCAGGATGTCGGCGCCCGACTCCTTGATGATGGTCAGGGGGTCGGTCGTGTTGCCCCGCGACTTCGACATCTTCTCCCCGTTTTCGTCCAGGGTGAAGCCGTGGGTCAGGACGGCCTTGAAGGGCGCGCGGCCGCGCGTGCCGCAGCCTTCCAGCAGGGACGACTGGAACCAGCCGCGGTGCTGGTCCGAGCCTTCCAGATAGAGGTCGGCGGGCCAGTGCGAGGGGCGGTCGCCGGCATAGCCGTGCGCGGCCGTGCGCGGGTCCAGGGTGAAGGCGTGGGTCGAGCCGCTGTCGAACCAGACGTCGAGGATGTCGGTGACCTTCTCGAAGCGCTCGGGATCGTGCGCGCCCAGGAAGTCGGCGTCGGGGGCCGAGAACCAGACGTCGGCGCCGCCCTCGGCCACGGCCTTGACGATGCGGGCGTCGACCTCGGGGTCGTGCAGGGGCTGGCCCGTCTGCTTGTCCACGAACATGGCGAGCGGCGTGCCCCAGGCGCGCTGACGGCTGATCAGCCAGTCGGGGCGACCCTCGACCATCGAGCGGATGCGGTTCTTGCCCGCCGCGGGGTGGAAGGCGGTGGCGTCGATGGCGTTCAGGGCGCGGTCGCGCAGGGTGTTGTCGTCCTCCAGGGTCTCATCCATGCGAATGAACCACTGGGGGGTGTTGCGGAAGATGATGGGGGCCTTGGAGCGCCACGAGTGCGGATAGGAGTGCTCCATCCGGCCGCGCGCCAGCAGATTGCCGGCCTCGATCAGCTTTTCCATCACCGCGCCGTTGGCGGGGCCGAACTTGCCGGTCTTCTTGCCCTCGGTCTCCAGCACCTTGAGGCCGGCGAACAGGGGCACGTGCTCATAATAGGCGCCGTCGGGATCGACCGTGTCCGGCACCTCGCGGTGGCCGTGGGCCAGCCAGACTGCGAAGTCGTCCGCGCCGTGGCCCGGCGCGGTGTGGACGAAGCCGGTGCCGGCGTCGTCGGTGACATGATCGCCGGCCAGCAGGGGCACGGAGAAGCCATAGCCGCTGTCCAGCGCCGCCAGCGGGTGGGCGCATTCCAGACCCGACGGATTGATGGCGTCGACGCGGGTGAAGCCGCTGATCTTGGCCGCCTTGAACACGTCCTCGGCCAGCTTGTCGGCGATGATGAAGCGGTCGCCCGGCTTGGCCCAGGGCTCGTAGTCCAAGCCCTCTTCCAGCGCCGTGACCTCATAGAGACCGTAGGCGATCTCTGGGCCGTAGCTGATGGCGCGGTTGGCCGGGATGGTCCAGGGCGTGGTGGTCCAGATCACCACCGAGGGCGTGGCTGCGCGGAAGGACAGCAGGTCGTCGGGGTGGCTGTCGGTCGCGCCGACCACCGGGAACTTCACCCAGATCGTGGGCGAAACGTGATCGTGATATTCGACTTCGGCGTCGGCCAGAGCAGTGCGCTCGACCGGCGACCACATCACCGGCTTGGAGCCGCGATACAGCTGGCCCGAGTTCTTGAACTTGTGGAACTCGGCGACGATGGCCGCCTCGGACGTGAAGTCCATGGTGGCGTAGCGGTTGGCGAAGTCGCCGGTGATGCCCAGGCGCAGGAACTGGTCGCGCTGCAGGTCGATGTACTTACCGGCGTATTCGCGGCAGGCGGTGCGGAACTCTTCTTTCGACACCTCGTCCTTGCGGCGGCCCTTGGCGCGGAACTGCTCCTCGATCTTCCACTCGATCGGCAGGCCGTGGCAGTCCCAGCCGGGGACGTAGTCGACGTCGTAGCCCAGCAGGAAGCGCGAGCGGACCACGAAGTCCTTCAGCGTCTTATTCAGGGCGTGGCCGATGTGGATGTCGCCGTTGGCGTAGGGCGGGCCGTCGTGCAGCACATAGAGGGGCGCCTTCTGGGCCTGACGCACAGCGCGCAGGTGACCATAGAGGTCGCCCCACTGGGCCAGGATTTCCGGCTCCTTCTTCGGCAGCCCGCCCCGCATGGGGAAGGGCGTCTCGGGCAGGAAGACGGTGTCGCGATAGTCGCGGCCCGATGCGTCGGAAGCGGTGTCGTTGGTGGCGTCGGCCATGGGGTAATCTTTGTCTTTAGCGCGGGCGCCGAGGAGGCGGCGCGGACGCAGTCTAGCGTGAAGGCCGTTGAACGGCATCGGCGATATTCGATCCCGACGTGCGCGGGGCTGACCAGCCCTGGCGCTACGCCGGGCGGCTAATCGAAATCGGACGGATCACGCGAACGGTCATGGTTGAAACCGTCTAGCAGACCGGGCGGCGCCTGCGCCATAGTCGATGCGAACAGACAGGAGGCGAGCGGATGCGCGTTCAGGCGATGATGACGGCGGCGATTCTGGCCCTGACGGCGGCCGCCTGTTCGCCCGCCGAGGAGAAGGCCCCTGCCCCCGTCGAGGCCCCGCCGACCGGGCGCGCCGCCATCTACGCCGCCGGCGAACAGAGCGCCGAGGCCTTCGCCCGCGCCCTCTACGCCGCCCCGCCCTCGGCCACGCCAGACCCGGCGGCGGCGACGGTCAAGCCCGGTCGCGACCCGCTCTATTCGCGCACCCTGAACGCCCTGATCGGCGTCGATTTCCGCGACGCCCAGTCCCGCGACGAGGTTCCCTATCTGAACTATGACCCCGTCTGCGCCTGTCAGGACGCCGACGGCTTCGCCCTGACCGCGCTGAAGATGACGCCTGACGGCGACAAGGCGGCCACGGCGGAGGTGACCTTCACCAACCACGGCCAGACGCAGCAACAGACGCTGAAGCTGGTCAGGGAAGGCCCCATGTGGCGTATCGCCGACATCATCGACGCCAAGGGCAAGTCCCTGCACGACACCCTGATGGCCATCGCCGAGAAGGCCGAGGGCTGAGCCCGGCAACTCCTGCGACACGCGACCGTTAGCGATCCTGTCATCATCGTGTTAAGAGCCCCGCCCTTTATAGCGGCGGCGGTGTCGCCAAGGCCTTTCAGACTTCTCAGGAGAAGCCACACATGAGCAAGGTGCTGGTTATCGGCGCAGGCGGCGTCAGCTCGGTCGCCGTCCACAAGATGGCGATGAACTCGGACATCTTCTCGCATATCACCCTGGCGAGCCGGACGAAGTCGAAGTGCGACGCCATCGCCGAATCGGTCAAGGCGCGCTTTGGCGTGACCATCGACACGGCGGCTATCGACGCCGACGATGTCGCCGCGACCACGGCCCTGATCCAGTCGGTCAAGCCGGCCCTGGTGGTCAACCTGGCCCTGCCCTATCAGGACCTGGCCATCATGGACGCCTGCCTGGCCGCCGGCGTCAACTACCTCGACACGGCCAACTATGAGCCGCGCGACGAAGCCAAGTTCGAATACAAGTGGCAGTGGGCCTATCAGGAGCGCTTCAAGGAAGCCGGCCTGATGGCGCTGCTCGGCTCGGGCTTCGACCCCGGCGTGACCTCGGTCTTCGCCACCTATACCAAGAAGCACCTGCTGGACCGGATCGACACGCTCGACATCCTGGACTGCAACGGCGGCGACACGGGCCTGCCCTTCGCCACCAACTTCAACCCGGAAATCAACCTGCGCGAAGTGACCGCCAACTCGCGTCACTGGGAAAACGGCCAGTGGGTCGAAGGCCCGGCCCTGAGCCACAAGCAGGCCTTCGACTTCGAGGGCGTGGGTCAGAAGAACATGTACCTCATGTACCATGAGGAACTGGAGTCGCTGGCCAAGTTCTACCCGGAAATCAAACGTATCCGCTTCTGGATGACCTTCGGCGACAGCTACCTGAAGCACCTGGAAGTGCTGGAAAACATCGGCATGACCTCGATCGAGCCGATGATGTTCCAGGGCCGCGAGATCATCCCGATCGAGTTCCTGAAGGCCCTGCTGCCGGAACCGGCCTCGCTGGGTCCGATCACCAAGGGCAAGACGAACATCGGCACCATCGCCACGGGCGAGAAGGACGGCGTTCAGAAGACCTTCTACGTCAAGAACATCTGCGACCACGAAGCCGCCTATGCCGAAACCGGCAACCAGGCCGTCAGCTACACCACGGGCGTTCCGGCCATGATCGGCGCGGCCATGATGCTGACCGGCACGTGGAAGGGCGACGGCGTCTTCAACATGGAGCAGTTGGACCCCGATCCCTTCATGGACATGCTGAACAAGCATGGCCTGCCGTGGACCGTCGAGGAGCTGGACGCTCCGCTGGCCTTCTAAGACTGGGGATCAAGACACATGGAGACCCAGGCCGGTGATCCGGGCGCCTTCACGCACTTCGACCTGAACCGTGTCGCCTCGCCCGCCTTCGTGGTGGACGAGGCGGCGGTGCGGCGCAATCTGGCCGTGCTGAAGGACGTGCGCGACCGGGGCAACGCAAGGGTCCTGCTGGCGCTCAAGGCCTTCTCCATGTGGTCATTGGCGGACGTCGTCGGGGAATACCTCGACGGCGTCTGCGCCTCCGGTCTGTGGGAGGCGCGGCTGGCGCGTGAGTTCTACAAGGGCGAACTGACCACCTATTCGCCCGCCTACAAGGCCGAGGATCTGCCCGAGATCCTGCGCCTGTCCGATCACGTCATCTTCAACTCGCCCGATCAGGTAACGCGTTTCGCCGACGTGATCGCCAAGGCGCGGGCTGAGGGTCATACGTTCGAGATCGGCCTGCGGCTGAACCCCGAACATTCCGAGGGCGAGGTCGCCAAATACGACCCGGCCCAGCCCTGCTCGCGCCTGGGCTATCCCGTGTCGCAGCTGACGCCGGAAAAGATGGTCGGCATCGACGGCATCCACATCCACGCCCTTTGCGAACAGGACTTCGCGCCCCTGTCGCGCATCTGGGCGGCGGTCGAGCCCAAGCTGGCCCCGCTGCTGGGCGACGTGAAGTGGATCAACCTGGGCGGCGGCCACCACGTCACCCGCGCCGACTATCAGATCGAAGATCTGGTCGCCTTCCTCAATGACATTCAGGCGCGCTACGGCGTCACCGCCTATCTGGAGCCGGGCGAGGCCGTGGCCCTGGACGCCGGCATCCTGATCGGCGAGATCCTCGACGTCTTCGACAACGGCATGCCCATCGCCATCACCGACCTGTCGGCCACCTGCCACATGCCGGACGTGATCGAGGCCCCCTATCGCCCCGCCATGCTGCATGAGCCCGAGGACGGCGTCACGGTGCGCCTCGGCGGCCCGTCCTGCCTGGCCGGCGACATCATCGGCGACTACGTCTTCGCCGAGCGCCCCACGCCCGGAACGCGCCTCGCCTTCCTCGATCAGGCCCACTATTCGATGGTGAAGACCAACACCTTCAACGGCGTCCCCCTGCCCGCCATCGCCCTGTGGAACAGCGCCACGGACGAGCTGAAGATGATCCGCGAGTTCGACTGGACGGAGTTCCGCGACCGGCTATCTTAGGCCTTTTACGACGTTACGTCACCAAACCTGCCTCTGCCCAGCAAGGACGGACAATACCGGCTCACCTTCCCTGCGTGATATAACAGGGTTCCCGCATGATTGACTTGAATGCGCGGTGACTTCAACTTGAGCGACATGTTCTAATTGAACCTTGCTTGAAGAGACATCATGTCCGTTGCTGCCCTTTTCGCCGCCGCGCTTATCAGCGTCGCGCCTCAGGATTCCACGCCCTCGACTTCACTGGGCGAACCGGTTGAGGTCGAGGACATCATCGTGAACGGTCGGAGATTCGAGGAAGCGGCCGCTCGGTATGTTGGGGCGGTCGCCAATCCCGCCGGTAGTCGCGGCCTGGCGCGTTGGCGGAGCGAGGTTTGCGTCAGCGTCGCCAACCTGCAGCCAGAGGCCGCGCAACACATTATCGATCGAATATCGGCAGTCGCGATTGACCTGGGCCTCACGCCTGGCGACCCAGGATGCAAACCCAATATCATTATTTCGGTTACGGATGACCCTTCTGGCCTAGCGGCTTCGCTCGTGGGTCAGTCCTTCAGGTCTTTTCACACCGGCGGCAGCGGCACGGATCAGGGACGCGCCAAGCTTAACGCCTTCATAAGGGACGAACGCCCAGTGCGCTGGTGGCATCTCAGCTACCCTGGCAATGCCGAAACAGGCGAGCTAGCCGTGCGGTTGCCAGGTTTTTATGACGCGAAGGGCATGATGGCCGATGGGAGCGATGTTCACGCCTACGCGCCAGCAGTAAGGACGACCAGCGCATCTCGTATTCGCTCAGCCATTTCCGATTTTCTGTCCCAGGTCATCATCATCGTCGATACCGACGAGGTGGGGTCCCTCTCGCTCGACCAACTGAGCGACTACTTGTCGATGGTCGCCTTCGCCCAGATCGACCCCGCAGGGCAAACTCGGGAATTCAGCACCATTCTAAATCTGTTCGATGAAACCGTAGCCACGCCCGCCGGTCTGACAAGTTGGGACAAGGCCTACCTCTCAGCGCTCTATCAATCTGACTTGACGCGTATCCAGATCGGCAACCAGCGGTCAGCCCTAGCCGCAGCAGCCTTGGCCGCCAAGGCAGAGGCTGATCAGCCTATGTCCGGGAACTAGGAAGACCCGAGCACAGCCCGCGCCGCCGCCGCATCCGCCTCGATCTGCACCTTCAGCGCATCCAGCCCGTCGAACTTCATCTCGCCGCGCAGGAAGGCGACCAGTTCGGTCTCGATGGTCTGGCCGTAGAGGCTCTCATCGAAGTCCAGCAGCCAGACTTCCAGCAAGGGTGCTTCGATCTCGAACATGGGGCGGACGCCCAGGTTGGCGACGCCCTTGATCACCCGTCCGTCCGGCAGGCGGGTGCGGGTGGCGTAGACCCCATAGGCGGGGCGCATATAGTCGCCCATGGCCACGTTGGCGGTGGGCACGCCGATGGTGCGGCCGCGCTTGTCGCCGTGGATCACCTCGCCCTGGATGGAGAAGGGACGCCCCAGGATGGCGGCGGCGCGGTCCATGTCGCCGGCCTTCAGGGCCTCGCGCACAGCCGACGACGACAGCTTCAGGCCCGAGGCGTCGTCGATGCGGTCGGTGACGGAGACGGTGAAGCCCAGGCTCTCGCCATAGGTGCGCAGCAGGGCGGGCGAACCGGAGCGGCCCTTGCCGAAGGTGAAGTCGAAGCCGACGGCGGCGTGGACGATGCCCAGACCTTCCGACAGGACGCGACGGGCGAACGCCTCGTCGCTCATCCCCGCCATCTCGGCGTCAAAGGGGATCAGGTACAGACGGTCGACGCCCAGCGGCGCAAGCGCCCGGGCCATCTGGTCCGGCGACATCAGGCGAAAGGGCGCGGCCTCGGGCTGGAAAAGGCGGCGCGGATGCGGATCGAAGCTGACGACGCCCAGCGGGACGCCCAGACGTTCAGCGGCGGCGCGGGCCGAGGCGATGACCGCCTGGTGGCCGCGATGCACCCCGTCGAAGGCGCCGACGGCCACCGCCGCCCCGCGCTGCGAGGCCGGCAGATCGCGCCAGCCGCGGATGACCTCAACCACCTCGGAGACTCAGCGGGCCGAGGGCTTGCGGCGACGCGGCACGCGCACGACGGCGACCCCGTCCATGATCAGCTTGTCGCCGACGAAGCCCTCGCACTTCAGCTGGGCGCGGGCGCCCTCCTGATCCAGTTCGATCACCGTGATGACGATGCGGACCGAATCGCCGATGCGGACCGGGAAGTGGAAGGCCAGGGTCTGGGAAATATAGATCGACCCGGCGCCCGGCAGGATGGTGCCGACCACCGCCGAGCCGAAGGCGGCGCTGAGCAGGCCATGGGCGATGCGGCCGCGATAGGCGGTCTTGGAGGCGAACTCCTCGTCCAGATGCACCGGATTGAAGTCGTCCGACGCCTCGGCGAACAGGCGAATCCGGTCCTCGGTGACGTGGACGATCTTCTCTGCGGCCATGCCGACGTGGAGTTCGTCGAGGATGTAACCGCCCGACGGATGCTGTGTGACGTATTCGACCATGTGCGGGCTTTACGGCAGGTGCGACGAAATGGCGAGCCTCACCACGCCAGTTCGAGCGCGGCGTAGCGCGCAAAGGTCGTCTCGGCCCGGAGCAATTCGGCTGCGAGCGCCGGGTCCAGCGCCCCGTCCGGCCCCTTGGCGGCGTCGCCGTGGATGCCCTGGGCGATGAAGAGGCAGTCCAGCGCCTGCTCGGCGGCGCCCAGGACGTCGGTGATCACGCCGTCGCCGATGCACAGAACGCGCGAGCGATCGACGGGGCGGCCCATCAGGCCCTGCGCCTCGCGAAGGGCCAGCTCATAGATGGGACCGAAGGGCTTGCCGGCCATGACCACGCGCCCGCCCATTTCCTCGTAGAGGTCGGCGATGGCGCCGCCGCAATAGATGATGCTGTCGCCCTTCTGCACGATGCGGTCGGGGTTGGCGCAGATCAGCTCCAGATCGCGCTCGACGGCGGGGATCAGGCGCTGGCGATAGTCCTCGGGCGTCCCGGTCGCGTCGTCGAACAGACCGGTGACCGACAGGAAGGCGGCGTCCGAGGCGTCATGGGCGCTGGTCAGGTTCAGCCCTTCGTACAGGACGAAGTCACGGTCGGGGCCGATGATCCAGGCCGGGCCGGGAGCGCGGCGGGCCAGTTCGGCGCGGGTGGCGTCGCCCGAGGTGACGAAGGCCTTCCAGGCGCTGCGCGGCACGCCCAGCGAATCCAGTTGCGCCACCACGTCCGACGAGGGCCGCGGCGAGTTGGAGATCAGGACGACATGGCCGCCCTTCTCATTGAACTTCGTCAGGGCCTCGCAGGCCACGGGCCAGCTTTCGCGGCCGTTGTGGATCACCCCCCAGACGTCGCACAGCAGGATGTCATAGTCGTCGGCGACGGCGGACAGGCGGGGCAGAGCGTGAGGCAGGGTCATGGAGCGCTTATAGCCGCCGCGCCGCCGGGGGAAAGGCCGCAGCCGGCGCCAGTCCCCATCGGGTGCCCGTCGCTTTCCCTCTTCGCCCTCGCCCTGCTTCCTGCTAACCGGCTTTCAGCATGAAAATTTCTCGCCTCGCTCTCGCCGCCTACGGCACCGCCCTCGTCGTCATCGTGCTGGACCAGCTGACCAAGGCCATGGTCCTGGGCGCCATCGACGCGGCCCACATCTCGCAGATCCCCGACGGCTATCGCATCGCCGAGGTCATGCCGCCGATCTTCAACCTGACCTATGTGTTGAACACTGGCGTCAGCTTCGGCCTGTTCGGCGGCGGCGCCGGACGCTGGGTCCTGAGCGCCTTCTCGGTTCTGGTGGCCGTCGCCCTGGCCGTCTGGGCGACGCGTTCGGACCGCAAGCTGATGATCGTCGCCATCGGTCTGGTGATGGGCGGCGCCCTGGGCAATGTCTTCGACCGCATCCGCTTTGGCGGCGTGGTCGACTTCCTCGACTTCTCGGGAACCGGCCTGTTTCCGTGGATTTTCAACATCGCCGACGCGGGCATCACCGTGGGCGTCGTCCTGCTGATCCTCGACAGCTTCCTGTCGGAACGCCGCTCCACGGTTGGCGCGGCCCACGAAAAGTCGTAATCACCCCCTCTTCGTTACCGTCCCGAGCCAGCGTCATTGGACGCGCCTCCCGGAGCCGAGCTGACCCTATGCGTATCCGTAGCGCCCTCACCGTGGCACTTCTCGCCACCACCGCCCTCGGCCTGACCGCCTGCTCGAGCATGAAGCAGAGCATCGGCCTGACCAAGGTCGTGCCCGACGAGTTCGTCACGGTCGCCAGCGCCCCGCTCTCCGTGCCGCCCGAGTACGGCCTGACCCCGCCGTCGCCAGGCCAGCCGCGCCCGCAGGAGCTGGCGCCGGAAAGCGCCGCCCGTCAGATTCTTCTCGGCCAACGCCAGGCCGTGACGCGTACCGGCGGCGAACAGATCCTGGTCAACCAGGCCGGCGCCGACCGCGCCGACCCCCTGGCTCGCTATGTCGTCGACGACGAGTTCGGCGATCTGGCGCACAAGGAAGAAAGCTGGGCCAACCGCGTCATGTTCTGGCGCAAGAACGATCCGGCCACCCAGACCGCGACCGTTACCCAGACGGCTGATGGTGCGCGCACCATCGACGCCAGCACCGAACACGCCCGCCTTCAAGCCCTCACCGGCACGCAGCAGGGCATCACGATCGCTCCGCGTCAGGACCGCGGCTTCAAGCTGCCCGGCCTCTAAGACTTCAGGTCCAGCCAGACCCGAACGGGCGCGCTTCGTGAATGCGGGGCGCGCCCTTTTTCTTGCGCGGCCTCAGGCGGTCAAGACGCGCGGCAGCTTGAACGAGACGGTTTCACGCGCGCCGTCGTCCTCGGTCACGGTCGCGTCGAAACGGGCGCGGATGGCGTCGATCAGGGCCTCGATCAGAGGCTCGGGGGCCGAGGCGCCGGCGGTGACCCCCACCGTGGTCACGCCCTCGAACCACGACCAGTCCACATCGCCCGCGTCATCGACCAGACGGGCGTCGCCCGCCCCGGCCTTCAGCGCCACATCGACCAGACGCGCCGAGTTGGACGAGTTCTTTGACCCCACCACCAGCACCAGCTGGCAGCCCTCGCCCAGACGCTTGACCGCTTCCTGACGGTTGGTGGTAGCGTAGCAGATGTCTTCCTTGTGCGGGTCCGGCAGTTCCGGGAATCGCCGCTTCAGCGCCGCCAGGATGTCAGCGGTGTCGTCCACCGACAGCGTCGTCTGGGTCGCATAGGCCAAGGGCTGATGGCCTGGCCGCTGGAAGGTCTCGGCGTCCGCCACCGTCTCGACCAGGCTGATGGCGCCGGGCGGCAGCTGGCCCATGGTGCCGACGACTTCGGGGTGGCCGGCGTGGCCGATCAGGATGATATGCCGTCCCGCCGCATGATGGCGCTCCGCCTCGACGTGGACCTTGGACACCAGGGGGCAGGTGGCGTCGAGGAAGAGCATCTCGCGCGACCGCGCCGTCGCCGGCACCGACTTGGGCACGCCGTGGGCCGAGAAGACCACGGGCCGGTCATCCGGGCATTCGTCCAATTCCTTGACGAAAACCGCCCCCATGCTCTTCAGCCGCTCGACGACATGGCGGTTGTGCACAATCTCGTGGCGCACATAGACGGGCGCCCCGAACTTCTCGATGGCGCGCTCGACGATCTGGATGGCCCGGTCCACCCCGGCGCAGAAGCCGCGCGGCGTGGCGAGGCGCACGTTCAGGGGGCGGCGGTCAAAACTCGAGGGCGTTACGGGCGCGTTCATGGGCGGAACCTAGTCGCTCACGCGTCTTGCCGCCACTGGCTGCGTGGTCGCGTTTGCCGCGCCTCGCTTTAGCCGCTATCACCACCGAGCGTGGCCTGGTCGAACGTCCGATCGTTCCACGCCCCCTTCGACTGCCGGAAAGCTCCTGATGCGTCGCGTCCTGACCGCCCTTGCCGCCCTCTCCATCGCGGCCGTGCTGATTCCCCAATCCGCCGAGGCCCAGTCCAGCGGCCGCCAGGGCGGCCAGCAAAGCCGCGAACAATCGCCCGACCAGGGAACCTCGCAGAATGCACGTCGCGTACGCATCGCGCCGCTGAACCGCCGTGCCAACGCCGGCCCCTGCCCCTACGTCAAGGTGCTCTACGACGCCGCGCGCTATGTCGAGATGGCCGACTTCAGCCGCCCCTCGGCGGCGGGCGTCGGCTTCACCGGCGAGATCGAAGGCGTCTCGGCTGACTGCGTCTATCGCGAATCCGACCCCATCCGCCTGGACTTCAACGTCCTGTTCAACCTCGGCAAGGGCCCGCAGGCCAGCGGCGACGGCCGCACCTATCGCTACTGGATCGCCGTGACCGAACGGAACAACGCCGTCCTGGCCAAGGAATACTTCGACCTGCCGGTCGATTTCGCAGGCCAGACGACCACCTCGGTGCAGCAGGCCCAGTCCATCGTCATCCCCCGCGCCGACGCCACCACCAGCGGCAACAACTTCGAAGTCCTGATCGGCTTCGACGTCACGCCTGAAATGGCCGAGTTCAACCGCTCGGGCAGCCGCTTCCGCGTCACCGCCGGCCAGACACAACCGAATCCCTAAAAGCCATGACTGATCTCAAGACCTCTCTCAGCGAAGCGGTCGGGTCCGCCTTCGCCGCCGAAGGCGTGGACAAGGCCCTGGCCCGCGTCACCGCGTCCGACCGCCCCGACCTGGCCGACTTCCAGTCGAACGGCGCCCTGGCCGCCGCCAAGGCGCTGAAGGCCAATCCGCGCGAACTGGCCGCCAAGGTGGCCGAACGCCTGAGCAACGATCCGCGCCTGTCCTCGGTCGAGGTCGCCGGTCCCGGCTTCATCAATATGAAACTGTCTGACGCCGCCCTGGCCCAGCGCGCGGCCGAGGTCGCGGCGGACGAGGAACTGGCCGGCGCCTCGCGCGTCAAGCCGCGCAAGGTGGTTATCGACTACGGCGGCCCGAACGTGGCCAAGCCGATGCACGTCGGCCACCTGCGCAGCGCCATCATCGGCGAGAGCCTGAAGCGGCTGTTCCGCCTGCGCGGCGACGAAGTCGTCGGCGACGCCCACTTCGGCGACTGGGGCTTCCAGATGGGCCTGCTGATCACCGCCTGCGGCGACGAGGGTCTGGCCGACGCCTTCATGGCCGAGGGCGACGGCCCCTTCCCGGCCGAGACGCCGGTGACGCTGGCCGACCTCGACCGCCTCTATCCGCTGGCGGCGAGCAAGGCCAAGGAAGACCCCGCCTTCCGCGACCGCGCCCGCAAGGCGACGGCGGAGCTGCAGGGCGGCCGCCCCGGCTATCGCGCCCTGTGGTCGCATTTCGTCGCCGTCAGCCGCGAGGCGCTGAAGCGCGAGTATGACGACCTGTCGGTCGATTTCGACCTGTGGAACGGCGAAAGCGACGCCGATCCCCTGATGGGCGAGATGATCGCCGATCTGAAGGCCAAGGGCCTGCTGGTCGAGGACGACGGCGCCCAGGTGGTCCACGTCGCCCGCGACGGCGAGACCCGCAAGAAGAAGCTGGCCGACGGCTCGGTGATCGAAGCCCCGTCGCCCCCGCCGCTGCTGGTCATCAGCTCGGAAGGCTCGGCCATGTACGGAACGACCGATCTCGCGACGATCCTCGACCGCAAGAAGTCGATCGGCCCGGACCTGATCCTCTATGTCGTCGACGAGCGTCAGGCCGAGCATTTCGAGCAGGTCTTCCGCGCCGCCTACCTGGCCGGCTACGCCCCGGAGAAGTCGCTGGAGCACCTCGGCTTCGGCACCATGAACGGCGCCGACGGCAAGCCCTTCAAGACCCGCGCGGGCGGCGTCCTGAAGCTGCGCGACCTGATCGATCAGGCGACGGACAAGGCGCGCGAGCGTCTGCATGAAGCCAAGCTGGGCGACGACCTGCCGGAAGCCGAGTTCGAGGACATCGCCCGCAAGGTGGCGGTCGCCGCGCTGAAGTTCTCGGACCTGTCGAACAACCGCACGACCAGCTACGTCTTCGACCTCGACCGCTTCATGAGCTTCGAGGGCAAGACCGGCCCCTATCTGCTGTATCAGGCCGTGCGGGTGAAATCCCTGCTGCGCAAGGCGGCGGAACAGGGCGTGGCCCTGGCCCCCATCGTCATCGAGGAAGCGGCCGAGCGCGACCTGGCCCTGACGCTGGACGCCTTCGACGCGGCCACGGCCGACGCCTATGACAAGCGCTCGCCCAACCTGATCGCCGAGCACGCCTATCGCCTGGCGCAGAGCTTCTCCAAGTTCTACGCCGCCTGCCCGATCCTGGTCGCACCCGACGCCGCCGCCAAGGGCTCGCGCCTGGCCCTGGCCGCCGCGACCCTGCACCAGCTGGAGACGGCGCTGCGCCTGCTGGGCATCGAGACGCCCGAGCGGATGTAGTAACCTCAATCCTCCCCCGTTTACGGGGGAGGGGGACCGCGAAGCGGTGGAGGGGGCGGCCTCAACCGCTCCGCTCGAATATCTTCGCTACCCGCGCCTGACCTTCGATTGTGGCGTTCGCTCTCGCCCCCTCCACCATGCTCCGCATGGTCCCCCTCCCCCGCTACGCAGGGGAGGATCGCTGCTGCTGATGACGGCAAGGCCTCAGACCGCTAGGTTGCGCTCCAAGTTACGGAGCCTCCCCATGTCCCTCGACGCCTTCATCGCCGGCCTGCCCAAGGCCGAACTGCACCTGCACATCGAGGGCTCGCTGGAGCCGGAACTGATGTTCGAACTGGCGCAGCGCAACGGCGTCGCCATCCCCTACGACAGCGTCGAGGCCGTGCGCGCGGCCTATGACTTCTCGAACCTGCAGGACTTCCTCGACATCTATTACGCGGGCGCCGCCGTGCTGCTGACGCGTCAGGATTTCGAGGATCTGGCCTTCGCCTATTTCCAGCGCGCCGCCGCCGACAACGTGCGCCACGCCGAGATCTTCTTCGATCCCCAGACCCACACCGACCGGGGCGTGCCCTTCAGCGTGGTGGTCGAGGGCCTGATCGCGGGCATGGACCGCGCCAAGGCCGAGCTGGGCGTCACCAGCGGCCTGATCCTCAGCTTCCTGCGCCACCTGTCCGAGGACGAAGCCTTCGCCACGCTGGAGGCCGCCAAGCCCTATCTGCACCACTTCATCGGCGTCGGATTGGATTCGTCCGAGGTCGGCCATCCGCCGGCCAAGTTCCAGCGCGTCTTCGCCGCCGCCCGCGAGCTGGGTCTGAAGCTGTGCGCCCACGCCGGCGAGGAAGGCCCGCCCGCCTATGTGCACGAAGCCCTGGACCTGCTGCACATCGACCGCATGGACCACGGCAACCGCTCGATGGAGGACGAGGGCCTGATCGCGCGTCTGGCCGCCGAGCAGATGACGCTGACGGTCTGCCCGCTGTCGAACCTGAAGCTGTGCGTGGTCAAGGATCTGAAGGACCACCCGGTCCCCGAGATGCTGCGCCGCGGCCTGCACGTCACCCTGAACTCAGACGACCCCTCCTATTTCGGCGGCTATGTGAACGCCAACTACATGCAGTTGGCGAACGCCGTGAGCCTGACCCGCGAGCAGGTGACGCAACTGGCGAAGAACAGCTTCGAGGGCAGCTTCCTGAGCGACGCCGACAAGGCCGCCCGCATCGCCGAAGTGGACGCCTACGCGGCGGCGCACTGATTTTATCTTCCGTCATCCCGGACAGGCCGAAGGCCTGATCCGGGACCGCCAAACACGCGATGGTTTGAATGTCGAGCTTCCTGCGGTCCCGGCTCGGCGCCTCGCGATGCGAGGCTTGGCCGGGATGACAGCTAAAAGAGCGAGACCGCCTCGACCTCAACCACCCCCAGCGCCGCAAAGCTCGCCTTGGCCGCCGCCGCCGTCTCTTCGGCAATCGCCCGGCAGGCGTCCTCGATCACCACGGCCTCAAAGCCTTCGCGTACCGCGTCCTCGGCGGTGAAGCGGACGCAATAGTCATAGGCCAGGCCGCACAGGAAGACGCGCGTCACGCCCCGGTCGCGCAGCAGACCCGCCAGGCCTGTCGCCGTGCGATGGTCGTTCTCGAAGAAGCCGGAATAACTGTCGACCGCCGGATTATAGCCTTTGCGGACCACGGCCAGCGCCCTGCGGATCGCGGGCGCAACCTCGGGATGAAAGTCCGCCCCCGTCGTCCCCTGCAGACAATGGTCCGGCCACAGCATCTGCGGGCCGTAAGCGACCTCGATCTCGGTGAAGGGGGTCGCTCCGTCGTGGTTGGAAGCGAAGCTGATCTGGTCCGGCGTGTGCCAGTCCTGGGTGGCGATCACCGTGTCGAAGCGTTCGGCCAGGCGGTTGATCAGGGGCATGATCCTCGCCCCGCCCTGAACCGCCAGGGCGCCGCCCTCGCAGAAGTCGTTCTGGGCGTCGATGACCAGAAGCGCGTCTGATGCGGTGATCCTCACGGTTCAGGCCGCCGTGATCTGATCGACCTCGTTGGCCGAGCCGAGCGCCACAGGGATGCGCTGGTGCAGTTCGGTCGGGGTCACGTCCAGAATGGCCTGCTGGCCGTCCGTCGTCGCCTTGCCGCCCGCCTGTTCGATCAGGAAGGCCATGGGGTTGCCCTCGTACATCAGGCGCAGCTTGCCCGGCTTGTTCGGCTCGCGCTTGTCCCACGGATAGAGGAAGACGCCGCCGCGCATCAGGATGCGGTGCACATCGGCCACCATGGCGGCGACCCAGCGCATGTTGAAATTCTTAGCCCGGGGTCCGTCCGCGCCCTGCAGGCAGCCGTCGACGTAGCGTTGGACGCTCTCGGCCCAGTGGCGCTGGTTCGACATGTTGATGGCGAACTCCTTGGTGTCCGCCGGGACGGTGATCTTCTCGTGCGTCATCAGCCACTGGCCGTCATGCGACAGGGTGAAGCCCGCCACGCCCTTGCCCGTCGTCAGCACCAGCATGGTCTGGCCGCCGTAGAGGCAATAGAGGGCCGCGACCTGCTGACGACCCGACTGCAGGAAGTCGGCCTCGGTCGGCGTGGCCGACGGTGATTTCAGCACAGAGACGATGGTGCCGACGGGGGCGTTGATGTCGATGTTGGACGAGCCGTCCAGCGGGTCGAACAGAACCAGATACTCGCCCGCCGGGTTGGGCGCGGGCTGAACCGTGTCCATTTCTTCCGACGCCACGCCCGCCACGGACGGACAGGCCAGAAGCATATCCGTCAGAACGTCGTTGGAGATGACGTCGAGCTTCTTCTGCTCTTCGTCCTGCACATTCACCGCGCCCGATGCGCCCAGAGCCCCGACCAGGGCGCCGCCCGAGACGATCTTGCGGATTTCGACGCAGGCGGCGGCGGCGACCGTCAGGGTCTGGCTCAGGCCCTGCGGCAGATCGAGAGAGGCCAGGTGGGCGGCGAGGT
Organism: Brevundimonas sp. UBA7506; assembly: GCF_002479495.1. GTDB lineage: Bacteria > Pseudomonadota > Alphaproteobacteria > Caulobacterales > Caulobacteraceae > Brevundimonas. The sequence goes on from NZ_DLNQ01000010.1 coordinate 110,302, forward strand.
CGGTGCGGGCGGTCATGGCGGCGTTCAATCCTGTCACGAGAGCTGTTCGCGCCCCTCATGGCCCTTCGGATCGTACACGGCAAGCCCGGCGCCGCTTGACTTCGCCCCGGAGTCGGGGCCTTAGGTCGAGCGCTCTCGCGGGAGAGATCGGCGGTCGTGAAACGGCTGTCGGGGCCGAAGGCGCAACCGCCCCGGAAACGCTCAGGCAAAAGGACCGCGAAAGCGCACGGACGCTGGAAAGTCGCCCCCCTTCCCGGGATTCATGGGCGCGCCGACGGAGCAAGGCCGCCCTCGTTTCCGGGGATGGTCGGAATCTCTCAGGCTTCAGGACAGCGGGGGCGCGACGACGGCGAAGCTATCGCCGCAACCCGCGACCGGAGGATGCTCGATGAGCGACCAGGCCCTGAAGACCACCCCCCTCAACGCGGCGCATCGCGCGCTCGGTGCCCGCATGGTCGGGTTCGGCGGCTATGACATGCCGGTCCAGTACGAAGGCGTGCTGGCCGAGCACCGCTGGACCCGCGAACACGCCGGCCTGTTCGACGTCTCGCACATGGGTCAGGCCAAGATCACCGGCGCTGACGCCATCCAGCAATTCCAGCGCTTCGTCCCCGGCGACTACGAGATCCTGAAGGCCGGCAAGCAGAAGTACTCGCTGCTGCTGAACGCCGAGGGCGGCATCATGGACGACCTGATGGCCGGAAAGCCGGACCATGACGGCCTCTATGTCGTAGTCAACGCGGGCAACAAGGACGCCGACTTCGCCTTCCTGAACGCCAACCTGGCCGGCGACGCCAAGCTGACCGTGCTGGACGACCGCGCCCTGCTGGCCATCCAGGGACCGGAAGCCGCCGAGGTCATGGCCAGGCACGAACCGGTGCTGGCCGACATGGGCTTCATGGATTCGGCGCGCCTGATGCTGTTCGGCGTCGACTGCTATGTCTCGCGCTCGGGCTACACCGGCGAGGACGGCTACGAGATTTCGGTGCCGAACGCCGACGCTGAACGGGTGTGGAACCTGCTGTTGTCCGACGCCCGCGTGAAGCCGATCGGCCTGGGCGCCCGCGACAGTCTGCGCCTCGAAGCCGGTCTGCCGCTGCACGGCCACGACATCGACGCCGGGACCACCCCGGTCGAAGCCGCGCTGACGTTCGCCCTGTCGAAGTCGCGCAAGGAAGCCGCCGACTTCAACGGCGCCGAGACCATCCTGAAGCAACTGGCCGATAGCCCCTCGCGCGTCCGCATCGGTCTGCACGTCAAGGAAGGCGCCCCGGCCCGCGAAGGCGCCGAGATCGCCGACATGGAAGGCAATGTCATCGGCAAGATCACCTCGGGCGGCCCGTCGCCGACCCTGGGGCACAACATCGCCATGGGCTACGTCCCGCCGGCCTTCGCCGAGCTGGGCTCGGACCTGAAAGTCATCGTGCGCGGCAAACCCGCCGCCGCCGAAGTCGTCGCCACCCCCTTCGTGGCCACCCGCTACTATCGCAAACCTAAAGCCTGAGAGATCAGACACATGCGCTTCACCAAAGATCACGAGTGGGTTCGCCTCGAGGGCGACGTCGCCACGGTCGGCATCTCCAAGCACGCCGCTGACGCCCTGGGCGACGTGGTGTTCGTCGAGACGCCGGAAGCCGGTAAGACCGTCTCGGTCGGCGACAGCTTCGCCGTCGTGGAATCGGTCAAGGCCGCCTCGGACGTCTACGCCCCCGTCGCCGGAGAGGTCATCGAGGGCAACGAGGCCCTGGCCTCGGCCCCGGAAACCGTCAACGCCGATCCCGAAGGCGAAGGCTGGTTCGCCAAGATCAAGGTCGCCGACGCCTCGGCCGTCGAAGCCCTGATGGATCAGGCCGCCTACGACGCCTACCTGACCACCCTGTAAGGCTCCCGCCTTCTCCGCTCATCCCCGCGGAAGCGGGGACCCAGCTCTTTGGGATCAAGCAGCGGTGTTTGAAGCTTAAACCTGGGTCCCCGCTTCCGCGGGGATGAGCGGAACAAAGTAATGCGCTACCTCCCCCTGACGCCCGACGACCGTGAGGCCATGCTGGCCGCCATCGGCGCCAAATCCATCGACGACCTGTTCATCGACGTGCCGCAGGCCGCGCGCCGCGACGGCTTTGTCGACCTGCCCCGCGTGGCGGGCGAACTGGAGGTCGAACGCGCCCTCTCGGCCATGGCGGGCAAGAACGCCACGGCCTCGACCGTCCCCTTCTTCTGCGGCGCCGGCGCCTACAAGCATCACGTCCCGGCCACGGTCGATCACGTGATCCAGCGGTCGGAATTCCTGACCAGCTACACCCCCTATCAGCCGGAAATCGCGCAGGGCACCCTGCAGTACCTGTACGAGTTCCAGACCCAGGTCGCGAACCTGACCGGCATGGAAGTCGCGAACGCCTCGCTCTATGACGGCTCGACCGCCATGGCCGAGGGCGTGCTGATGGCCACCCGCGTGACCCGCCGCAACAAGGCCGTCATCTCAGGCGGCGTGCACCCGCACTACGTCAAGGCCACCGAGACCGTGGTGCACGCCGTCGGCGTCGAGACTGAAGCCCTGACCGCCGCCGTTGACGCCGAAGACGCCGTCATCGCCGCCATCGACAAGGACACGGCCTGCGTCGTCGTCCAGACCCCCAACGTCTTCGGCACCGCCACCGACGTCACGAAGATCGCCGCGGCCGCTCACGCCGCCGGCGCCCTGCTGATCGTCGTCGTCACCGAAGCCGTGTCGATGGGCCTGCTGAAGTCGCCCGGCGAAATGGGCGCCGACATCGTCGCGGCCGAAGGCCAGTCGATCGGCAACGCCCTGAACTTCGGCGGCCCCTACATCGGCCTGTTCGCCACCCGCGAGAAGCTGCTGCGCCAGACGCCCGGCCGCTACTGCGGTGAGACGGTCGACGCCGACGGCCGTCGCGGCTTCGTCCTGACCCTGTCCACGCGCGAGCAGCACATCCGCCGCGACAAGGCCACGTCGAACATCTGCACCAACTCGGGCCTCTGCTGCCTGGCCTTCACCATCCACATGAGCCTGCTGGGCGAGACGGGCCTGCGCCAGATGGCCCTGCTCAACCACGAGAAGGCGCTCGCCACCCGCGACGCCCTCGCCGCCATTCCGGGCGTCGAGATCCTGACCCCGCGCTTCTTCAACGAGTTCGCGGTCAAGCTGCCCAGGAACGCCGCCGAGGTCGTCCAGACCCTGGCCGACCACCACATCCTGGCGGGCGTGCCCTACAGCCGCCTGAACCCGGAAGCGGGCCTCGACGACGTCCTGCTGGTCGCCGCCACCGAGACCACGCTGGACGCCGACATCAAGATCATGGCGAGCGCGCTCGCCAAGGTCCTGGCCGCCTAAAGGGAGTTTGGAACCATGAGCACGATGAACACTGTCGGCCGTCCGACCACCCCGAACGCCCTGCCAGACAACGACTACAAGCATCCGACACTGACGGGCGCGCGCGGCCTGCTGCAGGACGAGGCCCTGATCTTCGAAGGCGAAGGCTGGGGCAAGACCGGCGTCGACCTGCCCAAGCCGGCCACCGACGGTTCGGACCTGGGCGACCTGGTCCGCAAGGCCCCCATTGGGCTCCCTGGCCTGTCCGAGCCCGAGGCCATGCGCCACTATGTGCGCCTGAGCCAGAAGAACCACGCCATCGACCTGGCCATCTATCCGCTGGGCTCGTGCACGATGAAGCACAACCCGCGCCTGAACGAGAAGATGGCGCGTCTGCCGGGCTTCTCGGACATCCACCCGCTGCAGCCGCAGTCGACGGTGCAGGGCGCGCTCGAACTCATGGATAGTCTGGCCCACTGGCTGACGACGCTGACGGGCATGCCCGCGGTCGCCCTGTCGCCCAAGGCGGGCGCGCACGGCGAGCTGTGCGGCCTGATGGCCATCCGCGCCGCCCACGAAGCCAAGGGCGAACATGAGCAGCGCCGCAAGGTTCTGGTCCCGACCTCGGCGCACGGCACCAACCCGGCCACCGCCGCCTTCGTCGGCTATTCGGTCGTCGAGGTCGCCCAGACCGACGACGGTCGCGTGGACGTGGCCGACCTGGCGTCCAAGCTGGGTCCGGACGTGGCGGCCATCATGGTCACCAACCCGAACACCTGCGGCCTGTTCGAGCGCGACATCCTGGAGATCAGCCGCCTGACCCACGAAGCGGGCGCCTACTTCTATTGCGACGGCGCCAACTTCAACGCCATCGTCGGCCGGGTGCGCCCGGGCGACCTGGGCGTCGACGCCATGCACATCAACCTGCACAAGACCTTCTCGACGCCTCACGGCGGCGGCGGCCCCGGCGCAGGCCCGGTGGTCCTGTCCGAAGCCCTGGCCCCGTTCGCCCCTGCTCCGTGGGTCGTGAACACCGGCGACGGCTACAAGCTGGTCGAGCGTGAGGAAGACGAGGCCAAGGACGCCTTCGGCCGTCTGTGCGCCTTCCAGGGCCAGATGGGCATGTATGTGCGCGCCCTGTCCTACATGATGTCGCACGGCTCGGACGGCCTGCGTCAGGTCGCCGAGGACGCCGTCCTGAACGCCAACTACATCAAGGCCCGCCTCGAGGACCTGATGAGCCCGGCCTTCCCGGAAGGGCCGTGCATGCACGAGGCCCTGTTCGACGACGAATGGCTGAAGGGCACGGACATCACCACGCTCGACTTCGCCAAGGCGATGATCGACGAGGGCTTCCACCCGATGACCATGTATTTCCCGCTGGTCGTCCACGGGGCCATGCTGATCGAGCCGACCGAGACGGAATCCAAGGCCGAGTTGGATCGCTTCATCCACGCCATGCGCCTGCTGGCCGAAGCGGCGAAAGCCGGCGAGGTCGAACGCTTCAAGGGCGCCCCCTTCCATGCGCCCCTGCGGCGTCTGGACGAGACCCGCGCCGCGCGCTCGCCGCGCCTGCGCTGGTCGGCCCCGGAAGGCTCCAACATCGCCGCCGAGTAGGGCTGCGAACCCGACTTGAAGTGAAACGCCGTGTCTTTCGAGACACGGCGTTTTGCATTTCAGAGGCCTCTTACGAAAGCTTCATGGGCACGCCACGGTTCGGCCTTGTCACCCGTGTCTAGGATAGGCTGACAGCCTCTCCCAAGGCCGTCGCCGCTCCTCCCCCGACCGTGACGCCCGTGACCCTCGCCCTGATCCCCTTCCGCGCCGACAGCCGGCCTCGCTCGAGGCCCGGCCTGCTGCGTCGTGCGAAGCGTCTGAGCATGATGGCGCTGGGCTTCCTGGTCATCGGCCTGGGCATCCTGATCGCCCCCCTGCCCGGCCCCGGCGGCGTCCCGGTCATCGCTCTGGGACTGGTTCTGCTGCTGCGCAATTCCTGGTGGGCCAAGCGCCAGTTCATCCGCGCCCAGCACGCCCGGCCCAAGTGGGTCTATCCCTTCCGCCGCCTGATGCGGAAGAAGCCGGAGATCGCGCCGGTCTTCTGGCAGCAGGCCCTGCGCGCCGAGAAGGTGGTGCTTCGTAAACGCCCCTCGCGGCAACTGATCCGGGTTCGCAAACGCGCTCGCCGCGTCCTGCGCCGCGCCTTCCGCTGAACAGCGACGCTTCGCCGCACACGGTAACGTGAACGGCGGTGCGATCGCGTTTGCGCCGAACGGCGTATGCTCATCCTCGCGTAGTCAAAAAGCAGATGGCGTTGGGAGGCGCTTTTCTCATGATGTCACGCGTAAAACAGGGAATCGCCGCCGGCTTTGCAGCCACCGTCGCGGTCTCCATTCTTGAAGCGGCGAACCTGCTGTTCGCCAAGATTTTCGATCCCTTCCCCGAAATCGTCGCCCGCATGTTCCAGTTGGGCGACAACCTGATGGCGGGGTGGGCCATCCACTTCGTGATCGGGTCCCTGGTCATGGGACCGCTGTTCGCGCTTCTCTATCCCCGTCTGCCGACCAATACGCCCGAAACCAAGGGCATATTGTTCGCCGTAGCGGCCTGGGTAGGCATGATGCTGATCATCAGCATGATGGGCGATCCGCGCACCTTCTCGGGCAGCGCCGGCTTCGGCACCTTCGGCTGGATGCTGATCACCCACATGATCTTCGGCGGGGTGATGGGCAATGTCTTCGCCCGCCTGCTGGCTCGCGAGAAACGCGCCGCCGGCTTCATCCACGGCGCCCCCGCCCACTAAGAAGGGCGCGCGTCTGAAATGCAAAAGGCCCCGCCGTCGCCGGCGGGGCCTGATGTGCTTGTCACTGTAACCGCGGTCAGTTCAGCTTGTCGCCGATCTGGGCGATGGCGGCGTCGATCAGCGGATCCGACTTGGCGGCGGCCAGACGGGCGGTCAGGATGTCCTGAGCAGCCTTGGCGGCCAGGTCGGCGGCCACAGCCTTGACCTCGGTCGTGGCCTGGGCCTCGGCTTGGGCGATGCGACGCTCGGCCAGGGCCTGACGACGGGTCAGGGCCTCTTCCAGCTTGGCCTTGGCTTCGGCCTCGATGCGACGAGCGTCAGCTTCGGCGGCGGCCAGCATGTCAGCGGCCTGGGCTTCGGCTTCGGCCTTCTCCTGACGGATTTGGGCCAGCATGGCTTCGGCTTCGGCGCGCAGGCGAGCGGCTTCGTCCAGTTCCGACTGAATCTTGGCGCCCTTGTCGTCCAGGGCCTTGGCGACCATTTTCGGCACGCCGGCGGCGATGACGATGGCCACAAAGATCAGCAGGCCGACCAGGACCCACAGTTCAGCGCTGCCGAGGCTCCAGAAGCCCGGCTCCATGAACATGTTCATATCAGGCGGCTCCCTTGACGGCGGCGGCGACTTCAGCGGCGGTCGGGGCCTTGCCCGTCAGACGCTCGATCATGGCGTGAGCCGTGTCGGCGGCGACGGTCGAGACATGAACCATGGCGGCGTCGCGGGTCTTGGCGATGGCGGCCTCGGCTTCGGCGATGCGCGCCGAAACGACGGCTTCTTCCTGGGCCTGACGCGCCTGAGCTTCCTCGGCGACGCGGGCCTTGGCGGCGACGGCGGTGGCGCGAGCCTCGGCCCGGGCCTTTTCGACCTCGGCCTTGGCGGCTTCGGCCTGACCGGCGGCTTCGGCCTGAACCGAACGCGCGGTGGCGACCGCCGACGAAATGGTCTCGGCCCGTTCGTCAAGCACGCGACGCAGACGCGGCGCGAAGACCTTGGCGATCAGGATGTAGAGAATGACGAACAGGAACAGCAGGTAGACGATCTGCCCGCCCCAGTGGGCGAAGTCGAACTGCGGCAGGCCGCCCGATTCGTGATGGGCTTCCGGAACCGCCGTCTCGGTGTGCAGATCCGCCTCAACCGAAGGCGGGATCGCAGCAATAGGGGTAGGTGTCGTGGCCATAACCGTGCTGTCGAAAATCAGAATGAAGGCGGCGCCGCGGACCCCAGGCCCAGCGGCGCCGACTCGAAAAGGCGTTCGGGTGAACCGATCAGCCGAAGATCATCAGGACGCCCAGCACGAAGGCCAGGATGCCCAGGGCTTCCGCCAGGGCGGCGCCGACGAACAGGTTGCCGACTTGGCCGGCGGCGGCCGACGGGTTGCGCAGGGCGCCCGACAGGAATTGGCCGAAGATGTTGCCCACGCCGACGGCCGAGCCGATCATGCCGAGGGTAGCCAGACCGGCGCCGATGTACTTGGCGGCTTCAGCGTCCATGATGTGTATCCTAGAGTTGGAGTTTGGAGGTTGGGGTTTAGAGACTGGTCCAGCCCTTAGTGGGCGTGGTCCAGGTTGACCACATCATTGAGATAGATGCAGGCCAGAACGGCGAAAACGAAAGCCTGAAGGAAGGCCACGAGGAATTCCAGAGCCGTCAGCGCGACGACCATGCCCAGCGACAGAGCGGCGACCGGGAAGGCCAGCAGGTTCAGACCGCCGCCCATGGCCAGAGCGCCCAGGGAGACGACGAAACCGGCGAAGATCTTCAGCGCCACGTGACCGCCCAGCATGTTGCCGAACAGACGAAGGGCCAGGGTGACCGGACGCAGCAGGAACGAGACGAACTCGATCAGGCCGACCACAGGGCGCAGCGCCAGCGGCGCGCCCATGGGCCAGAACAGCTTGAAGAAGCCCAGACCGTTCTTGGCGAAACCGACCACGACCACCAGACCGAAGGTCAGGACCGCGAAGGTCACCGTCACGGCCAGTTGCGAGGTGGCGGTGAAGGTCATGAACATGCCGAGGATGTTCATGATCAGGATCAGGGTGAACAGGGTGAAGATGAAGGGGAAATACTTGCGCCCCTCGTGACCGATGATCGAGTCGGTCAGGTTGTCGATCATGCCGAACAGGCTCTCGCCTGCCGCCTGCAGGCGCCCCGGCACGACCTTGGCGCCCGAGGTGACCATGGCCAGGAAGCCGACCACCAGGATGAAACCCAGGGTCATGGCGATGTGCGAATTGGTGATGGCGAGATCAACCACGCCCACGCCGGGCAGCGTGACGTCGGGAAGGTCCACGACCTTCTGGATCTGGAACTGGTGAATCGGATCGGCCATGGGGCCTTTCGCTCCTTAGTCTTTCTCGCCGGCTTCCTCGAAGGGGATGGCCTCAGCCTGTATCCCCGCCGCCTTAGCCTGCGCCATCAGCCGATTGGCCGTCCGGCGCGCCATCCACAACGACAAGGCGAAGCCCAACAGGACCCCGCCGATCAAACCCCAAGGCGCCGTGCCGAACACACGGTCGACGCCGAATCCAATAGCAATCCCTACGATCACGCCGCCGAGCAATTCGGCGATGATCTTGTAGGCCTGGCTCGTCACGGCATGCGCCGAGATTTCCGCCGACCGGGCGTTGGCCGTCCGCGCCTCAAGTTCGGATGCGCTCTTGGCGAGGCGTGCGATCACCTCTTCGCGCGATTCCTTCGTAGGAGACATGGTTGCTTCGCCCAGCGCCCGGCGAGAACGCCGAGAAGGTCTGAATTCGGCGCGGAACCTATAGACCGAGGGGCGGAAGGTCAAGACGCGGAAACCGACTGCCAAGAACCTGAAAATTCAGCATTTATTGCTGGTTCCGTCTCGGCCGTGGCGATGCGTCGCTGCCTGTAGCGCGACTCTCAGTCCTCGCTGACGAAATCCTGGGCGAACTCGGGCGACGCCTCGTCCAGCGCGGTCAGCAGATCCTCGCCCTCGCTGTCGCCGCTGCGGGTCGGATCCGGGACTTCGAAGCCCACGGGGATCGACAGATCCAACAGGCCCGCCGCCTTCATCTCCTGCACGCCCGGCAGGTCGTAGAGACTGGCCAGGCTGAAATGCTCCAGGAAGCGATCGGTCGTGGCGTAGGTGACAGGCCGACCCGGCGTGCGCCGACGCCCGCGCAGCCGCACGAAGTCCATCTCCAGCAGCAGGTCCAGCGTCCCCTTGGACAGGGAGACGCCGCGCACGCTCTCGATCTCGGCGCGGGTGCAGGGCTGGTGATAGGCGATGATGGCCAGGGTCTCGAGCGCGGCCTTGGACAGGCGGCGCGGCTCCTCGCGCTCCTCGGTCATCAGGAAGGCCAGGTCGGCGGCGGTGCGGAAGCGCCAGCGGTCGGCCACGCATTCCAGCTCGACTCCGCGCCCCTGATAACGCTGACGCAGGGCGGCGATGGCCCGGCCCGCGTCGGCGCCCTCAGGCAAACGGCGCGCGATCTCGGCCGCCGACAGCGGGGCGGCAGCGGCGAACAGCAGGGCCTCGACCCGGCGTTCGATCTCGGTGTCGTCGGGGGTGAAGGTCAGGCTCACGGCGTCAGTTCCAGCGGTTGGCCGAAGCCCCGGCGTTTGAGGAAGAGGTCGGCGAAGGCCTCGGCCTGGCGCACGTCCATGGCCCCCTCCTTCACCAGCTCAAGACTGGCCGACAGGGTGGAGGCGGTATAGCTGGCCTGGCTGGGCCCCTCCCCGTCTTCGTCCTCGCGGGCGGGCGCCACCTGATCCAGCGGGGTCCAGTCGGCCAGACGCGGCATCATGGAGCGCAGCCAGTCGCGCGCGGCCTCCAGCTGGAAGGCCTCGACCCGCTGACCGGGCGCATAGTTGCGACGTTCCTCGCGCCGACGCTGGGCGACATAGGCGGCCATTAGCTCATAGAGGCTGGCGTCGACGCGGTCGGACGGGATGATGACAGTGGCTTCGGGATCGCCGCGGGTGAAGACGTCGCGCTTTAGTTGCGGGCGGCTGGTGATGGCCTCGACCGAGCGGCGCATGGCCTCGAGCTTCTGCAGACGGAAGGCCAGGGCTGCGGCCATTTCCTCGGCCGGCGGCTCCTCGGCCTTGCCCTTTTCGTTGCGGGGCAACAGCAGACGCGACTTCAGATAGGCCAGCCAGGACGCCATCACGAGGTAGTCCGCCGCCATGGCGAAGTTGCGCCGCCGCGCCTCGTGAACGAAGGCCAGATACTGTTCCGCCAGCTTGGTGATGGACAGCTTCAGCAGGTCCACCTTCTGCGTGCGCGCCAGCGCCAGCAGGACATGCAGCGGTCCTTCATAGCCTTCCAGATCGACGACGAAGGCCTCGGCGGCTTCAGCATCATCGACGGCGGCGAAGTCCAGATTGGGCTGGAACGCCTGATCCATCATGTCAGGCTTGCGCCTCGCCGACATCGGGGCCTTTGGCGGCGTCGAAACGACCGCTCAGGGCCGCCTCCAACCGAGCGCGGGCCTCGGCCACGTCGAGCGGTTCGGGCGTATGGACGATGCGGGCCAGCGCGGCCTGGGCCCGGCGCCGGGCCTCGCCCTTCAGCTTGCCGGTCCCTTCGGCCACCTGACGCATTTCAGCGAGGTCGCCGTTGCAATGCAGGATGACGTCGCAGCCCGCCTTCAGCGACTGTTCGGCGCGTTCGGTCAGGGTCCCCGACAGGGCCTGCATCGACAGATCGTCGGACATGATGAGGCCAGAGAAGCCCAGATGCTCGCGCATCAGGCGGATGCCCTTCTTCGAGGTCGTGGCCGGGCGCTTGGCGTCGACGGCGGTAAAGACGACGTGGGCCGTCATCGCCATCGGCATGTCCGACAGGGCCTTGAACGGGGCGAAGTCCCAGGCGTCCAGCGTGGCCAGGTCCGTCTCGACCACCGGCAGGTCGTGGTGGCTGTCGGCGAAGGCGCGGCCGTGGCCGGGGATGTGCTTGATGATGGGCAGGACGCCGCCCGCCAGCAGCCCTTCCGCCGCCGCCCGGCCCAGCTGGGTCACGGTGGCGGGGTCATGGGCATAGGCGCGGTCGCCGATGATGTCGTGGGCGCCCGGCACCGGCACGTCCAGCACCGGCACGCAGTCCACGGTGATGCCCAGTTCGCGCAGGTCGTGGGCGATCAGCCGCGCCCCCAGACGCACCAGTTCGCGCGCCGCCATCGGATCATTGACGGCCTTCAGATAGGCCGAGCCGGGCGGATATTTGGGCCAGTGCGGCGGGCCGAGACGCTGCACCCGGCCGCCTTCCTGATCGATCAGGACGGGGGCGTCGGCGCGGCCCACGCTGTCGCGCAGATCGTCAACCAGCGCCTTGACCTGGGCCGGCGTGTCCACGTTGCGGCGGAACAGGATGAAGCCCCAGGGTTTGGTCTCGGCGAAGAAGGCGCGCTCCTCCGCCGTCAGCCTGTGGCCGGAACAGCCGTAGATGGCGGCGGAGGTCATCAATCAGGCCTTAGCGGACGATGCAGTCGCGGCCAGCGGCCTTCAGCGCGTTGCAGAAGGCCACAGCGCGATCGCGGCTCATGCCGGTGAAAGTGGTGCGATAGACGGTCGAGCCGTTGGCGGCGGTGACTTCCTGCACGCGCTTTTCAGCGCCCGAGGCGAACGAGCCGAAGCGGGCGGCGACGGCGGCGTACTCACGGTCGGCGATGGCGGTCGAAGAGAAGGCGCCGATCTGCACACCCGACGATCCACCGGCGGCGGGTGCAGCCGCAGCTGGGGTCGCCTTGGGCGTGGGGGCGGGGGTCACGGGCGCGGGCTTGGCCGGAGCGGGCGCGGCGACGGCCGGCGCGGCGGGCGGCAGGGCCGTCGGCGCGGCGGGCAGAGGCTGGGGCGCGGGGCGCGGCTCGACCACCTCAGGGCCAGGCGTGAAGGTGGGGGCAGCGCCGACAGCCTCGCCGCCGTCGCGATAGACGCGCACGCCGGCTTCCGGGTCGATCGGCTGGGCGTCCAGCGGCGCCTCGACCTTCATGCTTTCAACCGGCGTGCCGACGGCGGGCGGGGCGTCGCTCGAGGAGCGCACGCCCGAGCGATAGAAGACCACCACGGCTACGATCAGCAGCAGCAAGACGATGGCGCTGATGATCAGGGTGATCGGCGGCGACTTGGCGGCCGGCGCACGACGCGGATCATAGCTGCGACGCTCGAACGGCAGGTCGTCGTCGGTGGGCGGCGTATAAGCCCCCCGCTCGCGGCCGGCGTTAGGGTTGCCTCGGTGATCGTCGTCGTAGGACATGGGTCGCGCTTTCTGGATCGGCCCAGCGCGAATCGGCGCCGGGAAGCATCAGTCTAACCCGCCCGTGGCCGCTTTCGAATCACAGATCAAGCGCCAGGTCGAGACTGAACAGCTTGCCGTGGACCTCGATGGCGTAGCGATCGGTCATGCCGGCGATATAGTCGCACACCGCCCGCGCCCGCTTGACCGGATCATCCGACATCGCCGGGGCCGACCATTCGGGCGGCATGACCTCGGGCTCGTCCATGAACAGGTGGAACAGTTGCGACAGGACGCGGCGCGCCTGACTGCGGGTGCGATTGACCCGATAGTGGCGATACATCCGCTCGAACAGGAAGCGGCGCAGCACGCCCAGGTCGGCCATCATGCCGGCTGAGAACTGCACCATCATCTGCGGCGCCAGACGCACGTCCTCGACGGTGACGATGCGATGCTCGGCCAGGCGCCGCTCGGTCTCGGCCAGGACGTCGTCGACCATGATGCCGATCATGCGGCGCACGGCCTCCAGACGCACCATGCGGTCGTCCAGGGCGGGCCAGTCGCGGCGCACCTCGGCCAGGCACGGCCCGATCAGCGGAACCTCGGCCAGATCGGCCAGGGTGAACAGGCCCGCCTGCACCCCGTCGTCCACGTCGTGGTTGTTATAGGCGATGTCGTCGGCGATCGCCGCGCACTGGGCCTCCAGCGAGGCGAAGGTGTCGAGGCGCAGATCCCAGTTGGCCGCCCCGCCCGGCGCATAGGCCGCGACCGTCTTCCACGCCGGGTCGTCCAGGTGATGCATCACCGGGCCGTTGTGCTTGATGACGCCCTCGACCGTCTCCCAGCTCAGGTTCAGGCCGGGGAATTTTGGATAGCGGACTTCCAGCTCGGTGATGACGCGGAAGCTCTGGACGTTGTGATCAAAGCCGCCGTAGTCGGCCATCTGGGCCTGCAACTCGTCCTCACCCGCGTGGGCGAAGGGCGGGTGGCCCAGGTCGTGGGCCAGGGCGATGGTCTCGGCCAAGTCGTCGTCCAGCCGCAAGGCGTGGGCCAAGGACCGGGCGATCTGCGCCACCTCCAGACTGTGGGTCAGGCGGGTGCGATAGTGGTCGCCCTCGTGCGCCACGAAGACCTGGGTCTTCTCCTTCAGGCGACGGAAGGCGGTCGCGTGAATGATGCGATCGCGGTCGCGGGCGAAGGGGGTGCGGGTGCGGCTGGCGGGCTCGAAAACATGGCGGCCGCGGCTGGCGGCGGGGTCTTCAGCGAAGGACGCGCGGGTCTGGCTCAAGGCGGACAGCACTTCTATTGCGACACAGGCCTTTGCGAACGCCTGTCAGCTCCTCATATAGAGAGCCGTGAGCACCGTCCAATCCACAGAATCAGTCCGCGACCTGTCGCTTTCGGTTTCCCCCCGCGCTCCGGAAGGCATCCTTCTGGCCGAGAGCGCGGCGAAACGTCTGGCCGGGCTGGCCGAGATCGAGGGCAAGCCCGTCATGCTGCGCGTCGCCGTCGACGGCGGCGGCTGCTCGGGCTTCCAGTACCGGCTGGAACTGGTCGACGCCCCCGAGGCCGATGATCTGGTCGTGCGCCGCGACGGTCAGGCGGCGGTGATCGACCCCGTCTCCATCCCCTTCCTCAAGGGCTCCGAGATCGCCTTCGTCGACGAACTGGCAGGCGCGCAGTTCGTGGTGCGCAACCCCAACGCCTCGTCCAGCTGCGGCTGCGGCGTCAGCTTCGCCATCTAGGGCCACGCTTGGCGCGAGGGTGACGGGCGCCCATGTTCGCCTCATGCGCCGCCTGATCTTCATGACGCTGCTTCTGGCCGCCGCGCCTCTGGCCGCGAACGCCCAGACCTGGCCCGGCTGGCCCGGTCCGCCGCCGCCCGGCTACGACCGCGGCTCGGCCATCGCCGACCAGCACCGGATCGAGATGGACCGCCTGCGCAACCAGGCCGCCGAGCGCGAGGCTCTGGTCCAGCAGCAGCGGTTGCAGACGCAACTGACCATCCTGCAGCTTCAGGCCGCACGCCAGGCGACGCCGCCCATGCCCCCGCCGACCGCCTATGTCCGATCGCCCGAAGATGCGCGGCAGGCCCGCGAGGCCCAGACCGCCCGGCGCGAGGAAATGACCCGCAGCGTCACCGAGATCGACGCCTGGCTGGACCGCCGCCCGCACTGAGCCTTCGTTACAATTGCATCCCTTCCCCGCTCCCGGCGTTTTCGCCTAGCTTGGGGCGGGATTTCAGGGCGGAGACGACATCATGCGTTGGCAGGGCGGACGGCGCGGCGGCGGCATTGAAGACCGGCGCGGCATGGGCGGCGGCGCTGTGGCCGGCGGCGGCATCGGCGTTCTGGTGCTGGCGGCCATCGGCTACTTCGTCTTCGGCATCGACCCCAACACCACCCAGCAGGTCGCCAGCCAATTCGGCGGCGCCAGCCAGTCCGAACAGGCCGGAAAGATGGGCTCGCCCGAGGATCAGGCGGGCCAGTTCGTCGAGGTCATCGGCTCCAACATCAACGACGTCTGGAAGACCAAGCTGCGCGGCTACACCCCGCCGACCACCGTCCTCTATGAACAAGGCACCTCGACCGGCTGCGGCTTCGGCCAGTCAGCCATGGGGCCCTTCTACTGCCCCGCCGATCAGAAGGTTTATCTCGATCTCGGCTTCTGGCGCGAGATGGAGACCAAGCTCGGGGCCTCGGGCGCCGACTTCGCCAAGGCCTATGTCATCGCCCATGAGTTCGGCCACCACGTCCAGAACCTGACCGGCGCCAGCGACCAGGTGCAGCGCGCCCAGCAGACGGCGCGTTCACAGGCCGAGGGCAACAAGTATTCCGTCGCGCTGGAGCTTCAGGCCGACTGCTACGCCGGGGTCTGGGCCCGCAACGCCGCCGCCGTGTCCGGCGGTCAGGTGGCGCTGGAGCCGGGCGATCTGGAGGAAGGCATGAAGACCGCCCAGGCCATCGGCGACGATGCGCTGCAACGTCGTGGCGGCGGCCGCGTCTCGCCCGAAAGCTTCACCCACGGCTCCTCGGCCCAGCGGGTCGAGTGGCTGCAACGCGGCTATCAGACCGGCGATCCGGCGTCCTGCGACACCTTCAAGGGGCTGTGACGCCCTAGCCCACCGTCAAGTCCATCTGGGGCGAGACGTGCAAAAGCCCTCGCCCCAGGTCCAGGCTCACGTCGCGATCGTCAAACGCCGCCATGCCCAGCAGGGCGTCGGGATAGTTCGGCAAGGGCGAGTCGGCGAAGACCGGCGTCGCGACCCCGCGCCACAGGTCGTCGCCGAAGGTGACGGTCCGCGCCTCGATCACCCGCGCCCGCGCCACGCCGCCCAGAACGATGCTGGACCCGGCGGTCTCGGGCCGACCGTCCAGCAGGCCCGCCGCCTCGGCCGCGCCCTGGCTGAGGGCGATCAGGGACGAAAAGCCCGTATCGACCACCGCCCGCAGAACCGCGCTCTCGACCGTGACCTCGGCAGTCAGCGCCGTACCGCTGCGTCTGACCGGAACCTGACGCAGAGCGGGCGAGACGACATGACCGCCCGGATCGGCAAACCGTGCCCGACGGCGCTTCATGTCCAGTCCCAGCACCGCCTCGCCCAGTAGATCCTGTCCCAGCACCAAAGGCGCGCCGAGCCCCTCCGCCGAGGCGATAGGCCCCAGATCGAGGATGGCCGCCCGCAGCGCGCCGACGCCCAGGGACCCGATGCTCAGGTCCAGCGTCACGCCGCGCCCCACCTGCGGCTGACCGCCGACGCCATAGGCCACCAACGGCATGTCGAAGAAGGTCGTCAGGCCCAGGGCCTCGACCAGGGCCCGGTCGATCACCGAATACTGGGCGCCGCTGTCGATCAGGGCGGTGATCTCGCGCCCGGCGATCCGCACCCGCACGGTCGGCGTGGCGGCGTCCGCGACCACGAAGGACGACCAGCCGCTGGTCCCGCCCTCGGGGAAGGTCAGGCGGGGCCGCCGCCAGATGACATGATCCTTCAGCCACAGGCCGCCGCCTACGGCGGCCGCGGCGGCGCCCGCGCGGATCAGGAAGGAACGGCGTCTCATGGTCCCTGACATGGACCGGACCGCGACGAGACGCCAGCCCCGCCGTCGCCGTCGCCGTCGCCGTACGCCCCGCATCGCCATCTTGTTGCGCAAAATCGCGAAATCGCCTTCGCAGGCGCAAAATAATCATGACGAAGCGCCGAACGACGGCTAGAAACGACCCGACATGACCGCCTCCCCTGACCGCTATCTTTCGACGCGCGGCGACGCCGCCCCGACCAGTTTCGCCGACGCCCTGCTGCGCGGCATCGCCCCCGACGGCGGCCTCTACATGCCGCAGGCCTGGCCGACCCTGCCCGCCGACGCGGCGCGTCCCGGCCGGACCTATGCGGAGATGGCGAAAGAAGCGATTTCGCCCTTCATCGGCGACGCCCTGCCCGCCGGCGCGCTCGACCGCGCCCTGGACCGCCTGACGCGCGGCTTCGACCACCCGGCGGTGACGCCCCTGGTCGAGCTGGAGCCGGGTCTGTTCGTGCTGGAGCTGTTCCACGGCCCGACCGCCGCCTTCAAGGATCTGGCGATGCAGCTGGTCGCCGCCCTGTCGGACGAGGCCCTGGCCGCGACCGGCCAGAAGCTGACCCTGCTGACCGCCACCAGCGGGGACACCGGCGCCGCCGCCGTGCGCGCCTTCGCCGGCGCCGAGCGCATCAACCTGGTGGTGCTGCACCCGCTGGACCGCGTCTCGCCGGTGCAGCGCAAGCAGATGACCACGGTCCAGGCCGACAACGTCCTGAACCTGGCCGTGCGCGGCGACTTCGACGACTGCCAGCGTCTGGTGAAAGGCCTTCTGGCCGAGGAGAGCCTGCGCGAAGGCCGCCGCCTGTCGTCGGTCAACTCGATCAACTGGGGCCGTCTGGCGGGCCAGATTCCCTACTATGTCTCGGCCACGGCCCAGCTGGGTCAGGCGGCGACCTTCGTCGTCCCCACCGGCAATTTCGGCGACGCCTTCGCCGGCATCGCCGCCAAGAAGATGGGCTTGCCGGTCAAGGGCTTCGCCGCCGCCGTCAACCAGAACGACGCCCTGGCCCGCGCCATAAACCAGGGCGTCTATGCCCGACGCCCCGCCGTCGAGAGCGGCAGCGTGTCGATGGATGTGCAGGCCCCCTCCAACTTCGAACGCCTGGTCTATGAAGCCTCGGGCCGCGACGCCGAGGCCACCCGCGCGGTGTTCGAGACCTTCGCTCGCGACGGGTCCGTCACCCTATCGCCTGACCTGCTGGCCGCACTGAAGGCCGAGGTCTCCGCCGTCTCCATCGACGAGGCGACGACCAAGGCCGAGATCGCCCACGCCCACGCCGCCTGGGGCCGCGTCGTCTGCCCGCACACCGCCGTGGCCCTGGCCGCTGCGCGTCAGTTGGACCGTGCTGACGGCCCGGTCGTCGCCCTGTCGACCGCCCACCCGTCCAAGTTCGGCGCCTTTGTCTCCGACGTGCTCGGTTTCGAGCCGGAAGCCGCCCCCGTCATCCGCGCCCTGGGCGACCAGCCCGAGCGCCTGACCATCATCGACAATACGGCGGAAGCCGCCCTGGCGGCGGTGAAGGGTTTCGCGAACTAAGGACTACCCCACCAGACGCGGATGGCGCGGCGTGCCGCGCGGACATTCCAGCGCCTCCCGGTCCCAGGCCGCCAGATCGGCGGCGGCCTCGTAGGTGGATTCCAGAAAGGCGCAGACGGCGGCGTCGGGATCGTCCTCGGCCCGCACCACCGCATAGGGCAGGACGAACTCGCCCAAAGCCGCGTCTCAGTGCGCCGCGACTGGCGCGACCGTCGCCGCCTCAAACCCCGGCGGGGCGGGATAGGCATAGGCGTAGAAGGCGGGTTCGCGCCCCGGATCGCCGGGCCAGAAGCCCGCGCTGGCTACCTCGTGTGAATAGGCTTCGCGTGTCACCGCATCAGGCAGGTTCGGCACCCCGCCCGGATGCAGGGGCGCGGGCCGTCCCGAGAACCGCGTCACCGCCAGATCGAACGCGCCCCAGAACAGATGAACCGGGCTGCACTTGCCCAGAAACCCGGTGCGGAACAGGTTGAAGACCCGGTCGACCTGCACCAGCGCCCGCCAGTAGTCGCGCGCGACCTCGGGATCATAGTGTCGAAACCGCTCATCCAGCGGAAAGGGCGTCGCCTCTGCCATTTCATCCGGCGTCAGGTCGATGTGGCAGGCCACGCCCAGGGCGGTCAGGGCCTCCTGAACCTCGGCGTAAAAGTCGGCCACCGTCCCGGATTTCAGCACGATCCGGCGCTCGCCCCCGTCGCTGACTCGGATGATCAGGGCCCCGGCGACAAGGTCGAACTCCATCGAAAACCCCACCGCGCCGTGGGGGATCAGGCCGGTCGTCAGCCCCCGCGCCGAGACCCGCAGCGTCACGTGCCAGCCGTGGTTCAGCCAGGGCGTCTGCGACAGCCGCGTCTTGCCGACGATCTGCGCCCACAGTTGCAACGTCTCCATCGTCGGCCACAGCCGCGCCGCCGTCAGTTCGGGCCATGCCTCCGCGCGCGCAGTCATCCGAAACCTCCTCGCCTGCCCCTGCCTCAAAGGCACGCGCGGCGAGATCGTTGCACGGGGGGCGTAAAGGGACCCGGCGAGCGCCGGCTAAGGGTGAGAAGCGGACTGCCTCTTATTAGGAATTGAGACTGCGCCCAGACTAGAATCCAAAATGTTTGAAGGCGAGCGACCGGCATGTGCCGTCGAGTCCAGGAAACAGGGCTCCATGGTGAATGCCCATCAAGGCGAGATCGCTCAAGGCTTGTTCGCGATCCGTAACGGGTATGTCTACTGCACGCAGGTAGGGGATTTTGGTGAGCGATTCAGCGTGTTCTAGATAGTCTTCTATGTCATCTATATTTGCTAGCGTCACACATGCCTGCTGAGTAACTACACGATTATTAGAAATCGACTCCACATCTACAATAGAAAATTGCAGACTAGTGAAAGCGACTGTGTCGCGCTGACTAAGTGCGAGCCATGATTTTCGGTCAAACATATAGATGCGGACATTCCCCTCGGTCCGCTCCCTAGGGACACGTTCGAAGGCGAAATAAGCTGCGATGAAGGGCGACCAAGTCCAGTCAAGGAGCGGGGTCGGATAGCCGTGGTGCTGGAGCAGGTTATAGAAAGCTCCCGTGTCTGCCGGGCGATTCAGATCGAACCGATAGGCGCACTGGCTGCCGATGATCCTATGGGCATCAGGGACAAGCTCCTGCCTATAGCGGTTCAGGTTCTTGCGAGGCGAGCGATGAAATGACGTTCTCAGTCGCCACGGCTCGGCTTGCCCGCGATGTATGAACCGCCCGCGCTCTTGGGTGAACGCCGATGCGCGGAAATCAGCCCAAGAAATCGGTGTGGGATTGATCCTAGACGGACTGACGTGGCTACGCAGCGCGGTCCCGTGACCTTTTGACCCAGGAAAGCCCTCTGTCGGTTGGCCCGTGAAGGCGAAATGGACATTCGGGCCGTCAAACGTCAGGTCAAGGTCGATAGTTCGAGAGGCCAGTGCATTCGGGAAATAGTTTGGCATCTCGTCATGGCGGAACCGGAGACCGTCATGGGGACGAAATGGCTGCGTCGGCAGAGCTTTGAATGACCCGTGTGTGTGCCCAACTGGCATCGCGAACTCGACAGCTATGGAGACAATGTCGGGATCGTCTGGGTAGTGGTAGGCAATGCCCTCGATAAGGTCGCCTTGCCGTTCAAGCTCTAGAGTCACCCATCCGTTTGTGTCTCCGGCGTCACGCCCAACCCATTGCCCGTCGAATCGCACATCGTTCATTTGGGGACGATCTCACAGAACGCAGTTAAGCGCGCCGGAGCGTCATGTGATGTCCACAGAATGTCCCGTTGACACTCACCAGCGAGCTTAACCGCACTTATGTCCGCTGCGGAGTCGAAAGCGGCGTCTCGTCCTCCTCCTCACGCCACCTCCGCCGCCTTCCAGTAGTCCAGCCGCCGGAAGAAGGGGGCCGGGTCCTTGGGGGTGACCAGGTTGGCGGGGTCGTGGAACAAGCGGTCGTGCAGTCGGGTCAGGGTGAAGCGCACCGCCGCCGCCGCACCCAACCCGGGCAAGGCTTCAGCCTCGGCGGGCGTCAGGGGACGCACGGATTCATAGCCCTTCTGGAAGGCGCGCAGGGCCGAGTGCATGGGCCTCCCCTCGGCGTCGAAGCCCCAGGCGCTGAGCGCGATGGCCAGGTCATAGGCCAGGACGTCGGTGCAGCCGAAGTAGAAGTCGATCACCCCGCCGACGTCGCACTGGCCGTGCTCGTTGACGGCGAACAGAACATTGTCGGGGAAGTAGTCGGCGTGGATCGGTCCGCGCGGCAGGGCGGGATCGCTCCACGGCTCGGCCAGGCGCGGCAGCAGGGCCTTGATCTGATCCAGCATTTTTCGGTCCACGCCCTTGGCGGGGCCGTCGCAGCGCGCGGCCAGCGCCGCCCAGGCCTCGGGTCCGACCGGGTTCTGGCGCTCGACCGCATAGTCGGCGGCGTCGAGGTGCAGCAGGGCCAGCACTTGCCCTGCGCGATACTGCTCCTTGTCCGAGGGCTGGCGCTTCCAGGCGCCGGGCGCCCAGTTCAAAATGGCGGAGGCGCGGCCGTTCAGATGGCCGATCAGCTCGCCCTGTCGGTCCGCCACCGGCGACGGCGTCGGAAACCCGCGCGCCGACAGATGCCGCGTCAGGCCCAGGCAGAAGGGCAGCGACGCCGCGTCCGTCCGCCCCTCGAACAGGGTCAGGACATAGGCGCCGGACGTCGTTTCCAGCTTGTAGTTGGTGTTCTCGACCCCCTCGGCGATCGGCGTCAGCGCGACCAGATCGCCCGAGGGGTAACGCATGAGATAGTCGGCGGCCTGATCCGGCGTGACGGGCGTGAAGACAGCCATGACTAGACCAGCTCCGCCGCCGCGCGACGGGCGCGCACCACGTCGGCCACGTCGGCCAGCACGCTCTCGGTCGTGGCCCAGCGCCCGGCGCCGCGTCCCTTGCACGTCCAGACGCGACCGTCCTGACCATAGACCTTCAAGGCGTTTCTCTCTCCGTTCAGCGACTGGAAGAGCGCGTCTTTCAGATCGCCGTCAAGCCGGACCGAGGCCTCCAGATGCCCTTCGCGATCATGGCAGGCGCCGATCTGGCGCACCGGACGGTCGCCCAGCGGCGTCTCGGCCGACAGTTCGTCGCGCGGCAGGTCGGCGGGGGCGCGGCCGAAGGCCTCGAACGACAGCAGCTTGACCTTGGCGGCGGCGTCGTGGCCCTCCAGATCCGAGGACGGATCTTCCTCGGCGAAGCCCGCCACGCGGGCGTCGGCCAGGGCGTCGGCGAAGGCCGCGCCCTCGCCCAGACGCTGCAGCATGAAGTTGACCGTGCCGTTCAGCACCGCCTCGAACCCGGCGACGGGACCGGCGGCGCGGGCGGCGCGCAGGGTCTCGATCATCGGCGCCCCGCCGCCGACCGAGGCCGACCAGGCGACGCGACAGCCGTTGGCGGCGGCCAGGGCCTGCAAGCCCGCCGGGTCGCGGGCCACGGCCTGCTTGTTGGCGCTGACCACGTCGCAGCCAGCCTCCAGCGCGCGGCGGATCAGGGCGTGCCCGGCCTCGCCCTCGGACAGGGCTTCCAGCACCAGATCGGGCTTCTTGGCCAGCAGGGCCTCGACATCGTTGGTGAACAGATCGGCGGGCGCCGCCACATCGCGCTTCTTGCCCGGATTACGAACCAGAACGCCCACCACCTCATAGCGTCTGTCCGGCAGCAGACGGTTCAGCAGACCGCCGCCGACCACGCCGCAGCCGGCCAGAGCCACCCGCAGCGGCGCCTCCGGCTGGACCGGGCCGGGAGGGGCCCCGCGCTCGCCGACCACCGTGCCCTCGGCGCGGCCCAGAGCCGCCACCTCGATCTCGACGCCATGCTGCATCCCCAGATCTATGGCGTCATGCTGGACCAGGGCGCCGCCCAGCTGGCGCGCCGTCTCCCAGCTGGCGCGGCGATAGCGCAGCGGCGTGCCCGTTTCACAGGCCGGATCGCGGTCGTAGAGGCCGTCCACATCCTTCACCAGACGCACCCGGTCCAGACCAAGCTCGGCGGCCAGGACCACCGCCGTCAGGTCCGATCCGCCACGTCCCAGCAGGGCCACGCGCCCGTTCGCGCGCACCCCGCCGAAGCCGGGGACCACCACCACCTCATGTTCGGCCAGGGCCTGTTGCAGACGCTCGCCCTTCAGGCTGACCGGGCGGGCGTGCTGCGCCGGCCCCTCGACCACGATGCCCAGCTCCCGTACCGACAGACCCACCGCGTCCAGTCCCACCCGGTCGCAGGCGATGGCGACCAGGGCCGCCGCCTTCTCCTCGCCCAGCACCACATAGGCGGGCAGAAGTTCGTTCTCGTGATCCAGACCCAGGGCGCGAGCGTCGGCCAGCAGCCGGTCGGTGTGACCCGACAGGGCCGAAACCACCGCCACCACCTTCCGCCCGGCGCGGACGTGGCCGTAGATTTCCGAGGCCACGGCGGGGGCTTCGGCGGCGTTGCGCAGGACGGACGAGCCGAACTTCAGCACCACGACCTCGGCCTTGGGGACGGGCTGAGGTTTCTGTTGATCGGCGACGAGAGCGAGGGCGGAAGCGGGCATCGGAGTGATCCTGGAGGCGGGGTCTGGGGAGGAGATCTGGGGTCGGCTCGGGCCATAAAAAAACCCGCCCGGGGGTCCGGGCGGGGTGTTCGGTTTTTGCGTTTTTCGCCTAATCGGCGCGCATCATCCGGTCCCCGCCCGCAAGGGCATGGTGGTGGTGGTACCGGTGGTAATCGTGGACGCGACAAGGCCCGTCGCCGAAGCGGCGATCAGGGTCGTCATCATGCTGGCGAGGCGGTCAAGCACAGGCGGCGTCCGGTTGAAAATCCTGAGCCAAAGGGTGGTGCACGACCCCGCGTCGCGTCAAGCCCCGAAAGAACAATTTTTTCCCGAACGAGCGCAAAAAGCGCGTTTTCACCACCCTCATCCCGCACCAAGCCAAATTGGGGTGAATTTTTTCGCTTGACCGACGCCCTTCGCAACCGCAACGTAAAGTCACTCATCAAGACCGGCTGAGGGATTAGGCCCTTTGACGCCGGGGCAACCATCGGGTTCCGCCCGAAACGGTGCCAACTCCTGCGGGGTTCCCAAGCTTGTCTTGGGGGCCGCGAGAGATGGGTGGAGCATCGACGAGGCGAAGCTCCACGGTCTGTCACTGCATGGGTTCCTTGGCGAGCCGTTTTGCTGAGTGACCGAGACCCATGACCCTGGCCCTGATCGACCCCGTCGCCCCTTTTGAAGAGCCCGCCTGTCGGCCTGCGTCCGCACGCCGCCCGTCAGAGCTGTTGTCGCGCGACGGGGCCCATGACGTCTTCGTCCCCATCCCCGGCGGCTTCCCGCTCGATTTCGGCGGAACCCTGAACCAGAAGCAGGTGGTCGGCCGCCTGCACGGCAAGGCCGGCGCCCCCCTGATCGTCGTGGCCGGCGGCATCTCGGCCGACCGCTACGTCCATCGCACCGAGACCAAGGGCCTGGGCTGGTGGTCGGGCGCCGTGGGCGTGCGCGCCCCTATCGACCTGACCCGTTTCCGCGTCCTGGCCTTTGATTTCGCGCCGGAATTCGGCGACGGCGTCAAGGACGCCAAGACCCCGCTGACCATCACCACCCAGGATCAGGCGCGGCTGCTGGCCCTGTTGCTGGACCACCTCGGCGTCGACAAGGTCGCGGCCTTCATCGGCTGTTCCTACGGCGGCATGATCGCCCTGGCCTTTGGCGAGCTCTTCCCCGACTGGGCCGAGCAGCTGGTGGTGGTGTCCGCCGCCCACCGCCCTCACCCCCTGGCCACCGCCTGGCGCGGCATCCAGCGTCGCATCCTGCAACTGGGCCTAGAGACCGGCCGCGTGGATCAGGCGGTCGGTCTGGCCCGCGAGCTGGCCATGACCACCTATCGCACCCCCGACGAGTTCGGCGAGCGCTTCGACTCCGAGGCCCCCAGCCATGCGGGGCAGGCCTATCCCGTCTGCGACTATCTGACGGCGCGCGGCCGAGCCTATCGCGACCGCACCACCCCCTCGCGCTGGCTGAGCCTGTCGGATTCCATCGACCGCCACCGGGTCGAGCCCGAGGCCATCACGGCGCCTGTCACCCTGATCGGCTTCACCACCGACCGCCTGTGCCCCATCGACGACATGAGAGAGCTGGCCGCGCGCCTGCCCAACCTCTGGCGCTTCGAACAGCACCCCTCCCTGTACGGCCACGACGCCTTCCTGAAGGAAGACGCCCTGGTCGCCGACATCCTGACTTCCGTACTGAAGGACATCGACCAATGAGCCGCGCCGCCCGTCCCGCCGATCCCCGCACCATCGCCGCCCGCTCGGGCGTCGACAAGGATACGGCCCACGGCGCGGTCATGCCGCCGCTGTATCTGTCGTCCAACTATTCCTTCGCCGGCTTCGACCAAAAGCGGAAATACGACTACTCGCGCTCGGGCAACCCGACCCGCGACGTTCTGGCAGAGACCCTGGCCGAGCTGGAAGGCGGAGCCGGCGCCGTCGTCACCGCCACCGGCATGGCCGCGGTCGACCTGCCGCTGAGCCTGCTCAACCCCGGCGAGCTGCTGATCGCGCCGCACGACTGCTACGGCGGCACCCACCGCCTGTTGTGCGCCCGCGCGAAGAAAGGCCACTTCCGCGTCGCCTTCGTCGATCAGAACGACGGCGAAGCGCTCGACGCCGCGCTCGCCGACGGCGTCAAGCTGGTGCTGATTGAGACCCCGTCCAATCCGTTGCTGCGCGTCGTGGACGTGGCCGACGTCTGTCGTCGCGCCCATGCCGTCGGCGCCAAGGTCGTGGCCGACAACACCTTCCTGTCGCCCGCCCTGCAACGTCCGCTGGAGCTGGGCGCCGACATCGTCGTCCACTCGACCACCAAATACATCAACGGCCACTCCGACGTGGTCGGCGGCGCCGTGATTGCGGCCGATCCGGCCGATCACGCCGAATTGGCCTGGTGGGCCAACTGTCTGGGCGTCACCGGCTCGCCGTTCGACGCCTACCAGACCCTGCGGGGCTTACGCACCCTGTTCACCCGCATCGAGCGCCAGCAGGCCACCGCCGGCCTGGTCGCCGCCGCCCTGGAACAGCACCCGGCGGTCAAGGCCGTCCACTATCCGGGTCTGAAGTCCCACCCCGGCCACGCCCTGGCGGCGCGCCAGCAGTCGGGACCCGGCGCCATGCTCAGCTTCGAGCTGAACGGCGGCACGGACGCCGTGCGCGACCTGATCGAAGCCCTCGACATCTTCACCCTGGCCGAGTCTCTGGGCGGCGTCGAAAGCCTGATCGCCCACCCCGCCACCATGACCCACGCCGCCATGACGCCGGAGGCGCGTGTCACCGCCGGCATTACCGACGGGCTGATCCGCCTGTCGGTCGGGCTGGAGCATCAGGACGACATCCTGGCCGACCTGATCCAAGCCCTCGACGCCCTGGTGCTGCAACAGGCGGCCTGACGAACGCTCGTCATCCCGGAAGCGGCGAAGCCGCTATCCGGGACCACAGGAAAGGCTGACGGCGGCGTCCTGGGCGGTCCCGGCTCTGCGCCTCGCTGCGCGAGGCTCCGGCCGGGATGACGCGCCGCGTTACGCCACCGCCCGCGCCAACATCCGCTGCTGACCGCGCGCGTCCATCGCCGCCTCTTCCAGCGAGAACTGCCCCATCATCCGGTCCAGCTCACGCGCGTCCTGCGCCAGCGAATGGCTGGCGGCGGTCGATTCCTCGACCATCGCAGCATTTTGCTGGGTGACCTGATCCATCTGGGCCACGGCGATGTTGACCTGCTGCAGACCGCTGGACTGCTCCTGCGACGAAGCCGAGATTTCGCGGGCGATGGCGGTCAGGCGGGTGATCTGTTCGGCGATGCGTTCCAGCGCATGACCGGTGTCGCCGACCAGGGCCACGCCCTCGCCGACCTGACGGCCGGACGCCGAGATCAGGGTCTTGATCTCTTTCGCCGCCTCGGCCGAGCGCTGGGCCAGAGCCCGCACTTCCGAAGCGACCACGGCGAAGCCGCGACCGGCCTCGCCCGCGCGCGCCGCCTCGACGCCCGCGTTCAGAGCCAAAAGATTGGTCTGGAAGGCGATCTCGTCGATCACGCCGATGATGTTGCCGATCTCGTTCGAGGACTGCTCGATCTCGCCCATGGCGACGATGGCGCGACCAACGACGGCCTGACCTTCGAGCGCTTCGTGACGCGCGCCGTCGACGACGCCGCCCGCCTCGATGGCGCCCTCGGCGGAACGGGCCACGGTGGCGGTGATCTGTTCCAGAGCGGCGGCGGTTTCTTCCAGCGAAGCGGCCTGCTGCTCGGTGCGGCGCGACAGGTCGTCAGAGGCCTGGCTGATCTCATGGGCGCTGGCGCCGATGGCGCTGGAGCGGTCGACGATGACGCGCATGGTCTCCTGCAGCTTGGCCATGGCCCCGTTGAAGTCAGCGCGCAGCTTTTCGTACTCGGGCGCGAAGGCGGTGTTCAGGCGATAGGCCAGTTGACCGTTCGACAGACGGTCGAGGCCTGAAGCGATGCCTTCCACGACCTGGGCCTGTTGACGGGCCGCCTCGGCGTCACGTTCGGCCTGGGCGATGCGGGCCTGTTCGGCGGCGGCGCGCTGCACCTCGGCCTCGGCCTCCAGACGCACCTTCTCCTCGGCGTTCTGTTTGAAGGTCAGGACGGCGTCGGCCATGTGGCCGATCTCGTCGCGACGGCCAATCGCGGGAATGGCGACGTTCAGATCCCCGCCCGCCAGACGGACCATGGCGCGCGTCATGGCCTCGACCGGACGGCTCAGCGCCCCGATCAGCCAGGCGATGGCGCCCAGGGCGACGACCAGGGCCACGACCCCGCCGATGGCGAAGCTCCAGTATGCCCCCTTGTAAGCGACAGCCTTGGCCTCGGCGTTTTCGGCGGCGACCACCGCCTCCTTGTCTTGAATCGAGGTGATGGCGGCGCGGATGTCGGACAGGCGGGCGCCGGC
>NZ_DLNQ01000010.1:137775-205445 GCF_002479495.1 Brevundimonas sp. UBA7506
CCCCGCCGATGGCGAAGCTCCAGTATGCCCCCTTGTAAGCGACAGCCTTGGCCTCGGCGTTTTCGGCGGCGACCACCGCCTCCTTGTCTTGAATCGAGGTGATGGCGGCGCGGATGTCGGACAGGCGGGCGCCGGCTTCCAGTCCGGCGACGGCCTGGGGCTGGGTGGCGGGGTCGCGGGCCAGGGCGATCAGGCCGTCGGCGCTCTGGTGGAAGGCGTCGACCGCCCCCTTCAGCGCCGCCTGCTCCTGGCCATAGGCGGCGTCGACGTCGGCGGCGGCGAGATCGGCCAGCCGCGACACCAGAACCTTGCCCGGCTCCTCGTATTTGGGAATGAAGTCGGCGTCGCGCGTCGCAACATAGGCGCGCATGGCGTTCTGCTGCTCGACCGCGGCTGCCAGTACCAGGTCCGAGGCCTTGAACATGTCGGCGGAGGCGGCGTTGGCGGCGTCGGCGCGCTGCAGCACCGTCACGGCCCAGAGGACCACCATGGTCGCCGTCCCGCAGGCCGCAATGACGGCGGCGAAGGACAGTATCAGCTTCTTGGGTACGGACAGGTTCTGCAGCATTTTCTACGCTCGGGGGGAAGACTACAGCCTCTCCCTAACCGCGCGCTGTTCGCCAAAGCCTTATCGTCTGACCCCGGAAATCTACGTAGGCGAAATGGGCGTTTCTCAAAGCGCCTTCCACACCACCGACAGGGCGGTCAGCAGCAGGTAGACCGCAAAGGCCCTCCTCAGCACCTTACGGTTGAGCCGGTGCGCCAATCGCGCGCCATAGGGGGCGGTCAAGGCGGTCAGCAGCCCCATGATCACCGCCGCCGGCACGTTGACGTAGCCCAGAGACAGCGGCGGCCGTCCCGGCGCGTCCCAGCCGAAGACCGCGAACCCCAGCGCCGCCGTCGCCCCGATGGCCAGACCGAAGCCGCTGGCGGTGGCCACCGCCTGATGAATGGGCCGCCCGCACAGGGTCATGGTCATGCCGCCGAAACTGCCGCCGCCGACGCCCATCATGGCCGACAGCAGGCCAATGCCCGTGCCCACGCCGCGCCGTCCCCAGCCGGTCGGCAGGTCCTTTCTCAAGGTCACATGTTCGGGCAGCAGCCCCATCTGCATGGCGATCAGCAGCAGGCAGACGCCATAGACGACGGCCAGTCCCTCCATCGAGGTAAAGCCCGCAATCGCCGCCCCGACCAGCCCGCCGAACGCCACCCAAGGCGTCCAGGTCTTCAACACCTGCTCGTCCACCGCCCCATGCGCCCGATGCGTCGCCAGCGACCGCAAGGACGTCGCCACGATGGTCAGCAGCGAGGTGCCGATGGCGACGTGCAGATTGCTCTGCCCGCCCACGCCCAGCACCGAAAAGGCATAGAAGAGCGCCGGCACCAGCACCGTCCCGCCCCCGACCCCGAACAGACCGCCGATCACCCCGGCCACCGCCCCCGCCGCGACCAGGGCGGCGGCCATCATCAGAAGTTCGGACAGGGGCAGAGCGCTCATGGCTTGGGCATAGCGGTGCAACCCGACAGCGTCATCCCGGAAAGGGGATCAGGCCGCTTCTTCGTTCTCGCCCAGCCGCGCCTGCCGCGCCTCGGCCTCGCGCACGGCCTCGACCGCACGGTCCACGACCTCCAGCCCGGCCCCGGCCTTGACGCCCTCGACCGTCAGGATGCGGCGGAAGGCCCGCGCTCCGGCCCGGCCGTGCATCAGGCCCAGCATATGCCGCGCCATGCTGGCCAGATGCGCCCCCTCGGCCAGCCGCCCGGCCATGTAGGGGCGATAGCGCTCGATGGCGGCGAAGGGATCGACGTCCTCGACATCCATGCCGAAGATGCGGCGATCCACCTGACCCAGCAGGGCCGGTTCGTGATAGGCGGCGCGGCCCAGCATGACGCCGTCCAACTTCACTCCATCCGTGTCATCCAGATGCGCCTGGGCCTGGTCCAGATCGCCGATCCCGCCGTTGATGCAGATGGTCAGATGCGGCCGCTCGCGCTTCAGACGCCGCACCAGATCATAGTCCAGCGGCGGCACGTCGCGGTTTTCCTTGGGCGACAAGCCCTTCAGCCAGGCCTTGCGCGCGTGGACGACAAAGCTGGTGACGCCCACCGCCGCCGAGGCGTCCACCGTGGCGAACAGGCTGACCAGGGGGTCCTGATCATCGACGCCGATGCGGCATTTGACCGTGGCCGGGACGCCGACCGCGTCCTTGATCGCCGCCATGCAGTCGGCCACCAGCTCCGGCTCGCGCATCAGGCAGGCGCCGAACTTGCCCGACTGCACCCGATCCGACGGGCAGCCGACGTTCAGATTGATCTCGTCATAGCCATAGGCCTCGCCGATCCGCGCCGCCTCGGCCAGTTGCGCCGGGTCCGACCCGCCCAGTTGCAGCGCCACCGGATGCTCGGCCGCGTCAAAGCCCAGCAGCCGCTCGCGGTCGCCGTGGATCACCGCCGGGGCCGTGACCATCTCGGTATAGAGCAGCGCCCGACTGCTCAGCGCACGGTGAAACGCCCGGCAGTTGCGGTCGGTCCAGTCCATCATGGGCGCCACGGACAGCCTATGAGCTTGATTTATCGGCATTTTTTCAGTAAGATCAAAAAGTTGGAAGGCGGCGTGTGCACTCGAATTTGCGACGTGATGCGACGTTTTTTCCGGGTTTTCGACACCTCAGTGCACAAAGAGCGCACACGAAATGGCGACCTACTCGAAACTCCCGTCAGGAACGTGGCGGGTCCAGGTAAGACGGAAGGGTCGCTATATAAGCGAGACCTTCCTCAAACGCGATGACGCCCGGCGGTGGGCGACCGAAGCCGAGGGACGGATCGATCGCGGAGAAGTTCCCACTCCGTCTCGTTCGGCCAAGCTGCGCACATTTGGCGAGCTCATCGACCTGCACATCCACGACATGAAGTCCGTCGGGAAGGCGCCCAGGCGATCGAAAGCGGCGACGCTCAAGATGCTGAAGACGCGCTTGGGCGGGAAGAAGATCGCCCAACTGGATCGACAACTGTTCATCGACTTCGGTCGGAGACGCGCCACCGAAGGCGCCGGCCCCATGACGCTGAGCATCGACATCGGCGCGATCAAGCTCATCCTCTCCCATGCCGCAGCGGTTCACGGCCTGACTGTCTCGGTTGAGGCTATTGATATGGCCCGCCTCGCCCTCAAGCGCCTTGGCTTGATTGGCAAGGGCGTCGAGCGGGATCGCCGCCCCAGCAATGAAGAACTGGAGCGCTTGATCCGCCACTTCGAGGACAAGCCTCGTCAAACCATTCCCATGGGCGCCATCATTCGCTTCGCGGTCGCGACGGCGATGCGCCAGGAAGAGATTTTCAAGGTCGTCTGGGATGACTACGCAGCGCGGACCAAGATGCTGACCATCCGCGATCGCAAGGACCCTCGCGAGAAATCGGGCAACGACCAGCGTATTCCACTTCTTTCAGTCAGCGGCTTTGACCCCGTGGCGCTCATTGAAGAGCGGCGTTCCTCGCAGACAAACGCGAACGCCCGCATCTTCCCTTTCAATCACCGATCAGCCGGCACCGCGTTCACGAGAGCCTGCAAAGCGCTCGGCATCATCGATCTCCATTTTCACGACCTTCGCCATGAAGGGACAAGTCGCCTGTTCGAGGCGGGCTTCCAGATCCACCAGGTCGCGCTTGTTACCGGCCACAAGGACTGGAAGATGCTCCGACGGTATACGCACCTTCGTCCCGAATCCCTTCATCTCATTGCAGCGGGTCTGGCGGCATGAGCGGCACGCCGGTCACGGAAGCTGGTCCGGCGTAAAGCTTGGCTGGAAACCCTCACCATGCCAAATGCAGTCGCATGAACTCGATCCGAATTCGTCCGTATGATCCGGCTGATTTGACCGCTGTCGTCGAGCTGTTCAATGGCTCGGTCAGAAAGGTCGCCAATCGTGACTACAGCCCGGCTCAAATCGAGGCCTGGGCGCCGGTAGCGGTTAACCTGGTCCAGTGGTCCGAACGTCTTGAGCGTAAGCCGACGTTCATCGCCGAACACATGAATCGAATTGCAGGTTTCAGCGACCTCGGACCGACAGGCCATATCGATATGCTTTTCGTCCATTGCCAACATCAGGGCCGAGGCGTCGCCAAGAGCCTGATGGACCACATCCTGCTCAAGGCTCGCGAACAAAATCTGTCGTCTTTATGTACGGACGCGAGCATCACGGCAAAGCCGTTCTTTGAACGCAGCGGATTCGAGGTGGTCCAGGAACAGGACGTTGAACTCCGCGGCCAGATCTTCCGCAACTATCGCATGATCCGCTTTCTTTAGCATCGCTCAGTCGCCCCGACCGCCGTCATCCGAAGGTTGGAAAAACCTGATGGAGGCTTCCCGCGATCGTGTCGCCTGGTTCGACACGGCGCGATCAAAACCGTTTTGCTCATCAGCATGATGGCTCACGCCGCCGGCGCTCCGACGTTCCCTCATGTGCCGGAACGAAATCGACCAGGTCAGATTGTCTCCTGACGGAGATCAAAATGCCCAAGACGTTCGATGTCGGAGATCATGTGATCTGGAATTCCGAGGCAGGGCGAGTAACTGGCCGGATCACTCGAGTTCATACACGCGACTTCGAATACAAGGGTCACACTCACCGCGCTTCCAGAGCAGAACCTCAATATGAGATCAGGAGCGACAGGACTGATCACATCGCCGCTCACAAGGGGACCGCGCTGGATTATGTGCGACGTCGAGAATGACGCTGCCGTTCTACACAATCGGGCACTCGAACCGCAGCCTGGAGGAATTCGTCGCCCTGTTGCAGGGAACACAGGTTCTGCAGGTCGTAGATGTCCGGAAGATTCCGAGGTCCAGAGCCAACCCTCAGTTCAACCAGGAAACGCTTCCCCACAGACTGGCGGAGCGCCAGATATCCTACGACCACAATGTCAAACTCGGAGGAAGACGGGGTCGGATCGGAGATGTGGCCGACGGCATAAATGGCTACTGGGAGAACAAGAGCTTCCACAACTACGCCGATTACGCTCTCTCCGCCCCGTTCCGCGCCGGGTTAGAGCTGTTGATCGAAACGGGGCGGCGCCAGCCTAGTGCGATCATGTGCTCTGAAGCGGTCTGGTGGCGGTGTCATCGACGGCTCATCGCCGACAATCTTCTCGCTCGGGGCGAGACCGTCATTCACATCATGGGACACGGCAGGCTGGAGAAGGCTCGATTGACGGCAGGTGCTATCCTTCATCCCGACGGGACGGTCAGCTATCCGGCTTCTGCGCACCACGAACAGCGTCCATAGCAAGGCCGTTGGCGCCATTCCTTCGGGAGGTGCGTTGCGTCATGGAAAGGACCTTCCATGCCTAGACGCAACTTGATCGCTGCGAGATCGCCTAGACGCCCATTCCATTCGTTTGCGAACATCCCTGATCAGACGGGCAGCCAGGAAACCAGACCCGCCCGAGGCGGGCACAAGCCATGACCGCGGAACGCTCCGTGCGGTCCAGACCGAAAACCACGACCGCCCTGCCCGCTTTTCGTCCCGTGCAGCTCGCCACGCTCGTCGATGCCGTGCCAGGAGGAAATCGCTGGCTGCATGAGATGAAGTACGATGGCTACCGGCTGGAGGTCGTCGTCGGCGGAAGTCGCGCTCGAGCCTTTACGCGCTCCGGACTTGACTGGTCGGAGAAGTTTTCGGGGATCGTCGACGCCGCTGCGTCCCTGAAGGTGGACTCCGCGGTGCTCGACGGCGAGGCTGTCGTGTTCGACGCCGAAGGGCGCTCCAGCTTCCAGACGTTGCAAGGCGCTCTGAAGGGCGAGCCAGGCAGGATCGCCTATGTCGCTTTCGATCTTCTCGCGCTGAATGGCGAAGATCTGACGTCTCGCCCGCTGCTTGAGCGCAAGGCTATCCTGCGAGGCCTGCTTCCAAAGAGGCCGGGACGGCTCCGCTACTCCGATCATATTCGAGGCAATGGCGAAAAGTTGTTGAACAGCTTTTGCGCAAACGGCCTTGAGGGGGTGGTGTCGAAGCTGGCCGACAGCCGGTACGTCGGCGCACGCTCGGCGGCTTGGGTGAAAACCAAGTGTATCCAGCGTCAGGAGTTTGTCGTGGCGGGATGGCTTCCTTCAGACAAGTCGCGCGCCTTCCGCTCCTTGATCCTCGCCGTAAACGAGAATGGCGCCCTCCGTTATGCAGGCAAGGTCGGCACAGGCTTCGATACGATGGAGTTGCAGCGGCTCCTGGAGGTCATGAGACCGCTCGAACAGGACAGTCCCACCGTCAAGGCCCCCCGCGCCGAGGTTCGGGACGCCCATTGGCTCCGCCCCCGGCTGGTGGCGGAAATCGCTTTCACTGAAATGACCAACGAAGGCACGTTGCGCCACCCGAGCTATCTCGGCCTGCGGGATGACAAGAGGCCCGAGGCGGTCGTTGTCGAGAAGCCAGCGTTGGAGACACCGGCGCCGGCTGGTGAGACCGTGCCAATCAGCAACGCTCAACGGATCCTCTTTCCGGAGTGTCAGATCACCAAGGGTCAGCTGGCGGACTACTACGCCGCCGTTGCGCCTATCATGCTGCCCTGGGTCGCATCTCGTCCGATCAGCCTCGTGCGATGTCCCCAGGGCCGATCGAAAAAGTGCTTCTTCCAGAAGCACGACGCCGGAAGCTTCGGCGAGGCCGTGCGCCATGTGGCGATCGAGGAGAAGGACGGCGAGACTGAACCCTACCTCTATATAGATACGCCGGAAGGTCTGATGACTTGTGTCCAGATGGGAACCATAGAGTTCCACGGCTGGGGCGCACGGATCGAAGACGTCGAAAAGGCCGACCGCCTGGTCTTCGATCTCGACCCGGACGTCGGGCTCGATTTCGAGGCCGTGCGTTCCGCCGCTTTTCGATTTCGCGATATACTCGCAACTATCGGACTGGAGACATTTCCAATGGTCACCGGGGGCAAGGGCGTTCACGTCATCGCGCCGCTGACCCCCGAGGCCGAATGGCCTGAAGTGAAAGATTTCGCCCGGCGTCTGGCTATTGCGGTCGCTCAGGCAGAGCCGGCCAAGTTCACGGCCGCTCTGCCGAAGGCCCAACGCAAGGGTCGCATCTTTGTCGATTATCTCCGCAATCAGCGCGGCGCTACGGCCGTCATGCCTTACAGCGTGCGCTCAAGGGAGGGCGCGCCCGTAGCGGCGCCGGTCACTTGGAAGGAAATGGAGACAATCGCGAGCCCTGCGCTGTTTCATGTCGGCGATCAGCTTGAGCTCCTCAAACGCGCGGGATCGAAAGCCCTTTCTTCATGGGGGCGGGCTGATCAGGCGCTGCCGGATTTGTGAGCATCGGACTGACAGCGTGAGCGCTTTTCGCATTGGCGTCGATGATCCCGTCGAAGGCCGTTTCGTCGCTCGCCGCGACGGGCGTTTCCAGCCCCACGCGCCATTTGAGAACAGAACCTACTCCCGACCGAAAATAGCATGGGCTCACGCGGGCTCGAACCAGGTCGGCGAGCCTCGCGACATCGCCCTAAATGGTGAAGACGTCCGGGCCGATGTCAGCCTTCACCTCGTCCAGGTCCTCATCGGCTCCCTGTTCGGCGGCATGGCGGGCTGCGCCATGATCGGCCAATCGATCATCAATGTGACCTCCGGCGCGCGCGGGCGCTTGTCGACCCTGTGGGCGGGCCTGTTCCTGCTGTTCCTGATCCTAGTGCTTCAGGACTGGGTGGCGCGCATTCCGATGGCTGCGCTGGTGGCGGTGATGATCATGGTCTCGGTCGGAACCTTCGACTGGAAATCAGTGCTGACCCTGCGTTCAACCCCTGTCCAGTCCTCCATCGTCATGCTGGCCACCACGATCACGGTGGTCGTCACGCATGACCTGTCCAAGGGCGTGGTGCTGGGCGTGATCCTGTCGGCTATCTTCTTCATGCGGAAGCTGGGCAAGACCATCGTCGTGCAGGAAATCGAGACGCCAGAGCCCGGCGTGCTGCGCTATCACGTCAGCGGCCAGTTGTTCTTCGGCTCGGCCGACGTCTTCGCCGCCTCGTTCGAGCATCATAGCCAGCCGACTCGCGTCGAGATCGACATGAGCGACGTGCATCTGTGGGACCTCACGGCCGTCGTCGCCGTGGACAAGGTGGTGTTCCGCTATCGCCGTCAGGGCGCGGAGGTGCGTCTCATCGGCATGAACGAGGCTGCGCAGTCGCTGATCCAGCGTGTCGGCAAGCACGACAAAGCGCACCTGCCTGTCGGCATTGCTCACTGACTAGAACGCGTCATGAAAGGACGTCCGGCCCGTCGGCGACCTCAGGACCACTTGCCCCAGAGGAGACATTCAGCCTTGGCCCCGTCTGCCCGCGCTAGAGATATCCAAAAACCCATCAACAGCGTTGAAGCCGCTTTAGTTTGGCATCCGGTCAGGGATGAACCGTGAGGTACATCCGGACGAGTTCGGACAGGCTTCCGGCCTGCATCTTGGCCATGAGGTTGGCGCGATAGACTTCCACGGTCCGCGCGCTGATCTTGAGATCATAAGCGATGACCTTGTTGGCGTGGCCCTGAACCAATCCTGCGAGCACGTCGCGTTCCCGTCCTGACAGGGCGTCGAGACGCGCCGCCAGCATCCGCTTCTCGGCTTCGGCCGACGCCGTCTCGCCCGCTCGATCCGCCGCACGCTGGATCGAGGCCAGCAGGACCTCGTCGTCGAACGGCTTTTCAATGAAATCCACCACGCCTGCGCGCAACGCCTCCACGGCCAGAGGCATGTCGGCATGGCCAGTGATGACGATTACAGGTTCCCCGGAACCGTCCGCCTGTAATCGGCGCGCTAGCTCTATCCCGGTCATGTCAGGCATGCGGACATCCGTGATAATGCACCCGGGCTGTCGGTCTTTCACGGCGAGAAAGGCGACGGCGGACTCGTGGGTTTGCACGCATAGTCCGGCTGTACTCAGGAGGAAGGCGATCGAATCCCTCACAGCGGCGTCGTCGTCGATGACGTGCATGATCGGAGCGTTTGTCATGCGAGCTCTTCCTCAAGTCGGGCGCGATGAAGCGTGAAGTGAAAATCCGCGCCTCCAGCGGCGTTGGCCTCGAACCACAGGCGCCCGCCATGGGCTTCCATTATGGTCCGCGATATCGAAAGCCCAACCCCCATGCCGGTCCGCTTCGTCGTAATGAAGGGCTCGAACAACTGGGCGGCCACATCGGGATCAATCCCCGCCCCCGTGTCGGAAACCGTGACCTGAACATGATCCTCATCCAGCGCCGAGGCGGATATGGCCAGGTCTCGTGTCCCGCCGTCCTGCATGGCGTCCATAGCGTTTCGGATCAGATTGAGCAGTACCTGCTGGATTTGAACCCTGTCGGCGATGACGAGGTCAGCGGACGGATCGAGGGCGAACCGCACCTGAACGCCGTGTTCGCGCGCCCCGACCAGCGCCAGTGCGCTGGCCTCCTCGATGAGCGAATGCAGGTTCTCGATCCGCCTTTCAGTCTCTCCCCGGGCGACGAACTCTCGCAGGCGCCGGATGATCACGCCGGCGCGCAGCGCCTGGTCAGCCGCCCGGTCCACGGCGTCGGAAATGCGATCGGCCGGCGCATTCTCCGCTCGAAGCAGTCGCCCCGCGCCCTTCAGATAGTTGGTGATGGCGGTCAGCGGCTGGTTCAGCTCATGAGCGAGCGCTGACGCCATTTCGCCCAGCGCCGTCAGACGCGAGACCCGGATCAGGTCTGCCTGAAGCTCCTGCATCCTGGCCTCAGCCTGTTGGCGTTCCGTCAGATCCCGCACAAACCCGGTGAAGAAACGTCCCTCCTTGGTCCGCATCTCCCCGACGGCGAGTTCCAGAGGAAAGTCGGACCCGTCCTTGCGACGCCCGACCACGACGCGCCCTACGCCGACGATCCGGCGCTCTCCGGTCCGGTAATAGCGTTCAAGATAGCTATCGTGCGCTTCGCGATGAGGGGCGGGCATCAACAGGCTGACATTCTGCCCGATGGCTTCAGCCGCAGTCCAGCCGAACAGCCGTTCTGCAGTGGGGCTGAAGGCTCGCATGGCCCCCTTCTCGTCGATAAGGATCATAGCGTCAGGCACGGTATCCAGAATCAACCGTAGATGGGTCTCGCGCGAGGAAAGCTCCTTCAGAACCCGTTGGAACCACTCGCCTCCCCAGGTCACGGCGCCCGCGACGACGAGGAAGAGCACGGCTTCCGCAAGATGCGGCTGACCGTCCCCCAGAAGCAGTCCCGTCGCGACGCCCAAGCTGGCGGCCAAGGCGCCGGGCCAGACGCCGCCCAAGGCTGAGCCCGCCACCACGGCAGGCACAAAGACCAGAAAGGACAACCGGACGTCGAAGAGGGACGGCAGACTTGCTCGCGCCCACGCGCCCATGAGGATCAGTATGAGAACCGTGGCGACCGCGAGCCAAGGCGAAGACGGCCTCACAAGGGGAGAAGACGAATGAAAGACGCGCATCGTCCGCTTTCTATCCTTGTTCACCAATGGGCCGCGCCTCCGGAATTTCCCCTAGGGTCAAGACCCGGATACCGCGTTCAGGCCGCCCCTTCTACATCGGCCTCATCCTCTTTCGCCGGACGAACCGGCCCGGGACACCCCGGTTTCAAGGACCAAGGCCATGAGCGCCCCACTCGTCGATCTCTCCGTCCACCACCAGCCCAAGGGACTGTCGGACCGCGTCGCCTTCGGCTTCACCAAGCTGCTGCGCTTCTGCGCCGATACCTTCTTCGCCAAGCGATACGGACATCGCGCTGTCGTGCTGGAAACGGTCGCGGCCGTGCCCGGCATGGTCGGCGCCACCATCAACCATCTGAGCTGTCTGCGTCGGATGTGCGACGACCGGGGCTGGATCAAGACCCTGATGGACGAGGCCGAAAATGAACGCATGCACCTGATGACCTTTATCGAGATCTCGAAGCCGACGCTGTTCGAGCGGTTCGTCATCGTCTCGGTCCAGTGGGTCTTCTACCTTTTCTTCTTTGGTCTCTATCTCGTATCCAACAAGACTGCCCACCGGGTGGTCGGCTATTTCGAGGAAGAAGCGGTGATCAGCTACACCCACTACCTCGCCGAAATCGACGAAGGGCGCTCGCCCAATGTACCGGCCCCAGAGATCGCCAAACGCTACTGGAGCCTTCCTGACACTGCGACCCTGCGCGACGTCGTCCTCGTCGTTCGCGCGGACGAGGCCCACCACCGGGACGTCAACCACGGCTACGCCAACGAGCTCGGGGGATTGCCCGTCCAGGCCGTGGCGCCCTGCCCGCCTCACGCTGCTCTGGAGCCGACCTGGAAGACTGCGGCCTGAAGCCTCGCCTCTCCGTCGAGCCGTCTGCCCCCTCACATGCGCGGACATCTATGAAGCGCCGCGCGTGTCCTGCCGACCTGACCCGGCTTGGGCACGCCGCCGACAATCCTGCGGCCTGAACGACCGCGTTTTCCAGTTTCCAGTTTACCGAGGACACCTACTGATGTCGCAAGCCCTCAGCGAGCGGACGGTCACGATCGTCAAAGCCACAGTTCCAGCCCTTGAGGCCCATGGCCTGGACATTGTCCGGGAGATGTACGCCCGGATGTTCCAAAATCCGGAAATCCGCGATCTCTTCAATCAATCCCACCATGGCGATACTGGCTCCCAGCCCCGGGCGCTCACAGGCGCCATCCTCGCCTATGCCGCCAATATCGACAATCTCGGCGCGCTGACGGCCGCAGTTGAACGCATTGCGCAGAAACACGTCGGGCTGCAGATCATGCCGGACCATTACCCTCATGTCGCAAGCGCCTTGCTTGGCGCCATCGGCCATGTCCTGGGCGAGGCTGCGACCGAAGACGTTCTCGCTGCCTGGGGCGAGGCCTACTGGTTCCTCGCGAACATCCTCATCACACGCGAGGCGGCCCTCTACGAGAACCTCGCCGCCGCCGAAGGCGGATGGAACGGCTGGCGCGCCTTCGAGGTGGCGGAAGTCCAACCCGAGAGTTCGGTCATCACCTCCATCATCCTGCGGCCGGTCGATCGCGGACCGGTGCTGGCTCACAAGCCTGGGCAGTACCTCACCTTCTGGCTTGACCTGCCCGGGCACTCGCCGATCAAGCGCAACTATTCGATCTCCTCCGCGCCGAACGGGGAGACCTATAGGATCTCAGTGAAGCGGGAGCCGCATGGTCTCGCCTCGACCTGGCTCCACGAACACGCCCGGCCCGGCAAAATTCTCAAGGTCGGCGCGCCGGCGGGCGACTTCTTCTTGCCGGAGGATCCGCAACGACCCATCGTGCTCCTGTCTGGCGGCGTCGGCCTGACCCCCATGGTTTCGATGCTGGAGACGCTGGCGGCCCGACAACCGCAAGCCGGGGTTCACTATGTTCACGGCGCGCGCGATGTCGCCTCCCACGCCATGGGCGATCATGTTCGCCGGCTCGCCGCAGCCATTCCCGCCAGCCGCAACACTGTCTTCTACGAAAGCGTACCGGAGGCCGCGAACCTGGCCGCTCACGAACGGACGGGTCGGATCTCAGGCGCCTGGCTGGCCTCGGAGACCCCGGTGAACGAGGCCGACTATTACCTGTGCGGCCCCCGCCCCTTCTTGCGGGCTCTGGTCTCCGAGCTGGTCGCCATCGGGGTGCCCGCCGATCGCATCCACTATGAGTTCTTCGGCCCTGCCGACGAAGCCCTGGCGGCCTGAGGGCCGCCCTCTCATGGTCTGCCGATGTCAGACGTCCTCGATCCGGCGTGTCAGTCGTCCGATCACCGGCGCCATGAATCGGAGCAGGCGCCCAAACACCTCAAGGGCCGCGCCATCGCCGTGGCCATTGTCGGCACGCCACTGGCTCTTTCGATCCGCATTCCCGTCGGCACGATGGTCAGCGGCGTGATCGGCCGGCGAGCCGCCTTTCTGGTGTTGATCGGCCTCAGCCCGCTGCTCGCACTGATCGGTTGCGTGATCTTTCTGAATCGGAAGGCAGGTTTCGCCTAAAAGCACATTCGATTGAGTTCCGGATGCGCCTTGAGCCATCATTGGCGCGCGGCCCAAAATGAGGACTCTTGGCAGCCGCATGAAAAACAGTCTGAGAGTCGCACCACCTCGGACTCTATAGATAAGTCATGAATGAAGGCGCGCTAGCGACCTGTGAATTCACGATATTTGCGGGTCAGATCGCCGCAGATCAGCCTATAGTTCTAATGCGGTCCGTTCTCTAGGCTAGCAACGCCCCGCAACAGGAACTCCGTCACGCATGCCCCATACCCTGCTGCTGCTCATTCCGTTCGGGGCGCCCTTTGTGGCGGCAATGATGGCGATCTTTCTGCCGTCACGCGCCCGGAACGCCGCAGCAGCACTGGCCTGGCTGACGTCTCTGGCGGGCCTGCTCTGCCTGGTGGCCCTTTTCCCCGCCGTCGCCAGCGGAGAGTCTGTGCGCTGGTCCACGCCCTGGATGCCCACGTTCGGCGTCCACTTCACCCTGCGGATGGATGGTCTGGCATGGCTGTTCGCAATCATGGTGCAGGGCATCGGCGCCCTCGTGGTGCTCTACGCCCGCTACTACATGTCGGCCGACGATCCGGTCCCGCGCTTCTTCGCCTTCCTGCTGGCCTTCATGGGCGCGATGACCGGCATGGTCATGGCCGGCGACCTGATCCAGTTGGCCGTCTTCTGGGAGCTAACCAGCCTCTTTTCCTTCCTGCTGATCGGCTATTGGCACCATAGCGCGTCGGCCCGCGACGGGGCGCGGAT
Organism: Brevundimonas sp. UBA7506; assembly: GCF_002479495.1. Lineage (GTDB taxonomy): Bacteria > Pseudomonadota > Alphaproteobacteria > Caulobacterales > Caulobacteraceae > Brevundimonas. Next base: position 151,490 of record NZ_DLNQ01000010.1, read on the forward strand.
GGCGCTGACCGTTACGGCGGCGGGCGGCTTGTGCCTGCTGGCCGGGGTCGTTGTGCTGGGCCGCATCGTCGGCAGTTTCGATCTGGACGCGGTGCTGGCGTCGGGCGAGATCATCAAGAACAGCCCCTGGTATCTGACCGCCCTGCTTCTGATCCTGGCGGGCGCCCTGACCAAGAGCGCGCAATTCCCGTTCCACTTCTGGCTGCCCCGCGCCATGGCCGCTCCGACCCCGGTCAGCGCCTATCTGCATTCGGCGACCATGGTGAAGGCGGGCGTCTTTCTGATGATCCGCCTGTGGCCGGTGCTGGCGGGAACCGACGCCTGGTATGTCATCGTCAGCACTGCGGGGATTGCGACCCTGTTGTTCGGGGCCTGGAACGCCGTCTTCCAGAACGACCTCAAGGGCCTGCTGGCCTATTCCACCATAAGCCATCTCGGGCTGATCACCCTGTTGCTGGGGCTGGGCAGTCCGCTGGCGGCCGTGGCGGCCATCTTCCACACGGTCAACCACGCCACTTTCAAGGCCTCCCTGTTCATGGCCGCAGGGGTCATCGACCACGAGACCGGCACGCGCGACATGCGCAAGCTCAGCGGTCTCAGGCGGTCCATGCCGGTCACGGCGGCCCTGGCCATCGTCGCCGCCGCCGCGATGGCCGGGGTGCCCCTGCTGAACGGCTTTCTGTCCAAGGAGATGTTCCTGGCCGAGGCGATCGCCCATACCGGCGGGCGCCACCTGAACCTGGCCTTGCCGGTTCTGGCCACGGTCGCCAGCCTTCTGAGCGTGCTCTATTCGGTGCGCTTCATTCACCAGACCTTCTTTGGCCCGCCGCCCGTCGATCTGCCCGAGACCCCGCATGAGCCGCCGCGCTGGATGCGCTTCCCGATCGAGGTTCTGGTGGGCCTGTGCATCATCGTCGGCGTTCTTCCGGCCATCACCATCGGCCCGGTTCTGGCCGTCGCCGTCCGTTCGGTGCTGGGCGAAAACGTCCCCTATTACAGTCTGGCGGTCTGGCACGGCTTCAACCTGCCGCTGGTGATGAGCGCCATCGCCTTGATCGGCGGCGTCGTGGCCTACAGGCTGCTGGGTCCGCGCATCAACGCCAGCGAGCGCCCCTGGGTGGTCGGACGTTTCAACGGCGCCCGCGCCTATGACCGGGTCATGCGCGCCTTCAAGGGCGGCGCCGAGTGGATCGTGCGTCGCCTCGGCGCCACACGACAGCAGGCGCGCCTGCGGGCCATCATCCTGACCTGTATGCTGGCGGCGGCGCTGGCCAGCGGCATGGCGGGCCTCGGCTTTGATGAGGCCGGGCTGACGGTTCATCGTCCCGGCTTGGGCTTCACCCTGTTGTGGATCATCGGCGGCGCTTGCGCGATCGCCGCCGCTTGGCAGGCCAAGTATCACCGTCTGGCCGCCGTGGTCCTGGTCGGAGGGGCCGGCCTGGTCAGTTGCCTGACCTTCGTCTGGTTCTCGGCCCCCGACCTGGCCACGACCCAGATGCTGGTCGAGATCGTCACTACCGTCCTGCTGTTGCTCGGCCTGCGCTGGCTGCCCAAACGCCTACCCGACCTCGCTTCGCCCAAACAGGAAGCCAAGGCCCGCTGGCGGCGTGTGACGGACCTCGTCATCGCGATCATCGCCGGCGCCGGCGTGGCCCTGGTCGCCTTCGCCGTCATGACCCGGCCGTCGGCGTCGCCGCTGGCTCGCTACTTCCTGGATCACGCCTATTCCGAAGGCGGCGGGCGCAATGTGGTGAACGTGCTGCTGGTGGACTTCCGAGCCTTCGACACCCTGGGTGAGATCACGGTCCTGGGCATCGTCGGACTGACGATCTGGGCCCTGCTGCGGCGTTTCCGTCCGGCGTCGGACAGTCTCGGCCATACCGAGCAGAAGCAGCACCAGGACCACAGCGATGATCGCCGCGAGGATCGCGAGCTGGGGGACACCCTATCCGAGACCATGCTGATCCCGCGCGTGGTGATGCGCTGGCTCTTCCCCTTCATCATCCTGCTGGCGCTGCATCTCTTCCTGCGCGGGCATGACCTGCCCGGCGGCGGCTTCGCGGCGGGGGTGGCGCTGTCGATCGCCTTCATCCTGCAATACATGGCCTCGGGCGCCCGCTGGGTTGAGGAACGGCTGGAGATTCGGCCCCTGGTCTGGATCGGCGGGGGGCTGCTGATCGCGGCCCTGTCGGGGGTCGCGTCCAGGCTGTTCGGCTATCCGCTGCTGACCTCCTGGTTCACCTATGTCGACCTGCCGCTGATCGGCAAGACGCCGCTGGCGTCCGCGGTCGTGTTCGACGCAGGCGTGGCCCTGCTGGTGGTGGGGGCGACGGTCCTTATGCTGGTCGCCATCGCTCACCAGTCCCTCCGCAAACCGCGCGCCGTCTCGCCCGCGACCACTGATGAGGAGAGCGTCTGATGGAACTGGTCCTCGCTCTCGGCATAGGCGTGCTGACCGCCGCCGGCGTCTGGCTGCTGCTGCGCCCGCGCACCTTCCAGGTCATCATCGGCCTGTCCCTGCTCGGCTATGCGGTCAATCTGTTCATCTTCGCCATGGGTCGCCTGCGCGCGGGCGCGCCGCCTGTGCTGAAGGGCGAAGGGCCGGTTGATCCCGCCGCCTATGCCGACCCCGTACCCCAGGCCCTGGTCCTGACCGCCATCGTCATCAGCTTCGCCCTGACCGCCCTGTTCCTGGTGGTGCTGCTGACCAGCCGGGGCATCACCGGAAGCGATCACATCGACGGACGGGAGCCGGGCGAATGACCGACTGGCAGGACCACCTCATCGTCGCGCCCGTCGTCCTGCCGCTGATCGCGGCGGCGGCCATGCTGCTGCTCAAGGAGCAACGCTATGGGTTGAAGGCCTTGATCAGCCTGCTGTGCTTGGTCGCTCTGGTCGGCGTGGCCTATGCCCTGCTGCACGAAGCAGCCGTCGGCGGTCCCGCGGGCGACGACACGGCCCGCATCTACAACCTCGGCGCCTGGGCCGCTCCCTTCGGCATCACCTTGGTGGCGGATCGGCTTTCGACCCTGATGCTGGCGCTGACAGCCACGCTGGCGGCCGGCGGCTTGCTGTTCTCCTACGCCCGCTGGGACCGGGCCGGACCGCGCTTCCACGCCCTGTACCTGCTGCTGGTCATGGGGGTGAACGGAGCCGTTCTGACAGGGGACCTGTTCAACCTGTTCGTCTTCTTCGAGGTCATGCTGGCCGCCTCCTACGGCCTTCTGCTGCATGGGTCGGGCGAAAAGCGGGTGCGGGCCGGACTGGGCTATGTCGCCATCAACCTGACGGCGTCGCTGTTCTTCCTGATCGGGGTCAGCCTGATCTACGGCGTGACCGGTGCGCTCAACATGGCGGACATCGCCAGCAAGGTCGCCGCCATCCCGGACCATGACCGCGCCCTGTTCCATATCGGCTGCGCCATCCTGGGCGTGGCCTTCCTGGTCAAGGCGGCGGCCTGGCCGCTCGGCTTCTGGCTCCCGGGAGCCTATGCCGCCGCCAGCGCCCCGGTCGCAGCGGTCTTCGCCATCCTCAGCAAGGTCGGGGTCTATGTCATCCTGCGCCTGGCCGCCCTGCTGTTCGGCGCCGACGCCGGCGCCTCGGCCGGGTTCGGCAATATCTGGCTTCTGGTGGCGGGCGCGGCCACGGTCGTCTTCGGCGCCGCCGGCATGGTGGCGGCGCGACGCCTTGAAGGGGCGGCTGGTTATGCCGTCATGGTCTCCTCCGGCACGGTCCTGGCCATAGCGGGGACGGCTGTGCCCGACGCGGTCGGCGGCGCGCTCTTCTACATGGCGGCCTCCACCCTGGCGGCTGGGACCCTGTTCCTGATCGCCGAGATTCTTGCGCGCGGCGAGGACGTGGCGGCGTCGCCCCAGGATGCGGTCTTCGACGACGAATATGACGACCCCTTCGCCGCCGACGACGTGCAAGAGGTCGGGCGTGTCCTGCCGGCCTCGACCGCCTTCCTCGGCGGGGCCTTCATCCTAGCCGCCCTGGTGACCGTCAGCCTGCCGCCCCTTGCCGGTTTCGCGGGCAAGCTGGGCATCTTCGTCGCCCTCTTGTCCGGCGACGGCGCCCTGTCGCCCGCCAGCTGGGCCCTGGTCGGGGTGCTGACCCTATCCAGTTTCGCCGCCCTGATCGCCCTGACGCGGTTCGGCGTTGCGGGCTTCTGGCGCGAGGACGCCGTGGCGCCGAAGGTCCGCAGTCCCGAGTTCCTGGCCATCGGCGGCCTGGTCCTGTGCTGTCTGTGGTTGAGCGCCGGGGCCGCCGCCGGACTGACCTATGCCGAGAAGACCGGCGAATGGCTGGCTTCGCCCAAGGCCTATATCAGCGCCGTGTTGGGAGACGCCGCATGATCCGCGCCCTCCTGCCCCACCCCCTGTTGGCCCTGGGGCTGTTTGCCAGCTGGCTTGTGCTGAGCGGGCCCATTTCGGCGGGCGACGTCCTTGTCGCCCTGATCGCCGCTCTGGCCATACCCCAGGTCATGCGACGGCTGGAGCCCGACCGATCCGGAGTCCGCTCGCCGGGCGCCATCCTGCGGTTGGCCGGCTATGTCGCCGTCGATGTCGTGCGCTCCAACTACGCCGTGGCCATCATCATCATGGGGCGGCGCAGACGTCAGCGTGTTTCCGGCTTCATCCATGTGCCGCTGGACCTGCGCAACCGTTACGGCCTGGCGGTGCTCGCCATCATCGTGACCAGCACGCCCGGCACCCTGTGGGTCCAATATGACCGGCCATCGGGGCGCCTGCTGCTGCACGTCCTCGACCTGGTCGAGGAGCAAGACTGGATCGACCTGATCAAGGGTCGTTATGAGCGCCTGCTGTTGGAGATCTTCCCATGACCGCCTCCGCCGTTCTCTATTGGGGGTTGGGCGCGGCCCAGGCCATGCTTTTGCTGGCCATGCTGCTGGCCGCCTTGCACATGATGCGCGGGCCGCGCGCGCAGGACCGCGTCCTGGGTCTCGACACCCTCTATCTGAACGCCATGCTGCTGATCCTGGTTCAGGGAATGCGCAGCGGGGTCAGCCTCTACTTCGAGGCGGCCCTGATCATCGGCATGCTGGGCTTCACCGCCACCGTCGCCCTGGCCAAGTTCCTGATGCGTGGCGAGGTGATCGAATGACCCCTTCCGACCTACCGCTGTGGGCGGCCTGGACCATCGTCGCCGTCACGGTTTTCGGCAGCCTGCTGGCGCTGATCGGCTCCGTCGGCCTTGTGGTTCTGAAACGCTTCTATGAGCGGGTTCATGCGCCCACTCTGGGAGCCACCCTGGGCATGGCGCTGATCGTCGTGGCCTCGGTCGCCTTCTGGTCACTGACCGAGGGGCGGCTTGCGCTCCGCGACCTGCTCATCGGGGTCTTCCTGACCGTCACGACGCCCGTGACCCTGATCCTGCTGGCCCGCGCCGCCGTCTATCGCGACCGCGTCGAGGGCGATAAGGCTGCACCGCCGGAATAGGGCGACAGATCGTCACGAGCGCAACGCCGGCCATCTTAGAAGCGTTGCAGATCAAGACCACTAAGATACGGAGTCATCATGGCGGCGGTTTTTGAAGTGACCCTCGGCGCGGAGGACGGCTCCTCGCGGCTGATCCGGACAGAAGCCCTCAGCGCCGATGACGCACGAGACGCCGTTCAGAGCCACCTTCGTCCAGGCGAGACCATCATTTTCGTTGAAGCTGCTGAACTCGATGAACTGGACGAAGACGGCTTGAGAGATCATCCCCAGGATGGGGCTGATCTGAATCTCGCACCATCCCCAAAGACCAGCGATCTTCTCTAAATAGGCACGACTAATCACCCCGTCGTTTGATGCGGCAGACAGCATTATCAGCTTGGGACGGTGCCTGCTTGCTCGCGTTTGAGCAGGCACCCTGACGTCAGACAAGCGCCAGGAGCGGACATTGGCGTCAAGCCGGTCATCGGACTCTCGGGAAGGTCGCGGCGCCCCTGAGCAGGGACGCCGCGTTCGCAATCAGGGTTGCGCTTTCACCGGCAAACGGAACGGCGCGCCCAAGCGGTTGAACGCGTTCATGGCTGCGATGGCGATGGTGAGGTCCACCAGGTCCTTCGGCTCGAACGTCGCACTGGCAGCGGCATAGGCCTCGTCCGACGCGTGGGTCTCGCTGACTCGGGTCACCTCCTCCGCCCAGGCCAGCGCGGCCCGATAGGTTTCGGGGAATAGGTGCGGGACCTCCTCCCACACAGGGACCAGGACGACCTTGTCGATTGGCATCGTCTTCAGAAGGTCCCGCGTGTGGAGGTCGATACAATGAGCGCAGCCGTTGATCTGCGACACCCGAAGGAACACGAGGTGGATCAGTTCTTCCGGAAGGTTGGTCCCGGTCATGAGGTAGTGGTGGACGCCGTAGAGGGCCTTCGCGCCCTCCGGCGCCACGGAATGCCAAGTCAGGCGGGTCATCGTCGTCATGGGAGGTCTCCATTCTGCGCCGTCCATCGGCGCGGTGAAGACTTGACGAGGCAGGCCGGCGGGATGTGACATCCGGACGGCCGCACTGCGGGCACGTCACATCTCAGGCCGTTCGATCGTCATCCTTACACGACCACCAGGAATGCTGCGCGATGACGCCGACGGACTCGAAAACCGAAACTTTCGAAGCGGAACGCCCGCGTCTGCTTCGTCTTGCGTACCGGATGCTCGGCTCGCTGAGCGAGGCCGAGGATGTCGTTCAGGATGGCTGGCTCCGGTGGACAGGCGTCAGCCTGAGTGTCGAAGCGCCCGCTGCCTATCTCACGCGCATCATCACCCGCCTGTGCCTCGACCGCCTGAAGTCGGCCCGGGCGCGCCGAGAGACCTATGTCGGGCCGTGGCTCCCCGACCCCTTGGTGGAGGCGCTCGATCCGGCGGAGACGATCGCCGACGACGTCACGGTGACCCTTATGCTGGCCATGGAGCGTCTGTCGCCGCTCGAACGCGCGGCCTTCCTTCTGCACGACATCTTCGAGGTGCCGCTCAAGGATGTCGCCGCCACGCTCGATCGAGAGCCAGCCGCGGTTCGGCAGCTGGCGTCCCGCGCCCGCAGAAACGTCAAAGCCGAGCGGAGCCGCTATTCGCTCGGGGCCGCGGAAGCTGACCGGATCGCGCGCGCCTTCTTCGAGGCCGCGCACGGCGGCGATACGGCGAGCTTGGCGGGTCTCCTCGCTCGGGACGTCGAGATTCACGCTGACGGCGGCGGCAAGGTGTCGGCGTTCCGCAACATCGTGCGCGGCATCGACAACGTCCTCCGGCTGTTCAGCCATGTTTCAAGCAATCCGCGACAACGGCCGACCCTGGTCCGCACGGCCGTCATCGACGGCCTGCCCGGCTACGTCAGCTACAACCCGGACGGCCGTCTCCAGACGACCGCGCTGGATCTCGAGGATGGACGGATCCGCGCCATCTACATCGTCCGCAACCCAGACAAGCTGACGCACGTGACTACAGGCTAGCCGAGAAGAGGCTGAAACGCGCCAGATGCAGACATTGAGGCCTGCCTAGTTAGCGGACGTTCGTGCGCGCTACGCTGAAAGCCCGATCCCGACCCGTCGCGGATGTTCAGGGGGGGGGCTCCGATGAACGCCTCTTAACGTGCCAGGAAACGACCGAGGGCTGAGGCAAGGTTAGGGTCTAAGCCACCCTCTTCCTTCACGATTCCGTCCGGAGTGCTCCTAAAGAGCGCGTTCAATACGATCTGTCGGTCAGAATCGCCAGGTGCTGAAACCTCGGTCAGAGCCAAGTACGTCGTCGTCATCGTGGCGCGTTCTTCGGCATCCTGCCTGAGGTGATGCTGGCTCAGGTACAGCTTGGTCAGGAGCCTCCCGATCCAGAAAAGCATCCCTGCAGACGTGGCTAGGCCCGCTGAGGCAACAACCGTCAGACCCGGCGGAAGAGAGGTCGTCGGAGTCGTCAGAAGGTAGAAGCCGACGCCCCCGAACATCCCCACTAGACAGATGAACGCCAATGGGAAGTACACCCAAAGCCAACCCTGCATGACGCCTTCCGAGGCCTTATGCTTAGCTGCTTTCTTTTCCCAGTATTCCACTGGAGCTTTGAGCGCCATTTTTTCCGTGAACGTCACGTCAGTCGCGTGGAGCTTAGCCATCGCCGACCGCTCTCGCGCGCGAGCTTTCAAAGAGGTGCGGAGCCACCGCCGGGTCAATGTTTTCGACCAAGTCGCCGCGGTGCTGGCGGCGGTCTCAACGGCCCCCTTCCATTCCTCTGATCGAAGGCTCTCCCGTTCTCTGACGTCGTCGAATAGTTTGGCGGCGGCATTTCGGTAACTGGTCCGCTCCCGCTTGAACCTTTCCGCCTCGCCCGCCGCGAACAGGACTTCGGGGTTCAGGACCAGAGAGGCACCTCGCCACTGTTGGTTGGTGCCTATGTTCGCAAATGAAACCAGCTCTTGGCTCAAGGCGAAAGCAAACTTGGCAGCCTCTTCGCCGGCCAAGTCTCTGATCTCAAAAATTTGCCTGGCGGCATCCGTGCCGGGGTGGGGCGGCGCGTAGTTGTCGTTCAGGTGGCGGGCGAAGATAGAGGCGGCCTCCTGGAGGAGGGCCTTCCCCTCCATGGCGTTCGTGACCTCCTGTTTGGCGGAGGCTAGTCGCGTGGGAAGGTAGTGCGCCAAGTTTGCAGGATCTGGCCCATGTGCCCCAGAGAGCCATCGCCAGGCGGTTTCGGTTTCCTCCAGCCACTTGGCAACTTGTCGCCACGACCGAAACGACACTTCCGCGTGCCGGCCTAAGGGCACCCGCACTTCTCCAGTCTGAACATCTGACATCGGCACCTCCCAGCTTGAGGTTGTGCACGCCGAACGCGGTGGCGTCACCAAGGATTACCACCGGACGATTGTCCCTTTCGGTGCGGACGCTCCAAATCGACCAGTAAAAGACGCTTCGACACGAGCCCGTTCTACGTCGCCGACGCGCCAACACCGGACGTTGGCATGCAGCCCAAAAGCGGACTATTGAAGAACGCCAGTTTCTGACAGGGCGGGGAAGATGGCGTCAAACGCTTTTGGCAGCTTCGAAACATTACTCGGATCAGTAGATCAGCTTATCGAAATCCATGGTCGATTGCAGACTGGCGCTGGCCGCCGCCACAGGCAGGACGCCCTGCACCGATCCGGCGTCGTCCTGACCGTGGCGGCTTGGCAGGCATACGTTGAAAAGGTCTCCGTTGACGCGCTCGACTGGATCGAGAACCAAGTCGCGGGTCCAGTGCAAGGTGCCCCTCCGCCCCCACACTGGGCACGCGCGAGTTTCGCATTCCGGAAACCAGCCGTCCGAAAGGCCATTGGAGATTTGAACACGCCCAACACGCAGAATGTGCGGAGGTTGTTCGAGTCATCGTTTGGTTTTGACCCCCGCAGTTGCTGGGTGTGGCAGGTCTCCACTCGCGATTGGAACGCGGCTGCCTACGCTACGCGGACGGATGATTGGCTTAGAATCCGGCACACGATCGCGCATGGGTTCGATCTCCCGAACAACATGCCTTGGATCAAGAACTCTACAGGACAGGCACGGCTCACGTTAGGTTTGCTCGAGGAGTGCAAGAAGCACTTTCACCGTAAGGCCAGACTCACCGATGCTGCCTTTTCGACGCATCTGGAAGGAGAGTACGGGCACCGCCCTTGGTAGACGTTTTGGTCGACAATTCTGCTAGCTCCGCCTCGCGCCATGTGCGGACACTCGCGTCTCGGCCAGAAGCCGACATTAGCCTGCGACTAAGCGGGTCTCCTCGCGCTAATCGCTATTTGGCGAAAAAAGCTCGCTTGAGCAGGTAAACGACTCCAGTGACGCTACGCTCGATGCACGTGCCACCTTCGATGTCGGATTCACTCTTGCCACGCGCTACCCATGGGACGGCCGATCAGCGCTGATCCGATCGAGCAGGACGATCTCTTTGCGGAGGACGTCACTCTCGACCTTCCCCCGGTCTTCGCACTTGAGGGTAGGTTGCTGGGCAGCCCCATTCGCCAACAAGCACGCCCCCAGACGAAGATCGACTGCCGGCTTAAGCCATTCACCTTTCGCCGCACCAGCGGATTCAAGGCCAACCTTTCTTCAGGCGAAACACTGGTCGTCGTCGGTTCCAAGACATCCACCAAGTTCGAAGCCGATCTCGTCCTGTTAGCGCCAGGCGCTGTTCACGCCGGCGACGTCGCAGCGATCCTCGAACGGGGCGACGGTCGGTGGCTTTTTCCATTACCCGTGGACCCTTCTTCCTTGAGTGACGAAGAGATGCAGGCGCGTCTCGGCGCAGTCACACTCTCATGGGAAGACGCAGTTCATCTGCGAGAGAGTCGACCCGCGGCTGTCGGACGGCCGGCGGCTCCCGGCCTCAGGCGACCCCAGATTGGCGCCCTCCACGCCGCTTTGGCGCACGCGACGCGATCTACGCAACCTGCGACAGTCGTGATGCCGACTGGCACCGGCAAGACGGAAACGATGCTGGCGCTCAACGCCCGGCAGCGATTCGAGCGTCTTCTTGTCGTGGTGCCCACCGACGCGCTTAGGGACCAAATCGGCCGCAAGTTCGAGTCCTTCGGCGTGCTTAAGGCCCAAGCTTGCCTGGACGACGCTGCCATCCACCCGGTGGTGTTGCGCCTGTCCCATATTCCAAGCTCCGTTGCAGAGGTCGACGCGATCTTTAATCGGGCGAACGTCATGGTGACCACTATGCACGTCGCGGGTCGAGCGGATGCGGACGTCCAAGAGCGGATGGCAGCACGAGCGGACGCATTGTTCATCGACGAAGCGCACCACATTGGTGCGCGGACCTGGACTGAGTTTCGTCGGCTGTTCGCTGACCGAAGCCCCCCAATCCCGGTCGTCCAGTTCACAGCCACACCCTTCCGTGAGGACGGTCGGCGCGTGGATGGTGAGTTCATCTACACGTACCCGCTGAAGAAGGCGCAAGAGGAAGGCTACTTCAAACCCATCCGCTTTGAGGCCGTGTTCGGGCTTGAGCGTGATGACGCGGACCTAGCTATCGCGCAAAAGGTCGGCGGCACCTTGGAAGCCGATCTCGGTGCCGGGCTGAACCATCTCGCGATGGCACGCTGCAACACGATCGATCGCGCGAAGCAGCTGCACCGTCTCTACTCGGATATCTATCCGCAGCACCGGCCGGTGATCGTCCACAGCCAACAGTCGATGCGTGAGCGGTCGGAAAATCTCGCCGCGCTTCGCAGTTTCAACAGCAGAATCATCGTCTGCGTCGACATGCTGGGCGAGGGCTTCGACCTCCCCGAATTAAAGATCGCTGCGCTGCACGATCACCACAAGAGTGTCGCAGTGACGATCCAGTTTGTCGGCCGGTTCACGCGGCAGGACCCCACCCTTGGCGACGCCACAGTCATCGCCAATACCGGCGTCGACGACATCGATCGCTCCCTCGCTAAACTCTATGCCGAAGATGCCGACTGGAACGCGTTGGTCGAGGCGCTGAGCTCAGCACGCATTGAGCGTCAGGTCCGTCGGGCCGAGATGTTCAGGGGTTTCGTCGGCACATTGAACGACATCCCCTTGCAGACCCTCGAGCCCAAGATGAACGCGGTGGTCTATAGGACTTCGTGCGTCAACTGGGATCCCTTCCGCGCCGAGGATCTCCACGACGCCGGCGTGTTCCTCGGCATGAAGGTGAATCCCCATCAGGGCGTAGCTATCTTCGTCACCCGCGCGGAAGAACAGGCGCCTTGGACAAGCGCTCAGCACGCGATCGACGTAACGTGGGACCTCCACATGATGCACTGGGACGCGTCGACTCGTCTGCTTTACGTAAGCAGCTCCGTTAAAGGGACTTTCGACCGCCTCGCGAAGGCCGTCTGCGGCGAGGATGCGCGGCGGATCGAAGGCGAGGACGTCTTCCGCAGCCTCGCCGGCTTCAAGCGGCTTATCCTCCGCAATCTCGGTTTGACCCACCACCAAGGACGCGGCGTTCGTTATTCAATGTACATGGGGGTCGACGTTGCCGAGGGCCTCGACAACGCGAAGTCACAAGCCCGCATCAAGAACAACGTTTTCGGGACGGGTTTCCTGGACGGCGCGCCGGCAGCTCGTGGCTGTTCGGCCAAGGGAAAATTCTGGTCAATCTCCCGCGTCAGGGACCTGACCGATTGGGTGGACTGGTGTCAGGACATCGGTCGCTCGGTCACCGACGCTGGGATTACCACGGACGGCGTGTTCAGGAGCGCAATGCGCCCCCGGCAGATCAGCGAACGCCCGGCGGTTCCGCCGGTCGCAATCCACTGGCCGGAGTCACTGCTCACCCAGCTCGAAGACAGGGTCGAAATCGCCTTTGGCGACCAAATCGCTCTTCTCACGGAGTGCGATATCGAGCTGGCAGACCATAGCCGGTCCGGTCCCTTGCGCTTCATCGTTCGCAACGACACGCAGGCTGCGGAATTTGATCTGGTCTTCAGCGAGGGAGGGGCTCGCTACCCGCAAACGAAGGGACCGCGCGCGACGATCAAGATCGGTAGCAAGCTGCAAACGCTGTCGGAGGCCTTCGCAGACGACTCGCCGCAGATCGATTTTGGGGACGGGTCCCTATTGATCTACAGCCACCTCTACGTGCTGCCCGAAGGCCAGACTCCTGCACCGTATCCACCTGAGAAGATCGACACCTGGGACTGGAGCAAGACCGACATTCGCGCGGAATCCCAAGGCCCCTCCAAGCGGGCAGACTCTGTCCAGCGGCTGGTGATTGAAACCCTTATCGCGGACGAAACGCCCTACGACATCATCTTTGATGACGACGGCGCGGGTGAGATCGCGGACGTCGTCGCCATCCGGGTGACTGAGAGTGTCGTCTACGTCACGCTTTACCACTGCAAATACTCCAGCAACGATGCTCCCGGGGCGCGCGTGAAGGATCTCTATGAGGTCTGCGGCCAGGCGCAGAAATCCGCTCGCTGGCGGGACCGCCCCAATCGCATGTTCCAGCACATGCTGAAGCGCGAAAGGCTCCGCTTGGAGCGAGGGGTGCCGTCGCGCTTCGAACAGGGCACGGCCGCCTCCCTAAAGAAGCTAAAGTCAGGTTGGCAGGACTACCGGTACGAATACGACGTGAAAATTGTACAGCCCGGCCTATCGCGCAGGGCAGTTGGCGAGGAGGGTCTTCATCTGCTCGCCGGCGCGGAGACCTATCTGCTTGAAACGCGCGCCATGCCTTTGAGAATTATCGCAAGCGAGTGAGCCATCTCCGGAGTCGCTCCTGCGCCATTTGCGGACATTGGCGCTCCGCCTGAATGCCGACATCTATTCGGCCTGCACTGGCCCCAGGGCCTCGATGATCAGACAGGTCGAGATCGTCCCCTTCCGACACTGCGACAGCAGGGCCGACAGTTCGCGGCGCAGGGCCTCCAGATCCGCGATCTTGCGCTCGACCTCGACCAGATGGGCGCGCGTCAACTCGTCCACCGTGGCGCAGGACTGATCGCGGCGATCCGATAGAGCGAGAAGATCGCGCACCTGCTCGATGGAGAAGCCCAGGTCGCGGGCGCGGCGGATGAAGGAGAGGCGGTTTAGTTCCTCCTCGCCATAGGCGCGGTAGTTGCCTTCGGTGCGGGCGGGCGCGGTCAGCAAGCCAATACGCTCGTAGTAGCGGATGGTTTCGACCTTGGTCCCGGTCCGCCGCCCTAGTTCGCCGATGCTCAGCGTCACGCCCGCCTCCGGTTCTGTCAGTGGCCGCCGCCAAAGCGGATGCGCACACCGCCATTGACGGTGAAGCCGTCGGTCGGCCCCCAGGCCTTGGTCGTCCAGAGGCCGTCGTTGGCGCGCTGCGGCAGCAGCAGGGGATGATGCTTGGTCACGCGTTCATTCAACAGGTTCTCGGCGTTCAGGAACAGGCTGTAGCGGCCCAGGATGATCTCGCCCAGCAGGCCGACCTCCAGATAGGAGGGGCTTTCGCTGCGCCAGGGATTGTCCTCCAGGGCCTGCTTGCCGGTGTAGTAGATTTCCAGCCCCAGACGGCCCCGGTCGTGTTCTTCCCACATGGCGACGAATCCAGCCGTGTGGCGTGGCGTGACGAAGGTGTCACGACGCGACAGGCCGTCGTCTTCCGGCTCGGTCGCATCGACGAAGACATAGCTGCCGGTCAGGGTGAAGGGCGCGCGGCGATAGCGCAGCAGGGCCTCCAGCCCGCGCGTGCGGGTCACGCCGTCGACATTGATCAGGCGGATGCGCTCCGGCCCTTCGTCCACGGCGCGGACGGCGTCGTCCAGGTCGGAGCCGAACAGGGTCAGGTTGGCCTCGATCGGTCCGTGGCGATAGCCAACGTCCAGCGAGGCGGTCCGGGCGACCTCCTCCTTCAGCCCGCGCAGCGGTTCCAGTCGCGACAGGCCGTTCGCCTCGGTCACGTCAACGAAGGGCGTCGGGGCGAAGAAGCCCTGACCCGCCGAGGCGCGCACGGTCCAGCGATTGGGGCGATAGAGGACCGACAGGCGCGGGCTGAACTGGCCGCCGTATTCGCTGTGCTGATCGAACCGGGCGCTGCCGGCGAGCGTCAGTTCAGGCGTCACCTCATGCTCGACCTGGGCGAAGACGCCGGGGACCGTGTAGGTGTAGTCGAAGTCCGAGAAGGTCTGGCTGTCATAGCCGTCGGCCTGAACTGCCACCCCGGCCAGCCAGGTCGTGGCGCCGATCTCGGACCCATAGGCCGCTTCCATGAAACCGGTATCGTGACGGTCCTTCTCGAAGACGTCGCCGAACTGATGGTCGTGCGCTTGGGTCATGGCCGAGGCGCGCAGGTGAAGCGTGCCTGACGCGACCGGCAGGCTGGCGACCAGACCGGCGTCGAAGCGGTCGGTGTCCTGGGCCTGAACAAACGGGCGGCCGTCGGGCGCGACGCGACCCGGCTCGGTGCCGCCGCTGCGGGTTTCGGTCATGGCGCCGACGGTGACAAAGGCCTCGCCGCCGTTCTCGCCCTGCCAGAACAGACGCGGGCGCAGGGACCAGCGCTCATAGGCGGCGATGTCGCTCCAGCCGTCGCCGTCGAGGTCCTGACGGCTCTGACGATGATAGCCGCCGACCAGCGACTGACCCCAGGCGCCCTTGAAGGGCGCCGAGGCGTAGGCCGTCAGGTCCTGCCCGTCGCGGCTGGTGATGTTGGCCAGGATTTCCGTCTCGGCCTCGTCGCCCGGACGACGCGACACCAGATTGATGACCCCGCCGAGCGCCGAGGGGCCGTAAAGGGCCGAGGCCGCGCCCTTGATCACCTCGACCTGACCAAGGTCGGTCGGCGGAATCTGCAACACGCCCAGCGACGACGCCTGCCCGCCATACAGAGGTAGTCCGTCGGCCAGAAGCTGGGTGTAGCGCCCGCTCATCCCCTGCATGCGGATGTTGGCGGCGCCCAGGGCGGGCGAAGTCGTCTGCACCCGCACCCCGCCGGTCTCGTTGACCAGCATGGCGATGTTGCCGGGCGTCATCAGCAGCTTTTCCTCGATCTCCTCGCGGCCGATGACCTCGACGCGGATCGGCTCATCCTGGATGCGTCGGCCGGAGCGGGTCGCCTGGACGATGACGTCCTCGACCTCGGTCGCCTCGTCGTGATGGTCGTCGTCGTGGGTCTCCTGCGCCAGAACCGGAGATGCGGCGCCAGACATAATGGCGGCGACCGCCGCAAGGATCAGGTGACGGCCACGAAGTGAGACGAAGGAAGAGGACACGCAGGCTCCGAAGCGATCAGGAAGCAGGAAAGGAATTGAGGATCAGGCGACCGGCTTGTGCCGAGATTCGACCTCGAAGGGACGGCGCGCTGGCGTCGTACGCACTAGCTTCAGTTCAGCGCGAGCGTGGCGGATCACCTGCCAGCCGCCTTGCAACGCCAGCCCCGCCATGACAGCGGCGACCACCAGGTCCGGCCAGCGCGTGCCGGTGCCGAAAACGCCCCCTGCCGCCAGCATGACCGCCAGATTGCCGATGGCGTCGTTGCGTGAGCAGATCCACACCGAACGCATGTTGGCGTCGCCCTTGCGGAAGCCGAACAGCATGACGGCGGTCACGACATTGGCGATCAGGGCCGCCAGACCGATGACGCCCATCACCTCGGCCGCCGGCGTCTCGCCGCGCCAGACGCCCCACAGGGTCGCGCCCGCCACCCAACCGCCGAAGATCAGCATGGTCGCGCCCTTCACCAGAGCCGCACGCGCTCGCCAGACCAAGGCCAGACCCACGACGCCCAGACTGATGCCGTAGTTGGCGGCGTCGCCCAGAAAGTCGAGCGCGTCCGCCTGAAGCGCCGCCGATCCCGACAGCAGGCCCGCCACGCCCTCGACCGCGAACATCCCGGCGTTGATCGCCAGCGCCAGCCACAGGGCCAATCGCCAGCGTCCCTCGGGAGGCCGATCCGTTTCGCACAGGGTGTCACCACAGCAATTCGCCATGTGCGCGTCATGCACCCTGTAGCGGCTATAGGGTCAAGAGGCCCTTGTCTGGACTGCGCCATGAACGGCCGTACGCATCTGTCCTACGAAGCGACTCTTTCTATCTCCGCACCCCGCCTAGCAAACCAATCAGTTACCTTGGAGGCTTCACCAGCCGTCCAACGTATGCGTTGAATCCTATACGCTCGCTGTAGTTCTTTCTCAGCTTTGTCTTGTAATTGAGAATCCCTGCCTCATCCCTCGCCTTCGGTGGATTTAGCTCAACTGTAACATCAACCAACCGGTCTATCGCTCGCGCTTCATCTGCCCTTTCCAAGGGAACCAGCGTCATCGCATCGACGTACAGCCGCACCAGAACTTCCTTCAAGAGCAGGCTGTCAACGTCAGACGTGATGTCCGGAATAAAGGCGAGGGCCTCCGACAGATCCGCTTCGATGTTCTGTGCAAACAGCGCCGACCTAACCAGCTCGCTCTCCTCCTGCGTTCTAAGAGCATGAGCTGCATTGAAGAAACTAGGACTTCCCGACCACGTCGCAAAATTCTTGTAAAGGCTGTACATCATGCTTCGCAGGATCAAATAAAATCGGTTCTCAGGCACCGCTAAGTCACCGACATAGTCCGCTTTGAGCGAGTTGCCTCTAAACGCGATCTCACCACCATCTGCCAAGTGCTGAGCGATCATAGGAAGGCTGTGTAGGCTGGTCAGCAGGACGCCCCTCAACCTGCCGAAGATCTCTATCCGTTCGGACTGATCCAACGTCCTTGTGACCCCGAGAATGGATGCACAAAGCTGCAGAAAGACGGCCCCACGCTCTTCGACAGCGAACCGAACCCGCTTGGTGCGGCCGACGGATTTCGGCTCCTCAAACCGTAAGGACGTAGGATCATCTGCGTTCTGAATCTCGCCCAGCCGCTCCATGATACCGTCCTGGATGGCGAGCGAGCTTCCAGGATGTGCCTCACGCACGGCCAACGTAGCGCTTTCCCGGATTTCATCGACAATGGGAGCTACTTCGGCTTGGAAATCGTCAATGAGCGTCAGGATCTCGTCAATGCGGGGGCGATCGCTGGGGTTTTGCGCAACGTAGAACTCAGCGACCGATGGGTAGGTCAAAAGCCCGTCAGTCGACATAATCGAGGATCTGAACGCCGCATCTTTCCCCATATGCTTGGCGAGGAAATAATCCTCGATACTAAGCATCATAAAGCCATACCCAACGTCGTAATCTCGTAGAACGAAACTCTTGATGAGGATGTTGAGAATGACATCGGGATCGAACCTCTTCGTCTGGATGCCTTTACGCTCAACGAAATCCGCCACGAGCCCGTAGAATCTTGCTTTAGTTAAATATGCGTCCTCCCGCTGCATAAGCTCATACGCGATCAGTCCGATGAACGTCTCCAGCATCTCCATGTCTACGGGCTGGTGCGGCATTATCTCTTTGTGTGCCGCGCGGATCCGTTCCGAAAGTAAGTTCTCAATCAGTAGATAACGGTTTAGCGGCTCAACAGAGGCATCCGACAGAAACACGTCAACCATACTATTTACGTAGAATATGGTTCTCGGGGCGCGCAGGTTGTTGATAGACCTAAAGACTTGCTCAACGACGGCTCGCGGCCGTTCAACCGCGCGACCGCTCTCGTGATTTTCAATCATGCGCAGAACGGTCGGAAGGGTGGTGTCGATGAGTTGGTAGTAGGTTACCCCGTCCTTGCTGAAAGCAGCCGGAGCGCGTGACGGCATATATTTCTGGCCGCCGCGCGTGGCGATGGTCCAACGCAAACCGGCATGGTCTTTAAAAAACCGCTGAAAAATGCTGAGCGCCAACGATATATTGGGATCAAAATTGTCGAAGAATAGTTCGACCTTCCCAACAGAGACGAGATATTCGGCTTGATTACGAGAAAGCCCAAGCGCGACCAATCGGCGGTAGATGGTTTCCCCAAGATCTTGGTGGGCCTCAATGAGCCTGTAGTCGACGACGAGCGCAATTTTACGCCCGTCCTCGAAGTCGGTGCCATTACGACGAGCGCACAGATAATAGAGAAATGAGCTCTTCCCGCTCAATTCGTCACCACTGATCACCCGATTGTTTACGTCCGCCTCAAAAGCGGACACGTTCGTGCGCTTGCTGCTGAATTGATCCGCGGGGAAACGGGTGACGTCTGGTGGGACGAAGCTGGTCTCTCGTCGGCCGGATGCAGCGAATAGCTCTTCGTTGGCCCGTTCCCTGGCCGCCTCCGCAGCCTGATCAATGACGCTAGGCTCGAAGAACGCCTCCGTTCGTTCCCAGAACTGACGCGCCTTTGCGGGCGCTACATTGGTCGATGAGGCTGGAGTAAGATCGAAGCCTCCAACCCGTGGATCAAGAGAGTAGTGCCTGACAGCAACGCTATTGGAGGAGGTTAGCCAAGCAACTGCCACTTGATATGGGACTCCGACTTCCGCCGAAGCTCCAGCTTGAACTGTTGCGAAGTCGCCTTTCGAGGTCTCAGTCCACTCCACCCCGCGGTCGTGAATGTGACCAGTGAACAGTCGGCACTGGCGAGCGGAGAGAAACTCTTTCAGGTCGTTTCCGCAGTTGTCGGCAAACCACGAGAGTGGGTGATGGGTGAGGACGACCGCATGCTTTTTGATCGCAGAGAAGCTACCAGCTAGCTCGGAAGCCAACACAAACAGCTCCCCCTTATCGCCGCTTCCTTTGCGACTGTACGCGCCCGCCAAACCATTGAGGCAAACGATCTGTTGGCCGTCGCACTCGAAAGTCGCCAACCTAGGCTGGGCGGCTGTTACTGACTGATAGCCGTGTCGATCGACAAATGCCAAGTACGCGGAAAGCTTCTTGCCAAGATCACGCTCGATATCAGCTTCACAGATTTTCTGCGCAACGTACTGACCTTGCACGAGACGCTCATCTTCTGCGACGGCCTCGCGGTCCAGCTCATGATTGCCTGGCACCAAGAACACGCGGTCTGGGTCGATCCCAAGCACCTTGAGCAGCGGTTCCAACAGTTCACTTTGAACCGCGTCGAAATCTGAGACCTCTCTCGCCGGGCTGACACCCCCGCTCTGAACGATATCGCCAGTGATGACTACACAGGGCTTTCCACCCAGGGTCCCGTTGGCCTTAAGCGCTGACGCTAGGTCCAAGATTGAGCGCACCGACGCTACCGCAGCGTCACGGAGCTGACCGCTTACTTCGCTTGTGAAGTGGAGATCACTGATGTGGAATACGTTTAACATTGAGCGTCAGGGTCTTGATCGAACCGGTGTAGCCGTCGCCCTGGGCGATGAAGGATCCGATAGCGGCCATGTCAGTCTCTCCTTTGCTTCGGGCCACGCCTGTCGCGGCCTCGATGGCGATCGGGAGGCCGGGGCCGGAAGGCGCGCAGGGCGAGCGCAGCGAGACCCCGCAGCGCAGCGGAGGACCGGAGGGACCGTCTTTCTTGCTTCGCGAGGAAGGCCGCAGGCCGGGGAAGAAAGTCGTCCTGACGGTTGCGCCAGCCGACCGGTCCCGGTCAGATCCGCCTCACGGAGAGGCCGCGCCGGATGGCGCGAAGGACGGAAGACCGGCCGCTGGACGGAAGCACCTGGCCAGGCGCCCAGCAGGTTTCGGTCTTTCCCTGCCCCTCGGAAGCAAGGCTCCGACCTGGCCGTTTTGAGAATCGACGTCCAATCCTGCCGGACTTCAGATGCGGGCGCCGCTAGGTGAAAGCTCGGAATGGCGGCCCGCCGAGCCTGACGCGGGCGCCCTCGGCAACGTCAGGACCCATCGAATTTGCGGCGGTCCTCTTCGCTCCCGGCTATGGCTGCAGAAGCGAGAAGGACTGAGCGACGGCTGAACTGCGGAGCCGTCCAGCGCATGGCGACGCCGCCTCGCCGCCGCATCCCTTCACTCCATCCTTCAAAGGCGCAGCCAGTCTGCGTGCAGGTCCGCGGCGATGACCTGATCGCTCTTGAACCGGCCTGACCGCGGGACCCGGCCAGGCCTGGCCGGTCGTCGAGCCTCAGTCCGCGGAGGTGAGGCCAAAATAGGGCTCGCCGCGATCAGCGGCTTCGGCGCGGGTCAGGACCTTGGTTTCGAACAGGGATGAGACCACGATCTTGATCCCTCGATGCCGAATGCCTTCGTCCAGGGTCCTGG
Source organism: Brevundimonas sp. UBA7506 (assembly GCF_002479495.1). Taxonomy (GTDB): domain Bacteria; phylum Pseudomonadota; class Alphaproteobacteria; order Caulobacterales; family Caulobacteraceae; genus Brevundimonas. The sequence continues at coordinate 172,024 of NZ_DLNQ01000010.1, forward strand.
CGACGTGCTCAACCGCATGGAGGCTGTCGCACCATTCCGCGCTGTTCACGGCGATCAATCCAGGCATCCGTTGGGCGTCGTCCCCGGCGGCCTGCTGCATGGCGTCGAGGGCGGCGGTCAGCTGATCAGGGGTCATGTGCAGCGGTTAATCTGAGTCGGGTCGCCGCCAAGCCTTGCTCCTATGGATAAACCCGCTCGACGAAGAGCGAGCCCGCGGGACCTGGTCTGAGGATCCGTTCGTCCGGCGCGGAAAGGTCGAGCCAGGGCAAGCCGGCCCCTGGCGGCAGGACGACGATCTGACGGTCGTGATAATGGGCCACGTCCGGGCCGGGCTCTGTCGTCAGCATGGCGAAGGCGCCGTCTTTCATTACCCCGGCGATCCAGAACCAGGGCTGGTCGATCAGGGTGAAACACCACCTGGTCTTCTTGCCCGCCACCTTCGGCTCGGTGAATTCGTAGAAGCCGTCGGCGGGGATGAGGCAGCGGGTCGATCCGGCGAAGGACCGGCCCTCGGACCGGAAGTTGAAGACCGGCTTTCCGGTCGGCCCCTTCCAGGCCCAGGGCGTCGTCACCAGCCGAAGGCCGCCCTCCCCGGCGAGGACGACGGGCGCGCGATCGCCGATCCGGTAGTCTTTCGGCTCAAGGTTCGGCGAACCCTCGGGCATGGCGAGCGTCCGGCCGCTATCGCTGAAGGGCGCCGCCAACTGGTTGACGGGAACATGCAGGCGATAGTTGTTGCACATGGTCCCGTTCCAACGCCCCAAACCCCGTTCGGCTTCCTCTGACCCGGTTTGACGCCCTGTTCCGCCCGGCGGCGCGGGAGAGCCGCAAAGGATTCACAGGGATTCGCAAAGCGGCGCCGCAAGGGACCGTTGACTCCGGACCGAATTGAGAACCAGAACAAAACAGGAACTTCAGACCTCGGAAAGGAGGCCCTCATGTCAATCCGGCCTGCAGCCGAGCTCGCCGAACTGCGCGCCCGTATCCAGAATCTGGAAACCGGGGATCGCCGATCCGCCGGCGTCCTGCCTTTCGGGGTCGCCCCTCTCGACGCCGCCCTGCCCCAGGGCGGGCTGATCCTGGGGGCCCTTCACGAGGTGGCCGGGGGCGGAGACGGGGCGGTCGACGGCGCGGCCGCGGCCCTTTTCGCTGCGGGAATCGCGGCCCGCCTGTCAGGTCCGGTCCTGTGGTGCGTCACCCGGGCCGACCTCTTCGCCCCGGCCCTTCAACAAGCCGGCCTCGACCCGGGGCGTCTGATCTGTCTTGAGGCCGCGGACGAGACGAGTCTGCTGGCCTGTTTCGAGGAAGGACTGCGCCACGGGGGGCTCGCCGCCGTGGTCGCCGAGACGGCCAGGCTGTCAATGACCGCATCGCGGCGTCTGCAACTGGCCGCCGAGATTTCGGGGGTGACGGGCCTGGCCATTCGTCGATGGCGACGGGCCGCCGAAGCGGCGGATTTCGGCCAGCCTACGGCGGCTGCGACCCGCTGGCGGATCACGCCCCAACCCTCCTCGCCCCTGCCTGCGCCCGGCGTCGGTCGGCCGCGCTGGCTCGTGGAACTGCTCCGCTGCCGGTCAGGCGGCTGCGCCGATTTCTCTCTGGAAGCCTGTGATGAAAAGGGTCGTCTCTCTCTACCTGCCGAACTGGCCCATCGATCGGTTGCGCCGGCGGCTGGGCGAGGCCGCGCCGCCGCCTGAGGCGCCGATCGTTCTGATCGGACGGGATCGGCGCCGACGCCTTCTCACCGCCTGCAACCCTATCGCGCGAGCCCTGGGCCTGCGGCCCGGCATGGCGGCGACCCAGGCTCACGCGCTCGCGCCCGGACTTTCGTCCTTCGCAGCCGATCCCCTGGGCGACGCCGCAGCCCTTGAACGCCTCGCCTGTTGGGCGCTTCGCCTCTACGCCCCGGTCTGCGCCGCGGACGGCCCCGACGGTCTGGCGATCGACGCCACGGGGGCGGCCCATCTCAAGGGCGGGGAGGCCGAGCTCATCGCCGACATGGAGGCGCGACTGGCGGCGGCAGGCGTACAGGCCCGGGGCGTGATCGCCCCCGCCTACGGGGCGGCCTGGGCGGTCGCCCGCTATTCCTCCGGACCCGCCGTCGTGGCCGAAGGCCAGGTCGGTCGAAGGCTCGGCCCCCTGCCCCTGGCCTGCCTGCGTCTGGATCCGGACCTGGTCGATGGACTGCGCCGCATGGGCTTCGAGACCGTTCTGGATCTGGAACGGCAGCCCCGCGGCCCCTTGACCCTGCGGTTCGGACCCGAGGCCGGGCTAAGGCTCGACCAGGCCCTGGGCCGGGTCTTCGAGCCGATCATCCCCGTGATCGAAGCGGAGCAGCCGCGCGCCGAGCGCCGCTTCGCCGAGCCCATCGGGGCGGCCGAAACCCTCTCACATCAAGTCGGCCTGATGGTCGAGGATCTCTGTCTCCAACTCGAGCGGTGCGGTCTGGGCGCCCGCCGGCTCGACTGGCTGTGCCACAGGGTCGACCATCGCGTCGAGGCGGTGCGGGTGGGGCTGGCCCGCCCGGTGCGTGACCGGGATCGGCTGTCACGCCTGCTGCGAGACAAGATAGAGACCATAAACCCGGGATTCGGCATCGAGCGCATGACGCTCGCGGCTTCCATCACCCTGCCGCTGGACTGGCGACCCGGCTCAACCGGCCTGAGCGACAGCGAGAACCCTGACGTGGCGGGTCTGGTCGATGTCCTGGCCAACCGCGTCGGCGCCCGCCGCCTCTACAGCGTGGCGTCGGTCGAGAGCGACGTCCCCGAGCGCTCGGTGCGCCGCGCCGCGCCGCTCGGCGGGACAGAGGCGTCCAGCTGGCGCACGGACTGGCCTCGCCCGATCCGGTTGTTCCCCACCCCTGAACCGGTCGAGACCCTGGCCCTGCTCCCGGACAATCCCCCGGCCTGGTTCACCTGGCGCGGCGTCCGCCGCCGCATCCGCCGTGCGGACGGTCCCGAACGCATCCATGGGGAATGGGGCCGCAGCGACGCCGAGATGTGGGCCGTGCGCGACTATTTCCAGGTGGAGGACGACGGAGGCGACCGGTTCTGGCTGTTCCGCGCGGGCGACGGCGAGGACGCCCGGACCGGTCCCCAGACCTGGTTCATCCACGGGAAGTTCGGATGAATCCTTCAGCCCTCCAGGCGACGATAGAGGACATGGGCGGTGGCGAACGGCAGGCCCATGCGGCCCGCGACGCCTTTCACCATCACCGCGGTTTCGTCGATGCGATAGAACCAGTCGTCGAAATTCAGTCTGGTCGAGGTCCCGTCCTTCTGAGGCACGTCGCGACTGTAGCGCCAATGAAAGGCGCAGCCGGCCTGGTCGCCTTCGGCTTCGCCGTCGACGCGATCCTCGCGCCCGCTATAGCGACCATCGCCGAGCGGCCGGATGCACCAGTTCAGCGTATCGACATGACCGTCATAGAAGGTCCAGGTCTCGGTGAAGACCAGTTCGCTTCCATCGAAGTGTCCGCGCGCCGCCACGGTGAAGCGCTGCTGCAGACCGCCGGTCATGCGCTCCAGCACGCCCCAGCCCTCGAGGCGGGCGCTGAGAAAGGTCTCGGGGCGGTATTCGGGGGTCGTGCCCGTGAAGTCGGAAATGTTCATATGGGGGTTCCGCAAGAAGAAGGCCTCCCGACCAACCCCGCAGCAGCGTCAGGGTTTCGCCCTGGGCCGGACAGTCTCGTCGGCGACCTCGATCCAAACGGGCGCATGATCGCTCGTCTTCTCCCAGCCGCGCACCTCCCGATCAACCTCGGCGCGGCGCAGACGAGGCTGGAGCGCCGGGCTCAGCAGGAGGTGGTCGATACGCAGGCCGCTGTTGCGGGCGAACCGGTTTCGCAGATAGTCCCAGAAGGTGTAGACGACCTCATCCGGATGCAGGGCGCGCAAGGCGTCGCACCAGCCCTGATCCAGCAGGCGGGCATAGGCCTCGCGCACCTCGATCCTGAACAGGGCGTCGTCGCGCCAACGTTCGGGGGCGTAGACGTCCAGATCGGTCGGCATGACGTTATAGTCGCCCGCCAGAACCACGGGCGCGTCGCTGTCCATCAAGGCCTCCGCCCGCGCTGCAAGTCGTTCAAACCAGCGCAGCTTGTAGTCGAATCTGGGACCGGGCGCGGGATTGCCGTTAGGCAGGTAGAGGCAGCCCACGATCACCCCCTTCACCGCCGCCTCGATATAGCGGCTCTGCAGGTCGTCGGCCTCTCCGGCCAGGCCGCGTCGGGTCTCGACCGGGGTGTCGCCCCGCGAGAGGATGGCCACGCCGTTCCAGCTCTTCTGTCCCTGCCAGACGGCGCCATAGCCCGCCGCTTCCAGGGCGGCGATCGGAAAGGCCTCCTGCGGAGCCTTGAGCTCCTGCAGACAGACAATGTCCGGCTGGCGCAGGGCGAGCCAGCGCAGCAGGACCCCGAGCCGTCCCCGGACGCCGTTCACATTATAGGTCGCGATCCGCATGCCTGTGGCCAACGCCCCCGGCCGGCGGATGTTGCAACGCGACTCGCTCCTCCCCGCGCAGCAGCGAGAACCGTCCGCCTTCCTCCGGCTCGGCGCGATCGGGCATGACCGACCACCGCTACGTCGAGCTCCAGTGCGCCTCGCACTTCTCCTTTCTTCGCGGCGCCAGCGCCTGTGAGGAGCTGTTCCATCAGGCGGCGGTCTGCGGCATCGAGGCCCTGGCCGTCACTGACCGCAACAGCCTGGCCGGCATGGTTCGCGCCCACGAGGCCGCCAAGGCTGCGGGAGTCCGGCTCATCGTCGGCTGCCGACTGGAGCTGACCGACGGAAGCGCCATCCTCGTCTATCCCATGGATCGGCCGGCCTATGCCCGCCTCTGCCGCCTGCTGTCGCTGGGGAAGCGGCGCGGGGGCAAGGCCCGGTGCCTTCTGGGCTGGGAGGACCTGGAGGCCTATGCCGAGGGCCTGATCGCCATCCTGGTCTCCGACCACGCGGACGACGTCACGCGGCGCCGACTTGAGCGGCTGCGGGCCGTCTTCGCGGCGGAGGCCCATCTCGCCCTGACCCTGCAACGCCGTCCCCGGGACCAGATGCGGCTGCATGAGCTGTCAATGATGGCGGAGGGCGCAGGGGTGAAGACGGTCGTCACCAATGACGTCCTGTTTCATCATCCGGACCGGCGCATCCTCCAGGACGTGCTCACCTGCATTCGGGAAGGCTGCACGATCGACAGCCTCGGGTTCCGCCGAGAGCGATCTGCGGACCGGCATCTGAAACCGGCCCGGGAGATGCACCGCCTGTTTCATCGCCACCCCGAAGCCCTGGCCAGAAGCCTCGAGATCGCCGATCGCTGCCGTTTCTCCCTGGACGAACTGGCCTATCAGTATCCGCATGAGGCCGGGCTGCCCGGTTTGACGCCGCAACAGGCCCTGGAGCGTCTGACCTGGCAGGGGGCCGCGGGCCGCTACCCCGAAGGCCTGCCGGACAAGGTCCGCAAGCTCCTGGAGCATGAGCTCCGACTGATCGCCGACCTGGGTTATGCGCCCTACTTCCTGACGGTTCATTCCATTGTCCGCTTCGCGCGCAGCCGTGAGATCCTGTGTCAGGGCCGGGGATCGGCCGCCAACTCCGCCGTCTGCTTTGTCCTGGGCGTCACCTCCATCGACCCGGAGCGCAGCGACCTGCTGTTCGAGCGTTTCATCAGTCAGGAGCGCAAGGAGCCGCCGGACATCGATGTCGATTTCGAGCACGAGCGGCGCGAGATCGTCATGCAGTGGATCTTCGAGACCTATGGCCGCGACCACGCCGCCCTGTGCTCGACCGTGATCCGCTACCGCTCGCGCGGCGCCCTGCGCGACGTGGGCAAGGCCCTCGGGCTGAGCGAAGACCTGATCAGGTCGCTGTCCTCCCAGGTCTGGAGCTATTCAAGCGACGGCGTCGAGGATCGGCACGCGGAGGAACTCAACCTCAACCTTCAGGACCGTCGGCTGCGCCTCGCCCTCGACCTGTCGCGACAGCTGATCGGCTTTCCCCGTCACCTGAGCCAGCACCCGGGAGGCTTCGTCCTCACCCATGACCGCCTGGACGACCTGGTTCCCATCGAACCGGCGGCGATGAAGGATCGCCAGGTGATCGAATGGGACAAGGACGACATCGACGCCCTGAAGTTCATGAAGGTCGATGTCCTGGCTCTGGGCATGCTCAGCTGCATGAAGCGCGGCTTCGACCTCCTGGCCGAGCACAAGGGCGTCCATCTCGATCTGGCGTCCATCCCGGCCGAGGACCCCCGCACCTACGCCATGATCCGCAAGGCGGACACCCTGGGGGTCTTCCAGATCGAGAGCCGGGCCCAGATGGCCATGCTGCCCCGCATCAAGCCGCGCACCTTCTATGACCTGGTCATCGAGGTGGCCATCGTCCGCCCCGGTCCCATCCAGGGCGACATGGTCCATCCCTATCTGCGCCGCAGGGAGGGTCGGGAGCCCGTCGTCTATCCCAGGCCGGAGCTCGAGAAGGTTCTGGGCAAGACCCTGGGCGTTCCCCTGTTTCAGGAACAGGCCATGCGGGTCGCCATAGAATGCGCCGGCTTCACCGCCTCGGAGGCTGACCAGCTGCGGCGCGCCATGGCCACCTTCAAGTTCACCGGCGGGGTCAGCCATTTCAAGGACAAGCTGATCAGGGGCATGGTCGAGCGCGGCTACGCCCCCGACTTCGCCGACAGGACCTTCAGCCAGCTGGAGGGCTTCGGCTCCTATGGCTTCCCGGAGAGCCATGCGGCCTCCTTCGCCCTGATCGCCTACGCCTCCTCCTGGCTCAAATGCCACCACCCGGACGTCTTCTGCGCCGCCCTGCTCAACGCACAGCCGATGGGCTTCTACGCCCCGGCCCAGATCGTCCGCGACGCGCGCGAGCACGGTGTGGAGGTCCGACCGGTCTGCGTCAACGCCAGCCGCTGGGATTGCAGCCTGGAGCCGACCCGCGAGGGCTTCGCCGTCCGGCTCGGCCTGCGGATGGTCCGAGGCCTCTCCAATGGCGAGGCCGCCCGGCTCGTCGCCGCACGGGAGGATCGCGCCTTCACCTCGCCTGACGATATATGGCGTCGCGCCGGCGTCCCGGTCTCGAGCCTGGTGAAACTGGCCGAGGCCGACGCCTTTCGGCCGTCGCTCGCCCTGGAGCGCCGCGAGGCCCTGTGGGCGCTGAAGGCCCTGCGCGACAACCCCTTGCCCCTGTTCGCCGCCGCCGATGAAAGAGACCAGACCCATCGACCCGAGGTCCCCGAGCCGCCCCCTTCGCTTCGCGCCATGACGCCCGGCCGGGATGTCGTGGAGGATTACAACCATATCGGCCTGACCTTGCGTGACCACCCGCTGACCTTCCTGCGCCACGCGCTGGAGAGGCGTCACGTCATGACCTGCGCGGACGGCACGGCCATGCGGGACCGGCGTCTGACCCGCGTCGCGGGCCTGGTCCTGGTCCGTCAGAAGCCGGGCAGCGCCAAAGGGGTGATGTTCATCACCATCGAGGACGAGACCGGCATCGCCAACCTGGTGATCTGGCCCCGTCTCTATGAAGAACAGAGGCGGATCGTCCTCGGCTCCAGCCTGCTGATCGTCGACGGCAAGGTGCAGAAGGAGGGAGAGGTGGTCCACATCGTCGCCACGAGGCTCTACGACGGCGCCGACCTCCTGGCCTCGGTCGGCGATCACGGCGACGCCTTCCCCCTGCCCCATGGACGCGGCGACGAAGTCCGCCGCGGCGGCGCCCCGGATGCGCGCAGGCCCAGGGCCCGGGACATCTACATTCCCGACCTGTCCCTGGACGCCGTCAAGGTGAAGTCGCGGTCAAGGTGACCGAGATGATCGAGGCGGGACGATCAAAAGGGAAGGTTCGCCCCTATCCGACGCCGTTCGCCCCCGGCCCCGTCGAACGGCCGACGGTCCGCAGCGAAAAACGAGAGATCAGAAGAATCGGCCGGAACCGCGGAGCCCCTGTCTCGTTTGATGCGCCAGTTCGAGGAAAGTGGCGTGAATTCATACTTCTGCATCGTTAACATGCCCGGGGTTCCGGCGCGGGAGATTTGCGTCCTGGACGCCGCAGACGATGCTTCTGCGATCAAGGCCCTCGATGCTGTCGAAGCCCTCTGGATCGGCTTTGACACCATCTGTCTTTACCAAGGCGAGCGCTTCATCAAGGTGCTCAGCAATCCGGCGCTCGGCTTTCCCCGGGATGGTCTGGCCCTCCCGTGCGATCTTGATCAGGCCGCCTGACGGGGGGAGCCATCGCAATGCGGTCGAACATCGGGGCGCCGCGGCCGCGCGTGGATCGCAAAGACAAGGCGTCAGGACGTCTCGTCTAGCCGACGGCTCAACCTGCATGGACGCAGATGAGGTCCCTTCTCGGCAAGGCGTTTTCAGGCCTGATCAGGGACGTCGCGACAAGACCGCGGACCCGGATGAAGGCGTCCCGTCTCCGAACCGGCAAGCACGCGTGGCGGCGGGCGGGCTCCGGCGACCGCTTGAAGCGGGCGCGCTCAGGGACGACTGCGGCAGGGTCGCCCTTCAGCCTTGGCCAGGATCTCGTTCCAGTAGCCGGCCTTGCCCAACAGCCGCGCGCGCGCGCCTGGGTCGCGCTCCGCCAGGGCCTCTGTCAGGAAGGCATCGATCTTTTCAAGCAGCGGGTTGGCCGTATCCCTCGGCACGGGCGCCTCCGAACAGGGGTTGGATTCACAGGGTGTTGAACTAACCCCACCCCCAGTGTTCGGTTCCCGACACAGCCGGGGCGGCCGTCGGCCGAGACGGACTTCCGATACGTCGCCTCCGATCACCCTGAGCGAGGGCGGGGCGGTCGCCTCGTCGAGGAGCGACGCCGCGACCGTCCACCGCCGCCAGGCATGCCCCGTCGGCTTTCACCTGACGTCGGAGCGCCCTTCATGATCCTCGGCGGCTTGGCTTTAAGGAACTCGTCAGGTCTTGCTCCGCTTGAACAGGTTCACGGAGGAGACAGAAGCATGCCTACCGAACGCACTGTTCAACACCCGGACGGCTCCGTCGAACGGACCACGACGACCGACGGCCCGACCGTCGTCTCGGAAAGAAGGAGCGGCGGCATGGGCGCGGTCGTCGCTCTCATTCTCGGCCTGCTGGTGGTCGGCGTCATCGCCTACTTCCTGCTCAATATGAGCCAGAGCGAGAGGGTTGAATCCAACGCTATCGCGGGCGCTGCCGAGAGCGTTGGCGCCGCTGCGGAGAACGTCGGCGAGGCGGCTCAGTCGGCGGTCCCGGCGGCGAACTAATCCGCCGCCCCGTCACCCCGGACCTGCTTTCGGTCCCGGCGCGGCTGTTTCGATGGCGGGGCAAGGCCGCGCTTTTGCGAGCGAAGCATCTCGCGGCGTGAACTCGCGGTCCCGGCGGCCATCGGGCGCAGTTGCTCGCCCCGGCGGTCGGCCGCGCGCCCATCCGACGCGCGGCCATTTCCCGTCTTCGCCTATTCCGCTGCAAAGGCGCAGCCGCCCTGCCTTTCCTCGAAATCCGAGGTACGGGTATCGACCGGGGCCGGCTCCTTTGCTTCCGAAAGGACGGCGGGCGGGGAAGCGCGCAGGACGACCGGCAACCAGCCGCGTCCTTCCACCAGTCGTTCGGCGGCGTCGGCCATGTCGGCCTTCTTGAGGCCGAGGATACGCCCGGCCTCTTCCGCACCTGCCGCCTCCGAAACGGCTTCCACCACCCGTGACTTGCTGACGCGGGAGAAATAACTGGCGGCGGTGGCCGACCATGTCGCCGTCATGTCCAATCCGACCGCCGTCGCCAGCGTCTCGGCCTGAGCCCATGCGCCGGGTCGACGATCATGCGGATCGCGCACCGCGTGGAGACCGGCGCCCGCACAGCAGGCGAGAAGGTCGAGAAGCTCGGAGCGGTTCATCGGCGCCATCACGGCCCAGAGCTCAGCGGCCCTCTCCGGCAGCCGCGCGCCCCAAGCCTCGAGACGGTCGGCCACGCGCCGCCCCGCCGGACCGTCGCCCACCCCCGGCGCATAGCGCTCCAGCCCTCCGACGGACAGGCGCAACTGCAGGGGCGTGAAGTCGCCGTAACCGGGATAGAAGACCTGCAAGGCCATGGCGTGAACCACCGTCGCCAGGGCGGCGGCGACATCGGCCTGAACCGCATCCCTGAGACCCATGGTCTTGTGGGCCGTCAGGTCCATGAGCAGGCGATCGGAAAGGGGCGCCCGTTCTGGGTCCCGTTCCACCCCATCGTTTCTGGAACCCGGGCGGTCGTCCTCGGGATCGTCGCGGGCGTCGCCGGTCTCGTCTTTCCCGGCCTCTTCTTCCCACGGCGGAGGCGGCGCCGAAGCAGCGGCCTCGGCCCGAACCAGACCGCGCTCGAAGCGGGCGAGACCGTCATGGCCGAGCATGACCATGATCCCGGACCGCGCCCTGGCCTCGGGCGTATAATCGTAGTCGGGACCATAGGCCTGCAAGGCCCTGTCGATGACCTCCAGTCGGGCGTCCGTCTCGGGCGGCAGAAGCTCCACCGCATCGGCCTGCGAGATGAGCCGGTCATACTCCTCCGACAGCGCCGCCATCTCCGCGACCTCCGTCTCGGACCTGACCACCGCCGCCGGATAGACCCGCCCCAAGCCCGCCGCTTCCGAAAACTCGGCGCAGACCCCGCCCCATTTCCAGCCTTCGCGCTGGCGAGCGTCCTCGACGAGCGCCGTCAGCTTCTCGCCGACCAGCCGATCCAGCAGGACCGGGTCTTCCGGCCAGCCGCCTCCGTCCTCAGTGAAGAGGTCGCGCAGCACAGCGCCGCCTTCGGCCTCATAGGCCTCGAGCCCCACGAAACCGACGCGCCGGTCGTCGGCGCGGACCTTGGCCTCGGTCATGGCGCGACGAATGGCGTAGATGGAGGGATAGGGTCCCATCTGCGCCATCACCTGACGCTGGCGGTCCTGATCCTCGCTGACGCAGAAGGCGGTGAGAATGTCGAGGGTGATCCTTCCCTCGCGATAGGCGTCCATCAGTTCCGGCGCCGCCGCGCCCAGCCGCAGGCGCTGTCGCACCACCTGAGCGGAGACCCCGAAACGCGCGCCGATCTCCTCCGGGCCGTAACCCCTGTCTTCCGCCAGCTTGCGGAAGGCTTCGAACTGATCGGCCGGGTGCATGGCTTCGCGCGTGATGTTTTCATCGAGGCTGATCTCGTGGGCGTCATTGTCGGTATCGACCGTCACCCTGACCGGATGGGTGCGCTTGATCGCCTTTCTCCTGGACAGAAGCCGCAGAGCCTGCCGCCGCCCCTCCCCGATGGTCACGAGATAGTTTCCTGTCCCGGCGCCGTTCGCCGAGCGTTCGATCTCGACCACGGGCGGCTGCAACACCCCCTTGGCCCTGATCGACGCCGCCAGCGCCTCAATCGCCGCTTCGGAATGCTTCACCTTCCGGGCGTTCCTCGGCGAGGCCTTCAACCGGTTCAGCGGAACCACGATCTCCGCGCCGTGCGCCGGTTCCTGAACCGCCGGATCGCGCAGGTCCGGGGCGGCGACGTCAGTCGCCGCCATGGCGAGCGTCTGGATGGAATGAGCAGTCATGTCTGCCTCCTCTGGGCAAGGGTTGCAGGCACGCGAAAGGCGCGCCTGAAACCCTGCCCGTCGGCGAGACCGGGGTAGCAAGGGCCAGGGCGGATCGGGCGGAGGGGGATCACCCGGCCTGCACAAGCTCACAGGTGTGACATCCCTGGCGACGCTGGCCGCGCGGAAGGCTGGGGAGACCGGCCGATCCGGCGGCGCAGCCGCTTCACCCTGGCCCGCGCGAGGGCGGAGCCCTTAGCGCCCTTCGCCTCTTCGGGCGGGCGTTCCGTCGGTTCCGCAGTCGCCCTGCCAGCCGGGCCGAGGCGGAGCATGGTCGCCTCTGGTCACGGAATTTCCCGAAGACGAGGCGCGACCGGCCTGGCGAAACATGTCTGCAGGGTCAGGTCGATCCCTGTTGCGCCGTCATTGACGGGAAGGCTCGCCGCACACCTCGGGCTGCATAAAGGAGGATGCGGCGAGGAGATCTCACCCGTCAAGCCTCGCCCTGTGCGGATCGCCTTCCCATCGCTCACTTGGGGGCGCGACGGCGTCCTACACGAGGCCCCACGGGGAGACCTGCCGCTTCATAGGCTTCGGCGATGGACCCGAATATCGTCCTTATCCGGTTATCGCCTGGAATCCCCGGCGACGCCTTGATCAGCTTGAGAGAGATCCGCCCGTGCTGCTTGTGGAGAGCGCGCAAGGCCTCGATGGTCTGGTCGCGATCAAGCGGCGTCCCGTCCGGGTTCAGCCCGCGACGATACCCCGTGTAGCGAAAGCCGACGCGCTCATAGGCTGCTTTCATGGAGCCGAAGCGGCTGCGGTAGACCGTGGGCGAGGCCATGTTCTCAGCCTTGGCTATCGCCTCAAGCGTGGGTCGCTGACGCGCCAGAAGACAAGCCAGTTCGCGGACCATCTCTTCTTCAGTCTTGCCGTGACCTCGCTTCAGCGCGCCCATCCGCTCCTGGGCCGCGACAAAGGTATCCACGTCCACAATGGGTTCAAGAACCCGGACGTAGGTCCATTGCGAGCGATCGACAGCAATCGTGCGCTTTCCCAGCTCAACCCTGGACTTCCCGTAGGCCTGGAAGCCGACAACCAGTTCCCGTCTGAGTATCTTCTGTACGCGATCACCGTTCCAGGGGGTTCCATCACGCCACATGACGCCCTGCTGTGTGAGAAGTCTCGCGATCCCCGCCTGACTGCGGGCCTCATGCACGAACCACTCAAAAATTCGCTGTATGACTGCGAGTTCTTCCGGCGGCCCCCAGATGTAGCGGACCTCCTGGTCGGGCCGCGACTTCCATTGTCCCTCCTGAAGGATGGGTCCCGCGCTCCCGTCCGCGTTCACCACCTGGCGCCGAAAGCCGTATACGGCGCCGCCGCCCAGGGCGCGGCCTCGAGCCGCCTTCGCCCGGCGCCCGGCGCGAACCTTGGCAGACAGGTCCCGACTGTACTCTCCAGCCATGACCCGTTTGAGTTGCTTGAAGACCGAGCCAAAGCTGTCGTCAGCGAAGAGCTCCGCGCAGTAGATGACGGAGAGGCCGGCCTCTCGGCACAGGAACTCATAGTGCGCCGCCTCGTCGGCGTCCTGAAACCGGCCCCAACGACTGACGTCGAAAACGAGAATGGTCGAGAAGGGAGCCTTCCCTGACAGAACCTCCGACAGGAGGCGCTGGAGGCCGGGGCGTTTGTCGACGGTCACGCCGCTTCTTCCTGCATCCTCATAGGTGCGGACGATCTCGATCCCACGGCTTTCCGCGAAGCCCGCGATGAAGGCGCGCTGATTTCCCAGGGAGTAGCGCTGATGGTCTGTGGACATACGCAGGTATTGCGCAGCGAGGGCCGGTTTTCGCTCAGGCCGGGACGTATCTGGAGACAGGACGACCGCGCCGTCGGCGTCCCGCCCGAAATGGCGTCTCAGCCTGGCCGGAAGATCATCCATGCCGCAAGACGGATCTTCCTCCATCACAGGCCTGCCGCGCGATAGGCGGCCGTAACCGTGCCGAAGGTCTTTCGGATCAAACCGATTGATGGAAGACGACGATCCGCCTGTATCAGGGAGACATTCACCCTCCCCCTGTCTTGATGCAGTCGACGCAGCCCCTCGAGGATGGCGGCCCGCGAAAGGGGCTTTCCATCCGGCGCCGCACCCCGCGAAACCCGCGGCTTGACGTAGCCGGCCAATCGTTCCGCCTCCGCAAGGGTGCCGAAACGCGACATGTAGCGTCTCGCACTTGGAATTTCGGGGCAGGTGTCGATCAGGGCGGCGGTAAGTCTTCCTTCCTTGTCAAGGAGCGCTTTCAGCCCGGAAACCAGTTCCTCCCGGGTATGGGCATATCGGCCGTCGAGCGCTCTAAATCGCGCCTGCGCCGCCTCGAACATCTCCTCCGACACGATCCCCTCGAAGACCTGGATTTCTCCCCAACGGCCGCTGTCCAACTCCGGTCCGCGGACGCCCAGTACGGTTCGGGAACGGCCATAGTGTTGCAGTCCCTTCGACAGCGGGTCGCGAAGGATTCTGGCGACCCGGCGACGCGTCCAACGCGATCCGTCCGTCCAGAAGATCCCTTCTTCCGACAGGATCGATGCGATATCCGCCATCGACCTGCCGCCTTCGACGAACATCTGGAAAATGCGCCGTACAGTCTGGGACCGCTCCCCGGTCGCGGGAACCAGGCGCAAGGACTGAAGCGGATGAGAGCGAAAGCCGCCGCACCTCAGAACAGGTCCGCACGTCCCGTCAGCTTCGATAATCTGCCGGTCCACAAGGTACCGGGGCCACGCGCCCGGCGCGCGGCCCGCCTCCGCAGCCCCCCGCTTTCCTCTGCGCGTCCTGTCCGAAATCTGCCGGACATAGTCCGCCGCCATCACGCGCCTGACCTGCTTGGCGAGTTGGGCCGGAGGGCCGCCCCCCACCAGGTCGCGACAGTAGGTTACAGAGACGCCGTGACTTCGGCAGACGAACTCGTAGTGCGCCGCCTCGTCAGGGTCCTGAAAGCGGCCCCATCGGCTGATGTCGAGGACCAGAACGTGGGCATAGTTCGCCCTTTTCGTGACCACGTCGAAGAGAAGACGGCTCAAGCCTGACCGTTTCTCCAAGGTCATGCCGCTCTTCCCGACATCTTCGTACACCGCGACGATGTCGAAGCCCTCGCTCCGGGCGTAGCCTTGGAGCTCCCGCCGCTGGAGCGCCAGAGACGTAGGCTGTCGCAGCGTCGAGACCCTGAGATAGGCGGCCGCCCGCCGATCAATCGACTTCGGGCTCTCCTCAATCCTTGCGGGTCGAATCCGCCGCACCACCCAGTCGTCTACATGGGCCGAGTACTCCGGGGCCGGGCGCTTCTCCATTGGAGCCACTCCATCCTCCGAGGACAGGGGACGGCCATGAGGGTCGGTCCTCCTCGCTCGTAGACGAATTCCGTGACGCATGGAGCTCGCCGCGATGGGGACCCATAGGTCCCTGCCCGCGGCCATGCGTCAAGCCCGCGTCGCATTTGCGCAGGCTTGCGCGGCGGGCCGGCGCATCCGCCAGGATGGAACAGTCAAATCCAGGGCGCGTTGGTCGCACGTCGAATGATCGGCAGGGAGGTGTCGAGCTTGACCTCCATCAACAGACTCCGGAGGACCGTTCCATGCTTCGTTGGGCCATCATCTTCTTCATCATCGCCCTGGTCGCGGCCGTGCTCGGCTTCGGCGGCATCTCCGGCATGTCGTTCGAGATCGCCAAGTTCATCGCCGTCATCGCCGTCATCCTGTTCGTGGTCTCCCTGGTCGTCGGCGGCCTGCGCGGGCGCGGTCCGCGACTCTGACGCGCTTCAGTCACGCCGCCGAAGAGGCCCCGGTCGTCGCCGGGGCCTTTTTCTTGTCCGCCGCGCAGCCGCGCAGACCTCCGCCTCGCCGGGTTCCCGGCCACGTCCAAACTTATCGTGAAACGCCAGTGCAGGAACGCCCGTTTCCGCAGCCGCTTCCCTTCCTGCAACCCAGAAGGAGTAACGACATGACCGACGTCCAACCCAACGCGGACCGCGAACAGGATCCGGAAACCAATACGCCCCAGCCGGATGAAAACCCGCAACAGCGCGAGCATCTCCGCGATCAGGCCCAGCGCCAGCCGGGCAAGGACGACCCGGCGCCCGCATCGGGCGGCGAAGGCGCCGCCGGCGCTGGCGGCCCTGACGGCTTTGGCTCTGGAAGCTGAAGGAGCGCCGTTGTGACCGATACCCGACCCAATGAAAGCGCGCCGGCCGACGCCGGTCCGAACGACGACCCTCAGGATCACGACAGCCTTCAATCTCAGGCGCGGCGGGAGACGTCCAAGGCGGAGGGCGAAGACCCCGATGAGGATCGTCGATCGCCCATGACCCCGCCCATTGCAAACCCGGACTGAGGAGATGGAAGGTGACTGAATCCAGGCCTGATCCCGACCGCGACCCGACCCGTCCCCAGCCCGGGAAAGCCGACGACAGCGGCCTCGGCCAAGGTGAAGACAGCCTTCAGAAACAGGCGGCTCGCGAAACCACCCTGGATCAGAGCGGCTACAAGAGGGCCGCCGACTGTCTTTCGGACGAAAACGGAAACCTGACGAAGATACCGGCCGGCGCCGTGCCGGAAGGCGATCTTCAGGAACAACAGCGCGGCAAGGGCCAGCAGAGTCCGTCCTGAACGCCGAGCCTAATCCGAAAGGACCGGTCTTTTCCGGTCAAGGCCGAGGCGGTTGCACAAAAACCGCTTCGGCCTTCACCGCACGACGGACCGGCGCGGGAGCTGCGCCCCAGCCGCCTTCAAGAATGGCTGTGATCCAAACTTTGGTCGGACAATGAGCGAGGGAAGAAGAATTAGTCGGTCCGGTGCGTACGGGGTTTGGCTGAGCACGACGCCGGACCGACCTGCATTCCTCTGGGGAAGTGCGAAGGGGTAACCGCAGGATGGAAGGCTTGTTCCCTTGCGAAGCGCCGCAACCGTCCAGATGTCTTCCCTTGGCGCTCGCCACGCGCCCTTCAGGCCCGATTGATGTCAGGATTGCTCGTCCGCCAGGGCGGGAACCAAAGCCGCCGCCCTGGCCTGACTCCAGGGAGAGGAGGTTCCTATGAAGAAGCTGATCCGCGCCCAGGCCGGTGTGAAGCTGACGCGTGTCAAACGCATGGCTGACGGCCAACGGAAACAGACCTGCTACCGGGTGACCAGCGGTCGGAACAGGTCCGGTCGGGTGATACTCGACGAGAATGAGGCCCACCGGGCCTTTGCCCGGGAAGTCGCCGTCTCCCTAAGGGCCAGGTCCTCATGGATTTTGACTGGCGCGAACTGACAAAAAAAGCCCCTCGCCGATCAGGGCGAGGGGGAAGGATGGGTTCAACTCGATAGGGGACGAGCGGCGCTTATCGCCGGCAGGCCGCTCGAACAGCCGGCGCTGTCTGGCTCGAACGGCTCGTGAACGCCTGAGGTTCCAGAGTTCGGAAGCGAACTCATCACAGGCTGGGCGAGTTTTCTCACAAAAAATCGCGGACACTGGCCCGACCATGAGACGGCGTGCTGACCGGGATTCTCTCAGGACAGAGGCCGGTCGTTGGGACTTTTGGAAAACAAGCGGAACCATAGGTCCCGCGGCGCCATTTGATCGCAGCAATCAGGAGGAAAGCCGTGGACGATTTCAAACGTGACGACCCGAATGTGATCGCGCCTATCGGCAGCACGATCCGCCGCGCGCCGGAGACCATCATCGTCGAACGTGAAACCAATATAGCTCTGTGGTGGGTTGTCGGCATTCTTCTCGCCGCAGTCGTCTTCGGCCTTATCTATTTCCTGACGCGTCCAGCAACTGCGCCCACTGACGCCGAATTGCGCGTCATCCAGGCAGAAGCAGCGGCGGACAATGCGAGGCAAACGGCAGAGGCCGCTCTGGCTCAGAACCAGCTCAGCAGCACTCGGGACAGCGTGGCGATCGCACAGGCCCAAAGCGCGACGGCTCGCGCTGAAGCGATCCGCGCCCAGGCTGAGGCGCGCGCAGCCGAAGCGCGGGCTTCCGAGCCGGTCGTCGTCGAGCGTCAGACGGTGGTGACGCCCCCGTCCAGCAGCACGGCCGTCGTCACGACCACCACGCCCCAGCCCGGCGACCGCCCTTAACAAGCGAGGCCGTCCTCGCTGCGCCGAGGCGCAGGGGGCCCTGAACGCCATGGGTGGAAGCGCGGGGCGCACGGCATCGGACACGATAGAGGGAAAGACGCGTCCCCCTGGACCTATGACTTCCAGTTCCCGCCCGGCCGCCTCTGCGGGCAAGGCCTAACCCACCGCCCCCGACGTCTTCACGTCAGGAAGCAGGGCGGTGACCAGGCCCAGAAGCGGCAGTACGGCGCACAGCTTGTAGACCCAGACGATGCCGTTGGCGTCCGCGAGCAGGCCGAGGCCCGCCGCGCCGATCCCGCCGATGCCGAACATGAGGCCGAACATCAGGCCCGACACCAGGCCCACACGGCCCGGCACGAGTTCCTGCGCATAGACGACCAGGGCCGCGAAGGCGGAGGACATGATGAAGCCGATGGCGATCGAGAGGACGGTCGTCCACCCCATATCCACGTAGGGCAACAGCAGGGCGAAGGGCGCCGCGCCGAGGAAGGACAGCCAGATCACGGCCTTGCGGCCGATCCGGTCGCCGATCGGGCCGCCGGCGAAGGTCCCCGCCGCCACGGCCGCCAGGAAGGCGAACAGGTGGAACTGGGAATCCTGAACCGAGAGGGCGAAACGCTCGATCAGGTAGAAGGTGAAGTAGTTGGTGAAGGCGCCGATGTAGATGAATTTGGCGAACATCAGCACGGCGATAACCGCCAGGGCGCCGATGATCCGGCCCCGGCTTAGCTGGGGGCCTTCGCTCAGGGTCTTGGCCGCGACCATGGCGTGAGGGTTGCGGATACGCCAGCGCGTGACGCCAAAGAGCACCCAGATCGCCGTCACCGCAGCGACCGCCAGCCACCCCACGGCGGTGAGGCCCAGGGGCAGGATAATCAGCGAGGCCGCCAGAGGCCCGATGGCGGACCCGGTGTTGCCGCCGACCTGGAAGGTCGATTGCGCTGTGCCGAACCGTCCGCCGGAGGCGAGACGGGCGACACGCGAGGCTTCCGGGTGGAAGGTGGCGGACCCCACCCCGATCACCGCCGAGGCGACCAGGAGCATGGTGAAGCCGCCGGCGGTCGCCAGCAAGCCGATCCCGATCAGGGTGGCGAACATCCCGCAGGGCAGTAGATAGGGCTTGGGATGCTTGTCCGTATAGAAGCCGATCCACGGTTGAAGCAGCGAAGCCGTGAATTGATAGACCAGGGCGACAACGCCGATCTGGGTGAAGCTCAGGGCGAACTTCGTCTTCAGCATCGGATAGATGGCCGGCAGGACCGCCTGAATGAGGTCGTTGAGGAGGTGGGCGAAGGCCACGGCGCCGACGATCCCGATCAGAAACCGCGGCGAGGTCGCCATATTAGGGGCCGGCTGGGCGTCTGTCAGATCTGTCGGAATGGTCATGGGCGCACTCGATACTGCGGGCCGACGCGGCGCGCGGCTCCTCCGCGCACCTATAGCAATTCGATCTCCCGCGTGCCGGAGAACAGACGGATCAGAAAGTGAGGCCGACGCCGCGCGCCTGCCTGGAATTTTGTGGGCCGCCGGATCGCTCCAGATTCTCGCGACGTTCAGCCTCATCCTCACCACAGAATGACACGAACCTTCGCTCCTGCATCGCGCCGTCGGTCGAACGGCCAAAACAGTCAAGCTATGGCCTGGGCCGCCTCATCAGATCGCCTGCAAGCTCCAGATGAGAACGCTGATGCTCACGCCAATGAAGAATGTGGTCGCCAGAACCACGAAGATCAGCAGACCGCGTCGCAAGCGTTCCATCAGCGCCCCAGCTCAGACCTGAACATCCATGACATCGCCGTCGACGCTGAACCCGGAACGTCGAGCCAGATCTGCGGCGCTATCCGCTGACGCCATCATGTGATTGGGCCGCCTCCTAGCGCTGCCGTCGACGATCGGCGCGTACTCGTACCAGATGCGAAGGCCACAGCCGGGCTGCTTGCGTCGGCAGCGAAGAATGATCGCCGTAGCCACTTGATCGCCTCTCCATCAACAGATCATCAAACGTCGCTGCAATACATTCGACGCAAGACCCGGGGAGGGATCGGTCTTCATGATCACGTAAAGGGCCAGGCGTCCTCAACATAGGTTAGGAAGATGAGCGTCGCTGCGCGCGCCGAAGTCCTGGCGGTCAGAGGTCGGAACGAAACCGGCTGTCCGAGGACAGGCGGAATCGTCCACGCGCCACCAGTCCAGCCGGTCGGTATTCCCTTTCCAGCCTGCCGTTCAGTTCATGCCGCGCCAATCTGTCCATCAGCTTCGTGCCGAACCCTTCGCGCGTAGGCGGGCTCACGACAGGCCCTCCGCGTTCGCGCCAGACAAGCTGGACGACCCCATCCTCCTCACGCGACCACCCGATCTCTACGCTGCCGGTTTCCGAGCCCAGCGCGCCGTACTTGAGGCTGTTGGTGGTGAGCTCGTGGGCGCACATGTAAAGGGCCAGCGCCGCCTCGGGCCGCAACATGACGGAAGGGCCGCGGGCGCGAATTCGTCCCTCATGGTTTTCCCCGCAACGCGCGAAAACATCCTGCATCTCGACTTCCGTCCAGGCCGCCTGCGTCAGCAGATCATGAGCCCGACCCAGGGCGGAGAGCCTTCGCTCGAACTTGCGGCAAGCTTCGTGCTCCGCCCCTCTAAAGGTCTGCGCCGCAAGCGCCTGGACGGTCGCCAAGGTGTTCTTGACCCGATGATTGAGCTCGTTGATCAGGAGGGTTTGTCTTTCGTCACGTCGGCTCAATTCGACCGAGGCGCAGCTGAGCGCCTTCTGAACCTTGGCCATGGTCGCGATGCGCCCTTGGCGAGGCGGCACGATCCCTCCGCCTCCCAGCGCAGCCGCGTCCTTTTCCAGAGCTTCCAGTTCACGCGAAATGGCGTTGGACTGGTTATGCACCGCCACCAGACTCAACCCGCCGAGAAGGAGAAACACCGCGCCGACTCCCAGGACGTTGGTCCAGATGGGCGCTTCCAACGACCAGCGCGGCACCACGACCATGGTTGTCCAACCGGACAGCTCTGATCGGGTGTAGGCTACGACAGTCGGATCGCCGTCCAACGAACGACTGGCCACCACGCCTTCCGGCGCGGCCGCCATTGCAGCGATCATCGCCGGCGTGGCGGACGCCCCCAGATGAACGGCGTGGTCTCGAGACCGTGCAATCACGCGGCGCCGGGCGTCGACGAGGGTGACCAGGGCGGATTCTGAAACCGGTTGGCGAGTGATCACGTCCAGAAACCGGGTTGGAGGGACGATCAGGACAACCGCCGGTTTGGTCTCCGGGGCTTGCTGGGCGGACCCGATCGCAATGCCAGGAGCCTCGGATCGGAAAGCCCCATGCAGATCGGACACTCTGGCCCGTCCTTGCGCCCCGAACCGGATTTCATATTCCGGGCGGATCGTCATCGGGACCGCTTGCTCGGCCGGCGTCTCGCCGACCGGCATATGGAGGGCGTGGGCCGCTCCCGGGTCAACCACGGACAGCTCTATGCCCTCCCCCAACCCGAGCCGACTCGTCCGCTCTCCGAGGCGCCTCCAGTCCCCGGCGGCCAAGGCGTCCGAACTCGCGATCGCGTCGACGGCGTCAAGCTTTCGCACCACATCCATATCTATGGCGGTCGATACTGATCGAGCCGTCGCCAGAAGCGCGCGTTCATGAGCGCGACGCGCCTCGAGCACATTGAGGCCGACCAGGAGACCGAGGGCCGCAGCCGCGGGGACGGCCACGCTCAACACCAATATCGTCAAGCGTCTTCGCACGACCGCCCCTTCGCCAACCCGACAGAGAGAACCACAGGCTTTACCTTGGGTTCCTTGTGACCAGGAGTGCACGCAGATGCGAGCTGCATGTTCGGTCCGCTCGCGCAGCGAGTCCGGCGTCCCCCGCCAAGCTGGGCCAAGGCGTAACGGACCTCCGCCCACGAGCAATGCGAACCTTGCCGGTCGTTTCCTCGCCAGACCGCATTCCAGGCGCCGCTCCAGAAGAAATCACGGAACATGACGCAACATGAAAGGTTCTATCTGGCCGTTACGCAAAGGATATCGCCTCAATGCACGTCGACAATGGACAAGCCGTCAAAACCTTGAATGATCTGATCGAAACGACCCTGGACAGTGTTCATGGTTATCGACACGCCGCAGACGGCGCGAGCAATCCCGAACTCAAGATCATGTTCGAGGATCGTGCGGACAGACGCGAAGAGCTGAGCCGTCAACTCCAATCCGAAGTGCGTAACCTGGGGGGTGAACCGGAAGACGACCAGTCGCTGCTCGGCCGCGTCCATAACAAGTTCGCCGAACTGAGAGGCGAACTCATGGGGCGTGATGACAGCGGCGTGATCGACGAGGTCGAACGCGGAGAAGACGTCATCAAGGCGCGTTTTGAAAAAGCTGCAGAGGAGGCTGTTCTTCCCGACGCCTTGCGACAACGCATTGCCGCGGCCTATGCGGCCATCAAGGCCGACCATGACGTGATCAGCAGCCTGAAGCATCGCCAAGGTTAGGAACCCCTGTCGCACAGCGAAGGCGTGCAGGTCTGAAGCCCGCCGTGGGCGCTCAAGGCTGAAGGCCTTCGGCAGAAGCCGAAGGCCTGACGCTGTTAATGGCGCCCTCGCACGTCCCGCTCGACGCCTGTTGGCGATCGATAAGAGACGAAAGCGACGGCGCGGCGTCATGCATCTGGGGGCGTCGAACACGCCTTCACCCCGCATCTGTTCGGCGCCGCGCCTTCAGGCCGCCGCGCTCGCCGTCAAGTTCGATGGCCGCCAAGACCCGGACCAGAGCGGTCGCTTGCTAGGGCTTGGTTCATACTCTCCTCCCATAGGGTGAAGGGCGCAGGGTAGTGGAGTAAGAATATGGCCCGGATTCTGATCGCGGACGACGACCCGTTGTTGCGAGCTTTGCTGCAACACAAGCTTGCGGCGGCTGAGCATCAGGTCATCGCGGCCGAGCACGGCGGGGAGGTTCTGGACCTCGCCCAGGTTCACAAACCGGACCTTATCGTTCTGGACGCCATGATGCCGGTCATGGACGGTTTCGAGGTGTTGCGTCGCCTGAAAAGCGACGAAACCACGCGGGCTGTCCCTGTGATTATGCTGACAGCGCTAAAACACGAAAAAGACATCGTAGGCGGCCTTCAGCTGGGCGCCGCCGACTATCTGGCCAAGCCCTTCATTCCCGAAGAACTCGTACAGCGCATCAGCCGGATCATCGCGGACTCGAGCATGGAGCGCGACGATGCTCGTTCAAGACGTTCCGGCTGAGGTCCGCCCGGATCCGACCGCGCTTTACGAGGAGGCCGTCCGCGACCGACGCGCGGGGCGCAGCGAGGCGGCGCTTGCCAAGCTGGATACGGTTCTTCGGATTAGGCCCCAAAATACGGACGCCCTGTTGAATCGCGGCCTCTCCCTCCTGGCGCTTGACCGGCTGGACGAGGCCGAGGCGGACTTCGAGGCCGTCCTCGTCCGGGCCCCGCATTATGTGGACGCCCGCCTCGGACTGGCGCTCGTCGCGCGCAGGCGCGGCGACGCCGGGCGCGCTAGAATGGAAACCGACAAGGCGCTCCTTGCGGCGCCTGAACGGGCTGATCTGAAAGCCCTGGCCCGCGCCTTGCGGCCGCAACCCGCTTGGCGCTTTGATCTGGACGGCTCAAGGAGCCGCCTTGGCGCGGGATTGTCCGACTGGAACGAAGTGCGTGTCGCCGCCGCCCATGCCATGGATGAGCGCTCGACGATCACGGGCGTAGGCGAATGGACGGAACGGTTCGACAAACGGGACCTGTTCGTCGAGGGACAGCTGGACCGTCTCTTCCCCTGGGGCGAAGCTTACGGCGCGCTAGGCGGCGCCGTGGAGGCGGACTACCGTCCGACAGTCTCGGTGCGCGTCGGGGCGGAAGTCCATCTTCTGCCGAGCATCAACGGAACGCTGGACGCCTCCGCCGCGCGCTTCGCAAGCGGGAACGTGAGCAGTCTGCAGCCCGGACTGGTCGCAGACCTCGCACAAGGGCGGGTGCGGCTGGCCGCGCGCTGGATCAACGTCTGGGACGAGACCGACCAGCACCGCGCCGGCTACGCCGTCAGTGTCAACTGGACCCCGACCGACCGTCTGCGTTTCCGGGCGGACTACGCTGACGCTCCCGAAAGCAGTGAAGGTCTGACGACAGACGTGCGCGCCCTCAGCGCCGGCGTCGAGATCGGTCTGACAGACCAGATCAGCTTGCGGGTGGGCGGCCTGGAAGAAGATCGGGGTCGTTATGATCGAAAGGCGATCACCCTCGGTCTGGGCTGGCGATTCTGGTGAGCTTTCTAACCGCATTGTGGTGGGTTTCGCTGATGCTCATCGCAGCGGCCCTGGTCTGGATGACGGGTCTGATTCTCGCCCGCCTTCTGCGGGAACGGTTCGACAGCAAACGGGCTGGGGATGAGGCCCAGATCCGCAGGTTGTTCCTGGCGATCCTGAACGGCGACGTCGGGGCGGAACCACAACTGAAGCCCTATCAGATGCGAGCCCGTCTGATGGCCGAAGCTCTGGTGGAGGTGTTGGGGCTTGTACGTGGCGCGCAGCGGGATCGCCTGATCGAAAGCCTCGCTCGGTTGGGGCTTCCCGACCGTCTGCGCCTCCGACTCGACAGGGGGAGCAAGGCCGGCCGAATAGCGGCGGCTGAGGCGCTGGCCGCCTTTCCAGATGTGGCGACCGTAGACGCCTTGCGGTCGGCCCTGGCCCGATCACGCGAAGGGGACTTTCGCGTAGCGGTCCTCACCGCTCTTCTGGACATGGACGCCGCTCCGCCGTTGCAGGACATGCTGACGGACATAGCCAGACGCGGCCTCCAGGACTCCCTGCTGTACGAACCCGTCATCAGACGTGCCGCTAAAGCGACGCCGACGGAGGCTCTGGACGTCTTTATTCTTCCTCTCGCTCCTTCCGCCACCCGCGCGATGTTGGCAGACGCTTTAGGCGCGTCAGGAGACTATCGTGCCGTGGAGCCTCTGGTGCGAACCGCGACCGACGCGGACTTGGAACTGCGTATCGCCTCGGTGCGCGCCCTTGGGCTTCTCGCTCATCCGGCTGGTGAGGCGGCCGTGACGGCGGCGCTGACCGACGCGGCCTGGCAGGTTCGCTCCGCCGCCTGCGAGGCTGTCGGTCGGATCAGGCTGGTCCATGCCGCGCCGCGGCTGCGACAGGCGCTGGGAGACCCGGCCTGGTGGGTTCGTTTCCGCGCTGGCGAGGCGCTGGCCATCCTCGGCGATCCGGGGGTCGCCATCCTGCGCACGGCGATCGAAGATGAGCATGACGTGGTGCGTCGCGCCGCTTCTCTCGCGCTGGCCGAGCGCGGGCTGATGAAGGCTGCGGCGTGACCCAGGAGATAGCCCTCATCCTGGTGGGATTCGCCCGGTCGATCGCCATGTTCGTGATCGGCATGGGTCTCGCCCAGAATCTCGTCTACCTGATCCAGTTGTTGCTGGCGGCCGGCGCGCTCGCCGCCCGACCGGCGATCCCGGAATCCGGCGCCCTGTGGCGTCGCTACGCCGAGGCTTCGCCGCCTATCGCCCTGCTGGCTCCGGCCTACGACGAGGCGCTCACGATTGTTCAAAGCGTCAGGTCGCTGCTGTCCCTGCGTTACCCCAGTTTCGAGGTGATCGTCATCAATGACGGGTCCAGGGACGCCACCTTGCAGGTGCTGATCGACGCCTACGAATTGAGACCTGCGCAGCGACATTATGAGCAGGCCCTGGATCATCAACCGATAAGAGGCGTCTACACGGCCGCGCACCAGCCACGCCTAATAGTCGTGGACAAGGAGAACGGCGGCAAAGCCGACGCGCTCAACGCCGGCATCAACATATCCCGGGCGCCGATCTTCTGCTCGATGGACGCTGACTCCTTGCTGGAGCCCGACGCCTTGCTGCGCGCAGTCCAGCCCTTTGTCGAAGAACCTGAGCGCACCGTGGCGGTCGGAGGCACCGTGCGTATCGCCAACGGCTGCCTCATCAGAGACGGCCAGGTGCTGGAAGTCCGCCCTCCACGCAATCTGCTCGCGCTGCTGCAGACCGTCGAATATCTGCGCGCCTTCCTCATGGCCCGGCTTGCCTGGAGCCGGATCAACACGCTCACGATCATTTCGGGCGCCTTTGGCCTCTTCCGGCGAGCACGCGTGATCGAAGCCGGCGGCTACACCCGGGGGACGGTCGGCGAAGACATGGAGTTGGTCGTCAAGCTTCACCGCCTCATGCGCGATCAAGACCGACCGTATCGCATAGGTTTCGTTCCTGAGCCTGTATGCTGGACCGAGGCTCCGGAAGACATCCGGGTCCTGGGGCGCCAAAGGGCGCGCTGGCATCGCGGGGCTCTTGAGACCTTCGAACGCCACTGGGACGTGATGTTCCGCCCTCGCTATGGCCGCCTCGGTCCCGTCGGCTTCGGCTACATCTTCCTCGTGGATATCCTGGGACCGGTGGTGGAGCTGCTGGGCTATCTCCTCATCCCGGCCTTCTGGGCGCTGGGACTGCTATCTCTGGACTATCTGCTGGCCTTCCTGGCCATCACGTTCACCTTCGGAGTCGTGATTTCCGTGGGAGCGCTGGCGTTGGAGGAGTCAGAGCTCAGGCGCTTTCCACGCGCGCGCCACCTCCTGTTGCTGACCGCTGCGGCGGTGCTGGAAAACTTCGGCTATCGACAACTCAACAACCTGTGGCGGCTGCGCGGCTTGTGGCAATACCTGCGTCGAAGCCAGTCGTGGGGCGCAATGACGCGTAAGGGTTTCAGTCCGCCCGCCTAGCCAAGGCCTCCTCGAGGGCGGCCGTCAGTCGCTCGACTTTAGAGCGATCGGGCGCCTGTCCTTGAGCCAAGGCGTCGTCACAGTCGGCCGCCGCGTCGCTGATGACAGGAAAGCCGAAAGTGCCGGCGGCGCCCGCGAGCCTATGCACCAGAGCCTGCATTTCCTCCGAATGCAGGGCGTCGCGCTCGCACAGCTTTTCGATGCGTGCGAGATCGCCTACGCAGCGGTCCAGAAACCGCGCCCTGAGGCTGGCCAACAGGTCGTTCATTGGCTAGCCGCAAGGATGGCCCGGACGTCTGCGGCAAGGGTCATGGGATCGAAAGGCTTGATGACGACGTCCAGCGCGCCCAAGGCGCGATACTGATCGATTTCTCCGGATCGCGCTCGCGCCGTCATGAAAATTACGGGCGTATTTCGAAGAGCCGGCCGTTCGCGAATCCTCGCAAGGGTCCCGGCTCCATCCAGGTTCGGCATCATCACGTCGAGCAGGACGACGTCAGGCCGAAGTCCCTCGTCCAGCGCGGCGAGCGCCGCCTGACCCGAGGCGACCGAGGTCAGGACGATGTCGGGATCGAGAGCGAGCGCGTAGGCTGCTACCTCACGGATGTCGTCCTCGTCGTCGACGTGCAGTATGTTCAGGGCTGTCATTTTTGGCCTCCGGCGCGACGTGTCAGGCGGCGCACAGTGCGCGCCAGCTGGGTCAGGGACATGCGGGACTTGGTAAGCACGGCCTGAACCGCCGGC
This sequence comes from Brevundimonas sp. UBA7506, assembly GCF_002479495.1. GTDB lineage: Bacteria > Pseudomonadota > Alphaproteobacteria > Caulobacterales > Caulobacteraceae > Brevundimonas. The sequence continues at coordinate 199,184 of NZ_DLNQ01000010.1, forward strand.
GCGGCCTGGCGATCCAGGTCCTGCGCGGAATAGATGACGACCGGGATGGTGCGCCCCTCCTCGTCCGTCAGTTCCGGCAGAAGGTCGAGGCCGTTTCCGTCCGGAAGGCCAAGGTCCAGGATCACCAGGTCGGGCCGTCGGCGAGCCAGTGCGGCTCGCGCGTCGGCCAGGCTCTCCGCGCCGACGACTTCCACCGATTCAAGCCCGTGGCGCGTCACCTCCAGAATGTCCCGGTCATCGTCCACATGCAGGACCAGCGGCTTTGCGTCTGACCGGACAAGAGATTGCACGGCAAGGCGCAAGCGGGCCTGATCCACCGGCTTCTCCATCCAGTCCGCTACCTCCAGCGAGCGTCCGCGCGCCTGGCCTCGGGCCGCGCCCCCCGAGACGACGATCACCGGCATGGCGCGCGTATCGCCGCCGGCCTTCAGCGCACGGATCAGGCTGACGCCGTCGGCATCCGGCAACTGCAGATCGACAAGCGCCGCCGCATGGACCCCCTTGCGCGCCATCGCCAGGGCGTCCCGGGCGGTGACGGCCACGTCGGCCTGATAGCCTTCAAGGGACAGCATCTCGACCAGAACCCGTGCGGAATCGGGGTCGTCCTCGCAGATGAGCAAACGTCCCGGCCCCTCGCCCTGATCTGCGTCCGGCAGGTCCAGCGGCAGGTCGAGATGGAAGGTGGCGCCTTCGCCCTCGGCGGATTCAAACCACAGCCGTCCGCCATGGCGTTCGGCGATGTCCCGCGCGATGGCCAGACCCAGACCCGTGCCCCCCTTGGCGCGCGTGTCGGTCGAATCCGCCTGGGCGAACTTGCCGAAGATGCGCGAGCGGAATTCCTCCGAAATGCCGGGGCCGTGGTCGGCGACGCTAAGCCGGGCGATCCGGGTTTCCGGATTGACGGTGACCGTCACCTCGCCGCCGACCGGAGAGAACTTGGCGGCATTGGACAGCAGATTGGTCACCACCTGGATCAGCCGGTCGGCGTCGCCGCGCACCGGCGCGGAAGCGCCGTCCTCAAGACGCAGATTCACGCCCAACTGATGGACGTAACCCCTGACGCCGTCGATCGCCCGTGCCGCGATGTCTCGGAGATCGAGCGGCGACATGGTTAGGACCAGCTTGCCGGCGTCAAGCTTCTCGACGTCGAGGATGTCGTTGATCAGCCGGACCAGCCGCTGGCTGTTTGAATGGGCGATGCCGATGAGGCGGGCGGCTCTCTCGGGCAGGTCGCCGGCGGCGCCGCCGGCCAGCAAGCCGAGCGAGCCGGCGATGGAGGTCAGGGGCGTGCGCAGCTCATGGCTGACCGTCGAGACGAAGGCATCCTTCATCTCGGCCACCCGGCGGCGTTCGGTGATGTCCCGGATCACGGCCACGACATGGCGGCCGGCGGGCAAGTCCATCGCGCCGAGGGCCACGTCGGCGGGGAAGCTCTCCCCCGTCCGACGTTTCCCGGTCAGCTCGCGTAGAAGGCCGTCCTCCCAAGCCCCCTGACTGGCGCCGAGCCGATCCAGGAACGCGCCCTCGCCGTTTTCCGCCAGGTTGATCAGGATTCCGACGTCCCGCCGACCGATTTCCTCCGCGCGCCAGCCGAACATGCGCTCTGCAGCCGGGTTCATGGTCTCGATGCTGCCGCTCGGGTTCAGGGTGACGATGGCGTCGAAGGCGCTGTCCAGGGTGGCGCTGTGTCGCGCGGCGGCGGCCTGCAGCCGCTCCAGAAGAAGGCTTCGGGTCGCCAGATATCTCCAGACCATAAACACCGTCGCCGCCGCGATGACGACCAGGCCCAGGAACAACAACAGGACCATAAGCTCCGTGCGCGCGGTCCGCTTTGCGGCCTTGGCGGACAGGGCGGCCAGATGCTCGGCCTCGCGCTGCGTCATCTGATCCACCACCTGGCGGATCTCGTCCATTGTCGCCTTGCCCTCGCCGCTCGACACCGACGCCACGGCGGCTCCGGCCTGTCCTGCCTGGCGCAGATTGACGCTGCGCTCCATGATCCGGCGTTTACGCGCCACTTCCTGTGACAGGCGTTGGTGGTGAGCGGTCTGCGCCTCGTCGGCGTTGAACAGGACGCCGAGGGCGTCCATCTGCGCGCTGATCCGCGTCAGAGCCAGATCATAGGGTTCCAGAAACCGATTATCGCCGGTGATGATGTAGCCGCGCTGTCCGGTCTCGGCGTCCTGGAGCAGAGAGAAGACGGACTGGATCTGCAATCGAGTATCGTAGGACCGGTCTACGGCCGCACGTAAGGCTGCGGCCCCGGCGAATTCACGCCGAAGCTCCACCCCAATGACGATCAGAGTCACGGCGAAGAACACCGAAGCAAGGCCCAGGGCAAAGCGAAAGCGACGCCGCCCTGGTTGACGAACCGTGATCGTCATCGGCTAGACAGACACGGACGATCAATCAGGAGCTCCGCCGTGAAAGTCTGCGTCATCGAGGACGATCCCCTTTTGTTGCGTCATCTGGAGGACATGCTGGAGCGTATGGATTACCAGGTCATGACCGCCGAAACTGTCGATGAAGGGTTGGACATCGTGCGACAATGGTCGCCCGACGCCGTTCTGCTGGACATTTTGATGCCCGACCGGGACGGGCTGAACTTTATTATGGATACCCGTCATCTCAGGGAGACAATGCGGGTCGTCGCTATGACCGGCGGGGGGCGGCTAGGCCCCGGTCCCATTCTGCAGATGGCTTCCGGCCTCGGCGCTCACGCCGTCCTCACCAAGCCATTCACCGCGGAGGCTCTTGCGGATGCGCTGTGCGACCGGGGCAGCAAGCAAACCTCGGCCATAGGCGTCGACTGCTGACACTTAACTCTCGGCCAGCATCAGCTTGGCGGAAGTGACCGCAATGCTGGTCGCTATCATTGCAGAGAGCACGGCGATCCCGCCGCCCAATACCGCCAAGGTCAGCGCTGACCAGACCTCAGTCGCAGATGATATCGCTGGAAGAGCCCGATTGACCCCACCAGTCAGGAAGCCAGCGATGACAAGGGACCATCGGATCCCGCGGGTCGCTCCGAGAGCAACCAATGGCCCGATCAATTTGGTCGATTTTGCCTGCATCACCGGCCATCCTGGGAGCAGCATGATGAAAACAAGCGAGACGATTAAAAAACACTGCTGAAGAGGCTATGCCCGCCCCGCTCTTGTAAAGCGCCGAGAGCCACAACAGGCCCAATGCGAGAGCGGTAGGCAGCATCATCACTACTGATGTGATGATGAACTTAATGAAGCCGCCCACGCTGAGGCGACTATCCATCATTGTCATAGAAACTGCGTAGAGTACGACGACTCAGCCGAGGAGAAGGGCTACGCCAACGGCGTAATCAATCAGCAGAAGATCCGGTCTGCGCGACCAGAAGATCAGATCAGCGGCTGCGGCTGCACCACCCGCTCAAGATATGCCAGCCCCCGCATGGGAATGTCTACTTCGCAAAGCGACCTGTTGCGGATCACCGCCAGCATCAACGGCTGGAAGCGGGCTATTTCTTCGTCTGTCACTGCCGAACCCATGCGGCTGCGTGCATTTCGATAATCCCATCCGTCCGGTGTCTGATTGATCTGCAAAATGTCGCTGCCGCCCTCGCCGTAGCTCCATACGTGCATGACAGTGAGGACCTCACGCTGTTTCGGATAGATTTCCGTCGATCGGCTCTCGCTACGCTCACACGCCACACGGCCCGCACCGACGACGCTCGCCAAGGCTGCATTGATGCACCGGGCATCAACGGGACCGGAGAGGGTGGCTCGGCTCTCGACGCCGTAGATCGGGTCACATCCGCTGACGAGCAGAGCCGCGACACAGATGGTTAGGCGGACCCACATGTCATGAACGTAACAACCGCCCCAACGTTACGGCAAGTGTCCGCTAACCACCCCTAGGGGAAGTGGGGCACTTGCACTGCCGGGTTGTTCGGCCAAGGTCCGGTTTCGGGCCAGATGCCAAAGTCGCATCTCGACCCTCAGCGGACATTAGTAGGCGTAGCGCACAGCGCTTCAGCTTCTGCCAATAGCTTCCGAAGCTGCTTAATGTCAGCCTTCAATGGCTCAGTTCGAGTAGCCCGCTGGCGGATGCTTTCGAGAGCCTGATCCTTGATCGTGACGCTTGCGAAGTCGTCCCAATCCCACTCGCCGCCAGTGCCGTCGATGAAGTCTCGTAGGCACCGAGCCACTTCTTCTGGTGTGCGTTGAGTTGTCCACATGGCTCCAGATTTGCATGCGAGACGTCCGCTTTCCACCTCTCCCAGACTTGCGGAAGGTCCGCTTAGGGGCATGAGACCGGCGCTTGAGGCGAACACCATCGCGGCCTTTCGTAGGAACGGCGGCGGTGCGCCGCCGTGGACGATCCTGAGAACTATTCAGCCCTGTTCGGCTGGGCAGCGTGAAGGTCCGATTTTCGGCCGCAGCCCGAAGTTGCGTCTCGCCCCATTGCGGACACTGCCGGTCGATGCTCAGTTCGATGCATGTCCTCACGCTGGATTTATTGGCTTTCCCTACTAATCGCTGCGCTCGGCGGTGCGGTTGTGGTCATAGGCGCCGCATACGAACCGGCACGGGCGACGCTTGCCAATCCGCTTGCCCTATTGGCGACTGCGGTCGCCCTTCTTCTCTTTCTGCGGATGCTCTTTGATCCGAGGTGCCACAGGGGCATCAAGGCGGCGAACCAAGAGATGATGGGCGACCATGGGTTTCAGTTTCGCCTCACCCCCGTCCTGGACCCTCAATGGGGCATCTTCGGGAGCCGTGCGGGATCGCCGCTTCTACTGACAATCCGGGCGGTTCTTTTCATCGAAGTCATCGCGGTGATGCTGCTGGCGCGCGAAGCGCCCATCCTCCAATTTCTGGCGTACGCTTCCTTCGGGGTGGTGATGATGCTTTCACTGATACACCTCGCAGGCACTGGCCACTCCATCGGTCGCTGAACGTCCACTAACCACCCCTAGGGGAAGTTGGGCACTTGCACTGCCAGGCTGTTCGGCCAAGGTTCCGGTTTCGGGCCAGATGCCAAAGTCGAATCTCGACCCATGACGGACATTGATGCGAATGCGTTTACCAGCGCGCAACAGCTGAGAGGCTTAATCATGGGCGGTCCCGACGATCTAAATCAACGAGCCCGATGGCTGCTTGTAGCGCTATTCACGCTCGCAGCTGCCTCCTTGGTCTATTCGGACCACCTGTATAACCGCTAGGCTGGTGGCGGTTCGACCAAGGTCCGCTTGCCACCCCTCCCAGGCATTCCGAGCGTCCGCTTACGGGACTTGGATGATGGTGGGGTGATGGGGTTAGGAGATCGGCGGAAAGAGGCCTACGGTCACCTATGCGCCCGAGTAAGTTCATCGCTTTCCAGGAACGACGTCTGGGCCGAAGTCTCTGGCCCGAGGAGCTTAGTGCGATCCAGCTAGCGCGCGAGCACTGCAAAACCGGGAAGCGCGACACCGTGAAGGCGATGTGGGATGCGCTTGAAGCCACGCCTGCGCCCGTCAGATTTTTCGCGCCATAGCCTAGCACCGTAATGACCGCTTCCCACCCTTAGCTGACGTCGGGAGCGTCCGTTTTCCGGCCCGGGCGCCAACGTCTGCTTTCGGCGCTGACGCCTAGGCCCGCAATCGACCCTTAGCTGGCCTCGATTGCCGGAGGATCGAAGGCGTTGGGCGCGGTAAATGATGCGGTCAAAAGGTCGATGTCACCGTAGCCGTCGAAATAGCTGTAGGCTTCGATCATCTCCGCGTAGCCGTCTTTGACGTAGAGCATGAATTCTAGGGGGTAGGCATCCGGCCCCACTTCAGAGCGAACCCATCCCCCCGGGCTGACGGTGACCACGGCGGGCGGCAACGCCCTGTCCACGCTGAACTCAGTGTAAAAACCGAAACCTGTGAATTCACGGCCAGAAACCTCAGCCGTCTTCAACTGCTCGATGAGAGCATGGCCCCCATCGGGGCTGACTTGCTTCGCCAGAACGACAGCGGCGGCTATTTCGAGCGCGGATAGCTGTTTCATAGCGCGAGCCTAGTCGCCGGGCGGCTGTCAGCCAATGTCCGCTTCCCACCCCTCGCAGACTCTCGGAAGGTCCGCTTAAGGGCGTGAGACCGGCGCCTGGGGCGAACACCATCGCGCCCTTTCGTAGTGACGGCGGCGGTGCGCCGCCGTGGACGAACCTGAGAACTATTCAGCCCTGTTCGGCTGGGCTGCGTGAAGGTCCGACGTGCGTGCGGGTGCCAAAGTCGCAAACCGACCCTCAGCGGACATTAGTA
>NZ_DLNQ01000010.1:205457-275741 GCF_002479495.1 Brevundimonas sp. UBA7506
ACCGAGCCACTTCTTCTGGTGTACGTTGAGTTGTCCACATGGCTCCAGATTTGCATGCGAGACGTCCGCTTTCCACCTCTCCCAGACTTGCGGAAGGTCCGCTTAGGGGCATGAGACCGGCGCTTGAGGCGAACACCATCGCGACCTTTCGTAGGAACGGCGGCGGTGCGCCCCTATGGATTCGAACTCCTATCTCAACAGGCTGAAGATGCCCGGGTTCGGCAGCGACCAAGACGCTACGCACTGTAGTGACCTTTTTCGTGGCAGGGCGAGCGTGACAAGTAGCGAGGGCAGGCGAAAGCCATTGCAACTTCTCGCGGATGGAGTGCGCGACCTTCTAACTGCCGACGGTTCTGACGTGGAAACTCGTGCCTGCTAGCGAGAACGAAAAGAAAATAAAAGTAGAACTCCGTGTGCAAATTTCGCACACGCCATACCTTTAACCGTTTGAAAAAAATAGGCTTTCTGTCCGGTCCATCATCGGGGCGACGGACAGTCTGTGCGGCGGATGTGGCGTCATGACCTCAGAGAGCGCAGGCGTTCGGGCGTTGGCCGCTCCTATAGGGCGAACCGGCCCAAAACGCGACCGACGTGCGGCCAAGTCGCCTAGTCGCGGACCAGACCGCCGTCGACCACCAGGTTCTGACCCGTCACGGCCCGGCTCCACGGCGATGCGAAGAAGAGGACCGCATCGGCGAACTCCTGCGGCGTGGTCACCGAGCGCAGCGGCGTCATGCCCGCGATCAGGTCGAACACCGCGTCCGGCGTCGCCGCGCTGGCGTCCGTGGTCCGCAACAGACCGCCCGAGACCATGTTGACCGTGATTCCCGACGGGCCGAGGTCCCCCGCCGCCGTCCGCGTCAGGCTGAGCAGAGCCGCCTTGGCGGCGGTGTAGTCGTGGTAGGGCACGACCGGATTCTGGAACAGGTTGGTGCCGATGTTGACCACCCGGCCGAACTTCTGCGCGCTCATGCCCGGCGCCGTGGCCTGGATGACGTTCAGCGCGCCACGGATCACGGTGGAGAACTGGCTGGCCATGTCTTCCCACGCAATGTCCGCCATCTGCGCCCGCGCGTCGCCGTTGAAGCTGTAGTCCAGGGCGTTGTTGATCACGGTGCTGATCGGCCCGCCGAAATGGGCCTCGGCCTGAGCGACCATGGCCTTGACCGCCGCGCGGTCGGTCACATCGGCCTGGATGGCGACAGCCCGCTCGCCCAGTTCGGTCGCCAGAGCCTGCGCCTGTTCGCCGCTGGCGCGCCAGTTGATCACCACCCGTGCGCCCTGGCCCACAAAGGCCCGCGCCGCCGCCGCGCCCACGCCGCGCGCCCCGCCGGTGATGAGAACGATCTGATCGCGGATTTCCATGAGAACGACTCGCAGCAAGAGAAACGACCTCAGCCATAGGCCGGGCGCCCGCCGAAGGCCAGCCGCACCTCAGCGAACGCGGGTTGCATTTAGCAATATTCCTAATTAGTCTTTTCCCTATGAACAGTCTGTTCAAAGCCCTGTCCCATCCTGTGCGCCGTCGCATCATCGCCATGCTGCGGGTGGGACCGTTGTCCTCGGGCGAGATCGCCGCCGCCTTCGACATGAGCTGGCCGACGGTCACCGGGCATCTGAACGCGCTCAAGGAGGCCGAACTGGTCAGCACCGAGCGCGAAGGCCAGTCGATCCGCTATCGGCTGGAGATCTCGGCCGTCGAGGAGGCCCTGGCCTTCCTGATGGATCTGAGCGGAACGGGCAAAACGGACGAGGAGGAGCAAGAACCGTGATGAAAAACCTCACCCTGGCCGACACAGTCGCCGCCATCGTCTCGCTCCTGATCCTGACCGGGTCGGCATGGATCGCGGTCTATGGCCCCGAAACCCCGATCCCGGTGCATTTCGACGCCGCCGGGCAGGCCAATCGTTACGGCAGCCGCTACGAGCTCGCGGCTGTTCTGGCGGGACTGGCCTTGCTGAATTTGCTGGTCGCCTGGATGACTGGTCGTCAGGCCGCCTCCGTCGCCGACCCGGTCCGCCGCAAGGGGCTCCAACGCGGGCAATGGCTGTCGATCCTCATCATGGGGGCGGTCGCTGTCTTCGTCGCCTGGGCCAGCCTCGGCCCCGCCGCCGCGACCGGGGTGAGCCCTCCGGGCGTCGCCATGGCCTTTACCGCCTTCATCCTGCTAGCCACAGGCGCGATCCTTGACCGGGTCAGCCCCAATCCCTTCATCGGGGTCAAGACGCCCTGGGCCTACAAGTCACGACTGGCCTGGGACCGTTCCAACCGGCTGGCCGGTCGGCTGATGTTCTGGCTGGGCGCGATCGGCCTGATCGCCAGTCCCTTCGTCATCCAACCCGCCGGAATGATCGCCCTGATCGTCGGCGTCCTGATCGCCGCCCTCTGGTCCGTGTTCGAAAGCTGGCGCGTCTGGCGCGCCGACCCTGAGCGCCAGCCTTTCTGACTTCTCACCCCACAAGACGGAGACAAGCATGCTGACCCTCGCCGCCGCCCTGCTGCTCTCGCCGGTTGCGACTCCGGTCGAACTGGCCTCGACCCCCGCCGCCCTGCACGGAACCCTGTTGACGCCAGAAGCCCAGACGCGCGCCGCCGCCGTCATCCTGCCCGGCTCCGGCCCCACCGACCGGGACGGAAACAGCGGTCAATTCGGCATCCGCGCCTCGACCTATCGTCTGCTGGCCGAGGGCCTGGCCGAGCGGAGCGTCGCCACCCTGCGCATCGACAAGCGCGGCATCGCCGGCAGCGCGGCGGCCGCGACCTCGGAAGCGGACCTGCGTTTCAACACATACGTCGACGACGCCCGCGCCTGGGCGGCCGAAGCGGCGGCGAAGACGGGCCAGCCCTGCGCCTGGCTGATCGGCCATAGCGAGGGCGCGCTGGTCGCCCTGGCCGCCGTCGCCGACCATAACGACAAGATCTGCGGCCTGGTGCTGCTATCCGGCGCCGGTAGGCCGGCCGCCACCGTGCTGCGTGAACAGCTGGCCGCCCTGCCCGAGCCGCTGAAGACCCAGGCCTATGACGCCCTGTCCGAGCTGGAAGCCGGACGCACGGTCGCCGACCCGCCCGCCGAACTGGCCGCCGTATTCCGCCCCTCGGTCCAGCCCTACATGATCTCATGGCTGGCGCTGGATCCTGCCAGGCTGGCCGCCGCATACGACGGCCCGATCTTCGTCGGTCAGGGGGCGACCGACCTTCAGGTCAGCGTCGCCGACGCCGAGGCGATCAAGGCCGCCCAGCCGCGCGCCGTGCTGACGATCTGGGACGGCGTGAACCATGTGCTGAAGGTCGCGCCAGCCGAGCGCACCGCCAATATCGCCACCTACATGGACCCGGCCCTGCCGCTGGCCCCCGGCGTGGTCGAGACGGTGGCGGACTTCATCCTGAAGTAGGCCGCCCCCCTTCTCCTGGCGCGCCAGGCGGGCTCGCCCTTGACTTCGGCCCGCCTTGTCCCAGATAGGAGCCTCAGAGGACGACCTCTCCCTTCTTTGGGCATGACTGCCGGGACGACCCGGCTCGCCATGCAAGGGAGTAGCGTCATGGCCTGGATTTTCCTTCTTCTCGCCGGCGTCCTCGAGGTCGTCTGGGCCTTCCTCATGAAGGCGTCGGACGGGTTCAGCAGACCCTGGCCCACCATCGGCACCATCGCCTTCATGATCGTCAGCTTCGGCCTGTTGTCGATGGCGATGAAGACACTGCCGCTGGGCACGGCCTACGCCATCTGGACCGGCATCGGCGCGGTCGGGGCCTTCATCGTCGGCGTCATGGTGCTGGGCGAGGCCCTGACGCCGATGCGGATCGGCGGGGTGGTGCTGATCGTCTCGGGCCTGGTTGTGCTGAAGCTCTCGTCCAGCCATTGATGGGCAGCCATTGATAGACGATAGCCTCGAGGGAGCGACGGCCATGGAACTGGTGATCGGCGACAAGCTCTATTCCACCTGGTCGTTGCGGCCCTGGCTGGTGCTCAAGCGCTGCGGCGCGGACTTCACCGAGACGGTCATCCGCTTGAACCAGCCCGACACCGCCGAACAGATCGCGCTTCATTCGCCCGCCGGGCGGGTGCCGGTGCTCAAGGTCGACGGCGAGACCGTATGGGACAGCCTCGCCATCTCGGTCTGGTGCGCCGAGCGCTATCCCGAGGCCGGGCTGTGGCCCGCCGACGCCCATGCGCGCTGGCAGGCGCGGTCGGTGGTCTGTGAAATGCATTCGGGGTTCATGGCGCTGCGCACCGAATGCGGCATGGCCCCGGATCACTCCATGGTCGGCCCTGACCGCAGCCCGGCTCCGACGAGCGAGGCGGTGGCCGCCGATATCCGCCGTCTGGTGCAGATCTTCCGCGAGGCGCGCGCCCGCTTCGGCGCAGGCGGTCCCTATCTCTATGGCGAATGGTCGATCGCCGACGCCTTCTTCACCCCGGTGGCGGCGCGCTTCCGTCATTTCCAGATCGACCTCGCCGCGCACGGCGACCTGGACGGCGTGGCGCGCGCCTATGTCGACGCCCTGCTGGCTCAGCCGGATTTCGTCGCCTGGGGCGAGGACGCCCTGGCTAACGCGGCTTAAGCCTAGCCGCAAACCGGCGATTAACGAGTCATGTTACATTCTGCTCTCACGGCGTCGGGCCGTGGGGGACAGGCGATGCGGACGATCAGTCGCAACACCAATTGGGCCAAGGTCGCCCGAGGTTACTTCCTGGCGGCTCTGGCCTTCGCCTTCGTCTGGGCCATGCTGCTGTCCAGCGTGGTCTGACGGAGCATTAAACTGGCGCAAAAGATCTGGGCTCTGATTGACCGCGTCGGCCAGAACCGATTTGGCTCTCTAGCGCGTTCCGGCGACCGGGGCGGCCTCGGCCACCTGCATGGGCGCGACCGGCGGCGGAGCCACATAGTCCAGACGGATCGGCACGGCCTTGGCGCCTGACGCCACGGCGTCCAGGGTGTTCAACGGCGCGCCCAGCATCCGCTGATAGATCCAGTAGGCCGCCACGACCTTCTCCACGTATTCGCGGGCCTGTGGCACGTCGATGGTCTCGATCAGCAGCAGGGGATCAGCGTCTGGCCCCAGCTTGCGGATCGCCGCCAGCATCGGCCCAGGACCGGCGTTGTAGGAAGCGACGGCTTTCAGAATATCGCCCTGGAAGGACTCGATCTGGAACAGGCGGTTCACATAGTCCTGACCCAGCTTCAGATTAGTCGCCGGGACATACAGCCGTTCGGGGCTGCGGACATAGCCCTGATCCCCGGTCATATAGGCGGCGGTCGCGGGCATGACCTGCATCATGCCATAGGCGCCGGCGCCCGAGCGGGCGTTGGCGTTGAAGTCGGTTTCCTTGCGCGCGATCGCATAGACCAGCGCCTTCTCTATGGTGAAGCCGCCCTCGGGCTGGAGGTCGGGCATCGGATAGCGGGTGGCGTCGATGCGGGCCGCGTCAGCCTGGGCGGCCCGGTTCGGGGCCACGGTGCGATAGAGGCCTGCCCACAGGCGCCGTGCGCCATCGTCGCTCGCCGAGCGCATGCCGGTGCGGGCGGCTTCCTCGGCGTCATTGCGCCGACCGACTTCATAAAGAGCCACGGTGCGCCGGGCGGTTTCGTCCGAGCGGATGAAGGCGTTCAGTTCGCGCGCATCGACCCCGGTTGGTTCGGGCGTGAAGCTGGCGCGCTGTAACGTCGCCTCATAGGCGCGCGGCCCCAGGTTCTCGATAACGGGTTCTTCGCCCAACTGGCGCAGGGCGACCTGGCCGTAGAAGGTGGCGGGCCAGCGCGCGGCCAGGCGCAGGTTCTCCACCACCCGATCCTGACGGCCTGAACGACCGGCGGCGCGGGCGGTCCAGAAGGCGGCGCCGGCGCGGACCCAGGGATCCTCGGTCGGGTCCTGGGCCACGCGCTCGAAGGCGCGGAAGGCGTCGGAAAACTCGTTCATCCGCCAGGCGGCGAGCCCTGCGCTCCACCAGTCGCCGATCTCGGCGCCGGTGCGATAGGCCCCCGCCAGATCGTCGTTGTTCAGGGCCACGCGCGCGGCCTTGGCCGGATCGGTGACGCCGCCGTCGCCGGAACCGGTGACGCTGGCCCAGGTGCGCTCCAGCAGATTGCCGGGACGCTTCGGTTCGGGGGCGCCGTCGGGGATGCGGCGCATGGCCAGGGTATAGACCCGCTGGGCCATCGGCAGGTCGGAATAGGTCTCCAGCCAGGCCGCCAGTTCGTCATAGGTAGCGACGTGGGTGGGGTGGAACAGGCGCTCGAACTCGACCTGCCCCAGCAGGATGCGGTCCTGGGCCTGACGGGCCGAGGCGCGGGCCAGCTCCAGATCGCCGCGTCTCAGGGCATCGAAGGCGGTGGTGTAGCTGAGTCGATCGGAACTGCTCAGGGCCGTGGGAGTTCTGTCAGAGTCGTTCGCGACATAGACCGTTCCGCCGTCATCGGCGCCGCTTTCAGCCGTCCCGGTTGCCGCCAGGGCGGCGGGCGCAACCGTAGCGCAGAGTGCAGCAGCGAACAGGGGCGCGAGGACCGCGCGGCGGAAAAGGTACATACGCGGCGGCCCCCTTCGTCGGCGCGGCTCCCTTCTCGACGTCGGGATTGTCAGCGCTCTGTGGACTGGTCGTCAGCCGCCAACCATGCCCTAGTCAGGCGTTCGGCTCAACCTGGGCCGTATCCAGACGCGCCGCCAGCGACAGGACGTCAGCCCAGGCGACCCGCTTGGCCTGGGGCTGACGCAGCAAGAAGGCGGGGTGCAGGGTGGTCATGGCGGGGGCCGCAGCCGCCCCGTCGTCCAGCCGCCACTCGCGCCACTGGCCGCGAAGTTTCATCAGGCCTTCCTCGGTGTTCAGCACTGATTTCGCCGCCGCCGCCCCGACCAGCAGCACCGCCTTGGGCTGCATCAGGGCGAAGGCGCGCTCTACGAAGGGGGCGCAGGCGGCCTGCTCCTGCGGCGAGGGCGGGCGGTTGCCGGGCGGCTTCCAGAAGACGGTGTTGGTCATGAGGACCTGATCGGCCAGACCCGCCGCCGCCAGCATCCGGTCCAGCAGTTGTCCGGCCTGTCCGACGAAGGGTTCGCCGCGCAGGTCCTCGGTTTCGCCGGGCGCCTCGCCGATCAGCAGGATCGAGCCCTTGGGATTGCCGCGTGCGAACACGGCCTGCTTGGCGCCCATGGCCCGCAGGGGGCAACCCTGGAAGTCGGCGACCGCGTCGGCCAGCGCCTCCATCGTCATGGCGGCGGCGGCGACACGGCGGGCCTCGGCCAAGGCGTCGGCTCCTGACATTCCCCCATGCAGCGCCGTGACCGTGGCGGCGGCCTTCTGCATCACCTGCGGCGCGGGCGGGGCGACGAAGACCGTGCGGTCGACCGGCTCGATCAGGTAGCAGGCGTCCACCCCCGCATCGCGCCAGAAGGCGAGCAGGGCTTCGGTTGCGGCGGTCTCAAGGGGCTGGAGCGTCATTCCTCGACAGGGATAGGCCTTGACCGCCGCTGCGTCACCTCATGATAAGGCAGATAACCACGACGATAACGAGGATTCAGGGGAAGATGGCTGAGCAAGCGATCGAAGGCGGCGCGACTGACGCCTGGCAGGAAGCCGTCATCGACAAGCTGCCGCCTGCCGAGGCGCTTGAAGGCGTCGAGCGCGAGGTCATGGAATATGATGTCGTCATCGTCGGCGGCGGCCCCGCCGGCCTGTCCGCCGCCATCCGCCTGAAGCAGCGCGCCGAAAAGGACGGGAAAGAGATTTCCGTCGCCGTTCTGGAGAAATCCGCCGAGATCGGCGGCCATATCCTGTCGGGCGCCGTGATCGATCCCAAGGCCCTGAACGAGCTCTTCCCCGACTGGAAGGAGCGCGGCGCGCCGCTGGAGACCCCGGTGACCAAGGACAAGTTCCTGGTGCTCGGTCCGCAGGGCCAGGCCTCGCTACCGATGTTCGCCATGCCGCCCTTCATGCACAATCACGGCTGCTACATCGCTTCGCTGGGCAATGTGGCGCGCTGGCTGGGCGAACAGGCCGAGGCCCTGGGCGTCGAGGTCTATCCCGGCATGGCCGCCAGTCACGTCGTCTGGGATGAGCCGTCGGGCCGGGTGAAGGGCGTCGTCGCCGGCGTCTTCGGCATTGACCGCGAGGGCAAGCCGACCGGCGACTTCCAGCCCGGTCTGGAACTGCACGGCAAATATGTCTTCATCGCCGAGGGCGTGCGCGGCTCGCTGGCCAAGACCATCATGGCCCGCCACGACCTGACGGCGAACTCGGACCCGCAGAAGTTCGGCATCGGTCTGAAGGAGCTGTGGCAGATCCCGGCCGAGAAGCACCAGCCGGGTCTGGTCCAGCACACGACCGGCTGGCCGCTGGACGACAAGACGGGCGGCGGGTCCTTCCTCTATCACTTCGGCGACCGCTACGTGTCGGTCGGCTTCGTGGTGCACCTGAACTATCAGAACCCCTATCTGTCGCCCTTCGACGAGTTCCAGCAGTTCAAGCACCACCCGGCCATCGCCGAGCATCTGGAGGGCGGCACGCGCATCTCCTACGGCGCTCGCGCCATCACCGAGGGCGGCTTCCAGTCGGTGCCCAAGCTGGCCTTCCCCGGCGGCGCCCTGATCGGCTGCTCGGCGGGCTTCGTGAACGTGCCGCGCATCAAGGGCAGCCACAACGCCATGAAGACCGGCATGATGGCCGCCGACGCCGCCTATGAGGCCGTGATCGCGGGCCGCGAGGGCGATGTGCTGGAGGCCTATGAAGAGGCCTACAAGGCGTCGTGGGTCTACAAGGAGCTGGAGGTCGTCCGTAACGCCAAGCCCATGCTGTCCAAGCTGGGCACCATGATGGGCGGGGCGGTCAGCATGTTCGACATGTGGGTCAACCACCTGACGGGCGGCTTCTCCTTCTTCGGCACGATGAGGCACACCAAGACGGACGCGGCCTCGACCGGTCTGGCCAAGGACTTCAAGCCGATCACCTATCCCAAGCCGGACGGCAAGCTGTCGTTCGACAAGCTGTCCAGCGTCTTCATCTCGAACACCAACCACGCCGAGGACCAGCCGGCCCACCTCAAGCTGCTGGACCCGTCCGTGCCGATCACCGTCAACCTGCCCAAGTACGGCGAACCGGCGCGGCTCTACTGCCCGGCGGGCGTCTATGAGGTGCTGACCGACGAGCAGGGCCAGAACCCGCGCTTCCAGATCAACGCCCAGAACTGCGTTCACTGCAAAACCTGTGACATCAAGGACCCGTCGCAGAACATCGTCTGGACCACGCCCGAAGGCGGCGGCGGCCCCAACTACCCGAACATGTAAGGTCCCAAGGTTTCAGCCTCTTGCGGGCGGAAGGGAAAGCGTGAAGGGTCCGCCCATGCGCTTTGCCTTCCGCCGCTCCGCCCTGTTCGCCGCCGCCTCGCTGATCGCGCTGGGTCTGGCCGCGCCGTCTCTGGCTCAGGACGCCCCGCAGACGCCGCCCGCTCAGGACGCGCCCGCCCAGCCGCAGCCTGACGCCGAGCCCGCCGAGACGCCCGACGCCCCGGCGCCCGCCGACCAGGCGCCCGCCGCGCCCGAGATCGTCCCGATTCCGGCGGTCTGGGCGCCGGTTCCCACAGATGCGGAACAGCACAGCGCCTATGGCCTCTATCTGGCCGGTCGCAACGCCCTGGTCAGCGGCGAGAGCGCGGCCGGCGCTGACTACCTGGCCCGGGTCGAGGCCCTGACCCCCGAACAGCCGCGCGTGCGCGAACAGGCCTTCACCGCCGCCCTGCTCGCCGGCGACCTCGATGTGGCGGGGCGGATCTCACCCAACGGCGAAGGGGTTTCCCCCGTCATCGTCGAGGCCGGACGACTGGTCTCGGGCGTTCAGGCCTTCGTGGCAGGCGATGTTCGCCGCGCCGACGCCCTCTTCAAGGCCGCGCCTATCGGTTCGCCGCATGATCGCGCCGGATTCTATGTCCAGGCCTGGATCGCCGCCGCCGCAGGCGACTGGGACCGGGCCCTGGCCGCGCCGCCGACGAGCTGGGATCCGGTCAGCATCCTGGTGGCGCGCGGCAACCGGGCCCGGCTGCTGGAGATCCGTCGTCGCTACGATGAGGCCGACGCCGAATGGCGCGACCTGACCAGCCACGCCGTCGCTTCGTCCCTGTTCCGTCTGCCCTATGGCGAGTTCCTGGAGCGGCGCGGCAAGCGCGACGGGGCCCTGGCTCAGTACGACGCCGCCATCGCCGGCGGGGCCAGCGACCGGGCCACGCGTCAGGCCCATGCCCGCGTGACGGCCAGGGGCCGAGCGCCGGCCCTGCTGACCTATCGTCAGGGCGCCGCCCTGGCGCTGAAGACGGCGGCGGATCAGGCCATCGCCCAGCGCGCCCTGGAGTTCGGCGCCGTCTATCTGCGCCTGGCCCTGAACCTGTCGCCCGACGACCCGACGCGCTTCATGATCGGTCAGACCCTGCAACAGGCCGAACTGGAGCCCGCAGCGCGCGTCGCCCTTGCCCAGGTCAGTGAGCGTGATCCTGAAATTTTCGCCGCCGCGCGGGTGCAGAGCGCGCTCAGCTTTGAAAAGGACGGTCAGTCCGAGGCGGCGCTGGCGGAGTTGAATCGCGCCGTCGCCGCCCGCCCGGCGGATGCCGCGGTCGCCTACCTGCTGGCGGGCCAACTGGTCCAGATGAAGCGGTTTGAAGAAGCCCTGACAGTGCTGAACGGCCCTCTTCTGAACACGGCGCAGCAGGGTTTCGAGGTCAACTTCCTGCGGGGCGCCGCCTATGAGGCGCTGAACCGCAAGCCGGAGGCTGAGGCCGAGCTGTGGGCCGCCTTGCAGAAGCAGCCCAACAACCCGACCGTGCTGAACTACCTCGGCTACCTGTGGGTCGATGGCGGAACCCGGGTGGAGCAAGGGGCCGAAATGATCGCCCGCGCCTTCGCCGCCGATCCGTCGGACGGCAACATCCAGGACTCGCTCGGCTGGGCCCAATATCGCCGGGGGCAGTTCGAGGTCGCGGTCGAGACCCTGGAACAGGCCGTGGCCAAGGAGCCCGCCAATGCCGAGATCAACGACCACCTGGGCGACGCCTACTGGGCCGTGGGCCGCCAGCGCGAGGCAGGCTTTCAGTGGAACCGGGTGCTGACCCTGGAGGTCGACGCCGAGCGCAAGGCCGAGGTCGAGGCCAAGCTGCGCGACAAGCTGGGTCAGGATCCCACCGGCGACAAGGGCGCGGGCCTGGGCGCCGAGAGCTGACGGCGTGATCCTCAGCGGCCTGGCTCCGGCCAAGATCAATCTGTTCCTGCACGTCGGGCCGGTGGCGGCTGACGGCTATCACCCCCTGGCCAGTCTGGTGGCCTTCGCCGATGTTGGCGACGTGGTGACGGTCGCGCGGGCCGAGGCCCTGTCCCTGAGCGTGACCGGCCCGTTCGGCGCGGCGTTGGCGGGCGAAGGCGACAACCTGATTCTGCGTGGCTTGCGCGCGCTGGGCGAGGCCGCCGGGATCGGCGCGCCGACGGTGGCTGTAAGCCTGGAAAAGAAGTTGCCCATTGCAGCGGGTCTGGGCGGCGGCTCGGCCGACGCGGGGACCGCCATCCGGCTGGCGGCGCGGCTTCTGAACCTGAATCTGGACGAAGCGGCGCTGGAGGCCGTCGCGGGCGTGGTCGGGGCGGACGGCCCCATGTGCCTGCGCGCCCGTCCGGCCTGGGCGACGGGCCGAGGCGATGATCTGAACGATGAGCCGCGCCTGCCGCTGCTGCACGCGGTCCTGCTGAACCCCGGCCTGCCGTCCCCGACCGGGGCGGTCTACCGCGCCTATGACGATGCGCCCGCTGGCGGCGCCGACTGCCCGGACGCTCCGAGCGACTGGTCGCCCGCCGCCGTGACCGACTGGCTGAAGGGCCAGCGCAACGATCTGGAAGCCCCTGCCCTGCGCGTGACCCCCGGCATAGCCGAGGCTTTGAGCGCCATGCGCGCCGCGCCCCGCTGCCGCTTGACGCGGATGTCCGGCTCGGGCGCGACGGTTTTCGGCCTGTTCGATGAGGCGGCGGCGGCGAAGGCGGCGGCGGCTGCGCTGCAACGCCCCGGCTGGTGGGTGCGATCCTGCCTGTTGGGAAATCCCGCGTCCGGTTGAGTTTCCGGCTCGCGCGCCCTAGGGTCCGCGCTCAAATTTTGCGCTGCGAAAACGAGCCGTCGTGACGACCGAACCCCTATCCTTCCAGGACCTGATCCTGACCCTGCACAAATACTGGGGCGACCAGGGCTGCGCCATTCTGCAGCCCTATGACATCGAGGTCGGCGCCGGCACGCTCCACCCTGCGACCGTCCTGCGCGCGCTCGGCCCCAAGCCGTGGAAGGCCGCCTATGTCCAGCCCTCGCGCCGCCCCGGCGACGGCCGCTATGGCGAGAACCCCAACCGGCTGCAGCACTATTATCAGTATCAGGTCATCCTGAAGCCGAACCCGGACAACCTTCAGGAACTGTATCTCGGCTCGCTGGCCGCCATCGGCATCGACCCCAAGCTGCACGACATCCGCTTCGTCGAGGACGACTGGGAAAACCCCACCGTCGGCGCCTGGGGCCTGGGCTGGGAGGTCTGGTGCGACGGCATGGAGGTAACCCAGTTCACCTATTTCCAGGGCGTCGGCGGCATCGAGGTCGACGTGGTCTCGGGCGAGCTGACCTACGGGTTGGAGCGTCTGGCCATGTATGTTCAGGGCGTCGACAACGTCTATGATCTGAAGTTCAACAAGGAAGGCCTGACCTACGGCGAGGTCTTCCTCGAGAACGAGCGCCAGCAGTCCGAAGCCAACTTCCACGGCTATGACGTCGCCGCTCTGAAGCGCCGCTTCGAGGACATGGAGCGCGAGGCCGCCCACTTCCTGACGCTGAAGGGACCGCAGGGCCAGCCGCTGGTCCTGCCCGCCTATGATCAGGTGCTGAAGGCTTCGCACCTGTTCAACCTGATGGACGCCCGCGGCGCCATCGCCGTCGCCGAACGCCAGAGCTACATCGGCCGCATCCGCGACCTGTGCAAAGCCTGCGCTCTCGCTCAAGTCGAGCATGAGAAGGCGACGTCGTGAGCCTCTCCCTGCCGTCATTCCGGGGCGGCGCAGCCGAACCCGGAACCCAGGCGCCGGCGCTCCGCACGGCCCTTTCCGCTTTGAACTCCGCCGTCTGGGTCCCCGGATCGGCGTCGCTCCGCGACTTGTCCGAGGATGACGGAATTTAATCGAATGCCCCAGCTTCTCCTCGAAATCTTCTCGGAAGAAATCCCCGCCCGCATGCAGCAGGGCGCCGCGCGCGACCTGGAACGCATGGTCTCCGAGCGTCTGAAGGCCGCCGGTCTGACCTGGGAGGCGCTGAACGTTTTCGCCGGTCCGCGCCGCCTGACCCTGGTGATCGACGGCCTGCCCGCCGCCACGCCCGACCGCAACGAAGAGGTCAAGGGACCCAAGACCTCGGCCCCCGCTCAGGCGCTGGAAGGCTTCCTGCGCAAGACCGGCCTGACCCAGGACCAACTGGTCGAGCGCGACGGCGTCTGGTTCGCCGAAATCAGCAGCAAGGGCCGTCAGACGACCGAGGTCTTCGCCGAGGCGGTGGATCATATCGTCCGTAGCTTCCCCTGGCCCAAGTCGATGCGCTGGGGCGCGGGAAGCCTGCGCTGGGTGCGCCCGATCAAGCGCATCATCGCCCTGTTCGATGGGGCGGTGGTCCCGTTCGAGATCGACGGCATCCCATCGGGCGACGTGACCGAGGGCCATCGCTTCCTTGGCTCGGGCAAGCCGTTCGCGGTCAAGGACTTCGCCGACTACCGCGCCAAACTGGAAAAGGACTTCGTCCTGCTGGACGTGGCCGACCGCAAGCTGCGCATCCTTGAAGCCGCCAAGGCCGCCTGCGCCGCGCGCGGTCTGGCCCTGGTCGATGACGACGGCCTGCTGGACGAGGTGGCCGGTCTGGCCGAATGGCCGACGCCGATCCTGGGCGACATGGACCCGCAGTTCCTGTCCCTGCCGCCCGAAGTGGTCCGCCTGTCGATGAAGGTGCACCAGAAGTACTTCGCCGTGCGCGACCCGTCGAAAGACGGTCTCGCCCCCAACTTCCTCGTCGTCGCCAACGTCGAGGCGACGGACGGCGGCAAGGCTCTGGCCGCCGGCAACAGCCGCGTCCTGTCGGCCCGCCTGAACGACGCCCGCTTCTTCTGGGACGAGGACCAGAAGGTCGGCTTCGACGCCTGGAACGACAAGCTGAAGGGCGTGACCTTCCACGCCAAGCTGGGCACGCTGTCGGAACGCGTTGACCGCATCGCCGCTCTGGCGCGCGAGATCGCCCCCCTGGTCGGCGCCGACGCGGATCAGGCCGAACAGGCCGCGCGCCTGTCCAAGGCTGATCTGGCCAGCGGCATGGTCAGCGAGTTCCCGGAACTGCAGGGGATCATGGGCGGCTACTACGCCCGTCTGGCCGGCTACCCCGACGCCGTCGCTGACGCCGTGCGCGACCACTACAAGCCGCAAGGGCCGGGCGACAGCGTCCCGACCGCCCCGGTCACGGTCGCCGTCGCCATCGCCGAGAAACTGGACACCCTGGTCGGCTTCTTCGCCATCGACGAAAAGCCCACCGGCTCCCGCGACCCCTACGCCCTGCGCCGCGCGGCGCTGGGCGTGATCCGGTTGGTGCTGGAAAATGACGCCCGCATCGGCCTTCGCGGCGACGCCTTCTCGGCGGCCATGGCGGCCTTGGAGAAGGGCAATGTTCAGCGTGCTGTCGATAAGCTCGCGGTCGAAACTGAACTCAGCGCCTTCTTCGCCGACCGCCTGACCGTCCTGCTGCGCGATCAGGGCCAACGCCACGACCTCGTGGCGGCCGTCTTCGCTCTGGGCGACGACGATCTGGTGCGGATCGTGCGTCGGGTGGAGGCGCTGGCCGCCTTCCTCGCCACGGACGACGGAGCCAACCTGCTGGCCGGCTACAAGCGGGCGTCCAACATCCTCAAGGCCGAGGAGAAGAAAGGCCAGCTGCCGCAGGGCGCGGTCGCCACCGGCCTGGCTGACCAGCCGGCGGAAGAAGCCGCCCTGGCCTTCGCCGCCGCCGCCGCCGCGACCGCCGTGGACGCCGCCCTGGAGACCGAAGACTTCGCCGCCGCCATGACGGCGCTCGCCGCCCTGCGCGGCCCGGTCGACGCCTTCTTCACCGCCGTCATGGTCAACTCCGACGTGGCCGAGGAGCGGGACAACCGCCTGAAGCTGCTGGGCCAGGTGCGCGACGTCATGGGCCGGGTCGCCGACTTCGGCCAGATCGCGGGCTAAGGCGCCCGGTTCCACTGTTCACGAAGGGCTGCGGGACACGACGTCCTGCAGCCCTTTTTGATGCCTGCAGCCCCTTCATCCGCCCGCTTCGGGACCGTCCCGGCGGGGTAAGCGCGATCTTTAAGCGATGACGCGCGTCGCAAACCTTGACTCCCCGCCCCTCTGGACCGACACGACGCGTCCATGATCACGCGCTATACCCGCCCCGAAGCCGTCGCCATCTGGTCGCAAGAGACCAAGTACAAGATCTGGTTCGAGATCGAGGCCCACGCCGCCACCAAGATGGCGGAACTGGGCGTGATCCCGAAGGAATCGGCCGAGGCCATCTGGGCCAAGGGCAAGGACGCGACCTTCGACGCCGACCGCATCGACGAGATCGAGCGCACCACCAAGCACGACGTCATCGCCTTCCTGACCCATGTGTCGGAAATCGTCGGCGAGGAAGCCCGCTTCCTGCACCAGGGCATGACCTCCTCGGACGTGCTGGACACCTGCTTTGCGGTGCAACTGGCCCGCTCGACCGACCTGCTGCTGAGCGGCGTCGACCGGGTTCTGGCCGCGCTGGAAGTCCGCGCCAAGGAACACAAATACACCCCGACCGTGGGCCGTTCGCACGGCATCCACGCCGAGCCGGTGACCTTCGGCCTGAAGCTGGCCGGCTATCACGCCGAGTTCCAGCGGGCGAAACGCCGCCTGATCACGGCGCGCGAGGAGATCGCCACCTGCGCCATCTCGGGCGCCGTCGGCACCTTCGCCAATGTCGATCCGGCCGTTGAACAATACGTCGCCGACCAGATGGGCCTGGCCGTCGAGCCCGTCTCGACCCAGGTCATCCCGCGCGACCGTCACGCCGCCTACTTCGCCGCCCTGGGCGTCGTCGCCTCCTCGGTCGAGCGTCTGGCCGTCGAGATCCGCCACCTGCAGCGCACGGAAGTCCTCGAAGCCGAGGAGTTCTTCGACAAGGGTCAGAAGGGCTCGTCGGCCATGCCGCACAAGCGCAACCCGATCCTGACCGAGAACCTGACCGGTCTGGCCCGTCTGGTCCGCTCGGCCGTCACCCCGGCGATGGAGAACGTCGCCCTGTGGCACGAGCGGGACATCAGCCACTCCTCGGTCGAGCGCGGCATCGGCCCGGACGCCACCATCCACCTGGACTTCGCCCTGCACCGTCTGGCGGGCGTGATCGAGCGTCTGAACATCTATCCCGAGAACATGCAGAAGAACCTCGACCGCCTGGGCGGCCTGGTCTTCTCGCAACGGGTCATGCTGGCCCTGACCCAGGAAGGCGTCTCGCGCGAGGACGCCTATGCGGCGGTTCAGGAGAACGCCATGAAGGTCTGGCGCGGCGAAGGCCGCTTCATCGACTTCCTCAAGGCCGACACCCGCGTCACCCTGCCCCACGACCAGCTCGAGGGCCTGTTCGACCTCGGCTACCACACCAAGAACGTCGATGTGGTCTTCAAGCGGGTGTTCGGCGAGGGCTGATGAGCAGCGAGCCGCGCCTTCGCATCAACCCCGCGATAGACCTTCGCCAGGCGGCGGAGACCTTTCGGCGGGACGGGCTGGTCCAGATCAGCGACATCTTCGAACCGGATGTCGCTGAGTACCTGACCAATCTGGCGGAGACGCGCATCGACTGGGACCTCGCCTTTCAGGGTGAGGACGGCCGCCCGGCGGTTGTGGACCTGAAGCAGATTCGGTCGGGCGACGAAGCGGACGTCCGCCGCCGGCTGCACGCCATGACGGCGCGCGCCGGCGAAGGCTATGGCTTCCTCTACCTCGCCTACCCCCTCATCTCGGCCTATCTCGCGGGCCGGGATCCCGGCCACCCGATCCACCGCCTGACCGAGTTCCTGAATGACGAGTTCGTGCGTCTGGGGGCCGCGATCAGCGGGCGAACCGACATCGTCAAGGCGGACGGCCAGCTGACGCAGTATCGCCCCGGCGACTTCATCGGCCTGCACAACGACATCGGCTCGGAAAAGAGCGACCGTTTGATCGCCTACACCCTGGGCCTGACACGGCGCTGGCGGCCGGACTGGGGCGGGCAGTTGCTGTTCCACGACGACGCCGGGGACGTGACCCGCGGATATGCGCCGCGCTGGAACACCCTGACCCTGTTCTCGGTGCCGCGGTATCACTCGGTCGCCCCGGTCGCGGTCTATGCCCAGGCCCCGCGCCTGTCCGTCGTCGGCTGGCTGAGAAATGCAGGCGGCTGACGATCGCGAACGAAAGCGGGCCTTCGATCCCGTCGCGAACGCCGACACCCGGATCTTGATCCTGGGCAGCCTGCCCGGTGAAGCCTCGCTGGCGGCGGGCCAATATTACGCCCATCCCAGGAACGCCTTCTGGCGACTGATGGGAGGCCTGCTCGATCAGCCTGACCTGCATCAGCAAGCCTACGAGGAGCGGCTGATCACGCTTCTGGCGCGCGGCGTCGGTCTTTGGGACACGGTCGCCGAGGCGGAGAGGATCGGCAGCCTCGACGCCGCCATTCGGCTGCCCCTCCATGCCGACCTTCCGGCGCTCGTCGCAGCCTTGCCGAAGCTGAAGGCCGTCGCCTTCAACGGCGGGCTGGCGGCGAAGCTGGGCCGGCGCATCCTGGGCGATCTGCACGGCGTCACCCTGATCGATCTGCCGTCGTCCAGTCCGGCGCACGCAATATCCTTGTCGGCAAAGGCGGAAAGCTGGGCCATACTGGGCGACTTCCTTCCCGATTAAGTCGACCGCCCGATGATCCTGACCCTGTCCTGCCCCGACCGCCACGGCATCGTGGCGGCCGTCTCCGCCTTCCTGCTGGAGCGGGACGCCAACATCTCGGACGCCCAGCAGTTCGGCGACGCCCTGAGCGGCTACTTCTTCATGCGGGTGGTGTTCGAGCCGGCCGAAGGAGACGCCGAGGC
This sequence comes from Brevundimonas sp. UBA7506, assembly GCF_002479495.1. Classification (GTDB taxonomy): domain Bacteria; phylum Pseudomonadota; class Alphaproteobacteria; order Caulobacterales; family Caulobacteraceae; genus Brevundimonas. The sequence continues at coordinate 223,598 of NZ_DLNQ01000010.1, forward strand.
CGCTCTTCGAGACGGCTTCGCGCCGTTGGCCCAGCGGTTCGAGATGGACTGGACCCTGCGCGGGCCCGAGCCGCGCAAGGTGATGATCCTGACCTCGCGGTTCGATCACTGCCTGGCCGACCTGCTGTATCGCTGGCGCATCGACGAACTGCCGATGCAGGTGACGGCCGTGGTCTCCAACCATCCGCGCGACATGATCGGCCACGTCGATCTGGGCGACCTGCCCTTCCACCACCTGCCGATGAGCGGCGACAAGGCGGCGCAGGAGGCGCGCCTGCTGGCCCTGATCGAAGAAACCGGGACCGAACTGGTGGTGCTGGCGCGCTACATGCAGGTCCTGTCAGACGACCTGGCCGGGCGGCTGGCGGGGCGCTGCATCAACATCCACCATTCCTTTCTGCCGGGGTTCAAGGGGGCCAAGCCCTATCATCAGGCCCATGCGCGCGGCGTGAAGGTGATCGGCGCCACGGCCCACTATGTCACCGCCGACCTCGACGAAGGCCCCATCATCGAGCAGGACGTGGAGCGCATCAGCCACCGCGACGCCCCCGCCGATCTGATCCGCAAGGGCCGCGACATTGAGCGCCGCGTTCTGGCCCGCGCCGTCTCCCATCACCTGCACGACCGTGTCCTGATGCACGACGGAAAGACGATCGTTTTCGCCGACTGAGGGCGCGTGGCGATCACAGGTCGCGCCGGATAATTTGAAGAAGGCCGCATCCTTTTGCGGCCCTCGACCGTAGTTCTCCCCGACGCCGCGCCCCAAACCGAGCGGACGTCGATGGAGAGACGCCATGAAAATCACCCGAACCGCCACCCTCGCCACCGTATCCGTCGCCGCTCTGCTGGCGCTGGCCGCCTGCGGCAACAACGACACCAAGGTCGAGAAGGCCCCGGCCGACGCCATGCCCGCCGAGCCCGCCGCCATGACCCCCATGGCGACCGAGCCCATGGTCGGCGGCGTGGCCATGAACCCCGCCGACAACATCGTCGCCAACGCCTCCAAGGCGCCGAACCTGACCACCCTGGTCGCCGCGGTGCAGGCCGCCGGACTGGCCACGACCCTGCAAGGGGCCGGGCCCTTCACCGTTTTCGCCCCGGACAACGCCGCTTTTGAAAAGATCCCGGCGGCCACGCGTGAAGGCCTGATGCAACCGGCCCAAAAGGCCGCCCTGACCAAGATCCTGACCTATCACGTCGTGCCCGGTCGACTGACCGCCGCCGACATCGCCGCCGAGGCCCAGAAGGGCGGCGGAACCGCCACCCTGACCACGGTCCAGGGCGAGAAGCTGACCGTCAAGGACGCCGGCGGCGGCAAGTGGACCATCACCGACGCCAAGGGCGGAACCTCGACCATCACCCAGGCCGACGTCGGCCAGTCGAACGGCGTGGTCCACGTCATCGACACGGTGCTGATGCCGAAGTAACGACCTTGAATGAAGAAGGGCCGCTGCCGTCGCCGGCAGCGGCCCTTCTGATTTCGGTCGGGGGGAGCTGAGCTTACTCGCCGGCGCGAATCTGTTCGCGGGCGATCGAGGCCAGTTCGTCCATCTTGGAGCGCAATTCGCCCTCGGACACCGTCAGGCCCGAAGCCTTGAAGTCGCCGGCGATCTTGCGGAAGACGTCTTCCTCGCCCGGCTGCTCGAAGTCGGCGCGAACCACGGCGGCGGCGTATTGCTCGGCGCTGTCGGCCGACAGCTCCATCTTCTCGGCCGCCCACAGGCCCAGCATCTTGTTACGACGCGCGATGGCCTTGAACTCTTGTTCCTGATCGAGGGCGTATTTGGACTCGTAGCCCTTTTCCCGATCGTCGAAGGTCGTCATGCGCGTAGTCACTCCAGTGGCGGACGGAATTAGGGTCCGCAACGCCGTCTATAGCCCCCTCGCGCGCGAACGCAACCGGACTCGCGGTCGCGGTACTGACGCTGGGTTACAGGAGGATATTTGTGTCACAGGCCCCGTTCGGCTAAAGGGCGTGCGGTCTTATATAGCCGCCGTCGATTCAGGATCGCGCCGCCCACAATCGCAGGGCCGCGCGCTTTTCGTTTTGAGGCCGTCCGTTTCCTCCCCGTCCGGGACCCGAGTGATGAACACCAAGCGCAAGAAGCTCTATGAGGGCAAGGCCAAGATCCTGTACGAGGGTCCAGAGCCGGGCACGCTGATCCAGTATTTCAAGGACGACGCGACCGCCTTCAACGCGCAGAAGAAGGCGACCCTGGAAGGCAAGGGCGTCATCAACAACCGCATCAGCGAATTCATCATGTCGCGCCTGAACTCGATCGGCGTGACCAACCACTTCATCAAGCGCCTGAACCTGCGCGAGCAGCTGATCCGCGAAGTCGAGATCATTCCGCTGGAAGTCGTCTGCCGCAACGTCGTCGCCGGTTCGCTGGCCACGCGCCTGGGTCAGGAAGAGGGCACGCCCCTGCCCCGTTCGATCATCGAATTCTACTACAAGAAGGATGAGCTGAACGACCCGATGGTGACCGAAGAGCACATCACCGCCTTCAACTGGGCCACGACCCAGGAACTCGACGACATCCTGGCGATGACGGTCCGCGTCAACGACTACCTGTGCGGCATGTTCGGCGCGGTCGGCATCACCCTGGTCGACTTCAAGATCGAGTTCGGCCGCGTGTGGGAAAACGACTTCGCCCGCGTCATCCTGGCCGACGAGATCAGCCCGGACAGCTGCCGTCTGTGGGACTCGACCACCGGCGAGAAACTGGACAAGGACCGCTTCCGTCGCGACATGGGCGACGTGATCGAAAGCTACACCGAGGTGGCCCGCCGCCTCGGCATCATGAAGGACATGCCGACCGTGATCCAAGGAGGACTGCACTAATGGCCAAGGTGAAAGTTCACGTCTTCCTGAAGCCCGGCGTCCTGGACGTTCAGGGCAAGGCCGTTGAAGGCGCACTGCAGGGTCTGGGCTGGGCCGGCGTCGCCAACGCCCGCGTCGGCAAGATGATCGAGTTCGATCTCGACGACAGCGTTTCCGACAAGGAAGCCGAGGTGAAACGCATGTGCGACACCCTGCTGGCCAACACGGTCATCGAAAGCTACCGGATCGAAGTCGCCTGAGGGCGAATAAGGTTTGACGATCAAGGCCGCTCGAAGGAGCGGCCTTTTTCATATCATTCGCACAGATAGTCCCGGCTCAGCGGCACGGCGGTCTGATGCTTCGCCAACTGCAGTTGGAAGACCATGTGGCCCAGTTCGCGGAAGGCGACCTCGCTGGCGGCCAGATAGAACTCCCACATCCGGCAGAACCGCTCGTCGTACATCGTCAGCGCCTCGTCGCGCCGCGCCAGAAACCGCGTCCGCCACGCCTTCAGCGTCTCGGCGTAGTGCAGGCGCAGCACCTCCATGTCCGTGACCCACAGGCCCGCGCGCTCGATGGCCGGCAGGACCTCGGACAGGGCCGGGATATAGCCGCCGGGGAAGATGTATTTGCGGATGAAGGGCTGGGTGCGGCTGGGCGGGGTCTTGCGGCCGATGGAATGGATCACCGCCACCCCGTCGTCCGCGAGCAGGCGCGCCACGCCGTCGAAATATTCCTGATAGTTCGGCGCCCCGACATGCTCGAACATGCCGACCGAGATGATGCGGTCAAAGGTCTGTTGCAGGTCGCGATAGTCCTGCAGCCGGAACTCGGCCCGGTCGGCCAGGCCGCGCGCCGCCGCCCGCTCGTTGGCCGTGCGGTGCTGTTCGGTCGACAAGGTGACGCCGGTGACCCGCGCGCCGCGTTCGGCCATCGACAGGCCCAGGCCGCCCCAGCCGCAACCGATGTCCAGCGCGCTCTGCCCCGGCGTCAGCAGCAGCTTGTCGATCAGCCGCCGCTTCTTGGCGACCTGAGCCTGTTCCAGCGAGGCCTGCGGCGTCTCGAAGAAGGCGCAGGAATATTGCAGGTCCTCGTCCAGAAACAGCCGATAGAAGTCGACCGTCAGGTCATAGTGGTGGTGGACATTGCTGCGCGCGTGCAGCCGGTCATTGGCCTGTTCCGCGCCGCGCCGGATGCGTTGCAGCAGGGTCAGCTTCCCCGTGCGCCGGCGGATCGCCAGTTGCGAGGTCGTCAGTTGCAGGAAGTCGTAGATGTCGCCGCCCTCGACCCGGAAGGTTCCGTCCATGAAGGCCTCGCCCAAGGCCAATTCCGGATTGGCGGCGATGGCCAGAGCGGTTTTCGTATCCGCGATCTCGGCCGTCAGTTCAGGCGTTCCCGGCCCCGCCGTCAGCTCGCGCCCGTCCGGCAGACGCACCCGTACGGACCGCGTCAGGAAGGTCTGATCAAGAAGGGCTTGCAGCATCCGGCGCTCCGCGCTTTGAACCTGGATCAAGCTTGGCTAGGAACAGACTGTCGCAGCGCAACGGTGTGGAAGCCCGACCGTTCCGTTGACGAACCAGATACAAGGGAGCGCCGCCGTTGACCTTCACCCTTACCTCCGCCGATATCCGCGACGGCGGCGTCCTGCCCGACGCCCAGGTGAAGGCCCTGGGCGACACCTCGCCCCAGTTGTCCTGGTCCGGCGCGCCGGAAGGTACGAAAAGCTTCGCCGTCACCTGTTATGATCCCGACGCGCCGACCGGCTCGGGCTTCTGGCACTGGACCGTGGCCAACATCCCCGCCGATGTGACCGAACTGGCGGCGGGCGCAGGCGCCGTCGGCGGCGCCAACCTGCCCAGGGACGCGGTTCAGGGGCGCACCGACTATGGCGAGGCCGGTTTCGGCGGCGCCGCCCCGCCCCCAGGCCACGGCCCGCACCGCTATATCTTCACCGTCTTCGCCGTGGACGTGGACCATCTGCCGGTGAGCGCCGACAACTCGGGCGCCGTCTTCGGCTTCAACCTGCACTTCCATACCCTGGCCAAGGCCTCAATCACCGCCACCTACGAGAACACCGGCGAGTGACGGCAGCGGCGCTCGACCATGACCAGAGGCTGGCGGCGGTTCCCGAACTGTACCGCCGCCTGATGGCCCAACCGCTCAAGGCCCTGACGCGAGCGCGGCTGCCGGCGTCGGGGGCGGTCTATGTCTTCTATCAGGAGGACGAGCCGATCCATGTGGGCAGCCCGCCCCATCTGGAGGAACAGATGCTGGTGCCGTCGCTGCGCCTGGCGCTGGCCGCCCAGGTGCACAAGCCCAGCCACGGCGCCGCCCGGATCAGCGTCAGCGAGCCCCCGCCTCGACCCGGTCGCCGCAAACCAATCAAGGCGCGCTGGCTGACTGTGCCCGAGGGTCACGACCGGTTGCTGCTGGAGCTGTACGCCGCCCAGACCCTGGGCCTGTCGGTGTCGCACCCCAAGGTCCGCGCCGAGCTGGCCGCCGCCTGAACCACGCCGCAAACAAAGCGTGATGACCTGATCGCCCCGCCAAGGTTGCGCCTCTGGCGGCGAACCCTATTTTGCGACGCAGCGTAAAGTTTGTTGCATTGCGATAGTTCATGCCCCCCACCGACACCGCCTCCTGTATCGACGAGCACGTTTGCGCGCCGTCGCCCGCGATGGAGACGGTGGCCGAGCCCGGCAAGGTAGCGCTGGTCTTGCTCGCCCTGGCCATGGGCGGCTTCGCCATCGGGGTGACCGAGTTCGCGGCCATGAGCGTCCTGCCTGACTTCGCGGCGGGTCTGGGCGTCGATGAGCCCACCGCTGGGCACGTCATCAGCGCCTACGCCGCCGGCGTCGTGGTCGGGGCGCCCATCCTGGCCGTGCTGGGCGCGCGTCTGCCGCGCTGGCTGCTGCTGATCGGCTTCATGGCCCTGTTCGCGGTCGGCAATGCGTTGAGCGCCCTCGCCCCCAACTACGAGTGGATGCTGGCCTTCCGCTTCCTCAGCGGCATTCCCCACGGCGCCTATTTCGGCGTGGCGGCCCTGGTCGCGGCCTCGCTGGTGCCGCTGAGGCTGCGCACCCGCGCGGTGTCCACCATCCTGCTGGGGCTGACCGTGGCCACCGTCATGGGCGTGCCGGTCGCCACCGCCGTCAGCCACAGTTTCGGCTGGCGCTGGACCTTCGCCATCGTCAGTGTCCTGGCCGTCGTCACCATGGTGCTGGTCGCCCTGTTCGCCCCGCGCGATCCGGCCCACGCCGACGCCAGCCCCCTGCGCGAGCTGGGGGCCCTGAAGCGCGGGCAGGTCTGGCTGACCCTGGGTGTCGGGGCCATCGGCTTTGGCGGCATGTTCGCGGTCTACGCCTATCTGGCCTCGACCCTGACCGCCGTGACCGGCGTGGGGCCCGAGGTCCTGCCCTGGGTCTTCGCCATGTTCGGTCTGGGCATGATGAGCGGCAACCTGCTGGGGGCCTGGGCCGCCGACCGTTACGGCATGAAGGCGGCGGGCGGACTGCTGCTGTGGAGCGCGGCGGCGCTGGCCCTCTATCCCTTCGCAGCCCCCCACCTGGGGGCCATGCTGATCGTGGTCTTCCTGATCGGCGGCGGCGGCGGGCTGGGCTCCATTCTGCAGACCCGCCTGATGGACGTGGCCGGCGACGCCCAGACCCTGGCTGCCGCCCTGAACCACTCGGCCTTCAACACCGCCAACGCCATCGGCCCCCTGCTGGGCGGCATGGCCGTGGCCGCGGGCTGGGGCTGGACCTCGACCGGCTGGGTCGGCGTGGCCCTGTCGCTGGGCGGTTTCGCGGTCTGGGTCGTCGCCTGGCTGACCGGACGCAAGGTCGCCTAAAAGCGACGCCTGACATTCGTCGCGAAGGGTGCTAGGAGGCCCGGCCATGAGCGCAGCCGTCATCGTCTTCCCGGGTTCCAACTGCGACCGCGACTGCAAGGTCGCCGTCGAACGTTCCACTGGCGAACAGGTCCAAATGGTCTGGCACGCCGAGACCGAGCTGCCGAAAGGCCTCGATCTGATCGTCCTGCCGGGCGGCTTCTCCTACGGCGACTATCTGCGCTGCGGCGCGATGGCGGCCCAGGCCCCGATCATGCAGGCTGTCAAGAAGGCCGCCGACGACGGCGTCACCGTGGTCGGCATCTGCAACGGCTTCCAGGTCCTGTGCGAAGCCGGGATGCTGCCGGGCGCCCTACTGCGAAACGCCGGTCTGAAATATGTCTGCAAGCCGATCAGCCTGACGGTCGCCAACGGCCAGACCCGCTTCACCTCGGGCTATCAGGGCCAGCGCGAAGTCGTCATGACCCAGGGCAACGGCGACGGGAACTACTTCGCCGACGCCGAGACCCTGGCGCGTCTCGAGGGCGAGGGCCAGGTGGTGTTCCGCTATGTCGACAACCCCAACGGCTCGGTCGCCGACATCGCCGGCATCCAGAACGAACGCGGCAATGTGCTGGGCATGATGCCCCACCCCGACCGCGCCTTTGAAGCCGAGCTGGGCTCAGCCGACGGCGCCGTCCTGTTCCAGAGCATCTACGCGGCCGCCTGAACGGTCTAGGCGTCGGACTCCTTGTCCAGCTGCTCCTTGTCGTCATCCTGAAGCGGCTTCTTGCGGTCCAGCACGCTGGCGCTGCGGCCCAGTTCGTCGACCTCGATCTCGGGCTCGATCGGTTCGCCGTCTTCGTCCAGCCGGCGCTCCAGCGTGCCCGCCGCGCCCGACTCGCCGATAGCGGCCAGTTCGCGGGCGCCGACGCCCAGTCCCTGCTCCAGGGCGCGATTGGTCTCCACCTCGTCGGTGTCGAGGGCCGGGTCCTCCGGCAGGTCGTCAGGGTCGGCCATGGCGGTCTCCTTGTTGAGCCTTTCCTGAGCTAAGCGACGTTCCGCCTTCACGGTTCCGGTGAACCAATCGCGCCGCTGACGCGTACATACGGCGAAGCTGAGCCGGAGACGCCCGCATGTCCGCCATCGAACGCCCCACACCACGACAACGGACCCGCCGTCTGGCGGTGCTGGCCGCCGCCGTCTTCGCCGTGGTGGTTCCCGTGGTTCAGAATCTGGGGCGCTTCGGCCTGTCGCAGGCCGAGTTCGCGGCGGACGGGAACCAGACCCTGCAGGTGGCGGGCTACGCCTTTTCCATCTGGGGCCTGCTCTATCTGGGCCTGCTGACCTACGCCGGACGTCAAGCCTTGCCGCAGACGGGCGAGAGCCTGCTGATCAACCGCATGGGCTGGCCCTCGGCGGTGGCGATGTTCGGCATAGGTCTGTGGATCGTGGTCGCGGCCTTGAACCTTAAGGCGGCCAGCGTGGTCATCATCTTCGCCTCCCTGCTGGCGCTGCTGGTCCCCCTGCTGGCGACAGCCAAGACCATTCGCACCACGGGCTTCATGGACCGAGACCGCTGGTTCCTGATCTGGCCGCTGGCGGCGCTGGCGGGATGGCTGACCATCGCCGTTCCGCTGAACCTGATCACCACGGCGACAGCATTCGACGCCCTGCCCGCCTTCGCCTCGCCCACCGCTTGGGCCATGGCGGCGATCGTGGTGACGGTTCTGGTGGCGATTGAGGTCACCCTCTACCTGCGCACCATGGCCTACTCTCTTCCCATCGTCTGGGGTCTGGTCGGGGCCTTCGTGGCGGAGCAGGAGCGCAACCCGATCTTGGGCTTCACCGCCCTGGGCGCCGCCTTCCTGCTGGTGATCGCGGCGGTCATCCTGGTCTTCGGCCTGAAACGCGGTGTTGAGAGGCCTCACTGAAGGGACGGGCTGACAGGAGGCTCAGACCCGGCTAGAAGCCCCGCCCATGAGCGCTCCGCAAAAGACCACCGCAGAATTGGCCGCTGAATACGGTCTGGCTCCGAACGAGTATGAGGTCCTGCTGGACCGGCTGGGCCGCGAGCCCAACCAGGTCGAGCTGGGGGTCTTCTCGGTCATGTGGTCCGAGCACTGCTCCTACAAATCCTCCAAGAAGCAGCTGATGAAGTTCCCGGTCACGGGACCGCGCGTCATCTGCGGCCCGGGCGAGAACGCCGGGGTCATCGACATCGACGACGGCGACGCCTGCATCTTCAAGATGGAGAGCCACAACCACCCCTCCTACATCGAGCCCTATCAGGGCGCGGCGACGGGCGTGGGCGGCATCATGCGCGACGTCTTCACCATGGGCGCCCGCCCGGTGGCCCTGCTGAACGCCCTGCGTTTCGGCGATCCCTCGCACGAGAAGTCCAAGCGTCTGGTCAAGGGCGTGGTCGCGGGCATCGGCGGCTACGGCAACTGCGTCGGCGTGCCGACGGTCGCCGGCGAGACCAACTTTCACAAGGGATACAACGGCAACATCCTGGTCAACGCCATGTGCGTCGGCATCGCCCGCGCCGATGAGATCTACTACTCGGCCGCGCCGGAAGCCGGCCATGACGTGGTTTACTTCGGCTCCAAGACGGGCCGCGACGGCATCCACGGCGCGACCATGTCCTCGACCGAGTTCGACGACGAGTCGGAGGCCAAGCGCCCCACCGTCCAGGTCGGCGACCCCTTCGCCGAGAAGCTGCTGATCGAGGCTACGCTGGAGCTGATGGCCTCGGGCGCGGTCGCCGCCATTCAGGACATGGGCGCGGCGGGTCTGACCTCTTCGTCCGTTGAAATGGCCGGCAAGGGCGGCGTCGGCGTCGAGCTGGACCTCGACAAGGTGCCCCAGCGCGAAGAGGGCATGACCGCCTATGAGATGATGCTGTCGGAAAGCCAGGAGCGGATGCTGGCGGTCCTCAAGCCCGGCTTCGAGGAGGTCGGCTATCGCATCTTCCAGAAGTGGGGCCTGGACTTCGCCATCATCGGCAAGACCACCGACACCGGCCATCTGGTGCTGAAGCATCACGGCGAAGTGGTCTGCGACGTGCCGCTGGCCCCGCTGTTCGACGACGCCCCCCTCTATGACCGTCCCTGGGTCCAGCCGGAACTGCAGCCCCGTCTCGACCCGGCCGAAGTCCCGGCCCCGGAAAGCTGGAACGACGCGGTCATCAAGGTCGTCGCCTGCCCCGACATGGCGTCCAAGCGCTGGATCTGGGAACAGTACGACCGCCACGTCATGGCCGACACCCTGCAGGACTCCTCGACCGGCGCCGACGCCGGCGTGGTCCGCGTCCACGGCACGGACAAGGGTCTGGCCGTGACCAGCGACTGCACCCCGCGCTATGTCCAGGCCGACCCCTATGAAGGCGGCAAGCAGGCCGTGGCCGAGGCCTGGCGCAATCTGACCGCCGTGGGCTCGCGTCCCATCGCCATTACCGACAACCTCAACTTCGGCAACCCGCAGCGCCCCGAGATCATGGGCCAGATCGTCCGCGCCACCGACGGCATGGCCGAGGCCTGCCGCGAGCTGGACTTCCCCGTCGTCTCGGGCAACGTCAGCCTGTATAACGAGACCAACGGCGTCGCCATTCCGCCGACCCCGACGGTCGGCGCGGTCGGCCTGCTGACCAACTATGACGTGGTCACCGGCTTCGGCGGCGTGGTCGAGGGCGACGTCCTGGTCCTGATCGGCCAGACGCACGGCGAACTGGGTTCCTCCATCTATCTGCGCGAGGTTCTGGGCCGCGAGGACGGCGCCCCGCCGCCGGTGGACCTGAAGCTGGAACGCAAGACCGGCGACTTCGTGCGCGGCCTGATCGAAACCGGCGAGCTGACGGTCGTTCACGACCTGTCGGACGGCGGTCTGGTCGGCGCCGCCGCCGACCTGGCCCTGGCGTCTGACGTCGGCATCGAGCTGAACGCCTCCAGCGCCGCCCATGCCCACGGCTTCCTGTTCGGCGAGGACCAGGCCCGTTATCTGGTCGCCGTCTCGGACGCCGAAGCCCTGCTGGCGCAAGCCAAGGAAGCCGGTCTGCACGCCTCGGTCGTCGGCGTCGCCAAGGGCGCGGACTTCGCCTCCTCGGGTCCGAAGGGCGAGCTCTACCGCATCCCCGTCGCCCACCTGCGCGAAATCCACGAAGGCTGGATGCCGAACTGGATCGAGGGCTGATGCGCCTGCGCGCCGTCGCTTTCGTCGTCGCCGGCGCGGCCCTGCTGGCCGCCTGCGACATCGAGGGCGGCGACCCGGTCCAGCACGCCCTGCGCGACGCCGCGGCTGCCCGTCAGGCCGCCGCGCTGAAGACCACCGAGGAAGAACAAGCCGCCGCAGCCAGACGCGCCGCTTCCATTCCCGTTGCGCCCGTCGAGGGCGATGAGCTCTCGCGCCTGATCGCTTCACGGCGTCAGGCCGTCGAGGACACCCGCGCCCTGCTGGCCACGACCACTGACCCGGCGCTTAAGGCCCAACTGACCGGCGACCTCAAGGCCGAGGAAAGCCGATTGCGGGCGTTGGAAGCGCGTTCAAACTAATCGAAAACGGGTCCTTCACCCGCTCATCCCCGCGGAGGCGGGGATGAGCGGTGATTAAAGCTTAGGCTGCGCTTAATCGACCTGCGGAATGGCTTGGCTCAACCGCCCGCCGACGCGGATGGGCTCGACCCGCTTGGCCAGTCCGGTGCGGTCGTCCGTCTCGACGAAGACGCCGCAGATGGTGGCCGGGCCGCTGGCGGGGATGTAGCGCCCGCCGGACAGTCGCGTGGTGAAGCGGCGCAGCGGCTCTTCCTTGTCGTTGCCGATGACCGAGTCATAGTCGCAACAGCCCCCAGCGTCAGTCTGATAGGCCGTGCCGTGGGGCAGGATCTGGGCGTCAGCGGTCGGGACGTGGGTGTGGGTGCCGACCACCAGGCTGGCGCGGCCGTCGCAGAAATGGCCCATGCCCATCTTCTCACTGGTCGCCTCGGCGTGCACGTCGACGATGACGGCGTCGGCGACGACGCCCAGGGGCGCGGCCTCCAGCTCGCGCTCCACGGCGCTGAAGGGATCGTCCATCGGGTCCATGTGGACCCGGCCGAGGACGTTGATGACCAGAACCCGGCGACCGTCGGCGGTGACGAAGACATCGGCGCCGCGACCCGGCGCATCCATCAGGCGCGGATAGTTGGCCGGACGGATCAGGCGCGGCTCGCGCACGATATAGGTCAGGGCCTCGCGCTGGTCCCAGCTGTGATTGCCCAAGGTCAGGACGTCGGCCCCGGCGGCGAAGATCTCGCGCGCCGTATTCTCGGTGATGCCGAAGCCGCCGGCGGCGTTCTCGGCGTTGACCACCACGAAGTCGAGCTTGAGGTCGCGCCTCAGCCCCGGAAGATGATCCGTCAAACCATCGCGCCCGGACTTGCCGACCACGTCACCGAAAAATGCCAATCTCATACGGCGGCTCTATAGCCGGTCTCGGTCAAAACGCCATGCAGGCGCATGTCATGGGCTTCCAGCGCCAGTCGCTCGACCTCTTGTCCCGCATAGGCGAAACCGACGCGCAGCGCGTCCGACAGGACCGCGAAGGTCCGGTCGTAATAGCCGCCGCCCTGCCCCAGCCGCCCGCCGTGGGCGTCAAACGCCAGCAGCGGCGTCAGGATCAGGTCCGGCGTGACCGTCTCGGCCAGCGGCAGGGGCGCAGGGCATCCGGCGGCGTCCAGCTCCAACGGCTCGCCCGGCGCCCAGGCGCGGAAGATCATGGCCGCGTCGCGCTCGATGACCACCGGCAGACACAGACGACGCCCCGCCTGATGCAGGGCGACAGCCAACGCGTCCGTGTCCAGCTCCGACCCCATGGCGCGGTAAAGGGCCACCGTGTCGCCCGACGGCAAAGCCTCGGCATGACCGGCGGCGCGCTCTGCGGCCTCGCTATCGACCTCAGCCAGCCGCTTGCGCAGGGCGCGCATGGAGGCGCGGAGTTCGTGTTTGGAGGTCATGTCCCGTCCATAGCGCACAAAACGCGCTCAAGCCGCGAGCGACCGCGTCGCGAGCATAGCGCACAAAATGAGATGGGGTGGCGGCGCCGCGTGAACCGTGAAGACGGTTTAAATCCTCTCGACCTGGGTAGCCAGGTGGGCTCCGTATGCCCAGGCCCTCGAGCCCGGACAGGGACAGATCCCTATGAGTGAATTAAGGTCAGAAGGATATGTTGTCTTCGACGTGAGCCGCAGCAGGACCCGCCGTCGAGCAAGATAGGCGGTCCGGTGGGATTCAACAATGCCTCTCCCTCCCCTTTATGGGGAGGGTGGTCGCGCAGCGACCGGGTGGGGAGGAGGTGGCGATGCTGGGCGGAACGGCTGATTGGCCTTGCCGCCCCCACCCGTCTGTCGCTTCGCGTCAGCCACCCTCCCCATGAAGGGGAGGGAGAATTGCCTCAGATCGTCTGGCAGATCTTCTCGATGCGGGCCGCGACCGCGTTCAGGGCCTCGGCCACGCCGTCGCCGGGCGGCGGCGGCGGGGCCTTCTTCGGGCCGTCCTCAACTACCGGGCCCTGCCCGTTCTCCAGACGCTGACGCGCCTCGTGCAGTTCGTCGGCCAGCATCAGCGAGGCCATCAGGAACAGCCGCAAGTCGCCGACATGGCCGACGTCGCCGGCGATCTGACGCACATGGGTGTCGAACTGGCGGGCCAGGATGCCGACGCGCTCTTCCTGGCCGTCGGCGCAGCCTACCGCATAGGAGCGGCCGTTGACCTCTACCGTGACGGTCGCCATCAGCGCGCCTCCTGCTCGGCCAGAACCTCGCGCACGGCCTCGGCGGCGCGGCCCAGGGCCTCGGCGGCGTCGCGGCCGGCGGCTTCCAGTTCGGCGATCCGCACAAGGTCGGCGGCGTTCGACGGGCGCGGTGCGAACAGGTCGTCGTCGGTGATGGCGGGGGCGGTGGCCGGACGCGCCTTCAGCTCCAGCACCCTGCGTTCCAGCAGGGCCAGGGCCTTGTCGATGCGTGTCTTTGCGGCCGTAACGGCGTCCATTGGGGTCCTTTCGTCCAGATTCCGTATAGAACCTGTGCGCGCGTCGGGGTAAAGGCGGCGCGCCCCCGCTTTATCCTGTTCCTGAGGAAAGGTCTCGCCGTGACCGACGCCCAAGCCGCATTCGCCAAGCCTTCGCCCAAGCAGATGGCGGACGCCATCCGCGTCCTGTCCATGGACGGCGTTGAAAAGGCCAAGAGCGGCCACCCCGGCATGCCGATGGGCATGGCCGACGTCGCCACCGTCCTCTACTCGAAATTCCTGAAGTTCGACGCCAGCCGTCCCGACTGGGCCGACCGCGACCGCTTCATCCTGTCGGCGGGCCACGGCTCGATGCTGATCTACAGCCTGCTGCACCTGACGGGCTATAAGGACGCGACCCGGGAACAGCTGGAAAACTTCCGCCAGTGGGGCTTCAAGACCGCCGGCCACCCCGAGTACGGCCACATGGCCGGGATCGAGACGACCACCGGCCCGCTGGGTCAGGGTCTGGCCACCTCGGTCGGCTTCGCCCTGGCCGAGCGCCATCTGGCCGCCCGCTTCGGCAAGGATCTGGTGGATCACCGCACCTGGGTCATCGCCGGCGACGGCTGCCTGATGGAAGGCGTGTCGCAGGAGGCCATCGCCCTGGCCGGTCGCCTGAAGCTGAACAAACTCTGCGTCCTGTGGGACGACAACGAGATCACCATCGACGGCAAGGTGTCCCTGTCGGACGCCACCGACCAGTTGGCCCGCTTCAAGGCCTCGGGCTGGGCGGTCAAGGCCATCGACGGCCATGACTACAAGCAGATCCAGAAGGCCCTGGCCTGGGCGACCAAGCAGGACAAGCCGACGCTGATCGCCTGCAAGACCAAGATCGGCAAGGGCGCCGCCACCATGGAAGGCAGCCACAAGACCCACGGCGCCGCCCTGGGCGCCACCGAGATCGCCGCCACGCGTCAGGCCCTGCACTGGCCCTTCGCACCGTTCGAACTGCCGGAAGGCGTCCAGAAGGCCTGGGCCAAGGTCGGCAAGCAGGGCGCCAAGACCCGCAAGGGCTGGGAAGCCCGCCTGCTGAACCACGCCCAGCGCGACGACTTCACCCGCGCCATGGCCGGCGACCTGCCCACCGGCGCCTTCGAGACGCTTGAAGCCAAGCTGAAGGAACTGGTCTCGACCCAGCCTGCCATGGCCACGCGCCAGTCGTCGGGCGAGGCGCTGGAGACGGTGTTCAACGCCATCCCCGAACTGATCGGCGGCTCGGCCGACCTGACCGGCTCGAACAACACCTTCGTCAAGGACACCCAGATCCTCGACGCCCCCGACTACGCCGGTCGCTACCTGAACTACGGCATCCGCGAGTTCGGCATGGCCGCGGCGATGAACGGCCTGGCCCTGCATGGCGGCGTCATCCCCTACGCCGGCACCTTCATGGCGTTCGCGGACTACAGCCGTCCGGCCATCCGCCTGGGCGCCCTGATGGGCGTGCGCGTGGTCCACGTCCTGACCCATGACTCGATCGGCCTGGGCGAAGACGGCCCGACCCACCAACCGGTCGAACATCTGGCTGCGCTTCGCGCCATCCCCAACCTGATGGTCTTCCGTCCCGCCGACACCGTGGAGGCGCTGGAATGCTGGCAGGTCGCCCTGCAGCACAAGAAGACACCGTCGGGCATGTGCCTGTCGCGTCAGAAGACCCCGGCGGTCCGCCTGACCGACGCCGGCGAGAACCTGTCGCGCAAGGGCGCCTATGAGCTGAAAGCCGCCAACGGCGCAGCCAAGGTCACCCTGTTCGGCACCGGCACCGAAGTCGCCCTGGCGCTGAAGGCCGCCGAGACGCTGGAGGCCGAAGGCGTGCCGACCCGCGTCGTCTCGGTCCCCTGCTTCGAACTGTTCGAGCAGCAGCCCAAGGCCTATCAGGACGCCGTCATCGGCCGCGGCACCGTCCGCGTCGCCGTGGAAGCCGCCATCAAGCAGGGCTGGGAACGCTTCATCGGCGAAGACGGCGGCTTTGTCGGCATGACCGGCTTCGGCGCCTCCGCCCCGGCCGAAGTCCTCTACCGCGAGTTCGGCATCACCGCCGAGGCCGTGGTCGAAGCCGCCAAGGCCCGGCTCTAAGCCTGATGCGCCGCCTCGCCCTCATCCTGAGCTTCGGCTTGTCGATGGCGGGCGGCGCCCCCGCTCTCGCCGAGACGGCCGGGGCTCAAGCGACCGTCCCCGTGGCGGTCGAAACGCCCATCGTCATCGGCCGCTCCTACGCCCTGCCCTCGCGCGTCATGGGCCAGACGCGCGAAATCAACGTCTGGCTGCCGCCCGGCTATGACAAGAGCAGCCAGACCTATGCGGTCCTCTATCTGCTGGACGGCGGTCAGGATCAGGACTTCCACCACATCTCGGGCATCGCCCAGCTGGGCACCATCGTCGGCGCGACGCGCGACGTCATCGTCGTGGGCATCGCCTCGGTCGACCGCCGCAACGAGCTGGCCCTGCCGACCGACAACGCCGAACTGATCGCCCGCTATCCGACGCAAGGCCAGTCCGAGCGCTTCCGGCGCTTTGTGTCCGACGAGGTCATGCCCTTCATCGAGGGCCGCCTGCGCACCAACGGCGAGACGGCCCTGATGGGCGAGTCCCTGGCCGGGCTCTTCGTGGTCGAGACCTTCCTGAAAGAGCCGCAGATGTTCGACGCCTATGTCGCCGTCAGCCCCAGCCTGTGGTGGGACGGCGGTCAGCTGGCGCGGCAGTCGGGGGCGCATCTGCGCGACCACTCCAACGACCCGCGCACCCTGATCCTGACCCTCGGCGACGAGGGCGAGGAGATGCAGGCGCCGATGGACGTTCTGATCGCCAACCTGCGCGATCACGCCCTGCCTGGCGTCACTTGGGACTTCACCCCGCGCCCGAGCGAGAGCCACGCCAGCATCTATCACGGGGCCGCCTTGGACGCCTTCCGCCGCCTCTATGCGGCGCCTGCACAATGAGCCATCTCGGCGCCGTCTCCCTGCTGGTCCGCGACTATGACGAGGCCATCGCCTTCTTCGTCGGCAAGCTGGGCTTTGAACTCAGCGAAGACACCGACATGGGCGGCGGCAAACGCTGGGTGCGGGTCACGCCGAAAGGCGGCCAGACCTCCCTGCTGCTGGCTCGCGCCGCGACGCCTCAGCAGGTCGCCCGGATCGGCGATCAGGCGGGAGGCCGCGTCTGGCTGTTTCTCTACACCGACGACCTGATGCGCGATCACGCCGCCTGGCTGAAGGCCGGCGTCGTCTTCCGCGAAACGCCCCGTCACGAAGCCTATGGCAAGGTGGTGGTCTTCGAAGACCTCTACGGCAACGCCTGGGACCTGATCGAACCCGCTACCGGAGCCTGAGCCCATGAAGATCGGCACGCCGCTTACCGACCACGCCACCCGCGTCATGCTGCTCGGCTCGGGCGAGCTGGGCAAGGAGGTGGCCATCGAGCTGCAGCGTCTGGGCGCCGAGGTGATCGCGGTGGACCGCTATGCCAACGCCCCGGCCATGCAGGTGGCCCACCGCAGCCACGTCATCCCCATGACCGATCCTCAGGTGCTGAACGGCCTCATCATGGCCGAGGCCCCGCACATCATCGTGCCGGAGATCGAGGCCATCGCCACCGACACCCTGGCGGCCATCGAGGCGGCGGGTCTGGCCCGCGTCATCCCGACGGCCCGCGCCACCCAGCTGACCATGAACCGCGAGGGCATCCGCCGTCTGGCCGCCGAGGAACTGGGTCTGCCGACCAGCCCCTACGCCTTCGCAGGCTCCGCCGAGGAACTGGCGGCCGGCGCCGAGGCCGTCGGCTTCCCCTGCTTCGTCAAGCCGGTCATGTCGTCCTCGGGCAAGGGCCAGTCCTATGTCGAGCGCGCCGATCAGGTGGCCGACGCCTGGACCTATGCCGAGGCCTCGGGCCGGGTCGCGGGCGGTCGGGTCATCGTCGAGGGGCGCATCGCCTTCGACTATGAGATCACCCTGCTGACCCTGCGGTCTCTGCGCGACGGCGCCGTCCGCACCGACTTCTGCGCCCCCATCGGCCATCGCCAGCAGAAAGGCGACTACGTCGAAAGCTGGCAGCCGCAGATCATGAGCGAGGCCGCCTTGCGGGCGGCGCAGGACATCGCCGGCAAGGTGACCGATGCCCTGGGCGGCCTCGGCGTCTTCGGCGTCGAGCTGTTCGTCACCGGCGACAAGGTCTGGTTCTCGGAGGTCTCGCCGCGCCCGCATGACACCGGACTGGTGACGTTGGCGACCCAGACCATGAGCGAGTTCGCCCTGCACGCCCGCGCCATCCTCGGCCTGCCGGTGGACGTCAGCCTGCGTGAGCCGGGCGCCAGCGCCGTCATCTACGGCGGCGTCGAGGCCGAGGGCGTGGTCTATGAGGGCGTGGCCGAGGCCCTCTCGGTGCCGACCGCCGACCTGCGCCTGTTCGGCAAGCCCGAAGCGTTCGAGCGCCGCCGCATGGGCGTCGCCCTGGCCCGCGGGGCCGACACGGATCAGGCGCGCGATCGGGCGACCGAGGCGGCGAGCAAGGTCCGCGTCGTCAAACCCTGAAAAACGCAGCAAAGCTTGCCCTGACTGTAAAATAAAGGCGCCGACCTTCGACTTTAGTCGGTTGGCGCCGGACCCATAAAGGGTCCAGAAATGCCGAAAGGTCGCACCCAAGCCGACCCGGAGGACCGTTCGTCATGGGCAAGCTCAAGACCGCGCTAATTTTTGGCGCCATAGCCATACTGGGGGCCATCGCCCTCGCCGTCATCGCCCTGCACCAGGGCGAGAGCATCAGCGCCGTCTGGATCGTGGTGGCGGCGCTCTGCGTCTACGCCATCGCCTACCGCTTCTACGCCCGCTACCTGGCCGGAAAGGTCATGGGGCTGAATGCAAAACGGCCCACGCCGGCGGTGCGGCACAACGACGGGCTGGACTATGTGCCCACGCCCCGCAACGTCCTGTTCGGCCACCACTTCGCGGCCATCGCGGGCGCGGGGCCGCTGGTCGGGCCGGTGCTGGCGGCGCAGATGGGCTATCTGCCCGGCGTGCTATGGATCCTGGTCGGCGCGGTTCTGGCCGGCGCGGTGCAGGACATGATGGTCCTGTTCATGTCCACCCGTCGCGACGGTCGCTCGCTGGGCGACATGGTCCGCACCGAAATGGGCCCCATTCCCGGCATCATCGCCCAGGTCGGCGTGCTGATGATCATGGTCATCATCCTGGCCGTTCTGGCCCTGGTCGTGGTCAAGGCCCTGGCCGAGAGCCCCTGGGGCACCTTCACGGTGGCCGCCACCATCCCCATCGCCGTCTTCATGGGCCTCTACACCCGCTACCTGCGGCCCGGCCGCGTGGGCGAGGTCTCGGTCATCGGCGTGGTCCTGCTGATCCTGGCCATCATCGGCGGCGGCCATATCGCGGCGGATCCCTTCTGGGGCCCGGCCTTCACCCTGTCGGGCACCACCCTGGCCCTGGCCATGATGGCCTATGGCTTCGTCGCCTCGGTCATTCCGGTCTGGCTGCTGCTGGCCCCGCGCGACTACCTGTCCACCTTCCTCAAGATCGGCGCCATCCTGGCCCTGGCAGTCGGCATCCTGATCGTGCGCCCGCACGTGCAGATGCCCGCCATCACCCCCTTCATCGACGGCACCGGCCCGGTCTTCTCCGGCGCCCTCTTCCCCTTCCTCTTCATCACCATCGCCTGCGGCGCCGTCTCAGGCTTCCACGCCCTGATCTCGTCGGGCACCACGCCCAAGCTGCTGGAGAACGAGAACCAGATCCCGCTGATCGGCTATGGCGCCATGCTGTGCGAGAGCTTCGTGGCCATCATGGCCCTGATCGCCGCCACCGTGCTGGACCCCGCCGTCTATTTCGCCATGAACAGCCCGGTCAGCGTGATCGGCGACAATGCCGCCTCGGCCGCCGCCGCCGTGGCCCAGTGGGGCTTCCACATCACCCCCGGCGAGCTGGAGCAACTGGCCCGCGACGTGGGCGAGCACTCCATCCTGTCGCGCGCGGGCGGCGCCCCGACCCTGGCCGTCGGCATGGCCCACATCCTGTCGGGCATCATCGGCGGCAAGGCCATGATGGCCTTCTGGTATCACTTCGCCATCCTGTTCGAGGCCCTGTTCATCCTGACCACGGTCGACGCCGGCACCCGCGTCTGCCGCTTCATGATCCAGGACCTGCTGGGCGTGGCCGTGCCGAAGATGCGCGAGACCAAGTCCTGGACCGCCAACGTCGTGGCCACGGCCCTGACAGTCAGCCTGTGGGGCTACTTCCTCTACACCGGCGTGGTCGATCCGCTGGGCGGCATCAACAGCCTGTGGCCGCTGTTCGGCATCGCCAACCAGATGCTGGCCGCCGTCGCCCTGATCCTGGGCACGGTCGTCCTGTTCAAGATGAAGCGCGAGCGTTTCGCCTGGGCCACGGCGGTCCCGGCCGTCTGGCTGCTGATCTGCACCCTGACGGCGGGCTTCCAGAAGCTGCTGCATCCCGACGTCAAGATCGGCTTCCTGGCCCATGCGCGTAAGTATCAGGACGCCCTGACCGCCGGCGATATCCTGGCTCCGGCCAAGACGGCGGGCGACATGCACCGCATCATCATCAACGACTACGTCAACTCGGCCCTGACGGCGGGCTTCCTGTTCGTGGTCCTGACCATGGTGGTCTATGGCGTGCGCGCCTGCCTCAAGGCCCGTCAGAACAGCCAGCCCACCGTGGTCGAGCAACCCGCCGCCCACGAACTGACGCTGGAGGACGAAGCCATGGACGCGGCCCGTGCCTAACCCCTCTGAACCGGCTGGCGGCGCGGACCTGATCTGCGTCTGCCGCGCTGCCCTGGTGCGGTGGGGCAAGGACGCTCGCCGCACCGCCAGCCTCATGGTCGGCCAGCCCGACTATGAGGTCTATGTCGCCCACGCCGAGGCCACCCACCCCGAGCAGCCGCCGCTGGACCGCACCGCCTTCTTCCGCCTGCACGAAGCGCGCAGGTTCGGGGCGGGCGGCGCCTTCCGCTGCTGCTGAGACGACCTTACGGCGAGTTCACTCGCCAAGACGGGGCGGCGGCATAAGCTGAGGGGCATGAAAACGCCCGCGCTCCTCGTCGCCCTGCTCCTCGCCGCCTCGCCCGCCCTGGCGCGACAGACCGAGGCGCCCGCCGCGCCCCGTATCGTCGTCAGCGAGATCGCCGCCGCCATCCGCGACGCCTATTTCGATCCCGCCAAGGCCGAGGTCATCGCCGCCGCGCTGGAAGCTGAAGCCGCCCAGGGCCGGTACGACAGCCTGACCGATCCCTGCGATCTGGAAACAGCCCTGACCGCGCGGCTGGAACCCTGGGACCAGCATTTCAGCGTCGGCAAACCGGCGCCGTCGGGCCCTGCTCCCGCCCGATCGACGACGGCTTCGTCGGGTCTCGTCCCCGTGCCCTTCCCCGTGGTCGCCGCCCGTCAGGGCCAGGACTTCCGCTCGGTTCAGGTCCTGCCGGGCAATGTCGGCCTGATCGAGATGCGCTTCTTCGGCGACTTCGAGGGGGCCGATGATCCCGCCCGCAAACAGGTCGATGCCGCGCTGCAACTGGTTTCCAGCACAGACGCCGTCATCTTCGACCTACGCAACAACGGCGGCGGTTCGCCCGCCATGGTCGGCTATCTGGTCAGCGCCTTCGTCGGACCGGACGCCGACGTCTATAACCGCTTCCATTCCCGCGAAGGCGAAAGCCGCGAGGCCCCCGCCCAGCCCTACGCCGCGCCGCGCGTGGACGTGCCGGTCTATGTCCTGATCAGCGGTCGCACCGGCTCGGCGGCCGAAGCCTTCGCCTATACGATGCAGGCTGCAAGGCGCGCCGTCATCGTCGGCGAAACCTCGGGCGGCGCGGCCAATCCCGGCGGTCCCGTCTTCACGCCCTCGGGCTATCGCGTCTTCATCTCGACCGGCTCGCCGACCAATCCCCTGACCGGCGGCAACTGGGAGAAGATCGGCGTCCGCCCCGACGTGGCCGTGCCTGCCGAGGAGGCGCTGGATGCGGCCTGGAAGACCGCGCTGGCCGGTCAGTCCGGCGCCGCGCCCGCCGCCGCGACAGAGGCTGTATGGGTGCGAGAAGCCCTGGACGCCAAGCCCGCCGCGTTCGACCCCGCCGCCTACCTCGGCGCCTATGGCGGCTCCGTGGTTCAGGCCAGCGCGGACGGCCTGACCTGGAAGAACGAGCGCCGCCCGGCCTGGCGGCTGCGCGCCCTTTCGCCCGACCTCTTCTTCGACGTGGACGAGCCCTATCGCCGCATCCGCTTCGTGCGCGACGAGACTGGCCGCGTCACCGCGCTGGAGGTTCTCGACAGCCAGACCGGCGTCACTCGCCTGCTGCGCCGCTCCGCCTAGGTTTGGGTTCGGTTACACCCGATCACACCTTGTTACGGGCGCGGGGTTGAATCGTGACGCCGATAGTCCGAGAAGGCATCCAACTAAAAACCGTCCTTGCTCAGGAGACCTCCCCATGACCGTTCGCGTCGCCATCAACGGCTTCGGCCGCATCGGCCGCCTCGTGCTTCGCTCGATCGTCGAGCATGGCCGCAAGGACATCGAGGTCGTGGCGATCAACGACCTGGGTCCGGTCGAGACCAATGCTCACCTGCTGCGCTATGACTCGGTGCACGGCCGCTTCCCCGGCACCGTGACCTCGGGCGAGGACTGGATCGACGTCGGCACCGGCAAGATCAAGGTCACCGCCGAGCGCGACCCGGCCAACCTGCCCCACGCCGAGCTGAAGGTGGACATCGCCTTCGAGTGCACCGGCATCTTCACCTCCAAGGACAAGGCTTCGGCCCACCTGAAGGCCGGCGCCAAGCGCGTTCTGGTCTCGGCCCCCGCCGACAACGCCGACAAGACCATCGTCTTCAAGGTCAACCATGAGACCCTGACCGCCGACGACATCGTCGTGTCCAACGGCTCGTGCACCACCAACGCCCTGGCCCCGGTGGCCAAGGTGCTGAACGACCTGTTCGGCATCGAGCGCGGCTACATGACCACCATCCACGCCTACACCGGCGACCAGCCGACGCTGGATACGATGCACAAGGACCTGTACCGCGGCCGCGCCGCCGCCCTCAGCATGATCCCGACCTCGACCGGCGCCGCCAAGGCCCTGGGCCTGGTCCTGCCGGAACTGAAGGGCAAGCTGGACGGCTCGTCGATCCGCGTCCCGACCCCGAACGTCTCGGTCGTGGACCTGAAGGTCGTCGCCGCCCGCGACGTGACCGTCGAGGAAATCAACGCCGCCCTGCAAGCCGCCGCCGACGGCCCGATGAACGGCGTCCTGTTCACCACGACCGACCCGCTGGTCTCGTCGGACCTGAACCACATCGCCGCCTCGTCGACCGCCGCCCTGCCGCAGACCCAGGTCATCGACGGCAAGCTGGCCCGCGTCCTCAGCTGGTACGACAACGAGTGGGGCTTCGCGACCCGCATGGCCGACACCGCCCTGGTGATGGCCAAGTTCCTTTAAGCAGGAACACCGCTTACTGACCCTTCTCCCCTCGTGGGAGAAGGTGTCAGGCGGAGCCTGACGGATGAGGGGGCCTTTGCGCCACATGACGTCTGACCGCATCCAGAACCCGGTTCGGATTTGTCAGCACGGCTTCATTCGCGAAGCGCAGGACGGTGAAGCCGCGTTGTTTCAGGTCGGCGTCTCTCGCGGCGTCTTCTGCTTGGCGCAGCCGATGCACGCCCCCATCCATCTCGAGCACCAGCTTGAGTTCGTAGCAACAGAAGTCAGCAATCCAGGGTCCGATGCGCGTCTGGCGTCGGAACTTGTGGTCTTCAAAGCCGCGACCGCGCAGGATACGCCACATCGCCGCCTCGGTCGGCGTCATTCCCGCCCTCAATCGCCGCGTCTGGTTCACCGCCCCCTCATCCGGCTCGCTCCGCGAACCACCTTCTCCCACGAGGGGAGAAGGAAGAACAGAGATATCCCATGACCTTCCGCACCCTCGACGACGCCGCTGACCTGTCGGGCCAGACCGCTCTGGTCCGCGTGGACTTCAACGTGCCGATGGAGGGCGGCAAGGTCACCGACGACACCCGTCTGAAGGCCGCCCTGCCGACCATCCACCGCCTGCGCGAAGCCGGCGCCAAGGTGGTGCTGCTGGCCCACTTCGACCGGCCCAAGGGCGAGCGCGTCGCCTCCATGAGCCTGCGCCCCGTGGTCGAGCCGCTGGAGCTGCTGCTGCATGGCCCCGTCCGCTTCGCCGACGACTGCGTGGGCGACGAGGCCAAGGCCGCCGTGGCGGATCTCGACGCCGGCGGCGTGCTGCTGCTGGAGAACGTCCGCTTCCACAAGGGCGAGGAAAAGAACGACCCGGCCTTCACCGCCCAACTGGCGGAACTGGGCGACCTCTACGTCAACGACGCCTTCTCGGCGGCGCACCGCGCCCACGCCTCGACGGAAGGGTTGGCCCGCCTGCTGCCCGCCTATGCCGGTTGCGCCATGGCGCGCGAGCTGTCGGCGCTGGACGCGGCGCTCGGCAATCCGCAGAAGCCCGTCATCGGCATCGTCGGCGGCGCCAAGGTCTCGACCAAGCTGGACCTGCTGAAAAACCTGGTCGCCAAGCTGGACTACCTGGCCATCGGCGGCGGCATGGCCAACACCTTCCTGCACGCCCAGGGCGTCGATGTCGGCGGGTCGCTGTGCGAGAAGGACCTGGCCGAGACCGCGCTCGAAATCATCGAGGAAGCCCGCCAGAAGGGCTGCGAACTGCTGCTGCCGGTCGACGTCGTGGTCGCCAAGGGCGTGAAGCCCGGCATCGAATCCGGCGTCCGCGCCCTCGACCGCATCGCCGCCGACGACCTGATCCTGGACGCCGGTCCTGAAACCGTCGCCCGTCTGGCCCGCGCCATGGACCTGTCCAAGACCCTGATCTGGAACGGCCCGCTGGGCGTGTTCGAGGTCCCGCCCTTCGACAAGGCGACCGTGGCCGCCGCCAAACACGCCGCCGAACTGGCCCACGCCGGCAAGCTGGTCGCCGTGGCCGGCGGCGGCGACACCGTCGCGGCCCTGAACCACGCCGGCACGGCCGACGACATGACCTTCGTCTCCACCGCCGGCGGCGCCTTCCTGGAATGGATGGAGGGCAAGGTGCTTCCGGGCGTCGAAGCCCTGCGCGCATAAACGCCCTTCTCCCCTTGAGGGAGAAGGTGGCCCGTCAGGGCCGGATGAGGGGTGTCGGCGCGACGCTTGAAGTGTCGTGGCTCAGCGTTTCGGCCGTGATCGGCTGGGCGGCGCTCACCCCCCTCATCCGTCAGGCTTCGCCTGCCACCTTCTCCCTCAAGGGGAGAAGGATGTTCACATGCCGCCCGGCGTGACTTCCCCGCCCCTTCGGGCTAAAGCCTCGGCAAAACAATACCGGCTCAGGAGAATACCCATGGCGCGCATCACGCTGCGACAACTGCTCGACCACGCGGCGGAGCACGACTACGGCCTGCCGGCCTACAACATCAACAACATGGAGCAGGGTCTGGCGATCATGGAGGCGGCCCATGAGGTCAACGCCCCGGTCATCATCCAGGCCTCGCGCGGCGCCCGCTCCTACGCCAACGACATCATCCTGGCCAAGCTGATCGACGGCCTGGCCGAGCTCTATCCGCACATCCCGGTCTGCATGCACCAGGACCACGGCAACGGCCCGGCCACCTGCGCCACCGCCATCCAGTACGGCTTCACCTCGGTGATGATGGACGGCTCGCTGGAAGAAGACGCCAAGACCCCCGCCTCCTACGAATACAACGTCGACGTCACCCGTCGCGTCACCGAGATGGCCCACTCGTGCGGCGTCTCGGTCGAGGGTGAACTGGGCGTGCTCGGCTCGCTGGAGACCGGCATGGGCGAGGCCGAAGACGGCCACGGCTTCGAGGGCAAGCTGGACCACTCGCAACTGCTGACCGACCCGGATCAAGCCGTCGACTTCGTCAAGGCCACCAAGGTCGACGCCCTGGCGATCGCCATGGGCACCTCGCACGGCGCCTATAAGTTCACGCGCCAGCCGGACGGCGACGTCCTGGCCATGAACGTGATCGAGGAAATCCACCGCCGCCTGCCCAACACCCACCTGGTGATGCACGGCTCGTCCTCGGTGCCGCAGGACCTGCAGGACATCATCAACGCCTACGGCGGCCAGATGCCCCAGACCTGGGGCGTGCCGGTCGAGGAAATCCAGCGCGGCATCAAGCACGGCGTGCGCAAGATCAACATCGACACCGACAACCGCATGGCCATCACCGGCGCCATCCGCAAGGTCCTGGCCGAGAAGCCCAGCGAGTTCGACCCGCGCGCCTATCTGAAGCCCGCCAAGGAAGCCATGAAGAAGCTGTGCATCGAGCGCTACCAGCAGTTCGGCTGCGAAGGCCAGGCGTCCAAGATCAAGCCCCTGTCCACCGCCCAGATGGCCAAGCGCTACGCCGCCGGCGAACTGGACCCGCGCATCGGCTGATCGGCTGATTGCCGCCCGCTCTTGATCCTCCCCCGCTTGCGGGGGAGGGGGACCACGTAGTGGTGGAGGGGGCGGCCACAACCGCAGCGTTTCAATGGAAGACGGCGAGGCCAGATCTCGCCCCCTCCACCATGCTGCGCATGGTCCCCCTCCCCCATTCCGCTACGCTGCATGGGGGAGGATCAGCCTGCTCTCAGTTCGTCACCAGACGCCGTAACGCCCGCCGATCACCCCGATCACCAGCCGCGCCTCGATCTCGGCATAGCGCAGCTCTTCCTCCGCACGGCGCGCATCGCGGCGCGCCTCCTGAAGTTCGCCGCGCACCTCGCGGATACGGTCGCGGATGCGGTCACGCTCCTCGTCCGTCAGGCCGTCCTGGCGCAGTTCGCGCTGCTTGGCCTCCAGCTTGTCCTCGCGGCTCTCGATGCGGCTGATGGCCGAGTTCAGCGCGCTTTCCGCCGAGGACACCGCCTGCTCCACCACATAGATCCGCCGCCCGTCCTCATAGGCGGGCAGGAAGTCGCGCTCCTCGACCGGTGAGCAGACGCCGCCGTAGCTGTTCCCCTGACGTCCCTGACGGAAGCCGCTCTCCCAGGTGCAATAGGTCCGCAGCCCGTCCTCGCGCGCCGACAGATAGGCGCTGGGGTTGGGCGCCGCCCCATACTTGGCGCAGGCCTGGGCATGATCGTCCAGCCGGCTGGGCCGATAGCCCGCCAACCCGTCCTGATAGCCCTTCTCGCCCCATGCCCCCGCGAGGCACTGTTCCTTGGTCATGGTGGTGCAGCCGGCCAGAAGCGCGACGCCCGTTGCGGCGACGGCGGCGACGATCACAAACCTCATGTCCCTCTCCCCAAAGCTGAACCGCGGCAAAGGACGACATGACGACCCGCCCCGCAAGCCATGCTATCTCGCCCTATGGCCGATGAACCTTTGCTGACGGAAGACGACGACGCGGAAATGCTCGAGGCGCGGATCGACGCGCCCGGCGTCCGTCTGGACAAGGCCCTGGCCTCCGCCTTCCCCACCCTGTCGCGCGCCCGGCTGCAAGCCCTGCTGGCCGAGGGCGCCGTCACCCGCGACGGCCAGCCGATCACCAGCGGCTCGGCCAAGGCGCAAGCGGGCCTCTACGCCGTCATCCTGCCGCCCGTCGCCCCGGCCACGCCCCTGCCCGAGGCCATCCCCCTGACCGTCCTTTTCGAGGACGCCGACCTGATCGTCATCGACAAGGCGCCCGGCATGGCCGCCCACCCGGCGCCCGGCTGCGAGACCGGCACCCTGGTCAACGCCCTGCTGGCCCATTGCGGCGCTGGCCTGTCCGGCATCGGCGGCGTGGCCCGTCCCGGCATCGTCCACCGCCTGGACAAGGACACCTCCGGCGTCATGGTCGCCGCCAAGACCGACCGCGCCCACCAGGGCCTGTCCGCCCTGTTCGCCGCCCACGACATTGAGCGCACCTATATCGCCCTCACGCGCGGCGCCCCCTCGCCGGAAAAGGGCCGCATCCAGACCCTGATCGGCCGCTCCCCCCATGACCGCAAGAAGATGGCCGTGCTCAAGGGCGGCGGACGCGAGGCCGTCACTGACTATGTGGTGCAGCAGACCTTCGGCCAACCCGCCAAGGCGTCTGGCGCGCCCATGGCCGCCCGCGTGGCCTGCACCCTGCACACCGGCCGCACCCACCAGATCCGCGTCCATATGGCGTCGAAAGGCGCGCCCCTGCTCGGCGACCCCGTCTATGGTTCGGGCAGCCCCGCCGCCCCCGTCCGCGCCGCCGTCACCGAGGTCGGCCTGACGCGTCAGGCCCTGCACGCCGCCGTCCTCGGCTTCGTCCACCCGGTGACCGGCCGGGCCCTGCGCTTCGAAACCGCCCCGCCCGAGGACATGCGCCGGCTGGAAGCCCTTCTCGCCGAGCTCTAGGCCACCCGCGTCAGCCGCACCGCCATCCACTTGCGCCCCGGCAGGGCCAGCGTCGGCCGCGCCGGATCGTGGAAGAAGTACTTCGTGTCCTTCTGCGCCAGGGTGAACACGCCGGGCACGGCCTCGACCGTCATGTTCCAGGTGTCGATGACGTCGGCCCGGAAGCGCTCCCCGCCGGTGATCTCGTCGCGCGGCACGTCCACCGCCCATTCGGTCGGGGCGTCGTCGCCGAAGTATCGCAGGTAGTATTGCCCCGGCACGCCGCCGAGGTGCTGCTCCCACCACTTGTCGATCGGCTCGATCCCAGGACGCGGCCCCGCCTCCATGATCGTCTTCAGGAAGGCCAGCAGCGGCGCGCTCTCGCCGCGCAGTTCGCCGCCCTCGCCTAGCCAGAACTCGCCGCCATCGACGGGGAAGCACTCCGAATGGCCGACATAGGTGCCGGCGATCAGGCCGTGCCAGAAGGCCCGCACCATCTGCGGTCCGGTCAGGTTGCCCCAGCGCTCGCTCAGCGAGCCCTCGTAACAGACCTCGTCGAAGATCACCGCCTTCCGCCAGACGCTGCGATAGGTCTCGGCCCGCGCGTCGTCCAGCACGGCCGACCCGTTCTGGATGCTGGAATGGGTCACCCAGGGCTTGCCGTTGTCGTACAGGCGGCGCCAGTTGTGGATCGACCGCAGCCGGCCATAGGGATCGCTGGCCTGCACCACCTGGAACAGACGGTCCCAGTCCGCATCCGTCTTGGTCTTCAGGATGTCGAACTCATTGGCCATCGACCACCAGACATTCCGATAGGCCGCCAACCGCGCCACGACATAGCGGAGATACCGATCATCCGCCTCGGCTGGCATCTCATCGAAGCCGTACCGGCCGTCATAGGGATGGAAGAGGATGACGTCCGCCTGAACGCCCAGCGCGCCCAGTGCGGCGACGCAGGCCTCCAGCCGCTGGAAGTAGGCCGGGTTGAACCGCGTCAGATCCCAGTCCCGATCACCCGGCCCGGTCTTCTCGAACGGGAACAGGGCCTCGTTGGTCTTCACCGAGGCGTTGGGAAAGACCAGCATCCGCATCTTGTTGAAGGGCGCGGTCTCCAGCGTCGCCAGCGTCTGCGCTCGTTTCGCCTGCGGCTGATGAGTCCAGCCATAGGCCGTGGTGCCGATCTGGCGGTAGGGCGTGCCGTCCGCATGGGCGAAGTGATAGGTGTCGACCACCCCGACCGGGCCGTGGTTGCCGGCGCCGGGGGCCACGGCCTCGAACCGCCCCTGCTTTCCATTCAGAGCCGCCAGCGCGCTTTCACTGGTCCAGCGCCACACGCCGGTCTCGGGCGGCGAGAAGCGGATGCGCCACACGCCCTCGCCGTCATAAAAGCCGGGCGCGCGCACCGTCGTCCGCCCGTCGGTGAAGACCCCGACCACCTCGACGCCGAAGGGATTGCCCGTCGCCGTCGCTTGCAGGGCGACCTCGAACAGGCCCCAGCGTTCCACCCGGGCTGACGACGCCTCGGCCTTCGCCGCGCCCGCCAGTCCCAGAGCCGCCGCGCTGATGATCGCGCCCCTGCGCGTTATGTCCTGCGTCATTCACCCCTCCCCAGAAGCAATTGTCCACCGGTGTCATACGAAAGGCGGCCCCACGCTGGCAAGCGCGTCAGCCTGCCGCGCCCTAACGCTTGATCAGCAACAGCAAGTGTTCTATATAGAGCTCACCGAAACGGTGGCTTGGGAGCCACAGTCACGCCTTCGTGTGACGATCCGCCCCTACACAAGGCGGCAACCCATACCCATCTGGATCGGTTGAGGGGTGAGGCGATGGCGCACGCATGTGGTCATGGCCGCGACGCCTGCTCTTGCTTTTGGTCGGAGGGACCACGTCTCATGGCTAACTCGACGCTCGCGGTAATGTCGCCTGAACAGGGACTGTCGCGCTATCTCACGGAAATCCGTAAGTTTCCGATGCTCACCAAGGACGAGGAGTTCATGCTCGCCAAACGCTGGAGCGAGCATCAGGACCCCGAAGCGGCCCACCGCCTCGTCACCTCTCACCTTCGTCTCGTGGCCAAGATCGCCATGGGTTATCGCGGCTACGGCCTGCCGATCGGCGAAGTGATCTCAGAGGGCAACGTCGGCCTGATGCAGGCCGTCAAGAAATTCGATCCCGACAAGGGCTTCCGCCTGGCCACCTACGCCATGTGGTGGATCCGCGCGTCCATTCAGGAATACATCCTGCGCAGCTGGTCGCTCGTGAAGATGGGCACCACCGCCGCGCAGAAGAAGCTCTTCTTCAACCTGCGCAAGGCCAAGAGCCAGATCTCGGCCTTTGAAGAAGGCGACCTGCATCCCGAGCACCTCGCCGCCATCGCCACCAAGCTGGGCGTGACCGAGGAAGAGGTCACCAACATGAACCGTCGCCTCGGCGGCGACGCCTCGCTGAACGCGCCGCTGCGCGCCGACGGCGAAAGCGAGTGGCAGGACTGGCTGGCCGACGACGACGCCGTCAGCCAGGAAACCCAGCTGGCCGAGAGCGAAGAAAAGTCGATCCGCATGAGCCTCCTCCAGGAGGCCATGGAGGAACTGACCGACCGCGAGAAACACATCCTGACCGAACGCCGCCTCAAGGACGATCCGGTCACCCTGGAAGAACTCGCCAGCCAGTACGGCGTGTCGCGCGAACGCGTGCGTCAGATCGAGGTTCGCGCCTTCGAGAAGCTGCAAAAAGCCATGCGCGCCGCCGCCGAGGAGCGGAACCTGGTCGACGCTTGACATCAAAACCCCTTCTCCCCTTGAGGGAGAAGGTGGCCCGTCAGGGCCGGATGAGGGGTGTCAGCGCTACCTCAAACCATCGCGCGGAGCCGACAGCCCTATCCTCGGGTCAAGCCCGAGGATGACGGCGCTTCAAAACGAAACGTCTCAGCCCGCCCGGGACAGGCTCTCGGGCGAGGCCAGGGCCAGCACCGCGCCGACCGGCCCGCCCAGCGTCGCCTTGGTCAGCGCACCGCCCGCCAGCGTCGTCTCGAGCCCCGCCGCAGCGATGGCCAACGAGGCGTCGCCGGTCTTGATGGCCAGAGCCTTCAACGTTTCGGCCTGCTGCTTGATCGCGCGCACGGCCTGCATGGGGTCGCTGTCGAACTGCGCCATGGCCGAGTTCAGGATCCGCATCGCCTGGTCCTTGACCGCCACCACGGCTTCCGCCGCCGACGCCGGCTTGTCCGCCTTGCGCTTGCCCGGTCCGGCGTAGTCGTCCGAGTTGAACCGACGACGGTCCGGCCCGATGTAGCCCACCGCCTCGACCCAGTCGCGCGGCTTGGTGGCCAGGTTCTCGACCCGGCGGAAGAGGTCGCCGCTGGTAAAGGGCTTCCTCAGGAACTCGTGCACCCCGGCGTCGCGCGCACCCTTGATGCTGCTGGCGGTCGCCTCGGCCGTAACCATGATGATCGGCACGCGCCGGCACGACAGGCTGGAGCGCCGGATGCGTCGCGCCAGGGCCTCGCCGTCCAGACGCGGCCCCGCCCGTTCCGTCAGGATCAGGCCCGGCTCCATCTCGCGCGCCAGATCGATCACCCGCGCCTCATCGCTCTCGACCGCGACGTCGCGCGACCCGAAACCTTTCAGCAGGTCGGACAGCAGCCGCGCGGCGGCGGGATTGGGATCGACGATGAGCACCCGGCGCACGACCGGGGCGATCCTCTGCATCGTCTTGGCGTCTAAAGCGAACACGGCTCGGCTCCATCTAGAGCCAAGAAAGTAAACTCAGGGGGTTAAGGGGCCGTTTCCCTTTTCGGGATGCGGCCCCCTGACCTCGGCCTCAGCCCTGGAACGGATCGCGCATCAGGATGGTGTCGTCCCGCTCGGGGCTGGTCGACAGCAGGGCCACCGGCGCGCCGATCAGCTCCTCGATCCGGCGCACGTATTTCAGCGCGTGGGCGTTCAGGTCCTTGAAGGTCCGCACCCCGCCCGTGCTCTCGGTCCAGCCTTCCAGCTCCTCGAACACCGGCTCGGCCGAGGCCTGATCCTTCAGGCTGGACGGCAGGTAGTCCAGCACCTCGCCGTTGATGCGATAGCCGACGCAGATCTTCAGCGTCTTCAGACCGTCCAGCACGTCCAGCTTGGTCAGGGCGATGCCGTCGATGCCGTTGATGGCCACCGACTGGCGCACCAGCACCGCGTCGAACCAGCCGCAACGCCGCGCCCGCCCCGTGTTGACGCCGACCTCGCGGCCCACGACCGCCAGATGCTCGCCAACCTCGTCGTTCAGCTCACAGGCGAAGGGGCCCTCGCCCACGCGGGTCGTATAGGCCTTGACGATGCCCAGCACATAGCCGACGCCG
Organism: Brevundimonas sp. UBA7506; assembly: GCF_002479495.1. Lineage (GTDB taxonomy): Bacteria > Pseudomonadota > Alphaproteobacteria > Caulobacterales > Caulobacteraceae > Brevundimonas. The sequence continues at coordinate 255,965 of NZ_DLNQ01000010.1, forward strand.
CGCGGCCCGATGCCCGATCCCGCCGCCGCCTGTCCGGCCACGGTGTTGGACGACGTCACATAGGGATAGGTGCCGTGATCCACGTCCAGGAAGGCGCCCTGCGCCCCCTCGAACAGCACGCGCTTGCCGTCCTTCTGGGCCTGATCCAGCACGCGCCAGGCGGGCTTGACGTAGGGCAGGATCTTCGGGGCGATCTCCAGCAGTTGCGCCATCAGGGCTTCCGGGTCGATCGGCTCCAGCCCCAGACCCGCGCGCAGCGGATCGTGGTGCGAGCGCAGACGGTCGATCTTGATCTTCAGATCGTCTTCGTTGGCCAGGTCGCAGACGCGAATGGCGCGACGGCCGACCTTGTCCTCATAGGCCGGGCCGATTCCGCGGCCGGTCGTGCCGATCTTGGCGCCCGGCGCGCTGGCGGCGGCCTCGCGCGCCACGTCCAGCGCCGGATGGATCGGCAGGATCAGGCAAGCATTGTCGGCGATGGTCAGGATGTCGGGGGTGATGGCCACGCCCTGGGCCTGGATCTTCTCGATCTCGCCGACCAGGTGCCAGGGGTCCACGACCACGCCGTTGCCGATGATCGAAGGCTTGCCCTGCACCACGCCCGACGGCAGCAGCGCCAGCTTGTAAACCTTGCCGTCGACGACCAGCGTATGGCCCGCGTTATGGCCGCCCTGGAACCGCACGACCATGTCGGCGCGATTGGACAGCCAGTCCACAATCTTGCCCTTGCCCTCGTCGCCCCATTGGGCGCCGACCACTGCGACGTTAGCCAAGACCGTTTCTCCGCAATCCAGAATGCGGTGGGAGCCTATAACCCCTGAATCGTCAGGAGTCCCCCAAAGACTCAGAATTATCCGGCCAGCTCGCCCGCCGCCGTCTGGAACGCCCATTCCAGCCAGGGCGTGGCCGCGACCACGTCCGCCGTCTCGACCGTGCATCCGCACCACAGACGCAGGCCCGGCGGCGCATAGCGATGCGGCTCCATGTCATAGACCGCGCCTTCGGTCTCCAGCAGAGCCTTGAACCGTTTGACGAACGCCTTCTGACCCGCCTCGTCCATCGCCGCGATGCGCGGGTCGGTGAACTTCAGGCAGACCGAGGTGGTCGAGCGGATTTCCGGCCGGTCGGGCAGGAAGGCGATCCAATCGGTCCGCTCCACCCATTCGGCCAGCGCCGCATAGTTCCGGTCCGTGCGCCGGATCAACTCCGGCAAGCCGCCCGCGCCCTTGGCCCACTCCAGGGCGTCGATCCAGTCCTCGATGGTCAGGATCGAGAAGGTGTTGATCACCACCCCCTCGGCCAGCGTCCGGTCGAAACCCTTCTTGTCGGTCAGGCGCAGCACCTTCGGGATCGACCGCGCGGGCCGGTAGCTGTCCAGCCGCGCCACGGCGCGCGGCGACACCACCATGACGCCGATGCCCGCCTCGCCGCCCAGCGCCTTCTGGAAGCTGAAGGTGGTCACGTCCAGCTTGTCCCACGGCAGGTCCATCGCAAAGGCCGCCGAGGTCGCGTCGCAGATGGTCAGCCCCTCGCGGTCGTCGGAAATCCAGTCGGCGTTATCGACCCGCACGCCCGAGGTCGTGCCGTTCCACGGAAACACCACGTCCTTGTTCGGATCGACCTGCGTCAGGTCCGGCAGTTCGCCCCAGGGCGCCGTCAGCACCTCGGGCTCCAGCTTCAGGTGGTCGCGCACGTCGGTCGCCCAGACCTGGCCGAAGTTCTCATAGGCCACGACCTGCACCGGCCGCTCGCCCAGCATCCCCCACAGCGCCGCCTCGACCGCGCCCGTGTCCGACCCCGGCGTGTAGAGCAGCACATAGTCCTCGGGCGGCGCCAGCACCTCGCGCGTCAGCCGCAAGCCATAGGCGAACCGCTCCACCACCTCCGGCGCGCGAATGCCGCGCCCCAGCAGGTTGGTCGGCAGCCCCGCCAGCGACCACCCCGGACGCTTGGCCGTCGGACCGGCGGAAAACCACGGGCGAGCCGGCTTGGCGTCAGGCTTGGCAGTCATAGGCGTCGTTCCTCGGGGAGAAGGATAGTAGGTCGGCTCAGCGTCCGGGCTTGTAGGGGCGCTTGTCGCGCCATTCGGTCGCGAACCGGATCAGCTCGTCATCGGGTGTCTCCGGCAGGGTCACCGCCAGCTTGGCCAGCAGGTCGCCGCGCTTGCCGCCGGCATAGGCGCCCCGCCCCTTCAGCCGCAGCACCTTGCCGCTGTTCGAGCCCTTGGGAATGGTCATCATCACTGCGCCCTCGGGCGTCGGCACCTGAATCTTGCCGCCCAGCACCGCGTCGGGAACCGACACCGGCAGGTCCATGGTCAGGTCCGCCCCGTCGCGCTTGAACACCGGATGCGGCGCGATCTTCAGCTCGATCAGGGCGTCGCCCGCCTGACCGCCGCGTCCCGGCGCGCCCTGCCCCTTCAGCCGGATCACCTGGCCCTCGGACGCCCCCTTGGGAATGGCCACGTCCAGCATCCGCCCGTCCGAGAACTGGATGCGGCGCGTCGTTCCGGCGATGGCGTCCTCCAGACTGACCTCCAGCGTCGCGCGCACGTCCTGGCCCTTGCCGCCGAACCCGCCACCGAAGCCGCTCTTGGCCCGTCCGCCCCCGCCGAAGGCGCCGAACAGCTCCTCCAGGTCGATATCCTCGAACCCGCCGCGTCCGCCCGAACCGCCAAAGCCGCCAAACCCGCCCTGACGGCCCCCGCCGCCCGGATGGCCGCCGCCAAAGCCGCGAAACTGCTCGCGTCCGTCCGCGTCGATCTCGCCGCGATCATACTTGGCCCGCTTCTCGGCGTCGCCCAGCAGGTCGAAGGCGGCGGTGATGCGCTTGAACCGCTCCTCGGCGACCTTGTCGCCCGGATTCTTGTCCGGGTGCAGTTCCTTGGCCAGCTTGCGGAACGCCTTCTTGATCTCGTCCGCGCTCGCGCCCTTGGAAACGCCCAGTTCCTTGTAGGGATCGCCAGCCACGTCGAGTTTGCTCCGAGATCAGAAAAGCCAGAGCGTCAGTTAAGCCATGCGCACCCCCGCTGGAAGGGGCAGATATGGTTTAGAGCAGCCTCACGACCGCTTCGCTGCCCCAGCCATAGCCCTCGCCCCACTGGGCCACGGCGATCCGCGCGCCCGCGCCCGGCCCGCCGGGGAAGTCCGCCGCCATCGCCCCCGCCGCATAGACCGTCTCCAGTCCCTCGACCTCCCAGACGCGCTTCTCCACGCCGTCGTCCAGCACCCGCACCCGGAATCGACGTGGATCGACCTCAAGGGGCTCCAGGTCCCAGCGATCGCCCCCGATCCGCACGCGCGGCGTCCACGACAGCCGTCGCCCGCCGCCCTCGACCGTCGCGCGCAGATGCGCCGGCCGCCAGGGCCGCGCCGACCGCGCCTCCCATGTGAAGGCGGCCTCGGCGAACCCCGCCCCGCCCGGCGGCGCCCCCGTCGGCCCCGCACGCCACAGACGCGGCAGACCACGTTCGTCGGCGCTCATGTCCACGCGCGGCAGGTTCCGATCCAGTATCACCATCAAAGCGCCGACTGACGCCCCGGCCGCCGTCGCCGCTTCGCTCCCCTGCTGCCCGCGCAGCAGACCGCTGAGCCGCCAGATCTCTCCGCCGACCAGATCCGCGCGCCGATACTGCACCACCTCCCAGCCCGCCGCCGTCTCGACCGCCACGGCGTTGCTTCCCCCCAGCACGGCTGCGGCAGGCAGGCTCTGCGGCGCCGTCCCCTCGATCCGCACCGTGATCGCATGGGTCTCGTCCCAACGCCCGAGCACGCCCCGCGTCAGCGGCGTCATCAACATCCCGACCGTCGCCGGCTGCGTCACGCTCGCGCGCGGCGTCAGCGTCGCGGCGTCCTGCCCGCCGTGCAGCGTCATCGGCCGCCACGGCTCGGCGGCGATCACGGCCACAGGCCGGCCGTCGTCCTCCGCGCCCGGCCCAAACCCCGGAATGGGCGGCAGGTCCAGCAGCCGCAGGAAGGGCGCCCCGACCACGATCGGCGGCTCGCCCGGCCGCCAGTCGGGCGTGGCCTCGGCGGACGCGATTCGCACGACCGGCTCCAGCGTCGCCGTCGGCTGTTCGTCCCAGTCCAGCCGTGCAGCGCGCCATTCGCCCGCTCGGCCTTCAACCTCGACGACGTCGCCCGGCTCGAGCTTCAGCGCCTGCAACGGCCCAAGACGCACGGTCAACCGCTCGCCCTCCCCCGTCGCCAAGGCCCGCCGCGCCGCGCTCGTCGCCAGTGCGGCGTCGTACACCACCGGCAGGTCGGCGTCCACCCCGCCGCCGTCGCCGCTCTGTTCGGCCCGCGCCGTGACCGATCCGGTCTGATAATCCGCTGTCTCGTCGATGAAGCGCACTCGCGCCGCGCTCGGCCTCGGCTCCAGCGACCGCTCCGCCGCCAGGCCTCCACTCTCTTCCGGCAGGGCCAGAGTCGTCGGCGTCAGGGTCAGCACCGCCGCCTCATCCCCCGACACCGCCACCCGCCCGTCGCGCTCCGCCGCCGTCGCGCCGAAGGCGGCCAGCAACGGCTCCAGCGCATCGCGCGTCCGCATCGGCCGGTCGATCACATAGCCCGCCGCCTCGCCTTCCAGGGTCCCGACGGCGAACTCATCCTCCTCCAGCCCCCCGCGCCGCAGCACCGCCGCGATCAGATCGACCGCCTCGCCGCTCATCCGCCCGTTCAGCCAGTGTCCGGCGCGCCAGGCCCCGGCGTCTGCCCAGACCTCCTTCAGCGCCGGAAATGCAGGATAGGGCCGCGCGTCCCAGCACCAGGCGTCGGCCCCGTCCAGCATCGCCCCGCCATAGACCGACGAGACCGGATTGTTCTGCGGGTCGGCATAGTGCTTCAGCACCGCCTCCAGCGCGCGTCGCTGCATCCGGTCGTCCCGCGCCCCCGTCGAAAACGGCGGCAGGGCGTTCTCCGTGCTCTTGGGGTCCTGGAACAGGTTGGGCGCATTGCCGCCCCGGTCCACCGCCGCACAGCCGAACTCCGTCAGCCGGATCGGCTTCATCTTCGGAATCCATTCCGTCGGCGTCGCGCTGCGAACCCCGTCCACGCGCTCATGGTGCAGGTTCGACCACCACCCCTTCAGGTCCTTGGGCCGGAACACCCAGTCCTCGCCGTGGGCCGTATCAAGGATGGGCGTCCGCGCCTGCGCAGCCCGGTCGGCGTCCGAGGCGTAATACCAGTCGTAGCCCTCGCCGCCCGCCACCTGCTCGGCCAGATAGGCGGCCGAGGACGGTCCCCGGAACCCGGCCTCGGCGTCCAGACCGCCGCCCCCGTCGCGCCAGTCGCCCGCCCGCCAGTCGCCCAGCGGCGGATACCAGTCGATCCCGACGTAATCGATGTTCGCATCGGCCCACAGCGGGTCCAGATGGAACCGAACCTCCCCGTCCGCCTGCCGCCCGAAATACTCCGACCAGTCGGCGGCGTAGCTCAGCTTCACCCCCGCCCCGACCACCGCCCGGCACTCCGCCGCCAGCGCCCGGAACTGCGCCACCGCCGGAAAGCCGCCGTCCGCATCGCGCGTCCACGTCAGCCCGCGCATCTCCGACCCGATCAGCAGCCCGTCCGCGCCTTCTTCTGACGCGATCCCCGCATAATGCAGCGCCAGCCGCCTCAGCCCCCAGCCCTCGGCCTCGCCGAACATCGCCGCCACCTCGGCTTCCCCGCTCGCCCCGTCGCTCCCCTTGATCCGCCCCCGCCACGGATAGCCGACGCAGTCCATGAAGACGAAGGGATAGAGCGTCACCTCCAGCCCCCGCGCCTTCAAGGCCCGGATCGCCTGCCGCACGGTCTCGTCCGACGGCGTCCCGCCATAGGCCGGCCCCACGCCGCCCTCGGCGTCCTCGACCTCTGAGATCAGGTGCGCCTCGCCCCGTTCCAGACCCGCCACCTTCCAGGTCAGCGGCTCGGTCGCCTTGGAGCGGTTCTCCACCCCCGGCCGGATGCGGCATTCGCCCGCTCGCACGTCGTCGCCGAACCAGCCGACGATCAGGCTGACCCGCTTCAGCTTCGGGGCCTGGATCATCAACTGATCCAGCGACACCAGCAGGTCCGCCCGTCCCTCGGCATGATGCACGTTCTCGGGCGCGGTCTTCGTCAGACCCTCGCGACGCATCACCGCCTCGCTCGCCAGACAGAACTCGCCCGCGCCGGGGATTAGGCAGACGCCTTCCAGCAGATCCTCCAGACGCCCCTCGCCCGGCGCCCGGCGGAACACCTCGAAGGCCAGCTGCGGCGCCCGGTTGCCGAACGGCCCCAGCGGCAGGTCCTCGAACACCACATAGGCCGTGCTGCGAAACGCGGGCGCCGTCCCTTCGACCGCCTCGATCAGCGGGTCCGGCGTCTGATCCTGCGTCCCGCGATGCACCCGCATCGTCACCCCGGTCAGATCCAGCGGCTGGCCGTCGGCCCAGACCCGCCCCACCCCGTCGATCGGACCCTCGCCCAGGGCCACGGCGAAGCTCAGCGAGTAGTCATACTCGACCGTCTTCTGCCCGCCCTTGCCGCCCGATCGTTTGGTCTTGCTCTCCAGAAACCGCGCGGCCCAGATCACCTGCCCCGCCACGCGCGCGCGTCCGAAGACGCAAGCCATCGGCGCGCCGTCCGCCGAAGACTGCAGGGTCAACGCCTCCAGTCTCGGCCCCTTCTGCCGCGTCGGCGACAGACCGGCGACCAGCCGATTGTCGACGGCCCGTCCGATGGTCGCGCCGACAAAGGCGCCGATCGGCCCGCCGATGGACCCGCCCGCCGCCGCCAGAACCACCTGCGCCATTCAAGCCTCCTTGATCGTCGGCCAGCGGAAGGCCGCGACCAGTCTTCGCCGCCACCACGGCCCCATCCAGCTCTCGACCACCGACCGCCCCCAGTAGGCGTGGATCATCTTCCATTCCGGCCCGTCATCGGCCGACAGGATGGCGCAGTGCTTGGCCGGACACCCAGCGCTCATGCGGAACAGCAACACGTCGCCGGCTCGCGCCGCCTCCGGCGCAATCTCGATCAGCCAGCGCCGCGCCGCGTGCAGCAGCGTCTCCTCGCCGCCGACCTCGGCCCAGTCGGGGCGGTACGGCGGCGGGCTCTCCGGCTCCTCGCCCATCACCTCGCGCCACACCCCGCGCACCAGGCCCAGACAGTCCGCGCCCTCGCCCCTCACGCTGGCCTGATGCCGATAGGGCGTCCCCAGCCAGTCACGCGCGGCGGCGATCACCTGGTCCCTCATCGGCGGCTCCCGCCGTCGTGGCGGCCGCCGTCCGCCGGTCGCGCGGCGATGAAGTCATCGCCCGGGATGTCGGGAAAGCCCTGGAAGTTGACGCCGTTGCCGAACCGTCCGGTGCAGCTGCTCCAGCGCTTGTCGCATCGACGCCCGGCGATCGCCTCGACGCTCAACCCGCACCGCGCATCGCCCAGAACCGCGTCGCAGGTTCGGCCATATGTCCGCCCGACGACCCGCTCCAGCGCCGCCATCGGCCCGTCCAGATCGGCGACAAAGGCCCCGTTCGCGCGCCGGATCCGCGCCAGGGTTCCGGCCCAAAGCCTCACCCTCAGCGCGGGCTTCATCCAGTCCACGCGCCACAACTCGACCCGAGCCTGATCATAGAGGCCCGTCGAAATGTCGTCCTCGGTGATCGCGGCGTCATCCAGCCCGCCGGACGCCGACAGCCCGCCCGCCGCCAGGCCGACCGCGCCCTCGCCCGCCCCCGCCGTCCAGCCGCTGCCCGCCCGGCAGACCACGCCCTCCAACTCCAGGTCGCGATCATGGTCGGTGAACGCCAGGGTCTCCCCGTCCGTCCGCCGCAGCACCCAGGCATGGCACAGCATCGCCGCCCCGCTCTCGATGCGGGCGGCCATCTCCTCCGGTAGATCGCGCATGGCTAGACCCGCACCTCGATCAGCGGCATGGCGACCATCCGTCCGGCCCCGAAGCTCTCCAGCGTCACCTCGATCCGGTCGGCGTCGAAACGCACCGGCGTGTCGAAGACGAAGCCCGCCGTCACCACGGCGCCCGACATCGGCGGCGTGGCCAGGGTCATCTCCCCTGTCAGGTGATCCAGCGCGAAGGCCGTCGTCTCGACGCCGTTCACCGCCACGCGCGCCGAACCTTCAACCGGCTTCGCAATCCGCCGCACATGGTCGCCATAGGTCTTGCCCAGGCGGAACATCCGTCGCACCCCGTCCCCGGTCCCGATCCTCTGGTCCATCGCCGCCACGGCCTCGCCGGGCGCACAACTCTTGAAGTCAGCGAAGTCGCGGAACCGGAAGCCGTACAGCCGCCCACGTCGCGCCTCGAAAAACGCCGTCAGCGCGGCCATGTCGTCCAGCGATTTCAGCCCCGCCCCGATCAGATAGCGCCTGCGCCCCTCGGCCCACGGCGTCGAGCGCCGCTCGAATCCGGAGCCCAGCGTCGTGATCTCCGTCCTTCGCTCCACTCCGCCGGTCGACCCGAACGCCAGCCGCGCGGGCAGACGCACCTCATGAAAGGCCATCAAAGACTCCTGTTATCTTGATTCTCCGCGACAGCCCGTCCAGTGACCCGGAGGCGGTCCCATCGACCGCGGTCGGGGGACCTTCATGCGCGGTGAAATTCTCAGCTACGACGCGGTCAGCGGCGAAGGCCTGATCAGCGGCGACGATCTGATGCGCTATCGCTTCTCACGGATCGACGTCGGCGGCGCCCAGGAGCCCGCTCCGGGCCTGCGCGTCGATTTCGTGCCGTTGGAGGATCGCGCCAGCCAGATCATCCCCCTGCTTGTTCAGGCCGGAGGGTTGTCGCCGACGGCCTTCGGTCCGGCCGAGCCCGCGCTCGGGATGTGGGCCTATTTTGTCCGTTGCATCCGCCAGAAGTTCGTCGACGGCGACGGCCGCGCGCGACGGCTGGAATACTGGTCCTTTGTCCTCTTCGCCTGGCTGACGATAATGGCGGCCTTCCTGCCCTTCTTCTTCCTCGTGGGCCTGAACGACGACAGCGATTCACTTTCCGCCGTCGCCGTTCTGGCCATGCTGGCGCCCGCCCTATGGGGACTGTTCCTGATGTTTCCCGGCATCGCCCTGGCTTCGCGGCGTCTGCACGACGTCGGCCTGTCGGGCTGGCTCTATCTGATCAGCTTCGTCCCCTATGTCGGCGGCCTCTTCATGCTGGTCGTGGCCTGCATTCCCTCCCAGCCCCACCCCAATCGCTACGGCCTCACGCCGAAACGATTCTGACCCAAACTGAGACTCATTCTTAAAAACCTGACTTAAGGTCACGCTTCGGGTTGTCTGGAAACCGTCGCTCGGTCATGTTCTGACTCATGCGGCCGGGGGCCGTTCAGAACTCAGGAGACTTGCGCGTGCGCGGTGAAATTCTCAGCTACGACGATGTATCGGGCACGGGCCTGATCAGCGGCGACGACAGCATCCGTTACGGCTTCGCCCGTTCGGCCATCCAGGCCGGCGGCGTCATCCGCGCCGGCGCCCGCGTCGATTTCGTGCCGGAAGGCCTGGAAGCGACCCAGATCATGGTCCTGGCCGGCGACCCCGCCGCCGCCTTCGGCCAGGCCGCCAGCTCGGCCTACGTCGCCCGCGACACCGGCGGCGGTTACGACTTCGCCAGCGCCATGTTCTCGTTCAACGGCCGCCTGCGCCGCCAGCACTTCTGGATCAGCTGGCTGATCCTGTTCGGCGTCAGCATCGTCACCGGCTGGCTGCCGATCATCGGCGGCCTGATCGGCCTGGTCCTGATCTGGCCCAACCTGGCCATCTCGGTGAAGCGCCTGCACGACATGGGCAAGTCCGGCTGGTTCGTCGTCATTCCCTATGTCGCCATGATCATCGGCTTCATCATGATCATCAGCGCCGTCGGCCTGGCCATCTTCACCAATCCCCAGGCCCTCGAAAACGAAGATCCGGCCGTCCTCATGTCCATGTTCGGCTCCATGTTTGGCGGCTTCGCCATCATGGGTCTGGTCGGCCTGGCCTTCCTGCTCTGGATCGGCATCACCGACAGCCAGCGCGGCGACAACAAGTTCGGCCCCAATCCCAAGGGCGAATGATCGACCTGAAGGGCGCTCTTCGGAGCGCCCTTTTTCGTTCAGGCTACCGCGCGCCGCACGGCGGCTTGCTGCTTGAGCCTCATTCTTCTCTCGCTATCGCTCGACGCGCGGCGCCTCCGCTGCCCGAGCGCCGCTACATCCTTCGCGCGCCCAGCGCCGTCGCCCGCGCCAGCATCCGTGCGATCTGCGCCTCGGATCGCAGCAGGCCCTGCGCCCCGCCCTCCACGCTGACATTGACCGTCACCCCCGCTCCGCCGCCCATCGGTTCGATGCTGCCCGCGCCCGCCGGCCGGAACACCTCCGGTCCCCGCTCGCCGACCAGATAGGCCCCGCCGCCCAGCACCGGCCCGCCCTCGGCCCGCGCCCCTCCGAAGCCGCTCATCACCGCCGAGATCGCGTCCGACAGACCGCCGCCCCGGCCCGAACCCGCCGCCGCATTGACGGCGTTCAGCACCGCCCGCGCCAACTCGGCCAGGGTGACCTCCCCGTCCGCCGCCGCCCGCGTCAGCGACCGCGTCAGGCTCTCGCCCGCCCGTCCGAACGCCTCCTCGATCGAGGCCGCCGCCCGCTCCGCCGGTTCCCGCAGCGCCTCCAGCGCCGCCGCCGCCTCCGCCGCCTTCACCGGCACGGCGTCGATCCCGTCCGGCCTGAAACCATCAGTCATCCGGCCACATCTCCCTCATCCGCTCCAGCTCGCTTCGCCCCAGCGGCGCCGCCTGAACCGGCCCCGCCGTCAGCATCCGCCATTCCTTCAGCGACAGCCGCCAGAACCCCTCCGGCCCCACGCCCATCCGCGCCGCCGCCTGAATCATCTCGCCCCACGCAGTCATGCGGCCGCCGCAAACGCCTTCGCCACCGCCTCCGCCGCCTCGCGCGGATCGACCGCCGCGCTCGCCAGCCCGTCCGCCAGCGCCCCCTCGCCCCCGCCGCGCAGCAGGGCCGCCAGAACCACCATCAGATCCCGCGCCGACAGCGAGCGCATCCGCTCGGCCAGCGCCGCCATTCCGGCTGTGCCCAGCCCTGTCTCGATCTCGGCCAAGGCTCCCAGCGTCAGACACAGCCTCCGCTCCGCCCCCGCCAGAACCGCGACCGCCTCGCCCCGCACGCCGTTCACCATCACAGCGCCTCGAAACTGATCTCGCCCGCGCTCGCCAGGCTCAGCGCAAAGCTCGCCTCCCCCTCGTGCTCGCCGGCGTACTCCAGCGCCGCCACGATGAACGCCCCCTCCAGCACGCCGAAGTCCGGCACGATCAGCCGCCAGGTCCTGGCCGCCTGTTCAAAGAAGGCCTCGCGGATCAGGGCGTCGGACGCCGCGTCGCGGAAAATCCCCTGCCCCGACACCGCCGCCGACTTCACGCCCGCGCCCGCCAACAGTTCGCGCCAGCGCCCGGCGCTGTCGCCGTCGGTGGCGTCCACCGTCCTGGCGTTCAGTGAAATCGTCCGCGCCCTCAGGCCCGCCACCGTGGTGAAGACGCCGCCCGCGCCCTCGATCTTCAGCAAGAGGTCCTTGCCGCGTTGCGCCGTCATGCCTTCAATCCTCCCTTGTCGCGCAGCGACGGGGGAGGGGGACCGCGAAGCGGTGGAGGGGGCAAGCCCCACGCACTGCCCGCTTCCGCCCCCTCCACCATGCTGCGCATGGTCCCCCTCCCCCGCTGCGCAGGGGAGGATCAGTTCTCAAACCTCTTCCGTCACGGCCCGCAGCCGCATCACCGCCCAGGCCCGTTTCAGGTCCGCGCTGCGGAACACGTCGGTGAAGGTCACGCCCAGGCTGACCGCCTTCACCCCATCGGCCTCGACCGGCGCATCAGCGACCCGCGCCCGCACCGCCGCCGCCACCGCCCGCGCCTCTTCCATGCCGGCAAAGCGGCTGGCGCAGGTCAGGGTCAGCCGATGCTCGACCCCGCCCCCGTCAGCGTTCACCCCTCGGCTCTCGCCCTTGCCGATCAGCAGATGCGGAAACGCGGGCTCCTCCGGCGGCTGGTCCCAGACCCTCACGGGATCGCCCAGCAGCGCCTGCAATCCCCCGTCTCCCTTCAGCCATTCGATCAGCGCCTTCACCAGCGCCCCCTCATGATCCCTCATCGCGCCCGCTCCAGGTTCAGCCGCACCCGCCCCGCCGCCTTCGGATCAGCCTCGATCCCGACGACACCCCAGTCCGCCCCACCGAAGCGCACCATCAGCCCCTCGGCCAGCCTCGGATCGGCCCGCACGGTCGCGCTCAGCGTCTCCACGCCCCGCGTCACCCCGCCCTCCGTCCGCTCGCGCCGACGCCGTGCGCCGAGGCTCAGCCACAGCGACCCCACGGGCTCATAGCTGACGACGCGCCCGCCATAGGGCGTCTCCGCCTCCACCGCCCGCACCAGGCTCGCGATCACCTTCACAGCCGCACCACGCGATAGGGCGCGATCCACCCCTCGACTGGCGCCGCCGACATCTCGCTCTCGCCGCGCTCATAGGCCCGCAGCACCAGCATCATCACCGCCAGCCGCAGCGGCGCCGCCGAGGTCGAAGCCAGGCTCAGCCCCACCTCCCCCTCCACCCGCGCCCGCGCGGCGTCGATCAGGGTCTGGATCAGCCCGTCCTCCGCCTCATGCTCGACGCGCAGGAAAAGCTTCGCCTCCGTGAGGGTCACGGGTGCGCTCATGCTCAAATCTCCTGTTTCCCTCTTCCTTCGCCCCTTGTGGGAGAAGGTGGCCGCCGAAGGCGGACGGATGAGGGGTCCCACCGCTGCAAACCCCTCACCCTCCCACCGCTCACGCGGCGGGTCCCTCCCTCTCCCACAAGGGGAGAGGGGTCAGTTCATTCAGCTCGCCGCGAACTTCATCAGCTTGATCGCGTCGAAGTTCTGCACCCCGCCGCCCACGCGCTTGGTTGTGTAGAACAGCACATAGGGCTTGGCCGAATAGGGGTCGCGCAGCACCCGCACCCCCGCGCGATCCACGATCAGATAGCCGCGCGAGAAGTCGCCGAACGCGATCGACAGGCTGTTGGCCGCCACATCCGGCATGGTCTCGATCTCGGTGACCGGATAGCCCAGCAGGCTGGCCGTCTCGCCCGGCCGCGTCGCCGGCGACCAGATATAGTTGCCGTCCGCGTCCTTGAACTTGCGCACCGCCGAGACCGTGCGGCGGTTCATCACGAAGCGTCCGTTCGGTCGATACTGGGCCTTGGGCGCATAGATCAGGTCGATCAGCTTGTCCGCCGGGTTGGTCGAGGCGAAGGCGCCCGCCGCGCCCGAGGCCACCGTGCCGATCTGGCCCCAGGTCTGCGTGCCTTCGCTCGCCGTCGCATAGGCCAGGAAGCCCTTGGGCTTGTTCACCCCGTCGCCGCTGACGAAGGCCGCCGTCTCCTGCGCCGCAAAGGCGTCCTCGACCTCGGCCGCCAGCCATTCGTCCAGGTCGATCAGGGCGTCGTCCAGCAGGCTCTGCGTCGCCGCCGGACAGGCGTACAGATCGGCCGACGAGAACTCCAGCAGCGCCAGGGTCGCCGGATCCGTCTCCGGCCTGGCCGCCGTCTCGGCCACCCAGCCCGCCGTCACTCCCGCCGTCGACACCGGCTTGCGGAACACGCCCGAGCCCACCGTGCGCACCGTGGCGATCTCACGCATCGGGCTGCCCGCCATCAGGCGTCGCTCGATGGCCCGCTCCGTCTCCGGCGGCACGACATAGCCCGCCGAGTTCGACGCCGACGACAGCCCCGCCTTCAACTCCAGACCCATATGAGTCTGGGGCGCCTGACCCGACTTCATATAGCCGTCCCAGGCCGCCTTGGCCTCCGGCGCCGCCACAACAGCAGGCGGCTCGCCGCCCAGCATCGGACGGCGGCTCTCGCTCAGCGCGCGGTCCAGACGCGCCTGCGCCCCCGCCACCGCCTGATCGATGCGCGCCACCTTCTCCTCCAGCAGCGCATCCGCCGACGCCTTCTTCTCGATCTCGTCCAGACGGGCGTCGTTGGCCCCTTTGAACGCCTCGAACGCCGCCATCATCTCATGCATGGCGGCGCGCGCCTCGGGCGATGCCGAGGCGGTCTTGGTCTCTTTCATGCTCTCTCCGCTTGAAGAACCGCATTTCGCGGTTACGCTTGGTGCGTGATCCCCATGGGATCGCGCCCTGTTCCCGCCGCCGCGCGGGACGCTCCCGAGAAGGATCGCCCCATGCGGCTGCCGTTGGTCTCTCTGTTGGCCGCCCTGTCGCTGAGCGTCGGCTCCGCCGCTCAGGCCGCCGACGACACGCCCCCGCCCCAGGTCGAGGCCTGGCCTCTGCAACGGACCGGCGCGATCGGTTCGTCCATCTTCTTTCAGGACCGCGCGGCCGCCCGCGCCACCGACGCCCTGCTGGCCCGTTTCGACGGCAAGCCGCCCGAGGGCCTGATCGGCTGGATCGTGGTCCCGAACGGCGAGGATCAACTGGTCCGCTTCCTCATCGGCGACCCGTCCGCCCCGCTCCCCGGCTACGACATCCTGGTCGACAAGAACGGCCGCGCCGGCGCCGTCATCGAGGCGACCGGCGCCGCCCTGCCTGACGATCAGGCCGTGCGCTATTACGCTCGCAACACCGCCGCGTCAGGCATAGGCCAACTGCGCTGCGCCGCCCGCTACAACGCCGTGGTTCTGGACGATCCCGACGGCGACGGCTGGCTGGTCTGGCTGCTGGCCTCGACCACCGACGCGAACAAGGTGCCGATGGGCGGCCACTACCGCTTCCATATCAGCGCCGACGGCCGCACCGTCGAAAAGCGCGAACAGCTCTCCGGCGGCTGCCTCGACCTGGACCGCCGTCAGTCAGGCCAGAACGGCCAGCCCGTCGGCCTGGTCACCAACGTCATCGTCGCGCCCCAGCCGCTCGAGATCCACGTCTTCCTGTCCCTGCTCAACCGCCTGCCGATCTATGTCGCAGCGGGCGACAAGCTGTGGGGCGTCCAAGGCGCCCTGATCCGCGAGGTCGACACGTCGCAGAGGCGCTAGACCGCCATGCCGACGCCCGTTTTCGCGCTCGCGGACCTCTTTTCCAGCCTGACCCAGCCACTAGTCCTGGCCTTCTTTCTCAGCCTCTTTCCGCCCGGAACCTTTTCCCATGAGAAGGCCCTCGCAACGCCCCGCTGGCGGTTCACGGCCGTCGTCTTCCTTCTGACCCTGACCGCCAGCGTTCCAGCCTCCGTCGTGAAATCCGCCTTCCAGCGCGGCGCCGTCGCCTCCGGATCGGAGCACCCGATTCTGATCGGCGTCGCCGCCGGGCTCGCCATCCTGCTCCCGACCCTGGCCTTCCTCTTCATCCCGCTGCGCCGCGCCTCGTCGCCGCCCAGAGGGTAAGCCTCCCATGACCCGTTCCGCACGAGTTCGCGATTTTCTTTCCCGGCACTGGGCTGGTCAGCTTCTAACAGCTGCCTTTCTGCCCAGTTGGCTGTTGCTTCTCGCCACCTCGGATCATGCCCCTCACCCGCTCGCTTCCTTCGCCGATGCGATACTGACCGGCATCACCGTCCTCGCCGGTCTTCTGGTTGTCGGCGTGTGGCTTTGGTCGCGAGACAGGCCCGGCGCGTTTGAGCAGCAGATCAAGGCCTGGACGCAGCCCATCCGAGAGGACAAATCCTACACCAGCCCCTGGAGCTTGCTGGGCGCCGCAGCCTTCTTCGCGGGCGGCCTACAGGTTCTCATGGATTTCGACATCTTCCGCCGCCTCCTCGCGGGCCTGGGCGTCGCTTCGATCTCCGCGTGGGAATCCCTGCTGACCTTGTGCGCGATCCAGCTTGCCTGCTTCTTCGCCCACAATCGCTGGCTCAACCGGCCCTGAATCTCGCCCCCGGCAACATGGGAAAGGTCACCAGCGACACCTCCCACAGCTCCACTTGGCTCAGCACCCGCAAGCGCCCGTCGCGCCGCGCCCTGGCCGCCCGGAACCCGATCGACAGCCCATCCAGCGCCCCCGCCCGCGTCAGCGCGGCGGCGTAGCGCGCCTCGCCCGACCAGTCATGGATGCGCCCTCGCACCCTCAATCCACGATGGTCCTCGACCATCTCGTCCCAGACGCCGACCACCGCGCGGCTCTCGTGCTGATGCAGCATCCGCACCCCGGCTGCGCCCGTCTTCGCCAGACTGTCGACGAAGGCGCCCTTCGCCACGACGTCCCCGTTCAGGTCGGCTGCGCCCCACAGCGAGGCGTAGCCTTCGATCCACAGCACACCCTTCTCCCTCCCCTTCATGGGGAGGGTGGCCGAGCCGTCTGGCGAGGTCGGGTGGGGGCGCTGCGGCGAGCCAGGCGCCGCCCCCTTCACTTCCAGCCCTCCCCACCCGGTCTCCGCTTCGCGTCGACCACCCTCCCCATGAAGGGGAGGGAGAAAACTGCGCTGCATCACTTCTCCTCCAGCCGCCGCTCGATCCGATCCACCGCCGCCCGCACCGCCTCGCCCTGGGCCTCCACCCGCGCCAGCCGCTCGGCCACCAGCCTCTGCTCGCCGACCCTCTGCTCCAGCGTCGAGATCCGCGCCGCCGCGCCCCCGGCCCAGACCAGCCCGCCGATGGTCTGCACCAGCAGGGCCGCGATCAGGGCGACCGGGACCTTCTTCACCTGTTCCATCACGCGCCCACCCCCGCCATGCGCCGCCGTTCTTCGTCCGTCAGGAAACTCGCCGCGTTCAGTCGCGCCCACAGCGCATCGCGCTCGACCTGCAGGGCCGGGACTGCGTCCAGGTCCGGCTCGATCCGGCAGTTGCTGAACCGCCCGCCCAGCCAGCCCGTCATCGCCCCCGCCGCCTTCCTCACCAGCGGGATCACCGTCCCGCGCCAGAAGGCGGCGTTGGCCTCGCGATAGTTGGCGTAGGTCGCGTCCCCCGGTATCCCCAGCAGCTGCGGCGGCACCCCGAACGCCAGGGCGATCTCCCGCGCCGCCGCGTGCTTGCCGGCGATGAAGTCCATGTCGTGCGGCGTCAGGCTCATCGGCTTCCAGTCCAGCCCGCCTTCCAGCAACAGAGGCCGCCCGGCGTTGCGCGCCCCCGCATGGGCCTCGCCCAGTTCCGCCTTCAGCGCCTCGAACTGCTCGCCCGTCAGCCGCTCCCCGTCCCTGGCCCCGTAAACCAGAGCTCCGCTTGGCCGCGCCGCATTGTCCAGCAGCGCCTTGTTCCAGGCGCCCGAGGCGTTGTGCACGTCGATGGCGAAGGCCGCCGCCTCCAGCGGCGAAAACCCGTAATGGTCGTCCGTCGGGTGGAACAGCTTCAAATGCATGACCGGCGACCAGCCGTCTGCGTGCCGCGCGATCCGCACCGCCTTCCCGCCGACTGCGTATTCATAGGCCTCGGGCCAGCCCGCCCGTCCGGGGACCACCTTCACCCGGTCCGGCCGCAGCGCCCACAGCTCGTCCGGCGCCCCGTCGCCGTCGGCGTCGCCGGTCGCCTCGACATAGGCGTTGCCCGCCGTCTGCAGCGCGCCGTAAAGCGCCTCCATCAACTCCCCGCCCGACTGCTCGGGATTGGGCTTGGCCAGCAGCCGCGCCAG
This sequence comes from Brevundimonas sp. UBA7506, assembly GCF_002479495.1. Taxonomy (GTDB): domain Bacteria; phylum Pseudomonadota; class Alphaproteobacteria; order Caulobacterales; family Caulobacteraceae; genus Brevundimonas. The sequence continues at coordinate 273,478 of NZ_DLNQ01000010.1, forward strand.
CGGATGCTCCGTCGTCCGCACGCCCGCGACCATGACCACCAACGGCGTCGAGGCCGCCGCCTCCGCGATCATCCGCACGCAGCGATAGGCCACGGCGTTCTTCGCAAACCCCTCCTCGGCCAGGTGCGCATAGTCGCGCGGCGTCCACCGCGCCCGACCCGCCCCGGTCAGGGCGATCAACGGCCCCGCCCGGCTGTCCTTGGTTTCAGGCGCAGACACGCGCCGCCGACCGAACGGTCGTCGCCAATCCATGTGGTTCTCCATTTCCATCTTTCCTTCTCCCCTTGAGGGAGAAGGTGGCCCGTCAGGGCCGGATGAGGGGTGTCGGCGCGAGGGTTGATCGGAAGCCATGCGCCAGCTTCCACGCACCCCTCATCCGTCTTGCTTCGCAAGCCACCTTCTCCCTCAAGGGGAGAAGGATCAGATCACAACGCCCGCAGCCTCGGCTGCGTCTTCCCGGCCAGCAGCAGATGCGTCAGCGCCCAGACCAAAGCGTCCGCGCGGTCGGGACTCTTGGCCCCCGCCGCCTCGCTCCCCAGCGCCATCATCTCTTCTTCCAGCGCCGGAAACGCCCCGCAGTGGACCACCCGACCCTGCTCGTACAAGGCCGCCACCGGCTCGGCCCGCGCCTTCTTCGACCGGCTGGCGTGGACCAGCTTCACCTGCGCCGGGCAGTCCGCCTGACCCAGCAGGGTCCGCACCATCTCCCCGCCCTGGTTGGCCTCGGCCAGCACCAGGTCGGCGCCGAATTCCGCCGCCGTCTCGGCCACACGCTGCGCCCATCCGGCGGGCGAAAGGCCCCGCGCCGAACGGTCCGCCAGCACGTATCCCGTCTTGTCCTTCCTGCCCGCCACCACGATGCCGCAGGCGTCGCCGTGCGCGCTGGCCGGCGGGTCCACCGCCACCACGATCCGTTCGAACCGCGTCGGTCGGCCGCCCCGCGTCCGCGCCAGATCCTCGGCCCGGAACAGGGCGCCGTCCGCCTCGACGATCAGCCCCTCCATCTCCTGCGCCTCCAGCCGCGTCCCGGCGTAGAGGGCCTTCAGATGGCTCAGGAACCCCGGCGCCAGATTGTCGGCATTGGCCTGCGTCGCCAGCCGTGCCTTCACCACCCCCGGCTCGGCCAGCAGCCGCCTCAGGGCCGCAATGGGCCGGGGCGTCGTGGTGATGGCCAGCTTGGGATCGCCCCCCAGCCGCAGCCCGAACCTCAGGTTCGACAGTGTCGCCTCCGCGTGCCGCCAGGCGCAGAACTCGTCCGCCCAGGCCGCATGAAACTGCGGCCCGCGCAGGCTGTCCGGGTCCTCCGCCGAGAAGGCGTAGGCCGCAGACCCTGACGGCCAGATCAGCCTTCGCCGCCCCGCCTCCCAGCGCGGCCGGTTGTCCCTCGCCGCCTGCGCCTTCAGTCCCGACGGCCCCTCGACCATGACCTCGCGCACGTCATGCAAGGCCGGCCCGACCAGGGCGAAGGTCCAGTCCTTCTCCCGCGCCAGCTCATTCAGCCAGAAGCCCCCGGCGAAGGTCTTGCCCGACCCCCGCCCGCCCAGCAGCACCCAGGTGCGCCAATCGACGTCACGCGGCGCGATCTGTTCGTCGTTCAGCCTCGGCGTCGCCCGGATCCATGCCCGCAACACCCGGATCTTCTCCTCGCGCGGCAGCGCCTCGATCCAGTCCCGCAGCAAGGGACTTGCGCTCGAAAGCTGCGACGAGATGATCGACACGGGCGAAGAATTCGGCCTGGAGCCCGGCCAGTTCGGCGTCGCTGACATCACGATCGTCTTCGCTCATTTCATCCTCTTCGGGGGTCTTGCGGGCGGGTCGCGACCTCAGGGCCGCCACCGCCTTGGCCGTCCGCGCCAGAACGCCGACGGCCCGCGCCCGCTTCTCGGCCTCCGCCACGTCGAGCGGCGCCTCGGCGGCCGCGACCACCGCGATCGCCTCGTCGGTCAGGGCCTTCAGCCGGTCGAACACCGCCTCCAGCCACCCCGTCTCGTCCCTTTTTCCCGCCATGCCTGAACCATAGCCGAGCATCGTCCTCAGGCTGGCGAACAGCCGCCAGCACAGATCAATCCCGGGATTTTTCAGGGTTTGGCTGCGGCGACTGCGACAGCCGTGACGGGATCACCTTCGATCCTCCCCTGCGCAGCGGGGGAGGGGGACCATGCGCAGCATGGTGGAGGGGGCGAAAAACAGACTGGCGCTCAGATGGCTCGAGAGCAGCGCGCGCCCCTCGCCCCCCCCCCCCCCCCCCGCGGGCCCCCCCCGCC
>NZ_DLNQ01000010.1:275895-365554 GCF_002479495.1 Brevundimonas sp. UBA7506
GAAAAACAGACTGGCGCTCAGATGGCTCGAGAGCAGCGCGCGCCCCTCGCCCCCTCCACCGCCTGCGGCGGTCCCCCTCCCCCGTCGCTGCGCGACAAGGGAGGATCAGAAGAGCCTAGCTCGCCAGCGCCGCCGGATCGCCGCCCGCCAGCCAATGGGCCAGCGCCCCAGCCAGTTCGGGGATCTGGATCGGCTTGGCCAGATGCCCGTCCATGCCCGAGTCCAGGCAGCGCGCCACCTGGTCCGCCTGGACGTTGGCCGTCAGCGCCAGGATCGGCGTGCGATGCCCGCTCCCCGCCTGCATCCGTCGGATTTCCCGCGTCGCCGTCAGCCCGTCCATGACCGGCATGTGCACGTCCATCAGCACCAGGTCATAGCTGCCCGACTGCATGGCCTGCACCGCCTCGGCGCCGTCGCAGACCGTGTCGATCTCCAGTCCCAGACCGCGCAGGATGGCGCTGACCAGTTCCCGGTTCCCCGGCGCGTCGTCGGCCATCAGGATGCGCCCGCCGGCCAGACCGCCCGACGCCGCCATCTCGTCATCGCCGCCGGTCAGACCGGCGGCCGACCCGCCCTGAATCAGAGGCGTCTCGAACCAGAAGGTCGCCCCCTCGCCCGGCTTGCTGTCGACGCCGATCTCGCCGCCCATGATCTCGATCAGCCGCCGCGAAATCGCCAGCCCCAGACCCGTGCCGCCATAGACCCGTGTCGTCGAAGCGTCGGCCTGCGAGAACCGCTCGAACAGGACCTCGATCTTCTCGGCCGGGATGCCGATGCCGGTGTCCGTCACCGCCACCCGCAGCCGCCAGCGCCCGTCGGGGTCTGGCGCTCCGCCGACCCGCAGCGTCACCCCGCCCTTGCCGGTGAACTTCACCGCATTGGACAGGAAGTTCAGCATCACCTGACGCAACCGTCCGGCGTCGCCCGTCAGCACCTCGGGCATGGCGGCGTCAGCCACCACCTTCAGGCTCAAGCCCTTGGCGACGCACTGGCCCTCGACGATGGCCGCCGCCCCATCGACCAGGGCCGCGACCTGGAAGGGCTCGGGATCCATCTCGATCGCGTTCGCTTCCAGCTTGGAATAGTCGAGGATGTCGTTGATCACCCCCAGCAGGGCCTCCGACGCCGTGGCGATGCGCTCCACATAGGTCCGCTCTTCGGGAGGCAGGGCCTCCGATCCCTGCAACAGGCCCGAAAAGCCGATCACGCTGGTCAGGGGCGTGCGCAGTTCGTGGCTCATGTTGGCCAGGAATTCGCTCTTGGCCTGGGCGGCCTTCTCGGCCCGCTCCTTGGCCTCGATGACCTGATCTTCCAGCACCCGCCGCTGGGTCATGTCGCGGATCACCACCACCACGTCGTCGACATGGCCGTTCTCGTCCTTCAAGGCCTTGAAGGTGCACTCGACCCAGATGGTGTGACCCTTGCGGTGCACGGCGCGGTGCTCCAGCCGTGTCGGCGTCCCGGTCTTCACCGCCTCGCCGATGGCCTTCAGCACCAGATGGCGGTCCTCCGGGTGAACATAGTCCGTCGACTGCCCGCTCATCTCCTCGAAGGTCCAGCCCAGCAGTTGCTGGATGGCCGGCGAGATATATTTGCTCGACCCGTCCATCTTCACGCGGGTGATGACGTCGCCGATGTTTTCGGCCAGCAGGCGATAGCGGCCTTCGTCGCGCCGGGAGCGCGCCAGGACCTTTTCCTGCTCGGTGACGTCCTGGAAGACGCCGAACATGGCGACGACCCGCCCCGTCTCGTCGACCTCGGTCTCGGCGTGGGTCAGGACCCGCCGCTCTTCGCCGTCCGGCCGCACGATCTGCAGCTTGGCCATATAGCCCTCGCCGTCCTCCAGTCCCCGCTGGATCATCTCGGTCAGGGCCTGACGATCGCCTTCGACATAGAAGTCCAGCGCGCTGTCCAGATTGGGATCGAAGCTGTCCCGCTCGACCCCGTGGATGCGATAGACCTCGTCCGACCACTCGACGACGCCGGTATTGCGCTCCAGCCGCCAGTGGCCGACGCCCGACATCTGCTCGACCAGCCGCAGGGTCTCCAGACGCTCGTCGCGGATGCGCGCGGCCTCGATGCCGGCGATGATGTCTTCAGCCATGCCGGCCAGCAGCCTGAGTTGCTCCTGCTCCCGATCGCTCGGCATCGGCAGGCTGTGGTCGTGCAGGACGCTCAGGGCGCCGATCGGCGCGCCGTCCGGCCCGCACACGGTCGCGGCGGCGAAGAACCTCAGATTGGCGTGCCCCGTGACGATGGGGTGGCCGTTGACGCGCGGGTCCAGGGTCGTGTCGGGGATCACCAGCACCGCCCCGCGTCCCATCGCGGTCACCAGGGGCGCCAGGCTATTCTCCCGCGGCGTCCGCGAGGAGCAAAGACCGGCGTTGGAACGGATGACGGCCTCGGTCGGCGTCAGCAGGGTCACCACCGCCGCCCGGCAGTCGAACATCGTCGCCGCCAGATCGACCAGCCGGTGAAACGGCCCGGCCGGGGCGTCGAGCGCCTCGATGCTCTTGGTGGTGAATGACAAAGGCGACCCCTCCCGTAGCCTTCCTTCTCGCCGATACGGGCGAACGAAACGTTATCAGCCGGGGTTTTTCGACCCGCGTTCGACCATCCATTCCGGCGCTTCGAAGTCCAGGGCGTCCTCCTCGGTGGCCAGGGCCGTCTCGGAAATCGTCTGGCGGCGGATCGAGACCCCGGCGGCATGCACCGTCTCGGGATCGCCCGAGACCAGCGGATGCCACCAGGCCAGTCCCCGCCCCTCATGCACCCGGCGATAGCCGCACGACGGCGGCAGCCAGCGCAGCCCCCCGATCTTTCCGGGCGTCAGCTTGATGCAGTCCGGCACGTGCTCCTGCCGGTTGGCGTAGTCTGAACAGGTGCAGCGGTCCGGGTCGAACAGCTTGCAGTGCACCCGCGTCGGCACGATCTCGCCGGTGTTCTCGTCCTCGAAGCGAATGACGCAGCACAGGCCGCACCCGTCGCACAGGCTTTCCCACTCGGTGGCCGACATCTCCGTCAGCGGTGTTGTTTCCCAGAAGGGACGTTCCATTCAATCCTCCCCTGCGCAGCGGAGGAGGGGGACCATGCGCAGCATGGTGGAGGGGGCGGAACTGTGCATACGCTGAGCCATGAGAGCGCCGCTCCTTACAGAAAAACGCGCCCGGAGTCTGCGTCGTGCGATGACCGCGCCCGAAGCCGCCCTCTGGACCCGGCTGCGACCACGCCGCGACGGCCTGCCGAACTTTCGTCGCCAGCACCCGATCGGCCCCTAAATCCTCGACTTCTACTGCGCCCGCCTGCGCCTGGCGGTCGAAGTCGACGGCCTGATCCACGGCACAGGACAAACGCCCGCCCACGATGACCGACGCGACGCCTGGCTGCGTTCACAAGGGATCGAAGTCATCCGGTACTCTGCGGCCGATGTCCTGCGCGATGCCGACGCCGTCGCTCATTCCGTCTGGACGCTGGTTCTGTCCCGCACACGCTAGCCTCCCGATCCTCCCCCGTTCACGGGGGAGGGGGACCATGCGCAGCATGGTGGAGGGGGCGGAAACCGGCAGGAGTTTAGACAATCAAAGCGCCGCGCCTGACGCTTGCCCCCTCCACCGCCTACGGCGGTCCCCCTCCCCCGCTGCGCAGGGGAGGATTGAAGTTTCAGTGCGTCACGCTCTTCGAGAACAGGTTGATCACCACCACCCCGCCCACGATCATCACCAGACCGATCACCGCCGGCAGGTCCAGCTTCTGCTTGAACAGGAACAGGCCGATCACCGAGATCAGCACCACCCCCAGCCCGCTCCAGATGGCGTAGGCCAGGCCCACCGGCATCTGCTTCAACGCAATGGTCAGCAGGTAGAAGGCCAGGCCGTAGCACAGCGCCAGCCCGACCGTCGGCCAGAGCCGGGTGAACTGCTGCGACTGCTGCAACAGGGTCGTGCCCATGACTTCAAAGCCGATGGCGCCCAGCAGGGCGGCCCAGGTGACGGGGTTCATTCGCCGCCTTCAAGCTCGTTCTGGGCCTCGGTCAGGATGCTGCCCGGCGTCAGCAGGGACAGCAGGGCCTTGCGCTGTTCCGGCGACACCTCATGGGTGCCGAACAGGTCGCTCATCCACAGGCCGTCGGCGATCAGCCGCAGCATCAGGGCGTCGTCCTTGCCCGCCGGATCGACCGGATCGTCCTCGGCCAGGGTCCGCATCGCCGCCCGCCAGCGAACAATCAGGCTCGGCTCCACCGCACAGGCCACCAGGGCCGCCCGGCCGATGCTGACGTCGCGCTCGGTCACCGGCTCGTTGACCGTCGCCCGCAGATAGGCCCGCGCATTGCGGCCATAGGGGTTGGGATCGCGCGCCGCCTCGGCCAGGATGGCCGCCGTCATCTCCGACGCCAGGTGGTCGATCACCCCCTCCAGCAGGGCCAGCTTGGTCGGGAAGTGATGCAGCAAGGCGCCCTTGCTGAAGGGCAGGCGCGCCACCACGGCGTCCAGCTTCAGCCCGGTCGCCCCCTCTTCGGCGGCGGCCTCGATGGCCATGTCGATGATCTCGGCGCGGGTGGCTTCCGGCGCGCGGCGGCGGGTCTGAGCGTCCATGTCGTTTACATACCAACTGGACGGTAGCAATCAAGTCCCTGTCAATTTTGTCGCGCCCGTCGGCGCGCCAGATAGACGCCGATCACCGCGCCCCCCGACAAGATCATGCCGAGAAAGGCCGCACTTAGCGCGATCAGAACAGTGGTGAACAACAGCTTCAGGAACCCTCGCCCCACGGCGATCACCGTCTGCGGCCCGATCCGCCCCTCATAGTCCGCCGATACGCGATAGGTCCCCGCCCGCTCAATGCGGAACACGTTGATCGCTTCCCCCTGACGTCCGCCCAGCGAATAGTGGGCGCTGCCCATGGGTGCGGTCACCTCCACCGGCGCCCCGCCCGGCGCTTCTACCCGGACGGTCAGGCCAGACACCTCGTCGGTGCGAAAGACCCGGCCGTTCACGACGCTGCGGTATTCCAGGAAAACAGTGTGCTGACCCGGCTCCAACCTCAGTTCGCGAGCGCCCGGAACCACGATCTGCTCCAGCCCGTCGTCCAACTTCGACAGTTGGACGAACAGCACCGCGACCATCGCGGCGAAGCCGCAGATCGCCGGCAGGACCGCCAGGGCGTACCAGCCGCGGCCTGGTCCTTTCTTCGGGCCGCCGTTCCCCCGTGCGGACGTACTCAGATCCATCTGCTCTCTCCGTCTCGGTCCGGCGACTACACCCATTCGCCGGGGAAGCGTCAACGCCGATGGCCGAACCGGCGGTCAGTCGCTATATGGCCGCCCATGGCTGCTCGTCCCCCCCTCGTCGCCCTCAAGGATGTCCGTCTGCAGGACGGTCAGCGCCCGCTGTTCGACGGGGTCGACCTGGCGGTCGAGCCGCGCAGCCGCGCCGCCGTCGTCGGCCGCAACGGGGCCGGCAAGTCGACCCTGATGAAGATCGTCATAGGCCTGATCGAGGCCGACAGCGGCGACCGCGCCGTCCAGGCCGGCGCCCGCTTCGCCTATGTGCCCCAGGAGCCCGACATCACCGGCGAGACGGTTCTGGACTACGCCGCCTCGGGCGGGGCCGAACGCTGGACCGCCGAGAGCTGGCTGGAGACCTTCGGCCTGTCGCCGTCCAAGTCGACCCAGGGCCTGTCGGGCGGCGAGACCCGCCGCGCCGCGCTGGCCAAGGCCTTCGCCGAGGAGCCCGACGTCCTGCTGCTAGACGAGCCGACCAACCACCTCGACATCCTGGCCATCGAACTGCTGGAGAACGAGCTGGTTCAGGCCCGCTTCGCCGTCCTGGTGGTCAGCCACGACCGCGCCTTCCTGAACAAGGTGACGAATACCGTCCACTGGCTGGACAACCGCCGCGTCCGCACCCTGAACAAGGGCTTCGACGCCTTCGACGACTGGGCCGCCAAGGTTCAGGAAGAAGAGGCCCTGGCCCTCGAAAAGCTGACCAAGACCATCGAGCGCGAGACCGAGACCTTCTACCGCTCCATCACCGCGCGGCGCACCCGCAACGAGGGCCGCGCCCGCAACCTGGCCGCCCTGCGCGCCGAACGCGCCGAGAAGATGAAGGACGTCCCGCGCGACCTCTATCTGGGCGTCGATTCCGGCGCGGTGTCGGGCAAGCTGGTGGCCGAGCTGAAGGGCGTGACCAAGGTCTTCGGCGACCGCGTCATCTTCAAGAACCTGACCACCCGCGTCATGCGCGGCGACCGTCTGGCCATCGTCGGCCCGAACGGCGCGGGCAAGACCACCCTGGTCAAGACCCTGCTGGGCGAGCTGGCGTCCGACGAGGGGACCATCCGCCTCGGCGCCAATCTGGAGCCCGTCTATCTGGATCAGTCGCGCGAGGGGCTGAAGTCGGACATGACCCTGTGGGACGCCCTGACGCCCGGCGGCGGCGACAGCATCATCGTGCGTGGCTTCTCCAAGCACGTCGCCGCCTACGCCAAGGACTTCCTGTTCCAGGAAAGCCAGCTGCGCCAGCCGATCTCGACCCTGTCGGGCGGCGAGCGCAACCGCCTGCTGCTGGCCCGCGCCCTGGCCAAGCCCGCCAACATGCTGGTCCTCGACGAACCGACCAACGACCTGGACATGGACACCCTCGACAAGCTGGAAGAGCTGCTCGAGGGCTATGACGGCACCCTGATCCTGGTCAGCCACGACCGCGACTTCGTCGACCGCCTGGCCACCTCGACCATCGCCATGAACGGGCGCGGCGACATCGTCGAAACCCCCGGCGGCTGGCAGGACTTCCTGCGCCAGAACCCCACCTTCCTCGCCCCGCCCCCGACCCACGCCGAGAGCGCGCCCAAGACCCCTGCCCCGGTCGCCGCCGCGCCCAAGAAGTCAGTCAAGCTTTCGTATAAAGACGCCCGCCGTCTGGAAGAGGTCGAGAAGCTGATGGAGACCCTGCCGGTCGAGATCGCGAAGCAGGACGCCATCCTCGCCGATCAGAGCCTCTACACCCGCGACCCCGCTGCCTTCGACCGCGCCATGAAGGCCGCCGACAAGGCCCGCGCCGACCTCGAAGCCGCCGAACTGGACTGGCTGGAGTTGGAAGAGAAGAAGGCGGCCCTGGCGGGTTAGGACAGCGGTCCGCAGCGGACAATTCAGAAGGCCGCTAAGGGTGGAAAGCTGAAGTTGGGAGCTTGATGATCCGCTAGCGTCGAGGACGAATTTTCGTATCAAGGAGGTAGCGTGCATAGGCGGCTCTGGCGGCCTCATCGATCTTCGCATGCTCGGATCGGCACCAGGCCGCCATGAGCTGCGGATCGAATGGAATTCGGACGAACTCGCCTCCGCCCCGATCAACGTAATCCTCGGTCGGCCCCCAAATCGAAATGTAGCCGTCTAACGTTCGCGGCAATTCGTCGTCGCTCAAGGCACGGAATTGATCGTAATTGGCGTGCGTAGGCCAAAGCACCGAGAAAACGGCTTTGGCCACGATGGGTGATCGAGCTTTGCGCGTGAACTTCAGCAATGACGGCACACCCAGGCAAGCACCGACGCATCCAACCAGGATTGCGGGATCGCCGTTGGTCGATCCAGCAGCCTAGCGTAGTGACAAAGTTCTGCAATGGGTCGAAAGCAGACCTCATCCTGCGCCCCGAAAGCGGCCCCTACCGCCAGGCCACGATCAGCCCCAGGCTGAACACCAGGGCCGAGGCCCCGGCATAGGCGGCCAGCGCGATGGCGACCGCCGCGACCGGGCCTCGGCCGCACTCGCGGCGCAGCCAGACCGCCTCGACCGCGATGTACCAGACCGTTGTCGCCGCAATGACCAGGCCCCCCGCCGCGACGGTCAGATCGCTGTTCGCACGCAGACCGATGCTGCCCATACTGATCAGGATGGCGGTCGCCCCGGCCAGATAGCACTGGGCGAAGAAGGGGGCGCGCAGGCTCTCCCGGTCGATCCGCTTGCCCGTCAGCTTGAGCGCCAGCCAGGCGAAGATCACCGCATAGAGGCTGAACAACAGGGCCCGGAACGCCAGCAGCGCCTGCTCGTTGCCCGTCACCAGCCGCCCGAGGGCCGAGGTTCCCTGTTCGACGTCCAGCCCGAAGGCCAGCTCGGCGCCGTGGGCCAGCAGGATGCTGAGCACCAGAAACAGCGGCGGGCTCAGGGTCTCCAGATACTGCTGCTCGGGCCGGTCGCGCTGCTCGCTGTCGGAATACCGCATCGTCCGTAGCGGCCGCATCACGGTCATCCAGAGGGTGCGCGGATAGAAGAGCAGCCAGGAGATGACTTCATACAGAAGCTCCTCCACCGATCGCAGAATGGTCAGGACGTTCATGCGCCACCCCCGTGCGGGGCCACGATAGCAGACCCGCCCGTCCTGTCAGCCGGGAGACGCGAGGACGGCCCGACGGTCGGTCGGCCGCCCCCTTGCGTCACGCCTCTATCAACGCAGGACCTCGTTCACGTCCGCCAGCACCACGTCGTGCATCTGGTTCAGATAGGCCTCGTAATAGCCCTTGTGCGAGGCGCCCACGAGGGTCAGCATCTTCACGCCGGGCTTCACCCCCATGACGTCGCGCATATTGGCGACCATGCGCAGGTTTCGCGTCTCATAGGACGCCAGATACATGCGGCCGAAGCCCTCGGGCGAGGGGTCCTTCTGGGCCGCGCCGAAGTCGCTCTCATAGGCCCGGCGCATCGCCTCGGGGCTGTTGTAGTAGCGATAGAGGTTCATCAGGCCGTCGGGTTGCGACAGCCCGGCGTCCAACGGCGCCTCGGCCGTCTTGCGCTCTTCGCTCGCCGGATTGTTCCAGACCTGGCGGATGGCCCGGACGAAGCCCTTGATGTCCGCCGGATAGCGATCGGCCGAGTGGTCATCGACGCTCCACACCCGCTCCAGCCCCAGCCGCGCGGCCAGGACGGCGGCGACGGAATCGCTCTCGTTGATGCTGTCGATCTGCTTGTTCAGTTGGGCGACCAGGGTCGCGTCCAGCCCCTCGCCCTCGCGGCGCTCGCCCGGGTTGAGGCGCAGCCACTGAACGAAGGCCGAGGTCGGCTCGCCCGCCGCCAGAAAGACCGCCGCCAGACGGCGACGCTGCTCGGGGCTCGGCGCGGCGGGCCATTCCGCCAGCAGGCGCTCGGCCTCGGCGTTGGCCGCCGGGACGTCCAGCCCGGCCTGCTGGCCGGCGTGGCTGACGTCCGGGCAATAGTCGCTGATCGAGATGGCGTAGCGTTGCGGATAGCGGCGCATGGCGTCGCATTGCAGGCCCGAGACGTTCTCGATGGCGATCACTTCGGGCGCCCAGGCCGCCAGACGATCCAGCAGCGGCGTCAGCATCTCGGCCTTCACCGTCCCGCCCATCTGGGCCAGGTGGGGCGAGCCCACCACCAGGACCTGATTGAGCGGCCCCACGGGCGGTCCCTTCAGCTGATCCGGGTGGAAGGCGGGACGATAGGTCTGGGCGGCGGCCGTCCCCGTCAGAGCGAGGGCGAGGCCGAGCGCCAGAAGACCGGCGGTGGAGCGGAAGGAAATCACGGGAACAGCCTTGAGGGATCGACGCGCCGTCGACGACGCAAGCGCAGCCATTAAAGCGAATCCGGTCCGCCGCCCCGTTAAATCCCGCTCATTAACGCCAAGGGTCGCTTTCCTGTGGACAGTCGCAAACCCTTGATCCGCGAATGCGAATTCCGTCCGTCCACAGATATCCACAGACTTGCCCACCGGGGCCGGGACGATTCCGCACAGCCAGCCGAATTCGGGCGCTTGCCGAATAGCGGATTCCGCGAGAACGTCAACAGGCCAACGGGACACGGCGGCGCGGAAATCCAAGATCCAGCAATGGGTTAGAGGGTTTCAAGCGAACCGGTCCGGCTCTCTGACCCAGGGTCCCAAAACCTCTTCGGAGGACGCGGAGACACCGAGGCAGGGCCACAGGCTCCCGATCCTTCAGCGCCTCGGCGCGGGGATCACGGAGAACCAGGCCGGGATCGAAGACGACGCGTCCCGACGACGCGCCCGACACGACCAGGGGCCGCCAGGAGACCAGCCGACGCCGCCGGGTTCGCCCGAAAGCGCCGCAGCGAAATCGGTTCGGACGCTCGCGTCCCTATGCGGATCGTCGCTTCGGAGAAAAGGCCAGGCCCTGACCCGAACGGCCAGGTCCAACCCGGACTTGGCGAGGGGACGTGACCGGGCTTCGGCCAGGGTCGCGTCCCCTCGCTCAATTCCGCTCGCCAAAATCCCCTGGCCTGGTTCCAGTGTGCGGTGCGGCGCCGCCGACCTTTCCAAGTCCGCCGCCGCCGCCTAAACCATCCCTCAATGACCTTCGACCGACTCTCCCGCCGCAATCTGCTGCTGGGCGCCACCGGCCTGACCGCCGTCAGCACCCTGTCCGCCTGTGGTCGCGCCGAGGCCCCGGTCGACGAATCCGGCCGGGTTCGCCTGCGCGTGGCCGCCGGGGGTCCGGTCACCGCCGCTCACGGCGGCTTTTATCAGGCCATCGCCACCGGGGCCTATGAGCGGCGCGGCCTGAACGTCGAAATCCTGACCGGCGCCGCCGGGGCTGACGTCCCCGCCCTGCTGGCCGCCAGCGCGGTGGAACTGGCGATCGGCGTCGACAGCTTCGCCCCCATGCGGCTGATCGCCGACCGCGCCCCGGTCAAGGCCGTCGCCGCCTTCCTGCAGAAGGACCCCGTGGTCCTGATGGCCCGGCCCAACCAGCCGCTTGAGGCCCTGTCGGCCCTGCGCGACCGCCCCATCCTGATGAGCCCGGCCGACCAGGCCGGCTTCTGGAACTGGCTGCGGGCCCGCTTCGAACTGGCGTCCGATCAGGTCCGCCCCGGCACGCCGGAGGACAACCTCAAGGCCTTCCGCGACGACCCGAAATCAGTTCTGGTCGGCCGACTGACGACGGGCGATCCCTCCATGATCGCGCGCGAGACCGGGTTCCAGCCGCGCGTCCTGGTCCCGGCCGACGACGGCTATCCCTCGTACGCCGGCCTGGTTCTGGCCCCCAATGCCTTCGCCCGCGACAACGCCCGGGCCCTGCGCGACTTCATCGCCGCCTCGGTCGAGGGCTGGCGCGACTATGTCCACGGCGACGGGTCCAAGGGCGACGCCCTGATCCGCCGCGCCAACCCCGAGCTGAACCAGCGGCTACTCAACGCCGTGCGCGACAGCCTGCGCACCGAGGCCGTGGTCGACGGCGGCGACGCGGCCCTCTACGGCCTGGGGACCATGACCCCCGACCGCTGGCAGGCCTTCGCCGAACAGACCGAGGCCGCCTATCCCTCGCCCCCCGACTGGCGCGAGGCCTTCACCACCCAGTACCTGCCCGGTCGCGGCTAGGCGCGTTAGCAGCGGATTAAGTCGTGCGCGCCTAGTCTGCCGACTGAACGCCGACCGCAGCAGGAGGCCGTCCGTGCGACGCCCGCCGATCACCGCCATCCTGACCGCCGGGGCCTGCGCCCTGGGCCTGGCCGCGCCCGCCGCGGCCCAGACGCCTGCGCCCCAGTCTGCTGCGCCCCAGTCGACTGCACCCTCCAGCGCCAACGCCGCCGGCCTGCGCTACCTGTCCTGGCCGGGTCGCGCCTACCGCCCCGCCCCCTCCGCCCCGGCGCCCGAGGCCGCGGGGGTCGCCGAAGCCGCGCCCGTCGTCGCCGCATCCTCGCCCGGCCGTCCGCCCATCATTCCACACGGGGGCCATCCCGCCCCCGCCGCCGCGCCCGCCTTGAGCGCCGCTTCGCGTCAGGGCCTGACGCCCGCCAGCGCCTGGATCGGCTCCCAGGCCCCTGCCTATGCGCCGCAGCCCGCCCCGACCGTCGAGGCCCCGGCGGCCCAGCCCGCGCCGGTCGTTGCGCCTGCCCCCGCCCCCTGGAGCCGCACGCGCGCCATCGCGCCCGCGCCGCCTCCCGCACCAGCCCCCGCTTCCGGGACGCCGACCGGCTACTTCGCGGAGACCGCCGAGGCTGCGCCGCCTTCGCCGCCGGTAGCGATCTCTCGCCCCGCGCCCTCACGGCCGATGCCTGCCGCCCCTGCGCCGCGCGCGGAGCCGACGCCCGCGCCGGCCCCGGTCGCCGCCGCGCCGGTCGTCGAGGCCCCGCTCCCGGAGGCGCCCGCGCCCGAGGCCGCCGCCGACCCCATGGCGCCGCGTCGCGACGCACCGATCTTCCGACTGCAAAGACCGGCCCCGTCCGAGCCGGCCCAACCGCAGGCCCAGGCAGCCGCGCCTGCCGCGGACGGCGGCGCCCGCTATTATTCGGTCCACCGCCAGGCCGGACGCCAGCCCGACGCCACCCCCCTGCCCGCGCCGGTCTATCTGGACGCCCTGCCGGTGGAACTGAGCTCCACGCCCGCCTCGACTGACCTGGCCGAACCGCCGGCCGCCCCCAATCTGATCCGCAACGCGAACGGCCGTCTCCAGGCCCTGCCCGCCAACGAAGACCCGATCCTGCCATGAGCGACGGCGCCGCCCTGCCCCCGGCTACTGACGCCGACTCGCGTCTGCCCGACCTGATCGCCCTCGCCAAGGAGCCCTCCAGCGAGAAGCGACGCGCCCTGCTGCGCGAACTGACCGACACCTTCTTCGGCGCCGCCGAGCGCACCGAGGCCGAAACCGCCCTCTATGGCGCGGTGTTCAGCGACCTGACCGACGCCATGGAGGTCGCGGTCCGCGCCGAACTGGCCGAGCGCTTCGCCGCCGCTCCGGACGCCCCGCGACAACTGATCCGCCGCCTCGCCAACGACGAGGCGGAGTCCGTGGCCCATCCGGTGCTGCGCGCCTCGCCGGTCCTGACCGAGGCCGACCTGATCCACGTCATCCGATCGCGCGGCCAGGGCCACATCCGCGCCGTCAGCCAGCGCGCCTCGGTGTCCGAGGCTGTGTCCGACGCCATTGTCGAACGCGGCGACGACGAGACCCTGGGCGTGTTGCTGGGCAACGACGGCGCCCAGATGTCGCGCGCCGCCTGCGAGGCCGCCGTCGAGCGCGCCCGCGCCAACCCGGCCCTGCACGCCCCCACGGTCGAGCGCGCCAGCCTGCCCGCCGACCTGCTCAACGAGATGTATTTCGAGGTCGAGGCCCGCCTGCGTCAGCGCATTCTGGAACAGAACGCCCGCATGGATCCGGCGCTGCTCGAAAGCGCCCTGGCCGCCGGACGCACCCGCGTCGCCACCGACGACGGCGCCCTGCCGCCCGACTACGCCGAGAGCCTGGCCTATGTCGAGGAACTGAACGTCGCCAGCCAGCTGACCCCGCCGGTCCTGGCCCGCTTCCTGCGCTCGGGCAGCCGGACCTCCTTCCTGATCGCCCTGTCGCAACTGGCTGACATCGACTTCCACACCGCCCGCCAGATCGTCGAGCGGCGCGAACTGGACGCCCTGGCCGTGGTCTGCAAGGCCGCCGACCTGGATCGCGCCCTGTTCCTGACCTATGCCGTGGTCCTGCTCAACACCGACGGCGACGCCATGGGCAAGGCTCGCGCCTACGCCGGCATGTACAACGACCTGACCGTCGAGGCCGCCCAGCGCACCCTGCGCTTCTGGCGCATGCGCAAGGCCATGCACGCGGCGTAAAGACCCAGAGGCGCAACGCCTCTCCCTCCCCCTTCATGGGAAGGGTGGTCGCGCAGCGACCGGGTGGGGAGGGCGTGGCGATACCGAACGCAGGGTCTGACTTGCCGGAGCGCCCCCACCCGTCTGACGCTTCGCGTCAGCCACCCTCCCCCAAGTGGGAGGGAAAAACGGCGCAAAACAAAACGCCCGCCCTCCTTTCGGAGAACGGGCGCTGCATCCGACCTGAAAGGTCGGGTCTTACTTCTTGGCGCGGGTGGCGCGGGCCGGTTTGCGGCCGCCCTGGCCCAGGCCCATCTGCTTGGCCAGGTCCGAACGGGCCTTGGCGTAGTTCGGGGCGACCATGGGATAGTCCTTGGCCAGGCCCCACTTCGCCCGGTATTCCTCAGGGCTCATGTTGTATTTGGTGCGCAGGTGGCGCTTCAGCGACTTGAACTTGCGGCCGTCTTCCAGGCAGATCAGGAAGTCGGGCGTAATCGACTTGCGCACCGGAACCGCCGGTTCCTTGGGCTCGGGCTCGACTTCCACCGGCGCCGAAGACACGCCGGACAGGGCCGCGTGAATCTGGGCGATCAGGCCGGGCACAGCGTCAGCCGAGACGGTGTTGTTGCTGACATAGGCCGACACGATGTCCGCCGTCATTTCCAGCAGTTCGGGTTTTTCTTCCATGGGGGTCGCCTGTTGCAGGAGCCAAACACGTTCGACTGATCAATCCCGACCCGTCGGAGGTTGGTTTCATACGTATGTTTGTCGAATATGGCAATGCAAGCATAGAACCGCGCCCTGCAGGCGCATTCTTCTACTCATCTGCACTGAATTCAGTCGTCGCACTTCAGCGACCGAAGTTATCTGCAAGCGCCAGCATCGCCGCGCGCTCGGGCGCGGAGTATTCGTCGATCAGTTCTTCGTCGCCCTCGCGGATCGCCCGAAGCAGGGCCGGCGTCAGGGCCGAGGACAAAGACCAGTTCCAGTAACGCAGCACCGTCTGGGCCCGGTCGACCGCCAGCATCTCATAGGTGATCTGCACCCGCTCCCAGTCCGGATGGACCTCGCCGTCAGCCGTCAGTTCGGGCCGGCGCATGGCCCGCCACAGGGTCTGCAGGTCCAGCCGGGACAGGCCGGTGGCCTTGCACAGGATGGCCAGGGGCTCGCCCCCGGCGTCCCCCATGATCTTGGCCGAGGTCAGGGGCTTGACGCCCGACAGATAGCCGATCTCTCCGACCAGCTCGCGCGTCATGCCCTGCCCCGCGGCGGCGACGGCGGCTTCCAGACCGCTGTACGGGCTCTTGTCGATGGCGGCGCGATTGCGTTGCCGTCGCTCGATGAACTGCAGGGCCTTGCGCGTCACCGGGTCGGACCAGCCTTCGGCGGCGGCTACGGCGAACAGGTCCTCGACGCTGTCCTGCAGGACCTCGCGCGACACCGCGAAGCGCTGCAGCACGATGCGGCGTTCCTCGGCCCCGCACCACCAGAACATGACATAGGCGCCCGACGGCCGCAGTTCAGGGCGCTTCAACAGTGACGCGCACAGGGCGCGGCTCTGACGGCTCAGGGCGACAACGCCCTCGATGGCGACCTGGGCCAGACGGGCCGAGCTGTTCTTCAGCACCGCCTCGACGACGGCGTCTTCGCCGAAGCTCAGCAGGGTTTCGGTGACCACTTCCGACAGGCCGCGTCGCTCGGCGATCAGCAACCGATGCTCGATCCCGGCGTCGCGGGCGCAGCCGATCAGGTCGACGTCGGTCAGGGAGGCGCACTGCTCGATCAGGGGGGCCGCCACAGACGGCTCGTCGCGCAGCAGCAGCCGCGCCAGACTGTCCGGCAGCTCCGCCAGGGGCGCCAGGCGCACGGCCACGCGGCGTCGCTCATCGACCGGGGCCAGACGCAGCATCTCGACCAGCAGGTCGCCCGTCACCGCCCGCTCAAAGGCGTTGATCCGACTGGCGGGCAGACAGACGACGTCAGCCAGCCGCCGCAACAGCGTCTGGCGCGCTTTCGACGCCCCCGTCGGGACGTATTCGTCAGGAATGGCGGCCGGAACGGACATGGTGGCGCCACCCTAGCGCGAGCGGGTTAACCGCGCATGAGGGCGAGTTGTCCGGCCCTTACAGCCCCTCGAACAGGGCCGTGGACAGGTAACGCTCGGCGAAGCTGGGGATGATGGCGACGATGGTCTTGCCCGCGTTCTCGTCCCGCGCCGCCAGACGGAAGGCCGCCGTCAGGGCCGCGCCCGAGCTGATGCCGACAGGAACCCCTTCGACGCGCGCCACCTTGCGAGCCATGTCGAAGGCGTCCTCGTTGGAGACCTGCTCGACGCCGTCGATCACGCCGCGGTCGACGATGGTCGGGATGAAGCCGGCGCCGATGCCCTGAATCTTGTGCGGGCCCGGCGCGCCGCCCGACAGGACGGGCGAGGCGGTCGGCTCGACCGCGATCATCTTCACCGAGGCCTTCTTGGCCTTCAGGGCATGGCCGACGCCGGTGATGGTGCCGCCGGTGCCGACGCCGGCGACGACGATGTCCACCGCGCCCGCCGTGTCGTTCCAGATCTCCTCGGCCGTGGTGACCTCATGGATGACCGGATTGGCGGGGTTTTCGAACTGCGAGGGGCTGACGGCGCCGGGCGTGCGGGCCAGCAGGTCCTGAGCCATGGCGATGGCGCCCTTCATCCCCTGCTCGGCGGGGGTCAGCACCAGCTCTGCGCCCAGCAGGGCCAGCATCTTGCGACGCTCGATCGACATGCTCTCGGGCATGACCAGGATCAGCTTGTAGCCCTTGGAAGCGGCGACGAAGGCCAGGGCGATGCCGGTGTTGCCGCTGGTCGGCTCGATCAGCACCGAGCCGGGCTTGATCTGGCCCGCCTGCTCCAAAGCCTCGACCATGGCCACGCCGATGCGGTCCTTGACCGAGGCGATCGGGTTGAAGAACTCCAGCTTGGCCAGAACCGTGGCCTTGGGCTGATGCTCCGCCGTCAGGTTGGGCAGCCGAACCAGGGGCGTGTCGCCGATGGTGTCGATGATGCTGTCATAGACCCGGCCGCGCCCGGCCTTCTTGTGGCGGCTGGCGTCATAGGCGGTGTCGGACATGGGGAGGGCTCCGTTCGGCGGTTTCAGCCTAAGTGACAGCCCTTATACGCCCGAGGCAAGATCGCGCCGCACAGGAATTCTAAGCCCTGCCTTAGACGAAGCGCGGATGCTAGAATGGAGCGTCAAGGAGATGCCGCCATGAAGCGTCTGGTTCTGTCGATTCTTGTAATCCTCGGACTGCTGGCGGCGGGTGGAGCCGCAGCCTTCCGCTTCAGCCCCTGGCCCTCGGCGCTCCTGGTGCGCCAGGCTTTCGACAAGGATTCGGCTCGCACCAACGCCGCCCTGGCCGAACGGGTCCCGGCAGGGGTCCGCTCGCAGCTGGACCTGACCTATGATCCGGCGGACCGGAACGGACGGCTGGACCTCTACCTCCCCCCGGCAGGCGCCGCGCCGGACGGCCCCTTGCCCGTCGTCGTCTGGGTCCACGGCGGGGGCTGGGTGTCGGGCGACAAGGGTCAGATCGGCAACTACCTGAAGATCCTGGCCGCGCGCGGCTTCGCCACGGTCAGCGTCGACTACACCATCGCCCCCGAAGCGCGTTACCCGACCCCGGTGCGTCAGGTGAACGCCGCCCTGGGCTGGCTGGACGCCAACGCCGAGACCCTGGGCATAGACCGCAACCGCATCTTCCTGGCCGGAGATTCCGCCGGGTCCCAGATCGCCGCCCAGGTCGCCAACCTGACCGTCGACCCGGCCTATGCTCGCCTGACAGGAATCAAGCCCAGCCTGACGCCGAAGCAGTTGCGCGGCGTCGTCCTGCATTGCGGGGCCTATGACGCGGCGCTCGTCGACATGGACGGGCCGATGGCCGGCTTCATCCGCACGGTGGTCTGGGCCTACCTGGGCCGTCGCGACTTTCAGGATGATCCGCGCGTCGGCGAGATGTCGGTCATCCGTCACCTCAGCCCCGCCTTTCCGCCCATCTTCATCTCGGGCGGCAACGCCGACCCCCTGACGCCCCAGTCATCGCGTCTGGCCGAAGTCGCCAGGGACAGGGGCGTGGCCGTCGACGCCCTCTTCTATCCCGCCGATCATCAACCCGCCCTGGCGCACGAGTATCAGTTCAACCTCGACCTGGCCGACGCCCGCACCGCCCTGGACCGCAGCGCCGCCTTCCTCAACCGCCACGCCGTGCCCCTCAACCCAGCCCCCGCCGCGCCGGGTCAAAGGGCAGAACCTCCCGGATCGAGATCAGGGTCTTGAAGGCCCGGACCCGGGCGTCGTCGTTCAGCACCTCACGGGTAAAGACCTCATAGGCCTCCATGGTCGGCACGCGGACATAGAGGACGAAGTCAGTCTCGCCGGTCACATACCAGGCGGCCTGGACCTCGGGTCGGGCGGTCAGGCTCTCGATCAGGGCGTCCAGCACCGCCGTCCCCTCGCGTTCCATCTCGACCAGGACGTGCATGGTCAGGGCGCGCTCCAGCCGGCCTTCGTCGATCACCGCCACGTCGGCGATGATGACGCCCTCCTCACGCAGACGGCGCAGGCGGCGCGACACCGCCGATTCCGACAGCCCCACCTTGTCCGCCAGCACCCGCGCGGGCTGCAGGTTGTCGCGCCGGACCAGGTCCAGCAGCTTTCGGTCGAAATCGTCGAGCGTGACGGTTTCGTGCATCTGTATTCATCCTGGCGCAGTTTTCTGGCATTCTATCAGCAGATTTCAGCGAGAAACACAGACGGCTTTTCATTAGGTTCCCGGCCGATGTCCTCCCTGAGCCTGCACCTGAATTCGCCGCGCCTTTCGGCCGCCCTGCCCTATCTCGCCTTGGTCGGCGGGATGGTGTCGCTGGCGGTCGGGACCTCCTTCGCCAAGGGCTTGTTTCCGCTCGTCGGCGCCGAGGGGACGGCGGCCCTGCGCGTCGGCCTGTCGGCCCTGGTCCTGGTGGCGATCTGGCGACCATGGCGGTTCCGCCTGACCCGCGCCGACGCCGGTCGAGTGCTGTTGTACGGCCTGGTCCTGGGCCTGATGAACCTCAGCTTCTACATGGCGCTGCGCACCATTCCGCTTGGCTTGGCCATCGCCATTGAGTTCGCAGGCCCGCTGACCCTAGCCCTGATCCATTCGCGCAAGGTCGTGCATTTCCTGCTCGTCGGCCTGGCCGTCAGCGGTCTGGCCATGCTGCTGCCGATCTGGAGCGGGATCGAGGGGCTGGACCCGGTCGGGGTCGCCTACGCCGCCTTCGCCGGCCTGTGCTGGGCCCTCTACATCGTCTTCGGCAAGCGGCTGTCGCACATGCACGCCGGTCAGTCGGTGGCCCTCGGCATGAGCACCGCCGCCCTGGTCATCCTGCCCTTCGGCGCCTCTGCGGCGGGTCTGGCCCTGTTGGCGCCCGCGGTCCTGCTGATGGGTCTGGGCGTCGCCCTGGTGTCCAGCGCCCTGCCCTATTCGCTGGAGATGATCGCCCTGCGCCACATCCCCAAGCGCACCTTCGGCGTCCTGCTCAGCGTCGAACCGGCTATCGGCGCCATGGCGGGCATGGTGCTGCTGCATGAACAGCTCAGCTCTCTTCAGTGGCTGGCCATCGGCTGCATCGTGGCCGCCTCGATCGGCGCTGTCCTGACCGCTCCAAGGGGCCAGGCTCCGGCCGAGCCCGGCGCGCCCGCCTGACGCGCCGACGCCCATGAAAGCCCTGCTCGCCTGCCTGCGCACGCCGGTCGGCAACATCGCCGTCGGCTTGATCTTCGGCCTGGTCCTCGCCGTCGTGATGCGGCTGGCGATCCAGCGCGTTTTCTAAGGCATCAGAACTCCGTCCAGGCCTCGGACAGGCCGCCGTTGGCCACGGCGCGCAGCCGCGTCCGCTGGCTGTCCAGCGCGGGTGCAGGTCCGGACTGAAGACGAGGCGCAGCCGCCAGTTCGCGCACGACGCCGCCGTTTTCCTGCCCTGTGCGGAAGCGCCCGACCAGCCGCGCCAGACCCTCCGCCTCGGTCTTGAGGCTGAGCGCGGCCGCCGTGCTCTGCTCGACCATGGCCGCGTTCTGCTGGGTGACCTGATCCATCTGGTTCACCGCCGCATTGACCTGACTGAGGCCCGACGACTGCTCCTGGGACGAGGCCGCGATCTCGGCCACCAGGGCGTCCATCTCGCCCACCTTGCCGGCGATGGCGTCCAGCGAGGCCCCTGCTTCGCCGACCAGTTTCACGCCTTGCGCCACCTCCACGGCCGAGGCCGAGATCAGGGTCTTGATCTCCTTGGCCGCTTCCGCCGAGCGCTGGGCCAGGGCCCTCACCTCCGAGGCCACCACGGCGAAGCCGCGGCCGCTGTCGCCCGCCCGCGCCGCCTCGACCCCCGCATTCAGGGCCAGAAGATTGGTCTGGAAGGCGATCTCGTCGATCACGCCGATGATGTCGCTGATCTGGTCCGAGCTCTTGCGGATGCCGTCCATGGCGGCGACCGCCTCGCGCACCACCGCGCCCGAGCGGTCGGCCTGTCCGCGCGCCTCGCCCGCCACGGCGGCGGCCTGACGCGCGCCCTCGGCGCTGCGCTTCACCGTGGCGGTGATTTCGTCGAGGGCGGCGGCGGTCTCTTCCAGCGAAGCGGCCTGCTGTTCGGTGCGCCGCGACAGGTCGTCCGAGGCGCTGGAGATTTCATCCGAGCCGCCGCGCAGACCCGCCACCGATTGCAGCACCTGGGCCAGGGTCTGCCCCAGGCATTCGACGGCGTTGTTGAAATCATTCTTCACCTGGCCGTGGGCGCCGCTCATCTCCCGCTCGATGCGCGCCGTCAGGTCGCCGTCCGACAGACGCGCCAGACTGCCGGCCAGGGCCTCGACCAGGGCGTTCTGGGCCGCCTCGGCGCTCAGCCGTTCGGCTTCGCGGCGGGCGAACTCCTGTTCGGCCTCGGTGATGTCGACCGCCAGCTTGATGACCTTGGCCGGGCGGCCGTCCGGCCCCATGACCGGGTTGTAGCTGGCCTGCAGCCAGACCTCGCGCCCGCCCTTGGCCAGACGCCGGAACTTCGTCGCCACGAACCGTCCGGCGTTCAGGTCGCGCCAGAAGGCGGCGTAGGCGGGGTCAGCCGCCTCCGTCGGATCCATGAAGGTGCGGTGATGCTGACCCCGGATCTCGTCCAGGCTGTAGCCCATCGTCGTCAGCAGGTTGTCGTTGGCGTCCAGGATGCGGCCGTCCAGATCGAACTCGATCACCGCCTGGGATCGGCCGATCGCGGCCATCTTGCTGTCGAGGTCATGGAGCTTCTGCTCCACGTCACGCTTCTCACGACCCTTGCCGAACATCCAGCCCGCTCCCTGGCGATGACTTGCTGATGACGCCACTGATCGTGAAATGTAAATTCTGAAACCTTAGTTTTCCTGCGGCCCAGCATAAGGGCATTCCCGTAGGCCGGCTTCACCGCTCGTTAACCACGATGGCCCATTCGTTAATGGGTAAGGCACGGCGTTCGGATCGACCCGATCGCAGCCTGAGGGGCCCCGTGTTTGCGCAATCTCGTCGCCGCCGTTGAAGCGATCGACCCGCTGGTCGTCACCGGCAAGGTGGCGGGCGTCAGCGGCCTGCTGATCGAATCCCGGGGCGGCCTGTCGCGTCTGGCCGTCGGCGCCCGGGCCGAGATCGAGCGGCGCGGCCAAGCCCCCCTGCCCGCCGAGGTCGTCGGCTTCCGCGACGCCAAGGCCCTGCTGATGCCCTTCGGCCCGGTCGAGGGCGTGGCCCCCGGCGCCGACATCCGCATCATCGACACCGCCGCCAGCGTGCGCCCCACCACCGCCTGGCTGGGCCGCATCATCGACGCCTTCGGCCAGCCCATCGACGGCCTCGGCCCCCTGCCGCAAGGACCTGCGCCCTATCCCCTGCGCGCCTCGCCGCCGCCGGCCCATTCGCGCGGCCGGGTCGGCGAGCGGCTGGACCTGGGCGTGCGCTCGATGGACGTCTTCACCACCACCTGCCGGGGTCAGCGCCTCGGCATCTTCGCCGGTTCGGGCGTGGGCAAGTCGGTGCTGCTGTCCATGCTGGCCAAGCAGGCCACCTGCGACGTGGTGGTCGTCGGCCTGATCGGCGAGCGGGGCCGCGAGGTCCGCGAATTCATCGAGGAGACCCTGGGCGAGGAGGGCCTGCGCCGCGCCGTGGTCGTGGTCGCCACCTCGGACGAACCGGCGCTGAAACGGCGCCAGTCGGCCTATATGACGCTCGCCGTCTCCGAATACTTCCGCGATCAGGGGCTGGAAGTCCTGTGCCTGATGGACTCGGTCACCCGCTTCGCCATGGCCCAGCGCGAGATCGGTCTGGCCGCGGGCGAGCCGCCGACCACCAAGGGCTATACGCCCACCGTCTTCACCGAACTGCCCAAGCTGCTGGAGCGCGCCGGCCCCGGCCCGATCCGCCCCGACGGCACCGAGGCCGGGCCGATCACCGCCCTGTTCACCGTCCTGGTGGACGGCGGCGACCATGACGAGCCCATCGCCGACGCCGTGCGCGGTATCCTCGACGGCCACATCGTCATGGACCGCAAGATCGCCGAGCGCGGCCGCTTCCCCGCCATCGATGTGCTGAAGTCGGTCAGCCGGACCCTGCCCGGCTGTCAGACCCCGCCCGAGCGCGAACTGAACCGCCGCGCCCGCCAGTGCCTGTCGGCCTATGCCAATATGGAAGAGCTGATCAAGATCGGCGCCTATCGCAGCGGGGCCGACCCCATCGTCGACCGCGCCATCGCCCTGAACCCGGCGCTCGAGGACTTCCTGGGCCAGGACAAGGACGACCACACCAGTCTGGACGAGAGCTTCGTGCGGCTGGAGGCCATCCTCAACCAGGGCATGGTCGCCCCCTAGGGCCTTCGCCGACCGTCGTTCCAAAGTATTAACCCCCGCAACCGCATCGTGACGCCATGACCGCCTGGGCCCAATCCCTGATCCGCATCTCCAACTACGAGGTCGAGACGCTGCAGAAGCGTCTGGCCGAGGTCGCGGCTCGCAAGGCCGAGGCCGAGATGCGCGTCGCCGTCCTCGACGCCGAGGTCGAGATCGAGCGCCAGAACGCCCGCCTGGACCCGTCGTCGGGCATGATGCTGCAAGCCTACCTCAAGGGCTGGGCGCTGAAACGCGCCGACGCCGAGGGCTTGGTGGCCGCCGTTTCCGCCGAGGAGGAAGGCGCCCGCGACGCTCTGACCAGCGCCTTCGAGGAGCTGAAGAAGTTCGAGCACGTCGCCGAGACGACCCGGCTGAACAAGCTGATCGCCGCCGCCAAGCGTGAAACCGCCGCCTTCGACGAAATGGGTCTGCGCCGTCGTGCCGAGGGCTGACGCCCGATGATCAATCGCCGCGCCGTCCTCGCGACGCCGCTCGCCCTGGCCGCCTGCGGCTCGGCCGAACCGCCGGCGCCGCCGCTGACCATCGCCCCGCTCAAGGCGACCGCCCCCTTCCCCGTCGGCCTCAGCGCTATGACGGGTCAGTTCGACGACCCGCAATGGGTCGATCTGGTCCGCACCCACTTCAATCAGCTGACCCCAGAGTGGGAGATGAAGATGGAGCGGATCCTGTCGCCGACCGGCGGCTATGACTTCTCGGCCGCCGACCGCATCGCCGCCTTCGCCCGCGACCATGGCCTGCGTCTCTATGGCACCACCCTGATCTGGTACGCTCAGGATCACCCGCATTTCCACGACCTGGATCAGACCCGGTTCGAGGCCGACTACGACCGCTGGATCGCCACCGTCGCCGGACGCTATCGCGGCCAGGCCGTCGGCTGGGACGTGGTCAACGAGCCGGTGGCCGAGAACGGCGACGGCCTGCGCGACTGTCTGTGGAGCCAGCGCCTGGGCCAGGACGGCTATATGATCCGCGCCTTCGAGCAGGCGAAGCTGGCCGCGCCCGACGCCGTCCTGTTCATCAACGACTACAACCTCGAGAACAATCCGAGGAAGGGCGCGACCTTCCTGCGCACCGTCGAGCGCCTGCTGAAGGCCGGGGCGCCGATCGGCGGTCTGGGCACCCAGTCGCACCTCGACATCGAGATCCCCGCCGGTCAGATCACGTCCTTCATGCGCGAGCTGGCCGCCTTCGACCTGCCCATTCATGTCTCCGAGCTGGACGCCTCGCTGCGGGCCGACCGCCGCCTGGACACCCGTTCGCGCGATGAGAAGCTGGCCCAGCAGAAGGCCCGCGTGGTCGAACTGGCCGAGGCCTTCATGGCCCTGCCGCCCGCCCAACGCTTCGCCTTCACCGCCTGGGGCCTGCGCGACACCGACAGCTGGCTGCGACGCCCGCCCGAGGACGACGGGCGCGACCAGCCCCTGCTGTTCGACGCCCTGGGCCGGCCCAAGCCCCTGGCGGCGGCGGTCGAGGCGGCGTTCAAAACCTGACCTTGATCCTCCCCTGCGAAGCGGGGGAGGGGGACCATGCGAAGCATGGTGGAGGGGGCGAGATCACGCGCAATGGGCCAAGCCAAGACGACTGGCGGATTCCGAACGCTTGAGCGCCAGCTTGAAGCCGCCCCCTCCACCGCTCCGCGGTCCCCCTCCCCCGTTGCACGGGGGAGGACCGACAGGTTTACCGGAAGGCAACGCCGACCTGATCTAACGGCGTCATGAAGCTGATCCACGCCCTTCAGGATAACGCCGACCCCAACTCGCTGGTGTCCCGTTTCCGCCGCGCCCGCGCCAGGCGCGTCACCGCCCTGATCGAGGCCATCCACGCCGAGACGGGCGCGGTGCGGATCATCGATCTGGGCGGCGAGCCGGAATACTGGAACCTGTTCCCGCGCGACTTCCTCGACGCGATGAAGGTCCGCATCACCCTGGTGAACCCCGGCGGCTTCGAGGCCGTGGACCAGACCCTGTTCGACAATGTCGACGGCGACGCCTGCTCCCTGCCCCAGTATGCGGACAACAGCTTCGACCTGGTCCACTCGAACTCGGTCGTCGAGCACGTCGGCGACTGGGTGCGGATGGAGGCCTTCGCCGCCGAGGCCCGCCGCCTGGCCCCGCGCTACTACGTCCAGACCCCCTATTTCTGGTTCCCGATCGAGCCCCACTTCTCGGCGCCCTTCTTCCATTGGCGCAGCGAGCAGAGCCGGGCGCGCGCCCTGATGCGCAAGGCCCACGGCTTCTCGCAGAAGGCCCCCGACGTCGGTGCCGCCATGCGCGACGTCCAGCACGCCCGCCTGCTGGACAAGACCCAGTTCCGCTTCCTGCTGCCCGACGCCGAACACCACGACGAGGTGGTGCTGGGCCTGACCAAGTCGCTGATCGCGGTGCGAGGCTGATCTTCCTTCTCCCCTTGTGGGAGAAGGTGGCAGGCGGAGCCTGACGGATGAGGGGTGTGAGCGACGCTCTTGGGTGATCGGGCAGGCGTCATCGCTTTTCATTGCCTAGTCAGGCGCCTACACCCCTCATCCGAGCGCCTCCGGCGCCCACCTTCTCCCTCAAGGGGAGAAGGGCCCAGAACAGCAAAACGCCCGCCGGTTTCCCGGCGGGCGCTTCAATCTTCGGACCTGAGTGGAGGCTCAGGGCGTCATTCAGGCGGCGACGTTGATCGCGCCTTCCGACGGGTCGCGCAGGACGTAGCCGCGGCCCCAGACGGTTTCGATGTAGTGCTTGCCGCCGGCGGCCGTCGCCAGCTTCTTGCGCAGCTTGCAAATGAAGACGTCGATGATCTTCAGCTCGGGCTCGTCCATGCCGCCGTACAGGTGGTTCAGGAACATTTCCTTGGTCAGGGTGGTGCCCTTGCGCAGCGAGAGCAGCTCCAGCATCTGGTATTCCTTACCGGTCAGATGCACGCGATGACCGTCAACCTCGACCGTCTTGGCGTCCAGGTTCACGGCGATCTCGCCGGTGTGGATGATGGCCTGGGCGTGACCCTTGGAGCGACGGACCACGGCGTGGGTGCGCGCGATCAGCTCGTCCTTGTGGAAGGGCTTGGTCAGGTAGTCGTCGGCGCCGCCGCCGAAGGTCTTGACCTTGGTCTCGATCTCGTGGCTGCCCGAGAGGATCATGACCGGCGTATTGATCTTGCCGACGCGCAGCTGACGCAGAACCTCAAGGCCGCTCATGTCGGGCAGGTTCAGGTCCAGCAAAATGAGGTCGTAGTCATAGATCTTGCCCAGATCGATGCCTTCTTCACCCAGGTCGGTCGTATAGACATTAAAGCCTTCCGACTTGAGCATCAGTTCGATGCTCTGGGCCGTGGCGTGATCGTCTTCAATCAGCAGGACGCGCATTCATGCCCCTCCAGGCAAAGCTTTGGCTCGGCCGCCAAGGGAGCGACAGCCGGGTAACCTTGTTCCAACGTTAACGGGTCAAAACCTTAAGAAGGGTTAACGGGTCCCGATATGAAACGCCTAAGGTGATTTGCGAATCGCCGTCCAGAGGCCCGAGTCAAGGATTCGTTAATTTATTAACCATGCAGCGCGCCTTGCCCCCTTGACGCGCGCATCATCCCCCGCCGCGCATCCATCGCTCCACAGCCGATCCCGCGCGGGACAAGGCGAAACGACCGATTCTGACGTTGATTAGGACAAGATTCCTAACCCACCCCTCTGTACGACACATGATGGGGACGACAGAAGAATAGGTTCGGGAGCAACTGACGACATGGAATCCTATCGGGCCGAGCCCTATCGCGTGCCGGTGACGGAGGGCGACCGCATCCGGGCCGACGCGGCCCTGCATCTGGCGGCCTACGCCTTCGGGGTTCCGGCCAGCGAGATGCTCCGGCGTGAACGGACGCGCCCGCGCGCCTGCCGCGCCCGCTGGTCGGCCATGTATCTGGCCCATGTCTCCTACGGCTGGCCGCTGGAGCGGGTCGGCCACGCCTTCGGCCTGAACCGGGCCACCGCCTCGACCGCCTGCCGCTGGGCCGAGGACGCACGCGACGACGACCGCTACGACGCGGTGATGGATGGGCTGGAGTCGGGCCTGCGCGCCGTCTCGGAACTGCCCGCCGTCGACCTGGCCCTCGCCCTGGGAGCCGCGCGATGAGCCTGCCCCAAAAACGTATGCTGGAACGCGCCCGATCCTTGCTGGACCGCCCCGGCGCCTGGCTGGATCAGTCGGGCGGGGCCTACCCCTTGAGGCTCGGCGGCGACCGGCGCGGGCGGGTGGTGCTGACCCTGGACGAGGCGGCGTTTCGCGCCTTGGTCGAACGGCCGGGCCTGAGGCGACGCGACGGCGGCGGCTGGCTGCCGCGCCCGACGCCCGCCCGCAACACCTCGCTGTCGCCCTCGCTGCCCGGCCGCCCCGGCCTGATCGAGGGCGAGCGCCCGGTCATGGAGGCCGACGGACGCCTGACCACGCGCCGCGCCAATCTGGGCGAAAGCCCCGTCGCCTGGCTGGCCCGGCGCAAGGACGCCTCGGGCCGCCCCTGGCTGACCCCCGCCGAGGTCGCGGCGGGCGAACGCCTGCGCCATGAGGCCGAGATCGCCCTCAGCGGCCCCTCCCTGACCATGCGCTGGGACGCCCTGCCCCGCTCCGGCGGCGGCAGTTCGGCCCGCGTCGAACCCGGCGATCGCGCCCTGTCGGCCTCGGCCCGCGTCGAGGCGGCGCTGAGCGCCTGCGGCCCGCGCCTGCGCGCCCTGGTCGAGCGCGTCTGCATCCATGGCACATCGCTGCAACTGGCGGAACAGGACCTGTCGCTGCGTCGTCGCCAGGGCAAGACCGTGCTGAAACAGGGGTTGCAGGCCCTGGCCGATCACTACGGGATCGGGTGAGAAACAGACGTCCTCAACGTCCGCTATGGGTGGGAAGCGGACATTCGACAATCGAGCAGGAGCTAGCTCATCAGCTCACGGCAAGTTCCTAGCTCGAACCACTATCCAGAAAAGAGTTCCGGCAAGCATCAGTGAAGAACCAAAACCAACGTAGTCGGCAACTTCGTCGTTTCTAAAAACCGGAGACAATGCGCCGATAAAGAGAAGGATAACGACCGTTGCCCAGAACAGACGCTTGTTGTGGTCAAACATACGTACTCCTCTAGCCGCGACAACTCAGCCGAAGTTCGAGCGTATCACAGCCAAGCTGAATGTCCGCAACGGGTCGTTTTCGGTCCTGGGCTTCGATGCCGAAAGCGGACGTCGGCCTACGGGCCGAAAAGAGGTCGGCGTCAAAGTCAGCTAAGGGTGGAAAGCAGACCTAGGCTTGCAGCCTTTGGGAGGCCTCCGCGGGCGGTTACAGAACGGGTGCGAACGGTTCGACTGACCATTCTGTAACGCGCCATTCCTGGCCAGCGGTGCGCCGCCAAACCTGACGATAGTTGGCGTATAGCGAGCCACTGCTTGGTTCGGCGGACTTGGACGCATGCCCGCTCACCTCCACGACCGTAGCCGACACACCATTGAAAGCAACCGGACGGAAACTTAGGCTGGGGGCTTCCTCCGACCTGGCGATCAAGAAATCCGTGGCTCCCCCTGCGTCGCGTCCGCCCGGGTTCGGCGGAACATCTTCACCGGCCCACCGCAGCCGGGTCCAAGGATCCACGCCCGTGGCGCGAGCCCACTCCGCTCGCTTGCGGGCTACGGAGTCATCCTGCCGGACGCTCGTCTTACGGTGCGCCAAACCCATGACTTCGGCGGCGGCTATTTGGTCGCCAGTTAGCCGCCGGCAATAATGAAGTCGCGTGACTGCATCCGAAAGGAAATCGTGAGGGATCGCTGCACAACCGGGGAGCAGCCGCTCTGCCAGTTGAGCCAGGAGCCGGGAGAAAAACAGTGTTCCACTGTCCTGGCAGTTGCTCGCCGCCCGCTGCCGATTGATCGCCGGGCTTCGCGAGTTGGCAGCCGGCAGGCCAATTTCTGCAAACACCGCCCCGCCGTCCATGCATACGCCCTCTGACCCCTGTCTTGGAATGACGGCTAGGTCGGCGACCTGACCTGCGGCTTGGACTTGGCTCCAGACGTCGAGGGGGACATCGGCGTGCATCAAGCTGCCGACGCCCGCCGTTACCTCGACGGACGGGTTCTGGCCCGGACGGCGAACGAAGGCGACCGCTGGCCGTGCTCCGCCCCCCTCAAGGTAGAACGCACGATAGACTTCGACCCCTTGAGCCGTCTCCACCTCTAATGGCTGAAGCCCCAGTTGTTGCCGAAGCTCAGCCCGGCCCGTTTCCGTGCATACCTCATTTCGCCGCGCGCCCGTGCAGTGCGCGGTAGGCGATACAACCACTTGGATCGTAAGGGCGAGCAACAAGGACATCTCCTATCTGCCCATCCCTTCGCCCAGTTGTCGAGGCAGATCAGGAAGGCCTCGCCAAACTGCACACCTAATCCCGGACGGCATCTTCCGGCCAATGCCGTGGCTCATCTAAGGTTCGCTATGGGTCGATTTGCGAAATAGGTGTCCCGCGCGAAAGCAGACTCGCGCGCCCCAGTCACTCCGCCGCCCTCCCGGCCGTAGCGAAGCGAAGCGCCGGGGCTCAGGCGACTGCACCTGATGGGGGCGAGGGTTTGAAATCCGCCGCCTGGGTTCCGGGTTCTGCCGCGCAGCCCCGGGATGACGGCGGTGAAGGTTTAGCTCGCGTGCAGTTGCTGCTTCACGCGTTCGGCCAGGGTCTTGATGTCCAGCGGCTTGGGCAGGAAGGAGACGCCGGTTTCGTCCTGCAGCAGGTCCGAGAAGTCGCTCTCGGCATAGCCCGAGATGAACATGACCGGGGCGTCGCCGAGGAAGGGTCGCGCCTTGCGCAGCAAGGACGGACCGTCCAGCCCCGGCATGATGACGTCGGAGATCATCATGTCGATCTGGCCGGCCCATTCCTCGGCCAGGATCAGGGCCTCCTCGCCGTCGGCGGCCTCGATCACCTCATAGCCGCGCTGGCGCAGCAGGCGGGCGGCGATGCCGCGCACGGCGGCCTCGTCCTCGACGAACAGGATGCGGCCGGCGCCCGACAGGTCGCGCGGCGCGGCCTTGACCACCTTCTCGACCACCGGGGCGGCGACCAGTTCCTCGGCCGAGGCGGCGGGCAGGAAGATGCGGAAGGCGGCGCCGGCGCCTTCGATGTTCGAGACGCTGATGTGGCCGCCCGCCTGCTGGACGATGCCATAGACGGTGGCCAGGCCCATGCCGGTGCCTTCGTTGACCGCCTTGGTGGTGAAGAAGGGCTCGAAGATCTTGTCCAGCAGTTCCGGCGGCACGCCGGGACCGGTGTCGGACACCTCGATCAGGGCGATCTCGCCCTTGGCCTCGCGCCAGCCCATGTCGCGAGCCTGCCCCTCGGTCAGGCGGCGGGTCTTGATGGTGACGACGCCCGCGCCCGGTTCGACCACGCCGCGCATGGCGTCGCGGGCGTTGACCGCCAGGTTCATGACGGCGGTTTCCAGCTGGCTCTTGTCGGCCAGGACCAGCGGCATGTCGCGGCCGTAGTCGGTCTCCAGACGCACGTCCTCGCGCAGCAGACGGCGCAGCAGGACCGCGAATTCCCCGACCAGTTCGCCCAGGTCCAGACGCTCGCGCCGCACCGTGGACTTGCGCGAGAAGGCCAGCAGCTTGCGCACCAGGTCGGCAGCGCGGATGCCGGTCTGGCGGATCTGGTTCAGGCCGTCATAGGAGGGGTCGCCGACCGGATGGCGCTCCAGCAGCTCGGACAGCTGCATCTGGATGGCGGTCAGCAGGTTGTTGAAGTCGTGGGCCACGCCGCCGGCCAGCTGGCCCACGGCCTGCATCTTCTGGGCCTGCGACAGCTGCAGCTCCATCGACTTCTGTGACGAGACGTCGAACAGCCAGACGCGGCGCTTGTCGCCTTCCGGCGCGACATAGAGGTGCAGGTGACGGTCGGGATAGGCGCGGGCCACCAGCTCGATCGGCCCCGAAGACCCGGCCGCCAGCTTGGCCTTCGCCTCGGTCACGCCCGCCAGATCGAACAGGTGGCCAAACGCCGCGTCGCCCGAGGCGGCCGGGCCGGTCAGGACGGCGAGCGCGGCGTTGGAATCCTCGGCCCTGCCCGCGAACAGGTCGTCGCCGGCGATCACCGTCGAACCGAAGGGCGCGCCGGCGGCCATGGCGCGGGCCTCGCCGCTGACCTTGGCGGGGGCGGCGACGGGGGCGGCCTGCGGCACCGGCAGGACGGCGTCGGGCGCGGCGCGGACCAGGAAACGCCCCTGCCCCGCCTGACCGATCAGGACCTCAATCTCGCGCGCGCCGATCTGGACAATGGCGCGGCCCTGATGGCCTTCGCGAGCCTGGGCGAAGGCCATGTAGAGGGCTTGCGCAGACTTGCCGCGCGGAAGCGAAGTAACGGCGCCGTTCTCCTCGGCCCAGGCGGCGTTGTAGGCCAGCACCTGACCGGACGGCCACACCAGCGCCGCCGGCTCGGCCATGGCGTCCAGCATCTCGACCGCCGTGTCGCCGTGAGCCCGGCGCACCTCGGCCCGGCCGAAGGCGAACAGCCAGATCACCGCCGTGGCGCCCGCCGCGAAGATCAGGATCAGACCGGGCGCCGTGAAGGCGTTGGCGCGAAACGCCGGATAGACCATGGCCGCGACCGCCAGGGAGAAACCCAGCGCCATCACCACCAACAGGGGATCAAAGGTCGGACGGCGCGTCATCGCCGCCTTCGGCCGGGAAATCGTCATGGCGTCCTGCCCGCGCGAATCATTAACCATCAGCATACCGAAGCTCGTTCGTGCGCCCTAACGAGACGCCTCTCCCTCCCCTTCATGGGGAGGGTGGTCGCGCGGCGACCGGGTGGGGAGGGCTGGGTGAAACGGGCGCAGCGCTTGATCAGCCACGCCGCCCCCACCCGTCTGACGCTGCGCGTCAGCCACCCTCCCCATGAAGGGGAGGGAGAAACACGGCGCTGCATTATCACCGCCGCTTCCGTCCCTGCATGACGAAGCCGATCACCTTGGCCGCCGCCTCGAAATGTTCACGCGGGATGACCTCGTCCACCTCGACCGTCGCATAGAGGGCGCGGGCCAGGGGCACGTTCTCGACGATCGGCACGCCGCTCTCCTTCGCCAGCTCCCGGATGCGCAGAGCCACCGCATCGACGCCCTTGGCGACGCAGATGGGGGCGCCGTCGCCCTGATCCGGCTCATAGCGCAGAGCCACCGAATAGTGGGTCGGGTTGGTGACGATCACCGTGGCGCCCGGCACCGCCTGCATCATGCGCTGACGACTGCGCTGCATACGGATCTGACGCAGCTTGCCCTTCACGTGAGGGTCGCCCTCGGTCTGCTTGAAGTCTTCCTTCATCTCCTCCTTGGTCATCCGCATCCGCTTGGCGAAGCGGAACTTCTGCCAGATGAAGTCGGCCCCGGCGGTGAAGGCCAGGAAGATCAGGGCGGCGATCATCAGCGATCCCGCAAGATCCCGCGCGAAGGGCAGGATGGCGGCCGGACTCATGGCCGCCAGGTTCTCGAACTCGCGGGCGTGGGGCTTCAGCACCCACCAGCAGACCGCGCCGATGGCGATCAGCTTCAGGAAGGTCTTGATGAACTGGACGATGCCGTCCGGCCCGTAGATGCGCTTGAAGCCGGACAGCGGGCTGACCGACGACCACTTGGGCTTGAGCTTCTCGGCGGTGAACATGAAGCCCGACTGGGCCAGATTGCCCCCCACCCCGCCGATGATCACCGCCAGCATCAGGGCCGCCAGGAAGGGCGTCACGGCCCAGACCGCCCTCATGCCGATCTCGACCCCGGCGCCCGCCTCCAGCCCACCCAGCATGGCGTGCGGCTCGGCCAGGAAGGGCAGCATGTCCTCAGCCATCTGCTGCGAGAAATAGCCGCCGCCGATCAGCAGCACCGCCACGGCGCCGGCCAGGGACATGGCCGCCGCCACGTCCGGCGACTTGGCGACGTCGCCCTTCTTCCGCGCGTCCTCAAGTTTTCGCGGGGTGGCCTCTTCGGTTTTCGACTCGGGATCGGAACCTTCAGCCAAGGCTCCCTCCCGTGAACACTCGCGTCAGGGCGCGATAGCGGTCGATGAAGATGGTTCCCATCACGCCGAGGCTCAGCGCGAAGATCGAAAGGCCCAGAAGGACGCTGAGCGGAGCGGCGGCGAAATAGACCTGAAACGCCGGCATGACCCGCGCCACCAGACCGGACGCCAGGTTGAAGATCAGGGCGAAGACCAGGACCGGCGCGGCCAGCTGGACCCCCAGCATGAAGCTCTGCCCCAGGGTCCGGACAGCCATGGCGGCGAAGTCGGCGGCGATCATCGGCTTGGCGGGCGAGATGGTCTCGTAGGAGCCCAGGATGCCGGCGATGAACAGGTGATGGGTGTTGGTGGCGAAGATCAGCGTCACCCCCAGCAGCATCAGGAAGGCCGACAGGGTCGAGCCCGGCGAGGCCTGCAGCGGGTTGGCCGTCTGGGCGAAACCGAGCGTGGTCTGCTGCGAAATGATCTCGCCCGCCGTGACCAGGGCCGTCATGAAGCTGCGCAGGATGACGCCGATGGCCAGGCCGGTCAGGACCTCGCGGATGATCCAGCCTGCCATGCCCCCCAGGGTCGGCGGCAGGGCCGGCAGGGTCCCCGCCACCAGCGGCCACATGACCAGCGACAGCAGCAGGGCCAGCGACAGGCGCACGCGCGGCGGCACATAGCTTTCGCCGATGCCGGGGATGGTCATCAGGATCGCGCCGATCCGCGCGAAGATCAGCCCGCCGGCCCAGATCTGATCGGCGGTGGCGTAAGGCTCCATGCGACGGCCTACATGCCGGCGATGCGGGCGGCGATCTCGCGCATGAAGCCGCCCAGCAGCGCCCCCATCAGCGGCAGGAACAGCAGCAGCGAGACGAAGATGGCGATGATCTTGGGCGCATAGATCAGGGTCTGTTCCTGAATCTGCGTCAGGGCCTGAAACAGACCGATGACCACGCCGACCACCAGGCCGACGACGAGCACGGGGGCGCACAGCTGGATCGTCAGCCAGATGGCGTCACGGCCAATATCCAGAACTTCCGCGCCGCTCATCACCACTCCCGGGAACTGGGCAGAAAATGCCGACAGGATGGTTAACAGGCCGTTTAGGAAACCCGATCGGCACCCCCGTACGTACAGTTCGTTTTGGGCCGATGACGATCTGACGGCTGGATTGATCGCCGCGCCCGGCTATATGGACACGCTATGACCGACCACGCGCACAAACCCTCCGTCTCGCAGGCCGAAGCCGAAGCCGCCGTCCGCACCCTGATCCAGTGGGCGGGCGACAATCCCGACCGTGAGGGCCTGCTGGAAACGCCCAAGCGGGTGGCCAAGTCCTATCGCGAGCTGTTTCAGGGCTATGAGGTCGAACCGCGCGAATATCTGGAAAAGACCTTCGAGGAGGTCGGCGGCTACGACGAACTGGTCGTGCTGAAGAACATCCGCTTCGTCAGCTTCTGCGAACACCACATGCTGCCGGTCGTCGGCGTGGCCCACGTCGGCTACCTGCCCACGGACCGCGTTGTCGGCATCTCCAAGCTGGCGCGCGTGGTGCGCGGCTTCGCGCGGCGCCTGCAGATCCAGGAAAAGATGACCTCGGACATCGCCAACGCCATCCAGGACGTCCTGCGCCCCCACGGCGTCGGCGTGGTCATCGAGGCCGAGCACAGCTGCATGACCATGCGCGGCGTCGACGTCCCCGGCGCCAGCCTTTCGACCAGCTGCCTGCTGGGCACCGTCCGCGAAGATCCCCGGACGCGCGAGGAGTTCCTGCGCCTCGTCCGGGGCTGACCCTCGCGCCCTAACCCCTGATGAAGGCCAGCAGGTCGGCGTTGATGACGTCGGCGTGGGTGGTGCACATGCCGTGCGGCAGGCCGGGATGGATCTTCAGCGTCCCGTTCTTCAGCAGGGGCGCCGACAGCCGGGCCGAATCGTCGATCGGCACGATTTGATCGTCGTCGCCGTGCAGGACCAGGGTCGGCACGGTGATGGCCTTCAGATCCTCGGTGAAGTCGGTCTCCGAAAAGGCCTTGATGCAGTCGTAGTGAGCCTTGGCCCCGCCCTGCATCCCCTGACGCCACCAGTTGTCGATGACGCCTTGCGACACCTGCGCGCCGTCGCGGTTGAAGCCGTAGAAGGGACCGGAAGGCACGTCCCGATAGAACTGGGCCCGGTTGGCCGCCAGGGCGGCGCGGAAACCGTCGAAGACCTCCAGCGGCAGGCCGCCGGGATTGGCCTCGGTCTTCAGCATCAGGGGCGGCACGGCGCCGATCAGCACCGCCTTGACCACGCGGCCGTCCGGCTCGCCGTGGCGGGCGACATACCGCGCGACCTCTCCCCCGCCGGTCGAGTGGCCGATGTGGACGGCGTCGCGCAGGTCCAGATGCTTGGCCAGCGCCGCCACGTCGGCGGCGTAGGTGTTCATCTCATTACCGTTGTCGGTCTGGGTCGAACGCCCATGACCGCGCCGGTCATGAGCGATGACGCGATAGCCCTGCCCCAGGAAGAACAGCATCTGGGCGTCCCAGTCGTCCGCGCTCAGCGGCCAGCCGTGATGGAAGACGAGCGGCTGCCCGGCTCCCTAGTCCTTGTAGAAGATCTCGGTCCCGTCGTCGGTCGTGATGAAAGGCATGGTTCAGCATCCTGTGGCCATGGGCCCGCGGGCCCGTAGGGAGGGAGCACGCACGCGCCTGCGCCACGGATGAAGGCCGGGCGACAGGTCAGGAACTGGGAACTGAAGGGGCCGGGAAGGTCGCCCCACGACGGACCCTAGCACGCCCCGGGCTTCGTCGCGCCCGGCCCGCCGATCACGAATCCGCGCGGCCCCTTTCTTGCGAGTCCCGCCGTCGAAGGAGGCCTCGTCATGGGCTGGACCGCGTTTTCGTCTCATAATGAGCCGCCGCCGATCATGCGCGGCGGGTGGCTGGACGCGCTGCGCTTCATCGTGGCGTCGCTGATCATCCTGCATCACTTCCAGGCATCCGCGCCCCACGCCCTGGCCGAGGCCGTGCACCCGGTGTTCGAGCGGGGCGGCTTCCTGCTGACCAACTTCTTCCTGATCGACAGCGGCTATGTGCTGATGCGCGTCTATGGGGCGGCGGTCGGCGGCGGGCGGATGTCCAGGACCGACTTCTTCCTCAAACGGTCGCTGCGGGTGTTTCCGGCCCATCTGATCATGCTGGCCCTGCTGGTGGCCATGGTGCTGCTGGGCACGGCCATCGGCATGCCGCCGACCCATCCCGAGTGGTTCGCCTGGGACCAGTTGCCGGCGCAGGTGGCGCTGGTGCAGTCGTTCGGCGTGCATGGCGGTCTGGGCTGGAACGCGCCCAGCTGGTCGATCTCGGCCCTGCTGGGCTGCTACCTGGCCTTCCCCTGGGTGCTGCGCGGGCTGACGCGGGTCGGGCCGTGGATGGCCCTGGGACTGGTGGTGATCGGCTATCTGGCGGCCAACGAGCTGTGCTGGGCCATCCTGAAGTACCCCGTCTATCAGATGCCGCTGGCCTTCGGCATCTGGCGCGCCCTGCCCCTGTTCGTGCTGGGCATGGGGCTGGCCTGGTTCGCGCAGGGCGTCTGGATCAACCCGCGTCTGGCCGGATGGGCCCTGCTGCTGGCCTCCGTGGCGCTCGCTGTCGTGCAGTATTTCGACAAGCACGCCCTGATCTCGCTGACCCTCATCTCCATCATCATCCTGGCGGCGGGCGCCGTGCCGGTGACCAGGCCGTCGAAGCTGGTGGAGCAGGCGGCGGTCGTCTCCTTCGCCATGTTCATCTCGAACGAGGTGGTCCGCATCGGCTGGTTCGGTCTGGCCGAGGCCACGGCGAACAGGCTGAACCTGGGCGAGGCCGCGCGCTGGGCCCTGTGGGTCATGGGCGTCGGCGCGGCCTTCGTCTTCGCCTTCCTGTTCCACTACGGCGTCGACAATCCCATCCAGAAGCGCATCCGCGCCTGGCTGAAGAAGCGCGGACACGCCCGCGCGTTGATCAAGGAGCCGGTGATCTCGCTGGAGGGGTGATTTGATCCTCCCTTGTCGCGAAGCGACGGGGGAGGGGGACCGCCGAAGGCGGTGGAGGGGGCGAGCGTCGCGCGCCGCCGTCTAATCTTTCAGCATCGGTCCTGCCTCCGCCCCCTCCACCATGCTGCGCATGGTCCCCCTCCCCCGCTTCGCAGGGGAGGATCGCCAGTTTCACCCCGTTGAGCCGACCAGATGCAGGATGTTGCCGTCGGGGTCCTTGAACCAGGCCAGACGCAGCGAACCGCAGACATGGATGTCGCCCTGGCGTCCCATGTCGTCATAGTGTTCGAAGGTCACGCCCCTGGTCTTCAGCCCCTCGACGATGTCGTCCAGCTCGACGCCGACGTCCCAGCTGACGGCGTTGGCCTGATTGGTGCCGGCGAAGTCGGACTTGTAGACGGTCAGCCAGGTCGAGCCGGTGCGATAGCCCAGCATCCCCTCGTTCGAGGTGTCGGCCAGATTCAGCTCCAGCACGTCGGAATAGAAGGTCTTGGCGCGATCCAGATCCTTCACCGCCACAATGGCCGAGGAGTTCTTGTTCTTGAGCATGAGGTCTCTCCGTGATGCGAAGAGAACCGGTGAGGGCGCAGTTCGATCCGCCCCCATCTGTCGTCATCCCGGACGGCGCGTAGCGACGATCCGGGACCCAGAGGTTTCAGCGAGAACTGGCGAGGATTGCAGATGCACAACCGCCTGGATCCCGGGTTCCGCTGCGCGGCCCCGGGATGACGGAAGCAGGAGCCGTCAGATCGGCATCCGCATGATTTCCTGATAGGCCGAGATGACCTGATCGCGCACCGCCATGACGGTTTCCAGCGAGGCTTCGGCGGAGGAGACGGCGGTGACGACGTCGATCAGGCTGCCCTGGCCCTGGACCATCTGGGCCATCTGGGTTTCGGCGCCGCGCGTCTGTTGCGCCGTCTGGGTCATGACGTTCTGCAGCAGTTCCGAGAAGCCCGGTCCCTGGGCCGCCGAGGCGGCGCTGGGCGGCGTGGCGGTGGGCATGGCCCCGCCCTGAACCGCTGCATAGGCCTTGGCCGCCATCATGGGATTCATGGCCTAGCCCTTACTTCTTGATGATGTCGAGGGTGCGGGACTCCATGTTCCGCGCCGTCTCGATGACGTTCAGGTTGGCTTCGTAGGCGCGCTGCGCCTCGCGCATGTCCATGGCCTCGACCAGGGTGTCGACATTGGGCCGCTGGACGTAGCCCTCGGCGTTGGCCGCCGGGTGCGAGGGGTCGTATTCCATGCGGAAGGGGCTCTGGTCCGGGCGGACCTCGGCCAGGACCACGCCGGTGGCGCCGTCGACCTTGCGCGCCTGAAACACCGGAGTCTGGCGGCGATAGGGCTCGCCGCCCGCGACCGTGGCCGTCGACTGGGCGTTGGCGATGTTCTCGGCGATGATGCGCATGCGCGACTGCTGCGCCTTCAGGGCGCCGGCGGCGACGCCCATGGCGGTGTTGCGCGGGGTGACGGGACGGCCGTTGACGGGATCAGGCATGGTTCAGTCTCCCTCAGACGCCGGGCTTCTTGGCGGCCATGCGGATCATCTGCATGGACTTCTGGTAGAAGCCGATGGCCGCGTCATAGGCCATGCGGCTCTCGGCCATCTTGAGCATCTGCTCCTCGACCACGACCGAGTTGCCGTCCAGCGTGGTCTCCGAATCCGGCGCGTTCAGCGACTCGAAGCGGGCGGTCTGCCCCGCCGGCGAGATGTGGCGGGCGTTGGTGGCGACCATCTTCAGCCCGCCGCCGGTGCGCATCGCCTCGGCGAAGTCGGTCGGCGCCTTCAGGTCGCGGGCCATGAAGCCGGGGGTGTCGGAGTTGGCGACGTTCTGGGCGATCACGCGCTGACGATCGTCGAGCCATCCGAGACGGCCCTTGATCTGGTTCAGCAGCGGAATGTCGGTGACGGACACGAAGGACCCTCGAACGATGGACCGGCAGAATTTGCCGCCTGCATGGTTAATATTCCGTGTTTCTAAACGCGGCGTTAACCACGAGCCGTGAAACGTGCGGGCGAAGCGGCGCGCATACGGGCGCTGTTGGGGCCTCGAATCCGCATGAATTTCCTCGACCTGTTCCGGGCGGTGTTCGGCCTGGCGATCACGCTGGGCCTGATCGGTCTGGCCGCCTGGGCGGCGCGTCGCTATGCGCCCCAGGTGCTGGCCAGGCTGCAGGCCGAACGCGGCGCGCGCCGGTTGCAGGTGATCGAGACCCTGGTGCTGGACCCGGCCCGGCGCCTGGTCCTGGTGCGGGTGGACGCCGAGGAGCGGCTGATCCTGCTGGGCGAAGGGCGCGAACTGATCGAACCGCGCGGTCAGGCGATCCCGTCAGGAGAAGACCAATGAGCCGCCCCGCCCTTTTCGGCATGCCGACCCGCGCGGAGCTGAAGCGCGCCGCCCTGCTGTCGCTGGTCACCACCGCCCTGTGCCTGGTCTGGCCCCTGGGGGCTCTGGCGCAGGAAGCCGCCCAGGCGGCCCAGAGCGGATCGGCCATCAACATCGACCTGGGCACGGGCGCGGGCCTGACCCAGCGGGTGGTGCAGCTGGTCGGGCTGATGACCGTCCTGTCGCTGGCCCCGTCCATCGTCATCATGACCACCAGCTTCGTGCGCATCATCGTGGTGCTGAGCCTGCTGCGCACGGCGCTCGGCATGCAGCAGTCGCCGCCCAACGCCGTCCTGGTCTCCCTGGCCCTGTTCCTGAGCGCCATCGTCATGGCCCCGACCTGGCAGGACGCCTATGATTCGGGCATCCGGCCGCTGATGGATCAGCAGATGGAGCTGCCTCAGGCCTTCGATGCGGCCTCCGAACCGGTGAAAACCTTCATGCTGGCCCAGGTGGGGCGCGACGACCTGGCCCTGTTCACACGGCTGTCGAAAATCGAGCCCCCGCGCGACGTGCAGGAACTGCCCCTGCGGGTGGTCACCCCGGCCTTCATGATCAGCGAGTTGAAGAAGGCCTTCGAGATCGGATTTCTTCTTTTCGTTCCGTTCCTTGTGATCGATCTGGTGGTCGCCAGCGTGCTCATGTCCATGGGTATGATGATGCTGCCGCCGGTGGTCATTTCCCTGCCGTTCAAGCTGATCTTCTTCGTCCTGGTGGACGGCTGGCGGCTGGTCGCGGGCAGCCTCGTGGAGAGCTTCCAGAGAGCGGCCGGCGGGGGATAAGTCCCCAGCCTCAGGGGTTTTGAGCGTCATGCGGGCTTGCCAAGCTGCGCCAAACGCGTGTTGATCCTCCGGTCTTCGCCCGGGAATCGGGCGACCACCTTTGGGAAAACCCTTATGACCACTCAAGCCGAACTGATCGCCGCCGTCGCCAAGGACGCAGGTGTTTCGCAGGCCGACGCCGGCCGCGTCCTCGACGCGATCGTCAAGAACATCCACAAGAGCCTGGTTTCGGGTTCGGACGTCCGCATCTCGAACCTGGGCGTCTTCGACACCGCCGAGCGCGCCGAGCGCGAAGGCCGCAACCCGGCCACCGGCGCGACCATCAAGATCGCCGCCTCGAAGGCCGTGCGCTTCCGCGTGTCGAAGCCGCTGAAGGACGCCGTCAACGGCTAAGCCTTCGGACCCGCACGGGTCCACGGCGCTCTGACCCGGCTCACGCATCGCGGACAGCTGGTATGAGCGCCAATCCCCTCAAGCAGTCTCGCACCGCGTGCGAGACGCTAGGGGCCTAAAATATCAGGCTGCTCCGGCCGCCTGGGGACGGGCGGGGGTCGCAGGGCGGTCTCCGCCCGTTTTCTGTCTGAACTCGGCCTTGGTGGCCGCGATCCAGCCGGCATAGGTGTCGGCGCCGGCGCTGAGGGTGGCGAAGTCCTGCGGACGCCCCGAGCCGTCAGCCCCGTCCAGACCGGCGAGCGCGATGCGGATGCCGCCCGGCGAGCGGGCCTTGTCGGCGAAGCCCGAATAGTTGGCCGACAGGCGGTTCAGCGCCCCCGCGTCGCGCGCCAGCGAATAGCCGACCCCGGCGCGGATCAGCCGGTTCTCCTCGTCCGCCGTCAGCGGGATCAGGGCGTCGCGATAGCGATTGCCCAGTTGCTGCTCATAGATGGCGGCGGCCGGGCCCCACTGCTGCTGCTTCCAGAAGATCTCGGCGCGTACGTCGCGGGCGGCGGGCGAGGCGTCCTTGGCCAGGACTTCCAGCGCGTGATCGTAGCGGCCCAGCTCCATCAGGGCGCGGGCCTCCAGCGCACGGCGCTCGCTGTTCATGGCAGTCGGCAGAAGGGTGGTGCGCGAGCTCCAGAGGGCCTGCAGGGCCTCCTCCGGCTGGCGGTTCATCAGATAGACCATGGCCAGGTTGGTCGAGACCTGGGCCTTGGCCACGCCGTCCAGGCGGTTGTCGGCCTGATACTTAAGCAGCTCGGCCGCCTGATCCAGCAGGTCGACGTCGATCAGGCGCCGGGCCAGACGCCGCACCATCTCGTCGCCGTCGGCGCCGACCGGGGTCAGTTCGCGGAAGTCGAAGAAGAGGGCGAGCGCCTGCACCGGCTGCAGCCCGTCGGCGGCGCCGTCGAGGAAGAGGGCGCGGAAGGCGTTGTCCAGATCGGACTGCAGCTTGTCGCCGCCGGGCAGGACCACGATCTTGCGGCCTGCCGCCTTCAGCGTGGTCAGGGCCTCGCGATAGCGGCCCTGCGACAGGTAGAGTTCGCCCAGGCTGCGGATCACCGCCAGTTCGGTGCCGTCGCCGCGCCAGCGCCATTTCAGGGCCTCCAGCTGGGCGGCGGCCTGATCGGGCTTCAGCGTCCCCTTGGCCATCTCCAGACGCACCACGCCGAGGCGGGCGGGGGTCGAGATGCCGTCCAGCGGGGCGCGGGCGACGGCCTTGTAGAGGGCTAGGGCCTGGGCCGGCTTCTGTTCCAGCTCGAACAGCCGGGCCTGCACCAGACGGGCGGTCAGCTGATCGGGCGCAGAGACGCCCGGCTGGCTGAAGACATAGGCCA
This sequence comes from Brevundimonas sp. UBA7506, assembly GCF_002479495.1. Taxonomy (GTDB): domain Bacteria; phylum Pseudomonadota; class Alphaproteobacteria; order Caulobacterales; family Caulobacteraceae; genus Brevundimonas. Next base: position 317,304 of record NZ_DLNQ01000010.1, read on the forward strand.
GAAGCTCGCGCGCGGCGTCCAGATCGCCGGTCTCGACGGCGGCCAGGGCATGGGCCGTGCCGAAGCGGGCGCGCCATTCGGGGGTGAAGTTGTCGACCACGCCCGCGCCGGCGGCGAAGGCCTGACGCGCCGTGGTCCAGTCGCTGCGCTGGGCGGCGATATAGCCCTGCCAGACGCGGGTCGAGGGATCGCCGGCCAGAGCCCCGGACGAGAAGTCGGCCTCGGCCTCGGCGTATCGGCCGATGGCGGCGCGGGCGGCGCCGCGCAGGCCGCGCACCTCGGCCACGCCCTGCATGGCCGGGGTCTGCTTGACCAGGGCGTTCAGCACGCCGATCGCCTCATAGCCCAGCCCCTGCCCCACCAGGAAACGGGCGTAGGCCAGTCGCGCCTCGATCGGCGCACGGGGGTCCTCGGCGGCGCGGCCGCTTTCCAGTTCGGCCGCGACCTGCAGCGCGCGATGGCGGTCGTTGAAGCTGTCGCTTCCCAGATCGGCCCAGTCGGCAATGATCAGGGCCGGACGGACGGCGGCGCGCGGGGCGTGGGCCTCAGCGGCGGCCGCTTCCAGCCCCACGGTCGGCGGCGACAGCCGCAGGCCGCGTGGCCGCGACAGGGTGACGATGTCGCCCTCGGCCTTGACCGTCAGATCGTCGGTCGGGGTCTCGACCGCCAGGCCGTGGGCGGTGGGCAGCAGGGCCAGGTCGACGGTGCGCCGTCCGGTCCTCAGCCCCTTGCCGGGGGCCAGGGCGGTGACGGCGGCGAAGCGGTCGCCGACCATGGGATCGGTCAGCCAGACGGTCCTGGTGGCCCCGGCCATGCGCGCGGTCAGGGCGGTCTGGACGCTGTCGTCGCGACCGATGTCGATCCCGCTGGCGGCGGTGGTCGGCCCGCCCAGGGTGATGGTCCAGGCGGCGCCGTCGGCGCGGGCGGACACCCCCTGCCCCTCGGCGACGGGAATGCGGATGGCGGTGAAGTCCGGCCCGGCGGCCCAGCGCGCCTTGGCCGCATCGCCGGCCTTGGCGGCGGCGGGCATGTTCATGCGGGCGGCGGCGTCGAACACCACCCAGACCGCGTCGCCGCGGCGGAAGACGGCGGCCCCGACCGGCGCGGCCCAGGCGAAGGTCAGTCGGGTCGTCTCGTCCTTGACCTCGGCGGTGACGGGCACGGCGCCGCCGGCGGGCACGACCGAGGGCTTGGTCCCTTCCGGCGCCGCGCCGGGGGCGTAGAGGTTGATCCAGACCGCGCCGTCGGCGGCGCCGGAGCGGACGCCCGCCCCCTCGGCCAGGGTCAGAACCAGTTCGGTCGCGCCCTGCACCGAGCGGGTCTCGACCTTCTCGACCCCCTTGGGAGGATCGACGCGCAGGCGGCTGACGTCGGGGGCTGCGGTCGTGCCGATGCGGATGACGACGGCGCGGCCGTCCTGGCGCACCCGGGCGCGGGAACCCACGGCCCCCGCGAATTCGACCTTGGTGAAGCCGGCGTTGGCGCCGACGCGGATCTCGACCGGATCGCCCGAACGGGGCCCTGCGCCCTCGGCGTGCGGGGCCAGGGGCGCGAAGACGACGACGCCCGCCGCGGCGGCCGCCACGGTCGTCTTCAGAACGCGCTTGCTGGCGGTTGCCCCGGACATACGCGCGCACCCTCGCGCGAAGGGCTTTAATCGCGGTTAACGTCGGTTAAAGCCCCGCTGAAAAAACCTTGCCATGCGGGTAGGACAAATCACCCGCTTGCGGCGCCCGTGCGAAAGGCCGACATCGACGGTATCGACGTTATCGTCACCGTATTTCGTCAGGTGTTGCCGTGTCCGACCCCGTCTATCCGCCCCTCAGCCCGCTGAAGACCGGCATCCGCTGCCGCTGTCCGCGCTGCGGCGAGGGTGCGCTGTTCCAGGGCTATCTGACCATCCGCAAGGAATGTTCGAACTGCGGTCTGGACTATGGGTTCGCCGACCCGGCGGACGGCCCGGCCTTCTTCGTCATGTCGGCGGTGGGGATCGTCGGCATGATCGGCTTCATGATTTTCGAGTTCAACGTCCACCCGCCGGTCTGGGTGCACTTCGTCGTCACCCTGCCGATCCTGGCCCTGATGTGCCTGGGCGTGCTGCGGCCGTTCAAGGGCTGGATGGTGGCCGAGCAGTATTTCCACAAGGCCGAGGAAGCGACCTTTGTCAGCGTCGGCAAGCACGGCCAGGGCTACGGCTGGCGCGGCCAGGCCGAACGCGCCGCCCGCGAGCAAGCGCGCAAGGCCGACTGAGCCCCTAGATCCCGAGTTCCGGCATCAGGCCGGCGACCACGCCCCGCATATTGGTCTCCTTGGGCGCCATGGCGCGCAGGAAGTTCAGGGTGTTCGCCGCACTGTCGAAGAAGGCGAAGTTCGACTGGGTGAAGCGGCAATTGCTGAAGTTGGGCGCCAGACCGCCGCGGTAGACCAGCCGGGCGTTCTTGAACTCGCAGTTCACGAAGGTCACGCCGTCGATCTCGACTTCGCCGCTCAGAACCTGATCGCGCGTCTGGGTCATACTGTTTCTCCAAGAAATGACGGCGCCAGACATAGGGCATTCCTCGTCCGGCGCCACCCGGCCTAGCGCACGACCCGCAGCGTCACGCCCAAGGTGCGCGGCGCGCCGAGGAAAGCGCCGAGGGTGCCCGTCTGGAACGGGGCGCCGAAGGCCACCTGGCGGTAGTCCTGATCGAACAGGTTTTTGCCCCACAGTTCGACGCTCCAGGCCTCGTCCTTGGCCAGGGCCACGCGGCCGTCCACCAGCCAGAAGCCGGGCTGGCTCTTGGCCGGGTCCAGATCCGAGCCGGTGTTGTATTCCGAAGAATACTTGGCCGCGAGGGTGACGCGGCCCGTCAGACCCGCCCCCACCGGACGCTCATAGGTCCCCGCCAGCGAACCGCTCCACAGCGGGGCGAAGTTCAGGCGGCGACCGGCCAACAGCGGCAGACCGGCGATGGGGTCGTGGCCGTATTCCGTCTGGGCGTAGGTCAGCCCGCCCTGCAGCGACAGGCCCTCGACCGGCAGGAACATGACGTCCGCCTCTACGCCCTTGGCGCGCACCTGCGGGATGGAGCGCACCAGGAAGGTGGTGCCCAGGAAGGTGTTCAGCTGGAAGTCGTCATAGGTCTGGCGGAAGGCGGCGGCCGAGACCAGCAGGCGACGGTCCAGCATCACGCTCTTGACCCCGGCCTCCCAGGCGTCGGCGGTCTCGGCCCCGAAGGCGCGCGAGGTGTCGGGGACGCGGTTGGTCTGACCCCGGTCCAGGTTGAAGCCGCCGTTCTTGCGGCCGCGCGACCAGCCGGCGTAGAGGCGCAGGCCCTCGGTCGCCTGATATTCGGCGCGGGCCAGACCGGTCCAGGCCTCGTCCTTGACCGTCTCGGAGGTCTTCAGACCGTTGAAGGCCGGGTTCGACCAGGGCAGGCACAGGGTGCCGTTGACCACGCCCTTGGCCAGGGCGGCGGCGCAGGCGCGGCCGCCGTCGGTGTTTTCATAGGCCGCGCTCATGTCCTTGGTCTCGTGGGTGCGGCGCAGGCCCCCGGTCAGGGTCAGACGGTCAGTCACGGCGTAGGAGACTTGCGCGAACAGAGCCGCGCTCTGCGTCGTCTGCCAGTAGCGGTCCATCTGGCCTTCGCCCTCGACGAAGCTCTGGCCGACCGCCAGACCGGTCAGGGTCGAGACATGGTTGGGATCGCCCAGCGGATTGGCGCTTGAGCGCGACAACAGACGGCCGACGTAGGCCTCGTAGTCGGCCCCGTAGAGCAGGCTGTCGCGGCGGGTCAGCTGCTCGTCCGACAGGAAGAGCCCCGCCGACCAGTCCAGCCGGTCGCGCTGGCCCGACAGGCGCACCTCCTGCGTCAGGGTGCGGAAGCGGTTGGACCAGCTGCCGTCGTCGGGGCGATAGGCCAGATCCGCCGAGGTGAAGTCCCAGTCCTGGCTGATGACGCCGCGCCAGTCGCGCACCGCCGTGCTGCTGTCCAGCCTGGCCCAGCCCAGGTCGGCGCTCAGGTGCAGGGCCAGGCCCTTGTCGCGGATGCGGGTGTTGGTGTCGCGGTTTGAATAAGCCACGCGCGCCCAGGGGTTGGGCGTCGCCGCCACCCCGCCGTCGGGGGCGAAGGTGGCCAGCAGGGGCGCGGTGCTTCCGGTCGCCAGTTGCACGCCGACGCAGCAGCGCTCGTCCCGCTCGGTCCAGTCGGCGGTCAGACGGGCGGTCAGGTCGGGCGTGGCGCGCCACAGAAGCTGGCCGCGCACGGTGTCGTAGTGCTCGTTCTGATCGTCGGTTTCGGTGCGCGGGCCATCGCCGGTGCGCACGTCATAGAGACCGTCACGACGGCGCGCGGCCACGTACAGACGCCCGGCCAGAACCTCGTCCACGAGGGGGCCGGTCAGGGACGCCGAACCGCCTGCGGTCCCGTAGTCGCCGAAGGTGGCCTCGCCCGCCATGCGCGGGGTGAAGGACGGGGCGGCGGTGACGACGTTGATGACGCCCGCCGAGGTGTTCTTGCCGAACAAGGTGGCCTGCGGGCCTTTCAGCACCTCGACGCGCTCGACCTCGCCGAGGTCGCCCAGGGCCACGCCGTTGCGCGGGCGATAGACGCCGTCGATCATGACGCCGACCGAGCTTTCCAGCCCGGGATTGTCGCCCACCGTGCCGACTCCGCGGATGCGGGCCGTGGTGAAGGTCTGGTTCGAGGTCGAGGCCACCACCAGGCCCGGCGTCAGGATCTGAAGGTCCTTGATGTCGCGCACGCCGACGTCGTTCAGCAAGGGCTGGGCCGTCACCGTCAGCGACAGGGGCGTCGACGCCAGCGCGGCCTCGCGCCGCTGGGCCGTCACCACGATGTCGGACACCTGGCTCGGGCCTTCCGGCGTCGTCTCAGCCAGGACCGGCGCGGCGAAAGCGAGCAGAGGCAGGGCGACGGACGCCAGCTGCGCGGCGCGGAATGGGGTCGTCATGGAGGTGAACCGCTTGGGGGCGCGACGGCGCGCGGCCGGATCGCGGACAGAGGCCGCGCTCTAGCAGTCGGGCCGGCGGGTTGAAAGCCTCGCCCCGCGTCAGCAGGAGATGACTTCTCAGGCTCGACCGGCCATCGGCCCGGAGGCGCAGGGCGCGAAGCTGACGTCCACGCGGCTTTGATGACGGCCCAAATCGTTGCGCACCGCGCCGCCGATGCCGCACAGGGCGGCCAGGTCGCCGTCCACGCCCGCCTCGTGCGCCGTGATCAGGTCCAGCAGACGTTCTGCCTCCGCCAGACAGGCCGGCTGCTGCTCCAGCAACCAGGCCTCCAGCCCTGCCAGCTCGACCGACGGCCCGCCGTCGCGCACCGCGCGCTCGATCGTCTTGCTACTCCATCGAAGCAGCAGAACGCGCGCGGCTTCCAGCGTCCATTCTCGCGCCATCAGCCCGCTCCCGCGCGAAGCGACGGGCGTAGGACGCCTCCCAGACGCCGAAGAAGACGCACAGACTGTCGAGCGCCCAGACGGCCCAGTTCACGCTGATCACGGCCCATTCCAGCCGCTTCCAGGCGAAGAAGGGCGCCAGATAGGCGACGACCGCGATGAACTGGAACCCCGCCAGGGCGACAATCCACCAGCGCTCGCCGCGCTCGGCCAGAGCCCACAGCGTGAAGAACAGCAGGACGTCCAGAACGGCGACCCAGACCATCAGGCCCGGCGCGTTCAACAGTTGCAGCACGCTGGTCGCCGCGACCACGGCGACCAGAGCCAGGGTCGCAGCGCGATCCACCCATTCCCCGCGCCACAGGATCAGGCCCAGGCCGAGCAGGTTGGCGCTCAGCATGACGATGTGGAAGGGATGCACCGCTACGTATCAACCCGCGCATGGCCCGCGCCCGCCGATGGCGGATACGGCGCCCCGCGCGAAGCGCCTCTCGTTTCGAATCGGCATCGCCCGCGTGCCTCCTGAGTGAGCATCACCGCAGGCGCTGGACGGACTCGAGGACGGGGTTGGCGAGACTGGCGCCGACCGCGGCGATCAAAAGCCAGGCCAGAGACCAGCCCAGGATCAGCCACAGCAGGGAGCCCCCCAGCTTCCTGGGTCGGCGCCAACTGTCCAGCGCCACATACCGCTCATAGAGCGAACGCCGCGCCTTCCCGCCCCCAAGCGCCGTCGCAGGCGCCGCAGAGACTGGCTCCATTGGCGCACACGGAGCGGCGTCGGATAGCGGGTTTGATACCCATGAGTAGAGATCACTCAGGCGACGGGCCGCCTGCAGGCGGTCTGAAACCCCCAGCTTCTCATACGCGCGATGCAGGTGATTCTGGACCGTGCGCGGCGACAGGTTCAGTTGCTGCGCGATTTCCTTGTCGCCCAGCCTCTGCCCCGCCAACCGGACGATCTCCAGTTCACGAGGCGTCAATTTCGGGTTTGGAACATCGTTTGCCACAAGCAAGGGTTAGCCAGTCGGAGGGCGTGACGTCCAGATGGTAAAGCGCCACACGGCCTTCTCGACCGTCGTCCGCCGCTCTAGCCGCCCAGACTTCCGCTCGCGTCCAGGGTCGCGTCGGCGTTCTCAATGACGGTCAGATCGCGGGTTTCGACGCCGTACTCCGTCTTCAGGCTCGCCAGCCAGCCGAACAGGGCGGCCGAAGTCGCGCCCGAGGCGTCAAAGGCGATGCCGCCGGCTTCGTCCACCGTCAGGGCGACGGTCAGGCCCGCGGCTTCGGCCGCGCTGCGGGCCGCCTGCTCGACCTCGACCAGCGGCATGGACGTCCCTGACTTGGTCGGCGCCCGCGTCGCCAGCCCAGTTTCGATGCGGGTCAGGGCGGCCGTCCCCTCGACCCTTCGTTCCGACGCCGCCTCGCGCCAGGCCCAGGCCGGGCGCAGGACCAACAGCCAGATCAGGACGGCGGCGATCAGCAGCCCCATGATCGCCAGCATCTTCTGCTCACGCGCCGAACGCCCGTCCCACCACAGGCCGACCGACTGGATCATCCGGTTCATCAGGCGCCTCCCACGCGGACTTCGCTGACGACCTTGCCCTGGTCGTCCACGGTGCTTTCATCGGTCAGCGACATTCCATGCCCGGCCATGGCCTGCTGCAGGGCGTCGAGGTCCTGATAGGCGGCGTAGGTGACGGTGGCGCGCACCCCGTTCTCGTCGGATGTGAGACTGTCCAGTTCGGCGCCCTCGACGCTCTCGACGGCCGCGAACAGGGCGGCGGCGGCGGCGGTCGGGCCGCCCGGCGGCGGGGCCGTGGTCAGGCGGCGCGTCGCCTCGGCGACCGCGTCGGCGTTTGGAGCGATGTCCGGGAAGGCCTGACGTGCGACGACCTCGGCGCGATGCGCGGCGTCGCGAGCACGCCACTCGTCATGCCCGGCGGCGGCCAGGGTCAGGATCAGCGGCGAGACGATCAGGGCCGCCGCCAGCGCCCCTGCCCGCTTCCACCCACGCCGGTCGGCCTCGACGCGACGCCCGGCGCCGGCCAGCAGGTTGATCGGCGGGTTCAGCGCGGCGGCGGCCAGCAGGCGCTCGATCTCGTCGGCGCGGCCAATCCGCTCCAGCCTGCGCCCCCCGGCCACGGCCTCGGCCAGATCGGGCTGGACGCTGAGCGCCAGTTCGCGCCCGCGCAGGGCCAGGTCGGCGCCGAAGACGGCGGCGCTCAAGGCCCCTTCCTCGGCCGGCTCGGGCAGGATCAGGCTGTCGGGGATCATGACGTCGGCCTTCAGGCCGAGACTGGCCAGATAGTCGCCCCAGGTCTGCAACAGGCCGCGCCCGACCACGGCGACCAGCCGCCGCTCGCCCGTCGCCGCGACCGGCCCGAGCGCCGCGCTCAGCCGATCGGCGGGCGCGGCCAGGTCGTCGCGCAGATGGTGCAGGGCCGCCGCCGCGACCTGGGCCGGACTGCCCGACGGCAGGTCCAGCCAGCGGATCAGGACGTCGGCGCCGGGAACCACGGCCACGGTGCGCATCGGCTCGGGCGCCAAACCAGATTCGGGGCCGCCCAGTTCGACCACGCCGCGCGTCAGCACGGTTCCTTGCGCGTCCAGCGTCAGGCAGGAAGCCGGCAGGGCCGCCGAGGGCGGGATCAGGATCAGTCGGATGCGGCTCATTCGTCCAGGGTCCAGCGTTGGATGACGGTGCGCGCGGGACCGGCCTGGGGCAGCTCGATCAGGGCGGTACGGACGGCGCGGCTGCCGCCGAACTCCACGTCCACGCGCAGGTTGAAGAAACGGGTAAGGACCGTCAGCTGGTCCTGCGCCGGGATCGGCAATTGTACCCCCGCCATCGGCCCCTGCATCAGGAAGGCGTTGGCGTCGCTCCAGCCGCTGGCGGGCCGGGCGGCGATGGCGGCGCGGGCCGAGGCCAGGCTGAGTTTGCCGTCCGCCAGCATGACCAGCAGCGGCGCCTGATCGGGCGTCAGGGTGTTGGGATTGATCGGCGACAGGGCCGTGGTCGGCAGGGCGCACAGATAGGGCCGCAGGGTCGCATAGGTCGCGGCGTCCACGCCCCGCACCGCGCGCAGCTCGCTGACCTCGGCCAGCAGGGTCCCGGCGGTGCGGTAGGGCTGGCTTTGCCCGGCATAGGCGGCGTCCTCGCCGCCTTGCGCGCGCGGCGTCGTGTCGGTGTCGATCCAGTCGGTCAGGGCGTCGGCGATGGCCCGCATCCGCCCCTCGGGCAGGTTCAACGCGCGGCCCAGGGCGACGAACTGCTGCGCCCCCAGAGGCCGGGCGACATAGACCTCCAGCTGGCCCTCGACCACGCTGTTCAGGTTGAAACAGGCCTGACCATCGCTGAGGCGGGCGGTGATCGAGCCGTCCTCAACGGGGAAGCTGAGGGCGCGGCCGTTCCAGTTCGGCTGGATCGGCGTCTTCACCGGATCAAGGTCGCGCAGGCGATTGATCTGGCGCCGCGCCAGGGCTTCAGCCCCGGCCGCGTACCACTGGGCCTGGCTTTGCGTTTCCGCATTCATGGTGCGGCGGACCGAGAAGCGGATGTCGTCCAGCACCAGCACCGCCACCGCCGCCATCAACGCCACGAGCAGCAGGACGGTCAGCAGGGCCATGCCTTCACGGTCGTTGACACGCGCCCTCATCGCCCGCCTCCGACCACGAACAGCTGGCGCACCGGTCCATAACTCTCCAGCGTCAGGTCCAGCCGCACCGCCTCCGGCAAGGGCCGGTCGGGCGAGGGCATGAAGCGCGGCGTCTCGGCGCCCGCGCTGATGAAGGCCAGGCTTGGGGCACTGACGCCCTGATAGAGCACCTGCGGCGGGCCGGGCCGCGTCCCGTCCAGATAGGGATAGACCCGTCGCTCCAGCCGGTCCTCGACCAGCCGGTACTCGACGCGTTGCAGGGAGGCGCGCGGGCGGCCGTCGGGGTTGCTCCATCCGGCGCGGACCAGCACCAGCAGGGGATCGCCCGGCGCCTCGGCGGCCAGGATGGGCGAGGTCGCGGGCTGACCGTTGGCGGCGCGCACCCGGCGTGGCGCGGCCTGGCCCAGATCGGCGCGCAGGGTCGCGCGCAGGCGCTGCAGTTGCGCCGTGCGGTCAGTGGCCTCTTTCACCACGAAGCGGTTGTCGACGCTCTGGCTCAGCACCAGCACACCCGCCGCCGCCAGCAGGGCGAAGATCAAAAGGGCGATCATCACCTCGATCAGGGTGAAACCGGCCCGATCTGTGCCGCGCGATTTCATTGAGCCGCCGCCCGGAACAGTACGCGCTCGGCCGCTTGGCCTTCATCGTCGGAAACGCGGATGTCGATGCGCAGGATGTCGGGGTCGTCGGTCGTGGTTACGGCGCGGGTCCAGCGCCAGTCGCGCCCGGCCAGGGGCTGCATCCCGTCGCTGTCGCCGGGCGCCGGGGCGGGCTGGGCCGTCATGGCCTCGACCGCCAGGTTCTCGGCCAGGATGCCGCCCAGCGTCCGCGTCTCGGCGCGGGCCGCCGACCGCGTGTTCTCGCCGCCGAGGTTCAGCAGGGCCAGGGCCGCCAGGCTGAACACCGCCAGCGCCACCAGCAGCTCGATCAGGGTGAAGCCTTCCCTGGCCCGCCCCGCCCTGTTCCCGCTCATCCCGGCGAAGGCCGGGATCCAGATGCCAAAGCGCGCGGGGGCGGGATTGCTCCTGGACCCGTAAAAGCCAGCCCTTGCGCCATATAATCTGGATCCCGGCCGTCGCCGGGATGAGCGGATAGGGCGGATCATTTCACCCGCACCTCGCCTGCCCCATCGACGGCGACGGTCACGGCGCGCGGGCCGCGCGACAGGGTCAGGGCTGCGGCGTCGGTCACGCCGGTCGGGTCGAAGACGACGCGCAGGGGCGCGTCCGCCGGCTGACCCTCGGGCCGCGCGACTGTGTCCTCGGCCCAATGCTCCTCGCCGAACGGGCCGTCGGTCAGGGGCGACCACTGGACGCCGTCGAAGCTGGAAAAGGCGTAGCCCGTCGCCGTCGCCTCGACCGCCACGGCGCGGTTGGTCAGCAGGGCTTCTTCGCGCGCTCGGACGAGGCGCGCGGCGAAGCGTTCGGCCTCGTCGCCGACGGGCGGGCGGGGGTCGGGCACGGCCAGCACCACGGCCGAGGCGGCAAGACCCATGATGGCGACCACCATCAGCAGCTCCACCAGGGTGAAGCCATGTCTTTGGGCGCTATCGCAGGCCGCGCGGCGCGCTGCTGCTTGAGCGCGGTCGCGCCCCTCAGCTCTGCCAGTTGCCGATGTCGGCGTCATTGCCCTCGCCCCCTTCCTTGCCGTCGGCGCCGAAGGAGAAGACGTCGAACTGGCCGCCGTGGGCGGACGGGCGGCGGTATTGGTAGGCGTTGCCCCAGGGATCTTCCGGCAGACGGCGGATATAGCCGCCCTCGCGATAGCGTTCCGGGCGGGCCAGACCGGCGGGCGGCGACGTCAGGGCCTGCAATCCGCTCTGGGCGTCGGGGAAGACCAGATTGTCGAGGCGGTAGGTCTCGATGGCCTGCTCCAGGGTCGAGATGTCGGCCCGCGCCTTGCCGACCATGGCCTTGTCCTGCGTCGGCAGGACGTTGATCGCCACCACCGTCGCCAGCAGGCCGATGATGACGATGACCACCATGAGTTCGACCAGCGTAAAGCCCTGCCGGGCTTGACGTCGAAGAGCGCTACCGCGACGCGCGCGGCGCGTCGCTGCTTGAGCGCAAAAAGGAACGCTGTCGATGGAGGCGTGATGCGGCTGGATTTCGGTCATGGCGGGTTCCGGTCTCACCCCATCGCCAGGGTGTTGATCTGAAGGATGGGCAGAAGGATCGACAGGACGATCAGGGCGACCACGCCGCCCATGACGACGATGATCGCCGGTTCGAGGAAGCTGAGCATGACGGCGGTGAAGGCGCTGAACTCGCGCTCCAGATAGTCGGCGGCGCGCTCCATCATCGGCTCCAGCCGGCCGCTGGCCTCGCCGGACGCGGTCATGTGCACCAGGATGGGCGGGAAGACGTCGGCGCGACGCATGGCGGCGGACAGGCCCCCGCCCTCGCGTACGGCGTCGGCCATCATCTCGGTCGAGGCCCGCAACGCCCGGTTGGACACGGTACGCGCCGTGATGGTCAGACCTTCCAGCACCGGCAGGCCCGCCGCGATCATGGTCGACAGGGTGCGCGCCATCCGCGCCCCGTGCAGGTCGCGCGTCAGCCGCCCGACGACGGGCAGGCGTAACAGTCGCCGATCCACCGCCAGCCGGAAGCCGGGGTTCCTCATCCCCACACCGAAGCCGCCGACTCCGCCGACCAGCAGCAGGGCGATCAGCCAGCCCCAGTGCCGCATCAGGTCGGACACGCCGATCACCGCCCGCGTCAGCAGGGGCAGGGTCTGGTTCATGCTGTCGAACTGATCGACCACCTTGGGCACGACGAAGACCATCAGGGCCGTCACGACGCCCAGCGCCACCAGGGCCAGGACGGCGGGATAGACCAGGGCGGTGATGACCTTGCCGCGCACCTGCTGGTCGCGCTCCAGCCCCTCGGCCAGACGCTCCAGAATGGGGCCGAGCGCGCCCGACGCCTCGCCCGCCGCCACGGTGGCGCGATAGAGCGGCGGAAAGGCCGCGCCCTGACGCGCCATGGCTTCGGACAGGCGCTGCCCCTCGACCACGCCCGCATGGACGCCCGACAGGACGGCGCGCACGTCGGGACGTTCGGCCTGAAGCATCAGGGTGCGCAGGGCCTCGTCCACCGGGGCGACGGTGATCAGGGTGGCCAGCTGACGCGTGGTCAGGGCCAGGGTGCGGCTGGACAGCTTGCGGCTGCGGCGCGGGGTCTTTTCGGTCGTCGCGGCGACGCCCGAGGCGCGGCTGAGCGACAGGGGCATCAGGCGGCGACGCGCCAGCGCCGTCTTCGCCGCCGCCTCGTCCGGCGCGGTCAGCACGCCCGCGACGGTGCGGCCTGAAACGTCCACGGCGCTGTAGTCGAAGGCGGGCATCAGGCCACGGCCTCAGGCAGGGGATGGGCCTCGGGCGTCTCCTGACGGGTGACGCGCACCGCCTCCTCGACCGAGGTGACGCCCGCCAGCACCAGGGCGCGCGCCCGGTCCGACAGGGTGCCGCCGTTCGGGAAGGCGGCATTGATGAGAGCCTCTTCATCGGCCTCGGCGGCGATCAGGCGGCGGACCTTGTCGTCGATCTTCAGCGTCTCATAGACGCCGACGCGGCCGACATAGCCGGTGTGGTTGCACGCGCCGCAGCCCTGGGCGCGCCAGACGGTCGCGCCCTTCTGAACACCGATCAGGCGCGCCGTGGCGGCGTCGGCGGCTTCGGACTGGCGGCACTCGCCGCACAGGCGGCGCACCAACCGCTGGGCCACGATCAGGCGCAGGGTCGAGGCCAGGAGGAAGGGCTCCACCCCCATGTCGCGCAGGCGCGTCACGGCACCGGCGGCGTCGTTGGTGTGGACGGTGGACAGGACCAGATGCCCGGTCAGCGAAGCCTGAACGGCGACGCTGGCCGTCTCCACGTCGCGGATTTCGCCGACCATGACCACGTCCGGGTCCTGACGCAGGATGGCGCGCAGGCCCGCCGCGAAGGTCATGCCGACCTTGGGATTGACCTGGGTCTGGCCGACGCCGTCGATGGCGTATTCGACCGGGTCCTCGACCGTCAGGATGTTGCGCGTGGCGTCGTTGAGCAGGCTGAGGCCCGCATAGAGACTGGTCGTCTTGCCCGAGCCGGTCGGGCCGGTGACGAGGATAATGCCGTTGGGTTCGCGCAGGGCCGTGCGGAAGGCGTCATGCGCCTCGGCCTCCATGCCCAGCTGGTCCAGCGACAGGCCCGCCTGATCCTTGTCGAGGATGCGCAGCACCACCCGCTCGCCCGCCCGCGACGGCAGGGTCGAGACGCGCACGTCCAGCGTCTTGCCGCCCAGGGCCAGGGGGATGCGCCCGTCCTGAGGCACGCGCTTCTCGGCGATGTCGAGCCGGGCCATGACCTTGATGCGCGACACCAGCAGCGGCGTGATGCGCGGGTTCAGACTGAGGCTTTCGCGCAGCACGCCGTCGACGCGCATCCGCACGATCAGGGCGCTCTCATAGGGCTCCAGGTGGATGTCCGAGGCGCCCGCGCGCACGGCCTCGGCGATGATGCCGTTGATCATGCGGATGACCGGGGCGTCGTCGGCGGAGTCCAGCAGGTCGGCGGCGGCGGGCAGATCCTCGATCAGACCGTCCAGCCCCGACGGCATATCCATCTGCTGATCGCCCGCCGCGTTCAGATCGCCCGCATAGACGTCGGACAGGCGACGGTCGAACTCGGCCTGATCCATCGACTGGACCTGCAAGGGCCGCCCCAGAGCCCGGCGCGTCTCGACCAGGGCCAGGGGATCGGCGCCGTCGCGCAAACCGACCACGGCGATGTCGCCGGCGTCCAGCAGGATGACGCCGTTCCGCTTGGCGAACCCATAGGGAAGCGTCGGATTGACCAGGGTGATCATGACCCTCAGCCCTGCGGCGAGACGGCGTTCGAAGCGGGGGCGAGCGGCGAGATCGTGACCTCGCCCACGGGCGCGGTCCCCCCCGGCGCCGGGTTGTCGATGGCGCGCGGCGCGACCGGGGCCTGGGTCCGCATATAGTCGCGCAGCATCTCGTCCAGGCTGGGCTCGACGCCCGGCTGCGAGCGGATTTGCTCGCCGCGCATATAGCCCCAGCGGTCGGCGCTCAGTTGCTGGGCGTCGCCCGGCGTGCGGATGATGGTCGGGCGGATGAAGACCATCAGATTGGTTCGTCCGCGCTGGCGGCTGGTGGACTTGAACAGGTTGCCGAGCACCGGCACGTCGCCCAGACCCGGCACCTTGTCGACCGACAGGCGGTCGTTCTGATCCAGCAGGCCGCCGGCGACCGCGATCTCGCCGTCGTCCACCACCAGGGTCGTCTCCAGCTCGCGCTTGTTGAGCACCAGATCGGATGCGCCGCGCGTCAGGACGCCGTTGATGCTGGACACCTCCTGCCGCAGGAAGAGGGTGATGGAGCCGCCCGCATTGATCTGCGGCTTGACGATCAGCTTGACGCCGATGTCCTGACGCTGGGTCGTGCGGAAGGGGTTGGAGTTGCCGTCCAGCAGGGCCTCGCCGGTGGTGATCGGCACCTCCTGCCCGACCAGGATGGTGGCTTCCTCGTTGTCCAGCGTCATCAGCGACGGGGTCTGCAGCAGGTTGGAGCCCTCGTCCGACTTGGCCGCGTTGATGATGAAGCCGAACAGGCCGTCCGAGCCGATGCGCCCGCCGCCTCCGCCGATGAACCCGTTGGCGCCGACCAGGCTGTTGAGCGCCAGGTTCTGAAGCTGCTCGCGCAGAGGATCGTCCTTGTCGAGCTGGCCGGCGGCGGCCCCGCCCGCCAGCGGGACCAGAGGCGCGGCGCGGTCGGAATAGTTGGTCAGGCCGATCGGCGTGCCGTCCGATCCAGCCAGCAGCCACTGGACCCCCAGCTCACGCACGGCGGTGTCGCCCAGCTCGACGACGATGGCCTCGATCAGGACTTGTTGGCGGCGACTGTCGAGCTGGCGGATGACCTCGGCCAACATCCGTTGCGTATCCGCCGAAGCCGAGATGACCAGGGCGTTGGCGCCGGGGAAGCGGGCGATGCTGGCCTTCTGGCCCGCGACCGGCGCGGCCGGAGCCACGACTTGCGGCGCGGCGGCGGCTTCGCCAGTTCCGCGCGTAGCGGTCGGCGTTGCGGTGGCGCTGGCCGCCGTGACCGGCTGGCCGACGATCTGTTGCAGTACGGGCAGCAGCTGCTCGGCATTGGCGTGTTGCAGGAAGACGACCTTGACGTCGTCGGCCGAGCGGGCGCGGCGGTCCAGATCCTCGACCAGAGGCCGGACGCGGGCCACGGCGGCGGGGTCGCCGCGCAGGATGACGGAGTTGGAGCTGGCCACCGGCGTCACCGACACCATGCCCTGCCCCGGCTGGCCGCCGGGCGGGGCCAGGACCTGAGCCAGTACGCCCGCGATCTCGGCGGCGGAGGAGTTCTCCAGCGTCACCACGTCGAACGCGGCCCGGTCCACGTCGATGCGCTGGATCAGGCTGCGGATGCGGCTCAGGTTGTCGGCGAAGTCAGCGACCACGACGCTGTTGCCGCTGGGATTGGCCAACACCTGACCCTGCGCGCCGACCAGAGGGCGGATGGTCTCGGCGGCCGAGGCGGCGTCGATGTTGCGCAGCTGGAAGACCTGGGTCGAGAAGCGTTCCGACCCGACGGTGGCCGGTCCCTGGGCCGCGCCCTGGGCCGGGCTGATGCGATAGGCGCCGGAACTGGTCGGCGTCACCACCAGGCCGTTGGCCCGCAGGGTGGACAGGAAGACCTCGAACAGCTCGGTCTTGTTCAGCGCCCTCTGGCTGGTCACGGTGACGTTGCCGGTCACGGCGGGGTCGACGATGAAGGTGCGGCCCGTGGTCCGCGCCACGTCCTGAATGAAGGCGCGGATGTCAGCGCCCTGGACGTTCAGGGTCTGGCGCGCGCCCTCCTGAGCCAGAGCCGGCGAGGCCAGCAAAGGCCCTTGGGCGGCGATCAGGGCCGACAGGGCGACGGCGGCGAAAGTGCGGTGAAGGCGCATCACTGGCCGGTCCTTATGGTGGTGGTCTGCACCCGGCCGTTCCGCTCGAAGCGGATCTCGGCGGCGCTGCTGCCGGAAAGCTCGCCGCCCAGTTCGGACAGACGTTCCAGACTGTTCAGTTCGGCCCCGTTGACGGCCAGGATGACGTCGCCGGACTGCAGGCCCGCCGCCCTCAGCGCCGCCCCGTCGCCGCGCGCGGCCAGGGTGAAGCCCTTGATGCGAAGCCCGTCCATGCGCGGGCGCAGCGAGGCCTGGGCCATCAGCCGCTGCGGATCGACGACCGGGCCGGTCGGCGCGGCGGCGGGGGCCGCAGCCGATACCGGGGCTGGAGCCCCCGTCGGCGTCACGACCTGGGCGGTCGAGGGCGGCGGGGGCGGCGTGGCCGCGCCCGCAGGCGTCTCGATGAAGACCAGGCGGCTGACCGATCCCCCGCGCGACACCGTGACGAAATCCTCGCCGACCGAGGCCAGGGTCAGGCCCTCGGAAATGGTCTCGCCCACCCCGACCGAGACCTGACGCCCGTCAGGCAGACCGATGATGGCCGAGCCGCCGTCCGGCCCGCCCGCGCGCACCCCGAACAGGCGCAGGGCGTCGCTGTCGGCGCCCGCCGCCTCGGCCAGACTGCTCTTGTCGCCAGTGCGGAAGAAGGCGTCGAAACGCTGGAAGATGGAGGCGTCCACGGGCGCGGCCTCGGCGCGGGCGGCGACCGCCGCTTCGGGCTGGGGCGCGACGACGATCCAGGCCAGACGCCCGGCCTGAACCGCCAGCAGGGCAAGCAGGGCGATCTCGACGCCCGCGCGAACACGCCCCGGCCGCGCGGCGATCGCCGTGCGCGCCTGACGCCCCCATTCCCCGACCCGTGCGATCACGCCCGACGCTCCGAACACCCCCGAAAACGGGAACCCCGGCTGCTTACTCCAGCAGCCGGGGTCGAAGCCTCACGTCACGATGACGGCCTTGAGACGTTGTCGTGACAACGTGGCCGTATGCGGATCAGAAGGTGGTGGACAGGCTGAGCGAGAAGGTGGTGCCCAGCTTGTAGCCCTCGACCACGCCCTTGCCGCCGTTGGCGAAGGACTGGCTGCGCTCGTATTCCTCGCCCAGGATGTTCTCGACCTTGGCGCCGACGTCATAGTCGCGACCGCCGACGGTGAAGGTCTGGCTCGCGACCAGGTCCAGCAGGATCGGCGGGGTCTCGACCACGTCCGGCAGACGGGTCGAGCCGGTGATGATGCCGGCGTCCGAAATCCGCTCGCCCTGATAGTTGACCAGCAGGGTGGCGCGGCGACGGGCGGTGGTGTTCTCGAAGCCCAACTGCAGGTTGCCCAGCCATTCCGACTGACCTTGCAGGGCGCGGGTATAGGCCGCGTCGGTCACTTCCGAATCCGACCAGGTCACGTTGGCGACGACGAAGACCTCGTTGTCCTGGAACCAGGTCAGGTTCGGGGCCCAGACGTCCATCGGCAGGGTGTAGTCGATCTCGGCCTCGACGCCCTTCAGGGTGGCTTCCTGGGCGTTCTGGAACGAACGGCCGAAGCCCTCGCCGATCGGCTGATAGGTGCGCTCGATCGGGTTGTCGAAGGACTTGTAGAACAGGCCGATGGTGGCCGATTGACGCTGGCCGAAATACCATTCCCAGCGCAGGTCGTAGTTCTGGATCTCGGCGATCTTCAGGTTCGGATTGCCGCGCTCCAGGGTGTTGGAGTCGTCATCCAGGAACAGGGCGTTGGCCAGTTCGCGCAGATCGGGACGGTTGATCGTCTTCGAATAGCCGAAGCGCAGCTGCATGTTGTCGGCGAACTCCCAGGTCGCCGTCGCCGTGGGCAGCCAGAAGTCCTGGGCCAGGTCGGCGTTAATGGGGTCGCCCGCGCCGGTCTCGCCCAGCGGGATGAAGCTGTTCACCTGCTGCTCGGAGTCTTCGTAGCGGACGCCGGCCGTGACGCGCAGGTCCTTGATCACCTCGATCTCGGCCGAGGCGTAGGCCGCGTTGATCTCCATGGTCGCGTCGAAGAAGTCCGACGGATCGGTGATGTCGCGCAGGGTGTAGCCCGCGTTGCCGCCGATGTTGTCGGGGCTGAAGATGATCTCGGGCACATAGGACCGCAGGGCCGGGGTGATGATCACGCCCGCCGCCGGCTGGAAGGAGTAGCGGCGACTGGCGAAGTCGCGCTCGCGCTCCTGATGCAGGCCGCCGGCCTTCAGGGTGATCTCGCGGTCGGCGATCATGCCGTTCAGGGTGAAGTCGAGACCGAACTCGATGTTCTCGTCTTCCAGGGCGCTGAAGAAGGTGCGGTTGGAATCCGACCCCGGCGTCAGGCGGAAGACGTTGTCCGGCTCCAGACGATAGGAGTATTCGCGACGATAGGGCGTGTCGCGCGAGGCGGTCGAATAGGCCGCGCGCCAGTCGATCTGCAGCCGATCCAGCGCCATCGGCAGCATGAAGACGTGACGACCCGACAACTGGTTCGAGTTCATCTGCTGCTCGATCCAGTTCAGGCGCTGGAAGCTGCGGATCAGGCCGGGGTCGGCCGAGAACAGGCCGCGCTCGATCAGGGCCTGCTGGCGCGTCTTGCGCAGCAGCAGGGTGGTCAGCTTCAGCTCATGGTTCTCGTTGAACTCGATGCCGAAGGCGCCCAGGGCGTTGAGGGCGTATTCCTGTTCCGTGCGCTGGAAGCCGCAGCCCGTCGCGTTCGACAGGCCGCCCGCGCCGGCGCAGGCCTCGGGGCTGATCTGGTCGTTGACGCCGCCGTTCACCTCGAACGAGTTGCGCACGCCCTCGCGGTTGCGGACCTGATAGTCGTAGTCGACGGCGACGAAGCCGCCCAGGCGGATGCCGTTCGACAGGTCGACGATCTCGGCGCCCGACAGGTTGAAGCCGAAGTCCGGCAGGTTCTTGTCGCCGTCGATCGACCAGATGTTGCGCAGCGAGCGCCCCGCCGCCTGCAGCATGGTCGGGTTGTTGGCGAAGGACTTCAGCGAGGGGTCGATGG
Source organism: Brevundimonas sp. UBA7506 (assembly GCF_002479495.1). Taxonomy (GTDB): domain Bacteria; phylum Pseudomonadota; class Alphaproteobacteria; order Caulobacterales; family Caulobacteraceae; genus Brevundimonas. The sequence continues at coordinate 336,308 of NZ_DLNQ01000010.1, forward strand.
CAATGAACTTGGGCAGGTTCAAACTGTTGTCAGCGATGCCGATGTTCGACAGCTTGCCGCCGGCGTCCCAGTAAAGACCTTCCTTGCCGGTAGATTCCGTCTCGGCGCTGATCGAGGCGCCGAAGGACAGGAAGCGTTCATTGGGAATGGCGCGCGTCGAGAGGGCGATCAGGCCGCCGCCGAACTCGCCCGGGTACTGGGCCGAATAGGTCTTCTGGATCTGGGCGTTCGACACCAGCGAGGTCGGGAACAGGTCCAGCGGCACCACGCGCTTCAGCGGCTCGGGGCTGGGCAGGGTCGAGCCGTCCAGCACGATGCTGGAGTAGCGATCGCCGAGGCCGCGCACATAGACATAGCCGTCGCCGACGATGGACAGGCCGGTGACGCGGGCCAGGGCTTCGCCGATCTCCGAGTCGCCAGAACGCTTGATGTCTTCTTCGGTGAGGATGTTGGCGACCGCCGAGGTCTCGCGCTTGACGTCCGGCACGAAGCGGCCGCGCACGACGATGTCCTCGACCGTCGAAACGGCCTCGGGGTCTTGCGGCGCGGGGGCCGAAGGCGCGGCGTCCTGGCCCCAGGCCAGGGCCGGAGCGGTCAGGACGGTGCTGGCGAGCAGGCCGGCGAGGCCGATCGTGCGGGTAGGCGTCATCTCAAGAAGTCCTTCGGTGCGAGCGCCGGAAAGAAGGAGGAAAGGCGAGACGGCGGGCGGCTGATCAGCCGCCCGCCGCTCAAGGATCGAGGCGACCCTTAGTCGTTCAGCCAGCGGGTCCAGTTCAGCGTCCAGTTGGAAGCCGAGTCACGGACCGCGCCGACGTAGGGGGCGGCGTCGAAGAAGGCGTCGATCGTGCGCGGATCGACCGAGGTCACGCCGTTCTCGTTGACGCCATTGATGTAGGCCTTGCCGCCCGAGACGTAGGACGACAGGGTCGAGGCGCCCGTGCGGTTGTTGGCGTCCTTGGTGAAGACGGCCTGGGCCTGGGTGCTGTGGAAGGGCGTCGCCGTCGAGATGTAGAAGGAGCGCAGCGACAGATTGCCGGCGTCGGCTTGCGCGTAGGTGGCGGCGTCGTCGATGCGCAGGCCGCGCTGGAAGTTGCCGGACACGACGTGGTTGTAGAGCTTGCCGGCGGTGCCGCGGCGCAGGCGCAGACCGGCGCCAGCCGTGGTGTTGCCGACCAGGGTCACGTTCGAGATGGTCGGAGCGGAACGCGGCAGGATGTCGAAGCCCAGTTCGTTGTTGTCGGCCTCGTAACCGGCGTCGCCGGCCAGCTGCAGCGGGTTCTGGGCGATGACCACGTGCTGGACCTTGCCGTTCCAGCCGAAGGTCCAGTCCAGGCTGTCGTCGTCGGCGCCCGTCAGCACCAGGTGCTTGGCGTTGACCGAACCGCCGAAGAACTCGACCGTGTCGTCGCCGCCGTTGTGGGCTTGGACATAGTCGACGGTTGAGCCCGAACCGACGCCCCAGAAGGCGATGGCGTTCAGCTCGTTGGTCTCGGTGAAGCGCACGCCGGCGTATTCGACGCGGACGTAGCGCAGGGTGCCCGAGGTGTCGTTCGGCACATTGCCGCCGTACAGGCCCGAGCCGCCTTCGGCTTCGGCTTCACAGACGGCCGGAGCGGCCGGGCAGTTGTTGATCACGCCGCGGCCGAGCAGCGACAGGCCGCCCCACTCGCCCGAATAGGGGTCGTCGCGGACGCCGGCGCCGAGGGGCGAACGGGCGTTGGCCAGACCCAGGGTCGTGGCGTAACCGAGCGCGTCGGCGCTGGTGAAGATGATGGGCTGGGCGGCGGTGCCCTGGGCGTTGATGCGCGAGCCGCGCTGGATGGCCAGTTGCGAGGTGCGGGTGCCGGCGTAGATCTTCACACCCGGGTCGATCGACAGGACGGCGGTGACGCCGCCGGCCTTCTGGCCGTCGAAGCCGACGTCCTTGCCGACCTTGACCGTGCCGTTCAGCTGGTAGGCCGGGCCGGCCGTCAGGGTCAGGTTGGTGGTGATCTCGCCCGAGATGCGGCAGTGCTCCTCGGTGCCGACCGTGACCTTGGTCACGTTCGGGTGGGTCGGGCAGGCGCCGGTCGAGCCGCCCGTGCCGCCGCCGCCGTTGTTGCCGCCGCCGCCCGTTCCCGGGTTGCCGCCGGTGTTGCCGGGGTTCTGCAGTTCAGAGGTGCCGTCGCCGCCGCAGGCGGCCAGGGCCAGGGCGCTGGCGGCGACCGCGAGCAGGGTTTTCGTCTTGAGAGCGGTCATCGTTCTCCACCGTGTCCAAGCCAATGAGACATGCAGGAGGACGTCCGGACGGATTGTCCGAAATTGGATGATCGGCGCCCGCCTGCCCGGCCCCTCCCCTAGAAGCCGGATGTGACACCGCCGCCGCCGAACCACGACAAATCAGACGCCGTTCCATGAAGCTGTGGCGCCGCTTGCATGAAAGACCGTCCTGACACGGCGTGGATTTCATATTCCGCCGATGCCTGGCGACGATTCCGCCTCCCCCAATCCGTCCGCGCCCGCTAGTTGAGGGCGACAACCACGCGCCGGGGAGGCGACCCATGTTGATTTACGCCGCCTTCCTGGGGGGCGTCGGCCTAATAGTCGGCAGCTTCCTGGGCCTGGTCAGTCTGCGCCTGCCGCGCGGCGAGGACGTGGTGTTCGGCCGTTCGCGGTGCGGCGGCTGCGGCCGAACGCTGAAGCCCTGGCGCATGATCCCGCTGCTCAGCTGGGCCCTGTCGCGCGGACGCTGTTCCGACTGCGGCTCGAAGATCCCCCTCCGCTATCCGCTGATTGAACTGGGATCGGGCCTGATCGGGGTCTGGGCCGGGCTGTCTTCCGGCGACTTCACCATGGCCCTGATGACCGGGGTGCTGGGGTGGAACCTGCTGATCATCGCCCTGGTCGACGCCGAGCACTTCTGGCTGCCCGACCAGTTGACCCTGCCCCTGTTCGTCAGCGGCCTGATCGCGGCGGTCCTGCTCTATCCCGGCGGCCTTGGCGCCGCCTTCCCCTCGGCCCTGATCCCGCCGCTGATCGGCGCCTTGGTGGGCTTCGGCGGACTGTGGCTGCTGGCCCGCCTCTATAGAGTCGTGCGCGGGCGCGAAGGCCTGGGCGGCGGCGATCCCTTCCTGCTGGGCGCCAGCGGCGCCTGGGTCGGCTGGACGGGCCTGCCCAGCGTCCTTCTGTGGGCCTCGGCCGCTGGACTCAGCGTCGTGCTGGCCATGCTGATCGTGCGGCGTCGCGTGTCGGCGACCGACCGCCTGCCGTTCGGCGTCTTCCTGTCCATCGGCGTCTGGCTGACCTGGCTCTACGGCCCGCTGGGCCTGAGCTGAGTCACGGCCGGGATCAGCGCAGCAGGTCGCCCCAGCGCCACTGGCCCGTTCCCAGGGCCAGCCGCGCCGCGCCCGGGCCGTCGCCCAGGGTCAGCAGGACATAGCCCCGCACCGTCTCGGTCTTGCAGGCGCGCGGCGTGAAGCCGACGGTGACCGCCACGGCCTGACGCACGCCCGCCAGCCCCTTGCCTTCCTGACCGGGGCTCAGCACCCAGTCGCCGTTCCACACCAGGATGGCGCGACCATTGGCCCCCGAGGTGCGATAGGCTTCGTTCAGGGCGGCGCGGACGCCGGGCGCGTCGCGCAGGGCGTTCTGCAGGCGTCGAACCATGTCGCACGACCCGCCTTGGCCGGAGCCCGAGCCGTCGCCGCTGCCCGATCCGCTGCCGGCCCCGGTCCCGCTGCCCGTTCCCGAACCGGCCCCGTTTCCGGCCCCGCCGCCCGCCGTCATGGCTCCGGCCAGGGCCGCGTCGCCCAGAAAGACATAGGAAACGCTGGGCGCCGGGGCGGTGATCGGCACCGGGGCGACCGTCGGCGAGCGCGGCGCCGGCCGGCTGGGCCGGGGCGAAGGCCGCGTCGGCGCGGCGCGCTGGGCCTTGGCCGGCTTTTTCTCGGGCGCAGGCGTGGGAACCGGCGCAGGGGCCGGCGTCGGGGCGGGCGCGGGCGATCCCCCTCCGCCTTCATCCGGCGACGGCACAGGGGCCGGCGGCGGCGGATCGACCAGCATCACCTCGATCGGTTCGGCCTCGGGCGGATAGACGGGCGTCTTGGCCGGGGCCAGCAGGATCAGGGCCAACACCAGCAGGTGCGCGCCGACGCTGGCGACCATGGTCAGGGCTCGCCGCCTCGCCTTGCGCCGCCCCGGCGACGCCGCATGACGCGGAACCGAAAAGGAACCGTCTGATCTTGCGCCGCTCAAGCAGTCGCTTCCCTAAGCTTCACCGCTGACAAGACTAAACTGAACAAAATGAATATCCCGACGCGCGACCTCAGGACATTGAGGCGCTCTCTGGTAACCCTTCATCCGCGTCAGCATCATGGCGCCGCGCCTTGAATACGCCCAACTTTGCAAAATCGGTGATTTCTAAAGTTTTTCTATGGTTAAGCTGAAACCATGTCTTCGGTTGCGCGTCTTTGCAGCGCCGTTCCCTGCATCTGCGGGTGCAGCAACGCGCAATCCCCGGAGTAGCGCCCCGGAACGAAGGAGACTCAACTTGATCAAACTGACATCTAAGGCGGTCGCGGCCAGTGCAGTGGTGGTGCTGGTAGGGCTGACCGCAAGCGGGTGTGCGAGCCATCGCTTCGTGCGTGAAAACGTCGCCGTCGTCGACGAACGCGTCACACAGGTCGACAGTCATCTGACCCAGGTCGAAGGCACCGCCGGCGAAGCGCTCGCTCGGGCCAACGCCGCGCACAAGCTGGCCGAAGGCAAGTTCCTGTACGAGATGGTGCTGTCCGACGACTCGGTGAAGTTCCCGGTCAACCGCGACGCCCTGTCGCCGGAGGCCGAACAGCGCCTCTCCGAACTGGTGCAGCGCCTCAAGGCCGAAAACCGCAACGTCTACCTGGAAATCCAGGGACACACCGACTCGGCCGGGGACGAGCGCATGAACGAGCAGCTCGGTCAGGCTCGCGCCGAAGCCGTGCGCCGCTACCTCAGCAGCCAGGGCATCGCCCTGAACCGCATGGCCACCATCTCCTATGGCGAGACCAAGCCGGTCGCGCCGAACAACACCCGCGAAGGCCGGGCGCAAAATCGCCGCGTGGCGATCATCGTCCTCAGCTGACCGGCGGCGGCGGCTTGCCCGTGCGAGCCGCCGCCTGTTGTTTCAGGCGGGTGAGGCCCGACCCAGGATCTTGTCCGCATTGATGTTCGCGTCAAACGCGCCATAGGCCGCGCCGCGCGGTTCAAGGCGCAGACGACAGAAGGACCCGGCGACGGGGCTTTCGTTCATCAGCAGCACCGCGGCCTGCGCCGCCAGCGCCAGCCGTTCGACCGTCAGGCGCGCCGCGCCCTCCGACGCCGGAGCGAGGTCCAACCCATCCAGCCAACGGTCATAGGCGCCGTCCCGTCCGCGCACGGCCTCCAGAAACCCGCGCAGGGCCTCGACCGCCTCCGGTTCGCGTCCGAACGCGCGCAGCACATCGAGCGCGATGACATTGCCCGAACCCTCCCAGATGGCGTTCAGCGGCGATTGGCGGAACAGGCGCGGCATGGGGCCGGTCTCCACGTAGCCCGCCCCGCCGAGACTCTCCATCGCCTCATAGATCATCCCCGACGCGCGCTTGCAGACCTGGTATTTGGCGATCGGCGTCAGCAGCCGGCCGACCGGCTCGTCGCGGTCGAAGGTTCCCGCCAGGTGCAGCGACAGGGCCGTGGCCGCCTCGCTTTCGACCGCCAGATCGGCCAGGACCGCCGCCATCATCGGCTGGTCGATCAGCCGTTTCTGAAAGGCGGTGCGGTGGGCGGCGTGCCAGATCGCCTGAGCCAGCGCCCCGCGCATCTGCTGGGCCGAGCCGATCACGCAGTCCAGCCGGGTGTGCTGGACCATGCGGATGATGGCGGCGACGCCTCGCCCCTCCTCGCCGATCCTCTGGGCCAGGGCGCCGTGATACTCGACCTCGGACGAGGCGTTGGAGCGGTCGCCCATCTTGTCCTTCAGCCGCACGACGCGGAAGCCCGCATTGCGCGTTCCGTCCGGCAGCCAGCGCGGCAGCAGGAAACAGGTCAGGCCGCCCGGCGCCTGGGCCAGCGTCAGGAAGGCGTCCGACATGGGGGCCGAGCAGAACCACTTGTGCCCCGTCAGCCGATACCAGCCCTCCTCGCCCGTCGGCTCGGCGCGGGTGGCGTTGGCGCGCACGTCGGACCCACCCTGCTTCTCGGTCATGGCCATGCCGATGGTGACGCCCGCTTTGTCCGAGGCCGGACGGACGGCGGGGTCGTAGCGCCCGCCCCTGATCTTCTCGATCCACGACGCGCCCACGTCCGGCTCGACCGCCAAGGCGGGAACCGAGGCGTAGGTCATGGTCATGGGACAACTGGTCCCCGAGTCCGCCTGCCCCGTCAGGAACAGGACGGCGGCGTGCAGGACATGGCCGTTCGCCGTGCCGTCCCAGGCGGCGGAGGCCAGCCCCGCCTCCAGCCCGAGTTGCATCAACTGATGATAGGCCGGATGAAAGGTCACCTCGTCGATGCGGCGGCCGTAGCGGTCGTGGGTGTCCAGCACCGGCGGCACGCGGTTGGCCTGAACGCCCCAGTCGATGACCTCGGCCGAGCCGCAACGAGCGCCGAGGGCCGTCAATCGGGCTTCGTGCTGCCCCCCGCCCGCGCGGCGCACCGCATCCAGCAGCGCCCGGTCGCCGGTGAAAAGGTTGACGTCCTCCAGCGGCGGCGGCTGGTTGGTCACTTCGTGGGTGTCGAGGTCGGCGATAGGACGCAAGGACGACATCGGCGGGCTCCGTTCAGGCTCGACGCGAGCATGGCACGGGCGCGGCGAGAGGCGAAACCGGCCCCCTCTTTCCGCTCATCCCCGCGGAGGCGGGGACCCAGTAAGAGCCCCAAGCACTTCGGGTGAAAGCAGCAACCCAGCCAACCGCGACTACAGCCAAAGCATTGGGTCCCCGCCTCCGCGGGGATGAGCGGGGGTGGGTTAGTCTGCCCGCTTCTGCACCGCCCCCACATGCCCGACGCCGCGCCGCGCGGCGATCTCCATCTGCCTGTGCCGCTCGGCATAGCCCTCGCGCTGTTCGTCGGTGCGTGCGTCGTGGCACCGCTCGCAGCAGACGCCCTCAACATACAAGGGCGACAGGCGCGCCTCGGGGCTGACCGGCATGCGGCAGCCGCGGCACAGGCTGTGATCGCCTTCCTTCAGGCCATGGCCGACCGCGACGCGCTCGTCGAAGACGAAGCAGTCGCCGCGCCACAGGCTCTCGGGCTCGGGGATGGTCTCGAGGTATTTCAGGATGCCGCCTTCCAGATGGAAGACCTGCTCGACGCCCTCGGCCTTGAGGAAGGCTGTGGCCTTTTCGCAGCGGATGCCGCCGGTGCAGTACATGGCGACCTTGGGCGGATTGGGCCGGTCCAGCAGGGCGCGGCCCTCGGTGCGGAACCAGTCGGGAAACTCGCGGAAGGTGCGCGTGTTGGGCTGGATCGCGCCCGCGAAGGTCCCGACCTCGACCTCGTAGTCGTTGCGGGTGTCGATCACGATGGTGTCGGGATCGGCGATCAGGGCGTTCCAGTCCTGGGGCGAGACATAGGCGCCGACGCCGTCGACCGGGTCGATGTCGGTCACGCCCATGGTGACGATCTCGGCCTTCAGCCGCACCTTCATGCGGTGAAACGGCATGACCTCGGCGGTCGAGTATTTCAGCTCCAGCCGGTCAAAGCCGGGCATGGCGCGGATGCCGTCCACCACGCGGGCGACGGCGGCGTCCGGCCCGGCGATGGTGCCGTTCAGACCTTCGTGGGCGACCAGAAGCGTGCCGCGTACCTCGGTCCCGCACAGGTCCAGCAGATGCGCCTGCACGGCTTCGCGGTCCGCAATCGGGGCAAAGCGATAGAGGGCGGCGACGCAGACGGGCGAGGCGGTTTCAGGCGTCACGAAAGGAGGTCCCGGCGGGCGGCGATGAAAAGGAAGCGGCCTCTATAGGCCCCGCAGCCCCGCGCGTCACGGCGACAGCTTGTTTACAACTATGAGTTACATTCAGCCTTCAACCTGAAGGATACTCGCCTTGCCGGAAGCCGCGCCCGTTCGAGACCCCCGCATTCGCGTCATGGTCGTGGACGACAGCGCCATCGTGCGCGGCCTGATCGTGCAGACGCTGGAACGCGACCCGGCGCTGAGCGTCGTGGCGCGCGCCGCCAATGGCGAGGCGGCGCTGGCGGAGCTGGCGCGGACGCCCGTCGACGTGGTGGTGCTGGACATCGAGATGCCGGTCATGGACGGGCTGACCGCCCTGCCCCTGATCCTGCAGCGCCAGCCGGACGTGAAGGTGGTCATGGCCTCGACCCTGACGCGGCGCAACGCCCGCATCAGCCTGCAGGCGCTGCAGGCCGGGGCCGCCGACTATGTGCCCAAGCCCGAGACGGGCGGCCTGGTCGGGGCCGAGGACTTCGCCCGCGAACTGACCGCCAAGGTGAAGGCTCTGGGTCGGCAGGGTTCGCCCGTAAGCGCGCCGACCGTTGTGGCTCCCGCCGTTCGCCCCGCCCCCCTGTCGCCGCCGGTCCGGCCTCAGGTCGTGGCCATCGGCGGCTCGACCGGGGCGCCGCCCGCCCTGATGAGCCTGTTCGAGGCCCTGAAGGGCGAGCTGGAGCAGGCGGTGCTGCTGACCCAGCACATGCCGCCGACCTTCACCGCCATGCTGGCCGAGCAGCTGGAGCGCGCGGGCGGACGCCCCGCCGCCGAGGCCCGCGACGGCGAGCCCGTCCTGCCGGGCCGCATCTATGTGGCGCCGGGCGGCTGGCACATGACGGTGGGCCGCAGCGGAAAGGTGCCGGTCATCCGGCTGAATCAGGAAGCGCCCGAGCACTTCTGTCGGCCCTCGGTCGATCCCATGCTGCGCTCGGCGGCGGCGGTCTATGGCCCCGGCCTGCTGGCGGTGATCCTGACGGGCATGGGCTCTGACGGCGCCGAGGGCTGCCGCGCCGTGGCCGAGGCCGGCGGGCGCTTCATTGTTCAGGACGAGGCGACCAGCGTGGTCTGGGGCATGCCCGGCGCCGCGGCGAAAACGGGACTGGCCGAGGCGGTTCTGCCGATCAACCAGATCGCGCCCTGGGTGCGGAGGGCCTGCGCATGACCGCCGCCTATGAGGGCTTCCGCAAGCTGGTGCTGGACCGCTCCGGCCTCGTTCTGACAGCGGACAAGGACTATCTGCTGAAAAGCCGGCTGGAGCCTCTGGCCCGCAAGGACGGGTTTGACGGTCTGGATCAGATGCTGGCCCGCGTCGGCGCCGAGCCATCCGGGGCCCTGGCCCAGCGCTGCATCGACGCCATGGCGACGCATGAATCCTTCTTCTTTCGCGACACGACGCCCTTCGACCAGCTGCGCGACACCCTGCTGCCCGACCTTCTGGCGGCGCGGGCGGACAGCCGCACCCTTCGCATCTGGAGCGCCGCCTGCTCCAGCGGACAGGAGCCCTATTCCTTGGCCATGCTGCTGATGGAGGAGCAGGCGCGGATGCCCGGCTGGCGTATCGAGATCCTGGCCACGGACATGTCCCAGCCGATACTGGAGCGCGCCCGCAGCGGCCTTTACAGCGACTTCGAGGTGCGGCGCGGTTTGACCGAAACACGACTGGCCCGCTGGTTCACGCGTCAGGGGGATCAGTGGCTGCTGTCGCCGCAGGTGCGGTCGATGGTGCGGTTCGCCCCGCACAACCTGCTGGCGGGAACAGCGGGTCTGGGCCGGTTCGACCTGATCTTCTGCCGCAACGTGCTGATCTACTTCGACCGCGAGCGGAAGCAGACCGCCCTGACCCAGATCGGTCAGGCGCTGGAACCCCACGGCGCTTTGGTGCTGGGGAGTGCGGAGACGGTGGTGGGATTGGACAGCGGCTTTGCGCCGGTCGTGGGGCTGCGCGGGGTGTTCAGACGGGGCGGCTAACCCGGGGCTGAGACACTGCGCTTGTAATTTTATTAGCTAAAATGACCGTCACGTATAAATACCAACGACAACTGCAACAATGGCGCAGCTATCCCCGCTACAAATGCAATGGCAGAAATTAGTTCGAGAAACCACCTATCGATAAACTCTTTTGGACTGAATGGCTCTGGCCATGCTTCATGAAGATCACCATCGATCATCGCGTATCGAACGCTGTGAAGAGCGCTTAAGGTTGCCTCTGCGCGAGCGACATTGAGGAGGGTCGAAACCCCGACCACAATCAATCCCATCCCAAATAGGATCGCGGAAGGGAAAAGGAGCGCAATGATCGCCTTGCTTTGAGCAGTTACCGGACCACTCAAAACCTCAGTGATGCGCGCCCCGACCGCCGTGAAGCCGGCACCGTTGCCGACGCCGACAATGAGTTGCCAGCGACGACCGATCTGCTTCGCCTCGGCGTGGGCGTCGCGGATATACGTCTCCACCTGATCGCGGGTAAGAAACCGCTCATTTTTGACGTCGTCAGCCATCATCGCCCCCCGAATGGTGCATTCGTGTAACGGCAGCCCAAGAGAAGTACCTTCACACGTCTGGGTACTAGATGAAGCGGCCTCGATTGGCTTTCAAGCCTCTGCTGCGCCCCCTCCCCGTCGCTGCACGACAAGGGAGAATTGAAGGATTACTCAGGGGGCGAAGACGGCGTCGCGCCGCCTTCGCCCCCTCTTCGTCCCGTCGCGGCCCTCGGGGCTCAGGCGGCGGCGAGGCGATCCATTTCCGCCGTCAAGGCTTCGGCCTGGCGGGCCAGTTCGCCCGAGGCGTTGAGCAGTTCCGACGAGGCGTCGCTGGTCTGCACGGCCGCGGCGTTGACCCCGGCGATGCTGGTCGAGACCTGACGCGTGCCCTCGGCGACTTGAGTCACGTTGGCGGCGATTTCGCGGGTGGCGGCGGACTGTTCCTCGACCGCCCCGGCGATGGCCGAGGCGATGTCGGCCACCTTGCGGATGGTGTCGGTGATGCTGCCGATGGCCCCAACCGAGGTCTGGGTCGCCGACTGCATGGCCGCCACCTGGGACGAGATTTCGTGCGTCGCCCGCGCCGTCTGATCCGACAGGCTCTTCACCTCGGACGCCACGACGGCGAAGCCCTTGCCCGCCTCGCCCGCCCGCGCCGCCTCGATGGTGGCGTTGAGCGCCAGAAGCTTGGTCTGGCCGGCGATGTCGTTGATCAGGGTGACGACATTGCCGATCTTCTGCGCGGCGTCGGCCAGGGTGCGGATGGCCTCGCTGGTGCGGTCGGCCTCGGTCACGGCGTGCTGGGAGATGCTGCTGGACTCGGCCACCTGCCGCGCGATCTCGGCGATGGAGGCGGTCAGTTCCTCGCCCGCCGAGGACACGGTCTGGACGTTGACCGAGGTGACCTCGGCCGCTGCCGTCACGGACCCGGCCTGGCGCGTGGTTTCCTCGGCCGTGCCCGCCATGCCCTCGGCCGTGGCCCGCATCTGCGAAGCCGCCGAGGCGACGATGCCCGAGATTTCCGTCACCCGCGCCGCCACCTGCTTCTGGGCGCTGATGTCGGTGGCGAACTTGACCACCTTGAGCGGCGTGCCGCGCGCGTCGAGGATGGGGTTGTAGCTGGCCTGCAGCCAGACCTCGCGCCCGTCCTTGCCGACCCGACGGTACTGACCGGCGTCGTATTCGCCGCGCCCCAGCTTCTCCCAGAAGGCGCGATAGGCGCCCGATTGCACCTCGGCGGGATCGACGAACATGGAGTGATGGCGGCCGACGTTCTCCTCCGACCGATAGCCGGTAGTGCTCAGGAAGTTGCCGTTGGCGCTCTGGATCGTCCCGTCCAGATTGAATTCGATCACCGCCTGGGCCTTGCTCAGCGCCTCCAGCATGCCGGCGTGCTTGCGCAGCTCGGTGACGTCGTTCCACTCCAGCACATTGCCGACGTAGTCGCCGCCGGCGTCCAGCACCGCCATGACCCGGAGCGCGAACCGCAGGTCGCCGACGCTGATCTCGGCGATGTGCGGGCGAGCCAGGGGGTGGGCCAGCATGGCGCGCTGGTGCGATGGGTCCTTGTGGAAGACGTCGATGGAGGTGCCCACCATCCGGTCCAGCGCCACTCCGGGGAAGGCCTTGGCGAAGGCGGCTTCATTGGCCTTCAGCAGGGCGCGGGTGGCGTCGTTCAGATCGATGATGGTCAGGTCGCGGTCGACCATCATCAGGGCGGCCGAGGTGGACCGCACCACCGCGCGGGCGAAGGCGTCGGGATCGTCCTCGGGCCCGGCCACGATCAGATCGTCCAGGCTCTCAGCAGCTTTAGCGGCGGCGGCGGTGCGCGACATGGCAGGCTCCTTGGTGGTCCGATCAGGCCGCAGCGGCCGGGGCGGACAGGGTGAAGGTCTGTTCGATGTTGAGGATCAGCAGGGAGGCGTCGTCGTGGCGGTACAGTCCGTCGCACAGGGTCCGCCATTCGGGGGCCAGGGTGACGGGCAGAGGCTCCCTGGCCGCGCGGTCCAGCCACAGGACGTCGCCGACGTCCTCGACCTGAAGCGCGTAAAGCTCGCCGCCGCGTTCGACGATGACGCTCATGTGGGGCTGGCCGACCTCGCGCGGCGGCAGGCCCAGGCGGCGGCGCATGTCGACGGCGGTGATGATGCGCCCGCGCAGGTTCAGCGACCCGGCCACCTCGAACGGGGCCAGAGGCACGCGGTCGATCCGCACCGGGGCGATCACGTCCTGAACCCGCAGCAGAGGCACCCCGATCATCTGCTCGCCGACGCGCACGGAAACGAAGCCTTCGAGCGAAGGGTCTGTCGACGCAGGGCTCATGCGGCCTCCTGATCGTGGGAAAGGACTTCGGCCACCTCGCTCAGCAGGGCCTCCTGCGGCGGGCCGCTGAGGAAGGCGGCGCCCAGGCCCAGCAGGGGCGTGGCGTGCCAGGCCGAGGCGCGGCCAAAGGCGGTCGCCATCCGCCGCGCCGTCGATCCGGCAGGGCTGGTGTCGGCCAGGATGAGGTCGAAGGCTGCGCCCGCGTCGTGAAGCGCTAGCGCCGCCTCGGGATCGGAAGCCACCTCGACATCATAGCCCGCCTGGCCCAGCAACGGCCCCAGCAGCATCCGCACGAAGGGGCTGTCATCCACGACCAGCAGACGCTTGGGGACGCGGGCGGGCGCGGGCGGAACGGCCGCCTCGCCCTCCCGCCCGACCTCGCCGTCGCAGCGCCGCCAGTAGAAGTCCACGTCGATCAGCTCGGTGGCCCGGCCCGCCACCACCAGGCTGCCGCTGACCCCGGTGGAGGCCCCCGTCAGTTCGGCGCTCGCCGTCGCCTCGATGATGTCGACGATCTCCTCGGCCATCAGGCCCAGACTGCGCGCCCCGCGCGAAAAGACCAGCAGGGGCCGCTTGGCCTCAGGCGCGCGCGACAGGGCCGCCCCGTCGGCGCCCAGCACCGGCATCAGTTGGCCGCGATACTGGACCAGCGAGCGCCCGTCGGCCCATTCCAGCATCGAGGGCTCCAATTCCTCGATGCGCGCCACGCCCGCCAGCGGCGCGGCCTTCAACCCGTCGTCGGCGGCGCGGAAGACCAGCAGGGCCTCGACGTCCGCCTCGCCGGTCGCGGCTTCGATCAGGACCTCGTCGCCGCCGTTCAGCAGGGACCCCGCGCCCGCCTCGACCGCCATGCCCTTGAAGTCCAGGATCATGATGACCGCCCCGTCCCCGAGGATGGTGGCCCCGGAATAGAGCTTCAGGTGACGCAGGATCGAGGCTGTCGGCTTGACCACGATCTCCTCCGTGTCGAACACCCGGTCGACGATGACGCCGAAGTCGAAAGCCCCGACCCGGGCCACGACAATGCAAGCCTCGCCGCGCGGCCCTTCGGGCGCCTCCAGCCCCAGCAGGGCTTGCAGGGACACCAGAGGCAACAACCGGTCGCGCAGCGCAGCACCTCGGCGCCGTTGATCTGTTCGATGCGGCGACCCGCCGTTCCATTGGCGCTGACCAGTTCGATGATGCTGGCCTGGGGCATGGCGAAGCGCTCGCCGCAGCATTCGACCACCAGTCCGGCGATGATGCTGAGCGTCAGGGGGATGCGGATCGTGAAGCGCGTCCCCTGCCCCTCGACGGAGGCCAGCTCGACGGCCCCGCCGATGGCCTCGATATTGGTGCGCACCACGTCCATGCCGACGCCGCGTCCCGACACTGCCGTCACCGAGGCGGCGGTCGAGAAACCGGGCAGGAAGATCAGCTGGCGCGCCTCGGCGTCGCTCATCGCCGCCGCCTGCGCGGGATTGATCAGGCCGACGTCCAGCGCCTTGGCGCGGATGCGGGCGGCGGGCAGGCCGCGCCCGTCATCCGCCATCTCGATCAGAATGGCCCCGCCCTCGTGCCGGGCCGAGAGGGTGATCCGGCCGGTTTCTGGCTTGCCCGCCGCGCGGCGTTGATCCGGCGTCTCCAGCCCGTGGTCGGCGGCGTTGCGGATCATGTGGGTCAGGGGATCGCGGATCAGCTCCATGACCTGTCGGTCCAGCTCTGTGTCTTCGCCGGTCATGACCAGATCGATGCGCTTGCCCAGGTCCGAGGCCAGGTCGCGCACCAGTCGCGGCAGCTTGGCCCAGGCGCCGCTGATCGGCTGCATCCGGGTGGTCATCACCCCTTCCTGCAGTTCGCTGGTCACTTGGTTCAGGCGATGCAGGGGCCCGGCGAAGGGCGTCTCGGGCTGGTCGCGCAGGGTCTGGATCAGTTGGTTGCGGATCAGCACCAGCTCGCTGACCATGGTCATCAGGCCTTCCAGGGTCTCGACGCCGACGCGGATGGTCTGGGGACCCTTGGCCAGCTCGGCGCGATCGGCGCGCGACGGCTCGGCCTCGCGCTCGGCAGGCGGCGCGGCCAGCAGGGCTTCGACCGCCTCGGCCTCGGCTTCCAGCTCGATCAGGCTCTGACGCACGGCCTGAACGAAGGCGGCTTCACGCGATGCCAGGGCCTCGCCGAAGGTCTCGGCCAGGGCGCGTTGCAAGGCGCCGGGCGCCGCCGTGGCGCGGGCGACGCCGCACAGGGCCTCGCGCCATTCGGCCTGCACGCGGTCCAGATCGATCCCGGCGAACAGGGGGCCGGTGTCGGGCGACGCGACCAGACCGGCCAGCGCGCCCTCACAAGCGGCGTCCAGCGTGGCCTCTCCCCCCACGCGTTCCAGCAGGGGACGATCGGCGGGCGGAGTCGCCGAGGTCGTCGAAGCGTCTTCACCCGCATAGATGCGGTCCAGCCGCGCGATCAGGGCGCGGTCGTCGCCCTCGGGCTCAACGCCGGTTTCGGCCAGTCCCTCGATCACCGCCCGGACCACGTCCACCGCGTCGAGGATGGCGGTGACGGAAGGCCCATCAACCGCCAGGGTCCCGTCGCGATAGAGGCCCAGCACGTTCTCGGCGGCGTGGGTCACGCTCTGCAGCCGCATCAGGCCGAGGAAGCCCGAGCCGCCCTTGAGGCTGTGGATCAGGCGGAAGATGTCGCCCAGCAGGTCCGGGTCGTACGGCGTCTGCTCGAAGCGGACCAGCTTGGCGTCCACGGCCTCGATGCCCTCGCGGGCTTCGGACACGAATTCGATGATGACGTCGTCCACGCTCGATCATCCCCCTTGAGGGCGGCGGAACCGCCCCTGCCGAACACAACCTTCAAGGGAAATCGGTTAATCCAAGCTTAAGGGAATACATCTTAAAGATGCATTGCCGCCCCTGAGGGGTCGGCGCGTCCTTCAATCACAGCGGCCTGTATGGCCGCGCCTGTGCAACGAGGAATGGAATGGCCGCGGACAAGAGCATGAACGTCCTGGTGGTGGACGACTACAAGTCGATGGTGCGGATCGTGCGGGGGATGCTGAACCAGCTGGGCTTCGTCAACGTCGACGACGCGCCCGACGGGGCGGCGGCCATGGCCCTGCTGAAGGAGAAGACCTACGGCCTGGTGCTGTCGGACTGGAACATGCAGCCGGTCACCGGGCTGGAGCTGCTGAAACAGGTCCGCGCCGAGGAACGCACGAAGAAGACCCCCTTCGTCATGGTGACCGCCGAAGCCAAGGTCGAGAACGTCATCGCCGCACGACAGGCCGGGGTGAACAACTATGTCATCAAGCCCTTCACCCTGGCGGTGCTGAAGCAGAAGCTGACCTCGGTCGTGGGCGAGATCTGATCATGACCCCGCAACAGATCCTGGCCGAGATCGACCATCTGAGGCGCGAGCTGGCGATCGCCGCCGACGACCTTCTGTCCGCCGCCGAACAGGGGCTGGCCTTGACGCAGACCGAGCCGACGGACGCCGAGGCGGTGACGGCCAGCTTTCACCGCATCCTCGCGGCCTGCAGTTTTCAGGACCTGGCGGACCAGAGGATCGACCGGCTGCTGACCGCCCTGACCGGACGCAAGGCCCCGCCCCGGAGTTCACAAGAATGCCCCGACGCCGCCCTGCTGAACGGCCCGGCCCTGGCGGGCGAGACGGGCCTGAACCAGTCGGCGGCGGACGCCCTGATGGCGAGGTAAGGACGCTTCACGGCTTGCAAAGCTGTCGCCAAAGGGGTGCAGTAGGACCTCGTTCCGCAGTCACCGTCCGGGCGCCGCCATCCTGATCTCCCGTTCCAGCCGGTCCGCCTCATGACCGCCCCCGAGACCGCGCCGCCCGTGCGCACCGGGGCGCTGGCGCCGCTGAACCATCCGGTCTTCCGCGCCGTCTGGATCACCAGTCTGGTGACGAACTTCGGGGGCCTGATCCAGTCGGTCGGCGCCGCCTGGATGATGTCCTCCATCGCCTCGGCCCAGATGGTGGCCCTGGTCCAGGCGTCCGTCACCCTGCCCATCATGCTGCTGTCGCTGGCGGCGGGCGCTCTGGCCGACACGGTGGACCGGCGCAAGATCATGCTGGCGGCCCAGAGCTTCATGCTGCTGGTCTCGGCCGGGCTCGCGGTCATGACCTATGTGGGCTGGATCACGCCCTGGGTGCTGCTCAGCTTCACCTTCCTGATCGGCTGCGGCACGGCCTTCAACGGCCCGGCCTGGCAGGCCTCGGTCGGCGACATGGTGCCGCGTGAGGACCTGGCCGGGGCCGTGACCCTGAACTCCATGGGCTTCAACCTGGCCCGCAGCGTCGGCCCGGCCATCGGCGGCATGATCGTGGCGGCGGCAGGAGCGGCGGCGGCCTTCGCCGTCAACGCCGTCAGCTATCTGGGACTGCTGGTCGTCCTGTTCCGCTGGAAGCCCGATCGACCGAAACAGACCCTGCCGCGCGAAGGCCTGCTGGCGGCCATGGCCGGGGGTCTGCGCTACGCCTTCCTGTCGCCGCGCGTCACGGCGGTGCTGCTGCGCGCCGTGGTCTTCGGGATCGGGGCCAGCGCGGTTCAGGCCCTGATGCCCCTGGTGGCGCGCGAGGGCGGCGGCGGGCCCCTGGCCTTCGGCCTGCTGCTCGGCGCCTTCGGCGTGGGCGCCGTGGGCGGGGCCCTGTTCGTCGGCAAGTTGCGCGCCAGGTATGAGACCGAGACCTTGGTGCGCGCCTCCACCCTGGCCTTCGCCGTCGCGGCCGCCGTCGTCGGCTTCAGCCCCTGGCTGGCCCTGACCCTGCCGGCCCTGATGATCGCGGGCGCGGGCTGGGTGCTGACCCTGTCCAGTTTCAACGTGACGGTGCAGATGTCGGTGCCGCGCTGGGTCGTGGCGCGGGCGCTGGCGCTTTATCAGATGGCGGCCTTCGGCGGCATGGCGGGCGGCAGCTGGCTGTGGGGCTCGCTGGCCCAGACGCAAGGCCTGGACACGGCGCTGGGTCTGTCAGCGGGGGTGCTGGTCCTGTGCGTCCTGATCGGGCTGAGGGTGCCCCTGCCCTCGACCGCCAATCTGAACATGGACTTGCTGCGGCGCTGGACCGAGCCGCAGACCCAGCTAGCCATCGAGCCGCGCAGCGGACCGGTGATCGTCACCATCGCCTATCGCATCCGCGAGGAAGACATCGACGCCTTCCTGGCTGTCATGGACGAGCGCCGCCGCGTGCGCCGCCGCGATGGGGCGCGGCAATGGCATCTGATGCGCGACCTGGCCGAGCCGGACGTCTGGGTCGAGAAATACCAGACCGCGACCTGGCTGGATTACGTCCGCCACAACCAGCGCATCACCCAGGCCGACGCCGACATCTCGCAGCGCATCTACGCCCTGCATCAGGGGCCGGACAAGCCGGTGGTGCATCGCCTGATCGAACGCACGACCGCGCCCCTGGCGGCCAACCTGCACGGCGAGCGCCACTACGGCGAACCCCTGACGGACCCGACGCGTTCGTCCTGAGCATGACCTCATCGCCCACCCCCTCGCCTGGTTCTGAGCCGCATCGGGAATGGTGGCGCGGGGCGGTCATCTACCAGATCTATCCGCGCAGTTTCGCCGACACGAACGGCGACGGGATCGGCGATCTGAAGGGGATCACCGCGCACCTCGATCACGTGGCCTCGCTGGGCGTGGACGCGGTGTGGATCTCGCCCTTCTATCCCTCGCCGATGAAGGACTTCGGCTATGACGTGGCCGACTATTGCGACGTCGATCCGGTGTTCGGAACCCTTGCCGATTTCGACGCTCTGCTGACCAAGGCGCATGATCTGGGACTGAAGGTCGTCGTCGATCAGGTCTGGTCACACACCTCGGACCGACACCCGTGGTTTCAGGCCAGCCGACAGGACCGCACCAATCCTTACGCCGACTGGTACGTCTGGGCCGACGCCAGGGCCGACGGCGCGCCGCCGAACAACTGGCAGTCCGTCTTCGGCGGGCCGGGCTGGACCTGGGATGCGCGGCGCGGCCAGTATTATCAGCACAACTTCCTGCCCGAGCAGCCGCAATTGAACGCCCGCAATCCGGCGGTGCAGGAGGCCCTGCTGGCGGTCGGTCGGTTCTGGCTGGACCGGGGCGTGGACGGTTTCCGCCTGGACGCCGTCAACTTCATGATCGGCGACCCCGCCTTGCGGGACAATCCGCCCCTGCCCACCGGCGGCAAGCGCACCCGCCCCTTCGATTTTCAGGACAAGATCCACAACCAGTCCTCGCCCGACATCCTGCCCTTTCTGGAGCGGGTGCGGGCGCTGACGGATTCCTATGAGGGCGGCCGCTTCACCGTGGCGGAGGTCGCCGGCGACCACGCCGCGCGCGAGATGAAGGCCTTTACCGCCGACGGCCGCCTGCACAGCGCCTACGGCTTCCTCTACCTCTACGCCGAGCGGCTGACGACCGATCTGGTCAGGGCGGGGACGGAGATGTGGCCGGGCAATCCCGGCGAGGGCTGGCCGTCATGGACCTTTTCCAACCACGATGCGCCGCGCGCGGTGTCGCGCTGGGCCGAGGGCCGCGACGAGCGGCGGTTGGCCGAAATGCTGATGCTGCTGCTGGTCTGCCTGCGCGGCAATGTCTTCGTCTATTACGGCGAAGAGCTGGGCCTGCCCCAGGCCGAGGTGCCGTTCGAGCGGCTGCTCGATCCCGAGGCCGTCGCCAACTGGCCGCAAACCCTGGGCCGCGACGGCGCCCGCACGCCGATGCCGTGGATCGCGGGCGCTCCCTTCGCCGGGCTTTCAGGCGTCGAGCCCTGGTTACCCATCGACACGCGCCACCCGGCCATGGCGGTGGATGTCCAGGACGCCGATCCGGCCTCGATGCTGAACGCCGCACGCCGCATCCTGGCCCTGCGCCGCGCCCATCCAGCGTTGAAAACGGGGACGATGACGATGCTGGCGACCGAGCCACTGCTGGTCTTCACCCGCCAGGGCCAAGGCGAGACCCTGCTGGCGGTCTTCAACCTCGGCCACGAGCCGCAGGCGTGGAGCGCGCCCGATGGCTACGTCCCGATCGACGCCGTCAACCTAGCCGAGGCGGGAATCCTGCCGCCGCTGGGCGGCATGCTTCTGCGCCTGACCACGCCTTGATCACGCCGCCCAAAGCCTTGCCGCAACGAGGGATTTTCAGCCCGAGTTCGCTCAGGTTCCGACCCATCCGTTTCAACTTCACACCATGTTGCAGCGCACACATCCCATGAACGCTCGACAAACGAAAAAACTGGTCTAGGGAACGGGCGCGGGGAACTTCGCGTAAGGTCAAGACCATGAAGATCGCAGTCCTGGGCGCCGGCGTCATCGGGGTGACGACGGCCCACTATCTGGCCAAGGCGGGCCACGAGGTGACAGTGATCGACCGCCAGAGCGGCCCGGCGCTGGAGACCAGCTTCGCCAACGCCGGCGAACTATCCCCCGGCTATTCCTCGCCCTGGGCCGCGCCGGGCATTCCGGCCAAGGCGGTGAAGTGGCTGTTCATGCGTCACGCGCCGCTGATCCTGCAGCCCCATATGAACGTGGCGACCGTGCGCTGGCTGCTGGCCCTGCTGCGCAACTGCACCTCGGCCCGCTATGCCCTCAACAAGGCGCGGATGGTGCGTCTGGCCGAATACAGCCAGGAGGTTCAGACCGCCCTGAACGCCGAGCTGGGCCTGCAATACGACCACCGCACCCAGGGCACCCTGCAGTTGTTCCGCACCCAGAAACAGCTGGACGGCATCTACAAGGACACTCAGGTCCTGCGTGAGGGCGGCGTGCCGTTCGAGGTGCTGGATCAGGACGGCTGCATCCGCGCCGAGCCGGGCCTTGCGGCCACGCGCGACCTGTTCGTCGGCGGCCTGCGCCTGCCGAAAGACGAGACCGGCGACTGCTTCAAGTTCACCAATGCGCTGGGCGACGTGGCGATCGCTCAGGGCGTGACCTTCCTCTACGACACCGCCATCAAGGCCCTGACGACCGACAAGGGCCAGATCAGCGGCGTCGAGACCAGCCGCGGCCGGATCACGGCCGACGCCTATGTCCTGGCCCTGGGGTCGTACTCGCCGCAGATGGTCAAGCCGCTGGGCATGACCCTGCCGGTCTATCCGGTGAAGGGCTATTCGATCACCGCCCCGATCGTGAACGAACCCGCCGCCCCCGTCTCGACCATCATGGACGAGAGCTACAAGGTGGCCATCACCCGCCTGGGCGACCGCATCCGCGTCGGCGGCATGGCCGAGATCTCGGGCTACAACAACGTCCTGCCGGAACCGCGCCGCAACACGCTGGAGCATTCGGTGGGATCGCTCTTCCCCGGCGCGGGCGATCTGAAGGCGGCCAGCTACTGGTCCGGCCTGCGCCCGATGACGCCGGACGGCACCCCGGTCATCGGCAAGACCAGGTTCGACAACCTGTTCCTGAACACCGGCCACGGCACGCTGGGCTGGACCATGGCCTGCGGCTCGGCCCGCGTCATCGCCGACCTCGTCAGCGGCCAGACCCCGGACATCGAGACGGGCGACCTGGGCATCGCGCGGTACGGCCAATAAACCCTTCTCCCCTTGTGGGAGAAGGTGGCAGGCGAAGCCTGACGGATGAGGGGGTGCGAAGAAATTCGTACGAGGCCTCATGTCAGATCGTCCCGCTGACACCCCTCAACCGGCCCTGCGGGCCACCCTCTCCCTCAAGGGGAGAAGGAACTATGTATCCTGCCGCGCCTTCGCCGCCACCGACCGCAGGCCGGCCAGCAGGGCGGCGCTGGTGGCGTCGGCCTGACAGCCCGCCGTCAGGATCAGGCGCATGGCCTGGACGTGGACGGCGACCGTGGGCCAGCTCCAGGCGCCGCTGACCTGCATCCGGTCGGCCACGTCGCACAGGCTGTAGCCCGCCTCGTACAGCGGTCCGGTGTCGAAGAAGCCCGCCGTGTCCAGCAGGGACGAAGCCAGCTTGTAGACCTGCGGCTCGCTGCCCGGCGCGGCGGCGGCGGCGACCAGCTCCAGCTCGGTGATGGTGCCGGCGACGGTGATCATGACGTCGTCGCGGTGACGCTCCAGCCGCTCGTTGGCGCGGCGCTCGACGTCGGCGAGGGTGCGGCCGCCCGGCTGGGCCATCTGGCGCGCCAGAGTGGTCTTGATCTTCAGGGTGCGGGCTTCGGTCACAACGCAACTCTTTGGGGCTTCATCAGCATGTCGATGTCGGACTGGTCCATGTTCGCCTCGACGGCGGCGCCGACGTGGGCGGACAGGTCGTCCTTGCGGCGTCCGGGCATATTCAGCGGCGGGCCGAAGTTGCGCACCCGACGATCGGGCCCGACGTAGTTCTCACTCTCGACGAACTCGCGCTCGTCGCCCGCCAGCCACAGGATGCGGCGCAGCAGGACGGCGGGGGTCAGGGGCTTGGTGACCACGAAGCTGACGCCGCAATCGCGGCCTTCCTGCACCTTGGCCTGCGAGGCGTGACCGGTCAGCAGGATGACGGGGATGAAGCGCAGGGGCGCCGGGGTCTCGCGCCGCAGCCAGCGGGCGAAGGCGTAGCTGTCCATCTCGGGATCGGCGCAGTCGATGACGATCAGGTCCACGGCCCGATTCTGGATGATGCGCACGCCCTCGGTCGCCGAGGCGCACTTGATCTGCTCCTTGACGCCAAAGCCCTGAAAGACCGAGCTGAGCATATCCAGCGCCTGCGGATTGTCGTCGATCAGCAGGACGGTCGACTGCTCCAGATTGACGCGGTCGGCGGCGCTCATCAGTCGAACAGCAGCAGGTCGCCGGCCACGGCGGCCGGCGCGACTTCGGAAGCGGAGAGCCTCACCCGGAACGACATCTCGCGCAGGCGGTCGGCCATCTCGGCCAGAGGCAGGGCGGCCAGGGCCGTGTCCATCGGCTGATCGGCGGCCAGGGCGCCGGCCAGACCCGACAGGGCGTCGACGCGCTGGCTCAGCACGTCGAAAGCCTGCATCCGCGTCAGGAAGGTCAGGCGCTGCTCAGGCGGGGCCAGGCGCAGCAGTTCGGACACCAGGCCGCCGGCCTCGTCCACGCCCGCGCGGATGTCGGCCAACTCGGCGGCGACGGCCGCCAGCAGGCCCTTGGCGTCGTAATCGTTCATCAGAACAGCTCCAGCGCGCCGGAATCGACGGGCGGCGGAGGCGGCGGCGTGGGTCGCGGGGCGACCGCGTCCGTGACCGCGCGTTGCAGCGCCCGACCCGTCACCGGCCAGTAATGCAGTCGACGCCCCCCGGCGCCCCTGAGGCTGGCGCCGACCACGGGGATGCCCTCGTCGGCCAGAAAACGTTCGGCGAAGTCGGCGTTGGACGTGCCCACGTCCTTCAGCGAATCGAACATGCGGCCGCCGCCGAACAGCTTGGCTTGCAGCCGGTCGCGACGCCCGCCCGCCTTCAGCACGTCGTTGATCAGGAGTTCCATCGCGTAGGCGCCGTAGCGACGTCCCGCGTCGGTGCCCGCCCCGGCCCCTTCGGGCAGCAGGAAGTGGTTCATGCCGCCGACCCCGGCCACGGGATCGCGCAGGCACATGGCGACGCAGCTGCCGAGGACGGTCGAGAGCACGACATCGGGATCGGACGTCACATAGTGCTCGCCCTGTCCGACGTGGATCCGCCGTTCGGTCATGTGCTGATCGCCGGCGCGGATCATGTCAGCGGGCCGAACACGCCTTCCAGCTTGTCTTTCAGCTGGGCGGTGGTGAAGGGTTTGACCAGGTAGTTGTTCACGCCGAACTGCACGGCGCGCTGCACCAGTTCGCGGTCGGCGCGGCCGGTCAGCATGATGAAGGCGGTCTTGGAGGTCGGCGGGTGGGCGCGGATGGCGCGCAGCAGGCCCAGACCGTCCAGGTTCGGCATGTTGAAGTCCGAGATCACCAGATGCACCGGCTTGGTGATGATGGACCGCAGGGCCAGCTCGCCGTCGGCGGCTTCGCTGATCTCGCGCACGCCGATCTGCTGCAGGCTGTTGCGGACCAGGGAGCGCATGGTCAGCTGGTCGTCGACGACCAGAACATTGAGGGCGGAAGCGGCGGGCATACGGGTAGTCCTTACGCGACAGGCTTTGAGGCGTGGGCGCCGGCGGCGCACAGGTCGAGAATGGCGGGGGCGAGGCGGGGCAGAGACAGCTGGCGCTCCACGGCGCCCAGCTCGAAGGCGGCGCGCGGCATGCCGTAGACGACGCTGGAGGCCTCGTCCTGACCCAGGGTGCGGGCGCCGGCCTGGCGCATGGCCAGCAGGCCCTTGGCGCCGTCCTTGCCCATGCCGGTCAGGATGACCCCGGTCATGGGGCGGCCCAGGCGGGCGACCGAATGGAACAGGACGTCCACCGAAGGGCGATGGCCGTTGACCGTATCGCCTGCGACCAGACGGCAACGCCCGCCCGAGACCTCCAGATGCCGCTCGCCGCCGGGGGCGATATAGACATGGCCCGGCATCAGGGGCGCGCCGTCCACGGCCTCGGTGACCGTGGCGCCGGACGCCTTGTCCAGACGGGCGGCGAAGCTCTTGGTGAAGGTGGCGGGCATGTGCTGCGTCACCACCGTCGCCGGGCAGTTGGCCGGGAAGGCCGTCAGGATGTTCAGCAGGGCCTCCACCCCGCCGGTCGAGGCGCCGATGGCCAGGATGTGGTTTGGGTCGGCGCGATAGGCGCCGTCGACAGCACGCGCCTCGCGCGTTTCCAGCGGCCGGACCCGCGAGCGGGCGGCGATCTTCACCTTGTCGGCCAGGTCGGCGAAGGCTTCCTGGGCCGGCACGCCCGGCGCGGGCTTGGCCACGGCGTCCACGGCGCCGACTTCCAGCGCCGCCAGGGTCACGTCGGTCCCGGCCTGGGTCAGGGTCGAGACCATGACGACGGGCATGGGCCGCAGGCGCATGATCTTCTCGAGGAACTCCAGCCCGTTCATGTTGGGCATCTCGACGTCCAGGGTGATGACGTCGGGGTTCAGCTCCTTGATGGCCGTGCGGGCCTCCAGCGGGTCAGCCGCCGTGCCGACCACCGAGATCTCGGGATCGCGGCGCAGGACGGCGCTGATCAGGCTGCGCATGGTGGCGCTGTCGTCGACGATCAGGACGCGGACGGGTTCGCTCATGCCCGGCCTCCCAGTCTGTAGGCCGTCAGGCCGCAGGTCTGCAGTTGCGCAACCGCCGGGCCGCTGACGCGCTCGGAATGGCCGATGTAGAGGGTGGCGCCGGGGTTCATCATCGGGGTGAAGCGGCTCCAGACCAGCTCCTGGGTCGCGTCGTCGAAGTAGATGACCACGTTGCGGCAGAAGATGACGTCGAACTTGCCCCGCATGGGCCAGTCGCCGATCAGGTTCAGTTCGCGGAACGACACCAGACGGCGCAGGGTCTCGTCGGCGCTGAACAGGCCGGGACGCGCAGCGACGGGATCGAAATGCTTGCGGCCCGAGGCCGGGACCGGCGACAGCAGCTCCTCGGAATAGATCCCCGCCGCGCCCTCGGCCACCATGTTGGGGTCGATGTCGGTGGCTAGGATGCGCACGTCCAGGTCCGCGGCTTCCGGCAGGACGTCCAGCACGGTCAGGGCCATGGAATAGGGCTCCTGTCCGTTGGAACAGGCCGCCGACCACAGGCGCACCCGACCGCCGGCCCGCGCACGGGCCGCCAGTTCCGGCATGACGTGGTCGCGCAGGTGATCGAAGTGGTGCGGCTCGCGATAGAAGCGCGTGACGTTGGTGGTCAGGGCCGCGGTCATGGCCTGGCGCTCGTCGACGCCCTCCACGCCCTCGATCAGGGCGCAGTAGTCGCGGAAGCTGCGCAGCCCCAGCAGGCGCAGCCGTTTGGCCAGGCGCGAATAGACCAAGGCGGCCTTGCCCTCGCTCAGGGCGATGCCGGCGTGGGCGTGCAGGGTCTGGGCGATGTGGCGGAAATCCTCGGCGGTGAAGACGAACTCGCCTTCCACCAGGGACGCCCGCCCGGAGGCGGTGGTCATGCGGCCTCGGCTTCGCTTTCGGCCGGCAGGACGTGTTCCAGATCAATCAAGCTGATCATGCGGCCGCCCTCGACGGCGAAGATGCCCTTGACGAAGGTCTTCACGTGGTCGCTGGCGACGTCGGGCGTCGGCTGGATAGTCGAGTCCGTCAGCTGCACGATGTCGGAGACCGCATCGACCAGCAGGCCGACCAGACGGTTGCCGACATGGGCCACCATGATGACGTGGCGGGCGGTCGGCTCGGCCGTGGCCAAGCCGAAGCGGGCGCCCAGGTCGATGATCGGCAGGACGATGCCGCGCAGGTTGATGACGCCCTTCATGTAGGACGGCGAGCGCGGCAGCGGCGTGGCCGGGGTCCAGCCGCGGATCTCGCGGACGTTCATGATGTCGACGCAGAATTCCTGCTCGCCGATGCGGAAGGCGATCAGTTCGCGGTCGGCGCCGGCGACGTTGGAGGTGACTTCGGTCATGGTGCTCAGCTCGCCATCTTCAGTTCGGGGCGGTTGGATTTGCGGCGCCCGGCGATGACCAGGGCGTCGATGTCGAGGATCAGGGCGACGCTGCCGTCGCCTAGGATGGTCGCGGCGGAGACGCCGTCGACGTGGCGGTAGTTGGTCTCGAGGCTCTTGATCACCACCTGGCGCTGGCCGTTGATGGCGTCGACCAGCAGGGCGGCGCGCGAGCCGGCCTCGGTTTCGACGATCATCACCACCCCGTTGACCAGATCGGCCGCGCCGTCGCGGAAGCCCATGACGCGGGCCACATCGACGAGGGGCACGAATTCCTCGCGGAAACGGATCACCGCGTCATGGCCGCCGACGTGGTGGATGTCCGACACCTGCGGCGTCAGGCTCTCGACGATGGCTGACAGGGGGGCGACCAGGGTCTGTTCGGCGGCCGAGACCACCATGCCGTCCAGCACCGCCAGGGTCAGCGGCAGGCTGAGGGTGAAGGTCGAGCCCTTGCCCGGAACCGAACTGATCGAGATGCGGCCGCCGAGCGCCTGGATGGAGCGCTTGACCACGTCCATGCCGACGCCCCGGCCCGAGACGTCGGTGACGGTCTCGGCGGTCGAGAAGCCCGGCAGGAAGATCAGGTTGTCGACCTCGTCGTCGGTCAGGACGGCGTCCTCGGCGATCAGACCGCGCGCCACGGCGATGCCGCGCACGCGCGGGCGGTTGATGCCCTTCCCGTCGTCGGCGATCTCGATGACGATGCGGCCCGAGCGGTGCAGGGCGGCCAGACGCACCGTGCCCTCGGCGGGCTTGCCGGCGGCCTCGCGCTCCTCGGCGCTTTCCAGCCCGTGGTCGATGGCGTTGCGCAGCATGTGGGTGATGGGCTCGGCCAGGCGTTCGACCACGGTCTTGTCGACCTCGGTGTCCTCGCCGGACGTGACCAGACGCACGCGCTTGCCGGTCATGTCGGCCACTTCGCGGACCAGGCGCGGCATCCGCTGGAACACCGACTTCACCGGTTGGGCGCGGATGGCCATGACGCTGTCCTGGATGTCGCGCGTCAGCAGCTCCAGGTCTTCCAGACCCAGGGCGATGTCCGACGAGCGGGCCAGACCGCTCTCCATCACGCGCTGGGCCAGCATGGCCTGCTGGATGACCAGTTCGCCGACCACGTTGATCAGGCGATCGACCCGGTCCAGATCGACGCGGATCGTCACCGGCGCCACAGCGGCGGGGGCCGAGGCCACAGCGACGGAGGCCGGAGCGGCGGGCGCGACCGGCTTGGGAGCGGCGGCGACCGGCGTCGGCGCCGGAACCGGGGCTGCGGCGACGACCGGCGCGAGAACCTCAGCCGGAACGGCGGGCTCGACCGGCGCGGCGGCCTTGGCCAGCAGGGCGGCGATGTCGATCTCGGGCTCGGCCGTGGGCGCGTCCAGAACCGGCAGCGGCGGCAGCGAGGCCTCGACCGGGGACTGGGCGCCGCCGAGGGCGGTGATGCTCAGGTCGCAGTCCATCTCGACGAAGTCGAAGACGTCGCGCACGGCCGCCTCGGCCACGTCGCCGGTCAGGACGATGGTCCAGATCAGGTGGGCGTCCTCGGCGTCCAGCGCCTCCAGCGACGGCAGGCCGCTGGCGTCCAGCTCGACCGAGGTCTGGCCCAGCCGCGTCAGTTCGCGCAGCAGCAGGCTGACGTCGTTGGCGCTGGCGTAGAGGCGAGGGTGCGGGCGGAAGACGATGCGCCAGCCGGCGGCGCTCGGCGCGGCCAGGTCCGGCAGATCAAGCGAAGGCAGGTCGAGCGACGGAAGCTCCAGCGACGGCAGCTCGGTCGGGGCGCCGAAATCGGCCAGGTCGAGCGTCAGGGGCGTGAAGCCGAAGTCGTCTTCGTCCTCGACAGCGGCGGCGGCCGGGGCGACCGAGGCGGCGACGCCGTGGGTCAGGACTTCCAGTTCGGCGACCAGACCGGCCGAGCGCGCGGCGTCCACCGGCGCGCCGGTTCCCTGCGCCGCAGCGATGTGGTCGGCCAGCACGTCAGAGGCGCGCAGCAGGGTCTTGACCGTAACGTCGTCGCATTCCTTACGGCCCGAGCGCAGCTCGTCCATCAGGGTCTCGAAGACGTGGGCGAAGCGCACCAGGTCTTCCAGGCCGAAGGCCCCTGCCCCGCCCTTGACCGAGTGAACGGCGCGGAAGACGGCGTTGATCGTCTCGATGTCGCCTTCGCCGGTCTCCAGCGCCAGCAGATTGGCTTCCAGATCGCCCAGCAGTTCGTTGCACTCCTGGAAGAAGGTGACCTTGATGGCCTCGAACGGATCGTCGCTCATCTTGTAATCCTCAGTCCTCTCAGGCCGCGACGCGACGGACGGCGTCGATCAGCTTGGCCGGGTCGAAGGGTTTGACGATCCAGCCGGTGGCCCCGGCCTCGCGGGCGCGCTGCTTCTTGGCGGCGTCGCTTTCGGTGGTCAGGACCAGAACCGGGGTGGCCTTGTGGTTGGGGTCGGCGCGCATGCCCTCGATGAAACCGAAGCCGTCCATGCGGGGCATGTTGATGTCGGTGATGACGATGTCGGGGTTTTCGGCCCGCAGCACCTCCAGACCGTGGATCCCGTCCTCGGCCTGAACCACGCGATAGCCGGCGTCTTTCAGCGCCAGCATCAGCATGTCCCGCATGGTGCGGGAATCATCGACGGTCAGAATGGTCTTGGTCACGCGAGTTGTCCTTGCGGAGCGAGGTCCGCGGCGGAGGCCCCAAAGGCGCTCCATTGCGAGGCCAGGGCCTCGGAAACATTGATGAAGGTCAAGGCCTGGCCGTCGGCGCGCCAGGTCGCCAGCGCCGACAGCAGGACCTGAAGGCAGAGGCCGCCCAGACGCTCGACGGCCGAGGCGTCCAGGGTCGCCTCCTGGCCGCGCACGGCCAGGAGTTGCGCCTTCAGGGGCTCGGCGGCGCGCAGATCAAGCACCGCCGGAAGGGTGATCAGGCTCGACATCAGAACTCTTCCCAGCCGTCTTCAATGGGCTGCGCCTTGAGGGCGGCGCCGCCGCGGCCGACAGTCTTGAGGGCGGCGATGGTCTGGGCCACCGGCTCGGGCGTGCGGGCCACCGGCTGCGGAGCGCG
>NZ_DLNQ01000006.1 GCF_002479495.1 Brevundimonas sp. UBA7506
AGGCGGCCTTCTAAGGAAAGCCAATCTCCATGTCAACCAATCCGCTGAACTTTTCCGAAGACCCAAAAGCCAAGACTTTCGAAGCCGCAGAAACCCCTGCAGAGAAGCAAAGACACCTCTCGCATCGGCAAATCAGCGATTTGATCGAAGCGCGGAACCTAGCTGAACCAACGGATGAAGGCAAGAAGTTATTCAACTCCTCGCCCGCCAAGCCCCCGGAAATCCATTCCCGAAGCCCCCGTGGGTCAGCCCGTCTCCGAGCGAGCGGCGTCTATACGGACCACCCTCGGAGTCCACAACCCCTGAATCTCAGAATGTTGAGATCACTGAGATCCGAACGGATCGTCCAGGCTGCAGGACGGCTGGGTGAACCAGACCGGGCCGGCGTCGCTCATATAGAAGTGGTCCTCCAGCCGTATGCCGAACTGGCCCGGGATGACCAGCATGGGCTCATTGGAGAAGCTCATGCCCGCCTCCAAGATCGTGCCGTCGCCGCGCACCAGATTGGGCGCTTCGTGGATATCCAGACCGACGCCGTGGCCAGTGCGATGGGGCAGGCCCGGCAGTCGATAGTCAGGGCCGTAGCCGAGGCCGGTGAGATAGTCGCGCGCGGCCGCATCCACGCTCTCGCAGGTCGCGCCCAGTTGCGCCGCCTCGAAAGCCAGGGCCTGAGCCTGCTTCTCATGCTCCCACACGGTGCGGAACTCGGGCGTCGGTTCGCCAAAGACATAGGTGCGGGTGATGTCCGAGTGATAGCCGTCGATCAGGGTGCCGGTGTCGATCAGAACCGCGTCGTTCCGCTGCAAGGCTCGGTCGCCCTCGCCGCCGTGCGGCAGGCAGGTGTCATCGCCAAACGAGACGAGGCAGAACCACGAACCGCCTTCCCCGCCGAGGGCGCGATGCTCGGCGTCGACGAACCGCTTCACCTCGGACGTCAGCACCCCGACCTTGAGCCAGGCATGGGTGCGGCGCTGCACCTCAAGAGTGATAGCCTTGGCCCGCGTCAGCAGGGCGATTTCGGCGGGCGACTTGATGCGGCGCAGAGCAGCAGTTAGCGGGGCGCCATCGGCCAGACGCGCCTGCCCCATGGCTCTGGCCAGCCCCAGCCAGACAAAGACCGCGACCAGCTCATCCACCGCCAGTTTTCCGTCCGGCGGAAGTCGGCTCGCGACGAGGGCGTAGGGACTCTCTTCCTCTTCCCAGGTCAGGATGTCGCCGGGAATGGCGCCCTCCGCCGTCGTCAGGCCGCCGAGCTTGTCCAGCTCAAAGCGCGGGCAGACGTACTCCACCCGTCCGTCGGCATGGATCAGGGCGCCGGTGAGACGCTCCGAAGGATGCCAGTCCAGGCCGGTGAAATAGCGCAAAGACGTCGTCGAGCCGAGCAGCAGCGCCGAAAGCCCGCGCGCGGTCAGCAGGCCGGCCAGTGCCTGGATGCGAGCATGACGCTCCCGAGCGTCGATGGGGCGGGCGGACGGAGCAATGAAGGTCATGGCCCGACCCTATAAGACATCCAGGACGTCGCGTGAGCCCCCACGCCTCCCACCAATGACCGCCACCATTCAAGCCCCCGCCCAGGCGCTGAAGACGCTTCACCATTGCGCTTAACGACGCCCCACCAGCATGGGCAAGGGCCGCCTCCGTACCGCCAATGTGCTATCGGCCTTGCCCGCCATGCTGGGCGCCGGGCTATGTCGCGGCGGTCGGTCTGGGCGGGTCGAGCCAGCCGTCGTCGTCATGACTCCAAGGCTGCCGGCTGCTCGTCTAATCCCTGTTCGGCAACCCGCAGGGCCCCGCCCCTCCCACATCGGCTTCGCCATCGCTTTGAGCCAGTCACGCCCGCGGTAATGACCGCCCTAGCCATCCCTTCATCAAAGCGTTCGTAATGACCCGCTCACCAGCGCGCCTTTCCGCATGCCTGGCGTCTAACCTCGTCCTGGCCCTGACTGCAGGACCCGCGGTCGCCGCCACCCCGGACTGCGACGCCTCAGCCTGCAGACCCGCCATCTGCCGCCACCGGCTCGCCGACGGCTCCGGCCTCGTCTTTTCTCCCGAAGGCCGCTTCGTGCTGACGTCCAGCGACCAGTCGGGCGCGTTCAACGCCTACACCGCCCTGACGACGGCTTCCGCGACCTGACGCCCGACGGTCGGCTCACGTCTGACCTGCTGGGCGGGAGCGGCGATCGCACCGCGACCTGGATGACACCCACGTCGCCGGATAGTCGCGCCCCCGACATCCCTGTGGTCGATCCCGGCGCCCACGAAAGTCGCCTGCTGTTTCAGAACCCCGGCATGTTCAGAACCCCCGGCATGCCAGTCGAGGCCATCTCACCCGACGGCCGCTGGGTCACCCAGCGCCGCCAATCCGGTTCGGTCGACAGCGACCTCTATGACCTGACCCAAGGCGGCGAGTCGCGCCTGATCCCCCAATGTCGGGATGGTCCGCCATCTTCGACTTCACGCCGGATTTTCCGCCCTGATCCTTGGCTCAAACGGCGCTGGCGAGTTCGGGCGGGCCTATCGCTACACCCTAGCCGACGACGCAGTCACCAAAGAACTGAAAGGCGACAGGGACGTCGTCACCCCCCATTTCTCTCCGTCGGGCCGATACCGAGCGTGCCTTCAACGCGAACGCCCGAACGGAGATGGCCGTCACGGACATGGCCACTGCCCCCCCCCGAAAGACGTTCCCGCGCGGGCGACATCAGCGACCTGGGCTTCCGTCAGGACGAAGGACGGATCGTCTTCGCCACATCCCCCTCCACCTCGCCTACGGACGTCTTCATCGCCGACGTGGATGATCTGGTCGAGGCCGTGGTGGTTCACTTCCAGCGCGGAGGCGGGGTGACGATCCCGGCCAACCTCTATCGTCCCAAGAACACCTCGTTCGACGCCGCCGCGTCCTTGGTTGAGTATTGCTGCGGGGCCGCCGAGGCCGATAGCGGCCAGCCGCACCTGGCGGCCTTGCTG
>NZ_DLNQ01000013.1:0-13355 GCF_002479495.1 Brevundimonas sp. UBA7506
CGCCGGCCAGTGCGGCGTGAACGCCCCCGGAGGCTCAATCACGTGATCGTCCACGCTCACAAGGATCAGGTCATCGACAGTCATGGGGCTCTTCCTCGTTTCCACGGACGGCTTGGCGCCGCCTCGAATTCGGGCGCCGTCGCATGGACTCGCGCCATTCAGAATTCTTTTCTAGAACAAAAATCGCAAAAGTGTCTAGAAAATATGACGTACGCCGCCGGACGCGCCGGCGCCCGCGCCCATCGGATATCGCTCAAGGAGACGCCATGATCCGCCGCATGGACCATTTCACCATCGTCACCGATCGCCTGAACGAGAGCGTGGACTTCTACGGGATGCTGGGACTGGTCCCCGGCCCGCGGCCGGACTTCGGCGTGGGGGGAGCCTGGCTCTACGCCGACGACCGCCCCGTGCTCCACCTGGTCGAGACCGAACGCATGCCGGACCCGCGGCGCGGCGCGCTCGATCACATGGCCTTCTTCGCCGAGAACTTCATCGCGGCGGCCGAGCGGGCGACGGCCGCCGCCCTGCCCTATCGCGTGATCCGCACGCCGCGGCCCTTCAGCCTGTGGCAGATGTTCCTGTTCGATCCCAACGGCGTAGAGGTGGAACTGGACTTCGCCGCCAACGAGCTTCCGCCGGCCGACTGGAAGGACCACGCCGGTCTCGGCCCGCGGTGACGCGGGGGACGGCTCAGGTCAGGGCTGACGTCAGCCTGTGGCCGGCGTCACGAAGGGCGACGCCGATCTCCTCCAGCGCCTCGCCCTCGTACTGCCCCTGGAGCATGACGCCGACGATGGTGAAGGCGACCTCGCCGGCCCGATCGAAGACCGGCGCGGCCACAGTCTGGACGCCGCGCGTGAAATAGCCCCGGTCGACGGCCCATCCCCTCGCCTTGGCGGCTTCGACTTCGTCCCAGTAGGCGTCGAACGTCAGCGGCGTCTGCCAGCGCAGGGCGTTGAAGGCCGACTTCAGCTCTTTCCGGCTCCAGCCGAGATAGGGGGCCATGACGCGGCCGGTCGCGGCCATCAGGACCGGAAGACGCTGGCCCTCGGCCATTTCAATACGCACATTGGCGGGACTGGGCACGCCCTTGATCAGGACGATCTTGTCGACGCCCAGCCGCTTCCACAGCGTCACGGTGATATTGTAGCGGTCCGCCAGATCCCGCATCTGGGGCGTCGCCGCCGCGATGCGCTGCCCCTCGGTCAGCAGGTTCCCGACCAGGGTGGTGAGACCCACGCCGACCGAATAGGTCTTGGCGACGGGATCGAACTCCACGACCTCTTCCATCACCAGGGTGCGTAGGATGTTGAAGCAGGTGCTGGCGTTCAGGCCCAGGCTACGCGAAATGGTCACCGACCGGGTGGGGCCGCCCGCCTCGACCAGGAATTTCAGGATCCGGATCGCATTGGCCGCCGGCTTGACGAAGACCATCTTCTCGGAGACGTCATTGGTCGCGGCTGCGGCGTCGGCCTGTCCCTCGACGTCGTCGTGCTTGCTTTTTCCTGCGGCTGATCGCGCCATGCGCACCCCGTTGAATCTTGCGGCCCCGGCCGCGATCACGGCCTCTGATTAGCAGGCATTGAGCTTGAAGCGAAACGGGGAAACCGCCCCGTACGCCCTGCGCCCCGCTGACCGGATCGGCCACCGTCCGGCCCGTCGGCTCAGGCGGACGCCCCCTGGTCAGCAAAGGCCTTTGTCAGGACCGCTTCGAGCGATTGCGGCGCCCGCCCCGACAGGTTTTCGATATCGCCCGTGACGATGTCGAATCCTCCAGCGACGAACCCCTGACGGATGGAAAGGACCACCTCGACGACATGGGGCGGCAGCCTCGCAGCCAGGAATTGGGCCCGCAGGTCCTCGACGGGCATGACCACATGGTTCAGCGCCTTTCCGGACAGCCTCGCGACCAGATCGGCGCGCCCGGCGCCCGTCCAGGTCCGCGGTCCTGTTCCTGTATAGACCGCGCCCTCATGTCCCTCCCCGGCCAGGAGCCCGGCGGCCGCGGCGGCGAGGTCCGCGCGGGAGACGAAGGCGACCCGGTTCTCTCCCAGTCCGACCAGCGCGCCCTGGGCCAGGGCGGCCTTCGCCTCGTCCGCGAAGGACTCGGCGTAGTAGTTCATGCGCAGGACGCTCCAGCGCGGCGCCGTGCGCATCAGATGTTGTTCCGCGGCGAAGTAGGACGCCCAGACGTCGGGCTCCGGCCGCGCCCTCGCGCCGGCCGACGACATGAAGACCACATGGGGCACGCCGGCCCGACGGGCGGCGTCAATGGCCGCCAGATTCTGCCGGGTGCGCTGTCCCGGCGCCAGGGCGACGGTCGGGATGATCAGCAGACGATCCAGGCCGGCGTAAGCGGCGTCCAGACTTTCAGCCTGGTCATAGTCGCCGAAACGGGTCTCATGCCCCGCCGTCATCTTCGGCGTGCGCGTGATCCCCACGACCTCCACGCCCGGACGAAGGCCCAGATGCGCCACCACCCCGGCCCCAAGCTTTCCGCTCGCCCCGCTTACGCCGATCTTCATCGCTCGTTCTCCCCGGTTCCGATCCTGTCCGACCGCCTGCGGCGTCAGACCTCCTTCATGGGAATGGTCACGTCCGCGAGACGC
Organism: Brevundimonas sp. UBA7506; assembly: GCF_002479495.1. Taxonomy (GTDB): domain Bacteria; phylum Pseudomonadota; class Alphaproteobacteria; order Caulobacterales; family Caulobacteraceae; genus Brevundimonas. The sequence goes on from NZ_DLNQ01000013.1 coordinate 2,613, forward strand.
ACGGGATCGACCTCGCGCCGCGACGCCAGCCATTGTCGACCGGCCATGAATTCCGGCGGGGCGTTGACCGCCTCGACCGCCTGGACCCGCCCCCCGCAGAGGTGGAAGACCGCAAACTTGCGACCCGCCGGATCTCCGCGCGTGACGACCTGATCCACATCGAACGGCAGGCCGGCGATCTGCAGCTTGAGGTCGTACTGATCGGACCAGAACCATGGGGTGTCCGGCCTGGGTTCGGGTTGGCCGCTGATCGCCGCCGCAGCCTGGCGCGCCTGCTCGAGCGCATTGGGCACGCTTTCGAGGCGAAGGCTCCGTCCATAGAGCGGCATCGGCCTGTGCGTGAGATCGCCGACGGCGAAGATGTCCGGATCCGAGGTGCGCGCCTGGGCATCGACGACGACGCCGTTATCGCAGATCAGCCTGGCCTCCCGCGCCAGATCGTCATTGGGAATCGCCCCGATCCCCACCAGGACCGCGTCGCAATGCAGCATCCCGCCGTTCGCCAGCCGAACGCCCGAAACATGGCCGTCCAGCCCCTCGAAGCCCTGGATCTCGACCCCGAAGTGGAACCGCACGCCCTGCGCCTCGTGTTCCGCGCGAAAGAAGTCGGACAGGACCGGACCGGCGACGCGGGCCAGAAGGCGGTCCTCGCGCTCCAGGACATCGACGTCGGCGCCGAGTTTGCGCGCCGAGGCTGCAACCTCAAGACCGACATAGCCGCCGCCGATGACGGCCAGACGGAAACCGGGCTTGAAATAGGCCTTGATCCTCTCGGCGTCGTCGATCGTTCTGAGCTCAAGAAAGCCGTTCAATTCACTCCCCGGAAGGACCAGACGACGCGCCCGTGCGCCCGTGGCGAGCACCAGGGTGTCGTAGGCGAGGGTTTCGTCCGAAGAGAGGGTCAGGGTTTTGGCGGCGCGGTCGATCTGGACCACGCGCGTGGAGGTTCGCAGACCAATACCGACCTCCGCATACCAGTCGCGAGGCCGCAACAGCAGCCCGTCCTCGGCAAGCTCGCCCTTCAACCACCCCTTGGACAGGGGCGGACGCTGGTAGGGCGGATGCGGCTCCTCGCCGATCAGGGTGATGGGCTCGGCATAGCCGTTCTGGCGCAGCATGGCCGCGACGCTTCCCCCGGCGTGGCCTGCCCCGATGATGATTGCGCTCACTTTGATCCCGTCCCTCTAGCCGACCTCCAGAACCCCGAACGCCGAAGGCTATCTACATGAAGAATTTGATTGTGATTTGAGAATTGAAAATCGTCTAGCCCAGAAGTGCTGGGGCGTGCGCCAGGATGCTTTTCGCGACGCCCCGGTTTCCAGGCCGGCGTCGCCGTCGGAATCCTCCTCCCCGGCTCGACGCCCAAGGCTTTCGCGCGCACGGCAGCGACGCCGATCTCCGCCGGGAAAGCGGGCTTGAGCGACCGCCATTCACCAGGCTTCCGTCGGCGACCTCAGTCCGCCCGCGCGTCCGGCGCCGTCGGGTTCCGCGAAGACGCGCGCACAAAGCGAACGCGTTCGGCCTTCAGGTGCGGCTCGGGGACATATCCCGACTGGGCGAACGCCCGCTGCTGCGGCAGGGCCGAAAGCGTATCCTCGGCCCGCCACCATTTCGGGTCGCACGACGCCTTCGGCAGAAGTCCGCCCACGATGCGCTCGATATCGCGAAAGCTCAGCTCGACTTCCGCCGCCTTCTGGCGCCGCAGGTAGCGAGCAAGAGGCTCATACTTCGCCATGTCGGCCCGTTCCCATTCTCCCGGCGTCGCTGCGATCGACCTGCCGAAAACAAGCGGCGGTCCATACCGGACGCCGTCCCTGGCGAAAAGACCGCACGGCGCCTCCCCGCCTTCGCCCGAAAGGAAAGCGACCCGACCTCCGCCGCAAAGGGGGGCAGTGGGCGGGAACGGCCGGATCGCTCCTCGCCGAAGCAGAGGAAGCCACTCAACTCTGCAATGCCGCCAAGGTTCCGTTGCTGCCCCTGCCCGTCATCCAGGGCGGACGCCATGAAGACGTCCGGGATACGAAGAGCCGTCCGTGAGGCTGCCATGGACCACGGCTGTGATCCGCGTCGGCGCCGACCCTCCGAAGTCACGGACCTGGCTGCGCGCCCGACCGCCACGATTGACTAGAAGCCGAAGTCGATCTGATCGACGTGGACTCCGCGCGCTCTACGCCTGCGCCCATGCGACTTGGATAGCGGTTCGGCTGGCGACCTGGGCGGCGCCCTCACCGTCGCAGCCACGCCGTCCTGCGCGTTGGAGATGGCCGGCGGCTGGTTCGCCGGACGCATCAGCGCCTTTTGGGGCATGCCCGGCAGCCGGGGCTTCATGGGCGGAGAAAGAGGCTTTGCGGCGCTGCGCGCGCCCTTCCATGCCGTGAGTTCGCTTTCCCACCACCCGACCCGGCCTGGAGACAGCGACACAGGCGCCGGAAAATCTCCGGTCTGCTGCATCCGCCACGCGGTCGTTCGGCTGATGCCCGCAATGTCATGGACCCGGCCCCATGGGAGCAGACGGTCCTCGGATCCCCCCGTTTCAACGGGACTCCGCGTGGATGGAGCGGTCATGGCGTCACCTCCAGCTGTTGATCGACCTCGCCGACGAAAGCCTCATGGAGAAGTCGGGCGTCATGCTCTGCATCCAGGCTGTCTCGTCCTGCCCATGCCTTGATCACCGTCTTCAGCGCGAAGCTCGTCGCGGGATCCGCGAGCAATCCCGGCAACGTCGGGCGATCCGGGTCGCCATTCTCACCCACGACCCCGGCTCCTCGCCGCCGGCGGCGCCCCCGTCCGCACCTCGGTGATCTGGGCCTTGGCCCAGGACCGGAGCAGTCCGCGCGGGTAGTAGGGCCTGGAGCGGATATGGCGGCACGGCGGCCCGTTGGACGCCGTCGACCAGAGGCGCGCCAGGGTCGCGGGTTTGAGCCGGACGCCCAGCAACGCCAGAAAGGCCGAGGCTTCCGCACGGGTCAGCAGATCGTCCTCACCAGGCGACGCTGCGGATTCCAGGCTCGAGACATCGGGGATCATGACGTCGCCCCCTCTGACCGGCACTGGCGCGAGTTCGTGATTGATCGACCCGCGCTCAGCGCGAGGTAGCAGTCGATGACGGCTGCGACATAGGCGCGGGTTTCGGCGATATCGGGCACGCGCCCCAGTCGCGCCACGCGGCCAGGTCCGGAATTATAGACGGGGGCGTGATCTACGGTTCCATCGGCCCTCATCTCCTCGCGGAGGAGGATGTTGCGCTTGTCGAGGTAGAGGGTGCGAAACTGTTCGCGCGGCGCATGGGCCAGGGCGGCGCGAAGATAGGCGGTCAGGGAGGTCCAGGACGACAGGACCGGCCGCTGACAGGCCTCCGCCCGGACCATGGCCATCGCCAGCGCCCGGACAAGGCCGAGATCAGCGACTGCGCCTTTTGAAAGCCCCTGGCGACGCAGGGCCGCCTCATCGGCCCCCGCGACCCCGGCCAGCCCTCCAAAGGCGTCGATCAGGTCCGCAGCGGCGACCCGGCCGGCGGACGAGGTCAGGGTTCGCCCGAACAGGGCGGTGAGCAGGTCGATATCGGCGTCTTTCGTCGGGTTGGACGACAAGGACGGGCGGAGAGCGGAAACGGATGGCGACACGGCAGGCTCCTGGGCAGCGCGCTCCCGATCGGAGCACCCCAGTCCGCCCTTCCTTTCCCTCCGGCCAGGCTTGCTCACGGAACCTAAACCTGGCGGCGCTAGGCTCCTGTCCATGAGACTGAAACCTTACCGCTCCGCCGGCCCTCGCCGACGGGGCCGCCGCACCGTCGCCTTGACGACGCTCCTCGGGGCCGCCGCCGTCCTGACCGCCCTGAATTGGCCCATGGCGGACGCGGCCGGACCCGCCTCTCCTCCGGCCTCCGCCCGCCCCTCCTTGCCGCCGGAGGCGACCTTCCTCTGCGACGTGGCCCATGTGAACGATGGCGACACCCTGCGCTGCAAGGACGGCTTGAAGGTCAGGCTGCACGCCGTCGCCGCCAGGGAAGCGGACGAAACCTGTTCGCCCGGACATCCCTGCCCGTCCGCCAGCGGCGCATCAGCGACCGCCACACTGAACCGCCTCGCGGCGGGAAAGAGACTGACCTGCGTGCCGACGGGCCGAAGCTACAAGCGTATCACCGCCATCTGCCGGACATCCGACAACGAAGAGGTCAACTGCGCCATGGTTCGCAGCGGGACCACCCTGATCTGGGACAGGTTCGACAGGCAGCGTCCGCTCTGCAGCCGTTGAAACGGCACAGTCGCTTTGCAACCGCTCGGTCGGCGAATGCGAAAGCGGCGGCTTCGGCTGCGCGCGCGGGCGCCTGATCAGCACCGCAAAATTCCTTCGCGGCGCTACTTCCCCGCCCTATCCGGCAGGGATCTTCTTGTCGGCGCCCAAGCACTTCCGTTTTGTTCCGAACCGCCACAGGTCCAGAAGCGAAACAGCGCAGCCTACGGGGCTTATCAGACGTTCGCGAAGACCGGTTTGACTGCTAGCGAAGCAAACTTGAGGCGAGCGGTGGGAACTTAGGCGCCGAAATGTCCTGAAACGATCTGGCAAACGAAGTTTCGTTGTGTCCCATATGTGTCCCAAACGCAGGCCGCACGAAGTTGGCCTACAAACACGCTCAACATAACGTTGAAATATAAGGGAAAAATGGTACGCCCCCTCGGGCTCGAACCGAGGACCCTCTGATTAAAAGTCAGATGCTCTAACCAACTGAGCTAGGGGCGCACACTCTTTGAAATCAACCACTTGGGCTGTTTCGCCGCCGACAGGCGAAGCGCCTGTTTGCGGAGGCGGTTTCTGGTTCATTCGCGGATGGAGGTCAAGGGCCGCAGCGCGCGAAGATGCGCATTTTGTGAGGAAATCGTCACGGCCGCCCTTCCACAGCCCGTCCATGCGGTTAGCGTGGCGGCATGGGACCTCTCGCCGGACTGCGCATCATCGAAATCGACGGCCTGGGGCCCGTCACCTTCTCCGGCATGCTTCTGGCCGACATGGGGGCCGAAGTTCTGCGGCTGACGCGCGGCGGCGCCGCCCCCGCAGCTGTTTTCGACGAGGTCGGCGGCGAGGTGCTGCATCGCGGGCGCGCGGCCGTGCCCGTCGATCTCAAATCGCCTGGGGACCGCGACAAGGTCCTGGCGCTGATCGCGGGCGCCGACGTCCTGATCGAGGGCTTCCGGCCCGGCGTCATGGAGCGCCTGGGCCTGGGGCCGGACGCCTGCGCCGCCGTCAATCCGCGCCTGGTCTATGGCCGCGTCACCGGCTGGGGTCAGACCGGGCCGATGTCCGATCAGGTCGGCCACGACATCAACTACCTCGCCCTGTCCGGCGCCCTCTATCCCATGGGGGCGGGCGATCAGCCGCCCTGCCCGCCGTTGAACCTGGTCGGCGACTACGGCGGCGGGGCCATGATGCTGGTCAGCGGCGTGCTGGCGGCCCTGCTGGAGGCCAAGACCACCGGGCGCGGCCGCGTCGTCGACGCCGCCATGACCGACGGCTCGGCCCTGCTGACCAGTCTGTTCCACGCCTTGCGGGCGCGTGGCCTGTGGAGCGAGCGGCGTGAAGCCAACCTTCTGGACGGCGGCGCGCCCTTCTATCGCTGCTACGCCTGCCGCGACGGCGGCTTCGTCGCCGTCGGCGCGCTGGAGCCGCGCTTCTACGCCGCCCTCATCAAGGGGCTTGGCCTGACGCCCGACGAAGCGCCGCAGTTCGACCGGGAGAACTGGCCCGCCCTGCAGGCCCGCTTCACCGCTCTGTTCGCCACGCGCGACCGCGACGACTGGGCGACGCATTTCGTCGGGACCGAGGCTTGCGTCACCCCCGTCCTGTCCCTGAGCGAGGCGCCGGCGCACCCTCACAACCAGGCGCGCGGAACCTTCGTGAGCGCAGGAATCGTTCAGCCCGCCCCCGCGCCGCGCTTCGCCGCCGCAGCCGCGCCGGTCAGCGCCGACCGGCCTCTCCTGCCGCTGGATCAGGCCCTGGCCGACTGGACGAACGAAAACGCCTGAAGCCGTGACCAAAAGGGTTCAGTTGCGGTTCATTCTCGTTCGGTAGACAAGCCGAGGGAACCCAGCCGGGCAGACGACGTTTGCCACCCCACAGGGGGAAGAAAACCAGATGAACCGATTGATTGTAAAACGTTTGCTCCTGGCCGCAGGCCTGGCCGCCGCCACCGCCCTGGCGGCTTGCGATGAGCCGCGTTCGGAAAACGACTACGAGGCCGTCGAGGTCCAGACCGAAGAGCCCGCCGCCCCCGCCGCCGAAGACTCGGCCGCGCCCGCCGTGGCCGAGGCTCCGGCTGCGACCGAGGCCCCGCCTCCAGTAGACGCCCTGCCGCCCGAAACCCGCACCTCGGAACAGACGGTACAGCCGGAAAGCGATACGCTGTTCTACTGATTCCGCCTGAGCGGCGTTCGCTTCCGGTTGTCGCGCCCTGAACCCAAGGCTCCAGTTTGACGTCGAGGTCTCATCTCCTTCTCGCCAGCGTGGCGCTCTGGGCCGTGTGCGGCCACGCGGCGGTCGCCGCCCAGCCCAAGGCCGAGATTCGCGGCGACGTCGACGCCGAACTGCGTCGGCGGCTGGAGCAGGCCGTCGGTCAGGTCGACGAAGCCCCCGCCAACCGTTTCGAGGCCCGCCGCCGCGCGCGCTCGGCCATGGAGGCGGCCCAGGCCCTGCTTCGCTCTGAAGGCTATTACCAGCCGACGCTGCAGGACGACGTCGAGGGCGAGGAAAAGCCGGTCGCCGTCGTCACCGTCATGCCCGGACGGCGCTTTGAACTGAGCGAGACCAAGGTCAACTGGGTCGCCCCCGTGCCTGATCCCGCCGCACAGTCCGCCGCCACCGCCGACATCGGCCTGAAGCCGGGCGATCCGGGTCGCGCCGCCGACATCCTGGACGCCGAGGGCCGGATCGTCGCCAACCTGACGCGCGAAGGCTACGCCGACGCCAAGGCCGAACCCCGCCGGGTGGTCGTCGATCACGCCGCCTTCACCGTGCAGCCCAATTTCAACATTGCTTCGGGCGAACTGGTGCGGCTGGACGGCGTGCTGGTGCGCACCCGGGGGCCGACCAACCCCGACTGGGTCGCCAATCTGGCCCCGTGGAAGGCCGGCGACCGCTACGACCCCGAGGACGTGGCCGAACTGGAGCGGCGTCTGCTGGACACCGGCGTCTATGACGGCGTCAACGTCTCCCTGGCCTCGCTGGATCAGGTGACGCCCGAGGGACTGCGCCCGGTCGTCGTCGGCCTGTCGGACCGTCCGCGCAGCCTGCTGGAGGCCGGCGCCACCTATTCGACCGCCGAAGGCGTCGGCGTCGACGTCTTCCAAACCCGCTACAACCGCTTCGGCCGCGCCGCGACGCTGAAGTACGGCGGCCGCTACGCCAGCATCGACAGCCGCCTGGGCGCAGAGGCCAGCTTCCCCCACTGGGGCAAGGCCGGCCGGACGTTGAAGCTGTCCGGCTACCTCATCAACGAACAGACCGACGCCTATGACCGCAGCGCCGTCAGCGTGAACGCCGACCTGTCGCAGCGCATCGGCAAGACCTCCTTCTTCACCTACGGCCTCGGCGTCGATGCGGGACAGTACACAGAGAACCGCTTCGACCCGATCACCCAGGCGCCGATCACCTTCGATCGCGACCTGGCCATCGTGACGGGGCGCGCCATCGCCTTCATGGATCGCTCCAACGATCCGCTGGATCCGACCCGCGGCTATCGTCTCTACGTGTCGGCCCAGCCGACGGCCGTGACGGGCGAGGACACCGTCCTGTTCCTCAAGACCGAGGGCCAGGCCACGGCCTATCTGCCCCTGCAGGACGGGGCCAAAACGGTGCTGGCTGGCCGCGCCCGTATCGGTTCGATCGTCGGCGGCGAGGAGCTGACGGTGCCGTCGGACCGCCTCTTCTATTCCGGCGGCGGCGGCTCGGTGCGCGGCTATTCCTATCAGAGCATCAACCCGCGCCTGCCCGACAACACGCCGCGCGGCGGCCTGTCGCTGTTCGAGACCTCGATCGAGGTGCGCCGCGACATCGGCCAGAAGTTCCAGGCCGTCGGCTTCGTCGACGCCGGGGCCATCGGCTTCCAGGAGACCCCCAACCTGACCAACATGCGCTACGGCGCAGGCGTCGGGGTCCGTTACAAGCTGCCGTTCGGCCCGGTGCGCGCCGATATCGCCGTCCCGCTGAACAAGCGCGAGGGCGACGCGGCCTTCCAACTCTACATCAGCATCGGCCAGGCGTTTTGACCGACACTCCTCCGCCTCATGAACCCGAAGCGGAAACGCCGGCCAAGGCCGAGAAGCGAAAACGCACGCGTCTGCAGCTGATCGCCTTCGTCTCGGGCGTCGTGGTCGCCGCCCTGCTGGCCCTGAGCATCGTCCTGGCGATTGGCGGGCGAATGTATCTGGTCTCGGATTCCGGCCGCGAACTGATCACCAGTTTCGTCGCCGGCAAGAAGATCAGCCGCTATGGCCGCATCAACGTCGAGGGCTTGAAGGGCGACCTGTTCGACGACTTCACCCTGGAGCGGGTGACCATCACCGATGCGGACGGCGTCTGGCTGGAGGCGACCAATGTTCGCCTCGACTGGTCCTACTGGCCCCTGTTGATGCGGCGCTTCCATGCGACCGAGATCCGCGCGGACCAGATCCGTCTGCTCCGCCGTCCCCAGTTCGAGCCGCGGACCGAGCCCGGCGGCCCCCAGGCCCTGAGCGTCGACATCGACAAGTTCAGCGCCAAGGTCGAGCTGATGGAGGGCTTCTCCAAGGAATACGGCCGCTGGACCCTGAGCGGCGACGCCGAGGTTCCGCGTCGGGGCGACAAGAAGATCAACGTCGACGCCTTCAGCCTGAACCGCCAGGGCGACCATTTGCTGCTCAAGGCGATCATCGGCAAGAAGCCCGAGGACCTGCGGGTCAACCTGCGCGCCGGCGAGGCCCAGGGCGGCCCGATCGCCGGCGCGCTGGGCTATTCCCCCGACAAGCCCTTCTCGGCGATCGCCGTGGTCAACGGCGAACTGGTCGATGTCGAGGTGAAGACCGGCGACTTCACCCCCCTGACCGTCAAGGGCCGCTACGGCAAGACCGGCGCCCGGATCGGCGGCGCCGCCGACTTCTCGGGCTCGGACCTGCTGGAGCCCTTCGCCCGCCGCATCGGCCAGAGGGCCCGCTTCGGCTTCGCCAGCCTGCCGGTTCGGGACGCCGAGGATGTCCAGGCCATGAGCTGGACCCTGACCGCCGAGAACATCACCACCCGCGCCTCGGGCCTGATCAACCTCAAGCAGCGCGCCGCGCCGGACGGCGTCAAGCTGACGGTCGCGACGCCCTCGCTCACCCGCCTGGCCGGCCCGACCCTGGCTGGTGCGACCACCTATACGGGCGTGTTCAAGGGCGACGCCAACCGCTGGAGCCTACAGGGCTCGGCCAGCCTTCAGGACACGGACCTCGCCAGCTATCGCGCCGCCCGCGTCTCGGGGCCGCTCGACCTCAGCTACAACAAGGGCCAGTTCGATGTCGTCACCGACGCCCGCGCCGTCGGCGGCTCGACGGCCGGCATCATCGGCGCCCTGCTAGGGGCCACCCCCCATGTGAAGCTGGAAGGCTCGCGCACTTCCGACGGCGCCTATCTGCTGAAGAAGATCGACGGGCGAGGCCAGGCCCTGACCCTGACCGGATCGGGCGGCCGCAACCTCACCGGCGGCCTCAGCTTCCGCGGTGATGCAGACATCACCGACATCTCGCGTATCCGCCCCGGCGCCAAGGGCTCCTTCAAGGGACCGATCCAGGCCGGCAAGGCCCGCAACGGGCCGTGGACCATCAGCTTCGACGGCCGCGCCTCGCGCCTGAGCGTCGGCATGGACGAACTGGATCGCCTTCTGGGTCAGACCCCGCGTCTGGCCATGGCCGGAACCTATGACCGGGGTGTCCTGGCCATCAACCGGGGCGAGTTGACGGGCGCCGCCGGGCGCATGGGCGCCAAGGGCCTGATAGAGGGCGGCAAGCTGCGTCTGGCCCTGGACTGGGACGCGCACGGGCCGTTCGGCGTCGGTCCCGTGGCCATCGACGGCGCCATGAGCGGAAACGGCGCCCTGACCGGCACCCTGGCCCAGCCCAGGGCTGACCTGCGCGCCGCCTTCGACAAGGTCGCGGCCGGCGGCCTGATCCTGACCAACGCCGATCTGATCCTCAGCTTCCGCAAGGGCGCCGACGCGTCCGACGGACGGATCGTGCTCAACTCCGGCTCCAACTACGGCCCGGCGCGAGCGTCGGGGAACTTCTTCCTCGGCGGCAAGAGCCTTCGCCTGACCGAGGTGGACGTCAACGCGGGCGGCGTGACGGCCCAGGGGGCCATCGCCCTGTCCAACAACTATCCTTCCAGCGCGGACCTGACCTTCACCGCGCGTCAGGGCGCCTTCCTGGCCTCGGGCGAGGCCAATGGCCGGGTGCGCCTGACCGACGGCGGCGGGGATCAGAGCGCCGTCCTGGACGTCACCGGCCGCAACGTCCGCCTGGCCGGTTCAACCTGGGTGGTCCGCAACCTCTCGCTCAAGGGCCAGGGCACGCTGGAGCGCCTGCCCTTCTCCCTGGCCGCCGACGTCGGCGGGCCCAATCCGGTCCAGTTCAACGGCACGGGCGAATACTCGCGCCAGGGCCCGGCCCAGAGCGTCACCCTGCGCGGCGGCGGCCGCGTGCGCGAGGTCGCCTTCACCACCCGCGCCCCCGCCGTCATCGC
>NZ_DLNQ01000013.1:13559-39554 GCF_002479495.1 Brevundimonas sp. UBA7506
CCCCCGCCGTCATCGCCCTGAACGGCGACGGCCGCGTCGTCCGTGTCGACCTGGGCGTCGGCGGCGGCGTCCTGACCGGCGAGCTGCGTCAGGACAGGGCCGGCAGCGCCATCCAGGCCGAGCTGACCAACGTCGAAATGGGCTCTCTCGTCCCCGACCTGCGCGGCCAGGTCACCGGCCGTGTCTCGCTGCAGGGCGCGGGCGACAGGCTGAACGGCTCGGCCAATGTCGACCTGAAGCAACTTCGCAGCATCGACGCCCCGCGGGGCCTGGCCGTGGACGGCGCCCTGAACGCCGACCTCAACGACAATGTCCTGCGCATCCGCGCCCAGGCCAATGACGGCACGGCGGTTCAGGCCTCCGCCGACGTCAGCCTGCCGGTCGTGGCCTCGGCCGCCCCGCTGCGCCTGGCGGTCGAGCGCACCCGCGAAATGTCCGGTCAGATCGCCGTCAACGGCCAGATCCAGCCCATCTGGGACCTCTTCCTCGGCGGCGCCCAGTCGCTGTCCGGCCAGATCGCCAGCCGCGCCACCCTCGGCGGCACGCTGAACGACCCCCGCCTGAACGGCCGTCTGGACCTGACCCAGGGCGCCTTCCGCGACAGCATCACCGGTCTGCGTCTCGAAGGCGTCAGCCTGGCCAGCCGGTTCGACGACAACCAGGCGGTGATCGAGCGCTTCGAGGCCGCCGACGGCGTCAAGGGCACGGTGACCGGCAACGGCAACCTGGGCCTGCGTCAGGGCTCGGGCTCGACCCTGAGGCTGGAGCTGACCCGCTTCCGCGTCATCGACAACGACATCGCCGAGGCCCGCGCCAACGGGGTGCTGACCGCCGTGCGCGGCGCGGACGGCAATATCCAGCTGAGCGGTGACCTGAACATCGACCAGGCCGAGATCTCGCCCAATCTGCCCGGCTCGAACGGCGTGGTGAAGATGGATGTGGTCGAGATCAACCGCCCCGGCGGCGATCCTGTCGAGGCCGAAACCAAGGCGCGCGGTCCGCAGATCGGCCTGAACCTCAACCTGACGGGCCGTGAAATCCATGTGCGCGGCCGCGGCCTCAACGTCGAGTTGACCGCCAACGCCCGCGTACGCGGCACCATCACCCGCCCGCAACTGACCGGCACGGCCAATGTCGTACGCGGCGACTATGAGTTCGCGGGCAAGCGCTTCGTCTTCGACGACAGCGGTTCGGTGACCCTGTCGACCGACCCGGCGCGCATCCGTCTGAACCTAGCCGCCGTGCGCGAAGACCCGGCCCTGACGGCGACCATCAAGGTCACGGGCACCGCGGCCCAGCCCAAGATCGAGCTGACCTCCAGCCCCTCACTCCCCCAGGACGAAATCCTGTCGCAGGTCCTGTTCGGTCGTTCGGCCTCGCAGTTGTCGGGCTTCGAGGCGGCGCAACTGGCCTCGGCCGTGGCCTCCCTGGCGGGCGGCGGCGGCTTCGACGTGATCGGCAACCTACGCGAACTGGCGGGTCTGGACCGCCTGTCGTTCGGCGGCGAGGCCTCCAGCCTCACGGTCGCCGGCGGGCGCTATATCACCGACGACGTCTATCTGGAGATCATCGGCGGCGGCGAAGGCGGGGCGGCGGTCAACGTCGAATGGCAGGTACGCCGCAACCTGGCCGTCAGCTCCAAGTTCGGCGGCGAAGGCGACGCCAGCATCTCGGTTCGCTGGCGCCGCGAAAGCGACCGGCCCGGCGGCGGCGCAACCGACCGGCGCCGCAACCGCAGCCGCTAAGCCTTAGAGGATTTCCAGAATGCTCTCGACGGGGCGCCCGATCCGGGCGCCCTTGTCGCTCTGGACGATGGGGCGTTCAACCAGCACCGGCTCGGCGATCATGGCCGCGCGGATGACGTCGTCCGACGCCCCGCTTTCCAGTAGTTCGACCGCCTTGGCCTCGCGCTTGCGCAGCATCCCCGACAGGCCCACGCCCGTCTCCTTGGCCAGCCGGTCCAGCGTCGCCGCGTCCCATCCGGCCTTCAGATACTCGACCACCACCGGCTGGACGCCCTTCTCCTGCAGCAACTCCAGCGCCTTGCGCGAGGTCGAGCATTTCGGATTGTGGAAGAGGGTGACGGTCATGGCGGAGCTCCTGTTTGGAGCCCTCACCTAGGCCTTGAGGCCGTCTCGCGCCAGCGCAGCCGAGCCGCGCAGGCCGCCGACATGCAGGATCGCGCAGGCCAGCATGGCCGTCGCTGCGATCATCCCGCCCCAGGCCGGCACGCCCGCCACGCCCAGCGGCGCTCCGAACATCAGGCTGACGCCCGTGGAGCTCAACTCATACAGCGCCCAGGCCAGGCCGAAGACCGGCAGGATGCGGTTGGGCCGCCGCCACTGCGCCCAGCCCAGACCGGCGGCGATCAGGGCGAAGAAGATCGCGAACCCCGTCGTCGCGCCCCGGAACTCGGCATAGGCGGCGTCAGAGGCGTACCAGACCAGCCCCGCCTGCATCAGACCCGTCGCCGCCCACAACCCGAAGCCCAGAGCGCTCAACCGCGCCATGTCCACCGCCGTCGAACCCGAATCGACGGGACCGAAGGGGTTGGGGAAGCTGAAACGACGGTTCATGCGCGACTCCTCGACTGCGGCGGCAAACCTATCCCGCGCGCCCCCCATTTCCCAAGCCTGTGAGCGAGAAACCGCCTCGCCTTCACCTTTGCCCCGCCCCCGTCTAGGGTCGCCGTCATGCGGATCGAACCCCACGACCAGGCCGTTCTCGACCACGTCGCGGCCCAGGGCGACGTGATCGTCGCGCGGACCATCGACTGGGCCAATATCAACTCCGGCAGCCGGCACGCCGCCGGTCTGGCGCGCATGCTGGACGTGCTGGAGGCCGAGGCCCGCCGCCTGCCCGCCGCCGTCCTGCGCGTGCCCACGAAGGCCTCGACCACCGTGGCCGACAGCGGCGCGGTGATCCCTGAAACCTACGCCGACTGCCTGACCATCACCGCCCGGCCCCAGGCCCCGATCCAGGTGGTCCTGACCGGGCACTACGACACCGTCTTCCCCGTCGACAGCGCCTTCCAGAGCGTCGTCATGCGCCCCGACGGCGCTCTGAACGGTCCCGGCGTCGCCGACATGAAGGGCGGGATCAGCGTCATGCTGGCCGCGCTGGAAGCCTTTGAAACCCACCCGGACAAGGCCCGCGTCGGCTGGACCGTACTGCTGTCCCCCGACGAAGAGATCGGCTCGCCCGCCTCGGCCCCCCTGTTGGCGGAACTCGGCGCGCGGGGCCATGTCGGCCTGACCTATGAACCCGCCCTGTCCGACGGCACCCTGGCGGGCGAGCGCAAGGGCAGCGGCAACTTCCACCTGATCGTCACAGGCAAGGCCGCCCACGCGGGCCGCGCCTTCCATGAGGGCGCCAATGCGGTCGCCGGCGCCGCCATGATCGCCGCCCGCCTGCACGGCCTGAACGGCCAGCGCGAGGGCGTCACCGTCAATGTCGCCAAGATCGCCGGCGGCGGCCCGCTGAACGTCGTGGCCGACAACGCCGTGGTCCGCTTCAACGTCCGCGTGCCGGACAAGGAGGCCGCCGCCTGGATCGACGCCACGGTGCGCGCCATCGCCGCCGAGCCCCCCTTCCCCGGCCTGACACTGGACCTGCACGGCGGCATGACCCGCGCGCCCAAGCCGATGGACGCATCGCAAACCGCCCTCTTCCACGCCGTCCGCGACGCAGGCGAACTGCTGGGGCAGACCATCGCCTGGAAACCCTCGGGCGGCGTCTGCGAGGGCAACAACCTGCACGCCGCGGGCCTGCCCAATGTCGACACCCTCGGCGTCGTCGGCGGCGAAATCCATTCGGATCAGGAGTTCGCCTGGCCCGCCAGCTTCGTCGAACGCGCCCAACTGTCCGCCCTGATCCTGTGCAAGATCGCCTCGGGCGAGATTGACGCGTTGAAACTGAAACAGCTCCGACTGGAGACCATGTAACCGCATGCTCGTTGTTCGCCCCGCCGGTCCCGCCGACCTCCATCACCTGCTTGAACTGGCCATCCTGTCCGGCCCCGGCTTCACCAGCCTGCCCGAGGACGCCGACGTCCTGAGCGAGCGTCTGGAACTCAGCCAGGCCAGCTTCGAGGGCCGCGTCCCGCCGCAGGAGGCCTGGTACACCCTGATGCTGGAAGACGGCGACACGGGCGACATCGACGGCATCGGCTCGGTCAAGGCGACGGTCGGGCTGAAGCGCCCCTTCTTCTCGTTCCGCGTGGTCAACAACACGGTCCAGTCACCCTCGCTGGGCATGAAGCTGAACCATCAGACGCTCGTTCTGGTCAACGAGTGCACCGGCTGGACCGAGGTCGGCTCCCTCTTCCTCAAGGCGGACCGTCGCAAGGGCGGCGCCGGGCGCCTGCTGAGCCAGTCGCGCTACATGCTGATCGGCGCCCAGCCGGACCTGTTCGCCGATAACGTCCTGGCTGAACTGCGCGGCGTCTTCACCCCGGACGGCTACTGCCCCTTCTGGGACCATGTGGCGCACAAGTTCTTCCCCATGGACTTCGACGACGCCGACCGCATGAGCGGCTCGACCGACAAGCAGTTCATCCTCGACCTGGCCCCGCGCCACCCCATCTACATCGACCTGTTGCCCGAACCGGCCCGCGCCGTGATCGGCAAGGTCCACCCCCAGGGCGTGCCCGCCATGGCCCTGCTGGAAAGCGAAGGCTTCCGCCCCAACGGCCTGGTCGACATCTTCGACGCCGGCCCCACCGTGGCCTGCGGTCGCGACAACATCCGCACCGTGCGCGACGCCCGCGTCCTGACCGCCCGCATCGAGAACGAGGTCGAGGTCGAACTGCCCAGCCTCGTCTCGACCGACAGCGTCTCGGCCTTCCGCGCCGTCCGCGCCCGCGTCCTGATCGACGGTGACCTGGCCCGCATGACGCCCGACGTCGCCGCCGCGCTGAAGATCAAGGACGGCGCTGTCGTCCGCGTGAAATCCTGAACCGAGTAGCCGCCATGACCCGCTTCGCGTCCACCAACCCCGCCACCGGCGAAACCGTCTGGGAAGGCGAGGCCGCCACCACGGAACAGGTCGGCGCCGCTGTTGAGGCCGCCCGCGCCGCCTTCCCCGACTGGGCCGACCGCCCGCGTCAGGACCGCATCGACGCGGTCAAACGCTATCAGGCCGTGCTCAAGGACCGCGCCCCCGAAATGGCCGAGGCCATCAGCCGCGAAACCGGCAAGGCCCTGTGGGAGACGAAAACCGAACTGGCCTCGATGGCGGGCAAGGTCGACATCTCGATCCGCGCCTATGACGAGCGCACCGGCGAGCGCACCACCGACACCGCCTTCGGTCGCGCTGTCCTGCGCCACCGCCCGCACGGCGTCTCGGCGGTGCTCGGCCCGTTCAACTTCCCCGGCCACCTGCCCAACGGCCACATCGTCCCGGCCCTGCTGGCCGGCGACACAGTGGTGTTCAAGCCCTCCGAGGAAACACCCCTGACCGGCCAGCTGATGGCCGAATGTCTGGACGCCGCCGACCTGCCGACGGGCGTGTTCAACATGGTGCAGGGCGGGCGCGACACGGGCGCGGCCCTGCTGGATCAACCCATCGACGCCCTGATGTTCACCGGCTCGGGCGCGGCGGGCGCGCATTTCCGGCGCAAGTTCGCCGACGATCCCCACGTCATCCTGGCGCTGGAGCTGGGCGGCAATAACCCCCTGGTCGTCTGGGACGCCGCCGACGCCGAGGCTGTCGCGGGCATCGTGGTCCAGTCCGCCTTCGTCACCACCGGCCAGCGTTGCTCCTGCGCGCGCCGCCTGATCCTGCCGGAAGGCGCGCAAGGCGATGCCGTCGTCGAGGCCGTGGCGGCCATGTCCGACCGCCTGAACTTCGCCCCCTGGGACAGCGATCCCGAGCCCTACGCCGGCCCCCTGATCTCGGAAACGGCCGCCAGCAACGCGCTCGCCGCCCTGCAACAGCGCATCAACGCGGGCGCCAAGGTCATCCGCGCCTCCGGCCCGGTCGACAACCTGCCCGGCGCCTTCGTGAAGCCCGCCATCATCGACGTCACCGGGGTCGCGGTAGAGGACGAGGAAATGTTCGCCCCCTTCCTCCAGGTCATCCGCGTCCCGACCTTCGACGCCGCCATCGCCGCCGCCAACGCCACCAAATACGGCCTGTCCGCCGGTCTGGTCTCAGATGACGCCAGGAACTGGGACCGCTTCATCAACCGCATCCGCGCGGGCGTGGTGAACTTCAACCGCCCGACCACGGGCGCCGCCGGCGACATGCCCTTCGGCGGCCTCGGCGCCAGCGGCAACCACCGCCCCAGCGCCTACTACGCCGCCGACTACTGCGCCTACCCCGTCGCCAGCTTCGAGGCCGGCGCCGTCAAGAACATTGAAAGCGAGATCAAAGGCTTGCGGGGATGATCGGAGGTTGGCGCTCCAGTCGTCGCATCGGCCCTCCTAGCTTCATCGAACAGCTAAGAGAGAATGCGCGATGGCCTGCCATAATCGTTATCGGCAGCGCCGTGATGGCAACAACCACCGTCCTGATAAAATTTGATGATCTTTGGAATCAAGTAGCGGCCTGGCCCATTATGTTCCTGGTGATTTCCATAGTCTTGGCCATAAAGATTTTATGGATCCGAGGCTGGAATTGGTTTGAGACCTTCGTCACAACAGGGCTCATTGCCTTGATGTTCTTTTCCGCTTCCAAGCTAAACCTCTCTATTTATATTGCCATTCTTGGCCACGAACCTGCGATGATTATTCCGGCAACGCCATGATTCACGCCATCGAAGCCAACGCCGACGGTCTGATCGGGCCGACCCACTCCTATGCAGGGCTGTCGCCGGGCAACCTCGCCTCCAGCCTGAACAAGGGCGAGGCGTCGAATCCTCGCGCGGCGGTGCTGCAGGGCCTCGACAAGATGAAGCGGCTGGCCGACCTGGGCCTGCCCCAGTTCGTTCTGCCGCCGCACGAACGGCCCAACATCCCCTTCCTGCGCCGCCTCGGCTTCACCGGCTCGGACAAGACGGTGCTGGCCAAGGCCTGGCGCGACGCGCCGGCCTTCGCCGCCGCCGCCTGTTCGGCCTCCCCCATGTGGGCCGCCAACGCCGCGACGGTGACGCCCAGCGCCGACGCCGCCGACGGCCGGGTCCACTTCACCCCGGCCAACCTGCACACCAACCTGCACCGCTCGCTGGAGCACGCCCAGACCAAGCGGGTGCTGGACGCCCTCTTCCCTGACGCGACCCGGTTCGCCGTCCATGACGCCCTGCCCGCCGTCGCCCATCTGGCCGACGAGGGCGCCGCCAATCACGTCCGCCTGTGCGCCGAGCATGGCGGTCGCGGCGTCAATCTTCTGGTCTGGGGCCGCGAAGCCTTCGAGCCCTGGGAAGGCCGCTTCCCCGCCCGCCAGACGCGCGAAGCCTCCGAAGCCGTCGTCCGCCGCCACGAAGCCGGTCGCCCGGTTCTGGCCCAGCAGTCGCGCGCGGCCATTGACGGCGGCACCTTCCACAACGACGTGGTCTGCGTCGGCGCCCTGGACACCTTGTTCTTCCACGAGCTGGCGTTCGAAGACACGGACGCCACCAAGGCCGCCATCCGCCGCGCCGCCGACGGCCTGTTCGAGCCGAAGTTCGTCGAGGTCTCGTCCGCCGACCTGCCGCTGGCCGACGCCATCAGCAGCTACCTGTTCAACTCCATGCTGATCCAGATTCCAGGCGAGGACCGCCTGACCCTGATCTGCCCGACCGAGACGCGCGACAACGCCCGCAGCCATGCGGTGGCCGAACGCCTCGCCGCCTCCAACGGCCCCATCGGCCGGGTCGAATATGTCGATGTGCGCCAGTCGATGCGCAACGGCGGCGGCCCCGCCTGCCTGCGGCTGCGGGTGGTCCTGACCGAGGATGAACTGGCCGCGACCAACCCCGCCATGCGCCTGACCGACGAACTGCACGGCGCCCTCAGCGTCTGGGCTCTGCGCTGGTATCGCGACAGCCTGACCGCCCAGGACCTGGCCGATCCCGCCCTGCTGGACGAGACGCGCGGGGCCCTGGATGAGTTGACTGGGATTCTGGGGCTGGGAACGGATTTCTATCCGTTCCAGCGGGACTGATACTGTTTCAGCGCCGTCATCCCGGGGCGGCGTAGCCGAACCCGGGACCCAGGCCGCAAGTCACTGGCACGGTCCCGTCCGGATTGGACGCCTGGGTCCCGGCTCTCCCTCGCTGTCGCGAGGCGAGGCCGGGATGACGGCAAGAGAAGATCGGAAGTCGCGCATATTCGCGACCAGAAAGTTCCACACTTTCAACACCTGACGCTTCGTCATCTCCAAACAGCGCGCCCCGCCTTCGCCGTGCGCCATCATCCCCTCCCGAGTCAGCGCCACGGAGGGGACTTCAGACGATTCAGACGAATTGGACTCTGTTTTTTCTCCCTCCCCTTCATGGGGAGGGTGGTCGACGCGAAGCGGAGACCGGGCGGGGAGGGCCTGGCGATCTGGAACACGCCGCTCGACATGCCGAAGCGCCCCCACCCGACTTCGCCTTACGGCTCAGCCACCCTCCCCATGAAGGGGAGGGAGAAGTCGAGCACTAGGCTGCGAAGCGCCCGCCCTTGGCCGCATAGGCCTGGGTCCCGCGCGTGAAGACGCGATCGCTCGGCAGAACCGCCTCGATCGGCAGCTCTTCGGCCCCCTTCAGTCGCTCATAGATCGGCCCGAAGTCCTGCAGGGTGACTTCCTTCAGCTTCTCGATGCTGTCGATGACGAAATAGACCTGCTGGAAGTCGTCGATCCGGTAGAGGGTCTTCATCACCCGCTCAAGGTCGAAGCCCAGACGGTTGGGCGAGGCGTCCTCCAGGCTGAACACGCTCTCGGTCGCCGACGAGACGATGCCCGCGCCATAGATGCGCAGGCCGTCGGCCTCCTTCATCAGGCCGAACTCGACCGTGTACCAGTAGAGGCGCGCCAGGTTCTTCAGCATCCCCAGCGACTGCGCCCGCTGCCCGCCCTTGCCGTAGGCTTCCATATAGGCGGCGAAATCGGGATCGGTCAGCATCGGCACATGGCCGAAGACGTCGTGGAAGATGTCCGGTTCCTGCAGGTAGTCCAACTGATCCGGCTTGCGGATGAACTGGCCCGAGACGAAGCGGCGGTTGGCCAGGTGGTCGAAGAAGACGTCGTCCGGCACCAATCCCGGCACGCAGACCACGGTCCAGCCGGTCAGGGCCTGCAGCTTGGGGTTCATCACCTCGAAGTCGGGGATGCCCCCCATGTTCAGGTCCAGCGCGTCCAGCCCGCGCATATAGGCCTCGCAGGCCCGCCCGGGCAGGATCTTCATCTGCCGGGCATAGAGGGTGTTCCAGGTCTCGTGCTCGACGTCGGTATAGGCCGCCCAGTTCTGCGGGATGGTCCAGTCGGCGGCGGCGCCTTCGGGCGGGGCTTCAAAGACGTGTTCGAAATCGGACATGGGAACGCTCCTCGCGGCTCTGACGGCCGTTGGGGGCAGATTAGCGCGCCCTCTAGCCGTCGTCACGCACGTCTATTGCAGCGTTTGGAAACGCGGCGCGTGCCGCCCCTGCGCATCGACGGTGAACCACTCCCGCTCATCCTCGGGCGACAGGGGCTCGATCTCGGGCGTCGCCACCAGGGCCTCCTCGGCGGCATAGGCGATCACGCCGCCCTCGGTGTCGGCGATGAGGATACGATAGAAGGGCTGATCGCTGGCGACCACGCCCGTCTCTGCGGCCGGGCCTGCGTAGGACGCGTCCACATCCATGACCAGGCCGTGGAAGGCGTGGTCGCGATGTCGGACGATCTGTCCGAGGCCGAACCGGGCTGTGTGAACCTGGGTCATGCTGCAACCAATACGCCCGGCGAGTTGAAGCGGATGCATCGCAGCCTGTTCATCTTTCCGACAGGAAGGACTTGGCGTCGCCGTCGCTCCCGGTCTAGGTTGAACGCGACGGGCGCCGTTCTGGACCGCCCACATGAAAGCTCGGCCCATGCCGGAGACCCCTGGCGCGCCTGCACGGCGCGACGCGCGGTCCCAGCCCACGAAGTCCCGCGATTCAGGGACTTCCGGTCGCGATGCGCCCCTCTATGGCGCGCTCGACCTGGGGACCAACAATTGCCGCCTGCTGATCGCGCGCCCCGCGCGCGACGGGTTCCGGGTGGTCGACAGCTTCAGCCGCATCGTCCGGCTGGGCGAAGGCCTGTCCCTCACCGGCCGCCTGGATGACCGCGCCATGGATCGGGCCTATGACGCCCTCGCCCTGTGCGCCGAACGCGTGGCCCGCAAGGGCCTGGACGCCAGCCGCCTGACCGCCGTCGCCACCCAGGCCTGCCGCGCCGCCGACAACGGCGAGGCCTTCATCGAACGGGTGCGTCGCGGCACCGGGCTGAAGCTCAGGATCATCGACCCGGCCGAGGAGGCCAGCCTGTCGGTCGCCGGCTGCCTCAACCTGTTCGACCCGCGCGCCGAGGCGGTTCTGGTCATCGACGTGGGCGGCGGTTCGACCGAATTGTCCTGGATGGCCCGCACCGCGCGTGGATTCGAGAACAAGGGCTGGATGTCGGCCCCCATGGGCGTCGTCACCCTGGCCGAGCGTCACCCCGAACCGTCTGGCGACACCGAGGCCTGGTACGAAGCCATGGTCGCCGACGTCGGCGCCGCCCTAGCGCTCGGCGGCCCCAGCGACTCCTCGGTTCGCCCCCTGTTCGACAGCGGCCGCGTGCACATGGTCGGCACCTCGGGCGCCATCACCAGCCTGGCGGGCATCCATCTGGGCCTGCGCCGCTATCAGCGCGATCTGGTGGACGGCCTATGGATGACGCGCGCCGACTGCGAGGCGGCGGCGCTGCGCCTCAAGCGCCTGGGCCCAGCGGGCCGGGCGGCGGAAAGCTGCATCGGCCCCGACCGCGCCGATCTGGTGCTCGCGGGCGCGGCGATCCTGGAGGCCGTGCAGCGCGCCTGGCCCTGCGAGCGCGTGCGCGTCGCCGACCGGGGCCTGCGCGAAGGCCTGCTGCTGCAAAGGATGCGCGAGGACCGCCAGAAGCCCCGCCGACGCCGTCGCCGGGGCCGCAACAACGGCCAGGCCGGCAATCAGGCGGCGGGCGCTCCGGCAACCTGAACCGGCAGGTCTATGTCGCAGACCGAGAAGTCGGCGCCCTTGGCCTGACGCGCCGCGTCGGCTAGCGCGCGGAACTGCGGCGACGCCGTATCCAGAACGCGAACGGTCGGGCGTTCGGCCGGCGGCAGGTCGGACGCGGCCCGCACCCGCTTCATCTGATCGGGACCGGTGACGATGCCGTCGGGGTTGGAGCTGAACTTCAGGGCGCGCACCACGTCCAGACCCGACACGACCCGGCCCCAGATGGTGTAGCGCTTGTCCAGCGAGGGGTAGGGCTGACGCATCAGGAAGAACTGGCTGTTGGCGCTGTCGGGCGCCTCGTCGCGCGCCATGCCGGCGACGCCGGGGCAATACAGGCCCCAGGCGTGGACCTTGCGGTCCGCCGTCGTGGCCATATAGGCGTCGGGCTGGGTCTGGACCGGCAGGGAATGCAGGAAGCCCAGCACCGCCCCGGCGGGCGCGGCCACCGCCGCGAACGGCGTCTGACCGTCGCGGCGGAAGGTGAACTCGGCCTTCAGGTCAGGATAGGCGCTCTGGCCCTCGCCCGTGCCCAGGGGATCGCCGGTCTGGGCCATGAACTGATCAATGACCCGGTGCCAGACCTGGTTGTCATAGAAGCCGCGCCCCGCCAGCAGCCGGATGCGCTCGACATGGCCCGGCGCGACCTCCGGGGCCAGCTCAACCAGAATGCGGCCCTTGTTGGTGTCGATCACCAGCAGGTTCTCGGGCGCGACCGTGCGCCACTCGCTGGCGACGACGGCCGGCGCCGAGGCGCTCGGCGCCGCCTCCTGCGCCCAGGCCGATCCGGCCAGCATCAGGACGGACGCCGCCGCCAACCCCGTTGAAAAGCGCATCATCGTCCCCTCCCCCGATTGGAAAACTCAGCCGCCCGTGACCTGAACCACAGGCTGCACGTCGCAGATGCTGAACTGGGCGCCGCGTGCGGCGCGTGCTGCTTCAACAGCGGCGTTGAACGGCGCAGAGCCCGGCACGGCCACGCGCACGCTCGGCCGCTGTCCCGCCGGCAGGGCCGAGGCCAGTTGCACCTTGGTCATGACGTCAGGATCGACGACCTTGCCGTCCTCGGCGTCGCTGCCCGCTTTCAGCGACTTGACCACGTCCAGACCCTGAAGGACGTGGCCGAAGGTCGTGTAGCCGCCGTTCAGGTTGTCGTTCTGGCCCGTCATCAGGAAGAACTGACTGTTGGCGCTATCGGGCGATCCCGCCCGGGCCATGCCCGCAACCCCTGGACAGAACAAGCCCATGGCGCCGACCTTGAAGTCGGCGGTGACGAACATCTGGGCGTCGGGCTGGGTCACGACCGGCAGGCTGCCCATGATGCCGCGCACGCCGGGACCGCTGTTTTCAACGGGCGCAAAACCGCTGTCGCGTCCGCGGCGGAAACTGAACTCGCCCTTCACGTCCGGCAAATCGCTGCCGCCCGCGCCGGTGCCCTCGGGGTCGCCCGTCTGGGCCATGAAATCCGGGATGACGCGGTGGAACTTCAGCCCGTCATAGAAGCCGCGATTGGTCAGGGTGCGGATGCGCTCGACGTGGTTCGGCGCCGCCCGCGGCTCAAGCTCGACCAGAACCCGGCCCTTGGAGGTGTCGATCACCATCAGGTTCTCAGGCGCGACCGTGCGCCATTCCGAAGCGGTCTGGGCGGCGGCGGCGTCCGCGATCAAGGAAACCGCAGCGGCGGCCAGAAGCGTCTTGAAGGTCATGTCTATCCTGAAATCTAGCGCTGCACCTTGGCGCGCACCTGGGCGGCGACCGCCGGGCTGACGAAGCTCTCGATCGCACCGTCCAGACGGGCGATCTCCTTCACCAGCCGCGAGGCGATGGCCTGATGGCGCGGATCGGCCATGAGGAACACGGTCTCTATGTCGCTGTTGAGGCGCTGGTTCATGGCCGTCATCTGGAACTCGTACTCAAAGTCCGCGACCGCGCGCAGGCCGCGCACGATGACGTTGGCGTTCATCTCCTCGGCGAAATGCATCAGCAGGCTGCTGAAGGGCTGGACCTGAATGTCGGCATCAAACCGCGCGACCTCGGCCTTCAGCATCTCGACGCGCTCAGCGGTCGAGAACAGGGGGCCCTTGTCGTCGTTCTGCGCCACCCCGATGACCAGGCGATCGACCAGTTTGATGGCCCGCCCGATGATATCCATGTGGCCGTTCGTGACCGGGTCGAAAGTCCCCGGGTACAGTCCGATGCGCATGGCCTTCGCCTCCCCGCGTTTCGACCCGTTTAGCAGGTGCGAAATCAACGGCCTAGATTTTCTGACGCGGGTTTGATCGCCAGGCGTCGATCAGCCGCGCGATCGCAGAGTCGGCCGGGCCGAACTGATGGCCGTTAATAGTCGCGACAGCGCAGGCGGGCGTCGCGCTGTTGCAGATGAAGGCCGCGTCGAAGGACGGCAGATTGGTCAGAAACACCGGACGCTTGATGCTGTTCAGGCGAAGGCTTTCCATCCCGCGTTGCAGCAGGGTCTGGCCCGTTCCAGCCAGCATCGGCGCCTCGGGCCAAATCACCGTGTCGCCCTGAATGAAGCCGATGTTCCAGATGGAGCCTTCGGAAATCCGCCCCTCGGCGTCGACGAACAGGGCGTCGTCGAATCCGGCCTGAAACGCCTGCCGCCGGGCGCGGGTCAAGCCGAAGGTGGCCGCGTGCTTCAGGTGCGGGACTTCGCGGGCATAGACCTGGGCCTGAAGCCGCAACGGCGCCGTCAGCGGCGCGGCGGGGGCTGAAAGCGTGGTCAGGACGCGCGGCTGAAGCACCGCGTCCGGCGCCCGCAGGCTGATGGCGTCGGAGAACAGATTGACTCGCAGGCTGAGCCGGCCTGATCGCCCGTCCAGCGCCTGTCGCATCTGATCACGCAACGTCGCCTCAGGCACAGCGAGGCCGAACAGGTCGACGGCTTCGGCTTCCAGACGGGCCAGATGCAGATCCAGGCCCCGCACCGTCCCGTCCTCGACCTGCATCGAGGTGAAGGCGCCGTAGTTGGACAGGACGAAATGGCCCAGGTCGGCGGCGCTGGCGGGCCGGCCGTCGATCTGCATCAGAACGTCAGCCATGCCCGCCGTCATGCTCGCCTGAGAGCCGATCAGCCCTCGCCGCCCTCTTCCGTCACGGCGTCGTCCGCGCCGTCATCGTCGCCGCCCGAGTCGGGCAGGCGTTCGACCGAGACGACCTTCTCGTCCTTGCCGGTGCGGAAAATGGTCACGCCCTGGCTGGACCGGCCGACGATGCGGACCTGGCCGACCGGGGTGCGGATCATCTGGCCGCCGTCGGTGACCAGCATCAGGTCGTCGCTGTCCTCGACCGGGAAGGCGGCGGCCAGGCGCGTGCCGGCGCGACCGCCCAGGCCGTGGGCCGTCAGCCCCTGCCCGCCGCGACCGGTGCGGCGATACTCATAGGCCGAGGACCGCTTGCCGAAGCCGGTTTCCGTGACCGTCAGGATGAACTGCTCAGCCGCGCCCAGTTCGGCGATGCGCTCGACCGACAGGGCGGCGTCGCCGACAACCTCGTCGTCGGCCTCAACAGCCGTAACCTCTTCGTCCACGTCCGCGCCGGCCAGGGCCTTGCGCATGGCGTTGGCGTGCTTGACGTAGGCGGCGCGTTCTTCCGGCGAAGCATCCACACGGCCCAGAACGGCCATCGAGATGACCTCGTCGTCGCCTTGCAGACGGATGCCGCGCACGCCGGTCGAATCCCGGCCCTTGAAGACGCGCACGTCGTCGGCCTTGAAGCGGATGGCTCGGCCCAACTGCGTCGTCAGCAGGATGTCGTCGTCAGCGTTGCAGATGGCCACGCCGACCATGCGGTCGCCGTCTTCCAGCTTCATGGCGATCTTGCCCGCGCGGTTCACCGTGGCGAAGTCGCTGAGCTTGTTACGCCGCACGTCGCCCGACCTGGTGGCGAACATGATGTCGTAGTTGTCCCACTCGGACTCGTTTTCCGGCAGCGGCAGCACGTTCATGATGCTGTCGCCCGGCTCGATGGGCAGAAGGTTGACGAAGGCCTTGCCGCGCGACTGCGGGTTACCCAGCGGCAGGCGCCAGGTCTTCAGCTTGTAGGCCTTGCCGTTGGTGGCGAAGAACAGAACCGGGGTGTGGGTCGAGGCCGAGAAGATGCCGGTGATGGCGTCCTCGTCCTTCATCGTCATGCCCGACTTGCCCTTGCCGCCGCGATGCTGGGTTCGATAGGCGTTCAGCGCCACGCGCTTGACGTAGCCGCCGTGGGTGACGGTGACGACCATGTCCTCGCGCGGGATCAGGTCCTCGTCCTCCATCTCGGCGTCGCCTTCCCCGATCAGGGTGCGGCGCGGCACGGCGAACTGATCCTTCACCAGCAGCAGGTCTTCGCGGATGATGGCCAGGACGTTGGCGCGATCCGACAGGATGGTCAGGTGGCCCTGGATGGTGTCGGCCAGGCCACGCGCCTCGCCGAAGATGTCATCGCGGCCGAGGCCCGTCAGACGCGACAGGGTCAGGGCCAGGATGGCGCGAGCCTGTTCGTCGGTCAGACGGATCTTGTCGCCGTCGACCAGAACCGTGCGCGGGTCGGCGATCAGCTCGACCAGGGCCATCATGTCGCCGACAGGCCAGGCCTTGGCCTGCAGACGCTCGCGCGCTTCGGCCGGATCAGCCGAACTGCGGATGATGTGGATGACTTCGTCGATGTTGGCGACGGCGACGGCCAGACCGACCAGGACGTGGCCGCGATCGCGGGCCTTGGCCAGCTCGAACTTGACGCGGCGGACGACCACTTCCTCACGGAACTCGAGGAAGAGCTCCAGCAGCTTGCGCAGGCCCATCTGCTCGGGACGGCCGTGGTTCAGCGCCAGCATGTTGACGCCGAACGAGGATTGCAGCGCCGTATAGCGGAACAGCTGGTTCAGGATAACGTCGCCCGAAGCGTCGCGCTTCAGCTCGATGACGATCCGCATGCCCTGACGGTCGGACTCGTCGCGGACGTCGGAAATGCCTTCCAGACGCTTCTCGCGCACCATTTCGGCGATGCGTTCGATCAGGGTCTGCTTGTTCACCTGGAACGGCAGTTCGGTGATGACGATGGCGTCGCGATCCTTGCGGATCTCCTCGACCGAGGCGCGACCGCGGACGATGACCGAGCCGCGTCCGTCGCGCAGGGCGTTGCGCGGCGCGGTGCGGCCCATGATCTCGCCGCCAGTCGGGAAGTCGGGCCCCGGCACGATGTCCAGCAGGGCCTCGTCGCCCATGTCAGGGTTGTCCAGCAGCGCCACGGCCGCGTCGACGACTTCGCCCAGGTTGTGCGGCGGGATGTTGGTCGCCATGCCGACGGCGATGCCGCCCGCGCCGTTGACCAGCAGATTGGGAATCCGCGCCGGCAGGACGACGGGTTCCAGTTCCTTCTCGTCGTAGTTGGGCTGGAAATCGACCGTGTCTTTTTCGATGTCGGTCAGCAAGGCCACCGCCGCCGGGGCCATCCTGGCCTCGGTGTAACGCATGGAGGCCGGCATATCGCCGTCGACCGAGCCGAAGTTGCCCTGACCGTCGACCAGCATCAGCCCCATCGAGAAGGGCTGCGCCATCCGCACCAGGGCCATATAGACCGAGGCGTCGCCGTGCGGGTGGAAGCGACCCAGCACGTCACCGACGACGCGCGCGCACTTCGAATACGACCGCTCGGGCGTCATGTTCAGGTCGTGCATCGAATAGAGGATGCGACGGTGAACCGGCTTCAGACCGTCGCGCGCGTCCGGCAGGGCGCGGCTGACGATCACGCTCATGGCGTAGTCGAGGTAGGAGCGTTTCAGCTCGTCCTCGATCGTGATGATGGAGATGTCGCCGGGCGCCGAAGGTGCGGCGTTGTCGTAGCTGTCGTCGGTCAAGGAAATCAGGCTTTAAATGGCCGGAATCGGAACGTGATCCGCTGTTCCGGTTTCTAGCATCCGGGGGCCGTTGTGGCAAAGAAACGCCGCTGATATCCCCATGCCCAAAAGGACAGGAAAACCATGCGTCTGACTGCTGCCGCCCTTACCGCCTTCGCAGCGACTTCGCTGCTCGCCGCCAGCGCCTTCGCCCAGAGCCATGATCACGCCGCCATGGGCCACGGCGCTCACGGTCAGGCCGCCGCCATGGACCATTCCGCCATGATCCCGCGCGCCACGCCGGGCCAGACGGGTCAGGCCGCGATCACCAACGGCGCCGGCGCCGAAATCGGCAAGGCGACGCTGACGCAGGGCGCGACGGGTCTGCTGATCAAGGTCGAAGCCACGGGCCTGACGCCCGGCTGGCACGGCATCCACATCCACGCCACGGGCCAGTGCGCCGCCCCCTTCACCTCGGCAGGCGCCCACATCAATCACACTGATCCCAAGACGCCGCACGGCCTGCTGAACGCCCAGGGTCCCGACGACGGCGACCTGCCCAACCTCTACGCCGCCGCCGACGGCTCGGCCAAGGCCGAGTTCTTCACCACCAAGGCCCGCATCAGCCAGGACGGCCCCGGCCAGTGGCTGTGGGACGCCGACGGCTCGGCCCTGGTCATCCACGCCAACCCCGACGACCACAACAGCCAGCCTATCGGCGGCGCGGGCGACCGCGTGGCCTGCGCCGTGCTGAAGGCCGGCTAAACTAAACGATCAGACCTTGGCGGGGGCGCCGGCGCGCAGGCCGCGCTCCCCCAGGGCGACCGTCACCACGCCGATCAGGGCGATGGCCACACCGGTCAGGATCTGCGGCGTCAGCACGTCGCCCATCCACAGCCAGCCGATCAGGATGGAGACCAGCGGCGAGCCCAGCAGATAGGGCGTCACCCGCCCCGCCTCGCGCCGCTGCACCAGCCAGAAGACCAGACTGGTCGCGAACACCGACGAAATCAGCCCCGCCCAGACCAGGGTGCCCCAGACGACGGGCGGTGCGACCTGCGCGGCTTCCCACTGACCCGTCTCGAACACCAGCGAACCGAGGGTCAGCGCCGGAAAGGCCATCAGGGCCAAAAGGCCCTGCATCTTCAGCGGCGGTATGGAGGTGGTGCGGCGCGCGATCACCGTCGTCAGCGCCCAGGCCGACGCGCCCAGGGCCCCCACCGCGATCGCCTTCCAGTCCTGCAGGGCGTGCGGGTCCAGCGTCATCCACGCCACACCGACAAAGGCGATGACCAGCCCGATGGTGGCCATGCGCGATATCCGCTCGCCCAGCAGCAGAAAGGCGAACAGCGAGGTCAGAGGTATCCACAGCTGGGTCGCCACCGTCACCGGGCTGACGTCGTGGGCCAGCCAGAAGGCCAGGTAGATCAGGCCGTAGTGAATCGGACCGCCCACCACGGCGATGATCAGCAGGCTTTTCCAGTTCGGGAAGGGCGGCCGCACGAACCAGACCAGGCAGGCGGCGGCGATGGCGAAGCGCAGGGCTCCCACCATCAGCGGCGGCATGACCTCGGTGGCGATCTTGGCGGCGGCGTTGTTGACGCCCCAGATCAGCATCACCGCGATGATGGCGGCGATCTCGAGCAGGCTGAGCGGGGAGTGGCGATGGCTGGACACCGTGACCTGATGCCACAGGCCGCCGCGAAAGGCCCGTCACGTTCGATGACCGCTCTTTTCCGTCGCGCCTGCCCTAGTCTTCGCCCGACAGGGTGCTATGCCCCGCCCCTTCGCGAACCCGAGGCAGATCGATGAACCGCACGCTGGCCGCCCTGACCATGTCCCTTGCCGCCTTCAGCGTCGCGCCAGCGCTGGCCCAGACCGCCAAGGGCCCCAGCAACGTGGTCTCGCCCCAGCCCCTGCCCATCGACGACAGCCGCCCCCGCGTCTTCCTGGGCGGCAGCATCGACATGGGCGGCGCGCCGGACTGGCAGGCGGCCATGACCTCGGCCCTAGCCGACATGGACGTGGTCATCCTGAACCCGCGCCGCCCCGACTGGAACCCGAACTGGCGCCCCGAGGCCGACGAGCCCGAGTTCCGCCGTCAGGTCGAGTGGGAGTTGGCCGCGCTGGAATCCGCCGACGTCATCGTCATGTATTTCGCGCCCGGCACCCAAAGCCCCATCAGCCTGCTGGAAATGGGCCTGCACGCGCGCGGAGGAAAGCTGATCGTGCTGGCTCCCGAGGGATTCTGGCGCAAAGGCAATGTCGACATCACGGCCCAGGCCTACGGCGTCAAACAGGTCCAGTCCCTGCCCGAA
This sequence comes from Brevundimonas sp. UBA7506, assembly GCF_002479495.1. Classification (GTDB taxonomy): domain Bacteria; phylum Pseudomonadota; class Alphaproteobacteria; order Caulobacterales; family Caulobacteraceae; genus Brevundimonas. Next base: position 32,831 of record NZ_DLNQ01000013.1, read on the forward strand.
CTGACCGCCGCCGCCCGTGAGGCCTTGAGCGACGCCGCGTCCAAGGGCCGCTTCGCGCGCTGACAAGAAAAAGGCCGCGCCCTCCTCTCGGAAGACGCGGCCTGATCTTTCGGTCGACCCGACCTTAGAACGGGATGTCGTCGTTCAGGTCGTAGCTTTCCTTGGGGCCCGAGGGCTTGTTGGCGCCGCCGGTCGAGAAGCCCGAGGAGTAGTCGTCGTCGTTGCGGCCGCCACCGTAACCGCCGCGATCACCGCCGCCCATGCCGCCGCCCTGGCTGTCGTTACGACCGCCCAGCATGGTCAGCTGGCCGTTGAAGCGTTGCAGCACGATCTCGGTCGAGTATTTCTCGACGCCCTGGGCGTCGGTGTATTTGCGGGTCTGCAGCGAGCCCTCGATGTAAACCGTCGAGCCCTTCTTCAGGTAGTTCTCGGCCACCTTGACGATGTTCTCGTTGAAGATGACGACCTGGTGCCACTCGGTCTTTTCCTTGCGCTCGCCGGTGGCCTTGTCGCGCCATTGTTCCGAGGTGGCGATGCGCAGGTTGGCGACGCGGTCGCCGCTGTTCAGCGTGCGGATTTCCGGGTCGCGGCCCAGATTGCCGATGAGGATGACCTTGTTGACGCTGCCGGCCATGACCGATGTCCTTTTATGTTCTTGCCGTCGATCCCTAGCGGATACCGACGGAATGTTCCAGTTTTGTTCACGCCCGAGCGGGCGGAATTCTAATTGGGGGCTACGGCGACGGGACGACCGTCGATTTCGCGCTGGATGGCGCCCGGAATGGCCAGACGGCCGTCGCCCGTGCGCGTCAGGGCGAAGAAGCGCTGCCCCGTCAGCGTCTTGCCGAACTTCACGCCGCCCCGGTCGATGAAAATGAACTGCCCCTGATAGGCGCCGATCATGTCGCGATTGTTGCCGCCCATGCGCAGGAACCGCAGGCGCATTTCCTCAAGCCGCGCGGCGCAGAACTCGATCTGCGGCTGATCGCGGGCGACGACGTTGATCAGGGGGGCGGACTTGCCGTCCTCTGGCATGACCACGTGATAGCAGACGCCCGGCTCGGTCGGGGCCTCGACGCCCTTCTGGGCGCAGGCGGAGACGGTCAGACCCAAAAGGGCGATTGCAGCGGCGGAAAGGATCTTGCGGCTCATCAGCCCAGCTCCGGGAACTGGCAGCTCCGATCCTGTTGAGCCAGGGTGCGGAAGCGGGTGTTGTCGTTCGACTGCTCAACGCGACGCGGGACCAGACGCAGGGTCGTATCGCCCCAACGCCCGTACTGGGCCTCGCCCGGACGGACGCAGGTGCCGGCGTAGAGGGCTTGGACGCAGGCGCCCAGGCTCATGCCGTTGCCGATCGAGCGCCATTCCGAGCCGGTGTGGCGCAAGCAGGCCGTGGCCGAGGCGGCCGCCGACGCCGGACGGCTGGGCTCGGCGGGCGACGCGCCCTCCTCTGTCGGCGTCACCGTGACGCTCGGCTCGGCTGGAAGCTCCGGCGGCGGAGCGAAGGCGGCGGTGGGCGCGGCGGCCAGGGCGCCGGTGGCGTCCAGACCCACGTCCAGGGCGCTGGTGGCCACGCCGTTGCGCTGGGCGCAGTCAGCCAGGGTCGCCTGCCCCACGAACTGTCCATCGACGAAGCAGCGCAGCTCGCGCGCCGGCTCCAGCGTGGGGGCCTCGGCCAGGTCGATGGTCAGCCCGCCCTGCGACGCAGGCGGCGCCTCGGTCGGCTTGTCGCGTCCGGCGCTGAACACCAGGGCGGCCGCCACGGCCGCCACGACGGCCAGGCCGCCCCCGACCAGCAGGACGGTGCGATTGTCTTTAGGAAGGGCCATGCGGGACTCGACGCCAATGATGGCCCCAATAACCCCGGCGACGCCGCGCGCGTCAACCTAAAGCGGGGGTCCACGCCTCCCGAGCCGGATCGGCTGGGGAGGAATCGCCTCTCAGCCACGTCTCGCCGGGGATCAACCCGTCAAGCGGGCCAGCGCAGCCTGATAATTGGCCAGTTGCGCCTTGAGATAGGGCGGCGCCGACCCGGTGACCTTGGGCTTGCTGCTGTCGGGGTCCAGGGCCTTGTAGGCGTCGCGCAGGGCCTTGATCGCCAGCTGAAGGGTGCTGGTCGCCGCCTTGGCGGCCTCGGCGTCCTTCAGGCTCAGGGTCTTGGGCAGGTCCAGGCCGAAGGTCTTGAAATCGCTCGTGCTCGGGCCGATATAGCCCGGCGTCAGGCCCAGGCCGGCCAGAGCGTCGCGCCCTGCCTCGCCCGCCCGCAGCACCGCGCCTTCGCGGCCATCGGCATAGGTGATGGACAGGCGCTGCACGCCGCCCGCCGTGATCTTGGTGTCGCCGTCCAGTCCGGTGACATGGTCCTTGTCGGTCTTGATCGTGACCTTCAGCGTACGGCCCGAGGCGGTCTCGATCTTGCGCGCCAGGGTCTGCAACGTCTCCTTGGCGTCGATGGTGACGGCGACCGAACGCCCGGTCGTGCCCGAGGTGACGTAGAAGCGATCGCCCGCCCGCAGCGAGGTGGCGTCCACCAGTTGCTTGGAATCCGACTGCGGAATCTCACCCTGAGGCAGGCCCAGCCGATCCAGGACACTGGCCCCGCCCGAGGCCACGGCGATGGTGGTGGGCGCGGCCTGACGATCCGCCCCGGTCCAGGTCTGGCTCCACTCCACCGCGCCTGTCGTGGGATCGAGACGCGCCAGATAGCCCGAGGTCGGATCCTCGGTCTTGGCCCCCACGGTGCGGTCGGAAATCCCGGTCAGCCAGACCTTGCCGTCGACGATCTTCACATCGGCGGCGGTGTCGTCGCCCGCCCCGCCGTAGTAGGTCAGCCGGTCGTTGGCCGAGACGCTCAGGTCGCTGTTGATCACCGCGACGAAAGCGTCCGTGCCGCCGGAATGGGCGGTGTTGACCTGGCCGATGTCCAGGGCGCCGTTACGCGTCGTGCCCGCCAGGATCACCTGACCGTTGGAGACCGAGATGCCCGCAATCTCGCCGCTGGCGTGGCCCAGGTCGCGCGACGACAGCAGGGTCGGCGAACCCGTGGCGTCGATCTGGAACTGGCGCACCACCATGCGGCCGTTCTCGACCCCGGCGGTATAGAGCTTGTCACCGTCCGTGGTCATGGCCTGGACATTGTCGTCCCCGGCCGTGCCGAACTGATTGATCCCGGTCGCCGTCGCCGTAATCGGCGCCAGGCTGTGGATCTGGCTTTCGCTAAAGGCCTGGACATAGCCGTCCCAGCCGCCCGATCCGAGCGCGCCCGGCATGGAGGACTGCGAGCGCCCCGCGACATAGACGCGGCCATCGGCGCCGAACGAGACCGCCGTGGCTTCGTCCGCCGCCTTGGCGCCGCGACGCTGGGTCCACTGCTCCGCCCCCTTGGCGTCAAAGACGGTCACAAAGCTGTCCGCCACATTGGCGTCGGCGCCCGAGGCGCCCGGCACCAGAGCCCCGACCACGGAGCCGGCCACGGCCACACGACCGTCAGCGTCCACGGCGATGGCGTAACCGCTGGCGGTGGAGGCGGCGCCCAGGGCGCGGCTGAGCACCACCTTGCCCGCCGAATCCAGCTTCATCAGGACCACGTCGCCCTGCCCCTTGATCGGCTGGGTCGAGGTCCCGGCGCTGACGTCGGCGACGATCCACATGGAGCCGTCCGGTCCGGTAGCGCTGGCGCGCACGGTCTCGACCCCGTCCGGCAGCCCCGACTGACCGACCTGACCATCGACCCAGAAGGCCTGGCCGCTGGTCTGGCCGGCGCCTTCCTGGAATTTCAGAACCTCATGCCCGCCGCTCTTGCCTACGCCCTGCACCACATAGACGGCGTCCGACGAGGCCACCGGCGAGAAACTGACCTTCTCATAGGACACCCCCTGAAGGTTCAGCGCCCATTTATCCGGCCCGGCCGGCAAGGTGATGGTGGTCTCGCCGGACTTGATGACCTTGGGCTCGGACGGCAACTGCTCGCGGCCCATGCGAGTCTCGACGCCCGCCGCCTCCAGCTTGCTGTTGATGTGGGTCACGACGGACTGAAGCGTACGCGGGTCAGAGCCCATCTCGGCCAGATCAATCGCTATGACCTGATCGCCACCGGTCTTCTTGATGGTGATGTTGAATTTCACGTCGCCCTGGAAAGCGGCGACCTCGTCCGTGAGAGCGCCCGTGTGGACCGCCCCCGTGACGTATTTGGCCGAGTCGCGCGGCACGGCGGCGCCGGTCTGGGCCTTGGTTTCGGACTTGCCCTGGACCATGCGTACGCCGTCGAACTGGGCCGCGCCCAGATAGGCCGACAGTTCAGCCAAGCCGGCGTCCATGCGTTTGGTCAGTTGCGCGCGTTCAAGCGCCGACAGGTTCTTCTGCCCCACCCGATCTGCCACGGCCTCCAGCATGGTGAGGCCCTGATACATGGCGAAGATCTTGCGGTAGTCGCCGGACGAGGTGTTCTTCACGTCCAGGACAGCGTTGTCCTCATTGATCAGGCGACGCCCGCTGAGGGCCGCGCGCAGCAGGTCCGATTGGCTCTGCGGCTTGACCGAGGTCGACCATGGCGCGGTCGGTTGCTTCTTCACGGCGACCGACGTCGAGCCGAGCCCCCCCGAGAAGGTCGAGGTTCCGCCGTACAAACCCAGAAGATAGCTGTTGTTGATCACAGTCCGACGCTCCTGCGTTCAGTCTGCCGCCAAGCTGGTAACGAAGTGTTTAAGATTGGGCGCGGAACAGCCAAGGCTGGTTCACGTTAGGCGACAGTCAAGCTCCGGTCACCGGTCAGGGATTTCGCCCTATGGCTTATGTGCGTTGGTTGCTCATGAAGTTGGCCAGCCTTTACGGGCTGACCCCGCGCCCAAGCAGGCGCAAGCCGCCGCCGATTTCACTCGGCCACGGCGCGCCTCGCTATTTCAGATAGATCAACCCTTGAACAGGGACAGGATGATCTGCGGCGCCTGGTTGGCGATCGACAGGGCTTGCGCGCCCAACTGCTGCTGGACCTGAAGCGCCTGCAAGCGGGCGCTTTCCTTGGCCATGTCCGCATCGACCAGGTTGCCGATGCCGACTTCCAACGAGTCCATCAGCTTGCCGACGAAGATGTTGTGCTTCTCGATCTGCTTGGACTGTGCGCCCAGCTCAGCCAGCTTGGCGTTGGCGTCGTCCAGGGCGGACACTACGGCGGTGAAGGCTTCCTGAGCGTTTTCCAGCGTGTCCAGCAGCGGCGGGCCGGCGGGACGCGCCGTCACGACCGGCGGACCGGCGCTGGCCGCGCGCGCCGGCAGTTGCAGGCCGACACCGTTCAGCGACAGGTCCTGGCGGTTCATCGAGATGGTTTCGGTGGCGCCGACGTTGGCCAGGAAGTCCAGGGCCGTCGTAGCCGTGCCATTCAGGATGTTCTCGCCGTCGAAGGTGGCGTTCTTGGCGAAGGAGTCCAGCGACTTCAACAGCGACTGGAACTCATCGTTGTAGGCCTTGCGCGACGCCGTCGTCGCCGAGGGATCGGCGGCGGCCGTCGCCTTTTCGCGCAGTTCGATCAGCAGGTCCGAAATCTGCGCGCCGGCCGCCAATGACACGTCGGCCAGAGACGTTGCGCGGTTCATGCTGGTCTTGACCGATTCCAGAGCACCGGTGTCCGCTCGCTGGTTCTGGGCGATAGCCCAGGTGGCGGCGTTGTCCTTGGCGCCCTGCACCTTCAGGCCGGTGTTCACGCGGCTCTGGGTCGCGGCCAGCTTATTGTTCGTCGAATTGAGGTTCTGGAGCGCTATGAGCGCGGACGCATTGGTGAGAACGCTGTTGGTCATGGCTTCTAGCCCCAGTTCAAATTCTGACGTGCAGAATGAAACTGATTCCTGAGCGTATGGTTAACGGCGTGGAAACGAACGCGGCGCCGTCCGGCGAGCCGGCGGCGCTGCGGTTCCAAGCTACTGTCGAGGATCAGACCTTGGTCTTGATCACTCCGCCTGCCCCGTAGGCCGGACTGGCGCTCATCTTCATCACCTCTTCGCGCGGCAACTGGCGGATGACTTCGCCGGTGACGCGATCCAAGGTCTTGTAAACAAAGCCGTTCGGCCCCTCCTCGATCGTCAGGCGATAGCGGCCGGCGTCGGGTTCGTCCCGCACCGGTTTCGGCTGCGCCTCGACGCCCTGACCATAGGCGTCAGGCTGAACGAGGGTCACGTTCGGCAGTCTTGCGACATTATCTGCCATTTCCCCTTAACGCGGCGACGCCGCGCCTCCTGTCTCCTGATGTGCGAACGGAGGCGGGCCCGAAGACCCGCCCCCGACCACTTTGTTAACGGAACAGGCCGAGCAGAACCGAGCTCGACTGGTTCGCGATCGACAACGCCTGCACGCCCAGCTGTTGCTTGGTTTGCAGGGCGGTCAGCTTGGCGCTTTCCTTGGCCAGGTCGGCGTCCACCAGGTTGCCCACGCCCACTTCGAGCGCGTCCTGGATCTTGCTGGTGAAGGTCAGCGAACGTTCCAGCGATTTCGACTTGGTGCCGAAATCACCGAGGACGGCCGTGAAGGCCTTCAGAGCCGTGTCCACGGCCGCAGCCGTGGCGCCGGCACGAGCGACCCCACCACCGGCCGTCGCTACCGCGGTAGCCGCGCCCGAGGCTGCCTTCAGAGTGAAGGTGTCGCCGGCGGCCGTCCCGGTCTTGACCGAGATGGCGTCCGTCGTCGTCGCCGAGAACAGGTTGACGCCGTCGAAGGTGGCGCCGCCCAGGGCCTTGGT
>NZ_DLNQ01000009.1 GCF_002479495.1 Brevundimonas sp. UBA7506
CAGCAAGGCCGCCAGGTGCGGCCCACTTCCATCTGCACCGCCTGGTGCAACTCGGTCAGCCGCTATAGGCCTCGGCGGCCCCGAAGCGATACTCAATCACGGACGCGGCGGCGTCGAACGCCAGTCGGGCTGGTTCTCGCTCCGAAGAATCTTGCGCGGGACCCTGTTCCGTCTCGATCGCAGGATTATCTGCCCGACGAAGGCTTCATCGCCGCGCCGGACAGGCCGCCATTTCGTGCGCCTACAGCACCTCTTAACGGTGTTTGATCTAAATACATCACCTTCACAAGGTGAGGCCCAATCATGAGGCGCTGCTTTTCCCTTCTGCCGCCAACCCGCGACCGGCGCGGGGTCGCCGCCATCGAGTTCGCCATGGTGGCGCCGCTGCTGATCCTGATGATGCTCGGCATGGTGGTGTACGGCGGCTGGTTCTGGATGGCCCACTCCGTCCAGTCCCTGGCTTCCGAAGGCGCAAGGGCCGCCATCGCCGGCCTGGACCCGACCGAGAGAGAAGCCCTGGCCCGCGGCTTCGTCGGCGCTCAGGTCGGCGACCTCGGCTTGCGCCCCGACCGCGCCTCGGTCGAGGTGCAAAGCACCGTCAGCGTGATCCGCGTTCACGTCGTCTATGACGCCAGCGACCATCCGCTGATGGCTCTGGGGGCCATCATCCCCCCGCCGCCGCGCACCATTCGACGGACCGCCGTCGTCCGTCTGGGCGGGTACTGAGATGACGTCCCGGCGCTGGCTTGGCGATGAAAAGGGCGGCGTCGCCATCATGACGGCGGCCTTCGCCGGCCTGATATGCGTGCTCGCGGCCCTGGCGGTCGACCTGGGCTCCGTCTCGCTGAAGGCGCGGCAGATTCAAGGGACGGCGGACCTGTCCGCCCTGGCCGCCGCCCGCGATCTGGCCCGGGCCGAGACGGCCGCCCGCGCCACCGCCTCAGCCAATCTGACTGACTGGCAGGCCCTCACCGTGACCCGGGGCGGCTATGTCGCCGATGCCCGCATCAAGCCCGAGGACCGCTTCAGCCCCGGCGTCAGCGAGCCCAATGCCGCAAGGGTCGAGGTGACCGCGCCCGCCCCGCTCTTCTTCGGGCGCTGGATCCTGAACCGCCCCAATGTGACCGTGCGAAGGACCGCGACCGCCGCCATCCCGGGCGGTCAGCCCCAGGCCATGTTCTCGATCGGCTCGCGGCTCGCCAGCCTGGACGGGGGGCTGGCCAACGCCCTGTTGTCGGGCCTGCTGGGCAGCAATGTCTCGCTGACCGTAATGGATTACCGGGCCCTGGCCGGCGCCCAGGTCAACCTCCTGCAGTTCTCCGACGCTTTGGCGGCGGATCTGGGCGTGACGGCCGGCGACTACGACGCCCTGCTGCAACACGAGGTTACGGCGGGCCGGGCCCTGAAGGTGCTGGAGTCCATTGCAGGATCCGACACGAAATCAGTCCTCGGCAAACTGACCCGCACGCCCGTCGACGCCAGACTGAAGCTGAAGGACCTGATCGGGGTCGAGGCCGACGCCCGGCAGGGCCTGCGCGAGGCGCTCAACGCCGAGGTTTCCGCCCTGGATCTGATCATGGCCTCGCTGGAGACCGCCAACGGCGACCGTCAGGTGGCGCTGGATCTGGGCGCCCGCGCCGGACTGGCCGACGTGGATGTCATGCTGGCCATCGGCGAACGCCCGAACAAGTCCCCTTGGCTGACCATCACCGGCAAGGACGACCCCATCATCCGAACCGCTCAAGCCCGCGTCTATCTGAAGGCGACGACGGCCCAGGCCCTGTTCGGCCTGGCCCAGGTCAAGCTGCCGGTGCTGATCGAGGCGGCCGCGTCGGAGGCTCGCCTGAAACGCATCAACTGCGAGGGGGCGAGAACAGTCACCCTGGCGGTGCGCCCCGGCGTGGCGCGAGCGCGCATCGGAACTATCGACGAAGCGAAACTGAAAAATTTCAAGGCGCCGCTGGCCAGCTCGCCCGCGACCCTGGTGTCGGTTCTGGGTCTGGTCACGATCAAGGCCCAGGCCGATGTGGAGATCGCCGACCTGAGCTGGCAGGATGTCACGTTCAGCGCCTCGGACATCTCGCACCAGACGGTCAGGTCGGTACGCGCGCGCGGCTTCGTCAACGGCCTGATCGTCAGCCTGCTGCAAAGGCTGGACGTCGATGTCGACGTCATCGGCCTGGGTCTGGGGCTCGGCGATCTAGCCAAGGCGCTCGGCGCCCTGCTGACGCCGCTGGGACCCGCGCTCGACGGCCTGGTTCAGCCCCTGCTCGACCTGCTGGGGCTGAAGCTGGGCGAGGCCGACGTGCGGGTGCACGGCGTCCAGTGTCCGACCCAGGGTCGGACGCCGGTTCTGGTGGGGTGAAAGAGGGGCGCCCGCGCCCCTCGGCCTGTTCGCGTCAGCCTTCGACGGAACGCAGGCCCGAGACCGAGGCCTGCTGCACCACCGGGCGGCGCTGGCCCCCGGCGGCGATGATGCGGTCGATGCGGGCTTTCTCGGCGCGGAAGGCGGCGAGATCAGCCCCCGCCAGGACGGTGCCTTCCTGGGTCTTGATGCCGGACGGATTGATCCGTTGGCCGTTGCGCCAGATTTCGTAGTGCAGGTGCGGGCCGGTCGATGCGCCGGTCGAGCCGACATAGGCGACGACCTGACCTTGTGACACGCGCTGGCCGGCGCGGATGCCCGAGCCGTAGCGCGACAGGTGGCCGTAGCCGCTTTCCAGGCCGTTGGCGTGGCGGATGCGCAGCCAGTTGCCGTAACCGCCCCAGCGACGAGCCTCGACAACCACGCCGTCGGCGGGCGCCACGACGGGCGTGCCGGTGGTGGCGGCGAAGTCCATGCCTTGGTGCATCTTGCGATAGCCCGAGATGGGGTGGGTGCGGACGCCGAAGTTGGAGCTGACGCGGCGGAAGCTGGTCAGCGGGGTGCGCATCATGGCGGTGCGCGTATTCTTGCCGGTGGCGTCGAAATATTCCGCCGTCTTCGCGCCGGGTCGCTGATAGCGGTAGAAGGCGTGCCCCTTGAGCTCGGCGTAGAGCAGATCGCCGGTTTCCACCGTGCGGCCCGCCTCGGTCACCGAACGGTCGAAGACCAGGGTGAATTCATCCGAGGCCCTCACGTCGCGTTGCATGTCGAACTTGTGCGCAAACAGCTGGCTGGCGCGACGGACGACCGCCGAGGTGGCGCCCAGCTCACGGGCGCTGGCCGACAGCGAACGCTGGACCTTGTCATTGGCGACGACGGTTTCGTGCGTCACCTTTTCGTCGAGGGCGCGCAGACGCAGCGCGCCGTCGAAGCTGCGCGACACGGTCAGCTGGCTCGCCGGGCCGGTGCGCATGGTCAGACCAATCAGGCGGGCGTCGCCCCGACCGCCGCGCGGCTTGGAGACGGCGGTCTCGAACTTCAGGCCGGCGCGCATGTCCTTTAGGTCGAAGGCGCTGGCGATGGTGGCGGCGACGGCGCTGGCTTCATCGGCGCCGATGCCGGTGCGGCGTACGGCCTGCTCGAAGGTTTCGCCGCGGCGGATTTGCACGGGGATGGCCTCAGGGGCCGTCAGGCCGGTCGGCGCGCCAGCGGCGGCGTAGGCCTGGGTCTCGAGATAGGCCATCTGTTCCGACGTCAGCGCGGGAACTTCCTCGGCGCGAACCGGTTCATAGGCTTGACCCGCCACAAGGGCGATGGCCACTGCGGCGGCGGTCGTCAGGAGATGCGGCGCAAGCCGCATCGGCTGGCGGCGCGGATCGAACTGAGCCATCGGTCCCCGGCAATCGACGACGCCCTACTGGCGCCAAACCATTCGAATCATGGATCGCGCCCCGGCAGCCCCGAAAACGCGAAGCGAGCGATATAGCCCGTCCGTCCCATCTTGGGAAGCGCGTAGGTTACAATTGGTTAACTTGGGCGAGGCGACGTCAAGTATTCCGCTGTTTTTCCTGAATCATCGGCGCAGAAGCGCCCTTTTCTCGCCTTGCTTGACTGAACAGTGACTGAAGCGCCACGCCCCAGTGTTGATGCGGCCACAACTGTTGTCCGCGAGCAATCTGTGGCGTTGTCACCCCATCCTTCCGCCGACGTACGCGAGCGCCTTTGACCGACGAAACGCCCGTCCTCCAGTCCGACCCCGCGCCGGGGTCCAAGCCGCCGCCCCGCCGCCCGCGTTCGGCCGTCCGGACGGCGCTGATCATTCTGCTGATCGGCCTGCTGCTCCTGGTCGTCCTGGCCGCCGCCCTCTACCTCAACCGGCGCGCCGCCGCCCGCGAGCTGCTGACCGGCTGGCTGGACCGCAAGGGCATCGATGCGGATGTCGAGGTGGAGCGACTCGAAGTCGACGGCTTCGTCGGCAAGATCAGCATAGGCGACCCGCGCGACCCCGACTTCAAGGTCGAACGGGTCGAGGTCGACTACGCCCTGGGCATGCCCTGGTCGCAGACCGGGCTTGGCGTCACCCCCAGCCGCATCCGCCTGGTCCGCCCCTTGGCGCGCGCCAGCTGGAAGGACGGCAAGTTTTCGCTCGGCTCGCTGGATCCTCTGATCGAAGAGTTCATGGCCAAGCCGCCGCGCCCGGATCAGCGCGCGCCCCTGGTCATCGTCGAGGGCGGCCGCGCCCGCATCGACACCGAATACGGCCCCCTGCAGGTTCTGGCCGACGCCCGCATCGACGACAGCAAGCTGATGCGGCTTAGCGCTCGCCTGCCCGCCGCTTCGTTGAAGAGCGGCGACACCGAAGCGCGCGGCCTGAGCGCCGCCGTCGACCTGACCACTGTCGGCGACCGCGTGGCGCTGAAGCTCGAAGCCGCCGCCGAACGCTTCGCGGCGCAGGACGCCGAAGGCGCCAATGCGCGCCTGAACCTGACCGGCGACCTGCCCTATCCCGACCTGAAAAAGCGTCGCGGCGACGGACGCGCCGTCATCGCCGCCAGCCTGAACGCCGACGTCCTGAAGGCGGGCGGCGTTGAGGGGCGCAAGACCGAGGCCGCGCTGGACTTCGACGGCCGGACCGAGGGCTGGATCGAGACCTTCCAGATCATTGGCAAGGGCCAGACGCGCGTGCGCGTCCGGCAAGTGACCGGCGAAGGCATGACGGCGCGCGGCGCCGACCTCGCCCTCAGCCGCGCCGACGTCACGGTCAAGCGCGGCCAGCGCGGACTGGAATGGCGCGTCGCCTCGCCCGTCGCGATCCGGCTGGACAGCGGCAAGGCGGCGGGAACCCGCCTGACCCAGGCCGTTCTGTCGTCGAACGGCCTGACGGCGGGCGGACGCGACGCGGCCTTCGAGGTGCAGGGACCGCTGGCCCTGACGGCCGGACAGCTGTCCACCGGCGACCTCAGCCTGAACGAGGCGCGCGGACGGCTGGATCTGGATCTGGTGCGTGACGGCGTGACGCGCATGACCGCCGCCGGGGCCCTGTCCGCCGCGCGCGCCGCCTGGCCCGGCCTCGGCGCCCCGGCGAAGGACGACCTGCCCGAGATGGCCGAGCTGAAGCGAGCCCTGGGCGCTTTCGCGCTCGACGCCCCGGGGGTCAGGCTGGCCGCCGGCAGCGCTGGAACCGAGCTGGTCCTGACGCGCCCGATCACGGCGCGCCCGGCCAACGGCGGCCTGCTGACCCTGAGCCCCGCCCAGACGCCCCTGTTCGCGGCTGAGGCCGGACAATCGGGCGGCGGCGCCCTGAGCATCACCTCTCAACGCGGCGGCGGCCTGCCTCAGGCCCAGATCGCCGTCTCGTCGTGGAGCCTGACGCCCGGGGGCTTCCGCGCCGCGCTGGACGGCGAGGCGGCGCTGGACTTCGGCCCGGCCCGCGCCATCGCCCTGTCCACGAAGGGCGAGCTGGCCTCCAGCGGCGGCCGACTGACCTATACGGCGAGCGACTGCATCCCGCTCAGCGTCGAGCGGCTGGAGCTGGGCGAGAACGACGTGACCGACGTCGCCGGCCGTTTCTGCCCCGCAGACGCTCCGCTGATCACCGTCGTGAACGGGAGCTGGCGCGCGCAGGGCGCCCTGGCCGGCGTCGAGGCGACCGCGCCCTTTCTGGCCATGCGCTTCTCGGACGCCCAAGGCCGGCTGGTCGTGGACGGCAAACCCGCCGGCCTGTCGATGACCGCCAGCGTGTCGCGCGCCCTGGTCGCCGACACGACCGCCCCGCAACGCTTCCTGCCGCTGACGGCGATCGGCGAAGCGCGGCTGGCCAATGACGTCTGGAGCGGCGGCTTCGATCTGAGCCGGCTGGAGCACGCCATCGGCCGCATCGACCTGCGCCACGACGGCAAGGCAGAGGCGGGCGGCGTGACCATCAGCGCGCCCAACCTGGCCTTCAGCCAGTACGGCCTGCAGCCCGATGACCTCAGCCCCCTGGCGGGCGACTACCTGAAGTCGCCGGTCGAGGGCGCGGCCGGGTTCGAGGGCCGCTTTGACTGGACCCCGACCACCACGTCCAGCTCCGGCGTCGCCACCATCACCGAACTCGACTTCACCAGCCCGGCCGGCAAGGTGCAGGGCCTGAAGGGCCGCGTCGAGTTCACCAGCCTGACCCCGCTGATCACCGTCCCCGACCAGGTGCTGACGGTCGATCGGCTGGAGACGGTCACCCCGCTGACCGATCTGGTGCTGCGCTTCGCCCTGGACGAAAAGGCCCTGGCCCTGGCCGGCGGTCAGATTCAGGCGGCGGGCGGCCGCATCAGCATCGAGCCGTTCAGCATCCCCCTGACGCCCGGCGAGACCTGGGGCGGGGTGATCCTGGTCGAACAGGTGCAACTGAACGAGCTGATGAAGAGCGCCAACCTGCAGGACAAGGCCGAGCTGGACGCCGTGGTTTCCGGCCGCTTGCCCTTCACCTACGCCCCCGACCTCGGCTGGCGCGTCAGCGGCGGGGTTCTGAACGCGGTGCGGCCGGGTCGGCTGTCGATCCAGCCCGAGGTCTTCGACGACCTGGCGGCCGGAGGCGCCGCCGCCGACGGCGCGGCCCTGCCGCCCAACACCATGCAAGACCTCGCCTATCAGGCCATGCAGGACCTGGCGATCAGCGACCTGACCGCCGAGGTCAACAGCCTGGACGAAGGCAGGCTGGGGGTCCGCTTCCGCATCAACGGCCGCCACGATCCGCCCGAGCGCGAACAGCTGCGCCTCAGTTGGATGGAGCTGATCCGCCGCGACTTCCTCAACAAGAAGTTGAACCTGCCTTCGGACACGCCCATTGACCTGACGCTGGACACGACCTGGAACGCCAACCAGATCGTTTCGGACCTGATGGAATACGCCCGTCGCGGCGAAGCGCCCAAAGACGAACCTTGAGATCAAGCCTTGAGATACGGCGCCGCTTTGTTCAGAACCCGTTCACGCACCGGGGCGTTAGATCGCCACGACTTCAACCGCCGCCCTCGGAGACCGGCCTCATGATCAGCAAGCGTCAGATCGCCCTGCTCGGCCTCGCCGCCGTCAGCGCCGCCGCGTGCGCGCCCACGGTGAACATCAAATTCAGCGAACCGCTGCAGATCTACGCCAAGCTGGACGCCGACATCCGCATCAAGCTCGACCAGGAACTGCAGAACCTCCTGCGCGAAAACCCCAACCTGTTCTGACCGGAAGAAAGGGGCTGAACATGATCAATCGCAAACTCTTCGTCGCCGTCGCCGCCGTCGCCGCCCTGGGCGCCGCCGCAGGCGCGGCCGTCGCCCAGACCGCCTCGCAAAAAGCCCTGGTCGATCAGGCCAAGGCCGCTGGCTCTGTCGGCGAGCAGGCCGATGGCTACCTGGGCGTCCGCACCTCGGTGAACGCCGACACCCAGGCCGCCGTCAGCGCCACCAACGCCGGCCGCCGTCAGGCCTACGCCCGCAGCGCCGCCGACGCCGGCACCTCTGCCGACGTGGCCGGGGCCCGGATGTTCGAAACCCAGCTGCTGCCGCGCATCAGCTCGGGCCAGTGGTACAAGAACGCCGCGGGCCAATGGGTCCAGCGCTGATCTGATGCAATGAAAACGCCCCGGGTCGAAGGTCGGACAGGACGGTTCCTGCTGGCCCTCGGCCTGGCGGTGGCGATCGCCGCCGTCGCCGTGCTCGGCCTGGCCGCCTACTGGCGACTGATCGGCGGCGGACCGATGTCCGTTCACGGCTGGATCGCCATGGGGCTGGGCGTGCTGTGCACCGTCGGCCTGGCCTGGGTGTTGATGAGCCTGGCTTTCCGCTCGGATCGCGAAGGCTGGGACGACCGGGTGGACAATCATCTGGACCCCGGCCGCGACAAGGCCGAAGACGACGATCTCACCTATTGATGCGCCCGGAGCCCGCCATGCGTTTCGCCCTGCTGTTCTCCGCCCTTTCGTCCGCCGCCGCCCTGACGGCCTGTTCCCAGCCCGGCGAGAAGGCTCCGCCCCCTGCGGCCGAGCCGCGCGCCCTGGCCGGGGTCGATCTGGACCAGCCGCTGCGGGTGCTGGGCACGGAACCCTTCTGGGCCGTCGAGATCACGCCGGCGGGTCTGATCTATTCGGGCGTCGACCGCCCCGAGCAGAAGGCCGCCAACCCCGGCCCGGTGCTGCAGGGCACGGTGGCGACCTGGACCGCCGAGACCGCGGCCAAGACTCCGCTGGTGGTCACTCTGATGGCCACCGACTGCTCTGACGGCATGAGCGACCGGACCTATCCCCTGACCGCCAAGGTCGAGATCGGCGGCGAGAGCCTGGCCGGCTGCGCCGCCGCCGTCGCGGCGATCGAGAAGGCCGGCGAATCCGGCCGCGTCGAATAGGGGATCTGGCGCCGGAATTGCTGCAGGGGCCCCGAGCCGCTTAACGCTTCCCAAAGCGGCGCTATCTCATGGTGGCCGCATGACCCCCGTCCAGACGCCTGTCGATCTTCGTCCGCTGACCGCCCTGCGGTTCATGGCGGCCCTGTGGGTCGCGCTCTACACCTTCTGGCCCAATCTGGACGTCGGCTTTCTGCCGAACCTGGCGGCCAAGGGCTATCTGGGCGTCGAGCTCTTCTTCGTCCTGTCGGGCTTCATCCTCAGCCACGTCTATCTGCACGCCTTCGCCGAGAAGCGCTTCTCCTATCGCGGCTTCCTGTGGGCGCGGATCGCGCGGGTCTATCCGCTGCACGTCTTCACCCTGCTGGGGGTGATGGCGCTCGGCCTGGCCGCTGTCGCCGTGGGCATGAATATCGACGGCAGCGTGCTGAGCTGGAAGAGCCTGCCCGCCCACCTGCTGATGCTGCACGCCTGGGGCTTCGCCAATGAGGCGGGCTGGAACCACCCGTCATGGTCGATCTCGGCCGAGTGGTTCGCCTATCTGGCCTTCCCCCTGTTCGCCCTGGCGGCCTGGCCTCTGAGGAAGCGCCCCTGGGTGGCCACGGCGGGAACGGCGGTCTTCCTGATGGGCCTCTATGCGGCGTTCGAGCGCTTAGCGGGCTTTCCCCTGACCGAGGCCACCTTCCGTTGGGGCGCGTTGCGCATCGTGCCCTGCTTCGCCTACGGCTGCGCCCTCTATCTGGTCTATCGTCGAGCGCCCCTGCCTCGCGCCGGGCTGCTGGCCCTGAGCGCCGCCGTCGTCATGGTCGCCTCGGCCTCGGTCCTGGCCTGGGACGCCGTCACGGTTCTGGCCGCCGGCCTGCTGATCCTGGCCCTGGCCTCCATCCCTGACGGTCAGGCCGGCTGGCTGGGCTCGAAGCCCGCCGTCTATCTCGGCGAGATCAGCTACTCGGTCTACATGGTCTGCGCGCCCTGGCAGATTCTGGCGGTCAACCTGGCCGCCCGGGCGACCGGCGCAGACGACAAGCGTCTTCACGTTCTCGTGTGGTTGGGGGTCATTCTGGGCCTGATCGTCGCGGCGGCCGCCACCTATCACCTGATCGAACGCCCGGCGCGCAAGGCTTTGCGAGGGATGGCCGAGCGACGCCGCCCGCCTGTGGATCACGCGGCGAAACAGTCGGAAACGGTTCTTCAACCTTCGGACACTATCGTCTAAGGCTTGGTCCGCGTTTTGGTCGGGAGCACGCCAGATGATGAAACGGCTCACAGCCGCCGCAGTTGCGGCGACCCTTGGTTTCTTTGCGATCGGCCCTGCGCCGGCCAAGGCTGATGATCCCTACTGGCAGTGCGTGACCTTCGCCCGCATGTTCTCGGGCATCAACATCTTCGGCGACGCCTGGACCTGGTGGCGTCAGGCGGTCGACAAGTTCCGCACTGGCCGCGCCCCCGAAACCGGCTCGGTGCTGGTCTTCCAGCCCACCGGCCGCATGGACAAGGGCCATGTCGCCGTCGTCTCCGACATCCTGACCGACCGCGTCATTCGCGTGACCCACGCCAACTGGGGCGGCAGCCGCGGCAAGGTGGAAGAGAACGTCACCGTCGTGGATGTGTCGGCGGCCGGCGACTGGAGCCGGGTCAAGGTTTGGTACAACCCGATCAACGCCCTGGGCACCACCGTCTATCCGACCTACGGCTTCGTCTACAAAGGCGCCCGCGACGCCTTCGACAACGGTCGCCAAATGGCCGCCGCCGCTGCGAATGAGCCCCGCGCCGCCAACTGACTTTTCCATCGCCTCCGGGCTGGCTCTTCGGGCCTGATGCGGCGATAGGTGGCGGATGACCGACGCAAGTAACGACATTCGCGGCCACGCTATCGAGGCCGCCAAGCACGAGCCGACCGGCATCACCTACGCCGGCTATCTGTCGCTCGACGACCTGCTGAGCGCCCAGCACCCGCGCTCGGACCAGCATGATGAGATGCTGTTCGTCATCATCCATCAGACCAAGGAACTGTGGCTCAAGCAGATTCTGCACGAGATGGCCCTGGCCCAGAGCCTCATCCGCGCCGGCGATCTGGTCCCCGCCTACAAGAGCCTGGCCCGCGTCAGCCGCATCCAGTCGGTCATGACCCAGAGCTGGGACATCCTGGCCACCATGACCCCTTCGGACTACCTGAAGTTCCGCGGCGACCTGGGCGCCAGCTCGGGCTTCCAGAGCGACCAGTTCCGCCGCCTGGAGACCATGCTGGGCCTCAAGGACCCGCGCTTCCTGCGCTTCCACGTCGAACGGCCCGAGGCCCATGCGGCCCTGATCGCGGCCATGGAGGCCCCCAGTCTCTATGACGACGCCTTGCGCCAGCTGTCTCTGGCCGGCCTGCCGGTGCCCGCCGAGGTGCTGAACCGCGACGTCAGCCAGACCTATGAGCCGTCCGAGGGCGTCGAGGCCGCCTGGCTGGAGGTCTATCGTGACACCGAGCGCTGGTGGCCGCTCTATCAACTGGCCGAGAAGCTGGTCGATCTGGACGACGCCCTGCTGACCTGGCGCCACAAGCACGTGGTGACGGTCGAGCGCATCATCGGTCGCCGTCAGGGCACGGGCGGCACCGACGGCGTCGGCTATCTGGTCGAGACGCTGAAACGCCGCTGCTTCCCTGAACTCTGGTCGCTGCGCACCAAGCTTTAACCGAGCAACCTTCGCTGCTGGCGCGGGTTTCACCTGCGTCAGCCATGGAGGTTTCTGGTGAGCAGCCCCAACAGTCATGACATCAAGGTTTTGAACCATCTGGCCGTCGGTGTCGTCGACAGCGCCGACGGCTATGCCGAGGCGGCGGCCGAGACGGATGATCCCCGCTATCGCGACCTCTTCCTGCGCCGCAGCGACGAGCGGCGTCGGGTGGCGGCCGATCTGCAAACGGCGGTGCGCGGCATGGGCGGCCAGTCCGAGGACGAGGGCTCCATCCTGGCCAAGGCGCAGCGCGCCTTCATGGACATCAGGCACGCTCTGATGCGCGACGAGGCCTCGGTCGTCGGCTCGATCGAAAGCAGCGAGGCTCATCTGCAGGCCCGCTTCGACCGCGCCCTCAGCGATGAGGCCCTGTCGGCCACGACCCGTGAAACCATCCGTCGCGCCCAGGCCGCCGTCCGGTCCGGCCACGAGGAAATGCATGTCCTGCGTCGTAGCCTCGAGGGGCAGCGCGACGCGGACAATCCCCTGCATCCGCAGTAGGACGTGGGATCTCCCTCGCCATGAAGGGGAGGGGGAAGGTCGCGCTCAAGCAGCGCGGCGCCGCGCGACGCGCGATAGCGCCCCAGAATGACAAAAGGCCCCGGCGTTTCCGCCGGGGCCTCGATCTATCAGCGTCGGGTCGAAGCTGGATTAAGCCTCGTCGCCCTTGTCGGCCGAACCGGTGACCGGAACGGTGGCGCCCTTGGCCGGACGGGTCGTCTGGCGCTCGGCGATACGGGCCGACTTACCGCGACGGTCGCGCAGGTAGTAGAGCTTGGCGCGACGGACGACACCGCGGCGCTTCACTTCGATGGACTCGACGTTCGGCGACAGGATCGGGAAGCGACGCTCCACGCCTTCACCGAAGGAAATCTTGCGGACCGTGAAGGTCTCGTTGATGCCGCCGCTGTCGCGGGCGATGCAGACGCCTTCAAACGCCTGGATGCGTTCGCGCTCGCCTTCCTTGATGCGCACGTTGACGCGCAGGGTGTCGCCCGGCTGGAAGTCGGGGATGGTCTTGCCTTCGAGCAGGCGGGCTTTTTCTTCGGCAGCGATCTGCTGGACGATGTTCATGTCTATTCTCCTCGGGCTTTAGCGCCCTTTGCCTTTGATTTGGCGGAGCCAGGCTCCGCAGCCGTCTTTGCAAGATGCGCCGCCCAGAGGTCCGGGCGCCGTTCCCGCGTCGTCTCTTCCCGCTGCGCCTCTCGCCATTGCGCGATCTTCTTGTGATCGCCCGACAGCAGCACTTCGGGAATGTCGTGCCCCTCGAACGTCCGCGGTCGCGTGTACTGCGGGTGTTCCAGAAGGCCGTCCTCGAAGCTCTCGGACGACAGGCTTTCAGCCGCGCCTAGAACACCGGGGACCAGTCGTACGCACGCCTCGATCGCCACCATGGCCGCCGCCTCGCCACCGGCGAGAACCGCGTTTCCGACGGAGATCTCCTCGAACCCTCGGGCGTCGAGCACCCGCTGGTCCACCCCCTCGAAACGACCGCAAAGCACGACGATGCCGTCGGCCTTGGCCCATTCCTTCACTCGCGCCTGCGTCAGGGGTCGACCGCGTGCGCTCATGTACAAAAGCGGCCGAGGCGGGCCTTCCAGACTATCCAAAGCCCGAGCCACCACGTCCGCTTTCAGCACCTGCCCGGGACCGCCACCCGCAGGGGTGTCGTCCAGGAAGCCGCGCTTATCTTCGGAAAACGCCCGAATGTCCAGCGTCTGCAGATCCCACAGCCCCTTCTCGCGCCAGGCGGTGCCGATCAGCGACACGCCGAGCGGCCCTGGAAAGGCCTCGGGGAACATGGTCAAGACGGTGGCGGTGAAGGGCATGGCGGCGGCTCATACAGGAAACCCGGCAATCCGGCGAGCCGGTGCATCGCGATGGAGCAACGCCAGGGCTGGTTGACTTACCCGTTCGACGCGCCCCAATTCAGAATTCAGGAATCTGCGAGACTCCATGCGCGCCCTTGTTTCCCTCCTTGCTCTGCTAGGCGCTTCCGCCTGTGCCGCGCCCTCCAAGGTCTACGAGGCCCGAATGCCGCTGGAGGTCAGGCGCGCCGAAGGTCAGGCGCCGCGTATGGGCGACGTCGCATTGCGCGCGGGCGGGGACAGCAAGGGCGATCCATTCTCGTTCACCCTCCGGTTCGACAGCGATGGCGAACGTCTAGGCCAGCCGCATTCGGTAGGATGGACCGTAAAGTTCGGCGACTACTGCCGCGACCGCCCCAGTTGGGTTCAATCGGTTCTGATCGGGCCGAATGGTCAGGCTTGGCCGGGGTGGCGCGTCTTCGTACCTGCCGGTTTGGACAGAGGTCAGGATTGGTCCACCGGCTACGCCAGCACCAACGATGCCGGCGCTGCAGCCACGTCCGGACTGCTTGAAGCCCTGAAAAAAGGCGGCCGTTTCAAAATAGCCCTGGAAGACGACGAAGGCCGATACTGGCATGAAGCCGTCATCGATCTTCAATCGCCCTCCCGCTGGGAACAGTTGTTCGCCGCCAATCGCGTCGCAGTCGGCGCGGCAGATCCCGACATGCCCCCGAGAGGGGCGACACCACTTATCGCTGTGTATCAACCGCCATTTACGCCGCCGCCCCTGCCACGCCCGTGTCCGTGACGACGAGTATAGAATCCTAGTTCGGCGCTCCGCCGCCCGCCGCGATCCAGGCGTCGACCTGATCGGCCAGCACGTCCAGCGGCACCGAGCCGGAGCCGAGGACCACGGCGTGGAAGTCCTTGATGTCGAAGCGCGGTCCCAGCGTCGTCTCGGCCTTGTGGCGCAGCTCCTCGATCTTCAGCTCGCCGATCTTGTAGCTGGTCGCCTGGCCGGGGTTGGTGATGTAGCGCTCGACTTCTTTCTGGATGTCGCGCTCCGACAGCAGGGAATTCTGGCGGAAGTAGTCCATCGCCTGCTCACGGCTCCAGCGCTTGGCGTGCAGGCCGGTGTCGGTCACCAGACGCACCGCGCGCCACAGCTCGGTCGAGAGACGGCCGAAGTCGGAATAGGGGTCCTGATAGAAGCCCATCTCCTTGCCCAGTTGCTCGGCGTAGAGCCCCCAGCCCTCGGCGTAGGCGCCGTAGCCGCCGAAGCGACGGAAGCGCGGCAGGCCCTCGATCTCCTGCGCATAGGCGATCTGGAAGTGATGGCCCGGCGCGCCCTCGTGATAGCTGATGCCCTCGATCTGGGGCTTCAGCACCTGGGTCATGTCCGACAGGTTGACGTAGTAGATGCCCGGGCGCGAGCCGTCGGGCGCAGGCGCATTGTAGAAGGCGATCGAGGCCGTGGCCTCACGGAACGGCTCGACGGCGCGGACCTCCAGCGCCGCCTTGGGCAGGTTGGAGAACCACTGGGGCGCCACCGCCATGACCTGGGCGATGAAGGCGCGAGCGTCGGTCAGGTACTGCTCCTTGCCCTCGGGCGTATTGGGATACTGGAAGCGCGGGTCGGTCTTCAGGAAGACGAAGAAGTCCTGCAAGGAGCCGTCAAAGCCCACCTTGGCCTTGATGACCTCCATCTCGCGCTGGATGCGGGCCACCTCGTCCAGACCGATCTGGTGGATCTGGTCGGCGGTCAGGTCGGTCGTGGTGGAGAGCTGCAGGCGGGCGTTGTAATAGGCCTCGCCGTTCGGCAGCCGCCAGACGCCTGCGTCGCTGTCGGCCATAGGCCGGACCTCGGCCAGAGCGGTCAGCACGGTGTCGAAGCCGCGCCTGTAGGGGCCGGTCAGGGCGGCGCGGGCCGAGGCCAGAAGTCGGTCCTTGGTCGCCTGATCGGCGTCGAGCGCCGCGACCTTCTTCTGGAAGTCGGCCCAGACCGGGTTGTCGGCGCCGCCATCGAAAGGCGCGCCGGTGATGACGTTGCGGGTGTTCTCGATCGAGGGCGCAAAGACGAAGCGCGGCGAGACCACGCCCTCGGCGGCGCGGGCCTTCAGCGTCGTGGCCACCTGGCCCATGTAGCGTTCCGCTTCGCCGATGCGCGAGACATAGGCCTCGGCGTCCGAGACGCTGCTGATGCGATGGTTGTTGATCAGGAAGACCGGCAGGCTGGTCGTCGGATTGCCGTTGGCGGCGAACTGGAAGCCCCAGTCACGCCACTGGTTCGACAGGCGCGCCTGCTGCACGCCGTATTCGAACAGACGCCAGGACATCTTGCTCTGCGCGTTCAGCTTGGCCGGATCGAACTCGGCCTTCATGCGCGCCAGTTGAGATTCTTGCAGGGCCAGCGCGCGGGCCGAGGCGGCGTCCGAGACATCGTCCAGCTTGTCGTAGTCGGTCTTCAGGCCCAGGCCGGTCATCTGCTGCGGGCTGAGCGCGATGCGTTCCTGGAAGGCCTGATCAAAGAAGGCGTTGAGGCGGGCGTCCTCGCTCTGGGCCTGTGACGAAGCCGCAGCGGGCGCCGCCGTTTGGGCCATGACGGCGGGCGCGACGGCGCAAAACGCCAGAACGGCGGCGGATGAGATCAGAAGACGACGCATGAAACCCCCTCGAAACGACGAGGCGGCACTGTTCCCGCAATGGGGAAGCGACGCAAGGTCAGCCGCCGCGCAGGTCCGTGATCGTCCGACCTGGCGCGATCTGCTCGGCGTCAGTGATCAGGTGGATCAACGCCGGACGGCCGCCCGCCGCCGCTTCGCGCGCCGCCGCCAGGGCCGCCGGGAAGTCTGCGGTCGCCTCGCAACGCACGGCGAAGGCGCCGAAGGCCTCGGCGTACTTCACGAAGTCCGGGTTCTTCAGGTCGGTGGCGATGACGCGGGCGGGATATTCCCGCTCCTGGTGCATTCGGATGGTGCCGAAGGTGCCGTTGTCCACGACCACCACGATGACGCCGAGGCCGTACTGGGCGGCGGTGGCCATCTCGTTGGCGCTCATCATGAAGTCGCCGTCGCCGGCGATGCAGACCACCTCGCGCGAGGGCAGGGTCGCCTTGGCGCCCAGGGCCGCATGATAGCCGTAGCCCATGGCGCCCGAGGTCGGGGCCAGCTGGGTGCGACGGGCCTGATGGCGGTGGAAGCGGTGCAGCCAGGCGGCGAAATTGCCCGCCCCATTGGTCAGGATGGCGTCCTCCGGCAGGGCCTGCGCCAGATGGGCGATGACCTCGCTCATATTGACCGCGCTCTTCACCTCGATGGGCGAGGAGAAGGCGATGAAGTCGGCGTGGGCGGCGGCGCCCTGCTCGCTCCAGGTCCGGCCCGGTTCGATGCTCGACAGGGCCAGGGCCGCCAGCGAATTGTCAGAGGCGGCCGACAGGCTCGGCGCCCAGACGCGGCCGAGTTCCTCTGCCCCCGGATGGACATGGATCAGGGTGTCAACCGTCTTCGTCCGGTCCAGCAGGGTATAGCCTTGGGTCGGATTCTCGCCCATGCGCGCGCCGATCACCAGCAGCAGGTCTGCCTCCTTGACCCGCGCGATCAGCTTGGGGTTCGGGCCCAGGCCGAGGTCGCCCGCATAGCCCGGATGATCGTTGCGGATCAGATCCTTGCGGCGGAAGGACAGGGCGACGGGCAGGCCCAGACGCTCGGCCCAGCTCGAAATCGCGTCGGTGGCGGCGTCGGTCCAACCCGAACCGCCGAGGATCAGCACGGGGCGTTCGGCGCGCGACAGGCGTTCGCGTACCTGTTCGACGAAGGCCGGGTCCAGTGCCGCCTTGGCGGCGACGACGGGGCGCACCGGGGCGGGGCCGCCGTGGTCGTGCAAAATGTTCTCGGGTAGGGCCACAACGACCGGCCCCATGCGTCCCTGCAGGGCGGTGGCGAAGGCGCGCTCCACGATCTCGACGGTGCGCTCCGGGCTTTCAATCTCGGTCGCCCACTTGGCCAGTCCGCCGAAGACCTCGCGGTAGTCGACCTCCTGGAAGGCGCCGCGGCCGCGGTCGGTCAGGGCGATCTGGCCGACGAACAGGATCATCGGCGTGGAGTCCTGATGCGCCGTATGCACGCCGATCGAGGCATGGGTCGCGCCCGGTCCGCGCGTGACCATGCAAACGCCCGGCTTGCCGGTCAGCTTGCCATAGGCCTCGGCCATGTTGGCGGCGCCGGCCTCGTGACGGCAGACGATGACCTCGATCCGGTCCCGCACGTCGGCCAGGGCGTCGAGCACGGCCAGATAGCTTTCGCCCGGCACGCAGAAAACCTTGTCGATCCCGTTCATCACGAGGGTGTCGACCAGACGGCGGGCGGCGGTGTCGAAAGCTTGCGTCATGGTTTCGCCGTTAGCAGATTGAAGGATGAATTGGCCATGCAACCTTATGGCCAAGCTTCACGTTGAAGCGCTCATTCGTCTCATCTTCGGGGAAATCATCATGCGCAAGCTCATCGTTCTCGGCGTCATCGCCGCCGCCTTGACCACCGCCGCCTGCAACACCGTCGCCGGCGTCGGCCGTGATCTGGAAGCCGCCGGCCAGGCCGTGACCTCGAGCTCCAACTCGGCCCGCAACTAGGGCCGACTCCCCGGCGACGGCGTTACGATCGTTTGCGATGCCGCCACAAAAGCGTAGCCTCCCTCCCTCAGACTGCCTACTTCAATCGGAGGACGACCATGGGACTTCTGGATAACGTGCTGGGCGGCCTCGGCGACGACGCCGCAGGCGGGCTGTCGGACCTGCTCAAGGGTCAGGGCGGAGTCGCCGGCCTGGCCGAGAAGTTCGGTCAGAACGGTCTCGGCGACGTGGCGGCCTCGTGGATCGGCAAGGGCGGCAACGCCGCGATCTCACCGGAGCAGATCGCTTCTGTGCTCGGCTCGGGGCCCATCGCCGACTTCGCCGCCAAGCTGGGCGTTTCACCGGAACAGGCCAGCGAGACCCTGGCGGGCCTGTTGCCTGAAGCTGTCGACCGCCTGACGCCGGGCGGTTCGGCCGATGGCGCCGACGACCTGCTGGGCGGACTGCTGAACAACCTGCCGGGCGGCCTTGGCGACGCCCTGGGCGGCCTGTTCAAACGCTAGACCTAGGCCTCGGCCTCATAGGTGACGCCCGTCAGATAGAGCCCGTCTGACGGCGCCACCGGGCCGCAGCGCGCGCGGTCCTTGGCCTCAAGCGCATCGGCCAGATCGGCCACGGCCCAGCGACCCAGACCGACCTCGGCCAGACTGCCGGCCATTGAACGCACTTGCCGATGCAGGAAGCTGCGCGCCTCGAACACCAGATGCACCTCTTCGCCGACTCTGGCGACGCGGGCGACGTCCAGAGTCTTCACCGGACTGGCCGACTGGCACTGGGCGTCGCGGAAGGTGGTGAAGTCGTGCAGGCCGATCAGCGCTTGCGCCGCCGCGTGCATGGCCTCTGCGTCCAGCGGCTTCTTGACGTGCCAGACCCGGCCTCGGTCCAGAGCGGGACGACCCGGCCGGTTGAGGATGCGGTAGAGGTATTTGCGCCCGTTGGCGGTGAAGCGGGCGTGCCAGTCGTCGCTGACAGGGGCGCAGTCGAGCACCGCCACCGCCTCATGCATCAGGTGGGCGTTGAGCGCGTTCATCACCGTCCGCGCCGGCCAGTCCTTGTCCAGATCGACATGACAGGTCTGGCCCGTGGCGTGGACGCCCGTGTCGGTGCGCCCGGCGGCGGCGATGCGCACGGTTTGACCGCTGAAGGCCGTCACCGCCGTCTCGATGGCGCCCTGCACCGTCGGCTGACCGGCCTGGGCCTGAAAGCCGTTGTAGGCCGAGCCGTCGTACTCGACGGTAAAACGGTAGCGGGGCATCAGCCCAAAACCACCCCGGCGGGAACCGCGAAACCGCGCAGCATCTCTTCCGCCGACTGCGCCGCCTTGCCGGGGCGCTGCACGCGGCTCAGGCGCACCGCGCCGGTTCCGCAGGCCACCGTCAGGGCGTCGTCCAGAACCTGACCTGGCGTGCCCTGCCCGTCAGCCATCGCCGACATCAGGGCCTTGATGCGCACCGGCTCGCCGTCCGCCTCGACCTCGAACCAGGCGCCGGGGAAGGGCGACAGGCCGCGAATATGGGCGTCCACCTCGACGGCGGGGCGGGTCCAGTCGATGCGGGCCTCGGCGGGCGTGATCTTCTTGGCGTAGGTGGTTTCGCCGACCTGCTCGGTCTCGGTGAAACCGCCGCGCTCAATGGCGGCGAGCGCCCGCGGCCACAGGGCGGCGCCCAGGTGGGCCATGCGCTCGGTCAGGCTGGCGGCGGTGTCGTCGGGATAGATGTCCATGACCTCGGACAGGATGATGGCGCCTTCGTCCAGGCCCTCGCTCATCCGCATGATCTGGGCGCCGGTCTGACGGTCGCCGGCCATGATGGCGCGCTGGATCGGCGCGGCCCCGCGCCAGCGCGGCAGCAGCGAGCCGTGCAGGTTGAAGCAGCCCAGACGCGGGGCCTCCAGCACTTCAGGCTTGAGGATCTGGCCGTAGGCGACGACGCAGGCGGCGTCGAGATCGAGGCTGCGGAACGTGTCGATGGCCTCGGCGGCCTTCATGCTCTCGGGCGTGAAGACGGGCAGGCCCATGGCCTCGGCGAAGGCGTGAACCGGCGACGGCGTCAGCTTCTGGCCCCGGCCCTTGGGGCGCGGCGGTTGCGAATAGACGGCGACGATCTCGTGTCCCGAGGCGATCAGCTCGGCCAGCGACGGCACGGCGAAGTCGGGGGTTCCCATGAAGGCTAGGCGCATGGCCACGCCTTTAGACCGTGGGGCCGATTACATCCAGCGCGTATAGACGCCGCCGCCCTCGTCCCATTCGCCGCCTGCGTCGAGCGCGTCGTCGAAATCGAGCAGGCGGTCCAGCAGCAGGCCCGCCACCACGCCGACGGCGGCGACGGCGACGATGGTGGCCAGGCTGGCGGCGCCGACCTTCTGATTGCGGGTCATGCGGCGACGGCCGCGCGGATCGATGATCGTGGTCTTGCGGGCCATCAGGCGGCGAGCCTTGCGTTCTTCTTGACCTTGGCGACGGCCCGTTCGCGACGCAGACGCGACAGGTGGTCGATGAACAGGACGCCGTTCAGGTGATCCAGTTCGTGCTGGAAGCAGACGGCGTAGAGACCTTCGATCTCTTCCTCGATCTGCTCGCCGGCATAGTTCAGGTAGCGGACGCGGATGCGAGCGGGGCGTTCGACGGCGTCGAAATATTCCGGCACCGAGAGGCAGCCTTCCTCGTAGGAGAAGAGCTCGTCCGAGGCCCAGATCACTTCAGGGTTGACGAAGTAACGGGGGTTGCGGCGCGCCAGGGCGTCTTCCTCGGTTTCCGGTTCGTCCGGCTGCCCCTCAACGACCTTGTCGCCGAGGTCCATCACCACGACGCGTTTCAGCTCGCCGATCTGGGCGGCGGCCAGACCGATGCCCGGCGCGGCGTACATGGTCTCCAGCATGTCGTCCATGAGGGCGCGCAGCTCGTCGGTCACGCCGCCCTCGACGGGCGGGGAGACGGCCTTGAGGATCGCCAGGTCGGCGGCGTTATCGATGGTCAGGATGCGACGAATAGCCATGGCCCGCAGGTAGGGTGCGGGCGGCCCAACGTCAAGAATTTCCGAGTGCGGCGCTTGGTCTTGCGCGTGCGATAGGTGGTTTCAACCAGCCGAGGCCATGGCGATCCCGGCGACCTGCATGATCGTCCAGACCGCCCCGCCGATCGCAAGCAGACCCCCCGCGCCGGCCGCCTTCAGCCGCGCCCGGCACAGGCCTTCGAACCGCTCAGGATCGACCGCACGCTCGATACGGCGCGCGGCGTGTCCCTTGCTGCGGATCACGCCGGTCTGGCGCGCCTTGAGCAGGGGCAGCAGCTCCCGCAGCATCAGGAACAGCCCGCCGAGAAAGGCCCCGATCCCCGCCAAGGTCCACATGTTCAACCTCCAAGCCTCGCCCGAGGCGAAGGCTGAACCTTGTTACGCCTAGGCCTTGCTGTCCAGCACCGGCGGCAGCGGACGCGGCTTGCGGTCCTCGTCGATGGCCACATAGGTGAAGACGCCCTCGGTCACGCGCACCGAGCGGGCCTCGGCCTCGCCGCGCGAGCGCTTCCAGACCTCGACATGGACGCGGATCGAGGTGCGGCCGGTGTGGATCACCTTGGCGTAGGTCGAGACCTCGTCGCCGACCGAAACCGGCTGGTGAAAGACCATGCCGTCCAGGGCCACGGTGGCGCAGCGGCCGTTGGCGCGCTCGAAGGCCGGGGTGGCGCCGGCGAGGTCCATCTGGGCCAGCAGCCAGCCGCCGAAGATGTCGCCCTCGGGGTTGGTGTCGGCGGGCATGGCGATGACGCGGCCGACGGGCTGGCCTTCGGGCAGGAGGACGGGGGTCTGTTCGGCGTCGGTCACGTTCAGGGCCTTGAAAGTCTAGGGGAGGACTTCTCCATGCGCCTCGCCTTGGACCGCATCAAGGCCCCTATCCGCGCGGCCGCAGCCGATCCAGCAGCCCCTGCAGTCCGTGCCGTTCGGCCACCGGCGAGCGCCACAGCTCCCCGGCCCGCGCCCGTGCGCGCGCGGCGTCGAACAAACGCTTCATCGTCGCCGTATCGAAGCTCAGCATCCCGCCCTGATCCGGCGCATCGGGGATGGAGGCGACGCTGATCGGCAGGCCCTGGGCCGCGCAGAAGGTCGTCGCCGTCCCCAGGGCCTGGCGATAGGAAAACCGCAGCATGGCGTCAAAGCTGCGGGTCAGGATGGCGGCCATGTTTGGCGCGGTGGTGCGCGGCTCGGGCTCCAGCACGGTGTTGACCAGGACATAGGCCCGCCCGCCGTGCAGCCGCCGGCCCAGCCGGTTCCAGCGCAGCAGGCCCTCGGGCATCAGGAACAGGGGGGCGGCGACGCCGCCGTCGACGTGCATCTCCTCGAAGCTCTCGCCATCGACCTCGCAGCGAATGCGGCGCGGCGGAAACAGGCCCGGCAGGCTGGCCGAGGCGGCCAGGACCTCGCGAAACAGAGACACCGCCTCGTCGCCGCCATGCGCGGCGATCGCCCCCATGTCCCAGATGCAGGCCCGCTGGCTGTCCAGATCAGTCGTCGCCACCAGCAGGCGCCGCCCGCGCGCGTGCTCGGCCGCCACGGCGTCGATCAGGGCCTCGTCGACAAAGGGGTGGATCAAGGCGTCCAGGGCCTCGCCCCGGAACAGCCCGCCGGTGAAGGTCGAAGCCAGCCGGCGCAGGCTCAGCAGATCGGCGGCGTGGCCCCCGACATAGGCGTCGGCCAAGCGCTCGTCCCAGGCCGGTCCTAGGAAGGCGAAGGGAGCGATCAGGGCGCCGGTGCTGACCCCGGTGACCAGGGCGAACGCGGGCCGCGCTCCGGCCTCGGTCAGCCCGACCAGGGCCCCCGCGCCATAAGCCCCGCCCGCTGCGCCGCCGGAAATGGCCAGCATGTCGAACCGCCCGGACGCCCAGCCGGAACGCGGCAACGACAGGCGGTCCGCGGCCGCCTCCAGCGAGGCCTCGGCCTGCTCAACGCTCAGACGGATGTCGGAAAACCCCTGGATCCTCCCGAGGCCGGGAGGCGGCGCGGGCAGGCGGCCTCTGCGCGGACGTCGAACGGGAGGAGGGGCGTCGCTCACGCCCCTTCATCGACCGCTGCGCGGTCGGCGTCAAACAACGGCGACCACGATCACGGTGGAGGCAATTTCACGGACTGGCGAAATGTGACGAAACTGTAGCGAAAAAGGCGCGCCCGAATGACAAACAAGGCTTTCTCGCGTCAAAAATATTGCCGCTCGATCCGAGAACGACGATGAAGCGGCCTAACCAACCGTTCACTCCTGAACGTTTGGGGGGGAATAGACCAATGAACATGAAGAAATCTCAGCTCATGGGCTCCACGCTGATCGCCGGCCTGACGGCCGCCGCCATGATCAGCGTCGCCCCTGGCGCCGCTGCTGCTCAGGAAGACCAGGCTACCAACCTCGGTGAGGTCGTCGTCACCGGTTCGCGCATCCGCCGCAACCCGACCAACTCGCCGACGCCCCTGATCCAGATCGGTCAGGAAGAACTGCTGCAGTCGGGCGAAGTCAACGTCATCGATTTCCTGGCCGATATCCCGGCCCTGTCCACCTCGCAGGTGCCGGAAGACACCACGGGTTCGAACCTGAACGACGGCGGCCTGTCGCTGCTGAGCCTGCGCGCCCTGGGCGCCGTGCGCACCCTGGTGCTGGTGGACGGTCGTCGCCACGTCGGCTCGAGCCCCGGTTCGCTGTCGGTGGACGTCGACACCATCCCGCGCCTGCTCGTCGCCAACACCGAAGTGATCACCGGCGGCGCCGCCGCCGTGTACGGCGCTGACGCCGTCTCGGGCGTGGTCAACTTCATCATGCGCAAGGACTTCGACGGCCTGGAGATCGACGCCTCGATCGCCGAGATCAACCAGGACCATCAGCTGAGCGAACGCCTCTCGGTCCTGTGGGGCCAGAACCTGATGGACGGCCGTCTGAACTACTATGTGTCGGGCGAATACCAGCGCAACGACGAGGTTCTGGATTCGGACGTCGACTGGCGCCGTGAATCCTGGGCCCTGATCGGCAACGACGCCGACCCCTCCAGCGCCCCCTCGGACGGCATCCCGGACCAGATCCTGATCCGCGACGCCCGCACCTACATCCGCGGCACCAACTTCGGCGGCGTGACCATCCTGTCGACGGGCGTCAAGCCCAGCGCCGCCAACGACCCCGACGTGCCGTTCCAGACCTGCTCGGCCACGACCTTCTCGGCCAACTGCTTCTCGCTGGCGCCGTCGAACCGCCTGGACAACGCCTACCTGTACAATGATCAGGGCCAGTCGCGCCCGGTCACCTTCGGTTCGATCCGTCAGGGCACGGGCTTCAGCCGCACCACCAGCAACGGCGGCGAAGGCCAGGTCTCGAACACCGAGCAAGGCCAGGCCAGCCGCCTGCCGGAATCGGAGAACTATCGCTTCCAGACCGGCCTGAACTTCGACATCACCGACAATGTCAGTCTGTTCGCCGAAGCCAAGTACGTGGAGGAAGAAACCTACGACGCCGGTCAACGCGTCTTCCACGATTTCAATATCCGCGCCCTGGCGCCCAACACCGTCGGCGCCATCACGGCCACCTCGGCCTTCGAGATCGGCCTGGACAACGCCTACCTGCCGTCGGACGTGCGTCTGGCGATCCAGAACAACCGCCGCGACATCTTCAACTCGGCCGGCGCCGTCACCAGCACGGTGGCCGACGCCCGCGCCCAGCACAAGCTGTACGGCCCGGCGCGCAACCAGCTGAACAACCGCGACCTGCAACGCTACGTCGTCGGCCTGCGCGGCGACCTGGGCGATGTGGCCTTCGTCAAGGACGTCAACTGGGAAGCCGGCTACACCTACGGCGAGATGAACAACTCGAACCGCGAACTGGGCGTGGACGTGGTGCGTTACCAGGCCGCGGCCGACGCCGTCATCGACGTCGCGGGCAAGGTCAACGGCAAGCCGGGCGAAGTCGTCTGTCGCATCCAGCTGATGAAGGCCAACGGCGTCCCCGTGCCGGACGCTGTGATCGGCGGAACCACCTACTCGCGTCAGGGCGCCGTCATCGACGACTGCTCGCCGGTCCGCGTCTTCGGTCCGAACGGCTTCACCCAGGAAGGCCTGGACTACCTGCAGGCCGCCGTCACGGTGACCGACCAGAACAAACAGCACGACTTCATGGCCTATACCTCGGGCAAGCTGTGGGACTTCTGGGGCGCCGGCCCGATCGGCGCGTCGATCGGCTACGAGTACCGCAAGGAAATCACCAGCGGTACGGGCCGCGACCGCGACACCGCCGGCCGCTTCCTGTTCCTGAACGCTGGCCCGGACTTCGAAGAAGCCAGCTACGACACCAACGACGTCTTCGCTGAGGTCAGCATCCCGCTGTTCCGCGACAGCTTCCTGGGCCAGTCGGCCGAGATCAGCGGCGCCTACCGCTTCTCGGACTACTCGCATGTCGGCCAGCAAGAGACCTACAGCGCCCAGTTCCAGTGGCGCCCGGTCGACCAGTTCATGTTCCGCGCCACGACCGCCACGGCGATCCGCGTGCCGAACCTGGGCGAGACCAGCGAACCGCTGGGTCAGACCTTCGCCAACGGTTTCAGCGACCCCTGCTCGGCTACGGTCATCAACAACCTGGCCGACCGTTCGATCGCCAACAACCGCATCGCCAACTGCGGCGCTCTGGCCAAGGCTGCGGGCCTGAACCTGAACTTCGCCGATGCCTCGGCCGCCAACGCCTACCTGCCCAACTACGGCAGCGGCTCGGTGTCGGGCCTGGCCGGCGGCAACCCCTTCCTGAAGCCGGAAACCTCGGAAAGCTTCACCGTCGGCGGCGTCTGGACGCCGGACTACCTGCTGCCCAACTTCTCGCTGGTCATGGATTACTATGACATCGAGATCAACGACGCGATCGCCTCGGTGACCGCCCAGAACGCCGCCAACCAGTGCGTCAACGGCGACTCGGTCAACGTCGGCGCCTGCGCCACCCAAACCCGCGATCCGTCGAGCTTCCAGGTTACGAGCTTCATCCAGGGCTCGCTGAACTATGCGGCGCTGACGGCCAAGGGCGTGGACTTCACGGCCAGCTATCGCACCGACCTGCCTGAGTTCTTCGGCCGCAACTGGGGCTCGTTCAGCCACTCGATCCGCGGCAACTGGCTGATCGAGCAGCACGACTTCGTCAACATCGCCGATCCCACGGACTCCAGCGACTTTGAAGACACCGTCGGCATGCCGCGCGTGCGCTTCCTGTCGACCGTCACCTGGGCGCCGATCGACACCCTGGCCTTCACCTGGGATTGGGATTGGCAGGCCAGCCAGGAAATCCTCGACGTGGATAACCTGGTCGCCAACCCCGACCTGTATGAAACCGCCAAGTACCTGGAAACGGGCGACTTCTCGCAGCATGACTTCTCGGTGCGCTGGGCCGCTCGCGACAACCTGACGGTCCGCGCCGGCGTCGTGAACGCCTTCGACGCAGAGCCGGCGCGTTGGCTGGGCAACACGACGGCCGACAACTTCGACCTGTTCGGTCGTCGGTTCTTCCTGAGCCTCAACTACCGCCCGTTCTAAGCCTTGCGGCTAAAACGGAGAGGGCGGCGGACTTCGGTCCGCCGCCCTTTTTCTTGTTCATCCGCATGCAAGCCGATCAAAGGGGCATGGCGCGATGGCTACCCGCGACCCGGTCAGCCTGGCGCCGAGGCGGGTCTGCATAAAAACCAAGGCATGTGGGCCTCGCCTACCGCGGCTCTGCAACCGGGCCGGTTTGAACAAGGGCCCGCTGTGGGATGTAGGCGGCGAGAGTGGCGGCCGCGGAGGCTGTCGGGAAACGCGCCGCGAGGCGCTCGTCTCGGGCCATCATGACCAATCCGGCAAGGGCTGCATGGCCTGGCGGGGGGGGGGGGGCATGCCTTGTTCAAGAGAAGGCTGCCAGACATCGGCGCCGAGACGGCGGTGCGAACACAGGTCCGCAGCGTTTTCAACGATGATGGGAGAAGGGGCGCACCCGAAGAGATTCGTACTCCTGACCCCCAGATTCGTAGTCTGGTGCTCTATCCAGCTGAG
>NZ_DLNQ01000011.1:0-517 GCF_002479495.1 Brevundimonas sp. UBA7506
CGACGCGCGCGCGGGGACGACCGGCGTCGCCGCGTCAGACGCGCGGGCGGGCGCGACGGTCGTCGGAGCGGGGGCGGGGCGCGGCGCCGGAGCCGATGCGGCTCTGGCCGGCGCGGCGATCGTCGGCGCTGCCGTGGCGGACGAGGATCGCGGAGCCGGCGTTGTTCCGATGGACGCCGGGGCCGCCTGCACAGGCCTCGGCGCAGGGGCGGGCGCCGGGCGAACAGGTGCAGTCGCGGTCGGCGCGGCGGAAGGCGCGGGCGCCGGAGCCGGAGACGGCGCGGGCCGCGCCGCGGCCGGCGGCGCGCCGTTCAGCAGCCGGGTCAGTTCCTCGGCTGTCTGGGATTGAGCATGGGCCGCCAAGGGGGCGGCGATCGACAGGACGGCGACGAGAGACACGGTTTTCATGCCGCGACCTTGGCCCTCGCCCTAGCCGACGGTCAAGCCGCCGCCAGTTCGACCCAGAAGGTCGCGCCCTCGCCCGGCGCCGACACGACGCCGATCTCGCCGCCCTGCA
>NZ_DLNQ01000011.1:720-188824 GCF_002479495.1 Brevundimonas sp. UBA7506
ACGCCGATCTCGCCGCCCTGCAGTTCGGTCAGCCGCTTGGCCAGGGCCAGGCCGATGCCATGGCCTTCGATGGCCGAGCGTTCCAGTCCCAGACGGTTGAAGGGTTCGAACAACTGGGCCTGCTTTTCGAGCGACAGCCCCGGGCCGAAGTCGATCACCTCGATGCGCACCCGATGGTCGGCCCATGCCGTCTTCAGCAGCACCCGGCCGCCGGACGCGCCATACTTCACCGCATTGCCGGCCAGATTTCCGATCACCTGGGCCAGACGCTGCGAGTCCGCCTGGGCGATCAGGGCGTCGCCCTCGACCAGGACTTCGATCGAAAGGCCCTTGGCCTCCGGCTTCAGGATCAGAGCGCGTCGGACGTCCTCCAACAGGCCCGCCACGTCGGTCGGCCGCAGCTCGACCTTGACCGCCCCGGATTCGGCGCGCGCCACGTCCAGCAGATCATGCGCCAAAGTCTCGACCTGACGGGCGGTCTTGACCAGCATCTGCGCCATCTCGACCTGGTCCGGCGAGGTCGCGCCGAGTTGGCCGCCGGCCCAGAGCTCGCCTATGCCGATGATGCCGCCGACCGGGCTCTTGATCTCATGGGCGACGTTGGCCAGCAGCCGCGACTTGGCCGCTGAGGCTCTCTCGGCCCGTTCGCGCCCCGCCCGCGCCCGTTCGGCCAGACGATCGCGTTCCTCCAGCAGCGCCGCGACCATCAGGATCGGCATATAGCCCAGCAGCACGAGAAGCTGCGCCAGCAAGGCCCGGTTCTCGGCCGAAAACGAATGATAGGGGCCATGGCCCGCCATGGTCCCGCCGATGGCCATTACCGTCACCAGCACCAGGGCGGCCGCAATGCCGGACACGCGGAACCTAACGGCCATCATCAACAGCAGCGGCATCAACAAGAAGCCGTAGGGCAGGCTCAGATGGGAAAAGATCGCATAGCAGGCCGAGCCGATCAGCCCCAGCAAAGTCGCGCCTTCGACCAGACGCCCCGGCTGGCGAACGATCAGAAGATGACGCCGCTGAAGGGCCAATCCGAATGCGCCGATGACGGCGAAACCGAGCGCATGGCCGCACCACCAGATGCGGAATCCATCCATCATGTCGGCGCCGACCATGGCGTCCAGCGCCAGCGCGCTCAGAACGGCGGAAGGCAGGGGCGCGACGGCGCAAATGGCCAGGAACCGGGCCAGCCCCTCCACGGAGTTCACGCTCAAGCCGGGCACGAAACGTCGAGCGAGAACCACCGCCAGAACAATCTCAAGCAGGTTCATCGCCATGAACATGATGGACAGGGCCGGACCGTTGCCGACCAGGAACTCGCCTGCCAGCACGCCCGTCACCACCAGGACGCCGAACCCAAGGTCATAGGTCAGACCCCGGCCGCCCCGCAGCCAGACCGCCATCGCCAGACCGCCTGCGCCCCAGAGGGCCGCGACCAGGCCGTTGGTCCGGGCGAAGCTGATGGCCAACACGACCAGAATGGTCACGCCGACCGCCGTCAGGATCGGCGCCAGAGGCTGTCGGAAGAAGGCGGCATTGGGCGGAGACATGACGGCGCCGACGTCCGCGGATACGGCGTCGAGAACGGGTTCAGCCCTGTCGAGCGCTCGGCTCATCGTCATGATCGGGTCCGGAAGAGTACGCGACTAACGCCCCATCCTGCCGGACCTTTCCTAAACATCCTCTGAAGTCAGAAGGCGCTGGCGAGCACGGCGTTGAACGCTCGAACCGCCGCCGCCGGTCCCTCGGGATGGTTCCAGACGCCGGCGCTGACGGCCACGAAGTCCGCACCCGCCGCGGCCACCCGGGCCGCGTTCTGAACCGTGATGCCGCCGATGGCGACGCAGGGCGTCTCCATGGTCTCCTGCCAGATGGTCAGCTCGATCAGCTCGGGCCGATGCGTGGTGGCCTTGGTGTCCGTCGGGAAGAAGGCGCCGAAGGCCACATAGTCCGCGCCCGCTTCCGCCGCCTCCATCGCCAGATGGCGGCTGTCGTGACAGGTGGCCCCGATCATAGCGTCCGGCCCCATGATGCGCCGCGCCTCGGCCACCGGCGCGTCTTCCTGACCGACGTGAACGCCGTCGCAGCCCGTCGCCTTGGCCAGATCAGGCCGATCGTTCAGGATGACGGCCACATCGTGCGCCCGGGCGATCGGCGCCAGCCGCGCCACGGCAGCCGTGATCTGATCGTTCGAGGCGTCCTTGAGCCGGATCTGCAGGGCCGCGACCGGCCCCGCCGACAAGGCCTGATCCAGCAGGCTGGCGAAGACCTCCAGATCGGCGATGGCCGGGGGCGTGATCAGATACAGCTGACAGGGCGGACGGGGCGGTGTTGCGGGTTGACGAGCCATGCCCTGCCCTGCCCGTCCCCGCGCCGGGCGTCAATGTCGCAACCCCATGCGAACGATTTGCACTCGCCTTAATAAATGCTATAGCGAGCCATTCTCAGTAACTGCTTCGGGGCTTGTCGCCTTGTACGTCTGCAACTGTAACGGCCTTCGCCAGCGTGACGTCGCCCAGGCCATCGAGGCTGGCGCGACCCGTCCCAAGGATATTTTCGCGTCCAATCAATGCGCTCCGCAATGCGCCAAGTGCGTCTGCGAAATGCGCCAGATGATCCAGGACACCCAGGCGGCCTTCGCCCTGGCGGCGGAATAGAACCCCGCTTCTGAAAGTCGATTTCACTCGCATTATCAATGCAGTGATAAGAACTCGCAAATGATCCACGGCCATCAAGCCGTGCTATGAAAGTCGTCACGGGCGGTGTTCAGAGCCGCGGCGTCATGACGACGTCGTCCAGCGCCGCCGCATCAAGAGGACGACGACCATGAAGGGCGATCCGGCGATCATCCGCACCCTCAACGCGGTGCTGACCAACGAGCTGACGGCGGTCAACCAGTACTTCCTGCACGCCCGCATGTTCGAAAGCTGGGGCCTCAGCCACCTCGGCAACGTCATCTACGAAGAATCGATCGGCGAGATGAAGCACGCCGACATGCTGATCAAGCGCATCCTCTTCCTCGACGGCCTGCCCAATCTGCAGGACCTGCACAAGCTGAAGGTCGGCGAGGATCCGATCGAATGCCTGGGCGCCGACCTGAAGTTGGAGATCGACAGCCGCGCCACCACGCGCGACGCCGTCACCCAGTGCGAGGAAGCCCGCGACTACGTCAGCCGCGACCTGCTGATGAAGATCCTGGCCGACACCGAAGAGCACGTCGACTTCCTGGAAAACCAGCACAAGCTGATCGAACTGCTGGGCGCCCAGAACTACCTTCAGTCCGCCATGAGCGAGATCAAGACCGACGGCGCCGCCACCGGCAACTGACCGCCCAAGCCGCGGTCGGAACATTAGAGGGGCGGCCATTCGTCGGCCGCCCCTTTTGCTTGGGCTACAGCACCTCGCGCCGCGCTAGGTGGATCACGGCCAGGATCAGGACGATCAGGCCCAGCCCCCCGCCCAGCGCCAGCGCCGTCTGCATCCGCCAAGCCTCGCCGGCCAGGATATTGACCGGCATCTGCCAGGGCATGAAGACGCCCTGCTTGGCTGAGGTTGCGACGACGGCGAAGAAGGTGCCGCCGATGCCCACGATCAGGGCCGGCACGAAGCTGGCGAACCGCATGGCGACCCAGAACTGTATGGCGATCATCAAGGTGCCCGCCACCGCCATCAGCCCCAGCATCCTGGCGTAGCTCGCCAGTTCAAACGCCCCCGTCGGCGCCACGGCGGGCTTGATCAACGCCGCCAGCGACACCGAGGCCGCCGTCAGCCCCAGCACGCCCGCACTCATCAGCAGGACCAGGCCGATCACGCAGATGGCCTTGGCCGCGTAGAGGCTCCAGCGCGGGGTCGGC
Organism: Brevundimonas sp. UBA7506; assembly: GCF_002479495.1. Lineage (GTDB taxonomy): Bacteria > Pseudomonadota > Alphaproteobacteria > Caulobacterales > Caulobacteraceae > Brevundimonas. The sequence continues at coordinate 4,575 of NZ_DLNQ01000011.1, forward strand.
AGGGCGCGCAGGTGGTCCCAGGACTTCGGCCCATGCTCCATGTGCGCGACCAGGGCGGTCAGGGCCGTCACGCTCATCGGCATCATGAAGTAGGCCCAGATGGCCGAGCCGCTCATCATCCACATCTCCCATGGCGCGGACGCCTTGGCGCGCAGGGCCATGAAGAAGCCGAAGACGGCGATCAGGCTGGGCGCGGCGACGGCCAGCAGCAGGGCCAGCGAACGGTTTAGCTTGTGAACCTCGACAGACAGAACGGACAGCATTACGCGGCCTCCGGCAGGGGGTGGGCGTTTTCGGTGACCTGGCGATAGAGGGTCTCCAGCGAATGGGGGCGCGCGCCGATGGCGAAGACGGCGACGCCCTGCTCGACGAGGCTCCGGTTCAGGCGCGCCGTCACGGCGTCGTGGTCCTGGCCCGCGCGCAATCGCGCCGTCAGGCCCTCGGCGACCTCCGTCACGTCCAGATCGTGCCGGGCCAGCAACGCCGCCGCCCGAATGCGGTCGTCCACGCGCAGATGGATTTCCGGCGCCTCGGCCGCCTTCAGCGCCGCCAGTTCGCCCTCCAGAACCAATCGCCCCTGATGGATCACGCCCACATGGGTGGCGATCTGCTCGATCTCGCCCAGCAGGTGGCTGGAAAGCAGCACCGTCGCTCCGGTCCGGGCGGGCAGGTCACGCAGAAAGCGGCGCATCTCGGCGATGCCGTCCGGGTCCAGGCCGTTGGTCGGCTCGTCCAGCACCAGAACCGGCGGCGCGCCCAGCATGGCCCGCGCCAGACCCAGCCTCTGCCGCATCCCCAGAGAATAGCCTGCGACCCGCCGCCCCGCATCGGCGCGCATCTCGACCACGCCCAGCACCCGGTCGATCTCCGAGGTCGGCAGGCCCATCAAACGGCGGCTGAGATCCAGGTTCTCGCGCCCGGTCAGGTTGCCGTAGAAGCCGTGCGCCTCCAGCAAGGCCCCGACCTTGCGCGCCGCGCCGATGCGGTCGCGCGCCACGTCGACGCCGCCGATCCGCGCCGCCCCGGCCGTCGGCCGGATCAGACCCAGCAGCATCTTCAGCGTCGTCGTCTTGCCCGCGCCATTACGCCCCAGGAAGCCATAGACCGCCTGATCCGGCACCGTCATCGACACCGCATCCACCGCCGGTCGCGCGCCGAAGCGCCGCGACAGCCCCTCCGTCTCCACCATTCCGGCCATCGCCGCCTCCATTTAACTCTTAGATAAAGTTGCGAAGGCGCAATCTTTAAGTCAAGATTAAAGAAACGTCAGAATCGGAACCCGCCATGACCCGAGACCTCGACCGCTTTCGCCGCCTGTGCGGCCAGTACCGCTGGCTGGCGGTCTTCATGGTGGCCAGCGTGGGGCTGCTGTTGGTCGCGGCCAACCTGATCGCTCCGATCGTCCTGTGGGCGCGCGCTCCGACCCTGGTCAGCGGACGCGCCGTCGCCGCCTCGCTGATCTGGATCACCCCGGCGCTCTGCTATCTGTTCGGCGTCTGGTCGATCGGCGGCGGCATGGGGCAGCTGGCCAAGGGACGACTGATACAGCCGACCCTGGCTGCGACCCTGCGTCGGGTCGGCCTGGCCCTCGGCTTCGGCGGCGTGATCAGCGTCTTCGTCGTCACCAACCTGCTGCGCCTGATCGGCTCCACCCAGGGCGGCTATCTGCATTTCGACGTGGCGGGCATGACCCTGGGCATGATCGGCGGCGCCCTTTTCCTGCTGGGCCGCGTCGTGGATCAGGCGGGGGCCGTTCAGGCCGAACTGGACGAGATGATCTGATGGCGGTTCGCGTCACCCTCGACGCCCTGATCGTCGCCAAGGGCATCAAGGCCCGCGACCTGGCCGCTCAGGTCGGGCTCAGCGAGACCCAGTTGTCCCTGTTTCGCTCCGGCAAGGTGAAGGGAATCCGCTTTCGCACCCTGGCCCGGCTATGCGCCGCCCTGGGTTGCCGCCCCGGCGACCTGCTGGACTACGATTTGGACCCGGCCGACCTAGAGCCGCCCGGCGGCGATGAGGCGGACTGACGGAACCGCCTAGAGGGCGGGCGACTTGATTTCCTGACCCTTTGCAGGAGCCGCCATGTCCATCGAAAACGCCCTCGACACCGCCCGCGATCAGGCCTCCGGCCTTCTCAACGCCGAGGGGCGCAGCTGGGCTCATGTCGGACTGGGCCTGGCCCTGACCGCCGGCTTCGCCCTGGCGGCCACGACCGCAGCTTCAAAGCTGATCCGCCCCCAGCCGCGCCGAGCGCTGCAGCCGCTGGGCGGCGACGCCCCGATCACCGAACGACCGCGCGGCCCGATCAGCCTGATCCTGCCGGCCATGTTCTCGGCCACCACCCTGTCAGCCGTGCGGGTGTGGAACGCCCCGGCCCGCCCCGAGCGGCGCAGCGCCATGGCCCTCTGGCTCGCTGCCCAGACGGTCAGCGCCGTCTGGCTGGCCGTGCGGCCGACACGCCTGACGACCCAGGTCCTGGCGGCCATGTCCTCGGCCGGTCTGGCCGCCGCCTTCGCCCACGAGGCGCGCAAACTGGACCCCGGAGCCGGCAAGCTGGCCTCGCCCACCGGCATGGGCGTGCGCCTGGCCAATCGCGCCGAGGCTCGGCTTCGCGACAGGCCGACCGTTCACTGATCCGCAGGCCGGCGATCAGCGCCCCCATTGCCCTTTTTCCACTGTTCCTCTACGGCTCGCCGCGATTTCGCGCGCCCGCCTGTGAAGCGGCCGGGCCGCCCCCTGCCCTCACATCCAGCGGTTTCTATGAAAATCAACGGCAACACCATCAAGCCCGGCATGGTCCTGCAGCACAACGGCGGCCTCTGGGTCGTCACCAAGGCCAGCCACGTCAAGCCCGGCAAAGGCGGCGCCTTCGCCAACGTCGAGGCCAAGAACCTCGAGACCGGCAACAAGCTGAACGAACGCTTCCGTTCGGAAGACAAGGTCGAGCGCGTCACCCTGGAACAGAAGGACTTCTCCTACCTGTTCGACAACGGCGACAGCCTCGTCTTCATGGACGACGCCACCTACGAGCAGATCGAACTGCAAAAGGACTGGGTCGGCGACGAACGCATCCCCTATCTGCAAGAGGGCATGAAGGTCGTCATCGAGATGCATGAAGACCGTCCGATCGGCCTGGAGCTGCCGGAACAGGTCACGCTGGAAGTCGCCGAGACCGAGCCCACCGTGAAGGGCCAGACCGCCTCGTCCTCCTACAAGCCCGCCATCGCCAACAACGGCGTGCGCATCATGATCCCGCCCTACATGTCGGCCGGCGAGCGCATCATCGTCGACACCACGACCGGCGAATACGTCCGCCGCGCGGACTAACAAAGACCGTCTTTCCCGGCCAAGGTCGGGCGCTTAAGACATATCTACAGGGGCGCGGATGGTCCGCGCCCCTTTTGCTTCTCCGTCTCTCCGGGCCGACAGGGCCTTCAAGGACAGCCGGACCAGGAGAACCCCATGGCCCTCGCCTCTGCTCTCGTTCAGGTCATCATCGGCGCCGTGCGCAAGACCGCCCGCCCCATGCTTCGCGATTTCGGCGAAGTCGCCCAACTTCAGGTTTCGCGCAAAGGGCCCGGCGATTTCGTCACGGCCGCCGACCTGAAGGCCGAGGACACCCTCTTTGAACTGCTGATGAAGGCCCGCCCCGGCTACGGCTTCCTCGGCGAGGAACGCGGCCTGATCGAAGGCACCGACAAGTCGCACACCTGGATCGTCGACCCGATCGACGGCACCACCAACTTCATGCACGCCATGCCCCACTTCGCCATCACGGTGGGCCTGGAGCGCAAGCACCCCGACGGCTCGTCCGAAATCGTCGCCGGCGTCACCTACAACCCGGTGATGAACGAGCTGTTCTGGGCCGAAAAGGGCAAGGGCTGCTACCTGAACGACCAGCGCATCCGCGTCTCGGGCCGCCGCGACCTGTCGGAAAGCCTGATCTCGACCGGCCTGCCCTTCATCGGCAAATCGGGCCACGCCCAGTCGATCAAGGACATCCATGCCGTCGGCCAGCGCGTCGCCGGCATCCGTCGCCTGGGCGCCGCCTCGCTGGACTTCGCCTGGGTCGCCGCGGGCCGCTACGACGCCTTCTTCGAGCGTAACCTGCAACCGTGGGACGTGGCGGCGGGCATCCTGTTCGTCACCGAAGCCGGCGGCCTGGTCACCACCATCGACATCGACGGCGACCCGAAGAACGGCAAGCAGATCGTCGCCGCCAACCCGGAACTGCAGCCGCAGCTGCGCAAGATTCTGCAAGCGGCTTAAAAATCTCCCTCCCCTTCATGGGGAGGGTGGCCGAGCCGTCAGGCGAGGTCGGGTGGGGGCGGCGCGGTCATTGACCCGCCGCCTTTTGCTTGCCTGGCCCTCCCCAACCGATCACCGCTTCGCGGCGACCACCCTCCCCATGAAGGGGAGGGAGAAATCACACGCGCGTCACGTCACGCCCCTACCCTCAAGGCATGATCCGCTTCATCCTGACCGCCGCCCTCCTCCTCAGCGGAACCCCGGCCATGTCTGCGCCCGCCCCTCAAGTCATCGCCCATCGCGGCGCTTCCGGCGAACGGCCCGAGCACACGGCCGCGGCCTATCGCCTGGCGGTCGAACAGGGCGCGGATGTCATCGAACCCGATCTGGTCATGACCCGCGACGGCCAGTTCGTCGTCCGCCATGAAAACGAAATCGGGGGCGCCACCGACGTGGCCGATCGGCCAGAGTTCGCCGCCCGCCGCACGACCAAGGTCATCGACGGCGTCCAGACCACTGGCTGGTTCACCGAAGACTTCACCCTGGCGGAACTGAAAACCCTGCGCGCCCGCGAGCGCCTGCCCCTGCTGCGCCCCGCCAACACCGCCTGGGACGGTCAGGAGCTCCTCCTGACCTTTGACGAGGTCGTGGCCCTCGCCCGCGCGGAGACCGCCCGCACCGGCCGCGTCATCGGCGTGGCGCCGGAACTGAAACACCCCTCCTATTTCGCCAGCATTGGCCTGCCGATGGAGGACGCCTTCGTCGCCGCCCTGCAGCGCCACGACCTGACCGGGGCCGACGCGCCCCTCCTGATCCAGTGCTTCGAGGTCGGCCCGCTGCAAAGGCTCAAGGCCCGCATCGAGGCCCCCCTGCTGCAACTGATGAGCGTGGCGGGCGGCCCCGCCGACCGTCCCGACCTGAGCTACGCCGCCATGAGCACGCCTGAGGGCCTGCGCGCCGTCGCCGCCTATGCCGACGCCATCGGGGTCGAGAGCGGGATGATCCTGCCGCGCGACGCCGCAGGCCGCAGCCTGCCCGCCGCGCCTCTGGTCGCCGACGCCCACGCCGCGGGGCTCAAGGTCGTGGTCTGGACCTTCCGCGCCGAGAACGCCTTCCTCCCGCTGGAGCACCGCCACGGCGACGCCCCCGCCAACCACGGCGACCTGAACGCCTACCTCAAGACCTTCTACGCCCTCGGCGTCGACGCCGTGTTCAGCGACTTTCCAGGCGCGGCGGTCGCTGCGCGCTAGAGCTTACGTCCCCTGGAACTGCAGCTGCGCCAGACGCGCATAGAGGCCGCCGCGCGCCGTCAGTTCGGCGTGGGTGCCTTCTTCGACCACCTTGCCGCCGTCCATGACGACGATGCGGTCGGCCCGCAGGACCGTGGCCAGCCGGTGGGCGATGACCAGGGTGGTGCGCGCCTCCATAGCCTGATCCAGCGCCGCCTGCACCAGACGCTCGTTCTCGGCGTCCAGCGCGCTGGTGGCCTCGTCCAGCAGCAGGATCGGGGCTTCACGCACAAGCGCCCGCGCGATGGCCAGACGTTGCCGCTGACCGCCCGACAGGCTCTTGCCGCGCTCGCCCAGCGGGGTGTCGAAGGCTTGAGGCAGAGCCTCGATGAAGCCCAGGGCCTGGGCCTCGTCGGCCACGGCGCGAGCCTCGGCCAGGGTCGCGTCCTCGCGACCGAAACGGATGTTCTCCAGCGCCGAACCCGAGAACAGGGGCGCCTCCTGCGACACCCAGGCAAAGCGCTCTCGCACCGCAACCGGATCGGCGGCGCGCACATCCACGCCGTCCACCGAGACCAGACCCGACTGCGGATCATAGAAGCGCAGCAGCAGGCGGAAGACGGTGGACTTACCCGCGCCAGACGGCCCGACCAGGGCCACGGTCTCGCCCGGACGCACGGTCAGGCTGAAGCCCTTCAGCGCCGGCAGGTCGGGGCGGCCCGGATAGGCGAAGTCCACCGCCGACATCGACACCTCGCCCAACGGCGGCTGCGGCAGGGCCACGGGGTTGGCCGGCGGGGCGATGGCGGGCACGGCGCGCATCAGCTCGTCGATCCGCTCCATGGCCCCGGCGGCCTTCTGCACGTCGCCCCAGCTTTCGCCGAGCGCGCCCACGGCGGCGGCCGAGAAGACCGACAGGAGGACGAACTGCAGCAGGGCGCCCGGCGTCATGTTTCCGGCGAGCACGTCCTGCGCCCCCAGCCACAGCACCAGAGTCACGCCGCCAAACATGACGACGATGATCATGGCGGTCATGACGGCACGCGCCCGCATACGGATCAGGGAGACGCCGAACGCCTCCTCCACCGCCGCGCCAAAGCGGGCGATGGCGCTCTTTTCACGACCGAAGGCTTGCACCGTCTCGATGGCGTCCACGCTCTCGCCGGCGAACCCGACCGCCCCCGCGAAGGTGTCCTGGGACTTGACCGTCAGCTTGCGCACCTGACGTCCGAAGATGAACAGCGGCACGATCAGCACCGGCACAATCAGCAGCACCAGACCGGTCAGCTTGGGGCTTACGAAGAACAGAAGAATCACCCCGCCGATCAACGTCAGGAAGTTTCGCAGGGCGTAGCTGACGGATGTGGTCAGCAGGGTGTCGACCAACTGGATGTCGGTGGTCAGGCGCGACAGCACTTCACCGGTACGCATATGGGCGAAAAAGACCGGGTCCAGCGTCAGGATGCGCTTGAACAAACCGGTGCGCAGATCGGCGATGATCCGCTCGCCGGTCTTGGTGACATAGAAATAGCGCAGGGCCGTGGCCAGCCCCAGAATCAGGGCGTTCGCGCCCAGAATCAGAAACCAGGTGTTGATGTCCCGGCCGCCGTTCTCGAAGCCGTTGTCGATGGCCCCGCGCGCCGTCGCCGTCAGCGCCAGGGAAGCCACGGTCGAGCCGATCAGCCACAGACCCGCGATCGCCGCGTTCAGCCGATGCCGCATCATGAAGGGCAGCAACTGGGCCAGGGGCCTGATGTTGCGGGTCTTGGCGCGCTTGCCGCCCGCCTCCTCCATCTGCTCGGCCAGCAAGGCCCCGGCGCCGGGACGTCCCCGGGCGGCGGCGTCAGGCGAAGCGGAAGGCGAGGAAACTTGGGTCATGCCAGCGCTCTTGCCCCGGAACGCCCCCCGGTGTAAACGCCGCCGCTCATTCCCGCCGTTTAGCCTCGGCGGGTTTCTCTATTTACGCGCACTGACGGTCGGCATCGTCGAAGCGCAGAGACGGATCAGACCCATGAAAGCGGACACGCACCCCGACTACCACTTCATCACGGTTGTGAAGCCGGATGGCAGCACCTTCCAGACCCGTTCGACCTACGGCAAGGAAGGCGCGACGCTGGCCCTCGACATCGATCCGTCGACCCACCCCGCCTGGACCGGCGGCAACGCCCAGATGCTCGACCGCGGCGGCCGCGTTTCGCGCTTCAACAACAAGTTCGGCGGCTTCATCAAGAAGTAAGCCTTACGGCCTGCGACATAGTCGCCACAGAAGCGCCGGTCCGATGGGCCGGCGCTTTTTGTTTGCCCGGAACGTCGATAACATGGGGGCGTTCGATCCTTCGGGGCGCAGGCGACGGGTCTGGCGCCGGACCGGACTAAGAGCGTTAGAATGAATCGACGGGAATTGGGCTTTGGCGTCGCGACGACGACCCTGACCCTTGGCGCGACCACCTCCGCACTGGCGCAGAGCCGACCGGTCGATCCCCAGGTCTTCATCGCCGGCTTCGACGCCCAGGCCGCCCGCCTGCCCGAGGCTGTTCAGGCCGACGTGCGCGCGATCTATCAGCTGACCGGCGGCAAGCCGATCTGGACCGCCGACCGCCTGCGCATCCTGCGCGAGGTCGCAGCCGGCGCCGAGCGCCACGCCCTGCCCGCCGGAGACTTCTTCGACTTCGTCGGTCTGGCCGCCGATCCCGCCTCGGCCGAGATTCGCACCACCGCCGCCGCCGTGGCCTATGCCCGTGTCCTGGCCGAGGGCCGCGTCCGTCCCGAGACGGTCGAGGACCTGTGGGAGATGCAGAAGAACAGCGTCGACATCCCGACTGGCCTGACCCAGGCGGTCAGCGCCAATCGTCTGGCCCAGTGGTTTGACAACCTGGCTCCGACCGACATCGGCTACACCAACCTGTCGGCCGGTTACGCCCGCTATCGCCGCATCACGCGCGCCGGCGGCTGGCCCGCGTTCCGCCAGGGCGGCACGATCGAGCCGGGCGCCAGCGACAACCGGATTCCGGCCTTGATCGCCCGTCTGGTGGCCGAGGGCGACCTCAGCGCCGCCGCCGGCGAACGCCTGAAAGGCAATCTGGCCTACGGGACCGAACTGCAGCAGGCGGTCCGCAGCTTCCAGACCCGCCACGGCCTCGGCGCGGACGGCCGCATCGGTCCCGGCACCCAGCGCTCGCTCGGCGCCACGGCCGAGGACCGCGCCCGCCAGATCGCATTGAACCTTGAGCGCCGCCGTTGGCTGAAGCGCGAACTGAATCCCGAGCGGATCGAGGTCAACACCGCCGCGGCCATCATGGTCTACTGGAAGGACGGCAAGCCGGTTCACTCCAACCGCGTCGTGGTCGGCTCGACGGAAAACCAGACGCCCAGTCTCGAGAAGCCCTTCGCCTCGGTCGTGGCCAATCCGCCGTGGACCGTGCCCATGGGCATCGCCCGCCGCGAAATCCTGCCCAATGGCCCCGGCTATCTGGCCGCCCACGACATGTACATAAACGCCGACGGCTGGGTGGTGCAGCGCGCCGGCCCGCAGTCGTCGCTGGGCTATGTGAAGTTCGAACTGCGCGACAGCTACGCCATCTTTCTGCACGACACCCCGTCCAAGGGCGCCTTCAACCTGTCGGTGCGTCAGCGCAGCCACGGCTGCGTGCGGGTGCAGAACGCGGTCGAGTTCGCCCGCCTGCTGCTGCAGCCCGACCCGGCCAAGCTGGCCGACTTCGACGCGGCCCAGGACAGCCGCGAGACCAAACGCGTGACGACCGGCCGCGAGATCGCCGTGCGCCTGCTCTACTGGACCGCCTTCGTTGACGGACAGGGCCGCGTCGCCTTCCGCGAGGACGTCTATCGCCGGGATGAAAAACTGGCCCAGGCCCTGGGCATTGCGGTCAACCTGCCGCGTGTCATCGCCGACGGCCCCAGCGACGCCAACGACGTCGGCCCTTAGGCCTCGCTTGTCCGGGGATCGGGGGCCTAGCCCCCGAAAGCCGCCTGCAGGCGATCCAGCTGGCTCTGCACCGGATTGACCGGCTGCTCCTCGTCGCCGCCCAGATACATCCGCTGGTCCAGATGCAGGACGCGGTCGTACAGCTTCTCGGCGCGCACGGCGTATTCGATCAGAGCGATGGGCAGCTCGCGATGGCTGGGCTCGCTCTCGACCTTGCGATCGGCCAGACGATAGCGCGGCTCGCAGGCTGCGGCGGCGGTCATGTCCTCCTCGCGCACCGCCCGCTGGACCAGCAGCCAGGACGCGATCTGCATCAGCCGCGTGGTCAGCTTCATGCTTTCGCCCGCATAGGCCAGGGCGGCGGCGCGCGACAGCAGCCGCGAATCCTGACGCCCGTCGCCGTCCAGATAGGCGGCGGTCTCTTCGACCAGCTCCATGCCCTCACGGAAGGTCCGATCAAACAGCTCCGACCGCGCGAAATCCAGCACCTCAGCGCTGCGCGAACGCAATCCGACCATGTCAGCGTCGATGGCGGTCAACTCGATCCTACCCATGAAACGTCACGCGCGTCCGTCAAACTCGCGGGTCAGAACGACTCCGCACGGACTGGAACTGCAAACGTCATGCCACGGATTACGAAAGCGCGGGAGAGGCTGATCAGCGGAAATTGAACAGGGCGTCAGCGGCGCTGCGCTTGGAGGACTTGCCGTCGATGGCGGCTTTCGAACGCGCGATCTCGGCCTCCAGCGCGGCGATCCGCTCGTGCAGATCGTCGACGGCGTATAGGTCCAGGTCTTCCCGTCCCAGGGCCTTCAGCGCCTCGCCGGCTCGGGGCCGCGGCTCCAGATCTTCGAACGACATCATCGCCTCCGTGGTCAGCGACCGCACGAACCCGTATGAAAACGCCCCAATGACTAGGATTGCAAGCGGCGGAGGCATCATGCGGGTCATCGAGATCGAAGGCGGAAAGGGCCCCGCCGAGGCCCTGCGTCTGGCCGAACGCCCCTTGCCGGAGCCCGCTCCCGGCGAGATTCGCATTCACGTGCGCGCCGCGGGCGTCAATCGGCCCGATATTGTTCAACGCAACGGCCTCTACCCGGCGCCGCCCGGGGCCTCGGACATTCTGGGCCTCGAAGTCGCGGGCGAGGTCGATGCAGTCGGCGACGGCGTGACCCGCTGGCGCGTCGGCGACCGGGTCTGCGCCCTGCTGGGTGGAGGTGGTTACGCTGACTGCGCCGTGGTCGACGCCCGTCACGTCCTGCCTGTTCCCGACGGCCTGGACTTCATCCAGGCGGCCGCCCTGCCCGAAACCGCCTTCACCGTCTTCGCCAACGTCTTCGAGGGCGGGGGGCTGAAGGCCGGCGAGACCCTGTTGATCCACGGCGCCACCAGCGGCATCGGCGTCATGGCCATCCAGATGGCGAAGGCGGCAGGGGCCCGCGTCATCGCCACCTCGCGCGGCGCCGCCAAGGCCGAGGCGGCCCGCGCCCTGGGCGCCGACGTCAGCCTGGACGCCACGAACGGCGACCTGCTGGACGCCGTCAAGGCAGCAGGCGGCGCCGATGTCGTGCTGGACATGGTCGGCGCGGACTACGCCGAGCTGAACCTGAATGCGCTCAAGCCCGGCGGACGCTGGGTGGTCATCGCCACCCTGACCGGCGCCCTGGCCCAGATCGACCTGATGCGGGTCATGCTGAAACGGATCGTCCTGACCGGATCGACGCTGCGCAGCCGCCCCGCCGATGAAAAGGCGCGCCTGACCGCCGCTGTCGAGCAGACGGTCTGGCCATGGATCGCGTCCGGCGCCGTGCAAGCCCAGGTTCAGGCGACCTTCCCTCTGGATCAAGCCGCCGCCGCCCATCAGCGACTGGAGGCCGGCGACCATGTCGGCAAGATCGTTCTGACCGTCTGACAGTCCAAGAAAAAACGGGAGGCCGAAGCCTCCCGTTTCATCGTCCTTACCAGTTGCCGCCGCGACGGGCCGGCCGCAGCGATGAAATCCGGTCGTTCAGGCCAGAGCGCCCCAGATCGCGCACGTCGCTGCTGATGATCTGGCAGCGGCCGCGATAGTTGGCGTCCTCGCAGACTTCCCAGCTGCCGCGGCTCAGACGCATCGAGCTGATGGCGTCGTTCAGGCCGCTGTTGCGCAGGTTCGGGATCTCCTCGCGGAAGGTCATCGACTGGCCGCGATAATTGGCGTCGCGATAGACGGTGATGGAGGTGTTGCCCCAACCGCCGCCGTTGCCGCCGCCCGGGCCGCCCGGCCAGCCGCCGTTGCCGCCGCCGGGCCGACCATTGTCCTCATAGTCGCCCCGGTGATTGTAGCAGACCAGCAGGCCGTTATCGTTGCCGATGTCGCTGCTGGAGCAGCGGGCCAGTTCGATCGAGGTCTCGCGCATCCGGCCGCGCGTGTCGCGACAATCGGCATAGAGGCGCCCCTGATTGACGTAGGAGCCCGTGCACGACTGGGTGTAGCTGCCGCGCGGGGCGCCGCGCGCCTGCGCCTGAGCCTCGGCCGGACCGGACGGCACGGTGACGGCGCCGCCGAAGGCCATGACTGCGCCGGCGGCGATAATCGCGAACTGTCTCATGAGAGCTGTCCTTCCCTGAAATCCCTCAGCGCACCAACGCGCCACAAGCGAGACTGTTCAACACCCTCCATGAACCTTTGCTGTACGGGCAGTTCGGACAACGTTTTCTTTTGCCGAAAATGGGCCTATACAGAAGGCCTCAGCGCCCGGCCGAAAGGTCGGGCGCCGTCGATTCAAACGCCCGATTTTCGGGCCGCAAAGCCGGGACGCACGCCCCATGACCGACATCCTGATGCCCAAGGCCACCGCGGTCTGGCTGGTGGACAACACCTCGCTCTCCTTCGAGCAGATCGCGGACTTCTGCGGTCTGCACCCGCTGGAAGTGCGCGGCATTGCCGACGGCGACGTGGCCCGCGATATTCGCGGCGCCGACCCCATCGTCAACGGCCAGCTGACGCGTGAGGAGCTGGAAAAGGCCCAGGCCAACCCCGACTACCGCATGAAGGCTGTGGTCAGCCGCCACGCCGAACTGTTGAAGCCGTCCAAGACCGGTCCGAAGTACACGCCTGTGTCGCGTCGTCAGGACCGCCCCGACGCCATCGCCTGGTTCGTGCGCAACCACCCGGAAGTGACCGACGCCCAGATCGCCAAGCTGCTGGGCACCACCAAGTCGACCATCGAGACCGTGCGCAACCGCACTCACTGGAACTCGGCCAACATCAAGCCGGTCGACCCTGTGACCCTGGGCCTGGTCGGCCAGCTGCAACTGGACGAAATCGTCAAGAAGGCCGCCGACAAGAAGGCCAAGGACGACGCCAAGTCCGGCGGAGGCGTGCTGCAAGCCATCGAAGCAGAGCCGGAAGAGCCCGAGTTCGTCCCCGAGGAGCGCGTGCGCCCCGGCGCCGAGCCGACCGCAGAATCGGTCTTCGGCCGCAACGACGACTGATCGTTCCGACCTGAAATGGAAACGGCCCCGAAGAGCGATCTTCGGGGCCGTTCTCTTTTCATGGGGAGGCCTAGTGGGTCCTGGCCTCCAGACTAGTGATCTCTTCCTTCAACCTGAGCTTTCGCTGCTTGAGTTCCCTGAGGTGTGTCGGGTCCGCGGTGGGCCGGCGCGTCTCCTGCTGAATGGTCTCATCCAGCGTCCTGTGCCGATTTCCCAGTTCGCGAATACGAGCCTCGATGGTCATGGCTTGCGCCTCCATGTCTAAGGGACCACTACACTGAGCGCCCGGAACGACGGCCTGTGGAATCACATTGCGGTGACCCCTCGTCGCTCCGAACACGGAGACTGTGGAAGTCAAAATGGCCGATGATGTGAACTCGACCATACGGAACCCGAAGCCTTCGCGGTTGGTCGTTGGAATCTCTGGCGCTTCCGGCGTCATCCATGGCGCGCGGGTGCTGGACGCCCTGCGTGAACTGGGCGTGGAGAGCCATCTGGTGGTTACGAAGGCCGCCTTGCTCACATTGTCGCAGGAGACGGATCTGAGCCCCGACGACCTGATGTCGAAGGCGGACGTGACCTACAAGCTGGCCGACGTCGGCGCCGCCATCGCCTCGGGCTCCTTCCGCACCATGGGCATGATCGTCGCGCCCTGTTCGGTGCGGACCATGAGCGAAATCGCCACCGGCGTGACCTCGACCCTGCTGACCCGCGCCGCCGACGTCGTGTTGAAGGAGCGCCGCCCCCTGGTCCTGATGGTGCGTGAGACGCCGCTGCATCTGGGCCACCTGCGCACCATGACGGCGCTGACCGAGATGGGCGCGACCATCGCGCCGCCCTTGCCCGCCTTCTACGCCAAACCCGCCAGCATCGCCGAGATGGTCGATCAATCGGTCGGAAGGGCGCTGGACCTGTTCGGTCTGGACTGGGCCTCGGTGCGACGCTGGGAAGGGCTCAACGCCGGAACCCAGGCATGAGCGACCTCTGGACATGGGCCGTCGCGGCCTATGACGCCCCCGGCGTGGCCGAGGTCTGCCTGAGTCTGCAGGACCACAACGAGCAGAACGTGCCGCTGATGCTCTGGGCCGCCTGGGTCGCCGTCACCGGCCGCCGCCCGGACGAGGAGACGATCGAGGCCGCCTGCGACGCCGCCCGCGCCTATGACACCGTCGTCGTCGCCCCGCTGCGCGCCTTGCGGCGGACGCTGAAGGCGCCCATCCCCGACGTCGACAATGAGCACCGCGAGGCCCTGCGCCAACAGGTCAAGGCGTTGGAGCTGGACGCCGAACGCCGCCTGATGCTGGAGCTTGAAGCCTTGGCGCCCGCCCCGTCGGGCGCCCCACGCCGCGCCCTCGACGGCCTGGCCGAGACCGCGAAACTGTGGGCCCGAGTCGTGCCGCGTCCCGCGTTGACGACGCTGGCGGATCGCCTTCCCGCCTGACCGCCGGTCAGTTATAAGAGGGGGCTTCCGGGGCGAGCCATGAACGACGACCAACCTTTCCTGTCCGACGAGGACCAGCAGCTTCGCGATCAGCTGAAGGCGCTTCTGCAGGAGCATGCCGACCTCGACGCCTCGATCGAGGCGCTCGGCCACATGCCGATCCCCGATCAGCTGCGGATCGCTCGCCTCAAACGCAAGAAGCTGGCTCTGCGCGACGAGATCGTGAAGATCGAAGATCGCATCCTGCCCGACATCATCGCCTAGGCCCGCAAAGGCTCAGCGGGCCTTCTTCCGCAACCACATGGCGGCGTCGGCTTCCGACAGCCAGGCCTCAGGATCGGTCTGCCCCGCATAGGCGCGAACGCCGAATGAACCGCCCAGAGCGACGGTCGCGCCTTCCCAGACGAAGCCTTCGGTTTCCAGCGCGCTCGCCAGACGCTTCGCCTTTTCGCGCCCCTCGTCCGCGCCGGCATTCATCAGCAGCAGGGCGAACTCGTCGCCGCCCAGACGCCCGACCGCATCGGACTCGCGCACATTGGCCAGCAGCAGGTCCGCCACGGCCATAAGGGCGGCGTCGCCCGCCGCATGACCCAGGCCGTCGTTGACGCCCTTGAAGCCGTCCATATCCAGATAGAGCAGCGCCGCCTCGACCTCATGGCGGCGGCAATAGGCCATGCTGCGGTTCAGCACCGTCATGAAGCCGCGCCGGTTGAGCGCCCGTGTCAGAACGTCGTGGTCCGCCAAGGCTTCGGCCGTCTCGGCGCGAACGGTCAGGGCGGCGACTTCGGCGCGCAGCCGTTCGATCTCGGCGTGCAGATCAATGCCTGCAGTCGGTTCGGCCACGTCGGTCAAGTCAGGCTCCGGTATCGCGAATCGCGGGCGACTCAGGCCCTCGCGACGATGATGATTCTAACGACCTTGGTTGCGGGCGCAACGCGCGTGCTGTAACGGGCCGCTTTCCGTGTGGGGAGCCTTCGCATGACCGCCTCGACGCCGCCCGTTTCGACTCCAGAAGTCGCCATCATCATGGGCAGCCGGTCCGACTGGCCGACGATGAAGCTGGCCGCCGAACGCCTGGATCAGCTGGGCGTGACCTGGGAAGCCCAGGTCGTCAGCGCCCACCGCACACCGCAGCGCCTCTATGACTTCGCGACGAGCGCCAAGGCCAAGGGCCACAAGGTCATCATCGCCGGCGCCGGCGGCGCGGCCCACCTGCCCGGCATGGCCGCCTCGATGACCGACCTGCCCGTCCTGGGCGTGCCGGTCCAGTCCAAGGCCCTGAAGGGCATGGACAGCCTGCTCTCCATCGTCCAGATGCCCGGCGGCGTACCGGTCGCCACCCTGGCCATCGGCGAGGCGGGCGCCGCCAACGCCGGCATTCTGGCGGCGCAGATCCTGGCCCTGTCGGACCCCGACCTTGCCGAACGTCTGAGCGCCTTCCGCGCCGCCCAGACCGATTCCGTCGCCGAAACCGTCGAGGACTGACTTGCCCCAGCTGCCCCTGAGCCCCGGATCGACCCTCGGCATTCTCGGCGGGGGCCAGTTGGGCCGGATGCTGAGCCAGGCCGCCTCGCGCCTCGGGTTCGACGTGGTGATCCTCGACCCGCAGCCCGACTGTCCGGCCGCCCGCGTCTCGCGCGCCCAGATCACCGCCCCCTACAATGACCCCGACGCGCTTCAGGCGCTGGGCCGGCTGTGCGACGTCGTCACCTTCGAGTTCGAGAACGTCCCGGCCTCGTCGGTCGAGACCCTGGCCGAGGCCGGCGCCCTGGTCGCGCCCGGACCGACGGCTCTGGCCGTGGCTCAGGACCGGGTGGACGAGAAGACCTATCTGAACGCCGTCGGCGCCGTGACCGCCGACTTCGCCGCCGTCTCGACTCTGGACGACCTCGTCAAGGCCATCGACAGGCTGGGCCTGCCTGCCGTGCTGAAAACCCGGCGCGAGGGCTATGACGGCAAGGGCCAGGTCTGGATCCGCGACGCCGCCGACGCCGAGGCCGCCTTTGACGCCATCGGCCGCCGTCCCGCCGTGCTGGAAGCCGCCGCCGTCTTCAACCGCGAACTGTCGGTCATCGCCGCGCGCGGCCACGACGGCGCGATCGCCGTCTATCCCCTGGGCGAGAATATCCACGCCAATGGCGTGCTGAAGACCACCCTGGCCCCCGCCGCCGTCGACGCCAAGACACAGGCCCGCGCCGTGGAGATCGCCTCGGCGGTCCTCGACGGCCTCGACTACGTCGGGGTCATGGGCATCGAGTTGTTCGACATGGGCGCCGATTCTGAAGGAAAGCCCGTCCTGCTGGTGAACGAGGTCGCTCCGCGCGTCCACAATACCGGCCACTGGACCCAGGACGGCTGCGTCTGCGACCAGTTCGAGCAGCACATCCGCGCCATCGTCGGCTGGCCCCTGGGTCCCACCGAAGCTCACGCCCGCATCGGGATGACCAACCTGCTGGGCGACGAGGTCGATCAATGGCGCGCCCTGGCCGCCGAACCGAACGCTCGCCTGCACCTCTACGGCAAGCACGAGGCCCGCGCCGGTCGCAAGATGGCGCACGTGAACAAGATTCTCTGACCCTCTCCCAATAGGAGAGGGCTTGAGCGCACGAGCGCGTCAGCGATCGTCCTTGCGCGAAAGGGTGAGGGTTCGCGACTTGCCATGCCTGCGCGACGCTCGCACACTTCTTTCATGACGCCCCCGCGAACCGACCGCGCACGCAAGTTGCGCCAATCCTCCGGCCGTGCCGAGGAGCGCGTCTGGTCGGTCCTGCGTGGCGGTCGGATCGACGGCCACAAGTTTCGCCGTCAGCATCCCATCGGACCTTACTTCGTCGACTTCGCCTGCGACCGTCTACGCCTGATCATTGAGATTGACGGCGGCGTGCATCAGCTAGACGAGGTCATGGCGCGTGACCGCCAGCGACAACAAGCGCTTGAGACGTTCGGCTGGACAGTGATCCGAATGACCAATGATAAGATTTTCAGTGCGCCGGAGGTATTGATCGAGGCCGTCATGCAGCACGCCCGGCGTCTTCAAGGCTGACCGTCGCCCCTCACCCTTTCGCGCAAGAGCGGCGACTTCGCCGCCGCGCGCTCAAGCCCTCTCCCATCGGGAGAGGGAGGCTCAAGCTTCCTTCGCCCCATACCTCAGCCGCCCCAGGGCGTCCGTGACGGCCTTGATCGGGGCGTCGAAGTCCTTGCCGGCCTTCCACTTCTCGAAGGCCATGACGTTCTCAATGCGGCGGGCGACGAAGGCTTCAGCGGCCTCACGCCCCTCGAACCAGCGCATGGTCAGGGCCGGGATCAGGATGCCGCCAAGGATGGCGCGCTTGGAATAGTGGTTCTGGTCCGTCGCCGTGTCCCCGGCCCACCGCCACAGATGATCGGCGCTTTCCCAGGCCAGCTTGAAGCCCAGGTCCACATTGGTCGGCAGGGTCAGAAAACCGGCGCAGCGCTTCGCCGCCTCGATGTCCTGCGCCCCCGCCTCCATCCGCGCCGAGACGGCGGCGGCGATTCGCTCGCGAATCTTCATCGTGGCGGCGGGCGTGGCCTCCAGCGCCTCAAGCGCTCGCGAATCGTGGCGACGCGACAGCAGGACAGCCAGGTCGCGCGCGCCGTTCGGCAGCAGCAGTTCCTCGTCCCCCAGCGACAGGCCGTTCGCCTCGCAGGCGGCGCGCACCAGACGGCTGTTCCAACCCATTGCGGGCGCGCACTCTATGGCGGCGTCAAGCACGGCCTGCTCCATACGGGAGGCCCAGTCGGTTTTGGGAGCGGCGGCGTCAGCGGTCTCGATCATATCCCCAGAATAGTCCTGTCCTCGTGGCTTTTCGACCCATCACGATTGCCTGTGTCGATCTGGACAGGCCCCCGCTCGTCGTGTATCAGCGCGCCTTCATCCGAGAGCCCAGTCTTTCGGGAGAGATTTTATTTTGTCTGCCCGTCTCCCTTTGAAAGGACGCGGCGGGCGGCCAAAGGAGAGATAACCCTGGTTCAGATTTTCGTTCGCGACAACAATGTCGATCAGGCGCTGAAAGCCCTGAAGAAGAAGATGCAACGTGAAGGCAGCTTCCGTGAAATGAAGCGCCACGTGCACTTCGAGAAGCCCTCGGAAAAGCGCGCTCGCCAAAAGGCTGAAGCCGTTCGCCGCGCTCGCAAGCTGGCCCGCAAGCGCGCCCAGCGCGAAGGTCTGCTGCCGGCTCCGAAGCCCCGCACGCCGGGCGGCCGTTAATACGGCCCCAGCCACAGGCTGAAAGATCAAGGCCCGCCCCGGGAAACCGGAGCGGGCCTTTTCTTTGTCTTGGTGTCCGCTGAGGCCCTAGAAAACGCCCACGGCGGCATCAGCCCAGATCAGCAGCACAGCGAAGACCAGGGCGCCGCCGATCGCCAGCCGCCAGGCCAGCTTTTTCGTGCGCCAGGCCGCCAGTTCGAAGACCAGGCCCGCTCCGACCAAAAGGGCTCCCGCGAAGGCGAAGTCTGCGGCGTCCCACGCCACCTCACGGGTGAACTGCATGGCGATCAACGGCAAAAGCAGCAGGGCCGCGATCAGCCCCCACATCGCCAGACGCCACTGGCCGCCCGTTCTGAATATCGTCGTCGCCATGATCCGCCTCGATGATTGAGCCTCTGCCCGGGTGAACGGACGACGACGCGCTCGGTTTCGCGCCGTCGTCTCGCCCGCTTCAGGCGCCCCCGCGCACCGCGCCGAGGAAGCTCTTCCAGTTCAGTTTCACGTCCGACAGGGCGCCGGCGCGGAAGGCCCGGCCCGCCACCCAGACCATCAGGGCGGCGAAGACGAACATGCCGATCAGGGCGCCGACGATCTCAATCAGCGGCGGGCCGCTGGGCGCGCGGGCGGCCATGACGAAGGGGGTGAAGGGCGGGATCAGGCTCATGATCTTCACCACCGGGGCGTCCGGCGTGCGGATGGCCATCTGCATGACCAGCAGCGGCACGAAAAGCACCATCATGATCGGCCCCATCAGGGTCTGGGCGTCGCGCGGCGTCTCGCAGAAGGCGCCGATGGCCGCGAACAGAACCGCGTACATCAGATAGCCGCCGACCATGAACAGCAGGAAGTAGACCAGCAGGCCGTTGCTCATCAGCACTGAGCCTACGTCGCGGGCCATGTCCGGCGCCCCGGCGACCAGGGCGATCCCGCCCAGCCCGCCCCAGGCGATGAGCACCGTCAGCGTCAGCAGGGCCACGCCCAGCACCTTGCCCGTCAGGATTTCGGTGGCTGAAGCCGAGGAGAGCAGGACCTCCAGGATCTTGTTCGACTTCTCCTCCATCACGCTGTTCAGCAGGATCGAGGCGCCGGTGATGATGAGCGACCACAGGATGAAGCCGACCGCCAGACCGACCACGGTGGGCAGCTTGTCGCGGAACGAGACCTCGCCGCCCGAACGCGCCTTGGGCGAGAAGACCGACAGTTCAGGACGGAACCGATCCGTCTGGGCCACCACGGCCGGGTCGATTCCGCTGGCCGCGAAGACCTGATGACGGTTGGCGTCCTTCAGGGCGTCGCGAACGGCGTCCTCGACCGCGTCGTCGGTGGCGCGCGCCGTCCAGACGCGGGCGCCCGGCTGGCCGTTCGCCTCGGTCAGGAAGACCACACCGCTCAGCTTCTGCCCCTCTGACGCGTCATCGCTGACATAGCGCCTCGCCAGGGCGTCGCGCGCCTCGCCAGGGGCGGCGGCGGCGATCTCGGCCGGCGGCGCGACCAGGGTCAGGTTGCGCTTGGGCAGGTCAAAGGCGGCGCCCGCGCGCGGGGCTTCGCGTTTCAAGGCGGCCACGCCGGCGTCAAAGCCTTCGGTCTCGGCGATCTTTCGCACCCGGTCGCCGCCGGCCACGCCCGCCTCGGGGATGGCGGCCATGCGCAGGGCGCTGATGTCGCCTCTCGCCTGCTCGCTCTCCAGAGCCTGCTTCACGGCGGCGGCCAGGCCGGAACCGGCGGGCGCTTCATCGACCAGCGCGACCTGTCGCGTCGGCTCTGCGCTCTTCATCAACAAAGGGATGGCGCCGCCCAACACGCCGAACAGCGGGAAGGCCAGCAGCGACAGCCAGAAGCCGACGGTCTTGGCGTAGGCCATGAACTCGCGGCGCGCGATCAGAAGGGTGCGGTTCATCGGGCGGCCTCCGTCTTGAGAGCGTCACGGGCGCCATCGCGGGCGACAGTCTGGTCATCGTCCGGATGATCGCCGGTCAGGGCGATGAAGGCGTCGTGCAGGGTCGGCTCCTTGATCTGGAAGCGCCGCACGTCCAGCCCGCTCAGGAAGGCCGACTTCAGCGCCTCCTGCCCGCCCGCGCCCTGCGCCAGCCCGGCGCGCAGCGTGCGTGCGCCGTCCTGCTCGTTCAGAACCTCGACGCCGCTCACCCCCGGCAGGGCCGAAACGGCGGCGACGTCCAGCGCGCCTTCCAGCTCCAGGAAGCGCGGCGAGGTCGCCCGCGCCTGATCCACCGTGCCTTCAAACGCCTTATTGCCGCGCGCCAGCAGCACGACCTTGTCGCACAGGCGTTCGGCGTGCTGCATGACGTGGGTCGAGAACAGGACGGTCGCGCCGTCCGCGGCCAGGGCCCGGATCATGGCCTCCAGGCCTTGCTGGTTCATCGGGTCGAGGCCGGAAAACGGCTCGTCCAGAATTACGAACTCGGGGCGATGCACGACCGAGGCGATCAACTGGACCTTCTGGGCCATCCCCTTGGACAGCTCCTTCATCTTCTTCTTCTGGGCGTCGCCGAGGCCCATCTGGGTCAGCATCTCGCGGGCGCGCTTGCGCCCCTCGGACGCCGGCACGCCCTTCAGCCCGCCGAAGAAGGCGATGGCGTCCACCGGGGTCATCTTCTTGTAGAGTCCACGTTCCTCGGGAAGAAAGCCGATGCGATCACGCACCTTGCGCCCGTCGTCGGCGCCGAGGATCTCGATCCTGCCCGAGGTGGCGGGCTGTAGTCCCAGGATCATGCGCAGGGTCGAGGTCTTGCCCGCGCCGTTGGGGCCGAGGAAGCCGCAGATGGTGCCCTTCTCGACCTCGAAGCTCAGGTCGGACACGGCCTGAAAGCCGCCGTACCTCTTGCTGATCCCGTCCAGCGTCAACGCCGCAACCATGCCGTCCCCCTCGCAATCACAGAACGCGAATCCTAACGGTGCGAGGCGGGAAATGGAAAGGGCATTTTACATTACGGATCGGTCATGATCCGTGCCGCCCTACTTGGGCGCGATCACCTTCACATCGAAGCTTTGGCCGACGACCTTGGTCGGATTCACCTGACCGCCGTTGCGGCGCACCTCGAAATGCAGGTGCGGGCCGGTCGAATAGCCGGTCGAGCCGACCAGGCCGATACGCTCGCCCGTCGCCACTGACTGGCCGGTGTGGACGTCGATGCGGCTCAAATGGCCGTAGACGCTGCTCATGCCGTTGGGGTGCTTCACCTCGATGAAGTTGCCGTAGCCGCCGGCCTGAAAGCCAGCCCGGATCACCTTGCCCTCGGCGGTCGAATAGACGCTGGTGCCCTTGGGCGCGGCGATGTCCACGCCCTTGTGGGCGCGGGCCTTGGCCTCGATGGCCAGCTTGCGCAAACCAAAGGCCGAGTTGATCCGATAGCCCTTCACCGGAGCCTCGAACACGAGCTTGCGCATCAACGGACCGGCGGGCTTCGCCACCGCCATGACCGGCGGCGCGGCGGGCGCGGAAAGGTCCTCGACCTTGTCCGGGGCGGGATTGGCGCCGTTCAGCGGGGCCGCAGCCATGGCCAAGAAGGCGGCGCCGGCCAGCAGGGTGATATGGCCGACATGAAACACGAACGGCCGGGCGGCCGGAGGTAAGAAACGCATACTGGAACAACAGCTCCTGACGCTCTTTCAAGCGGGAGGGCCGTCATGATCGCGCGGGGCGCGGATGGCGGAAAACGCTCGCCGACGGCCGGGGTTGTCCTTTTCTGGCATTACACCGGGACCTGAATGGGGCGCCGCCAAGGCGACAAGGGGTCGCGGGTCGGGAACTAAAACGCTCCTGACGAAATGAAAGGGGCCGCGCGATTTGCGCCGCGCGGCCCCCTCCCCGCCTGTCGAACGCCTTACAGCGGCAGGGTCAGTTGCACCCCGCCCATGTGGCTGTCGGCCTGATCACCGAAGCGACCCTTGTAGCCGATCGAGACCTTGAGCCGCTCCATGATCGTGCCCTCGATGCCCGCCGAAGCCAGGAACTGACCGCCCCAGGGGCTGTCGATGTCGCGCGCCAGGACCTGCGCCGGGTTTCCGGCGATGCCGGTGCGCACCGGGTCGCTGTCGTCGCTCAGGCTGTCGCGATAGCCGCCCTCGGCGTAGAAGTGGAAGCGGTCGACGCCGCCCTCCGCGCGCAGGGCGATCTCAGCGGTCGTGCCCTGAACGGAGCGGTCCTTATAGGCGTATTGCGCCGCCGGGCCCTGCTCGTCGAAGCCGTCCACGTCGCTGTTGATCCAGGCCACGGCCGCGCGCGGCGACAGGGCGATGCCGCCCATGTCGAACCACATCCCGCCCTGCAGACGCGCGCCCGTCGAAACGCCGCGCGTCGAGCCTGTGTGTACGACCGGCGCCAGGGAGGTCAGGCGGCTGATGTCGTTGAAATCGTCCTGGGCCACGCCCGCCGCCGCATTGACAAACAGGTCGCCCGAGCGCCAGCCGCCATAAACGTCGAGCCCGAAGCTATCCAGATCGACGTTCAGGCTGCCCGCGTCCACGTCGGCGTTGCGATAGCTGCCGGCCAGACCGAACCTCATCCTCTCCGAACCCGCCTCCAGCGCGATCCGCACGCCGTACCCGTCCGAGGTCGCCTCGCCGATCCGGCCGCGCGCGTCGGTCTTGGTCCGGTCCGCCAGGGCCGAGACCGAGATCGCCGTTCCCGTCGTCCAGGCATCGCGGCCCGACAGGCTGGCGGTCGCGCCGTCCAGCGCATCCTCGCGGTGGCGCCAGGCCGTCTCGCCCAGCACGGCGGTCTGCGAGCCCAGATCGCCGTAATACAGGTAGTCATTAGCCAGACGCGCGATCACGGCATGGCCCGTGGCCGTCGGGTGCACCCCGTCGAAGTAGAAGTAGTCGTTGGGGTTGGCGCAGACCGTCACCCCGTTGAAGCAGGGCTGGGTGACGTTCGACACACCGAAGGCGCCGGGGTTGGCGGCGATGACGTCGCCGATCTTGAACAGGTCCATCATGATGATGTTGGTGCCCGGCCGCGCCGCCGCCGTAGCGTTCAGACCCGTCAGCAGGGCGCCGTTGAAGGTCGTCACCGCATAATCGGCCAGGGGCGCGGCGGGCGTGGCGCGGAACTGCGGCGTCAGGCTGAGCTTGGGCAGGTTTGTGACCAGGATGGTCCCCGCCCCCGCCTGGGCCACGCTGCCGACGATGAAGTTCATGTCAGCCGCGGCGCCCAGCGCCACCGGCGCGATGCTGCCTTGCGGGTTGGAGGAGGCGCCCGCCGCCGGCAGGCCCTGGAAGATGTTGTTGGCGCCGCCCAATATGCTGACCAGATCACCGGCCCCGAACACGCCGCCCCGCGACTGATACTGGGCCAGTTGGACTCGCATTCCCATCGGGGCGGCCTGGCTGTCAGTGCGCGCCCCGCCGAAGGCGTAGTTGATGCTGCCGCTCACCGGCCCCATGAAGTTGGCGGCGTTGAAACCCAGCCGCTCGGTGAAGACCGGCCCGCTGGAAAAACGCCCCTGGTAATAGGGCGGCGAGGCCGGGGTCGATCCGCCCGTCGCCAGATAGAGGTTGCCGTTGTCGGACAGGCTGTCGCCGAAGACGACCAGCCGGTTGTAGCTCTGGGCCCCGGCGGCGCTTGCGGTCGAGACGGCGGCCAGGGTCAGGGCGGCCAGGGCCGCTCCTCGAAGAAGACGAGACATCGATGTTCCTCCCTCGACCGTCCGTATGCGGTCGTTATCCGAAGGATGCGCTGCTTTGCCGTGAGCGCAAGATGCCCCTAGGGAAGCTGAACAGCGATCAGTGAAGCATTCGGAAGCGCACTGTGCCCGGCAGGTCACGCAGGACCTTCAGCACCTCGGGATCATAGTCACGATCCACGTCGGTGATAACGTAGCCGGTCCGCTCGTCCGTCTTCAGGTGCTGGCCCAGGATGTTGAGGCCCACCGCCGACAGGGCGCGGTTCAGCTCGGCCAAGACACCGGGCTGGTTCCTGTGGATGTGCAGCAGGCGGTGGGCGCGCGACACCTCGGCCAGTTGCACGTTCGGCAGGTTGACGCAGAAGGTGGTATCGCCCCGGTTCAGATAGCCCAGCAGACGCTCGGCAGCGAACTCGGCGATGGCTTCCTGCGCCTCCTCGGTCGAGCCGCCGATGTGGGGCGACAGGATGACGTTCTTCAGGCCCTGCAGGGGGCTGGCGAAGGGGTCGGCGTTGGTGCGCGGCTCCTCGGGGAAGACGTCCACCGCAGCGCCCGCGATCCGGCCCGACTTCACCGCCTCGGCCAGGGCGTCGACATCGACGACGTGGCCGCGCGACAGGTTCAGGAACAGGGCGCCGGGCTTCATCTTGGCGAACTGGGCCGCGCCGATGACGTCGGCGTTATCCTTGCGTCCGTCGACATGCAGGCTGACCACGTCGGCCTCGGCCAGCAGGGCGTCCAGCGAGCGCATCCGCCGGGCGTTGCCCAGGGCCAGGCGTTCCGACAGGTCGTGGAAGATGACCCGCATCCCCAGCCCCTCGGCCAGAACCGACAACTGCGAACCGATAGCGCCGTAGCCGACGATGCCCAGGGTCTTGCCGCGCAGTTCGCGCGAACCGGTGGCCGACTTGTTCCACTTGCCCTGATGCATGGCCGCCGACTTGTCAGCCACGTCGCGCATAAGGACGATGGTCAGGCCGATGGCCAGTTCGACCACCGAGCGAGTGTTGGAATAGGGGGCGTTGAACACAGCCACCCCGTGTTCGGCGGCGGCCTCCAGATCGATCTGGTTGGTGCCGATGCAGAAGGCGGCGACGGCCAGCAGGCGGTCGGCGTGTTCCAGAACCCGCTTGCTGACGTTGGTCTTGGAGCGGATGCCAAGGACGTGCACGCCCTTGATCGCCTCGATCAGGTCGTCCTCGTCCAGGGCGCCCTTCATGGTTTCGACAGTATAGCCCGCCTCCTCCAGCCGCTCGACGGCGGCGGGGTGGATGTTCTCCAGCAACAGCATGCGGACGCGGTTGCGCGGATAGGACCAGCGCCCGGCCACGCCCTCGGCGAACAGGACCTCGTCCAGCGAAGCGGCGGTCGCGTCGGCGACCTCGATCACCTTCTGGCGGCCGACGACCTCGGTGAAGGCGTAGAAGCGGTCGGCGGCGCCGGCCAGCTTGACCTCGGCGTCGGTCCAGCCATCACCGACCATGACCACGGGTCCGGTCAGGTTCAGGGCCTTGATGACCTGCGGCTTGCCGTTGTCGCGCGACAGGGGATTGGCGTCGTCCACGCCCGTGACCCGGCCCTCGTCGTCATAGATCAGGTCGTTGGCCAGGACGTGATCGGCGGCGATCCCCAGACGCGCGGCCAGGGGCGCGATCACCTCGCGGAAACCGCCCGACAGGATATAGACCCGCTCGGCGTGGCGTTCGAAGAAGTCGACGTTGCGGCGGATCGAGGCGCTGGCCTCGTCCAGGATTCGATCCGTCAGGACCTCAACGTGCCCGCGGGTCAGGGCCAGAAGCTCCAAACGACGACGCAGGGCCGTGCCGAAGTCCACCTGCCCCGTCATGGCCTGATCCGTCAGGGCCGCGATCTCGGCCTTTTTCGCCGCCGCGTCGGGCGCATCGGACAGGGCGATCTCAGCGAGCGCTTCAAGCGTCTCGATGCGCACCAGGGTGGAGTCGAAGTCGAAGATGAAGACGGGCGAAGTCATGCCCCGCACCTAGCTCACCTTCGCACTTGCAGCAATGAAAAGGGGCGCCGAAACGCCCCTTCCCGCACGAATTTTCCAAGAACGTCACAATTTGCCGAAGCCGCCCGACCCCCCGCTTCTGCGACGGCTTTCCAGGGCGGCGGCGCCGATGGCGGCGGCGATGGTGGCCACGGCCAGCAGGGCTCCGCCCTCCTTGGCGTGATCGCGGGCGAAGTCGCCCGCATCCTCGGCGTATCGGCGCGCCTGCTTGGCGTAACGCTTCATCGACTTGCCGGACTTTCCGCCCGAGCGGTGCAGCCAGTGATCGGCCCGCGCCCGCGCCTCTCGGCCAAGGCGGCCGGCGCGATCGCTGGCGTAGTCGCCCAGATCCGCCGCGCGATGTCCCAGGCCGTCGGCGCCGTGCCGCACGCCGCGCGCGATGTCGTCGAAGCGATGGCGCAGGGCCTCGGCGTCGAACCAGCCGCGCGGATCAACCCGATCGCGGATACGCTCATAGCGCGTCGGGCCGCTGCGCTGGTTCAGCAGCAGGGCGGCGATGCCCACGCCCGCCAGCACGGCGACGACGCCGGCGGCGATCCCCGGATGTTTGCGGACCTCGTCCACGGCGTTGAACTGTTGAACCATGGGCAACCAACCTCTTCTTGTCGAAACACTGTCTTCGGACAGGAGCGAACCGCGCCGCAAGAGGTTCCGCCTTAAACGGCCAAGCTGCAAGCCTGGACGACCGATCGCGCCCTCCCCCTTACCAAGCGCCGGTCGCCTCCCTATGTTGCGCCGCTTCCAGACAGTTTCGCCTTTTTCAGGATCTTCGCCGTGACCGATCACGCGCCCGCCGCACAGCCCGTCAACGCCCCGACCGACGACTTCGCCGCCGCCTTCCAGATTGAAGGCTGGCCGGTGCGTGGCCGCCTGGTGCGGCTAGGCGAGGTGGTGGACAAGATCCTGTCGGCACACGACTACCCGGAACCCGTCGCCGCCCTGCTGGGCGAGGCCTGCGTCCTGGCCGCCATCGTCGGTTCGGCGTTGAAGTTCGAGGGCCGCCTGATCGTTCAGGCCCAGGGCGACGGCCCGGTG
This sequence comes from Brevundimonas sp. UBA7506, assembly GCF_002479495.1. GTDB lineage: Bacteria > Pseudomonadota > Alphaproteobacteria > Caulobacterales > Caulobacteraceae > Brevundimonas. The sequence goes on from NZ_DLNQ01000011.1 coordinate 31,847, forward strand.
CGCTATGTCGTGGCCGACTACGATACCTCGGGTCACCTGCGCGGCTTCTGCCGCTTCGATCCGGAAGAAGTGGCCAAGGCCTCCGAGGGCTTCGCACGCCCCGGCGCCCAGACCCTGCTGGGCAAGGGGGTCTTCATCATGACCATCGACCGGGGCGAGGACTTCGAGCGCACCCAGGGCATCACCCCGATCGAGGGCGAGAGCCTGTCGCTGTGCGCCGAACACTACTTCACCCAGTCAGAGCAGGTGCCGACCAAGGTGCGCCTGGCCGTCGGCGAGGTCACGACCGAGACCGGAAGTTCGTGGCGCGCAGGCGGAGCCATGATTCAGGTCATCGCCGGCGACGAGGCCCGCGGCTCGACCGAGGAGGTGTGGGAACGCACCCGCGCCCTGTTCAACACCCTGGGCGACGACGAACTGATCGACCCCACGGTCAGCGCCGAGACCCTGCTGTATCGCCTGTTCCACGAGGACGGCGTGCGACTGGAAGGCGCCCAGGCCCTGGCCGCCGTCTGCCGCTGCTCCAAGGAACGACTGGTCACGGTCATGCAGTCCTTCCCGGCCGAAGATCGCGCCGCCATGGTCGAGGACGACGGCATGATCCACGCCACCTGCGAATACTGCTCGACCGTCTACAAGATCGACCCCGCCGAGATCGAACAGCCGGCCGCCTAGACCAGCATGAAGATCGCATTGCCGTAGTTGTGCAGGAGGATCGGCAGCAGCACGCTGCCGGTCTTCTCGCGCAGCCACACCAGCAGCAGGGCCGCACCACCCGTCGAGGCCATCAGCAGGGGCTCGAAGGTGAAGCCCCCGTCTGAATAGCCCAGGGCATGGGTCAGGCCGAAAGCCAGCGACGACAGCACCGCGCCCCAGCCCATCCATGCGCCCAGAATGCGAACCGGCTTGCCGAAGGCCTCGTTCAGCATCAGCAGCAGCACGCCGCGATAGAAGAGCTCCTCGTCCAGTCCCGGCATGGTCAACTGGAAGGCCAGGCTGTCGAGATCGACCCCCTGCCCCGGGAAATAGAGGGCCAGCCCGAGAAACAGAGCGACCAGCAGACCCGACAGGACCAAGGCCCCCGGCAAACCCCGGCGATCCTGCTTCAGCGTCAGGCCCGACCGCCGCCAGCCGATGACCGGCAGGCTGGCCACGGCGAGCGACAGCAGGACCGCCATCGCCTTGCCTTCCCAGTTCCAGTTCGAGGTGCCGAACGACAGGGGAATATGGCCATAGCCCCGCGTCAGCAGCGCATCATAGACCGCCATCAGCAGCAGGGCGGCGATCAACCAGCCCCACCGCACCCGCCCCTTCATCAGAACCGCCGCCAGCCCTCCAGCCAGAGCGACAGCCCCGACCCAGCCCAGCATTGCAATGATCGCGTCCGGCATCGCGCCCCTCCCCATGACCTGTCGTCATGAGGCGCGCCAGGCCGTCAGCAGATGCGGATGACCGAAATTTAACGCGCCGGCCATCGCCGGCGACGCCGACGCCCTAGCTGTTCAGGTCCAGCGAATAACCCGCCGAACGCACGGTGCGGATCGGGTTGACGGTGCCCTCGACGTTCAGGGCCTTGCGCAGGCGACCGACGTGGACGTCCACGGTGCGCGCCTCGACATAGACGTCCGAACCCCAGACGGCGTCCAGCAACTGCTCGCGGCTGAAGACCCGGCCCGGATGCTTCATCAGGTGATCCAGCAGGCGGAACTCAGTCGGCCCCAGATGGACCTCCTTGCCCGCACGGCGGACGCGGTGGGCGACGCGGTCGATGACGATGTCGGCGTGGTTGATGCGGTCGTCGGCCAGACCCGGACGGATGCGGCGCAGGACGGCGCGGATGCGCGCAGTCAGCTCCGTCATCGAGAAGGGCTTGGTCATGTAGTCGTCGGCGCCGGTGTCCAGGCCGCGCACGCGATCCGTCTCTTCGCCGCGCGCCGTCAGCATGATGATCGGCAGGTTGCGGGTCTCGGCCCGGCCGCGCAGACGACGGCAGACCTCGATGCCCGACAGCTTGGGCAGCATCCAGTCCAGCAGCACCAGATCCGGCAGGCGCTCGTCGACCTGAAGCAGCCCCTCCTCCCCGTCCGCCGCCACGGTCACGTCATAGCCTTCCTTCTCCAGATTGTACTGGAGCAGGGTGGCCAGGGCGTCCTCGTCTTCCATCACCAGGATATAGGGTTGCACGTCAGGCTCTCCGGTCGGTCGAAGTCGTCAGCAGGAAGTAAAGTCAGTCGTCCGTCAGATCGGACGGCAGGGTCGAGATATGGGGCGTGGGCGTCTGTTCCTCGCCCGGACCGGGGACGGCCTTGGGCCTCTCGCCCAGCATTTCCTCGCCGGTGATCTCATAGTGGACGGTCTCGGCGATATTGGTCGCGTGATCGCCGATCCGCTCCAGGTTCTTGGCCATGAACAGCAGATGGGTGCAGGCCGTGATCGTGCGCGGGTCGCCCATCATGTAGGTCAGCAGCTCGCGGAACAGGGCGTTGTAGTGCTCGTCCACCTCGTCATCGGTGCTCCACACCGACAGGGCGCGCTCGACCTCCGAGGCCGTATAGGCGTCCAGCACGTCGCGCAGGCGGGTCGACACCAGACGGCCCATCCGCTCGATCGAGCGGGTCAGGGGCTGCATCGGCTCGCCCTCGGCCAGGATCAGCGCCCGCTTGGCGATGTTCTTGGCAAGGTCGCCGGTCCGCTCCAGATCGGACGCCAGCTTCATGGCCCCCAAAGTCCGGCGCAGGTCCGAAGCCACCGGCTGACGCAGGGCGATCAGGCGGATGGACTTCTTCTCGATGTCCCGATGCAGGGCGTCGAGGCGATTGTCGCGATCGACCACCGCCCTGGCCAGGGCCACGTCGCGCCGGGCGACGGATTCGATGGCGTCCGCCACCTGGGCCTCGGCCAGACCGCCCATGCGGACAACCTCGGCCGTCAGCTGGTTCAGTTCGTCGCCGTAAGCCTTGACCGTATGCTGGTTCATGCTCGCGCCCTTAGCCGAAGCGGCCGGTGATGTAGTCGAGCGTGCGACGCTCGCGCGGGTTGGTGAAGATCTCTTCGGTGTCGCCGGTCTCGACCAGCTTGCCCATGTGGAAGAAGGCCGTGCGCTGCGACACGCGGGCCGCCTGGGCCATGGAGTGGGTGACGATGACGATGCAGTAGCGCTCGCGCAGTTCGTCGATCAGCTCCTCGATCTTGGCCGTAGCGATCGGGTCCAGCGCCGAGCAGGGCTCGTCCATCAGGATGACTTCGGGTTCGACGGCGATGGCGCGGGCGATGACCAGACGCTGCTGCTGGCCGCCCGACAGGCCGGTGCCCGGCGAGTGCAGGCGGTCGGCGACCTCGTCCCACAGACCGGCGCGCTTCAGCGCCTTCTGCACGATGTCGTCCAGCTCGCCCTTGGACGAGGCCAGGCCGTGAATCTTGGGCCCATAGGCGACGTTCTCATAGATCGTCTTGGGGAAGGGGTTGGGCTTCTGGAAGACCATGCCGACCTGGGCGCGCAGCAGCACGGGGTCGATCTTGCGGTCGTTGATGTCGCCGCCGTCCATCTCGATCTCGCCGGTGACACGGCAGCCGGGAATGGTGTCGTTCATGCGGTTCATGGTCCGCAGGAAGGTCGACTTGCCGCAGCCCGACGGGCCGATCAGGGCCGTGACGGTCTTGTCCGGGATGTCCAGCGAGACGCCGAACAGGGCCTGCTTCTCGCCGTAGAAGACGCTGACATCGCGCGCGGCGATCTTGATCGGGCCGAGCGGCGCCGAGGCGTGAGCGCCCACGGTCGGAGCGGTCGTCAGGGTGGCCCCGGCGGAACCGCCGTCGGCCTGGCCATCGGGAGCGCGGAAGATTTTGGACTTCATAAGACTTACCACCGGCGTTCGAACCGCCGACGCAGCAGGATCGCGGCGGCGTTCATGACGATCATGAAGGCGAGGAGCACAAGGATGGCGGCGGCGGTCCGCTCGTGGAACGCGCGCTCCGAGGCGTTCTCCCAGATGTAGATCAGCGAAGGCAGGGCGCCGACCGGCTCGTCGATGGCGTGCGGCACGCCGGGGACGAAGCTGATCATGCCGATCAGCAGCAGGGGCGCCGTCTCGCCCAAGGCGTGGGCCATGGCGATGATCGAGCCGGTCATGACGCCCGGCATGGCCAGGGGCAGGACGTGGCCGAACACCGTCTGGGTGCGGCTGGCCCCCATGGCCAGGGCGGCCTCGCGGATCGAGGGCGGCACCGCCTTCAGCGACGAGCGCGTGGCGATGATCACCGTCGGCAAGGCCATCAGCGCCAGCACCAGACCTCCGACCAGCGGACTGGCGCGCGGCAGGTGCATGAAGTTGATGAAGAGGGCCAGACCCAGCAGGCCGTAAACGATCGACGGCACGGCGGCCAGGTTGTTGATGTTGACCTCGATGATCGCCGTGATGCGGTTGCGCGGCGAATATTCCTCCAGCCAGACGGCCGCGCAGACGCCGACCGGAATGGCGATCAGGGCCGTCACCAGCAGCATTAGGGCCGAACCGACCACCGCACCCAACAGGCCCGCCAGTTCCGGCTGGGTCGAGTCGCCCTTGGTGAAGAGGGTGGTGTTGAAGTGGGCGCGCACCGCGCCCGAGGCCTTCATCCGGTCCAGCCAGGCCATCTGCTCATTGCTGACGCGGCGCTGATCCTCGGGCACGGCCCTGGAGATCTCGCCCTTCAGATAGAGGTCGGCGTTGTCGGACAGCGGCGCGGTGACCGGCACGGTCTGCCCCAGCAGGCTGGGTTGACGCGCGATCATGCCCGACGCCTGGAACTTCAGCTCGGACGAGAACAGGGCCTTCATGGCCGCCGCCTTCGTCCCCTGGGCATCGTCCTGGATGCCCAGGCGGCGCAGTTGCTGCTCGGCCACGATCTGCTCGAAGTTCGCGCCCTGCGGATAGGAGCGGTCGATCCGCGACGCGTCCATATAGACCGGCAGGGTCACGCTGTGGCTGTAGAAGGCCGTGCGGCCCTGCATGATGATGCTGCCCAGCAGGATCACCAGGAAGATCAGGGCGAAGCCGATGGCCGCGCGGCCATACCACTTGAAGCGGGTCTCGCGGGCGTAACGACCGCGCAGACGGGCCTGCAGGCGCTGGGTGCGCGGGCTGACGGCGCCCGAGTTCTGCCCCACCGGGTTTTGGGCGGCGTCAGTCATACTGTTCCCGATAGGCTTGCACGATGCGCATGGCGACGATGTTGAGCAGCAGGGTGACCACGAAAAGGGTCAGGCCTAGGCCGAATGCGGCCAGGGTTTTCGGGCTGTTGAACTCCTGGTCCCCGGTCAGCAGGGTGACGATCTGCACCGTGACGGTCGTGACCGTGTCCAACGGGTTCAGCGTCAGCTTGGCGGCCAGACCGGCGGCCATGGTCACGATCATGGTCTCGCCGATGGCGCGCGACACGGCCAGCAGGAAGGCCCCGGCGATGCCCGGCAGGGCGGCGGGCAGCAGCACCTTCTTGACCGTCTCGGACTTGGTCGCGCCCATGGCGTAGGAGCCGTCGCGCAGGGACTGAGGCACGGCGTTCATGATGTCGTCGGACAGGGAGCTGACGAAGGGGATCAGCATAATCCCCATGACCGCGCCGGCCACCAGGGCCATCTGGTTCTGCACCAGCAGCAGGTACTGCCCCACCCCGTCCAGCGGTCCGCCGGCCATCCAGCCGCCGAGGGTGTTGAAGAAGACGCGGAAGGCCGGCCCCACCGTCAGGGCGGCGAAGAAGCCGTAGACCACCGTCGGCACACCCGCCAGGACCTCGAGCAGAGGCTTGACCACGGCGCGGGTGCGACGTCCGGCGTATTCCGACAGATAGATGGCCGAGAACAGGCCGATCGGACCCGCCACCAGCATGGCGATCAGCATGATCAGGAAGGTGCCCGCGAACAGGGGCACGGCTCCGAAGGCGCCGGACGAGCCGATCTGGTCGGCGCGGATGGCCATCTGCGGGCTCCACTTGGTCCCGAACAGGAATTCGGTGACCGGCACGGAGGCGAAGAAGCGAAGGCTGTCCCACACCAGGGAGAAGATGATGCCCACGGTGGTCAGCACCGCAACCGCCGAACAGGCGAACAGGACGACGCTGATCCAGCCCTCGACCTTGTTGCGGGCGCGCAGGTCGGGCCGGATGCGAACGAAGACGAAGACCCCGCCTAGGATGGCCGCGATCAGGGCCGCGACGCCGCCGCCCCAGCTCAGGGCAGAAGAGATGCTGTGGGCGCGACGGCCCTCGGCGGGCAGTTCCTCGGCATAGGGGGCGGGCCAGATCTGCTGGGCCTCAAGGCCGTCGCCGATGCGGCGCGCATCCGAGAAGAAGGCCTCGCGACGGAAGGGCTCCAGTTGCGTGACGCTCTCAGGCGCGCCTGCGGCCAGCATCTGGCGCTCCAGCGGCGCGGAGAAGATTGAGGCGGCGGCCAGGACGACCAGGGCCGGCACGCCGACCCAGATCAGGGCGTAGAGGCCGTGCTGGCCCGGGCGCGAGTGGGCTCTGACGCCCTTGCTGCGACGCGCGGCCAGGCGGCGTCCGCCCAGATAGGCGAGCACCGAAAAGCCGATCAGCAGTAACAGGAAAATCCAGATCATCCGGGTCCGTGCACGCGTGAATCATTAACGTGCCGGGTCCGGCGCGTTTCGGCCGGGAAACTGCCTGCGATTGGCGAGCGGATTAAGACGGGCGCGTGACAGTTCTGTTACGGCGCACATCCTTCATGTCGCGCGGCCTTCACGTCGCCGGGTCAGCATCACGCGCCGAGGCCAGCGGGAAGCAGGCGGCGAAGATCGCTCCCTGGCCCAGCGCGCTGTCCACGGTCAGGCCGCCGCGGTGGCGGATGATGATGTGACGCACGATGGCCAGGCCCAGGCCCGTGCCCTGACGCTCGCCGCTCTTCTGGCCCTCCACGCGATAGAAGCGCTCGGTCAGGCGCGGCAGATGCTCGCGCGCCATGCCGGGTCCGTGGTCGCGCACAGTGACGACCGCATACTTCTGCCCCGCCTCGCGGTCCGGCGTGACCAGCGACAGGCGCGTGCCCTCGGGCATTCGCGCGGCCATGGCTTCATCCAGCGTCCGGTCACGATTGATCGACAGTTCAACGACGCCGCCGTGACTGGAGTACTTCAAGGCGTTGTCGATCAGATTTTGGATGACCTGAACGATCTCGTCCCGGTCGCCGGTGACCGTGGCCCCCCCCTGCCCAAGGTCGGCCTTGATGGTCACGCCGCGCTCGCGCGAGATGACGCTGACGGCGTCCACCACGTCCGAGGCCGCTCGCGCCAGGTCCACCCGGCCCAGGGGCGCGATGTGCTCGTTCAGTTCGATCCGGCTCAGAGACAGAAGGTCGGCGACCAGACGCCCCATGCGGTCGGCCTGGATGGCCATGATGTCGAGGAACTTGTCGCGCGCCTTGGGGTCGTCCTTGGCGTGACCCTTCAGCGTTTCGATAAAGCCCGACAGCGAGGCCAGCGGCGTGCGCAATTCGTGACTGGCGTTGGCCAGGAAGTCGACGCGCATCATTTCCATGCGGCGGGCGTCGGTCTCGTCGCGCAGCGCCAGCAAGGCCAGTGCGCCCGCGCCCCAAAGATGGGCGTCCCGCTCCGGCAGGGGCCGGATGAAGGCCCTCCAGTGCCGCTCCTGGGCGCCGCCGCCGACATAGTCGACCGTACTGCTGAAATCGCCGAACAGGGCCTCGTCCACCGCCTCCAGCACCTTGGGATCGCGGATCACCGAGACCAGCAGCCCCCCGCCCGTCCCGTTCAAACGAAACAGCTCGCGCGCCGCGGCGTTAGCCAGGGCGATTCGCCGGCCGGCGATATCGTCCGCTTCACCGCCGCTGATGATCAGGATCGGATCGCCCAGGGCTTCGAAAACATCACCCAGCAGCGCGCCGTCGGGGACCAGATCAACCGGCCCGCCGCGGTCCAGTTCACCGATGCTGACCAGAGCCGGAGGACGGCGATTGACCAGCCAGGTCGCCGCCGCGACAGCCACGGCGCCCGCCGCCAGCCAGCCCGACAGCTCGGGCTTCATCACCGCCAGCACCGCCATGACCAGAATCGCCACGCCGCCGCTGGCGCCGGCGGTCCAGAGCCGGGACGAGGCGGTCGGCGCGACCGGCGAAGGCGAATGCTCATACGGCATGAAGATCGACGTTATCTCATTATTCAGCCACTGACCCTATGCTGGTCGCGACTCGAAAGGCGACCAGCCGGGCGAAGATTCTCGCGCATAGCGTAGTTTGTTCACCGATTTGCGGCAGTCTTTTCGACAGGTTGGAGGGGCTTGTGACGTGAATACGATCCTGAACTGCCTGGTTCAGCAACACGACTGGCGGATTCTCCCGTTCGCCCTGCTTGTGTCCGTGTTCAGCCTGCTGATCGCCCTTTCCTTGTTCGACCGCGCCCGCAACGTCGCGCGACGTTCGCGGCGCGCCTACCTGATCGCCGCGCCCCTGGTCGCCGGGCTCGGTGTCTGGAGCACCCATTTCATCGCCATGAAGGCCTACGACGCCGGCGTGCCGATGCGGTACGACATATCGGAAACGGTGGTCTCGCTCGGGGTCGTCGTCATCGCCTTCTATGTCGCCATGCAACTGGCCCTCGCGGAAAGCGGTCGAGTCAGTCGCATCGTGGCGAGCCTGACCTGCGGCCTGGGCGTCGCCGCCATGCATTTCATGGGCATGGCGGGATTGCGCATGTCCGGGGCCACCCTGTCATGGAACGCGCCGCTGGTCGTGGCCGCGGTGATCGGCGGCCTGCTGCTGGTCAGCGCCGTCGCCCTCCTGCCATGGCGCAGCGGCGCCAAACGGGTTGTCGCCGCCACAGTCCTGGGCGCCGCCAGCGTTTGCTGGCTTCATTTCGTCGCCATGAGCGCGGTGACCGTCACGCCCACGCCCGGCATCCTCCTGCCCGCCGCCGCCGCCGCCGAGACGACCCTGACCTTGTGGATCGGCGCCAGCGTCGCCCTGTTGGCCATCATCGCCGCCTTCCTGACCGGGATGGTCTGGTGGTCGCGGCACAGCGCCCTGGGTCAACTGCGCGAAGCCATCGAGGCCATGCCGGACGGCCTGGGCTTCTATGACGCCGACGACCGCCTGGCGATCTGGAACAAGCGCTACAGCGAGATCAATCCCGAGGTGACCGCCGCACTGAAGGTCGGCGTCACCTTCCGCGAAGTGCTGATGGCGGGCATCAACGCCGGCCTCTATCCCGCCGCCCTTGGGCGGGAAAATGCATGGATCGCCGAACGCATGGCCAACCGTCGCCGCCCCATGGGCGCGATGGAGCAGCAGATCGGCGGGCGCTGGCTGCGCGTTCAGGACCGCAAGACCGCTGAGGGCGGCACGGTCACCGTCTGCTCCGACATCAGCGACATGAAGCGCGACGCCCAAGCCCTGGCCGAAGCCCGCGACGCCGCCGACGCCGCCAACCGCGCCAAGAGCCAGTTCCTGGCTAATATGAGCCATGAGATCCGCACGCCTCTGAACGGCGTCATCGGCGTGGCTCAGGCCCTGGCCCGGACCGACCTGACGGCACAGCAACGCGAGATGTTGGACCTGATTCACTCGTCCAGCCGCACTCTGCAGACCCTGCTCAGCGACATCCTCGACCTGGCCCGCGTCGAGTCCGGTCGCCTGGAACTGGGCGACGAACCCTTCGACCTGACCAAGACCGTCGAAGAGGCGGGCAAGCTCTACGCCGCCGCCGCCCGCGACAAGGGCTTGCAGTTCTTCGTCGAGGTCGCGCCTGAGGCCCGCATCTGGATGCACGGCGATCCCGTGCGTCTGAAGCAGATACTGACCAATCTGGTCTCCAACGCCGTCAAGTTCACCGCCTCGGGCTTCGTCAGCCTGACCGTCGACGCCGCGCCGCAGGGTCTGCGCTTCGTGGTTCAGGACACCGGCATCGGCTTCGACGCCGAGACGCGCGAACGCCTGTTCAGCCGCTTCGAACAGGCCGACGGCGACATCACCCGTCGTTTCGGCGGCTCAGGCCTGGGCCTGGCCATCAGCCAGGAACTGGCGGCCATGATGGGCGGCGGGCTGGACTGCGAGAGCGAGCCCGGCGGCGGCGCCGCCTTCATCCTGACCTTGCCGCTGCGTCCCGCGGAAGCCCCCGCCGCTCCGACGCTGAGCGTCGCCCCGACGGACGCGATCTTCGCCGAGACGCGCCGCCTGCGCATCCTGGTCGCCGACGACCACCCCACCAACCGGCGCGTGGTCGAACTGATTCTGGATCAGGAAGCCGTCGATCTGGTCTCGGTCGAGGACGGGGCCCAGGCGGTCGAGGCCTGCCGCGCCTCGGTCTTCGATCTGGTGCTGATGGACATGCAGATGCCGGTCATGGACGGCCTGACCGCGACACGTGAGATTCGCCTGCACGAAGTCGCCATGGGCATGCCGCGCACGCCCATAGTCATGCTGACGGCCAACGCCCTGCCTGAGCACATCATGGCGGGGACCGAGGCCGGCGCCGACCGCCACCTGGCCAAGCCTTTCAGCGTCGAGGCCCTGCTGGCCATGGTGGCGGAGCTGACCTCGGACGCGCCTCAGGCCGCGGTTCAGGCGGCCTGAGGGTCTTTTCTTCCTATTCGTAGCCGTGCGCGGCTTCGTTGATGACCTGACTGGGCATGGACGAGAAGTCCACGCTCAGCGGCCGAGCGGCCTTGGACTGGAAGGTCTTGATGACGTGCTCCAGGCGACGGCGCACTTCGCGTTCGGCCTCGGTTGCTCCATCCAGCGCCAGAGGCGCCAGACAGAAGTCGATGATGGCTTGCGGTCTGCTGAGCGGTTCCATGACGTATCCTTTCCTATGAGGCGTGGAACTCAGGCGGCGTGAAACTGGGCGGTCTCGGTCGAGTCCTTCAGGGCCGTGGTCGAGGACTGGCCGTTCGAGATGACCGTGGCGACCTGATCGAAGTAGCCGGTGCCGACTTCGCGCTGATGACGGGTGGCGGTGTAACCCGCCGCCTCGTTCGAGAACTCGCGCTGCTGCAACTCGGAATAGGCCGCCATGCCGCGATCGCGATAGCCGTCGGCCAGCTCGAACATGGAGTTGTTCAGGCTGTGGAAGCCGGCCAGGGTCACGAACTGGAACTTGTAGCCCATGGCCCCCAGCTCGCGCTGGAACTTGGCGATGGTGGCGTCGTCCAGCTTGGCCTTCCAGTTGAAAGAGGGCGAGCAGTTGTAGGCCATCAGCTTGCCCGGATGCTTCTTCTGGATCGCCTCGGCGAACTTCTTGGCGTCGTCCAGATCAGGGTGCGAGGTCTCCCACCACAGCAGGTCGGCGATGTTGGCGTACGAAAGCCCGCGCGCGATGCAATGGTCCAGACCCGTGCCTTCCTTAAGACGGAAGAAGCCCTCGGGCGTGCGGTTCTCGCGGTCGATGAAGGGCTGGTCGCGCTCGTCGATGTCCGAGGTGATCAGTTGGGCGCTCTCGGCGTCGGTGCGGGCGACGGTGATCGTCGGCGTGCCCATGACGTCGGCGGCCAGACGGGCGGCAACCAGGTTGCGCTCATGCGCCTGGGTCGGGATCAGGACCTTGCCGCCCAGGTGGCCGCACTTCTTTTCACTGGCCAGCTGGTCTTCGAAGTGGACGCCCGCGGCGCCCGCCTCGATGAAGGCCTTCATGATCTCGAAGCTGTTCAACGGCCCGCCGAAACCGGCCTCGGCGTCGGCGACGATGGGGGCGAACCAGTCCCGTTTCGCGCCGCCCTCGGCGTGCTCGATCTGATCGGCGCGCTGCAGGGTGCGGTTGATGCGACGGCACAGTTCCGGCGCGGCGTTGGCCGGGTACAGCGACTGGTCCGGGTACATGGCCCCGGCGGTGTTGGCGTCGGCCGCGACCTGCCAGCCTGACAGATAGATGGCCTTCAGACCGGCGCGAACCATCTGCATCGCCTGATTGCCGGTGACGGCGCCCAGGGCGTTGATGAAGGGCTCGTCGTGCAGCAACTGCCACAGGCGGTTGGCGCCGCGCTCAGCCAGGGTGTGGGTGATCGGCACCGAGCCGCGCAGGCGCAGGACGTCCTCCGGCGTATAGGGGCGTTCGATGCCGTCGAAACGGCCGGCGGGCGAAGGAACCAGATCGGCGAAGGTCGTCATGTTCGTCTCGGCTTTTGAAGGGCGCGGTCATGCCGCCGCTGCCGAAACCAGAACACGCCTCCGTCATGATTGACACAGCACAAGCCACGCCATTCAAGTCAAACAGTCACATCATGATACTTGCCAATCAGTCATATCATGACATCATCGCGTCATGAACGCCGCCGCCGATCGCAAACTCTTCCTCGGCGGCCGCCTGAAGCGGCTGCGGCGCGATCTCGACCTGTCGCAGACGGCGATGGCGGCGGACCTGGGCGTCTCGCCCTCCTATCTGAACCATATCGAGCGCAATCAACGCCCCGTCTCGGCCCAGTTGCTGCTGCGTCTGGCCGAAACCTATGACGTTGATCTTCGCAACCTCGGCCAGTCGGGCGGCCCGGCGTCGGAGGCGGAACTGTCCGAGATCTTCGCCGACCCCCTGTTCCAGGGCCTGGCCGTGCCCCGCCACGAGATCATGCAACTGGCCGAGGATCAGCCCGCCGCCGCCGACGCCGTGCTGCGCCTCTACCGCGCCTTCTCCGACCGCCGCGTGCGCGACCGGGCCGAGACCGAGGCCGGCGGCGGCGCGGCCCCGACCGACAGCCCTTCGGAATGGGTGCGCGAATACGTTCAGGCCCGCCACAACCACTTCCCCGAGCTCGACGCCCTCGGCGAGGCCCTGCACGACGCCCTCAGGGCCGAGGCGTCCTCGCCGGACGAGAGCGTCGAGGCCCTGGCCCGGGCGCGGCTGTTCGCCCGCCACGGCCTGACGGTCCGCACCCTGCCCGCCGAAGTCATGGTGGAATGGACCCGCCGCTTCGACCCGCACCGGGGCCGGCTGCTGCTGTCCGACACCCTCGGGCCGTCCTCGCGCGCCTTCGCCGTCGCCAGCCAACTGGCCCTGATGGAGCATGGCGCCGAACTTCAAGCCCTGACCGAGGCGGCCAATGCGCCCGACGCCCCGACGCGCAACCTGCTGAAGACCTCCCTGACCAACAGCCTGGCCGCCGCCGTCCTGATGCCCTACGCCGCCTTCCAGCGCACGGCCGAGGAAACCGGCTACGATCTGGCACGGCTGCAGGCCCGATTCGGCGTCGGCTTCGAACAGGCCGCCCACCGGCTGACGACGCTGTCACGCCCGACCGCGCGCGGCGTGCCCTTCTTCCTGATGCGGGTGGATCAGGCGGGCAATGTGTCCAAGCGCTATGCGTCCGGCGCCTTTCCCTTTTCGCGCTTCGGCGGGGCCTGTCCGCGCTGGCGGCTGCACTCGGCCTTCCGCACGCCCGGCCGCATCGTCACCCAGATCATCGAGACGCCTGATGGTTCGCGCTGGTTCACCCTGGCCCGCACCGTGGACCGCCAGGGCCAGGACGCCTTCACAGAGGGTCAGGACCTGGCCATCGGCCTGGGCTGCGAGCTGAAACACGCTCACCGCCTGATTTATGCCCGCGGTCTTGACCTGCAAAAGCCCGAGGTCACGCCCATCGGTCCGGCCTGCCGGTTGTGCGAGCGCCACCCCTGCGCCGAACGCGCCGCCCCGCCGGTCGGGCGGGCGCTGACGGTGGACGACTGGTCGAAGTCGGTCAGCCCCTACCCCTTCGCCTGACGACCTAGTGCGCCAGCAGAAGCGCCACCGGACTTTCCGTCATCAGGGTCTGGGTCACCCCGCCGAATATCCACTGACGCATCCGCGCATGACCCCAGGCGCCGCTGACGATGACGCCGGCCTTCATCTCGGCGGCGCAGTCCAGCAGGCGGCGGCCCGCCGAGCGGTCGTCGTGGGCGCGGGCCTCGCCCTCGGCCTTGACGCCATGCCGTTTCAGCCAGGCGGCGACATCGGCGGTGCGCAGCCGGGCGCCGTCCATGTCCTCGGGATCGCACAGCTCGACCACGCGCACGCTTTCGGCTTCGCGCAGCAGGGGGATGGCCGCCACCGCGGCCAGGCGGCTCTCGCGGCTGTCGGTCCAGGCCAGCAGCACCGGCGCACCCGCCACCGACCGCGCCGGATTGGGCGGCATGATCAGCACCGAACGCCCCGCCCGCATGGCCAGGTCGGACGGAATGGGCGAGCGCCAGCCGCTGGCGTTGGCGGAATCTCGACCCACGATCAGCACGTCGGCGGCGCGGGCGTGCTTGACGAGAAGGCTAGTCGGGTCGCCTACATCGGCCCGCCATTCGCAAGACAAGCCCGCCTTGGTCGCAATCTCGCGGAAGCGAGCCTCGGCGCCCTTCAGCGCGCTCTCGGCCCGCTCGTGCTGGGCGGTCAGCACCTCGCCTAGCAGAATTCCTGCCCCGTAAGCGTCGGCCATCGGCGTCTCCGGCGCGCAGGCCGAGACCCCGATCAGATGGGCGCCGTGCGCCTTGGCCAGGTTGGCGCCCTGCTCGATCCGCTGAATGTTGTCGGGCTCGTCATCGACATAGACGATAAGGCTGGACCAGGTCATCGCGACTTCCTCTCGTTCCAGAACGATAGAACGCGCGGCGTCAGTATGGGTCCTTGATCCCGATCAAATAACAGCGATCAGATCAGCACGACCTTGCCGTTCTCGACCCGATGTCGAACGCCCGTCTTTTGGAACAGACTGGCGATCTCAGCGGCCGGATCGGCCTCGCCCTGATCCAGCATCCTCTCAATGGTCGCGGACAACGACGGATCGCCCGAGACGCGGGTCAGGGCGTCCAGCCATTCGGCGCGGCTCAGCACGCCGTCCTCACGGTTGGCCGCCAGCACCGGACGCAGGAAGTCGAACCAGTCGCCGCCGTCGCGTCGTTTCTGCGCCCCTTCCGCCGCCATGGCGAAAACGGCCCCGCACGCATAATAGGCCCGGTGCTCGCCCCGATCGCCCGCCTCGGCCACCGGCTTGCGGCTCAGCTCGATGCAGTCGTCCACCTCGGTCTGAAGCTCGGCGCGGTCGTCATAGGCCGGGTCCAGCGCCTTCAGCGCCCGCACCGCCATCAGATCGGCCCCGCCCTCGGTGATCCAGGCGTCGCGGGCGAACTGATAGCGCACCGCCTGCCCCAGCCAAAAATGCGCGCTCTCGTGACCGATGAACCAGCGCGAGCGCTCCAGCACCTCCTTGTCGGGATTCAGCACCCCGACGCCCTCGAACTTCATGACGATCAGGCCGGGCAGGACGCTGCCGCCCATGCTGGACAGGCGCTCGGTCGGACCGTTCCAGCTGACCATGACGGTAGAGGTCTCGCTGCCCACGCCGGGCGCGCCGAGACGGCGCAGGTAGTAGTCGCCGACGTGCGGCGCGAAGCTGCGGATTTCCTCGCCGATCCACGGCGGCAGGTTGGGGTCGATGACCGTGGTCAGACCCTCGCCCGGCGTCACCCGTGCCTGGCCCAGCAGGACATAGGAGCGCTCGCCCGTCGTGGTCAGATTGGCCTGCCGCCTGCCGTTGAACAGCACCGGCCCTGCCGTGTCGCGCCAGACGACGGTAGAGGCCCCGCCTTCCAGATCGACCCCGTTCAGGTCGGCCGGCATGGCCTCGGCGGCCTCGACTGACGCCAGGGCGAAGACGTCGAACTGACGCGTGGGCAGGGCCACCGCGCCGTCCGAGAAGGTCAAGGTGCCGTACTCGGCTTCCAGATAGACGGACTTGGGCTTGAGCGAGAAACGCACCTGACGCGGCACGGGACCGCCGTCCAGAGCGCGGATCACGTCATAGTGGCCGCGCCGCTCCATGACGACGCCGGGCGTCTCGACCGTCCACTGGGTCGGCCGCCAGGGCTGACGCACGTCGGTCATCAGGGCCGAGTCCATGAAGGCCCAGACCTGCGCGTCGCGATTGAACACATAGTCCGCCGTCCAGCGGTCGCCGTCGCGCGTAACCTCGACCTGCGGCGCGGCGCGCACATCCCAGGTTCCTGGCGGCGGGGACGCCGCGGCGCAGGCGCCGAGCAAGGCCGTGGCCAAAGCGGTCGAAACGGCGAAGGCTTTCAGACGCAAAGGTAGAAACTCCGAACTGTTCAGCTTGAGCATAGACGACGCGACGCCAGCGTCAGCTTACGGTTTGCTCAGGATTGCGCCCCCTCTAGGGCGCGTCCCGCCGCCGCCAGCTCGCCGGCCATGACCGCCTTCAGCCGCTGCGGCGCCTCAATGGTCGCCTGCTCGCCCCAGGTGAACAGGTGCCAGGCCAGTTCGCGCATGCCTGAGGCGCGGAACCGCACCAGGACCGATCCGTCCGGCTGATCCTCGATGGTCTGGGTGGGGTGCCAGCGCCAGCCGCGCGCCTCGGCCGCGCCCTCGGGGGCGATGCGCAGCACCACGTCTTCGATCTCGTCCTGATAGATGCCGAAGGACTGGCTGGCGAAGGCGGCCAGGTCGAAGTCCGCGGGCGGCCGCGCCGTCCCCTCGCCCGCCTCGACCGAGCTCATGCGATCCAGACGGAAGGTCTGGATACGACCGCTCTCGCGGTCCGCCGCCACCAGGTAGTTGGCGCGCCCGAACATCAGGCCGCAGGGGGCCACGCTGCGGCTGCGCGCCTCGGCCCCCGGACGGGCGTAGATGAAGCTCAGGGGCCGTTCGGCCAGCACCGCGCCTCTGATCTCGGCCAGCACCGTCTCGTCGGCGGTGGGGCGCGGCCCGGCCTGGACGGCGATGGTCTCGGCCCGGACCAGAGCCTCCAGATCAGGCGCCATGCGGTTCAGGGTGGTCGAGCGCATGGCCGCCTTGACCTTGCGCTCCAGCCCTTCCAGCGCAGCCGCTCGCGCCGGTTCGCCCGCCGCGCGCAAAGCCGCCGCCGCCTTGGTCAGCTCCAGCATCTCGGTCGCGGTCGGGGCCTGCTCGAAGGCGGACAGGCCGCCGCGAATGCGCCAGCGCTTGCTCGGCGGATCGCTGATCTCCTCGACCTGCGGGAACAGCATCAGCACCGCGTCGCGCATCCGCTCGGCCGTGCGCCGCCCGACCCGCAGTTGCCCCGCCATCTCGTTCAGCGTCAGCCCCTCGGCGCTGGCCGCCATGCCGCGCGCCAGATCAATGACCATCGCCGCCTTGTCGTGCCGCAAGAAACTTCTCCACAGAGATACGTCCGAAACTGACGCAATGCTGTCGCATCCTCTCAACATCAGCAAGAGGCAATCGCTTCAGGAGATCACGACATGGCCTTCGCCCGCACCCCGACGTTTCAAAAGCCGGCCCGCAAGGCCTTCGCCGACCGCTACATGATCGTGCCGTGCGAGGCCGAGGGCGACCTGGCCGTCATCTGGGACCGTCAGGAAGAACAGGTCGTGGACGTTATCTCCGCCTCGGCGAGCAGCCGCTATTCCGACGAAGACGCCCTGTGGGACGAGTTCCACGCCGCACCGGTCGCCGCAGCCCACGACTGGCGCATGGCGGCGTAAACCCTGTGGGTCGCCTTTAAGGTCAGGACGCTGGCGAGGATCTGAATGCGACGTTGTGGGCGACGACGCGGGCGCGAATCTCGCCACGCATCCGCTCCAGCTCGCTCCCTTCGATCAGACGACCGCGCAGCACCAGATCGGCGATGCGCCGCGTCGCCGACACATCGACCAGCGGATTGGCGTCCAGCACCAGCAGGTCGGCCGACTTGCCCGTCGCCACGGCGCCGTAGCGCGCGCCCTGGTTCAGGAAGCGCGGCCCGTCCACGACCGAGCCCATCAGCGCCTCGCGCGGCGTCAGACCCAGCTTCACATACAGCTCCAGCTCGTCGTGCAGCGAGAAGCCCGGATAGTTGAATGAGTTGAGGAAGCCCGCATCCGTCCCGGTCAGGATCACCACGCCCGCATCGCGCAACATGGGCAGGGTGCGCGACGTCACCTCCTTGACGAAATGACGGTCCTCGATCTGCTGCGGCGTGGCCCGGGCCGCGCGCTCGACGCGCCAGTCATAAGTCGCCCGGATGCCCGGTCCGACATAGGCCAGTCCGTCGTCGTGCGAGTGGTCGTCCAGATCGAGGTTGGCCAGGGTGGTCGAGCCGTAGAGGGTCGGCGACACCGCCGTGCCCAGTTCGCGCAGTCGGGCATAGACCCGCCGCGCCGTCTCGACGTCGAAGGTGTCGGCGTAGCGCCGCATAGTCTGGGCGTAGGTATACTTGCCCGTCAGATAGTCGGCGGCGATGGCCGCTTCATCGCGCGAGCCCGCCTTCATGGCGTAGTCGAGATGCTCGATCGACGACAGGCCCGCCTCGGCGGCCTCCAGCACGGTGATGCTGGCGGGAATGTGGGCCGAGGTCTTCATCCCCCGCTTCTTCGCCTCGCTCACAGCGTAGAGGAAGAGTTCAGGCTTCAGGGTGTTGTCGGTGATCTTGACGAAGTCGACGCGCAGGGCCTGCAGCCGGTCGAGTGCGGCATCGACATCGGCCTCGCTGCCGGTCTCGATCACGCCCTTCCAGACGGGAGCAATGCCCTCGATCTTGGGGCCCGAGGTGAAGATACGCGGGCTGTCGGGCGTCGGCGGGGCGTCGCGCCAGTCCAGCACCTGCTGCGCCAGATCGCCCGCCGCGTCGCGTACCGCGACCACGCCGTTGACGACGTAAAGCGGCATCAGCTCGGCGTTTTCCTCGATCAGGGTCTCGCCCCCGCCGAAGTGGACGTGCATGTCCCACAGACCGGGCATGACATAGCGGTCACCCAGGTCCGTCGTCCGCGCCGCGCGATAGCGGCTCGCCTGTCCCTCAGGCAGGACGGCGACGATGTCCCCGCCGCGCACGGCCACCAGTTGATCGGGCGTCGTCGTTCCCTTCTCGACATCGACCACCGTGGCCGAGGTCAGCAGCAGGTCGATCGTCTCGACCGGGGTTTCAACGGCGGTCAGCGGCGCCGTGGCGCAGGCGGACAAGAAGGCGGCGGCGGCGACGATCAGGAAGGTGCGCATGACCATCCGCTATAGGCCTCTCGTCGCGCCCGGCAAGCGGATCAGGGATAGCGGCGGTTCATCTCGTCCCGACTGGCGACGCACAGGTCGCGCAGCACGCCCATGTCCACCTGATCCAGCCGCTTGATGTAGAGGCAGGCCACGCTCGTCGTGTGCGGCCCCAGCCGCTCCAGCATGGCCTCGGTCTCCGGCGCCCAGGCCAGATAGAGGGTCAGGGCCGCCTTGCGGGGCGAGAAGCCCATGCGCGGCCAGTCGGCGCTCTTGCCGTTGGCGGTGACATTGGCGTAGCGGCCAAAACCGACGATGGACGGCCCCCACATGACCGGCGCCTCGCCCGTCACCTCCTGCATCAGGGCGCTGAGGATGCGGCCTTCCTCGCGCCGTCGCGCCGGTTCGGCGGAGGCCAGGAAATCCTCGACCGAGGCGTCGGTCGGCTGGGTCTTCGGCTCAGACATGGGGCGCTTCCACAGCCTCAATGGCCAGTCCCGGCGCCGTCGAACAGGCGGCCAGGGTCCAGTCGCCCTGACTGCGCATCCGCCGCCAGGCGCCGGCGGGAGCCGCGATCTGCCTCTGGTCCGGCCCCAGCACCAAAGGCCTCAGTCCCTGATCGGTGACGATCTCCAGCGTCAGGGGCGCCCCCATGTAGAAGGCCCAGATCTCGGTCATCTCGACCAGGCGCCAGTCGTCCGCGTCGTCGGCCGTCAGCAGCCGATAGGCGGTCGCGGCCTCGGACCCGCAGGCCGCGAGACCGGGATCACGCGCCATCGGCCGGAAATGCCCGCCCTCGGGATGGGGGCTCAGCGACAGGTTGGCGATGATCTCGTCCGCGCTGAACACGATCTTCCCCTCCTCCGTCATGGCCGCCCCGCTGAAATACTCAGCGCCTTGATGGCGCTGTTCGCAGCGCGACTCAACGGCCGGCGATGAAGGGCGGCGCAGGACGCCACTGACCGTCTTCAAAGATGAAATCTTCGCCACCATTCCAGGGAACCGCGGCGGGCCAGCTTGTCCGGCCATGGCCGACCACGAGGTAACGGACGCCCGGCTTCAACGCCTGTGCAGGACCTTCGGCGACAAACCCCTTCGGCGCCTGGCCATAGATGACCTGTGTCAGCTTGCGGCAGTCGCGTCCGCGCGCGCTGACGCTCCAGACGGGCCGCATCATGGCGTTGGACGTTTCATGCACCGCCAGACTGCTGACGCAGACTCGTTCTGGGCGCACTGGATCGACCCCGAAGCTCGCCGTCGGTTGTTCCAGGGAGCCGCTGATGCGCACCGGGATCATGGCCGAGCAGGCCGCGACCGAGGCCATCAGCAACAGAACAAAACTAAGCCGCCCGCGTCGCCTCACAGCGCCTTCACGATCCCCTCGACCATCTTCTTGGCGTCGGCGAACAGCATCATGGTGTTGTCGCGGAAGAAGAGCTCGTTCTCGACGCCCGCATAGCCCGCCGCCATGCCGCGCTTGATGAAGAGGACGGTGCCCGCCTTCTCCACGTCCAGCACGGGCATGCCGTAGATGGGCGATTGCGGGTCGGTCTTGGCGGCGGGGTTGGTGACGTCGTTGGCGCCGATGACGAAGGCCACGTCGGCGGAGGAGAACTCGGAGTTGATGTCCTCCAGCTCGAACACCTCGTCATAGGGGACGTTGGCCTCGGCCAGCAGGACGTTCATGTGGCCCGGCATCCGGCCGGCGACGGGGTGGATGGCGTATTTCACCTCGACGCCCTCCTCCTTCAGGGCGTCGGCCATTTCGCGCAGGGCGTGCTGGGCCTGGGCCACGGCCATGCCGTAGCCGGGCACGATGATGACCTTCGACGCGTTCTTCATGATGAAGGCGGCGTCCTCGGCCGAGCCCTGCTTGACCGGGCGCGTCTCGACCACGCCGCCTCCCGCCGCCGCCGCATCCCCGCCGCCGAAACCGCCCAGGATGACGCTGATGAAGCTGCGGTTCATGCCCTTGCACATGATGTAGCTGAGGATGGCGCCCGACGAGCCCACCAGGGCGCCGGTGATGATCAGGGCGATGTTCTCGAGCGTGAAGCCCAGGGCCGCCGCCGCCCAGCCGGAGTAGGAGTTCAGCATCGACACCACGACGGGCATGTCGGCGCCGCCGATGGGGATGATCAGGGTCGCGCCGAGGATCAGGGCGATGGCGAAGACGCCCCAGAAGGCCCAGATGGCCGTGCCGCCGGTGCCGATCAGCACGCCGATCAGGAAGACCAGGGCCAGGCCCAGTCCGATGTTGATCAGGTGGCGGGCGGGCAGCAGGATGGGCGATCCGCTCATCCGGCCGTCCAGCTTGGCGAAGGCGATGACCGAACCGGTGAAGGTGATGGCCCCGATGGCGACGCCCAGGCTCAGCTCGACGATCGACAGGGTCTTGATGCCGCCCTCGGCCGTCATGATGCCGAAGGCGTCGGGGGCGTAGACGGCCCCGACCGCCACCAGACAGGCGGCCAGACCGACTAGGGAGTGGAAAGCCGCGACCAGCTGCGGCATGGCCGTCATCGGCACGCGTTTGGCGATCAGGGCCCCCGCCCCGCCGCCGACCACGACGCCCCCGCCGATCAGGGCCAGCGTCAGCAGGTCCAGCGCGCCGGATGCTCCCAGAGTCAGCAGGGTCACGCCGACAGCGAGAGCCATGCCGATCATGCCCAGCGTATTGCCCCGACGGCTGGTCTCCGGGCTGGACAGCCCCCGGAGGGAGAGGATGAACAGGACCCCCGCGGCCAGATAGGCCAGCGCGGCTATGGATGCGTTCATCAGATCCCCTCCCCCGAGGTCATGTTCAGTCAGGCGTTAAGTCAGAAGACGTTGACGACGGCCGGCGCGGCCGGATCGTTGGTGCCGGCGGACGTGGCCACGCCGTTCTTGACGACAGCGACGCCGACGCCGCCCTCGCCGCCCGTCTTGGTCACGCGGCAGCTGCCGTTGTCGCTGGGCAGACGCCCGGCCATGCGGCCCGTGCCGGTGTGGTTGATGCGATTCATGTGGATGCCGCGAATGGTGACCGGGGCGAACTGGCATTGCAGCGCCCAGCTGGCGCCCTGCGGCGCGGCGACGGACCAGTGCAGGCCGCCGTAGGGGTTCTTGCCCACTTCTTCGGTGTGCTGGGCCGAGGCGGCGCCCGAGGCGGCGACGGCGGCGGTCAGGGCGGCGGCGAAAATCAGGGAGGTCTTCATCACGGTTACTTTCAGCGTTTGGTCAGGCTTTGGGTGCGGGTCAGTCGCCAGAGCGCGGCGGCGATGAACAGCGGCCCCAGGAATATCATGGCCCAGTCGAAGACGGTCATCTCGCGGTTCTGAATGACGATGCGCGTCAGGACGGCGGCGAACACCAGAACCACGCCGCAGTCCTGAAACCGCAGCTTGCCGATGGGGTCCTTCACCCGGACCCAGCTCCAGATCCACAGGGCGACGCCCAGGCCGGTGACGGCCCAGGAGACGTAAAAAGCGAACAGGGCAGGCGAAAAAATCACGAGGCCTTGGGCCTTTCCTTCTTCTTGTACATGGCCAGCATCCGTCGCGTGACCATGAAGCCGCCGAAGATGTTGACGCTGGCCAGGGTCACGGCGACCACGCCCGCCCCCTTGGCGATCCAGGCGTTCGGGCCCGCCGCCTCGGGGCTGAGCGCCGCCGCCGCGATCAGGCCGCCGACGATGATGACGCTGGAAATGGCGTTGGTCACGGCCATCAGCGGCGTGTGCAGGGCGGGCGTCACGCTCCACACCACATAATAGCCGACGAAGATGGCCAGCACGAAAATGGCCAAGCGGAAGACGGTGGGATCGACGTGTTCCATCAGCTTCTAGCCTCCAATCGCGCGTCAATGCTGACCAGCAGTCGCAAGATGCCGCCTCCCAGCAGACTCATCACAGCCATTTCGATGATGTTGCCCAGGGCTCTGCCGGCGACAACGCCTCCCTGGAACGAAAGCCCTACCAGAACCAGAAGCGCCAAAGCCGGGCCTACGATCATGATCAAGACGGCGAAGGCTGCGAGGCCGTCTCTCAACTTGGTCGAGATCATCCCTTCACGCCTTCATGCACGATGGCCCCGCCGTGCGTCACGACAGCTGCCTTGAGGATTTCGTCTTCCAGGTCCAGCGTCACGACACCGTCCTTCAGCATCAACCCGACGAAGGCGGTCAGGTTGCGGGCGTAGAGAGCGCTGGCGTCGGCGGCGATGCGGCCCGGCAGGTTGGTGTAGCCGACGATGGAGACGCCACCAGCCGTGGTCACGACCTCGCCCGCCTTGGCGCCCGCGACATTGCCGCCCGCCTCGACCGCCAGATCGATCAGGACCGAGCCCGGCTTCATCGAGGCCACCTGTTCGGCGCTGACCAGCACCGGCGCCGCGCGTCCGGGGATCAGGGCCGTGGTGATAACGATGTCCTGCTTCTTGATATGCTCGCCGGTCAGGGCGGCCTGCTTGGCCTGATATTCCGGCGACATGGGCTTGGCGTAGCCGCCCGCCGTCTGGGCGTTCTTGAACTCTTCGTCCTCGACGGCCAGGAACTTGGCGCCCAGGCTCTCGACCTGTTCCTTGGTGGCCGGGCGGACGTCGGTGGCGGTGACCACAGCGCCCAGACGCCGCGCCGTGGCGATGGCCTGCAAGCCCGCCACGCCCACGCCCATGACGAAGACCTTGGCCGGGGCGACCGTGCCCGCCGCCGTCATCATCATCGGGAAGCCCTTGCCGAAGGCGTAGGCCGCCTCGATCACCGCGCGATAGCCGGCCAGATTAGCCTGGGACGACAGCACGTCCATGACCTGGGCGCGGGTGATGCGCGGCACGAATTCCATGGCGAAGGCGGTGACGCCGGCGCCCTTCAGCGCCTCGACCGTATCCTTCTCGCGATAGGCGTCCAGCATGGCGACAACGATGGCGCCGGGCTTCAGCGCGCTGGTCTCCTGCGCCGTCGGACCGCGCACCTTCAACACAATGTCGGCGCCCTCCAGCACCGCACGGGTGTCGGGCTTCACCGTGGCCCCGGACTCGGCGTAGTCGGCGTCGGGAATGGACGAGCCAATGCCCGTCCCGGCCTCGACCGACACGGTCGCGCCCAGGGCGATCAGCTTCTTCACCGTCTCCGGCGTTACAGCGCAACGCGTCTCGCCTTCTCGGCGCTCGCGGGTCACGGCGATGGCGACAGCCAAGCGAATCCCTCCCAAATCCCCCAGAGCCGGAACGTTAGGACGAAGCCAAAGCGGGCGTCAAAGCGCAAATCGCCCCCTCGCCTGACAATTTGTTGCAGCGCGAGAGAAAATTATCCTCACAGACGCAAGTTTCAACCTTTTCCTGCGCGGCGCGAGACATGAAAAAGCCCGCCGAACGCGTGTCCGACGGGCCTTTCAAGTTTCACTGCGCCGCGAGCGCGGCGCCGAACTCAGTGCGCAGGCTTGGAGCGCAGGGCGAAGAAGCCCGCCACGAACACCACGACGCCGCTGATGGCGCCGGCCAGGAAGCCCGCGCCCACGGCGAACCATACCGTCAGCAGGACCAGGATCGCAGCCGTCAGCAACGAACCCCACTTGGCCATGAATTTGAACAGCTCCCAGGTCGAGACCTGTTCCGAGATTTCCATCGAGCCGTGCACATAGGCGTGTTCGGCATTGTCTGCGTGCTGGTCGGCCATTCCGGTCTTCCGAAAAAGAGTCAAGATTTCGACGGCTCTTATAGCGGTCGGGGCGCGAGGCTCAAGACCCGAGCACACGCGGTCCAGCTTGTCGCGTTGACGTCGCCCGATCAGCGTTCATGATGCGAGTGCGAACGTCTTGCCGGACCCAGGAGCTCCCATGCCTTCCTCGACCGTTCTCGTCGCCACCGACCTGACCGCCCGCAGCGACCGTCCGCTGGATCGCGCCGCCCTGCTGGCCGATCAGATCGGCGCCGGCGTCACCGTCGCTCATGTCATCGAAGGCCCAGGCTTCGACCGCGAGCAGGACGAGGACATCCTGCGCGCCGTCCGCGCCTCGCTGCCTCCCGCTCTGGACGAGGCCGCCGTGGTGTCGGATCATGGCGCCGCGCCCGCGGTTCTGGCCGCCTTGGCGAACAGCGAAAAAGCCGCCGCCATCGTTACCGGCACAGGCCGCTACAACGGGCTGAGCGACTTCTTCCTGGGCACCGCGGTGGACCATCTAGTGCGCCACGCCGAGCAGCCAGTGCTGGTGGTGAAGCGACGTGCGAGCGGCCCCTATCGCTCCATCCTGCTGGCCACCGACTATTCCGACGGTGCGCTGCAGGCCTTCCAGACGGCGCTGCGGCTGTTCCCCGACGCCGAGTTTGAACTGGTCAACGCCTACAGCGTGCCCTTCGAGACGCGCGCGCCCTCGGCCGACATCACCGAAGCGGCCCGCGAAGAGGCCGAGGCCGAGATGGCCGCCTTCGTCGCCCGCGCCGCCCCGCCTAAGCTCGACGCCGTCCACACCCTCGTCGCCAAGGGCGACGTCCAGACAGTGATCGAGCAGCGCGTCATCAGGGACGTCCCCGATCTGGTCGTCATCGGCTCGCACGGCCGCAGCGGCTGGGTGCAGGCGACCCTGGGCAGTCAGGCGTCGAACCTGCTGAAACGCCTGCCCTCCGACGTTCTGGTGGTGCGTCAGACCCGGGACTGAATCAGCCCAGCGCCTCGAACTGATCGACCAGACGCTCCAGCCGCTTCGTGCCGATGGTCCAGAAGGCGGGATCCCGCGGGTTGAGACCGAACGGCTTCAGCGCCTCGACATAGGTGTGGGCGCCGCCGCCCGACAGCAGGTCACGATAGAGGGGCGTGAAGGCCGCCGGGTCCTTGGCCCGTGTCTCCATCAGGGCAGCGACCAGCAGGTCGCCGAAGGCGTAGGCGTAGACGTAGAAGGGCGAGTGGACGAAGTGGCTGACGTAGGCCCACCAGTTCTCATAGCCGGGGTTCAGCGTCACCTCCGGGCCGAGGCTGGCGCCCAGTTCCTCCATCCAGATCTCGCCAAGGCGTTCGACCGAGACCTCGCCCGTCGCGCGCTCGTCGTGGAAACGGGTCTCGAAGCGGTGGAAGGCGATCTGGCGCACGACCGTGTTCAGCCCGTCCTCGATCCGACCGGCCAGCAGGGCGCGCTGATCCTGCGGCGTCGCCTCGGCCAGCAGACGGTCGAAGGTCAGCCCTTCGGCGAAGATGGACGCCGTCTCGGCCAGGGTCAGGGGGGTGTCGGCCAGCAAGCTGCCTTGCGCCGCCGCCAGGGTCTGGTGCACGCCGTGACCCAGTTCGTGGGCCAGGGTCAGCAGGTCGCGCCGCTCGCCCATCCAGTTGAGGAAGACGTAGGGGTGGCGGTCCGCCGTCACCGGGTGGGCATAGGCGCCCGACTGCTTGCCCGGCCGGGCCCTGGCGTCGATCCACGGCCGGTCGAAGAACCAGGCCGCGCGCTCGGCGAAGTCGCCGCCGAGGTCGGCGAAGCTGGCCAGCACCACCTCGCGCGCCTGCGCCCAGTCATAGGTGCGCGGCGGTGTGGCCTCGATGGGGGCGTTGCGGTCCCAGTGGTCCAGCGCCGTCTTGCCCATGGCCTTGGCTTTCAGCGCATAATAGCGGTGCGAGATGCGCGGATAGGCCACGGCCACGGCCTCGGCCATGGCGTCGACGCTCTCGCCGTCGACCTCGTTGCCCAGGTGGCGGCTGTCGGCGGGGCGTTTGAAGCCGCGCCACTTGTCTTCCAGCGCCTTGTCGGCGGCGACGGTGTTCATGACCATGGCCATGGTCTGGGCCTTGTCGGCGAAGGCCTTCGACAGGCCCTCGGCGGCCGAGGCTCGCTTGGCGGCGTCGGCGTCGCTGAGACGGTTCAGGGCTTCGGACAGGGTCAGGCTCTCGCCGTCGGCGTCAGCGCGCAGCGCCGCCAGGGTCTCGTCGAACAGGCGCGGCCACTGGGCCTGAATGGGGCCGCGCTCGGCGATGAAGGTTTCCAGCTCGGTGGACAGTTCGTGCGGCTTCATGGCCCGCACCCGGCGCAGCCAGGGCGACCAGCGCGTGGCGGCGGGATGGGCGGAAAGCGCCGCGGCGATCTCGGCCTCTTCCAACTGGTTGATCTCCAGCGTCAACCAGACGGTCGGGGTGGCGATGACCGTCATCTTCTCGCGGATATTGGCCTCGAAGCCCTGCGCGCCCGCGTCGTCGCGCGCCGTCGAGGCCGCGAGGAAGGCATAGGCGCCCAGACCGCCCATGACGTCCGCCGCCTGTTCATACAGATCAACGGCCTGATCCAGCGCCGCCCCCAGAGCCGCCGCGTCGCCGCGATGGGCGATCAACTGGCCCTGAAAGGCGTTCATCTGATCCACAAGGGCCTTGGCGCGATCGAGGTCGGCGCCGATGCGCGCATCCTCGCGCGAGGCGTAGAGGTCGGACAGGTCCCACAGGGGGGCGTCGGCGAAGTCGGTCGTGTTGACGGGCGCGTTCATGCTCTTGCTTGTGGGGACGCGAAGGCGATGGCGCAACTCCCAGAGAGGCCCAGATGGGCTTCCACTTCTGGCCGTCCCGGTCCACCCTGCCGGTGAAGCTTAAGGGGCCCCGCCATGACCGACCCGTTCCACGACCAGACCGGCCGCGCCTCGCTGGGCGGCGCGCGGGGGTTGGCCGTCGCCCGCCTCGGCATCGGTCTGGTGCAGGGGCTGCTGCTCTATGGCCTCTATCGCGGCATGGCGACTCACGACGCCCTGACCTGGCCCGCGACCCACCCACCGCTGTTCGCGGCCCTGGTTCTGGCCTGCGCCTTTACGCCCGTCATGCTGCTGGCCGGGGTCGGACGATTGTCGGTCAAGGCGCTGGCGATCTGGGGCGTGGTCGCCGCCGCCGCGCTGGCGCTGCTGGGCTGGCACGACGCGGCGCAACAGGCCAGCGGCTCCTTCCGGCCGCCCTATCTGCGCTTCCCCGTTGTCGCCTTCAGCGCCGCCGCCCTGTTCATCGCCCACCATCTGATCGTCCCGGCGGCGGCAAGTCGCCGCTGGATCGCCGACTTCGACGACTATTTCGACACGGCGTGGAAGGCGGGGGTGCAACTGGCCCTGTCGCTGGGCTTCACCGGCGCCTTCTGGCTGCTGCTCTTCCTCGGCGCGGCCCTCTTCCATGTCATCGGCCTCAGCTTCCTGTCCGACCTGATCGGCCAAGAATGGTTCGCCATCCCCGTCACCTGCCTGGTCTTCGCAGTGGCGGTGCAGTTGACCGACGTGCGCAGCGGTCTGATCCGCGGCGTGCGGACCGTGGCCCTGATGTTGCTGTCCTGGCTGCTGCTGGTGATCACGGTGCTGGTCGGAGGCTTCCTGATCGCCCTGCCCTTCACCGGGCTAGACGGATTGTGGAAGACGGGCAGCGCCACGGCCCTGGTGCTGTCGGCGGCGGCGGCCCTGATCATCCTGATCAACACGGCCTATCAGGACGGGCGCGAGGACAACCTCCCGCCCGTCGTGCTGCGCATGGCCGTGCGGGTCGCTTCGATCCTGCTGACGCCGCTGATCCTGATCGCCCTCTGGGGGCTGAGCCTCCGAATCGGCCAGCACGGCCTGACGCCGGACCGGATCATCGCCTCGGCCTGCGCCCTGGTCGGGGTCGTCTATGCGGCGGGCTATGGTTGGGCCGCGCTGTCGCCCTTCTGGAAGAAGTCGGCGTGGATGAAGCCGCTGGAGCGCACCAATGTCGCCGCCGCCGTCCTGACCGTCGGCGTCATCCTGGCCCTGTTCAGCCCCCTTCTGGATCCCGCCCGCCTGTCGGTCGGCGATCAGGTCGCCCGACTGAAACGCGGCGCGGTCAGCACGGCCGAATTCGACTACAGCTTCCTGAGGTGGAATGCGGGCCGGACCGGCCAGCGCGCGCTGGCCAAACTGTCGCGCTCCGACAACGCCGACATCGCCGCCCGCGCCAAGCGAGCACAGGCGTCCACGTCGCGTTACGACGACGATCAGGTCACGCCGCCGGGCAAGCCCCGCATCACCGCCTGGCCCAAGGGCGCCGTCCTGCCGGAAGGATTTGACGCCCCTGTCTCCAGCGGCGACCCGCGCTTCGCCTGCAGCGGGACCGAGGACTGCGTGGCGGTTCTGCGCGACATGAACGGCGACGGGCGCGACGAAGTTCTGCTGGCCACGCGGTTCCAGATCACCCTGTTCGCGGCCGAGGCCGGCAGCTGGAAACCTCAGGCCGATTACCGCGCCAACGGCTGCGTCGGCCCGCGCACTTCTGACCACCGCGAGTTTCTCAAGTCGCCGGACGTCGCCCCCGTGTCGTCGCCCTGGCCGGACCTTAAGCTGGGCGCGACCACCGCGCACCGTCAGGTTCGCATCGACTGCCCGCCGATCATCTCGCCCGTTAACCCCTGACTCAGTTCTCCGAAACCCGATCTTCACCCCCTTTGGTCTAGGGTGTGCTTGAAGCGAGCCGATCCCGATCAACGAGGACGGCCGTCACGGTGATGTTTAGGGTGTGTATCCAATGGCCAAGACCGTTCTGGTCGTCGACGATGATCCCACGCAGCGCCGCCTGATTCAGGCGGTGCTCGACCGCGAAGGCTATGCCGTCGTCCACGCCGAGAGCGGGGGCGAGGCCATTGACCGCCTGACCAAGGGCGGCGGCGCGGACGTGGTCCTGCTGGACCTCGTCATGCCCGGCCTGTCGGGGCTGGAAACCCTGGCGGAGATCCGCACGGCGGGCGTGGCCGTTCCGGTCATCGTCCTGACGGCCAACGGCGGCATCGAAACCGTGGTCAAGGCCATGCAGGCCGGAGCCCAGGACTTCTTCGTCAAGCCCGTCGGGCCCGAGCGACTGCTGATCGGCGTGCGCAACGCCCTGCAATTGACTCAGCTTTCAGCGGAAATCGGCCGCCTGAAGAAACACGTCTCGGGCCGCACCTCGTTCGACGACATCGTCGGCGACAGCCCGCCGATGCGGATGGTCAAGGCCCTGGGCGTTCGCGCCGCCAAGTCCGGCATCCCTGTGCTGATCACCGGCGAAAGCGGCGTGGGCAAGGAAGTCATCGCCCGCGCCCTGCACGGCGCCTCGGACCGGGCCGGCAAGCCCTTCGTGGCCGTCAACTGCGGCGCCCTGCCCGCCAACCTGGTCGAGTCCATCCTGTTCGGCCACGAGAAGGGCGCCTTCACCGGCGCCGTCGACAAGCACGCCGGCAAGTTCATGGAGGCCAACGGCGGCACCCTGTTCCTCGACGAGATCGGCGAACTGCCGCTGGACATGCAGGTCAAGCTGCTGCGCGCCCTTCAGGAGGGCGAGGTCGATCCGGTCGGATCGAAGCGCGCGGTCAAGGTCGACGTCCGCATCGTCTCGGCCACCAATCGCGACCCGGCCCAGCAGGTCAAGGAAGGCGCCTTCCGCGAAGACCTCTTCTATCGCCTGAACGTCTTCCCGATCGAGGCCCCAGCCCTGCGCGAACGGCGCGAGGACATCCCGGCCCTGGTCGAGCACTTCATCGCCCGCTTCAACGTGGAAGAGGGCAAGCGCGTCGCCGGTTGCGCCGTCGAGACCATGGCCCTGCTGCAGGGCTACGACTGGCCCGGCAATGTGCGCCAGCTGGAAAACTCGATCTATCGCGCCCTGGTGCTGGCCGATTCGCCGCTGTTGCAGCCCCACGACTTCCCGGCCATCTCGGGCGTCGCCATGCCGCTGACCTCCGGCGCCGCCATATCGCACGACCGCGCCGAGACGCCGCAAAGCCAAGACAGCGGCGAGGCCCAACCCGACAGCCCTGTGCGCATCATCGACGCGCGCGGCCACCTGCGTACGCTGGAAGAGATCGAACGCGACCTGATCCAGCACGCCATCGAGGTCTATTCCGGCCACATGAGCGAGATCGCCCGCCGCCTCGGCATCGGCCGCTCGACCCTGTACCGCAAGGTCCGCGAACAGGGACTGGAAGAGCAGTTGAAAGAAGCGGGCTGAAGCGGCCTCAGCCCGGCTCATGCCCATAGCGGTTAGGCCCCGTCGTGCCTTTCAGGCACAAAAGGACCACTAGGCCGATCAGGCTGGCCATGTAGAGCATATTGTTGGCGAACAGCAGGAAGAAGGGGCCGAGCGCCGCCTCGTCCGACTGCGTGAAACGCTCCATCACCCAGGGAAACAGGGTGGCTGCGATCACGCCGAACACCAGCGGCGGCAGACCCCACCAGCCGGGTCGCCCCGTGTCATGCAGCCGCCGCGTCACCGCCGCCGCCAGCAGGAGCCCCGCCGCGACGAACACCAGCCGCATCGCCCAGAACAGCCCGCTCATGTCCGGCATCAACTCGGCCTCGGGGTCGTTGATCCGGACCGAGTATTGGCCGGGCCCCGCCGTCACTGTCACCTGCTCCGGGTTTGCGGCGGCGTAGCGCGTCGCCTCCTCGAAGAAGCCGGACATGGCCGGGATCATGGCCGCCGCCATGCCGACATAGAGCAGGACCGCCACGACCAGGGCGTAGGGCCAGAAGCGCCCCCGCCGATCCCGCCCGCGGAAATCCGCCAACCGCCTGAACCCGTCCCATACCGCAGACATTTTCCGCCCCCGCGCACTTCCACTGGAAGCACAAGGTTACGTCAGACGTCGTGACGGGTCATCTGCAATGACGTGCTAGACTATGACCATGAACGACAAACGCGACGGCCAGCCCGCCTCCCTCGCCCCGGCGGACGCAGCGCCGACCGAGACCCCGATCCAGCGCGCCCTGCGTGAAAAGCAGGAAGCCATCGCCGCACGCCCCAAGCCCCCGCGCGGCGGCCGCTTCCAGCGCGAACAGGCCGCCCGCGTCAGAAGCGGCGCCGTAAGGCCCTGGAGCACCAAGGGCTGACCTCGAAGCGGACGGGCTGGATGTCGGTTAAGGGTGGGAAGCTGACATCACCTAGGTCCGTCCTCTCCTGTCCCGAAATAGAGAAGGTTAGGAGCGCATGTCTCCAAGAGAGCTAACAGCGTTCTCATGCGATCCAATGTCACTTTGCTCGGGTCTCTTGGATGGATCAAAACTGCGTCGTTGCCCGTCACCGAAAGCAGGTCGCCTCGTTCGGCGTTGCACGCGATTTCGACGCGGGCAGCAAAATCGCTCACACTCTCTTTCCCCGGATCGAACTCACGAAAAGCCGACAGGCCCTGCGTCTTGAGCCATTCGTGTTGCTGATTGAGTGCCTGATCTCGCAGCGCGACCAATCTGGGCAACTTTGAAAGTATGTCTTGAAAGGCTTTTTCTAGGTCTTCCGATGCGAACACGAAGCGACTTGGCCACGACAGATATAAATCGGCGAGGCCGATCAGCGCCGCATTTGGGATTTTGGATGCTGAAAAGGTGAGGACATCCTCTTGGCAGTCGGCATCCCATTCTACCTTTACTTCGACCGGTCTGATGCCGCATGAAATCAACGCATCTGCTAGGTCGCCTGTGGGGTGAGCGCACATGGTCTCAAATCCTTCCCCTGCTCTGACGTAACTCTAAGACGGCGCTCAGAGAGTCCGCAACGGGTCGTTAGCGGACGTTCCAGCACGGCGCGTCCTCGCCTCTTCGGGCGCACAAGGCTCCGGCCACCCAGGGCGAACGTGTTTCAAACCATTCATCCGATGCCTCAGCGCGATGGTGCGTCAGGATGAGCGGGTCAGGCGCTTCAGCCAATCCTCGGCGGCCCCTGTGGATAGTTCATCGGCGGCCAACCGCCTGACACCGGGCGCAATTCCTACATTCATCAACAAAAACCGCTGTTATCCACATTTGCTAACAATTGTTAAGGACTCGGGCTTCGACCGTATGGCTCCGTGATTCGCATGGAACCCATGGGGGAAGCCGATCGCGCGCTGGACGCTCTGTGGCGAGGCCTTTACGGCCAGCCGCTTCCGCTTCTCGGCGCGCCGGAACTGGCCCTCATGGTCATCATCGAAACCGAGAGGCCCCAATGGCTGCAAGAACCCGCCGACGTCGTTCCGCTTGGTCGCTTTCGCCGTTTGAGGCGCTGCTCCTGACGCTGGCCATCGCCGCCCTGATCGGAGCCTTCCTGTCCATCCTCTGACAGCCGGCCGGGGCCTCCGCTCCCGCCATCTCTCTTCTCTTCCGACAATCCGCTTTTCTTCACCTGCAGCATTGACGCGCGCCCTATCTCGCTACAACTGTAGCGCTACATTTGTAGCGAACAAGAAAGCGGTAGATGAGCAGGATGATCAAAGGGCTGACGCTGGCCGTTCTGATAACGGCTGCGACCGGATCCCATGCGGCCGCCGAAGACGGCGTCGCCGCTTCCGCACCCGCGTCACAGGTGCAGATCGCGCCCCTGTCCAGCGCCCTTCAGGCCGAGATCGACCGCTACGTCCTGGCCGAGATGGCGCGGCAACGCGCGCCCGGCCTCGCGGTCGGCGTCTATCGCCATGGCGTTCCTGTCCTGATGAAGGGCTATGGCCTGGCCGATGTCGAATGGGGCGCTCCGGTCGCCAGCGACACGCGGATGCAGACCGGATCCCTCGGCAAGCAGTTCGTCGCCGCCGCGATCCTGAAACTGGCCGAGGAAGGCCGGGTGGATCTCGACGCCCCCGTCGCCCGGTACTTCCCCGAGGCGCCACGCGGATGGGCCGGCGTCACCGTGGCCCATCTGCTGTCGCACACTTCCGGCATCGGCGCCTATGACGGGGACAAGCTGACCGGGCCGGGCGGGGCGTTCGACTACCGGAAGGATTTCACCGAGGATCAGCTGGCCGCCGCCATCGCCGCCCTGCCGACGGAGTTCGAGCCCGGGACGCGCTGGAGCTACAACAACGCCAACTATGTGCTGCTGGGCATCCTGATCCACCGGGTCACGGGCAGGCCCTACGGCGACTACCTGACCGAGGTCTTTTTCGCCCCGCTGGGGATGAGCGCCACGCGGGTGATTTCCGACGCCGACATCATCCCGCGCCGGGCCTCGGGCTATGAGATGCGCGACGGCGTCCTGCGCAATCAGGCCTGGGTGTCGCCGACCTTCAACGCCACCGCCGACGGCACCATCTATTCGACGGTCGAGGACATGGCCCGATGGGACCGCGCCCTGTACGGCGACGCCCTGCTGTCTCCGGAATCCCGGCGGAAGATGTGGACGCCCTTCGTGCTGAAGGACGGCAAGCCCAACGCCCAGGGCTATGGCTTCGGCTGGAACATCAATGTGTTGAACGGCCAGCGGCGCATCATGCACAACGGCGCCTGGCAGGGCTTCACCAGCACCATGACCCGCTATCCCGACCTCGGGCTGACGGTCGTGGTCTTCGCCAATCTGGACTCCAGCTATGGTCGCCCCGACCTGATCGCGCGCGTCGTGGCCGGACTGGTCGAGCCGGAGGTGATGCCGTCCCTGTCTCCCGCCCTGCCGGACGACCCGGCGCGGGCCGAACGCCTGCGCGCCTTTCTGGACCGGGCGGCGGCCGGGGAGGACCTGACCCAGGACTTCTCGCCCGGCTCGGGATACCGCCCCGACCCCGGACACGCCCGCGACCTGACGGCCGCCCTGCCGGAAGGATGGCGCGACGCCCCCATGACCCTGGTGCGGGACCTCAGCCGGCCGGACGGCGGCGGACGCTACAGCTATCGCGTCGGTCCGGTTGGAAACACCCGGCTGTTCACCGTCGCCCTGGCCCCCTCGGGCCGGGTGGCTGGCTACGGCGTGGCGGCGGACCCCGACAACCGATGAAGCGGCTAGGATTCGGCCGCGGCCTCGCGGATGCGGCCGACCATGCTGTTCAGGCCGTTGGCCCGCTGGCGCGTCAGGGCCGAGGGCAGGCCCAGGCGGTCCAGCGCCGCGCGCGCGTCGAAGCCCAGGATCTCGGCGGGCGTACGGCCGGAGTAGAGCTTGAGCAGCAGGGCGATATTGCCCTTGGACAGGGCGCTGTCGCTGTCGGCGTCGAAGAACAGTCGGCCTTTGGCGCGGCGGGTCGACAGCCAGACCTGGGCGGCGCAGCCCGGCACCTTGTTGGCCTCGATCCGCGCTTCCTCCGGCAAGGGGGCCAGGCCCTTGCCCAGGTCGATGACGTATTCGATCCGCCCCTCCCAGTCGCCCAGCAAGTCGAATTCCTCGACCAGTTCAGCCAAGGCTTCATCGAGGGTTTGGGTCGGGCCCAAGGGGGGAAGGTCGCCGGTCATGCTCATGCGGGCGACATAGGCCCCGCCGCCCGCCACGCCAAGCCCCAAGGCCCGACACACAGCCGGCTCCTGCGCCAGTTTGGGACAGTCGCCTGCGAGGCGAGCGACCTAGGGGCGGGGCCGCTCCGGGTCTAGACTGCGCCCCTTGAATCAACCGCGCAAAGCCCCGGATTGACCGCTCCCGCCGCCCTGCCCGCCACGCCTGATCCCGCCGCCGACGAGGCGCGCGGCGGATCGGCGCTGGCCGCCTGGCACGCGGGATGGGCCGCGACGGTCGGGCTGTCGGCGCTCGCCGCCGCCGGACTGGGCCAGCCCGCGACCGTTCAAGGCTTGAGCGTTCCTGCGGCCCTGACCATGGCGACGCCGGGCCTGCTGGGCCTCATCCTTCTGGGCCGCGACGGGCGGGCGGTGCGCGCCGCCCTGCTGGCGGCCTGGTCGCTGGCGGCGATCGCGGCGTCCGGCCTGTCAGGCGGACTGACCGGACCGCTGGGAGGCTTCCTCTTCATGCCTCTGGTCGCCGCCGTGGCCCTGGGGTCGTCGCGGCTGGTCCCGTTCGGCGCCCTGGGGGCGGCGCTGGCGGTTCTGGCCGGTCTGATCGCCGTCGCCGTCCATGGCCCGCCCGAGGCCTCGCCCGGCATGGCGGCCGTCGCCGCCCTGCTGACGGGGGGCGCCGCCGCCCTGGCCCTGCGCCTGAGCGCCGCGCGACAGGCCCGCCGTCTCGCCGCCGCCGAAGGGGCCGTGACCCGGATCGAAAAGATTCTGGCCGGCCAGCCCGGCCTGACCCTGGTGCTGGACGCCTCGGGCGCGGCCCTGGCCGCCTATGGCGCGGCGCCCGCCGCCCTGCCCGTCGATCCCCTGTTCGACGAGGGGCTGATCGCGGCTGTCCATGCGCCCGACCGCCCCGCCGTCCAGGCCGCCCTGGCCAAGGCGCGGGCGGGCGTCGAGGCCCAGGTCCGTTTCGCCCCGCGCCTGGCTCTGGATCGCCGCATCCTGCTGGTGCTGCGGCGACTGGATCAGGGCGACCCGCCGCGCCTGATCGCCCTGGCCCTGGACGCCACCCTGGCCCACGCCCGCGAGGCCGGACTGGAGGCCGCCCGCGCCGAGGCCGAGGCCCAGAACGCCGGCAAGTCCCGCTTCCTGGCCAATATGAGCCACGAGCTGCGCACCCCGCTAAACGCCGTGCTCGGTTTCTCGGACATCATGCGTCAACGCCTGTTCGGGCCCATCCCCGACCGCTACGCCGACTACGCCCGGTCGATCCACGAGGCGGGCGGCCACCTGCTGGACCTGATCAACGACGTGCTGGACGTCAGCCGCATCGAGGCGGCGCGCTACGACCTGACCATCGAGCGCTTCGACGTGCGCGAGATGGTGTCCGAGGCCCTGTCCCTGGTCCGCGTGCAGGCCGACGACAAGGGGGTCGATCTGGCCGCCGTCCTGCCGCCCCAGCCGCTGACCGTCGCCGCCGACCGCCGGGCGCTGAAGCAGATCGCGCTGAACCTGCTGTCCAACGCGGTGAAGTTCACCCCGGCGGGCGGCTCGGTCACCGTTCGCGCCGAGGCCCTCGGGCCGGTTCTGGAACTGACCGTGGCCGACACAGGCGTCGGCGTCGCGCCCGAGGACCTGGCCCGTCTGGGCCGTCCCTTCGAACAGGCCGGCGGCGCCGAACAACGGGCGCAGGGCACGGGCCTGGGCCTGTCGCTGGTCCGAGCCCTGGCCGAACTGCATCACGGCGCCATGAGCATCGACAGCACCCTGGGCGAAGGCACGGCGGTCACCGTCCGCCTGCCGGTCGTGGTGGCGCGCGAGCCGATCCTCGGCGACGCCGAGGTCATCCCCCTGAACCGCAGCGCCTGAGCGGAGACGCAGCCTTGCCGCGCCCGGCGGCGCGCCCTATGACATACCCATGGTCATCGAGCTTCTGTATCTCGCGCTGGGATTGGCGCTGCTGATCCGCCCCCAGGGGTTCGCCGGGATCCCCGAGAGCCGACGTCAGCGTCGGCTGGCGGCGCTCGAAGCTGGAGCAACCGAGGCCTTCTTTGAGGAAAAGAGGGCGCTCGAAACCTATCCGGCGCGGCGTTCGGGCCTGGGCCTGTGGCGCCTGCTGGGCGGCCTGATGGTCCTGACCACGCTGGCGCTTCTGCTGCTGCCGCTTTTTCCGACCAACACCTGAGGCCTGTCCATGATCGCCCTGCTTTTCGCCGCCGTGGTCGCGACGAACCCCGTGGTCAGCGAGCCTCAGACCCTGAGCGAATGCGTCTGGTCGCGTCTGCCCGCCGGGGACCGGTCGCAGGTCCTGACCGCCTACGAGCGCGGCATGAACTCCGGCATGAACGCCCTCAACCATCATGACCTGAAGGTCATGGCCGCCGCGCCGACGTGCGCGGGCCGCGCCGACCTGCCGGCCATGTGGGTGCGCTCCGCCGTCGCCGCCCATGTCATCCAGACGGGGGCTTCGGCCTCTGTCCTGTCGGAGAAGGGCCTGGACCGCGCGCGGCTGGACGCAGCCTGGGACGCGGCCCCGCTCGAGGCCCGCAACTGCACCCTGGCCAACGCCGCCAAGGTGTTCGGCATCGACGGCCCGGCCTGCGCGGACCGCCGCGCGCCGCGCGCCTTCGCCGAGAGCCTGGGCCTGACCCATTCAATCCGCGCCGACCGCAAGGCGGCGGAACAGACTCTGATCTATATGAACGCCAAGGCTCAGGAGCAGATCGCCCTGACCCTGATCGCCCGCATGCCGCCTGCCCGCCAGTAACATGGAGCCCGACCGGCCATGATGTTCCAAAGGCTGTTGCCTCTCGTCCTGATCGCCCTGGCCGCCTCGTCGCCGGGCCAGGCCCAGTCGGTTGAGACCCCGCAGCAGGACGCCGCTGCTTCGCAGGTGGAAGACATCCTGGTCCAGGGCCTGCGGAACGACCAGATCGCGCAACAGTTCGCGTCGACGGTCGGTGCGCCGGCCACCGGCCGAAAGCTGGCCGTCTGGCGTATGCCGATCTGCGTCGGAACGGTGGGAATGCGGGGCGAGCCGGCCCGCGCCATGATCGACCGGGTTTCCGACTGGGGGTACAGCCTGGGTCTTCGCATCGGCGCCCCGGGCTGCAGACCGAACATCCTCATCGTGACCGCGGAGAACGGCGACGAGGCCGCACGATCCATGGCGGTCACCCATCGCCGCGTCTTCCGAACCGGCACCTCGGGCACGACCGCGGGCGCGGCCGCGTTGCGCGCCTTCCAGACATCCGGCCGCCCGATCCGCTGGTGGCACACCAGCATGCCGATCAACACCGACACCGGCAAACCCGCCGTTCGCGTACGCGGCGAGGATCCATTCGGCGCGAGAGAGATCCGTACGCCTGCGGACCTCGGCCCCTACGGCGTAATCGTCCAGCCTTCCCGTTTGCGCGACGAAACCCAGGACGACCTGCGCCAGGCCCTGATCATTCTCGAGAACTCGGCTCTGGATCAGGCCGATTTCATGCAGGTCGCCGACTATGTGGCCATGGTCGCCCTAGCCCAGATCAGTGCAGACACCTCGCCGCCGACCGCCTCGATCCTGCACCTGTTCGACGCGGCAAAGGCGCCGTCTGAAACCCTCACCGCCTGGGATCAGGCCTATCTTCAGGCCCTCTACGCCAGCGACCAGAGCAAGGCCTCTCAGGGCGCGAATGAAGCCACGATCGCCTCAGCCATGGTCCGCATCGTGGAGCGGGACAACGCCGCGAGCCAGGCGGATTAAGCCGCCCCGCAAACCCCCGCCGCTTGCGCGACGGGGGCCTACCCGCTGGCTGGCGGATATGGGCTGACGGGACCTTGGAAACGCCAGCCCGAAGATAGAATTCTGGCCGGTGTCGCGGGGTTCCAAACGGCTCAGTCAGACGTCTAGATGGCGCCCATGGCCAGGAAGGCGCGTCCGGCGGCGAAGTCCCCCGCCTCGAAGCGAGCCTCGGCCACGCTGTCGTCGCGGAACAGAAACTGGATGACGAAGGTCTCGCGCGGGTCCAGTTGGGCCAGGGCGTCGGCGGCTTCGGTCGAGAATGTCCAGACCTCGCCCTGACGCGCGCCCTCGGGCAGCAGGCCCGGCGCGGCGGAACGGGCCGAGGCGGCGAAGAAGGCCCGGCGCACCGATTCCGGCGGCAGGCCGCCCCCGGTCAGCCAGACGCGCGGCGCCTGTTCGCGATCGCGCATGACCAGCCGGGCGGCATAGGGCCTGGGCCGTCCGACGAAGGAGACCACCGCCACCGGCGTCGTCGCCTTCGGGTGCGTGCCCGCCAGACCGAAGCGCACCGGCGAGCCGCCGGTGGCGCTGTCCTGCACCAATCGCCAGCCAAGGGTCTTGCTTTCGTAGCGGTCCCCGCGCCAGGCGGCGCGATCGCCGGGGAAGCTCATCCGGGCCGCGCGCGACCAGCCGGCGAAGCCCGCCTCGACCCGCGCCCGCACCCGGCTGAGATCGCCGTCGTCGCAGGCCGTGATCGACGCCTTGGACCGTGCCCGCGCCGCCGCCGCCGACAGGTCCGCCGCCGGCGTCCCCGCGCGCAGGGCCGCATTGCGCGCCTGCAGGGCCGCTGCATCCAGGGCGGCGATCAGTTGAGGCTCGAACAGGTCGCACTTCTGATGCGCGGCCAGCATGAAGGCGCGATCATAGAAGGCGTCGGTCACGGCCGCGCCGACGGGCGTCGCCAGCGTCGTCGCGACGATCGTGGCGGCCAGCATTCTGCTGACGGAACGGGGAGAAAGGCCTATCCTCATACTGATGACCCTAGGGCCGCAAGGTTCCGGTCCCGTGTCCAAGCAGGGTTAGCGAATTGCTTCTATCCACCGACGTCTGGGCCGGCGCCCTGATCCGCCGCGCCGAACTGGAGGGCGCCTACGCCACCGTGGTGAAGAAGGGCGACGCGCGCGGCGGGGCCGTGATCGTCAAGGCCTACAACACCGCTGATCGCACGGCCCGCCTCTATACCGAGGCGACCGGCCAGGACGGCGAGCCCCTGTGGATCCAGCCGGTCGTCAGCGAGATGGAGGACGAGTTGGACGCCTATATCGAACGCCAGCGCCGCTACGACCCCGACCTCTGGGTCGTCGAGATCGAGGACCGCCAGGGCCGGCACTTCCTGACCGAGAAGGTGCAGGAGGCGTAACGGCCGAGAGGATAGACTCGACACCAAGGGGGAATGACATTGAAATTAAAGATTTTTCTTCAGTTATCAATGATAACGTCAATTTTTATATCTATATACATATACAACTATGAGAGCATTACCCACAAAACTGGGATCATGATTTATCCAGTTTCATTCTTCGGGACATGGAAATACACAAGCTTTGTTTTATTTTGCATATATTGGCTCTGGGCAGCATCACTGATTTTGAACGCGGTATACTTCTCAACGAAAGGAAAAGAGCCCTAGACATCCTATTTTCACGGCCCACTTGCCCCGAGGATGACGACGGAAAAAGGTCTGCCTGACCTAAAAATGGTAACCGTCCTGTTCACCGCGTTCGTGAACGGGACCGCAAGTGAGACGGCTTAAACCTGTCTCATCGGGCCAGAAGGGCCTGCGTAGCGGTGGACGGCCCATGCTGTTTCTCTTGAACGACGTCGTCTTCGATCTGGACGAGGCCTGCCCGGCCCCGAGCCACGACGTGCGGCGCTTCGAGAAGCTGGACTTCGACTATGTGCTGGAGATGGGCTGCGACCTGTTCGCCGAGGACCCGATGCTGCACCGGAACGATCCGGCCCGCGCGCGACGTCTGGCCTGGCTGATCGCGCACAAGACCGAGGGCGTGAACGCCGCCCTGTTCGCCGCCCCTGTCGTCGGCTGCGCCCCCGAACTGGTCGAGCCGCGCTTCTGCGCCCTGCCCGAAATGATCATGCGTCAGCTTCAGGTCCGCGCCGCCCACGGCGGCCTCAGCGCCGTCGCCGCCGACAAGGCGGTTTGGGGCCGAATGGCGGCCTGACGCCGCAGCCCCTTCCGTCGAACAACGTGGTTCGCTATCCCTGAGACATAGCTATCAGGGACCATCGACGTGAAACTCTTCAACGCCATGCTGCTGCGCCTGAAACGCGGCGCCGCGGTTTCCGTCCTGTCGGCCCTGGCTGCGACCGCAGCCGGCGTCGCTCCCGCCCACGCGGACTGGCTGAAGGCCGAGAGCGAACGCTTCATCGTCTATAGCGACGGCGGCGAGAGCAAGCTGCGCGACTTCGTGCAGGAACTCGAGGCCTATGACCGCTTCCTGAGGCTGCGTATGGGGCTGGACGCGAACGAGGCGCCCCCGCGCAAGCTGCCCATCTATCTGGTCGCTTCGCGACGCGGCCTGACCCAGGTGCGTCCCGACCTGCCCGAGAATGTCGCCGGCTTCTACATGGCCACCGACGAGGACATTTTCGGCATCGCCCTGCGTGACCAGACCGTCAACACGCTGAAGCACGAATATGCGCATCACTTCATGATGCAGAACTTCTCCTATCCCTATCCGGGATGGTTCGTGGAGGGCTTCGCCGAATACTACGCCACGGTCGAGGTCGAGAAGTCGCGGATTCTGGTCGGCAAGTACAATGAGAACCGCGCCTACTGGCTTCAGGCGGCGTCGTGGATGCCGATGGCCGAACTCTTGTCCAAACGTCCGCTCGAGCGCGCGCGCAACCGCGACACCTATTACCCCCTGGCTTGGCTCCTGACCCATTGGTTCATCGGCGACGCCGACCGGCAGAAGGCGCTGGACGCCTATCTGCGCGACGTCGGGGCGGGCGGCGATCCGGTTGAGGCCATGGAAAGGGCCACCGGGTTGAACCCGACCGAGCTGCAACGCACCCTGCGCCGCTACATGAATGGACGGATCCCCTATCAGGCTGTCACCGTGGCCTACCCCCCGACGCCACTGACCGTGACCCGCCTGCCGCGGTCGGCCGACGACCTGCTGTTGCTGAACCAGAGGCTGAAGGTCGGCGTGCCGGAAGACAAGCGCGCCGCCACCGCCGAGGAGGTGCGCCGCGCCGCCGCTCGCCATCCCGACGATCCGCTGGCGCTTCTGGCGCTCGGCCACGCCGAACTGCACTTCGGCGACCCCGCCGCAGCCGAGGCCCCGCTGCAACGTCTGCTGGCGCTGGACCCCAACCACGTCGAAGCCCTGCAATACCTGGCCCGCGCCCGCTTGAAGGCCGCCGCAGACGCGGACAGCCTGGAAGAGACAGACCGACTGAACGGCGAGGCCCGCGCGTTCCTGCACCGTGCCTATCGCGCCGACGACGCCAACTACGCCACCCTGATGCTGATCGCCGAGAACCGGAACGGCGGGGAAGGCTATCCTAACGACAACGACGTCGCCGTGCTGGAACAGGCCTTCGCCCTGGCCCCGCAACTCGGCGAGGCCCGGATCAACCTGGCCCAGGTGCTGATGATCCGCGACCGCAACGCCGAGGCCGTGCCTCTGCTGGAGCCCCTGGTCAACGACCCGCACAGGCCGTCGGCGGGCGCCCGCGCCTTGCTGCTGCGCGCCAAGGGCATGACCGAGGCCGAGGCGGACGCGGAGGAGGCCGAGATCCTGAAGAAGGGCGAGGCTGAGGGCGAGGACACCCCTTCGGACAGCCCCGCCGGCGACTGACCCAGCGGCGGGCCTAGATCAAGCCGAACAGGATATGGACCGCCGTCGCCGCCAGGGCGATCAGGCCGAAGCCGCAAATCAAGCCGATAACGGGGTGGAGTTCCCTTTCGCTGCGCGCGGGCGGGACCTTGCCCGGATGCACCAGAGCCATGTCGTTTCCTTTCCCTTGCGGCGTCGATCTCATGGACCGGCGTCTCACAGAAACGAGCATGCCTCTAAAAGCCCCGCTTCGCGAAGGGTCTTTCACGGCATCGTGACAATCGACTTTCGGTCCCGCGCGCGCTAGGTCCGCGCCATGTCGAAACTGACCCTGCCCGAAGAAGCTGCGCGCCGTCGCACCTTCGCCATCATCGCCCACCCGGACGCCGGCAAGACGACCCTGACCGAGCACATCCTGCTGGCGGGCGGCGCCGTGCGCGCGGCCGGCGCG
This sequence comes from Brevundimonas sp. UBA7506, assembly GCF_002479495.1. Classification (GTDB taxonomy): domain Bacteria; phylum Pseudomonadota; class Alphaproteobacteria; order Caulobacterales; family Caulobacteraceae; genus Brevundimonas. The sequence continues at coordinate 74,872 of NZ_DLNQ01000011.1, forward strand.
GTCAAGGCGCGGGGCGACAACCGCCGGGCGCGCTCGGACTGGATGAAGATCGAGAAGGAACGCGGCATTTCGGTCACCGCCTCGGTCATGACGTTCGAGCACGACGGCAAGATGTTCAACCTGCTGGACACGCCGGGGCACGAGGACTTCTCGGAAGACACCTATCGCACCCTGACCGCCGCCGACTGCGCCATCATGGTGCTGGACGCCGCCAAGGGCATCGAGCCGCAGACGCTGAAGCTGTTCGAGGTCTGCCGCCTGCGCGACATTCCGATCATCACCTTCATCAACAAGCTGGACCGCGAAGCCCAGGACCCGATGGTCCTGCTGGACGAGATCGCCAGCCGCCTGCAGCTGGACCCCTCGCCCATCTGGTGGCCGGCCGAGAGCGGCAATCGCCTGCGCGGCATGGTCGAGGTCGGCGGCGACGGCCGCTTCCAGCCCTATACGAAGAAGCCTGCCGGCTCGACGGAGGACGTCCCCCACCCCGACGCCCTGCCGCTGGGCGAGGCCGCGCAATACTTCGAGGGCTCCGAACAGGCCGACCTGACCGACGCGCTGGAACTGGTCGAGGCGGGCTACAAGCCGTTCGACCGTCAGGCCTTCCTGGAAGGCCACATGACGCCCGTGCTGTGGGGCTCGGCCCTGCGCCACTTCGGCATCGAGGAGCTGCTGAAGGCCATCGGCGAATGGGCGCCGCCGCCCAAGGTCATGTCGGCCCGCAAGGAGGCCCCGCCCGAGACCCGCAACGCCCCCGCGCCCGAGGACCTCACCGTCGAGCCGGGCCGCGACGAGGTCACCGGCTTCGTCTTCAAGGTCCAGGCCAACATGGACCCCAACCACCGCGACCGCATCGCCATGTTCCGCATGGCCTCGGGATCGTTCAAGCGCGGCATGAAGCTGAAGGTGCAGAACACCGGCAAGCAGCTGAGCGTCAACGCCCCCATCATGTTCTTCGCCTCGGACCGTGAACTGGCCGAGGACGCCTATGCCGGCGACGTGATCGGCATTCCCAACCACGGCGTCCTGCGCGTCGGCGACAGCCTGTCGGAAAGCGGCCTGGTGCGCTTCGCCGGCCTGCCCAACTTCGCCCCGGAAATCCTGCAGCGCGTCCGCGTCAAGGACCCCCTGAAGGCCAAGCACCTGAAGAAGGCGCTGGAGGGTCTGGCCGAGGAAGGCGTGACCCAGCTGTTCCGCCCCGAACTGGGCTCGGACTTCATCGTCGGCGCCGTCGGCCAGCTGCAGTTCGAGGTCATGGCCGACCGCCTGGGCGAGGAATACAACCTCGACGTCGTCTTCGAGCCCAGCCCCTACGCCGAGGCCCGCTGGGTCGCCCCGGCTGGCGACGGGACCAAGGCCGATCTGGAAGACTTCGCCGGCAAGTACCGCCCGCAGATGGCCGTCGACATCGACCAGAACCCGGTCTTCCTGGCCAAGTCGGCCTGGGAGACGGGCTATGTCGCCGAACGCTTCCCCAAGATCAGCCTGACCAAGACCCGGGAACGGGGCTGATCAGATATCTCGGAACAGGGCGAGATAGCGCTCATAGACGAACAGCCTGTGTCGCTTCTGTCCCGTGACTTCCCGCAGGATTCCAAGTCGCTCCATCTCGGCCACGATGTTGTTGGCGTTGACGAAGCTCACCCCTAAGGCCTCGGCCGCCTGGTTCACATCCAGATATGGATCCTGGAAAAGCCCCTCCAACAGGGTCAGCGCCTTGCCGACTCTCGCCCCCATGGCACCCACCACTGCGTCCCGATGCTCTTCTCTTAGGGCCAGAATGTTGCGCACCGTGCGGGCGGCATCCTGCGCAGCCTCGGTGACACACTCCAGAAAGAAAACGAGCCAGGGTTCCCACTCGCCACGATCCCGAACCGCCTGAAGCCGCTCGTAGTATTCCTGCCGTCGCTTTTTCAGCGCCAAGGAAACATAAAGCACCGGCTTGCTGAGCACTTGGTTCTCACAGAGCAGGAAGGTGATCAGCAGTCGTCCCAGCCGCCCGTTCCCGTCCACGAAGGGGTGAATGGTTTCGAACTGAGCGTGCGCCAGGCCGATGCGGATCAGCAAGGCCAAGTCGCTAGGCGCATGCAGGAAGCGCTCCAGATCAGCCACATGCTCCGCCACCGTTTCAGGCGGGGGCGGCACGAAGACAGCGTCGGCCAGGGTCGCATTCTGCGGGCCGATCCAATTCTGCGTCGTGCGAAACTCACCTGGGGTCGCATGCCCTCCCCTGACATCCTGCATGAGCCGCGCATGGATCTCTCGGAGCAGGCGCGACGACAGTGGCAGCGTCTTGAGTCGCTCGATGCCGGCGGTGAGCGCAGCGACATAATTGATGACTTCGTTAACGTCTCCAACCGGCCGTTCGCCTGAGAAACGGGCCTCAGCTGCGACCAGATCGTCCATCGATGCTTGCGTGCCCTCGATCTGACTCGACAGCACCGCCTCACGTCGCACGTACATGGCGGTGAACAATTCTGGATGCGGCAGCGTGGCGACAGCCCCATCGAGACGACCTAGAGCCACATCCGCCTTGCTGAGCGCGGCGGCCATTGCCCCTGCAGCATCAAGGGTCAATGGTGGCAAAGGCGCTGGAATGAAGGCGCGATAACCGCGCAACTGGCGGACATATCGTCCGGCACGGTTGGCTTGCAGCTCACCACTCATGTTTTCCGTCCGGCGAATATGTTCAACGATCAAGAGCCATACTATCCAGATCGTTTAACATGGCTAGGCCCGTACGTTTTAATTGTCGGTTCGAACAACACGAAAGCCGTCGCCTCAACGGCAACGGCTCTTTTCGAATCGAAGATTCAGTTCAACTCACGCTGAAGCCGCCGCCTCCCGCTTCGGGGCGATCTCGAAGCGGGCCATGAACCACTGGACCAGAGGGCCGTTGGCCAGGGCGTAGAGGACGGTTCCGACCCCGGCCACGCCGCCCAGCAGCCAGCCGAGGCACAGGACCGCAACCTCGATCGCCGTGCGCGCCCAGCCGATGCGCCAGCCGGTGATCCGCACCAGGCCTGTGGTCAGTCCGTCGCGCGGACCGGGGCCGAGGCCTGCGCCGATATAGGCCGCCGTCGCCGCCCCGTTCAGCACGATGGCCGCCGCCAGGAAGGCGATCCGCAGCGCCAGCCCCTCGATGGGCGGCAGGGCCCACAGGGCCACATCCGCCGCCGTGCCGATCAGCAGGACGTTGCAGATGGTGCCCACGCCCGGCTTCTGGCGCAGGGGGATCCAGACCAGCAGGACCAGCAACCCGACCAGGTTGACCACCATGCCGAGACTGATCCCCGTCCGTTCCGACAGGCCCTGATGCAGGACGCTCCACGGATTGAGGCCCAGATCGGCCCGGACCATGAGGGCCAAGGACGCTCCATAGAGCAGGAGGCCGATCTGGAGCTGGATGAAGCGACGCATGAACATGGGGCCATAGAGCGCGTCATTGGCCTTGTTTTATAGGGCCGCTTTCGCAAGGATGGCCTTATGCGCGACACCCTCGTCAACGCCGCCTCCCTGTCGCGTCAACTGAACGGCTGGCGCGGGCCGGACGGCGAGCCCGCCTATCGCCGCCTGTCCGAGGCGCTTAAACTGATGATCCTGGACGGGCGGCTGTCGCTCAACGCGCGCCTGCCCGGCGAGCGACGCCTGGCCGAGACCCTGGGCGTCAGCCGCATCACCGTCAGCGCGGCGCTGGACCGGCTGCGGGCCGACGGCTTCGTCGTCAGCCGCACGGGATCGGGCAGCGTCACCGCCCTGCCCGCCAGCGCCGCCTCGCGGCCGGTGCGGCTGGACGGGCCGATGCAGGGCGACGACACGCCCGGCGTCATCGACATGGCCACCGCCTCCATGCCCGCCGACGAACAGGTTCACGCCGCCTACGCCCGGGCGCTGGAGGCCCTGCCCGCCCACCTGCCGGGTCGGGGCTATGAGCCGGTGGGGATCGAGGCCCTGCGCCGCGTCGTCGCCGACCGCTACGCCGCCGAAGGTCTGGCGACATCGCCCGATCAGATCGTGGTCACGGCCGGGGCGCTGGGAGCCCTGGCCATCCTGCTGCGAGCCGTGACCCGGCCCGGCGACCGGGTGGTGGTCGAGCACCCCGGCTATCCCCATGCGCTCGACGCCCTGGTGCAGGCAGGCCTCGACCTGACGCCTGTGGCCATGACGCCGCTGGGCTGGGACATGGACGGGATGCTGGCGGCCATCGCCCGCGTCCGCCCGCGGCTGGTCTATCTGATCGGGGCGCACCAGAACCCGACCGGCAATGTCCTGTCGGCGGGCGACGAGGCTGCTCTCGCGGAGGCGGCCGCCCGCGTCGGCGCCCTGCTGGTGCTGGACGACACCCTGCGCGAGCTGTGGTTCGACCGACCGCCGCCCCCGCCCGTCGATCACGGCCCGCACGTCATTCGGCTGGGTTCTACCAGCAAGCCCTACTGGGGGGGCTTACGCGTCGGCTGGCTGCGCGGCCACGCCGACGTCATCGACAGGGTGATCCGCCGCCGCCCGTCGCTGGACCTCGGCGTGCCGGTGATGGAGCAACTGGCCGCCGCCGTCCTGCTGAGCGGCGATCCCGCCCCGCTGGAGGCGCGGCGCAGAACCATCGCGCGGCAGGAAGCCCACCTGCGCGCCCGGCTGGCCGAGGTCCTGCCGGACTGGAAGACGCGCCGACCCGAGGGGGGCCTGTCGCTCTGGGTCGAGCTGCCCCGGCCCGACAGCACCCGCCTGGCCCTAGCCGCGCCGGACCACGGCGTGCGCATCGCGCCCGGCGTTCGCTTCGGGATCAACGGCGCCTATGAGCGCTTCCTGCGCCTGCCCTTCAGCCGCAACGAGGCCGATCTGGACCGCGCGGTGGAGGGCCTGACCGCAGCGTGGAACACGCTGGATCGCAGCAAGCCGCGCAAAGCGCTCATCCGGGCCGACGCCGAGCCGGTGATCTAGGTTCGTCGAAAACCCGCGCGTTGCCATAGGTTGCAACAGACGCCACGGTCATCCGCCATGCAAATCAGAACCCATACGAAACGGTCGATACGCTTTGCGACTGCGTTCGCCGCCTGTTTCGTGGTCGGCGGGTCGCTGGCGTTCCTACTTCCGCGTCAGTACGCCAGCCTGCTGATGACCTTAAGTCTGGCCCTCGCCTTTCCCTTGATATTGCTGGGCCGAAAATCTCAGCGCATCGTCACGGTGACTACAGCCATATCCACAGACGAACGAAACAGGTTCATCGCGCGAAATACCTTCTGGCTATTCGTTTTTCTTGCCGGATTGGGCTTTTCATCGTGGTGCGCACTTTTCGCTCCATCTTTCACTTCGAGACCATTCGTCGGACTCGGCTCGGTCATGGTTGCTGCCGTCGGCCTCTGCATGATGTGGAAGACCACGATGGATCACGTCGCCAAGCTGACCGCCGCAGAAACCGACGCTCCGAGTGAGGCCCATCATCCATGAGGCGATACTAGAGCTCCATTCCTCCGCTCCAGCCCGAAGGTCATGGCGAACATCAGGACGCATACGAGGCTGGACGCCAGCAGAGCCAGCGTCGCGGAGCGGTCCAGCAGGACCCCGTAGCTGAGCGGCGCCGCCGCCTGAAGGAAGCGCGCCGGGGTCAGGATCAGGGCCTGACGCGTGGCGTAGTTCTCTTTGCCGAACAGGTGCAGCGGCAGGACGCCCGAGGCCACCGACAACAGGCCGTTGCCCGCGCCCTGTCCCAGAGACACCGCCCCAGCCAGCGACTTGCCGCCGAAGAAGGCGATGGCCGCGCCCAGCGGGTGCAGCAGGGTGGCGAAGCGCAGCACCATGACCGGCGAACCCTTGCCGGATGTGAGGAAGGACAGCAGCCGCACGACCACCGCCGCGCCCGCCATCAGGCTGGCCGCGCCCGCCGCCTGGGCCGGATCCAGCCCCAGCCGACCCAGCAGACGCGGCAGATGGGCGCTCATGGCCGTGGCGATCCACCAGGCCCCTGCGAACAGCACCGCCAGCCGGATCATCCGTCCGTCCCAACGCACCGGCTCGCCGTCCGCCGAAGGTCGCGGCCCGGCGCGCCCATCCGGCAGCAGGGTCAGATACAGCGGCAGACAGACCAGCAGATGCAACCCCGCCCAGCCGAAGCAGGCCCCGCGCCAGCCGACCGTCTCGGTCATGGCCAGGGTCATGGGCCAGCCCAGCGCCCCGCCAAAAGCTCCGATCAGGGAGACCGCCGTGATCGGCTTCTTCGCCTCTTCGCCGTGGATGGCGACCAGCACAGCATAGGCCGGACCGTAGAAACCGACGCCCATGCCGACCCCCAGCGTCAGGATCGACGCGATCACGCTGACCGGCCCCTGCGACAGGCCCAGCCCCGCCAGCCCTAATGCAAAGACCACCGAGGCGACTGTCAGCGCCTCGCGCCCGCCGCGCCGGTCGACCCAGCGCCCGCCAAAGGGACTGAGCGCCGCCGAGACCAGAAAGGCCCCCGACAGCCCGGCGAACACCAGCGACGGCGTGGTCCCGGTCCCCGCCGCCAGCGGCTCGGCCAGCACCCCCAGCAGGTAGTAGCTGGAGGCGAAGGCGACGATCAGGCCGAAGCCGAGGACGGGGACGATCAGATGATGAGCAGCGGACGACGACATGGGCCGGTGTCACCGCATTGCCGCCAGGGCGAAAGCGACCTATCGGGAAGGGTATGTTCGAAAACCTCACATCCGGCGCCGCCCTGCCCTCGCTGAATGCGCTGCGGGCCTTCGAGGCCATGGCGCGGACCGGCAGCGCGACCCTGGCCGGGGCCGAACTGAACGTGACCCACAGCGCCGTCAGCCGTCAGGTCAAGGCGCTGGAGGCGCAGATGGGGGTGCGGCTGTTCGAGGGGCCGCGTCATGCCCTGACGCTGACGCGGGCGGGGCGGGACCTGCTGCCGGGCCTAACCGCCGCCTTCGACGGCCTCGCCGCCGCCGTGGCGCGGGCCCGCAGCGAGGGTCAGGACCTGCACGTCGCCGTCAACGCCAGCCTGTCGGTCAAGTGGCTGATCCCGCGCCTGGCCGATTTCGGGCGGCTGCACCCCGAGATTCGGGTGCATCTGGTCGAACTGGCGCCCCACGCCGTCAGCCGGCGCGGCGCCGACGTGGTGCTGCGCCTGCTGGACCCCGACCGGATCGAGACGTTGCACGCCGAGCGGATCATCCCCAACGCCGTCGGTCCGGTCATCGCCCCTTCTCTGGTCGGGGCCCTGACGGGCAATGACCCGCGTGCGGCGGTGCTGAACGCCCCGCGCCTTGTGGCCCGTACCCACCTGAGCGGGTGGAAGGACTGGTCGGCGTTCAGCGGCCGGCAATCCGTCGCGGCGTCCGAGCGCCCCGTCGCCCACCTGCATTTCGCGCTGGACGCGGCCCTGGCCGGCTGGGGCGCGGCGGTTCTGCCCTGGGCCCTGGCGGCCGAGGCGGTCGCGGACGGGCGGCTGCTGGCGCCCTTCGGCTTTCACGCCGACGGCGGGGCGGTCGCCGCCATTCCCGGCGCGGGCGAGGCGTCGCGGGCGCGCCGCGCCTTCGTCCGCTGGCTGGTCGATCAGGGCAGGGCCATGCCGGCCGCGCCGATCCCGAACTGACTGCAACCTGAAGTTTGGCTGAACGCGTCTTTCATCCGACACACGACCGTGGTTCTCTAGGGACGTGCGGCGCCGGGTTTTCATCCTCGTCGGGGCGCCGTGGAGTTTTTGATGTTCATCGCTGTCGTCACCGCCGCGCTTGCGGTTCTGGGTCCGCCCCAGACGACCCGACTCGTCTCCTATGACGAGGCGGTGCGGTGCGCCGGGCTGACCCAGGCGGCGTCTGAACTCGAAGGCGGCGAGAGCCGCTATGGCCGCACCCTCTATGACGCGGCCCTCTACTGGTCGCTGGCGGCCATGCAGGCGGCCACGGCGGCGGGACGTGACCCGACGGTGGCCGAAAACGACCAGACCCGCGCTCGCCTCGATTCGGTGAAGCGCCTGTCCGCCGGTGAAGCCGAGGCCCGCACCGTGCTGCAACGCTGCCGTCAGAAGACCCCGCGCCTGGGCTGATCCGGCCCCGCGCCGGCCCCCGCGCGAGGTCGGCGATTATGCTCAAGCCGAACCCATCCGGCGGCGCTGCGTTTGCTTGTGCGTCTGCAGGATCGCCCCCGCGATCCCGAAGCGGGACGACGAAGGTCTGGAATGTTCGAATTCGGCAGAGATCTGCGACGGCTGTTCGAGAAAGCGCGCGACAGCGACGATCTCGGCTGGCTGGAACTGATCGGCGTCGGCCTTGTCGAGGTCGAAGCCCGACAGCAGTCGATCGAGGCCGGACGCGTCTCCTGCGCCCGCCCCCATGACGCCGCCCTGCGCGCCTCGGCCCTATGGCGTGAACACGCCCGCCGCAGCGGCGCCGCCCTGAGCCTCGACAAGGCCGAGGCGGCCGCTCGTGACGCCGTCCGTCACGCCCGCCACGACGACGAGACCATTCGCGCCACGCTGGAGCTGGCCCAAAGCGGGATGCTGGCCTTCGACCTGTGCGGCGAGCCCGCACGGCTTGACGCCGTCCTGGCCCTGTTGGCGGCCCTGCCCGCCGCCCGGCGCGGCGACACCGCCGCCGCGGTGGCCGCCCTGCACGCCCGGCTGCGGGCGCGCCAGGCCTCGCTCTCGGGCGAGGCGGCGACGCTGCAGGACGCCGCCGTCATGCTGGACAGCGCCCTGCACGGCCTCAAGGGCCAGCAACGTCCGGTCGAGGACGATCTGAGGCTGGACCGCGCCGCCCTGATGCTGGAGGCGGGTCTGGCCGCGCGCGACCCGCGGATGCTGGATCAAGCCGGCGCCGACCTGCGCGCCCTGGTCGAAGCGGCCACGCCGGAGCAGCGTCCCCTCAGCCGGGCCCGCGCCTTGGCCCTGTGCGCGACCGGGATGGCGGCCCTGGCGGCCGTCGCCGACGATGTCCTGGCGCGCGATCAGGCCCACGCCCTGTTCGACGCCGCCGCCGACCAGTTCACCCCCGACCACAGCCCGCTGGACTGGGCCGCCATCCAGGTGTTGCGGGCCGAGCGCGAGACCCTGCCCCTGCTCGTCCTGGTCCAGGCCGAGGCCCTGACCGAAGGCGGCGGGCTGGTGCTGGGCGCCCTGGCCCATGAACGCCGCGTCGCCCAGGAGGCCTCGCGCGCCGGATCGATCGGCGACCTGACGGCCCTGCTGGAGATAGAGACGGGCCTGCGCCGCCGCCTCACCCGCCCTTCGGTGGTCTCGACCCCGCTGGACTGGGCCTCGGACCAGATCGGCATGGCGCGGATCGCCCTGGCCCGCGCGCGCTGGACCGGCCAGACCCCGCGCGGCCTGGGGTTGATGCTGACCGAGGCCGCCGCCACGGCGCGCGAATACGGCGCCCCGGCCCTGGCCCAGCGCGCCGAACGACTGGCCCGGGCGCCGGAAACCGCCTGAGCTCTTACGCCGCAGCGGCCTTGACCCGGCCCCAATGGGCGCCTAGCTGACGGGCTTCCCTGAAAGGCCCCTTACCGTGACCGATCAAATGACCGCTGACGCCGCTGCCGACCCCGTCCACGCCTTCATCGCCCAGACCGTGGCGGAGCATGACGTGGTCCTGTTCATGAAGGGCACGCCGGATGCGCCGCGCTGCGGCTTCTCCTCGCTGGCGGTGCAGATTCTCGACCACGTGGGCGCGGCCTTCGTCGGCGTCGACGTGCTTCAGGACGAAGCCCTGCGCGACGGCATCAAGAGCTTCACCGACTGGCCGACCATCCCGCAGCTCTACGTCAAGGGCGAGTTCGTCGGCGGTTCGGACATCGTGCGCGAAATGTTCCAGGCCGGCGAACTTCAAGCCCTGATGGCCGAGAAGGGCGTCGCCCTCGGCGAGGCCTGAGACCGGATGGCCCGGCCGCAGTTGCAACCGCGCGAGGACCGCGAGGTCTTCGTCGTCCCCCTGGACGTGCGGCCGGAGCACATCGACGAGAACAACCACGTCAACAACGTCGTCTATGTCGGCTGGCTGCAGGACGTCGGCACGGCCCACTGGAACGCGCGCTTCGACGAGGACACGCGGGCGAAGTGGTCCTGGGTCGCCCTGAGGCACGAGATCGACTACCTGCGCGCCATCGCGCCCGGCGCGACCGGCGTTGTCGCCCGCACCTGGGTCGGCGACCCGCAAGGCCCGCGCTTCAACCGCTATGTCCGTATCGAGGACGGCGAAGGCCGCCTGTGCGCCCAGGGCGTTTCCGAATGGTGCCTGGTCGACGCCGCCACCCTGCGCCCCGCCCGAATCCCTGCGGAAATGCTGGGGCCGTTTTCGGCCTGAGCTTCCCTTCTCCCCTTGCGGGAGAAGGTGGCCCGTCAGGGCCGGATGAGGGGTGTCGGCGCTACGGCCAACCATTCGACAATCAGGCGGCGAAGCCTTCACAGGATGCGAGGCGCTGACACCCCTCATCCGTCAGGCTTCGCCTGCCACCTTCTCCCTCAAGGGGAGAAGGACTTTTTCTTAGAGGCTGACCGGGTTCAGCACGCGCACGTGCTGGCCGGTGTTCAGGCCCAGTTCGGCGTAGGTCCAGCTGACGGCGACGCCTTCGCGAACGATGGCCTTGCACAGGTCAGGGGCGCGGCGGATCAGGCTGAGCTCGGCCGGATCCGTGTCCTTGATCTTGACCTCGAAGCTGGACGCCTCGGTGCAGCCGTTGGAGCCGACCACGACGGTCAGGCGCTGGCCGTCGAAGTCGACCTTACGGACGGCTTCCAGAACTTCAGCCTGGGACACGGCCTGACTGGCGGTGTTGATGTTGACCTTCCGCTCGCCGCCGTCGTTCGAATAGATGACGCAGCCGCCCAGCAGCGGCAGCAGGGCGACGGCCGCGACGGCTGCCCTGATGGTGGCTTGGCGCATCAGTTGGCCTCGGCCGGGGTCGAGTGGATGACGCGGGTGGTCGGCTTGTCGCTGGCGATGATGATGCAGCCCGACAGCACGGGCGCGGCGATGGCGGCGACGGCGAGAGCGATGATGATACGGCGCATAGGTGTTCCCCTTCTTTGCTGGTGGGGAAACTGCCAGCGTCGCCGTTCCAGATCACGTGAATAATCGGAAAGGCGGGGCTTGAACCGAACCGCCACAGTCATAGCTACTATGCCCCGTCTCCCCCGGGACATCATCCGAAAGTTCTCTGCATGAGCCTGCTGTTCACCCCGCGCGCCGTCGGCCCCCTGACGCTTAAGAACCGCATCGTCGTCGCCCCCATGTGCCAGTATTCAGCCGTGGACGGCGTTCCCCAGCCCTGGCACGCCCAGCATGTGGCCCGTCTGGCCCTGTCGGGCGCCGGTCTGGTGGTGATTGAAGCGACCGGGGTCGAGGCGGCGGGCCGCATTTCGTGGGCCGACACCGGTCTGTGGAACGACGAGCAGGAAGCCGCCTTCGCGAAGATCATCCGCGACATCCGCACCTATTCGGACACCCCCATCGGCGTCCAGCTGGCCCACGCAGGGCGCAAGGCCTCGACCAATCCGCCGTGGATCGACCGGGGCGGCCCCGCCCCCTCCGAAAAGGCCTGGGAGACCTTCTCGGCTTCGGGGCAAGCCTTCAAGCCCGACTGGCACACGCCGACGGCGCTGGATCGCAAGGGCATGGATCGCGTGGTCGACGCCTTCGTCGATTCGGCCAAGCGCGCCGACCGGGCGGGCTTCGATCTGGTCGAGTTGCACGCCGCCCACGGCTATCTGCTGACCCAGTTCCTGTCGCCCCTGTCGAACGAGCGGACGGACGAGTTCGGCGGCTCGCTGGAGAACCGGATGCGTTTCCCGCTGCGCGTGGCCCAGGCCCTGCGCGACGCCTGGCCCCGGACCAAGGCGCTGGGCGTGCGCTTCAACGGCTCGGACTGGACCGAAGGCGGCATCACAGTGGAAGAAGCCCAGGCCTTCGGCGCCGCGCTGCACGCCATGGGTTACGACTATCTGCACCTGACCAGCGGGGGCAATGTCGCCACGGCCCGCATTCCGGGCGATCAGCCCAACTATCAGGTCGCCTTCGCCGAGGCGGTCAAGGCGGCCGCGCCCGAGGCCAATGTCATGGCCGTCGGCATGATCGTCACCCCGCAACAGGCCGAAGACCTGCTGGCCGAGGGCAAGGCCGATCTGATCGCCCTGGCCCGCGCGGTGCTGGACGATCCCAACTGGGGCCACCACGCCGCCGTGGCCCTGGGCCAGCCTGAGGGCCTGCCCGTCCAGTACGAACGGGCCGGCGCCGGTCACTGGCCGGGTTATGCGACTGCGCGGGCGGCCTTGAGCTGAGTCTCGTCTGACGGCGTCGTCGCCACTGCGGCGGCGCCGTTGGCCAAGGCGTCGGCTTCCGGCTGGGGCCGGCCCAGCAGATAGCCCTGGACCTCGTTGCAGCCCTGATCGCGCAGGAAGGCCAGCTGTTCGGGCGTTTCGACGCCCTCGGCCAGCACCGGAATCGACAGGCTTTCACCGATGGTCAGGACGGCCCGGATGATGGCTCGCGACTGGGGCGCGGCGCCGTCCAGCTCGGTCATGAAGGACCGGTCCAGCTTGATCTTGTCGAAGGGGAAGGCCCGCAACGTCGACAGCGACGAATAGCCGGTGCCGAAGTCGTCCATGGCGATGGTGACGCCCAGAGCCTTCAGCTGACGCAGCACATGGGTGGTGCGCTCCATGTCGCTGATCATGGCCGTCTCGGTGATCTCCAGCTCCAGCCGCGAAGGCGCCAGCCCGGTCTCCAACAGGACCTGGTGCACCAGCCGCGGCAGATCGACGTGACCCAGTTGCACCGGCGACAGATTGACCGCGATGCGATGCGGCTCGGGCCAGGCGGCGGCCTGTCGGCAAGCCTGACGCAGCACCCACTCGCCGATCGGCAAGATCAGGCCGGTCTCCTCGGCCACCGGAATGAAGTCTGACGGCGGGATGTTGCGCCCGGTCTCGTCCTTCCAGCGCAGCAGGACCTCGTAGCCGATGGCCTTGCCGGTCTCGACCGAGGCCTGGACCTGATAGTGCAGCTCGAACTTCTCGTTATCCAGGGCCTCGCGCAGGGCCTGGGTGACGCGGCGGCGGGCGCGCACGGCCTGATCCATGTCCGCCTCATAGAAGCAGATATCGACCGTCAGCGAGCCCTTGGCGCGGTACATGGCCAGGTCGGCGTTGTTGATCAGGGTCGAGATGTCGTCGGCGTCCTCGGGCCACAGCGAGACGCCGATGCTGGCGCCGCACGACAGGTCCGCGTGATCGATGGTGACGGGCTGGAGGATGGCGGCGCGCAGGCGCTCGGCCACGGCCTGGGCCTCCGCGCGGGACGACACCTGTGCCATGGCCACGAACTCGTCGCCGCCCTGGCGAGCCACGAACTCGCCCTCGTGCAGGGCCTCGCGCAGACGGTCGGCGATGCGGCACAGCAGCAGGTCGCCGACGGCGTGGCCGTACAGGTCGTTGACCTCCTTGAACCGGTTCAGGTCCAGGGCGAACAGGGCCAGGGTCTCGCCGGGCTTGATGGTGGCGGTCTGGCGGCTCAGGCGCTCCAGGAAGGAGGCGCGGTTAGGCAGGCCGGTCAGGCTGTCATTGCGCGCCAGATGGGCGATGCGGCGTTCCTGGGCCTGGCGGGCGCGCAGGTCGCGCACGGAATACAGCATGACCTCGCCTTCGCTGACGTGATCGCGCTTGGCCGCCAGTTCGACCGGCAGGACCTCGCCCGAGACGGTCTTCAGCGACGACTGCACCATGTCGCCGTCGGCCAGACGCGCCGCGTCCTCGGCCCAGCGCGACAGGCTGTGGCCGATCGCGGCCTCGCGTTCGGCGCCGAGCAGGGTCAGCAGGGCGCTGTTGACGCCGACGATGACGCCGTCGCGCTCGACCGCCATGCCGTCCACGCTGCCCTCGATCAGATGTTGCAGGCGCACCTCGGCCTGGCCGCGCGACTGGCTGTCCAGGGCGTAGCTGGCCGCACCGGCGCCCAGCACCAGCAGGCCCACGCCCGCCACGCCGATGGCCAGGATATGCTTGGCGTCATTGCCCGTCAGCGCCCCGTCCAGCGGCGTGAAAGGCAGGATGGTCATGGCCGACATGGCGGTGAAGTGCAGCACCACAATGCCCAGAACCATGAAGAGGATGGCCAGCCAGCGTCCCTCGACGGTCGGCCACAGCTTGTCGGCCTTGAAGGCCAGGGCGGCGAACACGACCGAGCCGCCCACGGCGAACGCCACATAGGGAACCGACCACTGGATCACGGCGTCGACGGCGAAGGCGGCCATGCCGATGAAGTGCATGGCGGAGACGCTCAGGCCGAACAGGACGCCGCCGACCAGACCCGATCCCGGAAAGCGTTGCGCCGCGATGTACTGGGCCGTCCCAGATCCGAGGATGGCGACCAGCAGCGACAGGCCCGTCAGCCCCGGCTCATAGGCGACGGCGATCCCCGGCTCATAGGCGATCATGGCGACGAAGTGGGTGCACCAGACGGTCGCGCCGCCCGCCACCGCGCCCAGGAAGACCCAGGCGGCGCGCGCGCCCGCCCGCGTGCTGCGGACCCGCTTCAGCAGGCTGATGGTGATCCAGCTGCCCAGCACGCAGACAAGAGCGGCCAGGGCGACCAGCGCCAGATTGTGGGCGGTGGTCAGACAATCGACGAGACGCATGGAATCCGGGGGGAAAGATACTGAAACGATCCTTTCCCTAACGGCTCAACTCTTAATCCGACGTCGTCCGAAATGGCTAACGAAGCCTTGCGACGAACCCGATCAGGAAGCCTCGTGCGGCTTGTCGTTCTGACGCATCAGATAGGGGTTGTTGACCGAAACCTCGGCGCCCGGAGGCAGGCCCAGCTCTTCGAAGCTCCATTGCAACTGCACCCCGTCGGATTTGGGATTTTCGCAGCGGTCCTCGTCCAGACGACGCAGGGTGATGACGGCGCTGTCGCGCAGGCGGGTGATGAAGGGTTTGACGTCCGCCTTGCTGGTGCAGCCGTTCGAGCTGACCCAGAAAACCGCCGTGTCGCGCGTGAAGGCGGCGGCGTGGATCGGCTCCAGCTGGCCCGGCATCCCGGCGGTGCGCACGGGCTGATCGCCGGTCACGGCGCAAGCCCCCGCCAGGGCGGCGACGGCGGCGACAGCGCAAAGAGCGATGATTCGTCTCATCTCGACCTTCCGGGGCGGAGCCTGTCCACCCGGTCAGAATGCGCTGCTTCCTTCCCCAAGGGAACAGCGAATGCTGAATAAGAAAGAAGCCCCGGTTCGCACCGGGGCTTCCATCAACTCTATCGTCGATCGCCTGAAATCAGGACGAGTAGTATTCGACGACCAGGTTCGGTTCCATCTTGACCGGGTACGGCACGTCCGACAGCTCCGGAACGCGGACGTAGCGGACCGAGAAGCCGCGGTCGCCCAGTTCCAGGTAGTCGGGGATGTCACGTTCCGACGACTGCTGGGCTTCGAGCACCAGAGCCATGTTGCGCGACTTTTCCTTGACCTCGATGACCTGGCCCGGCTTGACGCGGTACGAACCGATGTCGACCTTCTTGCCGTCGACGGTCACGTGGCCGTGGCTGACGAACTGGCGAGCGGCCCAGACGGTCGGGACGAACTTGGCGCGGTAGACGATGGCATCCAGGCGCGATTCCAGCAGACCGATCAGGTTTTCCGAGGTGTTGCCCTTGCGGCGGCCGGCTTCGGCGTAGATGGCCGAGAATTGCTTCTCGGTGATGTTGCCGTAGTAGCCCTTGAGCTTCTGCTTGGCCTTCAGCTGCAGGCCGAAGTCCGAAACCTTCGACTTACGACGCTGGCCGTGCTGGCCCGGGCCGTACGAACGCTTGTTGACCGGCGACTTGGCGCGGCCCCACAGGTTTTCACCCATGGCGCGGTCGATTTTGTACTTGGCGCTATGGCGCTTGGACATAGATCACTCTTCATGCTGATGCGGCCCGGCCCCTCCCCGATTGGAGCGGCGATCTCAACGGCGGTCCACGCATCGTCCGTAGTCAGTTCGCGCCTCGGGCCGAAACCCGATGCGAGAAGGGCGGGCTTATGAAGGCCCGCCCTCCCAGAGTCAAGCCAGACGGGCGTTTCAGCCCTTGGCGGCGGCGTACAGCTCGTTGACCTTGTTCCAGTTCACGATGGACCAGAAGGCGGCCAGGAACTCGGCGCGACGGTTCTGATACTTCAGGTAGTAGGCGTGCTCCCAGACGTCGGCGACGAGCAGGGGCGCGCCCTTCTCCTCGGCGAAGTCCATCAGGGAGTTGTCCTGGTTCGGCGTCGAGATGATCTTCAGCTTGCCGTCCTGCACGATCAGCCAGGCCCAGCCCGAACCGAAGCGGCCCAGACCCGCCGCGTTGAAGGCCTCCTTGAAGGCGTCCATGCCGCCCAGGTCGGCGTCGATGGCGGCGGCCAGTTCAGCCGAGGGCGCGCCGCCCGTGCCGACGGGGGCCAGGCCTTCCCAGAAGAAGGTGTGGTTCCACACGCCGCCGGCGTTGTTGCGCACCGCGACCGGCAGGGTCGACATCTTGGCGAACAGCTCGTCGAATGACTGGCCTTCGACGCCGGCGGCGGCCACGGCCTTGTTCAGGTTGTCGACGTAGGTCTGATGGTGCTTGTCGTAGTGGAAGCCCATCGTCTCCTTGTCGATGACGGGCTCCAGCGCGTCATGGGCGTAGGGCAGCGGGGGCAGGACGAAGGCCATGGGAGGTTCCTCTCGGCGGTTTTGATTCTTCCGGCCCCTATCTAGGGCCGCGCGCTGCATACCCAAGCCTTTACCGCCGAGTTTGTTCAGATTTTCCGCTCGGCAAGGGCCGATTGGGAACCGGACGGGCGAAATGTCCGTTTCGCCAAGGTGATTTCAGCGCCCTCAGCCCCCTCCCGAAAGGAGGATCGCCATGCCCGTCAGATCACTCCGCCGGCCGGCTCCCCTGACCGACGCCGAGGCGGAAACCCTGCGGCTGCAACTGCTGGAGATCGTTCCCCGCCTGCGCCGTCACCACCTGCTTGACCTGGCCGACACCCTGCACGACGCCGCCCGCGAACGGCGCGACGGCGAACCGCGCCATTTTGACGTGAGAGTGTAGGCGGCCGCTCCTGCTCAAGACAGGGCAGGATACAAGAACGGCTGGCTCTTGCGCAGCGCAGTCCTTCAGACAAACTGGCGAGAACGGGAGTGGTGAGGAGCATCGCCATGCTGAAGTCTTGCGCCATTACGGCCGCCGTGCTGGCGACCGGGCTGACCCTGTCCGCCTGCGCCGCCGGTCCGGCAGAGACGGTGCGGTCAGCGGACGCCGCCAAGGCCCAATGCCGGATCACCTCGCAACCCGGCGGCGGCTCGTCGATGGACTGCACCCTGTGGGAGCGAACCGCCACGACAACCACGACGACGACCACCCGGCCCAATGGCGAAACCACCACGACGGTCGAGCGAATCCAGACAGGCGGCGACGCCTAGGCTTTCAGCCCACAGCCAGTGCTTGCCCCTTGAGAGGCCTGAGCGTCGAAAGCGGCGGGGTCGAATGTCCGCAACGGGTGGGAAGCGGTCATGAAGGGTCTGATGAAGGTAATTTAGACCGGCAAGCAACTCTCACGACGAGACTTGCCAATATGAGAAACAATCCCGCATCGAATAATGTCGTAAAAAATATATAACTGCTAGGGCATTTCTTTATCTTTAAGAGCTGAAACCCTTGATGGGGAAATGGAAGAACGTCACAATACGTGTCAGCCCAACCGAAGTAAGGGTTTGCACCCACAAGCAGGATGCAGAGGACACCCAATACTGCAAGCGCGTGCACCAGCCGCGACTTACGGCATGGCCAAGAACGTACGCACGCGGCAACGGCCCAATAGATCGACGCTATTACTAATAGCAACTCGGCGATGCTGCGAGCGGCCCATTGAGCATACCCATCCCCGTTTCCAATCAAAGCATACGCACCAAAGTGCATCACCAAGTAAAGTCCAAAAATGGACAGGCTACAAAGTAAGAAGCCCTTCCGTGCTGATCGCCACCCCTGTCCCATCCGAACCCCCAAGCTGTTCCTGGAGTGTGGTTACGCTTATGGATGTCTGCAATGGGTCGAAAGCGGACTGCCGTCCTTTCGCCGTCACCCCGGACGGCCTGGAGGGGCGATCCGGGGTCCAGGCGCCAAGTGCATTGGCATGGACGGAGAAAATAGCAGTCGCCTGGGCTCCGGGTTCGCTGCGCGCCCCGGAATGACGGAAGGGGGCGGCGAGAGCGGTTCCTTATTCCTCCGCCTTCTTCACCTTGCGCATCCAGGGGCGGGTTTCCTCGCCTTTGGCCTTGGCGGTGATTTCCTTGAGCTTGCGGGTCTGCATGGTCGAAAAGGCCTGCCCCGGAGCGCCCTTATCGGGGTCGGCGAAGGCGCGGCCGTGAGTTTCGATTCGCTCGCCGACAGAATCGAGGAACTCGCCCTCCCATTCGGACAGCGAAACGCCCGCCTTCTCGGCCGAGCGGCGGGCGCGTTTCAGGGCGTTGAGCGCCGAGCGCTTCGCCGCCTCACGCTGTTGCTCCCAAGGAGACAGCAGCGTCTTCTTTTTAGGGGCGCTACCGTCCTTCGGACTACTTGAGCGCGTCTTGAGGGCGCTATCGCCGTTCGGGCTGCTCTTGAAGCCGCTCGACCGCAGCCTGGACGCGTCGTCGCCCTTCAGGCTGCTGGAGCGCGAAGGGCGGTCGCTGGGGGGCTTGAAGGGCGTGCGCTTCAGGCCCGCCTCCCTCAGACCTCGCCGAGAGCCGACAGGTAGAGGTCCAGAATCGCCTCTTCCTCCTGGCGCTTGGCCTTGTCCTGCTTGCGGATGCGGATGACCTTGCGCAGCGTCTTGACGTCGTAGCCCTCGCCCTTGGCCTCGGCGAAGACCTCCTTCATGTCGACCATGACGGCCTGCTTGTCCTCTTCGAGGCGCTCCAGGCGTTCGATGATCGAGCGCAGACGGCCCTGGGCCGTGGCGGTCAGGACGTCCGAGGCGGCGTCAAAGGCGGGGGCGTCGTCGGCCATGAGGAAAGCTCCGAAACTTGAATTGGCCGGCGGGCGACCTTGAGATCACTCTCAAGCAGACCGGGGGGCGCGAGGGCAAGAAGGGAATCGCCCGAAGGGGCCTCTGGCGCGAATCGCGTCCGATTCCGAGGCCTGACGCCGGACACGAAAAAGGCTGCAGGCGAAGCCTGCAGCCTTTGAATATCGTAACCGCGGCGCCGTTGCAGGCGCCGACGCGGTTCTTAGCCTTGCTTGGCCTTGAAGCGCGGGTCGGTCTTGTTGATCACATAGACCACGCCCTTGCGGCGAACGATCTTGCAGTCGCGGTGGCGACCCTTGAGCGACTTGAGCGAGCTGCGGACCTTCATGGTCGGACGTCCCGAAGATTGGAGGCCCGTGAGGGCGGTCAAAAACAAATGCGCGAAACCCTGCGAGCAGGACCTTGCGGCGGAGCGGTGCGTATAGAGAGGCCCCGGCCTTTCGTCAACATTCCGCGCGGGGATTCCGCTGGAGGCCTGGCCTCCGAGTTGAACGGAGGGTCTCCGGACATGCACGTCCGGCGCGTCGCCCCTCCGCCACCAGGCCGTGTCCAGGGGAGCCGAAATGTAAAACGCAGTTCGTTAAGGCGCGACTTTCGCAAAGGGTTAGCGACGACTTAACCCTTTTCACGGAAACCCCTTTTGGCTTCGCGCGCTTGTGATTGGTCGTGGAATTCGGGGGCGTTAGCCTGTGGTCATGCGTATCGCCTATCGTCTTGCCCTGATTGGATCCGTTGCGGCCTGCGCGCCCATGGTGCCGACGCCGCCTCAACCGCAGCCCGCACCGCCCGCCGTCGTGGAGCCCGCGCCCGCAACGCCCGCGCCGCCGCCGCCGCCCGCCGCCGTCGACCTGTCGGACGCCTATGATCAGGCCAGCTTCGAGTCCTGGAAGCAGAGCTTCCTCGACCGCCTCGGCGGATCGCGGAAGTGGGAATATTCGCGCGAGCTGAACGGCGTCACGCCTAACGCCAGCGTCATCCGGCTGGACCGCAACCAGCCCGAGTTCTCGCGCCCCGCCGGCGCCTATATCCAGAGCGCCACCGCCCCGGCCCGAATCGCCATGGCCCGCCAGCGCGTCGATCGCGTGCCCTGGGAGGTGACCCAGAAATACGGCGTGCCGACCGAGATCCTGCTGGGCGTCTGGGCGCAGGAGAGCGCCTTCGGCCAGGTTCAGGGTGACTTCGACGTCATCCGCTCCCTCGCCACGCTCGCCTATGACGGCCGCCGCCGCGCCTGGGCCGAAGACCAGCTGAAGAACGCCCTCGACATCGTGGTGGACGGCAAGCGCGCCCGCAGCGGCCTCAAGGGCAGTTGGGCCGGCGCCATGGGCCAGACCCAGTTCATGCCCGACAGCTATCTGAAGCTGGGCGTCGATCAGAACGGCGACGGCAAGGTCGACATCTGGGGCTCGGACGCCGACGCCCTGGCCTCGGCCGCCAACCTGCTGGCCCAGGCCGGATGGAAGCGCGGTCAGGGCTGGGCCTATGAGGTCATCCTGCCCGCCGGCTTCGACTACAGCCAGGCAGAAGGGCCCAAGCACGACTGGGCCTTCTGGTCGGCGCGCGGCGTGCGTCTGGCCAACGGCGCGACCCTGAACGCCGCCGAGGCGGCCGAGGGCGCAACCATCCTGCTGCCGCAGGGCGCCAAGGGGCCGGTCTTCCTGGCCCTGCCCAACCACTATGTGATCCGGCGCTACAACAACTCGGTCAGCTATGCCCTCGCCATAGGTCTGATCGCCGACGGGGTGGCCGGCAAGCCCGCCCTGACCGCGACCTGGCCCAACGACGGACCCCTGACCCGCGAACAGCGCGTCGGCGCCCAGACGGCCCTGACGCGCATGGGCTTCGACACGCAAGGGGTGGACGGCGTCATCGGTTCGAACACCCGCGCCGCCCTGCGCCGCTGGCAGCAGGCCAACGGACGGACAGCGGACGGCTATCTGACCGACGTGCTGGCGGACGAGCTGATCCGGCGGGCGCGGTAGTCCGCCTCACAACCCGGGCAGGGCGAGGACGTCACCTTACTTCCGGCCGATGCGCTTGATTTCCCAGTCCAGCTGCACGCCGGTCTTTTTCAGGACGTCCGCGCGGACGGCTTCGCCCAGGCCTTCGATGTCGGCGGCGGTGGCTTCGCCCGGGTTGATCATGAAGTTGGAGTGCAGCTCGCTGAACTTGGCGCCGCCGCCGGTTTCAGCGTGCAGCTTGCCGCGCCAGCCGGCCTCGTCGACCAGCTTCCATGAGGAATGACCTTCGGGGTTCTTGAAGGTTGAGCCGCCGGTCTTTTCACGGATCGGCTGGGTCGTTTCGCGGCGGCTGGTGATTTCGTTGATGCGGGCCGCGACGGCCTCAGGCGCGTCCGCTGTGCCGCGATAGGTGGCCTCCATCCAGATGACGCCCGCCGGGGCGTTGGAGTGGCGGTAGGTGTAGCCGAAGTCGGCCAGGGCCAGCTCGATCCGCTCGCCCTGACGGGTCAGCCCCCAGGCCGAGACCAAGACGTCCTTCGTCTCCGATCCATAGCAGCCCGCGTTCATGGTCAGGGCGCCGCCGATGGTGCCGGGGATGCCGGCGTAGAACTCCAGCCCGGCGATGCCCGCCTTGGCCGAGGCCTTGGCCACCATGGAGTCCAGCGCGCCCGCGCCCGCCGTAATGGCAGCGCCGTCGGTCGTGATGGCGGCGAAGGCCCGTCCGGCCAGACGGATCACCACGCCCTCGACCCCGCCGTCGCGGACGATCAGGTTGGAGCCGACGCCGATGATGGTGACGGGCACGGTTTCGGGCAGGGCCTTGAGGAAGTCAGCCAGATCCTCGGCGTCCGCCGGAATGAACAGGGCGTCCGCCGCTCCGCCGACGCGGAACCAGGTGTAGGGCCCCAGCGGCTCGTTCAGCAGCAGCTTGCCGCGCACGGTGGGAAGATTATCGCGCCAGGACATCATTATTTCCGCTCATCCCCGCGGAGGCGGGGACCCAGTAAGAGCTACTGCGATGCCCGGTTGAGCATTTCCGCGCAAGACCCTGAGCGTCGTGGCTTGAGGCCAAAGCACTGGGTCCCCGCCTCCGCGGGGATGAGCGGATGGTGGAAAGCCTCAGCCGAGGGCTTCGAGTTGCGCCGGCAGGGCGTAGGCCCAGCTGGTGATGTCGCCGGCGCCCAGCAGGACGACCAGATCGCCCGGCTTCGCCTCGTCCTTGATGACGCGCGGCAGGACGGCGGCGTTTTCCAGAGCGGCGACATTGCGGTGACCGTAGCGGCGGATGCCTTCGGCCAGGGCGTGCTTGTCGACCCCCTCGATCGGCTGCTCGCCGGCCGGATAGACGTCGGCGACCAGAACGCTGTCGGCGTCGGCGAAGCAGGTCGAGAAGTCCTGCATCAGGTCGCGCAGGCGGGTGTAGCGGTGCGGCTGGACCACGGCGATGACGCGGCCCGGATTGTCGGCCGACTGGACCACCTGACGGGCGGCCTTGAGCACGGCGGCGATCTCGACCGGGTGGTGGCCGTAGTCGTCGATGACGCGCACGCCGCCGACCACGCCCGTGGTGGTGAAGCGGCGCTTGACCCCGCCGAAGCCGGCCAGGCCCTGACGAATGGAGTCGTCGTCCACGCCCAGCTCACGCGCCACGGCGATGGCGGCCAGGGAGTTGGAGACATTGTGCCAGCCGGCCATCGGCAGATAGAGGCCCTCGATCCGCATCGGTTCGTCCAGCGCGGCCAGACCCTGCCCCTGCACGACCACGTCGAAGCGCGAACCGTCGGGCGACATCTGCACGTTCTCGGCGCGGACCATGGCCTGGGGGTTCAAGCCGTAGGTGACCAGACGACGGTTATCGATCTGGGCCGCCAGCTTCTGCACCTCGGGATGGTCCAGGCAGACCACGCCGAAACCGTAGAAGGGAATGTCCTCGATGAAGTCACAGAAGGCCTTCTTGACCGCATCGAAGTCGCCGTAGTGGTCCAGGTGTTCCGGGTCGATATTGGTGATGACGGCGACCGTGCACTTCAGGCGCAGGAAGGAGCCGTCGCTCTCGTCGGCCTCGACCACGATCCAGTCGCCCTCGCCCACCTTGGCGTTGGTGCCGTAGGCGTTGATGATGCCGCCGTTGACCACCGTGGGATCCAGCGAGCCCGCGTCCAGCAGGGCCGCGACCATGGAGGTCGTCGTCGTCTTGCCGTGGGTGCCGCCGACGCCGACCGAGAATTGCAGACGCATCAGCTCGGCCAGCATCTCGGCGCGACGCACCAGGGGAATGCGGCGCTCTCGCGCCACGACCAGTTCCGGGTTGGTCGCCTTGACCGCCGTGGAATAGACCACAGCCGAGACGCCCTCGGTCACGTGGGCGGCGTCGTGGCCGATATAGATGCGGGCGCCCAGCTTCTCGAGCCGCTCGGTGTTGGCGCTGGCCTTGGCGTCCGAACCGGACACCTGATAGCCGATCTTCAGCATGATCTCGGCGATGCCGCTCATGCCGATGCCGCCGATGCCGACGAAGTGGACAGGCCCGAGGGCGAACGGAACGGGGCGAAGGCGTGCGATCATCCTCGCCTCATAGCTCAGGCACGGTCGATTGTGCACCACTCTTCGTCGCTCATCCCGGCGAAGGCCGGGACCCAGATCATATGACTGGGCGCGTGCCTCCTGCGGCGCGACTGCGTCAGCTCGGGCGACCGGTGCGCCTTACAATCTGGATCCCGGCCTTCGCCGGGATGAGCGGGGTTTGGGGTGGCGAGCCGGGGCGAAGGATTCTCTCGATCTGTCGGGATCTTAAGTTTGGTTACTCCGCCTTAACCGTAAGGATTCACCATAAGCCCCTCATCTGTCCGGGGCCGCTTTTCCATGTCCGAGTTGAAGACCGACGTCATCCTGCGTGGCGACTGCATCGAGGTGCTAAAGGGCCTGCCGGACAAGTCGGTGGACATGGTCTTCGCCGACCCGCCCTATAATCTGCAACTGGGCGGCGACCTGCTGCGGCCCGACAATTCCAAGGTCGATGCGGTCGATGACGACTGGGACAAGTTCGACAGCTTCGCCGCCTATGACGCCTTCACCCGCGCTTGGCTGACCGAGTGCCGCCGCGTGCTGAAGGACGAGGGCAGCCTCTGGGTCATCGGCAGCTATCACAACATCTTCCGGCTCGGTTCGGCGATGCAGGACCTGGGCTTCTGGGTGCTGAACGACATCATCTGGCGGAAGTCGAACCCGATGCCGAACTTCAAGGGCACGCGCTTCACCAACGCCCACGAGACCCTGATCTGGGCCGCCAAGTCGCGCGAGCAGAAGCGCTACACCTTCAACTACGACGCGCTGAAGGCCTTCAACGAAGACACCCAGATGCGCTCGGACTGGACCCTGGCCCTGTGCACCGGCAACGAGCGGCTGAAGGACGACAACGGCGACAAGGCCCATCCGACCCAGAAGCCCGAGGCCCTGCTGCACCGGGTGCTGCTGTCGGCCAGCCGCGTCGGCGACGTGGTGCTGGACCCCTTCTTCGGCACCGGCACGACGGGCGCCGCGGCCAAGCGCCTGGGCCGCCACTTCATCGGCATCGAACGCGACGAGACCTACGCCAGGCTGGCCGAGAAGCGCATCAAGGCGGTCATCCCCGCCGCCCCCGAGGACCTGGTCGTCACCGGCTCCAAGAAGGCCGAGCCCAAGGTGCCGTTCGGCGCCCTGGTGGAAGCCGGCCTGCTGGCCCCCGGCGACAAGCTCTACTGCCCCAAGGGCGACCATGAGGCCCGCGTGCGCGCCGACGGTTCGCTGGTCTCCGGCTCCATGACCGGCTCGATTCACAAGCTGGGCGCCCTGCTGGAAAACGCGCCGGCCTGTAACGGCTGGACCTACTGGCGCTTCAAGACCGACACGGGCCTGCGCCCCATCGACGCCCTGCGCGCCGAGATCCGCGCCGGGATGCAGTAGGCGCAAGCTAGCGTAAAGCTTGCGACTATCGTTTCAGCCAAGCTGGAACCCCGGTCGTTGACCCGTGTTGACGATTCCAGTGCGCCAGCGGGGGCGCGGGAGTCGGTCTATGAAAATTGCCCAGGTCACGCCCCTCTATGAGGCGGTGCCGCCGCGCCTTTATGGCGGCACCGAGCGGGTCGTCGCCCATCTGACCGACGCCCTGGTCGAACTGGGCCACGAGGTCACCCTGTTCGCCAGCGCCGAGGCCGAGACACGGGCCCGGCTGATCCCGGTGCGCGATCAGGCCATCCGGCTGGACCCGGAGCCGCTGAAATCCGACCTGGCCGCCCACATGACCATGTTGGCCGAGGTGCTGGATCGCGCCGACGACTTCGACGTGATCCATTTTCATACCGACATGGCCCACTTCCCCTTCTTTCAGGGGTTGGCGGACAAGACCGTCACCACCCTGCACGGTCGGCTGGACCTGAAGGACCTGCCGGAGGTCTATGAGCGCTGGCCGCAGTTCGGCCTGGTCTCCATCTCCGACGATCAGCGCCGCCCCCTGCCCGCCGCCAACTGGAAGGCGACGGTGCATCACGGCATGCCGGGCGATCTCTATCGCTTCTCGCCGAAGTCACAGGGGTACCTTGCCTTCCTCGGCCGCATCTCGCCCGAGAAACGCCCCGACCGCGCCATCGAGATCGCCACGCGTCTGGGCAAGCCGCTGAAGATGGCGGCCAAGGTGGATGCGGCGGACAAGACCTATTGGGAGACGGTCATCCGGCCCCTGGTCGAGGGCAATCCCCTGATCGAGTTCGTCGGCGAGATCGGCGACGACCGGAAATCGGCCTTCCTCGGCGGGGCCGAGGCCCTGCTGTTTCCCATAGACTGGCCCGAGCCCTTCGGTCTGGTGATGATCGAGGCCCTGGCCTGCGGAACGCCGGTCGTGGCCTTCCGCTGCGGCTCGACGCCCGAGATCATCGAAGACGGCGCCACCGGCTTTCTGGTCGACACCATGGATCAGGCCATGGCCGCCGCCGGACAGGCGCACCGTCTGGACCGCGAGGCCATCCGGGCGCGCTTCGACCTGCGCTTCTCGGCCACGGCCATGGCCCGGCGCTATCTCGACGTCTACGGCGACCTGCTGGCCCGCCGTCCGTTCGCGGCCCATGTTCTGGACGGCGGCCGGGCGTCGCGGGTCGCCAACGAAGATCGCAGCTTCGCGGCCATAGGCTGAGTTCCGGCTGAACCCTTCACCGCTTCGGCCATTTCCCTGAGGGGCGCCTGAGCGACTTTCGCGCAGCAGCGAGGCAGACGATGGACGACGCCTATTCGGTCCAGACCACGGCCGCCGACAACAGCGATCAGGACGGTCTCGAGACCCTGATGGCGCTGAAGGACGCCGACACCTTTCTGGTGGCGGACCACTGGGGCGACGTCAAAAGCGGCGCCGACGGCCTGTTCGACCGGGACACGCGGCTGCTGTCGCATTTCGTCCTGACGGTGGGGCGGGCGCGGCCGTCGCGGCTCAGCTCTGGCGTGACCGAGGACAACGTTTTCTTCACCTGCCATTCGACCAACCGCCCCCTGCCGCCGATGGGGGGACGCTCGGCCCCGGCAGGCGTGCTGCATCTGGAGCGGCGGCGCTTCCTCTGGGACAAGCGTCTGTTCGAGCGGGTGCGGATGGTCAACCACGGCGTCGAGGACATCCTGCTGCCGCTGTCGTTCGAGTTCGGCGCCGATTTCGCCGACATCTTTCAGGTGCGCGGCACGCCCCGCCTGAGGCGCGGCGAGGTCCACGCCCCGATCATGGACGGACGGCGCGTCACCTTCGGCTACACCGGGTTGGACGGCGTGACCCGAACCAGCTGTCTGGCCTTTTCCGAACCGCCCGCGCGCCTCAGCGCCAACCGGGCGGAGTTCATGTTCAGCCTGCCCAAGGGCAGGCGGCTGGACCTCTACATCGAATGCGGCATCGACGTCTGCGACGCCCCGGATCAGGAGCGCTGGCGCTGGAACTCCATCCAGGCCCGGCTGGCCATGCGTCGACGGATGCGGCGCGGGGCCGGGGTGGCCGCGCCGCGCGATCCGCGCATCAACGACTGGCTGACCCAGTCGCGCACCGATGTCGCCCTGCTGACCACCGACCTGCCGACCGGCCCCTATCCCTATGCCGGGGTGCCGTGGTTCTCGACCCCGTTCGGACGCGACGGCATCATCACCGCCTGGCAGATGCTGTGGGTGGACCCCAGTCTGGCGCGCGGGGTGCTGACCTATCTGGCGGCGCGGCAGGCGACCGAGGTGGACGCCTTCAAGGACTCCGCCCCCGGCAAGATCATGCACGAGACGCGCGGCGGCGAGATGAGCGCCCTCGGCGAGGTGCCGTTCAGCCTCTACTACGGCGGGGTCGACACCACCTGCCTGTTCATCGCCCTGGCCGGCGCCTACGCCAGGCGCACCGGGGACATGGAGACCATCCGCGCCCTGTGGCCCAACCTGATCGCGGCGGCGGGCTGGATGAGCGACTACGGCGACAGCAACGGCGACGGCCTGATCGACTACGCCCGCGCCGCCGAGACCGGCCTGTCCAATCAGGGCTGGAAGGACTCGGAGGATTCCATCTTCGACAGCGACGGCCGCTTTCCTAAGGGGCCGGTCGCCCTGCTGGAGGTGCAGGGCTACGCCTTCGCCGCCTGGATGGCCCTGGCCGAGATGGGCGTGCAGATGGGCGACGAACGGGCCAGCCAGTGGCGGGCGCAGGCTGAAACCGTGCGGTCCCTGGTCGAGGACCGGTTCTGGATGGAGGACCAACAGTTCTACGCCGTGGCCCTGGACGGCGACGGCAAGCAGATGCAGGCCGTCGGCTCCAACGCCGGGCACCTGCTGTTCAGCGGCCTGCCCTCGCCCGAGCGCGCCCGTCTGGTGACGCGAAGGATGCTGACGGCCGAGTTCCGTTCCGGTTGGGGCCTGCGGACCCTGGCCAAGGGGCAGGCCCGCTTCAATCCGATGAGCTACCACAACGGTTCGGTTTGGCCGCACGACACGGCCATGGCGGCGGCCGGCATGGCCCGCTACGGCGAACGGCGCGCGGTGGCCATGCTGCTGGGCGAGATCTATGGCGCGGCGGCCCATTTCCAGCTGCGCCTGCCCGAGCTGTTCTGCGGCTTCATCCGCGAAACGGGCGAGCCTCCGATCGCCTATCCGGTCGCCTGCCTGCCGCAGGCCTGGGCGGCGGGTTCGGTCTTCCTGATGCTGCAGGCGGCGCTGGGCCTGTCGATCGACGCGCCCGAGCAACTGGTCGAGATCGCCGACCCGACCCTGCCGCCGGGGGTGGATCGGCTGTCGGTGACGCGGCTCAGGGTCGGCGACGGGGTCATCGACCTGCACTTCCAGCGGCTGGACGGTCAGGTCGTGGTCATGCCGCGCGAACGCAGCGGCATCGTCAACCTGCGGGTGACCGGCTAGGCCGCCAGGCCGCGCTCCAGCGCCTTGCGGAAGACGGTCGGCAGGGCCGCCAGGGCGTCGTCCGCAGGGGTCCAGACGAAGTCCCCCTCGCCTGCGCCGACATGGACGGTCAGGGTCAGGCTGAAGTGGGTGAAGACGTGCTCGACGGCCCCGGCCTGGGCCCAGTCGGCGGCGGCGGGCGGATCAAAGGCGGGCGCGGCGCTCCAGTCGGAGGTCGGCAGGCCGACCATCCCGCCCAGCAGGCCCTTGTCGGGACGACGCACCAGACCGATCCGCCCCGCCGCGTCGCGCAGGACAAAGGCGTGACCGAGACGATGCGGGCGCTCGGCCTTCTTCGTTTTCAGCGGATAGCGCGCCGGGTCGCCGGTCTTCAGCCCCTCGCAGCCGAAGGCCAGTGGACAGAGCTCGCACGACGGCCACTTGGGCCGACAGACGCCCGAGCCGAGGTCCATCAGGGCCTGCGGCCAGTCGCCGGGGCGTTCGTCGCTGACGAAGAGGGCGGCCAGTCGCTTCAGCTCGGGTCGGGCGCCGGGCAGAGGCGTCTCAACCGCGAACAGGCGGCTCATGACCCGCTCGACATTGCCGTCGACGACGTTGGCGGGTCGGTCAAAGGCGATGGCGGCCACGGCGGCGGCGGTATATGCGCCCACACCCGGCAGGGCCAGCAGGGCCGCCTCATTGTCGGGAAAGACGCCGCCGTGATCGCGGGCCACGGCGCGGGCGGAGGCCAGCAGGTTGCGGGCGCGGGCGTAGTAGCCCAGCCCGGCCCAGGCGGCCATCAGGTCGCCGTCCTCCACCGCCGCCAGATCGCCGACCGTCGGCCAGCGCGTGGTGAAGCGCTCGAAATAGGGGGCGGCGTGCGGCACCGTCGTCTGCTGCAGCATGACCTCGGACAGCCAGACACGGTAAGGGTCCGTGCGCGTCTTCGCCCCCGGCGGCGCGCGCCACGGCAGGGTCCGCGCATGGGCGTCGTACCAGTCAAGCAGGGCGGCGCGGAGGGAAGAGACGTCGAGCATGGGCCGAGCTATATAGGACGAATGCGTCGTCCTCTGCCCACCGAAAGCGAAGCCCGCGAAATCCTGACGAGGCGCCGGACGCGGCCGCAACTGCGCCCGCCGCCCCCGGCGGGTCGGTCGCTGGCCCCGCTGATCAAGAAGCTGGACGCCCAGTTCGGGCGCGGCGTCAGCGCACTGGAAAGAAACTGGTTTGAGATCGTCGGCGAACGCCTAGTCGGCGCCACCCTCCCAATAAAACTGATCAAGGCGCGAGGCGACACCCCAGGCATTCTCGAACTGAGAGTCGCCAGCGCAGTCGCGTTCCTCATCCCCTATGAGGAAAAGGGTATCGTCGAACGGGTGAACCTGGCTCTGGGTCCGAAAACCATAGGCAAAGTCCGCATAACCCAAGGCCCGGTGAAGCCCCTGCCCGTCGCCGGTGCCAAGCCCCGCGCGCGCGGCAAGGCGGTGCTGCCGCCCCTGCCCGCCTCGGTCGAAGCCGAGTTGGCCAACTCTGTCGAGGACGCCCCCGACAGCCTGAAAGCCGCCCTGCGCAAGCTGGGTCGCGCCGTGCTGTCGCAGCCGCCGGAAAACGAGCGCCGTTGACAAACCTTCGCCGCACCTGTTCTCGACAATTGAGCTGATCGCGCGCGTCCCAGGGAATCGCGCCATCCTTTTTGAGTCACACTCTCGTTCAAGGACGACCCATGGCTACGTTCCGTTACGCATCGATGAGCCGCCGCGCGGCCCTGACCGCCGCCGCCCTGGCCGCCATGGCCACGGTCGCCGGCTGCACCGCCAAAACCGGCGGCGCCGCACAGGGCGACATGGGCATGGGCGCGGGCGAAGACGCCAAGGTCACGGTCGTGGAATACGCCTCGGTCACCTGTGGTCACTGCGCCGTCTGGAACGAGGAAGTCTGGCCCGAATTCAAGACGAAATACGTGGACACCAAGAAGGTGCGCTACGTCTTCCGCGAGTTCCCGACCCCGCCGCAGGACATCGCCGTCGCCGGCTTCCTGATCGCGCGCTGCGCCGGCCCGGACAAGTATTTCGACGTCGTCCACGACATCATGGCCAGCCAGAAGGAATGGATGGCGGGCGTGGCCCCGCGCACCACCCTGTTCCGCGCCGCCGCAGCCGCCGGCCTGAGCCAGGAACAGACCGAGGCCTGCATCAGCGACAAGGCCGCCATCGAAGAGATGAGCAACCGCATCAAGGCCGGCATCGACGCCGGCGTGACCGGCACGCCGACCTTCCTGGTCAACGGCACCAAGGTTCTGGACAGCAGCCTGTCGGGCCTGTCGGAAGCCATCGACGCGGAACTGGCCAAGAAATAACTTCAACCAACCGGGGGGCGTGGACATGCTGAAGAAGCTGGTCGGGGCCGCGAGCCTTGGCGTCGCGCTGGCGCTGACGGCCTGTAGCGGCAAGGACGCGCCCCCCGCCGAGGGCGACATGGCTCTGGGCGCGCCCGAGGGCGCCAAGGTGACGGTGGTCGAATACGCCTCCGTCACCTGCTCCGGCTGCGCCGCCTGGAACGAACAGGTCTGGCCCCAGTTCAAGGCCAGGTATGTGGACACCGGCAAGGTGCGTTACGTCTTCCGCGAGTTCCCCACCCCGCCTCAGGACGTGGCCGTCGCCGGTTTCCTGCTGGCGCGCTGCGCGGGCGAAGACAAATACTTCCACGTCATCGACCAGATCATGCGGTCCCTGCCCGAACTTCATTCCGGCACACCGCCGCGCGACATCCTGCTGCGCACCGCGCGCGACGCGGGACTGAGCGAAGCCCAGTTCCAGACCTGTGTGGCCGATCCGGCTGGCGTCGCGGGGATGGAAAAACGCATCAAGGCGGCCCAGGACGCGGGCGTGACCGGCACGCCGACCTTCATGATCAATGGCGAGGTCGTGGCTGATCGCTCGCTGGACGGCCTGTCGCAACGGATTGATCCCCTTTTGAGCGCGAAATGACCATGAAGACCCTGTGGCGCACCCTGCCCCTGACGGCGGCTCTGACACTGGCGGCCCTGCCCGTCTTCGCCGCCGAAGCTTCGCCCACCGCCGCGACCGCGACGACGACCGTCGCCGCCGTGCCGGCCGTGACCGCCGCCGACCGCGTCCTGGGCCGCGCCGACGCCCCGGTGACCGTGATCGAGTACGCCTCCTTCACCTGCAGCCACTGCGCCGACTGGACCAACGAGGTCCTGCCGACCTTCAAGGCCCGCTATATCGACACCGGCAAGGTCAAGCTGGTGTTCCGCGACATGCCGACCCAGCCGGCCCAGATCGCCGCCACCGCCGCCGCCATCGGCCGCTGCGCCGCGCCCGACAAGTTCTTTGACGTGGCCCATCACTTCATGGCCGGTCAGGCCACCGCCTTCGCCAGCGGCAACGCCCGGCAATGGTACATAGGCGCCATCGGCGTCAGCGGCCGCACCCAGGCCCAGGTCGAAGCCTGCCTGGCTGATCCCGCGACGGGCCAGGCGCTGGAACGCGATATCGAGGCCGCCGTAGCCGCCGGGGTCGACGGCACCCCGACCTTCTTCGTCAACGGCCGTCGCACCCTGGACCATTCTCTGGAAACCCTGTCGGCAGCCATAGACCCGCTGCTCAAGGGGCGCTAAGCCCCCGCCGATGCAGTTCCAGAGACTGAAGCTCGTCGGCTTCAAATCCTTCGTCGACGCGGCGGAAGTTCAAATCGAGTCCGGCCTGACCGGAGTGGTCGGGCCGAACGGCTGCGGCAAGTCCAATGTGTTGGAAAGCCTGCGCTGGGTCATGGGCGCCAACTCGGCCAAGGCCATGCGCGGCCAGGGCATGGACGACGTCATCTTCGCCGGCGCCGCGGGCCGTCCGCCGCGAAGCCACGCCGAAGTCGTCCTGACCATCGACAACGCCCAGAAGCGCGCGCCCCAGCCCTTCACCGACAGCCCGGTGCTGGAGGTCTCCCGCCGCATCGACCGGGGCCAGGGCTCGACCTATCGCATCAACGGCAAGGAGGTCCGCGCCCGCGACATCCAACTGCTGTTCGCCGACGCCTCGACCGGGGCGAACAGCCCGGCCCTGGTGCGTCAGGGCCAGATTTCGGAACTGATCGCCGCCAAGCCGCAGAACCGACGCCGGATTCTGGAAGAGGCCGGCGGCGTGGCCGGCCTGCACACCCGCCGTCACGAGGCCGAACTGCGCCTCAAGGCCGCCGAGACCAATCTGGACCGGCTGGACGACATCGGACGCGAGCTGGAAACGGCGCTGAACCGGCTGAAGCGCGAGGCGCGTCAGGCTGAGAAGTACAAGAAGATTTCGGCCGAGATCCGCGCCCTGCAGGCCGCCCTGCTCTATGTGCGCTGGAACGACGCCAAGGCGGCCGCCGAGGTCGCGGCCCAGGAACTGCGCGACGCCGACCGCGCCGTGGCCGAGGCCAGCGCCGCCGCGACCAAGGCCGAGGCCGACGCCCTGAAGGCGCAGGAGGCGATGAAGCCCGCGCGCGAGGAAGACGCCGTGGCCGGCGCCCTGCTGCACCGGGCCACGCTGGAACGCGATCGCCTCGACATGGCCGAACAGGCCGCCCGCGCCGAGGTCGAGCGCCTGAAGGCCGAGGCGGCCCGCATCAACGCCGACGTCGAGCGCGAAGAACGGATGGCCGCCGACGCGAAACGCGAACTGGACCGGCTGGACCACGAGCTGACCAGGCTGAAAGCCGAGATCGCCGCCGCGCCCGAGCGCGGGCCGGAGCTGGAAAAGGCCCTGCTGGCCGCCGAGGACGCGCGCAAGGCCGCCGACGCCGAGGTCGAGCGTCTGGCCGGGACCCTGGCCGCCGTCGAGGCCCGCGCCAACGCCGAGAGCGCCCGAAAACGCGACGCCGAGGCCCGTCTGGCCCGCGTCGTCGGCCAGTTCGAACAGGCCAAGCGCGACCGCGAGGCGCTGGGTCCGCTTGAGACGCCGGAACTGGCCGTCGCCCGCACGGCGCTGGAAACGGCCCAGGCCGAGCTGATCGCCGCCCGCGAAGCCGTCGAGGCCGCCGAGGTCGCGCGCGGCGATCTGGCCCGCGTCGAGGCCGAGGCCCGCACCCATGCCCGCGCCGCCGAGGACCGGCTGGGCCGGTTGCAGACCGAGGCGCGGGGACTGGCGCAACTGCTGGTGACCGGCAAACGCGATCACCCGCCCGCCCTGGACAAGGTGTCGGCGGCCAAGGGGTATGAGGCCGCTCTGGCCGCGGCCCTCGGCGACGATCTGGACGCCGCGCTGGACGCCCGCGCCGCCGCCCATTGGGCGGGCGCCGATGCGCCCTCGCCCGTCTGGCCCGAGGGCGTGACGCCGCTGGCCGCCCATGTGACCGCCCCCGCAGAACTGGCCGCGCGCCTGGCCCTGTGCGTCGTCGCCCGCCAAGCCGATGCGCCGCTTCTGGCCAAGGCCCTGCCGACCGGCGCACGCCTGGTGACGGTGGAAGGCGACCTTTATCGCTGGGACGGCTTCGTCAGCCGGGCCGAGGCCCCGCGTCCCGCCGCCGTGCGTCTGGCCCAGCGCACGCGTCTGGCCGAGCTGGAAGCCGAGATCGACACCGGCAAGCCCGCGCTGGAGGCCGCACAGACGGCCCAGAAGACGGCGACCGAGGCCTTCCGCGCCGCCGAGGAGGCGGTGAAGACCGCCCGCCTCAAACCCTTCGCCGCCGACAAGGCCGTGGTCGCCGCGCGCGACCGGGTCGAAAGCCTGATGCGTGACCAGACCCGGCGCGAGGCCCGGGCCCAGGCGCTGGACGAGACCGTCGCTCGGCTGGACAGCGAGGTGGCCGAGGCCAAGACGGCGCTGGAGGCCGCGCAGTCGGTCGAGGCCCCGTCCGAGACCATCGCCGGTCTGCGTGACGAGCTGGCCGCCGCCCGCGTCGCCGCCGATGCGGCCCGGCAAGCCGCCCAGACCGCCCGCTCGACCCGCGACGAAGAGGCCCGCGATCGCGCCGGACGCGAGCAGCGGCTGGGCAGCCTGACCCGTGCTCATGAGGGCTGGGCCGGGCGCTCGAAGGAAAGCGCCGCCCGCGTCGCCGCCCTCGGCAAGGACGCCGACAAGACCGCCGCCCTGCTCAAGCAGGCCGAGATCGCGCCGCAGGGCTTCGCCGAACAGCGCGGCGCCCTGATGGACGCTCTGATCGCCGCCGAGACGCGCAAGAGCGCCGCCGCCGAGGCCCTGTCCCTGGCCGAGGGCACGGCGGGCGAGAGCGACCGCGCCAGCCGCGCCGCCGAGGCCGCCGCCGGGGCCGCGCGCGAAGCCCGCGCCGGTCTGGCCGCCCGCGCCGAGGCCGCGACCGAGCGTCTGGCCGAGGCCGAGGCCAATGTCCGCGAAACGGCGCAGATGTCGCCGGACGAACTGGGCCAGAAGCTGATCGACGACGCCATCGCCCGCCCGCCGGACACGGCCGGCGCCGAAAGCCTGCTGACCGGGCTGGAGCGCGAGCGCGAGGCCCTGGGCGCCGTCAACCTGCGCGCCGAGGAAGAGGCCGCCGAATACGGCGAGCGTCTGGGCGCCATGAAGTCCGAACGCATCGACCTGACCCAGGCGATCGCCAAGCTGCGCGACGGCATCGACGAACTGAACGCCGAGGGCCGCGAGCGGCTGGTGGCGGCCTTCGACGTCATCAACGCCAACTTCAAGGCCCTGTTCGAGGCCCTGTTCGGCGGTGGTCAGGCGGAGCTGAAGCTGGTCGAGAGCGACGATCCCCTGGAAGCGGGCCTTGAGATCTACGCCTGCCCGCCCGGCAAGCGCCTGTCGGTCATGAGCCTGATGTCGGGCGGCGAACAGGCCCTGACGGCGGCGGCCCTGATCTTCGGCGTCTTCCTGGCCAACCCGGCGCCCGTCTGCGTGCTGGACGAGGTGGACGCGCCGCTGGACGATGCCAACGTCGACCGCTTCTGCCGGATGCTGCACGAAATGCGGTCGCGCACCGACACCCGCTTCATCGTCATCACCCACAATCCCGTGACCATGAGCCGGATGGATCGCCTGTATGGCGTCACCATGCCGGAACGCGGCATGAGCCAGCTGGTCAGCGTCAACCTGAAACAGGCCGAGCAGATCGTGGCGGCGTAGAACGGGTTTCTCCTCCCCATTTCATGGGGAGGTGGATCGGCGGCGAAGCCGACGAGACGGAGGGGCTCGGTTGAGCCTGGCGCATCGCCCCTCCACTGCTACGCGGTCCCCCTCCCCACAGAGTGGGGAGGAAAGAGGGTCAGCGCGGCTTGCGCCGCATCGCGGCTCGCACGTCCCCCAGGGCCGGGCCGATCAGGAACCAGGGCTCGACGCAGTAGCGGGTGAAGAGGCGTTTCGGGTCGGCGAACAGACGGAACAGCCATTCAACGCCAAGCCGCCCCATCCAGCGGGGCGCCGCCTTCTGGACGCCCGCCTCATAGTCAAAAGCCGCGCCGACCGGCAGGATGACGGCCTCGGGCATGGCCTCGATGTTGTCAGCGATCCACAACTCCTGACGCGGCATGCCCATGCCGACGAAGAGGACGTTGGGTTGGAAGTCACGCACGGCGGCAAGGACGGCGGTATTGCCGGCCGATCCCGGCGTGGCGTCGAAATAGCCCGACAGACCCTTGATAGCGGCGCCGGGATAGCGCGCGCCCAGACGCTCCGCCGCCGTGGTCGCCACACCGTTTGCGCCGCCGACATAGAGGACGCGCCAGCCCTGACGGTTCGCCATGCTCCAGAACTGGTCGCGCCAGTCCAGATAGGTGCAGCGATGGAAGGGCCGGCTGTGCAGGCCCAGCAGCCGCGTGAAGTGGATCAGGGGGGTGGAATCCAGCTCGACCACATCGGCCAGATCATAGAGCCGCCGCATGCCCGCCGTACGCGGCAGAAGGTAGAGGCTGTGCAGGTTGTGGTTGGCGATGATGCTGCGCTGGCCCGTCTCGATGCAGCGCTCGACGTGCAGCAGCACCTCCTCGGGCCGCATCAGGTCGACCATCTCGCCCAGAATGCGGACGCGCTCTTCGGGGCGGCGTTTCTGCCGGAACGGACGACGCTCACGCGCCCGCCGGTCGGGCGGGGCGAGGGCGGCGTCGACTCCGAGCGGTTCCTGATACATGGCTTGGCTATAGACGCGGCGTCTCAACACGTGGTTTGCGGATGCGGTTAACAAACACAGGATGCCACGATGACGCGAGCCCTGACGCTCCTGACGGCCGCCGTCGCCCTGTCCGCGACCAGCGCGACGGCCCAGGATCACGCGATGGTCCTGACCGGCGTGGGACGGTTCGCCATCTTCGCCGACGCCGCCTCGACCACGCCCGACGGCGAAGGGGTGCGGATGCGGTCCCTGCAGGTCAGCGAGGAGGACATGGTGATCGGCGGCGTCGCCTATGCCGGCGGCTGGTCGTGGTGGCGGTTCGACTGCGCCGGCCAGACGGCGGATCGGCTCGACTTCGCGTCATTGAGAGCCGACGGGATCGAAGGGCCCATCACGCCGGAGAACGCTCCGCCTTTCGCCATCGCGCCCGGCGGGGACGCGGCGGAACTGGCGACGGTGGCTTGCAGTCGCGAGCCGCGGACGGCGGATGCGCTCAGCACGGCCGACGCCGTGCGCATGGGGCGCGAGCGGATGAAGGACTAACAGCCCTTCTCCCTCCCCTTTCATGGGGAGGGTGGTCGCGCAGCGACCGGGTGGGGAGGGCTTGGCGATAAAGGGGCCAGCGGCTGAATTGCCGAGCGCCCCCACCCGTCTGACGCTGCGCGTCAGCCACCCTCCCCATGAAGGGGAGGGAGAATTCCGCGACCGTTACGATCCAGGTCCACCCGATCCCTCGGCAGGGCCTGCGGGCATTCGTCCCGCATGAAGGCCAGCATCTTCTCGCGCACTTCGCAGCGCAGATCGAAGGCGACCGAGGCGTTCCTGGCGCTGGTCAGGCAGCGGACCTGGGCCACGCGGTCGGTGATGTCGGTGACCTGCAAGGCCACCACGTCGCCGTCCCACAGGGGCGAGGCGTGGGCGATGGATTCCAGCTTGACCCGCAGCCGGTCGATCGGCGCCTCGTAGTCCACATAGAGGAAGGCCACGCCGATCAGGCGGCTGTCGTCGCGGGTCCAGTTCTGGAACGGCTTCTGGATGAAATAGGTCAGCGGCAGGACCATGCGCCGCCAGTCCCACAGCTTGACCACGACATAGGTCGAGGTGATCTCCTCGACCCGGCCCCACTCGCCCTCGACGATGACGGCGTCGTCCAGGCGGATGGGCTGGGCCGTGGCGATCTGGATGCCGGCGATCAAATTGGTCAGGAAGGGTTGCAGCGCCAGACCGGCGACGATGCCCACCACCCCTGCCGAGGCCAGCAGGGACAGCCCCCACTGGCGCACGCCCGGAATGGTCATCAGCGCCAGCCCCAGGGTGATCAGTCCAATAAGGATGGCCGCCACCCGCTGCAGGATGCGCGTCTGGGTGACGTGCTTGCGGGCCAGGAGGTTGTCCTCCGTGTCCATGTTGAACTTCTTCAGGTGGACGACGGCCCCCATGTCCACGGCCCCGGCGATCATCCACCCGCACACCAGGATGAAGCCGAACAGCAGGGTGCGCCGGATCAGCAGCGACGGCTCGGGGTCCAGCGGCGAGACCGTCACCGCCAGGGCCAGGGCGATGATCATGACGGCGATGCGGACCTTGAGCCGGGCGCGGCCCAGCATCCCCTTCCAGAAGACGTCGCGGTTGCGCACCGCCAGCTTCAACAGGGCGAAGACCACCTGATTGGCCGCCCAGCCGATGAAGACGAAGACGACGGTGATGATGGTCACCACGGCCCATTCAGGCAGCCAGTGGAACTGGTTCCACAGGGCGAAGACGTTGTTGGTCAGGTCGACGACGAACTGGGGCATGGGCGCAGCCTAGCCAGCTTCGCCGCCCGACCCAAGGCCGTGCGGCGCTTCAGCGCGCCGCCGCTTCGACCAGATCAGCCAGGCGGGCGGCGGCGTCGGGGATGGCGACCGAGCGGGCGGCGGCGGACATGGCGGCCAGCCCGGCCGGGTCCGACAGGACTTCGCTCAGAACGGCGGTCAGGCTGTCGACCGTCACATCGTCCTCGGCGATGACGCGGGCGGCGCCGGCCTCGGACAGGGCGCGGGCGTTCAGGGTCTGGTGGTCGTCCATGGCGATCTTGAGCGGGATCAACACCGACGGCAGGGCCGCCACCGCCAGCTCCGAACAGGTCGAGGCCCCGGCGCGGCCGATGACCAGATGGGCCTTCGACAGGCGCTCGGCCATGTCGCGGAAGAAGGGGGCGACCTCGGCGTTAATGCCCGCCTCCAGATAGATCTGGCGGGCGCTCTCCAGGGTTTCCGGGCGCGACTGCTGCTGGACGTGCAGGCGGCGGCGGATGGCCTCGGGCAGGGCCGCCAGAGCGCGCGGCGCGGTCTCGGACAGGATGCGGGCGCCCTGACTGCCGCCGGTGACCAGCACATGGATGGGGCCGTCGCCTTCCGGCGCGACATAGGCGCGGTCGAACAGGGCGCGGATGTCCGGGCGGACCGGGTTGCCGACGACCTGGGCGCGAGCCTTCACCGCCTCGGGCGCGCGGCCCAGCGTCGGGAAAGCCGAGGCCACGGCGCCGACGCGCGGGGCCAGCATCCGGTTGGTGCGGCCCAGGACGGCGTTCTGTTCGTGGATCAGGGTCGGACGCTTCTGCAGGATGGCGGCGACCAGAGCGGGAGCCGACGGATAGCCGCCGAAGCCGACGACCACGTCGGCGCCGGTGCGGTCAAAGGCTGACTTGGCCTGGCCCACGCCGCGCATGATGGCGAGGCCCGCCTTCAGCAGACCGATGGGGCCGCTGCCGGTGGCGGCGTCCAGCGCCAGACGCTCCTCGGCGGGAAAGGCGTGGGCGTACTGCTCGCCGCGCGCATCGGTGGCCAGCACCACGCGCCAGCCACGCGACGCCAGTTCGCGGGCCAGGGCCTCGGCGGGGAACATGTGGCCGCCAGTGCCCCCGGCGGCGACGACGCAGACCTTGTTCATGCGGATACTCTCTTACGGCAGCAGGCGACGGCGCGGCGGGGAGATGTTGGAGCCCGGCTCATAGGCCCCCGGACGACGGCGTGTCAGGGCCAGGGCGAAGCCCATGGTCAGGCCCATGGCCATCATCGACGATCCGCCATAGCTGATGAACGGCAGCGTCATGCCCTTGGTCGGGATCAGGTTCAGGTTCACCGCCACATTGATGCAGGCCTGAAGCCCGATCAGCATGAAGAGGCCCGCCGCCGCCGTCTGCTCGAACGGGTCGTTCAGCTTCATCGCCTTCTTCATCCCGCGGATGACGATGAAGGCGTAGAGGCCGATCATGAACAGCGACAGGATCAGGCCGAACTCCTCGGCGCCGACCGAATAGATGAAGTCGGTGTGCAGGTCGGGCACCCGGCGCTTCATGACGCCCTCGCCGATGCCGCGTCCGACCAGACCGCCGGCACGGATGGCCTCGGAGGCGCGGTCGATCTGGTGGGTGTCGGTCGTCTCGGGCGACAGGAAGCGGCTGAGGCGGTCGCGCATGTGGCTGAAGGTGAAATACAGCGACACCACTCCGCCCGCACCCATGGCGGCGATCACGGCCACCCATTTCAGCGGCACCCCGGCCATGAAGAAGACGGCCATGAAGGTGGTGGTGATCAGCAGGGTCTGGCCGATGTCCGGCTGGATCAGCAGCAGGCCGACGGTCAGGGCCCACAGACCGAAGGCGATGCTGACGCCCGGAACCCCCTGCCCCTTCTGGGCCTCGGCGAACATCCAGGCGGCGAAGACGATCAGGCCGGGCTTGGCGAACTCCGACGGTTGCAGGCTGAACGGGCCGAGGTTCACCCAGCGCGCCGCGCCCTTCACCGTGTCGCCGATGAAGGGCAGGGCCGCCATGACGACGATGGCCCCGAACAGGGCCAGGACCGCGATCCGCCGCACCCCGCGCGGCGACAGCAGGGAGGTGGTCAGCATCAGGCCCGTGCCCATGCTGGCCCAGACGATCATCCGCCACGAATAGTGGAAGGGATCGGTGATGGATTCGTCGGCCAGGATGGCGGCGGGGCTGGAGGCGAAGCTGAGCGATACGCCCAACGCCACCAGGGTCAGGGCCGCGCCCAGCAGGCCGCGATCCACGGTCCAGAACCAGCGCGCGATCAGGCTCTGGTCGTTGCGCGAGAAGGGATGGCTGTAGCTCTGGCTCATGCGGCGGGCTCAGGCTTGGCGCCCAGCGCCAGGACGGCGGCGCGGAAGGCTTCGCCCCGCACCTCGAAATCAGGGAACTGGTCGAAGCTGGCGCAGGCAGGCGACAGCAGGACGACCTGCTCGCCGCCGGCTTTCGCCGCGTCGGCGGCGGCCAGTTCGACCGCGCGCTCCATGGTGCGGGCCACGACGTGCGGCGTGTCGGCCAGGGTGACGGAGAAGGCGTCCGCCGCCTCGCCGATCAGATAGGCCTTGGCCACATGACGGAAGAGGTCGCGCAAGCTGTCGATGCCGCCCTCCTTGGCCTTGCCGCCCGCGATCCAGAAGACGGAGGGGTAGGAGGCCAGGGCCTGACGCGCGGCGTCGGCGTTGGTGCCCTTGGAGTCATTGATGAAGCGGACGTCGCCGAGACGGCCCACGGCCTCCATGCGGTGCGCCAGACCAGGGAAGGTCAGCAGGCCCTCGACCGCCGCCTCGTGCGACACGCCCAGCGCGCGGGCGGCGGCGTAGGCGAAGGCGGCGTTTTGGGCGTTATGGCGACCGGGCAGAGAGCGGGCCTTCGTCAGATCAGTAATCATGACGTCGTCAGCGGTCAGTTCGCCGGATGCAGCCTCTATCCCGCTCATCCCCGCGGAGGCGGGGACCCAGTTCTTTGTCTGCAAGGACTCGGTCGGCGTGGTGGACGCGGCTCTCACTGGGTCCCCGCCTCCGCGGGGATGAGCGGAAGTGGAAACCGTGCAGACGCGCCGCCCCTGCGCGCGCAGGTCCGTCGCGATCCCCTGCCCCCAGGCTTCGTCCACGCCGACCAGGGCCAGCGCCTCCGGACCCTGCGCCTGGAAGATGCGGCGCTTGGCGGCGACATAGCCTTCCATGCCGCCGTGGCGGTCCAGATGGTCGGGGCTGATGTTGGTCAGGATGGCCACGTCGGGCGCGAAAGTCGTGGTCAGGTCCAGCTGATAGGACGAGACCTCGATGACATAGACGGCGTCGGGCGTCGGGGCCGGCAGGGCCAGAACCCCGATGCCGATATTGCCGCCGATGTGGACGCTCAATCCCGCCGACTTCAGCACCCAGCCGATCAGGGCCGTGGTCGTGGACTTGCCGTTGGTGCCGGTGATGGCGACGACGCGGGGGCGCCGGTCTTGCGGCAAGGCGTCCAGGGCGCGGGCGAACAGCTCGACGTCGCCGATGACCGGCACGCCCGCCGCATGGGCTCGCTCGACGGTCCAGTGCGGCTTGGGATGGGTCAGGGGCGCGCCCGGCGACAGGACCAGGGCGGCGAAGCCCGACCAGTCGGCGCGGGTCAGGTCCTCGACGAGGAAGCCCTCGGCCTCGGCCTGCATCCGGCCCGAGACGCCGTCGTCCCAAAGGACCGGGACGGCGCCGCCGGCCTGAAGCGCGCGTGCAGCCGTAATCCCGGACCGGCCAAGGCCGAAAACCACGACGCTACGCCCCTCGAAACCGGGAACCGGGATCATGGGATCAGCGCAGCTTCAGCGTAGCCAGACCGAGCAGCGCCAGCATGGCGGCGACGATCCAGAAACGGATGACGACGGTCGATTCCGGCCAGCCCATCTTCTCGAAATGGTGGTGGATGGGCGCCATCAGGAAGATGCGCTTGCCGGTCAGCTTGAAGTAGCCGACCTGGATCATGACCGAGGCCGCCTCGACCACGAACAGGCCGCCGACGATGCCCAGGACCAGTTCGTGCTTGGTAGCCACGGCGATGGAGCCGAGCGCGCCGCCCAGAGCCAGCGAGCCGGTGTCGCCCATGAAGATCTTGGCCGGGGGGGCGTTGTACCAGAGGAAGCCCATGCCGCCGCCGATCATGGCGGCGCAGAAGATGGCCAGTTCGCCCGCGCCGGGCACGTGGTGGACCTGCAGATAGTCGGCGAACAGGAAGTTGCCGACCAGGTAGGAGATGATGCCGAAGGCGCCCGCCGCCATCATGACCGGCACGATGGCCAGGCCATCCAGACCGTCGGTCAGGT
Organism: Brevundimonas sp. UBA7506; assembly: GCF_002479495.1. Taxonomy (GTDB): domain Bacteria; phylum Pseudomonadota; class Alphaproteobacteria; order Caulobacterales; family Caulobacteraceae; genus Brevundimonas. The sequence goes on from NZ_DLNQ01000011.1 coordinate 117,371, forward strand.
TCACGGCGTTGGAGAAGCCGATGATGGTGAAGGCCGCAAAGGCCACATAGAACCAGCCGATGTTCAGCAGGATGGCCTTCAGGAAGGGGAAGGCGATTGAGGTTTCCAGACCCGGCGAGGTCGGCGAATAGGTCATCCAGACGACGGTCAGCACGCCCGCGATCACGGCCACGACGGCCTGGGCCGCCAGCTTCTGTTTCGAGGTCAGGCCCGCCGAGGTCTGCTTGGTCACCTTGGCGTAGTCATCGATGAAGCCCAGAACGCCGAAGGCTGCCGTGACGCCGGAAACGATCCAGATATAGGGGTTGGTCAGGTCGCCCCACAGCAGGACAGCCACGCCGATGCCCGCCAGGATCATCAGCCCGCCCATGGTCGGGGTGCCGACCTTGGACAGGTGCGAAACTGGGCCGTCTTCGCGGATCGGCTGACCCCGGCCCTGCTTGGCGCGGATCCAGTTGATGAAGCGGCTGCCCATGGCGACCGCGACGATCATGGCCGTGGCCATGGCCAGGGCGACGCGCACCGTCTGATACTGGATCAGGTGCAGCAGCGGATATTCCTGAGCGATATCCGCGTAATAGAGATAGAGCAGGTAGAACATGGCTTTTTAGTCCCCTATCGGACCGCGCGCGGCGCGGTCCTGCTTGAGGGGGTCTCTCCTCATTTCTCTATCGGTCCGCGCGCGGCGTCATGCAATCCGGCCAGGGCCGCCGCGACCAGCGAGGCGCGCGACCCGTTCGATCCCTTGACCATGACCACGTCGCCGGGCTGGACCAGGCGGGCGGCCTCAGCGGCCAGTTCGGCGGCGGTTTCGCGCCATTGGCCCCGCAGCGACGGCGGAAGCATGTCGTAAAGCTGGCGCATCTGCGGTCCGGCGGCGTGGACCACGTCCAGCCCGGCGGCCTCGATCGCCGGGGCCAGGCCCTCATGCAGGGCGCGGCTGTGCTCGCCCAGCTCCAGCATGTCGGTCAGGACCACGACGCGGCGACCGCCCTGCCCGACGGGCTTGGCGCCCAGACTGACGAAGCCCGCCTTCATCGACAGGGGATTGGCGTTGTAGCTCTCGTCGATCAGGGTGAAGGCGCCGCCGGGGATGGCGACCGTCTTCATCTGGCCGCGCCCGGCCAGAGGCTGGAACCCGGCCAGGGCTTGCAAGGCCGTGTCCAGCGACACGTCCAGCGCCTGCAGCATCAGGATGACGCACAGGCTGTTCAGGCCCCAGTGCACGCCCGACTGGGCCAGCCGATATTCGATGCGCTGACCGTCCAGCTCGGCGACAACCGTCGCGCCCTCGCTGTCGGGCGTGAAGCCCAGCAGGCGGGCGTCGCAGCCGGCGTCATGGCCGAAGGTGCGCAAGGTCGCCCCGGCGTCCAGCGCGCCCTGACGCACGATGTCGGCATGGGCGTCGGCGGCGTTGACCACGGCGATCCCGCCGGGGATCAGACCCTGGAAGATGGCGGCCTTTTCACGCGCCACGCCCGCCTCGCCGTCGGCGAAGGCTTCGATGTGGACCGGGCCGACCGTAGTGACGCAGGCGGCGTGGGGGCGGACGAAGGCCGACAGCGGGCCGATCTCGCCCGGATGGTTCATGCCGATCTCGAACACGGCGCGGTCGGTGCCGTGCGGCATCCGCGCCAGGGTCAGCGGCACGCCGATGTGGTTGTTGTAGCTCTTGATCGAGGCGTGGGCGGAACCGGCGAGGTCCAGACCCGCCTTGATCGCCTGGGTCACGCTGGTCTTGCCGACGCTGCCGGTGACGGCGCCGCGCAGGGGTGCGCGCTCGCGGGCGGCGACGCCCATGGCCTCCAGCCCCTTCAGGGTGTCGGGGACCAACACATAAGGTCCGCCCTCGACCGGGCGGTCGACCAGGGCGACGGCAGCACCCGCGGCGAAGGCGGCGGCGGCGAACTCATGCCCGTCGCGCGCGCCGTGCAGGGCGAGGAAGAGGTCGCCCGGCTGGATTTCGCGGCTGTTGTAGGTCAGGCCCGAGACATCAGCGTCGGGTCCGTGGAGCTGGCCGCCGGTCGCCGAGGCGATGGCTTCGGCGGTCCAGAGCGGCGTTTTAATGTCAGGCATGATCGCGCAGGGCTTCGGTCGCTTCGGTGGCGTCGTCGAAGGGATGCACGACCCCGGCGACGATCTGTCCCTGTTCATGCCCTTTTCCGGCGATCACCACCACATCTCCTTCGCGCATCAGCGATACGGCGTGGCGGATGGCCTCGCGACGGTCGCCGATCTCCAGCGCGTCGGGGCAGCCGGCGCGGACCTGGGTGCGGATGGCGGCGGGGTCTTCCGAGCGCGGATTGTCGTCGGTGACGATGGCCACGTCGGCCAGACGTCCGGCGATCTCGCCCATCATCGGTCGCTTGGCGCGGTCGCGATCACCGCCAGCGCCGAAGACGACGATCAGTTTGCCCGTCGCGTGGGGACGAAGCGCGTTCAGCACCGTCTCCAGACCATCGGGGGTGTGGGCGTAGTCGACATAGACCTCGCCGCCGCGAGAGCCTTCGCCCGGGATGCGTTGCAGACGCCCCTGGGCGCCCTGGATGAACTCCATGGCCGGGATGACCCGGTCGGGGTCTTCGCCGCCCGCGATGCACAGGCCCGCCGCGACCAGGGCGTTCGAGGCCTGGAAGGCGCCGGCCAGGGGCAGCAGGATGTCGTGGATGCGGCCGCGCGCGTCGATGGTCAGGCGCTGGCCTTCCGGCGTGGCCCGGCGCGCCAACAGGCTCAGGTCGCGCCCGCGCTCGCCCACGCCCATGACGCCTAGACCCGCCATGATCGAGGCCGAGGCGAAGGCCGAATAGGCGTCGGAGTCGGCGTTCAGAACGGCGGTGCGGCCACGCGGCAGCAGGGCCTCGAACAGGCGCAGCTTGGCGGCGCGATAGCTCTCCATCGTGCCGTGATAGTCGAGGTGGTCCTGGGTCAGGTTGGTGAAGCCGGCGGCGCGAATGGCCACCCCGTCCAGACGGCGCTGCTCGATGCCGTGCGACGAGGCTTCCAGCGCCAGGTGGGTCACTTCCTTGGCGGCCAGTTCGGCCAGCAGGCGGGCGGCGTCGGCGGCGTCAGGGCTGGTCAGGCCGGGGCCGGTCAGGGCGTAGGTCTTGTCGCCCTTCTGACCGACCACGCCGAGCGTGCCCATGCTGGCCGACTTCAGACCCAGACCGGCCCAGATCTGGCGGCAGAAGTTGGCCACCGAGGTCTTGCCGTTGGTGCCGGTGACAGCCACGCAGGTCCTGGGCTGGGCGCCGTAGAAGCTGCGCGCCGCCAGGGCATAGGCGCGGTGCACGTCGCCCGAGGCGACCAGCAGGGGCGCGGCGCCCGCCGGGGTGTCCGCCGGGGCCAGGATGGCGGCGGCGCCCTTGGCCAGGGCCTGCGGGATGAAGGCGCGGCCGTCGGCGGACGCGCCCGGCAGGGCCACGAACAGGGCGCCGGGGACGACCTTGCGGCTGTCGGCGGTGACGGCGGTGATCTCGGGGTCCGAGGAGACGTCGCGACGCAGCAGTTCGGAGAGACGAAGCGCGCTCATCGACCGTCGCCCTCTACGTCCTCGAACTCGGGGATTTTTTCGCCCAGGGCCGTGGCCCAGCGGTCGGCCTTGCGCTCGACGCCCAGGAAGGGCGCGATGCGGTCGGCGATCTTGCCGACGGCGGGCGCGGCGACATAGCCGCCGGTGCGCGGATAGGAGGACGGCTCGTCCACCAGGACGAAGATGGTGTAGCGCTTGGCCGTCACCGGGCCGTCGGCGGGGAAGACGGCGGCGAAGGAGCCGACGGCGTGGGTTGGATCATAACGGCCGTTGACCAGCTTGTTGGCCGAACCGGTCTTGCCGCCGACCCGCAGGCCCGGCGCATCGGCGAAGCGGCCCGAGCCGCGCGTCACGTTGCGGCGCATCAGGTCCAGCATGGTGGCCGAGGTCTCGGGCGAGACGACCTGACGGGTGCGGGCGTTGGGCAAGCCGCCCTTGCGCAGGGTCAGGGGCACATAGCGCCCGCCGTTGGCCAGAGAGGCGTAGGCGGCCACATACTGGATCGGCGTGACCATGATGCCGTAGCCGAAGGACAGCGAGGCCAGGGTGCTGTCGTCCCACTTGCGCACCCGCGACGGGCGGGCCGATTCCTTGAGTTCGATCGGCGCGGCGTCCAGCAGACCCAGCCGCTGGAAGTAGTCGCGCATCACGTCGCCGCCCATTTCGACGGCCAGACGCGAGGTGCCGATGTTGGACGAGTGCAGATAGACTTCCTCCAGCGTCAGCACCTTGTTGGTGGCGTGGAAGTCCTTGATGCGGCGCTTGCCGATCTGCAGCGCCTGGGAGGCGTCGAACAGGGTGTTCATGTCGGCGCGGCCGGTGTCGATGCCGGCGGCGACGGTGAAGCTCTTGAACACCGAGCCCATTTCATAGTGGCCCGAGGTGACGCGGTTCAGCAGGGCCTCTTCCGGGGCGCTGTTGCGGCGGTTGGCGTCGTAGGTCGGCCAGCTGGCCATGGCCAGAACCTCGCCGGTCTGGACGTCCGTGACCACGGCGACGGCGCCCTTGGCCCCCGCGGCCTCGGCGGCGGCGGCCAGTTCGTTCTCGACCACGCCCTGCACCCGAAGGTCGATCGACAGCTGGAAGTCCTCGCCGGCGGCGCCGGCCGCGCGGATTTCCTGGTTGAAGGCCAACTCCGAACCGGACACGCCCTCGCCGCCCGTGTCGGCGCGGCCGATCAGGTGCGCCGCCGAGGTGCCCAACGGATAGACGCGGCGATCCTCAGGCTCGAACGAGACCCCGCCCAAGGCCAGGGCGTGGACGGCGCCACGCTCGGACGGGGTCAGGCCGTTCAGGACCAGCAGACGGCGGTCGCCGCTCAGCACCCGATCCAGACGATGGGCCGAGACGCGCGGCAGGGCGCGACGCAGCTGGACCTTGGCGCTGGCCGGGTCCCAGATCTCGCGCGGGTCGATATAGAGGCCGTAGTGGGTGATGTTGGTGGCCAGCAGCTGGCCGTTGCGGTCCACCAGATCGGCGCGCGTCAGGGCGTTGGCGTTAAAACCGGCGCCCGCCGCACCGCGCGGCGCAAAGAGGGCGGCGTGGGCCGCGCCCAGGGCCAGGCAGGCGAAGACCGCGCAGAAAACCGCCATGATCAGGAAGATGCGGACGCGGGTGTCTTCCTCGGGACGACCGTCGGCGCGGGCGCGCTCGAACGAGTGCTCCATCCACCAGACGCAGTTGGCGACCCAGCGCCCCCAAGCGGCGAACAGGCCCCCGACCGAAGGCCCCACCGAGGGGCCTTGCGCGCGCGACTGCGGGCGGCCCGGCGCGGGTCGGCGATAGTCCATGCCGTGATGATCATGCACGCTCAATGCAGGCTCTCCCCGGCGACGGGTTCAGCCGCCTGAGCGACTGGCGCGGCGGCCACGGGCGCAGGCGCCGCGACGACGGCCGGCGGCGGGGCGATGGCGGGCAGACCCGCCTCGACCGCCTGACGATGAACATCGACCGGCCCCAGGCCGATTTCGCGCGACAGGGCCTCCAGCCGCGCGGGCTGCTCCAGCCGGGTCGCCTCGGCGCGCAGCAGGCGGACCCGCTGGCGGTTCTCGCGGATCTCGCTCTCGATCCGGCTGATCTCGGCGCTTTCGCGGGCGGCGGCGGCCTTGGCGATATAGACCGAGAAGACCAGGGCGGCGACGCAGACCACGCCGATGATCTCGACGCAGCGCACGCCGCGGACCTTCCAGTCGAACAGGCGCTTCACCGGAACGGGAACGGCGATCATGCGCGCTTCCCTCCGCCAGACCTTCCCTCAATCGCGCCCCAGGCCGGAGCCTCGGTGCGGACGGCGGCGCGCAGGCGGGCGGACCGGGCGCGGGGGTTGGCGGCCAGCTCGGCCTCGCCCGCTTCGCGCGCACCCTTGAACATCAGGTCGAAGCTGGGCTTGCGCAGCTCCACCGCGACGGGGGCATGGCGCGAACCGCCCGGCGCATTGCCGGTGCGCTCGGTCAGGAAGGCCTTGACGATGCGGTCTTCCAGCGAATGGAAGGTGACGACGACCAACCGGCCGCCCGGCGCCAGGGTCGCCTCGGCCGCTTCCAGTCCGCGCTCCAGCTGGCCCAGCTCGTCGTTGACGGCGATACGCAGGGCCTGGAAGACGCGGGTGGCCGGATGAATGGCCGCGCCGCGACGACCGCCCAGAGCCTTCTCGACCACCTCGGCCAGATCCAGGGTCCGACTGAACGGCTGCTCGACGCGGCGGCGCAGGATGGCGGTGGCGACGCGGCCCGACTGACGTTCGTCGCCGTACTGCTTGAAGATGTGGGCCAGCGGCCCGTGATCCCAGGTGTTGACGATGTCGGCGGCGGTCGGCCCCGTATCGCCCATACGCATGTCCAGCGGCCCGTCGCGCATGAAGGAGAAGCCGCGCTCGGCCTGATCCAACTGCATCGACGAGACGCCGATATCGAAGACAGCGCCGTTCAGCTGAGCCTTGCCGCTCTCGGCGAAGGCCTCGGCCAGGCCCGAGAAGGGGGTGCGGATCAGCTGGAACTGACCCGGCCAGGCGGCGGCGACCGCGTCGGCGTGCGGCTGGACGGTCGGGTCCCGGTCCAGACCGATGACCTGGGCACCGCGCTCCAGAATGGCGCGGGTATAGCCGCCGGCGCCGAAGGTGGCGTCGATGATCAGGTCGCCGGGCTGAGGGTTCAGAGCGTCAAGAACTTCGGCCAGCAGGACGGGCGCGTGCGGAGACGTCATGCCGCGCCACCGGTCTTGGCGGCCGCCGCCTGACGGCGCATTTCGCCGAACTGCTTCAGGCCCTCGCGCGCCATGCGGCGCTGCTCGGCGCGGTGCGCCGCCCACTTGTCCTTGTTCCAGATCTGGAAGCGCTCGCCGACGCCGTAGATGACGACCGTGTCGGACAGGTCGACCTCGGCGCACAGGTGTTCCGGCAGGGTGATGCGGCCCGCCGAGTCGTAGGACAGCGGCTTCTGCTCGCCGAAGATCGAAGCTTCCAGCGCCGAGCGATAGGGATCGCCGAAGGGCAGGCTTTCGATGACGGCGCGATATTCGGCGAACAGCTTGTCGCCGCCGGCTTCCAGGCAGTCGGCCTCAATGGAGGGGAAGCAGAAGACGCCGTGCTCGGCGCCGTTTTCAGCCGTGCGGAATTCCTGGGGGATCAGGAGACGGCGCTTGCCGTCCAGCTGCTTCTCGTAGGTCGAGAGAAACACGCCCTGCCCCAATCGAGCCCCTCGGCCCGTCCCTGAAATCCGTTGATGACACCACGCGTCGGGCGACAGCCCCTACTCATGAGGTTGTGGGATAGCATGGGATCAGATGGGCCTCAATGGGATTAGTTGACACCCTTTAACCAAATTTGCAGTTCGCCGAACGGCTCACACAGTCAAAAATGAGAACATACAAGCAACATCAAGAGTATTCACAGCCTGTGGAGCGCTTTTTCCGCCATGTTTTCAACGCAGGGGTTAATGAGCGCCTCGCCAGCGAGGACGAGCACGCATCCACGCTCGATCCTCGGGTCAAGCCCGAGGATGACGGCGGAAGTTGAACGGAGAACGGGCCTCAAGTAGCGCGAAGCGCGGTAGGCCCAGGAAAATATGCCAGACGGCCTGTAAGCCGGGTTCTGTTCCGCCCCGAAGGGCGGCGACGATCATTCCTCTGGACCGCCCATTGCTGAGCGGTTCTCGCGACCTACCCGGACGCCTCGGGCGGTGAACCCTGCGGCCCAGAACGAATCTTGGCCCGCGCGACGTCCCTATTCGGTCTTGCTCCAGGCGGGGCTTGCCATGCCGCCGACGTTGCCGCCGACGCGGTGGGCTCTTACCCCACCCTTTCACCCTTCCCCGGGCCGGAGCCCAGGCGGTTTGCTTTCTGTGGCGCTATCCCTCGGGTCACCCCGGGCGGGAGTTACCCGCCGCCTCTTCACCGTGGAGCCCGGACTTTCCTCGACAAGAGCAAGCTCTCGCCGCGACCGCCCGGCCGTCTGGCGGGGGCTAAGTGCGCGCGAACGCGCCGCGCGTCAATCCAGAACGCCGGTGACGCTCTCGACGCTGGCCAGTTGCAGCAGGCCGACCAGGCGGGCGCGGGTCTCGCCGTCGGCGATCCCGTCGATGCGTTCAGGCCGCCAGTGGCGCTGGAAGGCCTCGACCGTCAGGCGGGTTTCGTCGTCATAGTCGCCGCCCGGCTTCAGAGCGTAGCCCAGTCGGTGCAGGCCCGAACGCAGGACGATGACGCCCAGCCCCTCGTCGCCCGGCGACAGGTCAGCGCCGAGGGCGGCGACGCGTTCGGGGGCGGGATCGAACCACAGGCCGTGCCCGACCTCGGCCAGACGCCGCCACGGGAAGAGCTCGCCCGGATCCTGCTTGCGGTCAGGCGCGGCGTCGGAATGGCCGATGATGCGCGCGTCGGGAATGGTCCAGCGCGAGCGGATGTCGGCAATCAGGGCGATGACGGCCTCGATCTGGACTTCGGGAAAGGCGCGGTAGCCGAACTCGTGGCCCGGATTGACGATCTCGATCCCGATGGAGGCGGCGTTGACGTCGGTCTCGCCCTGCCAGGCTCCGCGACCGGCGTGCCAGGCGCGGCGCTCTTCCGGCACCAGACGCAGGATCACCCCGTTTTCGTTGACGACATAGTGGGCCGAGACCTCGGCGGCCGGGTCGCGCAGGCGGGCGACGGCTTCGTCAGCCGTCCTCATGCCGGTGTAGTGCAGCACGACCATGTCCGGCGGACCGCGCCGGGCGTTGAAATTGGGAGACGGGGCGTCGATGAAGCTCGGCATGGCGCCCGATCAGCGCCCTTCGCGTTCCCAGCCGTAGGCGACCCAGGTGTCGCCGACCTTCTGGGCGTCGATCACGCCCTCGTCCTGACGGGCGCGCGCGGCGCGGGCGCGGCGGGCGCGGAAGGCGAAACCGGCGAAGAAGACCACCACGCCGGCGATCAGGGCGATCACCGCCACGGCTGCGGCGGTCAGAACAGCCAGAACCGCGCCCACGGTCACGGCGATGGCCGTGGCCACAAGGCCGCCGAGCCAGACGAAGGGCGCCAGCAGGCCGCCGCCGGCGCGGCGTCGGGCGTTGAAGCCGATCTGAACAAAGGGGTCGGACTGGATCATGGAACTGCCTTTCGCGGCGCGCCGATGAAGGAACGCCTGAATCCCAATGTCGGTCCATCGACCTGAACGGTCAATGGACTGCGACATCACGCATCAGTCAGGGTCTTTTCGCGGTTACGGCCATCAAAATGCCGGCTGGTCGGCCAGCACCACCGCGCCGCGGCTGCGCAGGCGCTCTGCCTCGACCCGGTTCAGCATGGCCTGGGCCGCCGGATCGCCCATGACCCGCCCCACCGAAACCATGGCGTCCGCCGCCTGCCCCGATGCGCCGAAGGCGCTGGCCAGGGCCTCCCACGGCGACTGCGGCGTGGGGAAGCGCTTGAAGCGCACGGACTCGCTGGTCGGGATATTGGCCAGCTTGCGGGCCTTGATGATGGCTTCGTTGAGGCCGCCCAGCTCGTCGACCAGACCCAGCGCCTTGCCCTGAGCCCCGGTCCAGACCCGGCCCTTGGCGATTTCGCGCACGCGCTCGACCGGCAGCTTGCGGCCCTTGGCGACGCGCGCGACGAACTCCTCGTACACGCGGTCCATCGAGGCGGCGAAGGCGGCGCGCTGGCCCTGATCGAAGCCCTGCACCGGCGAGAAGGCGTCGGCGTAGTCGCCGCCGACCGACAGGCCGCGCATGTCCAGGCCAAAACGACCCAGGGCGTCGGCCAGCACGAACTTGCCGCCGAAGACGCCGATGGAGCCGGTCAGGGTCGAGGGCTGGGCCACGATCCAGTCGGCTTCCGAACTGATCCAGTAGCCGCCCGAGGCCGCATAGGCCCCCATGGACACGACCACCGGCTTGCCCGCCGCCTTGGCTGCGCGCACGGCGGCCAGGATCTGCTCAGACGCTTCGGGCGAGCCGCCCGGCGAGGAGACGCGGAAGACGATGGCCTTCACAGCCTTGTCCTCGATGGCGTCATAGATGGCCTTGGCCGTGTCGTCCGACCGGATGTCCGAGCCCGAGCCGAAGGGCGAGGCGCTCTGGCCGCGCCCGGTCATGATCGCGCCCTCGCCGCCGACGATGGCGATGGCCGACTTGCCCGAGCCGTTGCGCGCGCCCTGCATCGAGGCGTAGTCGCCGAACTTGATGATCTTGGCGTCCTTGCCCGCCTTGGCCTTGGCGGCGGCTTCGGCGTCCTCGACCTGACCGATCTTGTCGACCAGCTTCAGCGACAGGGCCTGTTCGGCGGAATAGGGACCGGCCTCGATGGTCGCCTTGAGCGCCTCGGGCGTGGCCTTGCGGTCATGCGCCGTATTGGCCAGGGCGCTGTCGTAGATGGAGGTCATCCAGGCCAGCATCGCCTCACGGTGCGGACCGGTATAGTCGCTCTGCGTGTATTCGTTGACGGCGTTCTTGTACTCGTAGCGCTGCTCGAACTCGGCCTGCACGCCGTATTTCTGGAAGGCGCGGCCCAGGAACAGGCTGTCGCTGGCCAGACCCGTCACCTGGAAGTTGGCGGTGTTCTGCATCCACAGCTGATCGGCGCTGGCCGCCACCATGTAGCTGGAGACCACCGCGCCGACGGGCATAAAGCCCTGGCTATGGGCGATGACCGTCTTGCCCGAGGCGCGGAACCGGTTGATCGCCTGGCGCACCTCGTCGGCGGCGGCCGGCGTCATGCCGCTCTCGGGCGCGCGAACCAGCAGGACCTTGACGCTGTCGTCCTTCTCGGCCTGGGCCAGGGTGTCGACGATGTGGACCACCGACAGGCCGGAACCACCGAAGGCCGCGAAGGGATTGCTCGGCTGCTGATCGGTCAGCCCCTCGCGCAGGTCCAACTCCAGCACCGAGTTGGCCGGCGTGGTGGGCTTGGACGCACCGGCCGCCGCCGCAAAGAACAGAAGGGCCGCAATCGGCAGGACGATGAAGAAGGCCACGAGCCCGGCGAAGACGCCGAGCATGGTCAGGAAGAACTGTTTCATAAAAAAGCCGGCCGTCCCGTAAGTGGCCACGCGCGGCCTGCCGCGAGCATAGGGCGCGGAAGGCGAGCGTCAAATGAAGCCGCGGTAATGGAAATGGAAAAGGGCCCGCCGTCGCCGGCAGGCCCTCCCCTCGTCTTGGTTTCAACCGATCAACGACCGATGTCGTAGGTGCCGCTGATGTCGATGCGGACCGTCAACTCGCCCGCGGAGACCGGGGTCGAGGCGTTTCCGGCGTCCATGGCCATGGCGCGAGCGTACATCGGGCGCGGCGGCTCCGGCATATAGCCGCCGCCCTCGGTCAGGGTGCGGACGCTACCCAGTTGAACGCCCAGGGCCTGGGCGTAGAGCCGCGCCTTGTCCTGCAGGGCGCGCACGGCCAGCTGACGGGCCTGATCCTCGGCCGCCTTGGCGTCCTTCAGGCCGAAGGCGATGCCGTCGATCTGGTTGACGCCCGCCGCGACCACGGCGTCGGCGGTCGTGCCGACCTTGGTCAGGTCGTTGATGACGACAGTGACGCGGTTCTGGGCCTGATAGCCGCGCAGCTTGGGCGGCTGGTTCTGCTGATAGTCATACTGAGCCGACAGGTTCAGGCCCGAGGTCTGGATGTCGCGCTCAGCAATGCCTGCCCGGCGCAGGGCGGCGACCACGCGGGTCATCTGCTGGGCGTTCTGGGCCATGGCCTCCTGGGCCGTGGCGGCCTCGGTGACGACGCCGAAGTTGATCGTCGCCTGATCCGGCGCGACCTTGACCTCGCCAAAGGCCGACAGGTTGAGAGCGGGTTGTTGCGCCATGGCGTGCACCTGCATCGGAGAAGCGCCCGTAGCCTGGGCAGAGGCGACGGCGGGAGCCGCCAGGGTCATCAGGGCCGTGCCCAGCATCAGGGCGCGTGCGGTGCGGGTCATCATCGTCTCCGTCGAAAATTCATCGGCCAGCCGCATTCGCCAGCCACGACCCTACCTTGGCCGTTTCAAGCTGAACGAACGCAGAAGACCCCCGTGCAGGTTCCGTTCATCGTCATGAAAAGCGCGACAGGTCAGCGGCGGCTTTGCAGCGGACGCATCCCCTGCTAGGCACGTCCTCCCTGCTTCGGGGGCCTGTAGCTCAATGGTTAGAGCCGACCGCTCATAACGGTCTGGTTGGGGGTTCGAGTCCCTCCGGGCCTACCACCCCCACCATTTTTCCCTTACATATCAAATCGCATCAGCGGGTTTGACAGCAAGGTTTGACACCTGCCGTTCACCCTTTGCCCTCAAGCCGAACAAAAGCATCATCCGCAAGACGCCCCTGATCCGCATCGCGGGTGTAAGTCTCAACCTCGTGAAGCGTCTGATGACCAAGGACCGCAGCAATCTGTTTTGCTGAGCAGCCAGCTTCAGCCAGCCTCCGACCACATGCCTTCCTCAGTCCGTGCGGGGTTCGATCTTGAAGACCTGCCATACGGGCTCGCTCGACAAACCACTTCGTAAAGCCCGCCCTCGTGAAGGGCCTCCCATACTGGGTCATCAGGAATGTCAGACCACCGACCTGATCTATTTCTGCCTGCAACTTGTGATGGACCGGGATACGGACGCGAGCATCAGTTTTGGCCTGAACGACGCTAATTCGCCCCTCTGCGACATGCTGCCATCCGAGCGTCACCACGTCCGAGCGTCGCATCCCGGTATGGAGCAGAAGAGCCAAGGCTAGCCTCTCCCTAGTACCCGAGGGCCACCGCCTTTCGAAGGCTGCGATATCCTCCTCTGACCACGGAATGAAGCCCTGCGACTGACGCTTGCGCTGCTTGGTTTCCCTCACAGGATTATCTTTTCGCCACCCAAGATCGACGGCGACTGCAAAAGCAGTGGATAGCCGCTTTCGAAGCGTTCGAACCGCTCCGGGTGTTGAGGCCATCTCATGAAAAATAGCATTGAGATGGGTCGGGCCAATCTGGACAGCACTACGATCACCATATTTCGCTCGAAAGCGATCAAGGATGCGTAGATAGTTTTGCTGGGTCGCAGGCGCCAAACTCAGAAACGCCTCTGATCGATAGTACTCGATAAACAGCGCATTGATGGATCGCGGCTTCACTGAAGGGTGCTGACGCGCATCGACCACATCAATGGACCTGCCAGCGACTGCATATGCCTTCATGAATTCGGCTGAACCCGGCAGACCGGGGAGCTTCACGCGAGCGAAGCCCTTACGACGGTAATAGAAGCGAGCCTTGCCGTGCCGGTCTTTGAAAGACTGGACGTGGCGGATTTCGATCTTTGCCATCTTCATGCTCCCTCTCTCCCAATTAGGACGTCATCCCATTCATTTGTCGATACGGGACCGGCTGCGTGGGTGGTCAGGAGCAGTGAAAAGCCGTCAAAGCTCACGGCCCCAACGGTCTTGCCCTGCTTCTCCAGCGCCTTAACTGCGCGGTTGATGTCTCGCTGGGTGAAAGCAGACCTGCTGCGCCCTTTGGATGCCTCCTGTTTGCGGCTCTCTTGGGCATGAGGACGAGTCTTTCGGCTTGTGGTGCGGCGTAGGGTGACTGACTTGGTGATCCGCTTCTGCGCGGACTTGCGGGCTGTCTGGTTCATGCATTCTCCTGTTCTGGGCATGAAAAAGGCCCGAGACGGAATGTCAGGGGCCGATATGGGTAGTAGTAATGTTGTCACTTATATTAGAAATTATATGTAAAACTTCCCCATATCACTTGCCGACGGAGCAGTTACCCCCCCGCGACAGGAACCTATATACGGGAAACGGCGCCCCTCAGCAACACTATTTCACCATTTTTTCTCCAATATTTGCAATCCTATACCTATAATTAGCTTCAACCAGAATATGAATAGCTAGATTATTGTTGCAACGATTGCACTGGAAGTTTCAGGCATATTATCTAACCTCCCTGAATAAGCCCGACCTTCCTTTCTTGATAACCACTCTCAACAATGTGTAGGGCCATCTCGCTCAGAGGGTGTCGTTCACCACCCCTTCAATCTGATACTGCCTGTTATACGCTCGGCCATCGGCTCGACTGTTAGGCTAGCTATGCATCTGGGTAAGCGGTGCCATTACCCTCGCTTTCGTAGCAGGGGCATGGGGCAAGGCTTTGCGATGCTAGAGGGCAGCCTCATCCGGTTCGGGATTCTACATGCGGCGAGGGCTGTCGTCAGATTTAGGCTTGGATATACCTTGGCAAGAATTCTCCGGCCCACAGCACCTTTGACGGGTCGCCGTTGATGAGGTCGGTTTCTTTCGAGCAGTATGCGACCCAGCCTTCGGGGTCGGTGAGAGGCTTGATTAGAAGTGAGCCGCCTGCGTGGATAGCGGCGAACTGCTCATTGTAGAGGCTTGCTAGGCCCTCAAATCCGCACCGCTCAAGGTCGTCGGCGGGTAGCCGGATGAGGCCGTGATAGTGCGGGTGTCCAGCATCGAATAATTCGGGGGACGCCAAGATGGCTAGACGGTCGTTAGGGGGTTTTTGGTAAAATCGGCCACCGAGTCTTCGCTCATCCACATTGGCCTGAAAATTCTTAACTATCGCCTTTGTGGCGGAGTGGGAAAATGACGATCTGTTAAATACGATTGATATCGCTGCTGGATTTGGTGAGTACCAATCAACGCATTCTTTTACTATTCTTCTTCTGCTCAATAATATTATCCATTTGTATCTCTTTTTTCATTGTTCATCCCGGAATTTGGACGAAGTTATACTATGTCAATTGGACCATTTCGTCAAGCCGATACTTGAGAAGGTCCTTACGCGAGGGTGAAATTTTGCAGCGCGTTTAACCCCGCCCCAGAAAGAGGCCGGGCGGGTGTGATTGCTGGATTTGAATCATGCAGCCGCTCGCGCGCCCCACTGGCAACGGCACGTTCGGTGCTAGGCTTTGATTCTATAACTCTTAGCCGACCCATTGCAGGTCTTTGCAAATTTTTTAGTTCAACAAACGACGCACAAATTACAGTCGAGGATAAAAAATGGAATCGAGCGAACTTCCACACTCTGAATATTATGAGGCCGTTGGTCGCGGCATCAGTGCATGGCAACAAGTCGAGGCGCAGCTAACCGGATTGTTTTCTAGGCTGCTTATATGCGCCTTTCACGGAACCATGATGAGATCGTCATACGAACACATGTGGATAACGAGCAATATACTAAATTCTATAACTAATGTGAACACAAGAGTTGACATGGTCGGATCAACTTTTGGACGCCTAGTTATGGATGAAGCTCTTTCTAAGGAATGGAACTCAATTAAAAACAAAATAAAAGAAAAATACAAATATAGAAACGTTCTTGCGCACTGGTCTCCTTACGGTAATGAGGGAGGCATCTCTATAATAGGAACGCCCTTCGCGGCTAGAAAAGATGATAGCTATCCAGCAGAACAATTAAAGCAATGGGAAGATGTGTTCAAAAAACTTGCGGATAGAATCGAGAAGCTCGCCATTGATGTTAATAGGTACTTGGTGGAGAACCCGCTTCCTGAAGTCCGTCGAACGTAATACATATATGAATGCACTGAGGTTTGATGGATATTTAAAGGCAGGCGGTTTTCCTGTGGGTCAGCTAGGCGTTATGGCCCTGTAGACGCTGGCGCGGCCAATCTGGAGCCGTCTAGCTATCTCTGCTGGCCCAACCCCCTCCGCGTGTAGCTTTCTAACTTCATCGGTAGGGACAGATGGCTTTCTGCCCTTGTAGACACCCTTAGCCTTGGCCTTATCGATACCTTCCCGCTGGCGTTCACGCCTGAGGTCCAGTTCGAACTCTGCGAAGCTGGCGAGCATATTGAGCATCAGGCGTCCTGAGGAGGTGGTGGTGTCAATCGCGCCCTGTTGAAGAACCTTGAACTGGACTTTCTTCTCTGTGAGGCGATCCACCACCTCCCGTAGGTCGATCATTGAGCGGGCGAGACGATCTAGACGGGTGACGATCAGCACGTCCCCCTCGCGCAGGTAGTCGAGAGCTAGGGCTAGTTGCTCACGCCCCTCCTGACTGCCCCCGCTCCGCTTCTCTTCGAAGACCTTCTCGCATCCAGCTGAGGCAAGCTGCTCACGTTGAAGCTCAAGAGACTGCCCGGTAGAGCTAACCCGCGCATAACCGACAATAGCCATAACAGCTGTCCCAATAGGTTCTAGACCATCCGAACCTATGGTGTCCGAAATTTCAGGTCAACCCTATTGGGACGCTAAAGCTGCCTCAACCCAATGACTCAAATGGGTATAGTCAATTGAGGCGATAGATCGCTCTCGTTGCGCAACTTCCGTATCGCGGGTATCTCACAGAGCGCATACGGGAGGCGGCACGATGTTCTGGTGGATTGTTCTGACTGTTGTTTTGATAGCTTTCGCGAGCTTTCTCGCGCTTGCTGCGTCTTACAAGCCACCAAAGAAGTCTCTGGAAGACTATTGGAACGAAGAGCGCAGCAAACCGGAACCTATAATTCAAAAATACAACCAAGACATTGGAATATTTGACGATTCCGAAGAGGTAGAGAAGGCCAGACTTCAAAAAGCTCGATTGGAATCTAGAGATAGATTTTACAAGGAATTGCTAAGAGGACTTCCAGTTACCTTGTGTCGCTCTGGAGGTAATGGAGCAGCGATATCCATTGATGAAAAATCAAATGAAATAATAATGCTTGATTACAAAATAGAAACAGAAGGACACATTGTAATTGATCACAAGTGCATCTCCGCCAAAAACATAATCAAAATAGATGTAATTCAGCTAAAGAAAACAACAACCGTACCTGTTGAGTCTTACGTTCCCGTCGTCACAACTAAGAAAAAAAGCGCCCTTGGAAGAGCAGCTGTAGGTGCCGTAGTTCTCGGACCCGTTGGGGCTATCGTCGGTGCGGTTTCCGCTGTTCCAGCTACCAATATCACGGAAAACAAAAAAGTCATCTCAATGGAACAGAGAGAAATTGACGGCGATATCGTCCTCTCCATATGGGAAAAGGGCAACCTCACAAGCCCTAAAAAGTTTATATTTTCTAATACAGACGCCGCTCTTGCAGTAAAATATCACATAGAATCTTTGAACACCTAGATAACCGAGAACCCTAGTTAATCAGGCTCTCTTTTATCTTCTCCTGCGTGGCACGGGCTCACAAGCCCAGCCGTCACGGTCCCTATCGTGTTCCAAATGGTAGCCCGGCTCCCCCCTTCTCGCAGGAGCTAGGCGAACTAGACGGGTTGCTGAACAGTTCGGCTTTGCGAGGACGTGCCTCACGTTTTCGATTGTTGAGAAGGGACGCTCGTAAGACGGCTTGTCAGGCCAGAGAACCACCGCACCGAACAGGCCAATGCAGAGCACTCCTCCCAGCAGGGCCTCAACGCTCAGCCTTCGTCTAATTCTCGACACCCAGCCCCTCCCACAGCGCAAGTCGGGTTGACGATGACGGCCTAACCCTTTGATTGCGTTAAGCTGGCTATAGACCCGTTTGACCTGCTTGCGTCTTGATATGCCTTGGGAAGCCTCGGCCCTCCGGGCCTACCACCTTCTTCTTTCGCGCGGCCGCCTCGGCGGCGCCCTCGGCGAGACGGTGCAGGTCCCGGCCAGAACAGCGCGACCAATCGATCTCGTCCAGCCTCAGGCGGCTTAGCGCCGATGGCGCCGCACTCGCGATCACGACGACGCCTTCCCGCCGCGCGTCATGCCCGCGACCAGACCGATCAGCAGACCCACGGCCAAAGCCCGGTTGCCGGGATCACCCGATCGCGCCTCCTCGACCCGCAGGGTCAGTTCGCGATCCAGCCACGCCAGTTGCCGCGCGAAATTCTCGTCGGGCCGCGATGCGCTGCTCATTTTACATTCCCCTGAACCAGCCTGCAGGACAGGCATGGACTGAAGCTAACGCGCGGTCGACGTTCCCCTCAAGTCAATTGTTCCCTTTATGTTCTAATTTTCACTGCGCACCGCCTCCCCCTTTGTAGAGCGGTGGCGGAGCCTATATGGCGGTCTCAAGAAGGAGAGCCGCCATGTCCTATGTCGCCCGCGACGACCGCCCCGCCGACAAGGCCGAACGCTATGCGGAGGTCGAGGCCGAGATTCTGGCGGTGCTGGACGGCGAGCCGAACCGGACGGCGAGAATGGCCACCGTCGCCTCGATGCTGGCGGACGCCTTCCCCGCCTTCTTCTGGACCGGCTTCTACGTCGTGGACGAGACGAAGCCTGAGGAATTGGTGGTCGGTCCCTATCAGGGGACGCTGGGCTGCCTGCGTATTCCCTTCGGGCGCGGCGTCTGCGGCGCGGCGGCGAAGACGCGCCAGACCCAGGTGGTCGAGGACGTTCACGCCTTCCCCGGCCACATCGCCTGCGACAGCCGTTCGGCCAGCGAGATCGTCGTGCCGGTGCTGGACGCCTCGGGCGGGCTGATCGCGGTGCTGGACGTGGACGCCACCGAAAAGGCCGCATTCGACGCCGTGGACGCCGAGGCGCTGGAGCGTCTGATGGCCAGGGTGTTTTCCGCCTGATGCGGATCGGGGTCGATTTCGGCGGCACCAAGATCGAAGCCGCCGCCCTGAACGACGAGGGCGCCTTCGCCGCGCGGATCCGCGAGCCCAATCCGGGAAGCTATGACGCCGCTCTCGCCCTGGTGTCCGACCTGATCACACGGGTCGAGACCGAGGCGGGACCGGCACGGTCTGTCGGCCTGGCCATTCCCGGCTCGCCGTCGCCGCGCACCGGCCTGATCCGCAACGCCAACTCCGTCTATCTGAACGGCCGTCGCTTCGGCCAAGACCTGGCGGCGACGCTGGGCCGCCCCGTGCGGCTGGCCAACGACGCCAACTGTCTGGCCCTGTCGGAAGCGGTGGACGGTGCAGGCGCCGACGCGGCCAGCGTCTTCGGCGTCATTGTCGGCACCGGCTGCGGCGGCGGACTGGTCATCGACGGCAAGCTGGTCGAGGGGGCGCACGGCGTGGCGGCTGAGATCGGCCATATCTCCCTGCCCTGGCCCGCCGCTGAAGAAGCGCCCGGCCCGGCCTGCTGGTGCGGGCTGAACGGCTGTCTGGAGACCTGGGTGTCGGGCACGGGCTTCCAGCGCGATCACGAAGCGACGACGGGAAGGGCGTGGAAGGCGCAGGCTGTCGTCGAGGCCGCCCGCAGCGGCGACGCGGGCGCAGCGGCGGCTCTGGCCCGCTATATCGACCGCCTGGGTCGGATGGTGGCCATGGTGGTCAACCTGGTCGATCCCGAGGTCTTCGTTCTGGGCGGCGGCATGTCGAATGTGGGCGAGTTGTATGAGCGCCTGCCTGAAGTCGTGGCCCGCCACGCCTTTTCCGATCATTGGGGCGGTCGAATCCTGGCGGCCAAGTGGGGCGATTCCTCGGGCGTGCGCGGCGCCGCTCGGCTTTGGTCCGGCTGATCCCCGATTGATCGCGCCACGGGCGCCGCTATGGTCCGCCGCCTGAACTTCAAGGGAGCGGGACAATGAGCCAACGGGTCGTGGCGATCACCGGCGGACACGGCGTGCTGGGCAAGGCCGTGGTCGAGGTCGCGCTGGCGCAAGGGCTGATGGTCGCGGTCATCGACCACGCCAGCGGCCATGCCGTCCCCGAAGGCGTGCTGGAGGTCGGCGGCGTCGATCTGACCGACGCGACGGCGGCGAAGACGGCGATCGAGGCCGTGGCCGCCCATTTCGGCCAGCTGGACGCCCTGTTGAACATCGCCGGCGGCTTCGTCTGGCAGGGGATCCAGGACGGCGGGGATGAATGGGACCGGATGTTCGCCCTGAACCTGACCACCGCCCTGAACGCCAGCCGCGCCGCCCTGCCCCATCTGAAGGCTTCGCCAGAGGGCCGGATCGTCAACGTCGGGGCCAACGGCGCGCTGAAGGCGGCGCACGGCATGGGCGCCTATGCGGCATCGAAGTCGGCGGTGCATCGCCTGACCGAAGCCCTGGCCGAGGAGCTGAAATCCACCTCGGTCACGGTCAACGCCGTCCTGCCCTCCATCATCGACACGGCGGCCAATCGGGCGGACATGCCCGACGCCGATCCGGCGAAATGGGTCGCCCCCGCCGATCTGGCGACGACCATCCTGTTCCTGGCCTCGCCCGAAGCGCGCGCGATCACCGGCGCCCTGCTGCCGGTCACGGGCCGCGTCTGATGCGGGCGCGCAGCGTCCTCTACCTGCCCGCCTCGAATCCGCGGGCGATCGAGAAGGCCCGCACCCTGCCCTGCGACGTGGCGGTGCTGGATCTGGAGGACGCGGTCGCACCCGAGATGAAGCTTGAGGCGCGCGCGGCGGCGGTTACGGCGGCGCGCGAGGGCGGTTTCGGCCCGCGCCTGGGCGTGCGGATCAACGGGTTGGACACGCCCTGGGGCGCCGACGACCTAGCCGCGCTACGCGACGCGCCGGTCGATCTGATTGTCGCGCCCAAGGTCGAGAGCGCCGCGACGGTGCGCGCGCTGTCGGACGGGATGCGCCCCGGCGTCGATCTGTGGGCCATGATCGAGACGCCGCGCGCCCTGGTCGACCTGCGCGACATCGCCGAAGCCGGCGGGGCGCTGAGCGGCCTGATGATGGGCGTCAACGATCTGGCCAAGGAGTTGAGGACGGGCCCTTCGACGGATCGGGAGCCGCTGAAACCCTGGCTGGCGGCGGTCGTGGCCCATGCGCGGGCCAATGGCCTGAGCGTCATCGACGGCGTGTTCAACCGCATCAAGGACGAGGCCGGTTTCGCGGCCGAGTGCGCACAGGGCAGGCTGTACGGCTTTGACGGCAAGAGCCTGATCCA
This sequence comes from Brevundimonas sp. UBA7506, assembly GCF_002479495.1. Classification (GTDB taxonomy): domain Bacteria; phylum Pseudomonadota; class Alphaproteobacteria; order Caulobacterales; family Caulobacteraceae; genus Brevundimonas. The sequence goes on from NZ_DLNQ01000011.1 coordinate 138,114, forward strand.
TCCGTCGCAGATCGACGGCGCCAACGCAGCCTTCGGGCCGTCGGCCGAAGAGGTGCAGTGGGCGAAGACCGTGGTCGCGGCCTTCGCCGCGCCCGACGCCGAGGGCTTGGGCGTCATCCGCGTCGAGGGCGAGATGGTGGAGCGGCTGCATCTTCATGCTGCTAAGGAATTGCTGGCGGGACTCTGACCCTTCTCCCCTTGTGGGAGAAGGTGGGCGCCGGAGGCGCTCGGATGAGGGGTGTCGGCGGCGCCGTTTGAATATTTGGCGACTTGGCTTGGAGCACTTTTCGGATAGGGGGCGCGCTCACACCCCTCATCCGTCAGGCTCCGCCTGCCACCTTCTCCCACAAGGGGAGAAGGAAGAGCGGGGGTGGCGTCCTGCTACGGCAAACCGTAGACAAACCCCATGACCGCACCGCTTCCGCCCTCGTCCAAAACCCGCGCCTGGGTCTGTGCGCCGGGGGTGTTGAGGGCGCCGTTTCTGTCCGCCTTCCTGCCTGACTACGAGTTGGCGGCCCTGCCGGGCGTCCAGACCGAGGCGGTGCTGGGCTGGGGCATGAAGCCGACGGCGGCGGCGGGGCGGCGCTGGGCGGAGAAGCAGGGCAAACCCTATGTCGCGCTGGAGGACGGCTTCCTGCGCTCGGTCGGCATCGGCGAGAGCGGGGCGACCAGTCTCAGCCTGATCGTCGATGACATCGGCGTCTATTACGACGCGACCCGGCCTAGTCGGCTGGAGCAGCTGATCGCGACCGCCCCCGACTGGTGCGACGACACGATGCGCGGACGCGCGCGCGGCCTGATCGACACGATCGTGGCCTCGGGCGTGTCCAAGACCAATATGGGCGGGGCGTTAGACACGAGCATGCTGAAACCCGGCCGCCGGGTTCTGATCGTGGATCAGACCTTTGGCGACGCCTCCATCGGCTATGGGCTGGCCAGCGAGCAGAGCTTCTCGGACATGCTGGCGACCGCGCGGCGCGACGAGCCGGGCGCCCAGTTGATCGTCAAGCGTCACCCGGCGGTGGCGGCGGGTCGCAAGCAAGGCTGTATCCCGGCCAGCGAACTGGACGGCGTCACCCTGATCGACACCGACGTGCGGCCCGCCGACCTGCTGGCGGCGGTGGACGCGGTCTATGTCGTGACCTCGGCCCTGGGGTTCGAGGCCCTGTTGCGCGGTCTGCCGGTGCGCTGCTTCGGCGCGCCCTTCTATTCGGGCTGGGGCCTGACGACGGACGCGGTGCAGACCGGGCGGCGCGGCGAGGCGCGGGATCTGGAGCAGGTCGCGGCGGCGGCGCTGATCGCCTACACCCGCTATGTCGATCCGATCACCGGCCGGCGATGTGAGGCCGAGGCGGCGCTGGAGCGTCTGATCGCCCTGCGCGACCGGGCCGACCGGCTGGCGGGGGATTGGGCCGCCGTCGGCTTCGCCCCGGCCAAGCGGCCGCCGGTGCGTCGCCTGCTGAACTCGCCCAAGGGCCGCGTCCGCTATTTCTGGCGCTCCTCAGCCGCCGTCGCCCATGCGCTGACGACGGGCGGCAAGCTGATCTGGTGGGCCGGCAAGGAAACGCCGCAGATCCGCGCCGCCGCCGACGCCTTCGAGGGGCCGGTCGTGCGTATGGAGGACGGCTTCATCCGCTCGCGCGGGCTGGGGTCCGACTTCTTCGGCGCCCTGTCGGTCGCTCTGGATGATCAGGGCGTCTATTACGACCCGACCCGGCCCAGCCGTCTGGAAAGCCTGATCGAGGCGGGCGAGCCGTCCCCGGATCAGGCGGCGCGGGTCGAACGCTTGCGCGCCCGCGTGGTCGAGGCGGGCCTGTCGAAATACAATCTGAAGGGGGCGGGCGTTCCAGCACACTGGCCCAGGGACAGGCCCATCCTGCTTGTCGTGGGTCAGGTCGAGAACGACCGCTCGATCATGATGGGATGCGGCCCCGATCTGCGCACCAACTCGGCTCTGGTGAAGGCGGCGAGGGCGGATCATCCCGAGGCCTTCCTCATCTATCGCAATCACCCCGACGTGACGGCGGGCAACCGGCCCGGCCTGCTGGACCATGCGGCGATGGAGGAGGTCGACGCCTCGGCCGACGATCTGGACATCGTGGACTGTCTGAACGCCTGCGACCGGCTGGCGACCCTGACCTCGCTGACGGGGTTCGAGGCCCTGATGCGGGGCAAGCCGGTCAGCGTCTATGGCCGCCCCTTCTATGCGGGCTGGGGCCTGACCGACGACCGACTGACCTTCGAGCGCCGCACCCGCCGCGCCTCGCTGCAAAGCGTCATCCACGCCGCCCTGATCGGCTATCCGGTCTATGTCACGCCCGAGGGCTGGCCGTGCGAGGCCGAGGACCTGGTCGAGGCCCTGATCGCGGCGCGCGACCATCCCCTGCCCGCCCCGCCGCGCGGCCGGATCAATCGCTGGATGCGGGGCGTAAAAGCCAGTCTCGACCGGAGCCTTCCACCGGCCTATTGAGAAAGTTCGTCATCGCAACGGACTGAGTCCGGCCCGCGAGGCGCCCGAACTTCGCCGCGAGGCGCCGACATAAGACTTGTCGAGCGCCGGGGACTCCATGTTCCTTCATGCAGCGAGGCGCCGCGCGCCGAGCGTTAGGGAACTACACTGTGCAAAAAGCCGTCATCTCCGCCACCGGCCTGTTCACGCCGGAGCAGTCGATCTCGAACGAAGAACTGGTCGCCGCCTACAACGCCTGGGCGGAAGGCTGGAACGCCGAGAACGCCGAGGCCATCGCCGCCGGCGAACTGGAGATGAAGACGCCGTCGTCGGAGGCCTTCATCGAGAAGGCTTCGGGCATCAAATCGCGCTTCGTCATGGACAAGTCGGGCATCATCGACCCCGAGCGGATGCTGCCCCACCTGCCCGCGCGCGGCGACGACGAGCTGTCGATCCTGGCCGAGATGGCCGTGAAGGCGGCTGAGGACGCCATCAAGGCCTGGGGCAAGCCGGTCAGCGAGATCGGCGCCGTCATCTGCGCCGCGTCCAACATGCAGCGCCCCTACCCCGCCATGGCCATCGAGGTGCAGCAGGCCCTGGGGATCGAGGGCTTCGCCTTCGACATGAACGTAGCGTGCAGCTCGGCCACCTTCGGCATCAAAACGGCGGCGGACTTCGTGGCCTCAGGCTCGGTCAAGGCCGTGCTGATGGTCAACCCGGAGATCTGCTCGGCCCACCTGAACTTCAAGGATCGCGACAGCCACTTCATCTTCGGCGACGTGGCCACCGCCGTCATCATCGAAGCCGAGGATCAGGCCGGACCGGGCGGCTGGGATATTGTCGGGACCAAGCTGAAAACCAGCTTCTCGAACAACATCCGCAACAATTTCGGCTTCCTGAACCGCGCCGCCCTGCCGACGGGGGCGAACGAGCCGGTGTCGTCCGACGGCCTCAGCGACAAGATGTTCGTCCAGCAGGGCCGCAAGGTCTTCAAGGAGGTGGTGCCCATGGTCTCGGAGATGATCCTGGACCACGCGGCTGAGTTGAACCTGGACCCGCACGGCCTGAAGCGGATGTGGCTGCACCAGGCCAACATCAACATGAACACCCTGATCGGCAAGAAGGTGCTGGGCCGCGAACCCGAGCCCGAAGAGAACGTCATCATACTGGACGACTACGCCAACACCTCGTCGGCCGGATCGATCATCGCCTTCCACCTGAAGCACGACGGCTTCGCTCCGGGCGAGACCGGCCTGATCTGCAGCTTCGGCGCGGGTTACTCGGCGGGCACGGTTTTTGTGCAAAAGCGCCCCTGAGGCCAGATAACGGGAATCATTATTTCCGGCGGCGCTTGCACTGTTCGGAAAATTTTGCAAACCGTAACAGGTGTTGAGAGCGAGGGGGGATGGCGCCCGAATGACTCAGACCGTTTCACCGTGGGCAGAAAAGCTCAGCGATCCGTTGGCCCATGACGTGGCCACGGTGCTGAAACATATGGGCGGATCGGCTCATCAGGACATCGTGGTCAACTGCGTGGCGGCGCTGAAACGTCAGCGCGGCGAGTCGGTGACCCAGGACCTGAAGACGAAGATCATCGAGGTCTTCGAACGCTACCGCGACTTCTTCATCAAGCCCTTCGGCGAGAACTCGCTGCGCTGGGCCCTCGCCCCGGGCCTGGCCTAAACACCTTCTCAGACGAACGAAAAGGCCCGCTCCTTCCGGAGCGGGCCTTCGTCGTATCCAGCGCCAGACTGGACGTCAGACAGACCTAGAAGCGACGGACGTAGCTGACCGAATAGGCGTCGGCCTCCCCGCCGTTGTCGCGGAAGTCGCGACGGGTCCAGTCGGCGCGGACGCCGTTCTTGCCGTCCAGGTAGTAGTTGGCGCCCACGCCGTAGTTCCAGCTGTCGCCGCCCACGTCGGTGTTAGCGCCCGGGAACTCCTGTTTCAGCTCGGTGTGGCCGTAACCGCCGCGCGCGAACAGCTCGAGCTTGTCGCTGACCGGGTACTTGCCGACCACGTAGCCGGCGGCGTCCCATTCGTGCTTGATCGAGCCGTCGACGCCGGCTACGGCGAAGTCGTCGTCCTTGACGCCGACCGAAGCCTCGGTCTCGACGGCCAGATAGCGGTTCAGGTTGACGCCCAGGCGGCCGGTCACGGCGCCGGTCGTGGCGTTATCCCCTTCAACATGCGTGTAGCCCAGCGAGCCGTATCCACGGGCGTCCGGGCCCGACTGAGCGAAAGCCGGAGCGGCGATAGAAGAAATGGCGGCGGCAGCGAGAAGAATGTTACGCATTGTTTCTATAACTCCTAGTAGAACTAGATGCGGTGACTTCTGCGGTCACCGGCCCCATCCAGCGAGTAGTTAAATGGTCATCCCGCACAGCCGTTCCATATGAGATCGAATACACAGCCCCACCCGTGTGCAGCTTGACACACACATCGTTACGCCGATCACGACCTTATTCCGGCACGAAAAAGGCGGCCCCGAGGGGCCGCCTTTGCACGCTCAAGCCTGAAGCAGGCTCTAGCGGTCCTTTTCGCGCTCCTCGCCGGAACGGGCCGCCAGCGCGGCCTGGGCCGCCGCCAGACGGGCGATCGGCACGCGGTAGGGCGAGCACGACACGTAGTCGAGGCCCACGCTCTCGCAGAAGGCGATGGAGGACGGATCGCCGCCGTGTTCGCCGCAAATGCCCATCTTGATGCCCGGCCGGGCGCCGCGACCGCGCTCGGCGGCGATGCGGATCAGGTCGCCCACGCCGTCCTGATCCAGACGCACGAAGGGATCGGTCTCGAAGATGCCCTTGTCCAGATAGGCCTGCAGGAAGTGGCCGGAATCGTCGCGGCTGATGCCGAAGGTCGTCTGGGTCAGGTCGTTGGTGCCGAAGCTGAAGAACTCGGCGTGCTCGGCCAGATCGGCGGCGCGCAGGGCGGCGCGCGGCAATTCGATCATGGTGCCGACCAGATATTCGACGCTGTCGCCCGCATCGGCGAACACGGCCCTGGCGGTGCGGTCGGTCAGTTCACGCAGGAACTTCATCTCCAGGCCCAGGGCGACCAGCGGGTGCATGATCTCGGGGATCGGGGCGACGCCCGACGCCTTCTTGACCTCCAGCGCCGCCTCCAGGATGGCGCGGACCTGCATCTCGTAGATCTCGGGATAGGCGACGCCCAGGCGGCAGCCGCGATGGCCCAGCATGGGGTTGGTCTCGTGCAGTTCACGCGCGCGACGCTTCAGCTTGGCGGCGTCCAGACCCGAACCGGCGGCCAGGGCGTCGATGTCGGCGTCGGTGTGCGGGATGAACTCGTGCAGCGGCGGGTCCAGCAGGCGCACCGTCACCGGCAAGCCGCTCATGATGGTGAACAGCTCGGCGAAGTCGGCCTTCTGGAAGGGCGCGATCTTGGCCAGGGCGACGCGGCGGCCCTGCTCGTCGTCGGCCAGGATCATCTCGCGCACGGCGGCGATGCGGGCCTCGTCGAAGAACATGTGCTCGGTGCGCGACAGGCCGATGCCCTCGGCGCCGAAGCCGCGCGCGGTCTTGGCGTCCAGCGGGGTCTCGGCGTTGGCGCGGACCTTCAGGCGGCGCACGCCGTCGGCCCAGGCCATCAGGGTCTGGAAGTCGCCCGTCAGTTCAGGCTCGATCATGGGCACGGCGCCGTCCAGCACCTCGCCCTTGCCGCCGTCGATGGTGATGACCTCGCCCGCCTTGAAGGTGCGGCCGCGCGCGGTGAAGGTCCCGGCCTTCTCGTTGATCGAGATTTCACCGGCGCCGGAGACGCAAGGACGGCCCATGCCGCGCGCCACCACGGCGGCGTGGCTGGTCATGCCGCCGCGCGCCGTGACGATGCCGCGCGCCGCGTGCATGCCGTGGATGTCTTCGGGCGAAGTTTCCTCGCGCACCAGGATGACCGCATCCCCGACCTGCGACAGGCGCTCGGCCTCGTCGGCGTCGAAGACGATCTTGCCGGTGGCCGCGCCGGGCGAGGCCGGCAGGCCCGCCGCGACGACGGTGCGGGCGGCGTTGGGGTCCAGGGTCGGGTGCAACAGCTGGTCCAGAGCGGCGGGCTCGACCCGCGACACGGCCTCTTCCTGCGAGATCACGCCTTCCGAGGCCAGGTCAACGGCGATCTTCAGCGCCGACTTGGCCGTGCGCTTGCCGTTGCGGGTCTGCAGCATCCACAGACGGCCCTGCTCGACCGTGAACTCGATGTCCTGCATGTCGCGATAGTGGCTTTCCAGCCGGTTCACGACCTCGACGAACTGGCCGAAGACCTCGGGCATGGCCTCTTCCATCGAGGGAGCGGTCTCGCCCATCTCCTCGCGGCCGGCCTTGGTCAGGGACTGCGGCGTGCGGATGCCCGCGACCACATCCTCGCCCTGGGCGTTGATCAGGAACTCGCCGTACAGGCGCGCTTCGCCGGTCGAGGGGTTGCGGGTGAAGGCCACGCCCGTGGCGCTGGTCTCGCCCATGTTGCCGAACACCATGGACTGGATGTTGACGGCGGTACCCCAGCTTTCGGGGATGTCGTGCATGCGGCGATAGAATTTCGCGCGGTCGTTCATCCAGCTGGCGAAGACGGCCGAGACGGCGCCCCACAGCTGGTCATGCGGGTCCTGCGGGAAGGGCTGGCCCAGCTCGCGCTCGACCAGGACCTTGTAGTCGGCAACGACCTTTTCCCAGTTCTCGGCGGTCAGCTCGGTGTCGACCGAGACGCCCAGACGATCCTTGTGGTCGTCCAGAACCTCTTCAAACTGATCGTGGCCGATGCCCAGGACCACATTGGAATACATGGTGATGAAACGACGATAGCTGTCGAAAGCGAAGCGGCGGTCGCCGGACAGTTTGGCCAGACCCTCGACCGTCTGGTCGTTCAGGCCCAGGTTCAACACCGTGTCCATCATGCCCGGCATCGAGGCCCGCGCGCCCGAGCGCACCGAGACCAGCAGGGGGTTGGCGGCGTCGCCGAAGGTCTTGCCGACGATGCCCTCGACGGTCTTCAGACCGGCGGCGACCTGATCAGCCAGCTCAGCGGGATAGGACTGACCGTTGGAATAATAGTGGACGCAGGCTTCCGTCGTGATCGTAAAGCCGGGCGGCACCGGAAGGCCCAGCGACGACATTTCCGCGAGGTTCGCGCCCTTGCCGCCGAGAAGGTTCTTCATCGACGCATCGCCGTCAGCGGATCCCCCGCCGAAGCCGTACACCCACTTGGTCATCTTGCAGTCCCTGAGCCGTGGTCGTCGCGGGATCTGTTGAGTCCCGCTTACGGGGGACTTCACTAGCGCGCTGCACCTGCGAAGGCGAGGCCGGGCGCGTAACAATCCGTGAGAGGATGTATCGGAAACGCCTGTTCGCCCCTCTCCGATCAGCCGTCCAGCTCGGCCCGCGCCTGTTCGGCCAGGTCGAAGAAACGGCGACGGACCTCGGCGGCGTAGGGGTTGTCGTGCTCGATGGCGCGGAACACCGCCGCGCTGTCGTGGCGGACCATGTCCACGCCCTGCATGACCCGCTCGAAACTGGTCGTGGTCATGCGCGTCGGCAACGGCTCCATGGCCAGCAGGACCTTGGCGATCAGGTGGGTCAGGCCCTGCACCGTCGCCGCCTCGCGGTCGTGATCCTGGGGCGTGACGACGAAGACCTTGAGCCCCAGCGCCTTGCGGCAGAAGGCGGCGACGCGCCATGCGACCTTGTCGCCGCGCACCGGACAGACGGCGATGCGCAGGCCGACGATGCCGTCCTTGCCACTCTGGGGGCCGAACAGGGGGTGGGTGCCGACGACATCCACGCCCTCCGGCAGCCCCTCCAGCATGACCTGGGCCGGCTTCACCTTCACCGATCCGACGTCGAGGATCAGGGCGCCGGGCGTCACATGGGGCGCGATGGACGCGACCGTTTCCGCCAGAACCCCGACCGGCACGGCCAGCACCACCACCGGACAGGCCGCCGCCTCATCCAGCGTCGTCAGCCGCGCCACCCCCTCGCCGTCGCTGACCGCCAGGTCATGGGCGAGGATGTCGAAATATGGCGACAGATGCCTGGCCGTCAGCCGCCCGAAGGCGCCGAAGCCGATCAGTCCAAGCTGAGGCCGGGCGCTGGTCACCCCGCCAGGGTTTCCTGGAACCTTACCGGCTGGCCGTGGGCCTGACCGATCAGTTCGCCGTCCTTCATCACCACCCGGCCGCGCACGATGGTGGCCACAGGCCAACCCGTCGTTTCGAAGCCGTCGAAAGGCGTCCAGCCGCAACGGCTGGCTTGCTGGTCGTGGGTGATGGTCTTCTTCGCCTTCAGGTCGACAATGGTCAGGTCGGCGTCGTAGCTGACGGCCATCCGCCCCTTATTGGCCGTGCCGAACACCCGCTGCGCCCCGCCCGAGGTCAGGTCGATGAAGCGCTCCAGCGACAGGTGACCGTTGGCCACATGGGTCAGCATCAGCGGCACCAGGGTCTGCACCCCCGGCATCCCCGACGGCGAGGCCGGATAGGGCTTGGACTTTTCTTCCTTGGTGTGCGGCGCGTGGTCCGAGCCCAGGACGTCGGCCACCCCCTGCTGCATGCCCCACAGCCACAGGGCGTCGACATGCTCCTGCGAGCGGATCGGCGGGTTCATCTGGGCGTAGGCGCCCAGCCGCTCATAGGCCTCGGGCGCCACCAGGGTCAGGTGCTGGGGCGTGATCTCAACCGTGGCGACATCCTTGTGGAAGCGCAGGAACTCCATCTCGTCCTTCGTCGTGACGTGCAGGACGTGGATGCGGGCGCCGGTCTCCTTGGCCAGTCCCACCAGACGGCGGGTGGACATGATGGCGCTCTCGGCGTCGCGGACTTCGGGGTGGCTGGTCCAGTCGCCGGTGCGGGCCAGGCTGCGGCGCTCGACCAGTCGGTATTCGTCCTCGGAGTGGAAGGTGGCGCGGCGGCGCACGTTCGACAGGACCTTGCGCACCCCCTCGTCGTCAGCGATCAGCAGGTCGCCGGTCGATGCGCCCATGAAGACCTTGACCCCGCAGCAGCCCGGCAGGCGCTCCAGATCGGCCAGATGCTCGGCGTTCTCGTGCGTGCCACCGACGTAGAAGGCGTGATCGGTCCACATCCGGTTGTTGGCCCGGACCAGCTTGTCGGCCATGGTCTCGGGATCGGTCGTATTGGGATTGGTGTTCGGCATCTCGAACACGGCGACGACGCCGCCAAGAGCCGCCGCGCGGCTGCCGGTCTCGAGGTCTTCCTTCCACTCCAGCCCCGGCTCGCGGAAGTGGACCTGGGTATCGATGACGCCCGGCAAGACCGTCAGGCCCGTGGCGTCGAACACCTCGCCCGCCGAGGCCTGGCTCAGGTCGCCGATGAAGGCGATGCGCCCGTCGATGACGCCGACGTCGGCCATGCCGCGTCCGGCGTGGTTGGCGACTTCGCCGCCTCGCACGATCAGGTCATAGGTCTGGGTCATGGGCGCATCTCCTGAGGTCGAGCGCTTATGCGCGCCCGACGCCCCAGGGGACAACCCCCGAAGGCTCAGCCGGCCAGTTGGGCCAGCAGCTTCTTGGACGCCTTCAACACCCGCTCATAGGGCAGGTCCATCATGTGCTGGATGTGCTGATTCAAGCGCGGGTCCAGGTCGATGAACTCCTGCAGGCTGCGCGGCCCGCGCACGGCCACCCCGGTCCAGGGTCGGCGCAGGGTCTCGTCCGAGGGGCCGAACACCCCCACCGTCGGCACGCCCGCCGCGACCGCCAGTTGGGTCCATAGCGAGTCGCCGCCGATGTAGAAGTCAGCCCGCGACAGGGCCGCCACCGTCTGCAATCGCGTCAGCCGGCCTTGCAGTTCGATCACCCGCTCGCGCTTGACGGCGAAGCGGATGGAATGGGCCGCGTCGCGGTCCGCTTCCTCGCCGACGATCATCAGCCGCCCGCCGGCCAGAGGTCCGTCCTCGCCCAGCAGGGACAGGGCCACCTTGGCGAAACGGTCGGCGGGCCAGCGCTTGCCGATCCAGTCCACGCCCGGCCCGATGGCCAGGATCGGACCCTCGCCCGGCGGGATCAGGGCTTCGGCGGCTTCCTGCGCATCGCGCCCGACGAACAGTTTCGGCCCCGGGATCTCGTCCAGTTGCAGCACCCGCGCCGCCTGTTCGACCAGATGGACGTCGGGCAGGACCTTGCCCTTCACCGCCCGCTTCTGACGCCGCAGCTTGCCCGACAGGGTCGATCCGCGCATGTCGACCACCAGGCCCCAGTTGGTCTCGCGCACCTGGTTCCACAGGGCGATCCAGTCCCAGCGCCCGTCGCGATCCAGAACGATCAGCCGCTCCAGCCGCGGCAGGTCCGCGAACAGGGGCGCGCTGGCCGGTGATCCGACGACGGTGAAGGTGGCGTGCGGAATGGCCTCGACCAGATGGGCGAGCGCCCCCGACGAGAGGACCGCGTCTTCTGCGTCCGCCTCGGCGATATAGAGGATCGGGAAACGCCCGTGCATGGGGCGACCCTAGAGGGATTCTCTACGAAATTCAGTAGATGCGACAGGAGCCGCCATCCGGTTTGGAATGGCGGCCCGTTTGGCTCAAGTTCTAGGGATTCGCCGCCGACCAGGTCGCGAAGCGATCCAGCGCGCGCTGCGGCGCGGCCAGCCACCACGAATAGCCGTTGCGACGGCCGATGGAGATGCCGTTGACGTCGTCGTGGATGGTCTGGTCCTTGTCGCCGAAGATCGGACGGCCGGTGACCAGGTCGTAGTTGCGCGACCAGATCGGGCCGGCGCCCGGCTTGTCGATCAGCTTGCGGCCGTCGTCAGTCATCTCGAAGGATTTGTCGTAAACGCGCACCGATTCCAGCCAGGCCACGCCGCCACGGATCGCCGCCTTGACCTCGGGCGACGGGTTGGGCTCGCCCATCAGGAACTCGAGAATGTCCGTTGTCTCGCCGCTGGCGATCGAGCGCGGTTCATAGTTGCGAGCGCTGGTGGGGACCAGGCGCATGGGTTCGACCTGCTGGGGCCAGCCCTGAAGCTGATCGCCCTTGCGCACTTGGGCGGCGAGGGTGACGTCGATGGCCTTCTTCACCGCTTCGGCGGCGCGGGCTTCCAGTTCCGGCGGCACGAAGCCGAAGCCTTCCGTGCCGTTGGCCACGTCCCGCAGCACCATGGCGGCCTCGGCTACGGCGTTGTCGTTGAAGGTGATGGAGTCATGGAAGCCGCCTTCCAGCGGCCAGATCTGCGGCCAGCCGCCGTTCGGATACTGGGCGTTCAGCAGGTAGTGGACCCCCTTGATGATGCTGGCCCGCCAGGCGTCGCCTTCGCGTCCGGGTGCCTGGGCCGCGACCTTGGCCAGGTAGCGCATCTCGGTCCAGGTGGCGTTGTTGTCGAGCGTGCCGACAAAGGTCCAGAAACGGTCCGCCGGAGCGTCGAAGTTGGCGGGGTTCTGCTCCATGGTCTCGGCGTCGTTGGAGAAACGCTGGCCGGGCAAACGCTTGAGGCTGCGGTCCTGGTTCTTGCTCCAGCCGCCGGCGGGGGTCTGGAAACTGACCACGGCGTCAGCCACGGCGCGGGCCTCGGCCGAGCCATACCAACGCGCCGGACGATCCAGCGGCATGTGCGAACTGTTGCCACGAATGGCCAGGGGCGGCGGCGGCGGGGTGGCGCCAGGCGGCAGTTCGGCGGCCAGGGCGGCGCGATCGGCCAGGTGCTGGGCTTGCGACCGCGCCAGATAGTCCGCCCAGGCACCGCGCTCGGCGTCCGGCAGGGCGCCGATCCGGTCGATGGTCAGACCGACGGCAGGCGTATTGGCGCGAATGACCTCGGCCTTGGCGGCGCCGGCGTGAAGACCAGAGCCCGCCATGGCGGCGAGGGCTGCGAACGAAATGGCGAAGACGTGTCTCACTGGATGCGTTTCCCGACTGCGTTTCGGCTTGAGCGCCGTTCTCATTATGTCAAAAGTTATTCTACATAATGATACGAACGCAAGACCTCGTCGTCGGCGAGGTCTGCGCTTTTGCCTCCTGATGCGCTAAGGCGGCATCATGAGCCTGCCCCTTCTTCCCGACCGGTCCTGCGGCGGCTGCGTCGAATGCTGCCGCGTGATCCCGCTGAACCTGCCCGAACTGGCCAAGCCCACGGGCGAGCTGTGCGGCTATTGCGTCGACGGAGCAGGCTGCTCGGTCCATGAAATCCGGCCCCAGACCTGCCGAGTCTGGTTCTGCCTGTGGCGGGCGGTCGAACTGTCCGACGACTGGCGGCCCGACCGCAGCGGCGTCATCATCCGCCCCGACGGCGTCGAGCGCGGCGAGATCACCCTCTATGTCGTGCGCCGCTCCGACTTCCTGGCAGGCATGGACTTCTTCGCCACGGTGGCAGGCTGGATCGCCGAGGGGGTCGAGGTGGCGCTCAGCGTTCCCGGCCCGGTCGGGACCTACCCCGCCCGCGCCGTGGTCACCGACTGGCTGCGTCCCGCCATCGAAGAGGGCGATCCCGAGGACTTCGTCGCCCGCGTCCTCGCCTCGCTGGACAAGCTGGCCGAGCATGACTTCCAGACGGACGGGGTCATCGCGCGATACGCGGTCGTTTAGTCCCTTCTCCCCTTGTGGGAGAAGGTGGCTCGCGAAGCGAGACGGATGAGGGGTGTCGACGACGCGGCTTGATACCGTGAACGCTCCGTCCAGACTCCGGGCCCAACGTCGCGCTCACCCCCCTCATCCGAGCGCCTCCGGCGCCCACCTTCTCCCTCAAGGGGAGAAGGACTGTGGTGTAGAGGCCTCCCCCTCCCTATCTTGGCCGCATGCCCATCGCCCGCCTCGACAGCCGCGCCCTGATCCGCGTCACCGGCCCTGACGCCCGCCCCTTCCTGCACAACCTGCTGACGCAGGACGTGGAGACGCTGGAACCCGGCGCCCTGCGCTTCGGCGCCCTGTTGTCACCGCCCGGTCGGCTGCTGTTCGACCTCTTCCTCTGGGGTGAGGAAAACGGCGTGGTGCTGGATGTCGCGGCCGAGCGTCGCGACGCCCTGATCCAGCGTTTGTCCATGTATCGCCTGCGCTCCAACGTCGAAGTCATGCCCATCCCCGACGCCGTCTTCGTCGCCTGGAACGAAGCGCCCGACGCCTTCGTCCCTGACCCCCGCCTGCCCGAACTCGGCGGTCGCCGCTGGGGCGACCAGTGCGAGACGAATGCGACCCAGGCCGACTGGCAGGCGCACCGGCTGGCCCTCGGCGTGCCCGACCCCACGGCGGACACCCTGCTGGACAAGACCTATCCCATCGAGGCCGACTTCGACCTGCTGAACGGCATCGACTTCCACAAGGGCTGCTTCATCGGTCAGGAGACCACCTCGCGCATGAAGCGGCGCGGCACGATCAAGAACCGCATGATGGCCATCGCCTTCGACGGCCCCGTCCCCGAGCGCGGCGCCGAGGTGCTGAACGGTGAACTTCGGGCCGGCGAGGTCATGACCGGCGCCGACGGCCGCGCCATCGCCCTGATGCGTCTGGACCGTCTGGAGGGCGATCTGAGCATCGACGGCCGCCCTGTACGCGTCGAAAAGCCCGGCTGGATCCCTGAATTCCAAGGCTAATTTCGGCCAAACGGAAAATCTGCTTGTCACGATGTAAAAGTCGCTTGACGCAGAACGCGGCATTGGTAAAGTTCACTTGTCACAACGACAGGGGAGCTTGTCATGAACACCGTCACCAAGACCGCCGCCGCCAACAAGAAGAAGATGGACGACCTGACCGTGGGCCTGTGCGCTCTGGTGGTCGTCTCTTCCGGCCTGACCGTCGCCGCGCCCTTCTGGCCCGCCCAACTGGGCGACGCCCCTCAACTGGGCGACGCCCCTCAACTGGGCGTGGTCCTGCTGGCCGCCGCCGTCGCCGTCTTCTCCGCCATCCACAGCCTCTACTGGTGGCGCGCCCTCGATGAAGCCGCCAAGGAAGCCCACAAGTGGGCCTGGTGGTGGGGCGGCAATCTGGGCCTGGTCGTCGGCGGCGCCGGCGTCGTGGCCGCCACCTTGATGGACGTGAACCTGCTGCCGGCCTTCGTGCAGCGCTCGGACGCGGCCCTGGTCGCCGTCGGCGTCGTCGGCCTCTTTGCCGCCCAGGCCGTCGGCTACGGCATCGCCTGGTGCGGCTGGTGGATGGCCCGCCGATGACCAGCGAGTTCGTCAACCGCCTCAAGGTCTTCCGCGCCGAGCGCAACTGGACCCAGGCAGACCTCGCCGAACAGCTCGGCGTCTCCCGTCAAACCGTCCAGGCGCTGGAAAAGGGCCGCTACGATCCCTCCCTGCCTCTGGCCTTCCGCATCTCCCGCCTCTTCGGCCGACCGATCGAAGCCATCTTCGTTCAGTGATACCGACGAGCCCGACGCTCGCTAACCTTCAAAACACCACGACATTCAAAGGACTAACCAATGACCTGCGCCAACCGCATGGGCCAAGCGGCCAAACACGTCTCCGACTTCGCCCTGGGCGTCTGCGGAGCCCTGCTGATCTGCATCGCCGTGATGCTGATCCCCAGCCCTGGCCAGGCCGCCGCCTGGTTCGACGCCCCCGCCGCCGCCATCGCCGCCCGCTAGCCCCTCTTTTTCAGGATCAGACCCATGTTCAATCTCTACTCCGCCATCGTCGAACGCTTCTCGGGCTTCGCCCTCGGCCTCTGCGGCGCCTTCCTGATCGCCACGGCCGTCGAGGCCGTCCCCACCTTCGGCCAGGCCCAGCCCGCGGCCGCCGTCTCGACCACGCACTGACCTTCCGGCCCCTTCGGGCCGACGCCTTCGCCGACCCGATCGGCGCCCTTTCCCGACACCCCGACAATCCAAGGACGATCCAATGACCCTCGCCAACCGCATGGGCCGTACGGCCAATCACGTCTCGCGCATGGCCGTCGGCGCCTGCGCCGCCCTGGCCGCCAGCGCCGCCCTCGCCGCCTTCCCCGGCGCCGCTCACGCTGAGCAAGCCGCCGTCCCGGCCGCCGCTGTCGCCGCCGCCCCCATCCCCCGCGCCGAGGGTGCCGGTCCGCCGCTGTGGGTGGTCAGGGACGCGGACTCCACCGTCTATCTGTTCGGCACCATCCACTATCTGCGCCCCGGCACGGCCTGGGGGTCGGACAAGGTGGACGCGGCCTTCGCCGGCGCCGACCAGTTCTGGGTCGAGGTGGCTGATCAGGACGACCCGAACGTCGCCGCCAAGGTGGCCCAGCAGCACGGCGTCACCCCCGACCGCCCCCTGTCGTCCATCCTGTCGGCCGAGGACTTCGCCGCCTTCGACAAGGCCGCCCAGGGCGTCGGCGCCAGCGGCGCGGCCCTGGACGCCTATCGCCCCTGGCTGGCCGCCTTCATCGTTGCAGGAACCGCCCCTATGCAGGCCGGCTATCGCCCCGACCTGGGGGTCGACAAGACCCTGATGGACCGCGCTCGCGCCGAGGGTAAGACTATCCACGGCTTCGAAACCGCCGACCGCCAGTTGCGCCTGATCGCCGGCATGAGCGAGGAGGCCCAGATCGCCTATCTGAATAACTATGTCCGCAACGGCGGCCAGATCGTGCCCAAGCTGGATCAGACCGTCGCCGCCTGGCTCAAGGGCGACGCCGCCGAGGTCGGCCGCCTGAACCGCCTCGACACCCGCGACATCCACGAAGACGTCCACCGCGCCGCCCTGATCGTGCGCAACGCCGACTGGACCGACCAGATCGAGACGATGATGAAGGGCTCGGGCAGCGCCTTCGTCGCCGTCGGCGTCGCCCACCTGGCCGATCAGGACAGCCTCATCGACATGCTGAGGGCGCGCGGATACTCGGTCGAGCAGTTGTAAGCGTCAGCTTCAATCCGGCGAGAGGCCCGGCGGAAACGCCGGGCCTTTTCGCTTGCCTCACAAGAACATTCCAGCAACATCGCGCCATGACCGAATCCGAAAAGGCCGAAGGCCGCTGCGGCTGGTGCGGGACGACCGACCCGCTCTACATCGCCTATCACGACACCGAATGGGGCGTGCCCGAGTACGATCCCCGCGCCCTGTGGGAGAAGCTGGTGCTGGACGGGTTTCAGGCCGGACTGGCCTGGATCACCATCCTGAGAAAGCGCGAGGGGATGCGCGAGACCTTCCACGACTTCGATCCCGAGATCATCGCCCGCTACGACGACGCCGACCGCGAGCGCCTGCTGGCCGACCCGCGCATCATCCGCTCCCGCGCCAAGATCGACGCCGCCATCAACGGCGCCCGCCTCTGGCTGGAGATGAGGGACAGCGGCGAGGACTTCTCGGGCTGGCTCTGGTCCTTCGTCGAAGGAAAGCCATTGGTGAACCAGTGGAGCCATTTCCGCGAAGCCCCGACCCAGAGCGCCGAAAGCGTCGCCATGGCCAAGGCCCTGAAGGCGCGCGGCTTCAAGTTCTGCGGCCCGGTCATCACCTACGCCTTCATGCAGGCCGTCGGCATGGTCAACGATCACCAGACAACGTGTTTCCGGCATGGGGAGGTGAGCGCGGCGGGCGGCTAGAACTGCCGCCAAGGCCTGATTATCGGCGGTGAAAGCGGCCTGCGCCTGACCCTTCGTTGTCATTCCGGGACGCGAAGCGAGCCTGGAACCCAAGCGATTCCAACTTCCCCGGCCATGCCATTAAGTTGAACACTTGCCCCCCGGATCGCCCCTTCGTGCCACCCGAGGTGACGACGAAGTCGGAGCAGGAAGTCTGCTTTCGTCCCATAGACGACACCTGATAACATCGTTATTCACATCGCCTTTCTACAGGGGAATTCGATGCTTATCGTCGCCGCACTCTCGTTGGCCCTGCAACTGCCGGAACGCCCGGCCGCTCTCGTGTTGCCCGGAGAAGAAGAGGCCTACATGAGCTTTCTGAAAGGTGAGGCCGTCGTAGCAGCCGAACTGCTTTCAGGACGAAAATGCGAAGCATTCGATATTGTTAACACCTCAAGTCGGTCAATTACCGTCAATGGAGGCAGCACACCCGATGCCAATGAGCGTGTAATTCTAGAAGGCTGCGGCATTCGTCACGTTCAGAACGTAGAAGTAGCTCGCTTCGGAGCAGAACCTGAATGGCAAGCACGCCTCGGCGTTGTCGGCGAAAGTCTCACGAACAATTGGATTCAATCCCAGTTCATACCAGATATGTTTGGTTACGCTCGACTCAACACCAACATTAAATGCGACGATAGTTTTTTAGTTTTGGATACATATGTCGCGGCAAATCCAGGCAATGTTGAATTTCCAATAGAAAGATATTCGCCGGCGGATCCAGGTCAGCCATGGATAAAATATGACGGCCTGGTTTCAGAGATATCTGAGGGAGCCGATCTCACGCAGAGCTGGGCGGAAGTCTGGAATCTAAGAATTTGCGATCAAAATATTACAACCCTGATCATATTCATTCCAATGCAGAACGGAAAATTTTCTCAAAAATATTTGGATATTTCAAGCATTAGCGCCCTTGATAAGCCCAAGCGGGCCATACCAATCTTTTAAGTGACATCAACCGGCACTCCATCAACTTAAAAGCGGGCCTCCACCCTTGCCTGCCACTCAGCACATCTGCTCCACGCAACCACACGCCCGCCTTCCGCCCCGCGCCCGTTCGTGGCACTGACGCGCGATGAAGCCGCCCAAAGCCGTCCTTAAGATCGACCGCCCCTTCCCCACCCTGATGCTGGAGCTGGAGGCGCGCGCCGCGTGGAACGGCCATGTCTGCGGCGTGGACGAGGCGGGGCGCGGGCCCTGGGCCGGGCCGGTGTCGGCGGCGGCGGTGATCCTGAACCCCGACGACCTGCCGCCCGGCATCGACGACTCCAAGGCCCTGACGGAAAAGCGCCGCGCCTTGCTTGAACCCGAAATCAAGGCCCGCGCCCTGGCCTGGGGCGTCGGCTTCGCCTCGGTCGAGGAGATCGACGAGTTGAACATCCTGCACGCCACCGGCCTGGCCATACGTCGCGCGGTCGAGGCCCTGGCCCATCCGCCGGTTCACGCCCTGGTGGACGGCAACTACCGCTTCAAGCTGCCCTGCGCCGTGACCCCCGTGGTCAAGGGCGACAGCCGCTCGCTGTCGATCGCGGCGGCCTCCATCCTGGCCAAGACGGCGCGCGACCGGCTGATGATCGAAATGGATGCGACCTATCCGGGCTACGGCTTCGCCAGCCACAAGGGCTATAACACCCCCATCCACCAACAGGCCCTCAACACCCTCGGCCCCTGCCCCGAGCACCGCCGCAGTTGGGCGCCGATCAAGGCCTTGCTGGCCGCGGCCTAGCCGACCGTCGCGCCCGCGACCAGCAGGCCCAGGATCACGACCACCGCCGCGACCAGAAGGAAGAACAACCAGTTGGGCAATCCGCTGGACGACCGTCGGGGATGCTCGGAGGGCGTGGAAGAGGACGAACGGTCGGTCGAGGCACTCATGCTGCCTGTAACCGGAACCTCGCGGCTTGGTTCCCGTCAGGCGGCGACCGGCAGGCTCAGTGGCTTTTGCGTCACGACGAACAGGTGCTCGACGTTGCGCAGCCGCCCGACGGCCCCGACCTTCTCGCCCTTCAGGTTGTGGATGCCGATGCGGGCGCCGACGTAGCGGGGGCGCGGGATCTCGACCACCTGCACATGGCCGCGCGCCGACAGCATGGCGACCAGGTCATCGCGGCTCAGATAGCCCTCGTCGTTGAAGCTGACGATCAGGTTGGGCGTTTTCAGCCGCTCGACCACGGATTGCAGGGCCGGGCCGATGCCGGGACGGCTGTTGAACGGGCTCTTGCGGGTCTTCACGTCCACCCGCTTGTTGGCCACGCCATAGGTCTCGGGCTTGTCCCACAGCACCAGGCTTTCCCAGCAGTGGTAGTTCCCTAGATAGGAATGCTGGTTATAGGGCGGGTCCAGATAGACCAGATCGGCCTCGACCTGATCGGCGATCTCGACCGCGTCGCCCTGGGTGGCCTTGCACGGTCCCGCCGCCACGCTTGGCCGCAGATCCGGCAGCCGCAGCTCCAGCGGTTTCAGCGCCCGCGGCGCCCATTGCTTCATGTAGGCCATCTGCAAACCGGCCGTGGAATCCACCCGGTCCGCCGCCTCCATCAGGGCGACCAGAACCACGGCCTTCAGCTCAGGCTCCAGCCCCATGGCCTCGATGCGGGTGCGCATGGCGTCGATGCGGGCGCCGTTGTCGGGATGAAAGAAGCGGGCGTCCTCGCAGAAGGCCTTGGTGAACCAGCCGGCCTCGGGCGTCACCGTCCGCAGCTCAGCCAGGATGCCTTCTGCCTGCGCCGCCCAGCGTTCACGGTCGGCCTGGACATAGGCCGTGGCGAGCGTGTGGGCATAGGCGTTGTGGTCGTTCGACCAGACGCGGAAGCCCTGCCCCTTCAAGGCATGACCGACGCGGGCCGAGCCGGAAAACAGGTCGCAGACCGTCCCGCCGTCCGGCAGGGCGGCGCGCACCGCACCCGTGACATGGCCCAGAAGCGCGCGCTTTGAGCCGATGTACTTGATCATTCCGTCCCGTCAGGTCTTCCGGGCGCGCTTCGCCCCTTGCGGAACATGGGCCGGAGCATGGGCCAGACGCAACAGATTCGCGGCTCCCGGCGCGCCGAAAGGCGTTCCGGCCAGGATCAGGATGCGCTGACCGGCCTCGGCCAGGCCATAGGTCATGGCCGCTTCGACCGCGTCGTCGGTCAGGCCTTCCAGCGAGGACGGCTGGTCGCCCAGACGCGGCTCCAGCCCCCAGACCAGGGCCAGACGACGCGCCGTCTCGGGCTTGGGCGTCAGGGCCAGAACCGGTTGCAGGGGCCGCTCGCGCGACATCCGCCGCGCCGTGCCGCCCAGGGTCGTGAACACCACCATACAGGCGGTCGAGGCCGCTTCCGCCGCCTTCCTCGCCGCCGCCACCAGGGCGTCAACGTCGTGGATGTCCATGCCCGCGTGCTCGGCGTCCATCAGGCCGGGCCACAGGGGATCGCGCTCCACCCGCTCCATGATGCGGTTCATGATGGCGACCGACTCCAGCGGATAGTCGCCCGAAGCGGTCTCCGCCGACAGCATGAGGGCGTCGGCTCCTTCATAGACGGCGTTGGCCACGTCGGACGCCTCGGCCCGGGTCGGGGCGGGCGAACTGGTCATGGATTCCAGCATCTGGGTGGCGACGATGGCGGGCACGCCGCGCTGGCGGGCGGCGCGCAGGATCTTCTTCTGGGCCACCGGTACTTCCTCCGGGTCCATCTCGACGCCCAGATCGCCGCGCGCGACCATGACGCCGTCGCAGTAGTCGAGGATGCTCTCCAGATCGTTCAGGGCCTGCGGCTTTTCGATCTTGGCCAGACAGGCGGCCTGACCGTTCACGATGCGCTTCAGCTCGGCCATGTCCTCGGCCTTCTGCACGAAGCTGAGGGCCACCCAGTCGACGCCGAGGCGAAGGGCGAAGGCCAGATCCTCGCGGTCCTTGGGCGTCAGGGCCGAGACCGGAATGACGGCTTCAGGCACGGCCACGCCCTTGCGGTCCGACAGCTTGGAGCCGCTCTCGACCGTGACGTCAGCCCATTCGTCGGTGCGCTCGCCGACCCGCAGGCGGATGCGCCCGTCGTCGATCAGCAGCAGCATCCCGGTGCGCAGGGCCTTGAAGATTTCCGGGTGCGGCATCTGCACCCGCGTCTCGTCGCCGAGCGCCGGGTTCAGGTCGAACCGCATCCTGTGGCCCGGCTTGATGGCGATCTCGACGTCGGCGAAGCGGCCCAGCCGCAGCTTCGGTCCCTGCAGGTCGGCCAGAACCCCCAGCGGGCGCCGCAGCGCCATCTCGGCGCCGCGCACGGCCTTCAAGGCCGCCGCGTGATCTTCATGTGAGCCGTGGCTGAAGTTCAGGCGGAAGACGTCCACTCCGGCCTGGGCCAGCGCCTTGACGGTCGCGGGCGCGCGGCTCGCGGGTCCAAGGGTCGCGACGATGCGCGCGCGGCGGGCTCTGTTCATAATGTTTCCTCAAGGCGGCTCTGACGGCCATGGCCTCCCCTCAGAGGCCTTGATCCCTTGTGCCAATGAAAAGCCGGGGGCGTAAGACCACGCCCCCGGCCGGAAACACGAGTTTATGAGGCTGAAACACGACGTTATGGCCGTGAGGCCTATTTGGCCTCGCAACGCCCCGTGGCGAACTGCGGCATGTCCATGCAGCGGCCGTCCACTTCGCCCGTCGGCTTGACGCCGATCAGATGGGCCAGCGTCGGGGCGATATCGATGGTGCGCATCGGCAGGAAGCGCTCCTGACCATTGGCGCCCGGCCACCAGAAGATGATCGGCACGCGGCGGTCATAATCCCAGGGCGAGCCATGGCTGGAGATGGCGCCGCCGACACGTCCCGACCCGGTCAGACCGGGCTGATAGGATCGCATGATGTCCGGCGAGCGTCCGGCCACCGCCGACAGACGCAGACGCTGGCGCAGGCTCAACTCCTCGGGATTGTCCGAAGCGGGCAGCGGCTCGGCCAGCAGTTCGTCGCGCGACACGGCCAGGGCCACCTGGGGCTCGGCGTTCAGCAGTTCGACCGCGGCGGCCAGGACCTGGCTGCGCAGGGGCTCGGCCAGCGACTTCTTGTCCTTGTCGACGACGATCAAACCGCCCGCCGAGGAGACCAGCGGATTGGCGTCCAGCTTGAACCGGGCCTTCAGCGCGTCATTGACGCGCGGCATCAGGGTGCGGTCCACCCGGCCCGACGCCGGATAGCCCTCGACCGAGGACCGCTCGGGGAAGTCGGAGCCGCCATGGTCGGCGGTCAGCACGACGACCACGCCGCCGGGCACGGTCGACAGCTTGTCGAGGAAGACGCCCAGGGCCGCGTCGAGACGCAGCATCTGCTCGCACATCTCGGGGCCCTGCGTGCCGTAGCCGTGGCCGATGCGATCGGTGGCCGACAGGCTGACGCCCAGCATATCAGTGACGCCGCGACGGCCCAGTTGCTGCTCGTCCAACAGTGCGGCGGCGCCTTCCAGCGTCAGCTCGTCCAGCAGGGGCGAGCCGTCGATCGTGTCGTCGGCCGGCGGCAGGGTCGAGTTGAAGGTCTGGCCGCCGATGACCCACTGGCCCTCCAGGCGGCGGCAGGCGTCGTTAGTGTAATTCCAGATCGGCGCCTGGCGCGAGAAGCGGTCGATCATCCGGGCGTTGATGGCCGCGACCGGCGCCAGCTTGGCCTCGGCCGACTGGCCCGGCTCGACATAGGTGGTGAAGCCAAAGTCATTGGTCAGCCAGAAGGCGCCGTCGGCCTTGTGCCCGGCCAGGTTGATGGCGCCACGATCCTTGCCGGAGATGCCGAAGACGCGGCTGTTGGGGCTGACGCTCTTCAGCCAGTCGCCGAGCGTCGAGGCCTTCAGCTGGTCCGGGCCGACCGGGCCGTTGTCCGTATTCTTGCCGTGCGCCAGCGTGTTCTGCGGGGCGGCCAGGCAATAGGTCTCCTCGCCCGTCGTGGTGTCGATCCAGTCGTTGGCCGGGATGCCGCTATGCGTCGGATGCACGCCCGTCAGGACGGTCGAGTGACCGGCGCAGGTCACGGTGACGCCGTGGGTCTGATAGCCGTTGATCGAGACCATGCCCTGATCGGCCAGGGTCTTCAGACCCCCGGTGAACTGGCTGCGGTACTGGTTGAACAGGTTGGCGCTCAACTGATCGATCACGAGGGTCACCACCAGGGCCGGGGCCGCACGCTCGGCGGCTGCGGTCGCCGCTGCGGGCTGAGCCGCCTGCTGAGCCATGGCCGGAAGAGCCGCTCCCGCCAGAAGGGCGAGCGCCAGGGTCGGAGCCAGAACGCGGCTGAAGATCATTTTGAACACCGGAAACGCTGAGGATGCAGGTGACTACCCCCCCAGCGTAACGGCGCCAAGACAACGGCCCGGATTGGTTGGGCGTAGGCCGGCCCGCCGCCGCATTTCCTAGCGGCCGGGCGATTGCTCCGCCTCGACCCTCTGATAGCCGGCGTCGATGACGGCCAACATGGCCTGGGCGGCGCCGGCTTCGTCTCCCGCGGCGATGCGCTCGACGATCCGGGCGTGGGCCTCGACGGTTTCATGATGCAGAGCGGGCGCCTGGGTCGGCGGGCTGAGCGTGAAGGCCTCCAGCAGGGCCGTCTCGATCACCCCCGCCACCGAGCGGATCATCGGATTCTGCGACGCGGCGCCGATGGCCAGGTGCAGGGCCAGGTCGGCGCGGGCGAACTCATGGGCGGAGGCGTCCTCGCGACGCATCCATTCGAGGGCTGCACGCATGGCGGCGAGGTCCGCTTCCGTGCGGTGGCGCGCGGCGAGGGAGGCGGCCGTGGGCTCCAGGCTGCGCCTCACCTCGGCCAGATGCTGCCGGAACCGGGCGTCCATGCCGATGGCCACCCGCCAGGTCAGAACCTCCTTGTCGAAGAAGTTCCAGTGGACGCTGTCGCTGACCCGCGTGCCGACGCGGGTCTTCACGTTCAAAAAGCCCTTGGCCGACAGGGTCTTGAGCGCCTCACGCAGGGCTGTGCGCGACACGCCGAACCGCTCCAGCAGGTCCGCCTCAAGCGGCAGCTTGTCGCCAGGCGCCAGCGCGCCCGTGAGGATCTCCTGCGCCAGGGCGCGCACGATCTGGTCGTGGGCCGAGACCACGTGACCGCTCACACGGGTCGAAGCGGTCGAAGAAGCGGGCGAGGACATATCCATATCTGATCCTCTAGCGGTCTGGTCGTTTAGGCGCAAAGGCGCTGGTCAATCATTAGTATTATGATATTCACATTAAAGTCGCCACCGTCGGCGACGCACAGCTTCCCCACGCCCCATGACCCAGACCTCGCCCAAGCCGCTGCGCAGCCGGGCCTGGTTCGACAATCCGTCGAACCCCGACATGACCGCCCTCTATCTGGAGCGGTATCTGAACTATGGGTTGACGCTGGAGGAGCTGCGCTCGGGCAAGCCGATCATCGGCATCGCCCAGACGGGATCGGACCTGTCGCCATGCAACCGCCACCATATCGAACTGGCCAAGCGCGTGCGCGAGGGTATCCGCGAGGCGGGCGGCATCGCCCTGGAATTCCCGGTCCATCCGATTCAGGAAACGGGCAAGCGCCCGACCGCCGGACTGGACCGCAACCTAGCCTACATGGGTCTGGTCGAGCTGCTGTACGGCTATCCGATCGACGGGGTCGTCCTGACCATCGGCTGCGACAAGACCACGCCCGCCTGTCTGATGGCGGCGGCGACCGTGGACATTCCCGCCATCGCCCTGTCGGTCGGCCCCATGCTGAACGGCTGGCACAGGGGCGAGCGCGTCGGCTCGGGCACCATCATCTGGAAGGCCCGCGAAATGATGGCGGCGGGCGAGATCGGCTACGAGGAGTTCATCAATCTGGTCGCCACCTCAGCGCCCTCGGTCGGCTATTGCAATACCATGGGCACGGCGACGACGATGAACGCGCTGGCCGAGGCCCTAGGCATGTCCCTGCCCGGCTCGGCGGCCATCCCGGCCCCCTATCGCGAGCGGCCCCAGGTCGCCTATCTGACCGGCAAGCGCATCGTCGACATGGTCCATGAGGACCTGAAGCCGTCGGACATCCTGACCCGCGAGGCGTTCGAGAACGCCATCATCGTCAACTCGGCCATCGGCGGCTCGACCAACGCCCCCATCCATCTGACGGCCCTGGCGCGCCACGCGGGCGTCGACCTGCCCCTGCAGACCTGGGAAGAGGTCGGTCACAAGACGCCGCTTCTGGTGAACCTGCAGCCCGCCGGCAAATATCTGGGCGAGGACTTCCATCAGGCCGGCGGCGTCCCCGCCGTGGTGGCCGAGCTGATGCGGCGCGGTCAGATCCACGAGGACGCCCTGACCGTCAACGGACAGTCCATCGGCGACAACTGCCGGGGCGCCGCAGTGGTCCTGCCCGACGTCATCCGCGACTTCGACACGGCCCTGGTGCAGGACGCGGGCTTCCTGGTCCTGTCGGGCAATGTCTTCGACAGCGCCATCATGAAGACCAGCGTCATCAGCGCCGAGTTCCGCGACCGCTACCTGTCCGATCCGGCCAGCCCTGACGCCTTCACCGGCAGCGTCGTCGTCTTCGACGGTCCTGAGGATTATCACCGCCGCATCGACGATCCGGCGGAAGGCATCACGCCCGACAGCATCCTGGTGATGCGCGGCGCGGGTCCGGTCGGCCACCCCGGCGCGGCCGAGGTCGTCAACATGCGGCCGCCCGCCGACTTGATCAAACAGGGGGTCCACGCCCTGCCCTGCATCGGCGACGGGCGCCAGTCCGGCACATCGGGCTCGCCCTCGATCCTGAACGCCTCGCCCGAGGCGGCGACGGGCGGAAATATCGCCCTGCTGAAGACCGGCGACCGGATGCGGATCGACCTCAAGACCCGCCGCGTGGACGTCCTGATCGACGAGACCGAGATGGCCGAGCGCCGCACCGCCTTCGAGGCCGCAGGCGGCTATCAGTATCCGGCGTCACAGACCCCCTGGCAGGAATTCCAGCGCGGCATGATCGGCGAGTTGGAGACGGGCGCCGTGCTGGAGCCCGCCGTCAAATATCACCGCATCGTCGACACCCTGGGCCTGCCCCGCGACAACCACTGACGCGGGGCGCCGAGCCCCTTCAGGGGATCAGCAGCCGCCGCATCGACGGGGCCGCCGCGATCAGGTCGCGGGTCACCAGGGCGGCGAAGAAGTCCGCGCCCTCGCGCCCGACGTGGGTGTAGTCGAACGCGATGCGCGCCTGCCCCAGAGGCTCAACCGCCGCATTGTTCTGAGCGGCTGCGGGCGCGCCCGGCGCGGCGGGGACCCCGGTGCTGGACGCGATGGTCGTGCCGGTCAGCAGGGCGGCGGCGACTTCCAGCGACGGCGCGGCCTGAGCGAATCGCGCCGACATCGCCGGACCCAGCGCCTGCACCGTCTCGGCGCTGGCGCGGTTGAGATCGACCAGAGGCGTCTTGGTCTCAGCCGCCACGGCCCGCACCGCCTCGGCCCAGGGCTCCAGATCGTTCTGCAAGCGCCCATCGACGAACTGGCGGCGGACCAGGGGCGTCAGCAGGATCGGCGTCGCGCCGCGCGCCCGCGTCTCGGCCACATAGCGTTTCAGATTAGTGGGAAACTCGGTGGCCAGATCGGTCGAGCGGCCCGGCTTGCCCGGCTGATCGTTGTGGCCGAACTGGATCAGGACATAGGTGGAGGCGAACCCCCGCGTCGCCATCTCGGCCAGGGCCAGGTCCCACGAGCCCTCGGCGATATAGCTGCCCGAACTGCGCCCGCCGCGCGCCAGGTTCACGCAGGCCGCGAACGAGGTGACGTGATAGGCGCAGAAGCTCGGTCCCCAGCCGCCGACCACGGCCGTGGTGGAATCGCCCACCAGGATGATCTTCGACGCCCGGATCGGCTGAACGGGCGGCGCTTCGGCCGCAGCGGGCGTCTGGATCATGGCGGCGGCGACGGTCAGGGCGGCGATCATCTCAGGTCTCCGAGGCGGTGATGCGGGCGGTCAGGGTCAGCAGGCCGCCGGGGGCCAACACGGTCAGGCCGCTGTCCTCGCCCGCCGGGGCGTTGTGGGCGTCGGGGCGATGGGTCACGGGCTCGACGCAGACGAAAGCCTCGCCGCGAGGCGCATAGACCTGGGCCCAGCGGGCGTTCGGCGAGGCGGTCATGTCGACCCGCCAGCCATCGTGCAGCAGCGCCGCCCGCCCGTTCCAGTCGGCGTAGGCGTGATCGACGAAGGGGGCCTCGGCCACGGCGGCAGCCTCGCTCCAGTCGATCAGGTCGCCCGCCGCCGCCAGCCGTTCCGGGATTTCACGGGCATCGGTCAGCCAGACCTTGGGCGCCGACAGCTGCAGGCGCGTCGCGGGCTCGACAGCGAAATAGGGATGCAGGCCGAGACCAGCGGGCATGGGGGCGGCGTCCTCGTTGGCGATTGTCAGGCTCATCTCCAGCCCGTCCTCGCTCAAGGTCAGCCGGTGCGAGGCCGTCCAGGCCCAGGGCCATTCCGACCCGGTCTCGGCGGCCAGGACCAGATCAACCGTCCCGCCGTGAACGCGCAGCACGTTCCAAGGCGCACGCCAACCGACGCCGTGCAGGGCGTGGGGCGCGAACCCCGGCGTGGCGGGCAGGCGCACAGCCCTGCCCTCAAACGCAAAGGCGCCATCGTCGATGCGATTGGCGTAGGGCGCCAGCGGGAAGCTGGAGGCCGCCAGCGGACTGTCGAGGTTGTCCGGCGCCGGGCGCAGCACGTCGCGTCCGCGCCAGCTCAGGGCGGTGATCGAAGCCCCCAGATCAGGGCGTAGGTTCAGGGTCCAGTCGCCGCGTTCGATCCTCACAGGGCGATCCGATGCTGCGGCAGGCCCGGCGTCTCGACCCGCAGATGATAGAGGCCGCCCAAGGTCGGCTGCGCCGCACGCTTGTCGGCGTTCCCCAGCCAGGCCGTGGTGCAATAGAGGTCGCGCCCGTCCGCCCCGCCGAAGGCCGCCTTGGTCACCGTCTGGACCGGGAAACAGATGGTTCCGAGGCGCTGACCGTCGGAGGCAAACCGCGCCACGCCCCAGCCGTTGAACAGGCCGACGTGCAGCACGCCGTCCGCATCCATGCTCGGCCCGTCGCAATAGCCGTCCTCGGTCACGGCGAAGATCCGCCGGTTCGACAGCACGCCGTCTGCGTGATCGAAGGCCAGGACCGTCTTCTCCAGTGTGTCGTGGTGATAGAGAGTCCGCCCGTCGGGGCTGAGACAGGGCCCGTTGGTGACGCCGTAGCCGTCGTCGTGGCGGGTCAGCTCGCCCCTGAACCAGCGATAGAGGGCGCCGCTCCGGCTCTGCTCGCTGTCGTCCATCGAGCCGAACCACAGGGCGCCGTCCGGCGACACGAAGCCGTCGTTGAGCCGGTTCTGCGGGCGATCAGCCTCGACCGGCTGGAACAGGGAGAAGTCGCCCATGTCCACGTCGAAGCGATAGAGGCCGCCGCGTATGCCGCAGATCAGCGAGCCGTCTTCGGCCGGAAGCGCGAAGCCGATCTGGTCCGGCGCGTCCCACGACGCCTTGTCCCCGGTCCTGGGATCTCCAGGCGCGGGCGTATAGCGATGCAGCCGCCGCCCCTTGATGTCGACGAACCACAGGCAGGCGCGGGGCGCGTCCCACGCCGGCCCCTCGCCCAGTTCGGCCTGGACGTCCCAGACGAGGGTCGGCGTGGTCATGCCGTCAGCCCGCCGAGTAGCTGGTCTTGATCTGGGTGTAGAACTCGACGGCGGCGAAGCCCTGTTCGCGGGGGCCGTAGGAGGACTTCTTCGTGCCGCCGAAGGGGACGTGATAGTCGACGCCCGCCGTCGCCAGGTTGACCATGGTCATGCCGGCCCTGGCGTTCCTCTGGAAGTCGCGGGCGTGTTTCAGCGACTGGGTGACGATGCCCGCCGACAGGCCGAACTCGACGCCGTTGGCCACGGCCAGGGCTTCCTCATAGCTGGCCACGCGGATGGTCGAGGCGACGGGGCCGAAGACCTCCTCGGTGTTGATGCGGGCGTCCGGCAGGGTGTCGGCGATCAGGGTCGGCTGGACGTACCAGCCCGGCTTGTCGAGCTTCAGACGCTCGCCGCCGGTGACGATCCGGCCGCCGCCGTCCCTGGCGATGTCGATGTAGTTATACGACACGTCGCGCTGAGCCTCGGTCACCGCCGGTCCCATCTGCGTCGTGGGATCGAGCGCGTCGCCGACGCGAAGCGCCGCCACCTTCTCGGCCAGCAGGGCGACGAAGCGGTCGTGGATGCCGTCCTGCACGATCAGGCGGCTCGACGCCGTGCAGCGCTGGCCGGTGGCGAAGAAGCTGCCGTCCAGGGCGATGGCGACGGCGCGATCCAGGTCGGCGTCGTCCAGCACGATCAGGGGGTTCTTGCCGCCCATCTCCAGCTGCACGCGGGCCTGACGCTTCATCGCGCCTTCGGCCACGCCGGCGCCGACGCCCTGCGAGCCGGTGAAGCTGATGCCGTCCACGCCGGGGTGGGCGACGATGGCGCGGCCCACGTCGCCGTCGCCGATGACCATGTTGACCACGCCCCTGGGCAGGCCCGCCTCATGCAGGATGGCGATGAGGGCCTCGGCGGTGGCCGGGGTCGGGCCGGCGGGCTTGATGACCACGGTGTTGCCGAAGGCGATGGCCGGCGCGATCTTCCAGGCCGGAATGGCGATGGGGAAGTTCCACGGCGTGATCAGGCCGAAGACCCCGACCGGCTGGCGATAGGTCTGGATCTCCACGCCCGGACGGGTCGAGGCCAGGTTCTGACCGTGGACGCGCAGGGCCTCGCCGGCGAAATACTTCAGGATGCGGGCCGCGCGCATGGTCTCGCCGATGCCTTCCGGCAGGGTCTTGCCCTCCTCGCGCGACAGCAGGCGGCCGATCTGCGGGGCGCGCTCCATCAGCAGCGAACCGGCCCGGTCCAGCACGTCGAAGCGCGCCTCGGGCGAGGCGTCGGCCCAGCCCGGGAAGGCGGCGCGCGCGGCCTGCACCGCCTGATCCACCTCGGCCGCCCCGCCCCTGGGCGTGCGGGCCACGACGTCCCGCGTGTCCGACGGGTTCAGGCTCTCGCCCGACAGATCCCCGCCCACCTTCTCGCCGCCGATCCAGTGCGAAAGCTCAAGCGTGTCCGTCATGGGAAAGTCCTTTCAGAGAGCAGCAGGGCGACGGGGGCGCGCCGCCCCGCCTTCGGGGAGGTCAGGTAGCAGAGCTTGCGGGCGTCAGCCCATGTCTTCCAGTTCGCGGCCGCGCGTTTCCCTCACCCAGGCCTGGACCAGGAAGAAGGAGATCAGGGCGCTGACCGAATAGAAGCCGTAGGTCACGACAAGACCCAGCGACGCCGCCATCCAGGGGAAGCTGACGGCGATGGCGAAGTTGGCGATCCACTGGGCGAAGCCGGCGACGGCCAGGGCCGAGCCGCGCATCTGGTTGGGGAACATCTCGCCCAGCATGACCCACATGACCGGCCCCCAGCTGAGGTTGAAGAAGACCACATAGGCGTTGGCGGAAATCAGCGCGGTCAGGCCCGTCTGATCGTCCAGATGCAGCGCCCCATCGACCATGGCTGCGCGCGAGAAACACCAGGCCAGAACGCCCAGGGTCACGAACATCCCGACCGAGCCGATCAGCAGCAGGGGCTTGCGGCCGATCTTGTCGATCATGGCCACGGCCCCCAGGCAGGCCGCGATCGACAGGACGCCGGACAGGATGTTGATCTGCAGGGCGTCGTTTTCGGAGAAGCCGACCGACTGCCACAATACCGCGCCATAGTAGAAGACGATGTTGATGCCGACCAGTTGCTGGAAGACCGCCAGGATCAAACCGGCCCAGACGATGGGGCGCACCTTGCGGGTCGCCGGGTCCAGCAGGTCGGCGAAGCGCGGCTTGTGATCCGCCGCCAGCGAGGCGCGGATTTCGGCGACCTTGCGCGCGCCGGCGCCCTGGCCGAACAGCTTGGACAGCACGGCCTCGGCCTGAACGTCCCTCTTCTTGACCACGAGGAAGCGCGGGCTTTCGGGAATGGCCAGCAGGGCCAGGAAGTAGATGCCGGCCGGCACGACCTGCAGCCAGAACATCCAGCGCCAGGCCGGATAGCCCAACCAGAACTCGGCCGTCGACCCGCCCGCCGTCTTGGCCAGGGCGTAGTTGGCGACGAAGGCGCCCGTCAGACCGGTGATGATCATGATCTGCTGCACCGACGACAGCCGCCCCCGGATCGAGGCCGGGGTGACTTCGGAAATATAGGCCGGCGACAGGACCGAGGCTGCGCCGACGCCCAGGCCGCCGATGAAGCGGGCGAGGATGAAGTGGGCAGAACTGTCCGCCGCCCCGGCCCAGACGGCCGAAATGATGAACATGACGGCGGCGATCTGCATCACCGTGCGGCGGCCGACGGCGTCGGCCAGTCGTCCCGCCGCGAAGGCGCCGAAGGCGCAGCCCAGCAGGATGGCGCCGACGTTGAAGCCTGTGCCGAGCGCCGACAGGTTGAAGGCCGCCTCCAGCCCGTCCTGGGTGCCGTTGATGACGCCGGAATCATAGCCGAACATGAAGCCGCCGATGGTGGCCACCGCCACGATCAGGGCGATGAAGGCCATGTTGACCCGGTCATTCCCCGCGATGTCCGGGCCAGAAGCCCCTGTCGGTCCCGCCATATTCGTCCCTCCCCAGGTCCGAGTGGTTGACCGCCCGTCATTGATCGCGGGCGGTGATGAAATCAGATTTGCGTCAGCGCCAGCCCGCGTCCACGAAATACTCATGCCCCGTGATGAAACGGGCGTCGTCGGAGGACAGGAACAGGGCCAAAGCGGCCACGTCGCGCGGCTCGATGCGGCCCTTTAGACACTGGGCGGCGACGATCTCGGCCTCGCCTTCGGGCGTGTACCACTTCATCTGACGCGGGGTTTTGACATTGCCCGGCACGATGCAGGCGACCCGCACGCCGTCCGCGCCCAGCTCCCGCGCCAGGGCCCGCGTCATGCCCTCGATGCCCGCTTTAGCCGTCTCGTAGATGGACAGGTCGGGCAGGCCCAGATGCCAGCTGATCGAGCCCAGGTTCAGGATCACGCCCCGGCCCTGCGCGCGCATGGCGGGCGCCACCGACTGGGCCGCGAAATAGAGATGGCGCAGATTGACCGCGATCCGCTCGTCCCAATAGGCGGGCGTGACCTCGGCCAGGGCGTGCCGATCGTCGCTGGCGGCGTTGTTGATCAGGACGTCGATAGGCCCGTGCCGAGCGATGATCCCGGCCAGGGCCGCCTGCAGGGGCTCGATCCGGGTCAGGTCGCAGGTTTCAAAGACCGGCGCCGGGTCCAGTTGCGCCAGCGACGCCTCCAGAGCCCTGGATTCCGCCTCGGCGATGTCGAAGAAGACCACCCGCGCGCCCTGTCGAGCGAAGGCCTCGACCACCCCTGCCCCGATGCCCGAGCCGCCGCCGGTGACGACGACCAGACGGCCTTTCAGCGAAGGATAAACTGCGCCGCTCATGCCGCGCCGCCCAGCAGACCGCGCCCGGCCAGATTGCGCATCAGGCCGCTGACGCCCAGGGTCCAGGGCGGCGCCTGATCGCAGGTCGCGACGATGTTCTCGAGCACGCCCAGCTTGTCGGACGAGACCCGCACGCGGTCGCCGACCTTGTGGGTAAAGCCCTTGCCCGCCTCGCCGCGATCCTCGACGGGGGCGAACATCGTGCCGAGATAGAGGGCGAAGCCGTCGGGGTATTGGTGGGCGCTCAGGGTCTGGGTCGCCAGGTCCTCGGGATCGCGGCTGATCAGGCGCATCGAGCTTTCGCCGGTCATGACGAAGCCGTCCTCGCCCTCGACCTCCAGCCGAACCGTGGCGGCGCGCACGTCATCCATGCTGAAGCCGTGGTCGAACAGGCGGACGAAGGGCCCGACCGCCGCCGAGGCGTTG
The DNA here is from genome assembly GCF_002479495.1 of Brevundimonas sp. UBA7506. GTDB lineage: Bacteria > Pseudomonadota > Alphaproteobacteria > Caulobacterales > Caulobacteraceae > Brevundimonas. The sequence continues at coordinate 170,897 of NZ_DLNQ01000011.1, forward strand.
TTGTCCTTGGCCTTGCCCAGCAGCAGAGCCGAGCGCCCTTCGATGTCACGCAGGTTGACGTCGTTGCCCAGGCTGGCGCCGACCGGGCGACCCGCCGGATCGCAGACGATCACCACCTCCGGCTCCGGGTTGTTCCAAGCCGAGTCGGCCCGCACCCCGACCGCCGCGCCCGCCCCGACCGAGGCCAGCACCGGCGCCTTGGTGAAGATCTCGGCATAGGGGCCGATGGCGACCTCCAGATACTGCGACCACAGGCCGTCGGCGATCAATTGCGCCTTGACCGCCTCAGCCTGAGCCGAGCCCGGCTTCAGGTCCTTCAGTTCGCCGCCGACGCGCTCCAGCAGGCCCCGACGAATGGCGTTGGCGGCGGCGGCGTCGCCACGCGCCCGCTCCTCGATCACCCGCTCCAGCGCCGAAACAGCGAAGGTCACGCCCGAGGCCTTGATGCATTGCAGGTCCAGCGGCGACAGCAGGGCCAGCCCCGCATCGCCCCAGGCCGTCGCGACCTTCAGGTCCTCGACCGCGCCCAGATCGCGCCCCTCGGCGGCGGCGAGATCGGGTCGCGCCAGAGCCATCGCCGTCGTCGGGGCGAAGGCGGAAATGTCGATCAGCCGACCATCCCGCAGCAGCACAGGCGTCGGCCCGTCAGCGGTCTCGATCCGGCCCAGCAGGACAGCCGCGCGCCAGTCGCGCGGCAGAATGGCGATCATATCCAAGGTGCGTCTCCCACACGATCTGACGTCGTGTTAGCGCTAACATTCTCCACTTGGAAACCGGTGTCAACCGGGTGACGCGGTGCTCTCCCGTTCAATCAGTCGATGTTCGACGAATTGCGTCTCGAGCTGCTCCTTGCCCGCCAGACGCAGGGCCGCGCGGCGGGCCATCTCGGCGACAGGCTGGCGGATGGTGGTCAGGGCGGGCCAAACGCTGGCAGCCAGATAGGTGTCATCAAAGCCTGCGATCGAAACGTCGCCGGGTGTCTGCAGCCCCGCCGCATGGACGGCCGCCAGGGCGCCGGCGGCCATGTCGTCATTTCCGGCGAACAGGGCCGTCGGGCGCGGACGCGCGGCCAGCAACCGCCGCGCGGCCTCAAAGCCCGAGCGGTAGGTGAAGTCGCCGCGCTCGATCAGGAGGTCGACGCCCTGCGCGGCCTCGACCGCGGCCTGCGCGCCTCGGCGTCGGTCGGCGCTGGCGCTCTGATCGGCGCGGCCTTCGATCAGACCGATGCAGCGGTGGCCCAGGTCGATCAGCCGTCGCGTCATCTCGGCGGCGGCGCCGACGTCATCCACCCGCAGGGCCCCCGTCATGCCCTCGACGGGCGGCGCGGCCAGCAGCACCGCCTTCAGACCCGCCGCCCGGATAGCGTCGAGGGTCGCGGCGGACTCGCCCAGCGGCGGCGGCACGATCAGGCCCTGCGCCCCGCCCGCCGCCAGTCGCCGCACAGCCTCGGCCTCCTGCGCCGGATCGCCCGCCTGCGACGGCTCGATCATCAGCAACAGCCCCGCCGCCCGCGCCCCGGCCAGGGCGCCGGAGAGGACCTCGGCCAGATAGGCGTTGCTGGGGTTGGCGTAGAGCAGGCCGATGCGCCCCGCCCCGGCCCGCGCCAGAATTCGCGCCGCGGGATCGGGCACATAGCCCGCCGCGTCGATCACCGCCTGGACCCGCTCGCGCGTCGCCGCGCTGACCCGCGCCCCGCCGTTGATGACGCGCGACACCGTCATCGCTGACACCCCCGCGCGGCGGGCGATGTCGTCGATGGTCGGGTTGCGGTCGTCAGCGGCCATGACGCCACTGGTCGCGGCAAGCGCCGCCGTCGTCAAGGCGCGGGCGCGATCCACAGGGCCAGGGGACGGCCCGCCAGCGCGGCGGGCGGCGCCAGCGAACTGGGCCCCTCGGACGCAACCGCGTCGACCACCGCCCCGTCGGCGATCCACCGCAGCGCCTGCCCAGCGGCGACAGACCGGGCCAGTTGGATCGCGGCGCCATCGAGGCTGTAGATCAGAACCGTCCCGTCCGGCGCCGAAGACGCCCAGGCGGCGCCGGTCGGCGCCATCAAGGCCGCATCCAGCCGTAGCGAGGCCCGAGCCTCAACTCCGACCGTCGCCTCAATGGCGCGGCTCAGCCCCGGGAAGACATCGTCGTCATTGAGCACCACCAGATCGGCGCGGCGGTCGCGATACTCGCGATAGGCGCGGTAGCGCATGGCCGGGGTCGAGCGCCACAGGGCCCGCCGAACCTCGCCCGCGTCGGCGCCGTCGGCCAGATCCTGCGGCCGGGCGATGGCGTCCACCTGTTCGCGGGGCGCCTTGTCCAGCCCGCCCTGCACCGCGAACAGCGAGCCGTCGGGACGATAGACCCAGTGATGGAAGGCGACCGCATCCACCATCTGCGACCGGGCCGGATCATCCAGAATGGCGTCCATCTGATCCTTGGGGATCTCCAGCGCCACCCGCGCGTCCGCGCCGGTCTCGGCCTCCCAGGCGGCGATCTCGTCCAGCCAGAACCGCACGAAGGACAGGGGGCCGGTGTACTCGGGATCCAGCCCGATCACGACATTGGACCGCCCCTTCAGCGTCTCCAGCGTCTGACGGATGTAGCGGCGATGCAGGTCGCGCCGCACCGGCTCGGACACGTCCCAGAAGACCTCCGCCGCCGGCACTTCGTTCGGCATTCCCGTCGCTTGCAGGGCGTTGACGGGCCGCCAGGGGAAGTCGACGTAGTGTGAGCGGCTCTCCAGCAGCCAGTGCTGAAGATAGAGCTTGTGATACAGGATCACGCCCTGCTGCTCGGCCAGATCGGCGAAGCGAGCGACGCGGTCGAAGAACCAGGGATTGAAGCGTTCCAGGTCGAACTTGCTGAGGCCGTCCCAGGCCCGCCCCTGCCCGCTGCGCGCCCACGGCAGTTCCATGAACGGACCCCAGACCTCGCCGTCGCGCTGATCCGGCGAGCCGTAGAAGTCGTGATCGACGCGGCGACGGTCGTACCAGAGGCCGTAGTTATGATGCACCACGTCGCCGGTCTTCAACCCGGCGGCGACGGCGTCCAGATCGTCGGTCAGACCCCGCCCCTCCAGCCCTGGCGCGAAGCGGGTGATGAAGGGGCCGGACGCCTCGGCCAGGGCCGGGATCATCTGGGCCTGAAAGAAGGCGAAGCCGATGCGGCGACGCCAGGCGGGCTGGCCGTCGATGACGAAGCGGCCGCCCTCGACCGTCAGCGGGTGACTGGCGACAGGTTGCGTCGTCACGGTTCGCCACGCTGCGACCTCGGCCTCGGTCAGATGCGGGGCGCCGACCTCAGCCGGATAGGTTGCGGGTTCCAGCGCCGCCAGAGCGCCCGCGCCCATCCTGCGCTCCAGTTGCATCCGATAGAGGCTGGCCGGTTCCTGCGGCTGGGCGCGATGGAAGTCACGGCCAGGCATCACGCGCGCGTCTTCCAGCACCCCGTCGCCGGAACGCTCGCCGCGACAGCCGACGGCGACATTGACCGCGCCCGGCGGACTGCGCACCTCGACCACCGTCGCCTCGCAGTTCCACAGGACCGAGTTGGCCGCCGACCAACCGACGCCCTGCCCGTCTCGTCCGCGATGGGTCAGGGTCAGACCGCCGCCGCGCACCTTGACCCCGTCGAACAGGACGCCGGTGGCCCAGCTCTCCTGCGTCCCGCTGTCGCCAAGGGCGTCCGTGGCGGTGCAGTCGAGGAAGACATTGGGTCCGGCTGCAGCGTGGCCGACCGAAAAGTCATGAATGCCGTCGTTGCTGGCGCAGCGCTGGAACAGGGTCTGCTGCCCCGCCGTGTAGAAGGTGCGCCGACGCAGGCCGCCGATCTCGGACACCGGGCGGCTGGCGGCCACGTCCTGTACCGTGACCCGGCGACTATCCAGCCCCAGATCGACGGCCGAGCCGACAAAGCCTTCAAAGACAAGGTTCCGTAGCCAGACATCCTCGGCCCGATCCACGGCGATCCCGGTCCAGCTGTGGTCCTCATCGGCGGGCCGCGATGGGTCGTGACGCGAGACGAGGGTCAGGTTCTCCACCCCGACCTCGCGGATGCGCGACGCCGAGGAGCCGCGCCGTACCGTGGCGTCACCCTCCGCCAGGGCCATGGTCAGGGGCGCGTCCAGAAGGATGGTCCGCCCCTCCACCGCGACGACGCGCCGATCCCACACCACGTCGCGCGAGCCCGGCTTCCAGTTCAGCCGGGTTTCAGGCCGCCAGCCGACGAAGGCGTCCATGCCCAGGGCGGCAATCCATTCGGCGGTGCTGGGACGGCGGATGGTCACCGCGTCGCCAACGCCAAGGCCTTCGGTCGTCTCCAGAGTCAGGCGCACGGTCCCGACCGGCGTCTGGCCCATCACCTGATGCTTTACGCCGGTCGAAGCGTCGGCCGTGCCGCTACGCGCACCGACCGTGATCAGAGCGCGCCGATCCACACCGGTCGCCACAATGGTCGTCGCCTGCGGGCCCGCGCCGCGCAGGACCACCCCGCCGACCTCGAGCCGGATCTGGCCCTGGACCTGATACTCTCCCGCCGCCAGCAGCACCGTACCCCTTCGCCCCTCGGCGTCGGGCTTCGCCTTCGCCGCGCGATCCAGCGCCGCAAGGATGCGGTCGGTGTCGTCGCCCTCGCCCGGCTCGACCCAGATCAGGACCGGCATGACCGGCGCCGTCACGCCCCCGCCGCGATAGCCCGCGTGGGAAAAATCGATGGGCGGGGTCAAAGCGACGAAGTCCGGCTGCGTCTGGGCACGCGAGGCCCCGGCCACCGATGCTGCGACGATCAGCCCCGCGATCCAGAACCGGACCATGTCTTCCTCCCCCTAGGCACGACCTAAAAAGTATTATTATATTTCTTGATGAGTCCAGCGGTCGCTCAGGCGGCGCGCGCCGACGCCAGAGCGGCAGGACCGGGGGAAGGAGAGTTTTCACGGATGCTGACCCGACGCGCCTGTCTGGCCGCAGCCGCTGCGACCCCGCTTTTGGCGGCTGCGCCCGCCACGGCGGGCGCCGAGGCGGCACGCGACGCCATGCGCCGGGCCACCCGCTTCATGACCGACAGGGCTGCGGTCAACGGCGGCTATGTCTGGTCCTACCTGTCCGACTTCTCGCGCCGCTGGGGCGAGATGGAGGCCTGGCCCAGCATGATCTGGACCCAGGCGCCCGGCACGCCCGAGATGGGCCAGATCTTCCTCGACGCCTGGCGCGCCACCGGCGAGGCCCAGTATCTGGACGCCGCCGTCGCGGCGGGCGACGCCCTTATCCGGGGCCAGCACCCCAGCGGCGGCTGGAACTATGTCATCGACTTCGACGGCGAGGACTCGCTGCGCCGCTGGTACGAAACCATCGGCAGGAACGGCTGGCGGCTGGAGGAATTCCAGCACTACTACGGCAACGCCACCTTCGACGATCACGCCACGGTCGAGTGCGGGCGCTTCCTGCTGCGACTGGCCCTGACGACGGACCTGCCGCGCGTTCGCGCCGCCGTGGACCGGACCATCGCCTTCGTCCTGGACAGCCAACTGCCCAGCGGCGGCTGGCCCCAGCGCTGGCCGCGCGCGGGTGAGTTCAGCAACCATGGCCGTCCCGACTACACCGGCCTGATCACCCTCAACGACGAGGTGATGGACGAGAACATCGACTTCCTGCTGCTGGTCCAGCAGCAATGGAACCGCCCGGATGTGGAGCAACCGATCCGGCGCGCCATGGTCTGTTACCGCGACCTGCAGCAGCCGGCGCCGACGCCCGGCTGGGCGCTGCAATACACGCCCGACTTCAAACCCGCCTGGGGTCGGACCTACGAACCCGCCGCCGTCTCGCCCCATGTCACCGCCGTCGCCGTGGAGCGGATGCTGGACTTCTATCGCCTGACCGGCGACCGCAGCTTCCTGGCCCGTCTGGACGAGGCGCTGGACTGGCTGGCGCGGGTCGAGGCCCCCGCTGCCGCCCACCACGAAGGCCGCAACCATTTCCGCTACGTCGAGCCGGGGACCAACCGCTTCATCGCCGTGCATCGGCGCGGGTCCAACGCCCGGAACGGCGAGTATTATGTCGACTACGACATGACCGGCCAGCGCGGCGAGAAGCATATCGACCTGCCCCGCCTGCGCCGCCGCGTCGAACAGGTCGCCGCCCTGACGCCGGAAGAGGCCGTGCGCCAGTCCGCCCTGATGGGGCGCGGCCCCAGCCTGCTCTCCGACTATGTCATCACGCGGCCGCAGGGCGGGTCCGACCTCAACGTCACGGCCTCGCGTCCGGGAATGACACCGGTTACATTGCTAATCGAGGGGCTGAACGCGGAGGGGTATTGGCCGGTGGAATTGCGCACGACCAGCCACCCCTATCGCGGCGACGGCCCGGCCGAACCGCCGCCCGGCTTCGTCGATCGCGGCCAGGTCGGGGATGAATGGGACACCTCGCCCTTCACCGAGGCCAGCGGACCGATGGGGATTTCGACCGGGGCCTATATCAACAACATGGCCCGGCTGATCGCCCATGTCCGCGAGGCAAGGCCGGTATGAGCCGAAGCCTGATCCTCCTCAGCGCTCTCGCCGCCTTCGCGACCGGCGTTGCCGCGCAGGATGTCGCGCGCGCCCCTGACGGCCGCGCCTATCGCGCCCAACCCCTGACGACCGACTTGTTCATCGCCGACCCCTCGGCCCACGTCTTCGACGGGCGGGTCTATGTCTATGGCTCTCATGACATTCAGGGACCGCCCGCCGACGACCAGCCGGGCAAGGGCTTCGTCATGAAGGACTATGTGGTCCTGTCGATGGACCGTATCGGCGGACCGGTGACCATCCATCCGACCGCCTTCACCCTGGCCGACGTGCCCTGGGCGGATCGCCAGCTTTGGGCGCCCGACGCGGCCTATAAGGACGGGCGCTACTACCTCTACTTCCCGGCCAAGGACCGCGACGGCGTCTTCCGCATCGGCGTGGCCGCCGGAGACCGGCCCGAAGGCCCCTTCACGCCCGAGCCCCAGCCCATCCCCGGCGCCTACAGCATCGACCCCAGCGTCTTCGTGGACGAAGACGGCGCGGCCTATCTCTATGTCGGGGGCATCCACGGCGGACAGCTTCAGCGCTGGGCCAGCGGCCGCTACGATCCCTCAGCCGGCGACACCGACCTGAACCAGCCCGAGGCGGCGTCGCTGATGCCCAAGGTGGCGCGTCTCAGCGACGACATGCTGAGCCTGGCCGAACCGCTCCGTGACGCAGTGATTCTGGACGCGCAAGGCCAGCCCCTGAAGGGCGGCGATCTGGACCGGCGCTTCTTCGAGGCCGCCTGGCTGCATCGCTACAACGGCCTCTACTACCTCAGCTGGTCGACCGGCGACACGCACTTCATCGCCTACGCCACGGCGACCACGCCCTATGGCCCCTTTACGTATCGGGGACGGGTCCTGCTGCCGGTTCAGGGCTGGACCACGCACCATTCCATCGTCGAGGTCGAGGGCCAGTGGCGGCTCTTCTATCACGACACGCAGTTGTCGAACCGCACCCATCTGCGCAGCGCCAAGGTGGTCGACCTGCATCACGAGGCCGACGGTTCGATCCGCACCATCGACCCCTTCATCGCGCCCTAGCTCCGCTCAGTTCGCGTCACGCATAATGAGAAAGAGGAAACGCCCATGACCCCCATCAATCGCCGCGCCGCCCTGAGCGGCCTGCTCGGCGGCGTCGCCGCCTCGGCCCTGCCAGTCGGCGCCGTCTTCGCCCAGACCAACGAGGAGGCCGCGCCGCTGGGCCGCGAATGGGCCGGGATGAAGTGGCGAAAGGGCATCGAGGGCCAGCGCATGGCCGACCTGGGCGACGGCACCTTCCTGAACCCCATCATGTCGGGCGACCACCCGGACCCGTCGATCGTCAAGGACGGCGACGACTACTACATGACCTTCTCGTCGTTCGAGTCGGTGCCGGGCATCCACATCTGGCACTCACGCGACCTGGTGAACTGGCGGCCGATCACGGCGGCCCTGACCACCAATATCGGCTCGGTCTGGGCGCCCGAGCTGATCAAGCACGAGGGCCGCTTCTACTGCTACATCCCGGCCCGCTTCCCGAACTATCGCTCCAACTACGTCATCTGGGCCGACAAGATCGAAGGCCCGTGGAGCGAGCCGATCGATCTGAAGATCCCCGGCAACATCGACCCCGGCCACATCGTCGGCGAGGACGGCAAGCGCTACCTGTTCCTGAACGGCGGCGACCGGGTGCGGCTGACCGACGACGGCCTGGCCACCGACGGTCCGCTGGAACAGGTCTATGACGCCTGGCGCTATCCCGAGGACTGGATCGTAGAGGGCCACGCCCAGGAAGGGCCCAAGCTGCTGAAGCACGGCGACTACTTCTACATGATCACCGCCATCGGCGGCACGGCTGGGCCGCCGACCGGCCACATGGTCATCGCCGCCCGCTCCAAGTCGATCCATGGCCCATGGGAGGAATGCCCGCACAACCCCATCGTGCGCACCCGCAGCGGCGCCGAAAAATGGTGGTCGCGCGGTCACGCCACCCTGGTCGAGGGCCCGACCGATGGCGACTGGTGGATGGTCTATCACGGCTATGAGAACGCCTACTGGAGCCTGGGCCGCCAGACCCTGCTGGACCCGATCGAGTGGACCGATGACGGCTGGTTCCGCGCCAAGGGCGGCGATCTGTCCAAGCCCATCCCCATGCCGCGCGGCGGTCAGGCCGTGCCGCACGGCATGGCCCTGTCGGACGACTTCACCACCGACAAGTTCGGAACCCAGTGGAGCTTCTACGACCCGCAACCGAATGAGAAGGACCGCCTGCGCCGGGACAACGGCGTCCTGCACATGAAGGCCAAGGGCAAGGCGCCGGTCGATTGCTCTCCGCTGACCTTCGTCCAGGGCGAGCAGGCCTATCAGATCGAGTGCGAGATCGAGATCGACCCCGGCGCCGTGGCCGGTCTGATCCTGTTCTACGACCGCGCCCTCTATGCCGGGCTGGGCTTCGACCCCACGCGCTACGTCACCCACCAGTACGGGATCGAGCGCGGGCGGCCCGCCAATCCGCATGGCCGTCGCATGTTCATGCGCCTGACCAACGCCTATCAGAACGTCTATTTCGACACCTCGGCCGACGGGGTGAACTGGAAGCGCTTCGACCGCGGCATGGAGGTGTCCGGCTACAACCAGAACGTTCGCGGCGGCTTCATGATGCTGCGCCCCGGCATCTACGCCGCCGGCGAGGGCGAGGCGCGCTTCAAGAACTTCAAGTTCCGCGCCCTGTGATGGGCCTGTAAGCCACAAGGGGGCGGAGCCGAGACGCTCCGCCCTTTCTCAACTGGGCGCGCTGTCCTTGCGCGTCAGGGTCGCCAGATCCCAGTCGGCCTCGACGAAGGGGCGATGCGTCTGAGCCATGACCGGATAGCCGCCGACTTCGCGCTCGTCGTCGATGATGCGGCCGGTTCCGCTGCGCACCTCCTGCAGAATCCGTCGATCCACGGCGTCGCGCGCCCAGGGGCGTGCTCCGGCCTCGGCGAAGACCCAGGCCTCGACCTGATCCGAAGGCCGCGCCCGGAACCCGGCGGGCCAGTGCGGCGAGGCATTCAGCCGTCTGATCTTCGGCTCGCGGTCAGAGATGATCCCGATCTCCTGCATCGCCCGCCCGTCGGCATGGCGCGCCGGATTGTCCAGCGCATAGAGATCCAGATCCCCCTGCCCCTCCACGATCAGGAAGGGCAGATCCGCGCGCGTCGACGGCCCGCCGCGCACGACGTTTCCGACGATGGACAACTGGCCGACCTCCCACGGATGCGCGCCCCATTCCGAGGCGTTCAGCGCATAGTGCATGCAGCGGTTGCCGGGGTTGTAGATCAGGTTGTTGGCGCTCACCGCATGGACGCCGCCCTTGAACAACTGGTTCCGCTCATGGTCGTGGGCGTAGAGATTGCCGACGATCAGCACCTGGGTCGCATTGTCATGAATCAGGGTACCCTTGGAATGCTCGCCCTTGGCGTGGCTGGCGTTAGACAGGCCTTCCGACACGATATTGCGGCTGAAGGTGATGCGGCGCGAGGTGTGCTGCCGCCATTGCTCCACCGTGTCGCCGCCGTCGAAGCGCGGGCCGGACGCCGACAGATTCTCATCGGTCGCCCAACTGAAGGAGCACTGATCCACGATGACGTCGCGCGCGCCCGAGGTGGTCAGGCCGTCCACCTCCCAGCCGCTTTTCGCCGCCGCCCCGTCCGCGCCGGGCCGGATTCGGATATGGCGCACGATGACGTCATGGGTGCGCAGGCTGATCCCGCCCCGGATCAGGGTGATCCCCGGCTCGGGCGCGGTCTGGCCGGCGATGGTCAGGAAGGGATTCGACACCCGGATGTCGCGGCGGTTCAGGTCGATGACGCCGCCCACCTCGAACACCACAAGGCGCGGCCCCTCGGCCTCCAGCGCGGCGCGCAGCGAGCCCGGCCCCTCGCCCGCCAGGGTCGTGACGCGGATGATCCGCCCGCCGCGTCCGCCCGGTGTCGAGGCGGCCCAGCCCATGGCGCCGGGAAAGGCCAGGACCTGGCCTTCCGCCAAGGCCGGCAGGGGCAGAGCCCCGACCGCAGCAGCGGTCAGCATCAGGCGACGACGATCGATCATGTCAGCGCCTCCAGCGGCGGCAGGGGTCTGGCGAAGGGCTGGTCCTCGGCGACGACGATGCGGCCCTCGGCGTCGAAGTCCACGCGGATCAGGCCAGGCTTCTCGCGGAAATGGCTCTGTTCGTCGTTGCCGAAGAAGGTGGACCACCAGCGGCCCTCGCGGTCCTTGAAGACATTGCCGCCCCCGGCGCAGGGCGCGGCCTCGTGCTTCATCCGATAGGGGCCGTGCAGGTTTTCCGACACCGCGAAGACGAAGGAATACCGCCCCTCCACATTGCCGACCGCGCCCAGGTAATAGAGCCCGTCCTTCTTAAAGAGGGTCGCGCCTTCGTAGCCCAGGGTGTTCTCGCCCCTCAGGCAGCGGGCGCGGTCGCGCGCGACCAGGCACTGGGTGTCGGCGAAGGTCGTGCGCTTCCACTCCTCGGCATAGCCAGACAGGTCGTCCTTCAGCCGCACGATCTCGTCGCCCGAGCCATAGGTCAGATAGACGGCCCCGTCGTCATCCTGGAACAGGGTGGCGTCGATGCCCCGCCGCAGATGGGCATCGGGCGAGAAGGCGTATTCATAGGGCCCCTCCGGCCTGCCCGTCGTGCTGCGCAGGATGCCGAGGCCCGCCCGGCTGACGCTGAAGCAGAGGAAGTAACTTCCAGAGACGTAATGGATCTCAGGCGCCCAGATGGCTCGGAAGGGCACGCCGCGGCGCATTCTCCATTCCCTGGCCCAGCCGCCTTCGCGGTCCAGGCTCCATACCAGGCCCAGATAGGTCCAATCGACCAGATCGGTCGAGCGCCACAGCTCGATCCCGTCGTTGCAGGCCCAGATGTTGTCGCCCGTCGAGCCAGTCATGTAGTAGGCGCCGTCGCCGCCGATGCAGATCTGGGTGTCGCGCAGATGCAGCTCCATCAGCGGATGGATCGGCGGCAGCAGCCCCTTTTCCACCGCCGTGCCGGTCGCCGCCTCGCCCCAGGGCAGGGTCGGATAGGCCATCGGCCGCGTCCCGCGATAGCGAACCCCCGCCAGACCGGACATCCAGCCGCCGCGCGCATCGGCGAGGGTCGCTGTCGCCCCCGCTCCGCTGACGCCCCTATAGGGATAGGGGTTGCGCTCAGGCGTCGGGATCAGCCGTCCCGAATCGTCCGCCGACTGAGCAAGCGCGCGCGGCGCCATCAGCCCCGTCGCCACGGCGCCCATCAACGCGAACAACGTTCTGCGATTCTCCACAAACACGGCCCCTCCCCCTTGCGTTTGCGATTCACACATGATCATCAATGACATGACACCGGTATCAGAAATCGCTTGGCGGTCTAAAAATATTATAATACTTTTTTGCTGAAGCCGGGCGCTCACCCGGTGGCTGGATGATCGACGGAGCCCGCCAAGAGGCCCTGCGATCGAGGAGGAGGGAACCCATGACGAACAACTCAACGCTACAGTTGCGTGCGGCCGCGTCGCCTATCGCGCTCTGTCTGGCCGCCATGCTGGCGGCCGCTCCCGCTGTCGCACAGGAACAGTCGAACGATCAGGCCACCACCGTGGACGAGGTCGTGGTCACCGGCCTTCGCGCCTCGCTGGCCAGCGCCCTGAACGAGAAACGACGCTCCAACACCATCGTCGACGTCATCAACGCCGAGGACATCGCCGACTTCCCCGACGCCAACCTGGCGGAATCCCTGCAGCGCATTCCCGGCGTGTCGATCGACCGCGAGAACGGCGAGGGCAACAGCATCTCGGTGCGTGGTCTGGGCGGCGACTTCACCCGCGTGCGCCTGAACGGTCTGGAGACCCTGTCGACCTCGGGGGCCAGCAACGCCGACGGCGCCCTGCGCCGCGACCGCGGCTTTGCCTTCAACACCTTCGCCTCGGAGCTGTTCAACTCGCTGAAGGTGCAGAAATCCGCCGACGCCATGACGGACGAGGGCTCGCTGGGCGCGACCGTCGATCTGATCTCGGGCCGCCCCTTCAACTTCAGCGACCGTCGCCTGGCGATGACGCTGCAGGACGCCTACTACGAGAACGGCGAGACCCATAATCCGCGCGTCGCTCTGCTCGCCTCAGACCGCTGGAGCAGCAAGATCGGCGATTTCGGCCTGCTGGCCTCGGCCGCCTACAACAAGCGCGACCAGTCGATCGACAGCTATACGCGCGGCGTCGGCTCCAGCGACTACCTGTATCGCGGCGCGACTTTCAACAACGTAGGCACGGGTTCGGCTGGCGACCACCAGGGCTTCGCCCTGCCGACCGGCACCAATCCGGCGACGGCCCTGCCGCGCGTGACCAACCCCGAGGCCCTGTCCTACCTGATCGGCTCGAACCCGGCGGCCTACGCCCTGCTGAACGGTGGCAACACCAGGGGCTCGCTGGTCCGCATCCCGGCCCTGTCCACCCTGAACCACCGCGAGGTCGAGCAGGAGCGCCTGGGGATCACCCTGTCGGGCCAATGGCGGCCGACGGATCGGACCACCATCAGCTTCGACAATCTCTATTCGGAGATGACCCAGGTCTCGACCAACTACCAGATCGGCGCGGTCGGCCTGAACCGGAACAACACCAACGGCAACCGCACCCTGACGTCGCTGAGCTATCAGACCCTGCCGACGACCAGCGCGACCAACAACAGCTACCGCAACCGCCGCGGCATCTACGCCACCTGCACCAGCCAGGAAGCCAACGAGTTCCGCGACGCCATCGACTGCGGCCAGAGCCTGTACGGCAACACGCCGGTCTTCACGACCGCGCCGGGCGCCAACGTCAACAACCTGCTGGCGGGAACGGGCAGCTTCAATCCGAACAACCTCGAGGTCTACGACTACTACAACCAGCCCGGTTCGGTCGGCTATGTGCCGCACGCCAACTACATGGCCATGCGCGGCGCCTTCATCGGCCGCCCGTCCGTCCGCGTGCTGGACGCCGCCCTCAGCGAGAACGGCGACAACGCCGCCTATCTGAAGCTGGCCAATGTCGACATGCGCTCCGCCGTCGACCAGGGCGGATACACCACCGAGTTCCGCCAGAACTCGATCAATCTGGAACACGAGTTCACCGACCGGTTCCGCATGTCGGCGCTGATCGGCGACTCCAAATCCACCAATGAGAACACCGGCCTGCTGGCCGACTTCATCCGCCTGGACTCAGGCCAGGGCGTCGCCGGCAACGACTACTTCATCTACGACGAGCGCGGCGGCGGCGACATGCCGTTCATGGACTTCGGCTTCGACGTGGCCGATCCGACCAAGTGGGACTTCGTCAAGGGCTACTCGGCCCTGCGTCACTACAAGACGGTCACCGAGAACGGCTATCGCACCGCCAAGGTCGACTTCGCCTGGGACTACAATGACGACTTCACCTTCCGCTTCGGCGGCGGCGTGCGCGAGTTCGACTTCTTCTACACCCGCTATGAGCGCCTGATCGGCGACACCATGAATCCCAGCCTGCTGGAGGGGGTTCGCTCGGGTCTGGCGCCGGCCACCACCGTCGGCCAGATGGGCAAGGTCGTCAGTTGGGGTCAGGGCCTGAACGTGCCCGACGGCATGCCCTCGCAGTTCTTTGTGCCGAACCTGGAAGCCTTCCAGAACCGCTTCGGCTTCGACTGCAACTGCATCAACGAATGGGGCGACTGGCGCCTTTCCGACCTGCGCAACGGCGGCGTCAACACCTTCTGGGTCGACGAGAAATCCAGCGGCCTCTACGGACAGGTCGACTTCCGCTTCCCGGTCTTCATGGGCGATCTGCGCGGCAACACCGGCCTGCGTTACGCCAAGACCGAGGTGGATGCGCGCGGCCGCTCGCCCAGCGGACGCCCGGTAGAGAACGCCAACGAGTATGAAGACTGGCTGCCCTCGCTGAACCTGGCTTGGGAGCCGAACGACAAGCTGATCCTGCGCTTCGCCGCCGCCAAGGTCATGGCCCGCCCGCAGATGACCGCCCTGCACCCCGGCGTCACCGCCTTCAACGTGCCCGTCGGCATCGGCACGGCGCCGGCCGAGTTCGACGGCAGCAACGCCGCCATCACCCTGGGCAACACCCAGCTGAAGCCCTTCCGCGCCACCAACCTCGACTTCAACGTCGAATGGTACTTCGCCCGCGACGCCATCCTGTCCTTCGCCTACTTCTGGAAGGAGATCGAGAGCTTCCCGCAGGTGGTGCTGCGCGAGGCCAAGCTGAGCGAGCTGTTCGACGAAACCGCCATCGCCAATCTGCGCGCCACCTGGGACGGTCTGGTCGATGAAGGCTCGGCCAGCCGCCGCGCCTATCTGGACGAGGACCGCCCCTTCCAGATCCGCCAGTACAACGACGCGCCGGGCGGCACGCTGGACGGCTTCGAGATCGCCTATCAGCAGAACTTCACCTTCCTGCCGGGCCTGCTGGAATATACGGGCGTCCAGCTGAACTACACCAAGATCAACTCCGAGATGGAGTACATCCTGGACCCGGCGCGCGGCCTGACCGGCACCGCGCCCTTCCTCGGCGCCTCGCCGGAATCCTTCAACGCCACGATCTTCTACGAGGACCCGAAGTTCAGCGCCCGCGTCTCGACGGCCTATCGCGCCGCCTATCAGACCACCTATCCCCTGGCTTCGGGCGGGTGCGATCCGGGCAACTGCGACTCGCCGCTGATCAACGACTTCATCGGCAGCGACGAGACCCTGAACGTCGACGCCTCGGCCACCTACAAGCTGACCGACAACGTGACCATCACGGTGGAGGCGCTGAACCTGACCAATCAGACGGACAGCCGCTGGGCCTATCAGAACGATCCCGTCGTTCAGAACTACGCCAGCACCGGTCGCCAGTACTTCATCGGCGCCCGGTTCACCTTCTGATTTCCGATCGACAGAGCCTCCTCCCGGAAGAGCTGTCGCACTTGAAGCGCCGTGGAGACACGGCGCTTCCTTTTACCTGCCGCCCAGGCCGCGATCCGACCAAGGAGTTGTCGCCATGATGTCTCGTCCCTGGCTCGGCGCCGTCGCGGCATCGGCCCTGACCTCGGTCCTCGCCCCGGCCGCCCTCGCGGCGGAGGCCCCCGTGCCGTGGAACGCCGCCGTCCTGACCCGGGCGGCGGACTGGTACGCGACCCCGGCCGCCCGGCGTATCGCCGACAATGTCCTGACCCATCAGTCGCCCGAAGGCGGCTGGCCCAAGAACACGCCGCTGAACCTGCCCGCGCGTCCCGACGCCGATCCGGGCCTGGCCAACACCTTCGACAACCAGGCCACCACCTTGCCCCTGGCCTTCCTGGCCCGGATGACGACGGCGACGGGCGACGCCGCCTGCGCCGCCGCCTTCCAGCGTGGGCTCGACTACGTCCTGGCCGCCCAGTACCCGAGCGGCGGCTGGCCTCAGTATTATCCGCTGCGGGGCGGTTATCACGACCACATCACCTTCAATGACGACGCCATGGTGCGGGTTCTGACCCTGCTGCAGGATGTCGCCGCAGGCCGCCCGCCCTATGGCTTTGTTGATGCGGCGCAACGCGCGCGCGCCGCCGCCGCCGTGTCGCGCGGCGTCGACGTCATCCTGAAGACCCAGGTGCGACAGGACGGCCGCCTGACGGTCTGGTGCGCCCAGCACGACGCCGTCACCCTGGCCCCCGCCTGGGCGCGCAGGTTCGAGCCGCCCTCGCTGTCCGGCAGCGAGAGCGTCGGCATCGTCCGCTTCCTGATGAGCCTTGAGCATCCCTCGCCCGAGGTTCGCGCCGCCATCGAAGGCGCCCGCGCCTGGTTCGAGCGCTCGGCGATCCGCGACACCCGACTGGAGAGCTACGTCAACGCCGAGGGGCAACCGGACCGACGACTGGTTCCCGTTCCCGGCGCAGATCCGCTCTGGGCGCGCTTCTATGATCTGAAGACCAATGCGCCGATCTACATGGGCCGGGATTCGGTCGCCCACGCCGACCTGGGCGACATCGAGCGCGAACGACGCATGGGCTACACCTATGTCGGCGCCTGGCCCGCCACACTTCTGCGCGACCACACGCCCTGACGAAACCGCGAAGGGCCGGCCGCCGGGCTGACAGTGGTGCGAGCGGCGGGGGTCGAACCCGCAAGACCGAAGTCGGCGGATTTTAAGTCCGCTGCGTCTACCAGTTTCGCCACGCTCGCAAGGTCACGCGCTTAAGGCCTGGCTTGTGTAGCCGCCGAACGCAGGGCGCGGAAGTCCACATCGGAATCGGCGATCAACCGAACCAGAGCGGCCCATGCGGCGACGTTCTGGGTCATCTGGGCCGGGTCGATCTTGTCCAGGGTGTCGTCGGCCGTGTGGTGAAGGTCGAAGTAGCGCGTGCCGTCCTGCGCCAGGCCGAAGACCGGGACGCCTGCCCCGGCCAGCGGGCCGATGTCCACGCCGCCGTGCAGTTCCGGCTCGCTCGACGGCAGGACGCCGATGGGACGCAGCACACGCGCGGCGATCCTGGCGAAGTCGGACCCTTGCGCGCCCGGCGGCGTCTTCAGGGCGTAGATACGGTCAGCGCCGAAGTCGCTTTCGCCGGCGATGACGTGCTTCTCCACGCCCGCCGCGCCGATGTTGCGCAGATAGGCGCCGCCGCCGTTGCCGGTGTCGGTCGGCTGGGCCACCTCTTCCGATCCATACAGGACCACCCGCACGGTGCGGCCCGGACGGCCCTGCTCGGCGATCAGCTTGGCCGCGGCCAGGGTGATGGCGCCGCCCGCCGCGTCGTCGATGGCCCCGGTGCCCAGGTCCCAGCTGTCCATGTGCGAGCCCAGGACGATGATCTCGTCCGGACGCGTCGCGCCGACGATGTCGCCGATCACGTTCTGGCTGTGGGTCTGATAGGTGTGGGCGGTGGATTTCAGGCGCAGCCGCACCGGCTCGCCCATCTTCACCAGCCGCGCGATCTGGTCGGCGTCAGGCGCGCTCAGCGCAAAGGCCGGCAGCGGCACCTTGCCCTCGACATAGCGGGTGGTGCCGGTGTGCGGCATGCGGTGCTCATCCGAACCGGCCGAGCGCATGACGAAGGCCACCGCGCCGCGCTTGGCCGCTTCGGTCGGGCCCAGACCGCGAATGCGCGACAGCGAGCCGTAGCCCGAGCCGTCCTGCATCCGCACCATCTGGCCGCCGTCGACGACCGCGATCTTGCCGGTCAGCGAGCCGACCGGCGCCGCCAGCAGGGCGTCCAGACCGTCGAAGAAGACGATGTCTGCTTCAATGCCGTTGGCGGGCGTGGCGATGGAATGGCCCAGGGCGGCCGCCACCAGTTTCTGCGGACGGGCGCCCAGCAGTTCGGCGCTCTCCTCGCCCCGTTCCCAGCCTACCAGAGGGAATTGTTCGATGCGGACGTTCTGAAAGCCGTGGGCGCGCATGTAGT